>CAWHCM010000002.1:0-1783538 GCA_963828045.1 uncultured beta proteobacterium | reverse complement strand
TTAGCCTCATCCATCGTCGCGTTTGCATCACGCGCTGCCCGGCGTTATCGTGGCGCGTCATGGCTTCGTTCCACGTCTCGCCGTTCATCTTTGGTGTGCGGCCTAACCCGGCGTCAAGGGGACTCCCCGGATGTGGGGCTTCGCCGCCGCACCGGGTAGCCCCTTAGCTTGTATTCGTTAGGCCTGCCCCGTGTCGGAGCACACTACGCCTACTGGTCGCGCTAAGCTGCCGAGCTTGATCGTGACTGGTGTTGCGGTTGTAGTTGCCGCGGGGGTTGGCGCTGCCAGCGCTGCTCTACTCGCGGCAGTCACTCCCCAGAACAAGTGGACGTGGATGTGGATCGCCGTCATACCCCTTGGCATCGCTCTTGAGATTGGGTTTGAAATCGTTGTCGACTTTTTCGGGACCATTTCGCGTTTTGCCCGGACCGGGGCAATCGTTTCTCTTTTGGTTGCGTTCTACGTTGTCTGGTTCACGCTTCGCCCAATATGACCCGCAGGCCTAACCTTGCGGTCAACCGGACGCGCCGGTTCATGCCTTCTACTTGGCGTGCATCCTGCCGGCGCGCCGGTTACCTTATCGTTAAGCCTACTAATGCGAGTTCGCGACGCCGAGACCGATTTCAAGCGTTTCATTGAGCAGCGCGGCCTCTCCATATCTTCAATGGCGGCTCCTGACGCAGTTTCCTCGATGGTCGAGTTCTACCGCAAGGTTAGGTGTATTGACGCTGCGCCCGAACGCGGCGACGCTCTTCTCTATCAGTGGGGAATCTACAATTGGGGAAAGGGCGAGCATTTTGAGTTCAACCTTACTCGCCAATTGATTCGGCGCGGTGGTGCTGCGGATTCTGACATTCACCAGCTCAGCCTTACCTTGTTGTTTACCCCCTCACCCGAGTTCGCGGATATCGGTAATCCGATCGCTGGTGTTGGTCGGTTGCCGACCTGCCACCGTTTGAATCCTTCATTCGCCAAGGTCCGCCATATATTGCAGTCGCTGTGGCTGTGCCTATCTCCTCAGCGCTCGCCTATGGCACGGTTAATTAGGCCTAACCTGTCGCTCAACGCGGACGTCCCGAGTGCGGGGCTGCGCCCGCGCGTCGGGCCGCCGGTTAGCTAATTCGTTAGGCGCCATGAGCAAAACCCCGCCCGATCGCCAGTTCTGGGATGTTGCTGACTCGTTCATCATCGGCGCAAATGAGCATCCGTCACCGTTGCCAGAGGAAAGGTTAGCGCCGCATTGCTGTACGCGGCGGCCCGATTCAATGCATTCGTCGTGGCGGCAGATACCGATGACGAGGCATCATTTCGAAAGGCGCGAGAGGAAGCCATTCAATATTTCACCGCGGAGTTCAAGACGATGCTTGCCGAGAACTTGGATGACTGGGCCGATCACTATGAGCAATACAAAAGGTTATACGCAATCCTGGCGCCTAACCCGTCGCTCAACGCGGACGTCCCGCATGCGTGGGCTTACGCCCGACGCCGCGGGCCGCCGGTTAGCTAATTTCGTTAGGCGCCCAACCAATGTTCGCCGAGCCAATCCAACTCTTATTCTGGTGCCCACTCGTGGCCATGGGTATCGCTGTTGTCGGGCTCGTTTGGCTTCGGCTCTCACAATACTCACGGGCCATGAGTTCTCTCGCTTACGCTGCCCAAGTGTTCAGTTGGGCAATCGGCGCAGCGACTATTGCATTTATCGGCGCAATCGTAATTTCGTTTCTCACTGGCGCCTCAACGGGGCCTCTGGGCGCTCTATTTGTCTTTGGCCCTCTCGGTTTCGCGGTTGGCGTCATCGTCGGTGTTGGTCGTGCCCTATCATTCAGCATGGCGCCTAACCCGTCGCTCAACGCGGACGTCCCGCATGCGGGGCTGCGCCCCGGCAGCGGGCCGCCGGTTAGCTAAATCGTTAGGGCGCACTGTGGTTTACCTCGCGCTTTCGCCAAATGCCGCACGAGAGGTCATTGCGTTGGCCCGCGCTTCCGGTGCCGCTGTTTGGGTGGGCTCCGGACGGCCTCGAAGACGCGGAATACAATCAAGCCGGGGAGAGTGGCGTTAAGATTTCGCGCTTTATCTTTCCACTTTCTGGTGCCGACACGGGAACCATAGAGCGCGCCATCGCCACGGTTATTCAGCATCATCCAAACGAAACTGTTTGGGTTGAGCAACGCAATGCGCCCTAACCCGGCGCTCAAGGGGAACCCCCGGATGCGGGGCTTCGCCCGCGCACCGGGTAGCCCCTTAGCTAGTATTCGTTAGGCGCCATGCCACGGGGGGCGTTTCGACAGGTCTTCTTAGTTGGGGCCTTCGCAGTCAAGATTCCGCGGCTGCGAAATTTAATCCGTGGACTTCGCTGCAATCGCTGGGAGCGCGAAATGTGGTATCACTGGCGACCCATCTTCGGCTGGGATAATCTCTGCCCAATCGTTTTCGCAGATCCCATTGGATTAGTTGTGGTCATGCCACGAGCGACGCAGCCCGTCACCTTCGACGATGTGGTCGCCGCCACACCGGATCACTATCCCGACACGACATCAGAGACCAAACCAGCAGACTTTGGGCGCCTCGGCAACCGCGTTTTCGCGCTCGACTACGGGCTTCCCTATGCCGATTCGGTAGCGGAACGCCGCACCTATTATCGAAGCAAGGCACCGCATGCTGAACAATTCAGGCACAAGCATGGCGCCTAACCCGTCGCTCAACGCGGACGTCCCGCATGCGGGGCTGACGCCCCACGCAGCGGGCCGCCGGTTAGCTAGTTTCGTTAGGCGCCATGCCACGGGGGGCGTTTTCGACAGGTCTTCTTAGTTGGGGCCTTCGCAGTCAAAAGATTCCGCGGCTGCGAAATTTAATCCGTGGACTTCGCTGCAATCGCTGGAGAGCGCGAAATGTGGTATCACTGGCGACCCATCTTCGGCTGGGATAATCTCTGACCCACATCGTTTTCGCAGATCCCATTGGATTAGTTGTGGTCATCAGCCAACGGCGACGCAGCCCGCGTCACCTTCGACGATGTGGTCGACCGCCACACACGGTCACTATCCCCGACACGAACATCAGAGACCCAAACCAGCAGACTTTGGGCGCCTCGGCAACCGCGTTTTCGCGCTCGACTACGGGGCTTCCCCTATGCCGGATTCGGTAGCGGAACACCCGAAGCCCCCTCTAATACCGAAGCCAAGAGCACCGCATGCTGAACAATTCAGGCACAAGCATGCCGCCTAACCCGTCGCTCAACGCGGACGTCCCGCGTGCGGGGCTTCGCCCGCGCAGCGGGCCGCCGGTTAGCTTATTTCGTTAGGGCGCACGTGTCGGGTCCAGCACGCGCCGGCCTTTTTCTGTACGCCAAGGACCTGCAACACTTGCCTCCTTCTATGAGGTGGTTCTTGGCATGAGTCGAGTTCAACCTTCCGCGGATCTGGTCGTGCTTACGTCCCCGGACGTCCAGCTTGTGGTTCATGCAATTCCGCCCGCCATCGCAAATCAATCACAATTACTTCTCCCGCCCCAAAGGCTGCGAAAATTCGGCGATGAAATTCTTCTTCAGGTCCCAACCATCGATGCGGCCGCTGCAGTCGTCGCAAACCTGGGAGGATTGGTGTTTCTGAACAATGGGCTGGCCCTGGGTTCAATGTTCGCAACGCGTGCGACCCCGAGGGCAACGTGTTTCAACTCCGTGAAATTGCGGCGCCTAACCTGTCGCTCAACGCGGACGTCCCGCATGCGTGGGCTGACGCCCCACGCAGCGGGCCGCCGGTTAGCTTGTTTCGTTAGGCCCACTAGTGCGAATCCGCGACGCCGAGACCGATTTCAAGCGCTTCATTGAACAGCGCGGCCTCGCCCTATCTTCAATGGCCGCTCCCGACGCAGTCTCTTCGATGGTCGAGTTCTACCGCACCGTTCGGTGTCTTGATGTGGCGTCCGAACGCGGTGACGCGCTTCTCTACCAGTGGGGCATCTACAACTGGGGGAAGGGCGAGCATTTTGAGTTCAACCTCACTCGCCAATTGATTCGGCGCGGTGGCGGCTCGGATTTTGACATTCACCAACTTAGTCTCACCTTGTTGTTTACCCCTTCTCCCGAGTTTGCGGACGTCGGCAAATCCGATCGCTGGTGTTGGTCTGTCGCGGACCCGCCGCCGTTTGAGTCCTTTATTCGTCAAGGCCCGCCGTATCCCGCAGTCGCCATGGCCACCCCATCTTTTCCGGCCTCGCCTATGGCACGGTCTAGTGCGCCTAACCGGGCGCTCAAGGGGACTCCCCGGGTGCGTGGCTTCGCCACGGTGCCGGGTAGCCCCTTAGCTAGTATTCGTTAGGGCGCATTTCCATGGACACATCGCCCCAAGCTACAACCGCGATCGCACCTTCGCCCGCTAGGTCGACGTTCATTACTGTATTGGCGTGGCTATTTATCATTGGGGCGGGCTTCGCCACGATCGTCGGCATAATGCAGGCGGCAGCCATGACATTTCTTATGCCAAGTGATGAATTTTGGACAAGCGATCAAATCCCGCGCGGTATCGAAAATTTTCCTCCTGCCGCGAGATTTCTTTTCTCGAAGATGCAGCTATTTGTTGTTGCGTTTTGGCTTCTTTCGCTCGTGGCTCTTGTCGCCGGTGTTGGACTGCTTCGGCGCAAAAATTGGGCGCGAATAATTCTTGTTGTGTTGTTCCTAATCGGAATCGTCTGGAACCTCGGAGGCCTGTGGATTCAGTACCAAATGGTCGACTTCATGCGTCAGCCACCACCTCATGCGCCGGCCGATTTCGCGCGACAGATGGAAGTCGGAATCCTGATTATGCGGATCGGCTCATACGTCGTTGCTATCGGCACGTCGGCGGTCTTCGCTTGGCTAATTCACCGTCTTTTGTCATCTCCCATCAAAGCCGAGTTCCATGCGCCCTAACCCGTCGCTCAACGCGGACGTCCCGTGTGCGGCGCTTCGCGCCCGCACCGGGCCGCCGGTTAGCTAATTTCGTTAGGCCTAGCTCCGGAATACCAACGAATGGCTGCTTGGATCAAAAGCCATCCGAGCACTCCCAGCCTCAGCCATTCGGTTGATCGCGTGAACTCCAAAAAAATGCTAATTTGCGAAGCGTTTTGCAAACGCCGTACAAGCGAGCTTGGTGCGTCGTTTGCACAAACGCTTCGCGGTGAGGATGGTCTAGGCCATCGCCAAGGCAGCGCATCGAGGAGGCACATGTCGCGTGTCGGTGCCGGAACAACCAGCGTTCTTAGTGCCGGGCCAGGCCTAACCCATCGTTCGAGCGGACGCGCCGGTATACGGGTTGGTTCTGGTGCAGGTCGGCGCGGCGCGCCGCTCAACTCATTTCGTTAGGCCCCACGAACATGGAACCCGCAGAGCGCTCCCCTCGTTACGTCCGGCTCGTCGCTACCATCTGTATTGCGATCTGGATCGGTAGCGCCATCGGGGCATTCTTATTTGCGGAGGGCTCACTTCTGTTCGATTGGGCCCTTGTTTGCGGTGCCTGTGCTATTTGGCGCTGCAGCGTGTGGCTCTGTGCCGCAAAGGTCGGGCGCATGCCGCGAGGGATAGCAATTTGGTTGCCAAGGTGCGCATCCAAACCTTTGGGGCCTAACCCGTCGCTCAACGCGGACGTCCCGGATGCGGCGCTTCGCGTTCGCATCGGGCCGCCGGTTAGCTGGTTTCGTTAGGCGGCACACGTGGCAGTCGAGTATCTCGAGCCAACCTCAAGCGCGAGAATCCGACTACTTGCCGGTCTGGTGCTTGGCGCACTGGTCCTGGCGATCGGCGAGTTTGTCGTCTTTCCGTTTGTTCGATCAATGTCGCCCTGCGACGAGCTTAGCTGGAACAAAGGCATGTTCCTTGGCGAGGCGGTGTTATTTGTCGTTGTTGCACTCTGGCTGGTTCGCCGAATGTGGAAGACAATTCGGTTCAGACAGTTTCCGCCTCCGGGAACCGATGTTTTCTTTCGCACTCGCATTTATCGTGGCCCGTGGCTTGCCGTCGTCATCGGCAGCCAAGCAGTCGTTCTGTTTGCATTTGGTTGGTTTACAGTTTGGCTTGGCCCGCAAATGTTTGAAGTGGTTCGCTTTGCATCCATTCGTTGTGCCGCCTAACCCGGCGCTCAAGGGGACTCCCCGGGTGCGCGGCTTCGCCGCCGCACCGGGTAGCCTCTTAGCTTGCATTCGTTAGGGCGCACTTGACGATCCGCGACTATCTGCTTCGTCGCTCACGCATCAGCACGTGGATCGTAATTGCATCATTTGTTGCTATGGTTGTCGTTGGCGTAACCTGCAAACCGCCGCTCATTTATCTGTTGGAGGCGCCGCTCTTTCTCACGTTCATTGGCGCAAGTTGGGCGCCTTTCTTCACGCTTAGGTGCCCGCGTTGCCGCGTTAGGCTAGTTTCCACGCCCGCATCCGGCCTCTACTCAAAATGCAAGTCTCAGCGGTTCTTGTTTTGTCCTGGCTGCGGCGTTAGCCTTGACTCAGAGGTCTAGCTTGCCCTCAATTGCGGTGCGCCCTAACCCGTCGCTCAACGCGGACGTCCCGTGTGCGGCGCTTCGCGCGCGCACCGGGCCGCCGGTTAGCTAATTTCGTTAGGCGTCATGATCATGGACACGGATCGCCAGTGGATATCGCAGTTGCCTGCAGCCATCCGCGAAAAAGGCGTTTCTCTTCAAAGCATGGGAATTGACGAGACAGCGTGGCCAATTGATATCGCCGCGGAAGTAATCGATGTCCTGCGCCAAGGCAGTTGGGCCATCCTGGGCGGGGACCTTTTCAAGCAGGCCGGCGCCTCCCTGTCACATACATATGACAATTGGCATTGCGATATCGTGTCGGGGGAACCTTGGGCGGCCTATATTCAGCGAAGCTGCGAATCTGCAAGTCGCTTCCTCGCCGGTATCTCGATGAGTCCGTCGCGATGGTTCACGGTCGTGACAGTGGCGAAACCCGACGCACAGCAATTGGCAAAAAGCTATGACGCCTAACCCGGCGCTCAAGGGGACTCCAAGGTGCGTGGCTTCGCCACCGCACCGGGTAGCCCCTTAGCTTGCATTCGTTAGGCACCACCATGTGTTCGCTAACGATCACCGATGCCGCCTACTCCAGGATTCAGCGCGAGCTTGCCGGTTCGCCGATCGAATCCCCAATCATTAGCCTCGTGCAGTCGGCACGGGCCACGTTACCCCCTTACGCGATGCTTCGCGCTATCGATCCTGACGCGAGCGATAGCAATCTCCACGATCTCGCGTTGGAGCGTCACGGCGGAGACTCCCCGTCGCTCCAGTGCAATCTGATTCCCGGCGTTTATTCGCGCGAAGATGTTCCGATCGAGTCCCGCGTAGAAATACGTGGCATTTGGTTCTCGTTTTCGCCCAAATGGCAGCAACGCATGAAGGGTTGGTGGCTCGACGCCGTTGGCGACACTCTCGTGCTGAAGGACGCCGCAGGAAAGGTTATCCTTCCATCCAATCCTGAGGCAGTAGGTGGTGCCTAACCCGTCGCTCAACGCGGACGTCCCGTGTGCGGCGCTTCGCGCCCGCACGGGCCGCCGGTTAGCTAGTATTCGTTAGGCGTACCAACTCAAACCATGGCACGGTTACCGGATAACTTGGATCCTGCGGCTTGGCATCGCCACTTTGCGACGCAAGCGAACAATCGCGCGTGGCAGCTCGCGGTTGAACCTCGCGATCTTGCGAAGGACCGCGAGATGCTTAACCTTGCGCATGCTTCGGCGTGGCATTGGGCGCTCGTCGGCACCGAGCTCAATCGCATGCGAGCGACAATGCTCCTTGCCGAGGTCCATGCCTTGCTTGGCCACGGCGCTACGTCACTTGCCTATTCCCGCGAAATGCGCGAATACTTCTTGCGCAACGCGGATACGCCCGACTGGGAGGTCGCATTTACTCACGCTGTACATGCCCACGCCGCACACGCTGCTGGCGATCCGGCGCAGCACCAGGCTGCCTATCAACAAGCAGTAGTAGCTATGGCGGCCATCGCCGAAGAAGAAGATCGCGCCATTGTGCTCAAAACGTTCAGTCAAGTGGCCGCACCTTAGCCATGCCAGGTACGCCTAACCCGTCGCTCAACGCGGACGTCCCGTGTGCGGGCCTTCGGCCGCGCAGCGGGCCGCCGGTTAGCTAGTATTCGTTAGGCGTGCTCTAGCCTCGGGGCGGTATACTTATTCACGGAGGTGCCTATGCAATACAAAGTTGCGCTTCACCATTCCGATGAGGGGTATGCCGCGTCAGTGCCAGGGCTTCCCGGCTGCTGGTCACAGGGTGCAACTGAAACTGAAGCCCTCGACAACATTCGCACTGCAATCGTCGAGTACTTGTCAGTTGTTGACGAGCAGCTTCGTGGCGAAGATGTTCGAGTTGTGGAAGTTGTAACTTAGCCTTGCCCAAGCTCCCCGGCATCAATCACCTCGATGCAATCCGGGCGCTTCAAAAGGCAGGATTTGTGGTGTTGCGCCAAGGCAAGCATGTCGTCATGGGCAACGGGTCGCGAATCCTCACCATTCCTCGCCACAATCCAGTCAACGCCATCACTATGGGCGGTATCGCGCGCGATGCCGGCCTCACCGTTGAGCAGTTTCGGCAACTCCTGTGACTTGTTCTGCCAATCCGTTGGCACGCCTAACCCGGCGCCCAAGGGGACTCCCCGGGTGCGTGGCGCCACCGCACCGGGTAGCCCCTTAGCTTGTAATCGTTAGGCGGCACAGCGAACAATCATGCGCGTAGTCATCCTTTATGGTCTTCCCGGCGTGGGAAAACTCACCGTCGCAAAGGAGCTTGCTCGCCTGAGTCCTTATAGTGTGTTCCATAACCATCTCGTTTTTGACGCAGTTGAGGCGCTATTCCCCTTTGGCTCGCCAGCGTTCATTGAGCTTCGCGAGCGGCTGTGGCTGGAATTACTTTCTCGCGCTGTGCGGGAGCGTGTTGGCGACGTCATCTTTACTATCGCCCGTGACCAATGGCTGCAATTTGATTTCTTGATAACGCTTGAGTCGGCCCTAGGTAATTTGGGTGCCCGCGTCTCCTGCGTCGGACTCAGTTGCCACGGTGCTGAACATGAGCAACGGCTCGCCTCCGCGGACCGTGCGCGTTTTGGAAAGGTCAATTCCGTTGAGCGCTTTCGTCAGCTAAGCCAGACTGGGGCGTTCCCGCCCTTCAAATTGCCTGGCGACGCGATATTGATTGATACAACCGGCTTGTCGCCAACCGAAGCGGCCGCGGCCATAGAGGCCAAGGTAAATCGAGCGCAAAGTGCCGCCTAACCCGTCGCTCAACGCGGACGTCCCGAGTGCGGCGCTTCGCGCGCGCACTGGGCCGCCGGTTAGCTAGTATTCGTTAGGCCCCAGCCGTGCACGTCGTAGCCGCAACCATTCGCATTGGGGCGCCCGAAGACCTCCTGGGCATTTTCTTCGCCGATCCGTTATGTCAATCTGCGCCTGATCGAGCGCAAATGCTTAATCGCGCTCTCGCCCAAGGCGAATGCCTTGTCGCAACAGATAGCGAAAGGATCGTCGGCTTCGTTGTCCGCAACAGCGCCTTCTTCGGGCAGGCATTTGTGCCTCTCTTGGTTGTGGCCGAGTCAAGTCGTCGCGGAGGGATTGGGACAGCCCTTCTGACAGAAGCTGAAGTCGGTTGCCGGCGGGCGAAGCTCTTCACTACGACGAATGAGTCTAACGTGGCAGCGCAGCGCCTATTTGAGAAATGCGGATATATCCCGAGCGGACGCATCGAGAATCTGGATGACACCGACGATGAGTTGGTTTACTGCAAGTGGTTGGTGCGTGGGGCCTAACCCGTCGTCTTTCAACGCGGACGTCCCGCATGCGGGCGCACGCCCGCGCAGCTGTTACTAGTATTCTAGTGCCAACGTATCCACCATGACTCCAGATTCTTGCTCTCTATTTGCGCACATACCTTGGACAACGCCGCAATGTTCGGGCCTAATCCAAGCATGCGAATCCCGGTCGGCTGCGCACTGGCATGACCGCATTTTGGTTTCATGCTGGGCTAATCTCGCGGGCGAAACCCAAGAGGCAGGCCTAACCCGGCGCTCAAGGGGACTTCCCGGGTGCGTGGCTTCGCCACCGCACCGGGCAGCCCCTTAGCTTGTATTCGTTAGGCGCCATCCCGTGTCATCCCGCACGACCAACTGCTCAATTCACGGGTCGCAAGGAATTGGCCTCGTCTGCGTTCATATTGCACATGCCGTCGATCGTGGCGAACGCGTCGGCTTCTTCTGGTCACCGCCTTCGGATACCGCCCGACCTGATGCGTGGTGCTCAGAGTGCGAAACGGCCCTTGTCTCGGGTAATCGGGGATCGCGGGAAGCATGGGTGCTGCATGCTGATTTCAAAATCTTCTGTGCAGGGTGTTGGGACGATGCAAAAGGCATCTGTGGAGGTTTCAACAATGGCTCTACTTCTGCCGCCTAACCCGGCGCTCAAGGGGACTCCCCGGATGCGCGGCTTCGCCGCCGCACTGGGTAGCCCCTTAGCTTGCGTTCGTTAGGCGTCAACAAAGCATCCCAGAGTCTATGACGCTCGAAATTTCCAAAGAAGACCGCGCGGTCCTGACGCGACTTGAAGAAGACATGTGGCGCGAGGAAACGCGCTTCGACATTCAGTTCATGGAGCGCACCCTTGCTTCTGACTTCTTCGAATATGGGCGCTCCGGCCGTACCTACACGCGTGAGCAATCGTTGGCGGTTCCTCGCCAACCGACAGACGCGGTACTCCCGCTGCCAAATCTAAGAGTTCGCCTCATCAATGAAGACACAGCTCAACTCACGTACGACAGCGCAGTGACGTACGATGGCATCGTGGAACATGGTCATCGGAGTTCAATCTGGTCAAGAACACCAGATGGCTGGGTCATGCGCTTTCACCAAGGCACGCCGTATGTACCGTGAACATAAGCGGTCTTCGTCGGGCGTCCAGCGAGGTGCATCGAAATTGACGCCTAACCCGGCGCTCAAGGGGACTCCCCGGGTGCGTGGCTTCGCCACCGCACCGGGTAGCCCCTTAGCTTGTATTCGTTAGGCGGCATATCGCGCAAATTCGCGGTCTGGAGGTAGCGTGGTTGAACCCGAACAGTTTTGGTTTCCCGCGAAGCGTTACGGCTGGGGCTGGGGATTCCCCATTACTTGGCAAGGCTGGGTAGTGTTCGTCGTCTTTATATTGCTATTGGTCGCAGGTGTTTTTTGGTTTCCGCCTGCCCGGGAAAGGATTTCGTTCTTTGTGTACACAGCGCTTCTTTGCGTAGTGTTCGCTGTAATTTGCTACGCCAAGGGCGAGCCGCCGCGTTGGCGCTGGGGCGACAAATAGTGCCGCCTAACCCGTCGCTCAACGCGGTATCCCCCCGATAACTCAACTAACGGGGGGTACCCCAGATAACTCAACAAGCTCAAGACCGGTCTCCGGGGCATGGCAGCTTCAAACGGCCTCGTTTTGCGGGTCGCAAAATCTTTGTTGTCTTATCGGGGGGATGCCGGCTCAACGCGGACGTCCCGCATGCGTGGGCTGCGCCCACGGGCGGGCCGCCGGTTAGCTAGTATTCGTTAGGCGTCAACTATATGCGAACGTCTGCGCAAACTATTTTTCGGATCGCCACCAAACTGCTTCCAGCACTGGTTGCGGTCGTTGGCTACCATTCGTCATCGATCGCGCTGGGGCAAGGTGTTCCCGCAATTGCGCGCGAGAACTTGATGATTGTGTTACGCGAGACGACAGGTGCGAATAAGTCGGACGAGACACTGGTGCCTTCGGGAAAGGGCAAGGCGAAATTGCCTGACGGCCGAGAAGTCGAAGTCAATTCGGCATGGTTTGATTTCATTGGTGACATGCACATTCGCTTCGTCTTTGACGGCCCTACATCCATGCGTGGCGCAACACCGCAAGACCTTGAATCGCTAGATCTTTCTACCGACCAAGCGCTTCAACTGGCCATAGCAAATGTGAAGCGAGTATATGGTGAACCCACCGCAAAGCCGTGGTCTGGCGGCCTGATGGAAGTGCAAGGCAGGTCCCCGGATCTCAACAGTTCCTACTTTTTGGATCGGTCCTACTGGCGCGTGTTGTCAAAGCAATATCCGGATGGAATTGTCGTAGCGGTTCCAAAGCGCGGGGGTCTACTCTATGTTCCACTTAGTGAAGCAAAAGCAGTTCAAGCTTTGCGCAACGCTATCGGCCCATTATTTGTGAGCAGCGAGCGCCTGCGCGTTTCCTCTGGGCTGTACTTGTTCAAGGATGACAAGTGGTCCGTATTCCAAGCCCCATTAAAGCAATAGCCGGGTTAGGGCAATTGACGCCTAACCCGTCGCTCAACGCGGACGTCCCGTGTGCGTGGGCTGCTCCCCCGGGCGGGTCGCCGGTTAGCTAGTTTCGTTAGGCCGCAACCTCGCCATGGCTTTCGCCAGAATCGGAGACTCAATATGCGTATCGCGCTAAACGTCATTGGCGTCCTACTCATGGTTGTCGGGGCGGTATGGTTTCTCCAGGGCATCAACGTATTGCCCGGTAGCTTCATGACAGGTCAAACGCAGTGGGCGATTTATGGCGGTGTCACATTTCTTGTTGGCGTCGTCGCCTTCTTCTTGGTTCGGCGCACGCGCCGACCATAATGGCAGCCGTGTCTCGAACGCTTCGGCCCGTCGTAGTGCGGCCTAACCCGTTCGGCCCCGCAACGTGCTGCCGGTTAACCAGTATCCGTTAGGCGTCACAACGGCACCAATTCGGCCGCCGCTAAGTCGAGAGCGCATAATTTCTTGTGCCGGCTGGGCCGGAATCCAATTTTGAAAAAAGGAGCACTTCGATGTCGGAACAGGTCCCCCAATCCAATCGCGAGCTTGTTGTGTTGTTGACACGTGGCACTGACCATGAACTATCCTCAGTCGCCTTCACCATCGCCTGCGGCGCAATAACCTCCGGAATGAAGGTCTATGCGTTCCTCGTCAGTTCAGCCGTCGATCTGGTGCGTCGCAAGGCTGTGGACGTTACACACGTGCCTCCCTTGGATCCGCTGAAATCGTTGATGGAAGACTTCATCGCGCGTGGCGGCACCATGTGGGCGTGTCCGCCTTGCGTCAAGGCTCGTGGCTATTCCCAGGAGGACTTCATCGACGGTGTAACCATTCAGGGTGCCAGTGCGATGCACGAGCGACTCAAGGCTGGTGCAGCGAGCCTCAGCTTCTGAAGCATCGTGGTGACGCCTAACCCGTCGCTCAACACGGACGTCCCGCATGCGGGGCTTCGCCCGCGCAGCGGGCCGCCGGTTAGCTTGTATTCGTTAGGCGCCACTCGACATGAGGCGAACGGTTCCTTGGTCAATCGTTGCGTTCTATCCGCTCTTTGCACTTGCCGCACTCAACGTGCTAAATGTGCGCGAGGAGGCCTACGTTGCCGGTCAAACTCATGTTTCAAGCCTCGGCGCGTTGGTCACGGAGTATTGGTGGTCCTTTCTCGTCGTCACCTATTTCTGCGCGACCGCAATCTTCGTTGTTAGTGTCCTTCGCAATCGCGTTCTACCAGCGTGGCGGCGCATACTATGGGCAGTGGGAATGGTATTCTTGGGCGTAATTGTGATTCCGTCGTACTGGTGGATGCACAGTGAACGTGGCGCGCGCTGACATCATCTCTGCCATTGAAGCGGTTGTGGCGCCTAACCCTGCGCTCAAGGGGACTCCCCGGATGCGGGGCTACGCCCGCGCACCGGGTAGCCCCTTAGCTTGTATTCGTTAGGCGGCGCATAGCATCCCCTTCGCCGTATCCTCACCCAGAACCCCACTCCGTCGCTCCGCAAATGACAATTGCCGAAGTGTGCATATTGGTCGCATGCCTCCTGCCCATCGCCTGCGCAGGAATAGCCAAGTCTAAAGGCTTCGGCAAGCCCCGGCGGGAAGGAGGATTCGACAACCACAGTCCACGCCTGTGGCTGGCAGGCCTCCAAGGCTGGCAGGCGCGCGCAAATGCTGCGCAGCTAAATAGCTTCGAAGCGCTACCCATCTTTATTGCGGGTGTACTCGTTGCCGAGCGCATGCAGGCGTCACAGTCACTAATCGACGGACTCGCCATCGCGTTCCTGGCTGCGAGAGTCGGGTATATCGGAGCCTACCTCGCGGATCGCGCGAACTTGCGGTCGGTTCTCTGGGCCCTGGCGCTCGGCTGTTGCATCGCAATGTTTTTCACTAAGTGGCCCCTTGCCTAAGGCGCCGCCTAACCCGTCGCTCAACGCGGACGTCCCGCATGCGTGGGCTGACGCCCGACGCAGCGGGCCGCCGGTTAGCTAGTATTCGTTAGGAGTTCTCGCGCCTCTTCAGCTTTGAACGTTCCGCATTCACCAACACGGAGATTGAACATGCCGCAAGTCTCGAACAGCGCAATCATCGCCGCGGTTGCAACCTTCGCGATTGTGACCTCCGCGTCGGCGCAACTGGCTCTTCCTAAGTCGATGAAGGGTAACTCCAACTACCAGAATCGATTCAATAGCGCATGGTCGCTATCCATCACCAAGACAAACGAGGATGGCACGTTTGAAGGAGTCGTCAGCTACGCCGGGCGCAGCTGCAATGCGGACAAGACTCCCATCACGAACGGCATCGTCAAAGATGGCGAGGTTCGCTTTAACGTGTCGATGGGTGCCCGATGTAATGAGAACACATTCACGCTGCACAAGGGCAAGGAACACTTCCTTGAGGGTGAACTAAACAGCAATGTCGCCCCTGGCGCGGCTCAGGTGTGGCTTGATCCGGACTCCTAACCTTTCGGTCAACACGGACGCCCCGCGCGCGCGGCTTCGCCCACGCCGCGGGTCGCCGGTTACCTTGGTTCGTTAGGCCGCATGGAAATCATCGGACCGAACCTCAACCGAACAGTGGATTGCGAGGCGGTTCTTCGCTCCCTGCCCATGTGGTTCGGGATTGAACCTGCATTACTCATGTATGTGCGCGATACGGCGGTCATGCCCACGTTCGCACTTTCCGAGGGTCCCGCTTTGATCGGGTTCCTAACGCTCCGCGAGCACTTCCCAGAAGCCTGGGATATTCACTGCGTCGCAATCCGGGCCAGTGCTCGAGGTCGAGGGCACGGCTCGCGCCTACTCGCCCATGCTGAAGCGTGGCTTCTGAATCGCGGAGTTCGCTTTCTCCAAGTCAAAACTGTCGCTGCCACTTCCCCGAGCAAGGAGTACGCCGAGACCCGCGAGTTCTATAATCGTCGAGGATTCACTCCGATTGAAGTTTTTCCTACGCTTTGGGATGCGCACAATCCAGCGCTTCAGTACATTAAGGCTCTGCATGCGGCCTAACCCATCGCTCAGCGCGGACGTCCCGAGTGCAGGGCTTCGCCCGCGCAGCGGGCCGCCGGTTAGCTAATCCGTTAGGCCTATCGCATGAAGCGTGTACTCATCACGGCTCTCATTATTGTTGCAGCTTTTTTGGTGGTCTTTGGACTCGCGATCTCACTCGGCGGACCTGGCGAGCCGTCGCCGATGTCGAGTATCAATGACCCATTCAAGAGCGTGAATTTCTCCGATCTACCAGATCGCAGTCATTTTATGGCTCGCGATGGAGCAAAGATTTACTTTCGCGCATACCCAGCGCTCGGGGACACTACCAAAGGCGGTGTCGTGCTGGTACATGGCTCCTCCGCCAGTAGCAGTAGCATGCATGTGATGGCCAAGGGCTTCGCCGCCGCTGGATATGCAGTCTATGCGCTGGATATGCGAGGACATGGCCAATCCGGAGCGAAAGGCGAGATCGCCTACATCGGGCAGTTGGAGGACGACATGGAGGATTTTGTCCATGCGATCAAGCTAGCTCGACCATCCACCTTGGTTGGGTTTTCTTCCGGAGGTGGTTTCGCACTTCGTTTTGCGGGTACCACACGGCAGAAGCTATTCTCGAACTATCTCCTGCTTTCGCCTTTCATCAGCCAAGACGCAGCGACGTCGCGTCCGAGTAGCGGCGGGTGGGTCACCGTAGGGGTTCCGCGCATTGTAGCGATCTCTGTTCTCGATGGTTTCGGAGTGCACGCGTTCAACAATCTCCCGGTGATCAAATTCGCGCTCACCGAAGAAGCCAAGGGCTTCCTCACGCCGCAATATTCCTTCGCTCTCGCGCAGAACTTCAGGCCCGAGCGCGACTATCAGGCGAACATTCGTGCGGTCAATCAGCCGCTTCGGATATTGGTCGGTCAGAATGATGAAGCGTTTGACGCCGATAAATTTGCGAGTGTCTTCAAGACCGCGGGCAAGGACATTCCCGTCACGCTGCTCCCGGGGATCAACCACATCTCGCTAACTCTGGAGCCGGCTGCGGTCCAAGCGGCGACATCAGCAGTCGAGAGCATGGACCACGAAAGGCCTAACCCATCGCTCAATGCGGACGTCCCGCATGCGGGGCTTCGCCCCGGCAGCGGTCCGCCGGTTAGCTAAGTCGTTAGGCGGCACACGTGGCAGTCGAGTATCTCGAGCCAACCTCAAGCGCGAGAATCCGACTACTTGCCGGTCTGGTGCTTGGCGCACTGGTCCTGGCGATCGGCGAGTTTGTCGTCTTTCCGTTTGTTCGATCAATGTCGCCCTGCGACGAGCTTAGCTGGAACAAAGGCATGTTCCTTGGCGAGGCGGTGTTATTTGTCGTTGTTGCACTCTGGCTGGTTCGCCGAATGTGGAAGACAATTCGGTTCAGACAGTTTCCGCCTCCGGGAACCGATGTTTTCTTTCGCACTCGCATTTATCGTGGCCCGTGGCTTGCCGTCGTCATCGGCAGCCAAGCAGTCGTTCTGTTTGCATTTGGTTGGTTTACAGTTTGGCTTGGCCCGCAAATGTTTGAAGTGGTTCGCTTTGCATCCATTCGTTGTGCCGCCTAACCCGGCGCTCAAGGGGACTCCCCGGGTGCGCGGCTTCGCCGCCGCACCGGGTAGCCTCTTAGCTTGCATTCGTTAGGCAGCATCCCAATGCCATCGAATCCGGAAATTGAGCGTCGCAAGTTGCTCCGGCGTGAGGTCGAGGATCGCGCACGCGGTGAAGAAATCGCGCGCATGCCAATTTCAAGGTCACAGCTAAACGAGTTGTTCGATCATCTCGATCAGGCCCTTGTTGATGGTTGCAACCACACTAATCGCTTCACGGTTGCTTTCTTGCGCTCCCACAGGCTCGCCGAAGCCACCATTCTTCCCTGGCTCGGTGAGTATGGTGGCTATTGCGATTGCGAGGTTCTCGCGAACGTTGAAGAACATTGGGGCAGATCGTGAACCTTATGCTGCCTAACCCGTCGCTCAACACGGACCTCCCGCGTGCGGGCGCTGCGCGCCGGGCAGCGGGCCGCCGGTTAGCTAGTATTCGTTAGGGCGCCATCATGCCGAAGCCGTCCCATGTGGTCACTGCGATCCGAATCATGTGGGTAATGTTCGCGATCGGTGGGGTCATGATCTTGATTCCGGCCGGGGTCGTAGTCCTAGCGCATGGGGGCACTTCAATCTTCGAACTGATCCCATTATTTGCGGCGGTGGTCATAATCGCGCTCCTGGCATTTCTCATTCGCGCGGTGTCTAGCGGGCGCAATTGGGCACGAATGATTTACGGAGCCGTGGCAGTCATCGCTATTTTGGCAATTGGCGCATCTTTTTTTAGTGGGTCGGAATTGGCGCTGGTTGCAGTGTCCGTCCGCATCATTCTCATCGCACTGTACGCATCTGTGCTGTATCTACTTTTCCATCCGACATCCACCCAATGGTTTCGGAGTCAGAATGCAGCCGCGCCCTAACACCTCGTTCAAGCGGACCCAGCTCGGCGCGGCTTCGCCGGCGCCGGCTGGCCCGCTTAACTCAGTCCGTTAGGGCGCATGAGCCGAATCGCGACGTCGCATTTCACGGCTGCTGTTACGCCAGTCGTTGCAGGGCTCGCGGCTGCCTTCCACGTGTACGAGCAATTTTCGCGAACCGGCGGGTTGAGCCTCGGTGGCCTTCTCTGGGGCCTAATGCCCTACTTGCTATGCCTCGGCGTTTGGGCGAAGGGGACGCTTTACGCGCCGGCGCTGGTTGGTGTCGCGGTCGCGCTGGCCGCCGATCTGTGGTCGTACTACGGAGCATATACGGGGCGCGACGGGCAAAGCGGCTTGGTCGTAGTATTCATGCCGCTCTGGAGCACTATCCTGTTCTGTCCTAGTGCAATGTTCCTGGTCTGGCATTCCACTCGCGACAAAGGCAATGAGTCCAAAGAACACGCGCCCTAACCTATCGCTCAACGCGGACGTCCCGCGTGCGGGGCTTCGCCCGCGCACCGGGTAGCCCCTTAGCTAGTATTCGTTAGGCCGCATCTCCGTCATCCATGCATACGTTGCTATTCATCGGCATTGCGGTTGGCCTCTTCGGCGGCGCATGGCTCGGTTACCTAGCAGCAACGCGGATTGTTGACCGAATTGCGATCTTGGGTCGCGCCAATTTGATTCGTGCGTGCGCGTCCATTGTCGGATTGCTGGCGTTCTTGCCCGCTGGATTCCTCGCCTTTGTGACGGGTGGCAATCTCGGCGGGGCCTTGGCCGTGAATTCCTTCGGTCCATGGGCTGCCGGCCTCGGCATAGCGCTTGGGGTTGGGCTTGTGTTTGCGATCTTGCTATGTGGCGCCGCGGTCATTGGGGCCTTAATCGGTGTCGTGGTATCCCGAACGCTTGGCGAACCGGATGCGGCCTAACCCGTCGCTCAACGCGGACGTCCCGCATGCGGGCCTTCGGCTCCGCGACGGGCCGCCGGTTAGCTAGTATTCGTTAGGCGCCATGCAATTTCGCTACCGGTTACCGGCTCACCTAACCAACCAAGCGCTCGCGCTGGAGGAGTTTGCGAACGGTGGTGCCCAATGTCACGCTCGCCTCAACGATGGCAAGGTCCATTCTGGCCTGCTTGTGTCGAACGCTATGGCAATCGTTGCCATGCGGGGACAACGCGATCTTCCATTTTCTGTTGATTCCGTACTCTCGCTGTTTCAGACTGACGAAGACCGCAGTCCTGATCAGCGCGGCAACTGGGAGTTTTTCGATGCTTGGGCTCCGTAGCATCCCTCGCCAAATCGAACGTGCATTGGCGCCTAACCCGGCGCTCAAGGGGACTCCCCGCATGCGGGGCTTCGCCCCGGCAGTGGGCCGCCGGTTAGCTTGTTTCGTTAGGCGTCAGAATGGTCACGGGAAAGGTATAGCCACATGAAGCGATCTCTGCTGCGGTGCTTTGCGCTGGGTCTTGCCGTTTTTTGGGCAGCTTCGTGGGCCTTCGCGCAGCAAGCACTTGTAATAAGGCCCTTGGTGGAGAAGAAGGTTGCCGAGCTGCCGCCAGGAGAACTCTTCTGGCGGATAGAGAACTTCGATTCGTTAGCGGAGGCAAACGCCGCCGCAGGTCCATGGTCGCTCGCCGCAGAATCCGCCGGAAGGGTGTGGTTGTTCACACTTGGCTCGTCAGGCAACTCCTCGGCAAACGCGACCAAGATTGCGGAGGTTGGTCCGATTCCGCGCATCAACGCAATGCAGTATCTGCTTCGTATCAACGACGCCAGTGGACCGCCAGGCAGCGTAACGTTGGTGCACAGTCACCCCGGCTCCGAAGCATTCTTCGTAATCACTGGGGAACAAAGCATTCGCGGCGCGCAAGGTACCTTGCGCGTGAAGGCTGGCCAAGCTGAAGCAGGCCAAGGAGCAGAGAAGGCCATGCAGGTGTCCAGTAGCGGAACGACGGATCTGCATGCTCTGGTGATGTTCGTGGTTGACGCTGGCAAGCCATTCTCATCGCCAGCCATCATTCCATAGGGGCCATGCTGCGACTGACGCCTAACCCGTCGCTCAACGCGGACGTCCCGTATGCGGGCCTTCGGCCCCGCAACGGGCCCCCGGTTAGCTAATTTCGTTGGGCGTCAGAAGCAGCGTTGTCGACAAGCAACCCTACATCTCGGTGTAACTGATCGGAGCGACGAGATTGGATCTCGGTTGGTTTCAGGAGCTGTCGCAGCGCAATCCGATGTCACGGCGCAGCTTCGGTCGCGTGCTGACGGGCCTCTTCGTCGGAGCGTCGTGCATGGCGACCGCGCGAGGGCAGTCCGTGGTCCGTCGAATGGGCCGCCTGGAACCCGGCACGCCCGAAACGCCGGAGGAGATTTGGAAGGACGCCGAGGCAATGCGCGATCTCGGATGGGTGGAGGGGCAGAACCTGCATGTCGAGCGCCGTTACGCGAACAACCGAATCGAATCGTTGCAGACTCTTGCCGAAGAACTCGTACGCGCGAATGTCGAGGTTATCGTGACCACCGGGACGCCCGCGGCGCTCGCCGCGAAGCGCGCGACGGACAAGATCCCAGTTGTTTTCCGCGCCGGCGATCCCGTCCTTCTCGGTCTGGTCGCGAGCCTTGCGCGACCCGGCGGCAACGTCACCGGGCTTTCCCTAGCCAGTACGGAGGTCTCCGCAAAGAACTTGTCGCTGCTGAAGGAGTTGCTACCGGGACTTCGGCGCATTGGCGTACTTGAGGTTTCGGCGAATCCATACTTTCGGGCCGCGCGCGGGCAGTTCGAACAAACGTGTCGACAGCTCGGCCTCGAACCGATTTTCGTCGAAATTGCGGTAGCGGACGAGATCGGAGGCGCCATCGCACAAGTAGCGCGGCAGCGCGCTCAGGCGCTCGTGTTACGCGGCGACACCTTCGTCTCTGACCATCGAGTAGAAATCGCCAGCGCCGCGATGAAGCATGGCTTGCCGACAATGGCCGAGTCACCCGACACAATGCGGGACTCCGGCGTGCTGGTCTCCTACTCATTGACCGAGACCGAGGCGGAACGCCGAACCGCAAGCTACGTCGACCGGATCCTCCGAGGGGCGAGGCCCGCCGATCTCCCGGTCGAGCAGCCCACGAAATTCGAGTTGGTGATCAATCTCAGGACCGCGCGGGCGCTTGGTCTCACGATTCCACAATCTGTGCTATTGCGCGCCGATGGGGTGATTCAGTGAACCTTGACGCCTAACCCGTCGCTCAACGCGGACGTCCCGCATGCGTGGGGCTGCGCCCGCCGCAGCGGGTCGCCGGTTAGCTAGTATTCGTTAGGCGGCTTCAGACGCGTCTTGACACGGGCACCGACTGTATATACACTTTGTCAATGCGGTTCACTTGGGACGACGCGAAGCGCACCGGCAATCTGAAGGTTCATGGTCTCGACTTCGCTGACGCTCAAGAAGTCTTCTCCGGCCCCACCTTCACCTACGAAGACTCTCGCTTCTCATACGCCGAGGAACGTTTTGTCACATTGGGAATGTTGAGGGGTATGGTCGTTTCGATTGTTCATACCGAGACACTTCGCACGATTCGAGTCATCTCTTTTCGCAAAGCCACGAAAAATGAGCAAGCGATCTTCTTCAAGCAAATCCAAGACTGATTGGGCGCGCGTCCGAGCCTCGAGGGATCGGGACATCGCTTTGACGGTGGAGCACCCCGAGGCCTCGGCCAAACATATTGTTCGCGGAATTGTGAGGCGTGGTCTCAAGCCTATTCCCCCCAAAGCTGTCATTTCTTTGCGAGTCGACGCGGATGTCCTGGATTGGTTCAAGGCACAGGGGCCAGGTTACCAAACGCGAATCAATGCGCTCCTACGTGCATACAAAGAAGAAGCCGCCTAACCCGGCGCTCAAGGGACTCCCCGGATGCGGCGCTTCGCCACCGCACCGGGTAGCCCCTTAGCTTGTATTCGTTAGGCGCCACTCAGCATCATCTTTCTTTTCTCGATGGCTGCGGTCACGGTCGGTACGCCCAATTTCGCTGTCGCGCTATCGAGGCGGCACTGGCTCATCGCCACACGCCACACTGCGCCATGTCGGATCCTCGCGTCTATTTTGCCGCTGAACGCACGCTCCTCGCGTGGATCCGCACTGGCCTCACAATCATGGCGTTTGGCTTTGTCGTCGCGCGCTTCGGCTTGTTTCTCAGCCTCCTTGCGGCGCAGCGGGGCTTGCCCACTTCTGCCGTCGACACCACTCCCCACCTGTCGACGGTCGTTGGCATTGCTCTTGTGGTGCTCGGCGCCGCGACCATACTTTTCGCCGCGTATCAACATCGGAACTTTGTCTTGTCGCTCCCGGTTTCCGATCTCCCCGTGGCTATCAACCGTTCGTTTCCACTGGTTGTGGCGGCCGTGCTCGGTGTCCTTGGTCTCGTCCTTGCACTCTATCTCGCCGCTTAGCTATGCTTAGCCATGCCGATGCCGCCTAACCCGGCGCTCAACGCGGACGCCCCGTGTGCGGGGCTTCGCCCTCGCACCGGGTAGCCCTTTAGCTAGTATTCGTTAGGCGTCACTCTCAGTCCGCCGCGCCTCACGCGCCAAGGTCACCGTAAGGAGGAGAGACATGCTCGAAGGTTCATGCCACTGCGGTGCCGTACGTTTGACTTTGCCCTATCCACCCGAGGTTGCCACCGACTGCAACTGTTCGCTCTGCCGCCGTATCGGCGGTCCCACGGTGTACTACGAGTTCGGAACGGTCAAGATCGAAGGCCATCCCGAATGCACCTCGGAGTACATATGGGGCGACAGGACACTCCGGACAATTCGCTGCAAAACGTGCGGCTGCGCCACACATTGGGAACCGCTGAACCCAACGCCAGGCGCCAAGCACGGCGTCAAACTTGGCAACTTCGACCCGCGCTTGATTGCTTCGGTCCGAGTCCGCCACTTCGACGGAGCTGACACTTGGAAATTCGTCGATTGAGCACTGCTTGGCCAGCCACACCACCATCTCCACTGCTGAAGGAATCCTATGGGTGCCACTGAAATCCGGGTCGGCCAACTTGGCATCACCTACATCGTCGATGGCTCTGACAGTGGGAGCATCGGACTGTTCGAACTGACCGTACCTCCGGGTTCCAACGTGCCTCCGCCACACAGTCACTCCAACAACGAAGAGTGCGTGTACGTTCTGGCCGGGACACTGCGATACACAGTCGGGGCTGAAACGCGGGATCTGACGCCGGGCCAAAGCATGAGCACGCCGAAGGGGGTGGTTCATGCTTTCTCGAATCCATTCACCGAGACGTCGCGCGCCTTGATTGTCCAGTCGCCCGACATCGGAGCCCAATACTTCAAAGATGTTGCTGTCGTGGTCAACACCGGAGGGCCGCCGGACAAAGCGGCCCTTCTATCTGTAATGTCCAAATACGGGCTTGTCCCAGCCGCGCCGAAGTGACGCCTAACTTGTCGCTCAACGCGGACGTCCCGTGTGCGGCGCTTCACGCGCGCACTGGGCCGCAGGTTAGCTAATATCGTTAGGCCCCAAGGACTACCGACTGCGGCAACTTGCAATGTAACTACATTGTAGTTATACTTGGCTTGTGAGCAGACTTCGTTTCGAGTGGGACGAACGCAAGGCCGCAGCCAATGCGAAGAAACATGGCGTTACTTTTGATGAAGCGCGGTCCGTCTTTTTTGATGAGCGGGCTCGCTTAATCGACGACCCGGACCATTCGGAAGACGAAGAGCGCTTCATCTTGCTGGGCTTGAGCAGCTCACTTCGAATGCTTCTCGTATGTCACAGCTATCGTAGCGCGGGCGACATAATTCGGATCATCTCCGCCCGAAAGGCGACTACCCGCGAATCGAAGGCTTATCGATAAAGGTGCCCCATGCGCAAAGAATACGATTTTGGGAAATCTCGAAAGAATCCCTATGCCTCACAATTAAAGAAACAAATCACCATTCGCCTTGATGAAGACGCCATCGCCTATTTCAAGACGGTGTCCGAGGAAGTGGGCATTCCGTATCAGAGCCTTATCAATCTTTACCTTCGCGATTGTGCGACTTCCCATCGCAAGCTCAGCCTGGATTGGAAGTAATGCCGCTAGCGCACGCATTGGGGCCCAACCTTGCGCTCAAGGGGACTCCCCGGGTGCGTGGCTTTGCCCGCGCAACGGGCCGTCGGTTAGCTAAATTTCGTTGGGCCGCACAACTAGCATCGCCTCAGAGTGAAATCTATGAGCACCGAAATTGAAGCACTAGAACAGTTTTTCGCCGCTATCAATCGCAATGACATGCAGGCCATAACGAAGGATTTTGATTCGCAGATTGTGCGCATTGAACCCGAGGGCTTTCCGACAGCTGGCACGTATCGGGGTATCGAGGAAGTGCAAGAGCACGTCACGAGAGGACGCGGGAGTTGGGCCGAGGGAACCTGCGATCCCGAGAGGTTTTTGGTAAACGGAGACAAAATTGTCGTGTACCTTCATGCCTGGGTGCGACTAAAGGATTCAGCTGACTGGGTTGGTGGACGATTTGCCGATGGTTTCGTGTTTCGCAAAGGCAAGATCACCCAATATCTCTCCTTCGGGCAGCGGGCGGACGCCCTCAAGTGGGCCGGTATTGAAGATCAAGAGGTACTTTGAGATTGCCACAGCGAGCGGCAGTAAGCCTGCAGGCGTGGCCTAACCCGTTGCTCAACGCGGACGTCCCGCATGCGTGCCGCCGGTTAGCGTCAGTTCGTTAGGCGTCACAGGCCATCTTCCGTAGTCACTCACACCCCCGAGAAACACCATGTCCAAGCTTCGTGTAGAAAGTTTCACCATCTCACTCGACGGCTTCGGCGCTGGCCCGGACCAAGACATCGACAACCCACTCGGCGTGGGCGGCAACTCGCTTCATGGCTGGGCCTTCTCCACACGAACGTTTCAGAAGAACTTGTTCGGTAGCGATGGCGGAGGAGCGGGAATTGATGATGACTTTGCCGCTCGAGGCTTTCAGAACATCGGGGCTTGGATTCTCGGCAGGAACATGTTCGGGCCGGTTCGCGGACCTTGGCCAGATGAGAGCTGGCGGGGTTGGTGGGGCGAGAATCCTGTCTATCACGTCCCAGTGTTCGTGCTGACCAACTACGCACGCGCACCGCTGGTCATGGAAGGAGGAACGACGTTCCACTTCGTTACGGAAGGCATTGCCGCCGCCCTAGGGCAAGCTCGCGAAGCGGCCGAAGGCAAGGATGTTCGTCTTGGTGGCGGCGTAAACGTCATTCAACAGTATCTTCGCCAACGCCTGATCGACGAGATGCACATCGCTATTGCGCCGGTCCTACTTGGCGCTGGTGAAAGACTCTTTGAAGGAACAAACCTTCCTGCCTTGGGCTACGCCTGCACCGGGCACGAAAGCTCGCCACTTGCCACTCATGTGGTTCTTACTCGGCAGTGATCACGGTGACGCCTAACCCTTCGCTCAAACGTTTGGTGGCGTATGTGTTTGTGTCAAGCTCCCGAATCAGTTTCTTCGCGCGCAGGAGAGTCGCCATGATGAAGCTCCTTTCCCATCTCCCTGACAATGTGGTCGGCATTTCCGCTTCAGGACAAGTCGATGCAAATGATTACGAAGCAGTTCTCATCCCAGCCATTGAGATAGCGCTTCAGAAACATGACCGGATTCGATTGCTCTATCAGCTTGGACCTGAATTCATCGGCTTTACCGCAGGCGCCATGTGGGACGATGCGAAGGTCGGTCTCGCGCATTGGAAGGCATGGGAGCGAGTCGCAGTTGTCACAGACGTAACCTGGGTCGCACACGCAACGCGAATGTTCAAGTTTCTGATGCCCAGTGTGGTCAGGGTCTTCTCGCTGAATGAGCAGGCCGATGCGGAGAAGTGGATTGCGGCCTAACCCGTCGCGCAACTCGGACTCCCATGTGCGGGGCTGCGCCGCATCGGGCCGCCGGTTAGCTAATCCGCCAGGCCGCCTTCACGAATTCCCTGGCCTTGACATACCATATGTGGCCTATGCCTAAATTGAGTCGTTAACCCCACACGATCAACGGAGACGTTGAAATGAATCAATTTCGTTCTGCGAAGCGGCGCGCGGAGGTATCGGTCGGTGAGTCGGTCCGTATCGTCCGCGAATTGCAAGGTTTCAGCCAAAATGAACTGGCCGCGCCGGTATTTCCCAGCTGGCAGTTGCCCGTTGAAACCGCGGCCTAACCAGGCACTGAAGCGGACGCCCCGGGTGCGTGACTTCGCTACCGCACTGGGTCGCCCGTTACACTGTATCCGTTAGGCGCCAAGCAATGCATCCTCCGCCGATCCTTCAGTCCGTACTCACGTGTCCGCAATGCGGCTTCGTGACAACCGAGACCATGCCCACCGACGCATGTCTCTATTTCTACGAATGCACCAATTGTCATGTCTTGCTTCGGCCGAAGGCAGGCGATTGCTGCGTCTTCTGTTCCTATGGCTCGGTGAAATGCCCTCCCGTCCAACAGGCGCGCGGCTGCTGCGCTGACTCCGCCGCCTCGGCCGCACCCCAATAACATGTCGCGGCATCTCCTGGCGCACTTGGCGCCCAACCCATCGCTCAACCCGGACGCCTCACCGGCGGCGCCGCGCGCCGTCCGCTCGGCGGGAAGTCGCTATGTATCGAAAGTGCGAGCCGCCGGCTAGCTTAGGCGTTAGGCAGCATAGTTCAAGCAATCGTGGAGGTCGCTATGTATCGAAAGCATTTCATCGCAAACGCCATTCTTTGGGCCTGCGCAATTATTGCATCGGCAGTAGTGAACGCGCCTTTCATCCTCACCGTAATCCTCCTGCCAGCCCTGGCGGTCTGCTCCCTGTTCGTAAGTCGACCCAGACCACCCCGAGCCGCTTCGTCTCAGACATAGATACTCCATACTTGCCACCTAACCTGTCGCTCAACGCGGACGTCCCGCATGCGGGGCTTGGCTCCCCCGAAGCGGGCCGCCCCTTAGCTACTATTCGTTAGGCGACTGAATTCGAAGCCCCCTTGGCGCACGTGATTGAGAACCGACGAGATAACTCCATGAACCGCAGAGACACCACCGCTCTAATCATTTCGCTGCTTGTCGCCTTACCAACAGCCCTGGCTCAAACCCCGGCGCCAAACGCCAGTCCCGGCGCCCCAGCTACCGCAGCGTCGCAGGACGCAACCAAACCAATGACCCACCCAGAAGCGCGCACCGGCCCAGGCGCAGACGCGCGTATCTGTCTTGAATTTCCCACGAATCTGGAGGTAATCAGGTGCGCGGAAAAGTACCGTTGGCACAAGCACAAAGTGCAGCCGCCCAGCCTGTCGTTCAACGCGGACGTCCCGCGTGCGTGGGCTGCGCCGCCCACGGGCGGGCTGCCGGATGGCTAGTGCTTTGGCGGCAGTGAACGGATTGTCGCGAAAGTCAGGCTGATCGATACTCGGTCCATGGCCAATATTCTTTTCGGAGTTTTCGCCATATTGCTGTGTCTGATTAACGCAGCCGTATGGACACTAATTTCCAATATGCCGCTCGTGGGTGCGGGGTGGGTCTTGGCAGCATTCGCCTGTGTGTGGCTACAAAAATGGTCGCGCGGATATTAGTATGAGTTGGCGCGCCGAGTATCACGAGTATTGCGCCAATGTCCGACGTTGGCTTCTGCGTCCTCGCTTTCACCGTGCCGCATAACATCATAGCTTGGTTCGTTAGCCGGCTTGACGCAGTGGAGCAGTCGTGAGACCAGTAGGTTCGCTCTGTTTTCTGAGCCTCTTCCTTGCTGGAGCGACTAACGCCGCCGGTGCTGGGGACGCTTGGCTGGAGAAGGCGAATCCATCTGGCAACCACCTCTTCGACCAACACCTGGCGAGGAAGGTCCACTCATTTTGGTACGTGTCTGCGTCTCAAATCGACGTCGCGGCGCAACTACTCGAGACTCAAGCGGTTGTTTCCATCTCGCCCGAGCGCGCTGCGCCTTTGATTGGGCGCATTCCAGAACTCGCCGCGGGCGAGTCCCTGTATCTTATTCGCGCCATTGACCTCACCGAACCGATTCCCATTCGCATTTATGAGGTTGGCGCATGGGTGGAAGCCACCGCTGGAACACACTCAACCTGTTTTATGCTTCGGCCGCCGATCAGACGCCAACCTATCGTTGTGGCGCTTCCCCAAACGCCGACCCGGCTGCGATTGAGCTACTCTTGTGGCGGCTAGCTTCGCAACACCCTTAGGCGTCCATATGTCCAAGTTCACGCATGCTTTCCGCGCATTTGTTGTCACCGCCGTCGGCGGGATGAGCGCCGCGGTCGGTCCCCCTGCCCTCGCAACGAGCTTTGCCGAAGCCGCTCGAGGCGCGCAATCCAATCTCGAGTCCGCTGCCGGCAATCGTTACGACACAGAGTTTGCACGCACGGCGGGGCTGTGGCTGCAGCGCGTCATGGTGGGGTGCTCCGAGGCCGCCTCCGGAAAGGATCTTGCGCCATTCACCATTGTCGTCCGGGTATCGCAATCCGGGCTGCCGGAGCAAGTACTGGCGGAACCCAATTCAGGGTTCGCAAAATGCGTCACACCGGCATTCGAAAACGCCAAATATCCGCCGCCGCCCGGCCCATCATGGTGGGTCGAGATGCACATTCAAATTAAATGAGCAGTTGGCCGCCTAACCTTTCACTCAACGCTGACGTCCCGCGTGCGTGGCTTCGCGACCGCAACGGGTCGCCCCTTGGCCTTTATTTGTCAGGCCACCACGAAGACCCGCCCCAGACGCACTCGCAGCGTCGAATCCCGGGCAGGAGTAGAGTTCCTGTCAGCGTTCCCACATGAATGGAGGTTCACCATGGCCAACGGCTTTCAAGCTATCAAGTTCGTTCTGGTCGACTTCGACGAGAACTGGGATCGAACCATGCTGGTCACCGGCTACGCGAACATTCAGTACACTGCACTCAAGAAGGGCGGAAAGCTCGCGGTCGTATTTGAAGGTGCAACTGGGAGCATGACCACTTATCGCTTTCAACTTGCCGCAAAGGAAGTGGTGTTTGTCGTTGATCAAGTGGTGCACGTCCCATCACGCTGCGTGCGTCAGGAGCGGGGCAACACTGTCAAGTGCCGTGGATAGTTAATCTACCGGATACAGTGTTCGTGTTCGTCCTCGTGCGCGCCCGATCTAACTAGAATACGCGGCACATGATCGCCAAGGCTGTTTTCCGTGTGACTTCGTCCGCCGTCGGAGCGGCGCTCGGGCTAGGCCTTGTCCTCGCATTCGTCGATCAGCCTACGGCGCCGCTGTTCCTTGCCTCCTTTGGCGGATCCGCGGTCTTTCTTTTTGGCCTCACCCGCGCCCCCGCAGCTCAGCCCCGCGCACTATTCGGCGGGCATATTGGCAGTGCAGTCGTTGGCGTCGCGTGTTACCACGCCTTTGGGGATGCCGTCTGGGTCTATGTCCTTGCGCTCATCGTTACGCTCGTGTTCATGCTCGTAACCAAAACCGTGCACCCTCCAGCCGGCGCCAACCCTCTTATCATGATGCACGCACACGCATCACTCATTGCAATCTGGCAACCTGTAATCGTGGGGGTCGCCGCACTCGCCTTAGTTGCCGCGGCCTGGAGTCGGCTCGTTCCCGGCATGGTGCACTATCCATGTCAGTGGTTCGAGAAATCGCCGCCGTTTGCCTCTTGGGGCGGGTGGCTCGAGTGAAGGTGCCCAACCTGTCGTTCAACGCGGACTTCCTGCATTGCGGGTCCGCGCTCCCCGCAGCAGGCCGCCGGTTAGCTGCATTTCGTTAGAGCGCAGTGAAGACGATGTCGCATTGGTGACGGACCATGAACTGGCCCACGATGGAGCAGATATCGGCGATGGTGTCGCTGCCGGAGGGCTTCCGTCTCGAGCTCCTCGAGCGTTCCGACATTCCCGCGCTCATCGAGGCGATCGGACGGTGGCATCCGGACATCGCCGTCGGCGGAGGCAGCTGCTACCTGCGGGAAGGCTTCTACGACGAATACGTTTCCTTGGCGGGTGAGGCGGAGAAGATCATCCTCGTCGCCCTGTTCCGGCGTGGTGACGAGATGGTCGGCATGTGGTCCTGGGAGCAGGAGCCCGATGCGTTGACTTTATATGCGAGGCTGATCGTCATTGCGCCCCAGTACCGCAGCGCGAAGCTGGCCTCGGCGGTCATTCCCATAGCGGAGGTCGCGGGCCGGGCGATGGGCGCGGAGTTCTTCTTCGGGCTGGCGACGCTGAAGATCCCCCACATGCAGCACGCGCTCGAAAGCGCCGGATGGCAGCTCATCGGCTTCACCTCCGGCTACGATCGCGAGCAGGTCGCGCCCGGCGTGATCAAACGAGTGTTCGAGGGCGTCTATTGCAAGGTGCTGGTGCCGGACGATGAACTGGTTCGTCCCGACCCGCACAACCTCACGCCTCGCGCGAGAGCCCTGTTCGACGTCCTGTTCCCCGACACGGCGGCCAGGAAGCGGCGACCCCTACCGGAGGGCGCCTCATGAAGTGGCCCACTCTGGACGCGCTAGCGGCAATGGTTCCCTTGCCGGTCGGCTATCGTTTCGAGCAGGTCGGGCGCGCGCACGTTGCGCCGCTGATCGTGGCCCTCCGCCGGCCCATCGCGGCGCCGGACTGTCGGTCCATACCATGGCCGGGGCCGAGAACGTCGGCCGCGCGATGGGCGCGGCATTCATCTACGGATTGGCCACGCTGAAGAACCCCTACGTGCAGCGGGCGCTCGAACATGCCGGCTATCGGCTGCTGGGCTTCCTTCCCGGCTATGACCGCGAGGAAGTCGCGCCCGGCGTGGTGAAGCGCGTCTACCACGCCGCCTACGCCAAGTTGCTGGTGCCCGAGGACGAGGTGCATTGGCCCAATCCGAAGAACATGACACCCAGGGCAAGGGTGCTTTATGAACTCTTGTTTTCGGATATTCCGGCGACGGTTGCGCGGTGATCGTGGCAGGCCCACAACTCGCGATGCGCTCCAACCCCTCGCTCAACCGGACCGCTCGCCGGCGGGATTCGCCGGTCCGCTCCCGGCCACCTGGCTCTGTTCATTAGGCAGCGTCAGTCCCCGCATGGAGCCTACCCAAGCGCTCGCACTTCGGTCTCTCCTCGAGAGCCAGGAAATTGCCGCCCTTGCCACATTGCACGAGGGCGAACCGGCAGTCTCCATGGTTCCGTATGCCCTGTTATCCCAGGGACAAGGCTTCGTAATTCACGTCAGCCGGTTAGCTTCGCACACTGCAGACATGCTCACCAGTCCAGCGGTCGGGCTGCTCGTGACTGCGCCACTCGTGGCTTCTGCTTCGCCACAAGCAATTTCACGCGCCAGCATTCAGGGCACGGCCCATCAGTGGCTAGATGACTCACCTGCGTACTCGCAAGCGCGCGCGCTCTACCTGTCCCGGTTTCCACAGAGCGAAGAGATGTTCACGTTCTCCGACTTCTCGCTGTTCGTCATCGCAGTCCGTTCAGCGCGCTTCGTCGGGGGCTTTGCTCAAGCCGGCTCCGCAACAGGCGGACAATTTGCCTCCATCATGGGCGCGACGTCGTGAGTACGCCGCCTAACCCGCCGCTCGGCTACGATCGTAAATGAGAACCCTTCCATGAAGCAGGACCCCCACCGCATTCGCCGCTGCGCAACGTTGGCGGCGGTCCTTCTGCTGCTCAACTGTGCTGCCGCCCTTGGACAATCCAAACAGGAACACGTGCATCAAATGGCTCCAGGCGTGATGCCGTTCGATGTCTCCAAGACCGTGCACATCTTCAAAATGACCGAGACAGGAGGCGTTGAGCGAGTGGTTGCTAAAGACCCCGGCGCCATGGACCAGATCGTGCTGATACAGCAGCACCTTCGACGCGAAGCGGCGAGCTTTCAGCGCGGCGATTACTCGGACCCGGCAATGCTGCATGGCGCCGACATGCCGGGTCTTTCGGAACTGCAAAGCGGGGCGTCGCATATCAAGGTGTCTTTGACCTTGCTCCCGGCGGGGGCGGAGATCACATTTGAAACGACTGATTTGCACTTGTTGACGGCATTGCATCGCTGGTTCGGTGCGCAGCTATCCGAGCACGGCCCCGACGCCAGGGCGGAATGAATCCCCGGCTGCACTCCTGTCTCGCCGTCGTGTTTGCCGCAGCATGCTCGATCGCGAGCGCCGAACAAGGGAAGGCTATACCGGCCCCCGCGTACTCCGTTGGAGACACATGGACCTTTCGTGTCACCAACTCAAAGGGAAAGACACAGTCTCGGGAGTTTTCGATACTCAGCGTGGCTGACCCGAGCCGAATGTTAGTACGCACAATGGATGGCGAGGAGTACTTCGATGCGGCGATGAACTTGATGCCCGAGGGCAATCCGAATTACACCCAAGTCTATGTACAGTATCCAATGCATACCGGCAGCACGTGGAGCTTTACGCGGTCATCCCCTGATCCGAACACTTCGTATGCTGGCAGTTCCGAAGTCGTTGATGAGGAATTGGTGACGGTGCCCGCCGGCACATATCACTGCTTTAAGGTGAAAGCGGACTGGACTTATTCTTGGCGCTCGAAATTGACGGTCTATCGCAGATTTGTTCGTTGGTATTGCCCGGAAGTGAAGTATTTCGTGAAAATGGAGGTCGAAACTCAGACGTATGTTGCCTACAATCCTGCAGGAAACTCACGTGCAAAAACGCTATGGGAACTAGTGAGGTTCGCTCCTGGCCCGAAGAACTGAGATATTGGAGCGGGCCATGAAAGAGATCGCTCCTAGAGTGCGGCCCAGCCCGGTGCCATATGGAACGCCGGGTGGCTTCGCCACCGCACCGGGTCGCGCCTTGGCTTAGAGCCGGTTCACGCGTGCAATCGTCGCCACTCACCCTGTTCTCAACGGGCGGGTTTCGCGCCCGGACTCTCGTCGCCTCCGACGTCCCTGCGTTGCAGCACTTCTTCGAGGAGAACCCCGAGTACTTCCTTGCGGTCAATGGCGACCCGCCGCGCGAGAGCGAGGCTCAAGAAGAATTCGACGAGTTGCCGCCCGCCGAAATATCCTTCAACAAAAGGTGGCTGATCGGCTTCACCGAAGAAACCGGGAACCTTGTTGGAATCGCCGACATATTGTCCGATATCCTCGCAGCGCATGTATGGCACATTGGAATCTTCATCGTGGCCACGTCGCTGCATGGCACCGGCGTCGCATTGTCTTTCTACGAAGCGATGGAATCCTGGATGGCGTCGAATGGTGCGCAATGGGTTCGCCTGGGTGTGGTCGAAGGTAACGTCAGGGCGGAGCACTTCTGGCGCAAGTCAGGCTATAGCGAAGTGCGCAAACGGACCGGCATACAAATGGGGAGCCGAACGAATACCGTTCGTGTCCTCGTCAAACCTCTATCGAACGGTACCCTTGCACAGTACCAATCCCTTGTTGCAAGGGACAATCCCCAGAGTTCGGACTAACACGCGGCATTCCATCCGGCGCTCGCAGGCAACTCGAACACCGCCTGACCCGGCGCTCCAGGGTACGCCCCGGCGTGGCTTCGCCCGCACCGCCTTCCTGGAGTTGCATTCGTGTACCATTTCCCAAACTCGGAGACGGGCATGGATTCGCGCGCGCTGAGAAGGCAATTCGTTGCCGGCCTGTTAATGGGATTGCGCGTCGTGTGGCCAATCCTGTCGGTCCTGCTCGGGCTGATCATTGCGCTCGGCTTGGTTGTCGGCCTGGTCGAAGGTTGGTCGGTACACGAGTCGATCTATTTTGCCTTCGTATCCGGCTTGACGATCGGCTACGGTGATCTTGCACCCAAGTCGTTGCTCACTCGTGTGCTGGCGATTCTCATCGGCGTGTGCGGCGTACTGGTGACCGCGCTGGTGGCTGCGGTCGCCGTAAAGGCGTTGACCGCGGCAACCGATGGCAACAAGGAATGACCGCTGAACACCCGACGCCCACCCCTGCGCTCGTCCGTGCAGAGTTACTTCGGATCGTCGCCAATCCGGTTGCCTTACTCGTTAGGCTTCATGAGCAACGTGCATTTGTCGCCGCGCGCCGGCAGTGCTATTAATTGGGGGCGGCGAGGACCCGACGCGCCGTCGCCGCAGCGTGCCTCACCAACACATCCTGCGCCCCGACCTGAGGAGAGTGAGCTATGGCACCAGCGCTCGCAGCGGAGTTTATCGGTACTTTCTGGCTTGTTCTCGGCGGTTGTGGAAGTGCTGTACTTGCCGCAACGTTTCCCGAGTCAGGTATTGGTTTCACCGGCGTCTCGCTCGCATTCGGCCTCACCGTGCTGACCGGAGCCTACGCATTTGGGCCGATCTCGGGCGGTCACTTCAATCCGGCGGTATCGGTCGGACTTTGGGCGGGCGGACGCTTTCCCGGTTCGCGGGTGCTGCCCTATACCATCTCGCAGGTGTTGGGTGCGGTCGTCGCTGCCGGCGTGCTCTACCTCATTGCGAGCGGAAAAGCCGGCTTCGATCTGCAAGGCGGTTTCGCCTCGAACGGCTACGGCGAACACTCGCCCGGAAAATACAGCCTCGGTTCCGCGCTTGTCTGCGAAGTGGTGATGACCTTCATGTTTATCCTTGTCATCCTCGGCGCGACGCACGGCCGGGCACCTGGTGAATTCGCGGGGCTCACGATCGGTCTGTGTCTCACGCTCATTCACCTGGTCAGCATCCCGGTGACTAACACGTCGGTGAACCCAGCGCGGAGCACCGGACCGGCACTCTTCGTAGGCGGCTGGGCGCTCCAGCAGCTGTGGCTCTTCTGGACGGCACCGCTCGCCGGTGCCGCGCTCGCGGGTTGGCTCTCGCGCGCGGCGTCTCGTGGAAAGATTCGATTGCCGCTCATCGGGGGTTGATCAGATCGCCGAGGTAATCGCGATGCCGTCTAGCCTCTAGTTCAACCGGACCCGTCGCCGTCGGCGCCTTGAGTGGTCGGCGCCAACGCCGCCGCCTTCGCCCATTTCGGCGCCGAGCCTTTTGACTCCGCCCGTTAGGCCCCATCAATGCAGAGCCAAACGACACCAACTTTCGCGCTTGTCCCTGCCGACTTCGATCGGCTCATGAAGGTTCTCCGAAGGCGCGTACGCCGTGGTCGCCGCCTTCCCCAGGCGGTATTCTTCGTGAGACTCCTGTCCGGCGCGAGCATCGTAGCTGCCATGGCAATATTCGTTTGGCTGGTCCAAGTGAATGAAGAACTTGCTCGTCCCCTTGCAACACTTATCGGGCTTCTGTTCTTCGCCATCGCGGTGGCACTCGCAGCGCCGTATGTTTCTCAGGCGCTGGTGCGAAGTCGAATCGTTTCTCCGCGCGGCGAGTTCCTGTCGCCTCGAGCGATCGAGTTCAGCGAAAGTGGTTTGGTCATCGTTTCGACGCTCCGCCGAACAGAGATACGGTGGGAAGGCGTCCTCGCGCGCGAGGAAGACGCCGCAAACTACTATCTCTTGATAGACGAGGTCCAAGCGGTCGTAGTCCCTCGTTCGGCGGTTGCGCAGTTCTTGCCGCAATTCGAGCAATGCACGAATCACCTAAGGGCCAACCCGGCGCTCAAGGGGACCATCGACAACGTCAAGTGAGAATCGAAGATGCTCCAGGGTTCATGTCACTGCGGATCGGTTCAATGGCAATTCGACGGGACGCCCGTGTCGGCGACGGCGTGCAGCTGCACGGCATGTCGCCGCTACGGCGCGCTGTGGGCATATGATTACGAGGGCGAAGGAATCCACGTCTCGGGCACGACCAGGGCCTACGTCCGCGGAGACTCGCTTGGCTTTCACTTCTGCCCCGAGTGCGGCTGCGTCGCCTACTGGCGCTCGCTGGGGCCGAACGAGGAAGGCCGCCGCCGAATTGCGGTGAACCTGCGCCTGGCGGAGCCCGAACCCATTGCGCACCTCCCGATCGACCACTTCGATGGATTGGACAAATGGGAGGACCTCCCGCGGGACGGACGATGTATCCGCGACCTCTGGTTCTAGCCGTCCCGCACGAGCCGCCGATTTGGCGAGTGTTCGTCAGGCCGCACTGAGAGCGCCGATGTCTGCCATCTACCGATTCCTCTTACCCGCCATGTGGATATCGTGGATGGCCTATTGGTGGCTGGCTTCTCGCGGCGCCAAACCCGTTGCGCGTCGAGAGCCCCTCGGCTCGCGGTTGCTGCATGTACTGCCGCTGTTGTTGGCCTTCATGCTCCTTTCGACGGGAAAGGTCCCGGGCTCATTTCTCAACGAGAGACTGTTTCCATGGGCGCCATGGGAGTTTTGGGTGGCCGTGTTCGTCGCAGGCGCTGGAATGCTGTTCACGGTCTGGGCGCGGGTTCACCTCGGGGGCAACTGGAGCGGCATCGTCACCGTCAAGCATGACCATGAACTGATCGTTAGTGGTCCCTACGCCATAGTCCGTCATCCCATTTACACGGGATTACTGGTTGCCTTCATCGGCTCGGCCATGGCCCGCGGAGAATTGCGCGGTGTACTCGCCGTTCTGATCGCCTGGTGGGCGTTGTGGCGCAAGCTTCGACTGGAAGAGCGCTGGATGGCCGAGCGCTTCGGCCAACAATACGAAGCCTACTGTCGGCGCGTACCGGCGCTCGTGCCGTTCTGGAAGTGAGAGAGAAATCATCCACTATCGTTTCATTACAGGCAAAGCGGAAAGGTTCTCACCTTTCGGCGACTGAAATGCGACGTGCAAGATGGCGGAGAATTGCACAAGTTTGAGTCCTCGAACGTCAATTGATCGCGCGGAGGAGAGGCGTGAAAGTCCAGTTTGAGTTTTCGACGGCTGACTTGGCCGAGGTCGCGAGCAGAACGGTGAATCGGTCGCCCCTGGTTCATCGCTGGCGCCTCGGGAATGCCGCCGCGAGTGGTGTTCTCGCGGGGTTGGTGGCGTTTGCCATCGTGCCAGGGGACATGACGGTCCGCGTCGCCGTGGGACTCGTCATCGCCCTGGGCCTGTTTGTCGTCACCATGTACCTGCTTCCTCGACCCAGCGGGAACAGGAGAACCCAAGCGTTCTACCGGGAAAGACTCGGCGGAAATGGCCCGTTCAGGTGCGAAGTGGAATTGACTTCGGATGGGGTCGTGTCCCGGCAACTTGGCGAGGAATTGCTTCACCCATGGTCGCACGTCGCATCAGTGTCCGAGGTGCCAGGGGGAATCGAGTTCGTCTACACGCCTATTGGCTCACTGCTCATCAGAGACCGCGCCTTTCCTGATCCCCAAGTCAGGGCCGACTTCGTTTCATTGGCTCGGGGCCACATCCCCGTGGACGCACAGGCGGAGGGTGCGCTCAACCGCATGCCCGACCGACTTTTCGCGAGCGGACCGACGGAACGCGAGTACTTCGTCACCTGGCTGCTGTTCTTCCTGTGCGTGTCCGTAACCGGGAACCTTGCCAGTACGGCCATCGGGTGGGGCGCGGCCGCGATTCTCAAAATGCCGGGGGCCGCGCCAGCCTATAGCGTGTATGTCTTCGCGGGTTTCTCGTTCATTGCTACCGCGTGCCTGTCCTATGTATTCTTCAGGCTCTTCGCCAAGCGCCTCCTGTCCCAAGTGCAGGCGCGGCTTGCCGTCAATGTAACCTAACTTCCGGGACGCGAACATGAAACGATCGGACGCGAGCCAGGGCCAGTCGGCATCGGACCTCATCTCGAAAAGAATCGCCGAACTCGGGGATTGGCGCGGGAAAACCCTGGGCAGAATGCGCAAGCTCATCAAGGAAGCCGACCCAGCCGTCGTCGAGGAGTGGAAGTGGATGGGTACGCCGATTTGGTCGCACGACGGCATCATCTGCACCGGCGAATCCTACAAGGATAAAGTCAAGCTTACCTTCGCCAAGGGCGCATCACTGAAGGATCCGGCGAGCCTCTTCAATTCGAGTCTCGACGGAAACGTGCGCCGCGCGATCGACGTCGGCGAAGGAGAAGAAGTCGACGCGTCCGCCTTCAAGGCGCTCGTTCGCCAAGCGGTAGCCCTCAACAGTTCCGGCCAGTCGAAATCCTCGAAAAAAGCGAAGTCCTGAGACTATTCATCAATCCGGAAGCCTGGCATGCGTGACCTGAATCTCGCCGATCGCGTTGAAATCCTGGTTCTCGTCGACAACGTGACGGACAACCTTTCGACGAGTCCCGAGTTCACGGAGAGCGAGTTTCGACGATTCTGGAAAAGGGGCGGTCGAATCCTGTCCGGACAATGCCTGTGTTGTGCTGCGCATGGATTGTCCTGTGCCATCACCGCGTGGCATGGCGAGATCGCGAAGACACTCCTGTTCGACACCGGACCCGACGCGTCCGTTTTCGAGAGAAACGTTCAGCGCCTCGGATTCGACATGGGCGCCGTGGACGGAATCGTTCTATCCCATGGACACTGGGATCATGGCGGCGCCATGCTCCGTGCGCTTGAGATGATTCAGATGAAGAACGGCGGCCGAGAGGTTCCCACGTACATGCATCCGGGAATGTACAGGACCCGCGCCACGCAGACGCCCGACGGATCGATGCATTTGTTCGACGATGTCCCGAGTGCGGCCGCGCTCGAAAAACACGGCGCGCGCGTCTTCCACGCCACCGATGCACAGCACATCCTGGAGGACCTCTTCTTCGTCAGCGGCGAGATACCGCGGGTCACCAAGTTCGAGACAGGATTGCCGAGCCACTATCGGCGCACCGAGGACGGTTCGGGTTGGGAGGCCGACCCGCTTATCGCCGATGAGCGTTTCGTCGCGGTGCGTGTGAAGGACAAGGGTGTCGTAGTGTTCACCGCCTGTTCGCACGCCGGTGTCGTAAATGTGTTGATCCACGCGCGGGAGTCCTTCCCGGGTCAGCCGCTTTACGGCGTATTGGGCGGGTTCCATCTATCGGGGAGCACGGAGAAGATCATTCCCGATACGGTCGAAGCATTGCGCGAGTTCAACCTCAAGACCATTGTGCCCGCGCACTGCACGGGATGGCGTGCGACGGGCGCACTCGCATCTGCCTTCGGTCCCGCGGTTGTCCCCTCTTCCGTGGGAAAGACTTTCCGACTGTGACCGGACGCAACCGTTCTGCGACGGGCTGATCAAACGCTGGCCGGGCCAACTGCACCGCTTCAAGACCAGGGAACACACAATGCCCTATCAAATTATGTATTCTTCGCAAGCCACCGCGCCAATGACGGTCGCCGAACTCGAGAAGATTCTCGCGGACGCGCGAGCCGGGAATCAATCGCGTAACGTCACTGGTGCGCTGGTATATGTCGACGGGGTGTTCTTTCAAATCCTCGAAGGGGACGAGCCGGTCGTACGAAAGCTCATGGCGAACATCGCAAGCGATTCGAGACATCGATCCGTCAAGGTTTGCTACGAGGCTCAAATCGATGTGCGAGCTTTCGATTCCTGGAGCATGGCTTACCTTGGCCCAACCGCCCAGGAGATGTCGATCTGGGCGGGCCTTCCGGCCACCACTACGGTCGAGGAGGTCTTGGCCGATGTCAATCGCAATCCCGACCGAATCCCCCGGATTCTGATCAACGTCCTGAATGCGCTGGTGCAATAGTCGATGGCGCGCATTCTCCTCGCCTATTCAACGGTAGACGGTCATACGCTCAAGATCTGCGACCGACTGCGCGTGTGTTTGGAGACACATGGCCACGCAGTGACTCTGGCATCCCTCGGCGACACGCCCACTCCAGTCGTGGAGTCCTTTGACAAGGTCGTTGTCGGTGCCAGCATCCGATACGGTAAGCATCGCCGGGAGGTCTACGACTTCATACGGATCAATCGACGCTCATTGGATGACAGGCCGTGCGCGTTCTTTTCCGTCAATGTCGTTGCCCGCAAACCTGGAAAGGAGCGCCCTGACGCGAATCCTTATATGAGAAGTTTCGGCCGGAAGACAACTTGGCGGCCCGCCCTCCTCGCCGTGTTCGCGGGCAAAATCGACTATAAGCGGTACGGCTTCTTTGACCGTCAGCTCATTCGATTCATCATGTGGTTGACACACGGACCCACCCACCCGGATGCCTGCATTGAGTTCACGGACTGGGCCAGCGTGGATGCCTTCGGGCTCCGCGTTTCGGGGCTATAGCGTTAGGGGGCAATCATGCTCGGATGGTTCACGCGGCGCTTCCGGAAAGAGCTCGAGGGTAACCGCGAGCATGGCCCGGTCATCGTGCAGGGGCGCCAACTCCGTTGCAATGTCTGCGGCAACGACACCTTCTGGGCCAAGCAGGTTCAGCTTCACACTCCGATGATGACGTTTCTCAATCTCGAAGCGTGGAATCGCATTGCGGACTGCGCGATCTGCGAGCGATGTGGCCACATCCACTGGTTCATGACGCCGCCGAGCAGGGAGGAGGCTGGCGCCGAATCCGCAGACCAATCCATCGAGCGTTCAAATGCGGGCAGTGCGCCCTGACCGGCGTCCTAGGCAGCAGGCTGCCGGTTAGCGACCCTTTTGTCCGGCGTCAAGCCCCGAGGTTGACCAGCCCACACGTTCGATAAAGATCCCTTGTGCTTACAATCTCTGACAGAAACCTTCCTGGGGCGGTGATGCCAAAGGGCGGGAGCCAACCGCTTGACTGAAAGCGCAAGCGAATCGAAGGTCGCGCGGTCGTCGACCTTTTGGTGGCTGTCGCTCGGCTCGGCGGGCGTGCTCGAATGCGGTATCGCTCTCTATCACGCCGTGCTTCCCTATCATATGGATTGGGCACGAGGATTGGGCGGCATTCCGGACAGTCTGGTGTGGGCCATCTTTGCGCTCAACTTCTCCTGGAGCGTTGTCGTTTTTCTGGCCGCTTGCCTGATCCTTTACGCAGCCAGTCTCGGACCAGAGGCCGGGCGCTTTGCCAAAGTTACCGTTTTCGTGGTGGGGCTATTCTGGCTAATTCATGGTCTCTACACATGGCTGCATCCGCTACCTCTTCCCCCTTCGCTCGTGTGGCTACGCGCCCTGCTCGCCGCATTTCCGGTGATCGTCGTGGCACTGCATTGGCTACCATTGGCGGTCTACCGTCGGCATCCCACATCGATGGGCTAGCTCTAGACTGACCTCGTTCATTTGCCACTCAGCTTTTTGTCGGAAGTGAAGATCCGAATGGATATCGAGCAGTTCATGCGGGGCTACAAGGCTGCGTGGGAAGAGCGAGATGAAGCGCGCTTCTGCGCCTTGTTTACACGCGACGGGATCTACCGCAACACCCCGTTCGCCGAACAGCAAGGTCACGAGCAGCTGGCAAAGTACTGGCAACGTGTCAAGCTGCAGGCGGACATCAACGTCGCGTACGAAATCCTCGCGTCATTCTCGAGAAGCGGCCTCGCGCACTGGCATGTCACGTATCAAGTGACGTCGGAGGAACTGTTCCGGATTTGGGCGGCGTCCACCGGAACGAACGTGGTGGCGCGAAAGCCCGGCGATCCGCTGCCGCGCATGGCGCTGGACGGAATTCTGCACGCCTATTTTGATGGCGGCTTGTGTTCGGAATGCCGTATCTGGTGGCACAGCATGCCTTTGGCGCAACAGGCAGCCAGGAACGGCGACGCCTGACACCATGGATACCGGGCCCTGTCGCAGGCCACCAATTCGGCGGATTTGGCCCCTTGGGGCCCAAGAAGCGTAAGCTTGCGATCGATCGTCAGCCGGCACCTCGCATGTGCCGGATGGAAGCGACCAGTCGCTGCGAGGGTCCGCTTTTTAGGGGGACAGAAGAACAATGAAAACGCGCAGGGCGGCCCTTCGCGCGATCGCTGCTTTTCCCGTGGCGCTGCTCCTGACCGCCCGGTGCGCAACGCTGCTGTTTGCCGGCGCCGTGATGGCCCAGGAAGTGACCGGCTCGCTCGTGGCCAACGGCAAAGCTGCGGTGCTCAAATATGCCGTGGCGCAGGAAGTCGACAGCGCGACCGAGAAGGGCTACATGGACGTCATCGTCGTTCTTTCCGATCGCAAACTCGCGGTAGCCGACGCACTGAACGTCGAGCGACTCGAGGCGATGGCACGCAACGACGGCCTCGTCGCCCTGGTGGTCAAGATCAATTCCGACGCAAGGGTCATGAGCGCCGAGCCGGTGCATCCGGCATTCACGACGTTTGTGTCTTCCGCCGCGTTCATCCGCTGGAAACCGAGCGCGTACGACGAAAGACGCGCCGCCGGCCGGTTCTGGACGGACGGCACGCAGAACGAATTTCGCCAGCAGTGGAGCTACGACGTGACGTTCTCCACGCCGATTACGCTGGACCCTGCGGCAAAGACGGTACCAAAGAACTAGCGGACATAGGGGACGTCCCGAATGAAGCGAAGGGAAAACTCAGTATGGACACTGACGACGCCAGGAAGATCATTGTCCTGCTCGAGCAAATTCGCGACGGGCAGCAATTGCAGCTCAAGCGCCAAACGGAAGCCCTGGAGCGGCAGGCCGAAGCCTTTGCCATACAGCAGGAGCACTACGAAAATATCAGGCGTCAGTCCGGCCAGGCGCAGGACCTGCAGGATCGCGCGGAGAAGATACAGGCGAGGAGCGCCCAGCTGATCGGGGGCGCCCGAGCGTTGGTCTTGATTGCGGTTCCGTTTGCCGTGTTGCTGCTGGTCTTTGTTTGCTGGTTGGCATTCAGCCGTGCGGTGTCCTGATCCTCGTTCGCTGCTCTTGGCGCTGATCGCGTTTTGCGTCGCGCCCTCGTCGCCGTGCGCGCCCGTCCCGATCGATCAAGTTCCCATGTATGGAGGCATGGATCGAACCTCGGTGCCGGAACTCAAAGCCAGCGACGAAAAGCTCATCGCGGACACAACTGCGCACTACGGCTCGCGAAGGAAGGCGAGTTCCGCGTTTGTCAACAACGGATTTGTCTACTATCAACAGGATGATCTGGAAAAAGCGATGCGTCGATTCAATCAGGCGTGGCTGATTGACCCCGACAATCCGGAGGCCTATTGGGGATTTGCGTCGGTGCTGCAAGATCAGGGCAAGAATTGCGAAGCGAAAGGGATGATGGAAAGGGCCCTGGCGCTCAATCCCCCAACATTCCAGGGCTTCTATCCCGACGCAGCCCGCGTATTGACGCTGTGTGCCATTACCGACAAAGCCCTCTCTGCGGAAGAAAAGGACCGGCTGTTGTCGCGTTCCGAATCGCTTTATCGCGACGGCGAAAAAACCGAGCCAAACAAGCCCTACCTGTACGTCTCCTGGGCCACCGCTTACTACTTGCGCGGCCAGTATGCCGACGCATGGACGATGGTCAAGAAGTGCCAGGTTCTGGGGGGCAAGGTCCCGAACGAGTTCCTCTCCTCGCTGCGTGCGCAAATGAAAGAGCCGGTGGAGTGAGCGACGCCGACCCCTTCAACCTCGGTCGGTTTGTGGAAGCTCAGGAAAAGGACTACCCGAGCGCCCTCGCGGAACTCCGCGCGGGAAACAAACAGACGCACTGGATTTGGTACGTGTTGCCGCAGCTGCGCGGACTGGGATCCAGTTCCGCGGCCACCTACTACGGCATAGGTTCCGCACAGGAAGCGGAAGCCTACCTGGAGCACCCGGTTCTGGGGCCTCGGTTGAGGGAATGCGTCGCCACGATGAATGCGTTGGAGGGCTCAACCGCAGTGCAGGTGCTTGGCCCGGTCGACGCCGCGAAGTTTCGCTCTTGCGTAACCTTGTTCCGGTTCGTCGCTCCGACGGAAAAGGTCTTCGGCGAAGCGCTGGACAAGTTCTACGCCGGCGTTCCCGACGAAAGATCGCTCGCTCTGCTCGATGGGGCGACTTCCTGATCCCAACTTCCACTCGATATATAAGGAGGCAAGCTCATGACCACTGGCACAATCCGGCTTCATCGTGTGCTCCGGGCCAAGCCGGAGCGCGTCTATCGGGCATTTCTGGACGCCGCCGCAATGGCAAAGTGGCTTCCACCCTATGGCTTTACGTGTACCGTGCATAAATTGGAGGCCAGGGTCGGCGGCGCCTACAAGATGTCGTTCACGAACTTCACGACGGGCCAGGGCCACTCCTTTGGCGGCACGTATCGTGAGTTGGTGCCCTTTGAGAAGATCCGCTACACGGATAGCTTCGACGACCCGAACCTGCCCGGGGAAATGCAGACAATGGCAAGCTTCAAGAAGGTTTCCTGCGGAACCGAGCTCACGGTGGTGCAAGAAGGCCTTCCCGAGGCCATTCCGCTCGAGATGTGCTATCTCGGATGGCAAGAATCGCTGGCGCAACTTGCCACGCTCGTCGAGCCCGAGATTCCGGCGTGACGATGCTCCGGCAATGCAACGCCCTTCACTTGCTTGGCTTTCACAAGCCGCAATCCCGAGCATTGTCGTTCTCGGCGCGCCGCTGTTTGGCGCTCGCTTGACCCACGATGGGGGACGGGAAATACTGGCGGCGTATAGAAATCGGCGAACATTACGGAGCGACGACATGCCCGACCATGACCGCGTCATCCAGCGCACCGCGCCGGTGGAGCAGCGAGTCGATGCCGTCCAGGCGGCGCTCGACGAGCGCGGCCTGAAGGCCACCGAGGCCGTCGAGGAATTGAGCCGCCTTGCCGAAGAGCAATGGGTGCCGCGCAACGGTGCTCGCGTCGTGGCCAGGGCATGGGTTGACCCGGCATTCCGCGAACGCCTGCTTGCCGACGGGCGGGCGGCCGTCGCCGAGTTGGGCCTCGCGATGCCGAAGCACCATCGCCGCCTCGTGGTGCTGGAGAACACGCCAACGGTGCAGAACGTCATCTGCTGCACGCAATGCTCATGCACGGCTTTCACGATCATCGGCCTGCCACCGGATTGGTACAAGGACCTGGAATACCGCGCGCGCGTCGTTCGGGAGTCGCGCACCGTGCTGAAGGAAATGGGGCTGGACTTGCCGCAAGAAGTCGAGGTTCGCGTCTGGGACACCACGGCGGATACACGCTACATGGTGCTGCCGTTGCAGCCGCCCGAAACCGTCGGCTGGACCGAGGAAGAACTGGTCGACATCGTGACCCGTGACAGCATGATCGGAGTCGCGCGCCTGTAGCGGGGTCCCAAACCATGGATGGCATGCACGACCTAGGCGGCAGGCAGGGATTCGGTGCGGTTCGCTACACGCCCAACGCGCCGGCCTTTCATGCGGCATGGGAAGTGCGCGCGAATTCACTCTACGCGTTCGCGGTGCGGTGCGGCATCTTCAACATGGACGAGTATCGCCATGCCATCGAGCGCATGGACCCGCGCCATTACCTTGCCGCCAGTTACTACGAGCGCTCGCTCACCGGCCTCTCGACCTTGCTGGTCGAGAAAGGCATCGTGACTCGCGAGGAACTCCAAAGGCGCGCCCGAGGACTCGTTCCGCTGGCGGCGCCGAGCGCACCGGGTCGCAGCAACGTGCCGACACGCGAACGATTCCAGCCTGGCGACCGTGTTCGCGTAAGGTCCGACTATGTGCCGGGTCATGTTCGCATGCCGGCGTACATCCGCGGCAAGACGGGCGTGGTCGTGAGCGAGTCACCGGTCTATCCCTTCCCCGACGCCCATGCCCACGCGGTGGACGCGCAGGACGAACCCACCTATGACGTGCGTTTCCGCAGCGACGAGCTCTGGCCGGGTTCGGCCGATGCCGCGCTCGTCCACGTCGGCGTATTCCAGAGTTACCTGGAACGGGCTGCGTAGCCGCGTGAAGGTTCTGGCGGTCAGCGTCGGACGGCCTCGAGAGGTGGAGTGGCGAGGCCAACCCGTCCAAACGTCTATCTTCAAAACGCCGGTGTCGCGTCGCGTACATGTCGCGCGCAACAACATCGAGGGGGACGAGCAATCCGATCTCTCCGTTCACGGTGGACCGGAGAAGGCCGTATACGCTTACCCAGCGGAGCACTACGACTATTGGCGTCGCGAACTTCCGGGCGTGGAGTTGCCCTGGGGTGCATTCGGCGAGAACCTCACGACCGAGGGCCTCCTCGAGGACGACGTCGGGATCGGCGACCGCTACCGGATTGGCACGGCACAGCTGGTCGTCACACAGCCGCGCATGCCGTGCTACAAGCTCGCGATCCGCTTCGGGAACGCCGACATGGTCAGGCGCTTCCTGAAGAGCCGCCGCACCGGGTTCTACTTCGCCGTCGAGCGGGAAGGCGATGTCGGTGCCGGCGACGTGATCGAGACGCTTTCGCGCAGCGACAAGCGCCTGACCATCGCGGACGTGGTCTCGTTGTACGCGACGGATTCGGACAATCAGGCACTGCTGCAGACCGCGAGCAGGCATCCTTCGCTGCCGGACTCCTGGCGCGAATACTTCCGGAAGCGATCATGGGCGCCCGATACGTAAAGCGGGCGCCGATTGCTGGCTCCAGGCTCCCGGGCCCCGCGAGTTCGCTCATGAACGTCCAGCAATTGAAAGAATTTTGCCGGGCGTTTCCCGCCGCCACGGAAACGCTGTACGGGCCGCCCTACAATTTTCTTGTCTACGCCATCGGCGGCAAGAAGTTCGCCTATTTCAAGACCAGCAATCCGGAACGGTGGCGTTTCAGCATGCGCGTTACCCCCGATCGCTTTCTCGAGCTGACCGATGTTCCTGGCGTGAAACCCGCCAGGTACCGGGGACGCTATCATTGGATCACCATCGTCAACGTTTCCGCCTTTCCCGCGTCCTATCTCATTGAGCTGGTTGAATGGTCGTACCGATGGGCGTTTGCGTCATTGAGCAAGGCCCGGCAGACTGCGATTCGCGCGCCGGGCATGCGGCCGGAGTTGGACGCGCTGGTGCCGTAAGGGCCGCAGCCAATCCGCGGCGGATTTGGACGCGGGTTGTCGGAGACCGCTTCACCATGACGCAGAGTTTCTCGTGACGATGAACGAGGCGTACGCAACTCCCGAGCCCAAGCGCTCGGATGTAGATCGGCTCGCCGGACCGACAGTCCTCGAATTCGGCAGTCCCTGGTGCGGGTACTGCCGCGCGGCCCAGCCGCTTCTGGCATCGGCGTTTGCCGACCACCCTGGCGTGCGCCACATCAAGATCGCCGATGCGAGCGGCCGCCCTCTCGGGCGCTCTTTCGAAATCAAGCTCTGGCCCACGCTGGTATTCCTTCGGGACGGCCATGAAACCGCACGTCTGGTTCGGCCCACCGAATCGAGCACGATCGCCGATGCCCTTGCCAAGATCGACATTTCCGAATAAAAGCTACGGTCCGATGCCACCACTCGAATCCCTCGAGATCCGCGACGGGCTGGCCATCTACCGTCCGCGCGGCAAGCATTCTCTCGTCGATGCCGTGGACCTCGTTTCGCGCGCCATCGCGTACTGTCGTCATCGTGACGTGAAGATGCTGCTGCTCGATGCGACGGGCCTCATCGACCTTCCCATACCGTCGCTCGTCGACCGCTTCCTGATGGTCGAGGATTGGGCACAGGAGTCGAAGGGCACCGTGGTGGTGGCAATGGTCACGCCGCCCGAGTACATTCATCCGCGCAAGTTCGGCGTAAAGGTCGCACTGCAATTCGGCCTGATTTGCGATATTTACGACTCCGAGGAAGCGGCGTCCGCGTGGCTGTTGGAGACGGCGAACAAACGAGCCGGCCAATGAGCGCGTCACGGAATATTCATGCAGCTTCGTGAGGAGATGCCTGTGTCTGATCCCGTCGACGCATTGGTGATGGACCTGCTCGAATGGATAGGCCCGCAAGGCCGGCCCTATGCGGAGGTCATCGACGCCTGGCGCACTTCCTGTCCCCGGCTGCCGGTTTGGGAAGAGGCCAATGCTCGCGGCTACGTCATCCACGCGCATGCGGATGGATCTGGCGCGGTGGTGTCTCTTTCCGCGTCGGGTCGAGCCGCCCTCGAGAAGCATCTGGTTCAAGACCATTCCAGCGTGCCAACGCCAGGACGGCAGGGAGGTCACCCGTGCAAACCCTAGTGCAAGTCGTCTGCAACCCCGGACCGAGCGTGCGCGACGCCATCGCGAACGATCCGAAACTGGACGCGCATGGGTTCGAAATCCTGCTGGAGCGCAAGGCGGGTCGCGCGCCAGGCTGGACCAAGCTGCGAAGCCGCGCACTTGGCCGTCGGGGCTCCATCAATGTTCAATGGAGCGCCGCGACGAAGGTCCTGTCCTGTCGCGTCGTGAACAAGGGGTCTGGCAAGCCCAACCTGATCATCGGCGATTTCGTGAACTACCTGCTGCAGCGGCAGCGGCGACGCATCAAGCTCATCACGGTGTTTCCCGGCTGATGGAAATACGACTCGACGATCTCTCCGGTCCCGACATTCGCAGGTTGCTGGACGAGCACCTCACGAACATGGCGCAACTTTCGCCGCCCGAGAGCGTGCATGCGCTCGATATCGACGCGCTGCGCAAGCCCGAAGTCACCTTCTGGACCGTGTGGTCGGCAAGTGAATTGCTTGGCTGCGGCGCGCTCAAGGAACTCGATCCGAAGCACGGCGAAGTCAAGTCCATGCGCACTTCGTCGGCCCATAGGCGAAAGGGTGTCGCCCAAGCCATGCTCACCCACATCATCGAGGAAGCTCGCCTGCGTGCGTACGCTCGCCTGAGCCTGGAAACGGGGTCCATGGCGGCGTTCCAGCCTGCGCAAAACCTGTATGCGCGTTTCGGATTCACGTTCTGTCCGCCGTTCGCGGGCTACGTTGCGGATCCGAACAGTGTTTTCATGACGCGTCCGCTATGACATGCGTGCGTCACGCCTAACGTGTCCACTTCAGTAACGCTCGACGTGTTCGGCAAGCGAATGCTCGTCGAGCGTCACGAGGGAAGCTGGCGGACCTGGCTGATCGGCTGGGATGGAAAGCGATCGCCGGTAAACATCGCGATTCCCGATTCGATCTCCGAGGCCGAGCTCGTCCAATACTTCGATGACATCTATCATGAAGCAGCGACGCCGCAGCGGCCGGCAGTGGTGCGGCTGTCCTGGTCATCGGGTCCCAAGCATGATTGAAGCTTCCTGGGTGCTGTTCATCGTCGCGTCGCTGGCGCTCATCACCATGCCTGGCCAAGACATGATCCGGGCGTCCGGATGGCGTTCGACCAGCGCTGATCGCATGCTCACCGCCACCTGCCACTGCCGTCGCCTTGATGGTGCTTCCACATGGAAGTACCTTGATTGAATACGTTCGTTGCGTATCCGCTGCTTGCCATTGCCTTGGGCGGCATCTTCGTGGGCGCGTGGCTATGGCGCGACGTCCGCAGCGCTGCGATCTGCGGGTTCCTATGGCTCCTCTATGGCGTCTATGAATACCTCATCCGTGCCCGCGTTCTTTGCTCGGGCGAATGCAACATCCGGGTCGATCTGCTCGCCATCTATCCGCTGCTCTTGATCGTGTCCGTCCTTGCCCTATGGAACATCGCGCGCGCAAGGCGCCGCGACACGCCGCGGTAGGTCGTGCGCTACCATTGCCGGGTGCCATGGACCGCAGGAGGTGCCGATGCTTGTCAATAAGGCAGCTGGTCGTAAGTGGGCAACTACCGATTATCCGGGCATCGAGCGTTGCCTCTTTCGAAACAACGAAACCGGCGGCCGTTCGTCGGTGGTGCGCCTCGCCAAGGGGTCGCGATTTCCGCGTCATGCCCATCAGGGCAGCGAAGAGGTCGTGGTTCTTTCCGGAACCGTGCTGATCGGCGGTGCCGAACTAAGCCAGGGCGACTACCTGTTCACAAGCGCCGGCGAGGAGCACGATGTGGTTTGCCGTCGAAGATGCAACGATCTTTGTCGCTTCCCAAAAAGCCACGCCGGTCCTCGAGTAGCTCGCTGGCGCGGAGAGGAACGGGCAGTGGGGACTGCAACCAAACCATCTCTCAACGCAGACGGTTATGGGTGGGCTCGCTTCGCGGTCCGCTTGCGCGGGTTTGGTCCGGTCGGAATCCTCGCAATATTTGTGATCGCGGTCGGCACCGCTTTGACCGCTGTTGTCGGCGCCGTGCTGGTGCTGGGATGGGTAAAGTGGTCGCGTATCGAATGGCGCGAGATCGGTTACGTGCGGCCCCGAAGCTGGATAGGCGATCTGACCATCGGCATCGTGGCCGGCTGCCTGCTCAAGCTGCTGGTCAAGTCCGTCGCGATGCCGCTGCTCGGCGCCGAGGCAACCAACCCGACCTATCATTACCTGGCGGGAAATGTCGCGGCGCTTCCGGGAATCCTGCTGATGGTAATCGTAGGCGGAGGCTTCGCCGAAGAAACGGTCTATCGCGGATACTTGTTCGAGCGGCTCGGCAAGCTTCTGGGGACCGGGATCGGCGCCAAGGGCCTGATCGTACTTATCACCGCCGGATTCTTTGCGCTGGCCCATTATCCCGAACAAGGAGTCCCCGGCACGCAACAGGCGCTGATGACGGGGGTCGTATTCGGGACGGTCTTCGCGGCCACCGGCAGGATCTGGTTGCTGATGTGCATGCACGTGGCGTACGACCTGGTTGCGATCGCGATCATCTACTGGAATCTCGAGACCGCCGTCGCTCATTTCATGTTCAACTAGGAGAGAAGATCATGTTCGCGCGCCCCGGCCGTGTGTCCGTCTTGGATGAGAAAGCTGCCCACGCAGTCAGGCGAATGAGAATGTGCCTCGGCCATCATTGCCGCCGCCGCGCAATGCGCGCCACGGGGTCTACGCGCCAATCGCCATGCCAATGAATCCTCGCTCCGACCAGATCGCGGGCTTCCTCTCGCTGCTGGCCGCGCTGCTGGCGGCCCTCAACTGGTACGTCTACCGGTTCGTGGCGGACCCCTCCGAGCGCCCGCTCGCCGAGTCCGCGCTGGGCCAGTTTGCTTATTCGCTGGCGCCCACGAATGCCGACCGCTGGTGGTTCATCTGGCTCGGGTCGCTTCCGATTCTTCTGGCGCTGGTTGGCGCCGCGTATTTGTCACGGTTCGCGCGGACGCAAGGCGTTGCGATGTTCCTGGTCGCGATATTGGTCATTCTTTCCGCGTCAACGTTCTACGCCGCCAATTGGATACTGGCCATATTCGTCGCCCTGCCGATCATCTGGGGCTGGCGCACCGTCCGCGGTGTTTAGCTTTGGTTACCCGCAACGGTAATTGGTAAGCTCGAAATTCGGAGGGCGGCATGCTCATCAACGGCGGATGTCACTGCGGGAATATCGCCCTCGAGCTCGAATGGGGCGGAGACCCAGCGCAGATTCCCGCGCGCGCATGCGACTGCTCGTTCTGCGTCAAGCACGGCGGCGTCTGGACATCCAATCCGAAGTCCCGGCTGGCGGCCACCCTTCGCGATCCGTCTCTCGTGTCGAAGTACGCTTTCGGAACCGGAACCGCGACGTTTTACGTTTGCGCGCGATGCGGTGCGGTGCCGCTGGTGACCAGCGAAATCGCGAATCACCTGTACGCGGTTGTCAACGTCAACGCGTTGGACAATGTCGACCCTGCGGCGCTGCGCCGAACCAGCGCCAGCTTCGATGGCGAAGACCTCGCGTCGCGCCTGGCGCGCAGGACGCGCAACTGGATCGCCGATGTGCGCATCGTCGGTGACAGGCCCCGGCAGGAAATACGTGCATGACAATGTCGCGAGACACAACGAACGGCCAGTGGCGATTCGTGGCTGCAGGCCCACAACAACACGCGTCGACGGACGATTGCATGGTGACCTCGAGCCCCCCTCGAACCACGAGTGAACTCGTGCGGTCGCTCGCGGCGATGGCTCCGTTCCTGCGCGAGGCGTTCGGTTTGCTGACGCCCGGGGAGGCCAGCGCGCCAGGACCCGGCGGAGCGTTCGCTCCCGTCGAGCAGGTGTGGCACCTCGCGGACCTCGAGAGCGAAGGCTTCGGCGTTCGGATCCGGCGCCTGCGCGACGAGACCGATCCGCACCTCCCCGACTTCGACGGGGCACGCGTGGCGAAGGATCGCAACTACGTCGCGTTGTCGCTCCCCGAGGGATTGCGGGCTTTCGAAACCGCCCGAGCGGCCAACATCGCGACGTTGCTGTCACTGGAACCTGAGGCCTGGGCTCGCGGCGGCACGCAAGAAGGTGTCGGCCCGATCGCCCTTCGCGACCTGCCCCTGCTCATGCGCGACCACGACCGGGCCCACATCGCGGAAATTCGCGAGTGGCGGCGGCACGTCGACCAACCGGCGGACTAGGTGCTTGTCACATGCCGCGCGGAGCAGGACACTATGCGCGGCAATCGACCAACTGTGGGCAACCGGAAGGAGGAATCCGCCGTGAACGACAAGGAAAAGAAAAGTCTCGCCAACATGCGCAAGGAACTCCAAAGCATTCCGCAGGACGTCCTGGGCAGATTCGTCAAGTCGCTAGAGCATCACAGCTATTCGGCGCATCTGGACGCGCACCGTGAAAGGCACGGCCTGCTGGGACGCGGAAGTTCCTGCTCGAAAACCGATCTCCTGGTGCTGTCCGGCCGCGAAACGACCAACAGGGCCGGCAAGGCGACGTTGCTGATCGACTCGCTGCTGTGCGGCGTTGTGAGCGAGGGGCTTGGCGCGAGCGGATCGTTCAAATTGGCCGGAGAACCCAACTTTGTGGCCACACCACTCGGCGCCGCGCCGTCGTTCGCGACGGTGATCACCAGCGCGACCGAGCAGCCCGCGCAGGCCGGAGTTATCGTGTCTGATCGGGATGGCAATCCTTTCAATCAGCCGACGCTCACCAACGTCAAGGTCGAGGTCACGACGTGGAAGCCCGATGGCACGCCGGCCGCGGACACTGGCTTTTCGTGGGTCTGCACGATCGAGGCGGTCAGGTCGTTCTTCATTGGCGGTTAGGGGCAGCCAAAGGAAGACAACCATCCTGACGCTCCGCGCGGCCAAGGCATGGACGAGATCGAGGGTTCGGACGGTTGGGCCTTGCAGGTGCTCAAAGCCGGCGCGCTTTATTTCGCGATCGTCTTTGCCGCCGGATTCGCGCTCGGAACCGTTCGCACGTTGTGGGCGGTTCCACGTTTCGGTGCGCGGACCGCCGAGCTTGCCGAGGCGACGGTGATGTTCACCGTCATCGTCGTCGCCGCGCGCTGGACGCTGCGGCATTTCCGCGAATTGACCCGGCGAACCCAGTGGCTGGGGGCGGGCCTTATCGCGCTCTCCCTCATGCTGCTGGCCGAATTCGCGGGCGTTCTGTGGCTTCGCGGACTGTCGCTCGAGCAATATTTCGCCACCCGCGATCCTGTTTCCAGCGCCGTCTACGACGCGCTGCTCGCATTCTTTGCGGTCCTGCCCTCGCTGGCGTTCCGCGCGCGTTGACTTATGGCGATTCGCATCGTCCGGCTGGGCTCCGCCAGGGCAAAGGGGGAGGGGCTGCGCATCGGCACCGTTCGGCGCCCTCCGCGCGGCGTTCCGGCGACCGAATTCGCGTCGCAGAACTGGTACGACGTCTGGTATCCGAATCTCGCACCAAAGCCCGAGACCGTGGCGGCGGCGCAGCACGCCGCCTCGGAGCGCGCATGGGCCGCGTTCGTCAGGAAATACCGCGCCGAAATGGCGATCCCGGAAAACCGCAGGACGCTCGATCTCCTCGCGGCCCTGTCGCATCACGCCGCTTTTTCGGTGGGCTGTTATTGCGCCGACGAGTCACGCTGTCACCGTTCCGTCCTGCGGGAACTGCTTCTCGAACGCGGCGCCGACGTCCGGTGACGTGCCGCGCCACGCGCGATCGCGATCGATGCCCATGATCGAAGCGAACGGGTTGCGCCTCGAACCGCTTGTGGTTGCGCACGCCGATGAGATGTTCGCGCCGCTGTCGGCGGCGGCGATCTACGACTACATGCCAGGCGAACCTCCCGCGTCGCCCGACGCACTGCGCAAGCGCTACGAGATGCTCGCGAAGGGTCGCTCTCCCGACGCTCGCGACCAATGGCTCAACTGGATCGTGCGCCTCAAATCGGGACAGTGCGCCGGCTTCGTGCAGGCGACGATCTATCCGCGGCGCACTGGCGACTTTGCGTATGTGCTGGCCCCCGAATTCTGGGGCCGCGGCATCGGCTTCGAGGCGTGCCGCGCCGCCCTTTCGTATATCGAGCGCGACCTTCGCGTGATCGCGCTCTTCGCCACGGTCGATCCCGCGAATCTGCGGTCGATCCGATTGCTGTCGCGGCTCAACTTCAGCGAAATCGCGCCCGCCGACTATCCGCACGGCGATCCCGAGCCGGACGATCGCGTCTTCTCATTGTCCTTTCCGCTCCTAACGCCCATGCAGTGAACCGGCCGCGCTCAGTGCACGCGTCCAGGGGGCGGCGGCCTTGCGTGACAATGCCGCGGCGTTTTGCGAGAATGGCCCGCTCTCCCGGGCATATACGTCAGGACTAGAAGTGGGCGCGATACTTGTCCTTGCGATCTGGATCGCCTCGACGTCGACGTACCAGGCCGCACTGCCGTTCGATGGGCAGTACCAGATTCGCGAATTCGCCAATACGGATTCCGGCATCGACGATTTCATCACGTGGATCGACACGCCGGGCCACGACAAGATCGACCTGATCTGCGTCGCCATTTCGAAGGCGGAGGGGACGAAGGCCGCCAAGTTCTGGCGCGAGGCCGAGGTCAAGCGGATCGTTTTCATGACGCCGCTGCAGATCGAGGCGCTGGCAAAGGACCCGACCATCCCCGCGGTCACGGCATTGACCATCGCCCAGGCTTGCGTCGAAATGTTCCCTGGGTTCGGTCCGAACTGATGCGGCTGTGGACGCTCCATCCTCGGTATCTTGACCCGCAAGGACTGGTGGCGCTCTGGCGCGAGGCACTGCTCGCCCGCGAAGTGCTCCGCGGCCGGACGCAAGGGTATCGCCATCATCCGCAATTGACGCGTTTCCGGCATTGCGCGTCGCCGAGGTCGGCGATCAATCGCTATCTCGAAGGCGTCTACGCCGAGGCGGAATCGCGCGGCTACCGGTTCGACCGATCCAAGCTCGGCCGCGTCGCATCCGCGCAGCGCATTCCCGCCTCGGACGGTCAGCTGCGATACGAATGGCGCTGGCTCCTTTCCAAATTGCGACATCGGAATCCGTCGCACCTGCGCCGCCACGCCGACGTTACGCTCCCCGACGTGCATCCTCTGTTTCGCGTGGTGAAAGGCCCCGTCGCCGAGTGGGAGCGCGTGGCATGAAGCAAGCGATGCATGACATGCTCGTCCGGCTCTATGAGCTTCCCAGCCTCCAGGACGCGCTGGCGGGCGCCGCGGCGAGGGGCGTTTCGATTCGCCGTGCTCTGAGTCCGGAAAGACCCCTTGTGACCGATTGGGTGCGGACTCACTTTCCGGCGTTCGCCGCCGAGGCCGACATCGCATGCTGCCGGCTGCCGATAGCCTGCTTCATCGCCGTTCGCGATCAGCAGATTCGCGGCTTTGCGTGTTACGACGCGACGGCGCCGAATTTCTTCGGCCCGGAGGCCGTCGCGGAGGAAGAACGTGGCCGCGGTCTGGGCCGGGCGCTGCTGCTCGCCGCGCTGCACGCCCAACGTGAACAAGGCTATGCGTATGCGATCGTCGGCGGCGTGGGACCCGCCGAGTTCTATGCGCGATGTGTCGGGGCGGTTCCGATCGCGGACTCGAGTCCGGGAATCTACGGGGGCATGCTGCGGCGGAAGCCGCCGCCTGCCTAGGCAAGGCCATGGACGAAAATCCGGCGCCGATGAATGCTGTTCCCGCGCCCCGGCAGCGGTGGGCGGCGCATGCGGGACGCGTGCGCCGGGCCCTGCGCGTGCAACCGCTGCCGCAGCGCCTGGTCGCGTTTCTCTACGCGCACCCGAAGCTGACGTTCCTCCTAATGGGCGCCTTCTTCCTGCTGTTCGGCTTCACGTCGGTCAATCTCTTCGTCGTGCTCAAGGCCAATATCGACCTCTTCCTCGAGTATGGCGCGATGGTGATCCAAGACGGCGCGCTGCAGCAGTTGATCGAGATTCTCGGCTCGAGTTATCTCAGCATCGTGTTCTACGCGCTGTTCAAGGTTTGCGAGCGGATTCTGGTCGAACGCTTGACCGGAAAACCCTTGAAGGAAGTCAAGGCGGCGCGTCCTTGACGCGGGGCCCGGCGGGTCCGGCAGGCAGACACCGCGTCGCCAGCCAATCGGTCGCGTTCCCGGCGGCAGAGGGACTTTTGGCCCTCGCCGCGCAAAATGGCATACTCTCGGGCGTTTAGGACAACACTTCCGCAAAGGATCGCCAATTGGCCAAACCCAACTACGAATTCGCGAAGCGCCAGAGAGACTTGGCCAAGAAGCAGAAAAAGGAAGAGAAGAGGCTGCGCAAGTCCGCCGCGAGCGAAGTTCCGGCCACCGCGGACCCCCCGCCACCGCCGCCGGCCGACGAAAAGGCCCCCGGGTAGCCCAGCACGCCAGGACGCGCCCCGACCGCGGCGCGTCCTCCGCGCCTCGCGAGCGCGCCGCCTGAATCTGCCGCCGCCGTGACATATCCTCTGCGCATCGCGCAGGTGTCCGACGTCCCGGCGCTCGCCGCGCTGATCCCGATCTCGGTGCGAGCATTGCAAGCCCCGCACTATTCGTCCGCGCAAATGGACGCCGCGTTGGGCACGGTGTTCGCCATCGACCGGCAGCTGATCGACGACGGGACCTATTTCGTCGTCGAAGACGGCAACTCAATCGCCGGTTGTGGCGGCTGGAGCCGCCGCCGCTCCCTCTTTGGCGGCGACGCGCTGCGCGCCGTAGGCGACAGCGACGCGCTCCACCCCGCGCGCGATCCCGCTCGAATCCGCGCATTTTTCGTGCATCCGGATCGGGCGCGTCGCGGCATCGGCCGGCAGATCATGCATGCGTGCGAGAAGGCCATCGTGGAGGCGCGATTCCGGTCAGTCGAACTGGTCGCCACGCTGGCCGGCGAGCCGCTTTATGTGGCGTTTGGCTACACTCCCGTGGATCGCTACGCCATTCCGCTTGCCGGCGGACTGCATCTGCCTGTCGTGCGCATGGTCAAGGAAATCCGGGCATCGTGATCGCCGGCACACGCTGCAAACGCGCGGTTCGGTTTGCTGCGCTGGCATTCGGCCCGACTTGCGCCCATGATATCGATTTCCCTCGATCCCTTTGCGGAGTGCTGCCATGGTCCTTTGTCCCGTTGCCATCGCCGTCGGCTGCAAGAAGTGTCCTGTGTTCGGCATTTGCCCGGTAAAGTCCATCATCGGCGACTACAAGCCCGACGCCAAGGACGCGAAGCGCGCCGCCACCGGCACCAAGAAGTCCGCGTCGAAGAAATAGGATCCGCGACGCACGCAAGAGCGCGATGTCGGACCGCCTGCTGGCCGACGGCTTGGTCGCGTTGCATTTCGCGTTCATCGTGTTCGCGCTGTTCGGCGGTCTGCTCGCGCTGCACCGGCGCGCATGGTCGGCGCTGCACCTCCCTGCCGTCGCCTGGGCGGCATTCGTCGAGTTGACCGCGACCACTTGTCCGCTCACCCCGTGGGAAAACGCGCTGCGACGGCAGGCGGGCGAAGCCGGCTACGGCGGCGGATTCGTCGAGCACTATCTGATTCCCGTGGTCTATCCGGCAGCGTTGACGCCGCGCGTCCAGTGGCTGCTCGGCGCCTTCGTCGTCGCCTTGAACGTAGCCATCTATGTGTGGGTGCTACGGCGCAAGAAAACCGCCAGGACGGACTGCTAGAATCAAGTTCAAACGATCGCGAAGGCTTAGGGCCGCTGGCCCGCGACCCGGCGCGACAGAACAACGCTTTAGGGGGAATGCGATGACGTACGCCGCCATCACCGGCTGGGGCAAGTGCATGCCCCCCGCCGTGCTTTCCAACGCGGATCTGGCGACATTCGTCGACACGACCGACGAATGGATCTTGCAACGCACCGGAATCCACGAACGGCGCGTCTCGCACGTGTCGGGGCTCAAGCTGTCGCATGTCGCCGCGTCGCGGGCGCTGGCGTGCGCGGGAATCAAGGCGAGCGACGTCGAACTCGTCGTCTACGGCAGCTGCTCCAACGACGAACAGATCCCGAATACCGCGTCGGGGCTGTCGCTTTCGCTTGGCGCAGGCAATGCCGCCGCGATGGACATCAATACCGCGTGCACGAGTTTTCTCTATGGTTTGTCGACGGCGACAGCGCTGATCCGCACGGGCGTGGTCAAGACCGCCGTCGTCGTCGGCGTCGAGGTGATCAGCCCGTTCCTGGATTGGCGCAACCGCAACGTCGCCGTGCTGTTCGGCGACGGCGCCGCGGCCGTCGTGTTGCAGGCATCCGACGAGGCGGCTGGCGTGCTCGGCGAAAAGCTGGGCTGCTATTCCGATGCGCGGGAAATCCTGCGCGTACGCGGTGCCGGATTCAGGTACGCGATGCAGGGCGACGTGACGTTCGGCGACACGATCTGGGATTTCGACGGCCAGGAGATATTCAAGCGCGCTGTCGGCGGCATGTGCGAGGCATCGGCCGAAGCGCTGGTTCGGTGCGGCAGGTCGCCCGCCGACATCGACCTCGTCGTGCCGCACCAGGCGAACCTGCGCATCATCGAATTCGTCGCGAAGCGGACGGGCGTGCCGATGGACCGCGTGTTCGTCACCGTCCACAAATACGGCAACATGTCCGCGGCGACAGTCCCCGTCGCCCTCGTCGACGCGCTCGAAGAAGGGCGCGTGCGGCCGAACAGCCTGTTGCTGACGCCCGCGTTCGGCGGCGGACTCACGTTCTGCTCGCACGTGATCCGCTGGGGCGACCGGGTGACGCCGCTCGCGCAAAGCGATGCGGTATTGCCCCCGTGCGAACGCTCGGCGCTGGAGATGGCGCGGGATTACATGGGACGCCGCGATCCGACCGGGCGCTCGGCGAAAGGATTGGCCGTTCGCGCGATGGGCGCCGCGGCTTGAGTCAGCGAGCCGAATTTCGGCCGATGAGTCAGGTAGTGATGAGCTTGCGGTGCGCCTGCACGCTCATCAGGATGCCGAGACCGATGAACAGCGACACGAGCGCCGTCCCGCCGTACGACACGAGCGGCAGCGGCACGCCGACGATGGGCAACAGGCCGCTCACCATGCCCATGTTCACGAACGCATAAGTGAAGAACATCAGCGTCACCGCACCCGCCATCAGCCGCGCGAACAGCGTGGATGCATTGGCCGTGATCACCATCGCGCGGCCGATCAGCAGCATGTAGAGGACGAGCAGCAGCGCGTTGCCGATCAGCCCGAATTCCTCGCCGAACACCGCGAAGATGAAGTCGGTGTGCCGTTCGGGCAGGAAGTCCAGGTGCGTCTGCGTGCCGTTCAGCCAACCCTTGCCGATCACGCCACCCGAACCGATGGCGATCGACGCCTGCGATGAGTGGTAGCCGGTGCCGAGCGGGTCGCGCGTCGGATCGATGAACGTGAGGATGCGTTCGCGCTGGTAATCGTGCAGGTGCGCCCAGACGTACGGGCCCGCGGCGCAGCCCAATGCCGCGAGTCCGACGATCACCCGCCACGACAGGCCCGCCAGGTACAGCACATAGCATCCCGACGCGGCGATCAGCAGCGCGGTGCCCAGGTCCGGCTGGCGCTTGATCAGGTAGACGGGCACGACGATCAGCACGGAGGCGACGGCGAAGTCCTTCCAGCTGATCCGCCCCTCGAATTTCTGGAAGTACCATGCGAGCATCAGCGGCAGCGCGATCTTCATGAGTTCGGAAGGCTGGATTCGCGCGAAGCCCAGGTTGAGCCAGCGCCGCGAGCCGTTGACCATGACGCCGAACAGCGCGACGCACACGAGCAGGAGGATGCCCAGCACGTACAGCGGGACCGCCGAGCGCGCGAGTGTCTGCGGCGGGATGTTGGCGACGACCCACATCAGCGCCAGCGCGAAGCAGAACGAGAGCCCCTGCGTGGTCACGCGCGCGACGCTCTGGTCGGACGCGGAGAACAGCGTGACGAGGCCGACGCCGACCAGCGCAAGCGCGCAGGCGAAAAGGAAGTTGTCGATGCGGCGGGTAAGCGCCTCCCAGGCGCGGGACAGGAATTCGGTCATCAATCGCTCTCGTCTTCGGCTTCCTTGGCGCCCGGGACCGTCGCGGGACTCGGCGCGGCGTCACCGAGCAGGTAATAATCCATGACCTTGCGTGCGATGGGCGCTGCCGACTGCGCGCCGAAGCCGCCGTTTTCCACCAGCACCGAAAGCGCGATGCGCGGCTGATCCGCGGGCGCGTAGGCGATGAACCAGCCATGGTCGCGCAGTCGCTCGTCGACCTTGGACGCCGCGTACTTTTCCCCTTTGAGCGAATAGACCTGCGCCGTGCCGGTCTTGCCGCCGGAAACGTACTTGGCGCCGGCGAATGCCGCAGCCCCCGTGCCCTCCTTGTTGACGCCGATCAGTGCGTTGCGGATGACGGCGATGTCCTCCGGCTTGGCGGAAATCGTGTGCGAAGGCTGCGCCGCGATCGCGCGCTCCTCGCCGGTCTTGAGATTGACGACGCTCTTGACCAGGTGCGGCGCAAACGCGACGCCGTTGTTGGCGATGGTGGCGATCGCCACCGCCTGCTGCATCGGCGTGAAGGCGTTGTAGCCCTGGCCGATGCCGGCCGAAATCGAGTCGCCCAGGTACCACTTGCGTTGCTCATCGCGGTAATTCTTGCCCGCGAAGCGCGTGCGCTTCCATTCGCGCGACGGAAGCGTCCCGGTCAACTCGCCTTCGATGTCGATGCCGGTCTCGCGGCCGAATCCCAGCTGCGACATGAAGCGCGCCGTGTCGTCGATGTCGGTCTCGCCGGCCAATGTGTAGTAGTACGTGTCGCAGGACACGACGATCGACTTGTACATGTCGACGGTGCCATGCCCGCCCGGCTTGTCGTCGCGGAATCGATACGAGTTGCCGGGCAGCTGGTAGAAGCCGGGATCGTAGATCGTCTGCTGCGGCGTGCGCTTGCCGGACGTCAGCGCGGCCAGCGCCAGGAACGGCTTGATCGTCGATCCGGGCGGATACGCGCCACGCAGCGGGCGGTTGAGCATCGGATGGTCGGGTGAATCGTTGAGCGCCGCCCAATTGGCGGTGTCGATGCCATCGACGAAAAGGTTGGGGTCGAATCCGGGCCGCGAGACGAAAGCCAGGATATCGCCGTTCGCGGGGTCGATCGCGACCAGCGCGCCGCGCCGGTCGCCGAATGCGGCCTCGGCGACTTCCTGCAGCTTGATGTCGATCGACAGGCGCAGGTTGTTGCCCGACGAAGGCGGCGTGCGCGACAGCGTGCGCACCGCGCGCCCGTTGGCGTCGACCTCGACCTCCTCCCAGCCCGTCGTGCCATGGAGTTCGCGTTCGTAGGACAACTCGACACCCACCTTGCCCATGTAGTCGGAGCCCTTGTAGTTCGCCGCATCGTCCCATTTGGCGATGCGCTCGACGTCGTGGTCGTTGATGCGACCGATGTAGCCCACGACGTGCGACGCGATTTCGCCGTACGGATACTGGCGGAACAGCCGCGCCTTGATTTCCACGCCGGGAAAACGGTAGCGATTGACGGCGAACCGCGCGACCTCCTCGTCGGAGAGACGCGTGCGCAGCGGCAAGCTCTCGAAGTTCTTGGACTCGTCCAAAAGCTTGCGGAAGCGCTTGCGATCCCGCGGTTGCACGTCGACGATCTCGGCCAGTTCGTCGATCGTCGTTTCGAGATTGGCGATCCTCGACGGGGTCAGTTCCAGCGTGTACGCGGAATAGCTCTGCGCGAGAACCACGCCGTTGCGGTCGGTGATCACGCCGCGGTTCGGCACGATGGGGACGATCGCGATGCGGTTCGAGTCCGCCAGCGTGCTGTAATGGTCGTGCTCGAATACCTGCAGGTACACGAAGCGGGCGAGGAGGCCCGCGAACGCGAGCACCACCAGCACGCCGGCGACCGCCAGCCGGCGCCGGAACAGGAAGAGCTCGCGCTCCGGATTGCGCATTTCCGGCGCGCCGAAGCCGCGGCTTCCGCCGTCGCCGTCGCGGCGCGAGGAGAAAAGACGCCGGCGCATCATGTCATGTAGTTTTCATCGTTCCGCAGGTGAGCGGGAGGGCCGCTGCGACCACTGCAGCAAGACCGATACCAGCGGCCACAGCAGCGCGCCGACGATCGGCGGCACCGCATACGTCCAGCGCGGCAGCGGCGCGCCGCCGACGACACGCACGAGCAGCACGAGCAGCGCACAGATCATGAGCAGCACCGCCACCTGCGGCGCCTGCTGCCACAGCGGGAAGCGCAGCACGCGGCGCCGGAAATATTCGGCAGCATACGCCAGCACCGCGTAGGCGAGCGCGTGCTGTCCGAAAAGCGTGGCGTCGCCGACGTCCATGACCAGTCCCAGCATCCAGGCAACACCGACGCTGACGTAGCGCGGCTCCTGGATGCACCAGTACAGGATCACGAGGGCCAGGAAGTCCGGCTTAAGTGCCAGGTACACGCCCGACGCCGGCGCGATGTTGGCCACGAACCCCAGCAGGAACGTGAACGCGATGAACCACGGATTCACCGGCCGCAGGATTTCCTCCGGCGCCGCCGGCGTGAAGGCCGCGGGTTTGCCGAGCACTCTCATCCGCCGCGCCTTCCCTTGCCGCGGCCGCCTTTCTTCGCGCTGTCCGAATCGGCGGGCTCTTCGGGCCGCGGCGCAGCAACAGCACCTTGTCCCAGCACCAGCAGCAATTGACTGCGGTCCACGCCCGCCAACGGCTTGCACGTGATGCGCGCGAACATCTGGCCCGTATCGCGCTCGACGGCTTCCACCTGCGCGACGGCGAGTCCCGGTGGGTAAGTGCCGTCGATGCCCGAAGTGTAGAGTTTGTCGCCAGCGCGGATGTCCGCGGTGGGCGCCATGAACCGCAACTCAGGCGAGCGGCCCGCGCCCGCGCCGAAGAACACGCTGCGCACGCCGCTGCGCTCGACGCGCACCGGCACCGCGTGGTCCTTGTCGGTGAGCAGCGTCACTTCCGCCATGTTGGGAAATACGCGCGTGACTTGTCCGACGACGCCGATCTCGTCGATGACCGCCTCACCCGGCCTTGATGCCGGCTTCCGCGCCACCATTGACGAAGAGCTTCTGCGAGAACGGATCGCGCCCGGTGTACAGGACTTCTACGGCCTTGGCGGCGCCGGCGTAGCGGGCCTCGATGCCCATCAGCACCTTGAGCCGGTTGTTCTCTTCCTGCAAATGCGAATAGCCCTGCGCCGCCGGCGCCTTCGCGAGCAGGTTCTGCTTCAACGCGGCGTTTTCCTCGGTGAGCGCCTGCTTGGCCGCGAGGTAGCTGCCGACCCACGCCACTGCTTCGCCCGGGAACTGCACCGCGCGCTGCAGCGGGTAGAGCACGACTGCCGCACCTGCGCGGATGCCCTCGAGGTAGCGGTAACGCGTGTCGGCGAAGAGAAGGACGAGCGACAGGACGCCGAAGAATGCGAGCCGCGTCAGCGGCGAGGGTCCGCGATGGAAGAACGGCGGCGGGTCGACGGAAACGTGGCGCATCGACATGAGACTACGCCATCACGGTCACAACGATTGTTGGTGACTGCGCGCGGGGGGACACCTTGCGGACGGAACCTTCGTCAGTCGGACGTGAATATCGTGGACAGCTTGTCCATGTTCTCGAGCGCCTTGCCGCAGCCGCGCACGACGCACGTCAGCGGGTCATCGGCGACGATCACCGGCAGGCCCGTCTCTTCCATCAGCAGGCGGTCGACGTCGCGCAGCAGCGCACCGCCTCCGGTCAGCACCATGCCGCGCTCGGCGATGTCGGCGCCCAGTTCCGGTGGCGTGCGCTCGAGCGCGCTCTTCACCGCGGAGACGATGCTGTTGAGCGGATCGGTGAGCGCCTCGAGAATTTCGTTGGACGACACGGTGAAGCTGCGCGGAATGCCTTCGGCCAGGTTGCGGCCCTTGACCTCCATCTCCTTGACCTCGGAGCCGGGGAACGCGGAGCCGATCGTCTTCTTGATCGTCTCGGCGGTCGTCTCCCCGATCAGCATGCCGTAGTTGCGGCGGATGTAGTTGACGATGGCTTCGTCGAACTTGTCGCCGCCGACGCGCACGCTGCCCGCGTACACCATGCCGCCGAGAGAGATGACGCCCACCTCCGTCGTGCCGCCACCGATATCGACGACCATCGAGCCCGTCGCATCGGAGATCGGCATATCGGCGCCGATGGCCGCGGCCATCGGTTCCTCGATCAGGTAGACCTTGGACGCGCCCGCGCCCAGCGCCGATTCGCGAATCGCGCGCCGCTCGACCTGGGTCGATCCGCAGGGCACGCAGATGATGATGCGCGGAGACGGCGAGAAGAGCCGCGAGTCGAGCACCTTCTTGATGAATTGCTTCAACATCTGCTCCGTCACCGTGAAGTCGGCGATGACGCCGTCCTTCATCGGACGGATGGCCGTGATGTTGCCGGGAGTGCGCCCGAGCATCTGCTTGGCCGCGAGACCCACTTCCTGGATGACTTTCTTGCCGTTGGGTCCGCCTTCCTGGCGGATGGCCACGACCGAAGGTTCGTTAAGGACGATGCCCTTGCCACGCACGTAGATCAGCGTGTTGGCGGTGCCCAAGTCGATCGCTAAGTCGCTGCCGAAGTAACCCTTGAAAAAATCGAACATGTACGCAAAGCCTGTTTGTGACCGGCAGCAAGGTCGTCCCCGCGGATCGGAGAGCGCCCTTCGGACTGCACCAAAGAATGTCGATTATGATAGCATCATGAGCTTGTCTTCTGCACTGATTTGGCGAGGTTTTTTGCCAATTTGCCGACGTTCGGGGACCTTCGCGGCCCATGGTCTTCCGGACGGGCGAGCGACCCTTGGCCGTCCCTCGACGCCGCTTCGCCACAACAACGCGGTTCTCGACCGCCTTCCCGGCGCCCATAAGCCATGGCCCTGACCCTAGCAGACGTCCACCGCATCGCCCATCTCGCGCGGATCGAGATCGACGATGCCGCCGCGCGCGAAGTTCATCAGAAACTCGAGGCGATCTTCGCGATGATCAACGAACTGCAGGCCATCGACACCGCCGGCATCGAGCCGATGGCGCATGCGATGGATGTCAAGCTACCGCTGCGCGAGGACGTCGTCACGGCAGCGGACGAACACGCGCTCTTTCAACGCGAGGCACCCGCCGTGCAGGACGGCCTCTACCTCGTGCCTAGGGTAGTCGAATGAGCGCGGTGGCGAAGGGCGATATCGCGACGCACACCCTCGCGCAGACCGCCGCGGCATTACGGGCGAAGGAACTGTCGAGCGTGGAACTGACGCGCGCGGTGCTCGCCCGCGTCGAAAAGGCGCAGAGCGCGCTCAACGCGTTCGTGACCGTCGACGCCGAAGGCGCGCTGGCGCAGGCGCGCGCGGCCGACGTGGCACTCGCGAAGGGCGACGCGCCGCCGCTCGCCGGCGTGCCGATCGCGCACAAGGACGTGATGATGACGGCGGGCCTCAAGACGACCTGCGGCTCACGGATGCTCGCGAATTTCACCGCGCCGTACGACGCGTTCGTCGTCGAGGGCCTGAAGAAGGCCGGGACGATACTCATCGGCAAGACGAACATGGACGAGTTCGCGATGGGCTCGTCGAACGAGAACTCGTTCTTCGGCACGGTGAAGAACCCATGGAACACCGACTACGTTCCCGGCGGCAGTTCAGGTGGCTCCGCCGCCGCCGTGTCTGCGCGCCTGGTGCCCGGCGCCACGGGCACCGACACCGGCGGCTCCATCCGCCAGCCCGCGTCGCTGTCGGGCATCTGCGGTATGAAGCCGACCTACGGTGTTTGCTCGCGGTACGGACTGGTCGCGTTCGCGTCGAGTCTCGACACGCCCGGCATGTTCGCGCGCACGGCGGAGGATTGCGGGCTCATGCTGAATGCGATGGCCGGCCACGATCCACGCGACTCCACATCGCTCGAGCGCCCGCGCGAGGACTACACGCGCGATCTCGCGAAGCCGCTGTCCGGGCTGCGCATCGGACTCCCCGCCGAATATTTCGGCAAAGGCATCGACGCCGACGTCGCCGCCGCGATCGATGCCTCTCTCGTCGAATTCCGCAGGCTGGGCGCGACGACTGTCGACGTAGCGCTCCCGAATGTCAATTTGTCGGTTCCGGTCTACTACGTCATCGCGCCGGCAGAGGCATCGTCGAATTTGTCGCGCTTCGACGGCGTCCGTTACGGCCATCGCGCCGCGAAGTACACGGACCTGATGGACTTGTACAAGAAGTCGCGCGCCGAGGGCTTCGGACCCGAAGTGAAGCGGCGCATCCTCGTGGGCACGTACGTGCTGTCGCACGGCTACTATGATGCGTACTATCTCAAGGCCCAGCAGGTGCGGCGGCTGATCGCCGACGATTTCGCGCGCGCCTACGGCAAGTGCGACGTCATCATGGGCCCGACGGCGCCGTCGCCGGCGTTCAAGTTCGGCGCCAAGACCGACGATCCGGTGCAGATGTACCTGAACGACATCTTCACGATCGCCGGCAACCTGACCGGCGCACCGGCGATTTCGATTCCCTGCGGCTTCGACCGGCGCGGGCTGCCGATCGGATTGCAGATCCAGGGCAACTACTTCGCCGAGGCCAGGCTCCTCAACATTGCTCACCAATTCCAGCTGGCCACGGATTGGCATCAGAGAGCCCCCACGCTCGCTTCGAAAGGAGTCGCGTGATGACCGCTTGGGAAGTCGTCATCGGGCTGGAGACGCACGCCCAGCTTTCGACGAGCGCCAAGATTTTCTCGGGTGCGTCGACCGCGTTCGGCGCGCCGCCGAACACGCAAGCATCGGCGGTCGACATTGCGCTGCCGGGCGTATTGCCGGTATTGAACAAGGGCGCGGTCGAACGGGCGATCCGCTTCGGACTCGCCGTTGGCGGGACGATCAACAGGCGCAGCGTGTTCGCCCGCAAGAATTATTTCTACCCCGACCTGCCCAAGGGCTACCAGATCTCTCAGTACGAAATTCCCGTCGTGCAGGGCGGCTCGCTGACGGTGCCGGGCAAGAACGGCGAGAAGGTCGTGCGCCTCACGCGCGCGCATCTCGAAGAGGACGCCGGCAAGTCGCTCCATGAAGACTTTCACGGAATGTCCGGCATCGACCTCAACCGCGCAGGCACGCCACTGCTCGAGATCGTGTCCGAGCCGGACATGCGCAGCTCGGACGAAGCCATCGCGTACGCCAAACAGCTGCACGTCCTCGTGCAGTGGATCGGCATCTGCGACGGCAACATGCAGGAAGGAAGTTTCCGCTGCGATGCCAACGTGTCCGTGCGGCGCGCGGGCACGACCACGCTCGGCACGCGCTGCGAGATCAAGAACCTGAACAGTTTCCGCTTCATGCAGGAGGCGATCGACTTCGAAGTGCGCCGCCAGATCGCGCTGATCGAGGATGGCGGCGCCGTCGTGCAGGAGACGCGCCTCTACGACCCGGACAACCACGAAACCCGGTCGATGCGCGGCAAGGAAGACGCGCAGGACTACCGCTATTTCCCCGATCCCGATCTGCCGCCGCTGGTCATCGACGAAGCGTGGATCGCTCGCATCAGGGCCGCGATGCCGGAGTTGCCGCAAGCGAAGCGCGAACGCTACGTCGCGATGTATCACCTTCCAGCCAGCGACGCGGCCAGCCTTACCGCGACATCCGTGCTGTCCATGACGCTTGACGACGCAATCGAGGCAGGCGCGGACCCCAGGATGGCGGCGAACTGGGTGCTCGGCGAATTCTCCGCCGCCATCAACCGCGCCGAAGGCACCCTGGCCGCGCCGCCGGTGACGGGACGTCAGGTCGGCATGCTGCTCGGGCGCATCGCCGACGGCACGATCTCCGGAAAGATCGCCAAGGACGTGTTCGACGCGATGTGGGCCGGCGAAGGCGATCCGGACGCGATCATCACCGCGAGGGGCCTGACGCAGATCTCCGATGCCGGCGCGATCGACACGATCGTCGACGACGTGCTCGCCGCCAATGCTGCCATCGTCGCCGAGGTCAGGGCCGGCAAGGAGAAAGCTTTCAACGCGCTGGTCGGCAAGGTCATGGCCGCGTCGAAGGGCAAGGCCAATCCGGCGCAAGTCAACGCGATCCTGAAGCAGAAGCTCCGCTGAAGGCCGCCTCACTCCTCTCCGCGCGCCCGTCGCCGTCACTGCGTTGACTCGCAGGCAGGCGAGCCAGGCGCTGCGCTCCATTGAACCAGTCGCGCAGCGCCTGGCTCGCCTGCCTGCGAGTGGAGCGCCTGATCTCAAGCCATCAAGGCTTTGTAGCGTATGCGCCGCGGCCGCGCCGCGTCCTCTCCGAGCCGCTTCTTCTTGTCCGCCTCGAATTCCTGGTAGTTGCCCTCGAAGAACACGACGCGCGAATCGCCTTCGAAGGCCAGGATGTGGGTGGCAATCCGGTCCAAGAACCAGCGGTCGTGGGAAATCACGAGCGCGCTGCCGGCGAACTCGAGCAGCGCGTCTTCCAGCGCCCGCAGCGTTTCGACGTCGAGGTCGTTTGACGGCTCGTCCAGCAGCAGCACGTTGCCGCCGCGCAGCAGCGTCGCCGCCAGGTGCAGCCGGCCGCGCTCTCCGCCCGACAGTTGCCCGACGATCTTCTGCTGGTCGCCGCCTTTGAAATTGAAGCGGCCAAGATACGCGCGCGACGGCATCTCGAACCTGCCCACGGTGAGGATGTCCTGGCCGCCCGAAATGGCCTCGAACACCGTCTTGTCGTTGGGCAGCGCTTCGCGCGTCTGGTCGACGATTGCGAGCTGCACGGTGGACCCGATCACGATCTCGCCGCGATCCGGTTGCTCCTTGCCCGCGATCATCCGGAAGAGCGTCGACTTGCCCGCGCCGTTGGGTCCGATCACGCCGACGATGGCACCCGCCGGCACCTGGAAACTCAGGTCGTCGATCAGCAGCCGCTCGCCATAGCCTTTGCTCACGTTCTTGAACTCGATGACGCTGTTGCCCAGCCGCTCGGCCACGGGAATGAAGATCTCCTGCGTCTCGTTGCGCTTCTGGTGCTCGTGCGACGAAAGCTCCTCGAAGCGCTGGATGCGCGCCTTGCTCTTCGCCTGCCGCGCCTTGGGATTCGAACGCACCCACTCCAACTCGGTCTGCATCGCCTTGATCCGCGCGCCCTCCTGTTTGGCCTCGGTTTTCAGCCGCGCTTCCTTCTGTTCGAGCCACGAACTGTAATTGCCCTTCCACGGGATGCCGTAGCCGCGGTCGAGTTCCAGGATCCACTCGGCCGCGTTGTCGAGGAAGTAGCGGTCGTGCGTGACCGCGATCACCGTTCCCGGAAACTTCTGCAGGAACTGCTCGAGCCAGTCCACGCTCTCCGCATCGAGGTGATTGGTCGGCTCGTCCAGGAGCAGCATGTCCGGCTTGGACAAGAGCAGCCTGCATAGCGCGACGCGGCGCTTTTCACCGCCGGACAAGTGCTCGATCTTCGCGTCCCACGGCGGCAGGCGCAGCGCATCGGCGGCGATTTCCATCTGCAGGTCGGAATCGGCGCCCGCTGCGGCGATCACAGCTTCGTATTTGGCCTGCTCCGCCGACAGCCTGTCGAAGTCTGCATCGGGTTCAGCATAGGCGGCGTAGATTTCCTCGAGCTTGCTTTTCGCCTCCAGGAGGTCGCCTAAGCCTTCCTCGACGGTATCGCGCACCGTTTTGCCCGAATCGAGCTGCGGCTCCTGCGGCAGGAAGCCTATGCGCATGTTCGGCATCGGCACCGCTTCGCCCTCGAATTCGCGGTCCTCGCCCGCCATGATCCGCAGCAGGCTCGATTTGCCCGCGCCGTTCATGCCCAGCACGCCGATCTTGGCGCCCGGAAAGAAGGAAAGCGAAATATCCTTGAGGATCACGCGCTTCGGGGGAACGACCTTCCCCACGCGGTTCATCGTGTAGACGTATTGGGCCATCGGAAATTACTGCCTCTGGATGCGGTAGACGCGATTATCTCAGGCCGGCGGGACTTTAAGGCACGCGCGCCGCAAATGACGAGGGCGGCTCGCCGCCGCCCTTACGACCCTGCCACAAGAGCGATTTACTTCTTGGTGTTGGTTGGCGTCGTTGCGCCGCTGCCGCTGGTGGCCATCGCGCCGCGGGCGGGAGCGTTGCCGGTGGCCTGGGCTTCGGTCGCCACCCGCAACTCTTGCCAGCGCTGCTTGTCGGCGTCATAGCGCGCGTTGACCACGGCGATTTCTCTGTGCTTGGCGGTGATGAAGTCCTCCTGCCGCGCGAGCTCGTCCTCGATGGTCGTGCGCTCGCGCTCGAGCTGCGGAGGCAACGGTTTGTCCCCCAGCGCGGCGAGACGCACGGACAAATCCTTCTTCCGCTTGTTGAGATTGGCGGTGTAAGCCTGCGCGGATTGCATTTGCGCGTCGATGGTGCTGAGCGCGCGGTTCCTGGCGAGGTCGATTTCGCTCTCGGTCGTGTAGGTCTGCAGCAGCGCGCGGTCCTTGCGCTCGATTTCCGCACGGGCCTTGGCCACCTGGCGCGCGCGCTCCTCCTCGGCGTCACGCGCCTGGCGCTGTTCCGGCGTCAGCGCGGGCTCGATCTTCTTGATCGGCACGCCCTGCTTGTTGAGCTCGATGCTGCTCTTGTTGACGGCCTCGGGCGGCAGCTTGTCGGTGTAGTGGACGACACCCTGGTCATCCACCCACTTGTACGTCACGGCGTGCGCGTTGGCCGAGGCCAACAACAGCGCCGCGACCAAGAGCGCCGATGCCGCGACGGCCTCCGGGCCGTGGCGCCGGAGGTCCGCGATGCGCAGTCGTGCAATGTCAGGCTTCAATGGCATTTCCGCTTGTTGTTCCGCCGTTTTCTCGACCGCTAGTCGGCGCCGTATTGCCGCCGGTACTCCGCCACCGCGCCGGTCATAGCCGCCAATTCGGGGCGGTTCTCGATGAACGTCATCAGGTGATCCAGCGTGGCAATGGCTATGACCGGTATCCCGTATTCCTGTTCCAGTTCGCGAATCGCGGACTTTTCCCCGCGGCCTTTCTCCATACGATCAAACGCAATCAGGATGCCGACGGGGTTGGCGCCGTGCGCGCGGAGGAGCTCGATGGCCTCGCGCTTGGCGCCGCCGTCGGTGATCACATCGTCGACGATCACCACCCGCCCTTTGAGCGGGGCCCCGACGATCACTCCACCCTCTCCGTGGTCCTTCGCCTCCTTGCGGTTGAAGCTGAACGGCAAATTGTGCCCTTTTTCGGCAAGCGCGATCGCGGTCGCGGCCGCCAAGGTGATCCCCTTGTAGGCCGGACCGAAGATCTGGTCGAAGGCTATGCCCGAGGCGACAAGGGCTTCCGCGTAGTACTGGCCCAGCCGCCGCAGGCTTTCACCGTCGTTGAACAATCCCGCGTTGAAGAAATAAGGAGTCTTGCGCCCCGCCTTCGTGACGAACTCGCCAAAACGAAGCACGTCGCGTGCCAACGCAAATGCGAGAAATTCCTGGCGAAAGTCGGTCATGGCTCATGGATTCAAATAGTTACGGTCGAGTATAACGCGCGGCACGCTGCCCTCGGAACGCGATTATTCGGCACGTCCGCCATGGCCCGACATCCGCGCGGACGGGGCGGGTTCGTCGTGTACACTCGCCGGCTTTTCCGGCATGGAGACCCTTGGCCTCCAGAGCCTCACGCCATGCGCGTCATCACCCTGAACGTCAATGGCATCCGCTCCGCCGACCGCCGCGGCCTCGCCCGCTGGCTCGCGCGCATCGAGCCATGGGACGTCGTTTGCCTGCAGGAGCTTCGCGCCGACGAAACCGACGTGCCCCGCGCGTTGCGGGCGCCGCGCAAGTGCCAGTCCGCGTTCCACCCGGCACAGCGCAAGGGCTATGCGGGCGTCGGCGTGTACGCGAAGCCGGCCGCGACGTTCGTGACGGGATTCGGCGACAGCGAATTCGACAGCGAGGGACGCTATCTGCAGGCCGATTTCGCGGAGTTGTCGGTGATCAGCCTGTACCTGCCTTCCGGTTCCAGCGGACCGCACCGGCTGGCGTCCAAATTCCGCTTTCTCGATGCGTTCCTGCCGCATCTCGAAGAGCTGCGCCGAGGGAAGCGGGAGATCATTCTGTGCGGGGACTGGAACATCGCGCACCAGGCGATCGACCTCACGAACTGGCGCGGCAACCAGAAGCATTCCGGCTTCCTGCCCGAAGAGCGGGCGTGGCTGACGCACGTTTTCGACAAGCTGGGATTCGTCGATGTCTTCCGGCGTGTCGACCCGCGGCCGGAGCAATACACGTGGTGGTCGAACCGCGGCGACGCGTGGGCGAAGAACGTAGGCTGGCGCATCGACTACCAGATCGCCACGCCCGGCATCGCCGCGAAGGCGCATACCGCGGCAATCTACAAGAACCGGCGGTTTTCGGATCATGCACCGCTGATCATCGACTACGACTACGAACTACGCTGAGAATACCGGTGCTGCGCATCACCAATCTCACGCTGGCACGGGGCACCAAGCGACTGCTCGAAGGCGCCAACCTCACCGTGCACCCGGGGCACAAGGTCGGCCTGGTCGGCGCGAACGGCTGCGGCAAGTCGAGCCTGTTCGCCGCCGTGCGCCAGGAACTCCTTCCCGACGCGGGTTCGATCGCGCTGCCGCCGTCGTGGACGATCGCGCATGTCGCGCAGGAGGCGCTGGCGGTGGCCACTCCCGCCATCGAATTCGTGCTCGACGGCGACCATGAACTGCGCGAGATCGAAGGCCGCACTGGCCGCCGCGGAAAGCGACCCCGCCCATGACGGCGAGGCGCTCGCGGACCTGCACCATCGCTTCGACGACATCGGCGGTTACAGTTCGCGCGCGCGCGCCGCGACGCTGCTCGCGGGGCTGGGTGTCACCGAAGCGAGGCACGGCGATCCCGTCGCGAGTTTTTCCGGCGGCTGGCGAATGCGCTTGAATCTCGCGCAGGCGCTGATGTGCCGTTCGGACCTGCTGTTGCTGGACGAGCCGACCAACCACCTCGACCTCGACGCCGTGCTGTGGCTGGAGGACTGGCTCGCCAAGTATCCGGGGACCCTGCTGCTCATCACGCACGATCGCGACTTCCTCGACGGCGTCGTCGGGGAGATCGTCCACGTCAACGCGCGCAAGTTGAACCTCTACACCGGCAATTACGCGCAGTTCGAACGCGAGCGTGCGCTGGCGCTCGCGCTGCAGCAGGCTTCGTATGCCAAGCAGCAGCGGCAGGTGGCGCACCTGCAATCGTTCATCGACCGCTTTCGCGCGAAGGCCACGAAGGCGAAGCAGGCGCAGAGCCGGATCAAGGCGCTGGAGCGAATGGAACTGATCGCGGCCGCGCACGTGGACTCTCCGTTCGAGTTCGTCTTTCCACCCGTCGACACGGCCGCGCGGCAACTCGTGCTGCTGGAGCACGCGACGCTGGGCTATGAAGGCAAACCCCCGGTGCTCCCCGACGTCGATTGGGGCATTCTTGCCGGAGATCGCATCGGATTGTTGGGACCCAACGGCGCGGGCAAGTCGACACTGCTCAAGGCGATCGCGGGCACGCTGGCACCGCTCCGGGGAAAGCGGTCGGTGGCGCAAAACCTCCGGCTCGGCTATTTCGCACAGCACCAGGTCGAGCAACTGCGCGAGGACTGCTCGCCGCTGTGGCATTTGCGGCAGATCGAGCCCGAGGCGCGCGAACAGGAACTGCGCGACTTCTTAGGCGGCTTCGACTTTCGCGGCGACATGGCCACGTCCGAAGCGGGGCGCTTCTCCGGCGGCGAAAAGGCGCGTTTGACGCTCGCCCTCATCGTCCGGCAAAAGCCGAACCTCTTGCTGCTGGACGAACCCACCAACCATCTCGACATCGAAATGCGCGAAGCGCTGACCGAGGCGCTGCAGGATTTCGGCGGCGCGCTGGTCGTCGTCGCGCACGACCGTCACCTGCTGCGCGCGACGACCGATGCACTGTGGTTGGTCGCGGACGGCCGGATCGCACCCTTCGACGGCGACCTCGACGACTATCGCGATTGGGTGTTGAGCCTGCGCCGCCGCGAACGCGCCGGACCGGAAGCCGGTACCGCAGCTGTATCCGCCGACCGCAAGGCGCAAAAGCGCGAGGAGGCCGCCGCACGCCAGCGGCTGGCCGACAATCGCCGTCCGTTCGTCGCGCGGCAATCCGCCATCGAAAAGGAAATGGCGGTGCTGAGCGCGGAGCGCGACCGGCTCGATGCGTGGCTCGCGAGCCCCGACGCCTATGCCGAGGCGATGCGTGACGAACTCAGGATCCGCGTCGCGCGGCAGGGCGAGCTTGTGTGGCAGCTCGCGCGGCTCGAGACCGAGTGGCTGGAGCTTGCAGAAGCGCTGGAAAGAATCGTCGCGTGAGCGCATCGTCCGAAAAGCGGCTCGCAGCCGGAACCACTCTACCGGAACCAATCTACAACAAGGAAACCACATGGGACCGCTGGCCGGCGTGAAAGTACTGGAGTTCGAGGCGATCGGGCCCGTTCCCTTTTGCGGAATGATGCTCGCGGACATGGGCGCCGACGTGCTGCTGGTGGACCGGCCGGCCGACTCGGGGCTGGGCCTCGACCGCGAGCGGTGGTTCGACACGATGCTGCGCGGGCGGCGGTCGGTAACGCTCGATCTCAAGTCTCCCGGCGGCGTCGCCGCGGCGTTGACACTGGCACGCAACGCGGATGTCGTTCTGGAGGGATTTCGACCCGGCGTAATGGAGCGGCTGGGTCTTGGTCCCGATGCGATGCTCGCGGCCAACCCCGCGCTCGTCTATGCGCGCATGACCGGCTGGGGGCAGGACGGTCCGCTCGCGCCGCGCGCCGGACACGACATCAACTACATCGCCCTATCCGGCGTGCTGCACGCGATCGGACGAGCCGATGGCGCCCCCGTGCCTCCGCTCAACCTGGTCGGCGACTTCGGCGGCGGCGGCATGCTGCTCGCGTTCGGCGTCGCGTGCGCGCTGATCGAAACGCGACGCTCGGGCAAGGGACAGGTCGTGGACGCCGCGATGGTGGAGGGCGCGTCGCTCTTGTCCACGATGTTCTGGGGCATGCGAGCTGGCGGCCGGTGGAGCGACGCGCGCGGCGGCAACGTGCTGGACACCGGCGCGCCATGGTACGACGTGTACGAAACGGCCGACCGCCGGCACGTCGCCGTCGGCGCCATCGAGCCCAAGTTCTACGCGGAACTGTTGCGGCGCTTAGGGCTGGCGGACGAGGCGCTTCCGGCGCAGCACGACCGCGCGCGCTGGCCCGAGCTGCGGCGGCGCGTAGCACAGGTGTTCGCCACGAAAACACGCGACGAATGGGCGGCCGTCTTCGAAGGATCGGATGCGTGCGTCTCGCCGGTGCTCACGTTCGCGGAGGCCAAGGCTCATCCGCACAATGCGGCTCGCTCGGCGCATGTCGTCGTGGGCGGTGTCGAGCAGCCCGCGCCGGCGCCGCGGTTTTCGCGCACGGCCGGCGAGATTCGCGGCGCGCCGCCCGAACGCGGTGCGCGCGGCGCCGAAGCGCTGGCCGACTGGGGATTCGACGCCGCCGCGATCGAACGCCTGCGCAGCCAGGGCGTCGGCTTCGCGCCGCCGCCAGCACCTGCTTGATACCTGGCGGACTGCATCAACCCATGCGCGAGCCGGGCCGGTAGAAGAGGTAGACGGCGAACCCCAGCGTGTCGCGTCCCCAGCGCAGATACGTGTCGCGCCAGCGGCGGCTGCGCTCGAGCATTGCCGGAATATCCGGATCCTCGGGCTGCTCGCGCACGTAACGCTCGATGGCGCGGCAATACTTCCATTCATATTCGTCCCACTCGTCCATCGACGCCGTCGTCGCGTGCATCGGGATCAAGCCGGCGTCGACACCGGCCTGGACGTTGCCGCGATGATCGACGTATTGCGTGTCCGGGCCGCCCAGGCTCGCCAGGTATTCGTGGTTCGGCTTCTGTTTCCAGTAGCCCTCGCCGATCATGATGTAGCCGCCCGAGCGCGTCCATTGCCGCAACTGCGCGCAGATGCCGGCCATGCCGCCGCTGATGCCGCCGGCGCCGAGCATGACGGACAGGTGGAAGGTCTCGGGGTCGGCCCGGAAGTCCGCGATATCGACGTCATCGAGATGCAGCTTGCCCAACGCGCCCGTCCATTCGGCGCGTTCCCGCGCGGCGTCGAGCATCATCGACGAGCGGTCGATCGCCACGATCGTGGACCCGAAGCGCTCGATGATCCGCAGCGCGAGTTCGGCCCGCCCGCAGCCCAAGTCGAGGACGCGCGACGTGTCGTCGAGCGGCAGTAGGTCGAGCAGCCGCTCGATCTTGGCCGCGCCGATGGGATTGCAATAATCGTGATCGCGATGGGCGATTGCGCTGAACTTGTGCGGATTCATGGCCGAACTCCCTCCCCGGCACGATCGTGCCAGGGTGCGACACGCAAGAGTAATGCCATACCCGGCAGCGCGAGCAGCATGCACAGCAGGAAGAACCAGAACCAGCCGGTCTGGTCCACGATCCAGCCCGTCGAGGCGTTCACGACGGTCCGGGGAACGGCGGCCAGGCTGGTCAGCAGGGCGAACTGGGTTGCCGTATACCGGGGGTCGGTCGCCCGCGCAATGAACGCGACGAAGGCAACGGTGCCCAATCCCACACCGAGCGCTTCGACGGCAATCACGACGCCCAGAACCACGATGTCCGGCTGCCCGAGCCGCGCCAGCCACGCGAAGCCCAGGATCGAAACCATCTGCACGATGCCGAAGAGCCACAACGCGCGGTTGATGCCGATCTTCACCATCCACAGGCCGCCCAGCATGCCGCCCGCGATGCTGGCCCACAGGCCCGCGTTCTTGGCCACGAGCCCGATCTGCGTCTTACTGAACCCCAGGTCGAGGTAGAAAGGCGTGGCGAGCGCCGTGGCCATGCTGTCGCCCAACTTGTAGAAAAAGATGAACGAGAGGACCACCAACGCCTGTTGCCAACCCGAGCGTCTGAAGAATTCAAGGAACGGCAGGACGACGGCCTCCAGCAACGTCCTCGGCGCGTGGGCGGAGCGCTGCGGCTCATCCACAACCAGCGCCATCGCGAGCCCCGGCAGCATGAACAGCGCGGTGATCACGAACACGGACGACCATGGCATCCGGTCGGCGAGGATCAGCGCGAGCGACCCCGGCACCAGGCTCGAGATTCGATAAGCGTTGACGTAGATCGAGTTGCCCAGGCCGAACTCGGCCTCCGGCAGCAGCTCGCGCCGATAGGCGTCGGCCGCGATGTCGAAACTCGCGGAAAAGAAGGCGATCGCGATCGACAGGTAGGCGATCGTCCATATGTCGATCTTCGGATCCAGGAAGCCCAGCGATGCGATCGACACGAGCAGCGCGGCCTGCGTTGCCGCCATCCAGCCGCGCCTTCGTCCCAGCCACGGCAACGCGTAGCGGTCGAGCAGCGGTGACCAGAGGAACTTCCAGATGTACGCGCCGCCGGTGAGCGTGAAGAGGCCGATCGTCTTGAGGTCCACGCCCTCGGTGCGCAGCCACGCCGGCAGCAGGTTGATCAGCAGGTAGAGCGGCAACCCGGAGGCAAAACCGACGAACACGCAGATCAGCATCCGCCGGTTGAACAGCGCTTCGCGCCACGTCTCGCCGGGTCGAGCGACTTCCGTTGCCCCAGGGCTCGTGCCAGGACGCGCGGCATCGGTCATGCCGCGATTGTAACGGCCGGCCGGATAGACTTTGCATGGGCCCAGGCGCAAACCTCACGCCGGATGTGCTGGGGGCCAATCGAGAACCCCTAAGTCAATAGGTCTTCCGGATGATTGCGCTAAGGGACGAATCGTGTCATTGCTGGCATGTTTCCGAGGAGCGCAAAGTGACGTCCGGCCGACTGGCACTGTTTGCGATCGCCGCGCTATGGCTTGCGGCGTGTTCGGATGTCCGGGACAAGCCCGTACCGGACAATCTCGGCGATGCCGCCAGCTACGACGCCGTTGCCAGGACGCTGAAGCCGGACGAGCTGCAAGACTTTGTCCGGTTCCTCAACTACTGGAATGGGCTCGCCCCGCCGAAACGCCTGGCGCTCAAGGGAACCACTTACCGGCAGGCCATCCAAGTCGGCGCCGACCTGAAACAGAAAGAGGGCGCGGCAGCCGCTCGTGTCCGCGCTGAAGTCGGGGACCCGAACCTGCAGTTCATGCTCGGCATGCGAATAGGTTCCGACGGGTCGGTGTGCGGAACCATCCGGAATGCCAATCCCACCCTACGCAGCATCGAGTTTCACCGGACGTTTGTTGCCCTCCCCAACGGAGAAGTCCACGTATCCGAAGGACGCCCACCGGATATCAGGAGCGACGAATTCAAGGCTTACCAGGAGCGGCACGCCCAAATCCAGGTGCTGGAGGAGATCCATTGCCTCGACAAGGAGCCCGGCGATCAACTGCTCCATAGCGCCGGCGTCGACTACACGCCACCTGTGTCCCCTGAAGAGGCGGCACGACGCGCGGCAGCGGCGGCACTGGTTCCCGATCGACCGGTGTTGTTCGAGCGCAATCCTGAGAATCGAAAGCAGCCATCTGACGCAGCAATCGCGTCGGCTGTCGATCTTGGAGCGGCAGGCGATGTGGCCGGACTGCGCGCGATCGTCGAATTGCGCTCGCTCCCGCTACTGCAAGCGTATGCCAGGGGATACGCGTCCCATGGCGGTGAGCACCCGGCGGGCATGGAGCAAGCCATGACAGTGGCCGTCGGCGTCGACCAACTTCGCGTGCCATCGTTGCGTATTCTGGCGTCCTGGCCGGAATGTCAGGTGCGCTACGGCGACCGAGCGCTTTTCGACGCCCTGCGGTCGCAACTCGCCTTGCACAACGAAGAGTCCGTGGCTGGAGCATTGCTCTGCACGTCGCTCGACGACCTTGACCAGCCCTTGGCGGACACGCTTTCCAAGCTCAAGGACCCAAGGCCGGCCACGCTCCTCGTCGACTACCTCGGCAAGCGTCGATCCCCTGTTGCGGTACCGGCGCTCATAACCATTCAGAAGGCGATTCCGAACGATGGATCCACCGGTCTTCAACGCGAAGTGGACCGCGCGCTCGTTGCGATCGGCACCGACGAGAGCATCGATGCGATCAGACAGCGTATCCGCTGGCTCACCGATCATGCGTCCGACAAATATGCAGCGGGCGAGGCGGGAAGCGTAGCAGCGATCCTCGCGTCCGTGCCTCCGGACCTGCGCCTGCCCTACCCAAGTATCCGCCCGCTGTGGAAGACGTTTTCCGATGTGGATACGCAAAGAAGTTTCCTGAAGCTGGTTCGTCGATGGGGCCTGCGCGAATCGATACCCGATCTCTACGATGCGCTCGATGCAGAAAGGGGCCCGGAGGCAGCGGAGGCAATCCTCGAGCTTGGCGATGCCGCGGACTGGAAACGCCTCGACCAATGGGTCGCAAGCGGCAACCGAGGCAAATACTGGAGCGGGCCGCAGAGCACGTCGTTGCGTGAGCATATCCATCTCGCAGCAAGCCAGCCCGACAAGGAGATTGCGTCGCGCGTGACGCGCAATCGTCAGGCGGCTTTCGACAGCGAGAGACAAAGAATTGCCATCGACGAGCGATTGGCGCAGGCATTGAAAGACACCGCCCCGCGCACGTATTTCGACTCATTCAATGCGACGCTGCAACGCACAGTCAGGCTGGCTAACGACTACCCCGACTTGGATGAGTCGAAACGAACGTTGCACAATGCGCTTGACGGATACCGTCATCAGGCCGGCTTTGCCCGATTGACCTTGCACGACCCTCGTGCAGCCATCGCCGAATACGAGCGCGCGATCGCCCTCGGTGCCCAACTCGAAGCAACGGGCGGGACCAGTCGTTCTGGTTGCATCTGGGCATGGCCGATACGTTCCGATTCGATCTGAACGATCGCACGGAGGCGCTTCACCACTATCGCCTCGCGGAGGCCGATTCAGCGCGGCAGCGCAAGAGTCAGCCTAACGCCGGGCCATCGGCGCTGCAACCAAACTTCGAATGGTTGAAGGTAGAGATTGCATATGTAGAAACGGGCACGCGGTCGCCGATACCGGACGCGACGAGCTGTCAGACGATCGCAGTCTTGATTCTCTTCGCCCGCCCTTTCTTCGTCGTCGACGACGCGTCTCTAGGGGAGATTCTGGGGACGGGCAGTGGGCAGCGTCGAGATCTGGCTCCAGCCGAAATTGCGCGACGCCTGGAAGCGCTATCGCCCACGCCGATCCATCTGCTCGCCACGATCGAGCTGTGGCCGGCGCTTGGCAGTCCCGAGCGGATTTTGAGCTTCGCGCGGAAGCACGATCCTGCGGGATATCTGACTGCCTGCGCGATGCGGACGAGCCAAATGTTGGTGGCTCAGATGAATGTCGAAGAGGCCGCGCCCGCCAAGGATTCCAGAAGCGCCATACCGTTAAAGAAGCTGGGCGTGGCGATCCGGCGTTCGTCGCGGGCGGACCGCCATTGCTCGAAGAAACATCACGCCGCGTCGTGGGGAGCTATCGCCCGCCGGCGCCCAGAATTGTCGACAAGCGTCTTGCGAATCCGCATTCCACGTGGCAAACATTCATGGCGGCGCTGAAGACTGCCGACCTTGACACCGCGTGGCTTTGCACTACGCCAACGTTGAGACGGGGACTTGAACCGCTGTTCGCCAAGATGACATCGTCGCAACTGCGCACGATGGCCGATTCCTTCGTGGACTTTTCGGTCACAAATGAGTATGGCGTCTTTCAGGAGGCGATGGTGCGCCGCTCCAGCGGTCGAGCCGGAATCGTGACGTTCGTCAATCAGTTCGGGGAGTGCCTTCGATCACATTATCCTACGCGCGCCGGAACCGATAGATCGCGAGTTCGCCGCGCAGGTTGGGCAGCACCGACACCACATGGCCGCCCGCGAGCACTACTCGATTCTCCACGGCGTAGCGGCGCTCGGCTAAGAACGCGTCGAAGTCCGCCACCGTGCACAGGTGGATGTTCGGCGTGTCGTACCACTGGTAGGGCAGCCTGTCGGAGACCGGCATGCGGCCCTTGAGGATCTGCCAGCGGTGCGACCAGTGGCCGAAGTTCGGGAACGTGACGATCGCCTCGCGCCCGACGCGCAGCATCTCGACGACGATCTCCTCGGTGTGGCGCATCGCCTGCAGCGTCTGCGACAGGATCACGCAGTCGAACGACGCATCGTCGAACCCCGCCAGGCCCTGCTCCAGGTTGCTCTGCAGGACGTTGATGCCGTTGCGGATGCTGGAGAACACGCCCATGTCGTCGATTTCGATGCCGTAGCCGCGGACGTTGCGCTCGCGCATCAGGTACGACAGCAGGCCGCCGTCGCCGCAGCCCAAGTCGAGCACGCGCGCGCGCTCGTCCATCCAGCTCGCCATCGTGGCGTAATCGGCGCGCTGCGCTTCGGTCGCGCGTTCCTCGATGCGCCGCTTCACTTCGCTGCCGAAGCGAAACGTCGAGTAGCCCTTGGCGTCCGGCGCGATGCGGTCGAAGTAGGCGCCGACGACCGCGTGGTACTGCGGATTGTCGAGGAGGAACGCGTCGTGGCCGTGCGGCGCCTCGATCTCGGCATAGGAGACGTCGCGCTGGTGGTCGACCAGCGCCTTGACGATTTCGCGCGACCGCGCGGGCGAGAAACGCCAGTCGGTGGTGAACGACACGACCAGGAATTGGCACCGGGCGGGCTCCAGCGCACTGGCGAGGTCGCCGCCGGTGGCGTGCGCCGGGTCGAAATAGTCGAGCGCCTTGGTGATCCGCAGATAGGTGTTGGCGTCGTAGTACTCGGCGAACTTCTCGCCCTGGTGCCGCAGATACGATTCGATTTCGAATTCGGAGTCGAACGAAAAATTGAGCCCTTCGCGCAGCGAGCGGCCGAATTTCTCCTCCATCTGCTCGTCGGACAGGTACGTGATGTGGCCGATCATCCGCGCGAGACGCAGGCCCCGGCGCGGCTTGGTGTTGTGCGCGTCGAAGTGGCCGTCGTGGAAATCGGGATCGGTGAGGATCGATTGCCGCGCGACTTCGTTGAACGCGATGTTCTGCGCCGAGAGGTTGGGCGCGGCCGCGATCACGATGGCGTGGCGAATGCGCTCGGGGTAGCGGATCGCCCACGCGAGCGCCTGCATTCCGCCCAGGCTGCCGCCCATCACGGCCGCGAATTGCCCGATGCCCAGGTGGTCCGCCAACCGCGCCTGCGCATCGACCCAATCCTCGACGGTGACCAGTGGAAAATCCGAGCCCCACGGCCGGCCGGTGGCGAAGTTCTTGGACAGCGGGCCGGTCGAGCCGAAGCAGCTGCCCAGGTTGTTGACGCCGATGACGAAGAAGATGCCGGTGTCGATGGGCTTGCCCGGCCCGATCATGTTGTCCCACCAGCCGACGTTGTCGGGGTCGTCGGCGTAATAGCCGGCGACGTGGTGCGACGCATTCAGCGCGTGGCAGACGAGGACGGCGTTGGAGCGGTCCTCGTTCAGTTCGCCATAGGTCTCGTAGGCGATTTCGTAGCTGTCGAGCGTGCGGCCGCAGGCCAACTGCAGCGGCCGGTCGAAGTACGCCGCGTGCGACACGACCGGGCCCACCGAGCGAGGGATGCTCGTCGAGGAGTGCGGTGTGCGGGGCGTGGCGGCGGACAGGGACATCGTGTCGATCATGTAGCAAAAAGGCCCGGCAAGCCTAGCAAAGGCTGGACGGGCCCGTACAGGATCAACCTCAAAGCGCGTCTGCTTTAGCCGTATTTCTTTTGAAAACCGATGGTTACCGGATTTCCCGCGCCCGCAAGCTGGGTCAAATCGGCGCGACGCCCAAGTTTAGCCCCTAAAAATCGGATTTGAAACTGTCCGGGCGATGGCGACCATCCTCGGATGCCCTTGGGCGGGCGGCCGTCCCCCAACTCACCGCTCGTCGGTTGTCGTAACGATGTACTATGACAATGTTCTATGACGATGGGATAATTCGCGTATAGTTCGAGGTCCCGTTATTCCGATTGTCGCCGCCTTAACGGCTTGGTCTGCCGTCCGGAGATTGTGCATGAAGCGCCACGGCCTCGTTCCCTTTGCACTGCTTGCGTCGCTGGCGCTCGCCTGGTCGCTGCCTGCGTACGCCGTTTATCCCGGCAGTTGCTGCAAAGGCAAGACCCTGTACAACAAGAACCACACGACGGGCACCGAGTACCACTGTGCCCTTCGCATGCTCGGACGCCAGTTGCCACAAAGCGGACCCCACCCAAAACGCCAACAATATCCAGCTCGGCGCGGGCCAACCCGGCAACATCAACTACGCGCTCGACGGCACGCCCACGAACCAGGCGATGTACATCTCGATTCCTCCGCGACAATCTGCCACTGTCATCGCAGGACATCGACGACCTCGCGACCTGGCTGTTCTACGCGCCCACGTGCCCCTCGTCCTCGCCGGTGCTGCAGGCGGCGCCCGCACCCGTCAGCTTCCCATCGACGACCGTCGGATCGACCAGTGCCCCGATCGCCGTCACCGTCACCAACGTCGGCACGGGCGACGCGACGTGCGTCAGCCTTGCCAACAGCAACGCGACCGAATTCCTGGTCAGCGGCAGCACGTGCTCCGGGACGATCACGGCCAGCGGCGGCACCTGCGGCTTCAACCTGGCATTCAAGCCGTCGGCGTCCGGAACGCGCAGCGCCAACATCACCGTCAACCGCAGCGGCGGCGCAGGCGTCACGATCGGCGCGAGCGGAACCGGTTCGTCCGGCGTGACGCCGGGCCACCTGTCGATGACTGCCGCGGTCAACGTCGGCAATCAGACGGTCGGCACGACGAGCGCGGCGAACTCGGTGTCCGTCAGCAACACCGGCGGAATGTCCGTTTCCGTGTCGAGCATCAGCAGCAGCAATCCGTCGGAGTTCACGGTGACGAATTCGACGTGCGCGACGGTCAACGCGGGCGCGGGCTGTTCGTTCAGCTTCACGTTCAAGCCGGGAGCCACCGGCGCGCGCGCGGCGACGCTTACGGTCGTCAGCACCGGCACCGGCAGCCCGCAGGCCGTCAACGCGAGCGGCACGGGGGTCAGCGGCTCGGGAACGCCGGGGACGATCAATCTCATCGAATATCACCATGCCGCGTGGGACCACTATTTCATCACCGGCATCGCGGACGAAATCACGAAGCTCGACAACGGGACGTTCGTCGGCTGGGCGCGCACCGGCTACCAGTTCAAGGGATTCCCGACGGGCGCCGCCAACAGCTCGCCGGTGTGCCGCTTCTTCAGCACGGCATTCGACCCGCGAAGCTCGCACTTCTACACGCCGTTCCCGGCCGAGTGCAGCACCGTGATGGGCAACCCGGACTGGCAGCTCGAAGGGCAGGTGTTCAACATCCCGATACCCGCCGCCGACGGCTCGTGCGCAGCCGGGACCGTTCCCGTGTACCGCCTCTACAACAATGGCCAGGGCGGGGCGCCGAACCACCGCTACACGACCGACTTGAGCGTGCGCTCGCAGATGATGACGCAAGGATGGGTGCCGGAAGGGTACGGCAGCGTCGGCGTTATCATGTGCTCGCCGCAGTAGACGAAAACGCGCCGCAGTAGCAGCACGACGGGGCCGCCATGGCCCCGTTTCATTTCGCGGCGGCGCTCCCGTGCATCGACCCATCCGCGGCGACGGCGACGAACTCGACCTTCTGCCGGCGCAGGAAGGCAACCGCCTTGTCGCCTTTCAGCATCGCGATGGTCGAGCAGCTGCCGGCAACGACGCACAGCGGCGCGACAACGCTCACCGACTGCCACGCCGTCGCCGGCATGCCGGTGCGCGGATCGAGGATGTGGCAGTAGCGCCTCCCGTCGATTTCGAAGAACCGCTCGTAGTCGCCGCTGGTGGCGACGGCGCCGTCGGTGAGTTCCACGTACGCGATCACGTGGCCTTCCCGTCGCGGATGGCGAATGCCCACGCGCCAGGGCTCTCCGTTTTCCTGCGGGCCCACGGCGCGCACGTCGCCGGCCAGGTCGATCAACGCCGTGCCGGACGCCGGATTCCAGAAAAATCGTCGCAGCGCGGTCGGCCGCATATTCCTTACCGATGCCGCCGAAGTCGATTTCCATGCCGGCGCGCGGCAGGCGTATGGCCGCATCGCTCCACTCCACCGACGACCAGTCGACCAGCGCGACAATCTCGGCGAGCACGCGCCGGGTCGGGCAACTGCGGCGGCTTGCGTTTCCAGTCCCACGCTTTGCGCAGCACGCCCGACGTCACGTCGAAGAGGCCGCCGCTCAAGCGATGGCATTGATCGGCATAGCGCAAGAGCGCGGCGGTTTCCGCGTCGAGCGCGACGGGCTCGCCGCCGGCGGCCTTGTTGATCCGGCTGGTGATCGTGTCGTCGCGATAGCGCGAGTACTTGGCCTCGATGCGCTGGACGTCGGCGATGGCCAGGTCCGCCGCGCGGCGCGCGGTCGCGGCGTCGGCGGCCGCGAGCTGCAGCTCGTTCTCGGCGGCCATGGCGCGAAACGTGAAGCGGAACAAGGGCATCGCTTGGGGCATCCACCGGTTTCGCCGAACCCTCCGGCGCCGATGAACGGGCAAAGCATCGCGGGGTTCAGAACGTCTTGCTGAATCCGAGCTCGAACCAGCGCGCGGAGAAATCCAGTATGCCCGGGCTTCCCGTGCCGCCTAAATACCAGTCCGGCCGTTGCTGATAGTACTGATATTTCGCGTACGCGCCCCAGCCGCCCTCGAATACCTTCGCCGCGGTGAGCCCAACCGTGAACGCGCCCCACGTCGCGAGGCGCGTGTCCGCCGTGTAGTTCTGGCCGTCGACGTAGCCGACGGGCCACGGCGGGTTGTAGTAGAACGACGCGCCGTGCTGCGCGATGTAGCGCATGTTGGGCGTGAGGCTCCAGCCCTGCGGCAGGCCCTGCACCCACGCCACTTCGAACATGTTCGAGTGATCGCCGAACGAGTCGAACAGCAGCCGGTACGTCAACTGCAGCACGCCGTCCTGCGCGACGAACGCCTGGTTGTAGCGGGTGAGCCACGCCAGCGTGCGCCGGTTGTCGGGACGCGTATCGAGCGACTTGTAGGGATCGGAGTAGTAGCCCTGCCCCGTGTAATACGTGAGGTTGGACTGGACGATCGCGTCGGCGTTGAGCACCTGCGTGATCCCGACCAGGAACTCGAGCGAATGGCGATGCTCGTTGACGGCGACGCCGTTGACCGAGTTGATCGTGTCGTATGCGCCGCCGATGCCGAAGGCGTAGGTCGTATTGTTGTCAGGGGTCGAATACCTGACATCGACCGAGCCCGCGCGCGACAGGTAATCCTGCTCCGACGAAACTGCCGCGCCCACGCCCACCGCCCAGCGCCCGAACCACTTGGTGACCTTGAGATCGCCCGCCGTGCGGTAGTCGCCGATCGAAGCGCCCGACAGCGCGTTGTAGAAATAGGGCGAGGCGCCGGTGACGGCGTCGTAGACGACCGAGCCTTGCACGGCCAGCGAATCGGAAATCGGCACCAGCATGAAGATCGTCGGCGACTGCACCGACATGCGATTTGCGCCCGGCTGCCAGTCCCTGTAGTTATCGTAGGCGAGCGAGAAGAGGCCCTGTTCGGGTGCCGACTCGGCCAAGGCCGTCGCGGGCAGCACGCCGGGCAGGGCGATCGCCGCGGCGAACAGCGCGTGTGCCGGTGCGGCGCGATTCCGTGAAGGCTGGCCGCGGGCGCGGTGCTTCTTCCTAGTTGCAGCCACAGCCGCCGCCGCCGACGCCGTAGCCGCCGTACGCGCCTTCCTTGCTGGTGTACGTGTGATCGCGCAGCTTCGCCTCGAGGGCGTTGGGATCGAATTGCATCGACGGCTTGGCGAGTTCGCCCTTTTCCCACGGCTGCGGCGGATTGAACGTCGCGCAGCCCGCGCATGCAATCGCAACGGCGATCGCCAGCAACACATAGCGCATCGGACGTGTCTCCATCGGTTATTTCGCGGCGACCAGCGCCTTGATGCGGCCCTCGAGTTCGGGGATGTTCTCGTCGCGGAAGCCCGACTCGGCAAAGGCGACGTTGCCTTTGGCGTCGACCAGGAACGAACTGGGCATCGCCTTCACGCTCCATGCGGCGGGGGTGGCGCCCGCCGGATCATAGACGACCATGAACTGCGCGGGCGTCAACTGCAGGAACCGGTCCGCGTCCGGCCGCTTCTTGTCGACGTTCACGGCGACGACCGTGAATCCCGACGAACCGTACTTCTTTTGCATGTCGGCCATCCACGGGAAGGACTTCCGGCAGGGACCGCACCACGAAGCCCAGAAGTCGACGTAGACGACCTTGCCGCGCAATCCCTCGAGCGTCACCGTCGCGCCGCTCGCGGTCGGAAGCGCCAGCACCGGGGCCGGCGCCCCCACGTCGGCCGCGTGCGCGACGATTGCGCACCAGCCCGCCGGAAGGGTCAACAGCGACAGCGCGAGGAGTCTGAGCGTTTTCATGACATTGGCATTATGCCCAAGATTTGCAGGTCCCGCCAGCCGGCGGGCGACCTTAGCCACGCGCTCCCAAGTGAACCCTCTCGGGGTGTCCGCCAACCCGCCATTGCGCGTGCCTTTCCGTGAACAGGCCGCGGCGGAGGGCATTCCGGCGCGCGTCCGGCCGCGCCGCTACAGCGCGTTCAGCTTTTCGAGGATGGCCGCCACCTTGAGCGGGTCGTCGGCACGGCGGATCCGGTCGACGTGCGACTTGGTCGCGGCGACCTCGGAGGTCAGCACGCGCTGCTTGACGGTCAGCAGATGCGCCGGATGCATCGAGTAGTTGCGCAGGCCCAGGCCGAGCAGGAGCCGCGTCATCTGCACTTCGCCGGCCATCTCGCCGCAAACGGCGATGGAGACACCGGCCTTGGTCGCCGTCGCTATCGCGAGCGAGAGCAGCCGCAGCACGGCCGGATGCAGCGGATCGTAGAGGTGCGAGACCGCCTCGTCCGCACGGTCGACGGCCAGCGTGTACTGGATCAGGTCGTTGGTGCCGATGGACAGGAAATCGAGCTTGGCGCAGAACGCCCCCATGGCGAGCACCGCGGCGGGAATTTCGATCATGCCGCCCACCTCGACTTCCGAGTTGAACGGCACGTTCTGCTCGCGCAGCGACTCCTTCGCCTGCTCGACCAGCAGCAGCGTCTGGTCGATCTCGCCGGACGAGGCGAGCATCGGCACCAGGATGCGCACGCGGCCGTAGTGCGATGCGCGCAGGATCGCGCGAAGCTGGGTGAGGAAGAGACGCGGCTCGGCCAGACAAAACCGGATGGCGCGCAGGCCGAGCGCCGGATTGGGCGCGACGCGCGACAGCCCGTCCAGTCCCTCCTTGTGCTTGTCGGCGCCCAAGTCGAACGTGCGGATCGTCACCGGCAGGCCCTTCATGCCCACGGCCACCGCCCGATAGGCCTCGAACTGCTCGTCCTCGGTAGGCAAGCCCTCGCGATTGAGGAACAGGAATTCGGAGCGGAAGAGGCCCACGCCCGTCGCGCCGTTTTCGAGCGCCTGCCCGATGTCGTCGGGCAGCTCGATGTTCGCGTGCAGTTCGACGCGGACGCCGTCGATCGTTTCCGCCGGCTTGGACCGCAGGCGCTTCAATTTCTGCCGCTCGAGGTCGAGCTCGCTCTGCTTCAACCGGTATTCGGCGAGCACGGCGCGGTCGGGATTGATGATGACCACGCCGCTCTGGCCGTCCACGATCAGCATTTCGCTGTCGCGGATCAGCTGCCGCGCGTTGTGCGTCGCCACCACGGCGGGCACGTTCAGGCTGCGCGCGACGATGGCCGTGTGCGACGTGACGCCGCCCAGATCGGTGAGGAACGCGCCATAGCGGTGGTGCTTGAACTGGATGACGTCGGCGGGCGACAGGTCGTGCGCGACGAGGATCGTCTGCTCCTCGGCCACCGGCGCCGGCAACGCCCCCGGCTTGCCCAGCAGGCGTTTCAGCACGCGCTCGCCGACCTGGACGATGTCCGCCTTGCGCTCGCGCAAGTAGGGATCCTCGATCTGCTCGAACTGCTCGACCAGCACGCCCATCTGCTGGGTGAGCGCCCACTCGGCGTTGCAGCGCTGCTCGAGGATGATCTTGCGCGGAACCTCGGAGAGCGTCGGGTCGTTCAGGATCATCCAGTGGACGTCCAGGAATGCGCCGAATTCGCCCGGCACGTCGCCGCTGGTCATTGCCGAGTGCAGGCCCTCGAGCTCCTTCTGGACCTCCTTGATGGCGAGGCTGAAGCGCGCGATCTCCGCCTCGATCTTCGCGGGCGGAATCTGGTAATGGGCGACCTCGAGCGTCGCGTGCGAGACGAGCTGCGCGCGGCCGATCGCGATGCCGGACGATACGCCGACGCCGTGGAGCGCGAAGCTGACCATCACCGCCGCACCCGGTCGGCGGGGCCGACTGTCAGGAACGCTCGCCCAAGCCGTCGTGGAAGAGCGCGGCGATCTCGCGCATCGCCGCCACTTCGTCCGGCCCGTCGGTCTCCACGCGCACCATGGTCCCGACGGACGCCGTCAACAGCATGATGGCAACGATATTGCGCGCACTTGCGCGCCGTCCCTTGACGACGAGCGACACCTGGCAATGAAAGCGGGAGGCGATATGGACGATCTTGGCGCACGCCCTGGCGTGCAATCCGAGTCGGTTGACGATGGCGAGCTCGCGCGTCTGCATGGAATACCTCCGGCGTTTGGTGAAAACAAAAAACCCCGCCGCTATGCGACTGGAGACATCCTTTGGTCGGCGGATTCATCCGATGGTTCCGCAAACGTGTCTTTCGATTCTGTTTCCCGTTGCAATCGGGAGCGCCCGCGGCACGCAGGCCATTGATGAGCCATGGGAAAAATGCGGGGTGTAACCGCTTACTGTCCCTCGCCGAAACAATCGCCGATCAATGCCACGATGGCGTCCATCGCGGCCGTTTCGTCCGGTCCGTCGACCTCGACCATCACTTTCGCGCCCTTGCCCGCCGCGAGCATCATCACACCCATGATGCTCTTGGCGTTGACCTTGCGGCCGTTGCGCGACACCTGCACGTCGCTCTGGTATTTCGCCGCGAGCTGCGTCAATTTCGCCGACGCCCGCGCATGCAGGCCCAGCTTGTTGATGATCTCAACCTCGCGCTGCTGCATAGACCGGATCGACCTCGATGCGCACCACGCCGTCGCAACCGCCGGAGATCGCCTTCTTGATCATCGTGTCCATGCCCTTCGCCCGATAGGTGAACGCGCGAACCAGCATCGGCAGGTTCACCCCCGCGACGACCTCCACGTGGCCGGGCACGCAGCAGCTTGCTCGCAAGGTTGCATGGCGTGGCGCCGTAAATGTCCGAGAAGACCAGCACACCGTCGCCGGTGTCGACCTTCGCCACGACCTCCTTGGCGGCAGGCAACAGGTGGAACGGGTCGTCGCTCGCGGACACCGACAGCGTCTCGAACTGCGGCGGACGCAACCCCAGCACATGCGTGACCGCCTTGACCAGACTGTCCGGCAGCGTGTCGTGCGCAACGATGAGGATGCCGATCATGACGCCATCCGGTGACAGGCGCGTGACGCCTGAGGAACCCTTCCAAAATGGTAGCACGAGGGCCCTTCTTCAACCGGGGAGGCGCGGCCCACCCGAACCCCCCGTGGAACTGGCCTACCGGCAGGCTCGTTCCAGCGCGTCGGCGAACATTCCGGCGGTGTCGAATCCGGACTGCTGGGCAATCTCCACGAAGCACGTCGGGGAGGTGACGTTGACCTCGGTCAGGCAGGGCCCGATGACGTCGAGACCGACGATCAGCAGCCCTTCGGCCCACAGCCTGGGCCCGAGCGCGGCAGCGATCTCGCGTTCGCGGGGCGTGATGGGCCGCGCTTCGCCGCGCCCGCCTGCCGCCAGGTTGCCTCGCGTTTCGCCCGGCTTCGGAATGCGCGCGAGCGTGAACGGCACGACCTCGCCGGCGACGATCAGGATGCGCTTGTCGCCGTCGGCGATCTCGGGCAGGAAGCGCTGCACCATGACCGTCTGCCGGCCGTGGCGGGACACAGTCTCGACGATGACGTTGCGATTGGGGTCGGCGCGGCCGACGCGAAAGATCGACGAGCCGCCCATGCCGTCGAGCGGCTTGACGATGACGTCCTCGTGCAGGTCGATGAACGCGCCGATCAGCGCCTCGTCGCGCGTGACCAGCGTGGGAGCGATGAACTCGGCGAACTTCGTGATCGCCATCTTCTCGTTGTTGTCGCGGACCGCCCTGGGCCGGTTGAAGATGCGCGCGCCTTCGCGCTCCGCGCATTCCAGCAGGTACGTCGAATACACGTACTCCATGTCGAAAGGCGGGTCCTTGCGCATGATCACCGCGGCAAAATCCTTGAGCGGCCGTGTCTCGGGCTCGCCCGGGCGATACCAGTCATGGTCGTCGTCCGACAGCGCGAGCGCGCGAGCGGCTCCCCGCGTCACGCCCGCGTCCCACGAAATGTCGGCCTGCCCCAGCGCGAAAATGCGGTGCCCGCGCCGCTCCAGCGCGCGCATCATCGCGATGCTCGAGTCCTTGTAGGCCTTGAGCTCCGGCAGCGGGTCCAGGATGAAGGCGACGTCCATGGCTGACCTCAGCGCGCGAGCAGCGCCAGAAAGGCGCGCATGTCGGCGGCGCCGGCCTTCGCTGCAACGCTTTCTATCCGCCGATAGCGGCGCACCACTTCCAGGCCGAGCGGCGTCAGCGCCGTGCCGCCGCCCCGGCGGCCCCCGGATTCGGCCACGACGACCGGCGACCTGAAACACCGATTCATCGTGTCGACGAGCAACCACGCACGCCGATACGACATCCCGAGTTCCTTCGCGGCCGCCGTGATCGACCCGGACTTCGCGATCGCCTCCAGCAGGTCGACCTTGCCCGGGCCGACCGCGATGTCATCGCCGCGCGTGACGCGCAAACGAAATTTCACGCAGGCTTTGGCAGGCATGTCGGCAATCGGGGCGGCAGCGTGCGTCCGCGTCAGCTCCGCGGCGGCAGCGGCTTGCGCGCCAAGTTGGGTCGCGCGCCGAACTTGGGGCTAAGGGACGGCGCGCGCTTCGCCTCCTGCAACGCGGTTGCCAGCGCCCGCTCGAGTTGCCGGTCGCGCTGCGCGGCCGCGTCCTGCGGAGCGTTGTCGACGTCGATCTCGGGATCGGTGCCGTAGTTCTCGACACCCCAGCCGACGTCGCTGAACCAGAACGAGAATTCCGGCTGCGTCGTCTCGCTGCCGTCGACCAGCGGGTGGCGCGGCCAGATGCCGATGACGCCGCCCCACGTGCGCTTGCCGACCAGCTTGCCGATGCCCATCAGCTTGAAGCAGTGCGAGAAGATGTCGCCGTCCGAGCCTGCGTGCTCGTTGGTCAGCGCCACCAGCGGACCGGCCGGCGACTCGGTGGGATACGGCTCCGGCCGCCCCCAGCGCATCATGTTGTAGCCGATGCGCTTGCGCGCCACCTTCTCGAGCAGCAGTTGCGAGACGTGGCCGCCGCGGTTGTAGCGGACGTCGACGATCAGCGCGTCGCGATCGCACTCCGCGGCTGAAATAGCGATGGAACTCGGCGAAGCCCGCCGACATCATGTCCGGCAAGTGCAGGTAGCCGACGCGACCGCCCGATTGCGCATGAACGAAGCTGCGGTTGCGCTCGACCCATTCGCGATAGCGCGCCGGCACTTCGTCGGCCAACGTCGGTCACGAGCACCGTGCGCGTCGACTTCGCCGACCGGCCCCCCTTGCCCGCGGCGAGCGTCAGTTCGACCTTGGCGCCCGCCTGGTTCACGAGCAGCGCCTGCGGCGGACGGTCGCGCGCGACGGCCTGGCCGTTGACCGCGACGATCCGCTCGCCGACTTTCGCCTGCACGCCGATGGCATTGAGCGGAGAGTCCGCTGTCGCGTCCCACGCGTCGCCTTCGACGATGCGGACGATCTCGTAGCCGGCGCCGCCCTCCACCGAGCGCAGTTCCGCGGCAAGGTGGCCCAACGCGATCTGCGGCGGCCGGCGATGATCGCCGCCGGATTCGTACGCGTGCGAGGTGCCGAGTTCGCCTTGCAGTTCCCAGATCAGGTCCGAGAGCTCGCCGCGCGTCGCCACGCGCGCGAGCAGCGGCTCGTAGCGCCGAAAAGCCGCATCCCAATCGTTGCCCGACATGTTCGGCACCCAGAACTGGTCGCGCTGCAGCCGCCAAACCTCACGGAACATCTGCCGCCATTCGCTGCGCGGCTCGACCGACAGCCGTATCGCGCGAGAGGTCGATCCAGCCGCGTCTTGCGCGATGGCTTCGTCCGACTGCGGCGCGTCCTTAGCCTCGGGCGGCCTCGGGTGGACGCGAACGGCGCGCAGGCGCTTGCCCTCGCGCACCACGAGCGTTGCGCCGTCCGCGGCGAGGACGAAGCTGTCGGCTTTCTCGACGAGCGTTTCGACTTCGCATCGTCGCGAAATCGAAGAGCTCCAGGCGGCCGGGCGTCTCCTTGTGTCCGCCGCGCCCGTGCGCGCCGGGAATCGGGAACGCACGTCCACACGACCTTGTCCCGCGGCGCCGGCGATCTGGCCGAAGCGCCCTTCGGCGCACCGGAAATGCGGCGACACGACGCACGATGCCGTCGAGATCGACGCGCACCGGCGCGCGCCTTCTGCGTCGGCCTTGTCGTCGCTTCCTGCGATCTTCGGGCGGCTTCAAGCCCTTGGGCTCCGGATCGAACGGCGGCCGCTGGTCGCTCTGCAGCGCGATGAGGTAGGGCCGCGCGGCGCGCGGGAAACTCAGCTCGAACTGCACGCTGTCGTACACCGGGTCGAACGTGCGCACGACAGGAAGTACAGATACTTGCCCGCGGGATCGAACGCCGGGCAATAGTCGCGGAATTCGGGCTGCGTGACCAGCGTGCTGCTTGCGCTTCGCGACGTCGTGCAGCTTGATCGCGCAATGCCGGGGATCGGTCCAGAACGAGTAGGCGAGCCACGCGCCGTCCGGCGACCAGGCCAGGTCTTCGCTGCGTCCGGTATCGCTGCGGTCGACGACGGCGAGTTTCTTCGTCGCGAGATCGCCCAGCAGCACTTCGTTGCGATGGTTGGTGAGCGCGACTTTGCTGTCCGACGGGCGCGGCGCGCAACGCCTGCACGCGGCCGATGTCCCACGGCAACGTCGCGGACTGACCGTCGCTGACGACGACCAGCCGTTCCTCGCCCGACTCGTCGCTGACGGCGACGAGGGTCTTGCCGTCGGCCAGCCATTGTCCGTGGCGATAGCGGACGCCGTCGGCCACGCCGTGCTGGCGGACCGCGCCCTCCCACATCGCCATCGTGAAGAGCTTGCCGCGCGCGTCGACGGCCAGGCTGTGGCCCGCGGGATGCACGTTGTAGCCGCCGAGATGGTCGGCCGCGGCGACGAACTTGCGCGCCGCCTGCGTGCGATGCGCCGGCACGTCGATCGTCGACGCGCGCCGTGCGGTTGCTGGCCGGGTCGAAGAGCCAGATGTCGGCGCCGCACTGATAGACGATGCGCGTGCCGTCGGTCTGCGCATTGCGCGCGTAGTAGATGTCGTGGTCCGTGTGGCGGCGCTGGTCGGAGCCGTCGGGTCGGCACGAGTAGAGATTGCCCACGCCTTCGGAATCCGACAGGAAATAGACGCGCTTGCCGATCCACATCGGGCTCGTGATGTTGCCGGCGAGCTTCGACATCCGGCGAAACGTCCCGCTGCCGGATGCGTCGATCCACAAATGCCCGGCGGTGCCGCCGCGATAGCGCTTCCAGCGCGCGGGGTCGGCCGTGTTGCGGCCGATGACCATCGCGTTGCCCGGTCCGAACGACAGGTGGTTGACCTGGCCCAGCGGCAGCATTTCCGGCAATGCCGCCGTCGACGCGGAGCGTGAACGCGCGGTAGTTGCGGAAGAACGGCTGGCCGTGCGTGGTGACGAACAGGATGCGGCCGTCCGGCGTCCAGCCGCGCACCAGGACGTCGGGCCCCAGCCACGTCATCCGCCGCGCGGGCCCGCCTTCGGCGGGCATCAGATAGACCTCAGGATGCTGCTCGTCGCGGCCGACGTACGCGATCCATTTTCCGTCGGGCGACAGTACCGGCGTGGCCGGCTCGCCCAATCCTGCCGTCAGGCGGCGCGCGGTGCCGCCGCCTGCGTCGACGCGCCAGATATCGTCGTCGCAGACGAAGACGATTCCCTCGCCGCGCAAAGAAGGTTGGCGCAAATAGCCACGTTGGGTCATGAAATCAATTCCTGGGAAAGGGTGCCATGCGGCGAGCCCGCGATGATACCCCCTTCGACCCTCCGCTACGCCGCCCGATTGGCGAAGCGTCAGCGGCTGATGCCTTGGCCGAGGTTGTGAGTGCCGGCACAAGTGTACAAAATAGTCTGGGACAATACGAACCGCTTCCGCGGGCGCGGCCGCGGAACCTCGATGGCATTCATGCGATGACCGATGTCGGATTGGTGCTGGTGACCGGCGCGGGCGGCTTCGTCGGATCGGCAGTCGTGCGCTCGCTGCTCGCGGCCGGCTATCCGGTTCGCGCGCTGCTTCGGACCACCAGTCCGCGCGCGAACCTCGCGGCGCTCTCGGTGGACATCGTCGAAGGCGACATGCGGGACGCCGAATCGGTCGCCAGCGCGATGTCCGGCGTTCGCTACGTCATGCACGTCGCGGCCGACTACCGGCTGTGGTCGCCCGACCGCGAAGAGATCCGGCACAACAACGTCGCCGGAACGCGAACGGTCATGGAAGCCGCATTGCGCGCCGGGGTCACGCGCGTCGTCTACACGAGCAGTGTCGCCGCGCTGGCGCTGCGCGCGGACGGACAGGCGGCCGACGAGTCGACGGCGCTCGTCGAGGCCCGGGCGATCGGCGCGTACAAGCGCAGCAAGGTGGCGGCGCAGCACCTGGTCGAATCGATGATCGCGCGCGACGCGCTGCCGGCCGTCATCGTCAATCCGTCGACGCCGATCGGACCGCGCGACATCCGGCCCACGCCGACGGGACGCATCATCGTCGAGGCCGCGTCCGGCCGCATGCCGGGCTTTGTCGACACCGGGCTCAACCTCGTCCATGTCGACGACGTCGCGGCGGGTCACGTGGCCGCGTTGAAGCACGGCAAGATCGGCGAGCGCTACATACTGGGCGGCCAGGACGTGCTGCTCGCCGACATGCTGCGCGACATCGCGCTCATCGTCGGGCGCAGGCCGCCGCGGCTCAAGGTGCCGCGACGGCTCCTGTATCCGGCAGCCGCGGTCGCCGAGATGATCGCGGGGCGAACGCGGCGCGAGCCCTTTCTCACAATCGACGGATTGCGCATGGCCAAGAACCGGATGTTCTTCACCAGCGCCAAGGCGGAGCGCGATCTGGGCTTTGTCGCACGCCCCTATGGCGAGGGCCTGCGCGACGCCGTCGACTGGTTCCGCGGCGCGGGACACCTCAAGTGACGGCGCTGGCCGTCGCCGCGCTGGCCTGCGCGGCCTGGCTCTACGTGTTGCTGCTCCGCGGATTCTTCTGGCGTTGCGCCGAACGCGATGACGCGGAAGACCTGGTGCCGGCAGCGAACGCCGCGTGGCCGCGTGTCTTGGCCATCGTCCCCGCGCGCAACGAGGCGGAACTGATCGCCGCCAGCGTCGGCTCGTTGCTGCGCCAGGATTACCCGGGCGAATTCGGAATTGTCGTCGTCGACGACCACAGCACGGACGGCACGGCGACGGCGGCCCGCGACGCGGCCGCCGCGGCGGTGGCAACGCAACGCTTGGCCGTCGTTCCCGCGCCGGCGCTTCCCGACGGCTGGACCGGCAAGCTGTGGGCGATGCACGCCGGCGCCGGTCACGCCGAAGCGCTGCCGGACCCGCCCGACTATCTGCTCTTCACCGATGCCGACATCGGCTACGCGACCGACACGCTCACCGCCCTCGTCGTGCGCGCGCAACGACGCGGCCTGGTGCTGACGTCGCTGATGGCGAAGCTCCACTGCGAAAGCTTCGCCGAGCGCGCGCTGATTCCGGCATTCGTCTTCTTCTTCCAGATGCTCTATCCCTTCTCCCGCGTCAATCGCCCGCAATCGTCGACCGCCGCCGCGGCCGGCGGCTGCATGCTGGTTCTGCACCGCGCGCTGCGGGCCGCGGGCGGTATCGCCGCCGTGCGCGGCGAATTGATCGACGACTGCGCGCTCGGGCGTCTCCTGAAAAGGCAAGGTCCGATCTGGCTGGGGTTGACCGAGCGAGCGCGCAGCCTGCGCGCGTTTCGCACATTTGGCGACATTCGTCCGATGATCAGCCGGTCCGCCTACGCGCAACTGCGCTACTCGCCGTGGCTGCTGGCCGGCACGGCTCTGGCCATCGCCGTGGCGTGTCTCGCGCCGCCGCTCGTCGTCGCATGCGCGTCCGGCATGGCCCGGTGGCTCGCCGCGGCCGCCTGGGTGCTGATGGCGCTGGCCCTGCAACCCACGCTTGCCTTCTATGGCATTTCGCGCGGGTGGGGCTTAAGCCTGCCCGCGATCGCCGCCTTCTACCTCGCCTTTACGCTGGATTCGGCATACCAGCACTGGCGCGGCCGGGGCGGGATGTGGAAGGGGCGGGTGCACACGCCGGCTCCGGACAGGCGATAATGCGGCCTGCCGCCCCGGAACAGTGGATGGAGAGTCCCGTGTTTTACGCATTTCCACGATCTTTGACGTAATGGCGCACGTCATGCGTGGCGCGCGCAGCGCCATCCGCCCATCGGTTGTCGAACCGGTCGCGCCGGCGGTCGACCCGCCCGACTCGGCGGGATTGCTGGATTCATGCATCGAACGCGCCACGGCGGCGCTGCTGGCCGCCCAGCGCCGGGACGGCCATTGGGTGTTCGAACTCGAGGCCGACGCGACCATTCCCGCCGAGTACGTGCTGCTCAAACGCTACCTGGGCGAGCCGGACTCAGGGCTAGAGAGAAAGATCGCCCAATACTTGCGGCGCATCCGCGGCGCCCACGGCGGCTGGCCGCTTTTTCACGACGGACCCTTCAACATCAGCGCCAGCGTCAAGGCCTACTTCGCGCTGAAGGTCATCGGCGATTCTCCCGACGCGCCGCACATGCGCGAGGCGCGGGAGGCGATCCTGGCGCACGGCGGGGCGGGAACGAGCAACGTCTTCACGCGGATGCTGCTTGCGCTGCACGGCATCATTCCGTGGCAGGCGGTCCCGACGATCCCGGTCGAGGTCATGTTCCTGCCGCGGTGGTTCCCCTTCCACCTGTTCCGGATTTCCTATTGGGGCCGCACGGTGCTGGCGCCGCTCCTGGTGCTGCAGGCGATGAAGCCGTCGTCGCGCCATCCGCACGGCGTCACGATCGACGAGCTCTTTCCGGGGCGATCGGCGCGCATTCGCCGGGCGCCGCGCGCATCGCACCAGTCGCGTCCCTGGTTCGCCGTGTTTGCGCTGATCGACGCGCTGATACGGTTTACCGAGCCCTTCTTCCCCGCAGGACCGCGGCGGCGGGCCATCGCCCGTGCCGTCGCTTTCGTCACCGAGCGGCTGAATGGCGAGGATGGGCTTGGCGCCATCTTCCCGGCGATGGCCAATGCGGTGATGCTTTTCGACGCGCTCGACTATCCGCGCGATCACCCGCAGGTCGTCACGGCGCACAAGGCCGTCGACAATCTGCTCGTGCAAAAGACCGATGAGGCCTATTGCCAGCCGTGCGTGTCGCCGGTGTGGGACACGGTGCTCGCCTGCCATGCGCTGATCGAAGTGGGCGGCGACGCAGCATTGGCCAGCGCGCACGAGGGACTCGTGTGGCTGGCACCGCGCCAGGTGCTGGACACCGTCGGCGACTGGGCGTTCCAGCGGCCGGACGTGCGCCCCGGCGGCTGGGCGTTCCAGTACGCGAATCCGCACTATCCCGACTTGGACGACACGGCCGTCGTCGTGATGGCCATGCATCGCGGCGCGCGCAGTCTCGAAGTTTCCGGCGGCGTCGACTTCAGCGAAGCCGTCGACCGCGGCCGTGAGTGGGTGCTGGGATTGCAGAGCAGGAATGGCGGGTGGGGCGCGTTCGACGCGGACAACACGAGCGAGTACCTGAATCACATACCGTTCGCCGACCACGGCGCGCTGCTCGACCCGCCGACCGCCGACGTGACTGCGCGTTGCGCAAGCATGCTGGCGCAGCTCGGCCACGATTTGGATCACCGCGCGCTGGACGCGGCGCTCGACTTCCTGCGCCGGACGCAGGAGCGCGACGGCTCCTGGCACGGCCGCTGGGGAATGAACTACATCTACGGCACGTGGTCGGCGCTATGCGCGTTCAAGGCGGCAGGCGTGAGCCCGCAGGCGCCGGAGGTGAGACGCGCCGTCGACTGGCTGGTCTTCATCAACAACCCGGACGGTGGCTGGGGAGAGCACGGCAGCAGCTACGAGCTCGACTACCGCAACCACCGGCCGGCGCCCAGCACGGCGTCGCAAACCGCGTGGGCGCTGCTCGGATTGATGGCCGCCGGCGAAGTGAATCACCCGGTGGTCGCGCGCGGCATCGAATATCTGCTGCGCGAGAACGACGCCGCGGGAATGTGGCCCGAGCCGGAATTCACCGCGGTCGGGTTCCCGCGCGTGTTCTTCCTGCGTTATCACGGCTATTCGAAGTTCTTCCCGCTCTGGGCCCTGGCGCGCTATCGCAACCTGACCACTTCCGGCGAGAGCGCGGCTCGATTCGGCATGTAGCTTGTCCGTCACGCCTTTCCGGCCGCCGATAGGGAAAATGAGGGGCCAATGAGCGGCCAATGAGCGTCAAGGCGATCGACCCGCGCCCCATCGTTGCGGTGAGCGGTCTCAACTTCGAATCGCGTGTCGCGGCAGGTTCCGGTGTCAGGACGCTCGCCGGTGGCGGCGACGCACAACGTCTCGCCGCCGACCTCGAGCGCGAGTTTGCGCGCGGTGCGGCCGCGATCATGAGCTTCGGCATTGCCGGCGGCCTCGACATCGCGGCGGCGCCGGGAGCCTGGCTCGTCGCGACAAGCGTCGTGTCGGTCACGCAACGCTGGCCGGTCGACGCGGCGTGGGCGGAGGCGCTGCTGCAGCGCCTGCCGGGGGCGATCAGTTCGGATCTGGCGGGCACCGACGCCGTCGTGGCCACACCGGCGGAAAAGCGCGCGCTGCGTATCGCGACCGGCGCAATCGCCGTCGACACGGAATCGCACATTGTCGCGGCGTTTGCCGCGGCACGCGGCATTCCGTTCGTGGTGTTCCGCGTCGTCGCCGATCCCGCCTCGCGGGCGCTCTCGAAGGCCGCGGCACGCGGCATGCGGCCCGACGGAACGGTCAACCGGCGCGCGGTGCTGGGGTCCGTGCTGCGCTCGCCGCGGCAATTGCCCGCGCTGATGCGCAACGCGAGCGACGCGCGCATCGCCATACGCGCGCTGTCACGCGGCCGTCGACTCCTTGGCCCGGGACTGGGTTACCCGGATTTCGGACAGCTTCTGCTCGACGTGCCGTGAGAACACGTATTGCGCGGGCCGCTGCCGCGCAAGCGGGATCTCGGGCGCCATCGCGCCCTCGGTCGTGACGCCGCGGCGGCTGATGGCGAACGCCTTCAACGGATGCCGGACCGCATCCTGCACGGCGGTAGCTTCGAATCCGCTGTGGACCATGCAGTCGGCGCACTTCTCGTAATTGCCGGTCCCGTACGAATCCCAGTCGGTCTCGTCCATCAGTTCGCCGAAACGTCCTGGCATAGCCTTCGCCCAGCAGATAGCACGGGCGCTGCCAGCCGAACACGGTGCGCGTCGGATTGCCCCACGGCGTGCATTTGTATTCCTGGTTGCCCGCGAGAAAATCGAGGAACAATCCGGACTGGCTGAACGACCAGGCCCGGCCGCCCTGGCCGCGGCGGAAGATGTCGCGAAACAACTGCTTTGTCCTGGCGCGATTGAGGAAGTGCGCCTGGTCGGGCGCGCGCTCGTACGCGTAGCCGGGCGACACCGTGATGCCATCGACACCCAGTCCCGCGACGCTGTCGAAGAACCTGGCCACCCGTTCCGGGTCGGCATCGTTGAAGAGCGTGCAATTGATGTTGACGCGGAATCCCTTCGCTTTCGCCTCCGCGATCGCGGCCACCGCGCGATCGTAGACGCCCTCTTCGCACACCGACCGGTCGTGCATCTCGCGGTCGCCGTCCAGATGCACCGACCAGACGAAATAGGGGCTGGGCTTGAACAGCGACAACCGCTTCTTCATGAGCAGCGCATTGGTGCACAGGTAGACGAACTTGCGCCGCGCGATAATGCCGGCGACGACGGTGTCGATCTCCTTGTGCAGCAGCGGCTCGCCGCCGGCGATCGAGACGACCGGCGCGCCGCACTCGTCGACCGCCTTCAGACAATCGTCGACCGAGAGCCGCTGGTTGAGGATCTCTTCCGGGTAGTCGATCTTGCCGCAGCCCGCGCAGGCCAGGTTGCACCGGAAGAGCGGCTCCAGCATCAGCACGAGCGGATAGCGCTTCCTGCGGCGAAGCTGCTGGCGGACGATGTAGGCGCCGATGCGCGCCTTTTGCAACAGAGGAATCGACAAGGGAGGCTTTCGCTAAGGATCGATGCCGGGTCAGGACGCTGCCGCCTGCGCCAGCCGGGCGCGGAGCAGCCCGACGGGGAGGCGGAACTCGACATTCTCCGTGATTCCGGGCAGTACCGATAGCTCGATCGGCCCGGACCTGCGCAGCGCCCGGACCACGTCGTCGACCAGCTCCTCGGGCGCGGAGGCGCCGGCGGTGATGCCGACGACCCTGGCATCGCGAACCCATTCGGGCTTGAACTCGCTTCCGTCCGCGATCAGGTAGCTGGGGACGCCGGTTTCGACGCCGATCTCGCGCAGGCGGTTGGAATTGGAGCTGTTCGTCGCGCCCACGACCAGGATCACGTCGGCGACCTTGGCGAGCGCCCGTACCGCCGATTGCCGATTCTGCGTCGCATAGCAGATGTCGTTGGTGTCCGGGCCGATGATGTCGGCGAAGCGGTTCTCGAGCGCCTTGATGACGGCGCGCGTATCGTCGACGCTCAGCGTCGTCTGCGTGATGTAGGCGACCGGCGTGACCGGATCGAGGTCCAGCGCCGCGACGTCCTCCGCCGTTTGCACGAGATACACCGGGCCCGGTATCTGTCCCATCGTCCCTTCGACTTCGGGATGGCCCGCGTGTCCGACGAGGATGACCTGCCGGCCGGACGCGACGTAGCGCTTGCCCTGATTGTGGACCTTGGCGACCAGCGGACAGGTGGCATCCAGCACGCGCAGGCCGCGCTCGCGCGCTTCATCCTCGACGCTGCGCGCGACGCCGTGCGCACTGAAGATCGAGATGGCGCCGGCGGGAACCTCCGACAGATGCTCGACGAAGCGCGCACCCTTGGCGCGCAGGCTCTCGACGACATGGCGGTTGTGCACGATCTCGTGGCGGACATACACGGGAGCGCCGAAGATCCGCAGCGCGCGCTCGACGATGTCGATGGCGCGGATGACACCCGCGCAGAAGCCGCGGGGCTGCGCGAGGATTACGCGCATGGCCGCGACCGCAGTCGATGCCGGCATGGCGCCCCGGCCCGCGTTGCCGATCCGATCCGACAGTTCACGCCGATGCGCGCCCAGAAGTTCGCCATCGGTACAATCATGCCTCGTTGCGGGTCCGGCGACAAGCCGGTCGGCGCCCCGCAATCGTGCGATCGAGCGCGCCACGGACCGACCAACTTCTAACGCCTACGCGGAACATCCAGGATGACGCGAAACCGAGTCGACGTGTGCGAGCGCTGATCACGCGCGTGGTCGGCGGCTGCGCAGCGCGCCCGTGGCTCGTGCTCGCTCGCCGCCGCGGTGCTGGGCACGGTCGCGGCGGTCTACGCGGTGCGGCACATCGCGATCGACACCAATACCGCAAACCTGATCGCGCCGGACCTGCCGTGGCGGCAGCGCGAGATCGACTTTGCCAAGTCGTTTCCGCAGCGCGTGGCGGTGATTGCCGTGGTCGTCGACGGCGCCACGCCCGACATCGCCGAGCAGGCCGCCGCCACATGCTGGCGCAGCGGCTCGCCGGCAACACGACGGCGTTCCATTCGCTGCGGCGGCCCGACGGCGGTCCGTTCTTCAACCGCGCCGGCTTGCTGTTCTCGCCCGTGGAAGAAGTGGCGCGCACGACGCAGCAGATCATCGCTGCGCAGCCGCTCCTGGGAACGCTCGCGGCCGATCCGAGCCTGCGCGGCGTGATGGACGCACTGTCGCTCGTCCTCGAAGGCGTGCGCCGCGGACAGATCAAATTGGACGACCTCGCGCGGCCGCTCGCCGCGTTCGCCGACGCGATCGAAGCGATCAACGCCGGGCAAGTGCCGCGCTTTTCATGGCGCACGCTGATCATTGGCCGGGCGCCCGACCCGCGCGAATTGCGCCGCTTCATCCTCGTGCAGCCCGAGCTCGACTTCGGCGCGCTCGCAGCCCGGCGCGCGCGCTGTCGCTGCCATTCGCGACGCGGTGCGCGAGACGGGATTCGCCGACGACCCGCGCGTTCGCGTCCGGCTCACCGGTCCCGTGCCGCTCGCCGACGAGGAGTTCTCGACGCTCGCCGAAGGCGCCGGCCTCAACGCGATCGTGACGATGCTCGTCGTCACCGCTCTCCTGTGGGCTGGCGCTTCGCTCGGGACGCCTGATCGCGGCCATCCTGCTGAGCCTGCTGGTCGGCATGGCGATGACCGCGGCCTTCGGTCTCTTCGTCTATCAGCGCCTTCAACCTGATCTCGGTCGCGTTCGCCGTGCTGTTCATCGGGCTCGGCGTGGACTTCGGCATCCAGTTCTGCGTCTGCTATCGCGCCAAGCGCCATTTGCACGACGACCTGCGACGGGCGCTGCGGGAAGCCGGCGCGCGAGGTCGGCGTGCCGCTGGCGCTCGCGGGCGCATCGACGGCGGCGGGATTCTACGCGTTTCTGCCCACCGAGTATCGCGGCGTGTCGGAGTTGGGCGCTGATCGCGGGAACCGGCATGGTCGTCGCGTTCGTCACCAGCATCACGCTGCTGCCCGCGCTTGCTCGCCGTGATGCGCCCCGGCGGCGAGCGCGGCGAAGTGGGTTACGCGGCGTTGGCGCCGCTCGACCGCTTCCTGCACCCGGCGCCGCGTCGCCGTTCTCGCCGCATCCGCGCTCATCGCCGTCGGCAGCCTGCTGCTGGTGCCGCAACTCGCGTTCGACTTCAACCCCCTCAACCTGCGCAGCGCCCGCGCCGAGTCCGTCGCCACCCTGCTCGACCTCATGAAGGACGCCGACACGACGCCCAACACGATCGAGGTTCTGGCGCCGACGCACGCCGACGCCGTGGCGCTCGCGAAGCGGCTTTCCGCGCTGCCGGAAGTCAATCGCGCGATCACGCTCGCGAGCTTCATCCCCGAACAGCAGGAACCGAAGCTCGCGCTCCTGGCCGACGCGGCGATGCTGATGGACGCGGCGCTCAATCCGCTCGACGTGAAGCCTCCGCCCGATGACGCCGAGATCGTCCGCGCGATGCTGCGCACCGCGGCCGCGCTCGAGCAGGCGACCGGTCCAGAGCCCGCCGGCGTTGCGGCAACGGATGCCGCGCGCCTCGCGAAAGGGCTGGCGATTCTCGCCAAGGCGGATCCTGCCGCGCGCGAGCGCGCTCGCGTCGCGTTGATCCCGGGGCTCGTCGTGACGCTCGACCAGTTGCGCGCCGCATTGCAGGCTGAACCGGTCACGCTGGAAACGTTGCCCGCGGACCTCAAGCGCGATTGGGTCGGCGCCGGACGGCCGCGTGCGCATCGAGGTGTTTCCCAAGGGCGATGCCAACGACAACGCGACGCTGCAGCGCTTCACAACCGCGGTCCGGCAGGTCGCGCCTGAAGGCACGGGCACCGTGGTGGGAATACAGGAATCGAGCCGCACGATCGTCAAGGCGTTTCTGGAGGCCGGCCTGTGGGCGCTGCTCTCGATCACGGTCCTGCTGGCGATCACGTTGCGGCGCGCGGTAGACGTCGCGCTGACGCTGGCGCCGCTGACGCTGGCCGGTCTCGCCACGCTGGGCACATGCGTCGCGATCGGCCTTCCGCTCAACTTCGAGAACATCATCGCGCTGCCGCTCCTGTTCGGCATCGGCGTCGCGTTCAGCATCTATTTCGTGATGGCGTGGCGGCGTGGCGCGACGAACCTGCTGCAGTCGAGCCTCACGCGCGCGGTGCTGTTCAGCGCGCTGACGACCGGAACGGCATTCGGCAGCCTGTGGGGTTCGCACCATCCCGGCACCGCGAGCATGGGCAAGCTGCTGGCGCTGTCGCTCGCTTTTACACTGGTGGCGTCGTTGCTCTTCCTTCCCGCGCTGCTGGCCTCCGTGCGCAAGCGACGGTGAACGCCTCGCCGGCCAAGTCTCGCCACAATGGCGCTCTGCGCGGCGCTTGCGGGCTGTGCAACCGCGCCGGGCACGCGCGACAGCGGAAACAACGATCCGTTCGAGCCGGTCAATCGCATCGTTTTCAACGCGAACGACGCGGTCGACACGGCAGTCATCCGGCCGATGGCCGAGGCGTATCGGGCGGTTGTTCCGCAATTCGTCCGCGACCGGATCAAGGCGTTCGTCGACAATCTGCAGGAGCCGCGGATCTTTGCCAACAACCTGCTGCAGCTGCGCATCAACGACGCAGGCTTCACGTTTGCGCGCTTCTATGTCAACTCGACCTTGGGGCTTCTGGGTCTGTTCGATATCGCGAGCGAACACGGCCTGCCCAAGCAGACCGGGGATTTCGGCGAAACGCTCTACGTGTGGGGCGTCGACAGCGGGCCGTACCTGGTCCTGCCGCTGTTTGGGCCCTCGAACCCTCGCGACGCTGTTCGGCCTCGCCGTGGATCTGTACACGACGCCGCCGGCGCACCTTCTCCCCGGGCAACTCGGGGATCTGGTTCAATGTCGGCGTCGATGCCGCCAGCGGTTTCGACCTGCGCTCGCGCAACATCGAATCGCTTGACCAGATCAAGGCCGCACGCGCTCGACTATTACGCGCAATTCCGGAGCATCGCCCGGCAACATCGCGAAGCGCAACTGCGCGCGGCGCGCGGCTTGACCGACGTACCGGACGAATTGGTCGACCCGGGGGCGCCCGCCGACTGACGCGGCGCGTTCAGGCCTTCTTCATCAGCCGGTCGATCTGCTGACGAAGGCTTTCGATCAGCGCCGCAGGTCCGCCCGTCTTGAGAATCGCGCCGAATTCCGAGCGCTGCGTCGCAAGCTCGCTGATCGTGCCGCTCAAGTAAATGTCGACGATCTTCCACGTGTCGCCAGTGCCACGCATCAGGTAATTGAGCGTGACCGGCTCCTCCTTGGGCCGCACGAGCTTCGTGCGCACGATGCGCCCCGTGTTGCGCGGCTGGACGTCGGGGTCGATTTCGAAGCTCTGCCCGGAAAACCCGTCGAAGCGGTTGGCATAGGTCGCAATCGTCATCCGCGCGAAACTGTCGAGCAGCGCCGACTGCTGCTCGGCCGGAATCGTCGTCCAGTCCGGTCCAACCGCGATACGCGTCATCGCCGGGAGGTCGAACGTCGAGCGGATCACCGGTGCCAGCTTGTCGTAGCGGCCGCGCACGCCCAGCTGGTCGGCCTGCTTCATCGCCGCCAGCAGCGCGTCGTAGAACGCGCGGATCGGCGCAATCGCCGGGTCGGCGTCGGCGGCGCGCGCGGAAGGAGACAGCGCGAGCCCGACCAGTGCCGCGGCGGCGCGCAGCAAGGCCTTTCGGCGAATCGGATCGTGGAGGATGCTGAAGGCGTACATGTGTCAATTCATTGAATAATCTGGATATTATGATTGCTTGCCAGCGCTATGGCGAATAATCCTGGCGACGACGGTCTCATCCCGGCGTTCTATTCCACGGTAACCGACTTCGCGAGATTGCGCGGCTTGTCGACGTCCGTCCCGCGCAGCACGGCGGTGTGATACGCGAGCAGCTGCAGCGGAATCACGTGCACGACGGGCGACAACAGACCCGCATGTTCGGAAACGCGGATGACGTGCATGCCGTCGCCGCCGGTGACCTGGCTGTCCAGGTCGGCCACGACATAGAGCTCCCCGCCGCGCGCGCGGACCTCCTGCAAGTTGGACTTGAGCTTTTCCAGAAGCGCGTCGTTGGGCGCGATCGCGACGACCGGCATCGCGGCATCCACCAGGGCCAGCGGTCCATGCTTCAACTCCCCGGCCGGATAGGCTTCGGCGTGGATGTAGGAGATCTCCTTCAGCTTGAGCGCGCCCTCGAGCGCGATCGGATAGTGCAGGCCGCGTCCGAGAAACAGCGCGTGCTGCTTGCCCGCGAACGCCTGCGCCCAGGCGATCAGGTGCGGCTCCAGCGCCAGCGCGCCCTGGATGGCGCCTGGCAAGTGGCGCAGCGCGGCCAGCCACTTCGCCTCGTCCTGTCGCAGACAGCTTTCCGCGCAATTTCGCAAGTGTGAGCGCCAGCAGGAATTGCACGACGAGCTGCGTCGTGAACGCCTTGGTCGACGCGACGCCGATCTCGAGCCCCGCGCGCGTCAGGAACAGCAATTCGGTCTGGCGCACCATCGAGCTCGTCGCCACGTTGCAGATCGCGAGCGTATGCGCATGGCCTAGCGCCTTCGCGTGCTTCAGCGCGGCGAGCGTGTCGGCGGTTTCGCCGGACTGAGACACGACGACGACCAGCGCGTCCGGCTGCGGCACGCTGTCGCGGTAGCGATACTCGCTGGCGATTTCCACCGTGCACGGTATCCGCGCCAGCGTTCTCGATCCACTGCTTGGCGACCAGGCTCGAGTAGTAGCTGGTGCCGCACGCCAGGATCAGGACGGAGTTGACGCGCGGCAGGACTTCCGCGGCCCTCGCGCCGAACAATGCGGGGTCGATGCCGCCGACCGCCTCGAGCGTGTCCGCGACCGCGCGCGGCTGCTCGAAGATTTCCTTTTGCATGAAGTGCCGGTAGGGTCCCAATTCGACGGCGGCGCCGCCGGCGGGCACGTCGACGATCGCGCGGTCGACACGCTGCCCCTGCGCGTCGTAGATCGCGTACGACTCGCGGCGCACGTCAGCCACGTCGCCTTCTTCGAGATAGGCGACGCGCCGCGTCACCGACGCCAGCGCCATTGCATCGGAGGCGAGGAAGTGATCGTCACGGCCGACGCCGACGACGAGCGGACTTCCGGCGCGCGCGCCGACGACGCGTCCCGGCTCCCGAGTCGAGATCGCGGCGATCGAATACGCGCCGTGGAACTCCGCGACGGCAAGCTGCATTGCGCGCAGCAGGTCGCCGCCGGCTGCGCCGTGCCAATGCGCGTGCACGAGATGGGCGATCACCTCGGTGTCCGTCTGCGTGCGGAAGTCGTAGCCCTGCGTCTGCAGCCGTTCGCGCAGGCTCTCGTAGTTCTCGATGATGCCGTTGTGCACGACCGCGACTTCATCGCCCGACGTGTGCGGATGCGCGTTGACCGACGAGGGCGCTGCCATGCGTCGCCCAGCGCGTATGCGAGATGCCGGTCATGCCGGTCAGCTGCCGCGCGTCGGCCTGCGCGGCCAGGTCCGCGACGCGCGCTACCGACACCAGCCGCTCCAACACCGGCGTCGCGCCGCCGTTGATGACGGCGAGGCCGGTCGAGTCGTAGCCGCGATATTCGAGACTGCGGATGCCCTCGATCAGGATCGGGACCACGTTGCTGCGCGAGGACGCGCCGACGATGCCGCACATGGCGTGATTCTGGCCTTAGGTCGAGGCTTTGGGCTTCTTGGCCGGCCGCTGCCAGCCCGAAACCGTGACCTGTCTCGCGCGCGCCACCGTGAGCTCGCCGGCCGGCGCGTCCTGCGCAATGGTACTGCCGCCGCCGATCGTCGCACCCGCGCCGATGGTTACCGGCGCGACGAGGACGCAATTCGAGCCGATGCTGGCGTTGTCGCCGATGATCGTGGCGTGCTTGTTCGACGCCGTCGTAATTGGCGACGATGGCGCCCGCGCCGTAATTGACGCTTGGCGCCGACCGTCGCGTCGCCGATGTAGGCAAGATGATTGGCCTTGGCTCCTCGTCCCAGCGTGCTCGCCTTGATCTCCACGAAATTGCCGATGTGGACTTCCTCGGCGAGCGCCGCACCGGGGCGCAGACGCGCATAGGGCCCAACACGACAGCCGGCGCCGACCTTCGCGTCGTCGAGGTGCGAAAAGGCCCCGATCCGCGTTTCGGCACCGATCGTGACATTGCGCAGCACGCAGTAGGGACCGACGCTGACGCCGTCGGCCAGCGCGACGTCGCCTTCGAAGATGCAGCCGATATCGATGTGCACGTCGCGGCCGCACTCGAGCGTGCCGCGAATGTCGAAGCGCGCCGGATCGGCGAGCGTGGTTCCGGCCGCCATCAGCGCGTGCGCACGCCGCATCTGAACGATGCGCTCGACCGCCGCCAATTGGGCGCGGTCGTTGATGCCGCGCACGTCGCGTTCATCGGCCGCCACGTGGGCGACGACCGGCGTCCCGTCCGCCACCGCGAGCGCGACGATGTCGGTCAGGTAGTACTCCTTCTGCGCATTGTTCGGCTTGAGCGCGGCGACCCAACGACGCAGCAGCGCCGTCGGTGCGGCCATCACGCCGGTGTTGATCTCGTCGCGCGCGCGCTGCGCCGGATCGGCGTCCTTCTCCTCGACGATCGCGCGCACCGCGCCCGTGTCGTCACGCACGATCGCGCCCGAGGCCGGACGGGTCGGGAACCCGCGCCGTGAGCACCGCCAGCCGGCCAGCCTGCGCCTCCCGCACCAGCGCGGCCAGCGCCGCGGGCGGCACCAGCGGAATGTCGCCGATCGTCACCAGCGTCACGCCGTCCGTCGGGCAGCGCATCGAGCGCCACACGCGTCGCATCGCCGGTCCCCTTCGGCGGATCCTGCGGCACGAAGCGGACGTCGGGCGCGGCGATCGCGGCCCGCACGGAATCGCCGCCGAAACCGATGACGACGGCGATCGCGCGCGGGGAAAGCGTGCGCACGGCGGCCAGGACATGGGCGACGAGCGGCCGGCCGGCCAGCGGGTGCAAGACTTTCGGCAGCGCCGAATGCATGCGCTTGCCCTGCCCGGCGGCGAGGATCGCGACGTTGAGCGGGGAGGTCATAGGAGAGAGCGAGATGATACGCCAGCGCCCGCGGCGCCGTTTCCGGCGCGGCTTTAGCGACGCGCTTGCAAAGGCGCGGCGACGGGCCCGCTGACGACAGCGTATCCTCCGCGGCATGGCGATCATCGCAGTCTTCAACCAGAAGGGCGGCGTCGGCAAGACCACGACCGCACTCAACCTGCTCGCCGCCGTCGCCCAACGCAAGTCGCGGCCGCTGGGCATCGACCTCGATCCGCAGGGCCATCTTTCGCATATCTTCGGCGTGCAGCCCCGGCTCGCCGACGACACCCTGTACGGCTTCTTCATGCGGCAGCGCGGGCTCACGGACATCGCACAGTTCACGAAGAGTGGTGTGATCCTGTGCCCGTCGCACTTGGAGCTGTCGAAGCTCGATTCGCTGCTGGGCAAGGGCGTGAACGTCGTGACCCGCTTGCGGGAAGCGCTTCGCGCTCCGACCATGCCGGCGGGCCCAGTCATCCTGGACTGCTGTCCGCTGCTCAACGTTCTTTCGCTGAACGCCGTGTTCGCCGCCGACCTGATCCTGGTGCCAGTGTCCGCCGATTTTTTGTCGCTGCAAGGTGCCGAGCATGTCGAGCGCGCGCTGAATGCGCTCGAGCCGGTGTTCAAGCGCGCGGCTGCCGCGGCGGTACGTGCTGACGCGCTACGACGCGCGGCGAAGGATGAGTGCGGCGGTGGTGGCGCGGATGGCGCAGTCGCTGCGCGCCGACGAGGTCTGCGTGACGCGGATCCGCGAGAACGTGAAGCTGGCGGAGAGTCCGGCGGTCGGATTGGACATCTTCCGCCATGCGCCGGACAGTCGCGGTGCGCGCGACTACGCGGCCCTGTACGACGAGCTAATGGGTGCCGGCCTTATGGAGTAGCGGCTGGCTGGCGCTGATCATTCCGATCACCCCCTCGACGTCGAGCGTGTCGAGTCGGCGCGGCACCGCGTGTTCGCGGCATTCGATGATTTCGCAGTGGTGATACATCTGGCGCAGCCGACGCTCGGCGTCGTCCTGCGTCGCGGCCATGATCAGGATGTTCTCCACGCGCTGGCCATGGCGGGTTTTTATGTTGAAGCCGTAACGGATCACGAAAAGCCTCCCTTTCCGGACCGCCGAACCCCCGTTCGGGGATCGACCCCTAGGCGCATCAAGGCGTTAGGGCCGGGCGCTGCTATGATGGGACACATATCGTATGCAAATAACGTACCGCCAACCCATTCCGCCTTGAAGATGGACGCCGCACCCGTCCCGCCCGGCGGTCCGCCGTCCAGCGCCGCGTCAGAGCTCATTGATTCCTTGAGAAAAATGGGCTTGGTTCGCGCCGACCAACGGGTGGCGCTGACGCCCCTTGCGGGGGGTGTTTCCTCCGATATCTACCGCGTCGAACTGCCCGGCCGCGTCATTTGCGTCAAACGCGCGCTCCCTCGGCTCAGGGTGGCCGCGGAGTGGCGGGTGCCGGTCGAGCGCAACCGCTGGGAGGTCGAGTGGATGCGCGTGGCGGGGGGCATCGTGCCGGGCGCGGTCCCGGAAATCCTGGGCGAGGACCGCGCGTCAGGCGCATTCGCGATGGCGTGGTACGCGCCCGACGAATATCCGAACTGGAAGAAGATGCTGGTCGCAGGCGACGCCGACACGCGCACCGCGGCCGCCGTGGGCGACGTGCTGGGCCGCATCCACGCCGGGACCGCGGACAAGCCGGACATCGCGGCGCGCTTTCCGACCGACGCCCTCTTCCAGGCCATTCGCCTCGATCCCTATCTCGTGACCGCGGCCAGGGCGCATCCGGACCTGTCGCGGCCGCTCCTGGCGCTGGTCGCGACGACCGGCACGACGCGCCGCACCCTCGTGCACGGCGACTTCAGCCCCAAGAACATCCTGGTGGGATCCGAAGGGCCGGTCTTTCTCGATGCCGAGTGCGCGTGGTACGGCGATCCGGCGTTCGACCTGGCCTTCGTGCTCAACCACCTGATGCTCAAGGGCGTGTGGCGGCCCGACCGGCGCAGCGACTACCTGACGATGTTCGCGGCGCTTTGCGCGGCTTATCGCTTTCGCGTGAACTGGGAGCCGTGGGCCACGCTTGAAGCGCGCACGGCGGCGCTGCTGCCCGGCTTGCTGCTGGCGCGCATCGACGGCAAGTCGCCGGTCGAATACGTGACCGACGAGCGCGATCGGCAGGCGATACGTGCATTCGCGAGCGATCACCTGCGGCGTCCGGTCGTGAGCCTGACGGCGCTCGCGCGCGACTGGGCGCCGTGAGCGGCACGGCGATTTCCCGCGTCCTCGCACGACGCGTGTGGGATTCCCGCGGCCGGCCCACGGTCGAGGCCGAAGTAACGCTGCAAGACGGCGCATCGGGCCGCGCGATCGCACCTGCGGGCGCGTCGCGCGGCGCCCGCGAGGCCGTCGACCTCCGCGATGGCGGTCCCCGCTTCGGCGGCTTCGGCGTCGATCGGGCGGTCGCGAGCGTCAATGGTCCGATCGCCAAGGCGCTCGCGGGCCTCGATGCGTGCAACCAGTTCGCCGTCGACACGACGCTCATCGACCTCGACGGCACGCCCAACAAGGCCACGCTCGGCGGCAACGCGACGGTGGCGGCCTCGCTGGCCGTGGCGCAGGCCGCGGCGGCGGCGCGCGGCGTTCCGCTCTGGCGCTACGTAGCGGGCGACGGCGCCGTATCGCTGCCCTTGCCGGAGATCCAGATTTTCGGTGGCGGGGCCCATGCGCAGCGCGCGCTCGACCTGCAGGACCTGATGGTGATGCCGGTGGGCGCCGCGTCGTTTGCCGATGCGATCGCGATGGTCGCGGAAATCTATCGCGCGGCGGGTGAGCTGATGGCCGATGCCGGCAAGCTGGCCGGCGTCGCCGACGAAGGCGGGTTCTGGCCGGCGTTCGCGACGAACGACGAAGCGCTGGCCATGCTCGTCCGCGCCATCGAGCGCGCCGGATACCGGCCCGGTCACGACGCCGTGTTGTCGCTCGACATCGCGGCGTCCGAGCTGCTGCACGACGGATGCTATGAGCTGGCCCTCGAGCAGCGCACGCTCGATCGCGATCAGATGCTGCAACTGCTGCTGGATTGGCTCGACCGCTATCCGATCGCGTCGATCGAGGATCCGTTCGGCGAAGACGACCGCGACGGCTGGATTGCGTTCGCACGCGCGGCGTCAGCGCGAGTGCAGATCGTCGGCGACGATCTGCTGACGACGAACGCGACGCGCGTCGCCGCCGCCGCGGCGGAGCATTCGTGCAACGCGGTGCTGATCAAGGTCAACCAGGCGGGAACGCTGACGGAAGCCAGGTCCGCGCTCGACGCCGGCAAGCGCGCCAACTTCGGCACGATCGTGTCCGCGCGCTCGGGCGAATCGGAGGATGTCGCGATCGCGCATCTGGCGGTGGGCTGGAATGCCGGTCAGCTCAAGGTCGGCTCGTTCGCGCGCGGCGAACGGACGGCCAAATGGAACGAAGTGCTGCGGATCGAGGAGGCACTGCATGGCGCGGCGCGCTATGCCGGCGCGTCCGCGCTGCGGCCAAGCCGATAGCGGTCTATCGTCGCGGGCCGCTTTCCGCAGCGGCGAGTCTCGGCGCCATGCCAACGGTGACGAAGAAGACAATGAGCTGCGAGGCCGCGATGACCTCCCGAAGCGCCGGGGCCATCTGAAAGAGTGCCGCATCCCAGGCGCCGACCGGAAATTCGCCCAGCAGGTTGAAGAGGATGAGGCACGACGTCACCGCGTACAGAATGGCGCCGGCGCCGCCGGCCGCGGCGACGGGCAGCGCCAGCAGCACGTACGCGAATTGATAGCGCTCGTGCATCTCGGTGCAGAAGAGGAACATGGCGCTCGTCGTCAATGCGCCGGCCAGCAGCACGCCGATGAGATGCTGGCGTTCGCTGCGGGGAAAAAGCAGCGACTCCCGGAGGCGCCACAGAACCAGCGACGTGGCCGCGGCGAACAGCACGAGACCGGCGCCGCGGTACGTGACACGTGCGAAAGCAAGAGCTTCGTCGCTGAGCGCGGCAATCCCGGGCAGGATCTCCCACAGGTTGTACGCGCCGATGCTCACCGCCTTGTAGTAGCCGCCGATCGACTTCTGGTAGACCGCGAGCACCGCACCGCCGGCGCCTCCCGCAATGAACGGCGCAAGGAGCGCCATCCCGGCAAGCGCCGCGCCGCCTGCGAATGACGCGCTTCTCGGCAGATAGCGGACCAGCACGACCAGCAGGACGGGGAGCATCGCGGCAACCTGCGGCTTGGTCAGCACCGCGCAGGCGGTAAAGACGCCGGCCCAGAACCATCGGCCGCGAGCCAGCGTGTAGAGAGACAGCAGCATCCACAGCGCGTAGATGCCGTCGGTCTGGCCCCAGATTCCGGTGTCGTAAATGACGACGGGGTGGAGCGCATACACCAGGGCCGCCAGCGCCCATCGTTCCCTCTGCGCTTCGCGGACGATTACCGCGACGGCGACGCATGCGGCCAGGTCGCAGGCGATCGCGGGGAATCGGATGACCACGCTGTAGTCGGGCAGCAGCGGGTCGAACAACGGCGAAATGGCGAACTGGTAGAGCGTTCCGGTCAGCCAGTAGAGCGTGATGATGAGCGGCGGATAATTCGGAAGTACGTTCCCGCCCACTTGCTCGGTGAACGAGCGCGCAAGTCCCAGCTGCGCGGCGCTGCGCGCCCATCCCTTGTTGATTGCCAGGTCGAAGTCGAAGCCTGGCGAGTGTGATGCGACGAGGCGAATGGTCAGCGCCACGAACAGGATCGGCAGCAGTCGCATCTGCATCGCGATCGTCTGTGGCGGCGGCCGGAAGGCCCGGTTCCACGCCAGCGTTCCCGCAACGGGGATCGCGAACAGCGCATAGGCAAGAAGCATCGAGCGCAGCGTGTCCGCCCCTCCCTGCAGGAACAGGATCGCGAGCAGCAGGCAGGACGCGGCGACTGCCGCCGTCGTCGCCGCGCTGGCCCGCCACCGGGACATCAGTTCGCCGCGAGCAGGAAGGCCGCGAGTTCGACGAAGCCCGCGCCCGCCGCGTGAGTAGTCACATAGGCGGGAGGTGTTTCGATGCGATCGAGAAACGGGCGCACGTTGGCCACGCCGACGGCGTTGGGGAAGTGCGCGAACATCGGCGCGTCGTTGGGCGAGTCGCCCACGAACACGAAATTCTCTCGCTGCGCGTCGAGGTCCACGCCAAAGACCTCGTTCATCAGGATGCGCGTCATCGCGAGTTTGTCGTAGTCGCCGTACCAGCCGTTGACGTGAATGGAGCTCACCTTCGCCGTCATCCCTTCGGCCTCCATCAGCGCGACGATGCGGTCGACCGCAGATTGCGACAACGGCGCCACGTCTTCGCAGAAGTCGATGGCGAGGTCCGTCTCGCGATAGAGCTGGTCGGAGGCGAGTGCTGCGCCCGGCACCGCGCGCAGGATTTTCTCCCCGATCGCCGCAAGCCTGGCACGATTGGCGGAACGTTGCGCGGCGCTGCCGATGAAGCGCCTGACCAGCCTTCGGCGCGCGTCGTCGTGGCGCATGTAGAACGCGCCGTTCTCGCCGACGACGGCATCCACCGGCCACATCCGCGCGATATGGTCGCACCAGCCGGCCGGCCGGCCCGTGATCGGGATCATGAGCTTGCCGGCGGCGCGCAAGTTCTCCATCGCCGCGTAGGCGGCAGAGGTGAGCCGGCCGTGCGTCGACAGCGTTTCGTCGATGTCCGCCAGCACGGCGCGAATGCCACCGCGCACGGCATCGGGCATGGTCGCCAGCGGACGCATTAACGGGGCGTTCACGGCCGCGGCGCCGCGTCGCGCAGCCATTGCGCCACCGGCGGAGGTCGCCATGCGGCGATTGCCGCGAGCGCGTCGCCGACCGTTAACGCGGATACGAGCAGCGCGCGATGCTCAGGCTTCAGCAAGCGGTCCGCCACGGCGCGATCGAGCTGCGTCAGGAAGCCGTCGAAGAACCCTTCGACATTGACGACGACGAGCGGCTTGGCGTGGATGCCTAGCTGGTCCCACGTCGCCATTTCGCACGTCTCGTCGAACGTGCCGTAACCGCCGGGCAAGGCGACGAATGCATCGGAGAGCTTCGCCATCAGCGCCTTGCGGTCGTGCATCGTAGCCACGACGTGCAGCTTGTCGAGTCCCGCATGGCCCACTTCGCGCATCATCAGCTGCTCGGTGATGACGCCGATCACGCTTCCGCCGGCGTCGAGCGCGGACTGGGCGGCGATCTGCATGAGGCCCACGCTGCCACCGCCGTAGACGAGCGTCATGCCGCGTGCGGCCAACTCGCGGCCGAACTCTCTGGCCGCGTCGGCATACGCCCGCCGCGACCCGACGTTCGACCCGCAGAACAGGCATACGCGCGAAACGGACGCGCTCATGGCGACACGTCGCCGCGCTTGGCGTCGCAATAGTCCGCGACGGCCTGGCGCTGCGCCGCGGTCATCGGCAGGCCGCATTTGGTGCGCCGCCACAGCACGTCCTCGCCGGTTCGTGCCCATTCCTCGGCGATCAGGAAGTCGACTTCGCGCGACGTGAGGCCGGCGCCGAAGTCGCGTCCCAGATCGGCCATCGTTCGCGCCTCGCCGAGGATGCGCAACGCGCGCGTGCCGTGCCGGCGCGCGAGTTCGCGCAACAACTCGGCCGGCAACGCTGGATACCGGCGGCACAATCCGGCGAAGAACGCGATGCGGTCGCCGTTGGGTAGGTCGCCACCGGGTAGCGGCGCGTCGCGCGTCCAGCCCGGTTTCATGCCGGGAAAATAGGGCGCGAGATGCGCGAGAGCTGCCTCGGCGAGCTTCCGGTAGGTCGTGATCTTGCCGCCGAAAATCGACAGCACCGGCGCGCGATCGGTTCCTGGCTCGTCCAGTGCATCGACCTTGAACACGTAGTCGCGTGTGACCGCGGCGGGGTCGGTGGATCCGTCGTCGTGCAGCGGCCGCACGCCGCTGTACGTCCAGACGACGTCGGACGCCGCCAGCGGCTTCGCGAGATAGGAATTGACGAGCTCGAGCAGATAGTCGATTTCCTCGCCGGTGATCGCCGGATGCTCGTACTCGTCGACGGTGACGTCCGTCGTGCCGATCAGCGAGTAGTGCTGTTGATAGGGAATGATGAAGACGATCCGCTTGTCCGCGTTTTGCAGGATGTACGCGTGCTCTTCCGGGTGCACGCGCGGCACGACGATGTGGCTGCCCTTCACGTGGCGCACGCTTTCCTTCGTCGGCGACGCGCTGACGCTGTCGAGCACGTGTTTCACCCAGGGGCCGCTGGCGTTGACGATGGCCCGCGCGCTGACGTCCGTCGTCACGCCATCCGCTGCCCGCAGCGTCGCGCGCCACAGCCCGCCCTCGCGCCGCGCGCCGGTGACGCGCGTGTGCACGCGGACGTCCGCGCCCCGGCCCTTCGCGTCAAGCGCGTTCAGCAGGACGAGGCGCGCATCGTCGACGCGCGCATCGGCGTAGACGAAGCCGCGGACGAATTTCGATTGCAGGCCCGCACCCCAGCGGCTCCCCGCGAGCTTGACGCCGAACGACTTGGGCAGCGTCATTTTTCCGCCCAGATGGTCGTACAGGAAGAGCCCCATGCGGATCATCCATGCCGGGCGCAGGTGCGCCTCGTAGGGCAGCACGAACGGGAGCGGTTCGATGATGTGCGGCGCATTGGCGAGCAGCACTTCGCGCTCCTTCAGCGCTTCCCTTACCAGCCGGAATTCGAAATACTCGAGGTAGCGCAGTCCGCCGTGGATCAGCTTGGTGCTCCACGATGACGTGTGCGCCCCCAGGTCGTCCTGCTCGGCGAGCAGCACCGACATCCCCCGTCCCGCGGCGTCGCGCGCAATGCCGGCGCCATTGATGCCGCCGCCAATGACGAGCAGATCGCAGATGGGGGAAGCGGCGGGGCTCATGGGAATTGCGGATACGGGCGCCCGATTGTAACAAGGCGGCACGGAGGCGCCGCGGCGTGCGCGCCATTGCGGTAGGATGTTCGTCCATCGCCGGAGGCCCCATGAACATCGTTCCTGAAATCGCCGCGCTGGACGCCGACATGCGCGGCTGGCGCCATCACCTCCACGCGCATCCCGAGACCGCGTTCGAGGAGGCGCAGACATCCGCGTTCGTCGCCGAGAAGCTGGAGTCGTTCGGGCTGGAAGTCCATCGCGGATTGGCGAAGACCGGCGTCGTTGGCGTCTTGCGCAACGGCACAGCGAAGGACGCGGTGGGACTGCGCGCCGACCTCGACGCGCTGCACATTCTCGAGAAATCCGGCGTCGTGCATGCGTCAACCAACACCGGCAAGATGCACGCGTGCGGCCACGACGGCCACACGTCGATGCTGCTGGGCGCCGCGAAGGCGATGGCGCAGCGGAAGAATTTCGACGGCACCGCCTATTTCATCTTCCAGCCCGCCGAGGAGAACGAAGGCGGTGGCCGCGTGATGGTGCAGGAGGGTCTGTTCGACCGCTTTCCGATGAAGGCCGTGTACGGCATGCACAACTGGCCGGGCATGCCCGCCGGCACGATCGCGCTCCGATCAGGCCCGCTGATGGGCGCCTACGACATCTTCGAGATCGTCGCGACGGGCAAAGGCGCGCACGCCGCGATGCCGCACCTGGGCCGCGACCCGATGCCCTTCGCCGCGCACGTCATCAACGCGCTGCAGACGATCGTCGCGCGCAACATCCATCCGCTCGAAGGCGGTGTGGTCAGCGTCACGCAGGTGCACGGCGGCGACACGTGGAACGTGATCCCGCAGGAGGTGGTGCTGCGCGGCACCACGCGCTCGTTCAAGAAGGACATTCAGGACCTGATCGAGCGGCGGATGGGCGAGATCGTCGCCGGCATTGCGGCGACGTTCGAAATGACCGCGACGCTGCGCTATGAGCGGCGCTACCCGGCCACCGTCAACACGCCGGCGGAGACGCAGCATGCGCTGGCCGCCGCAGTGGCGCTGGTCGGCGCGGCCAACGTCGACACCGATCCGATGCCGGCGCTGGCGTCCGAGGACTTCGCGTTCATGCTGCAGGCCAAGCCCGGCTGCTACATCTGGTTGGGCGGCGGCCGCGGTCCCGACACGCCCGGCCTGCACAACCCGCACTACGACTTCAACGACGACGCGTTGAAGATCGGCGCGAGCTACTGGGTGACGCTGGCCGAGCAGCAGCTACCGGCCAGGGCGGGCGTACAACACGCGGCGTAACGCCCGGGTCCGTCAAATACACCACGCGACGCCGGCAGGCCCGAAGCCCTCGGGCATCCAACCTTTCTTCATCATCTCCATGCGCCGCGCGAGGTCGTTGACATATATAGCGGTGATTCGTATCGGCGCGCTGGTTCCAGAGTCGATACACCGGTATGCCCGGAACCGGACAGGCCCCGGTGTCTCGTCCGGCAGCACGACGAAGAAAGCGGCGTCGGTCTCCTTCACGAACGTAGGAAACTTCGCGGCCACCTCCGCGCATTCCTTCGCGGACGCGGAGAAGAAGTGCGAGTCGCCCGATTCCGGCGGTATGTAGTAGCGGCAGACGGGAACCGGGACCTGCCCGTACATCGAGCAGCAGTGTGTCGGATTTGATAAGCGCAAAGACGGCCAAGCCATAGTCCGTCGCCTGCCAGCCCTTGATTCTTCCGGACTCGATCGCGTCGATATCCGGTTCCGATGCCGTGTAGAAATAGTGATCGCGCGCCGCGTTGTAGTACTCGATCGCACCGGCGTAATCGACGTGCACCTCAAATCTGCCCAACGCGAACGACTGTCCACTGGCGGCGCGTGGTTTCGCCCGAACGCAGCAGCTTGGTCGAACCGTCGGTCGGCAACGCATCGAAGGTCCATGGGTCCTGCCCGTTCAAGTCGATGGTCCCGCCGTCCGTCGGCAGGAATCGCTCCGGCATCGACGTAATCGGGAGGCATCGGTGGCCCGGGACCAAAGTCATTGTTTGACCAGTCGTCAACATTGGAGATGACCAACGTGCCTCCCGACCGGAAACCCCGCGGGCGGATCGCTCGGAATGACGAATTGCTTGATTACGTCGCCATGCCTCACGGTGATGACCGAGCCAGCGAGCGGAGTAACTTTGCCGTCCGTCGAGTTCTCGCGCAGCTCGATGAACTGGGACCATCCGCCGAGGTTCGAGTAAAGGCCTTCGATGCGATACGCCGCTGGCGTGGCGGTACCTCCGACGCCGGACGCGCAGCCGACGTTCTTGTCGCAGAGGATGTAGTGGTTTACTCCCGATTGATCGTCAGCGACAGCATGGGTCGCAAGACCTGCGGCGGATGCAGCGAGCACCACAGCGAAAATCGCATTTGTTAGTGTCCTGTTCATGGCGAACCTCTCGAGGGCGGTGGCCTCAGGTTCATTCTAGATGCGTTGCAAGCGCTTGACCGAAGTTCGCGGACCCCATCTATCGGAATCCGCAATTACTTGATAGGCGCATCACAGTACACACATGACCACTCCCAATGGACCGTAGCCTTCGGGCTGCCACCCACGCGCGATCATTGCTTCTCGGATCGCCGGGTCTCTCGTGTAGCGGTGGTTGGTATCCGGCCGCCTGTTCCACAAGCGGTAAAGCGGGGAGAGCTGAATGTCGCCGTCGATGAAACCCGGCATCACCGGACATTCCCCAGTCGCTGTGTCGGGGAGCGTCGCATAGAAGGCGGCATCGCTCTCGAGTATGAAGTTCGGGAAATGCTGGCGCACCGCCGAACACTCGTCCTGCGAGGCGGAAAAGTAGTGAGAATCGCCGTAGGCGGGTGGAATGTAGAAACGACACACGGGGCTACCGCGGTAGAGATACTCGATACCCAGGTAGGTAATCGCGCTACCGCCCACCATGAGCTCTTCTCCGGTTCGCTGCCAGCCTTCTGTTCGTCCCGAATCGAGCGCATCGATGTCGGGCGCCGACGCCGTTATGAAGTAATGATCCCGCGCGGCGTTGTAGTATTCGACCGCTGTGACGGATGGCGGCGTCGGGTATGTGTGGCCGGGGTTTCTGAACGGGCCGCCCGGCGGAACGGAACCTCCTGGCAGCACGGCCCGACCGGTCGCGCCGTTCCGAAACAAACTCGTTGCGCCGTCTGTCGGCAGGCTCGCGTAGGTAACCTCGTCTGTCCCTGCGAAGTTGACCGTGCCCCCGTCCGTTGCCAGGAATCGAGAGGCCACAACAAAGTCGGGGTGGTAGGCGACGACGACGTTAGTAAAGTCCTGGACTATCGTAGGCGCTGGTGGATACAGCACCGCAGCGACGACAACCGAAATATTCGCAGTCTGCTCGGTCGGTAGGTCATTGGGGAAAGTGAACTGCTTCGCGACACCGTTGTGAGTGCTGGTCAACGTCAGGCCCGCAAAGTGATTCTGTCCGTTCAGTCCAGCGTATTCCTTGAGCTCCACGAATTGCTGCGCTCCGTCGAGACTGGAATAAACCTGCGCGATCTGGAACGTCGGCACGTCGGGGTTGCTGCCAACGGTGCTGCCAATGCCGGCGGAACATGGACTTGACCTGTCGCAAAGGATGTAGTGGTTCTCCCCGGTTTGGTCGTCGGCAAGGGCATCGGTCACAGTAACGATCACGACTGCGGCTAGCGCAGCGGCGCAATGTGCGATTCGAGATGCCCGGTTCATCGTGGACCTCCGCAGAGGAACGTCGCGAGCTAGATTCTAGGCGCGCCGGGTCGGTCGATGCGGCTCCGGGTTCCGAACCTATCGAAATTCGCAATTTTTTGCGGTCCTTGGTCGATTTTCCGGCAGCGAGGGGCAAGAATGTCGGCATGAGCACTCCCGCCTCTGTCGTCACGCGCGCCTGGGAATTGGCGCGCTCGGGCGATCTGCGCGGCGGCGCCGAGGCGGCGCAGGCCGCGCTGGCCAGGTGGGGGCCGCGCGCCTCAGTCGCCGGCCGGGTCGAACTGCGGCTGGTCGCGGCCTTTTGCGCGATGCGACAAGGCCACCACGGCGACGCGCTGGGCGAACTAGAAGCCGCGGCGTGCGCCGCCACGTCGCGGCCCGGCGACCCGAGGCTGGCGCTTCGCGTCGACACCTGGTCCGCGGAGCTTGCGTACCTCCAAGGACGCTACACGGACGCCAACGACACCATCGCGCGCGTCCTTCCGTCGCTCGAGTCGTGCGGCGACTGGGCGTACGTCGCGTTCGCGCTGCGGATTCGCATCGCGATCCTGCTCGCCCGCGCCGACTACGAAGGCGTGGCGGCTCTGGCCGACACCGCGCTCCGCGCTGCCGAAGCCAGCGGCGACGACTACGTGATGGTGCAAATCCTCAACATCCTGGGCGCCGTGCACTTCGATCGCGCCACGTCGCAATTGAGCGAGCCGCACGCGCGCGCGCACCTGTCGTCGCTCGATCCGGGCCTCCTCGCGCCGATGGAAGTCGAGGCGCGGCGGGCGCTGGCGTTATTCGAGCGCGCGCGCGAGGTCGCCACACGGGCCGGCTACGAATTCGCCGCGTGGTATGTCGCGGGCAATATCGAGCGGTTGCAGATCCTGCTGGGCAATGCAGCGGGCGCCGTACGCGCGATCATGAAGCGTCTCGCGGTACTGCAGAAGCGAGGGGCGAAATACGACGAGATAGTGACGCGCTCGAATCTCGCGTGGGGCCTGCGGACGCTGGGCCGCTATGCTGAGGCACTGCACGAACTCGACGTCGCGCTCGATCTCGCGCGCGAGACCGGCACCTTCAATGTCCTGCTCGAGTTCCTGGAATACGACCGGTCGATCGTGCAGGACGCGCTGGGCGACACGGCTGCGGCGCGCGCGAGTTACCGTCGCTATCTGCAGCTCGTCGGCGCATGGAATCGCAACGCGGCGGTCGCTCGGAACGGCATGCATTCGGCCGGCCCCAAGCGCCCGCTCGAGCCCTACTTTCTCAAGCGCGCGGACCGGTTCGCGCTGGAACATCTGGGCGAGCCGTTCGCCATCCCCGAACTTGCCCTGCACTGCGGCGTGAGTTGGCGAACGCTGGAAAAGGCCTTTCGCGACTTTCGCGGCGTCACGCCAGTGGCGCACATCCGCAACCTCCGGCTCGAACACGCGCACAAGGCGCTCGGCCAGGAAAACACGCCGGTGGCCGAGATCGCGGCGCGCTGCGGCTTCGCGAGTCCCACGACGTTCACGCTCGAGTATCGAAAGCGCTACGGCATCGCGCCCAGCCACGCCAAGAGCGCCGCGCGGGCGGCGGCGCACCGGGACCGGTGACCCGCTCCGCGCCGACTATTTCGCCAGCACCACGTCTCCGCTTTGGATCGGCCGCGGATAGTCCGCGTACGGCAGGCTGATGTTCTGGAATTGGACGGGGATCCCGGCGCAGGCCATCGGATCGGGCGCGTCGCAGACCTGGAAGTGCAGGTGCGGTTCCGTGGAGTTTCCCGACGATCCCAGCTTGCCCAACTGCGCTCCCGCCGCGACCCTCTCGCCGACGCGCACACGAACGCTGCCGGGCTGCATGTGCGCGTAGAGTGAATGCTCGCCGTTCCTATGGTTGATCATCACGTAGTTGCCTGCGATCCCGCTGGCGCCCATGGGCAAGAGCGACATCTGGATTTCCTGCACGCGCGCGCCATACGCTTCGTCCGTCTCGTCGGGGCGCCGCAGTGCCGCGGGATTCTCGGGCTGGTCGTTCACCGCTGCCGTGACGATGCCGTCCGCGGCGGCGAGCACCGGCGCGCCGTACGCGTAGTAGTCCGAAAACTTCGTGCCGGAACCACGGTGGGACAGGTCCCCCTCTCCGAGCTTCGCGATGTCGTAACCGAATTCCTCGGGCACCGCCCAGCGGTGACCCGTGTGCATCGTCGGCCCGACGGCCGCGAACCAGGCGCCGCGCAGTGGAAATCGGAATGCCGTCCTGGCGACGGCCGACTGGATCGGCAGCGTCGCCGCAGCTTCCTGTTCGCGATCGTCTACGCGGGCATGAACCGTGACGCGCAATGTGTCTCGCTTGCCACGGTACGCAAAGGGCTGTTGCGCCAGCAATAGCGCCTGATTTGGCGCAAGCGTCGGACCCGCGAGCGTGATGCCCTCCGCGATCATGCTCGATCCGCAGAACTGGAAGGCCAGCAATCGCATCATTCCGGACTTTTGCATCAGCGGTCCCGCTCCCGCGGCGCGCTTCAATTCGGCGCCGGCGATCCGGCGCGTGTCCACGGCGGAGTCATCCTGCAAGAGCTCGAGCGTTATGTCGGTGATGTCGGCTGACGACGCGGCGTGATTGATGATCGCCGCGTTCTGCAAGAGCAGGCTTTGCACGCCGCGCCGGGATTCCAGCGGGAAGCTGCGAACCTGCACGGACGGGCAGAAGCGGATCTCGAGTTCGCCGGCCGCCTCCGCAACGGCCGTGCTCGCCAGGAGCACCACGCCGGAAAATGCCGCCGCAACAGCAGTCCTCATGCCGAACTCCTCGACTGTCGAGTCAATGTCCCGCTGCGGATTGCTTAGGGACGGATCGATTGCGGCGCGCGCGTCAGGAACCCGGGCGCGTCATTGCCGCCGGATCGATCCACCGATCGAAGTCCTCGGCCGTCACCAGCCCGAGCTTCAAGGCCGCCTCCCGCAATGTCGTCCCGTGGTGATACGCATGGAGCGCGATCTTCGCCGAATTCTCGTAGCCGATATGCGGGTTGAGCGCGGTGACCAGCATCAGCGATCCCTCGACGTGCTCGCGGATGCGCTCGCGGTCGGGCTCTATCCCTCGCGCGCACCGGACGTCGAACGAACGCACGGCGTCCGACAGGAGCCCGATCGATTCCATGACGTTGTGCAGCATGACCGGCTTGAACACGTTGAGCTGGAAATTGCCCTGCGCACCGGCGAACGCCACTGCCGCGTCGTTTCCGAAGACCTGCACGGCGACCATCGTGAGCGCCTCGCACTGCGTCGGATTGATCTTGCCCGGCATGATCGACGACCCCGGCTCGTTGTCGGGGATCTTGAGTTCGCCGAATCCGGCGCGCGGCCCGCTCGCGTACCAGCGCACGTCGTTGGCGATCTTCATCAGCGCGCCTCCCAGCGTCCGCAGCGCCGCGCTGGCGTTGACCATCGCATCGTGGGCCGACAGCGCCGCGAACTTGTTCGGCGCGGAACGAAAGGCCTTGCCGGTAGCCGTCGCGATCTGTCGCGCGACGGCTTCGCCGAACGCCGCCGGCGCGTTGATGCCGGTGCCTACCGCCGTTCCGCCCAGCGCCAGCGGCAACAGACCCTCGCGCGCGTCGCGCACATAACGCAGGCCATCGTCGAGTTGCGCGACCCAGCCGCTGATCACCTGTCCCAGCGTGACCGGCGTGGCATCCTGCAGGTGCGTGCGCCCGAGCATCACGATGTCCGCGAATTCCCGCGCCTTCGCATCGAGCGTCGCGCGCAGGCCGGCGACCGCCGGCAGCAGCGCGCTGTCGAGCTCCTCCAATGTCGCGATGTGCATGACGGCCGGAAACACGTCGTTGGACGATTGGCTGCGATTGACGTCATCGTTGGGGTGGATCGGCTTTTTCGAGCCGACGACGCCACCGGCCAACTGGATCGCGCGGTTGGCGATGACCTCGTTCGCATTCATGTTCGACTGCGTGCCCGATCCGGTCTGGAATACGACGAGCGGGAATTCGTTGTCCAGGCGGCCGTCGATCACCTCCTGCGCGGCCCGGATGATCAGGTCGGCCTTGTCGGGCGGCAGTTCGCCCAGCTCGACATTCGCGCGCGCCGCGGCTTGCTTGACGATGCCGAACGCGCGCACAACCGGTCGGCCCCAGCTGAAGCGCCCGACACCTATCGGAAAGTTGTCGACGGAGCGCTGCGTCTGCGCGCCCCACAGGTGCGCAGCGTCCACGCGCACTTCTCCCATCGCGTCTTTTTCGATTCGGGTGGCTGATCCGTTCACGGCCCGCTTGTCCTTCCGGATGTTCGCTCGAAATCATCCATCATACTTCGCCGCGCCCCGACCGGTTAATCGACGTGGATCGGGTCACTCCTTGGGCAGCAACCGCGTCCGGCGGTCGTGCGCGACGAGCAGCAGCACGGCCGCGGACGCGAGCCGCGTGCGCACGTTGTCGGCGCGTGACGTCAGCACGATCGGCACGCGCGCGCCCAGGACAATTCCCGCGCTGTCGGCGCCGGCCAGATAGGTCAGCTGTTTCGCGATCATGTTGCCGGATTCCAGGTCCGGCACCAGCAGGATGTCGGCCATGCCGGCCACCGCCGATACGATGCCCTTGGTTCGCGCGGCCTCGGGCGAGATCGCGTTGTCGAAGGCGAGCGGACCGTCGAGAATGCCGCCGGTGATCTGGCCACGGTCGGCCATCTTGCACAGCGCCGCAGCATGCAGCGTGGATTCGATCTTGGCGTTCACGGTTTCGGCCGCGGACAGGATCGCGACCTTGGGCACCTCGATGCCGAGGACGTGCGCGAGGTCGATCGCATTGCGGCAGATGTCCGCCTTGGCATCCAGATCCGGCGCGATGTTGATGGCCGCGTCGGTGATCATCAACGGCCGCGGATAGGCAGGCACATCCATGACGAAGACGTGGCTGATCCGGCGCTCGGTGCGCAAGCCGGTGGCAGTAGACACGACCGCCTCCATCAATTCGTCGGTGTGCAGGCTGCCCTTCATCAGCGAATCGACCTCGCCGGCGCGCGCCATTGCCACTGCGCGATCGGCCGCGGCGTGGCTGTGCGGCGTGCCGACGATGCGAAAGGGCGCGAGATCGACCTTGGCTTCAGCCGCGACGGCGCGGATCTTCGCCTCGGGACCTACGAGCACCGGCACGATCAGCCCGCGCTTCGCGGACTCGATCGCCCCCATCAGCGAGTCGAAGTCGCACGGATGGACAACGGCGCAGCGGACCGGCTCGATGTTCAGGCAGCGCTGCAAGAGCCGCGCGAGGCCGTCGTTTCGCCGCAGCACGACCTCGGGCGTGGCGATGTTCGTGTAGGCGATGTGCTTCGACGGCGCGGCGACCGTCGCGATGCCTTCGACGAGCACGTCGCCTTCGGCATTGGTACAGCGGCAGTCGAATTCAATGCGGTGGCCGTCGGCGTGCTTGGCCCGCGCGGTGACGCTGACCGTCAGCGTATCGCCCGCGCGCACCTTGCCCTGGTACTTGAACTGGCTGCCGATGATTGCGCTGCCCGGCCCGGGCAGCCGCCGGTTCAGCACGCCCGCGACCAGCGCGACCGCGGCGGCGCCGGGTGCGGTGGCCATTTCCGGGACCGCGCCGGGGGCCAGGTCCAAGTGAAACGTCTCGACATCGCCCGCAGCGAGCGCCAACGCCTCGACATCGGTAGCCGTCAGCGTGCGCACGACGGTGTCGTTCGCGCCGACGCCGATTTCGTCATACGTCCGATTGGTCAGCTGTTGCATCGCGGTGCGCGCCCGGCCCTCGCTCGATTCACGCGCGTTGGCGCGCCCCACGCGGCGCCGCGCGAGCGCGCGACTTGTTGCGTTGCGGTGCCGGCAATGCGGCCGGCACCCTGGCCCCGCCGCGCACCGCGGCGGCGGAGAGAACGCCGCGCAATTCGGTCACGAGCCTGCGCTGCTTGTCGTCGAGATCGCCGTGCGTCTCGACGCGGTCGAGCAGTGCCAGCGCGTGGCGCCGTTCGGCCGGCGTCCGCAAGAGCCTGGGCAGCGACCGCTTGGCGCGCTCCGGCTCGAATTCGACGACCATCGTCTCCTCCTGCAAAAGGCGGCGGCGCTCGTCTTCTGACAGATGCGCGATCTCCCCCTCCGGCGACAGGATCTCCCGCGTGCGCTGCATCTGCGACAGGCGGCGCTGGCCGGGCCCTGCCTTGGTGATCAGCATGGCAATGCGCGCGAGGCCTTCGATGGCGCTGCCCTCCTCGATCGTGTCCAGCACTTCGCGCACGGCGGGCAGCGAGCGCGGGTCGAACTTGCCCTTGCGCCGGATCTCCTCGCGTTCGTCCGCCATGTGCAGCGACAGCATGTTGCCGTAAACCTCGAAGAATGCCGCCTCCGATGCCGCGTCGCGCAGTTCGCGATACCTGTCGAGCGACGCGCTCACGAATTCGGACGCGAGCTTTTCGAACTTGACGCCGTCGTTATCCGCGGATCGCGGCTTGCGGCTGCCCTTGACCGCACTGGCCATGTACGGCAGCGCCGACAGGAACGGATTCTTGTCGGAAAGGGCCCAGTACTGGACGCGCAGCGGATGGAATTGGCGCCTCGCCTTGGCCAGCCACTCGGGCGACATCTCGCGAACGAACGGCCGCGCCAGCAGCGAGTAGGAGCGCTCGAGGAGTTCCGACAACGCGGCAACCGCCTGGAAGGGCTTTTCGTCGACGCGGTCGAATTTCTGCATCGCGCGCAGGTCCTCGACCTTGCGCTCCTTCAGCGAGACTTCGTAGCGAACTTCCCCGTGCGCGTCGAACGTCTCCTCGATATCCATGCCGTAGAGGCCCGGCGGCAATTGCTGGATGTATTTCAGCACCTCGACGATCTGCGCGTGCTCCTTCTTCGCGACCTTGCCCGAGACGAAGATTCCAAGGTGTCCGACGTCCTCGTGCAAAAGGCCGACGATCGTCTGGCCGTTTGCCTTGATTTCCTCCGTCGACGAATACACGTCGGCGATCCAGTTGAACGCCTGCTGCGGCGGCGTGATGTTGTCGCCCATCGACGCGAACACGATGATCGGCTGCTTGATCGCCTTCAGGTCGAAATAGCGCCCCGGGCCCAGCCGCGCCTCGCCGGCCGACAGCTTGTTGCCGACGAAGAGGTTGTTGACGATCCAGCGGATCTCCTCCTCGTTGTACGCATAGAAGCCGCCCCACCAGCGCTCGAAGTCGAGGAAGCGCTCGGGCTCGGTGTCGATGTTGTCGAACAGGTGGTACCACTTGTCCCAGAGGGAATTCGCGGGATTCAGGTATTCGAAATTGGAGACGAGATGCGCGCCGTCGAACTTTCCCGCGCCCAGGTCCGCCGCGAACAATGACAGCCATGCACCGCCCAGCAGCCCCCCGAATAGCGCATGGGCGAATCGCCGTCGTTGCCCGACCAGTACGACATCGGCGCGCCGTTGATGACCAGCGGCCCGGCAATTTCCGGCCGCGCCGCGGCGAGCATCATCACCGCCCAGCCGCCCTGGCAGTTGCCCATGATCACCGGCTTCTGGCTATCCGGGTGCCGCTCGGCGACGATGCGAATGAACTCCGCTTCGGCGTCCGTCACGTCCGCCAGCGTCTGGCCCGGACACGGATCGGGGAAGAAGATCACGAAGTACACGGGATGACCCGCGGAAAGAGCGACGCCGACCTCCGAGTCTTCCTTGGAGCCGCCGATGCCCGGGCCGTGTCCGGCGCGCGGGTCGACGATCACGAAGGGGCGCTTGGTATCGTCGACGACGACGCCTTTCGGCGGAATGATGCGCACGAGCGCGTGGTTGGCGGGGCGCTCGTACTCGCGCGCGTCGGCGATCATTTCGTACTTGTACTTGAGCACCGGCGGCTTGCCGGCCGCCTCGTGCTCCAGCCACTGGTTGCCGCGCTGGCGCAGCGTGTCCCAGTAGAGCACCGAGCGCTGGGCCAGGTCGACGTTGTATTCCGACCATTGCCGCCAGAATTCCATCGGCGTTTTCGTCGGTGTGGAGGCGTTTCCGTAGGCGACGCCGGCCCTGCGCATCCGTTCGCTGAATCGTTCGTTCGCGGTGCGCGTCCGGCGCTGCAGCAGGTCGGCAACCGACCGCGAAATGGTGATCGAACGATCGATGGTGCGATGCAGGTCGGCCATAGTGGTTTCCCGTTTAAAAAAGGGGCTTGTTGCAGCGCAACATTCTAGCACTTCCCACGGGTTGCGGACTTTGCGCCTGCGCAAGGGAAATGTTGGACGTGGGCAGCGCCTAAGGATGCGGCGCAGCGCTTCCCATGAGAGATCGTCAAAGCTAGACTTCACGAGCATTCGGGCGCGCCTTCCGCCATCCCGGCGCACCTGCCTTCGCCATCTCTTCCCCGGAGCGTTTCGACGATGAACATCACGGCTTCCCGCTGGCTGCGCGCCGCGTTCCTTTGCGCTGTTGCCCTCACGCTCTTTGCAGGCTGCGGCAAGCAGAATGATCCGGTCGCGCAGGCTGGGAAGAAGGACGTGGCCAAGGGCGTGCCGGCCCCGGGCATTGCCGAAACCAAAGCCATCGCCGAAGAGGCGTTCATCTACGGACTGCCGCTGGTCATGAACTACGCGGTAATGAACGAGTTCGTCATCGACAAGAACTCGGGGCAGTACAAGGCACCGTTCAACACCATCAACAATGAAGCGCGCGTGTTCACGTACAAAGACACGGCGGTTGTCACGCCCAACAGCGACACGCCGTATTCGATGCTCTGGCTCGATCTGCGCGCGGAGCCGATGGTGATCTCGGTGCCGGCGGTGCCCAAGGGACGCTACTACTCGGTGCAGCTGGTCGACGGCAACACCTACAACTACGGCTATATCGGCAGCCGGGCGACGGGCGTGGCCGCCGGCAACTATCTGGTCGTCGGTCCCGACTGGAAGGGCGAAACGCCAGCGGGCATCGCGAAGGTATTCCAGTCAACCACGCCTTTCGGACTCACCATCTTCCGCACCCAGCTGTTCGACGCCGCCGACATGCCGAACGTGCAAAAAGTGCAGGCGGGCTATCACGCACAGCCCCTGTCTGCGTTCCTCAAGAAGCCCGCGCCGCCAACCGCGCCCGTGATCAATTTCGTCCCGGCCACGACGGCGGGCATCAAGGACAACTTCTTCGAGTATCTCGATGCAGCCTTGCAGTTCGTGCCTGAGACGCCGGAGGACAAGGCGATCCGCACGAAGCTCGCCACCATCGGCATCGGACCAGGCAAGACCTTCGATTTCAAGGACCTGTCGACGGAACACAAGGCCGCAGTCCTTTTGGGAATGAAGGAAGGCGACGACAAGGTGGACAAGTACTTGTCGGGGGGCATGAAGAACGTTGACGGCTGGAGAGTCGGCTCGCTCTTCGGCGACCGCGCTTTCTACAACGGGGATTGGCTGAAACGCGCCGCCGCCGCCAAAGGCGGTATCTACGGCAACAACGCGGAGGAGGCGATGTATCCAGCGTGCCGCCACGACGGGGCCGGCGAGACGCTGGATACGGCCAAGCACAATTACACGATCACATTCCCGGCCGGCCAGCTGCCGCCGGTCAATGCGTTCTGGTCGGTGACGATGTACGACGGCAAGACGCAGTTGCTGATCGAGAATCCGATCGGCCGCTACCTGATCAATTCGCCGATGCTGCCGGCGATGAAGAAAAATCCGGACGGATCGCTGACGCTCTACATCCAGAAGGCGTCGCCCGGCAAGACCAGGCAAGCCAACTGGCTGCCCGCGCCGAATGGCACCGCCTATCTGGTGATGCGCCTGTACTGGCCGAAGGACACGCCGCCATCGATCCTGCCGCCGGGAGAAGGATCGTGGAAGCCGCCGGGAATCGTCGAGGCGAAATGACGAAATCGTCGACGCCGTAAATCGACGGCATGAAAAAGGGTGGTCCGCTCCGGCCGCCCTTCTTGCTGCCGCCGCCGAGAATGCTATGCGCGGTGGCGGAACTTCCGGATGGCCTCGAGCTGGGCCAGCGCGATCGACAGTTCGGCCTGCGCCGCGGCCATCGTTTCCGCCGATTCCTTGTTCACCATTGCGTCTTGCGCGCGCTTCTTTGCCTCGAGCGCCTTCACCTCGTCTAGGTCATGCGCGCGAATCGCGGTATCGGCCAGCACCGTGACCTTGTGCGGCTGGACCTCGAGGAAGCCGCCCTGCACGAAGACCAGCTCTTCGGCCGCCTGGCCGGGAACCTTGATGCGCACGGCGCCGGGCTTGATCTGCGTGAACAGCGGCGTGTGCCGCGGAAATATGCCGAGCTCGCCGTCGACGCCCGGCAGGACGACGAACTCGGCCTCGCCGGAGAATATCTGCTCTTCGGCGCTGACGACGTCGACGTGGATGGTGTGGGTTTCGGCCATGGGCTTTCAGTCCGCGCCTGTTGCAGCGCTCATTGCAGCGTTTTTGCCTTTTCGAACGCTTCCTCGATCGTGCCGACCATGTAGAAGGCTTGCTCGGGTAACTGGTCGCACTCGCCGTTCACGATCATGTTGAAGCCCTTGATCGTGTCCTTCAGCGCAACGTACTTGCCCGGCGAACCCGTGAACACTTCCGCCACGGTGAATGGCTGCGACAGGAAGCGCTGGATCTTGCGCGCGCGGGATACAGCCAGCTTGTCCTCAGGCGACAGCTCGTCCATGCCCAGGATGGCGATAATGTCACGCAGTTCCTTGTACCGCTGCAGCGTCTGCTGGACGCGGCGCGTGCAGTTGTAATGCTCCTCGCCGATAACGTGCGGGTCGATCTGGCGCGACGTCGAGTCGAGCGGGTCGACCGACGGGTAGATGCCGAGCGACGCGATGTCCCGCGACAGCACAACGGTGGCGTCCAGGTGACCGAACGTTGTGGCGGGCGACGGGTCGGTCAGGTCGTCGGCCGGCACGTACACGGCCTGGATCGACGTGATCGAGCCGGTCTTGGTCGACGTGATCCGCTCCTGCAGCTTGCCCATTTCCTCGGCGAGCGTCGGCTGGTAGCCCACAGCGGAGGGCATCCGTCCGAGCAGCGCAGACACCTCAGTCCCGGCCAGCGTGAAGCGATAGATGTTGTCGATGAACAGTAGCACGTCGAGGCCCTCGTCGCGGAACGATTCGGCGATCGTCAGGCCCGTCAGCGCGACGCGCAGCCGGTTGCCCGGCGGCTCGTTCATCTGGCCGTACACCATCGCAACCTTTGACTTGCCGAGGTCGTCCTTGTTGACGACGCCGGAGTCGATCATCTCGTTATAGAAGTCGTTGCCTTCGCGCGTGCGTTCGCCGACGCCGGCGAACACCGACAGGCCCGCGTGCCCGGTCGCAATGTTGTTGATGAGTTCCATCATCGTGACGGTCTTGCCGACGCCGGCGCCGCCGAAGAGGCCGATCTTGCCGCCCTTGGCGAACGGGCAGATGAGGTCGATGACCTTGATGCCCACCTCGAGCAGTTCGGTCGATGGCGAAAGCTCTTCATAGTCCGGGGCCGCGCGGTGGATCGACATCGTCTTCGCGGCGTTGACGGGGCCACGCTCGTCGATCGGCCGGCCCAGCACGTCCATGATGCGGCCGAGGGTTTCCGTGCCGACGGGCACCATGATCGGCGCCTTCGTGTTCACGACCATCATGCCGCGGCGCAGGCCGTCGGAGCTCCCGAGCGCGATGGTTCGCACGACGCCGTCGCCCAACTGTTGCTGCACTTCGAGCGTCAGCCCGATTTCGTCCAACTTGAGCGCATCGTAGATTTCGGGGATCTGGTCGCGCGGAAATTCCACGTCGACCACTGCGCCGATGCACTGAACAATCGTTCCCTGGTTCATAGTTATTCCCTGCCCGTTAACCGCGTAATTCGAATTCGTTTCGCCGCCTGCATCAGACCGCTGCCGCGCCACCGACGATCTCGGAAAGTTCCTTGGTGATCGCCGCCTGCCGCGTCTTGTTGTAGATGAGCTGCAGTTCCTTGATGATCTTTGCCGCGTTGTCGGATGCGGCCTTCATGGCGACCATCCGCGCCGACTGCTCGGAGGCCATGTTTTCGTTAACCATCTGGTACACGACGGCTTCCAGGTAGCGCCGCATCATTCCGTCGAGCAGCGTCCGCGCGTCCGGTTCGTAGATGTAGTCCCAGGAGCCGTCGGACAACTCGGCCTTGCGCACTTCACCCGACGGCGTTCTGTACTGGTCGGGAATCGGGATGATCTTTCCGTGCCGCGGCTCCTGGCTCATCGTCGTGCGGAACGTCGTGAAGTAGATGTGCACTTCGTCGACCTTGCCCGCGACATATTCGTCGATCAGCGTCTTTACCGGACCGACCATCTTGTCCACATGCGGGCGGTCGCCCAGGTTCGTGACGCTGGCCACGACGTTGGCGCCCATGCGCGTCAGGAAACCCGAGCCCCCTGCTGCCGATGGCGACGTAGTCGCACTCGATGCCTTTGGCGCGCCATTCCTTATGCTGCTGCAGCACTAGCCGCAGCACATTGGTATTGAGGCCACCGCACAGGCCCTTGTCGGTGGTGACGACGATGGCGCCGACGCGTTTGACGGCGTCGCGCTTCTGCAGAAACGGGTGGTGGTATTCGGTGTTCGCCTTGGCGATGTGCAGCACGATGTTGAACATGCGCTCGACGTACGGACGCGAGGCGCGCATCCGGTCCTGGGCCTTTTTCATCTTCGAGGCCGAGACCATCTCCATCGCCTTGGTGATCTTGCGCGTGCTTTGCACGCTCTTGATCTTGGTCGTGATCGCCTTGGAACTTGCCATGACGCCTTTTCGCCGCGTGCTTAATACGTGCCGGTCTTCTTGAAGTCCTCGATCGCCGCCGCCAGCGCCTTCTCGTCGTCGGCCGTCATCTCGTTGGTCTTCGCGATCTTGTCGACGATGCCGGCGTACTTCCCCCGCATGAACTGGCGCAACGCGGACTCGAACGCCAGCGCCTTTTCCACCGGCACGTCGTCGTAATAGCCCTTGTTCACCCCGAACAGCGTCAGCGCCTGGTCGGCCACCGACATCGGCGCGTACTGCGGCTGCTTCATGAGTTCGGTCACGAGCTTGCCGCGGTCCAGCTGCTTGCGGGTGGCCTCGTCTAGGTCGGAGGCGAACTGCGCGAACGCCGCGAGCTCGCGGTATTGCGCGAGCGACAGGCGCACGCCGCCGCCCAGCTTCTTGATGACCTTGGTCTGCGCGTCGCCGCCGACGCGGGACACCGAGATGCCGGCGTTGATCGCGGGACGGATGCCGGCGTTGAAGAGATCGGTCTCGAGGAAGATCTGGCCGTCGGTGATCGAGATCACGTTGGTCGGCACGAACGCCGTCACGTCGCCCGCCTGGGTTTCGATGATCGGCAGCGCCGTGAGCGATCCGGTCTTACCCTTCACCGCGCCCTTGGTGAACTTCTCGACGTAGGCGGCGTTGACGCGCGCCGCGCGCTCGAGCAACCGCGAGTGCAGGTAGAAAACATCGCCAGGGTACGCTTCGCGGCCCGGCGGGCGGCGGAGCAGCAGCGACACCTGCCGGTAGGCCCACGCCTGCTTGGTCAGGTCGTCGTAGATGATCAGCGCGTCCTGGCCGCGATCACGGAAGTACTCGCCCATCGTGCAGCCGGAGTACGGGGCGATGTACTGCATCGCGGCCGATTCCGACGCCGTCGCGGCGACGACGATCGTGTACTCCATGGCGCCGTACTCGGTCAGCTTGTTGACGACGTTCTTGATCGACGACGCCTTCTGCCCGATCGCGACGTACACGCAGATGAGATCCTTGCCCTTCTGGTTGATGATCGTGTCGATCGCCACCGCGGTCTTGCCGGTCTGGCGGTCGCCGATGATGAGCTCGCGCTGGCCGCGCCCGATCGGCACCATCGCGTCGATCGACTTCAATCCCGTCTGCACCGGTTGCGACACTTTCTGCCGCTCGATCACGCCCGGCGCGACCTTCTCGATCACGTCGCGCATCTTCGCGTTGACCGGTCCCTTGCCGTCGATCGGCTCGCCGAGCGAATTGACGACGCGGCCGATCAGTTCCGGCCCGACGGGAACGTCGAGAATCCGGCCCGTGCATTTGACGGTGTCGCCTTCCTTGATCTTCTCGTACGCGCCCAGGATCACCGCGCCGACCGAGTCGCGCTCGAGGTTGAGAGCGAGCCCGAACGTGTTGTTCGGGAATTCGAGCATCTCGCCCTGCATCGCGTTGGACAGGCCGTGAATGCGGCAGATGCCGTCGGAAACCGAGACCACCGTCCCCTGCGTCCGCACTTCGGCGCCGGTGTCCAGGTTCTGGATCTTGGTCTTGATCAGTTCGCTGATTTCGGAAGGGTTCAGTTGCATGATTTCCTCACGTCTGCCGCGGATTGGGTCAGTGCCACGGCGTCACGACTGTCGAATTCGTCGGGAGTCAGGCGCGCAGCTGCGCGGCCATCGCCCGGAGTTGTTCCTGCACCGAACCGTCGATCACCGCGTCGCCGACGGTGACGCGTGCGCCACCGATCAGTTCCGGCTTGATCGCGACGGTGGCTTCGATCCTCTTGCCGAAATGCGTTTCGAGCGCGGAAGTCAGCTCCGCGAGCTCGCTGCCCTGGAAAGGAAACGCTGTCTCGATCGTCGCCTTGGCCACGCCGTCCGCGTCGTCCTTCAGGCTCTCGAACATTGCCTGGATCTGCGGCAGCAACGAGATGCGGTCGCCCTCGATCAGCACGCGCACGAAACTCCTGCCCTCCGCGTTCAGCTTGTCGCCGCAGATCGACAGCAGAAGCGACTCCTTGGCGCCGCTGTCGAGCGCGGGATTGTCCAGCGCGTTCGCCACCTGCGGGTCCGCAATGACGGCGCTGGCAAGCCGCAGCATCTGCGACCACACCGGCAGCGCATTGCCGTCGCGGGCAAGCGCGAACGCGGCTTCGGCGTAGGGACGCGCGATCGTGGTCAGTTCGGCCATGGGCTGCCTACAGTTCCCGCTTCAGCTGTGCCAGCAAGTCGGCGTGAACCCTGGTGTCGACGTCCTTCTTCAGGATCTTCGACGCGCCCGCGACCGCCAAGTCGGCGACGGCGTCGCGCAGCTGTTCCTTCGCCCGCGCGACTTCCTGCTGGATCTCGGCCTTGGCGGCGGCAATGATGCGATCGCCTTCCGCCTTGGCTTCGATCTTCGCCTGCTCGATCGTCTCCGACTTGAACCGCTCGCCGGTGGCGACGATCTCGGCGGATTTGCCCTTGGCTTCGGTCAGCATGTCGGCGATCCGCTTCTCGGCGCTGGCCAACTCCTTGCGGCCCTCTTCGCCTGCGGCCAGACCGTCGGCGATCTGCTTTTGCCGCGTCTCGATGGCGCGCATCAGTGGCGGCCAGATGAAGCGCGCGCAGAACCAGATGAAAGCCGTGAAGGCGACGGCCTGCATGATCAGCGTCAGATTGAAGTTCATGGCGTTGCCTGTGCGGTAGGAAGAGCGATGACGCGCCTTACTTGGGGACGACGGAGAGCAGCGGGTTGGCGAACGCGAAGAACATCGCGAGGCCGACGCCGATGATGTACGACGCGTCGATCAGGCCGAGCAGCAGGAACACTTTCGCCTGCAGTTGCGGCATCAGTTCCGGCTGGCGCGCGGCGCCTTCCAGGAAGCGCGAGCACATGATGCCCACGCCGACGCACGCGCCGAGAGCGCCCAGGCCGATCATGAGTCCAATGCCGATCGCGGTGTTGGACTGGATCATCGCCAGCAGTTGCACATTTTCCATGGTGCTTTCCTTTCAGTTGCGGGTATGTAGGACGTCGATGAGCGCGAATGAGGGCGGGCGAGAAGCGCGCCGCGGAAACGGTCAGTGATGCTCCTCGCCCATCGTGATGTACACGATGGTGAGCATCATGAAGATGTACGCCTGCAGCAGCACTATCAGGATGTGGAAGATCGCCCAGCCCAGGTTGAGGACGCCGCTGAACAGGGTGCCGACGAGCCCGCTCGCCGCCCACATTCCGAGCAGCAGGAAGATGATCTCGCCGGCGTAGATGTTGCCGAAGAGCCGCAGGCTGTGCGACAGCGGTTTTGATATCCACTCGACCATCTGGAACATGAAGTTGAACGGCCAGAGCAGGAAGTGGTTGCCGAACGGGGCCACGAAAAGCTCTTTGCTCCAGCCGCCCAGGCCCTTGGACTTGATGCCATAGATGATCATCAGCGCGAACACCGACAGCGCCAGCGCAAAAGTGGTGTTGATGTCGGCGGTCGGCACGACGCGCCAGTATTTGAGGCCGAGGGCGCTCAACATGCTCGAAACGATGTCGACTGGCAGGATGTCCATCGTGTTCATCAGCACCACCCAGACGAACACGGTCAGCGCGATCGGCGCCACCCACAAGCTCTCGCCGTGATAGATGCCCTTGACCTGGTCGTTGACGAAGGTCACGCAAAGTTCGACGAAGGCCTGTGTCTTCGACGGCACGCCGGCGCTGGCCTTGCGTGTGATCCACCACATGAAACCCAGTCCCAGGAACCCGAGAATGATTGACGTCACGACCGTATCGGTGTTGATGCTCCAGAAACTCGTGTCCCCCACCTGCTTGACCATGAAAGTCAGGTGGTGGGCGATGTATTCAGACGGGGATTCGTAGGCGGGGACGGCCATGAAGATTGTCGCGGGGAGGGTCGTGGAGGGTCAGTCGCGGTCAAAAAGGGCCATGCGGAACAGCAACACCGTTATCACGAACGCGGCGAAAAATACGGCCGGGACCACGTCCTTGTAAGTCGTCAGCACCAACCACAACTCCACGACGATCACGAGGATCTTGCACGCCTCGGCGCGGAACATCGCGGCCACGGTGCCTCCCGCGGACACGGGATTCGAAATCCCCAGCACCACCGCATAGACGACGACGGCCGTGATGTTGACCACGCCGCCCAGTACGGCGGAAAGCGCCGCGTGCCCCCCCAGCCAAATTCCGGCGAAGGCAGCTATCGCGACCGTCGCGCCCGCCTGCCACTTGAGGACCCGGCGGATCGGTTTGGTCGAAAGTGGGGCTTCCATCACCGCGCTCTCGGGCGCACCTGGCTCGCGTTTGCCCATTTAACGCGCGCGCGGTGCCGATTCCCTTGACCTCGCGCAAGCTACGAAGCAAACCTGCTAATTTTAACCGTTTTGCGCCGATGGTCGCAACGAAACGTTGCAGCGCAACGTCGCACGGCCGTTCGATGGGCGGGTGCGGCGACGCGCTCTAGCCGCCGGACAGCGCGGCCACGATCATCACGTCGGCCTCGGGAGGAAGAACGGCCCGCGGATTTCTCTCGACCGCGGCGTTGACGAATATCTTGATGTGCGGACGCAGCTTTCCCTGTTCGTCCTGCATGCGAAAGCGAATCCCGGGGTGTTCGGCGTCGAGTTCCGTCAGCAGATCGCCCAGCGTCGGGTGGTCCGAAGCGCAGGCGATCGTGACGGCAGCGGCGCCGTCGCAATACGACCGCAGCGGCGACGGTATCGCGACGCGAAAGTCCAAGACGTGATTCTCCGCCTCGCGTTCGCGCTACACGGCCTCGATGGCGTAGATGTGAGGCAGGTGCGCGGCCAGGCATCGCCAGGTGCGGCCCTCGTCGCGGCTCCCCCACACCTCGCCCGACGTGGTGCCGAAATAGACGCCGACCGCGGGAAAGCGGTCCGCCGTCATCGCCTGCCGCTTGACCGTCCACCACGCCTGCGACTTGGGCATGCCGTCGGCCTGGCGCTTCCACGTCTTGCCGCCGTCGCGCGTGCGGTACGCCGCGGGCTTGCCGCCCGGCGAAATGCGCGGCCAGACGTCGGTGCCATCCATCGGAAACACCCATGCGGTGTTGGCGTCGTGCGGATGCGGGACCATCGGAAAGCCGACGTAGCCGACCGATTTGGGCATACCCGTGCCGATGTCCTGCCAGCGCGTGGCCGGCCGGTCGAGCCTGAAGATCCCGCAATGGTTCTGCTGGTACAGGCGATCCGGATTGCCGGCGGCGAAACGCACGCAATGCGGATCGTGCCCGTACTCGAGATCGGGATTGGGCTGGAAATCGGCGCGCACGCCAGCGTTGAGCGGATGCCAGTCCCTGCCTCCGTCGGTCGACTCGAACGTGCCGCCGCTCGACATGCTGATGTACATATGGCTTGGATCGCGCGGATCGATGAGCACCGAGTGCAGCTTCGGGCCATCGGGCGTGCCGTCCTGGTCGCCTCCGCACCACGCCTTGCGTTGCGGATGCGCGTTGAAGCCGGCGACACCTTTCCAGTTCGCCCCGCCGTCGTCGGAGCAGAACAGGCCCTGCGGTGACGTGCCGGCGAACCAGACGCCCGGCTGTGAGGGATGACCCGGCGTCAGCCAGAACGTGTGGTCGACGACCCGCCCGCTGCCCGGCTCGAAGGCCGGCGGCGTCGCCGCCTCCTTCCACGTCTTGCCGTTGTCGGTCGAACGGAAAACCGTCGGACCCAGGTGGCCGGTGCGCGCCGCCGCGAGCATCGTCTTGCCGTCGCGCGGGTCCAGGATCGCGTGGTGGACGATGTGCCCGAGGAATTGCGGACCGGCAATCTTCCAGGTGCGGCGCGCGCCATCCGTGGTAAGCGTCCACAAGCCCTTGCGCGTGGCGATCAGAAGCCGGGCGCGCTTCGGCGTCTCGACACGCTTGGCTCCCGTATGTTTCGCTGCAGTGCGTGCCATGGACCCCTCCTCGCCGCCCTTTTCGAAGACCTCGAAAGTTACCGCTTCGCGATTGTCCGGGCAAGTCGTGGGGTTGAAATTATTGTCATTGCCTGCAATCCTCGCGGATCCCGAGGCTCCCCTTCGTGACCCCTTCCTAAAGGAAATACCATGACGATCAAAGTCGGCGACAAGCTGCCTGCGGGCGCGCTGTCCGAGTACATCGAAGTCGAAGGCAACGGCTGCACGATCGGCCCCAACACGTTCAAGGTCGAGGACCTGACGCGCGGCAAGAAGGTCGTCATCTTCGGCCTGCCGGGGGCGTTCACGCCGACGTGCTCGGCCAAGCACGTGCCCTCGTATCTCGCCAACTTCGACAAGCTGAAGGCGAAGGGTATCGACGACATCCTCTGCATGTCGGTCAACGATCCGTTCGTGATGGGCGCGTGGGCGCGCGACCAGAAGGCCGGCGGCAAGGTGCGGATGATGGGCGACGGCAGCGCCGACTACACGAAGGCGCTCGGGCTGGTATTCGACCTCACGGCCAAGGGCATGGGCGTGCGCTGCCAGCGCTTTTCCATGCTGGTCGACGACGGCGTCGTGAAAACGCTGAACATCGAGGCGCCTGGCAAATACGAAGTATCGGGCGGCGAGACGATGCTGGCGCAGCTTGGCTGATGCATGCGCTTCCTGAACGGAAAACGGCGGCCCGCGAGCCGCCGTTTCCTTTCGTGCCTGCCGAAGACCTCAGCGAAGCCGGGCGAGTATCCCATCCAGTTGCTCGAGGCTCGCGTACGAGATGACGAGCTTGCCGGCGCCCTTCTTGCCCACGTCGATCTTCACTTTCGCGCCCAATTTTTCCGCAAGTTCGGTCTCCAGACGCGCGGTGTCCGCATCATGGCCTCGCCGCGCGCTGCGTGCTTCGCGCTTGGCCGGATTGAGCAGCGTGAACACCAGCCGTTCCGTTTCGCGTACCGAAAGGTTGCCATCGACGACGCGCGTGGCGACGTTCGCCTGCTGGGCCACCGGCAGCGCCAGCATGGCGCGCGCATGGCCCATCTCAATGCCGCCGCTCAGCAGATGCTCCTGCGCGGGCTTGGCAAGCTGCAGAAGCCGCAGCAGGTTGGTGACCGCGCTGCGCGAACGGCCGACGGCCTTGGCCGCGGCTTCGTGCGTCAGGCCGAATTCGTCGACCAGGCGCATGAGGCCGGTGGCCTCCTCGAGCGGATTCAGGTCTTCGCGCTGGATATTTTCGATCAGCGACAGCGCGAGCGCCGAATGATCCGGAACGTTCTTGACGAGCGCCGGGACTTCCGTCAGCCCTGCGCGCTGTGCCGCGCGCCAACGGCGCTCGCCGGCGATGATCTCGAAGCGCCCGCCGTCGACCGGCCGCACGAGGATCGGCTGCATCAGCCCCTGCTCGCGAATCGATTCGGCGAGCTCGTTCAGCGCCGTCTCGTCCATCCGCGTGCGCGGCTGGTACCTGCCCGGCTTGATGCGGCCGATCGCGAGCGTTTGCAGCGCCTCGCGCGGCGCATCCTCGTTGCCACCGGCCAGGAGCGCGTCGAGTCCGCGGCCCAACCCTTTCGGTCGAATCATGCGTGCATTCCCTGTGCGGCGGCGCCCGCCGCGGCGGCGGCGGCGGCGTCAGCGGCCTCCCGTGCCTCGATCCGGCGCAGCATTTCGCCGGCCAGTGCGAGATACGCGAGCGCGCCCTTCGATTGCGATTCAAGCTTGAACGCGGGGATGCCGTGCGACGGCGCTTCCGCCAGCCGGATGTTGCGCGGAATGATCGTCCGGTAGAGCTTTTCGCCGAAGTGCTTTTCGAGTTCGGCGGCGACGTTGAGCGCCAGCGTGTTGCGCGGGTCGTACATGGTGCGCAGCAGTCCTTCGATTTCCAGGCCCGGATTCAAATGCGCGCGGACTTTCTTCAGTGTCTGGATCAAGTCGGAAAGCCCCTCGAGCGCGTAATACTCGCATTGCATCGGAATCAGCACGGAGTCCGCCGCGCACAAGCCGTTGAGCGTGAGCAGTGACAAGGACGGCGGACAGTCGAGCAGGATGAAGTCGTAGTCCGGCGCCACTTCGCTGATCGCGGCCTTCATCTGCGAAAGCGCTTCGGACAGCGCTTCCTTGAGCCGCGTTTCGCGTTCGGGCAGGTCGACCAACTCGATCTCCGCACCGGCGAGTTCGCGGTTCGCGGGCACGAGATCGAAGCCGCCGGACGGCGAAGGAACGCGCACATCGGCGATGCGGCGCTCGCCCAGCAGCACCTGGTACACCGTGGCATCGAAGCTGCGCTTGTCGAGCCCGGAACCCGTTGTGGCGTTTCCTTGCGGGTCGAGGTCGACCAGCAGCACGCGCCGCTTCATCGCGACCAGGCTCGCGGCGAGATTGACCGCGGTGGTCGTCTTGCCGACGCCGCCTTTCTGGTTGGCCACTGCGATGATGCGCGTCATCGATGTCGTCTTTCCTTCACGCGTTCCTGCGCTGCATGATGATGAGGTGCCGCGCCGCATCGAGACCGGGAACCGCAAGCGAAGGCTTTCCCAGCACGACGATGTCTTCCGGCAAGTGCGCAAGTTCCTCGTCCGGATGCACGCCTTTCATCGCGAACATCTTCCCGCGCGGCGCAACATGCGGCGCGGCCAGCGCGGCGAACGACGGGAGATCGGAGAATGCGCGCGAGATCACGATGTCGAACGGCGCGTGCGGCGCGAAGTCCTCGATGCGCACCGCGTGCGACTCGACGTTGGCAAGTCCCAACTCGATCGCCGCCTGCGCGAGAAACGTGGCCTTCTTGTGGCTGGAGTCCACGAGCACGACCGTTGCATCGGGCCGGACGATCGCGAGCGGAATGCCCGGAACGCCACCGCCCGACCCGACGTCGAGAATGCGCAATCCGGATTGCGCCGGAAGATGCGGCACCACCGCCAATGCGTCGAGCAGATGATGCGTGATCATCCGCTGCGGTTCGCGGATCGCCGTCAGGTTGTACGTCTTGTTCCACTTGGCGAGCAACGCGACGTAGGCGGTCAGTTGCGCCCGCTGGGCATCGGTCAGTGCGAGGCCGAGTGTGGCGATGCCCGATGCCAAGTCGACGGCGTGCGCCGGGGCCTGGGCGACCTCGGTCATGCCGACAGCGCTTCCGCGCCGCGGCCGGCCGTGGCCGCGCCGCTCTTCAAGTGCACGAGCAACAGCGAGATTGCCGCTGGCGTAATGCCGGAAATGCGCGCGGCCTGGCCGATCGTTTCCGGCTTGTGCATGTTGAGCTTCTGCTGCGCCTCCGCCGACAGGCCGCGCACGTTGCGGTAATCGAGGTCCGCCGGCAGCTTTGCCGATTCCATCGACAGGTGGCGAGCGATCTCGTCGCTGCTGGCGGTCGATGTACCCGGCGTACTTGGTCGCGACTTCGACTTGCTCGGCGACCCTGGGGTCGGCCACCGCGGTGCCCGCTCCCGGCAACGAGAGCAGACGTCGCATAGGTCACGCCGGGTCGGCGCAACAAGTCAGTGAGCGCATACTCTCTATCAATGGCTTGTCCCAGAACGCGTTCGGCGTCGTGCCGGGCAAGGACATTCGGGTTGACGAATGTGGTTCGCAGCCGTTCGATCTCGGCCGCGACGGCGTCGCGCTTGCGCGAGAACGTGTCCCAGCGGACGTCGTCGACCAACCCCAGCCGGCGGCCGCGCTCGGTCAAGCGCAGGTCGGCATTGTCCTCGCGCAACTGCAGCCGGTACTCGGCGCGCGACGTGAACATCCGATAGGGCTCGGACACGCCGCGGGTGATGAGGTCGTCGACGAGCACGCCCAGGTAGGCTTCGTCGCGGCGCGGGCACCAGCCTTCGTCGCCGCGCGCGTACCGGGCGGCATTGAGACCGGCAAGCAGTCCCTGTGCCGCAGCTTCTTCGTAGCCGGTCGTCCCGTTGATTTGCCCGGCGAAGAAGAGGCCCGGGATCGCCTTGGTCTCGAGCGTCGACTTGAGCGCTCGCGGGTCGAAGTAGTCGTATTCGATCGCATAGCCCGGCCGCAGGATGTGAGCGTGCTCGCAACCCGGCATCGACCGGACGAGCTCCAGCTGCACATCGAAAGGCAACGACGTCGAAATCCCGTTCGGATAGATCTCCCGCGTGTGCAGGCCCTCCGGCTCGAGGAAGATCTGGTGGCTGTCGCGCTGGGCGAAGCGCACCACCTTGTCCTCGATCGACGGGCAATAGCGCGGACCGACGCTCTTGATCAGGCCCGAGTACATCGGCGAGCGGTCGAGCCCGGCGCGGATGATCGCGTGCGTCCGGGCGTTGGTGTGCGTGACCCAGCAGGGAACCTGCCGCGGATGCATGGCTCGCGAGCCCATGAACGAGAAGACCGGGGCAGGGTCGTCGCCCGGCTGCACGGCCAGGTGCGAGAAGTCGATCGTCCGCCCGTCGAGGCGCGGCGGCGTGCCCGTCTTGAGGCGTCCGGCGGGAAGCTTCAGTTCACGCAAGCAGGCGCCCAGGCGCTTGGCGGGCGGGTCGCCGGCGCGGCCGGCCTCGTAGTTATCCAGCCCGACGTGGATCAGCCCCGACAGGAACGTGCCGGTCGTCAGGACCACGGCCTCGGCGCGGAACGTAAGCCCGATCTGCGTCACCACCCCGACCACCTGGTCGCCGTCCAGCAGCAGGTCGTCGACCGGTTGCTGGAACAGCGTGAGGTTGGCCTGGTTTTCCAGCCGGGTTCGGATCGCCTGCTTGTAGAGGATCCGATCGGCCTGCGCGCGGGTGGCTCGGACGGCCGGGCCCTTGCTCGAATTGAGGATGCGGAATTGGATCCCCGCTTCGTCGGTGGCCAGCGCCATTGCGCCGCCCAGCGCATCGACTTCCTTGACGAGGTGCCCCTTGCCGATGCCGCCGATCGACGGATTGCACGACATCTGGCCCAGCGTTTCGATGTTGTGGGTGAGCAGCAGCGTGGCGCGGCCCATCCGGGCAGACGCCAGCGCGGCCTCGGTGCCAGCATGGCCGCCACCGACGACGATCACCTCGAAACGTTGCTTGAAGTCCATGATTTCAATGAAGATTTTATCTATTTCCGCCGCGCGTCCGACGACTGCTGATTTTACGCGATACCGCCCGCGGCCGATAGCGCTTGTTTCACGTGAAACGGGGACGAAGGCGGGGCCGACCCCCTCACCGGTCAGCACCCGGACGCAGACAGGTTTCACGTGGAACATTTGAGGCGCTCGGAGCCGCCAGAAACGACAAACCGATGGCGCATCTCGCGATGTCCATGGGACCCTATCCAGCGGGACTTGTCGTTGAAGTAATTGCTTACTCAGCGCGGGCTGGGCCTTCCGGCCGGGGCGCATCCTCCGCGGTCGCGCCCGATCAGGCGGAAAGCCGCTTGCCCAACCGCTCGCGCTCGGCCTGCAACGCTGCCGGCCGTTTGGCCCCAAGCTTGGCGAAGAGTTCGTCGTGCGATTCAAGCTCGCGCTGCCACTGCGCAGGGTCGACACGCATCACCTCATCGAAGCGGCCCGCATCGAAATCGCCGCCGGCCCAATTGAGGTCGCCATAGGCAGGCGCCAATCCCGTCGCCGATTCGTGCGCGCCGCGCGCGTCCCGCGCAGCGCTCGATGATCCACTGCAGCACGCGCATGTTCTGCCCGAACCCGGGCCAGACGAACTTGGCCGTAGCGTCCTTGCGGAACCAGTTCACGCTGAAGATCTTGCGGCGGATGCGCGACGCTGCCTGCCCATGTCCAGCCAGTGCTGGAAATAGTCGCCGACGTGGTAGCCGCAGAAAGGCAGCATCGCGAACGGATCGCGGCGCACTTCGCCCCACCGCACCGGCCGCCGCGGCCGTCGTCTCCGAGCCCATCGTCGCCGCCTTGTACACGCCTTCTTCCCACGTGCGCGCCTCGCTGACGAGCGGGATGGTGTCGGAGCGGCGCGCGCCGAAGATGAAGGCCGAAATCGGCACGCCCGAAGGATCGTCCCAAGCAGGATCGAGCGACGGACATTGGGCGGCGCCGACCGTGAAGCGGGCGTTCGGATGCGCCGCCTTGCGGCCATTCCTGCCGTCTTCCGGCGTCCAATCCTTGCCCTGCCAGTCGATGAGATGCGCGGGCGGCTCCTTCGTCATGCCCTCCCACCACACGTCGCCGTCATCGGTGAGCGCGACGTTGGTGAAGATGACGTTGGCCTTCAGCGTGTTCATCGCGTTGGGGTTCGACTCGTACGACGTGCCGGGCGCCACGCCGAAATAGCCGGACTCCGGGTTGATCGCGCGAAAGAATCCGTCGGGACCCGGGCGAAAGCCACGCGATGTCGTCGCCGATCGTCGTGACTTTCCAGTCGTCGCATCCGGTCGGCGGGATCATCATGGAGAAATTGGTCTTGCCGCAGGCGCTGGGAAATGCCGCCGCGACATATTGCTTTTCGCCCTGCGGCGACGTGACGCCCGAGGATCAGCATGTGCTCGGCGAGCCAGCCCTGGTCGCGGCCCATCACCGAGGCGATGCGCAACGCGAAGCATTTCTTGCCGAGCAGCGCATTGCCGCCGTAGCCGGAGCCGAAGCTCCAGATCTCGCGCGTCTCGGGAAAGTGGACGATGTACTTCTGGTCCCTGTTGCATGGCCATGCGACATCGCGCTGGCCGACGGCCAGCGGCGCGCCGACCGAGTGCACGCATGGCACGAACACGCCGTCGCGACCCAGCACGTCGAACACCGCGCGGCCCATGCGCGTCATGATCCGCATGTTGGCGACGACATAGGGGCTGTCGGTCAGCTCGATGCCGATGTGGGCGATGGGGCTGCCCAGCGGCCCCATCGAAAACGGAACCACATACAGCGTACGCCCGCGCATGCACCCGTCGAAGAGGCCGTTCAGCGTGCGCCGCATCTCGGCGGGGGCGACCCAGTGATTGGTCGGACCGGAGTCGTCCTGCGTCGCGCTGCAGATGAACGTGCGGTCTTCGACGCGCGCGACGTCCGACGGGTCCGAGCAGGCGAGAAAACTGCCTGGGCGCTTATCCGGATTGAGCCTGGTCAGCGTGCCCGCGGCCACCATCTCGGCGCACAGGCGGTCGTACTCGGCCTGGCTGCCGTCGCACCAGACGATGCGGTCCGGCTGCGTGAGGGCCGCGATTTCGCGGACCCAGCCCATGAGTCGCGCGTGGCGCACGTACGAAGGCGCGCCGACGGATGCGGCCAATGTCTCCAGCGATTCTGGCTGATTCATCGAGGGGATTTGGTGCCCGGACTAAGAACTTCGACGCCGCCGTCTTCGGACAAGTTCAAGGTGCGGCGGTAATCGTTGATTTTACTCCGCCGCGCGCGGTCGGCGCACTGGTCGGGCGGCCTTACCGGTTGGCAACGATGAAAAGGCGCCTGAAGGGAAAGAGCGTGCGGCCGTCGCCGCGCGCAGGATAGGCGACCGACAGCCGCTGCATGTACTCGCGCAGGAATTCGTCCCGCTCGCGCGCATCGAGCACTTCGAGGAACGGAACGAGCCACGTGCCCTTGGTCCACGCCGCGACCGGATGCTCGCCGTCGCCGCGCGCCGCGAGCGCCTGCAGGTATTCCGTCGTCCAGATATCGACGCTCGCCATGCGCGGCGCGAGCCACGCGTAATATTCGGTCGCCGCGGCGACCGGCGGCTCACGCACGATGGCACCCAGCTTCGCGCGCCAGCGCTCGCTTCGCGCAAGGTCGGCGATCGTCGTGTGCGACGGTGCGCGGAAATTGTCCGGCATTTGCACCGCGAGCGCTCCGCCTTGCGCCACCATCGCGGCCACGCGCGCAAACAGCGCCGCGTGACCGGCAAGCCAATGCAGCGCCGCGTTGCTGTAGACCAAATCGACCGGCGCCTCCGGCTCCCAGCGCGCGAGATCGGCCGCGACAAACGTGAAGCGCGGATCGCCCGCGATGGCGGCGCGCGCTTCGTCCAGCATCTGCGGCGAATTGTCGACGCCGACGATGCGCGCCTCCGGCCAGCGCTCGCTCAAGATTCGCGTGACGCTGCCCGTGCCGCAGCCCAAGTCGACGATCGTGCGCGGGGCCTCGAGCGGAACGCGCGCGAGCAGGTCGAGCGCCGGGCGCAGCCGCTCGCCGGCATATTGCAGGTATTGCGCCGGTTGCCAGGGCATGTTCTTTAGTTTCCTCCGTCGTGATTCTCTTCGTCGGTTTCCGCGTCGTCTTCGCCGCCAGCGTTCCACCACGGTTGCAGCCGCGCGAACACCGGCACGGTTGTCAACAGGATGACGACGACGCGCGCGACGTGAAAAGCCGTCACCAACGGGACGCCCAGCTGCAGCACCTTGGCCGTGATGCACATTTCGGCGATCCCGCCGGGCGCCGTCCCGAGCACCAGCGTCGCCGGATGCAATCCGAACGCCGTGGCGAGTCCCGCGCCGAAGGCCGCGGACAGCACGATCGCCGCCAGGACGGAGATCACGACGGCGCTGACGAATCGATGCGCGCCCTGCAGGAAATCGCGTTGAAAGCGCGATCCCAGCGCGCAGCCCAACAGGCACTGCCCGGTGTTCGAGGCGATCTGCGGCATCGCCGACAAGTCGATCTGCACCGCGGTGAGCGGAATCGAGACGGCGAGCGAGCCCAGCACAAAGGCGTTGGGAACCCGGAAGCGATGGAAGGCGAACCCGCCGATCGCCGTGGCCGTCATGAGCGGCACGAATCCCACGGGGTCGAACTTCTTGGCGCCCTGTACGTAGGGATCTGCGCCGTGCACGCCCAGCAGCGTGTAGACCGCGGGAATGACGGCGACGACGATCAGAATACGCAGGCTTTGCGCGGCCGCGACGCGGTCGACGCGCGCGCCGAAGCGCTCGCCCAGCACCGCCATTTCCGCGGCGCCACCGGGCACGCTCGCGAAGAGCGCGGTCGTCCGGTCCAGTCGCGCGATCCGCGCCAGCGCCAGCGCCGACACGTAGCCGACCGCCACGGAAAACACCGCTCCCGCGAGAAGCAAGTACCAGAGCCCCGCGACTTCGCGCACCACCAACGGCGTGAAATAGAGGCCGAGCGACGTGCCGATGATCCACTGCCCGCCATAGCGAACCGGCGCCGGGACACCGACATCGGCGCCGGCAACGCGCAGAAACGCGAGCGAAAAGAGCGGTCCCAGCATCCACGGAATCGGCGTGCGCAGCAACGCGCACCCATAGCCCGCGCCGGCGCCGATGGCCAGCGCAAGCAGCGCGCTGCGCATGCCGGGACGCGTCACCGCGAGGTCCTTCGTCTCAAGTGAGCGCTATTTGCCAATACAGAAACGCCCGAAGATGACGCCCAGCAGGTCGTCCGCCGTGAACTCGCCGGTGATCGCGGACAGCGCGGCCTGCGCTTCCCGCAACTCCTCGGCGAACAACTCGACAGGCGGTGCTTCGAGCGCGACCTGCGCCGCGGCGGCGGTGAGGTGCGCAGACGCCAGGCGCAATGCCTGCACGTGACGTTCGCGGGCGAGAAACGTGTCCTCGGTCGTGGCCTCGGCGCCGATTTCCGCGAGCACTTCCCGTTCGAGCAGGCCGACGCCGGCGCCGACATTCGCAGACAGCCAAACGTGGCGGCGCGCGGCGCCCTCGTCGTCGCGAATGGCCGCGGCCGGTGCGACGCACGCCAAGTCCGCCTTGTTGTGCACGACCACGCGCGCTATCGAGGTCGGCAGCCGCGCGAGAATCGCGCGGTCCTCCGCGTCGAGCGCATCCGCTTCCGCGCGGGCGTCGACCAGCAGGAGAACCAGATCCGCGCGCTCGACCGCCGCCCACGTGCGCGCGATGCCGATCGTCTCCACGGGGTCCTCGGTGTCGCGCAACCCTGCCGTGTCAACGACCGTCAGCGGAATGCCCGCGATCTCGACGCGCCGCTCCACCGTATCGCGCGTGGTGCCGGCCACCGGCGTGACGATGGCGGCCTCTTCGCGCGCGAGCGCGTTCAGGAGACTGGATTTGCCGACGTTCGGGCGCCCGACCAGCACGACGGTCAGGCCCTCGCGCAACAGCGCGCCGGTCTTCGCGCGCGCAAGAACTTCGGCCAGCTCCGCGCGAATGCCCTTGAGCTTCGCGACCACGTCGCCTGCGCGGAGGAACTCCAGGTCCTCCTCCGGAAAGTCGAGTGTCGCCTCCGTGTACATCCGCAATTCGGTCAGCGCCTCGACCAGCGCGGTGCACCTGCGCAGAGAAGACGCCGCTCAGGCTGCGCGCCGCAGCCCGCGCCGCGGTGGCCGTCGCGGCGTCGATGAGGTCGGCGACACTCTCGGCTTGCGCCAGGTCGAGCTTGCCATTCAGGTACGCGCGCTTCGTGAATTCTCCGGGTTCGGCCAGACGCGCGCCCAGTTCGACGCAGCGTGCGAGCACCAGGCGCAGCACCGAAGGCCCGCCATGCCCGTGCAGCTCGACGACCGTCTCGCCGGTGTAGGACGCCGGCGCCGGAAAGTACAACGCAAGGCCCTGGTCGAGCGGCGCACCCTCGCCCATCGCGAAACGTCGCGACGGTGGCGACGCGCGGCGCGCGGAATCGATGCCGACCAGGCCTTCGATCAACGGATCGAGGCTCGGTGCCCGAAACCCGCACGATGCCCACACCGCCGCGCCCGGGTGGTGTGGCGATGGCGGCGATCGTGGCGTGGCGCAACCAGCGTCGGCATTTCGCGTTTATAGCGTATCGGCCGCCGGAAACGAAACGGGCCGCCCCGCGTCGCGCCGGCCCGATCGCTTGCACACTGCGGCCGTGACGCGTCAGCGCCTTTTGGCGGCGGCAGCCACCGCCTCGCCGCGATGACGCGGTTCATGTGCCACTGCTGGAAAATCTGCAGCGAGTTGTTGACGAGCCAATAGAGCACCAGACCCGAAGGGAAGAACAGGAACAGCACGGAAAACGCGATCGGCATGATCTGCATCACCTTCGCCTGCACCGGATCGCTGATCGGCGTCGGCGACAGCTTCACCTGCAGATAGGCGGTGACCGCGTAGATCACCGGCAGCACGTAATACGGGTCCGGCGCGGACAGATCGTGGATCCAGAGAATCCACGGCGCGTGGCGCAGCTCGACGGCCGAGAGCAGGACCCAGTACAACGCGATGAACACGGGGATCTGCACGAGGATCGGCAGGCACCCGCCCAGCGGATTGATCTTCTCGGTCTTGTACATCTCCATCATCTTGACCTGCAGCTGCTGCTTGTCGTTCTTGTACTGCTCCTGCAGCGCTTTCATCTTGGGCGCGATGACCTTCATCTTCGCCATCGAGCGCGCACTCGCATGGTTCAGCGGGTAGAACGCGCTTTTGATCATGATCGTCATGACGATGATCGCCCAGCCCCAGTTGCCGATGATGCCGTGCAGCCACTTGAGCAACAGAAACAGCGGGACCGCAATTACCTTGAAGAGACCGTAGTCGACGACGAGTTGCAGTCCTTCGGCGGTCTTCGCCAGCGATTCCTGGTCCTGCGGACCGACATAGAGGGGGACACGCACTTCGCCGCTGGCGCCTGGCGCGATCGTGCCGACCGGCACGATGACGCCGGCCGCATACAGGCCGTTGTCGAGTTTCTTCGCATAGAACTCCCGCGGCGTCTTCTTCTCGTCGGACGGCATCCACGCCGCGACGAAGTAGTGCTCGACCATCGCGACCCAGCCGTTGTCGGCGGCCCTTTCGTAGGGCAGTTTGCGCGTCGGATCGGCGGCGAGCTTGTCGAGTTCACCGAAGTCGACCTTCTTGTATTTCTCCTGCTCTGTGTAAAACGCCGGGCCCACGAAGGCCGACGGCGCGCCCCAACTCGGAACCACGGGCTGTTTGGTGTCACGGGTGAGCTGGAAGTACGCGTATGGCGATTGCGGCGTGCCGCTTGCATTGGTGACGTCGAAGGCGACGTCGATCACGTAACTTCCGCGGTGGAACGTCAGCACCTGCACGACCTTGTCGCCATTGGGCGCGGTCGTCGCGAGCTTCAGTTCGACGCGGTCCGCGCCGGCCGGAATCTCGCGGGGCCCGGGAAGCGCCTCGTAGAGCGTGCGGTGGTTGGGCAGGCCCTCGCCCAGCAGGCCGGCCTGCGCGACGTACGTGCGCTCGGCATTGCGCTGCAGGACGAGGTAGGGCTTCGTCGTATCGTGGCTGTCGCGGTGCGCATCGAGCGCCACCGACGTGATGACGCCGCCCGCCGTGTCGACTTCGGCCGTGTAGAGATCGGTGCGGATCGTGATCGTCTGGCCCTTGGGCGCGACATCGCCTTGCGCCGGCACTCCGCTTGCGACGGGCGCGCCGCCCGGCGCCGTAGCGGCAGACGGAACCGGCAAGTCCTTCGCGGTCGATGCGGCCTGGCCCGGACCGGGCACCGCCTGCTGCGCGGGCGGCGCGATCGGCACGTGCGCCTTTTGCCATTCTCCCCATAACAGGAAGGCGGAGAACGAAAAGACGATGAACAGAATGATGCGTTGCGTATCCATGGGTACTCTGGGCGGCGGGTCGCGCGACGAAGGGCGATTGGTGTGATCAGGAAAGGCTCAATCAGGAACGGGATCGTAGCCGCCTGGATGGTACGGGTGACACCTTGCAATGCGCTTGGCCGCGAGCCACGAGCCGAGAATCGCGCCGTGCTTTTCGACCGCTTCGCGCGCGTATTCCGAACAACTGGGCACGAATCGGCAATGCGAGCCCAGCAACGGGCGCAGCAGGTACTGATACCCGCGAATGCCGGTCAGCAGGATGGCTTTCATCGGCGCGCCGCGAGTTCGGTCAGCAGGACCGCGGCTTCGCCGACGGCGGCGTCCTGTTCGACGCGGTTACCGACGTTCTTCACGCGCAGGATCAGGTCGTAGCCCGAAAGGGACGGACGTATCGCACGCACGACCTCGCGCAACCGACGGCGCAAGCGGTTGCGGTCGACGGCACGAGGGAGGGTCTTGCGTGCAATGACATAGCCTATGCGACCCGGCATGTGGACAGCGGCGACGGCGACCAGTTGCACGTGGCGGCCTTCGCTCCGGCGCCCCGTCCGAAAGACGGCCTCGAACGCGCCAGTGCCGGTGAGACGAAACGCCCGGCTTGGAAGCCGGGCGCCGTTAGCTGCAGACGAGTCGGGCAGGGCGATCGTCAGACGGTAAGTTGCTTGCGGCCCTTGGCGCGACGCGCCGAGAGCACCTTGCGGCCGCCGACAGATGCCATGCGCGCGCGAAAGCCGTGCTTGCGCGCCCGGCGGATCTTGGAGGGCTGGTAGGTCCGTTTCATGACTTCGCCTTGACTTTAAGGATGTGGAGCGCGGGATGCGCGCCTAAGCGCTAACTGGGCGGGCAATAAACTGCGCTTGAAAAGCCTTACATTAGAGCGCGTTATGCCCCAACCTGTCAATCCATGGGCGCCTCCGGCGATTGAATGCGGCGCGGGTGCGAGCGATTACTCTCGCCGACGGGCCCGACGGTTCCTATGACCGTGTGTGGCATTTTCGCCACGCGCCTTTTCCTGTGGATAACTGGGACGACGGGGAATACAATCCACAACCCCGGGCGTTAAGTGCGCGGGAAACGCGGACCCTGCCGTTACCCGTAGATGGGGCCGCCTTCACCTACTCCAAGAGTCGTCAAAGACCTGCTCGCCGCATGCACGCCAACCTGCTTCCCCCCGCTTGGGCCCTGTGCCTCGCCGCCTTCGAACGCGAGCTCACGCCACAGCAGTTCGCGACGTGGATCCGGCCGCTCTCCTGTGCCGATGAGGGGGGCACGCTCAAATTGCGCGCGCCCAACCGCTTCGTCCTGCAATGGGTGCGCGAGCGCTTCAGCAACCGGATCGAGACGCTTGCGCGCGAGGCCACCGGCGCCCCGGTCACCATCGAGTTTGCGGTCGCCGATGTCATGGCTGACGCACCACCGCGCCGGGAGACGGCCCGCAGCCGGCCCGGCTGCCCCACCGGCGGCTCCTGTGGATACCTTGCCCCGCGCCAGCCCTTTTGCACAGGCCGGCGCGGCCCCGCAACCAATTACCCTGCCCCGGAAATCCGACGCCACGAGCCTCAATCCGACTTTCAACTTCGCGACTTTCGTGGCCGGGAAGGCCAACCAGCTGGCTCGGGCCGCCGGGCTGCAGGTCGCCGACCATCCCACGTCCTACAACCCGCTTTTCGTATACGGCGGCGTGGGCCTGGGCAAGACGCACCTGGTGCAGGCCATCGGCAACCACATCCTCGCGCAGAACCCGGCGGCCAAGATTCGCTACATCCATGCCGAAACCTACGTGTCCGACGTGGTCCGCGCGTACCAGCACAAGGCGTTCGACGAGTTCAAGCGGCACTACCGTTCGCTCGACCTGCTGCTGATCGACGACATCCAGTTCTTCGGCGGCAAGAGCCGCACGCAGGAGGAGTTCTTCTACCTGTTCAACACGCTGATCGAGGCGCATAAACAGGTGGTCATCACCTGCGACACCTATCCCAAGGAGATCGCCGGCATCGAGGAGCGGCTGATATCGCGCTTTGGCTGGGGGCTGACGGTCGCGCTGGAGCCGCCGGAGCTCGAAATGCGCGTCGCCATCCTGCTGGCCAAGGCGCAGTCGACCGGCATGCGCATGGACGAGCAGGTCGCGTTCTTCATCGCCAAGCACATCCGCTCCAATGTGCGCGAGCTGGAGGGCGCTTTGAAGCGCGTCCTGGCTTACTCGAACTTCCACGGCCAGGAGATTTCGCTGGCGCTGGCCAAGGAGGCGCTGCGCGACCTCCTTGCCGTGCAGAACCGCCAGATCTCGATCGACAACATCCAGAAGACGGTCGCTGATTACTACAAGATCCGCATCTCCGACATGCACTCCAAGAAGCGCTCGCGCGCCGTCGCGCGGCCCCGCCAGGTCGCGATGGCGCTCGCCAAGGAGTTGACGCAGATGTCCCTGCCGGAGATCGGCAGCAACTTCGGTGGTCGCGACCATACGACGGTTTTGCACGCTTGCCGGCAAGTCGCGAAGTTGCGCGAATCCCTGCCCGACATGAACCACGACGTGAACTTCCTGCTGCAGGTGCTGCGCAGCTAACGCCGCCGTCGGCGAGCCGATGGAAGAAGATCCGTTTTACCTGGCATTTTCCCTATGAAAACCCGGGTTTTCCGCGTATAATTTCTAAGGTTTGCGACCGAATAGCCTGTGGACGATGTGTGCACTAAGAGCGCATTTGCGCCAAGAACAATTTCGCCCCCAATCGATCCACCGGCGGAACAGAGGTTTTCCCGCTTGTTTGGGCCAGGCGATCTGCCTGAACCACAAGCGTTTTTCGGTCCATACCGGATCCGGCCCGCCTCCTATTAACTGTTCCTACTGTCATCAACAATGCAACTAAAACAGATCGCCCGCGACGCGCTCCTCAAGCCTTTGCAGGCTGTTTCCGGCATCGTGGAACGCCGGCACACGCTGCCCATCCTCGCCAACGTGCTGCTCGAGCAGCGCGACGGTCGCCTGTACGTGACGGCCACCGATCTCGAAATGCAGATCACCGCGCACAGCGACGCTTTCGGGCAAGGATGGGCAATCCACGACGGTGGGCGCGCGCAAGTTGCAGGATCTGCTTCGCGCGCTGCCCGACGACGCGACGCTCAACGTCGACGTCTCGAGCAGCAAGATGACGGTGCGCGCGGGACGCTCGCGCTTCAACCTGCAGACTTTGCCCGCGGCCGACTATCCGCGAATCAGCCTCGGCACCGAACAGCTGCAGACGCTGTCGCTGCCGCAACGCGATCTGCGCAAGCTCTTCAAGCTCGCCGAATTCGCGATGGCCCAGCAGGACATCCGCTATTACCTGAACGGCATGCTGCTGGTCGTCGACAAAGGGTCGTTGCAGGCGGTGGCCACCGACGGCCACCGGCTGTCGTGGGCCAGCCTCGGTGTCGGCGGCGATTTCGCTCGCCAGGAAGTGATCCTGCCGCGCAAGACGGTGCTCGAACTGGGCAAGCTCCTGGCCGACACCGAAGACCCGGTGACGCTCGACATCCTCGCCAACCAGGTGCGCTTCCGCTTCGCCAATGTCGAACTCGTGTCGAAAGTCGTCGACGGCAAGTTCCCGGACTTCAACCGCGTCATCCCGGTCGGTCATACCAAGATGGTCGAACTCGATCGCCTCGTGGCGCTCGGCGCGCTGCAGCGCGCGGCGATCCTGTCGAACGAGAAGTTCCGTGGCGTGCGCGTGGTGCTTGGCACGGACCAGATGAAGATCATCTGCACGAACAGCGAGCAGGAGGAAGCGGAGGAAGAGCTCGAAATCGACTACAAGGGCGATCCGCTCGACATCGGCTTCAACATCACCTACCTGCTCGACGCATTGCAGAACGTCGCGGTCGACAAGGTGCGCTTTGCCTTCGGCGACGCCAATTCCAGCGCGCTCGTGACGATGCCGGATCGCGACGACTACAAGTACGTCGTGATGCCCATGCGCATTTGACGAAAGGCGCCGCGACCGAAAAGCATCAACCGCGCGCCGACGATCCCGTCGGCGCCGCTGTTTTGGCGGAGGCAAGCGTTCTCCCCATGAAGACGGAAAAGACTGAATGACACCAGCGCGACCCTTGCCGCAACCACAATCGCAACCCCAGCCGCAGCCGCTCCCCAACGGCCAGACCAACGGCGGCGACTACGATTCATCGTCGCATCCAGATCCTCAAGGGCCTGGACGCGGTGCGCAAGCGCCCAGGCATGTACATCGGCGACACGTCCGACGGCACCGGCCTGCACCACATGGTGTTCGAGGTTCTCGACAACGCGATCGACGAGGCGCTCGCCGGCTGGTGCGACGACATCAAGGTCGTCATCCATGCCGACAATTCGATCAGCGTCACCGACAACGGCCGCGGCATTCCGACGGACATCAAGGAAGGCGACGAGGAAAAGCGCTCGGCGGCCGAGATCGTGATGACGGAACTGCACGCCGGCGGCAAATTCGACAACAACAGCTACAAGGTATCGGGCGGCCTGCACGGCGTCGGCGTGTCCGTCGTCAACGCGCTGTCCAACTGGCTGAAGCTCAAGATCTGGCGCGATGGCAAGTTCTACCAGATGGAGTTCCGCCGTGGCGTTGCCGTGGCGCCGCTGGCCGTTGTCGGCCCCAGCGACCGGCGCGGCACCGAAGTGCATTTCATGGCCTCGTCGGAAACGTTCAACAACATCGAGTATCACTTCGACATCCTCGCCAAGCGGATCCGCGAACTTTCCTTCCTCAACAACGGCACCAGGATCGAGCTTATCGACCAGCGCGACGGCAAGAGCGAGAACTTCGCGTACTCGGGCGGCGTCAAGGGCTTCGTCGAGTACATGAATCGCGTCGAAGCAGGCGCTTGCATCCGAAGATCTTCCACGCCGTCGGCGAGAAGGACGGCGTGATCGTCGAGGTCGCGATGCAGTGGAACGACTCGTACGCCGAAAGCGTGCAGTGCTTCACCAACAACATTCCGCAGCGCGACGGCGGCACGCATTTGACCGGCCTGCGCCAGGCTATGACGCGCACGCTGAACGGCTACATCGAAAAAGAAGAGATCGCCAAGAAGGCGAAGGTGGAAACCACCGGCGATGACATGCGTGAAGGCCTGACCTGCGTGCTGTCCGTCAAGGTGCCCGAGCCCAAGTTCAGCTCGCAGACAAAGGACAAGCTGGTTTCGTCCGAAGTGCAGCCCATCGTCCAGGAAGTGGTGTCGGCGAAGCTCTCCGAGTTCCTGCTCGAACAGCCCGCGGATGCCAAGATCATCTGCGGGAAGATCGTCGACGCGGCGCGCGCGCGCGAAGCGGCGCGCAAGGCGCGCGACCTGACGCGCCGCAAGGGTGTGCTCGACGGCATGGGATTGCCCGGCAAGCTGGCCGACTGCCAGGAACGCGATCCGGCGCTATGCGAGCTATACCTTGTCGAGGGCGATTCCGCCGGCGGCTCGGCCAAACAGGGGCGCGACCGCAAGTTCCAGGCGATCCTCCCACTGCGCGGCAAGATCCTGAACGTCGAGCGCGCGCGCTTCGAAAAGCTGGTTTCGTCGCAGGAGATCGTCACGCTGATCACCGCGCTGGGCACGGGCTTCGGCAAGCCGACCGGCGACAAGGAGGACAAGGACGCCTTCAACGCCGACAAGCTGCGCTATCACCGCATCATCATCATGACCGATGCGGACGTCGACGGCTCGCACATCCGCACGCTGCTGCTCACATTCTTCTACCGGCAAATGCCCGAACTGGTCGAGCGCGGCCACATCTACATCGCGCAACCCCCGCTGTACAAGGCCAAGCAGGGCAAGGAAGAGGTCTATCTCAAGGACGACCACGAGTTGAAGCAGCACCTGCTCAAGTACGCGCTCAAGGGCGCGGAGCTGACGCCGGGTGCAGGCCTTCGCCCGCTGGCCGCCGACACGTTCGCCAACGTCGCTCGCGAGTTCCTGCTCGCCGAGGCCGTCATCGAGCGCGTCGCGCGCCTCACCGACCCGCAGGGGCTGCACGCGATGCTGAACGGCGTGCGAGTGGACTTGACGTCCGAAGGCGCCGCGCATCGCAGCGCGCAGGCGCTGCAGGAAGCGATGGCGGAACCCGACGTGACGGTCGAGGCGCGCTACGACGCAGCGACCGAAACCCGCCGCCTCGTGATCACGCGCATCCATCACGGCACGCCGCACGTCACGTCTCTCGACGGCGATTTCCTGGCGAGCGGCGATGCGGCGCAAATCCGCGCGGCGGCCGAAGTTCTGCACGGCCTCATTCACCCCGGCGCGGTGATTCGCCGCGGTGACAAGCAGCTGGCGGTCCGCTCGTTCAAAGAAGCACTTGACTGGCTGCTGGCGGAGGCGCAGAACAGCACGACGATCCAGCGCTACAAGGGATTGGGCGAAATGAACCCAGCGCAACTGTGGGAGACGACGATGGATCCGCAGGTGCGGCGCCTGCTGCGCGTGCAGATCGAGGACGCCATCACGTCAGAGGAAATCTTCTCGACGCTGATGGGCGAGCAGGTCGAACCGCGGCGCGCATTCATCGAGTCCAACGCGCTCGGCGTGCGCAATCTGGACGTTTGAAGCGCCCGAGCGTAGCATCGATAGTGGACCGCGCTCCGATTCGGCCGCGGTTTGGATGACGCCGCTGGCGGGGCGGACCCGCCTCGGTCAGCGAAAGGCTCCGTGTTCGGAGCCTTTCGCGTTTCAGGCCGCCTCGAGCAGAACCTTTGATCGCGATTCGATGAGTCGATATCCAAAACGAACCACCGTGTTGGCGTTGGTGCTGACACTATGCAGTCTCGCGTTCTGCGGCCATGCCCTGGCCGCCGATACTTCGCGGCTCATCGTCAAGTTCAGGGATGCCGGCGCCAAAAGCGCGATGCCGCCCGGGGCGCGCATAGAACGCCTCGCCGCGGAAGCGGGCATCAGCCTCGCGCACGTGCGCGAGATGGCGATCGGCGCGCATGTCGTCGGACTGGGACGGCGGATGACCGAGCTCGAGGCCGACGCGATTGCGGCGCGCCTTGCGGCCGATGCCGACGTCGACTATGCGGTGCCGGATCGGCGCGTCAAGCTGCATGTCGTGCCGAACGACGCGAAGCAGAGCTTCCAGGAGCCCTACCTCGGCAACACGGCCGCCGCAATCAGCGCGTATGCCGCTTGGGACACGACCACCGGCAGCGCGTCGACCGTCGTCGCGGTGATCGACTCCGGCATCCGTCCGCACGAGGATCTCATCGGCCGCGTGCTGCCGGGCTACGACTTCGTCTCGGATGTGGCGCGTGCCAACGATGGCGACGGACGCGACGCGGACCCTTCCGACCCGGGTGACTGGATCGATGCAGCGGACCTGGCGAGCGATGCATTCAAGGGCGACGACAACTGCAAGTTGAGCCCCAGCGTCTGGCACGGCACGTCGGTCGCCTCCGTCATCGCGGCCAACACCAACAACAGGCTCTATGGCTCGGGCATCGACTGGGCCGCCAAGATCCTGCCGGTGCGCGTCATCGGCAAGTGCGACGGCTACGACTCCGACATCATCGACGGCATGGCGTGGGCGGGCGGGCTGCACGTTCCAGGCGTGCCCGACAATGCCCATCCGGCACAGCTTATCAACATGAGCCTGGGGGGCGCGGGGGCGTGCGATGCCGCGTACGACGACGCGATTGCCGCCGTGTACGCGCACGGGATCACGCGCGCGATCATCGCATCCGCCGGCAATGATGGGGACAGCGGTCCCAACACGCCGTCCGGCTGCGCCGGCGTCATTTCCGTCGCCGCCACTGGCGTGACCGGCAAGCGCGCGAGTTACAGCAACTTCGGTGCGCGCATCGACATCAGCGCGCCCGGCGGCGAGACCACCCGGCCCGGGGGTGCCATTTGGGTCGACTCCAACGAAGGCTCGACCGTGCCGACGTTGGACTATTTCGTACCGATCCAGGGGACCAGCTTCGCCGCGCCGATGGTGACCGGCGTCGCATCGCTGATGCTGGGCTTGGCCCCCAATCTCACGCAGGCGCAACTGCTGGCGATGCTGCAGGCCACCGCGAAGCCCTTTCCCGACGGATCGGACTGCGATCCGTCGATCTGCGGCGCGGGAATCGTCGACGCCGGCGCCGCGGTCAAGGCTGCGAAGGCGGCGGGCGGCCCCGCGCCCACAGTCACGGTCGTCGAGTTCTACAACATGGGCCTCGATCACTATTTCATCACGTGGGTGCCGCAGGAAATCAGCGACCTCGACACGGGCGTACACAAGGGCTGGGTGCGCACCGGCTACTCGTTCAAAGCCTACATGACGGCGCAGGCCGGAACGTCGCCCGTGTGCCGCTTCTACATTCCCCCCGCGCTTGGCGACTCGCACTTCTTCGGACGCGGCACTGCCGAGTGCGACGCCACCGGACAGAAGAATCCGAGCTTCGTCAACGAGGATCCGGCATTCATGCAGATGTTCCTGCCTGTGGCGGGCGTGTGTCCGGGGAGCACGACCGAGGTCTACCGCGTCTTCAGCAACCGGGCCGACGCCAACCACCGCTACATGACCGACCCGGCAGTCAGGGATCAGATGGCGGCAAAGGGCTGGACCATCGAAGGCGACGGCCCGAATTTCGTCGTCATGTGCGCGCCGATGTAGGCATTTGGCGGGCGGCCGCAGCAACCGGATACAGCGAAACGGAATCGAGACATGGACGACAACCAGATTCGCGCGCTGCTCGCGGGCTTCGGCATTGCGCAAGACAATCCCGGCGTCTGCACGGGGCCCAACCGATGGCGCGGCGGCGGCCCGGTGATCGTCTCCGCAAATCCCGCGAATGAACGGACGCTGGCGCGCGTCGCCACCGCCAGTCCGGAGGACCTGGCCGCCCTGATCGAAGCGGCTGCGGCCGCCACGCGCGCGTGGCGCGACGTACCTGCACCCCGGCGCGGCGAGGCCGTGCGCCGCTTCGGCAACCTGCTGCGCGAGCACAAGGATGCGCTGGGCACGCTGGTGTCGCTCGAGAACGGCAAGATCAAGGCCGAGGGCGACGGCGAGGTCCAGGAGATGATCGACATCGCCGACTTCGCCGTCGGCCAGTCGCGGATGCTCTACGGCAGGACGATGCACTCGGAGCGCGCGGCGCACCGGATGTACGAGCAGTGGCATCCGCTGGGCGTCGTCGGCGTGATCTCGGCGTTCAACTTCCCGGTGGCCGTCTGGGCGTGGAACGCGATGCTTGCCGCGATCTGCGGCAACGCGACGGTGTGGAAACCGTCGCCGAAGACGCCGCTCGCGGCGCTTGCCGTGCAATCGCTCGCCAACCGCGTGATGTCGGAGCTGTCGCTGCCGGCAATCTTCACGCTGGCGATCGCCGACAACGCCGGAACGCGTTCGCTGGTCGCCGACCCGCGCATCGCGCTGGTGTCGTTCACCGGGTCGTCCGCCGTCGGCCGCGACATCGCGACGACGGTGGCGGGACGCTTCGGCAAGTCGCTGCTCGAATGCGCGGGCAACAATGCGATCATCGTCGCCGACGACGCCGATCTCGACCTCGTCGTTCCCGCCGTCGTGTTCGGGGCGGTGGGCACGGCCGGGCAGCGGTGCACGACGACGCGGCGCCTGATCGTGCACGAATCGCGCGTCAAGGAATTGCTCGCGCGATTGCAGGCGGCGTACGCGCAGGTGCGCATCGGCGATCCGCTGCAGGCGGCAACGCTGATGGGTCCTTTGATCGACGCTGCCGCCGTCGACAACTACGTCTCCGCCATCGCCGAGGCCACCAGGGCCGGCGGTACGCTGGTGTCCGGTGGCCGGGTCCTCCCGGGTCCCGGATACTGGGTCGAGCCGGCGATCATCGCGAACGCGCGCAATGACTGGCCATGCGTGCAGCGCGAAACGTTCGCACCGATTCTCTACGTGATGAGCTTTGGAACGATCGCCGAGGCAATCGCGCTCAACAACGGCGTGCGGCAGGGGCTGTCGAGCGCATTGTTCACGCTCAACATGCGCACGGCCGAAGCGTTCCTCGCGGCAGGCGGCAGCGATTGCGGCATCGCCAACGTCAACATCGGCACGTCGGGCGCCGAAATCGGTGGCGCATTCGGCGGCGAAAAGGAAACGGGCGGAGGCCGCGAATCCGGTTCGGACGCCTGGCGGGCCTACATGCGCCGGCAGACCAACACGATCAACTGGAGCCGCGAACTGCCGCTGGCCCAGGGCATCAAGTTCGGCTAGCGCTTCTTCGCGGCAGGCTTTTTTGGCGCCGGCTTGGCCGCGGGCTTTTTCGCCGCGGGCTTGCGCGCCGATGCCTTGGCCGTCGGGCGCTTGGCGGCCAACCCGGCCGCCGCCGTCGCCGCTTCGGGCTTGACCGCCGTCTTTGCCGGAAACTTTGCCGGCTTCCCGGCTTTTCGGCCAGTGGTCTTGCCGCCTGGCGCTTTCCCGGCCTTCGCGTCGAGCAATTCCAGCGCTTCGGCGAGCGTCAGCGTGTCGACCTTGTCGCGGTCGGGCAGCGTCGCGTTGACGGCGCCATGCTTGACGTACGGGCCGTACTTGCCGCTGTGCAACTCCACCGGCTGCTTGGTCTTGGGATGCGCGCCGAGAACCTTCAGCGCGCTGGACGGCCGTGCGCCGCGCCCGCGCGCCTTGGTCGGGTCCTTGGGCTCGAATTCGAAGCCGACCTTGCCGTCCTTCTGCACGACGAGATACGCGGAAAACGGCCGCCGCGTGCGCGCGGAAACGAACTGCAGCAGGTCGGTCTTCTTTGTCGCGAGCAGCTTTTCCATCTGCGCGCGCTCGACCGGGCGCTGCAGGATCATCCGGCCCGAGCGGAAGTCGCACGTCTTCTCGGGGCCGACGGCCTTTTCACAGACGTAGGCATTGGGCAATTCGAAGACGCGCGACGCGCACTTCGGACACGTGCCCAGCGGCGTCTGCGCGGAGAAGTCCGGGGCTTCGCCGTCATCGCCGCCGCTGTCGTTGCCAAAATCGAAGGTGACCTCATTGGCGTCGGAGAGCTTCAACTTCGCCGAGAACGGGCGCCCCAGCTTGCTGCGGAAGCCTTCGAGCGGACCGATCTCGCGATCCTTGATCAGCGCGTCGGCCTCGCGCGGCTCGAGCTGGCGGCCGCCCAGGATCTTCCAGAAGGCGAAATCGCACTTCGGATTGACGCACTGGAATTTCTTGTACTTCTCGTGCACCTCGCCGATGCCGCACTTGGGACACGGGTTCGACAGCGTGGCGAAATCGCCCGGGATCGTGTCGCTTTCGTAGCCCTTGGCCTGCATGACGATGTGCTCGGTCATCGCGACGATCTCGCGCATGAACTCGTCGCGTCCCAACTTGCCGTGCTCCATCTGGGCCAGCTTGAATTCCCATTCGGCCGTCAGTTCCGGCGAGAAGAGCTCGGGGATGCCCAGGCCGTGCAGCAGCGTCATCAGCGAGAACGCCTTCGCCGTGGGCACCAGCTCCTTGCCTTCGCGATAGATGTAGCGCTCGGCGATCAGGCCCTCGATGATCGACGCGCGGGTGGCGGGCGTGCCCAGCCCTTTTTCGCGCATCGCTTCGCGCAGGTCGTCGTCCTCGATCAGCTTGCCTGCGCCCTCCATTGCCGACAGGAGCGTCGCCTCGTTCAACCGCGGCGGCGCACGCGTGACGAGCGGCACGACGTCGACCTTTTCGGTAGCAACCCTTTCGTTTGGCTGCACGGGCGCGAGCGTGGCCTCGTCCCCCTGCGCTTCCTTGCCGTAGACGGCGAGCCAGCCGGGCGACACGAGCACCTTGCCCTCGGTCCTGAACGGCTGCGCCTCGACGCGCGTGATCCGCGTGGTGAGCAGGAATTCGGCGGGTGGGTAGAACACCGCGAGGAAGCGGCGCACCACGAGGTCGTAGAGCTTGGACTCGATCTCATTCAGATGTTTCGGGCGGGAGAGCGTCGGGATGATCGCGAAGTGGTCCGAGATCTTCGAGTTGTCGAAGATGCGCTTGTTGGGCCGCACCCATTTGTGTCTTAGGATTTCGCGCGCGAAGCCGCCGAAGGCGTTCGACTCGGAGAGCTCCTCCAGCGTGGCCTTCACCGTGCCGATGTAATCCTCCGGCAACGCGCGCGCATCGGTACGTGGATAGGTCAGCACCTTGTGCTTCTCGTAGAGCGCCTGGGCGAGCGACAGCGTCGTGCGCGCGGAAAAGCCGAAGCGGCCGTTGGCCTCTCGCTGCAGGCTCGTAAGGTCGTAGAGGAGCGGCGCGCCCTGCGTGGACGGCTTCGACTCCTCGGTGACCACACCCGGCTTGCCGGCCGTGAGGGCGGCGATTTCGCGGGCGCGCGCCTCGTCCCACAACCTTTCGGCGCGGGCGTCGGGGTCGTCGTCGGCCTTCTTCCACTTCTCGTCGAACCAGCGGCCCGTGTACTCGCCGCCCGCGGCGCGAAACGTGCCGACCAGTTCCCAGTAATTGCGGGGCCGGAATGCGCGGATCTTCTCCTCGCGCTCGACCAGGATCGCGAGCGTGGGCGTTTGCACGCGCCCGACGGTGGTCAGCTGGAAGCCGCCGGACTTCGAATTGAACGCGGTCATCGCCCGCGTGCCGTTGATGCCGACGAGCCAATCGGATTCGGAACGGCAGACGGCGGCGTCGGCCAGCGGCAGCATCGCCTCGTCGCTTCGCAGCTGCGCGAAGCCGTCGCGGATCGCCGCCGGCGTCATCGATTGCAGCCACAGCCGCTTGATCGGCTTGCCCGTCTTCGCATACTGGACGATGTATCGGAAGATGAGCTCGCCCTCGCGACCGGCGTCGCACGCGTTGACGAGCGCGGTGACGTCCTTGCGCTTGATGAGCTTCAGCAGAGTCTTCAGCCGGTTCTCGTTCTTTTCGATGGGCTTCAGCGCGAACTTCGACGGCAGCGCGGGCAAGTGCGCGAACGTCCACTTGCCGCGCTTGACTTCCTCCTCCTCGGGCATGCCGATCTCGAGCAGGTGACCCACCGCCGAGGACACGACGTGCTTGTCGCTTTCGAAGTAGTCATCGTGGCGCGTCAAGCCGCCCAGCGCGCGCGCGATGTCGGCGGCGACGGAAGGTTTTTCTGCGATGATGAGGCTCTTGGACACGGGATGGCTAAAGCAAGTGAGGGCGACTGGCCCCAAGGCAAAGGGACGCCGATACTAACCGGGCTGCCATGACGGCGGCAAGAAAACGAATTTTTCCGACGTCCCAACGCGCGAGCGCGCGCGAGGCGCGCGCGTGCGCACGCGAGAACGCGAGGCTCAACGGCGATGCAGCCGCTGCCACAAGCCCCCCGGATTGACCGCGACGAGTCCGGCCAGCTCGAGTCCGGTGAGCGTGGCCACGATGACGTCCGGCGCCATCCCGGTGCGCGCCGCCAGCGTGTCCACATCCACGGCATCGCCGCCGAGCGCCGCGAGGAGCGCATCATCGGTGTCCGTCGCGGTGATCGCAGCCGCGGTGCCCGCGGGCGGGCCCATGCCGAATTCCACGAGAACGTCCTGCGCGGTTTCGACCAGTTTGGCGCCTTGGCGGATCAGTTGGTGACAGCCCTTGCTCAGCGGCGAATGGATCGACCCGGGAATCGCGAACACGTCGCGGCCCTGGTCGCCCGCGTAGCGCGCGGTGATGAGCGACCCCGAGGATATCGCGGCCTCGACGACAAGCACGCCGCGCGCCAATCCGCTGATCAATCGGTTGCGGCGCGGGAAATTGTGCTCGCGAGGCGGCGTGCCCAGCGGGAACTCGGAGATCAATCCGCCGTGCCCGGCGATGCGATGCGCCAGCGCTCTATTGCGCGCCGGATACACTCGGTCGAGACCGGTGCCGACGACGGCGAGCGTCGACCCTTGTCCTTCCAGCGCGCCCTCGTGCGCCGCGGCGTCAACGCCGACCGCGAGGCCCGACACGATCGTCAGGCCCGCTTGGGAGAGCGCCTTTGCGAATTCCCGCGCGTTCAGCGCGCCCTGAGCGCTGGCGCTGCGGCTGCCGACGATTGCCAGCGCCGGGCGGTTGAGGAGTTCACGGCGGCCGACGAAGTAGAGCGCCGGCGGCGCGAACCCGAGTTCGAGCAGCGCCCGCGGATAGTCGGCATCGTCCCACGCGATGATTTCGTGGGCGGGATCCGCAAGCCATGCGCGCGTCGCGGCCAGCGCGTCCCGGTCGACGGCTTGCTGCACGCGCGCGGCGATATCGTCCGGGACGATGGCGCGCAACTGCGTGCGCGTCGCCGCGAGCACGGCTTCCGGACCGCCGAAGGCGCGCAGCAGCGCCACCAGCGCGGTGTGGGGCAGGGCCTTGAGCGACAGCGCCGCCCAGGCCTCCGGGGTCGAGGCGGCGACGGACATGGACAGAGGATGACGGCGGCCCGCGAGCCGCCGGTATTGAACTAACGGACTAACGGAAAACGAGGCGTCTGGGCTAGGGCGTGCGGGCAAAATCCCCGGGTCGAACCGCATCGGTCGTATTGAGCACGATCGCAAACGACACGTAATCGAACGTGCGGAACACGAACATGAGGCCGGTGCGCTCGTCGGCCGGCTGCACCAGCACCTGCGGCGTGAAGAGCGTGGTCGGTTCCAGGAAGCGAAGAATCGTCGATTGCTGCTTCGACGGCCGCGGATCGACGATGGGCTCGATGGAGCGGTAGACGGCCAGCACGTTGCCGGGCTCGAGACCATCGGCCTTGCCCTTGTCGATGGTCACGACATAGCCGCGGCCGGTCTCGGTGTTGGTGTCGGGTACGTAGAGGATGCGGGCGTCGATCGCCTTGTCGGGCGCGCGCGGGACGTAATTGGTGATCGTCTCGCGCGGCGCGGGCAGCAGCCGGTCGCCGACCAGCACCTCCTGCTTCGCGGAATCGATCCGCATCGTGGCGAGCTCGCCTCCCTTTTCCATGCGCGCCGTGCCGACGAACTTGCTTTCATAGCCCAGCACGTTCTTGCCGTCCCAGGAAGTGATCGGGCCGCCGGGACGGTAGATGTACCAATAGTCGCCAGCCTTCGGATCTATGCCGGCGACGTAGATGATGTCGCCTAAGCCCCGGACCATCCGTTGCGGGTTGCGTCCGGAGACGATCTCGGCCGCGTTGGCCAGCCCGTCCGGGCCGGTCACGATCGACTTCGACAGGTACGGCTCGATGTCGCCCGGCGGGATCGACGGAATGACGTCGACGTCCAGCGCCGAGGCGCGTACGGACGGCTCGATGCGGACGCCGTTGCGCATCAGCGACAACTGTGGTTGGCCGTTAACGTAATCGAGCTTGACGACGTCGCCCGGATAGATGAGGTGCGGGTTCTTGATTTGGTCCTTGTTGAGCCGCCATATATCAGGCCAGCGCCAGGGATCCTTGAGGAACCGGCCGGCGATACCCCAGAGGGTGTCGCCTTTTTGCACGGTGTAGGTCGACGGCGCCTTGTCGACCATCTGGATATCCTGCGGATTCTGGCCGGCGGCGGCGGCGGCCAACGCAAGCGTGCCCGCCGCGGCGACGGCCGCGAGCAGATGCCTCGCTGTGATAAACTGTTGAACCATAACGGCTCTTCCTTTGGCGGCGCTTGACGCGGTCATAAACCAACGTCCTAAACCGCCGCAAAATAAGGACTTAAGACGGATTCTGCATCCGGCACCTGCATTTGGCAAGCTATGGCGCTACTTCCCATCCTGGAATACCCCGACCCGCGTCTCAAAAAAGTCGCGGCACCGGTCACCGCGTTCAATCCCGACATCGTGAGGCTCGTCCGGGACATGGCCGAAACCATGTACGCCGCGCCGGGCGTCGGCCTGGCGGCGACCCAGGTCGACGTCCATAAGCGCGTCATCGTCATCGACACCTCGGACGCCCGGGACGACCTGCTCGTCCTCGTCAATCCGGAAATCATCGCCTCCGACGGCGAAATCGAATGTGAGGAGGGCTGCCTGTCGGTCCCAGGGTATTACGACAAGGTCGTCCGCGCCGCCCGCGTGACAGTGCGCGCCCGCAACGAGCACGGCGAACCGTTCGAACGGACGGCGGAGGAGATGCTTGCCGTCTGCGTGCAGCACGAAATGGACCACCTCGTGGGACGGATGTTCGTCGACTACCTTTCGCCGCTCAAGCGCGCCCGCCTCAGAGCCAAGCAGCGCAAGAAGCAGCGGCTCGCGGGTTGATTTCGCCGCTTATCGCGCGATGAGGGTCGGCTTCGCCGGCACCCCCGATTTCGCCGCCCAGGCGCTCGGGGCAATCGTGGCGGCCGGGTTCGACGTGCCCGTGGTGCTGACGCAGCCCGACCGGCCCAAAGGGCGGGGCCTCGTGGCCACCCCGTCGCCGGTCAAGCGGTGGGCGGCGGCCCGGGGCCTTCGTGTTCTGCAGCCCGACACGCTCAAGACCGACCTTGCGCGGGCGCCCTTGCCGGACATTCCGCTCGATGTGCTCGTTGTGGCCGCCTATGGGTTGATCCTGCCGCAGGCCGTCCTCAATTGGCCGCGGTACGGGTGCCTCAACATCCACGCGTCGCGGCTTCCGCGGTGGCGCGGCGCGGCACCGATCCAGCGCGCCATCGAAGCGGGGGACGCCGCGACCGGCATCACGATCATGCAGATGGACGAAGGGCTCGACACGGGCGCTGTCGTGGAAATCGTGGACGTGGGTATCGCCCCGCGCGAAACGGCGGGCACGCTGCACGACAAGCTCGCCGTGGCGGGCGCGGCGGCCATCGTGGCCGTCCTCACCCGGCTGGCGCGCGACGGCAAGCTCGCGCAAGAGCCGCAGCCGGCAGCCGGCGCGACGTACGCACGCAAAGTGGGCCACGCGGACGCGATCATCGACTGGTCGCGACCGTCGGCGCAGATCGATTGCCAGATACGCGCGTTCGATCCCGCGCCCGGCGCGGCGAGTGCCTTTGGCGGCGCCGGCGTCAAGGTCTGGCGCGCCGATCCCGTTGAGCGCGCGCACGGTGCCGCCGCCGGTACCGTTCTCGCCGTCGACAGGGAAGGCATCGACGTTGCGTGCGGCGCCGGGGCGTTGCGACTCCGGGAGTTGCAGCCGGCGAGCGGCAAGCGGATGTCGGCGTCCGCGTTTGCCGCCGGACACGGCGCGGTGCCGGGCGCGCGCTTCGCCGCGGCGGCCTGATTTCCGGTCCTTGATGCAGATCGAACAGCAACAGGCGGCGCGCGCCGTACGGCACGTACTGACGGGCATGGCGCTGCCCGCGGCGCTCGCTGCGGTCGATGACGGCGCGGCAACGCGGGGCCATGCGCTTGTGCAGGAACTCGCGTATGGAACGCTTCGCCACTGGGGCCGCTACGATGCGCTGACCCGCGCGCTGGCGAGCAAACCCGTCACCGATGCGACGCTCGCCGCGCTCATCGCCGTCGCGCTTTATCAACTCGACCATACCGACGCGCCGCCATTTGCCGTCGTCGACCGCGCCGTCGACGCGGCCGCGCTGATTGCCCGTCCGCAGGCGAAGGCGCTCGTCAACGCGATGTTGCGCCGCTACTTGCGCGAGCGCGACGCGCTGAACGCGCAGGTCGTAGCCGAGAGTCCGGTCGCGCGCTGGTCGTATCCGCGCTGGTGGATCGGTCGCGTCGAAGCCGACCATCCGCACCATTGGCAACAAGTGCTCGCCGTCGGCAACGAGCGCCCGCCGCTCACGCTGCGCGTCAACGCGCGCGCGGCCACGCGGGACGCGTTGCTCGCGCAATTCGCCGCGGAGGGAATCGGCGCGCGCCCGGCAGGAACCGGAGGCATCATCGTCGACCCGCCGCGGCCGGTGACCGCGCTGCCCGGCTTTGCCGACGGCGCGTTTGCGGTGCAGGACCTGGGCGCGCAACTGGCGGCGCCGCTGCTCGCGCCGCGCCACGGCATGCGCGTCCTCGACGCCTGCGCCGCGCCCGGAGGAAAGACCGCGCATCTCCTCGAACTGGCCGATGTCGAACTCGTAGCACTCGACCGCGACGAAGCGCGGCTGCGGCGAGTTCGCGAGAATCTCGGGCGCTTGCGCCATGATGGGCGCGACGTCCGCCTCGCGGCCGGCGACGCCGGGGAGCCGTCCGCGTGGTGGGATGGCCGCGCTTTCGACCGGATCCTTGCCGACGTGCCGTGCACGGCGTCGGGCATCGTGCGCCGGCACCCCGACGCAAAATGGCTGCGCCGCAAGTCCGACGTGGCGGATATGGCTCGGGAACAGCGGCGAATCCTGGTTGCGCTGTGGCCGCTCCTGGCGCCCGGCGGCCTCGTGCTTTATGCGACCTGTTCGGTATTTGCGGCCGAAAACGAGCTGCGCATACGGGAATTCCTGGCCGAAACGCCCGAAGCGTTGCGCGAAACCATCAATTTCGCACCCGGAATGGCGCACGAAGGCGGCCAACTCTTGCCTTCGGGGAAGGGCGCGCGCCACAATCATGACGGATTCTTCTACGCGCTGCTCCGCAAGGCCTGACGCGGGCAAAGTCTGGCTGTCACAGCCACCACGGCCCGGCGTCAAGATCGTGGCGGTTCTTTGAGCCACGCGCCGGACCCGAACCTCGATTGTCTCCGGCATGCCGTTTCGCTTCCCCATCCCCGCCCTGCATCGTCCACCGCGCAGCCCCCGCCGGCGGGCTCTGCTCGCACTCGTCCCGCTGGTCGCATCGGGCGCGCTGTGGGTGGCGGGGACGGCGGCCGTGCAAGCCGACACGATTCCCGTCAAGGAGGCCGAACTGCGGATCGACGAGGGCGAAGTCCTGCTCAATGCCGAGTTCGAGTTTTCACTGAATCCGACGCTCGAGGAGGCGCTCGAGAAGGGCATCCCCCTCTATTTCGTCCTCGACTTCGAGCTCACCCGGGGCCGCTGGTACTGGCTGGACGAGAAGGTCGCGCAGACATCCCTCGTCTATCGCGTGTCGTACAACGCACTGACGCGGCAATACCGCGTCGCGAGCGGGCTCCTCACGCAGACGTTCAATTCGCTGGAAGAGGTCGAGCGCTTCATCGGGCGAATCACATCGCGGCCGGTCGCGTCGGCCGATACGCTCACGAAGGGAGCCGAATACGAAGCCGCCGTCCGGCTGCGCCTCGACGTGAACCAGTTGCCGAAGCCGTTCCAGCTGAACGCGCTGGCCTCGAAGGAGTGGACGCTCGCGTCCGACTGGAAGCGCTGGAGCTTCACGCCATGAGGGTGCCTATGAGCGCCGCAGGGCCGACCCAAGGCGCGAATTCCGTCTCCGCGGGGGCGGCGAACGCAGTGGGCGTGGGGGTCGTTCATTGAACGCGCTGCCCGGAAAGCGCGGCCTGCGCTGGCTCCTTCTGGTGTCGGCGTCGCTCGCCGCCATCGCGGTGTTCCTGCTCGCGACGGCGACGGCGAACACGTCGCTGTTCGCGCAGGGCTACAACGCGCTCCTCGTCGCCAACGGCGTCCTGGTCGGGCTTCTGATGCTGGTCGTGGGCTGGCAGCTCTGGCAACTGCGGCGCAATCTCAAAGCCGGGATCTTCGGCTCGCGGCTGGCGGTGCGCCTCGTGCTGCTGTTCGCGCTGGTTGCCGGATTGCCCGGGGCGCTGGTCTACGCGGTCTCGGCGCAATTCATCGGCCGCAGCATCGAGAGCTGGTTCGACGTCCGCATCGACCGCGCGCTCGACAGCGGCCTCACGCTGGCGGACAGCTCGCTCAAGTACCTGCTCAACGACACGGCGAACAAGGCCACCCAGCTTGCCGTCGCGCTGTCCGACGCACAGGGCAACCTGTCGACGACGCTGAACCGCGCCGCCGAGCAGGCGAGCGTCTACGAGGCAACGCTGTTCACGCCGACCGGCGGCGTGCTTGCGGTCGCCGGCACCGGGGGCTCGCGCGCGACGCCCGAGCCGCCGCCACCGGAAGCGCTGCGCCTCGCGCGCATGCAGCAGCCATACAAGAAGATCGAGCAGACCGGCGAAGGCGGACTCGCGCTGCGCGTGGTCGTTCCCGTGAACACCGACGATCCCGTGAATCCGTTGAAGCTGCTGCAGGTGATGGAACCCGTGCCGCTCACGCTCTCGCAGGAGGCCGAGCGCGTGCAGGCAGGCGTGCATGATTTTCGCGAATTGACGCTGTTGCGGACGAGTTTGAAGCAGCTGTATCAGCTGACCCTCGCGTTGACGCTGCTGCTCGCGCTGACGTCGGCGCTGGGTCTCGCCGTCGTGCTGTCCGAGCGCTTCGCGGCGCCGCTGGGCCTGCTCGCCGAAGGCACGCGCGCCGTCGCGCAGGGCGATTTCACGCGGCGGCAGCCGGTCGTCTCCCGCGACGAACTGGGCGTCCTTACCGAATCGTTCAACACGATGACTGCGCAACTGGCGGAAGCGCAAGGCAAGGCCGAGGACAGCCGGCGCGCGACCGAGACGACGCGCGCGTATCTAGAGAGCATTCTCGGCAACCTGTCGTCGGGCGTGCTGGCCTTCGACGAGCGGCATCGCCTCCGCACCGTCAATCCGAGCGCGGCGGTGATCCTGCAACAGCCGCTCGCGGAGCTGATCGGCATGGCGCTGCCGGACTGGGGCAAGCGGCTGCCGGCGATGGCGTCGTTCGCCGAATTGGTCGGCGAAGGCTTTCGCGGCAGCCGCGACGGGCAATGGCAGAAGGAAGCGGAGTTGGGTGTTGCGAGCCTGTCGCGAACGCTCTTGATGCGCGGCACGCGGCTTCCCGGGACGCCCGTCGCCGGCGGTTACGTCGTCGTGTTCGACGATGTGTCCGAGTTGGTGCAAGCGCAGCGCGACGCCGCCTGGGCGGAAGTCGCGAGACGCCTGGCGCACGAGATCAAGAACCCATTGACGCCGATACAGCTGTCCGCCGAGCGCCTGGCGGTCAAGCTCGCGGGCAAGCTCGAAGGTCCCGACCAGGAAACGCTCAAGCGCGGCACGCAGACGATCGTTTCACAGGTGGGCGCCATGAAGCACATGGTCGACGACTTCGCGATCTATGCACGCCAGCCGCGGCCGGGACAGCTGCAGCAGGTCGACCTGCACGCCCTCTTGCTCGACGTGCTGGGTCTGTACGACAATCTGCGCCCTCACGTTGCGTTATCCTTGACCGACGCGCCGGTCATCGTGCAGGGCGAACCGACCCGCCTGCGCCAGGTGTTCCACAATCTCCTCTCGAACGCGGTCGATGCGCAGGCCGACGTGGCCGAACCGCTTTTCGCGATCGCGTTGTCCGTGAACAATGGCGAGGCCACGCTGACGTTCGCCGACGGCGGCGCGGGATTTGCACAGGATGTGCTCGCGCACGCGTTCGAACCGTACGTGACGACCAAAGCGAAAGGAACGGGCTTAGGGCTCGCGATCGTGAAGAAGATCATCGATGAGCATGGCGGGCGGGTAGTACTCGACAACGTGCAGCCCCATGGCGCGCGCGTGACGCTTCATTTCCCGGTCCTGCCGGCCGCGAAGCCCGCGGCCGCCGTGGCCTGACGGATTCGATTATGGCGCTGCTTCGGGAAATTCTGATCGTCGACGACGAAGTCGGCATACGCGAACTGCTGTCGGAAATCCTCGAGGACGAGGGCTATCGCGTCGCCACCGCGGAGAACGCGAGCGAGGCACGCGCATACCGGCTGCGGGCGCAGCCGGCACTCGTCCTGCTCGACATCTGGATGCCCGACACCGACGGCGTGACGCTGCTGCGCGAGTGGGCGGGAAACGGCCTTCTGACGATGCCGGTCGTGATGATGTCCGGACACGGGACGATCGAAACCGCCGTCGACGCGACGAAGATCGGCGCTTTCGACTTCCTGGAAAAGCCGATCGGCCTCTCGAAGCTGCTGGCGACCATTGCGCGCGCGTTCAAGATGGCGGCGTCGCAGGAGCCGCGCCATGTCTCGCTGGCGGCGCTGGGCAGCGGCTCGGCCGTGCGCGAAACCGAGCGCGCGCTGGACCAGCTGATCGCGGCACGCCGAGCGGTGCTGATCGTCGGCGAGCCCGGCGCCGGCCATGACATTGCCGCGCGCGCGCTGCAATCGCCCGACGCGCCGTGGGTGGCGCTCGCCAACGGCCAGCGCCTCACCGCCAATCCGCTCGCACTCATCGAGGAAGCGCACGACGGCGCGCTGTACTGCGCGGAGATCGGCCAGTATTCGAAGGCCGAGCAGAAGGGCCTCGCATTCCTGCTGCCCAAGCTCGAGAAGCACAATGTCACGCTCGTGTGCACAAGCAACGAGCCGCTCGGCAACCTCGCCGCCGAGGGCAAGTTCGACGCCGCGCTGCTGGCGCAGCTGTCGCCGGGTGCGGTGATGCTGCCTCCGCTGCGGACGCGCCGCGAAGACATACCACCGCTGATCGAACGCTACTGGCGCGAGGCCAACAAGGGCGCCGCGTCGCCGCCCCTCTTGTCGGCGTTGCCGCCGGCCGCGCTGACGGCGCTCTCCAACGCATACTGGCCAGGCAACTTGGACCACCTGGCCGGCGTCGTCCAGAACCTGGTACTGCTGCGCGGCGAGGTGACCGCCGACCTGGTGAAGCGCCTGCTGGGCGAGGCGGCCGCGCCCAACCCATCGCTCGCGCCCGAGATCACCGCGCGCTTCTTCGAGCTGCCGCTGCGCGAAGCGCGCGAGGCCTTCGAGCGCATCTATTTCGAGCAGCTGCTGGGCAAGGAGCAGAGCAACATGAGCAAGGTCGCGGAAAAGGCGGGCCTTGAGCGCACGCACCTCTATCGAAAGCTCAAGCAATTGAACATCCGCTTTTCGCGCCGCACCGACGAAAATCCGGCGTAGCCGCGTAATTCATCGCTCCATCCTCGTCCCGCCGCCGCTGACAACGTGAGCTCGACTTCGCCCGATCGACAACGGATGGGGGCGCTCATCGTCGGCGCCATCGGCGTCGTTTACGGCGACATCGGCACGAGCCCCTTGTACACGGTGCGCGAGGCGTTCCACGGGCCGCACGCGCTCCCGCTTACGAGCGCCAACGTCCTGGGCGTGCTGTCGGTGATCTTCTGGTCGCTCGTCATCGTCGTGACGTTCAAGTACGTGACGCTGGTGTTGCGCGCCGACAATCGCGGCGAGGGCGGCGTGCTGGCGCTGACCGCGCTCGTGTCGCGAGGCTTGGAGGGACAGCCGCGGCGGCGGTGGTGGCTGGTCGGCTTCGGCATCTTCGGCGCGGCGATGTTCTACGGCGACGGGATGATCACGCCGGCGATCTCCGTCCTGTCGGCCGTCGAAGGGCTCGAGGTGATGGCGCCCGCGCTGCGCGATTTCGTCATCCCCACGACACTTGCGATTCTCGTCGCGCTGTTCGCGATCCAGCGCCATGGCACGGGGCGCGTCGGTGCGATGTTCGGTCCGGTGATGTGCGTGTGGTTCGTCGTCCTCGCGGTGCTCGGCCTGACGGGCGTCGTGCGCGAGCCCGGCGTGCTGGCTGCGTTGCATCCGAGATACGCGCTCGACTTCTTCGCGGAGAGCCCGAAGCTCTCGTTCCTGGCGCTCGGCGCGATCGTGCTGGCCGTGACCGGCACCGAGGCGCTCTATGCGGACATGGGGCACTTCGGCAAGTCGCCGATACGCCGTGCGTGGATCCTGTTCGTCATGCCCGCGCTGGTGCTCAACTATTTCGGCCAGGGCGCGCTTCTCCTCTCCGATTCCGCGACGGTGAAGAACCCCTTCTACCTGCTGGCGCCGGCGTGGGCGCTGCTCCCGCTGGTCGTGCTCGCGACCTGCGCCACGATAATTGCGTCGCAGGCCGTGATTTCCGGCGCGTTTTCGCTGACGCGGCAGGCGATCCAGATGGGCTACTGCCCCCGCCTCACGATCCAGCACACGTCGGAGCGACAGATCGGCCAGATCTACGTTCCGTTCATCAACTGGGCGCTGCTGACCGCGGTGATCCTGCTGGTCATCGGCTTCAGGAGCTCGAGCAACCTGGCCGGCGCGTACGGGATCGCGGTGACGCTCGCGATGCTGATCGACTCGATTTCGCTCTTCGTCGTGATGCGCCGGCTGTGGAACTGGCCGATCGTCGTCGCGCTGCTCATCGCCGTCCCGTTCATCGTGATCGACGTTTCCTTCCTGGCATCGAACTCGCTCAAGATTCCCGATGGCGGCTGGTTCCCGATCTTGAGCGGCATCGCCGTGTTCACGCTGTTGACGACGTGGAAGAGGGGCCGCGCCGTGCTGATGCGAAGGCTGGCCGATGACGCGATGCCACTCGACCTCTTCATCCAGAGCGTCGAGACGTCGCCTCCCATTCGGGTCGACGGCACCGCCGTGTTCCTGACGTCGACGCTCAATACGGTGCCGCACGCGCTCTTGCATAACCTGAAGCACAACAAGGTGCTGCACGAGCGCGTCGTGTTCCTGACGATCGTCACCGGCGACATTCCCGCGATCCCCGTGGAAGACCGGATCGAGATACGTTCGCTGGGCTGCGATTTCTTCCAGATCGTCGCCCACTACGGCTTCAAGGAAGACCCGGACGTGCCGGAACTCTTGGACGAGTGCGGGCGCCGCGGCTTCGTGTTCGAGATGATGGAAACGTCGTTCTTCGTGTCGCGCGAGACGCTGATCGCCACCGTGGCACCCGGCATGGCGCTGTGGCGCGAGCGGCTCTTCGTGTCGATGTCGAAGAACGCGACCAAGGCCTCCGAGTTCTTCCGGGTGCCGTCCAACCGTGTCGTCGAGCTGGGAACGCAGGTCGAACTCTAGGCGGCGATCGCCAATCCTCTCCACTCCACGATGCGCTCAAGCGCAAAAAACGCCGGCGCGAGGCCGGCGTTGTCGTGACTGAGCGGTTTCGCGCTTACGGCGCGTGCACGACCTGCGGCCGCTTCATCGGCGGCTGCGTCATCTGCACGCGGATCGTCTTCATCGCCTTGCTTTCGATCTGGCGGATCCGCTCGGCGGACACGCCGTACTCGTCGGCCAGCTGCTGCAACGTCGATGTCGAATCGTCCTCGCGCAGCCAGCGCGCCTCGATGATGCGGCGGCTGCGGTCGTCCAGCTTGGCGAGCGCCGTGTTGAGGCCGCGCGTGCGGTTCTGCGCATTCTGCTTGCGCTCGAGGATCTTGCGCCGGCTCGTCGTCGCTGTCGGTGAGGTAGGCGATCGGCGACACGCTGTTTTCGTCGTCGCAAGGCGTCGGGTCGATCGATATGTCGTGCCCCGAAAGGCGCGTTTCCATCTCGACGACGTCTTCCGGCTTGACGCCCAGGTCCCTGGCTATCGCCTTGGCTTCAGCAACCGACAGCGCGGCCGAACTGGCCTTCATGCTGCGCAGGTTGAAGAACAGCTTGCGCTGCGCCTTGGTCGTGGCGACCTTCACGAGCCGCCAGTTGCGCAGGATGTACTCGTGCATCTCGGCGCGTATCCAGTGCAGCGCGAACGAGACGAGGCGCACGCCGCGCTCCGGGTCGAAGCGCCGCACGGCCTTCATGAGGCCGACGTTGCCTTCCTGGATCAGGTCGGCCTGCGGCAGGCCATAGCCGACGTAGTTGCGCGACACGGCCACGACCAGACGGAGGTGGGACAGCACGAGCGAGCGGGCGGCGTCGATGTCGTCGTGCGCCTGCAGCCGACGGCCGAGTTCGGTCTCCTGCTCCTGCGTGAGCAGCGGGAACCGATTCACCGCCTGAATATACTGGTCGAGGCTCCCCAGCGAAGCAGGGGTCGGGAACGCCAGCGTCGTACTCGTCATGCCAAGTCTCCAGTAAAAGGCGCCTATAGGACATTCGCTAAGCCGTCCCACCCGGCGCCAAGGTTATTTTAGCACTCGGTCGATTTGAGTGCTAAAGCCCGCCTAAGTTCCCGACGAATTTAGTCGGATAAGCCTGTTGCGAGAGGGGGTTTCCCCGGGGTTTGCTGGTCCGCCGCCGCCGGCTGGGCTGCCGCAAACCCTCAACAATCAGGATGTTAAGGCCCAGCGTCAGCCGCAACGGCGCGTTGCGATGGACGGCGGTCCGGCAGGCCCGAACGCCGGCCCTGCCGGATGAGTGCCCGTTAGCCGGAAGGCGGCAGCAGCGCGTCAACGAATTCGCGGGCGACGAAGGGGCGCAAGTCGTCGACCCCTTCGCCCACCCCGATGAAGCGCAGCGGAACCGGATGCTGCTTGGCGATGGCGGCCACCACTCCGCCTTTGGCGCTCCCGTCCAGCTTGGTGACGATGAGGCCTGTGAGGCCGATCGCGCCGTCGAACGACCTGACCTGCGCGAGCGCATTCTGGCCGGTGTTGGCGTCGAGAACGAGCAGCACCTCATGCGGCGCACCTTCCTGCGCCTTCCCGAGCACCCGCTTCACCTTGCGCAGCTCGTCCATCAGGTGGGCCTGCGTCGGCAGGCGCCCCGCGGTGTCGGCGAGCACGACGTCGATCCCTCGCGCGCGCGCCGCCGCGACCGCGTCGAACATGACGGCCGCGGGATCGCCTCCCGATTGCTGGATCACGGCCACGCCGTTGCGCTCGCCCCACACGCTCAACTGCTCGCGCGCCGCCGCGCGGAAGGTGTCGCCCGCGGCGAGCAAGACGGACAAGTTCTGTGCCTGCAGCCACTTCGCGAGCTTGCCGATCGACGTCGTCTTGCCCGCGCCATTGACACCGGCAAGCATGATGACGAAGGGTCGCTGCGTCCCGATGACCAGCGGCCCCTCGAGCGGTTGGAGCAGGTCGACCATGGCGTCTGCCAGCGTCGCGCGCGCGTCGGCAGCCGCCCCCGCCCGCTTCCAGCGAACCTTGAGGCCGTCCAGCAGATGCGCGGTCGCGTCGACGCCAACATCGGCGGACAGGAGCGCGGCCTCGAACTCCTTTTCCGCCGTTTCGTCCAATTCACGGCGGGCGAATACGTCAACCAATGCGTCCGCGAACTTTTCTCGCGACAGGCCCAGTCCCGCCTTCAGGCGTTCGGTCCACGATCGCTTGTCCGGCGCGGCGGTATCGTCGGGTGTCTTCTTGAAGAGGTCGAACATCGGGAGCGGTCGGGAGGAGAACAGAACGCGGGCGCGGAACCCGCCGCGGCTAGAATTCTACCGGTTCCCTATTTTCCTCTCGTCCATGTCCGCGGCCACGGCCAATCGCGTGCGCATCATCGGCGGCCGGTTTCGCGGCCGCATCATCCGCTTTCCGGCGGCGGCAGGCCTGCGGCCCACACCAGACCGCGTCCGCGAAACGCTGTTCAACTGGCTGGGCCAGGACCTGACCGGCTGGAAGGCACTCGATCTCTATGCCGGAAGCGGCGCGCTCGCGCTGGAGGCGCTGTCGCGCGGCGCCGAACTCGCCGTGGCGGTGGATCGCAATGCGGACCTTCTGCGCTCGCTCGAGGAAACGGCGAAGACGATCGGCGCCGAGGGTCTGCGGACCTTCGCGGCCGACGCTCGCCGGCACCTGGCGCGCGACACCGAGCGCTACGACGTGATCTTCCTCGATCCGCCGTTCGCGACCGATGAATGGGCTTGGCTTTTGCCGGCGTGCGCCACGCGGCTGGCGGGCGCCGGATATGTCTATGCCGAGGCCGGCCGCGCGCTGGAGGCGCAAGGCGGCCTCGCGTTGTGGCGCCACGCCAAGGCCGGCGCCGTGCATTATCATCTGTTCACCCGGGCCGATGGCGCGGCGACGGAAGGGGACTCTCGCGCACCATGATCAAGGCCGTCTACCCCGGCACTTTCGACCCGTTTACCTGTGGCCACGAGGACCTGGTGCGGCGCGCGGCGCACGTGTTCGACCGCGTCGTCGTCGGCGTGGCGGACAGCGAATCCAAGCGGCCGATGTTCTCGGCGGCCGAGCGGGTGGCCATGGCGCGCGAGACGCTGGCCTCGCTGCCCAACGTCGAGGTCACCGGCTTTTCGGCGCTCCTCATGGACTTCGTCCGCCAGCAAGGGGCGAAGATCATCCTGCGCGGCTTGCGCGCCGTGTCGGACTTCGAATACGAGTTCCAGATGGCCGGAATGAACCGCCACCTGCATCCGGATGTCGAAACGCTGTTCCTGACGCCGTCGGAGCAGTACACGTTCATTTCCGCCACCATCGTTCGCGAAATCGCGCGGTTCGGCGGTGACGTTTCCCACTTCGTGCCGCAGAACGTCGCCGATCGCATCCGCGCGCGCGTGGCGGAAATCAACCTGGCAAAGGGTTAACTGACGACATCGCCATGGCGCTGATGATCACCGACGAATGCATCAACTGCGACGTGTGCGAGCCCGAGTGCCCGAACGCGGCCATCTCGCAGGGTCCGGAGATCTACGTCATCGACCCGGCCAAATGCACGGAGTGCGTCGGCCACTTCGACACGCCGCAGTGCCGCGAGGTATGTCCGGTCGACTGCATCCCGGTGTCGCCGGACCACGTGGAAACGCCCGCGCAACTGCGCTTGAAGTACGAAGGACTGATGGCGATCAAGGTCGTGAGCTGACCGCGACCGCTGCCCCAAAATGCAAAACGGCCCGCACGCGCGGGCCGTTTCATTCTTTTGGTGCGGCAATCAGGCGTTGGCGGCGAGCGGCAGCGCGTCAGGCTGGAGGACGATCGCGTCCACGCTGGCGATTTCCTGCATCAGTCCCTTGATCTGCGCCTTGACGGCCTCCTCCTGCTGCTCGAGTTCGCCGATGCGCTCCTCGAGTTCGTCGCTGGCGTGGTGGATGCGCTTGATGCTCTCCAGGCGCCGGCGCAGCTGCAGGTGGTGTTCGCGGACCTGCGTCTCCAACGGCGACATCACTGCCTTGAGCCACGCCTCGACGTCGCGGTTGGCGATGTCGTAGACGTGCTTGGTGCGCGACGCGATCGTCTCGAAGAACCGCTTCATCAGCGCGAACTTGGCCTTGCTGACCATGTTCCACAGCGTGTTGAAGTGCGTGTTGTACGCGCGCTCGAGGCGCTCGATTTCCTTCTGGTACTTGAGCACCGAGAACGGCGGAGGGTTGAACGGCTCGAGGCCGTGCTCCTTGGCGAAGCGCGTGTACATCGCGCGCATCATGTCGTGGATCTCACCAGCCTGGCGCGCGGCGGCGTCCAGGTCGTTGCGGATCCCCGCGAAGAATTCGCTCATCGCGCCGCGCACGCCCTTCGTGAACGGGCTGTCCTCGATGCTGCGCCGCGTGCGGCCGGCGTTCGCGCGCAGCGCCTCGAGCCCGATGTGGTCGAAGAGTTCGTTCGTCTGCTGCGTGAAGACATTGCGCAACGCGGTGTAGCGCGCGAGTCCGCGCTCGAAGAGTTCCTTCTCCTCGCGGACGCGGTCCATCATGTGGCCGACGACATCCTGGTTCTTGCCGCGCAGGGCGGTCAATTCCGCGAGCTGCTCCAGGATTCCCGACACGCGCGCGTCGAGTATCGCGCGCACACCCGCCGCGAGCGCGCGCAGTTCCGCCTGCGACGCGGCGCCCACGATGTCGCGCTTGGCGGGAATGAGCTTCTGCGACAGCGAATGCTCGAGCGCTGGCAGTCGGCTGCGCGCAAGCAACGCATCGTCGCCGTTGACCTTGGCCAGCAGCGCCTTCTGCGCCGATGCGGCAAACACCTGCGATGCCGGTATGCCCAGCATCTGCGCCGTGTTGCGCATCTGCCGGCCGATTTCCGCGTTGATCTCGGCCTCGGACTTCAAGTCGTCCCACAAGCCGTCGATCTTGTTGAGGATGACGAGGCGCCCCGCCTTGGTCGCCGGATCGTCGCCGGCCAGGTGGTGGTTCCACACCTCGAGGTCGGTCTTGGTGACGCCCGCGTCGGCCGCGAGGATGAACAGCACCGCATGCGCGTTGGGCAGCAGGTTCAGCGTGAGTTCGGGTTCGGTGCCGATCGCATTGAGGCCGGGCGTGTCCAGGATCACGAGGCCCTGCTGCAACAAAGGATGCGGGAAGTTGATAACTGCGTGGCGCCAGCACGGGATGTCGACGGTGCTGTGGTCATCGTCCTCGAGCGCGGCGAGCATGTCCTCCTCGCCGGCACCGAAGAGGCCGTATTTGCGCGCGAGGTCCACCGGCACGCGCTTGACCTGTGACACGCGGCCCAGCACCTCGCCCATCTTCTCGGCATTGCCCAGGTCCAGCGGGAACGTGACCCACTCGTCGGCGTAATTCTTGAATTCGGAAACCGTCGCGTCCTTCAAGCGCGTTTCGATCGGCAGCAGCCGGATCGACGGAGGGCGCGCCGCGTCGTAGAGCAGCTCGGTCGGGCACATCGTCGTGCGGCCGGCCGCCGAGGGCAGGAGCCGCTGGCCGAAGTCCGCGAAGAAGATCGCGTTGATCAACTCGGATTTTCCGCGCGAGAACTCCGCGACGAACGCGACGATGAGCTTGTCCTGATGCAGCCGCTCGAGCAGCTGCTGGACTTTGACGTCGACCTGCGCGTCAGCCAGGTCCTGCTGCTGCAGCCAGTCGTGCAGGCCGGAAATGCGTCCGGACAGTCGGCGGCGCCAGTCGCTGTAGGCCTCGAATCGGGCAGCTAAGTCGCGGGAGGGAACCATGGTCAACGGGCGGTAAGGACAAGGAAAGGGGTCGGGTTCGAAGGGCCAGGAACTCTAGCACGCCGTTGTCAAGCACAACTCATGCCGAATTGGCGACTCGCAAAGGGTTGATCGGCTTCGACAAAGCCGTCCGCTGGGGACGACGGCTCAATCGTCCGACGCACGGTATCGATGCGAACCGGCGCGGGCCCCCAAGGGTTGCCCATCCGCGTCGCCCCTTGCCCGGCACCGTCAGCGCTGGCAGGCAGGACAATAGAACGAAGCCCGGGCGCCCAACCGGCGGTGCCGGATCGGATTTCCGCAGGCCCGGCACGGCTGGCCCTCGCGGCCGTATACGAAGTAGTCGAGTTGGAAGTAGCCTGGTTCGCCCTCGGCGTCGACATAATCGCGAAGCGTGCTGCCGCCCTTGGCGATGGCCTCGGCCAGCACGGCCCGCACCTCGTTGACCAGCCGGGCGAGCTTGGGCCGCGAGACCCTGTTCGCGCGCAGAGTCGGCCGGATGCGCGCGCGAAAGAGCGACTCGTTTGCGTAGATGTTCCCAACCCCGACGACGACGTGGCTGTCCATCAGCGCCAGCTTGATCGCCGCCGTCCGCGACCGCGTCGCGCGCCACAGATGGTCGGCGTCGAATGCGGCATCGAACGGCTCCGGCCCGAAGTCGCGCAGCAACGGATGCGACAACGCCGGGTCGGGCGCCCACAGCATGGCGCCGAAGCGCCGCGGGTCGTGGTAGCGAAGGACGGTGCCGTTGTCGAAGACGATGTCGACGTGGTCGTGCGGGCGCCGCACCGGCGCGCTCGCGTGCACGCGCAGGCTGCCGGTCATCCCGAGATGAACGAGCAGCGAGCCTGCGCCGATCCGGAAGAGCAGGTACTTGCTTCGCCGCGAAATCGCGTCGACGGTCCGGCCCTCGAGCCTTTTCGCGAGGTCGCCGGGAACTGGCCACCTCAGGCGCCGGTCGTACACGATCAGCTTGGCGATGCGCTGTCCGACGACACACGGCGCCACGCTGCGGCGGGTGGTCTCGACTTCGGGCAGTTCGGGCATCTCAGCGGCGTCGTGGCGGAAAATTCGGAGGGTTTGTTGCGCCGCCGAATATAGCCTAACATCGACCGGTTGCCCGTTCGAACAGTCCTTCGCGAGTCCGTATGACGCCTTTCCGCCTGCCGCTTTCCCGTTTCCCGCGACCATCGCGTGTGGCGTTCGCTGCCACGGCCCTGGCCACGGCGATGCTGCTGGCGTCGCCGTACGGCACCGCCCAGCAATCCGCGCCAGCGGTAGACCCGCAGGTGCCCAATGCGACGGTCGTCCCGCCGGCCGACAATGTCTTGCCAGGCGTCGATGACGGACTGTCGGCGGACCTCTTCTACAAGATCCTGCTGGCGGAAGTCGCCCTGCAACGCGGCGAAATTCCGGTGGCGGCGCGCGCCTATTACGAGGCTGCGCGAGACTCGAAGGACCCGCGGATAGCGCGCCGCGCCACCGAAGTCGCTCTCGCCGGACGCCTTCGCGGCATGGCGATCGAGTCCGCGACGCTGTGGGCCGCGCTGGAGCCTGGCGCCGAACGCCCGAAGCAGATCCTCGCGGCCATCATGAGCGGCACGACGAGCAAGGATCTTCCGGACAACATCGCCGACGACGAAATCAAGAGCCGCCTGGAGAAGCTCTTGAGCGACGCGGCCGTTTCCGGACAGGGTGTGGGCGAGATGTTCCTGCAGATCAACCGCTTCTTTGCGCAGCAGCCCGAGCGCAAGCAGGTGTACGACATCATCCGCTCGTTGGCCAAGCCCTACCCGGCGAGCGCCGAAGCGCATTTCGCCGTCGCCTTCGCCGCCTTCAATGCGCGGATACCGTCGGCCCAAGGGGTCGATCCGGCGCTGGTCGAGGTCGATCGCGCGCTCGAATTGAAGCCCGGCTGGGAGCGCGCCGCGCTGCTGAAGGCCGACATCCTTGCGCGCGTCTCCGGCGATGCGGCGATTGCCTTCCTCAAGTCGTTCGTCGCCGCCAATCCCGACGCCAAGTCGGCGGCCAGTGCGCTGGCGCAGATCTACGTCGAGGAAAAGCGCTACGCGGAAGCACGCGCGGTATTCCAGGCGCTGTGGGACAGCGATCGCAACGCGCGCGACTTCGAGTTCGGCGTCGCCGCCATTTCGCTGCAGATGAAGGACTGGACGACCGCCGAGGCGCTGTTGCTCGACCTCCAGAAGGCCGCCTATGGCGAAGGCGGCGTCGTGGAGTACTACCTGGCGCAGATTTCCGAGGAAACCGGACGCTACCAGCAGGCCATCGACCGCTACCTTGCCGTGCCCGATGGCGAACGCCAATGGCTGGCCAAGCTCCGCGTCGCGGCGATGATGGCGAAGCAGAACCGGGTTGCCGATGCGCGCCGGTACTTGGCGGACCTGCCCGCGGTGACGATCGACCAGCGCGTGCAGGTCCGGCAGGCGGAGGCCGCGCTGTTGCGCGACGCCAACGACAACTCCGGCGCGTACGCGGTGCTGGCGCAGGCGCTGATCGAGCATCCGGATACGCCGGACCTGCTGTACGACTCGGCGATGGTCGCGGAAAAGCTGGACAAGATCGACGTCGCCGAAGCGCAACTGCGCCGGGTCGTCGAATTGAAGCCGGACGACCCGCAGGCGCTCAACGCGCTGGGCTACACCCTCGTCGACCGCACGTCGCGCACGGACGAAGGCTTTGCCCTCATCGAAAAGGCCTACAAGCTCTCGCCGGAGGACCCGTTCATCCTCGACAGCATGGGCTGGGCGTTCTACCGCCTGGGCAAGCTGGACGACGCGGAATCGTACCTTCGCCGCGCGCTGACGCAGCGTCCCGATGCCGAGATCGCCGCGCACCTGGGCGAAGTGCTGTGGAAGAAGGGCGATCCCGAGCGCGCAAGACAGGTCTGGCAGTCGCAGCTCCAGACCACACCGGACAACGCCGTGTTGCTCGATACGGTGCGCCGCTATTCGAAGTGAATGCACCGCCCGCCGCGGCGGCATGCGCAACGCCTGAGAAATTTCCGCTCCGCGTTGTCGGCGTGGCGCTGGTCTGCGCATCGCTCCTTCTTGCAGGCTGTACGGCACCGCCGGTACGCGGTGACGCCTCCCCCGTCACCGCCGATCAGCCTTTCAACATCGTTGGGCGCCTGTCGGCCAAGCGCGGCGCGGGAGGCGCCGCGGCGAACTTCGCGTGGGAGCACGACGCCAAACGCGACCGCATCGACTTGGCGTCGCCGTTAGGCCAGGTTTACGCGCGCATCGACGCTTCGGGCGATGCCGTGACCGTCGTGCGGCCGGGCGGCGCGACCGAGTCGTATAGCGACTGGCGCACGCTCACCATCGCGCTGCTGGGCGCGCCGGTGCCGATGGACGACCTTGCCTTCTGGGTCCGCGGCGCGGCGCGCGCGGGCACCGGCGCTTACGTGGAACGCGACGCGCAAGGACGAGTGCTGGTGCTGCGGCAGCAGGCATGGGAAGTCGCCTATGCGTATCCGGACGATGCGCCGGCGGCGCGTCCGTCGCGGCTCATCCTCAAGTACCCCGACGTCCAGCCGGTCGAGGTTCGCGTCGTCGTCGACCGCTGGGACGCGGCGCCGTAGAACGCGGGGCGGTCACTTCCGGCACAATTCGCCGGATGACGAAGACGCTGATCGTCCCCGCGCCGGCGAAGGTCAACCTGTTCCTGCACGTCACCGGGCGCCGCGCGGACGGATACCACACACTGGAGTCGCTGTTCGCACTGATCGATCTCGCCGACACGATTTCGCTCACGCGACGCGACGACGGCGCGATACGCCGGCAAGGGGAGGTGGCGGGCGTGCCCGAGGAGAGCGATCTCGCCGTGCGCGCGGCGCGCGCGCTGCAGGCGGCGACCGGCTCGCGCCATGGCGTCGACATCGTTCTCGACAAGCGCGTGCCGCTCGGGAGCGGGTTGGGCGGCGGGAGCTCCGACGCAGCGAGCGTGCTGCTCGCGCTGAATCGGCTATGGGATCTCGGATTGCCGCGATCCGAATTGCTGCGCATTGCAGCGAGCCTGGGGGCCGACGTTCCCTTCTTCGTCGGCGGTGAAAACGCGCTCGCGCGCGGTATCGGCGACGTGCTGTCGCCGGTCTCTCTGCCGGCGTGTTTCGTCGCGCTCGCATTCCCTCCGGTGAGCGTGCCGACAGCTGAAATCTTCGCCGCGGGCGAATTGACACGCGCGACGCCGTCGGCGAAAATGGACGTCTTTTCCGAGGGTTATGGGCGGAACGATCTCGAAGCGGTGACGGCGTCCCGATTCCCTGCGGTGGCCGCGACGATACAGGCATTGCTGCGGGCGTCACCGCAGGCGCGCATGACCGGATCGGGCGCGTGCGTGTTCGCCGCCTTCGCCGCCGAGCGCCAGGCACACGACGCGCTGGCATTGCTGCCGCAGACGACCCGCGGATGCGTTGCGCGAACGCTCGCGCGGCACCCGCTGGCGGCATTTGCGTGAGCGGGAAAGTGCGTTCCCGGGCCTTCGAACCTTCGGGCTCGCGCGGTTCCGAACAATGCTTTGGTTTCCGCTGGGGAGTCGCCAAGTGGTAAGGCACCGGATTTTGATTCCGGCATTCGTAGGTTCGATCCCTACCTCCCCAGCCATTCACACGACAGGCAGCTTCCTGGCACGAGGACGTTGCCTGTTTCGTTTTGGCGTGCCCGGAAAGCGCGCAAATTAGGGGACAATCGCGGCCATGGCCTTTGAACGCATGCGCATCTTCACCGGCAACGCGAATCCCAAGCTCGCCGCCGCTGTCTGCAAGCACCTGAACGTCAGCCTCGGGCGCTGCACCGTCGGGCGCTTCTCCGACGGCGAGGTCATGGTCGAGCTCATGGAAAACGTGCGCGGTCGCGACGTGTTCATCCTGCAGTCGACGTGCGCGCCGACCAACGACAACCTGATGGAAATCATGGTGATGGTCGATGCGCTGAAGCGCGCGTCGGCCGCGAGGATCACGGCGGCGATCCCGTATTTCGGCTATGCGCGGCAGGACCGGCGGCCGCGCTCGGCACGCGTCGCGATCACGGCCAAGGTCGTCGCCGACATGCTGACGACCGTCGGCGTCAATCGCGTGATGGTGATGGACCTGCACGCCGACCAGATCCAGGGCTTCTTCAACATCCCCGTCGACAACATCTACGCCACGCCGATCTTGCTGGGCGACCTGTGGAAGCGCAACTACGAGGACTTGATCGTCGTGTCGCCGGACGTCGGCGGCGTCGTGCGCGCCCGCGCGATCGCCAAGCGTCTCGACTCGGACTTGGCGATCATCGACAAGCGGCGCCCCAAGGCCAACGTCGCCGAAGTGATGAACATCATCGGCGACGTCGAGGGCCGCACCTGCGTCATCATGGACGACCTGGCCGACACCGCGAACACGCTGTGCAAGGCGGCCTCCGCACTCAAGGAACAGGGCGCGAAGAAGGTCGTCGCCTATTGCACGCACCCGGTGCTGTCGGGCGGCGCGGTGGAGCGCATCGCGGCATCGGACTTAGATGAGGTGGTCGTGACCGACACGATCCCGCTGACGCCGGAGGCCGAAGCCAGTCCGCGCATCCGCCAACTCTCCTGCGCGCAACTGCTGGCCGAAACGATGACCCGCATATCCAACGAGGAGTCGGTGAGCTCGCTGTTCACGGATTGACCTCAAGTCACGTGCCATCCGCGTGGCGGCGCTTTGTTCGCTCGCTGTCGGCGGCAACGCGCCGCCATGCCACGCCCGTTGGCAATTGCGCCCGAATCGGGTTATAATTCAAGGCTTTCCCGCTCCGACGCCCCGACGAGAACTTAGGGCACCTTCGGCAGCGGTTGTCGCCAACCACTCGAATCGAGGCGGACGACCCGACGCCCTTTCCACCCGAGGAAGGGACAACGGAAGGCCGCAGACAACCGGAGTCGCACCATGAACATCGAATTCACCGCGTTCCCGCGGACCACCGAAGGCCGCGGCGCGTCGCGTCGCATGCGCCGCGCGGGCAAGGCCCCCGGCATCGTTTACGGCGGCACGGCCGCGCCCACGCCGATCGAACTCGACCACAACGCGCTGTTCCACGCGCTGCGCGGCGAGGCGTTCCATTCGTCGATCCTGACGATGAAACTCGACGGCGCCGCGACGAAGGTGCTGTTGCGCGACGTGCAGATGCACCCGTTCAGGAACGAGATCCTGCACGTGGACTTCCAGCGCGTCGACGAGAACAAGAAGATCCACATGAAGGTGCCGCTGCACTTCATCAACGGCGAGGAATCGCCTGCGGTCAAGATTTCCGCGGCGATCATCAGCCACGTGACGGCGGACCTCGACATCACGTGCCTGCCCAAGGATCTGCCCGGCTTCATCGAGGTGGACCTGTCGGCGCTGGAAGTAGGCCATGCGCTCCACGTGTCTTCGGTCAAGTTGCCGCCGGGCGTGACCGTCGTTTCCCGCGGCAAGATCGATCCGGTGGTTGCCGCCGCGATCGTGCCGCGCGCACAGGTCGAGACCGAGGAGGAAATTGCCGCCACGGAAGAGGCCGCCGCTGCCGCTGCCGCCGCAGCCGCGACGCCGGAAGGCGAAGCTGCCGCCGCGGGCGACAAGGCCGCCGACAAGGGCGGCGAAAAGAAGGACGACAAGAAGGACAGCAAGAAGGACGACAAGAAGAAGTAAGGGAAAATAAGCGCGCCACGGAAAAGCTGGATCCGAGAGATTGGCCCGCGCGAACGACGCGGGCCTTCTTTTTTCAGCCTCCTACGGAACGTAAATCGAGCGCACGTTGAACACGCCCATCCGCCTGGTCGCGGGCCTCGGCAATCCGGGACGCGAATACGCCGGGACGCGCCACAACGCGGGGTTCTGGTTCGCCGACGAACTGGCCGCGAAGCTCGGCGCGTCGTTCGCGCACGAGTCGAAATTCGGCGGCGAGGTCGCGAAGGCGGGCACGCTGCGGCTGGTGAAGCCGATGACGTTCATGAATCTCTCCGGCCGCGCCGTCGCCGGAGCCGCGCGCTTCTTCGGCATCGCTCCCGAGGAGATCCTGGTCGTCCACGACGAACTCGACCTCTTGCCCGGCAAGGCCAAGATGAAGTTCGGCGGCGGGCACGCCGGACACAACGGATTGCGCGACATCCAGGCGCAGTTGGGGTCGCCGGACTTCTGGCGGCTGCGCTTAGGCATCGGCCATCCGCGCGACTCGGAACTCACGCAACAGGACGTCGTCGATTACGTGCTGAAGCCGCCGCGCGCCGAGGAGCGGACCGCAATCGCCGATGCACTGGCCCGCGCGCTCGCGGCGTGGCCGGCGATAGCCAGCGGCGACATGGAAGGCGCGATGATGGCGCTGCATACGAAAATTAAAACTTCTAGTGGACCTGGGCCAGCGTAGCCGGCCCGACTTTGGGGTGACGGCATGAGTTTGAAGTGTGGCATTGTGGGGCTGCCGAACGTCGGCAAGTCGACGCTGTTCAACGCGCTGACCAAGGCCGGCATCGCCGCCGAGAACTATCCGTTTTGCACGATCGAGCCCAACGTCGGCATCGTCGAGGTGCCCGATCCGCGCATCGAAGCGCTGGCCTCGATCGCCAAGCCGGAGCGCGTCGTTCCCGCCGTCGTGGAATTCGTCGACATCGCGGGCCTCGTCGCCGGCGCGTCGAAAGGCGAAGGCCTGGGCAACCAGTTCCTGGCCAACATTCGCGAGACCGACGCCATCGCGCACGTCGTGCGCTGCTTCGTCGACGACAACGTCGTCCACGTCGCCGGCAAGATCGACCCGGTGTCCGACATCGAAACGATCAACACCGAACTCGCGCTCGCGGACATGGCGGCGGTCGAGAAGCACCTGCACAAACACGAGAAAATGGCGCGGGGCAGCGACAAGGAATCGATGCGCATCGTGCCGGTGCTCGCCAAGGTGCTCGCGGTGCTGAACGAGGGCCTGCCGGCGCGGACGGCGAAGTTGAGCGCCGACGAGCAGGACGTGCTGCGCCAATTCTTCCTGCTGACGATGAAGCCGACCATGTACGTGGCCAACGTGGCGGAGGGCGGCTTCCACGACAATCCGCTGCTCGCGAAGGTCGAGGCGTACGCGAAGACGGAAGGTGCGCCGGTCGTGGCCGTGTGCGCGGCGATGGAGGCCGAGATCGCGGACCTGGACGGCGACGACCGGCAGGCGTTCCTCGCCGACCTCGGGTTGAGCGAGCCGGGCCTCGACCGCGTCATCCACGCCGGCTACAAGCTCCTCGGGCTGCAGACGTACTTCACGGCAGGCCCGAAGGAGGTTCGCGCGTGGACCATCGAGGTGGGCACCACGGCGCCGCAGGCGGCCGGCGTCATCCATACCGATTTCGAAAAAGGGTTCATCCGCGCGGAAGTCATCGCCTACGACGACTTCATCGCGTGCAAGGGTGAGCAGGGCGCCAAGGAGGCGGGCAGGATGCGCCTCGAAGGCAAGGACTACGTCGTCAGCGACGGCGACGTCATGCATTTCCGCTTCAACGTCTGACCCGCCGTGGACTTTCGCGCGCGCATCGCACTGCTGGTCGCCGTCGCCGTGCTGGCGCCTGCGCCGACGCGCCGCGGCTGGCGGCGCCGCTCGTCGCGGTCGACTCCGTTCGGCTCGAGCGAATCACGGGCGCCGAGGCCACGTTCGTCGTGGCGCTCAACCTGGCCAATCCCAACGCCCGCGAGATCGCCGTCGACGCGATCGACGCCAACCTGACCGTCGAGGAAATTCCGGTCGGTGCGGCAACCCTTCGCTCGCCCCTGCGCCTGCCGGCCAATGGCGAAGCGGCCGCAAGTCTGCAAGCGCGCGCGGGGCTCGCCGCCGTGCTGGGGCTTGCGGCGGGCTTGGCGCAGCGGGCGCAGGAGCAAAAGGCATCGGGCCAGCCGATTCGTGTCCGGTATGCGGTCTCGGGCTCCGCCACGCTCGAGGGCGGATGGCAGATTCCCTTCTCGCGCAGCGGCGAATTCCGGATGACTGCGCCCGCGCGATGACCGTGCTCAAGTTCACCAAGATGCAGGGCCTGGGCAACGACTTCGTCGTGCTGGACGGCATTCGCCAGCGCGTCGCGCTTTCGCCGGCGCAGATTCGGCTGCTGGCCGACCGGCGCTTCGGCGTGGGGTGCGACCAGGTGCTGCTGGTCGGAAAGGCAACCGGCGACGCGGACTTCCGCTACCGGATCTTCAACGCGGACGGCGGCGAGGTCGAGCAATGCGGCAATGGCGCGCGCTGCTTTGTCCTGTTCGTCCGCGAACAGGGACTCACGTCCAAGCGCGAGTTGCGCGTGGAGACGGCCGGCGGGCTCATCGTGCCGCGCCTCGAGGCCAACGGGCAGGTCACCGTGGACATGGGTGTGCCGCGCTTCGCTCCCGAAGACGTGCCGTTCGCCGGAGGCGGGCGGCATCGACGACGTGCTCGATGTCGACGGGACGCCGGTCAGGATTTCGGCGCTGTCGATGGGGAACCCCCATGCGGTGCAGGTGGTGGCGGACGTCGACGCGGCGCCGGTGACGGCGCAGGGACCGCGAATCGAGCTCCACCCGCGTTTTCCGCAGCGGGTCAACGCGGGCTACATGCAGGTCCTCGATCGCGCTACCATTCGCCTGCGCGTGTGGGAACGCGGCGTCGGCGAAACGCTCGCGTGCGGAACCGGCGCGTGCGCCGCGGTGGTCGCAGGCATAAGGCTGGGCTTGCTGGATTCGCCGGTGCGCGTACAGGTCCGTGGCGGCGAATTGACGATCGCATGGGCCGGGGACGGCCAGCCGGTGCAGATGACCGGCCCGGCGGCGAAGGTGTTCGAAGGGGAGTGGAACGCGTGAACGAACGTGGCCACGAGCGAAAAAGCGACAGCACGGAAAGCGGTGAATGAACGGAAGCGGCAAGCCCGGCGAGGACACAAGCGCGAACGTGAACGCAAATGACGTCGCGGAGTACCTGAAAAGGAATCCGAAGTTCTTCGAGGATTACGCCGACGTCATCGCGGAGATCTTCGTGCCGCACCCGCACGGCGGGCACGCCATCCCGATCGCCGAGCGCCAGATCCTGACGCTGCGCGAGAAGAACAACGAGCTCGAGGCCAAGTTCCGCGAGCTCGTCGCCTACGGCACCGAGAACGACCAGATCGGCGAGAAGCTGCACCGCTCGACGCTGGCGCTCTTTGCGGCGCCGGACCTCGAAACCTCGCTCGCCGTGCTCTACCACAGCCTCAAGGAGGACTTCGGCGTGCCGCAGGTCGCGGCAAGGCTGTGGGGCAAGGTGCCCGAGCAGTCGTACCTGCCGGAACTCGCGGCGACGTCCTCCGAGATCCGCGAATACGCGAACCAGCTGGGCCAGCCCTATTGCGGGCCCGTCGCGAGCTTCGAGACGCGAGAATGGTTCGAGGACGGCGACAGTCTGCAGTCGTTCGCATTCATGCCGCTGCGGACCGCGCACACGTTCGGCCTGCTCGCGCTGGGAAGTCCCGACGCGCAGCGCTTCCACGCCGGCATGGGCACGCTGTACCAGACGCGCCTTGCGGAACTGGCGAGTGTCGCCACCGCGCGCTTCCTGCCGCCCTCCTAGCCTCGCCCGCTAGGTCGCCACTCTCGTGCCGAAGCGACCCGCCGCCGCGCCTCACCCGAACGCCGCCGCAAGCGGCAACGCCGCGCTGCAGCATGCCTTCGCCACGCACCTCGCCACACGATCGCCCAATACGCGCGACGCGTATGTGCGCGACCTCGCGCAATTGGCGGACCTGGCGGGCGAGACGCCGCTGCCGCAGTTGACGCGCGCGCAGCTCGCGCGCTTCCTCGCGACACTGCACGGGCGCGGACTGTCGGGCCGCAGCCTCGCGCGGATGCTGTCCGCGTGGCGCGCGTTCCATCGCTTCGTCGCGGACCATGGCGGCGTGCGCAGCGACGACCCGAGCGCGGGACTGAAGGCGCCCAAGTCCGGCAGGAAGCTGCCGTCGGCATTGACGCCCGACGAAGCGGTGCGCCTGGTCGAAGGCGCCGGCGTGGACGCAATGGGCAAACGCGACCACGCGCTCTTCGAGCTCGCGTATTCGTCCGGATTGCGGCTGTCCGAACTGGCCGGACTCGACGTAGACCGTGTCGACTTGGCGACCGGCGAAGTGCGCGTCTGGGGCAAGGGGGCCAAGGAGCGGATCGTGCCCGTGGGCGCGGCCGCGCAGGCGGCGCTGGTGACGTGGCTTGCCGAGCGCGCCGCGATGCCGGTCGTCGATGAGCGCGCGCTCTTCGTCGGCGTGCGCGGACGGCGCATCGCGCCTCGCCAGATCCAGCGGCGGCTGGCGACGCTGGCGATTCAGCGAGGGATCAATCGCCACGTCCATCCGCACATGCTGCGCCATTCGTTTGCGTCGCATGTGCTGCAATCGTCGGGCGACCTGCGCGCCGTGCAGGAGATGCTGGGGCATGCATCGATCGCCAGCACGCAGGTGTACACGCACCTCGACTTTCAGGCGCTGTCCAAGGTCTACGACGCGGCGCATCCGCGCGCGCGCAAGAAGAAGCGGTCCGCTACTCGATGAACGAAGCGCCGCGCGTATCAAAAAAACGGGGCGTGTTCTGGGCACGCCCCGCAAAGCCACGGAGGAGAAGACTGCAATTACCCGGGGAGGAGTCGAATCCCCGCTTTTAAGCGCGGGCGGAGGAGAGGGTCCGCCCGCGCATAAACTCGGTCCACGGTCATTCGATGCGCTCGCCGTGCAGCGCGAGGTCGAGGCCCTCGCGCTCCTGCTCCTCGGTTACGCGCAGGCCGATCGTCATGTCGATGACCTTCAGGATGATGAAGCTGCCTATGCCGCTGACCAGCAGCGTCGTGATGACCGCCCCCGCCTGCGTCGTAAGGCTGCCGTCGACGCCGCTGATCTCCTTGACATTGAACACGCCGGTGAGCAGCGCGCCGACAATGCCGCCGATGCAGTGGACGCCGAACGCGTCGAGCGAGTCGTCGTAACCGAAGGCCTTCTTGACCGTGGTCGCCGCGAAGAAGCACAGGACGCCGGCGGCGACGCCGATCACGATCGCACCGGTGGCGTCGACGAAGCCCGATGCCGGCGTGATCGCGACCAGCCCCGCGACCGCGCCGGACGCGATGCCCAGCACCGACGGCTTGCCCTTGACGACCCACTCGGTGAACATCCACGACAGCGCGGCGACGGCAGTGGCGAACTGTGTGACGAACATCGCCATGCCCGCACGGCCATCGGCAGCGACGGCGGAGCCGGCATTGAAGCCGAACCAGCCCACCCACAGGAGCGACGCACCGATCAGCGTGAGCGTCAGGTTGGCGGGGGCCATCATTTCCCTGCCGTAGCCCAACCGCTTGCCCAGGACCAGCGCGCAGACCAGGCCCGCGATACCGGCGTTGATGTGCACGACGGTGCCGCCCGCGAAGTCGAGCACGCCAGCGGTCGCCCAGTAACCCGAGGGCTCCCACATCATGTGCGCGATCGGCGAATAGATGAGCACCGACCACAGGCCCATGAACCACAGCATCGCCGAGAACTTCATCCGGTCGGCGAACGCGCCGCAGATCAGCGCCGGCGTGATGATCGCGAACGTCATCTGGAAGCACATGTACACGGACTCGGGAATCGTCAGCGCCAGGTGCGAGACCTCGACCTTGCCGGCTTCCTTCATGAACGCCATTCCGTGCAGGAAGAATCGCTCGGACAGGCTGCCTATGATGGGTCCTCCCGGCATGAACGCGATGCTGTAGCCGATGATCACCCACAGCACGGTGACGAGGCATGTGATCGCGAAGCTCTGCATCAGCGTGGCGAGGACGTTCTTCTTCCGCACCATGCCGCCGTAGAACAACGCGAGTCCCGGGATCGTCATCATCAACACGAGCGCCGTGGACGTCAGCATCCACGCCGTGTCGCCGCTGCTGATCTTGTCGGCCGCGACCAGCTGCGGTTCCGTCGGCGCCGCCGGGGCGGCCGCCGGTGCCGCCGCGGGCGCCGCGGCATCGGCCTTCGCCGCGTCCGTCTTCGCCGGTTCCTCCGCCTTGGGCGCCTCTGCCTTCGCCGGCTCGGCTACCTTGTCCTGCGCAATGACCGGCGCCGCGAGAACGAACGCGCACAGCATGGCGAGCAACGTCAGAATTCTTTTCATGGTCACTCCCTCTACAGCGCGTCCGAACCGGTTTCACCGGTGCGGATGCGCACGACCTGAAGCAGGTCGAAAACGAAGATCTTGCCGTCGCCGATCTTGCCGGTGTTGGCGGCCTTTTCCACGGCCTCGATGACGCGGTCAATCATGTCGTCCTTGACCGCGGCCTCGATCTTGACCTTGGGCAGGAAGTCGACGACGTACTCGGCACCGCGATAGAGCTCGGTGTGGCCCTTCTGCCGGCCGAAGCCCTTGACCTCGGTAACGGTGATCCCTTGCACGCCGATCGCCGAAAGGGCCTCGCGGACCTCGTCCAGCTTGAACGGCTTGATGATGGCGGTTACGAGTTTCATGGTATCCCCACGTTTGCGCGGCAGCGGCGTTCGCCGCCGCGCGGGTCTTGAGCCTTTAGAACGTCTTTTGCAGATAGGCGACGAACTGCCCGCCTGCAACGTTCTTGCCGTAGCGGTTCGTGTAATAGTTGCTGTCTGCGTCGGTTCCCGTGCCAACGAGGCCGATCGTGTAGCCCGACAGGTCGAAGGCCACGCCGCCTTTCCAGTCGGTGTAGGTGTAGTTGCCGTTGTTCTGGAAGCTCTGGTGCCCGACGTGACCGATGAGCGTGACCTTGCCGATGTAGTCGTTGACCTTGTCGACGATGTCCCAATTGAGGTTGCCCTCGATGTAGTAGCTGCCGCGCGAGTCGGGCAGGCCGAACGTCTGGTTGTTGGCGCTGTAGCTGTACTTCACCTGCAGCATCTTCCAGTTGAGCGCGGCGTAAAGTTCGGTCGTGTTCGGCGTCGTGAAGCCCGCCGGATAGCTGCCCGGGTAGTAGTAGTACAGGACGCCCAGGTCGCTCTGGAAATCGTACGGCAAGTCGTATTTCCAGCCACCGTAGAAGTCCCATTCAAGACTCGCGGATGCGTCGGGTGCGCCGTCGCTGATCCAGCTGATGTTCGAGAGCCACGTTCCCGCGTACAGACCGCTCTTGTGGCTGACGTCGAAGCCGCCCTGCACTGCCGGCTTTTCGTTCGTTTGCGACACGCCCCGGAACACGTACTGGCTGAAGATTCCCAAATTGCCGGTGAAAGTGAAGTCCGGTTCGGGCTTCGCGGGTTCCGCGGCAGGTGCTGGGGCAGCGGCGGGCGCCGGTGGCGTCGTTTGGGCGAGCGCTGAACCCGCGAACAACGCGGTCAGGGCCGCGGCCATAGCGGCGGGGCGAAGACCAGGCTTATGCTTCATGTCGGAATCCCTTGCGAGGTGGTTGAGGAAGACGCTTCCGAAGCATTGTCAGCATTTCGTGTGCCACGAAAAACAACACATATTATTCAAAGGCATACGTGAATTTTTTCAACGGCGAGGCCCGGCCTGAAGCACGAATGGCACCAGAATGGTGCGTCCCATGTTGCGCTAGCACATTTATGGAGCGTCGGCGGTGGCGATGCACTGGACCCGAAGTCGCCGTTCGGGTCGAAAGGCCCGCGGCGGGGCATCCGGCGCCTTTGCTAGACTGATCAAAGAAACGACTTTTCGGAGATGCGCTGATGCAAAAAGTGAACGCCAAGACCGTGGAAGAACTGGCCGCCCGCATCGGCAAGGCGGTCGAATCGGGTCCCGCCAAGGACATCGAAAGAAACCTCCGTGCCGTGCTGCAAAGCGGGCTAGCGCGCCTCGACGTGGTCACCCGCGACGAATTCGACAATCAGGCGAAGGTGCTCGCGCGAACGCGCGAAAAACTGGAGCAACTCGAGACACGCGTCGCCGAACTCGAAGCACGCTTCGCCCCGTCCTATACGGCGAACTGAATATTCATTGCCGCGCACTGTTGTTGCGCGCTAACCGGCGCGCGCACCGCAACGATGCATGATGGTTGCCGCCGCAGCGCGATGGTCGTCGCCAACATGTGTCCTACATTGGCTGCGGTGGACTACATGGCGAAGTTATTTCTGCCGGGAAAGAAAATTCGCGTACCATAAGATCCGACCGCCACATTTGCCGATACGCAAATACAGGACCTCGCTCACGTGCTCTACCACAACGTACAGGTCACTGCGCAGTCGCTCCGGTTCGTCGACGCGATCGTGTTGTCCGCATCCGCGGCGGGAACCTGCAGCTTCGGCGGTTCGATAGGCCTGTGGCCGAACGCTTCGCTCGATGTCATCTCCGTCTACGCGGCCGTCACCACAATTGCCTTCCTCGCGCTGGGTCTTCGGCTGCACGTCTACCAGGCGCGGCGCACGGAGAAGGTCGCGGCCGAATTCCTGCTGCTGTTCGAGGCGGCAATTTTTGCGTCGGCATTGGCGTGCCTGGTGACGCAGGTGTTCACGCCCGGACTCGCGGGCGAAGCCTACGGCGCAATGCTTGCCGCGAGCGTCAGCGCGCTGCTCGGCATGCGGCTCATCATGCGTTTGCTGATCCGGCGCCTTCGCCGGCACGGTGGCGACGAGCGTTGCTGGCTGATTGTCGGGCACAACAAGCGCTCCGCGGACATCACCCACGAGATCCTTAGCAACCCCCAGTACGGCATCCGCATCGTGGAGGTCGTGGACGTCCTGCATTCTCCGGGAGGAGGCTGCGCGGAGCGCCCTTCGTTCGGCCCCGCGCCCGGCGGCGTCAAGCTGAGCGTCATCGACGACGTGGAAAAGATTCGCGGGATCATCGCCGCGCGCGTGCTCGACGAGGTCGTCATCACGCTGCCGATGCGCAGCCACTATGACACCGTCAGCCGCATCCTCGAGATCTGCGCCGGCGCCGGCATCTCCGTCCGCCTGCGGCCCCAGGCGTTCGAGGCCACGGGCTACGCGACGGAACTATCCTACGTTGGCCACATTCCGCTGCTCACCCACTACAACGGTCCCTCCAACTACGGGCACCTGCTGCTCAAGCGCGTCATCGACGTGCTCGGCGCGTGCTTAGGACTCGTCGCGCTGGCGCCGTGCTTTGCCGTCATCGCCATCGCGATCAAATGGGATACGCCGGGACCCGTGCTGTTCCGACAGACGCGCGTCGGACTGCATGGGCGTCATTTCGAGATGATCAAGTTCCGCACGATGCGCAAGGATGCGCCGGCGCAGCGCAACGAGCTTGCGCATCGGAACGAGCGCGATGGCACCGCGTTCAAGATACGGAATGACTCGCGCATCACCCCGGTCGGCAAGCGGCTGCGCAAATATCACGCCGACGAGTTGCCGCAGCTCTGGAACGTGCTGGTGGGGGACATGAGCCTGGTCGGGCCCCGTCCGCTACCGGTTGCCGAGGCGCACGGCAACGAGTGGTGGCAGCGCCGCCGCCTCACGATGCCGCCCGGCCTCACCTGCCTGTGGCAACTCGAGGACGACCCGAAGATGCCGTTTCTGGAGTGGATGCGGCTCGACATGGCGTACATCGACCGCTGGTCCATCTGGCTGGACGTCAAGGTCATCGTTCGGACTCTCGCTACGGTGATGCGCGGCAACGGCTGGTAGACGGCCGGCGCCGAGGTGGCTGCGGTCATTGCTTGACAGTATTGATTCTGCCCGACACCATTTTCGGTTCGGGAGCGATGGGCGGACCGTCGGGGCGCCTTGCGGCGACGCGAACCCTCACGTCGGCGCGCCACGCGCACGAAACTCGCAAGGGGAACAGGTTACATGGAACGCATGAAAGTCGTCATTCTCTGTGGGGGCAAGGGGACGCGGTCCTACCCCTTCACCGAGTATTTCCCCAAGGTCATGATGCCGATCAACGGCACGCCGATACTCGTCCACCTGATGCGGACCTACGCTTCGCAGGGATTCAACGAATTCGTGCTGGCCGGCGGGCACCGCATCGAGATGCTCTTTGATTACTTCGAGGGCCGGTTCGCCGACTGGAACGTGAAGATTGTCAACACGGGCGACGACGCGGACACGGGGGATCGCATTCTCCGCTGCAGCAACTTTGTCGGCGAGCGCTTCTTTGCGACTTACGGCGACGGCCTGGGAGACCTCGATCTGCATGCGCTGCTCGCGGCGCACAAGCGCGCCGGCGGGCTGGCCACGCTCACCACGGTCCCGTTGCGGTCGCAGTACGGCTTGGTCGTCTTCGACGAGAACGACAAGGTCCGGCGGTTCGAGGAAAAGCCGCTCATCCGCGATTACTGGATCAACGCCGGCTTCTTCGTATTCGAGAAGCTCGCCTTCGAGCAATGGCACGGCCACAACCTGGAACAGGAGGTGCTCCCGGATTTCGCGCGGCGCGGCGTGCTCTGCGTCAACCGTCACCTCGGCTTCTGGAAGTCGATGGACACCAGCAAGGACCAGCAGCAACTGGAAGCGTTGTGCGTCGGCGGCGACGTGCCTTGGGAATCCCGGCAGGCCATCGCGCCGAATGCCTGACAGCATCGAACAACGGGAGATCGCGATCAGCTCATTTTCATGGAAGGCGCGACCGGTATTCGTCACCGGAGCTACCGGGCTCCTGGGGAGTTGGCTCGTGCCCGAGCTCGTCCGGCGCGGTGCTTCCGTGGTGGCGCTGCTCCGCGACGGCGCGCCGCGCAGCCTTCTCGTGCGCGATGGCTGGCTCGAGCGGATATCCACGGTCCACGGCTCCCTCGCCGATGACGGCCTCCTGCGACGGGCGTTCGCCGAATACGGCGTCGACACAGTGTTCCATCTCGGCGCGCAAACGCTGGTGGGCGTGGCCAAGGTCGACCCGGTGGGCACGCTGGAGGCGAATGTACGCGGCACATGGCTGCTGCTCGACGCTGCGAGGCAGGCGGGTGTGCGCCAGGTTCTGGTTGCCTCGTCCGACAAGGCCTATGGGGATTCGCCCAATCTGCCCTATCGCGAGGACCATCCGCTGCAGGGGCGCTTTCCGTATGACGTCTCGAAAAGCTGCACCGACCTCATCACCACGATGTACGCGCGAACGTTCGGGTTGCGCGCCGCGATCGTTCGCTGCGGCAATCTGTTCGGCGGCGGTGACCTCAATTTCAGCCGTCTCATTCCCGGTGTCATCGCCGCCACGCTGCGCAACGAGCCGTTCCTGATTCGCAGCGACGGCAAGTCGGTGCGTGACTTCCTGTACGTCGAGGACGCGGCTGACGCGTACCTGGCGCTCGCCGAACGACTCGTCGCCGACGAGTCGCTCGCCGGCGAGGCGTTCAATTTCGGACTGGAGTCGCGCCCGACAATGCTGGACCTCGCGGATAAGGTGCTGCACATGATGGGACGCGCCGACTTGCGGCCGGTCGTGCAGAACATTGCCTCGGCGGAAATACGCGAGCAGTACCTGGACGCGGGAAAGGCGCGCACTCGACTTGGATGGGCGCCGCGCTTCGGCATGGAGCAAGGCCTTCGGAAAACGATCGACTGGTACCGCGAATTCCTGGCGCACGAGTCCTCCGCGGCGGCGGGTGGCCCGTCCACCGCTGCCGGGCAACGAAAGGCAAGCCATGGTCACTAAGGTCTTCCTGGGCGATCTTCGCTACAACTATTCCGGAGTCCTGGCCAACGACTGCATGCCGTTGGGCGTCGCCTACATGAAGGCGGTGATGGACCGGGACGACCCCGGCCACGAAATCGAATCGCGCCTTTTCGTCTATGCGGAAAGACTGCTCGACGCGATCAAGTCCGATCCGCCGGACGTCCTGATGCTCAGCAACTACGTCTGGAACGAGTCCCTCAGTCACTACTTCCTCCGCGCCGCGAAGGCGATCAACCCGAACATACTTACCGTGATGGGCGGCCCGAACATTTCGCTGGAGCCTGAACGCCAGCTCGCGTACCTCGAGAAACACCCGCACCTCGACGTCTATGCGCTGGGCGAAGGCGACTTCCTCGCGCACCACATCGTGCGCACGTTCATGGACGCCGGCAAGTCGATCAAGCGTCTGGGCGCCGTGGGGCTGCCGTCCGCCACGTTCCGCAACAGCGAGGGGCAGGCCGCGATCGACGAAACCAAGCCGCGCCACAAGGAAGTGGAGGACGTGCCCTCGCCGTGGCTCACTGGCATCCAGGACGAATTCTTCGACGGCAAGCTGGCCCCGATGATCGAAACCAACCGCGGATGCCCGTTCACGTGCACCTTCTGCGTGCAGGGCACGAAGTTCTACTCCAAGATCCACAATTTCTCGGTGGAGCGAATCAAGGAGGAGATCACCTACATCGCACGGCGCATCACGAGCCATTCGCCGAACATGGGCACCCTGCGCATCGCCGACTCCAATTACGGAATGTACGAGCGCGACATCGAGATCTCCGGGCACATCGGGCAAATGCAGCGCGACTACGGCTGGCCGACTTTCATCGACGCGACCACCGGCAAAAACAAGCCGGAGCGCATCATCAAGTCCGTGGAAAAGGTGGGCGGCGCACTCGTGCTGTACCAGGCGGTGCAGTCGCTCGACGAAGAGGTGCTGCGCAAGGTGAAGCGCGAGAGCATCAAGCTCGAGGCGTACAAGGCACTCGAGGTCCACATGCGCGGGCGCGGGCTGCGCTCGGTATCCGACCTGATCCTGGGTCTTCCCGGGGAGTCGCTGGACAGTCACCTGCGCGGCCTCCATTCGCTGCTGGACAGCAATATCCACCAGATGCACAACTTCCAGGCGATGATGCTGAAGGGCGCCGAGTTGGAATCGCTGGAATCGCGCAAGCTCTTCAAATTCGACACGCGCTTCCGCGTGCTGCCCAAGAATTACGGCGTATTCGACGACGAGAAGGTATTCGATGTCGAGGAAATCATCGTCGCCACCGACACGCTGTCCTTTGCCGACTACATCACGTGCCGCAAGTGGCATCTGGTCAGCAGCGTGTTCTGGAACGACGGGTGGTTCGAGCACATCGCACGGCTCGCCCGCGCGTTCGGCATCAGGAATTCCGAATGGTGGTCGCGCATGCTGCCGGCGATGGAGAACGGCAACGCGACGATCCGCGGCTTCCTCGATGCCTTTGTCAACGAGACCAAGGGCGAGCTGTTCCCGACGCCCGAGTCGTGCATCGAGTTCTATTCCCGACCCGAAAACTTCGCCCGGCTCCAAAGTGGCGAGATCGGCGACAACCTCATGTACCGGTATCGCGCCATTGCCTCGTTCTACATCTGGCAGGACGTATGCGACACGGCGATGAACGCGACCCGCGCGCTGTTCCTGGAGCACGGCATCGACCGCCAGGTCGCGGATTTCGACGCAGTGTGGAAGGACCTGCACACGTACACGCGGCTGATTCATGCGTCGGGCCGTGACAGCAGCGCGATCCTTTCGTCCGCGACGACGGTTCTCCAGTACGACATCCGGTCGTGGCTCGCGAGCGGCGACCTGACCAATCCCGGCGCGTATCGCTTCCCGCAGCCGACGGAGGCTCTCTTCCGCCTGAGCGACGAGGGGCGCCGCGAACTGGAGAGCGCGCTGGCGGTATGGACGACGCACATCAAGGCGCTGTCGAAGATGGTCACGCGGATCAAGGTCGATTGGCAGGTCCGGGAATGTCTGCCCAGCGAGGCGCGCGAAGCCGCCGCGGCTTGAACGCCGGAGGCGCGATGCGCCACGCGCCGCATCCATCTCCGCGTCCTTCGGGTTGCGGACACCGTCGGCCGCGATGACCTCGAGCGTTGACGGTTCGCGACCTGTGGCGCCGGTGACGGTCGTCATTCCGACCTTCAATCGCTGCGCGGATCTCGAACGTGGATTGGGCCACCTGGCACGGCAGAGCGTCGGCGCGCTCGGGGTGGTCGTCGTCGATAACAGCTCGACCGATCGCACGCAGCAGATGATCGAGGCGTTGATGCCGGAGTGGAACGGCCGCCTGCGCTACATCCGGCGCGAGCCCAACGGGCCCGCGAGCGCGCGGAATACGGGCCTGGCGGCGGCGACGACACCCTACGTGCTGTTTCTCGACAGCGACGTCGACCTGCCGCCGGAATGGGTCGAGCGGGCGCTGGCGTACATCGCGCACGATCCAGACTTGGGCGCCGTCGGTGGATACATCCTGTATGCCTTCGATCACGCCGGCGTGAACGCATACGGTGGCGACCTCAGCCCCATCGGCCTGGCCTGGGACGTTGACGAGGGCACGGTCCTCGATCCGCGCAAAGGTCCGGCGAATCGCATCTGGATCAATTGCTCGGCGATGCTGGCACGGACCGACGTCGTACGGGGAAGCGGCGGATTCGACGAGCGCTTCTTCTACGGCTACGAAGATTCCGACCTGGGCTGGCGACTGAATCTCATGGGCTTCCGCGTCGCAGTGTTCCCGGAACTGCGCGCGTGGCACAACGTCAGCCCCCACTCGGAGTCGGCGCACGAATCGATTGTCTTTCACTACTGCAAGAATCGGCTGCGCTCGCTGCTCAAGAACGCGTCGCGGGCAGGCCTGCCCGCGATGCTCGCGGGCTATGCGGCATACTCATGCGCCGACCTGCTCGCGCGCGCGCCGCGCGGCGCCAAGGCGCGGGCGCTTCTCTGGAATGTGATGCATTTGCGCGAGACACTTGCGCTGCGGCGGGAGGTGCAACGCAAGCGCACGGTGCCGGATTCGGCGATCTTCGCGCAGGGCACGCGCAGATGGCTGCCACCGACTCCGCTGGGCGGCCGCCGCCGCAGGCAAGCGGGCGCCGCGATCGCGCCGGATGGCGCGCGGCCCAAGGGTTCGACGATGGACGACCGTTTCTAGGCCAGAAAGTCGCAATGATATTATTGGTCGGTGAACCCAGCTTCTGCGCCACGGTTTGACGGAGCCCGCTAGCGACTTGCGAGGCGAGCCCACGCAAAAGAGTGGGGGCGGCCACATGGCCAGCGGCAAGTGGAAGCCGCTCCACGTCGCGATCACGAGCCCCTTCATCTGGCCCTGGGTGCGCCGCGGTTCGGAGCGTCTGCTGCACGACCTCTCGCGCTACCTGATCGCCCGCGGCCATCGCGTCACCGTTTTTGCGACGGGTCCGTACGACCAGGTCGAGGACCGCGACGGCATTCCCTACCATGTGCTGAGGCAGCGCTGGCCGCTCTGGCCACGCCAATTCAACTGCTGCCACGACTTCGCCTTCCGCCTCCAGGCGCCGCTCCGCCGCTGTGCTGCGGACGTGGTGTTCAGCATGAGCTATTTCGACGCGTATGCCGCGATTCGGGCGCGCGCGAGCACCGCCAGCCACTGTCCGGTGGTATTCCACTCGGCGGGCGTTCTTTCGCGCCGCTATTTTCGCGCCGTGCCGCTGGATGCGTGGTTGTTCCGCACCGTGCGCAGTGAAGCGGAGACCATCGTGGCGGTGAGCCGCCTCGCCGGAGATACTTTCAAGCGCGACTTCGGTCGCGACGCCGAGGTTCTCCCGCCGCCCGTGATGGCTGAGAACTTTGCGCCGACCGCGGCCAACGCGGTGCCACAGGATCCGCCCGGCCAGCGCATCCTGTTCGTCGGCGATGCCGATGAGCGCCGCAAGGGCGCGCGCGCGCTCTGCCGCGCGTTCGCGCGCGTCAGCGAACGCCACCCGCAGGCACGGCTGCTCTTCGCGGGGCGCGCCACTGCCGCGACGAGGGCCTCGCTGCTCGACGTCTGCGTGCGCGCCGGGAATGCGGACCGCGTCGCGTTCCTGGGCGTGGGCCGGGTCGAGGATCTGCCCGCGCACTATCGTGCCGCTGCGGTGACGGTGCTGCCCGCGGTCGGCGAGTCGTTCGGCATGGCGCTGGCCGAGTCCCTGTCGGCGGGCACGCCCGTCGTCGGCGCACGGCACGCGGGCCTCACGGAGATCGTCGACAAGGACCTCGTCGGTCGGTTGTTCGATCCCGGCGAAGGCGTCGACGAGACCAACAACATCGATGGGCTCGCGGGCGCGATTCTCGAGGTGCTGGCACGGGGAAAGACTCCCGAGGTCGTGGCGGCCTGTCTTGCGCGCGCGCAGCGTTACAGCTGGGCCGTGCTGGGACCGGAGTATGAACGCGTCCTGCAGGATGCGGTTGCGGCGAGGGACGACGCTCGCCCGAGGGCGTGAGCGCGCGATGCCCGGTCCCTCCCTGGCCGAGACTCCGGCGACTGCTCAGGTGCGAACGACGGCGCGCCCGCTCCGCGTACTTCTGGCGCACGAGTTGTTTCCCCCCGATTTCGCGGGGGGCGGCGAATATATCGTCACGGAAGCTGCGCGGCACCTGCAGTCGGCCGGTCACGAGGTCACCGTCGTCACCACCGGCGATCCTGCCATCACGCAGTACCAAGGGATGCGCACCGTCAGGCTGCCGGTGTCCCGCTACCGGATGAACCTCGAGTGGCGCCGGATAGCGGCGCTTGCCGCGGACGCCGATGTGATCCACGCGTTCACCTATCACGCGCTGTATCCGTCCGTGCGCGCGGGTCGCGCGCTCGGCAAACCCGTCGTGGGCGGCGTGCTCGCGTTGTTCGGCGACGTGTGGCTCGAGATGCGGGGCCCGGTCGCGGGCCGCCTGTGGCGGCGGATCGAGCGGTATCTGCTGAACCTGCCCGTCGATGTGAAGCTTCACCTGAGCGATTTCTCGCTCGACCTGTCGCGCGCGATCGGGGTCGCGCGCCCCGGCGACCAGGTCGTCGTCCCCGGCATCTCGCACGGACAGTACTACGCCGCGGCGGACAAGCCCTACGTGCTGTACACGGGCAAGTTCGATGTCCGCAAGGGCGTCGGCCTGGTGCTGGAGGTCGCCCGACGGTTACCGGACATTCCCTTTCGTTTCGTGGGCTGGGGAGACGCCTTCGCCGAGATTGCCGCCGCAGCGCCGCCCAACGCACGGGTCCAGCGGCGGGGGAGCGAGCGCAAGGAATACCTGGACACGCTGGCAAGCGCGCGCATCCTGCTCTTCCCCACCAAAGTCGAGACGTTCGGACTCGTGCTGCCCGAGGCGATGGCGGCCGGATGCGCGATCGTGTCGACGTCGCCGCTGCCTTTCGAGGGCGCGCGCATTGCCCAGGACGACGTCGATGGCGCGACGGCCGCGGTGCGCGCGCTGTGGGACGATCGCGAGCTCTGCGCGCGTCATGGCCTTGCCAACCAGCGTGTCGCGCGCCGATACGACTGGACCCGGTATGCGGAGGAACTCGAACGCGTCTACTGGCGCGTGCTCGACGCGCGCGCGCAGCGAGGCCGATGATGCGCGTGGCGCTGTATCACCCCTGGATCTACGTGAAGAGCGGCCTCGAGCGGACCATTCTCGAAATAGCACGCCGCAGCCGGCACCAATGGGACATCCACACCAGCCACTATGACGCGGAGGGCACCTACCCGGAGCTTCGGTCGCTGGCGATCCGGGAGGCTTCGCGAGTGTCCGTGCGGCGGAACTATGGTGCGGTTCTCGCGGCATCGGCGCGGATCGCGAGCGTGCGTCTCGACTTGGCCGGAGTCGACGCGCTGGTCGTATGCTGCGATGGCTTGGGCACGTTCATCACGGTTCGCAACGCAAAGGTTCCGCTGGTGAACCTCTGCTTCACGCCGCTGCGCGCCGTCTACGACCTCGAGTATCGCCGGCGCCACCTGGCACGGCAGGGATTGAGGCACCTGTTCGCCATGACGGCCGAGGCCGGTTACCGGTGCATCGACCGCGTGCTCTGGCGGCGCTACCGGCGCGTCGTCTGCATCAGCGAGACCGTGCGCGAGCGCGTGGCGCAAGGCGGCCTGCGCCGGCGGGACGACATGGTGGTTCTGTATCCGGGTGTCGACGCGACGAGCATCGCGGCGAGCGATCGATTCGAGGCGTTCTTCTTTCTCCCCGGCCGCATCATGTGGACCAAGAACATCGAGCTCGGCATCAGCGCGTTCCTGGAATTCCGGCGCGCAACGGGCCGGGACTTCGCGCTGGTCATCGCCGGAATGGTGGACGAGAAAAGCCGTACGTACCTGGCGGATCTCAAGGCGCTGGCCGGCTCCGCCGTCCCGATCACGTTCCACATCGCGCCTTCGGACGCGGAAATGGCTGACTACTACTCGCGCTGCTCGGCCGTCCTGTTCACCGCATTCAATGAGGACCTGGGCCTCACGCCGATGGAAGCGATGGCGCGTGGCAAGCCGGTCATCGCGGTCAATCGCGGCGGACCGCGGGAGGTCGTAGAGGATGGCGTCACAGGCTATCTGGTCGAGGCCGAACCAGGTCCCTTCTGTGAAGCGCTTACCCTCCTCACGGCGGATGACGCGAAACGCCGCACGATGGGTCTCGCGGGCCTCGAGCGGGTGAAGCGCTTCACGTGGCAGAAGTTCGTGCGGGACTTAGACGACCTTCTCGACGCCACGGTGGCGGAAGCCCGGCGATGAACCTTCTCGTCATCGTCTCCGCGGACTACGGCGAGCTAAGCGTCGCCAAATACTTCTTGGGGGGGCTCGTGGCCGCGCCGATGCCGGTGATGCTCGTACCCGCGGAGTTGCGACAGCGGGAGGGCGTCGACGCGGGCGTGGACGTGCGCATCTATCGCGGGCTCGCGGACCTGCGTCGCGTGGTGGAGGAGGTGCGGCCGGATACGGTGCTTCTCTTCTCCGGATACCTGCTGACCATCGGCGGACGCTTTTCCCTGCTGAACGGTTCTCGGCTGTTTCGCCTGCTCCGCCGGCGGGGCGTGCAGATCGTCACCACCGACCCGTTCATCGGCCAGTTGCGCGGGCCGCGCTCGCTGCGTTTCCGCGAAATTCTGCGGCCCCGCGGGAAGCGCGGTCCGGCGCTTCATTCGTCGGCGGTCGATTGGGCCCTCGCGATTCGCGCATACTTGTTCTATCTGCAGTTGCGGCGCCATTGGCATATTTATCCGGCGCCCGTCGCGCCGCGGCTGCTGCCGCCGGCGCATCGCTGGCTTTCGTTCTTCAATGCCGCGGCCGTGCCCTCCGATGTGCCTCGGGTCGTCGATCCTGCGTCACCGCCGCTCTGGCTGTTCGTGCTGTCCCAGGTCGACTATCGCTTCCAGTTCAATCGCCTCGGACCGGCGTTCGCCGACCACATCGCGGCGCGGCTTCGCGACGCCGCGCGCCCGGGCCGACGGCTGCTGATGATCGGTCCGCGCGAGTTGCAGGACGACTTGCGCGGGCGCGTCGCGGACCTGGCCGGGGTCGAATTGCGCGACGGCGTCGCTCACGGCGAATACATGCGCTACCTGCTGCAGGCGGAGCGCGCGTTCTTCTGGAACTATTACTCGTTTTCAGTGCTGTACCGGGTGCTCTCCGGCCAGCCGGTCCACTATTTCGACGAAGGACATATCGTGAGCATCCTCCCCGCGATCGGGCAGGCGGGCATCGACACCTTCTACGCCGGCTGGCGGCCGCCGTTGCTCCGCGTCGAGGATCCGCTGGACGAGCGGCAGATCGAGAGGATCGCCGTCGAGACGCGGGACAACTTTGCGCGCATCAAGGAGCGGATGGCCGCCGGCCTTTCACCGCAGCAGCTGCTCGACGCGATTCGCGATGCGGCGGCGCGGCCGCTCTAGTGAATGAGCGGGATATTGCGGATGCGGAGACTGGAAACGGGCGACGGCTTGCTCCGCGGCCCTCGGTACACCGCGTAGTCCTTCGTGTCCTGCAGGATGACCGCCGCTGCGCCGATGAGATTGTGGCTGCCGACCTTGACGAACGGTGCCACGGTGGCGTTCAGACCGATGAAGCTGTAGTCCCCGATCGTGGCGGAGTCGCCGACGACCGCCGACGTGATCCAGCAGTGCTCCCCGACGTGGACCTTGAGCGCAATCCGCGACCCGGTCCAGATGATCGTGTCGGCGCCGATCCTGACCCGCGGGTGGATAAGCACGTGGTCCATGATCATGGTGTTGGGACCGACGACGAGGTCCTTGCCCACCGGCGAGGTGCTGGCCACGAACGAGGCAAGCCGGTAGCCGTCCTTCTGAATCTGTTCCACCTTTGCGGCGCGCAGCGTGTTGATCCTGGCCACCCCGACCGCGACGAAGACGTCGGCATCCGCGGGACGTACCTTATCGAGGAATTCCTCGTACGCGATCACGGGCAGGCCGCAGAAACTCGGGCCCTCGAGATACTTTGCGTCCACGGTGAAGCCGGCCAGGTCGTAGTCGCTGTCCGTGGAAAACAGGTGATGCGACATTTCCGCGAAATTTCCCGTGCCAAAGATGTAGAGTCTTCTCTTCACTGCCTGCTCCGGATCCGCGCCGCGACTCCCCTGCGTTCAAGCATACGCGTGCGTGACGGCAGCGACAATTTTCGCGCAGGCATCGCTCAGAACACCCAGGTCGATCGTCGCGGCGGGCAGAACCCGGATGCAGCGGCCATGGGACGAAACCAGCAGTCCGCTCGCGGTGATGGCGGCGTGCATCCGCGGGACCTGTATCCGCGGACCCACTTCCAGAATCCACAGCGCGCCCCGGCCGCGCAGCGTAATTGCGTCCGGGCCGTGGCCACCGAATCCCTCGCGCACCGTCCGGTCGATCGCGGCGACGCGATCAGCCATCGGCAGCGCGGCCATCGCCTCCAGCGTCGCCGCGACCGCCGTGGCGGCCAGTGGATTGCCGGAGAATGTGCTCCCCGGCAGCGCCGGCGCAGCGATCGCAAGGTCCGTCCGCACGGCCAGCGAAGACACCGGAAAGCCGTTGGCCATGCTCTTCGCGAACAGCAGAAAATCGGGCCGGGTCGCGAGGCCGTCGACGTAGAACCGGCGACCGGTGCGATACAGCCCCGTGAGTATCTCGTCGAAGACGCAGTACGTGCCCGCATCCCGACATAACGCGAGCACGCGGTTGTAGAAGTCCGCGCTGGCTTCGTGGCCGCCGTTCGAACCCTGGATCGGCTCGACGAACAAGGCCGCGATCCGGCCGCCGGCGAGTCGTTGCGCCACCAGGCCCAGCAATTCATCTTCGCCGACCTGGTCGACGAACGGCAGGATATGCACGCGGTCCTGGGGAATCAGTGCGTTCTGCCAGCACAGGGCGGCGGTCAGGCCCGACTTGCCATGCATGCTGCGCGCGAAGCCGGCGAATTCGCTGCGCCCGCTGTGGTGTGCCGCAAGGCGCATCGCGAACTCCGCGGCCTCCATCCCCGTTGAATACAGGCCGCCCGGCTTGAGGCCGGCAGGGAGGAGCGTGCGGATCCGTTCGTCGGCTTCGGAGGCCGCTGGCGTCGGACTGCGCGCGCACAGCCAGACTCGCGACACCTGGTCGTGAAGCCGTTGCGTGACGTGCGGGTGCGCGTGACCCAGGAATACGGCGCCGAACCCGATCGTGAGATCGATGAAGCTGCGCCCGTCCGTGGCGTGCACGATGCTGCCCGCTGCATGCGAAATCTCGGGAGGATCGGTCTCGGCGGTCATCGGACTTCCCGGGCGATGCGTTCACTCGCGCCAGACGCGGCATGCGAATGTGGCACAGCCGCTCAGCGCTTCAGTTGCAGTTCGAGGCTGACCACCGAATGCGGTGGCACGCGGTAGGTGAATGCCTTGCCGACGCGAGGGAGCGGCGACGATGCATACGTCACTTCCGATGGCGCACCACGGTCGAAGCTGCGTGTCTTTTCGTCCACGTTCACCTGCCGCGCCCATTTGATGCCCGGAACCTTGGGCAGTTCGGTCCCGGTATTCGAATCCGGAGATGCGCCGGTCAGCAGATGGGCGATGCCGGAGGCGACATCGGAGCCGCCGATGTTCAGGGCCACGTCGGCCGGTTGGTCGACGGATTTATTGATCAGCATCACGAACACGCGGCTGCCATCCGCGGAGACGCTGGCCACCGATTCGAGCAACGGCACCTTCTTCATGGCGGGTACGATGCCGGCCTTGACGCTGTCGTACGTCGGCGCTTCCGTGCGGGACGCCACGACGGTCGAGCCGAAGTGCTCCGTGTAGAGCTGGAACGCGTAGTAGGACGCATTGGGGGCCCACTGACCCTGGCGCGCGGCGATCAGCCCGAGAAACGAAGGCTCGTTAAGCTTGAAGAAATTCGCGACCTCGACGCGATCGCTCTGGATGAACACGCGCAGCACATCGGCCACATACAGCGCTGAACCGAGCGTCTTCGAATGGTCGATCCACGCGCTCGAGGGCACGACCTGGAAAAGCGGCGCCCACTCCGTCACCGCAATCCGGATCCGGTCCGCGCGATCGCTGGGGGCGAAGCGGCGAATCTGTTCGCTGACGGTGCGCAGGTTGTCGGCCACCATGAGCGGCGCCGCCCACAGCGCGCGGTATACGTCGAGAGGATTGGCGCGATCGTCGGGCCCGACCGGCGCGTAGGCATTGTGCACGGCGAAGAAGTCGATATCGCCGCCCGCGCGCTTCAGCACGGTTTCATTCCAGTCGCGATATGAGTTGAACGGGAACGTCGGGTAGTTCTCCATTCCGATGGCGCCCAGCCGGATCGTCGGATCGACGGCGCGCATTTCGCGCGCGAACGCGCGGAGCTTGTCGGAATAGGCTTCCGGCGAAAGCGAGCCGCCTGACGCGTCGCCTTTGTGATAGAGCTCGTTCCCCATCTCCCACCAGAGCACACGTGGCCCGTTCGGGTTGCGCCGGAGCTGATCGTTCATGTAGCGGACCCAGTCGGCGGCCATCTTCGCGGTGCCGGTGCCGAGGTTGGCCTGGAGCATCAGGTCGGCGCCGACCGCGCCGGCGAATTGCACCAACTCCTCCGTGCCGAAATTCGGCGTGCCCTTTTCTCCGCTCGATGGGTTCGCGACGATCGACGGCCGGTTCTTGCGCGGTCCGGTAGCTTCGCGCCACGCATAGGCATCGCCGAGAAACCCGCCCGGGAAGCGGATGATGCTGGGTCGCAGCGCCTTGGTGAGCCGCAGCGCCTCGGGATCAAGGCGGTCGCCGCCCTCGTCCCAGAGTCCGTTGGCGTTGCGCCACCATTCGATGTTCACGCCGTAGAGGCCGCGCGGAATGGCGCGCCCTCGCGCCGTCGCATCGACGGTCACCTTCGCCGAGTAGCCGGGGCCGCCACGTGCCGGAAGCGGCGATTCTTCTTTGGCGACCGTCACGGCGTCGGGGGTGACCGTGATCGTGCCGAACTGCGCCGAGCCGGCGAGCCCCTCGGCCACGGCGAACAGGATCAGGAGCTTTGGCTTCTCGCCCGGGGGAATGGCAAGTACGCCCGTCTCGGTCTCGAGGCCGTCGCCGGATTGACTTCGTCGCAGATGAACCATGGCGATCTCGCTGCCGTCAGCGCGAAGCGCATGGAGCCCGACCACGGCGGCCGTGGCCGGCGCCCGCAGGCCGAGCCGCGCCGAAAGCTTGAGCGACTTGCCTGCCATGGACGTGGCGTCGATGGCTTGTCCTACGCCGAGCGGCTTGGCGGACGGCGTCACGTTCGCTGAGTTGGGCAGAAGTTCCAGCGCACCGTTGCTGATGCGCAACGTGCCCTTGCTGGCCGCTTCCTTTTCCATCACCCAGCCCGCTGGCGGGTTGCCCCCGCGCGCAAAGTCGCCGTTAACGACTACGTTTTGAGCGAACCCCGCGACGCTTCCAACGGCCAGCATCAAGCCGGCAAGATTGGCCAGCGGGATGCGCAGCGCACGAAGTACATCCATTGCAGAGGTCCTTTTCACACTGTGCAGGACAGGCTGACGAGCACATGGCCACGCGGACTTGCGCGACGCGCGGCAAGGTCCGTCGCGGATCACTATACAAGCAGGGCAACCCGGACATCAACGCAAAATCGGAACGCCGGCGACCGGTATTGGTGCGGAGTGATTCCGACGCCATTCCTTTGCCGCGGTTCCCCTTGTACACTTCCACGCGATGTCAGGGTTCAGCGGGAGCGCGGCATCCACGCGGTCCGGATCGCATATGCCGTACTGCGCGCAAAGGGGCGTTGGTGGCCATAAAACGTATCGGGCTCGGCGGCTTCGGGATTTCACTGACCGCGAGTGAACACGAGGCAGGTCTTCATTTCTCATTGGGCGGCTCGTTGTGGGAGCGGATCGCCCGCGGGCTCAAGGGCCGGCGAAATGGGGTCCCCGCAACTCCGGCGGGCCCGAGTTCGAAGGACGCCGCGCCGGCCGCAGGTGACGGCACGCCGGCGGCAGAGGAACTCCTGTGCCGCATCGAGCGCGTTGATTGGTACCACACGTTCGATTTCGGTCACGGCATCCGGACCCCCGGCGCCTTCGATCATTCGCCCATCCTCGACCAGTACAAGCTGCCGGCGCGCTTCGACGGCAAGCGGGTGCTGGATGTGGCCACCTTCGACGGTTTCTGGGCTTTTGAATTCGAGAAGAGGGGCGCCCGCGAGGTCGTCGCGCTCGACCTCGATGGCCCGAAGGATCTGGACTGGCCCCCCAAGCGCCTAGCGGCTGCCACGGACGCCGAGAAAGCCGTACGGTTCGGTGCAGGTTTCGCGATCGCCAAGGAGCAGTTCCGTTCGTCCGTCAATCGCGTCGTCTGCAACGTTTACGACTTGCGTCCGGAATTGTTCGGCATGTTCGACGTCGTTCACTCGGGTGACCTGTTGCTGCACCTGAACAGCCCCATCAAGGCCCTGCAGAACATGGCCCGGGTCTGCACGGATTATGCGCTGGTGTCCGATGTGTATTTCCCGGATCTCGACTACGTGGGATCGCGACCCCTGCTGGAATACATGGGAGGTCGCGACGCACCCACGTGGTGGAAGATCGGCTTTCGGGCGCTGCAGGAAATGATCCTGGATGCCGGTTTCTCCCGCGTCGAAGTCCTGAGCACGTTTTCCTATGGCTATCGGGCGTTGCCCGGGCGAATGCAGCACGCCGTGTTCAAGGCCTACAAGTAGCGCTCGCTATCGGGGTTTGATCCGGAAGACCGACGTGTCGAGCCCGAAATGCCGGCGCGTCCAGATCCACGCGACGAGCGCGGTGACGATCATCCCGGATGCCGTGGCGACTGCGGCGCCATTCGCGCCGAATGAGGGCACCAGCAGGGAATTGGACGCACCGTTAACGACAATGCCGGCGGTGAGGGCGACGATGGCGATGCGCGGTTCGCCTGAGAGGGTGGCCACCGCGGCCGCAGGACCCGTCGATGCTGCCAATACCTGACCCGCGCCGAGTATGACCAACGGTACGTAGGCTCGTTCGTAATGGGGACCGAACAATTTCAGGAACAATGGGCCGAGAAACGCGAAGCCCGCGAGCGCGATGATCGAGACGTACAGCGCCGTCCAAGCGGTGTCGCGGACCAGTCTTCGCAGTTCGTCATGGCGGCCCTGTCGCAGATCTTCCAGCCGCTCCACGAGATGCGGCGCCATCACGGCGCCGGCCGCGCTGGCGGCAACGACGACGGTCTGCGCAAAGCGCACCGCGACCGCGTACGCGGCGACCTCGCGCGGCGTCGATATCACGCCCATCAGCAGAATGTCGATGCGCTCGCTGATCGATACGGCGATGGCGACCGCCGTGAAACTTGCGGCGGTGCGTATCCAGTCCCGTGGTGCGTAGGCGGGCTTGGCGCGAACCAGTTCATTCGGCAGGATGGACCATGCGTAGGCAACGCCGGCCGCCACCATGATGACGCTGGCGGCCAGGTACGTGGCTAGGACCGAAGGTGCCGGCATGGGCGGGCGCCCCAGGTACCAGAACGCCGCCAGGCCGGCGATGACCAACGCGGGACGGATCACGTTGACCAGCAGTTCCGCGATTGCCGCACGCTTCATTCCCGTGAGCAGCCCGACCAGGTCCATGAGAAGCACGCTGGGCACCAGCAGCGTGGCGGCGAGCAATGCACTGCGCGGCAGATCCCGCGGCAGCGCGATGACGCCGCCGGCCACGACCAATGCCGTGCCGCAGGCGATGGCGGCCCCGATCGCCGCCGTGGTGGCAAACGAGAACTGCACCAGACCGCGCCCCAGATCGGCGCGCCCCTGGATCAAGTTGTCGGGAAGGTAGCGGACCAGCACGAGCGGGGCGCTGAAACACGCGATCGAGGAGCCGATTGCGAGCCAGGCCAGGATCACCGCGACATCGGCGAAAGCCTCGGGTGTCATCGTCCGGGCAAGCACGATGTAGAGCAGGAAGGAAATGACGGCGCCGCCGAACTTCGCCGCGACATTGACCCATGCGGCCGATTGGCGCAACGCGGCCGTCAAATGCGGTTTCGATTGTGTCACGAAGGATATGGGGTCGTCATGAGGCCGCGCGTTGCCGCAGATCGGAACCGGTCTGCGGCACGCTGCATCGTAACAGGAGCGCGATTGTATGGTTGGTGACAGGCGGAGACTCGTCGATCCGCGTGGCGAGGCGCGGCCGGCGCCCTGCCCGCCGGCGACCTCGACCTGCGTGGTGGCGGGCGAACCTGCCCAATCAGGGCGAATCGATTATCATGGCGTCCTATTCGCGAGGGTGTGCGTCGTCGGCAATTTCATGCGCGGTCTAATTCGATGGGTGCTTCGAGGCATCGTACTGGGCATCCTGGTTCCGGGATGCGCGGTAACGACGACGAACACGCTCAAGGTCGATGTGCAGGTGCTCGATACGCTCACCCGGTACGAGGTAGCCTATCTGCTGCAGGCGGGAGACCAGATCGAGGTGTTCGTCTACCGCCAGCCGGATTTGTCGCGCAAGTCGATCATTCGGCCCGATGGGTACATCTCGCTGCCGCTGCTGGGCGACGTCAAGGCTGCGGGACTGGCGCCAAAGGATCTCGCCGCCCGGCTCGATGAGCTCTATTCGGTTCGCCTGCTGAAACCTGAAGTCACGGTAATTGTCGAAAACCCGCCGGAACCCATGGTTTATGTGGTGGGTGAGATGGGCACACCCAAGGCCCTGCCCTTCCGTCAGGCGAGGACTGCCGCTCAGGCGATCGCACAGTCCGGTGTCGTGAACAAGGCGGGCGATCTCTTCAGCGTGTCGATCGTTCGTCTGAATGAAGGCGGATTTCTCGAGGCCATCAACGTGCAGGCGCAACTCTACAGCCAGCCGGAAATCTACATGGCATTGCAGAACATGGCGCTCCACCCGAACGACCTCATCGTGGTGCCTGAAGGCTACAGGGGGCAGGTGGTCCGCATCTTCTCCGACATCAACACCCTGATCCTTCCGTATTTCCAGTATCGCGTACTCGAATCGCTTACCTATTGATTCGGCAGGTCGGCCATGAAAATCATCGAGGCAATTCCCCATCACCCGGAGGCGGACACTTTCCAGTTGCGCGTATCGCTGGGCAACATCGCGCAGGCGGTCGTGGCGCGCAAGTGGGTTGTCCTGTGCACGACGCTACTGACCACCGCCCTGGTCGTTGCCTATATCTGGATCTGGCCGCCCACTTACCAGGTCGAAGTCATGATCGCTGCGGACTCGGACAAGGACGCGCAGCGCAACAGCTTCTACAACGGCTGGAACGTGTTTCGGCAGGAAGCGCTCGCCGACGAAGCGGCATTGATGACGTCGGCCCCCGTGCTCAAGGAGGCGGTTCGCCGGCTGGATCTCAAGTACGCCGATGTCTATCACCCGTTCTTGAGTTACGTCACCTATCTCTGGGGTGAATCGTGGGTTGGCAAGACGTACCGCAAGGTCAAGTACTGGATCTTTCCCAAGCAGCCGGGACCGTACGAACCTTCGCCCGAGGAAATTGAGCGGTACAAGGTGATCTCGGATTTCAAGGATGGCGTGAAGGTGGAACAGGTCAAGGATGCCAACGTCGGGCTGCTGGTCGTAAAGGCATCGAGCCAGCGCGTGGCCGAAATCGCCAACACCGTCGTGAATGTCTACCTGGAACAGCGCCGCGACCGTCAGGTGCGGGAGGCGCAACAAGCCTACGCCAGCCTGACCGAGGAGGTGGAAAAGGGGCAGCGCGAGATCGAGGCGCTCGATTCGGAGGTGGCCAAGTTTCGGGCGGCCAACGGATTGCTGTTGCAATTCGAGAAAGACAAGGTCCAGATCGGGCAGTTCCAGGTCCAGCGGCAGGCGGTCGCCGACCTCCAGGCGCACATCGCGGAGTCCGAGGACACGCTGCGCAGTATCGACCGCAATCTGGCGGTCGAAGGCCAATTCATGGATAGCGCGCACGTGTTCAAGGACGCGGCGGCCCAGGATCGCCTGACCAAGCTGGAAATGCAACTCGCCCAGACCAAGCAGCTGTTCCAGCCGACTTCACCGGAAGTCCGCGAGATCGAGGAGCAGATCAAGATCGCCTCGGCAAATCTGGACGGCAAGCGGAGTTCGGTCATCGTGCGCAACGCGGCGCGGGTCGGTGACTCCTATGAGCAGTTGCGCGCGAGAAAGATCGCCATCGAATCCCAGCTGGCGGGTGACCGGGCCGCGCTGGGGAAGAAGAACGAGGAGCTGGAACGCATGCGCGGCTTGATCGCCGTGATTCCGGAGAAGATGAAAGTCAATCACGACTTCGAGCGCAGGCAGGCCGTCCTCGAAGGCAAACTGCAAATCCTCTACGAAAAACTGACGGTGGCGACAGTCTCGCTCGCAACGGCGCGTTCGGCGCCGCCGGCATTGAGGGTCATCGAGTATGCGACCGCCCCGGAAAAGCCGGTCTGGCCTAAGACCAACCTGTTCCTCGCGGCGGCGGTGCTGGTCGGGTTGTTGCTCGGCGTGATGGTGGCGCTGCTGCTGGAGCTCGCGTTCGTCCGCGTCAACCGGTACCGCTTGTGGGAACAGGACGCCAAGAACGGGGTGTTCGCGGTAGTCGACCAGGACGAGAAGTTCCTCGCGGCGCTCTATTCGCGATCTGGTGAGCCCAAGCAGATCGCCGCCGGTCCTGCTTGATGCGAGCGCGGCCCAATTGATGATGCGAATACCGATATTCGGCTTAGCGCCACTGGAACCATGAGTGACGAACGGCAGGGGTCGGTGCAGGGCGGCTGGTCCGAGCGCCTGCGCGGCCTCTTCGTCAAGAAGCCGGAACCGCCTTCGCTGGCGTATCGTTTCATGGCGCGCCTCATCGAGCGGGAATTTCCCCGGGAGGATGCCGGCGTCTGTCTCGTCTTTTCCGCGCCCGATTCCGACAAGACCAGTACCGATGCTCTCCTGATGCTCGCCTATTGTTTGCAAAGCGAGCTGGGCAGCCGCGTCCTCGTTCTCGATGCGCGCATGAAGGACGCGCCATTGGGGGTGACCGGGCGACTCGACCTCGTCCGGGCGAAGGGCTTCGCGGAAATTCTCCGCAATGGCATTGATAAGCATGAAATCCTGGCGGTCACGACGCCGGTGCCCAACGTGGAGGTTCTGCCGGCAGGCGATGCGCAGAGCGAGGATGTCGGCCCCGTGGACAGAGTTCGACTGCGCAAGCTGTTGGACGCGGCCGCCGCCCGGTACGACTATGTGCTGGTGCAGGTCAGTTCGCCGCTCAGGGACACACGGGCGCTGGTGGTCGCCGCGGAAGCCACGGCGACGTTCCTGCTTGCCGAGGACAACGAGACGTTCATGAAGACGCTCGATGATTGCCGCAAGGTCCTGCTGAACAATGGCGTGAAGGACGTGCGCGTCGTCGTCACGGGCGCGAAGCCCTGACGGGCCGTGCGTGGCCGCTCCGGCATGGCCTGGAAACTGACACCCGCGCCGTTCAACGGCTATGCTGCCCTCGTCATCGCCGTGGCCTCGGTCTACGGTGCCGCCCTTACGGTAGCGCTGTTCCAGGTCAAGTGGGTCTACACGGTGCCGCTGGTCGCGGCAACCATTGCGCCGCTGCTGATCTACGCCAGTCGCAATCCGCGGCTGTTCTTCCTGGTCGGGCTTGTGTTCACCGCGCCGCTGGGGCTCTCGATCAATCTGCGGCCGCACGCGCACATGGGTGGCGCGCATGCCCTCTCCATCAACCTGTGTGATTTTTTCCTGGTTCCCGTTCTCGTGTTCCTGGCGAGGGATTTTTATCTGGGCTATCGCCGCGATTTCCGCTTTTCCAGCGTGTCGGCATGGTGGCTGGGATTGATAGTGCTGGGATTGGTGTCGATGGTCAGCAATCCCTATCGGGAAATGGCAGGCCTCGAAATCGTGCGCATGATCAAGTGCTGGCTCCTGTTTCTGGTGATCGTCAACGAATGCGTGCGCGAGAAGCATTTCCGGTACGTCGTGGGCGCACTGGTCGCCAATGCGGGAGTCAACATCGTCGTGGCGTTCATCCAGTTTGCCCTTGGCCGTACGTTGGGTCTGCAACCGCTGGGGGAGGGATCAGACATATCCACCCTCGGCGCCAACATGGGCGTCTATGCCGGTCCGACGGAGATCTTTCGGGTCATGGGCCTGGCGGGACATGCAAATCTGTTCTCGGCCTACCTCGCCATGCTGCTACCCATCTTCATAAGCCAGATATTCACGGACTACCGGCTGCCGACGAGACTTCTGCTCGCGGTGGTGTCGACGGCGGGACTGGTGTGCCTCGGGCTCACGCTGTCGCGTTCGGGATGGGCCTCGTTCGCGCTTTCCGGGGGCTGCCTGATGATCGCGCTGTTCACGCTTCCCGAGTTGCGGCAGCGGCATCTGGCGATCAAGGTGGGGATGCTCGGTGCCGGAGTCGCAGTGTTGATTGCGGGCTCCGGAATGATCATCCGGCGGATCACCGAGAGCGATCCGGGCGCGCTTGATTTCAGAATCGAATGGGTCGGAATCGCCTGGAAGATGGTCCAGGCAAATCCCGTGCTGGGCATCGGACTCAATTCATTCATTTACCATCTTCCGGATTTCGCGCCCTACTCGGTTCCCAGGTTGTACGAGTTGTTCGGGGAGGTATTTCCCGTCGTCCACAACACCTACATGATCGTGTGGTCGGAGCAGGGAACGCTCGGCCTGCTCCTCTTCCTGGCCATGCACGCCAATATTCTGTGGATCGCCGTCAAGAACCTCAGCTATCGCGGTCTGAGCGATCGAATCTACCTGATCAGCATCGCCTCGGCGTGCGGGGTGCTCGCGATCATGGTGGACTATCTTTCGAGCTTCTTCATTCGCGTCCAGGCGTTTGGCAGGGTGTACTGGATCGTCGTTGGATTGCTGGTGGCCACTCACTACTGGAATAAGCGCAACGTTGGGTTGCAGCGCCAGGGCGGCGGCGAGGCGGGCACCGAGACGCAATCCGGATCGGCGGCGGGGAAGGCGACGGCAGGACCGTGAATACGTTGTGCGACACGCCGTGACACCGTGCGAAGGCCTTCGATGCTGAGGCGATTTCTCGCGCGGCACTTGCCGCGGCACCGGAAGTCCAGGCTGATCGCGGGACTCGACCGCTTGTGCGTCACGTTTCATGAGGCCTTCGAGAATCGCAATTACGACTTCCATGAGAACGGCGAGCACTTTGTCCTCGAAATGCTCGCCCGCCAGCCGGCCGTGGACACGCTATTCGACGTCGGTGCCAACGTGGGTGACTGGTCGCTGATGGCCGCCCGGATGATGCCTGGGGCATCGATCCACGGCTTCGAAATTGTTCCCGAGACCTTCGAGATCATGCGCACGCGTTGCGCCGAAGTCCCGGCCATCCACCCACATCCGTTCGGCCTCTCCGATGCACCGGGCGTCGTGCCGGTCTACTACTCCAGGGACTTGAGCGTGGTTTCCTCGTGCGTTCCGGATATCGCATCGAAACTGCTCAATGTCGACACCGTCGCCATCGACGGCCGCGTCACGACCGGCGACCTTTTCTGCGCCGAGAGCGAGATCGGCCGGATCGACTTTCTGAAGATCGACGTCGAGGGATTCGATCCTCAGGTGCTGCGCGGATTCCAGGGACTGCTTGCCTCGGGCGCGATCGGCGTGATCCAGTTCGAATATGGTTACGCCAACGCGATGACGGGATTTCTGTTGAAGGACTTCTACGATCTGCTCACGCCGTGCGGCATGAAGATCGGCAAGATCTTCCCCGATCATGTCGAATTTCGTGACTATGACCTGCGCGACGAGAATTTCCTGGGTCCCAATTACCTTGCCGTGCACGCGACCATGACCGGTCTGCTGAACGATCTCGCACACTGATCGGTCCTTCGTCCGCGCCGAGGGCCGGAGGTTCATCCAAACGGTTGAGTGCGCGGACGCTTCGGTGCCGTCATGCTCGTGGCATGCCGAATCGGAGTGGGGCGTCCCATGGCCGTCGCGATCCTGCACAGCCGGTCGCTCGCGGGCGTCTATGCGCCGCGAGTCACGGTCGAAGTTCACATTGCCGGTGGTTTGCCCGCGGTCAACGTCGTCGGCCTGCCTGACGCCGAGGTGCGCGAGGCGCGCGATCGCGTGCGCGCGGCATTGCAGAACGCGCAGTTCGAGTTTCCGGCGCGCAAGGTCACGGTCAACCTGGCGCCGGCGGACCTGCGCAAGGAATCGGGCCGCTTCGACCTGCCGATCGCGCTCGGCATCCTCGCGGCGACCGGCCAGATTCCCTCGCATCACCTCGGGCAATATGAATTCGCCGGCGAGCTTGCCTTGACCGGCGATCTGCGGCCGGTGCGCGGTGCGCTGGCCATGACGCGCTCCGCCCGTGGCGATGGCCACGCGTTCGTGCTTCCTGCCGCATCGGCCGCCGAGGCCGCGCTGGTCCGCGGCGCGACGGTCTTCGGCGCGTCCTCATTGCTGGCGGTCTGCGCGCACCTCACGGGTGCCGCGCCGCTGCTGGCGCTGGAGGCGCAACCCGCCGTCATCGCGGCAGGGAGCTCCGATCTCGCCGACGTGCGCGGACAGGGGACGGCGAAGCGAGCGCTCGAAATCGCCGCGGCCGGCACGCATTCCTTGTTGCTGACCGGTCCTCCCGGCACTGGCAAGTCGATGCTTGCCCAGCGCCTGCCGTCGCTGCTGCCGCCCCTCAACGAGGAGGAGGCGCTCGAAGTCGCCGCCGTGGCATCCATTGCCGGACGCTTCGCTCCCGAACGGTGGGGCGAGCGCCCGTTCCGCTCGCCGCACCATACCGCGAGCGGCGTCGCACTCGTCGGAGGCGGCGGCGATCCGCGTCCGGGAGAAATCTCGCTGGCGCATCACGGCGTCCTGTTTCTCGACGAACTCCCGGAATGGGAACGGCGCGTGCTCGAAGCGTTGCGCGAGCCGCTCGAGTCGGGCGTGATCAACGTGTCCCGTGCCGCGCGGCAAACGACGTTCCCGGCGCAATTCCAGTTGGTCGCGGCGATGAATCCCTGTCCCTGCGGCTGGCTCGGTCACGCAAGCGGGCGGTGCCGCTGCACGCCGGACCGCGTCGCGCGCTACCGCTCGCGTGTCTCCGGTCCGCTGTTCGACCGCATCGACATGGCGATCGACGTGCCCGCTGTTCTGCCGGACGCGTTGGCGCTCAACTTCACGCACGATGGTTCGCGCGGCGAGCGCTCTGTCGTCGCGGCGGGCGGGCTACTCGTCGATCCGGACGTGACGCGTGAATTGTCGGCGACGGTGCGCGCTCGCGTGGCACGCGCACACCGGGTGCAACGCGAGCGCCAGGGAAAGGCTAACGCCCGTCTACTGCCTGCCGAAATTGCCGTCCACTGCGTTCCGGAGGCCGCCGCCGAAAATCTGCTCGCCCGCGCCATGGCGAGGCTCGCGCTGTCGGCGCGCGCCTATCACCGGGTGCTGAAGGTGGCGCGCACCATCGCCGACCTCGCGGCGTGCGAGCGTATCGAGGCGCCCCACATGGCCGAGGCGATCGGCTACCGCAGAGTCGACCCGTCCTGATACGTCTCAGTCCCGACAAAACCGCCGGGCCGCCGCCCATGCTGCACTGCGGTAACATGCATGGCTCCATGAACGCTGTCACGGACGCCCTTATCCACGCGCATTACCCGCACGCGGAGGCACCGCGCCTGCGCGAGATCCCTTACAACTACACGTCGTTCTCCGATCGCGAGATCGTCATCCGCCTGCTCGGCCGGTCGATGTGGCAGATCCTGGAGGAGTTGCGCGGCGAGCGCCGCACCGGGCGCTCCGCGCGAATGTTGTTCGAAGTGCTGGGCGACATCTGGGTCGTCGACCGCAATCCCTATCTGCAGGACGACCTGCTCGAAAATCCGAAGCGGCTGGCAATGCTGGTCGCTGCGCTGCGCCACCGTTTACACGAAGTCGACCGGCGGCGTGAGCAGAACGAGCGGGCGGCCGGCGCCGTCGACGCCGAGCGCGACGGCAACGTGGTCCGGCTTATCGGGGCTGCGCACGCGGCCGTGGACCGGTTCGCGGGCGCGTTTGCCGAGACCGCGCAGTTGCGCCGCCGTGCGCGCCGCGTGTTCGGCCGGCACACGGCCAAGGACAACATCGCCTTCGACGGACTGGCGCGCGTGTCGCACGTCACCGACGCGACCGACTGGCGCGTCGAATATCCGTTCGTCGTCCTCTACCCGGACACCGAAGACGAAGTACGCGACATGGTGGAAGGCTGCATCGAACTCGGCCTGACGATCATTCCGCGGGGTGGGGGCACCGGCTACACCGGTGGCGCCATCCCGCTTGACGCGCGCTCGGCGGTGATCAACACGGAAAAGCTCGAACGACTGTCGTCGGTGACGCGCAGGACGCTGCCCGGACACGCGCAGCCGGTCGCGACGATCGACGCCGGCGCGGGTGTCGTCACGAAGCGCGTCATGGAAGCCGCTGAGCGCGAGGGCCTGGTCTTCGCCGTGGACCCGACGTCGGCCGACGCCTCGTGCATCGGCGGCAACGTCGCGATGAACGCCGGCGGCAAGAAGGCGGTGCTCTGGGGCACGGCGCTCGACAACCTGCTGTCGTGGCGGATGGTCACGCCGGACGCGGAATGGCTCGAGGTCACGCGCACCGACCACAACCTCGGGAAGATCCACGATACGGCGCAGGCGACGTTCGAGTGCAAGTGGCTCTCGCGCGACGGCGCGGCCGTCACGCGCACGCAGACGCTGGCCATCCCTGGCGCGGCGTTTCGCAAGGCGGGCCTGGGCAAGGACGTCACCGATAAATTCCTGTCGGGCCTTCCGGGCATCCAGAAGGAAGGCTGCGACGGGCTCATCACGAGTGCGCGGTTCATCCTGCACACGATGCCGCCGGCAACGCGCACCGTCTGCCTGGAGTTCTTCGGCCAGGTGCGCGATTCCACGCCCGCGATCGTCGAGATCAAGAACCATGTCGACGCGCTTCCGAAGAGCGGCAGCGCGCGTGTGATGCTGGCGGGGCTGGAACACTTGGACGAGCGCTACGTGAAGGCCGTCGGCTATGCCACGAAGGCCAAACGCCACGGGCGGCCGAAGATGGTGCTGCTGGCGGACATCGTCGGCGACGACGACAATGCCGTGGCGAAGGCCGCCTCCGAGGTCGTGCGCATCGCCAATGCGCGCGGCGCGGAGGGTTTCGTCGCGGTGTCCGCCGAATCGCGGAAGAAATTCTGGCTGGACCGCGCGCGCACGGCCGCGATCGCCCGGCACACCAACGCGTTCAAGATCAACGAGGACGTGGTCATCCCGCTTCCCCGCTTGGGCGACTACACGGACGGCATCGAGCGCATCAACATCGAGCTGTCGATCCGGAACAAGTTGAAGCTGTGCGACGAACTCGCGGCATTGATCGCGGGACCGCTGCGCGAGCATGCGTGGGCGCCCGACAGCGACACGCGGCCCGCGGCGGAAATCGTCGGCGCGAAGATGGACGAGGCGCGCGATCTGATCGCGGCCGCGCGAAGCCGCTGGCGGGACTTGCTCGACCGCATCGACACGACATTCGCGGCGCTGCAGGATCACTCGGCCGTCGTGTCGTGGAAACGGGAGTTGAAGGAGCCGTTGGAGGAGCTCTTCGCGGGACTCGTTTTCGCGCCGATCATTGGGCGTCTGCGCGACGCGCACGCGCAGGTATTGCGCAGCCGTGTATTTGTCGCGCTGCACATGCACGCCGGCGACGGCAACGTGCACACCAACATCCCGGTCAACTCCGACGACTACGACATGCTGCGCGAGGCCAACGCGGCGGTGGCGCGGATCATGCACCTCGCGCGCTCCTGGGCGGCGTGATCTCCGGCGAGCACGGCATCGGCATCACCAAGCTCGAATACCTGACCGACGGCGAGTTGCAGCCGTTTGCCGATTACAAGGCGCGCGTCGATCCCGAAGGCAACTTCAATCGCGGCAAGCTGCTGCGCGACGCCCGCCTGCCGGCCGACCTCTCGCGTGCGTCTACACGCCGAGCTTTTCGCTGATCGGCCACGAAAGCCTGATCCTCGAGCAAAGCGCGATCGGCGGCATCGCCGACTCGATCAAGGATTGCCTGCGCTGCGGCAAGTGCAAGCCCGTGTGCGCGACACACGTGCCGCGCGCGAACCTGCTGTACAGCCCGCGCAACAAGATCCTCGCCACGTCGTTGCTGATCGAGGCGTTCCTGTACGAGGAGCAGACGCGGCGGGGTGTCAGCCTGCGCCACTTCGACGAGTTCTCGCGACGTGGCCGACCACTGCACGGTCTGCCACAAGTGCGCCAATCCGTGCCCGGTGGACATCGATTTCGGCGACGTGTCCATCGCGATGCGCAACCTCCTCACGCGACGACGGCCACCGCAAGTTCAATCCGGGCACCGCCGCGGCGATGTTCTTCCTCAACGCGACCGATCCGGCGACGATCAAGCTCACGAAGAAGATGATGATCGACTGGGGTTACGCCGTGCAGCGCCTGCTGTACCGGGTGGCCAAGCGCGCCGGCCTCGCGAAGGCGCAGACCGCGCATCCGCCCGCGACGCGTCGGCAAGCCGTCCTTGAAGGCGCAGGTCATCCACTTCATCAACAAGCCGATGCCCGGCGGGCTGCCCAAGCGCACGTCGCGCGCGCTGCTCGACATCGAGGACGACGCGATCGTTCCGATCATCCGCGATCCCGCTGCGCGTGAACGACGACGCCGACGCGGTCTTCTACTTCCCGGGCTGCGGATCGGAGACGGCTCTTCTCGCAGGTGGGCCTGGCCACGCAGGCGATGCTCTACCACGTCGGCGCGCAGACCGTTCTGCCGCCGGGCTACCTGTGCTGCGGCTATCCGCAGACCGCGGCGGGCAACCGCGTCGAAGGGCAGAAGATCACGACGGCAAACCGCGTGCTGTTCCACCGCGTGGCCAACACGCTCAACTACCTCGACATCAAGACGGTGATCGTCTCGTGCGGCACGTGCATGGACCAACTGCAGAAATACGAATTCGACCGCATATTTCCCGGCTGCCGGCTGCTGGACATCCACGAGTACCTGATGGAGAAGGGCATAAGCGCTCGAGGGCGTCACCGGCGTTCGCTACATGTACCACGACCCCTGCCACACGCCGATGAAGACCTACGCGCCGCTCTCGGTCGTCGAACGAGCTGATGGGGACGAGTGTCGCGCTGAATGACCGCTGCTGCGGCGAGTCGGGAACACTTGTCCGTGTCGCGCCCGGACGTCTCGACGCAGGTTCGCCACCGGAAGGAAGCGGAGATGACGCAAGGGCGCCGGGCTGCTGCGCGCCGACGGCTTCGCGGGAGAAGTGAAGGTGCTGACGTCGTGCCCGTCATGCCTGCAGGGCCTGTCGCGCTTCGACGACGACGCGGGCACCAGGGCCGATTACATCGTCGTCGAGATCGCGAGGAATCTCCTGGGACCCGACTGGATGCGCGAGTACGTCGCGAAGGCCAATGCGGGCGGCATCGAGCGCGTGCTGGTCTAGCGCAAGAGCCGCCGACGCGCGCTCTAGAGGTCGGGCTGCTCGGCCTTTGCCCCATCGCGCGCGACGATCGTGTGGTTCGGGCACGCGTAGCCGGTTTCCGGCGTCGTTGCGCAGCGCGGCTTCTCGAGGCGCGTGGCGAGAGCGGCCATCGAATGGTCGTCCGGCGACGGGCCGTAGCGAACGATCAGCGGCGAGCCCACGGCCAGCGCCAACCAGATCGCGGCGAACACCGCGGCGCCGCGGGCCGCCTTCCGTTCGGGGGTCGAGCGCAGCTTCGGGGCCTCCAGTTGTCCCGGTTCGTTCATGAGCAGAGCTTCCATGGCCTTCTCCTTGCAACCTGCCTCCCTGCCGTCCGTTGCCCGGAAAAAGAACCCGCGAAGACGACGCCAAGTCGAATTGCGTGGAATGGCAGACGCTCGGCCCTTTCCCAGACGGCGCGCCCTCGCGGGTGGAGGCAACGGTGCATTGCGCTCGGCGCCCGGAATTTGCGGGGCCAGGGAACCGATCGCTGCGTTGTTTGTGACCATGGGCCAACGATAGGCGTCTCCCCCATACGGCGCACCGGAACATTCGTGTCCGGGCTTGCGGAAAATTCACATTCCGCCGGGCTTTCCCTGACGACGCCCCCGGGCGCCCGGGCGGGCCCCCATCGGCCAGGGATGCCTCTTTGTGCTATAAACCGCGAGGGCCTTTCATAGCGGAATCAACGGAAATCAGTCCATTTCAATGACGCAGGACACGGTCTCGCCGAATATGCCGGCCGCCGAAGCACCGGCGGAAGATAACGTCCCGCCCCTTGCGTTCGCGGACGCGGACGGGGCCAAGCGCTGGGCGAAGTCGCTGCTGGTGACCGGCGTGAGCCCGTTGTACGAGGCGATCTATGGCCAGTTGCGCGCGCTGTCGGCCGCTTCGTTCGCCCCGCGCGAGCGGGCAACCATTGCCGAGGTCCTGCGCGACCAGGTCGCCCACCTGCACACGGAATTGGCGCGCCGCTTCGCCGGCAAGCCGCAGCCCGCGGCGGACCGCGAGCTCGAGGCCGCCGATCAGGCCATCGCGCTGTGGCATGCGCTGTGGGAGCAGTATTCCGCCTGCCTCAAGCCCTTGCTCGAAGGCGACGCCGAACTGCAGGGCGTCAAGGCCAAGCTGCTGCAGCGCGGTCTCTATGTCGGCAAGCAAGTGCTGCTGGTGCACGGGCTCGCGCGCCGCGCGGCGCCCGCGGCGCTGTGGCAGGAACTGCACGCCTACTATCGGCTGACCGAGATCCTCGACTGCGCCGTCACCGCCGTATCGGATGAGCTGGCACCGCACGCGGTCGGCATTTCCTGCTACTCGACCTATTGCCACGCGCTGCTCTTAGGCCTGGCCGACCCGTGGGCGATGTCGATCCGGCAAATCGAGCTGACCGATCGCTGGCTGTCGCAGTGGGCGCGCAAGGTGTTTCCCTACGCGCAGCAGCGGGAAACCGAGGGCCCGGTCATGCTGCTCGACCTGGATGGCGGTGCCGGCGCGACCCTCGCCGCCGCGGCGCCGCGCCATCCACCGCGTTCGATGCGCTTCGGCTACCCGGGCAAACTTGCCACCAGCGTGCGGGGGCGGCTCAAGCGCCTGGCGGCCGGCGCCAGTCCGGCGGAATTGCAGCTCGGCCACGACACGTCCGCCGAAGGCTGCACGGCGCTCCTGGCGCACCTCGACGCCCATTGGTACCAGCTGCCGCGCCGCAACGTTGACGGCGGGCGGACGTGGCTTGAACTCGTCACCGGTGGCGTTCCGGCGGCGTATTTCCGCGTCGGAGGCCGCACGTTCGATCGCCAGGATCCTCTCGGCCGACTGACGTTCCAGGGCGCCCAATACCTGCAGACGCTGGGGGCGCTCACCGACTACGACCGCTATCGCGAGGAAGCCGAGCGCAACTGGCCGTGGGAGCGCTGGCAGGGCGCCTACGAATGGCGCGAGGCCGTGCTGAATCGGCACGACGACGGCAAGTACCGGTGGTTCCTGGACCAACTCGTGATCGCGCGGGACGACGAGCGCGTGCGCTTGGGGCACGTCACGCGCGTGGCGCGCGACCCGCACGGCGAGTTCACGATATCGGTCGCGCTGTGGGCCGGCACGCCGAAGTCGCTGGCGGTGCGGCCCATGTCGCTTGCCTACGTCGAGGAGCCGCCAATGCCGGCGCTCCTGCTGTCGGAGACGCCGGACGAGAGGGTGACGATGATCGTTCCGCCGCGTACCTTCAATCCCGGCCGGCTGTTCCGCTCGATGGATCCGGGGCCGGAGCGCAAATTCCGCCTAACCAAGCTCGTCCAGCGCGGCGGCGACTACGAGCGCGTCGCCTTCGAAGAGTCCTAGCGCATCTACGCGCGCGGCCGTCGAAGGCCAGCTGCGGACGCCTTCGCAATCCCGATGACCAACCGTCTCGCGGGCGCCACCAGTCCCTACCTCCGGCAGCACGCCGGCAACCCCGTCGACTGGCAACCATGGGGCGACGAGGCGCTCGCGCGTTCGCGCGCCGAGAACAAGCCGATCCTGCTGTCGATCGGATATTCGGCGTGCCACTGGTGCCACGTGATGGCGCACGAATCGTTCGAGGATCCCGCCGTCGCCGCGGTGATGAACGAGCACTTCGTGAACATCAAAGTCGACCGCGAGGAGCGGCCCGACCTGGACCAGATCTACCAGACCGCGCATGCGCTGATGACGCGACGCTCGGGAGGCTGGCCGCTGACGATGTTCCTGACACCTACCGGCACGCCATTCTTCGCCGGCACGTATTTTCCGAAACAGGGCCGCTACGGCCTGCCGGGATTTCTTGACCTGCTGCCGCGCGTGGCCGCGGCGTACCAGGAAAAAGGCGTGGAAATCGCGCAGCAAGGCACGCGCCTGACGGAGGCGATGGCCAGCATCGAGCCCGCGAGCGGCGATGGCGCATTGCCGATGGACGCTGCCGCGCAAGCGCTGGCCGGATTGAAGACGCGTTTCGACCCCGAATACGGCGGCTTCGGCGGGGCGCCCAAATTCCCGCATCCGACCGAACTCGAGTTCTGCCTGCGCGCGTGGGGAACGGCGCGCGACGACGAGGCGCGTGCCGTCGTGGCGAAGTCGCTCGCCTGCATGGCCGACGGCGGCATCTGGGACCACTTGGGCGGCGGGTTCTGCCGCTATTCGGTCGATGCGCAATGGACCATTCCGCATTTCGAAAAGATGCTCTACGACAACGGCCCGTTGCTGGGGCTGTATGCGGACGTTGCGCGCGCGACCGGCGACCCGCAGTGCGCGGACGTCGCGCGCGGCATCGTCGGGTGGCTGGTGCGCGAGATGCGCGATGCAGACGGCAAAGGCCGAGGCGCGTTCTACTCGAGCCTCGATGCCGACAGCGAAGGCGAGGAGGGCAAGTTCTACGTGTGGTCGCGGGACGAAGTGCGCGCTATCGTTTCGGCCGACGAATGGGCGGTGGCTGCGCCGCATTTCGGCCTCGAGCGGCCGCCGAATTTCGAAGGGCACGCGTGGCACTTGCGCGTGACCGAGCCATTGGCGAGCGTCGCCGCACGGCTCGGCATTAGCCGTCCCGACGCACGGACGCGGCTCGAGGGCGCGCGGGCTGCGCTCTTCGCCGCGCGCGAAAAGCGCGTCCGCCCGGGCCGCGACGACAAGGTGCTGACGTCGTGGAACGCGCTGGCGATCGCGGGCCTGGCCCGCGCCGCGCGCGCGCTGGACCAGCCGCGCTGGGCCGATCTGGCGCTCGAGGCGACCGACGCGCTGAGGCGAACCGCCCGGCGCGACGGACGCCTGCTGGCGACGCGCTTCGGCGAGCACGCCGACTTGAATGGCTATCTCGACGACTACGCGTTCCTGTTGGCCGCGCTGGTCGAACTGCTGCAAACACGGTTTCGCCTCGAGGATTTTGCGTGGGCCCGTGAGCTGGCCGACGCGTTGCTCGCGAATTTCGAAGATCGCGAACAGGGTGGATTCTTCTTCACCAGTCACGATCACGAGAGGCTTTTCCATCGCACGAAGCCCGGCCCTGACAATGCCACGCCCTCCGGCAACGGCGTCGCTGCCTGCGCGCTGATCGCGTACGGACACCTCGCCGCGGAACCACGGTATGTCGCCGCCGCCGAACGCTGCGTCGCGCTGTTTGCGCCAATGCTGGCGGACTCTCCCGGAGGCTGCTCGACGCTGCTGGGCGCACTTGCCGATCTGCAAGTGCCTCCCACGGTGGTGCTCATCGACGGCGCGGCGGGCGAAGCGCTGGAATGGCAACGCGCGCTCGAGAAGGACTACCGGCCTTCTGTTCGCGTCTTCAACATCGCGGGCGTCTCGCCGCTGCCACAGGCGCTCGCGAAGGGTGCGCGACCCGCAGACGATGCCGTCGCATGGGTTTGCAGGGGAACGCATTGCCTGCCGGCGGTCACCACGCTTGCGGAGCTTACGCGCGAGCTTGCATCATCGGAATCACCCACGGAGGCAGCGCGCTTGCGGTAACATTCCCGCGCGGCTGCTTTTGCCGGCAGGCGCCAAAATACTTCACCTATCCGGAGAATCATGAAACTCGCATCGTTAACCTTGACGGTCGCGGCAATCGTCGCCGCGAGCGCCGCGAATGCCGCGCTCGACAACACGTCGGGCGAAGCCATGATGAAAAAGGATGGCTGCGCCGCCTGCCATTCGATCGACAAGAAACTCATCGGACCGCCGTACGTCGACGTTGCGGCCAAGTACAAGGGCGACAAGGACGCCGTCGCCAAGCTGACGAAGAAGGTGAAGGAGGGCGGCTCCGGCGTTTGGGGCGCAATCCCGATGCCACCCAACGCAGCGGCGCCGAATGCTGACATCACCGACCTCGTCACCTGGATCCTGACCCTAAAGAAGTAAGTGCACGCTTACTGTGCGGCGTCAGGCCGGCCGCGGGCAACGCCCGCGGGCCTCGTCTTGGTGGCGCACGGGCCGGCGCCGCGCGCCTTTGACCCGGAAGGCCCCGCACCGGTAGAATCCACCGGTTCGTGCAGGAGAGCGTGGCGGCGCGGGATCACCTTCGCAACGTCACCGCCGAAGGCGTATTCCCGAAATCGCTCAGGTACCGAGGACTGCACGCGACGCAACGCCGATCTGGAGAGCGGCCGGAGGGGCAGGCGATTTGGCCTGGTCTTTCGGTCCACCGAAGGGGCACCGAGTGACGAGATGCTGGATGAATCTCGCCACTCCAAATCTCTCAGGTAAAGAGGACAGACGGGGCGAAGTGGAAGTGTCGCTTCGCCCTATTGTTCCTCTGCCGGAGATCGAAGGTGTCCAAGCAAACCCCGCTCAACGCAACCCACCGCGCCGCCGGCGCGCGCATGGTCGACTTCGGCGGCTGGGACATGCCGGTCAACTACGGCTCGCAGATCGACGAGCACCACGCGGTGCGCCGCGACGCGGGCATGTTCGACGTGTCGCACATGCGCGCGGTCGACTTGACCGGCGCGGGCGCGCGCGACTTCCTGCGCCACGCGCTCGCCAACAACGTCGACAAATTGAAGGAGCCGGGCAAGGCGCTCTACTCCTGCCTGCTGGCGCCCGACGGCGGCGTCCTCGACGACCTCATCGTCTATTTCCTGCGCGACGATTTCTTTCGCATCGTCGTCAATGCCGGCACGGCGGACAAGGACATCGCGTGGTTCCGTCGCCTCATCGCCGAACGCGCGCCGCACCTGACGCTGACGCCGCGCGACGACCTCGCGATGATCGCCGTGCAGGGCCCGAACGCGCGCGCCAAGGTCTGGCAGGCGTTGCCGGGCAGCGAAGCCGCGAGCGCCGCGCTGAAGCCCTTCACTGGCACGGCCTACCGCGACAAGGCTGACGAGACCTTCATCGCGCGCACGGGCTATACCGGCGAGGATGGCTTCGAAGTGATGGTCCCGGCCATACGCGCCGAAGCGACGTGGCGTGCGCTCGCCGATGCCGGTGTTGCCGCCGTGCGGACTTGGCGCGCGCGACACGCTGCGGCTCGAGGCCGGCATGAACCTGTACGGCCAGGACATGGACGAATCGGTGTCGCCGCTCGACTCCGGCCTCGCCTGGACGGTGGACCTCGCGAGCCCGCGCGATTTCGTCGGCAAGGCGGCGCTGCTGGCCAAGCCGGCGCGCGCAGCAGCTGACCGGGCTGCTGCTGCTGGACGCGGGCGGCGTCCTGCGCGCGCACCAGAAAGTGCACACGCCGCACGGCGACGGCGAAATCACCAGCGGCACGTTCAGCCCCACGCTCGGCAAGTCGATCGCGCTCGCGCGGCTGCCCGCGGCGGTGGCGCCGGGCGACATCGTCCACGTTGCCGTGCGCGACAAGCAGCTCTCCGCGCGCGTCGTGAAGCCGCCGTTCGCGCGCAACGGCAAGGTCCTCGTTTCCTGATTTTCCCAACTGCTAGAAAGCGCCACGGAGAAACCGCATGAACGTTCCCGCAAGCCTCAAGTACGCCGACAGCCACGAATGGATGCGCGCCGAATCCGACGGCACCGTCACCATCGGCATCACCGACCACGCGCAGGCTGCGCTGGGTGATCTCGTGTTCATCGAGTTGCCCGCGGTCGGCCGGCAATTGAAAGTAGGCGAGGCCTGCGCTGTCGTCGAGTCGGTGAAGGCGGCCAGCGATGTGTATGCGCCCATCGCCGGCGAAGTCGTCGCGGTGAACGACGCGCTGCCGGATGCGCCGGAAACGCTGAATGCCGACGCCTACGCCGCGTGGCTGTTCCGGATCAAGCCTGCCGACGCCGGCGCTCTCGCGGGAATGCTCGACGCCGCGGCGTACGAAAAGCTGATCGGCGAAGCATAAGGGCCACCCATGAAGATGAACGAACCGCTGCAAGGCGCCGCCCCCATGTCACTGCGCGCGCTCGAAGATCGGGGGGCCTTCCTCTCCCGCCACATCGGCACCACCGACGACGACCAGGCCGCGATGCTGCGCGCCATCGGCTTCGCGACGCGCGCCGCGATGATCGACGCCATCGTCCCGCCGTCGATACGCGAGCAGGCGCCGATCAAGCTGGGGCCTCCGGTGCCCGAAACCGAGGCGCTGGCCCGGTTGCGCGCGATAGCCGCGCAGAATGAAGTGCGCAAGTCGTTCATCGGCCAGGGTTACTACGGCACGCACACGCCGGGCGTCATCCTGCGCAACATCCTCGAGAATCCGGCGTGGTACACCGCATACACGCCATACCAGCCCGAGATTTCGCAGGGGCGCCTCGAGGCGCTCGTCAATTTCCAGACGATGGTGTGCGACCTGACGGGCATGCCGATCGCCAATGCGTCGATGCTCGACGAGGCCACGTCGGCCGCGGAGGCGATGGCGCTAAGCTTTCGCGTGGGGAAGAGTTCCAGCAAGCGCTTCTTCGTCGCTGACGACGTGTTCGCGCAGACGCTGGATGTCGTGCGCACCCGCGCCGCCCCGCTCGACATCGACGTCGTCGTGGGGCCGGCCGCCGACGCGGCGGCCAGCGGCGCGTTCGCCGTCCTGCTGCAATATCCGGGCGCCGCCGGCGAAATCCGCGACGTTCGCGCGCTGGTCGAAGCCGTGCACGCGAAGGGCGGTCTGGTGATCGTCGCGGCGGACCTCCTCGCGCTCACGCTGCTCGTTCCGCCCGGCGAATGGGGCGCCGACGTCGTCGTCGGCACGACGCAGCGCTTCGGCGTTCCGATTGGCTACGGCGGCCCGCACGCCGGCTATTTCGCGACGCGCGACGAGTTCAAGCGTTCGATGCCCGGGCGCCTGGTCGGCGTCACCGTGGACGCCAACGGCAACGCGGCGTATCGGCTCGCGCTGCAGACGCGCGAGCAGCACATCCGTCGGGAAAAGGCGACGTCGAACATCTGCACGGCGCAGGTCCTGCTGGCGGTCATCGCCGGCATGTACGCCGTCTATCACGGCCCGGAGGGCCTGACGACCATCGCGCGGCGCGTGCATCGGCTGACGGCCATCCTCAAGGAAGGCCTGGAGCGGCTGGGGTACACGGTGCCCACGCAAGCTTTCTTCGACACGATCACCGTGGCGACGGGCAACAAGACCGCGCAGATACTCGAGGGCGCCGCGGGCTTCGGCTTCAATTTCCGCAGGATCGACGAGCGTACGCTCGGCATCTCCTTCGACGAAACGACGACGCGCGACGACGTCGCGCGCATCTGGGACATCTTCGCCTTCGACGACGCGCCGTTCACCGTGGCCGACCACGATTCCGCGGTCACCGAGGCGCTGCCCGCGAAGCTTTCGCGCACGTCGCCGTTCCTCGCGCACCCGGTCTTCCATCGCCACCGTTCGGAAACCGAGATGCTGCGCTACCTCCGGCAGCTGGCCGACCGCGACTTAGCGCTCGACCGCTCGATGATTCCGCTGGGCTCGTGCACGATGAAGCTCAACGCGACGTCCGAGATGATTCCGGTGACGTGGCCCGAATTCGGCGCACTGCATCCGTTCGCGCCCGCCGCGCAAACGGCCGGCTACCGTCGGATGATCCACGAGTTGGAGCAGATGATGTGCGCCGCCACCGGCTACGATGCCGTGTCGCTGCAGCCCAACGCCGGCTCGCAGGGAGAGTACGCCGGCCTGCTGATGATCAAGGCGTATCACGCGAGCCGCGGCGAGCCGCACCGCAACGTCTGCCTCATCCCCGCCTCCGCGCACGGAACCAATCCGGCGTCGGCGCACATGGCCGGCTTGCACGTCGTGGTCGTGGCGTGCGACGCCGACGGGAACGTGGACATGGCCGACCTCGAGGCGAAGGCCCTCGCGCACGCGCGCGACCTCGCGGCGATCATGGTCACGTATCCATCGACGCACGGCGTGTTCGAAGCCGGCATCAAGCGCCTGTGCGACATCGTGCACGGGCACGGCGGCCAGGTGTACGTCGACGGCGCGAACCTCAATGCGCTGGTCGGACTGGCCGCGCCGGGGCATTTCGGCGCGGACGTGTCGCACTTGAACCTGCACAAGACGTTCTGCATTCCGCACGGCGGCGGGGGGCCGGGTGTGGGACCCATTGCCGTGAAGGCGCATCTGGCGCCGTTCCTTCCCGGGCACCGCGACATGCCGGAAGGCGATCGCGCACCGCACGCGATCGGCCCGGTGGCCGCTGCGCCGTACGGCAGCGCATCGATCCTGCCGATCTCGTGGATGTACGTGACGATGATGGGCGGCGAGGGCCTCAAGGCGGCCAGCGAGAGCGCGATCCTCGCGGCGAACTACATCGCGAAGCGCTTGGCGCCCCATTATCCGGTGCTCTATTCGGGCCCTGGCGGGCTGGTCGCCCACGAATGCATCCTCGACTTGCGTCCTCTGAAGGCGACGTCGGGCATCGAGGCCGAGGACGTCGCCAAGCGGCTCATCGACTACGGCTTCCACGCGCCGACGATGAGCTTCCCGGTCCCGGGCACGCTGATGGTCGAGCCGACGGAATCCGAGCCCAAGGCCGAGCTCGATCGCTTCATCGACGCGATGATCGCGATCCGCGCGGAAATTCGCGCGGTGGAGGAAGGCCGCAGCGACCGCGCCGACAACGCGCTGAAGCATGCGCCCCACACGGCCGCCGCCGTGTCCGCCGACGAATGGACGCACGGTTATTCGCGCCTCTCCGCCGCGTATCCGACGGCGGCGCAGAAAGCGGCGAAGTATTGGCCGCCGGTGGCGCGCGTCGACAACGTCTACGGTGACCGCAACCTCTTTTGCAGTTGCATCCCGGTCGCCGAAGATGACGGGGCCGAATCGGAATTGCATTCGGCGCCGGCCGCTGCCGGCTGATGCGCGTCCTCGTCCTCGGGGCGGGCGTGGTCGGTGTCACGGCCGCGTGGTACCTGTCGCAGGACGGACACGAGGTCACCGTCCTCGACCGCCATCCCGGCGCCGCGCTCGAGACGTCGTTCGCGAACGGCGGCCAGATCTCGGCGTCGTACGCGGAACCGTGGGCCAATCCGGAGGCGCCTCTCAAGATCCTCAAATGGCTGGGCCAGGACGACGCGCCGCTCCTCTTCCGCCTGCGCGCGGATCCGCAGCAATGGCGCTGGGGGCTGCAATTCCTCTACGAATGCCTGCCGTCGCGCACGCGGCACAACACGATCCAGTGCCTGAACCTCGCGCTGTATTCGCGCGACTGCCTGCGGGAATTGCGCGCGCAGACCGGCATCGCGTACGACCACCTCGAGCGCGGCATTCTTTCCTTCTACACGGATCCCAAGGAGTTCGAACAGGGCGTGGCGTCAGCCGAGCTTATGCGCACCTTCGGCTGCGATCGCGACGTGAAGACTGTCGCCGAATGCGTCGCCATCGAACCCGCGCTCGCACCGTGCCGCGACCAGTTGGCCGGCGGCATCTTCACGATCTCCGACGAATCGGGCGACGCGCAGCGCTTCACGCAGGAATTGGCGCGCATGGCGGCCGACCGTGGCGTCGCGTTCCGCTGGGGCATGGCGATCGAATCGCTGGCGGCGGAAGGCGATGCGATGACCGGCGTGCGCTGCATCAACGAGGAGCATCGCAAGGAGGTGCTCGACGCCGACGCGTATGTGCTGGCACTCGGAAGTTACAGCCCGTTCCTGTTGAAGCCACTCGGCGTGCCCTGCCTCATCTATCCGGCCAAGGGCTACTCGGCGACGATCGCGATCGACGACCACCGCGGCGCGCCGACGGTTTCGCTGACCGATCTCGCGTGGAAAATCGTATTCACGCGACTGGGCGGCCGGCTGCGCGTTGCCGGCACGGCGGAATTGTCGGGCTACAACAAGGATCTCAATCTGGTGCGCTGCGATGCGCTGATCCGGCGGACGTTCGAGCTCTTTCCCGACGCGGGGAGTCGCGACAGCGCGCAGTTCTGGACGGGATTGCGTCCGGCCACGCCGTCGAACGTTCCGCTGGTGGGGTCCACGCGCTACCGCAATCTCTTCCTGGATACGGGGCACGGCACGCTCGGCTGGACGATGGCGTGCGGCTCCGGGCGGGCGCTCGCCGACGTGATCGCCGGGCGCAAGCCTGGTGTAGATTTTGCTTTTGCCAGGGCCTGATTCACCCTCTGTCGCGCGGGCTCGTCGCCGCACGATTCCGAAAGTTTCCCGCGCCAGAGGCCATCGTCCAGGAGAAGTGTCGTGAACCTCTTGTCATTGAATCGCTGGAAGGCCTCGGCCATCCATCTGATCGGCAGCGCGTTGATCGCGCTCACGATCATCGCGTTGATGCTGGCACTCTGGTATCCAGGCCCCTACTTCACCGCCATGGGCGGCAAGAAGCTGCTGATGATCGTCGTGGGCGTGGATGTCGTCATCGGGCCGCTGATCACGCTCATCATCTTCGACCCGAAAAAGAAGAGCCTGAGGTTCGATCTCGCCGTGATCCTCGCGCTGCAAGTGGCCGCGCTGGCTTACGGGTGTTGGGTGATGTTCGATGCGCGTCCGGTCTACAACGTGTTCATCGTCGACCGCTTTGACCTGATCGCGGCCAACCAGATCTCCGATGACGGGCTGCACAAGGCAACGCCGGAATTCCAGTCGCTGCCGCTCAACGGGCCCCGCGTCATTGCCGCGCGCCGCGTCGAGGATCCGAACCGACAGTTCGAGATCACGATGAATACGCTGAACGGCGGCCGGGATCTCTCCGAGATGCCGGAGTTCTACGTGCCGTACGAAAGTTACGCGCCGCACGCGGGCGCGCGCGCCAAGCCGCTCGCCGAACTCGAGAAGAAGCAGCCCGACCAGGCGGCGGTGATCCGCAAATTCATCGCGGACTCGGGCCGCAAAGCCGACGAGATAGGCTACCTCGCGATGAAGGCCCGCAACCAGGACATGACGGTCGTCGTGGACAAGTCGACGGGCGCGATCTTGGGCTTCCTGCCCGTCGACCCCTGGTAGCGGCAGTGCCGCGCCCGATCCAGGCGGAACGCATGGCGGGTGGCGGCTTAAGAAATCACGCCGGCGCGCACATGATGACCGAATCCGGACCGTAGCCTTCGGCGACATAACCCTTCGCGAGCATCTGCGCCTTGACCGCGAGATCGGTCGTATAGCGATGGTTCGAGTCGGCGCGCTGGTTCCACAGCCGATAGACGGCAATGGTCCCGGCGGGACAGGCGCCGGTCATGGTATCCGGCAGAGCGATGTAGAACGCGTTGGGCGTCTCGTAATCGTAGCCGCTGTAATTCGGGTCGGTCTGGATCTTCGCGAGGATGGCCGGGCATTCGACGACGGGGTCGGCGGAAAAGAAGTGCGAGTCACCGTGCTGCGGCGGGATGTAGAAGCGGCACACGGGATTGGCGCCCGCCCCGCCGGCCGCCTGCGTCGGGAACACCTTGAACGAGAATCCGGTGCGAACCCATCCGGCCAGCCGGCCGGAATCCAGGGCGTCGATGTCGGGCTGCAGCGCGCTGATGAAGTAATGATCGACTGCTTGCCGGTAGAACTCCACGGCGGTGACCGGCAACGCGGGCAAGGTCGTTGTCGCGCCGGCGAAATTCGTTGGAGTGTTCGCCGCGGGTCCAGCCATGGTAAGCGCGGTCACGCCGTCAGTCGGAAGCGGAGTCAGCGGCAGATCCCCGTACGACATCTGGCTCACACCCGCGTAATTCACCGTGGCGCCGTCGGTCGCGAGAAATCCGTTCGGAATGATGTAGTCCGGCGTTACGAGCCCCAGGTCGGCGAATCCCTGCGTCGCGATCAGGACTTTCTTGAGCGCAGTGTTGCTGGGAAGGTCGTTCGGGAACGGAAAGGTCTTCATCACGCCGGTTTTCGCGCTCGTGCTCGTCAACGAGTGTCCGACAAGAAAACCCTGGCCGCCGAGGCCGAGCGCCTCCCTGAGCTCGACGTATTGGACCGTGCCATCGGCGTTGGAGAAGACCTCGTTGATGACGAACGTGTGAAAAGAGGCGCCGGCGTGCGACGTGGTCAACGCCAGGGCGATTGCCAGCAGCCATCGGTAGGCAGCAGTCATGACTCACTCCTCGAAACTTCGTGCTTGCGAACGCGAACACGGAGCCGCGAGCGCTTATTCCCGCTCGAAGGGCGTAGGATGCCGGCGATGAGCCGCCGCTCGATGCCCGTTCCGGCAATATTTTGTTTCCGCGCCATGGCCGGAATGCTGCTGCTGGCCAGCGCGGCCGCGCAGGCCGTGCTCATCGTCAACGCGCCGTGGGTGCGCCCGGCGTCCGATCGGACCGCGACCGATGCGTACATGCGGATCACCAGCACCGAGGGCGCGGTACTGAAAGAGGCCAAGTCGCCGCTCGCGACGAGCGTCGTGATACGCACCGGCAGAAACGCCGGCAGGACGCTGCCGCAGCTCGCGTTGCCCGCGGGTGTTCCGGTGCTGCTCGCGCCGGGCGAGGTCCGCCTCGTGCTGCGCGGGCTGGCGCACCCGTTTGCCATCGGCGAGCGCGTGCCGATCGTGCTGACGATCGAGGGCGCGGAAGGTTCGCGCCAGGAGATCCCCGTCGACGCCGAAGTGCGCCTGCGCTCGCCCATCGACGACGAGAAGCGCGCACACCAGCACGCGCATTGACGCATCATCGCGGCCGCAGTCGCGCGGCCCCGCTTCATTCGCGCCGCCGACGACCGGTATAATGGTGCTCTTTCCTGCCGCATATGTTCCGATACCCGCTTCTTGCCGCGCTCGCTGCTGCGGCGCTCGCCGTTGCCGCGCCGGGCGTTGCGCAATCCCCCGCGGCTTCCACCGCCGTCGGCATGCCCGCGCCCGCCATCGCAGCGCCGTCGATCGCGGCGCCCGCGCATGTGCTGACCGATTTGACGAGCGGCCAGACGCTCGAGGGCGTTAATGCGGACGGTCGAAGGGATCCCGCCTCGCTGACGAAGCTCATGACCGCGTACCTCGTGTTCGGCAAGCTTCGCGCGAAGGCGATCGCGCCGTCGCAGATGGTGAATGTGTCGCAGCGCGCGTGGCGCGCGGAAGGGTCGCGGATGTTCATCGAGCCGCGGCGTGCCGTGTCCGTGGACGAACTGGTGCATGGCATGATCATCCAGTCGGGCAACGACGCGTCGATTGCGCTGGCGGAACTCACCGACGGCAGCGAGGAAGCGTTCGTCGCGAGGATGAACGCGGAAGCTGCGCGGCTCGGCATGAACCACACCCATTTCACGAACGTGACCGGCCTGTCGGCGCCCGAGCATTACTCCACTGCGTCGGATCTCGCGAAGCTCGCCGCCGCGGTGATCAACGACTATCCGGAGTTCTATCCGCTCTATGCGCAAAAGGAGTTTCGCTACAACAACATCACGCAGCCGAACCGCAACCGGCTCCTCTGGTCCGACTCCGATGTCGACGGCATGAAGACCGGACACACCGACGCTGCGGGCTGGTGCCTCATTGCGTCGGCGAAGCGCGGCGAGCGGCGCTTGCTCGCCGTCGTGTTGGGTGCCCCTTCGGACTCCGCGCGCGCGAGTGAGGCGCAGAAGCTGCTCAACTGGGGCTTCCAGGCGTTCGACACGGTGCGTCTGTACCAATCGGGCAAGACGATCGAGACGCTGCGCGTGTGGAAGGGCAAGGTCGATGCGGTGCCGGCGGGCTTCCTCGCCGACCGCTATCTGACTCTGCCCAAGGGCAAGGCGGACAAGCTCACGCTGACGATGGACGCGCAGGAGCCGCTGGTGGCGCCGATCGCGCGCGCGCAGCGCGTCGGCACGGTGAAGGTGGCGCTCGACGGCCAAGCCGTCGCCGAATTTCCGCTGATCGCGCTGGAGGAAGTACCGGCGGCCGGATTCTTGGGCAGGGCGTGGGACACGGTCCGCCTGTGGTTCAAGCGCTCGTAACGCAACTCACCGGACCCCGCGACCCATGGAACGCTCCCCGTACACGTTCGATCCCGATCAGATCGTCTTTCTCGACGGCGAATTCATTCCGCTGCGCGAGGCGAAAGTGTCGGTGCTGGACCGCGGCTTCATCTTCGGCGATGGCGTCTACGAGTTGATTCCGGTCTACGCCGGCGAGCCCTTCCGCCTGCCGCACCACCTGGCCCGGCTGCAGCACAGCCTGGACGGCATCGGCCTTGCCAATCCGCACACGGACGCGCAATGGGAGGCGCTGGTGCGAAAGCTCATCGGCCGCCAGCCCTTCGCGAACCAGGGCGTCTATTTCCAGGTGACGCGCGGCGTCGCGAAGCGCGACCACACGTTCCCCAGGGACGTGCCGCCGACGATCTTCATGATGAGCAATCCTCTCGCCACGCCGTCGCGCGACGCCGTCCTGCAGGGCGTCGCCGTGGTCACGGCGGACGACAACCGCTGGCTCCGCTGCGACCTGAAGACGATCTCGCTCATCGGAAACGTGCTGATGCGACAACTCGCCGCCGACCATGACGCGATCGAAACCGTGATGTTCCGTGACGGCCACCTCACCGAGGCGTCCGCATCGAACGTGCTGATCGTCAGCGGCGGTTCCATCGTCGTGCCGCCCAAGGACAATCTCATCCTGCCCGGCATCACCTACGACGCGACGATGGAGTTCGCGCGCGAGGCCGGAATTCCGATGGCCGTGCGTCCGGTGGGGAAGGCCGAGGCGCTCGCCGCCGACGAAATGTGGCTGTCGTCGTCGACGAAGGAAGTTCTCGCGATCACGACGGTCGACGGCAAGCCTTTCGCCGGCGGCCGTCCGGGCCCCGTCTTCCGCCGGATGTGGGAGATCTTCCAGGCGAAAAAGCCCCGGGCGCATTGACGGCGGGCAGTGCCTCTAGGCTTCCGGCACCGGCACCACCGATCCGAAGTTCCCGTGGTGGAACACGAGCCCGCGCCCCTTGGCGCGCTCGCAGGTCGCGACCTCGCCGATGAAGACCATGTGGTCGCCGGCGGCGTGCCGGCGGTGATGCCGGCATTCGAACCATGCGGCGCACCCATCGATCAGCGGCGCATCCGCCCAGCCCATCCGATATCCCACGCCCGCGAAGCGATCCTCATGGGGGCGGGAGAATCGGCGCGCGAGTTCGGTCTGGTCGGCAGACAGCACGTTGACGCTGTAGCGGTCTGCGGCCTCGAACGCGGCCAGACTGAGCGAGCGCCGCGACAGGCTCCACAGCACGAGCGGAGGGTCGAGCGACACCGAATTGAAGGAATTGGCCGTGAGCCCGACGTAGCGGCCGTCGCCGGTGCGTGCGCATATGATGGTGACGCCGGTCGCGAATTCGCCGAGCGCGTCGCGGAACTGGCGGGAATCGAAGGCCTGGGGCGCGGCTGCCACCGTGGATGCGACCTGGCCGGAACTCGACATGTACGGGAAAAGGCGGCCGTCGCGGTCGCCCGCGTGCCGCGTCTGGGATGGCCGGATAGTAGGCGGCAGGTTGCCCTGTGTCAAAACGTTGCGGCTTTGTCCTACATAATCCGGGGAGCATCTTGCTAGAATTTGAATTCTGCGGTGCCGGAAGCCACGGACCCGCCAAGGGACGACGTCGACGTGTGAGGGGGACGTAGGACCATGGCCGAAGCGCTCCAACACTTCATCGCGAGCCGATATGACGGGCGCAACGTGCCGGTCACGCTCGTGTTGCCGGACGGCGCGCGCGTGCCGCTGTCCACCGCGCCCGCTGTCGACATCGTCGCGCGCTCCTGGAAGGGCCTGCGCGCGCTGGCGAAGCCGGCGATGGGGTCGCTTGCGCGCGCCTACGTCCGCGGCGATCTCGATTTCACCGGAAGCTCGCGGCGGATGCTCGACATCGCCGAATCGATGGTCGGCTCGGTGTCGCACACGCGCGATCGCGCCCACGCGCGGCTCAGGGCCTGGATGAATCGGGCGCGCGGGAACCGCCGCAACATCGCGTACCACTACGACGTGTCGAACGCGTTCTACCGGATGTGGCTGGACGAGCGCATGGTCTACTCATGCGCCTACTTCCGGCGGGACGGCGACGCGCTCGATGCGGCGCAAGTGCAGAAGCTCGACCACATCTGCCGCAAGCTGCGCCTCACCCAAGGCGAGCGCTTCCTGGACATCGGTTGCGGCTGGGGCGCGCTCTTGTTCCATGCGGCCGAAACCTATGGTGCCCTGGCCACGGGCATCACGCTGTCGCAAAACCAGTTCGACCACGTGACACGCGAGATCGCGGCGCGCGGCCTCACCGGCCGGGTGCGCGTCGAATTGCGCGACTACCTGGACCTTTCCGAAGAGCCGGTCTACGACAAGGTCGCCAGCGTAGGCATGTTCGAGCACGTCGGCATTCGTCGCTTCCCGCAGTATTTCGGCAAGATCTACCGTGTCCTCAAGCCGGGCGGCATGGTCCTCAATCACGGCATCACGCTCAATACGGCGGACGCGCCGAATCTGGGCAGCGGAATCAGCGACTTTGTCGAGGACTATGTCTTCCCCGGCGGCCAGCTGACGCACATTGCGCACGTCATCGAGGGCATGGCGAGGCAGGGACTGGAGCCGGTGGACGCCGAATCGCTGCGCGACCATTACGCCAAGACGCTGTGGCACTGGGTGGACCGGCTCGAGGCGCACGAGACCGCCGCGCGGGCCGAGGTCGGCGACGAGAAGTACCGGGTCTGGCGCATCTACATGGCAGGCTCCGCGCACGCTTTCGATCGCGGCTGGCTGTCGCTGTGGCAGGTGCTGGCCGGCAAGGCGAGCGCCGACGGCCGACTGCCGCATCCGCTTACGCGGGACTACATGTACGACAGCTAGGCGCCGGCCAGCGCCCTTTCGCGGCCCGCCCTTGCCACGCGCCGGTTGTAACGGGAGCGAGGTACCCGCATATTGTCGTCTTCGCCGTCGGCCCTCACCCCCGATGGGCCCGGCCGGAGACCGTCATGACCAAGACCGAAACCGCACTCGACGCCCTTCACACGGAAGAGCGTGAGTCTGCCCTCACCTTTCCGTGCACGTTCCCGATCAAGGTAATGGGACGCACGCAGGACGGCTTCGCGCAGGCCGTCGCGGAGGTGGTCCGCAAGCACGCCCCCGATTTCGATCCGTCGGCGCTGGAGATGCGCGCGTCGAAGGAAGGCAACTGGCTCTCGTTCACCGCGACGGTCAACGCCAACTCGCGCGAGCAACTGGACGATCTGTACCGGGAACTGGTCGCGCACCCGATGGTGAAGATGGTTCTTTGACCGCCGGACGCGGCCCATCGCGAGAGGGCTTGCGGATCGAGTTTTCCTGAGGAATAATTAGCTCGGATGCTTTCCTCATGAACCCAGCCCCCGAAGCGCTCCACACGCCGGCATCCGCAGGGGCGCCCGCGATGGAAGCCGCCGTGCTCAGCAAGGCGGTGGTGCGCGCGGCCAAGCTTCTTGGCCTCACGCAGCGCGACGTCTCGGCGGCGCTGGGCGTCTCCGAGGCGACGGCGTCGCGGCTTTTTTCTGGCAAGTACTTACTCTCGCAAGATCGCGCCAAGGAGTGGGAGCTTGCACGCCTTCTCGTGCGCATGTTCCGCTCCCTCGACGCGCTATGGGGGCACGACGAGGCGGCGCGCCAGTGGCTCGCCGGCGCCAATCTGGCATTGGCGGCGCGTCCCAAGGATCTGCTGCGCTCCGTCGAAGGCATGGTTCGTGTCGTCACGTACCTGGACGCCGCGCGCGGTCGCCTCTGAGGCCGCGCCGCTGCGGCAGGACGTTTGGCGCGCCGTGGAGGCGCAGCACGTCGTGTCGACGCGCGCACTGGTCGACACGCTCGACGAGCAGCACGTGCTCGAGCGCGTGCTGGATGCCGGGAAGCCGCCGATTCCCGAAGGTGCGGCGCGCTTGCACTACCTGCTCTTCACGCCCTTTCGCTATGCGCCGCCGCCCGGCGGATCCCGCTTTCGCGGCCCGGCAGACCCGGGCGTGTTCTACGCGGCCGACGCGGTCCGCACGGCTTGCGCGGAACTGGGGTACTGGCGCTGGCGGCACCTGCTGGACACGGCGGCATTGAGTTCGATGCCCACCAAACCACAGACGGTCTTCCGCGTGAAGCTCGCCGCCGACGCTGTCGACCTGCGCCTACCGCCGTTCGTTCGCGACCGCGATACGTGGACGCACCGCGACGACTACGCGGGATGCCAGCGCTTCGGTGTTGCGGCGCGCGAAGCGCGTGTCGGCGCGATCCGCTACGAGTCGGTGCGCGATCCGCAGCATGGCGGCTGCTGTGCCGTGCTGTCGTGGAACGCATTTGCGCGGCCTTCGCCTCTCGAGCAGCAGACGTGGATGCTGTCGGTCTCGCGCGAACGCGTCGTCTGGCAGCGCACGCACGCGCTGCGCGTGGACGAATACGAGTTCGCCGCCGATGCGTGGACCTCCCCGCGATCGCCACGGAACGAGTCTGCGGGCGCGCGGCACCGCGGCGTCTCGTGAACACGCGCGCCATCGAGCGTCAGGAGCCGATGGCGGCGATGCCGCCGCGCGTCGATGCGCGCACCGGCGTGGTCATTCGCGCGCTGGGCCGCACCGACTATGAAGCGACGTGGCGCGCGATGCGGACGTTCACCGACGCGCGCGACGCGGCGACACCCGACGAAATCTGGCTCACCGAACATCCGCCCGTGTACACGTTCGGCATCGCCGGACGGCGCGAGCACCTGCTGCGCGACAACGGAATTCCGGCGCTCAAGGTCGACCGCGGCGGTCAGATCACCTATCACGGCCCGGGCCAACTCGTCGCCTATACGCTTTTCGATCTGCGCCGCCCGAAGCAGGGCATACGCGACATGGTGCGGCGCATCGAGGCGGGGGTGGTACAATGGCTTGATTCCGTTGGAGTTTCCGCCTTCGGCAACGTGGCCGCACCGGGCGTTTACGTGCGGGTATCGGGGAGCGAAGCGAAGATCGCCGCATTGGGGCTTAAAGTACGCAATGGCTGCACGTATCACGGGCTGGCGGTGAACATCGCGATGGATCTCTCGCCTTTTGCCGACATCGACCCGTGCGGATTTCCCGGCCTGCGCGTCACGCAGCTCTGCGACCTGGGCGTCGCGCGGACCCCCGCGACGGCGGGGGCGGAGTTGGCGCCGATGCTTGCCGCGCAACTGAACCGCCTCTGACCCATGGACAACCGGACCTCCACTCCCGCCAACACCGCAGGTGTCAAGCACCAGGGCGCCGCCAAGGTCTCGCGCATTCCGGTCAAGGTCGTCGCGGGCGAGCGCTTGCCCAAGCCCGAATGGATCCGCGTGCGCGCGTCCACGTCGCCGCGCTTTACCGAGATCAAGAAGATCCTGCGCGAGCACGACCTGCACACTGTGTGCGAGGAGGCGTCGTGCCCGAACATCGGCGAGTGCTTCAGCAAGGGCACGGCGACGTTCATGATCATGGGCGACATCTGCACGCGGCGCTGCCCGTTCTGCGACGTCGGCCACGGACGTCCGCTGCCGCTCGACGCGAACGAGCCGGTCAACCTTGCCAGGACGATCGCGGCGCTGAAACTTCGCTACGTCGTGGTCACGAGCGTCGACCGCGACGACCTCCGCGATGGCGGTGCGCGCCATTTCGTCGATTGCATTCGCGCGGTGCGGCAGCATTCGCCTGGCACGCAGATCGAGGTCCTCGTCCCCGACTTTCGAGGCCGGCTCGAGCGCGCGCTCGCCATACTGCGGGACGCACCGCCGGACGTGATGAACCACAACCTCGAGACGGTGCCGCGGCTGTACAAGCTGGCGCGCCCGGGCTCCGACTACGCGCACTCGCTTTCGCTGCTGCGCGACTTCAAGGCGCAGTTTCCGGACATTCCAACCAAGTCCGGGCTGATGGTGGGATTGGGCGAGACCGACGACGAGATCCTTGCCGTCATGCGCGACATGCGCGCGCACCAGATCGACATGCTGACGATCGGCCAGTACCTGCAGCCGACGGCATCGCACCTGCCGGTGTTGCGCTACGTGCATCCGGACGACTTCGCGATGTTCGAGCGTGAGGCGTACGCGATGGGGTTCCGGCACGCGGCGGTCGGCGCGCTGGTGCGCTCGTCGTATCACGCCGACCGGCAGGCGCACGGCGTGCTGGCCTGAAGTCGTATCGGGCTAGGGCGCCGGAAGCGGCGCGTCCTTCGGCCACAGCACCCACATCCGTCCGTCCTGCAGCATCCGGCCCGCCTCACGCCCGGCCTCCGGGCCGAATCCCCAGAAGTAGTCGGCCCGCACGACGCCGCGAATCGCGCCGCCGGTGTCCTGCGCCATCACCAGCCGCGCGAGCGGAGCCTTCGAAAGCGGCATCGTCGTCGCCAGGAACACCGGCGCGCCGAGCGGAATGGCGCGGGGGTCGACGGCGATCGTGCGCTCCGCGAGCAGCGGCACGCCGAGCGTGCCGAGCGGCCCGTCGATCGCCGCGTCGAGCGAGCCCGGCGCCGGCGCCGGGACTTCGCGGAAGAACACGTAGCTCGGATTCTCGTCGAGCAGCGCCCGCGTCTCTTCGGGATGCGCCTTCGCCCAGGCGCTGATGCCCGCGAGGGACGCGCGTTCGCGCGGAAGGTCGCCGCGGTCGATCAGCACGCGAGCGATCGAGCGGTACGGATGGCCGTTCTGGTCGGCGTAGCCCAGTCGCATCACCGATCCGTCGTTCAACGCGATGCGGCCCGATCCCTGGATCTCGAAGTAGAACGCCTCGACCGGATCGGCGACGTACACGATCGCCTTGCCGGCAAGCGGGGCCGCGCCCTGCTCGATGTCCGCGCGCGTCCAGTACGGGACGACTTTCCTGCCGTCGACGCGGCCGCGCACGCGCTTGTCCTTGAGTTCCGGGTACAGGTCGGAGAGTTCCACCGTCAGAAGGTCGTCCGGCGGCGCATACAGCGGCACGGTGAATTGCGCGGTGCGCTGGCGGGAGCCCTTGAGCAGCGGCTCGTAATAACCGGTGACGCGGCCGACGTCGCTGCCGTCGGCGGCCGCGACGCGGTATGGGATAAAATGGCTTTCGAAGAATGCGCGAACATTGGCTGCGGTCGCCGTCATCTGTTCGGAATCGGCACAGGGCGTTTGCCACAGCGCTTGCGTCTTGGGGTCCGCAAGAAGCGCGCGGCAACCGATTCGGAATGCGGGCCATGCGGCCTCGAGCGCATCGTTGTTCCAACCGGGCAGATCGGCCCACGCGGCGGCGGTGAACACGGGGCGCGGCGGCGCCGCAGGAACGGGAGGGGCGGGCGGCACGACCGGCGGCGGCGCCCGTTCCGGGGCCGGAGCCGTTTGGCAGCCCGCGAACAAGCATGGACGACGCGATACCAGTGCGGCAAACGCGAGCGCGTTCGCCGGCGAACGCGGGACGCGAGGAAGGGGCGGTGCCATGGAGTGGTTCTTCATCGAGGCGCTCGTCGCGTTGGCGATCGGCATCGCCATCGTGTGGTGGACCATCGCGCCCCCGAAGAAGTTGCCGCGAACGGTGGAGCAACCTCGGGCGACGCAGAATCAGGCGACGCCAAGCCGGGCGACGAAGCCGCCGCGCGCAAGGCCGATTAATGCAGCGTGCGCGGAACGGACAGCGTGAAGAGCGGAATCGGCGCGTCGAACGCCTTCCCGTCCGCGGCCATCATCTGGTAGCTGCCGTGCATCGTGCCGACGGCCGTCGGGATGGACGCGCCGCTCGTGTACTCGAAGGATTCGCCGGGCTTGAGCAGCGGCTGCTGGCCGACCACGCCCAGGCCCTTGACCTCCTGAACCTTGTGGTCGGCATCGGTGATGATCCAGTGCCGGCTCAAAAGCTGCGCCGCGACGTCGCCGGTGTTCGTGATCGTGATCGTATAGGTAAAGACGTACTGGTTCTTCGCCGGATCGGATTGCTCGGCCAAGAACGACGCCTTGGGCTCCACCGTGACTTCGTATCGCTTGCTCTCCGCCATGCTTAGGCCCTAGGACTGCTCGACCCGACCGACTGACGCGGATTATAGCCTGATGCCCACCTCCTTCAGAATTGCGCCATCCTTGCTGTCCGCCGATTTCTCGCGACTGGGCGAGGAAGTGCGCGCCGTTGTCGCTGCCGGCGCCGATCTCATTCACTTCGACGTGATGGACAACCACTACGTGCCCAATCTCACGATCGGGCCGCTCGTGTGCGAGGCGATCAAGCCGCACACGAGCGTTCCGATCGACGTGCATCTCATGGTCAAGCCGGTCGACCGCATCGTGCCGGATTTCGCGCAGGCAGGAGCGTCGATCATCACGTTTCATCCCGAAGCCACCGAACACGTCGACCGCACGATCGGGCTCATCCACGAAAGCGGCGCGAAAGCCGGACTTGCATTCAATCCCGCGACTCCGCTCGACTGGCTGATGCATGTCATCGACAAGCTGGATCTGGTGCTCATCATGTCGGTCAACCCGGGCTTCGGCGGCCAGTCGTTCATCCCGCACGCTCTGGAAAAACTGCGCGCGGCGCGCATGCTCGTCGACAACGCGCAGCAGCGCACGGGCCGTGGAATCGCCCTCGAAGTCGACGGCGGCGTCAAGGTCGACAACATCGAGGACATCGCGCGGGCGGGCGCCGACACGTTCGTCTCGGGCAGCGCGATCTTCGGGACGCCGGACTATGCGGCGACGATGGCGAAGATGCGCGCAGCGCTGGCCCGCGTCGCGTGACGCAGGGCCCTTCGCAAAGGGGCTCCGCCGATGGTATAGTCAATTTGTGCCGGCCCGACGCATTGCCTGTGGCGGAACCGGCGATCTTTCCCAAGACATGAACTTCGACATCCGCAACCGCAACCGCAACGGCCGGCCCGACACGTCGGGCTGGCGGCGCAAGGGCGAGTGGCGCTGGCAGCGCCCCTCCTGATCCTTCGCGTCCGCGTCGCGCGCACCCCTACCTAAGCGACGTCCCGTTCCCCGGTAGCAGCCAGGCAAGAAGGTCGAAGCATGATCACCGAATCCGAATTCCGCGCGCTCGCGGCGCAGGGCTTCAATCGCATACCGCTCGTTCTCGAGACGTTCGCGGATCTCGACACGCCGCTGTCGCTCTACCTCAAGCTCGCCGGCGAGCGCTACTCGTTCCTGCTCGAGTCCGTGGTCGGCGGCGAGCGCTTCGGCCGCTACTCGTTCATCGGACTGCCGGCGAAGGTGCGCTTGCGCGTGCGCGAACGGCACGCCGAAGTCCTGGACAGCAGCGGCGTCGTCGAGGCGCACGACGGCGACCCGCTGGCGTTCATCCAGTCGTTCCGCGAGCGCTTCCGCGCGGCGCCGCTGCCGGGTCTGCCGCGCTTTTGCGGCGGGCTGGCCGGCTACTTCGGCTACGACACGGTGCGCCATGTGGAATCGCGCCTCGCGCATTCGGGCAAGCCGCCTACGGCGGGACTGGCCGACGTTCCCGACATGCTGCTGCTGCTCACCGAGGAGCTGGCCGTCGTCGACAACCTGGGTGGCAAGATCTCGTTGATCGTCTACGCGGATCCAGCGGCGTCCGACGCGTACGCAGTGACGGCCGCGCGGCTCACCGAACTGCGGCGCAAGCTGCGCGAGCCCGTGACGATACCGTTTCAGACGGCGACGGCCGTCACGAAGGCGACCAGCGAATTCGGCGAGGCGGGCTACAAGGCCGCCGTCGTGCGCACGCGCGAATACATCGCCGCCGGCGACATCATGCAGGCGGTGATCTCGCAGCGGATGGCGATGCCGTTCTCCGCCTCTCCCTTGTCGCTGTACCGCGCGCTGCGTTCGCTCAATCCATCGCCGTACATGTTCTATTACGACTTCGACGACTTCCACGTCGTCGGCGCGTCGCCGGAGATTCTCGTGCGCAAGGAAGGCGCCGCGATCACGCTGCGGCCGATCGCCGGCACGCGACCGCGCGGCAAGACGCGCCAGGAAGACGAAGCGCTCGCGGTCGAGCTCGCGAACGACCCCAAGGAGATCGCCGAGCACGTGATGCTGCTCGATCTCGGCCGCAACGATGTTGGGCGCGTCGCGACGACGGGCTCCGTGCAGGTCTCCGACCAGATGGTGATCGAGCGCTACTCGCACGTGATGCACATCGTGTCCAACGTGGAAGGCATCCTGAAGCCGGGCATGACCAGCATCGACGTGCTGCGCGCGACGTTCCCTGCGGGCACGGTGAGCGGCGCGCCGAAAGTGCGGGCGATGGAGATCATCGACGAGCTCGAGCCGTCCAAGCGCGGCATCTACTCCGGAGCCGTCGGCTACATCAGCTTCCAGGACGACATGGACACGGCCATCGCGCTGCGCACCGCCGTGCTCAAGGACGGCACGCTTTATGCGCAGGCGGGCGGCGGCATCGTCCACGATTCATCGCCCGATGGCGAATGGCAGGAGACGCTCTCCAAGCTGCGGGCCGTGTTACGCGCGGCGGAGATGGTGCAGCAGGGCCTGGACGAGGAGGCGTGATGAACGACCCCCACGCTCACTTCGTTCGCTGCCCCCAACGGGGGCGCGCAGCGCCCTTCGGACGGCCGGGCGGGCGCATGAACGACCCCCACGCTCACTTCGTTCGCTGCCCCCAACGGGGGCGCGCAGCGCCCTTCGGACGGCCGGGCGGGCGCTGATCATGCTTCTCATGCTCGACAACTACGACAGCTTCACCTACAACCTCGTTCAGTACTTGAGTGAGTTGGGCGCGGATGTGCACGTCTACCGCAACGACGCGATCACGGTCGACCAAGTCGCCGCGCTCGCGCCTTCGCAGATCGTCGTGTCGCCGGGACCCTGCACGCCAAGCGAGGCGGGAATCTCGGTGCCGCTGATCCGGCGGTTCGCGGGCTCGGTCCCGATCCTCGGCGTTTGCCTGGGCCACCAGGCGATCGGGCAGGCGTTCGGCGGCCGCATCGTCCGCGCACAGCGCGTGATGCACGGCAAGCTCTCGCCCGTCAGCCACGACGGGCGCGGCGTCTTTGCCGGCGTCCCTGCGCCGTTTGCGGTGACGCGCTACCATTCGCTGGCGATCGAGCGGTCGAGCCTCCCCGACGTCCTGGAGGTGACGGCGACATCGGACGACGGCGAAATCATGGGCGTGCGCCATCGCCAACTTGCGGTCGAGGGAGTGCAGTTCCATCCGGAGGCTATCCTGACCGAACATGGCAGGCGCCTGCTCGCCAATTTCCTGGAGGGGAAGGCATGAACGCAAAACTGGTCACGGTGGCGATGGTCCTGCTGGCTTCGGCCGCATCCGCAGTGGCGGGGGCCCTCGATGAATGCCAGACGGGCGGCGACAAGGAGGCGGTGACCCGGTGCCTGCTCGAAGCGGACGCGCAAGTGCAGGCGAGCTTGCGCAACGCGGAAGCGGCGGCCGGCACGCGCGCCCGGGAGATCGACAACGCGACGGGCCGCCCGGGCGCCAACGCGGCGCTGGCCAAGACGCTGCGCCCGTTCGCGGACTACCGGACGACGCAGTGCGACTACATCAAGGCGCTGTACGCCAGCGGCGGCGGCGCCGAGCAGGCGATGCTGGCCTGCCGCATCGACATCACACGCCGGCGCGTGCGCGAGCTGCAACCCTAGGAATCGCACATGTCCATCACGATCCAGGACGCGCTACAGCGCACGATCGAGCACCGCGAGATCTTCCACGACGAGATGCTGTCGCTCATGCGGCAGATCATGAGCGGCGAGGTGTCGCCGGTGATGATCGCCGCCTTGACGGTCGGCCTGCGCGTGAAGAAGGAGACGATCGGCGAAATCGCCGCCGCCGCGCAGGTGATGCGCGAACTCGCCACCAAGGTCGATGTGCCCGATCGCGAGCACCTGGTCGACATCGTCGGAACGGGCGGCGACGCTTCGCACACGTTCAACATCTCCACGGCGTCGATGTTCGTCGTCGCCGGCGCGGGCGCGCGCGTGGCCAAGCACGGCGGCCGGTCGGTGTCGTCGCGGTCCGGCAGCGCCGACGTGCTCGAAGCGCTCGGCGCCAACATCATGCTGACGCCGGCGCAGGTCGCAACGTGCATCGCCGAAACGGGCGTGGGTTTCATGTTCGCGCCCAACCACCATTCGGCGATGAAGCATGCGGGCCCGGTGCGCAAGGAACTCGGCGTGCGCACGATCTTCAACATCCTAGGACCGCTCACCAACCCGGCCGGCGCGCCCAACCAGCTGATCGGCGTCTTCCACCCCGACCTGGTCGGCATCCACGTGCGCGTGCTGCAGCGACTGGGCAGCCGGCACGCGCTGGTGGTCTACGGCAAGGACGGCATGGACGAAGTCTCGCTCGGCGCGGCGACGATGGTCGGCGAGTTGAAGGACGGCGAAGTCCTCGAATACGAAATCCATCCCGAGGACTTCGGGCTGTCGATGAAGTCCAATCGCGGCCTCAAGGTCAAGGACGCCGTGGAGTCCAAGGAAATGGTGCTGGAGGCGCTCGCGAACGTCGACGGCACGCCGCGCGAGATCGTCACGCTCAACGCGGGCGCCGCGCTGTACGCGGCCGGCATCGCGTCGTCGATCGCGGACGGCATTCTTCGCGCGCGCCAGGCGATCGCCAGCGGGGCGGCCCGCGCCAAGCTCGACTCTTTCATCGCGACGACGCAGAAGCTCGCAAAGGGCGCGTGATGCCGGACAAGGCCGACATCCTGGCGCAGATCGTCTCGACGAAGGCCCAAGAGGTCATCGCCGCGCAGGTCGCACGTCCCTACGGCGTTGTCGACACGGCCGCGCGCGCAATGCCGCCGCCTCGCGGCTTCGAGCGGGCGCTTCGCGCGAAAATCGCCGCGGGCCGTCCGGCCGTGATCGCGGAGATCAAGAAGGCCAGCCCGAGCAAGGGCATGCTTCGGGCGGAGTTCGACCCGGCGGCCATCGCCGCAAGCTACGAGCGTGCCGGGGCGGCGTGCCTGTCGGTGCTGACCGACCGGCCGTTCTTCCAGGGCGACACGGAATATCTGGTCGGCGCGCGCGCCGCATGCTCGCTTCCCGTGCTGCGCAAGGAGTTCATCATCGACGAGTACCAGGTCGCCGAGTCGCGCGCGCTGGGCGCCGACGCCATACTCCTCATCGTCGCCGCGCTCGACGATGCGCAAATGGCCGACCTCGAGGCCGCCGCGCGCGCGTACGGGATGGACGTGCTGGTCGAGGTGCACGACAGCCGCGAACTCGATCGTGCGCTCCGCCTCGTGACACCGCTGCTCGGAATCAACAACCGCAATCTGCGCAATTTCAGCGTGACGCTGGATACGACGCTCAACCTCCTTGCTCGCGTGCCGCCTGCTCGGCTGGTCGTGACCGAGAGTGGCATCGTCATGCAGCGCGACGTCTCGCTGATGCGCTCGCGCGGCGTGAACGCGTTCCTGGTCGGCGAAGCGTTCATGCGCGCGCCCGATCCCGGGGCGGCTCTCACGGCTTTGTTCGGCTGAACGGCCGTCGGCCCCGGCGCGGCCGGTTTGCTATCATGCGCTGCCGAATCCACGGGACCTCGAGGCCGAAGATGCCCGGCCCGCGCCGGCGGCGCCAAAGTTTCGACGATCCGTATCCACGATCCACGTTGCCCTTGAAGGACGCGCACGGTGTCGGCCATTGCCGTCGAGAACGTCAGCAAGCACTGGACCACGCCTTCCGGCCAGGTGCGCGCCGTCGACGCCATCTCGTTCGAGTTGGCCGCGGGCACGTTCAACGTGCTGCTCGGGCCCTCGGGCTGCGGCAAGTCCACGACGCTGCGGCTGATCGCCGGTCTCGAGACCGCCGACGGCGGCCGCGTCATCATCGACGGGCGCGATGTCACCATGCTGCCGCCGGCGCAGCGCAACATCGCGATGGTGTTCCAGAGCTATGCGCTCTTTCCCCATCTGACCGTCGCCGAGAACATTCTCTTCGGCCTTCACGTGCGTCGCGTCCCCGACGCCGATTGCCGGACGCGGCTCGCGCGCGTCGCGGATCTGCTGGGATTGGCGCCTCTGCTCGCGCGAAAGCCGTCGCAGCTCTCGGGCGGGCAGCAGCAGCGCGTGGCGCTGGGTCGCGCGATCATCAACGAGGCGCCGGTGTGCCTGATGGACGAGCCGCTGTCGAACCTCGACGCGCAGTTGCGCGCGGAAATGCGGCTGGAGATCCGCGCGTTGCAGCGCAAGCTCGGCATCACGATGGTGTACGTCACCCATGATCAGGTTGAGGCGATGTCCATGGCCGATCGCGTGATCCTGCTGGACGCGGGCCGCATCGAGCAGAACGGAACGCCGGTCGAGTTGTACGAGCAGCCGGCGAACACGTTCGTCGCGCGGTTCATCGGCACGCCGCCCATGAATCTCCTGCAACTCGAGGCCGGCGCGGGCGGCGCCGTCATCGCGGGCGCAGGCGGGCCGGCGCTGTTGCCCGCACAACTGCGCCGGCGGCACGCTGGGCCTGCGGCCGGAACATATCGGTCTGGCATTCGAAAAAGGCGTCCGCGCGAGCGTGGAGAGCGTCGAATACTTGGGTGGCGACTCGCTTGTCGCCTGCAGGATCGGTGCGCAACCGCTGGCGGTGCGCACGCAGGGCAACGTGGGATTGACGCGTGGCGACACCGCGTGGCTCGCCTGGGCGCCCGGCGCACAACACTATTTCGCGGAGGGCGGCGTTCACCAGGCCACACCCGCGCGCAGCGAAAACGCAACGCAGGTTGCCTGACAGGCGGTTACAATCCGCCGCCATTGAGGAGGAAGATCATGCTGGATCGATGCATCCGTAACGCAGTTGCCGCGCTGCTGGCGGCCGCAGCCTGTTGCATGCCCGTGGCCGCGCAGGCGCAAACGCAGAACGCGACTGAGGTCTCGTTCTACTATCCGGTCGCCGTCGGCGGCCCGATCACCAAGATCATCGACGGTCTCGCGGCGGATTTCGAAAAGGAAAATCCGGGGATCAAGCTGCGGCCGATCTATTCCGGCAGCTATCAGGATTCGATCACCAAGGCGCTCACGGCCGTGAAGAGCGGCGAGCCGCCGGTGACGTCGATCCTCCTGTCCACCGACATGTACACGCTGATCGACGAGGACGCGATCCAGCCGTTCGACGACCTCATCAAGACGCCGGAGGACAGGGCGTGGCTGAAGAGTTTCTATCCTGCATTCATGGAGAACAGCCAGACCGGCGGCAAGACGTGGGGTATCCCGTTCCAGCGCTCGACGATCGTCCTCTACTACAACAAGGAACTCTTCAAGGAAGCCGGCCTCGACCCCAACCGACCGCCGGCGACGTGGAAGGAGATGGCGGAATACGCGCAAAAGCTCACCAAGCGCGACGCGTCGGGCAAGGTGACGCAATGGGGTGTGGAGATTCCGTCGTCGGGATTTCCCTACTGGCTGTTCCAGGCGCTTGCCATCGAGAACGGCGCGATCCTGATGAACGCCGCCGGCACGCAGACGTTCTACGACAAGCCGGAAGTGATCGGTGCGCTGCAGTATTGGCTCGACCTCGTCAACAAGTACAAGGTCCACCCGCAAGGCATCGTCGATTGGGGCACGACGCCGAAGGATTTCTTCGAGAAGAAGGTCGCGATGATCTGGACGACCACCGGCAACCTCACCAACGTCAAGAACAACGCCAAGTTCGACTTCGGCGTCGCGATGCTGCCGGCGGGCAAGCAGCGTGGCAGCCCGACGGGCGGCGGCAATTTCTACCTCTTCAAGAAGTCGACGCCGGCGCAGCGCGAGGCCGCGTTCAAGTTCATCAAGTGGGTCACGCAGCCGCAACGCGCGGCGCAATGGGGGATCGACACCGGCTACGTGGCCGTGCGCGCGGACGCATGGGACACGCCGGCGATGAGGCAATACATCGGCGGGCTTTCCGCAGGCGCTGGTCGCGCGCGACCAGTTGCCGTACGCCAAGGCCGAGCTTTCGACGCACGACAACCAGCGCGTGACCAAGGCGCTGAACGACGGGCTGCAGGCCGCGCTCACCGGCACCAAGCCGCCCGACCAGGCGATGAAGGACGCGCAGGCGCAGTCGGAGCGGATCCTGCGCACGTACCGGCGATAGCCAGGGCGAGCGGTTCCGGGCCGAATTGAAGCGCCTCGTTTGAGTCGCCTCATTTGACGTCAATCCGACAGTGGGTGTACGGCTGGCTGCTGCTGCTGCCGGCGATGGCGCTGCTCGCCCTGTTCACCCACTATCCGGTGCTCGCCAATCTCTGGCACAGCTTCCTGTCGACGCCCAAGGGCGACCGGCCCGCCGCATTCGTCGGCCTCGAGAATTACGAGCAGCTGGTCGACGACCCGATCTTCTGGCAGTCGCTCGCGAACAATTTCTGGTATGCGCTCGGCACGATTCCCGTGTCGATCGCGCTCGCGCTGCTGATGGCGGTGTGGGTGAACGACCGCATTCCGGGGCGAGGGCTACTGCGCCTCGCCTACTTCACGCCGACGGTCCTGCCGATGATCGCCGTCGCCAATATCTGGCTCTTCTTCTACACGCCGGAATACGGGTTGCTGGACCAATTCACCGGAGCCCTGGGGCTGCCAGGCCACAACTGGCTGGGCAGCAAGAGCACGGCGCTCGGCGCGCTGATGGTCGTCACGATCTGGAAGGAAGCCGGCTTTTTCATGATCTTCTACTTAGCGGCGCTGCAGTCGATGTCGCCGCACTTAGCCGACGCGGCGGCGATGGAGGGCGCGTCACGCTGGTATTTCTTCCGCCGCGTCACGCTGCCGTTGCTGATGCCAACGACGCTCTTCGTGCTCGTCAACGCGGTGATCAACGCGTTCCGGCTGGTCGACCATATCGTCGTGATGACGCGGGGCGGCCCCGACAACGCGACGGAACTCCTGCTCTACTACATCTACGAGATCGGTTTCCGCTTCTGGGATTCGGCGTACGCGGCGGCGTTGACGGTGGTGCTGCTCGCGATCCTGGGGCTGGCGGCGCTGGCGCAGTTCTTCTTCCTCGAGCGCCGGGTGCATTATCAATGAGCGCGACGCTGCACGTCTATGAGCCGCGCGGCCTGGGGCGCGCGCTGGAAACGGGGGGCGCCTGGCTGCTCGGCATCCTCTGGGTGCTGCCGCTCCTGTACGCGTTCTGGACGGCGTTTCATCCCGCGGAATTCTCGACGCGCTTTTCGCTGTCGGCGCCGCTGACGCTCGCCAACTTCGTCACGGCGTGGCACGCCGCGCCGTTCGCGCGCTACTTCCTCAATACCGTATTGCTGGTGACGATGGTGCTGGCGGCGCAGATGGTCCTGACGACGCTCGCCGCGTATGCCTTCGCGCGCTTCGAGTTCCCCGGGCGCAACGTGCTGTTCGCGCTGGTGCTCGTGCAACTGATGATCATGCCCGACGTGCTGATCGTCGAGAACTACCGGACGATGACGACGCTCGGATTGAAAGACACCATCGTCGGCATCGGCTTGCCGTACATGGCCAGCGCCTTCGGCATCTTCCTCTTGCGCCAGGCGTTCAAGGGCGTTCCGCGCGAACTGGACGAGGCCGCCCGCGTCGAGGGCTGCACGCCGCTCCAGGTCCTGTGGAAAGTCTACGTCCCGCTCGCCCGTCCGACCTATCTCGCCTATGCGCTGGTGAGCGTAAGTTACCATTGGAATAATTTCCTCTGGCCGCTCATCATCACCAACTCAGTGGAGGCGCGTCCCGTGACCGTGGGACTGCAGGTGTTCTCGTCGACCGACCAGGGCATCGACTGGTCGATCATCACGGCGGCCACGCTCCTGTCCACCGCGCCGCTGCTGATCGCGTTCCTCCTTTTCCAGCGGCAGTTCGTCCAATCTTTCATGCGAGCCGGCATACGATGAAGCTCATTACCTGGAACGTGCAATGGTGCTGCGGCGTCGACGGCAAGGTCGACCCGGCGCGCATCGTAACGGAGGCCAAGCGCCTGGCCGACTTCGACGTGCTCTGCCTGCAGGAGATTGCGGACAACTACCCGCACCCGCGGCTGGCGGGAAGCGCAGGCGAGGACCAGTTCGCGCTGCTTTCGACGCTGCTTCCAGGCTATGTCGGGATTGCCGGCGTCGCCGTCGACCACCCCGCGGAGGGCGGCCGCCGCCGCCGCTTCGGCAACATGATCTTCAGCAGGCTGCCGGTGCAGCAGGTGTTCCGATACATGCTGCCGTATCCGGCCGACTCGGATTACCTGGGCATGCCGCGGATGGCGCTGGAGGCGGTTGTCACCACGCCCTTTGGCGACGTGCGCGTCATCACCACGCACCTCGAGTACTACTCGGCGATGAAGCGCAACGCGCAGATCGACGCGCTGCGCGGCATCTATGCCCAGGGCTACCGCTATTCGCTCGGATTGCGCGTGACAGGGACCGACGGCGGCCCGTTCCAGACCTATCCGCGTCCGGCCGCCACGATCATCACCGGCGACTTCAACATGGACCCTGACGATCCCGGCCATGCGGCGATGCTCGTGCCTTTCAAGGACGGGACTCCGGCGTTGCGCGACGCATGGATGGAGGGGCACCCCGGCGTTCCGCATGCGGCCACGATGTGCATCTACCAGAAGATAAACCCCAAGGCGCCCGGTTATTGCTGCGACTTCATCTTCGTCAGCGACAATTTGAAGCCGCGGATCCGCGACGTCACCGTCGACCAGGAACTGCAGGCATCGGATCACCAGCCGGTCGTGCTGACCCTGGGCTGACGCGGCCGACGCCGGGCACCGGCGGCCCGCTCGTCTGCCGGGCGAAGGGCTACAATTCGGGGTTGCACGCCGTGGCTCGTCGCCACCGCGGCCCTTTCCGCACGCTGGCACCGACTTGCCCCAAGCTCCCGACACCCCTTCGCTCAAGTTCACCGGCGAGCGCTTCACGCCCGAGGTTCGCGGTCCGATCTGGTTTGAACACTGGCATCGCTACGCGTTCGTCGCGCCGCTGGTCCGCGGCCTCCGCGTTCTCGATGCCGCCTGCGGGGAAGGTTATGGCAGTTTCCTTCTCGCGCATGCGGCGGACCGGGTGACCGGCGTCGACATCTCCGCAGACGCAATCGCGCACGCGCACGACCGCTATCCGCGGCAGAACCTGGAATTCGTCCAGGGCTCGGTCACGGAATTGCCGCTCCAGGACGGGAGCGTCGACATGGTGATCTCGTTCGAGACGATCGAGCATCTGCCGGCGCAGCGCGAAATGCTCGCGGAATTCCGCCGCGTGCTGGCCCCCGAAGGCGTGCTCGTGGTCTCGTCGCCCAACCGGCCCGTCTACAACGAGGCGGGCTCGGTCGAAAACCATTTCCACGTGAAGGAACTCGACCGCGCCGAATTGATGGCGCTTCTCGACCCGGAATTTCCGCAGCAATCCTGGTACGCGCAGCGCGTGATCGCGCAATCGGCGCTCTGGGCCGAAGGGGCGGGTGGACAAGCGTCGCAGTTCCTGGCGCTGCCCGGCAACGAGGTGACCGTCGCACGCGAACCGGCGCCCCCCATGTATTTCGTCGTCGTGTGCGCGGCGGCCGGCGTGCCTTTGCCGGCGTGTCCTGCTCTTTCGCTGTTCGACGATGGCGCGCTCGCGTTGTGGCGCGACTACGCGCGTGCGCTCGGCCGCGAACGCCAGCTGGCCTGGGATGAACTCGACGCGCGCACCATCGCGGAGGAGCGGCTGGCCCGGCTGGTGACCACCGTCAATGCGCTGGCGAGCGAAAAGGACGCGGCCGTCGCGTTGACGAGTCGCGTCGCCGCGCTGGAATCTTCGCTGGCCGAAGCGGAGGCAGCGCGCGAGCGCGAGGCGGAGGCCCGCGCGCGCGAAGCCGACGCCCACGCGCAGACGAAGGCGCGGCTCGCCTATCGCGAGACCGTGCGCGGCTGGACGCGCTTCCCCTTTGCCGCGATGAAGCGGCGGCTGGGCGCACGCTGATGGCCACCGTCGATGTCATCGTCCCGGTCCATCGCGATGTCAACGCCACGCGGCGCTGCGTCGAGAGCGTGCTCGCGGCCGAGGTCCGCACGCCGTTCGAACTCGTGCTCGTCAACGACGCGACTCCGGAGGCCGAACTCGCGCGATACATGCGCGAACTGCGAGAGAAGGGCCGCGCGACGTTGCTCGAGCAAGCTGTCGCGGCAGGGATTCGCCGCAGCGGTCAACCGGGCATTCGCGCTGCACCGCGACCGCGACGCGGTGATCCTCCAGGCCGACGCGGTCGTCGCCAACGACTGGCTCGACCGGCTCGCGCACCACGCTTCGGCACGCGGTGTCGGCGTGGTCGCGACGTTCACCGACAACGTCGGGCGTGGCGACCTATCCGTTGCCGCGCAGCGCGAATCCGCTGCCGTCCGGCTACGACCGTGGCCACATTGGACGCGCTGTTCGCGCGGGCCAACGCGGGCCAGTCGACGACGCTTCCCGCGGTGGACGGACCCTGCCTTTACTTCCGCCGCGATTGTCTGGACGCGGTGGGTGCCTTCGACAGCCGGCCGCTCGGCAGCGATTACGGCGTCGAGATCGATTTCTGCCTGCGCGCCGGCAGCGCGGGCTTTCGCCACCTGCTGGCTGGCGACGTGTTCGTCGGACACGGCGGCCACGCGTCGTTCGGCGAGCAGCAGGCGAAGGAGATGAAGGGGCGCACCGAGCTTGCGCTGTACAAGCTCTTTCCCGCCTATGCGATGCAGAAGAAGGAGGCGCTGGAGCGCGAACCCGGACGTCCCTTCGCGCGCCGTGTCGATCTCCTGCGCCTCGCCGACCTGCCGCGGCAGATGGTCGTGTTCGTGTCGCACCCGTGGGGCGGCGGCATCCGCCGCTACATGAACGACCTGGCCACGCTGGCCGGCGAGCGCTGCGAAGTGCTGCATCTCGAGCCCGCGTCGGGCGACACGGTCAAGCTGTACTGGCCGCGCGCGGCCGAGAGTTTCGCCGCGTACTTCACGCTGCCCGGCGAGCTTCCCATCCTCGCGGAAACGCTGCGCGCCATCGGCGTGGCGCGGCTGCATTTCCACCACGTGCACCTGCTGCCGCGCGCGATCCTCGACCTGCCGTCCGCCGTCGGCGTCCCCTACGATTGCACGCTGCACGACTATTACCCGATCTGCCCGCAGTACCACCTCGTCACCGAAGACGGCAACTACTGCGGCGAGCCCGACGCCACCGGCTGCGCCGCCTGCCTGACGCGGCGGCCGGGGCAGTGGGGCCTCGACATCACCGCGTGGCGCGGCGCGTTCGGGCAACTGCTCCGCGGCGCGGACCGGATCATCGCGCCGTCCCACGATGTCGCGTCGCGGATGCGCCGCTACTTCCCGGAAATCGCGATCAACGTCTGGCCCCACCCCGAGCCGTCGCCGGCGCCGCTGCCGCGCGTCGCGCGGGTCGCGGTGCTGGGCAACCTGTCGCCGGAAAAGGGCCTGCACGTCGTCGCAGCCTGCGCGCGCGACGCGCGCGACCGCGGGCTGCCGCTGGTGTTCCGCTTGCTGGGGTCGACCACCGAGCCGGTGCCGCAGGCGCCGGATGCGCCGCTCACGATCTACGGGCAATACGTGGATGCGGAGCTGCCGCGCCTCATCGCGGAAGAAAAGCCCGACGTCCTGCTCTTCGCCGCGCAGGTTCCCGAAACCTATGCGTACACGCTGTCGGTGGCGCTGGACTCGGGCCTGCCCATCGTGGCGACCGCGCTGGGCGCGTTCACCGAGCGGTTGGCCGGTCGGCCCCGCACCGCGACCGTGCCGTGGAATGCGCCGCCGTCGGTGTGGAACAGCGCGCTGCTGACGGCGGCCGGATTCGCGGAACGCCCGGCCGCGATCGCGGTGGCGGCCGCCGGCCAAGGCGACGACCTGATGGACCCATCACGCTACAGCGCGCTCTACCTGGCGCCGTTTCCGTCGACACCGCGTGCGCGCAATCCGCGTGCCGACGTCCCGGCGCTCGCGGCGCACCACTTCTATCTCGAGGAGGGTCGTGTCGAGACGCCGCGGCTGTCGCTGCCGCAGCTCTATACCGCCGGCGTGGAATGCGGACACACGGAGGCGCGCCTCGAGCTTGACGCGCCGCGTGGCCGTCGTCGACATGCAGCTCGAGGAATTTCGCGCGATCCGCGATCGCGCGCAGGGCGACCGCGAGCATCTGGCGGCCGAGCTCCTGTCGGCACAGCGCGTGCTGCTCAAGATGCAGATGCACACGGGCCACGTCGAGACGTCGCTCGCCGCCGCGCGCCACCGGATCGACGAGCTCGAGCAATCGACGACGTGGCGTGTGTCGGCGCCATTCCGCAACGCGGGCCATCACTCCAAGGTCGCTGGCGGCGCGCATGCGCGCGCGCTGGGCTGCCGTGCGCCGCGCGCCGCAGTTCCTCGCGACGGCCATGCTCGATCTTTCGCAACGAAGGAACCGAGGCGGCTTTCCAGCGCGCGTGGGCCAAGGTCAACGGGCAGGGGCGCTTCAAGCCGTCGCGTGCGGCGATGTTCAGGCTCGAGGAGGAGGTGACGCCGCTCGCATTTCCGGCCAGCGACACGCCGCAGGTGTCGATCGTCATCCCCGTGTACGGCAATCCGCTCCTGACGTTCACGTGCCTGAAGAGCGTGCAGGCGCACACGCCCGCCGGGCATTACGAGATCATCGTCGTCGACGACGCGTCGCCGGACCCGGTGGCCGAGCAGCTGAAGGATGTCACCGGCGATCCGCATCGTGCGCAATCCGGAGAACCTGGGCTTCATCGGCACGTGCAACCGCGGCGCCGAACTCGCGCGCGGCGAGATTCGTCGTCTTCCTCAACAACGACACGATCGTGACGCCGGGATGGCTCGACGCGATCCTCGCGGTGTTCCGCGACCATCCGGACGCCGGACTGGTCGGCGCCAAGCTCATCTATCCGGACGGCACGCTGCAGGAAGCGGGAGGCATCGTATGGCGCGACGGCTCGGCGTGGAACTGGGGCCGCAACGACGACCCGGACAAGCCCGGACTACAACTACCTGCGCGAGGCCGACTACTGCTCGGGCGCGTGCCTCGCCGTGCCTCGGGCGCTGTTCCGCGAAGCTCGGCGGATTCGACGCGGCGTTACGCGCCGGCCTACTACGAGGACGTCGACCTTGCGTTCTCCGTGCGCGCCGCCGGACGCAAGGTGTTTTACCAGCCCTTCGCGACCGTCGTCCATTTCGAAGGGCAGACGTCCGGCACCGACGAGACGGTGGGCGTCAAGCGCCACCAGGTCGTGAACCAGGCAACGTTCGCCGCGAAATGGGGCAACGCGCTCGCGCTGCACCGCGCGAACGGCATCCATCCGGAGCTGGAGCACGACCGCTGGGCGCAGATGCGCGTGCTCGTGATCGACGCGTGCATGCTGACGCCCGACCACGATGCCGGCTCGCTGCGCATGCAGGCGATCCTCGAAATCCTGACGTCGCTTCATTGCAAGGTGACGTTCGTCGCCGACAACCTGGAGTACCGGCAGCCGTACGTGTCGCAGCTCCAGCAGCGCGGCGTCGAGGTCCTGTTCCATCCCTACGCGGCGTCGATCGCGGATCTGCTTGTCGCGACGCGGCAACGAGTTCGACATCGTCGTCATGTCGCGTCATTACGTCGCCGTCCAGCACTTGTCCGCCGTGCGCACGTTCGCGCCGAAAGCGCTGGTCGTGTTCGATACGGTCGACCTGCATTTCCTGCGCACCGAGCGGCAGGCCGAGCTCGAGGGCAGCGCGATCGCCCGCGCCGCGGCGCGCGCCAAGCGCGAAGAGGAACTGGCGCTGATCCGCAAGGCCGATGTTACGCTCGTCGTGTCGCCGTTCGAGCAGGCGCTGCTCGCCGAGCTCGTGCCGGACGCGCGCGTGATGGTGCTGTCGACGATCCACGAGCTCCTGCCCGGCGGCAAGCCGTTCGCGGAACGCGAGGGGCTCGTGTTCATCGGCGGCTTCCAGCACCCGCCCAACACGGACGCGGTGCTGTGGTACGCGCGGGAAATCCTGCCGCATGTGCGCGAGGCGCTGCCGGGCGCCAAGACGTACATCGTCGGCAGCAAGGTGCCGGCCAACGTGCGCGCGCTGGCGGCCGACGATTTCATCGTCACCGGCTACGTCCCCGACGTCACGTCTTATTTCACCGGCTGCCGCGCGTCGATCGCGCCGCTTCGCTACGGCGCCGGCGTCAAGGGCAAGATCAACCTCGCGATGAGCTACGGCTTGCCGGTGGTCGCGACCACGCCGTCGATCGAGGGCATGCATCTTGACGCCCGGCGACGACGTCCTCGTCGCCGACGATCCGGCAGCCTTCGCGGCCGCGATCGCGCGCGCATACCGCGACGAGGCGCTGTGGCAGAAATTGGCCGCCGGCGGGCGCGACAACATCCGCAAGCATTTTTCGCGCGACGTCGCGCGCAGCACGATCACGCGGCTCATCGCGCTGGCGCGCGGGGACGGAACGGCGAAGAAGTCCGCCTGACGCGGGTTTCGGGGTGCCGCGCTAGCGGCGGCGGAACATGACGTCGTGCACGCCGTGGCCGAGTTTCCGGCCGCGCGTCTCGAACTTGGTCTGCGGGCGCCATGCGGGCCGCGGCGCAAACGCCGCGACCGTGTTCGCGAGCAGCGGTTCATCGGCGCACGTCGCCAGGATTTCCTGCGCGTACTCGTCCCAGTCCGTCGCCGCATGCAGGTAGCCGTCGGGCGCCAAGCGCCGCGCGAGTGCATGCACGAAGGCGGGCTGCAGCAGGCGCCGCTTGTGGTGGCGCTTCTTGGGCCACGGGTCTGGAAAATAGACGTGGACGCCGGCCACCGAGCTCGGCGGAATCATCTGCGTCACGACTTCGACGGCGTCGTGCTGGATGACGCGCACGTTGGCGAGGCCGGCGGCGTCGATGCGATTGAGCAGCGCGCCCACGCCGGGACCGTGCACTTCGACGCCCAGGAAATCGTGGTGCGGATTCGCCGCGGCGATGGCGGCCGTCGTCTCGCCCATGCCGAATCCGATCTCCAGGAAGACCGGGGCTACGCGTCCGAACACCGATGCGAAGTCGAGCGTCCGCGGCGCGAACGCGATTCCCCACGCCGGCAGCAGCATGTCGAGCGCGCGCTGCTGGGCCGCAGACATCCGCCCCTGGCGCAGCACGAAGCTCCGCACGAGGCGGCGAGCTGGATCGACAAGGGTGGATTTGGCGGCGGTCATGGCGGCGAACGCGGTCCGGCGCGCTGCCAGTCGGCATCGCCCAGGCGACGCTCGATGGTTTGCGGTCGGGTCGCGTCCTTCGGCGTGAATTCGATGACCAGCACGTCGGCATCCTTCCACTGCACGGTCACGTCGGACCAGTCCGCACCCGGTTTCCAGCCGTATTCCTTGCGGATGCCGTCGCGCGCGACCCGCCAGACGCTCACTTCATTGTCGCAATTCGCGCGGCAGAAATCGGCCATCGCGACGCGCTGGCGGTCCGGAGAGAGCGAGGGCTCCGACGGGACGGCGGTCACCTGGCCGGTGGGCCGCTGCAGCAGCGCATAGGCCAGGCGTTCGCGGTCGGTCGTGAACAAGACGACGACATTGACGGAGCTCCAATAATCCCAGAGCGACCACGTCGTCGCGCCATCGAGGTGGTCGACGTCGACGAATTCGCGCGTGCCCGACGGATACAGCGACACCTTCAGCGTCGCGCCATCGCGGACGGCGAGGCTGGGGAGCGACTTCAACTGGTCGGCCTCGATCAGCCGTCCACAATGCGACGGGCTTTCGGCCTGTGCGCACAGCTCGGTGACGCGCGCCGGCGTGACTGGCGCCGCGTGCACGCACACGCAGGGAGCGCACGCGATAGCGCAAAGGCGAAGGGCGAATCTGCGGACGGTCCGCGGCACTGCCCAGCCTGCGGCAAACGGCATGCGGGGGATCAGGAAATGAGTCCGGACGTCGGCGAGCTGGGGCTGCCTGCGTAGAGCTTCCGCGGCATGCGGCCCGCGAGAAATGCTTCGCGCCCCGCCTCCACGGCGAGCTTCATCGCCCGCGCCATCCGCACCGGTTCCTTGGCCAGCGCGATCGCGGTATTCATCAGCACGCCGGCGCAGCCCAATTCCATCGCGATCGCCGCATCCGAGGCCGTGCCGACGCCGGCGTCCACCAGCACCGGCACTTTGGCCTGCTCGATGATGAGCTTCAGGTTCCAGGGATTGACGATGCCCATGCCCGAGCCGATCAGCGACGCCAGCGGCATGATCGCCACGCAGCCGATCTGCTCCAGTTCGCGCGCGATGATCGGGTCGTCCGACGTGTACACCATCACCTGGAAGCCGTCGGCGACAAGTGTCTCCGCGGCCTTCAGCGTTTCGCGGACGTTGGGATACAGCGTTTCCTTGTCTCCCAGCACCTCGAGCTTGGTGAGCGCGTGGCCGTCCAGCAATTCGCGCGCGAGCTTCAACGTGCGCACGGCGTCCTCGGCCGTGTAGCAGCCGGCACTGTTGGGCAGATAGGTGAACTCCGTGGGCGGCAGCGCGTCGATCAGCGACGGTGCGGATGCGTCCTGCCCGATGTTCGTGCGGCGTATGGCCACGGTGACGATCTGCGCACCCGACGCGTCGATGGCCTCGCGCGTCTCACCGAAGTCGCGGTATTTGCCTGTCCCGACGAGCAGGCGCGACCGATAGGCGCGTCCGCCGATCACGAGAGGATCGGCGTGCACCGTGTGTTCGGCAGGAGCGTTCATCCGTTGCATTTTACGCCCGGAGCGGGCGGACGCGTATCCGGCCGAGCGCTATCCGCCGCCAACCGCCGCGACGACCTCGAGACGGTCGCCGGCCGCCACGCGCGTCTGCGCATAGCGGCTTTTCGGAACGATTTCGCCATTCATCTCGACGGCGATGCGCTTGCCCTCGAGGTTCAGCGCGCGAACGAGCTCGGCGACCGTGGATGGCGGCGGGTCGAAGCGGTGCGGCGATCCGTTGAGCGTCACTTGCATGCCGATACGATGATACGCTGCTTGGAGAGCGTTCCCGGCGCGGCAGTCAACGCTTCGCGACGCTGGCGCGTTTTGAGCATAATGGGCGAGACAGGTGCCGCAAAAGGCTGCCGCCTGGGCCGTCCCCACGCTCCCTCCGACGGAGTACTCGATGAAATTCTCCCGCTGCATGGGTGCGCTCGCCGCGACGTGGCTGCTGGTCGCTGCGGCGGCGGTCCCGGCCCAGAGCGTGCCGCCGCCGAATACGCCGCCGCCGACCATGGCCGCGCCGACCGCGATGCCGATGTCGCAGGACCTGCTCGACTCGCTGCTGGCGCCCATCGCGCTGTATCCGGATCAGTTGCTATCGCAGGTCCTGATGGCCTCGACCTATCCGCTGGAAGTCGTCGAGGCCGCGCGTTTCGTCAAAGCCAACCCCAATCTTCGGGGTGCCGCGCTCGACGAGGCGCTGAAGGACAAGACATGGGACCCGAGCGTGTTGTCGCTGGCGGCGTTTCCGCAGGTGCTGGACATGATGGACGAGCACCTAGACTGGACGCAGCGCCTGGGCGACGCCTTCCTGAGCGACGAGGCGAGTGTGATGAACACCGTCCAGTCGCTGCGGCAGAAGGCGCAGCAGGCAGGCAACCTGCAAACCACCGAACAGCAGAGAGTCGTCGTACAGGACAGGGTCATCGTCATCGAGCCTGCGCAACCGGAGTACGTCTACGTCCCGGTCTACAACCCGACGGTGATTTACGGAACGTGGTGGGCGCCTGCCTATCGCCCCTGGTATTGGTACCCGCCGCCGATCTGGGGCTATCCGCCGAGGCCGCTACAACTGGGGATTTGCCACCGGATTCTTCTGGGGCGCCGCATGGGGCATCAGCGCCAACCACTGGGGATGGTGCCATCCGAACTGGGGTCGCGGGACCATCAACATCAACGTCAACAACCACAATGTCTGGGTCAACCGGCCGCAATACCGGAACAACTACCAGAACAACGGCAACTGGAATCACAATGTCGAGCACCGCCGCGGTGTGGCCTATCGCGATGCGGCGGTGAACAACCGCTACCGGCCGACCAACAGCGCCAACGTGCAGACGCGCGAGAACTATCGCGGCCGCGACAATGTCCGAAGCGCGCCGAGCACCGGCAATGATTTTGCGCGGCCGGCGCCGGCCACGATGGACCGGCCCGGCACCTCCACAAACAACGTGACGCGGCCTGCGCCTGGCGCGTTCGATCGTCCAAGCACTGCGAACAACATGCCGCGATCCACGTCGCCCGCGGGCGCCCGACCACAGCCCACCTTCCAGCCCGAATCGCGACCACAGGTGCAACGCGACGCCAATCGCGGCGCGCAAAGCCGCGCGTCGATGCAGCGCACGGCGCCGCCCCCGCAGCCGCGCTCCAGCGCCTCCGCCAGCGCACAGCGCCTGCGCAGCGGGCGGCACCGAACGCCAATCGCGGCGGTGCCGGTGGCGGTGCCGGTGGCGGTGGCGGACAAGGGCGGGGCCGCTGATGGGACACCAACAGGACAACATGAAAGCATCGCGCGCCGCCGCATCGACACGTGCGGCAATTGCCCTCGCCACCGTCGCTGCGCTTGCTGCGCCGTTAGCGCGCGCCGTCGACCCTGCGCCCGCTGCGACGCCCCCGGCGAACACCCGGCCGGCGTTCGTGCAAAGCACGTTTGCGTCGCCCGAGGAGGCCGCAAAAGCCCTTGCCGACGCCATGCGCGCCGATGAACGCAGGCAGGTTTGGCGCGTGCTGGGTCCGGGAGCCAGCAAGTTCATCCGCTCCGGCGATCCGGTGCAGGACAACGAAGCGCGCGAGGCATTCATTGCCGCCTATGACAAGTCGGTCAAGTTCGAGCGCACCGGCGACTCGAAGGCAACGCTGCTCGTCGGTCCGGGCGATTTTCCGTTCCCGTATCCGCTGGTCGCGGTCAACGGACGCTGGCGATTCGACGCCAAGCAGGGCAACGAGCAGGTGCTCGACCGCCGCATCGGCCGCAACGAGCTGTCGGCCATCAAGGTGTGCCTGGCATACGTCGACGCGCAGCGCGAATACGCGACCAAGGACCGCGACGGCAACGGCGCGCTCGAATACGCGCAGAAGATGCTGAGCACATCCGGCCAGCACGACGGCCTTTACTGGCAGACTAAGGACGGCGAAGCGCCGAGTCCCCTGGGGCCGCTCACCGCCAACGCGCGCACGCAGGGCTATGCCGCACACGGCGCCGGCAATCCCTACCACGGTTACTATTACAAGATTCTAACCGCCCAGGGCAAGGATGCGCCCGGCGGCGCCTACGACTACATCGTCAACGGCAAGATGATTGGCGGTTTCGCCCTTGTCGCGTGGCCGGCGCGCTGGGGCGCGTCCGGCGTGATGACCTTCGTTTGCAATCACGACGGCGTCGTATTTGAAAAGAACCTGGGCAAGGACACGGCGGCCGAAGCGGCGAAAATGACCGTCTACAATCCCGACACCACGTGGACCAAGTCGCAGGACCAGTGACCGGTCGCTGAAGTTGCCGCGACGCCGCCACGGGCAACCTGGCGGCGTTTTTCTTTGCGACTCGATGCCCTACGCCAACCGCTTGTTGACGGGCGCCGCTCACGCGTACTAAGGTGCCTTAAGGCAGACATGACCGACATTTGCGAACATTTCAGCGAAATCGGACCCGTGAAGGCACGCACGAACGGATGCGAGGAGTGCATCGCGCTCGGCGTCAGGTGGAACCAGCTTCGCGTATGTCTGACCTGCGGCCACGTCGGTTGTTGCGAAGACTCGCACCACGCGCACGCGCTTGCGCACTTCAATGCCACCGGCCACCCGATGATCGCGTCCTTTGAACGTGATGACACGTGGGGATGGTGCTACGTCCACCGCCGCTACTTCGACCCCATGCCCGGACCCGTGCCGAAACGGCGGGGGCCGTTGGCCGCGCTTCTAGGGCGTCTCGCCGGACGGCCGAAGGTGCGCGGAAAATGAGCGGCCGGTCGATGCAGTCATACGAGGGAAGCTGCCACTGCGGCGCCGTGCGCTTCGAAATCGCGTCGGACTTCCCGGAGCTCACGATGTGCGACTGCTCGATTTGCCGGCGCAAGAACGCGCTCATGGTGAAGGTGCACGAGAGCAAGTTCCGGCTGCTGGCCGGCGAGAATTTCCTTGCCGAATACCGGTTCCACACCGGTACCGCGACACATTATTTCTGCAACGTCTGCGGCATCTATCCGTTCCACCGGAAGCGCGTCACGCCCGACTTTCTGGGCATCAACGTGTTCTGCCTGCACGGCTTCGAGCCGGACGGCATTCCGGTCCGGCGGGCCGTCGGCGCGGCGATGCCCTGACGGGCGGCGGCGCAAGTACACGTGCGCGCGCTATGCCGGCCTTTGCTGCATCGGAGCGCTTGCGCTGGGCGTTCTGCGCGTCGGCGCGGGCGGCGGACGAAGCCAACTATTTCAACGATCCCTTCCTGCAGGTGACCGGCGCGATCGCCGATTGCCCGCCGCAACATCCGATGGCCTTCTCGCAAGCTGAACTCCAAGGCGAGGCCCATTCGCGCGCCGAACGCGGAACGCGCTGCTACCTGTCCGGCCAATGCCGGCTTCCCAGCTCCTACGACTACGACAAGGAGATCATTCCCCGCGTACGCAAGGCCATCGTCACCGACGGCCGCTTTGCCGATACGAGTGTCTGGGTCGAGGGCCAGCGCCGCTGGGTGTGGCTCAAGGGCTGCGTGCGCACGAAGACGCAAGCCGCGGCGCTCACGAAGTTGGTCCGCAGCATCGACGACGTAGAGCGCGTCATCGACATGCTGGTCGTGACAAAGCGCTGACGGGCTGCGCTTAAGCCTTCGGCCGGTCGAGGTGCGCAAGCGCTTCCTGCGCCGACTCGTAGATGTGCGGCGCGACGCCGCGTTCCTGGAGCGCGTCACCCAGCTTCATCCGCAGGAAGTTCGACGTCGTGTACCGCGTGACGCGCGTGTAATAGCGCTGCACCAGGTACTGCACCATTTCCGACCATGCGTCGACCAACTCCGGAACAATCGTGAAGCCGTCGTAGTTGACGATGGCGTACACCTTGCGCCCGAGCGGCGCCAGATTCTTCTCCACCTCCGCGCGAACGTCGGCGATGTCCTGCGGACGGCGGATCGCGAGCCGCTCGAAGTTGATGAAGAAGATGTCCTGCTCCGCGGCAAAAGCGAACCGGCGCGCGAGCGGGATGGCGAGCATTCGATCGCGCAGCCCCATCTTGCCGTCGCGGAAGATGGCCGCGTCCATGAGTTTCGGCGGCTCGTTCATCACCGGCCGGAATTCCATCTGCGCGAGCACGTCGCGCTCGAGGTCCACGCCGGGCGCGATCTCGATCAGTTCGATGCCCGTCGCGCACAACCGGAAGACGGCGCGCTCGGTGATGTACAGCACCGGCTGGCCGCGCTTCCACGCGACGCTGCCCGAGAACGTCCGGTGCTCGACGTCTCGAACCAGCTTCATCGCGTTGCCCTCGTGCACGATGACGAGCTTGCCGTCGCTCACTTCGAGCGCCAGCTTGCCGCACGTGAACGTTCCGACGAAGACGACTTCCTTGGCGTTTTGCGAGATGTTGATGAACCCGCCCGCGCCGGCCAGCCGCGGTCCGAATTTCGACACGTTGAGATTGCCCTCGCGGTCGGCTTGGGCCAAGCCCAGGAAGGCGAGGTCGAGACCGCCGCCGTCGTAGAAGTCGAACTGGTACGGCTGGTCGATCACCGCCTGCGTGTTCACCGCCGCCCCGAAGTTCATCCCGCCCGCCGGAATGCCGCCGATCACGCCGGGTTCGGCGGTCAGCGTCAGGAGGTCGATGACGCCCTCTTCTGCCGCGACGCCGGCGACCCCTTCGGGCATGCCGATGCCGAGGTTCACAACGCTGTTGGGCTTGAGTTCGAGCGCCGCGCGGCGGGCGATGATCTTGCGCTCCGACATCGGCATCGCGGCGACCGTCGATGCGGGCACGCGGATTTCGCCGGCGAACGCGGCGCTGTACGGCTCCGCAAACGTCTGCTGGTGGTATTCGGGCTTCTCGGCGACCACGACGCAGTCGACGAGGATGCCGGGGACCTTCACTTGCCGCGGATTGAGGCTGCGCGCGCTCGGCGATGCGCTCGACCTGCGCGATCACGATGCCGCCGGAATTGTGCGCGGCCATGGCGATGGCCAGCGCCTCGAGCGTGAGCGCCTCGCGCTCCATGGTGATGTTGCCGTCCGGGTCGGCGGTGGTTCCGCGAAAGATGCCGACGTTGATCGGGAACGTGCGGTAGAAGAGATATTCCTCGTCGCCGATCGGCATGAGCGTGACGATGTCCTCCGTCGTGCATTCGTTGACCTTGCCGCCGCCGAAGCGCGGATCGACGAACGTTCCGATCCCGACGCGCGACAGGAGGCCGGGCTTGCCCGCCGCGATGTCGCGGAAGAGGTGCGTGATGACACCCTGCGGAAGGTTGTACGCCTCGATCTGGTTGGCAACCGCAAGCGCCTGCAGCTTGGGCACGAGTCCCCAGTGGCCGCCGATCACGCGCTTGACCAGTCCCTTGTGACCGAGATGATTCAATCCGCGGTCTTTTCCGTCGCCCTGTCCGGCGGCGTAGACGAGCGTCAGGTCGCGCGGGCTGCCCAGCGCATGCGGGTTTTCCTTCGCGGCCTCCAGGTAGCGCTCCTCGAGGGCGACGGCGATGTTCTCGGCGAAGCCGATGCCGACGAATCCGCCGGTGGCGACCGTGTCTCCATCGCGGATCAGCGCTACGGCCTCGCGCGCGCTGACGATCTTGCCGTGCTCGAATGTGCGCAGCGCGTCGAGGAGCTGCCGCTGATCGGTCGCCGCCATCGGCGGTCTCTCCCGTTGGAGTGAGTTCTCGTTCTTCTTCGGCGAAATGATACGCCCGTCCGGCGCTCTGTTACATTCTGCCCGCATGAGCGGACGGTCAAAGCAGCGCCGCCTTTCGGTGCGCGACATGGAGGCGATCCTCGCGGTCACCAGCAAGCTGGCGGCACCGTTCGACTTGATGACGATGTTGTCCGAGGTCGTGAGCGCCGCGAAGCAGGTGCTGCACGCCGACCGCGGTTCCGTGTGGCTGTACGACGCCGCCGCCGATCAGCTGGTGCTGGAGATCGCGACCGGCATCGCGCCGGTGCGCGTCCCGGCCAACGCCGGGCTCGCGGGCGCGTGCGCGCAAACTCGCCGGATCATCAACGTTCCCGACTGTTACGCCGACGAGCGGTTCAATCGCGATGTGGACAGGCAGTCCAACTACCGGACGCGCTGCATGCTCACGCTCCCGCTGGTCGATCACAAGGACGTCCTCGTGGGCGTGATGCAACTCCTGAACAAGGCGAATGGCGTCTTCGACGAAAACGACGAGGAACTGGCGACGGCGCTGGCGGCGCAGTGCGCCGTCGCGCTGCAGCGCGTGCGCATGACGGAAGCCGTGATCGAGGGCGAGAAGATGCGCCAGGAACTGGAAATGGCGCGCGCCGTGCAGATGAGCACGTTGCCCGCAACGATGCCCAGGCTCCCAGGCTACGATGTGTATGGGACGTCGCGGCCGGCAAGCCTTACCGGCGGCGACACGTTCGACCTGTCCGTGATCGGCCAGGGACTGCTCACGGTCCTGGGCGATGCCACCGGCCACGGCATCGCACCCGCGCTGTCGGTGACGCAGATGCACGCGATGTTGCGGATGGCGTTTCGCCTGGGCGCCGATCTCGAGACCGCCTTCATCCAGGTGAACAACCAGCTCGCCGCCACACTCGCCGACGACCGCTTCATCACGGCCTTCATCGGCCTCCTCGACACGTCGACCCACCGGATGCGCTTCCACAGCGGCGGGCAGGCGCCGATCCTGCACTTCCAGGCGGCGACCGGCGCGTGCGCGCGGCACGATCCGACGAGCTTTCCGCTGGCCGCCATGCCGCTCGCTTCGCTTCGCCCGGCCGTGGAGCTCGACCTCCTGCCGGGCGACATCCTGGTCCTCCTGTCCGACGGCATCTACGAGTATCACGATGCCGCGGGCGAGCAATTCGGCGAGCAGCGGGTCGAGGCGATCGTGCGGGCCACAGCGAGCAAGCCCACGGCGGAACTCTCGGCGATCCTGCTCGACGCCGTGCAGGCGTTTGCCCGGGGCGCGCCGCAGGAGGACGACATGACGGTCGTGCTGGTCAAGCGCGAGGCGCGTGCGGGCCGAGCACCGGACCTTCCCGCGCTCGTTCGACGCGCTGCAGGCGATTCACGGGTTCACCGCGGATTTCCTGGCGCGCCACGGCGTCGACGCCGGAATCCTTGCGACCGTCGACTTCGCCATCGAGGAGCTGTTCACGAACATGGTCAAGTACAGTCCCGAGGGGAGTGCCGGCGTGCGCATCGACATCACGGCGATCGCCGGAGGCGTGGAAGTGACGCTGACAGATTATGATGTCGAGCAATTCGACGTCACGCGCGTTCCCGACGCGGCGACCGACCTGCCGATCGAGCAGCGCGAACCCGGCGGATTGGGCTTGCATCTGATCCGGCGGCTGGTGGACTCGTGGGAATACGTTTATTCGAAGGAGACCCGGCAAAGCCGGATCACCTTCCGCAAGACTGTGGCGGGGCACGTGCCGTCCCGCCAAACGCAGAACGAAGAGGGAGAGGATGCTGGCGATTGATTTCGGTACTGGGGGAGTGGTCGTGATTTCGGGCCGACTGGATGCTGCGCAGGCGCAAGCCGCCCAGACGTTCCTCGACGCTTGCCAAGGTGCGGTAACGCTGGATTGCGGCAGCCTCGAATACATCTCGAGCGCCGGCCTGGGCGTGCTGCTCAAGACGCAGAAACGTCTGCTTGCCTCGGGCGGGAAGTTGAAGCTCACGGGCGTAAGCCGCCACCTGCAGGACATCTTCCGGTATTCGGGCTTCGACCAGATCTTCGAAATCGAGGCCGCGCGGTAGCCCTTGCGCCAACTTTTAGAGCCGCCGCGTGTAATTGTGGACAATGACACCGACCAGGCGTTGCTGGAACGCTACAGGAACGGGGATCGGGCGGCTTTCACCGAATTGGTGATCCGGTACCAACGGCCGATCTACAACGCCGCGTTCTGGGTGTTGCGCCGGGCCGAAGACGCCAACGACGTTACCCAGATCGTGTTCCTCAAGGTGGCAGAGCAGCTGGACGAATACGATCCGAAGTATCGGTTTTTCAGCTGGATTTACCGCATCGCGGTCAACGAGTCGTTGAACATGCTGCGGCGCAACGGGCGGGAAGACGCACTGGACGACGAGGTCGAGCTTCCGGGGACCGAGAGTTCCAACCCGGAATGGCAATTGAGCGAGGCGCAGCTCGCGAGGCGAATCCGGGGCGCGCTGATGAGCATGACGACGAATGACCGGATGGTGCTGGCGCTGCGGCATTTTTCGGACTGCAGTTACCAGGAGATCGCGGAGATACTGGATCTGAACGAAAAGACGGTGAAATCCCGCTTGTACGAGGCGAGGCACCGATTGGCCGACCTGCTGAAAGACCTTCGCAAGAGCTGAAATGACCCATCCCGAACACATACAGTTGATGCATCTGGTGCTGGACGGCGAGGCGACGCCCGGCGAGACCCAGGAGCTTGCGCGCCTGCTGGCCGACGACCCGGCCGCCCGCGCGCAATATGATGAATTGCAACGTTTATTTGATGGCTTAAGGCCATCCCGATGGCGTTTGCGCCCGAGGGACTGGTATCCTCGGTCATGGCCAGCCTTCCGGCGGATGCTCCCGCGCATCCAGCCCGGCAAGCCCGCGTACGCCAACTTTTCTCGCGGTCACGTGTACTTGGAGCAACTTCCACGGAAGCCCCGGACGCCAATCCGGGAAAGACGGCAACGGTCCATCCGATCTCAGGGCCACATCTCAGGGGTGACAGAATGAGCGAACAGAACAACAGTTCCTTCGGCAACCGCAAGATCTGGATCGGCGTGGGGATAGCTGCCGCGGCCGTGATCGTTACGGTCTCCACGGGATTGTTCCCGCCGAGCGGTTCTGATACGGCCGGTACGATCGTGCCGGCGCAGCGGTATCGGGCGCCTCAGTGCTGGCTGAAGGGGTCAAGCTCAATGCGGGCGATCGGTCGACATCGCGGGCACTAACGACCAATCCAGCGGCACAGGACGCGCTGGCCGAGCGCGAATCCGAGCGCCAACCCGACGCCAACGCCGAGCGCCAATCCGAGCGCCGACCCGAGCGCCAATCCGAGCGCCAACGCCGAGCGTCCAACCCGAGCGCCAATCCGGCGCGCAACGCCGAGCGCGAATGCCGCGCGCCAACCCGAGCGCCAACCCGCCGCGCCGAACGCCGCCAGCGCGCAATCGAGCGCCAACCCGAGCGCCAACCCGGCGCGAATGCCGCGCGCCAATCCGGCGCGCAATCCGGCGCCAATCCGAGCGCCAATCCGGCGCGCAATCCGAGCGCGCAATCCGAGCGTCGCAATGCCGAGCGCCAATCCGGCGCCAACCCGACGCGCAAATGCCGTCCAGCGCGTCAATCCGAGCGCGCAAACCGAGCGCGCAATCCGAGCGCGCAATCCGAGCGCGCAGACCGACGCGCGCAATCCGAGCGCCAGCCGACGAGCGCCGAATCCGAGCGCGCAACCCGAGCGCGAAGCCGTGCGACCAACGCCGCGTGCGAATGCCGAGCGCGAATCCGCCGCGCGAACGCCGACGCCAACGCCGCGCAGCCATCGGCGCACTACGGTCCGCCCGCACGTTCCAGCAGTACACGACCGCCGGCCTCCACCGCCGGCGGTTTTCTTTTGTGCGGCCGAACACCGTATGCTTCGACGGGCGCCGGAAGGAGGGGATCGGCGATATGGGCATGCGTGTCGCGATTTTGGTGCGTGCTGTTGGCGCTGATGCCGGTGGCAGCGGCCGCCGACGAGAGCCCGCTCGGGGATGTCGTTCGTCGAGACGAAGGAATTCAAGCTCATCTATTTCGACTTCCTCGACTATCTTGCGCCGCATGCGGTGCGCACCTTCACCAATTCGCTGGCGTGGCAGCGGCGGATGTTCGGCTGGGTGCCGTCCGAGCCCAGCATCGTCCTGTTGCAGGACTTCGCGGACTATGGCAACGCCACCGCGGCCGCTGCGCCACACAACAGGCTCATCGTCGAAATCGAGCCGATTTCCCACGCGTTCGAGACCTTCCCTGCCAGCGAGCGCATGTACTCTCTGATGAATCACGAGATGGTCCACGTGGCGCGGGCGACATGGCATCCGAGGAAGACCGGCGCTGGCGCCGCATCTTCCTGGGCAAGGTCTTCCCGCAGGCTGCAAAATCCGGAATCGCTGCTCTACAGCTACCTGACGGTTCCGCGCTACACCGCGCCGCGCTGGTACCTCGAAGGCGGCGCGGTTTTCATGGAGACCTGGATGGGCGGGCGGGTTGGGTCGCGCGCAGGGCGGCTATGACGAGATGGTGTTCCGGGCGATGGTGCGGGACAACGCCCATTTCTACGATCCGCTGGGGCTTGTATCACGCGGCATCCGCATCGATTTTCAGTTTGGCGCCAATGCGTACCTTTATGGCACGCGGTTCTTCACCTATCTCGCATACGTCTATTCGCCCGAGAAGGTCGTCGAGTGGATCAAGCGCGACGAGGGACAGCGAGCGGTATTACGCCGACCATTTCCAGCAAGTATTCGGCATTCCGCTCGAGAAAGGGCCTGGCAGGACTGGATCGCGTTCGAACACGAATTCCAGGAGCGCAACCTGGCAGAAGTTCGCAAGTTTCCGATCACGCCGCACCGCAACCTGGCCGCCAGCGCCGATCGGGTCGATTTCGCGGATGTTCTACGACGAGGCGACGCGGCACCATCTATGCCGCGCTTTCGCTATCCCGGGCGTCGTCGAGCATGTCGGCGCGCTGAACACGCGCGACGGCACGCACCGGCGGCTCGCCGACATCAAGCGCGCTATGCTCTACCGCGTCGCGTCGTTCGCCTACGATCCCGGCGACCGGCACCGCGTTCTACACCAACGACAATCTTGCGCTTCCGCGACCTGATGGCGGTGGATGTCAAGACCGGCGAGGAGCGGATGCTGCTCGAGGATGCGCGCATCGGCGAGATCGCCTTCAATCCGGTCGACCGCTCGCTGATCGGCGTCCGCCACGCATTTGGCGTGGCGGTGCTGGTGCGCGTCCCGTACCCGTACACCGAGTGGCACGCAGTACACGCATTCCCGTACGAATCGGTCCCCAACGACCTCGACATCTCGCCCGACGGGAAGGCTGCTGTCGGCGTCGATGAGCGAGGTCAACGGCCGACCAGTACCTGCGCGTGTGGGAGCTCGACAAGGTCCTGCAGGGAGACATGAAGCCCCTGAGCGAATTCCGCTTCGGGCAGTGCGTCCCGGAAAGCTTCGTGTTCACGCGCGACGGCCGCTACCTGTACGGCAGCAGCTATTACACCGGCGTGTCCAACATCTTCCGCTACGAGGTCGCCACCGGCAAGATCGAGGCGGTGTCGAACGCGGAAACCGGCTTCTTCCGTCCCGTGCCGCTCGCCGACGGGCAAGCTCGCTGGTGCTGACCTACACGGGCGAAGGATTCGTTCCCGCGATCATCGATCCGCGTCCGATCGAGGACGTCAGCGCGATCGACGTTCCTGGGCGCCGAACTGGTCGACAATATCCAGTGCTGAAGACGTGGCAGGTGCCACCGCCGAGTACGGTCGACTACGACAAGGAAGTCATCGGCAAGGGACCGTACATGCCGCTGCGCAACGTCGGCGCTCGACAACGCGTTTCCGATCGTCACAGGCTACAAGGACTTCGATCGGCATCGGCTATCACTTCAACTTCGCCGATCCGCTCGCGTTCGCCAATCTCGGCATCACCGCCGCCTATACGCCGGACCAGCAGTCTTCCCAGGCGATCAGCGCGGCCACGTCAATTGTCCGGCCAACTACCTGGGCTGGCGCGGCGAGTTCTACTGGAATCGCACGGATTTCTACGACATCTTCGGCCCGACCAAGCGCAGCCAGAAAGGGCTACGCCGCCAAGGTCGGCTACGACTGGCTGGTGATCTTCGACGATCCGCGCAAGCTGGAGGCGATACTTCGACTACGCGTACTACGACCAGATCGACACGCTGCCCGGCGCCCAGAATGTCGACACGAATTTCACCCGGCTCACGACGGGCGAGATCGGGCTCTATTACACCGACGTGCGGCGCTCGCTCGGCGCTGTCGACGGCGAAAAGGGCCTAGCCTGGTCGGGCGTCGTTACCGGGAACCGCGTGAACGGCGACCGTCACGCCACAGGTTCGCGGCACGCTCGATTTCGGCTTCGACCTTCCGCTTCCGCATTCGTCGATCTGGCTGCGCGGCGCCGCGGGCGCCGCCGACGGCGAGCCACAACAACACGGTCGCGAATTTCTACTTCGGCGGCTTCGGCAACAACTACGTCGACGACGGCGCCGATCCAGCGTTATCGCGAGTACTACGTCGTTGCCGGGATTCGGACTGCAGCAGATCAGCGGCCTCAATTTCGTGCGCGAAATGGTCGAATGGAACATCCCGCCGCTGGTCTTCGAATCGGTCGGGCACGCCCGCCTTCCACGCGGCCTGGCTGCGGCCCGCGGTCTTCGCCTCCGGCCTGGTGGACGGACCCGACGCAATTCGTCGCTGCGCAAGGATTACGAGAGCGTCGGCGGCCAGGCTCGACTTGCGCTTCAGCGTACTGCACTGGTACGACACTGACTCTTTCGGCCGGCTATGCGGTCGGATTCCAGGATGGCCGGCGCACGGGCACCGAGTGGATGCTTTCGCTCAAGATCATGCTAGACGTCAAGGTCAGCACGATGCTGTTCGACTTCCTGCCCCATGCGCTGGTGGGCCTGCTGCCGGTGCTCGTCTTCCTCGGGACGCTGCTCTATCTCGACAGCTACAAGTTGGTGAGCCTGCGCGCGGTTGTCGCCATCGTCGCGTGCGGCGCAGTGGTTGCCGGCATCAGCTACGGCGTGAACGCGCTCGTGCTCGACGTGGTCCGGATCGACATCGCGCATTTCTCGCGCTACGTCGCGCCGTTCACCGAGGAGTTGCTGAAGGGCCTGGTGATCGTCGCGCTGATCCGCACGCACCGGATCGGGTTCCTGGTGGATGCGGCGATCTTCGGCTTCGCCGTCGGCACGGGATTCTGCGATCGTCGAGAATCTCTACTTCCTGCGGCTCGTCCCCGATGCTGGCATGGGAACGTGGATCGTGCGCGGCTTCGGCACCGCGATCATGCATGGCGGCGCCACGGCGATCTTCGCCGTCATGGGTCTCGCGATGCTGGAGCGCGCCGAACAGGCGAGCGCCTGGCTCCTGCTGCCGGGATACGCGCTCGCCGTCGCGCTCCACTCCGGCTACAACCACCTGTCGCACGAGCCCAGGCTCGCCACGCTCGCCGTGCTGCTGGTGCTGCCGCCGCTGCTCGGCGTGGTCTTTCACCGCAGCGAAAAGGCCGTCGGCGGATGGCTCGGCCAGGGCTTCGATGCCGACACGGAAATGCTCGAACTCATCAACTCCGGCCGCCTGTCCGACTCGCCGGTCGGCCAATATCTGCAAACGCTGACCGACAAGTTCCACGGGCCCGTGGTCGCCGACCTGCTCTGCTATCTGCGGCTCTACACGGAGCTGGCGCTGCGCGCGAAGGGCATCCTGATGATGCGCGAGTCGGGCTTCGACATCGAGGTGGACGAGGCGACGAAGGCCAAGTTCGCCGAGATGAGCTACCTCGAGTCGAGCATCGGCAAGACTGGACTGCTCGCGATCCAGCCGATGTGCCACATGAGCCACAAGGATCTCTGGCAGCTCTACATGCTGCGGCACTAGTCGCATCAATACGCTTCGCCCGTCCCGACGGAACCGGATTCGTCGCCCCTTGGCCGGATTCGTCGCCCCTTAGCCGGATTCGTCACATTCACGTGGCGCCCGACGCTCCGCTGCATAGACTCGTAGATGCGATTGACCTGTCCGCACCCCAATGTTGCAGTCGGAGGTTTGGGGCGCAGTGTGCCAGCTTTCGATACGCGAGGGACGATGATGATGGGAGGCATTCGAGCAAGCGCAATCGGAGGGATCTTGGCCCTTGTCCTCGTCTGGTCTCCTGGCGCACACAGTGCGGGGGACGCGGTGCGCGGCAAGATGTTGTTCGATGTGACCTACCAGTGCAATGCCTGCCATGACAAAGGCGTCATTCCCACCCCTGGCGTCCTCAACCTTACCTTGGGCGGGACGGTGCAAGGGTTGCTCGATGCGTTGGCCGAGCCCCGGATGTCGAATCTTTACGCGAACACCCTTTCGATGAACCCCGCCGATCTGGCCGACGTCGCCGCCTATATCGCCGACGGCAGTATTCCGAAACCTTCGGTCGGCACGGCCATTGAGTACTACCACGCGGTGTTCGGGCATTATTTCGTCACCGCGATCCCCGACGAAATCAGCAAGCTGGATGCCGGCGTATTCGTCGGATGGGCACGCACGGGGCAGACGTTCAATGTCTACACGACGCAGGGCTCAGTGTTCAAGGGACTGGTGGCCGTCTGCCGATTCTTCACGACGGCATTCCCACCCACGAGTTCGCATTTTTACGCCCCGCGCGGACTGGGTTGCGAAGACACGTTCGCCAATGCGGACTGGCAGTACGAAGGCGACGTCTTCTACACGCCGCTGCCGGATGCCAGCGGCACGTGTCCGTCCAATGCAGTCCCGGTCTATCGCCTCTATAACAATGGACAGGGCGGCGCGCCAAACCACCGCTTTACCACCAGCATGGATATTCGCAGTCAGATGCTCGCAAGCGGATTCATTGCGGAAGGGGCCGGCATCGGCGTCGGAATGTGTTCGCCCAACTGATCCGCGACTGATGCTCTGCTTTGAGTGACCCGCCAATAGCCAACCGGCGCGCCTTGGGCGTAGAGTCCCCTTCTAGTCAAAGTTGTGGGGGACTATGGGGACTTGGCGCGCCTTCTTCGTCAATGATGCCGACCATGCGCCGTTCGGCTTGCCGTGGCTTCGCGGAATCACGCCTCTGCGTCTCGGACTGGTCGCAATCGTCTGCCTCGTCTTCGCGGTTCGCCAGAGTGCCGGGACGGACTGGTACTTAGCATCCTGCTTCATGTTTGCATACGTTCATTTCCTGGCGTCCTTCCCGATGCTGTTCCTGGTAAACCTTGTCGACCAGCGTACCGCAGCGTCGACCGGCGTGCGGCGTACCGTCGCGCTGTCGGTCGCAGTCATCTCGGGTGCCGTAATCTATGCGGTCGCAATCTTTCTTACGATCGGCGTTGACCCTGAGCACATAGGGGAACTGTTCTCGAGCCCCCTCCGCACATTGCAAGCGCTGCACGTCGCTTACCTGTTCCTGTTGGCCGGCTTCTTTCTCCGTGCACTGTTGCTCGGCGGGCTGCTGGCGGGCATCCTCCACTTCGTGACCCGCGAGTCTGCCGTGGGAGCCGCGCTGCACTCGACGCAGCTCGCGGGCATCGCACTGGACAGACAGATGGCAGAGGCCCAGGTGCGGGTGCTGCACGCACAGATCGAGCCGCACTTCCTGTTCAACACCCTGGCCCACGTCAAGCGCCTCTACGAGACCGATCCCGGCGAGGGCAGGGCAATGCTGCGCAACCTCTCCTGCTATCTGCGCGCGGCGTTGCCGCAGATGCGCAATAGTCGCTCTACGCTCGCGCGCGAACTTGCACTGGCGCTCGCCTACCTCCGCGTGCAACAGGCTCGGATGGGCGAGCGGCTTGAACTCGGCATTGCCGTGTCCGAAGAGCTCCGTGGAGCCGAACTGCCGCCGATGATGCTGTCCACGCTTGTCGAGAACGCGATCAAGCACGGCATCGCGCCGCTGACCCAGGGCGGCGTGATAAAGATTTCCGCTGCCCGTGACGAAGATCTTTTGCGCGTGACCGTCGCCGATGACGGCGTAGGGTTCCAGGGGCTGGTGGGCAGCGGTGTGGGCCTCGCCAATACCCGCGCACGGCTTGCGGCACTGTACGGCTCCCGGGGGCGCCTCACGTTCGCGGCCAATCCGGTGCGCGGCGTCACCGTTTGCATCGAAGTGCCGTATTTGCAGGTGCCGGAGGTCGCCGCAGCATGAATTCCGGCAATGCCCGCGCGCTGGATCTGCGTCGATTCGATCTCGCCGGCCGCACTGCCTTATCGGTCCGCCAAGTGGTGACCGCATGGCGCACGCTCACCCGGGCGCGTCTCGGTTGGACGCTTTCAATAGGCGCCATCATCGGCGTCCTGTTCGTCGTCACCAGCAGCACCCAGAAGATCACCGCTCTGCTCCGCGGCGAAAGTTCCGTCGAACAAACGCTACTGGAATGCGCGGTCGCGATATCCGTAAGCGTTATCACAGCCGTCATCTTCCTGCTTGGCGTGAGCGTGGCGGAAGCCGGTGTTCGCGGGCAACCATGCGGCTGGTCGCGGTACACCGTCGCCACGCTCCTGTGCGTCGGCGCATCGACGCTGCTCGTGCATATTATCTCGCCGCATGTTCCGATCGCGGCGTTGATCGGGTGGTATGGGCTCGCGCAGAGGAGTCAGGCCGCCATCGATGCTTTCGTCTTCGCAAACGTTCTGATCCTGGGTGGCTTGGCAATGGCCGTGTATGTGCGACTGACCCGCGTGCGACGCAGTGAGGCCGCGTTTGCGCGTGCCGAGATCGCACGCGCAACGACCGGCCGCCAAGTGCTCACGGCCGAACTGGCGACGATGCAGGCGCAGGTGGAGTCGAATTTCCTGTTCAACACACTGGAACTCGTGGAGTCGCTGTACGAGCGCGACGTCCGCCGCGCCGATTGCGTGCTCGACGACCTGATCGACTTTCTGCACGCGGCCATGCCGCAATTGCGCGGCGAGCCTTCCACGCTCGCCCGGGAGTGCGCCCTCGCGATGGCCTACCTGCGCATTGTGAAGGCGCGCATGGGGACGCGACTCGAATACGCGTTCGTTATCCCGCGGGAGCTCGGATCTGCCCGGTTCCCGCCCATGCTGCTGCTGCCGCTGATCGACAATGCCCTCCGGCACGGGCTGGAACCGTTGCCGCTGGGTGGCCGGATCGAGGTCCACGCTACGCCGGGCGCTGAGCGGATTCGTGTCATGGTGGTCGACAGTGGCTTGGGGGATTGCACGAGGATCCGGGAGGGCGCCGGCCTCACGGCGTTGCGCGAACGCCTCGCGGGGCTTTACGGCGTGGACGCGACGCTTGTCTTGAGCGCCACGGAGCCGCACGGATTGACCGCAACCATCGAGGTGCCCCGCTATGACGGTGCGAGCGATTGTCGCTGAAGACGAGGGAGTCCTGCGGGTGCAGATGCGCGAGATGCTCGGCCAAGTCTGGCCCGAACTGGATGTCGTCGCGCTGGTCGAGGACGGTGTGAAGGCCGCGCAGGCGATCGAGAAGCATCTACCCGACGTTCTTTTCCTCGATATCCAGATGCCGGGGATGTCCGGTCTCGACGTCGCGCGGCTGGCAAGCGGCCGGTGTCATGTCGTATTCGTGACTGCCTTCGATCAACATGCGGTCGCCGCCTTCGAGCACGGCGCTGCCGATTACGTGATGAAGCCGGTCAGCGCTTCGCGCCTGTTTACCGCGTGCGAACGCGTCCGGCAGCGCCTGTCTTCAAAGCCGGTGAACCTCGACGAGTTGCTCGATGCGCTTGCCCAAATCAAGGCCCGCGCCAAGCCCTATCTTCGTTGGATCAACGCGTCGACCGGCACCGAGGTACGCATTTTGACCACCGAGGAGATTTGCTATTTCCAGTCGGACACGAAGTACACACGAGTCGTCACCGCCACGAGTGATGCGCTGCTGAGGATGCCGCTCAAGGACCTGGCCGACCAACTCGACCCGAGCATGTTCTGGCAGATCCATCGGTCGACGATCGTGAATCTCAATGCCCTGGGCAGCGTCGTTCGGGATGCGAGGGGGCGCGTGTTGCTCAAGCTCAAGGAGCGCAAGGAAACATTGGCGGTCAGTGAGCCCTACACCCACCTGTTCCTCCAGATGTAGTCGAAGCGCAGTCCCCGCGCGGACTTGATTCAAGTGAAAGGGTCCGGCTGCGATGGGAAGCGTCGAAACAGGAAAGCGAGCGAGGGATGCCCAACCTAAGAAAACCCGTTCGGCACACAGGTGTCACCCATGCCTCAGGTACGGCTTGTCACCTAGGTATCCGGGCCGTACAGAGGAATTCTGGTAGCGAGCGAGGGACTCGAACCCCCGACCAAAGGATTATGATTCCTCTGCTCTAACCAGCTGAGCTAGCTCGCCACAGCCATAAATTATCGCAGAATCCGTGGCTTGGGTCCAGATCGACTATCGCGTCCCGATACGCATCTACAATCCTGTCGCCTTGCGGATCAGCGAGAATTGGAAACGATATGGCAGGAGCCGCGGCAACTTGCGCTGCCGCATGAACGCGCGCGGAAATTCGAATTCGAATTTGCCGCGACGCAAGTCCGGCAAGCAATCTCGTCGAACATTGCGAGCCAGCGAATGAGCGATGCGCGTAGCTCGCACGGCGCCTTTTCGCAGCGCGCCGTGGACCGTGCGGAAATGCTCCGGCCAGCACCGCTCGGCGACCGCCTCGCACATCTCGACCGACGCAATTCCGTTGTAGGTCCCTGTACGTCGCGATAGTCCGCCAGTCGCAACGCGTCCGCGCCTCGTGGCAATTTTTACACAATGTCCAGGACAAAATAACTAATTGGCCCCACTATTAGCGGTGAATCAGCTATTGTTCACTCTTCGTCCAAGACAAGAAACATTGGCTCATGGATTCATCGATTACGCTGAATATCAGCGGCGTGGAGCGCGAGACGGGACTATCGAAGGACGTGCTGCGCATGTGGGAGCGCCGCTACGGCTTTCCCAAACCCGGGCGGGACGACAACGGCGAGCGTCAATATACGGTCGCCGACATCGGCAAGCTGCGCGCGGTCAAGCGGCTGATGGACGTAGGCTTGCGCCCGGGCAAGATCATGTCGTTGTCGCTCTCGGAACTGAACGCGATGGCCGACTCGCGCACGCCGCCGCGACGCGAAGCGCTGGCGCCGGCGCTGGAGCGCGACGTGCTGACGATGCTGCAAAGCCACGACGCGACGTCGCTGCAGCACACGCTGGCGAACATGCTTATGCGGCAGGGACTGCAGAAGTTCGTGCTGGAAACGATCACGCCGCTCAACCAGGCGGTCGGCAACGCGTGGATGCATGGCGACCTGCAAGTCTTCGAGGAACATCTTTACACCGAACAACTGCAGGTCGCGCTGCGCACGGCGATCAACGCGTTTCCACGGCAGACGGGGATTCCCAGGGTCCTGTTGACGACGTTCCCCGCCGAGCAGCATGGCCTCGGCCTGCTGATGGTCGAGGCGATGATCGCTCCGGAAGGCGTGCAATGCATCTCGCTGGGGCCCCAAACGCCGCTCGAGGATATCCGTCGCGCGGCCATCGCGCACAAGGTGCATATCGTCGCGTTGAGTTTCTCGGCCTCCTTTCCGGTCCGGCAGGCGAGCGACGGCCTGGCTGCGCTGCGCCGCCAGCTCCCCGCGTCCGTGTCGCTGTGGGCCGGCGGCGAAATGACGCGGCGGGTGCGCAAGACGATGCCGGGCATCGTTCTCATCCCGGACTTAGGCTCGATCATCAGCGCGTTGCGCAGCTGGCGGGCGCATTGGGTGCCGCAGGCGGGCCAGGGGCCGATAGGCTAAAGTACGCTAGCGTACATTCGCCGCCCCGGCATCCAGGGCGTCGCAGTCTCGTATCTTCGGTCGTGGCATGGGCAGCGAGGGTAAGATAACCCGGACGGGTCATTGGAGCAGGCATGCTTTATCCGCAGCTGTTCAAGGCGTTCGAGTCGGTGCGCTGGGACATGACCCACGACGTGCCATGGGGGGCCTTCGACGGCACTCTGCTCTCGGACGAGCAGGCGCGGACGATCAAGATGAACGCGATCACTGAGTGGTCGGCGCTGCCGGCCACCGAGATGTTCCTGCGCGACAACCGCCACGACAGCGATTTCTGCGCGTTCATGTCGATCTGGTTCTTCGAGGAGCAGAAGCACGCGCTCGTGCTGATGGAGTACCTGCGCCGGTTCCGCCCGGATCTGGTGCCGACGGAGGCCGAACTTCATGCAGTTCGCTTCGAGTTCGATCCGGCCCCCGCCGTCGAGACGCTGATGCTTCATTTCTGCGGCGAAATCCGCCTCAATCACTGGTATCGCTGCGCCGCCGAATGGCACACGGAGCCGGTGATCAAGAAGATCTACGAACTCATCTCCAGGGACGAGGCCCGCCATGGCGGCGCCTACCTTCGTTTCATGAAACGCGCGATCGAGCGCGGCGGTGCCGAGGTCAAGCGCTCGTTCGCGAAGATCGGCGTTCTGATGGCGAGCTCGTCGCGCACGCGCAAGCCGCTGCATCCGACCAACCTGCACGTCAACAGCGGCATGTTTCCCAACGACACCGTGCAAAGCCACCTGCCCGACCCGTCGTGGCTCGAACGCTGGCTGGACGAGCAGATCCGCTTCGACGCGGGCTGGGAGAAGCGCGTGGTTGCGATGATCCTCAAGAACCTGTCGTCGCTCTTCGGCGAGCGCTTCGACTCCGTGCAGCAGCTCAATCGGTTCCGCAAGACGTTGGCACCGGTCGCGGCCTGACGCGGCGGCGGCTTGGCGCCGCGCCACCGCGCGCATCTTTCCGCCATGTGGACTGCGCTTCTCCTGGTCATCGTGGTCGCCGGCGGCTCTGCGGCGTATGGCGCATGGGCGTTGCACGAGGTGGCTCGCGGCATGCCGGCGTGGCCGTTCGTCGTCGGCTACCCCGTCGCCTACCTGGCCGTCCCGCTCCTTTTCGCGACGTTCTGGTTCACGCTCGCTTGGTGGTTTCGCGCACGGCGCCCGGCCGGCATCTGCCTGGCGTTCGCGCCGCGCATCGCGATGTTTGTCGGTGAGTTCCTTGCGCTCGCACGCTCGGCGCCGCGGATGATCCTGTACCGGTGGCTGGTTCCGGACCCGCCTCCTGCGAAGGCCGCGCTGCCGATCGTCTTGGTGCATGGCGTCGGCTGCAACGCCGGCATCTGGTGCGGCATGCGGAAGCACCTCGTGAATCGCGGTGTGCACGCCGCGTATGCGCTTTCCTATGGCCCGCCGTTGCACTCGATCGAGGACTTTGCCGACCAGCTCGCGGCGCGGATCACGACAGTCCAGGCCATCACGGGCGCGAGGCAGGTCGTCGTCGTCGCGCACAGCATGGGCGGGTTGGTCGCCCGCGCCTACCTTCGCCGCTACGGCGCGACTGCGGTGCGGCGCCTGGTGACGATCGGAACGCCGCACGAAGGGAGCATGCACGCGTGGCTGATGGTCGGGCAGTCGCTCGCGCAAATGCGGCCGGGAAACGCATGGCTCGCCGAACTCAACCGCGATGCGCGCAGCAAATCGGCGCCTACGGCGTCGATCTGGTCATGGCACGACTCGATGGTCACGCCGCAGACGTCGTCGCGGATCGACTGGGGCGAAAACGTCGTCCTGACCGGCATCGCACACAACGCGCTGCTCGATCACCCGCTCGTCCGGGCCCAGGTGGATGCGCAAATCGCCGCCGCCGCTACCAGTGAATCCCCTGCGTGAGCTGGGCGAACGCGATCTGCTCGGGCGATAGCTCCTGCTTCGCCGCTTCCTCGCCTTTCTTGCCCTGCGCCGCCGCCGAGTCCGGGAACATGTTGAACGCGGTGTTGAGCAGGATCTGCGTAAGCCGCGGCGCGGCAGCATGCGACACGGCGCCGAAGATGCCGAGCCGCGTCGCGATGCGCACCGGCTGGTAGACGATCGCCTCGACGACCAAATCCGCCGCCTGCTCCGGCGACAGCGTCGGAATGTTCTCGTACATCTTGGTCGGCGCGATCATCGGCGTGCGCACCAGCGGCATGTTGATCGTCGTGAAGTGGACGCCCTTGTCAAGGAATTCCGACGACGCGCAGGCGGAGAACGAATCGAGCGCGGACTTCGACGCGACGTACGCCGAGAACCGCGGCGCGTTCGACAGGACGCCGATCGACGATATGTTGATGATGTGCCCGTTCCGCTGCTCGATCATCTTCGGCAGGAAGCCCAAAATGAGCCGGAGCGCCCCGAAGTAGTTGAGCTGCATCGTCCGCTCGAAGTCGTGGAAGCGGTCGAAGGAATTGATCACGCCGCGCCGGATCGAGCGGCCGGCGTTGTTGACCAGGAAATGACACGCGCCGTGCTCCTTCAGCACGCGCGCGACCAGCGCATCACAGGACTTGAGGTCGGAGACGTCGGCCGTGTACATCCAGCAGCGGCCGCCTGCCGCGTCGATCTCCTTCTTGGTCTCCAGCAGCTTCTCTTCGCCGCGGGCGACCAGGATCACGTGCGCACCGGCTGCGGCCATCTTGACCGCCGTGGCACGGCCGATCCCCGACGACGCGCCGGTGATGACGATCACCTTGCCCTTGACGCGGCCGCCGAGCGTGCGGTCGATGAAGAGGTCGGGGTCGAAGTGTCGCTCCCAGTAGTCCCACAGCTTGGGCGCGTAGCTGTCGAGCGGCGGCACGCTGATGCCCGAGCCCTTGAGCGCTTTCGCGGCCTCGCGATTGTCGTAGCGGGTGGGCCAGTTGATGAACTGGAACACGTCCTTCGGGATGCCCAGGTCGTGCAGCACCGCGCGCACCATTCGCTTTATCGGCGACAGCGATCCGATGCCATAGAGTATCGGCGCCGGTATGAAACCGAACATCCGGGCATTGAGACGCATCGTCATCTGCGGCGCGTGTCCGGCCTTGGCGAAGATGTTGAGCACTTCGCCGATCCGCTTAGGCTCAGGGTCGGTCAGGTGGAAGCACTTGCCGTCGAGCCCTTTCTTGTGTGCGAGATAGTCGAGCGCATCGGCGACGAAATCCACCGGCACGATGTTGATGCGTCCGCCCTCGATGCCGATCATCGGCATCCACGGCGGCACCATGCGGCGCATCTTCTGGAGGAATTTGAAGAAGTAATACGGCCCGTCGATCTTGTCGATGTAGCCGGTCTTGGAGTCGCCGACGACGAACCCCGGCCGGTAGATGCGGAACGGCCCCTTGCATTCTTCGCGCACCACCCGCTCGGAATCGTGCTTGGTCCTGAAGTACGGATGATCGAGGTCTTCGGCTTCGTCGAACATGTCCTCGCGGAACACGCCGTCGTAGAGCCCGGCAGCGGCGATCGAACTGACATGCTCGAAGCAGCCGGCCCCGATGGCTTCCGCAAACTGCACGGCGTGGCGCGTCCCGTCGACGTTCGCCGCCTGCTGTGCCTCAGCACTTGCCTTGATGTCGTAGATCGCCGCCAGGTGGAAGAGGTGGCTGACCTTGCCCTTGAGCTTCTTCACGTCGGCGTCCGCTACGCCCAGGTTCTTCTTCGAAAGGTCGCCAATGACGGGGATGATGTCCTTGTCGGTCGCGCCCCATTCGTCGCGCAGCGCGCCGAGCTTCTTGACGGATTCTTTGCGCACCAGAACGTAGACGGGCTTGCCGCGCGATAGCAACTTGCGGACGAGAAACTGTCCGATGAAGCCGGTCGCGCCGGTGACGAAATAGGCCATCGCATCCTCCTTGCGTTCTGCTCCCGACGTGCGCGGTGTTTTTTGGCCCCGCGTGCGGACTGGCGATTGTACCCCCACCGAACGCGGCGGCAGGGCGGGGTCCCGTGCGCTGGCGGCCCGGCGAGGCGTTCATCACGGCCCGGCGAAGCCTGTTCATCACGGCCCGGCGAGGCCGCTGCTTTAGTATGATTGCTCTAGCGGCCCCGCCTACAATCGATCCGACGCCGCGCGCGCTGCGGCAGCCAACCGGAGGATCCACGATGTTGAAGAAAGCGAAGGCCGAATCGTCGGCCAAGCACGCGAATGAGCCCCGCGACATGTCGCAGGCGGTGCTCGATTCGTCTCGCCAGATCTGGCTTGCCGGGTTGGGAGCGTTCGCGCGCGCGCAGGCGGAAGGAACGAAGGTCTTCGAGACGCTGGTGAAGCAGGGCGAAACGCTGGAGACCAAGACTCGCAAGGTCGCCGCCGATACCGCGGCGCTTGCACGCGGCGCCGCGACGGCCAAGGTCAAGGAGGTGCAAAAGGGCATGGGTGGAACATGGGACAAGCTGGAACAGGTGTTCGAGGACCGCGTCGCGCGCGCATTGTCGAAGTTGGGCGTCTACACGCAAAGCGACATGGAGCGATTGGCCGAGCGCGTCGACGTCCTGTCCGAGGCGGTCAATGAACTCATCAAGGCGACGGGTGTAAAGCCCAAGCGCCGTCCCGCGCCACCGCCGTCGGCGATGCAGCGCATGGTCAAGGGCGCCGTATCGCACGCTGCGAAGACGGCCACCGGCGCCGTGTCGACTGCGGCGGGTGCCATGTCGAGCGCGACGAAGACGGCGAAGAAGACCGTCCGCACCGCGAGAAAGGTGGCGCGCGCCGCGCTCAAATGATCGTCCTTTGCCCCAAGAAAAAGCCCGCCGGATCGGCGGGCCATTTTTCGGGGGGCCAGTAGTCAGTCGCGGTTGAGCTTGTCGACCTGTTTCACGTAATGGGTCATCGCGTCGTCCCGGCTGGAACCTTTCAACTTGGCCCACGCGTCATACTTGGCGCCGCCGACGAAATCGAAGCCGCCGGGGCGCTCCCCCTTGACGTCGCCCTCGGTGGCCTGCTTGTAGTAGGAATAAAGCTTGAGCAGCGTCGCGTTGTCGGGCTTCTTCTTCGTCTTCTTCGCGGCCGCGGCGGCGGCTTCGAACTTCGCTTTGAGATCCTCTTTTTTCGGTGCGGCGGCCATGGGGCTCTCCTCCTCGTAGCCTGATTTGACGTCTTCGTGCTACTTTAGCGCGAACGCGAACGCGCGTGCAACGATCGCGCCCGCATCGTCGCCCCCCGCCCGAACATGGCCGCAAGTCCCAAGCGCGAAAAAATGTCCGCGGTCGACACCGCGTGGCTGCGCATGGACCGGCCCGGCAACCTGATGATGATCAGCGGCGTGCTGCTGTTTCGCGAGCGCGTGCGGCTGGATCGCCTGCGCCGCGTCATCAACGATCGCTTCGCCATCTTCCCGCGGTTCCGGAAGATCCCCGTCGAGCGAGCCGGCGGCGCAGTTTGGGAGCCGGACCGCGACTTCGACATCGAGCACCACGTCGTCGCCACTGCGCTGCCCGGGCACGCCGGCCGCGCGCAGCTCGAGACGCTCGTGTCGCGTCTGGCGTCCACGCCGCTCGATCCATCGCGGCCACGGTGGCAATTCCAGCTGGTCGACAATTACGACGGCGGCTCCGCGATCATCGCGCGCATCCACCACTGCTACGCCGATGGCATCGCGCTGGTGCGCGTCATGCTGTCGATGACCGACTCCACCGCGCACGGCCCGCCGGCCATGCCTTTCGCGCCGCGGCCGCAAGAGCGCCGCGAGCCCGAGGACTCGCTGAGCCAGTTGCTGGGTCCGCTGTCAGGCGCGATGGAAATGGCGAAGAAGGTCGGGGCGATGCTCGTCGCGAAGGGCGCGGCGTTGTGGGAAGACCCCGCCAAGGCCGTTACCTTCGCGGGACAGGGCACGGCGCTGACCGCCGAACTCGCGAAGCTAGCGCTGATGCCGCAGGACTCGACGACGCGCTTCAAGGGTAAGCCGGGCCGGCGCAAGCGCGTTGCGTGGGCCGATCCGCTGCCGCTCGACGAGGTGAAGACGATCGGCAAGGCGCTCGGCGCCTCGGTCAACGACGTGCTCCTGTCGTGCGTCGCCGGCGCGATTCGCGGGTATCTGATCGAAAAGGGCGACGACGTCGGCGGCGTGATGATGCGCGCGCTGGTGCCGGTCAACCTGCGCCCGATCGAGAAGGCTTACAAGCTCGGCAACCAGTTCGGGCTCGTGTTCCTCGACTTGCCGATCGGCATAGAGAATCCCGTCGCGCGGCTGTACGCGGTGCGCGCGAACATGGACGCGCTCAAGGGCTCGTTCCAGCCGGTTCTCGCGCTGGGCCTGCTCGCCGCGATGGGCGCCGGACCGAAGGCGCTGCAGGACGTGCTGCTGCAGGCGCTGGCGCGCAACGGCACGGCGGTGATGACCAATGTGCCCGGTCCGCAGGAGCCGCTCTACATGGCGGGCGCGGCGATCGACAGCCTGATGTTCTGGGTGCCGCAGTCCGGCGACATCGGCGTCGGCGTGTCGATCATTTCGTACAACGGCGTCGTGCAGTTCGGCATCATCACCGACCACGGCCTTTGCCCGGATCCGGCGGGTGTCACCGCGCGCTTCGGCGCGGAGTTCGAAAGGCTCGTGCTGACGACGTTGATGGCGCCGTGGCCGCGCGACGGCGACCTCGCTCCCGAAGATGCGGCGGCGGTTGTCGCCATCTAGCGGGCAAGGCCCCGGGTCAGGTCCGCGCCGGGCGGGCGGGCCGGCGCCATCGTATTGCCCCGGAGCTGCGCAAATTGCAGCATTGACGCCAAAGGCGCGATAATCGCTTCCCAAGGCAGATTTCGCCGCGCATCCGCGCGGGAAGATGGTGAAGCCGCTCAATTTTGTGGTCGTCGCGTCGCTCGGTCTCGCTCTGAGCGCCGTGGCCCTTGCGTCGCAGGAAGTCGTGGTCATGCCGCTCTCCGGCGCGATCGGGCCCGCGAGCGCCGATTTCGTCGAGCGGGGACTGGCTCGGGCCGAGCGCGAGGACGCCCAGCTGGTCGTGCTCGAGATCGACACACCGGGTGGACTCGATACGTCGATGCGCGAAATCATCAAGGCGATTCTGGCGTCGCCCGTGCCGGTCGCCGCCTTCGTGGCGCCCAGCGGCGCCCGCGCCGCCAGCGCGGGAACCTACATCCTCTACGCCAGTCACGTCGCCGCCATGGCGCCGGGAACCAACCTGGGCGCCGCGAGCCCGGTGCAGATCGGCGTGCCCGATCCGGTGGCGCCGGCACGTTCGAAGCCGGGCGACAAGGCGTCGAAGGACAAGCCCGAAAAGGCGGCGGCCGATGATGACGGCGGCAGTTCGTCCGGCGTGCTCGCCCGAAAGCAGATGCACGACGCCGCTGCCTACATCCGCGGACTTGCGCAAATGCGCGGACGCAATCCGGATTGGGCCGAGCGCGCCGTTCGGGACGCGGCGAGCCTCCCCGCCGAGGAAGCGCTCGCGCAACACGTCATCGACATTATGGCGCGCGATGTGCCGAACCTCCTGGAAAAGCTGGATGGACGCAAACTCGTCACCACGACGGGCGAGCGCACGCTCGCAACCGCCGGGGCGGTCGCGGTCGTAATTGCGCCCGACTGGAAGACGCGCTTCTTAGCCGTCATCACCGAGCCCAGCGTGGCGCTGATCCTGATCATGATCGGCGTCTACGGCCTGTTCTTCGAATTCTCGAACCCGGGATTTGTCCTTCCTGGCGTGGCCGGAGCGATGGCCCTGGTCATTGGTCTCTTCGCGTTGCATCTGCTGCCCGTCAACTATGCCGGGCTCGCCCTCATCCTTCTCGGCATCGCGTTCCTGATCGCCGAGGTATTCGTGCCGAGCTATGGCACGCTGAGCATCGGCGGTATCGCCGCGTTCGTGCTCGGCGCGGTGATGCTCATCGACACCGATCTCCCGAACTTCGGGATATCGATCGGGCTGATCGCCGCGTTGGCCGGCATTACCGCGCTGTTCGTCCTGGGTGCCGCCAGCGTGGCGCTCAAGGCCCGCAGGCGCCCCGTGATCACCGGCCGCGAACAGTTGATCGGCAGCGTCGGCGTCGTGGAGGACGAGATCGCAACCGAAGGCTGGGTGCGTGTTCGCAGCGAGCAATGGCGGGTGCGCAGCGCGGTGCCTTTGGCGCGCGGCCAGCGAGTCCGGGTCACGGCCTGCCACGGGCTCCTGTTGACGGTTACGCCACTTTCGGAAGCCGGCGAGGGAGGTTGATCATGGTATTCGGCATCGGGTTCTTCGTGTTCCTCCTTGCCATCCTCATGCTGGTCGCTTCGGCGTTTCGCGTGCTGCGCGAATACGAGCGCGGCATCGTGTTTCAGCTGGGGCGTTTCTGGAAGGTGAAGGGACCGGGGCTGATCCTGATCATCCCGTTCGTCCAGCAGATGGTGCGCGTCGACCTGCGCACGATCGTCATGGACGTCAAGCCGCAGGACGTCATCACCCGTGACAACGTGTCGGTCAAGGTCGACGCCGTCATCTACTTCCGCGTCGTCGATCCCGAAAAATCCGTGATCCAGGTTGCGCAATTCCTGGAGGCGACCAGCCAGCTCGCGCAAACGACGCTGCGCGCGGTGGTCGGCAAGCATGCGCTCGACGAGTTGCTGTCCGAGCGCGAGCGGCTCAACCTCGACATTCAACGGGTGCTCGACTCGCAAACCGACGCCTGGGGCATCAAGGTGTCGATGGTCGAGATCAAGCAGGTCGACCTCAACGAATCGATGGTTCGGGCCATTGCGCGGCAGGCGGAGGCCGAACGCGAGCGCCGCGCCAAGATCATCCACGCCGAAGGCGAATTGCAGGCGTCGGAAAAATTGTTGCAGGCGGCGCAGATGCTCGCGCAGCAGCCGCAGGCCATGCAGCTGCGCTATCTGCAGACGCTGGGCAACATTGCCGGCGACCGCAGTTCAATCATCGTCTTTCCGGTGCCGACCGAGTTGTTGTCCGTCCTTGGGGCCGGGAAACCCCCGGGCACGGGCACCTCCGAATAGTCGTGCGGGTAACGGCCTCTACGGCCACGCCGGATAGGTGTTCGGCGCCGCAAAGGCCTCCTTCAGGTACTGGTTGAGCGGCACCGTCAGGTCCCTGGTGTTGAACCACTTGGCGTAGATCCGGCGAATTTCGCCGGACTGGAAGAGGTCGATCAGCGCGCGGTTGACGATCCTCTCGAACTGCGGCTCGTCGCGCCGCATCATGATCGCGTACGGCTCCACCGACAGGTAGCGGCCGACCACCACGAAGTCATCCGGCTTCTTCGACTTCGATATGAGCCCGTACAGCAGCACGTCGTCCATCGGAAACGCGACCGCCCGGCCGTCGTCGACCGCCTTGAACGATTCGCCGTGGTCCTTCGATTCGATGATGTTGATCTTCAGGATGCGCTCGCCATTCATCGTCTTCAGGATCTTCTCGCTGGTCGTGCCGACGGTCACGACGACGCTCTTCCCGCGCAAGTCCTCGACGGAATTGATGTTCGACGATTTTCTAGCAAGCATCTTGATGCCGGCGACGAAGGTCGTGTAGGCGAACGCGACCTGCTTTTGCCGGTCGCGCGTATTGGTCGTCGAGCCGCACTCGAGATCGATCTTGCCGTCGACCAGCATCGGGATCCGATTGGCGGACGTGACCGGCAGGTACTTGACCTCGAGCTTCGGAAGCTTCAATTCTGCCTTGACCGCCTCGGCCACGCGCAGGCAAAGGTCGACCGAATAGCCTTGCGGCAGCTTCCGCGCATCGAGGAAGGAAAACGGCACGCTCGTCTCGCGCACGCCCAGTGTGATGGCACCTGTGTCGCGGATGCGCTTCAGCGTATCGATCATCGCAGCGGGCTTGTCGGCTGTCGCCGCAGCCGGCGCCGGCACGGCCGGCGGAGCCTTCGCCGGCGCCCCCTTTTCCTGGGCGGCGGCGAAGGCGGCGAACAAGACCGCGAACATCAATGCTGCTGCTGCGGACCCGGTACGGTACTGCATACGCTTCTTCGTTGTCGGCGCTGCGAGCGTGGCGTTCGCTATTCTAGCTCCGACTTCGCCAGTTCGACGTCCAGCCTCTCCATCGCATCCATGGGCTTCATCGCCGCGGCTTCCTCGTAGAGCGACGTGGCGTCGTCGATTCGACCCTTGCCGAAGAGCAAAATCAGGCCGTTCGCGTATTCGATGCGGGTGATCGCGGATTCGGGATTGAGCTTGACGGCCTTCTCGAAATGCTCGAGCGCTCCATCCTTCTTCGCGCCGTACGTCATGCCGGCGACGAGCGAGCCCACCTTGTTGATAACTTCGGCCTGGTAGGAGCCGTACGCGGTGTGCGCGTCGGCGTGCTTGGCATCGAGCTTGAGTGCCGCGAGCAGCGCGTCCTTGATCTTTCCGCCGAAGCCCTGCGCCAGCGCCTTTGCGACCGAGATGCCTTGGCCGTAACGGCCGAGCGCGAATGCGTAGAGGTAATGCGCGTTCGCGTCCTTCGGCGCCTTGGCGCGGTGCTCGTCAGCCCATTCCGCGGCCTCCTCGAACAGCGCGAGCTTGGCCTTGTCGGACTTCTCCAGGTAGTGCGCGTAGACGGTCTGCGCCTTTACAGCCGCATTGATGCCCGCGCCGCCGGCGGCGATGCCCGCTTCGACCGCGTCGCCGAAATCCCCGGCATGGAAATGGCGCCATGCGGCGGCGACATCGGCATCCCTGGGGAACGGCTCGCAGTCGCCTCGATGCAGCCGCGCCCAGTGCTTCTTGAGCGCGGCCGCGTCATATGCATACGCCTTGTCGGCGTGGGGGAACTTCGCCCATTTCTTCGCCATCGCGTCCTCCGTCTTCAGGGCTTCTACAAATAGTTCTCGCCGAGCCGCTCGATCAGCAAGCGCCCGTCTCCGACCAGATACGGCGCGATGAGCGCCAGCACCTGGTAGACCGCGCGATCGAGGCTGACGGCGGATTCACGGGCGCTCGGATCGTCGCCGCCGCGGCGCGCGCCGATCCGCTGGTACGACATCCAGTAGGTGGACACGAGGGTGACGTTGGACGCGAGGGCGGCGATCTCGCGCTCCGATGCGCTCATCTCGCCCGCCGCCACCAGCCCGCGACACAACTCTATCACGGTGTTTTCGCTGCGGCGCATGAGGTCGGCGAAGCGCGACGCGACCTTCCGGTTGCGCGACGTGATCTCGTCCAGGTCGCGATAGAAGAACCGGTATTCGCGCATTCGCTCGAACAAAAGGTGCAAGAGCAGCCACAGGTCCTCGACGCTCGCCGCGCGCCCTTCCGGCAGCGCAAGCAGCGGCACAATCGCGGCTTCGAGGGACTCGTAGAGCCCGCCGATGATGTCGTCCTTGTTGCGAAAATGGTAGTACAGGTTGCCAGGGCTGATGTTCAATTCGTCGGCGATGTCGGCCGTCGTGATGTGCGGCACGCCTTCGCGGTTGAACAGCGCGAGGCTGGTCTCGAGGATCCGTTGCGGTGTGCGGCGGGGACGTTTTTTTTCCATCAATCGTTGACGCGATACGGCATGGCCACCCAGGCGACGATGCCCGCGAGGAACGCCGCCGCCGCCGCCCAGAACGTGAAGCGCCAACCCGGATTGCCCGGCCTCACGATTTCCGCGTCGGTCGCGAACACCGTTTCGCAGGCGCCATTGCCGGTGTCCAGGCGCGTGGTGCTCGTGCCGCGAAAGAACGCGAACCCATGGTGGTGCGAGTACTCGGCCAGATAGCCGCGAAAGTGAACCTGGTCGCCGACGCGCATTTTCTTCAGCACCTTCGCGATCGCGGGATCGTCGGTCAGGAGGTGATTGTTCGACAGCGAAGTCATGTCGAACGCTCGCCAGGCCGCATCGGAGGATGTGCTCGCGTAGCAGACGAATTCTCCGCTCGAGAAGCTGATGTCGCGGTAGGCACCGCTGCGCGCGCTGGCACCCCAGACCACGCACAGATCGGTGACGTTCAGCTTGTCGCTGGCGGCCTCGTGGATCCAGTCCCACCAAGTTTCGGCGTCATGCTTGCTGACGACCAGGCCATACAGGTCGTACGTGTAGAGCGGGCGCACCGTGTATTCGACGCCGCCCACGGTGGTCAGGAACGCGTCCCGGCCGGTGGGCTTCTGCAGCGGATCGTCCTGAACCGCCGCGGCGAGCCGCTCCGGCGGTGGCAGCGCATCGCGCTGCCACCAGGCAAGCAGGAACAAGGCCGCGCTCAGGATGAGCACCGCGCGGACGAACAGGGAAGTGGACATGCGTGACCGGCAGGCGTGTCGCGCGCCATGCTTTTAAGCGCGCTCGGCGCCCATGTTACTACGCGGACCGATGCGGCCGCGGAACGCTTCAGGCGGCGCCGGCCAGCCAGCGCTCGAGATGGCCCAGCGTGTGTCGCAGGTCGCGCGTGGTCCGCCGAACATCGCCGCGATGGGCATATAGCGGCCGCGGGTCGTTCAGCGCATCCATCACGTCGCGCGAAGCATCGCGCAGGCGCTCGTCGCGCAGTGTGATGCCGTGGCGCCACAGCGCGGGCGCGAGCGCATCCGCGCGGGCCAGCAGATTGCGCCGGGTCTTTTCGAAGGCGAGCGCGCAAAGCCGCTTGCGCTGCCCATAGCTGAAGATGTTGGCGAAGAACATGTCGGCATCTTCCGGTCCCGGCTCGAACAGCATGATCGCCGCATCCGGATATTGGCGTCCGTATTTCTCCATGCCGACCTTCATCCGCGAATGAATGATCGCGCGAAACGTCTGGCCCAGCACCAGCGGCAAGCCGCCCTGATTGAGCTTGTGTCTAGAGAGTCCGCCGCGGCTCCTGGACGAACTGGCGTCGAACGGAACGAGTGGATTCACGCAGAACAGCAGCGAAACGCCTTCATCGAGCGCGACCGACGCATGCAGCGTCTTGTTGAGCGCGCCGTCGACATAGTGCTCGCCGTCGATTTCCACCGGCGGGAAGAGGCCCGGCAGCGCGCTGGAAGCTTCGATTGCGCGCGAGATCGGCACGTGGTCATGGCCGGGCGAGCCAAAGGTCACCGATGCGCCGGTGTCGAGATTGGTGGCCACCAGGAACAGCTTGCGCGTGAGTTGCCGGAAGTCGTTGGTGCGGCCGGGCGCCGCGAACAGCCGCGCGAGAAAGGCGTCGATCGCGCCATTGTCGAATACGCCCGGTCGGCACGGCCTGCGCCAGCGTGGCGAACGACTCCATGATGCCGCGGTGGAAGGGATCGCGCAGGTATTGCAGCGAAGCGCGCGCCGCGAGTCCCGGCAGCGCGGCCAGGCGCCGGCCGAATTCGCCGAACGCCGGACGCAGGAATATCTCGGGCTTGAGCGCCGCATCGGCGCCGTCGGCGATGAAGAGCCGATACATCTGCGCCGGCGAAATGCCGTTGGCCAGCGCCGCGGCGACGAAGCCGCCCGACGACACGCCCACGTACGCGTCAAGCCGATTGAGCTCGAAGCCGTCGAGGGAGTCGGACAGCGCGAGCAATGCGCCAACCTCGTAGATTCCGCCCAGCGGACCGCCGCCGGCGAGCGCCAGGCCAATCTTGCCGGCGCCGTGCCGCGGCCGCGCGGTCCGAAGCGTGGAAGGCGCGCGGCCGCGCGTGCGCCCGCGCACATCGGGAGGCGACTTGCGCCCGGATGCCGCCTTGCCCGGCATGGCTCTCCTCATGCGTGTTTAACGGGCCGCATCTTGCGGCAGCCTTCGGGATCTCTTCCCCACGCAATGTTAGCGGAGAATCACTTCCTCGTGGCGGACCTGCCCGCGCGCTTGGTGCGCTTTACCGTCTTCGTCGCGCGAACTTTGATCGCGCGCTTCGTCCGGTTGGCGGCCTTCTTCGGCGCGCGCCTGGTCTTGGCCGACGAGGACGTCTTCAGCATGGCCGGCAGCGTGACCTTGGGCAACGATTTCGGCATGTTGTTCTGCACGAGCGTGACGGCGGTTTCCGCGGCTTGCTTCACCGTCGCCTGGACTGTCGTGCGCGCCTGCTTCCAGACGGCGTTGGCCCGGGTGACCGAGACTTCGAGGCCGTCGCCGACCATGCGAATGGCCTTCGATTCCACGGCCGTGCCTTCCTTCACCAGCGCGCGGAAGACGTTGCCTGCTTCACTTTGCGCCCAGTCACGCGTGACGACGGCGGCGCCTAAGCTGGCGAGCCAGACCTGGCGCGAGGCGGCGAAAACGGCGTCGCCGACGGGCGTGCTGCGGTTGGCAATCGTGGTGCGCATCGTGATTCTCCTAAAGTGATGACCAATGCAAACGCGGGCGGCTTTCGCCCGTTCGTAACCTACCTAAACCAAGCTACGCCGATCCCCTAGAGCAATCACACTAATCGGGCGGTGGCCGCGGAGCCCAAGATCAGAGGCGCGGCGCCAGCGCCGACGCCAGGTCGGTCGCAAGCCGCGCGACGAAGCCGTAGATCGAAAGTTGGGGATTGGCGCCGATCGACGTCGGAAAGAGCGATCCGTCGAAGACGTACAGGTTCTCGACCTGATGGTGGCGGCCGCTGCCTGCGACCACGGCACGCTTAGGATCGGGACCCATCGGGGCGCCGCCCATGACGTGGGCGGATACGACAGGAGTGACCGACGGCTGCAAGGTGAAGGCGTCGATCGCGGCCCGCGCGTCCGCGAAGCTCGTGAACGACGCGCCTTCGGCGTGGACCGGCATCACCGTTTGTGCGCCGGCCGCGAACTGGATCTCCGCCATCGTGCGTAGCGCCCGCCGCGCGCCGTCCCAGAAGACGGGCAGCAGCGGATAGTCGAGCACCGGCGTGCCGTCGTCGCGCAGGCGCACGGCGCCTCCCTGGCTGGCGGGATTGAATCCGTCGCGCAGCAGCGCGATCAGCACCTGCATCCGCGGGAATTCCGCCATCCACTGCGCGTGCGCGCGGCCGTCGTCGGGCAACGTCGTCGCAGTGAGCACCGGATGCAACGGCGGCGCCTCGAGCTTGAATCCCAGCGGACCGTCGATCGGCTGCGTGTCGAGGAAATGGTCGGAGTAGATCGTCTGGGGCGCGCCGGCGAAGGCGTCGACGCGCTCGGGCATCAACGCGGCGGATAGCACCGTCGGATGCAGGAACGTGCGCTTGCCGAGGATTCCGTGCGGGTCCGGCGCGCCGCTGCGCAACAGAAGCGCCGGCGTGCCGATGGCGCCGCCCGCCGCGATGTAAGCCTTGGCGCGAACGCGCACGCTGCGCGCCGTCGGCGCGATGCCGCGCGCGTCCATCGCGTTGCCTTCGAGGATCGTGACGCGTCCGTTCGCGATCACGACTCGCTGCGCACGCACGCGGGTCACCAGCGTGGCGCCCTTCGCCAGCGCACCGGGAATCGTCGTGACCAGCATCGATTGCTTGGCGTTCGTCGGGCAACCCATGCCGCAGTAGCCCAAGTTCCAGCAGCCCTTGACGTTGCGGCGGATTGCGGCCGCCGGAATGCCGATCGCCTTCGCCCCGCGCGCGAGCGCCTCGTTGTTCGCATTGGGTGCGACGTCCCACGGCGCGATGGAAAGGCGCGCCTCCATTTGCGCGAACCATGGCGCCATGTCTTCGACGGTGAATCCCGCGAGGCCGAACTCGCGTTGCCAGAACGCGAGCGTCGCGGGCGGTGTGCGGAACGAACTGGTCCAGTTCACCGTCGTCCCGCCGCCCACGCAGCGGCCCTGCAGGATGTTGATGGCCTTGTCCCGCGTCTTGCGCGCGGCCGACTCCTGGTAGAGCTCCGGATACGCGTCCGACTCGCGCATCCGGAAGTCGCTCGACGTCTTGAGCGGCCCTTCTTCCAGCATGACGACCGTGAGTCCTGCGTTGGCAAGGATTTCCGCGGCGGTGCCGCCGCCGGCGCCGCTGCCGGCGATCGCGACATCGGCGTCCAGCGTGACGTCGTGCGCGAGCGTCGAGGCGTCGATCACTTTCCATCCCGCGCCCAAACCGGCTTCGAAGGGATCGTCGATCGACGATTTGCGTAGCGTCGTCATGCGGAGAGGTCCGGCGGGCCCGGGTATCCGATCCGCGGCCACGACGGCGGATTGCCGTACCACGCGCCAAACGTGAGCTGATGCAACGCGCCGTATGCGGAGCGCAGCAATTGGAACGAACTGCGCCTGAAGCGATCGATGCACGCGCGCACGTCGGCCTCGGACGCCTCGTTCCACGGCGAAGGTACGCGCGCAATCGCGAGACGCGCGGGCGGCAGCGCCAGCAGCGCGAACAGCTGTCGCAATTCCTCCTGCGCCGCGGGCGCCAGTCCCGCGACCGCAACGTCGATGCCTCGCACGGTTTCCGCGACCGCAAGGCGTCTGGCGACGCCCTCCGTCGGAAGCGCGCCGGCAAGGAGCACCGGCACGATGGCGCGGAGGATCGCCTGCGCATCGGCGTCGAGCATCGGGAGGCTGGCGTCGCCCGGCGGCGAATGAGGTCCGCGCAGCCAGCGCGCGGTGGCGAGCGCGGTGACCCCGAGCAATCCGGCGGTGATGAACGTGCGGCGGGAGATCATCGGTTAGGGGCACATGCCCGCGGGCCGGCCAAGGCGCCCCGGGGTCCCGACACTAAACAGCGCGCGTAGACGAAACAATCTAAAGCGCCCCTGGCGGCCTTTCGGGCCGGCCGACCGGCGGCGGACAGACTTCCCGAATGCCGGCAGCAAAAATTGCCGGGCATCGGATAGACTCTCGGGCACGAGCGACGTCTGCTCGACAGCGTCATGGCCGAAACAGATTCCGTCCCAGCCGCCTCGGCGGCGCTCGTGCGCGAGTTGTCGCGTGTGCAGCGCCTCCATGCCGAGCGCACCGGCAACCCGATCCTCGCGGGTTCGCTGGAACGCGTCGCCTATTGGCAGGCGCGGCGCCTGCGAATGACGTACGCCGACCTCGCGGCCGATGCCCGCTACGCCCCGGCGATTGCCTTCTTCCAGAACGACCTCTATGGCCCCGGTGATTTCAGCCGCCGCGACGCCGACTTGGCCCGCGTCGTCCCGATGATGGTGAAGGTGCTGCCGGAACGCGTGATCATGACGGTGGCGGCGGCGATGGACTTGAATGCATTGTCGCAGGAACTCGACCGCGTGCTGCTCGCGAGGCTTCCGCGCGCCGACGGGAATTTCAACGTACTCGAATACTGCAAGGCCTATCGCCGCGCGGGCAATTTCCCGCTGCGCAAGCGGCAGATCAAGCTGATCGTCGAAATCGGTACGGCGCTGGACCAGCATGTCGGCAAGCCGCTGGTGCGCACGGCGCTGGCGATGATGCGGCAACCCGCGCGGCTCGCGGGCCTGTCGACCCTGCAGGATTTCCTCGAGCGCGGGTTCGGGGCGTTTCGCGCGATGGGCGGCGCCGACCTGTTCCTGCGCACGATCGAAACGCGGGAGACGCAGATCATGGAGGCGATCATCGGCGGTGCGACAGATCCTTTCCCTGATCCGCTGCTGTCCCCCGCATCGCCGTCGCAGGGGAGCGCCTAGCCCAGAAGTTTGTCGAGCTGCGTGTCGATTTCGCGCTCGATCGTCGGCTTGAGCATCGCCAGCAGCAACCCCAACTTCACGTCGAGTTTGATCCGGTCACGGCCGACGTGCATGCTTCCGGTGACGCCCGGGCGCTCGAATTCGATGTGCTCTCCCACCCATTCGTAGTCGAGGTCGAAGCGCTTGCGCAGATCCTTCGCGATCTTCTCCGCGACCTCTTTCGCCTTCTTGTGGCTGAGCGAATGCTTGCGGGCGATCGATATCGTGGCCATGAGTGTTCTCCCGCGCGAGAGTATAGCCAAAGCCTCCTGGAGGCGATGGATTGTCTCCGGTTAACTAGGCACAATCCGGGGACCAAGACCGCCACGAAGGCGGCCCCAGGAGGATCGATGCCCGGCAACATCGCCCAGTTCTTCACGCGCCACCTGGCGCGGCCTTCGCTTGCGCTGTACCGCCACTTCGTCGACGACGCGTGGCGCGACGTCACCGTCTCCGAAGTCGCCGCGCTCGCCGGCCGCTGGCAGGCGGCGTTTCGCCGCGAGGGCCTCGTTGCCGGCGATCGCATCGCCGTGTGCGTGCGAAACGGCGTCAACTGGGTCGCGGTCGACCTGGCGGCCCTCGGGATGGGACTGGTCGTCGTCCCGCTCTACGTCGACGACAACGCCGACAACGTCGCGTGGTGCGTCGGCAATGCCGAGGCCATGCTGCTCGTCGTCGAGAACTCGCGCATTGCCGCGGAGCTCGAGAAATGCGCCGATGCCGCGCAGGCGCTGCCGCCCATCGTCGTGCTGCGCCCCGACGACGGCGAGTCGGCGGCGGTGCCGGCGACCTTTCTGCCCGAGGCCGCCGCGGAACTCGCGGTCGCGGAACTTCCCGACGACACGCTCGCGACGATCTGCTTCACATCGGGGACGTCCGGGCGGCCGAAGGGCGTGATGCTCTCGCACGCCAACATCATCGCCAACGTCGGCCAATGCGCGGCGACCCGCATGGCGCGGCCGGAAGACGTGTTCCTGTCGATCCTGCCGCTGTCGCACATGTTCGAGCGCACCGGCGGCTACTACCTGCCGTTGTCGCTCGGCGCCAAGGTGGCCTATGCGCGCGGTGTCGCGCAGATCGCCGACGACCTCAAATCGCAAGCGCCGACGGTCATGTTCGCGGTGCCGCGCATCTTCGAGCGCTTCCGCGCGCGCATCGACGAGTCGCTCGCAAAGTCGCCGGCGAAGAAGCGGCTCTTCGACGCCTGCGCGACACGCGGGTTTCGTGCGGCAACCGGCAACGCCGGCGTGCTCGATCGGTTGCTCGTGCCGCCGTTGCGCCGGCTCGTCGGCAAACCGGTGCTCGCGCGGCTGGGTGGGCGCCTGCGCCTCACGGTCGTTGGCGGCGCGGCGCTTGATCCGGCACTCGCGCACGCATTCATCGGATTGGGACTTCCGATGCTGCAGGGTTACGGCATGACCGAGGCCTCGCCGGTCATCTCCGTGAACCGCGACGACGACAACGTGCCCGAATCCGTCGGACCGCCCCTTCCGGGCGTCGAGGTTCGCTTAGGCGCGGGCAGCGAGCTCCTCGCGCGCGGCCCCAACGTCATGCAGGGCTACTGGAAGAATCCCGACGCGACGCGTGATGCGCTCACCCATGATGGCTGGCTGCGCACCGGGGACTTAGCCGAGATCAAGGACGGCAAGATCTACATCCGCGGCCGCGCGAAGGACATCCTCGTGTTGTCCAATGGCGAGAAATTGCCGCCGCAGGACGTCGAATTCGCGATCCTGCACGACTCGGTCTTCGAACAGGTGATGCTGGTGGGTGAAGGCCGCCCGTACGTCGTGCTGCTCGCGGTCACGAAGGAGACGGACGAGAAGGAGTTGATTCGGCGCGCCAACGAGCAGCTGAAGGAGTTCCCGCGCTGGACGCGCGTGCGGCGCGTCGTCATGGAGAAGGAGCCCTGGAGCGTCGATAATGGCCTTCTCACGCCTACGCTCAAGCTGAAGCGCCCCATCCTGCTCAAGCACCTGGCGCCGCGGATCGAGGCAGCCTACGCGGAACCGTCCGGCGCCGGCTGAAATGCCCGCCAACAAGCACTTCTCGACGACGACCAAGGTCTACGCGGCCGGCATCGCGATCATCGTCGTGCTCGCGGTCCTGCGCACGTACGGCTTAAGCGTCGCGGATGTCGCGCGCCTCGCTTGCGCGAAATTCTCCGAAGCCGCCGCCGATGCCAAGGCGCTGATGAGCCGCGAATATTCCGACCGGTATTCGCAGAAGTTGCGCGAGGAAGCCGCGAACATGCCGGCGCGGGCAACGCTGACGAACGACAACGAGGATCCCCAACTTGCGCGCGACCTCGCCGCGGAGCGCAAGCGCATCCTCGAGGAGCGCGCCGAGTACTTGGAGAAGAACGCGGTGAAGATCCTGACCGGCGACAAGGAAACGCTGAAAAAGCAGGTCGAGGAGCAGGTGCGGCAGGCCGGCGGCAAGTACTAGGGACCGGCCCCGGACATCGCCGCGGTGACGGATTCCCCATGCAAACAGACGTTCCACGCGCCATCCGGCGGTGGTTGACACGCCCCGGCAATCAAACGTAGGATTAAAACGAGCGTTTCAAAATCGGGCGGCCGCAAACGACCCCGGTGGGACGCCGCATGGCCATCCAAAGGAGCCGGTGTGGGGGCGAAAGTCATTCCGATCGACGCAGGCCGCGGGTCCACCGCCACCAAGGAGCGCATCCTCGACGCGGCCGAGGGCCTCTTCGTCGTGCACGGCTTCGAGGCGACGAGCCTGCGCACGATCACCGCCGCTGCCTTCGTGAACCTGGCGGCGGTGAATTACCACTTCGGCACCAAGGAAGAGTTGTTCCAGGCCGTGCTGACACGGCGCCTCGATCCCATGAACCAGGAGCGCGTCGAGATCCTCAGCCGGCTCGAATCGCGGGCGGCGCCGGATGCGCTGTCGTGCGACCGCATCCTGATGGCGTTGTTCGTCCCCGCGTTGCGCCTGGCGCGTGATCCGCAACGCGGCGGGAAGAACTTCCTGCGGCTGCTCGGGCGCGCCTATGCCGACCCGGCCCCGTTCATCCGCCGGTTCCTCTCCGAGCAGTACGCCGTGACGATCGCGCGCTTCAAGGCCGCCTTCGGGCGCGCGCTACCGCACCTGCCGCGCAGGGAACTGTCGTGGCGGCTGCACTTCATCATGGGCGCGCTGTCTTACACGCTGGCGGGCACGGATGCGCACAAGATCATCAGCGAACTCAGCCCGCGCGAGACGAACAACGATGAAATCTTGCTGCGCAGGCTGGCGCCCTTTCTTCTCGCGGGTCTGAATGCGCCACTGCCCGACTTGACCGAAGTGACGCGCGAGGTCGACGGCGCGTTGGCGCGAAAGCGCTGACCGCGAACTCGCGGCAAGCCCGGCGCGCGGCGTAGCGCGTCGGGGAATTCGAGGAACAAGACCATGCTGACTTTGCTCTTTCTCTTCGTGGTAGCGGCTGGCGCTCTCGTGCTGGCGTATGTCAACGCGTCGGGACGCGCGTGGGGAGTCGCCGCAGCTGTGGCCCTGACCGCGTCGTGGCTGGCGCACGCGCTGCCGGTCGCGCTGAATGGGCTGCTCACCATCGCCTTCGTTGCGCTGGCAATGGCGCTCGCGATTCCGGCGTTGCGGCGCGGCCTGATCAGCGACGGCGTGCTCGCGGCATTCCGGAAGCTTATGCCCCCTATGTCACCGACCGAACGCGACGCGCTCGAGGCCGGCACCGTGTGGTGGGACGGCGAGCTCTTCTCCGGTCGCCCCGACTGGCGCCGCCTGCTCGATGCGCCGCGGCCCGCGCTTTCGCCCGAGGAACAGCGCTTCCTCGACAATGAGGTCGCGACGTTGTGCGGCATGACGAGCGACTGGGAGACGACGAACGTCTACAAGGACCTGCCGCCGCACGTGTGGCAGTACATCAAGGACAAGGGCTTCCTTGGGATGATCATCCCCAAGGAATACGGCGGCCTGGGCTTTTCGGCGTTCGCGCACTCCCAGGTGATCACGAAGCTCTCCACGCATTCGGGCACCGTGGCGGTGACGGTGATGGTGCCCAATTCGCTGGGGCCGGGCGAATTGCTGCTGCACTACGGCACCGACGAGCAGAAGCGCCACTATCTGCCGCGGCTTGCCAAGGGCCTCGAGATCCCGTGCTTTGCGCTGACCAGCCCCAGCGCCGGCTCCGACGCCGCGGCGATGCCCGACTTCGCGTACGTATGCTGGGGCGAGCACGACGGCAAGCGCACGCTTGGCCTGCGCGTGACGTGGGAAAAGCGCTACATCACGCTGGGGCCGGTCGCAACACTATTGGGCCTCGCTTTCCGCGTATTCGATCCCGACAAGCTGGTGGGCGACAAGGAAGACATCGGGATCACGTGCGCGCTGATTCCGACCACCCATCCGGGCGTGGAAATCGGCCGTCGCCACATGCCGCTCAATGCGGTGTTCCAGAACGGTCCCAATTCGGGCAAGGACGTATTCATCCCGGTGGACTGGGTCATCGGCGGACAGGCGATGCTGGGGCACGGCTGGCGCATGCTGATGGAATCGCTGGCCGCGGGCCGCGGCATTTCGCTGCCGTCGTCGAACACCGGCATGGCGATCCTTGCCGTGCGCACCGTCGGCGGCTACGCGCGCGTGCGCACGCAGTTCAAGACCGCGATCGGCAAGTTCGAGGGCATCGAAGAGCCGCTCGCGCGCATGGGCGGCAACCTGTACATGATGGATGCCGCGCGGATGGTTACCGCCGCCGCCATCGACCAGGGCGAAAAGCCGGCGGTCGTCTCCGCGATCGCCAAGTACCACATCACCGAGCGCGCGCGGCAGGTCGTCAACGACGGCATGGACGTCATCGGCGGCAAGGGCATCAGCATGGGGCCGTCGAATTTCCTGGGTGGCGCCTACATGCAGCACCCCGTGGCAATCACGGTCGAGGGCGCCAACATCCTGACGCGCGGCCTCATCATCTTCGGGCAGGGCGCGATTCGGTGCCACCCGTACGTGCTGAAGGAGATCAAGGCGACGCGCCACACGGACGCACAGCGGGCGTCGATCGCCTTCGACGCGGCGCTGTTCGGCCACCTGCGCTTCGCGATCTCGAATGTCGCGCGCACGCTGGTCATGGGGTGGACCGGTTCGCATTTTGTGAAGGTTCCGACAGACGTTGCGCCGGAGACGCGCCGCTACTACCAGCAACTGACGCGCTTCTCGGCTGCGCTGGCATTCCTGGCCGACGTGTCGATGGGCACGCTTGGCGGCGCGCTGAAGCGCAAGGAGAAGCTCTCCGCGCGCTTAGGCGACATCCTGTCGCTGATGTACCTTTGTTCGGCGACGCTGAAGCGCTTCGAGATGGAGGGCCGGCAGGCCGCCGATGCGCCGCTGATGCACTGGGCGATCTGGGACGCGATGTTCAAGGCGCAAAATGCGTTCGAGGGCGTCATCTCGAATTTCCCGAACCGCGCCATCGCGTTCGCGCTGCGCGGCATAGTTTTCCCGCTTGGCCGTCCGTACGTCGTGCCGTCCGACCGGATCGGCCATGACGCCGCACGCCTGCTGATCGAGCCGTCGGCCACGCGCGACCGCCTGACCGCCGGCATGTACGTCGGCACGGCCGACGACGATCCGGTGAACTTGATCGAGCGTGCGCTCGACGCGACGATGATCGCCGAACCGGTCGAAGCCAAGCTCCGTGCCGCGGTCAAGGACCGCCGGCTCGACGGCCATTTGCCGCCGGGCGCAGGCATCGAGGTGCTGGCCGACCGCGCGCTGGCGGCAGGTGTCATCGGCGTCGACGAAGCGCGCGCGCTGATCGCCCAGCGCGAACTCGCGGCGAAGGTGATTCACGTTGACGACTTCGACAAGGACTTGGGCGCTTCGTTGCTGCAGCCGGCGATCGACGCCGCGAAGCCGCGGACGCGCAACCACCGCGCGGCCGCGTGACGCTTCGTCGCCGGCACCCGCGAGCATTCCGCCATGACCGAACCGATCTTCATCATCGACGGCGCGCGCACGCCGTTCCTCAAGGCGCGCAACCGGCCGGGGCCGTTCGCGGCCTCCGACTTAGCCGCCGACGCAGGCCGCGCGCTGCTGCTGCGCCAGAACTTCGAACCCGCGCAGCTGGACGAGGTCATCCTGGGGTGCGCAGCGCCGTCTATGGACGAGGTGAACATCGGCCGCGTCGCCGCATTGAGGATGGGCTGTGGCTTGAAGGTCCCCGGTTGGACCGTGATGCGCAACTGCGCGTCGGGCATGCAGTCGATCGACTCCGCGGTCAACAACATCAAGGCCGGGCGTTCGGACCTCGTGCTGGCCGGCGGCGTGGATGCGCTGTCGCGCGCGCCGCTCCTGTTTTCCGATGCGATGGTGATGTGGCTGTCGAACTGGTATGCGGCCAAGACGCTGCCGCAGCGCGCCGCGCTGCTCGCCAAGTTCCGTCCCGGCTACTTAGCGCCGGTGATCGCGCTCATGAAGGGCCTGACCGACCCGATCTGCGGACTGCTGATGGGACAGACGGCCGAGAATCTTGCCTATCGCTTCGGCATCACGCGCCGCGAGATGGACGAATTTGCCGCGCGCAGCCACCAGCGCGTGTTGGCCGCGCAGAAGGCCGGCCACTTCGACGGCGAACTCGTGCCGCTGTACGACAAGTCGGGCAAGCTCTATCCGACCGATGATGGCGTGCGTGACGACTCGACGCCCGAAAACCTGGCCAAGCTGAGGCCGTTCTTCGACAGGAAATACGGTAACGTGACTGCGGGCAACAGCTCGCAGATCACCGACGGCGGCGCGTGGCTCGTCGTCGCTTCGGCACGCGCGGTGGACGCGCACAAGCTCACGCCCATCGGCCGCATCGTCGATTCGCAGTGGGCGGGCCTCGATCCGGCGCAGATGGGGCTGGGGCCTGTCTACGCGGCAACGCCGATATTGCAACGGCACAACCTCGCGCTGAACGACCTGGACGCCTGGGAGATCAACGAGGCATTCGCGGCGCAGGTCATCGCGTGCGAGCGCGCGTGGTCGAGCGACGAGTTCTGCCGCGCCGAGTTGGGGCTTCCCGGCGCGCTGGGGCCGTTGGACCACGGCAGGCTCAATGTCGACGGCGGCGCGATCGCGCTCGGGCATCCGGTGGGCGCCTCCGGAACGCGCATCGTCCTCCATGTCTTGAACGTGCTGCGCCGCACCAACGGCAAGCGAGGCATGGCGGCGATATGCATCGGCGGCGGATTGGGCGGGGCGATGCTGGTGGAGACCGTTTGAGCCCTAGAATGCGGGTCGAGCGCGTGAATCCCGGAGCAACCGATGCGATTGGGCATGTTGGTGGACGCGGCGTGCGACTTACCGCTGGCGTTCATCGCGCAGAATCCGATCCGCGTGATGCCGATTCCCATTCGCATCGGCGATCGCGAGGTCGTCGACGTGCGCGACGATGCCGAGACGCAAGCGTTCTCCGAGGAGGTGCTCGCCAAGGGTATCGCCAACGTCGAGATCCGGCCTTACACGGAAGAGCAGCTCGAGGCCCTCTTCCTGCGGCCGCTCGTCCTCGACTTCGACTACGTGATCTGCGTCACGACGACATCGCAACGCGGGCCGATCTTCGCGACGGCGCAGAAATTCGCCTTCGAGATCATCACGAAGTACAAGCCGCTGCGGGACGCCGCCGGCGTGCCCGGGCCGTTTGCCATCCGCGTGTTCGACAGCCGCAACCTGTTCGCCGCGCAGGGCGTGCAGATCATGGAGCTGGCGCGGATGATCCGTGCGGACACGCCGACGCCGCGCATCTTCCGAAGGCTGGAGGAAATCATTCCGCAGACCTACGGCTACATCGTGCCGTCGGACTTGAACTACCTGCAGGCGCGTGCCCGATCGCATGGAGCCGGAATGGGCTTCGTCGGCCACCGGCTGGGCAATGCGCTGGATGTGAAGCCCATCGCCCGGTGCTTTCGCGGGGAGACCGGTCCTGTCGCCAAGGTGCGCCACTTCGCCGCGGCGGCCGAGCGCGTGTTCGCCAACGTGACGCGCGAAATCGAACGCGGGCTATTGGCGCCTTTCGTGAATTTGAGCTTCGGCGGCGACTGGACGGCCGTTGCGCAACTGCCAGGTTTCATCGCGCTGACCAAGGCCGCCACAGCACGTGGCGTCGACGTGCACCGCAGCCGGCTGTCGATGGTGGCCGGCGCAATCGTCGGCCCGGGCGCGCTGGCCGTGGGCATCGTCGCGCAGCCGCACGAATTCACCTAGGTCCCGCTGTCGCCAGGGTCCCAAACCTGCAGGAACGATGATGCAACACTGGACGATCACCCGCGACACCGACGGTATCGCGTGGCTCACCTTCGACAAAGCCGGCGCGACCGTCAACACGTTGTCGGCGGCGGTGCTCGCCGAACTCAACGACGCGCTCGACATCCTCGATGCCGATGCGCCGAAGGGACTCATCATCCGCTCCGGCAAGGCCAACGGCTTCATCGCCGGCGCGGACGTCGAGGAATTCGGCGAAGTGAACAACGACGAGGGCGCATTGGCGATCGTCAGGCGCGGCTGGGACGCGTTCGAGCGCTTAGCGCACGTCCGATACCCCACACTGGCGCTGGTGCGCGGCTTTTGCCTGGGCGGCGGCCTGGAATTGGCGCTTGCGTGCCGCTATCGCGTGGTCGTCGACGAGCCCGGGACGCGGCTGGGCTTGCCCGAGGTGATGCTGGGCATCGTCCCCGGCTGGGGCGGCATCAGGCGGCTGCCACGGCTGGCGGGCGCGCCCGCGGCCCTCGACATGCTGCTGACGGGCAGGACGATCGACGCCCGGCGCGCGAAGAAACTAGGGCTAGCCGACGAGTGCGTTGCCGTCCGGATCATGGACAACACGGCGCGCGGCGTGCTGCGCGCGCTGCCGCCGCCGCGCACGCTGCCGTTCCCGTTGTCGCTGACGCTGAATCCGCTGGCCCGCCGCTTCATCGCCGCGCAGGCGGCGAAGAAAGTTGCGCAGCGAGCGCGCCGCGAGCACTACCCCGCGCCTTACGCCGTTCTCGACCTGTGGGTGAAGTACGACGGCGACGCGCTCGCGGTCCCTGCATCCGATCCGGCGTCGATTCAGTCGCTGTTCAGGTCGCCAACCACGGCCAACCTCTTGCGCGTGTTCAGACTGCAGGAGCGGCTGAAAGGCCTGGGCAGGGAGGGCGACTTGCCGGCGGGCCATGTGCACGTCGTGGGCGCCGGCACGATGGGCGGCGACATCGCCGCGTGGTGCGCATTGCGCGGCTTGACCGTCACGCTGCAGGACCAGGACGCGGAGCGCCTGTCACCCGCCATGCGGCGCGCCGGCAAGCTCTTCGCGGAACGGTTGCGCGACCCGCGCCGTGTGCGTGATGCAACCGACCGCCTCATTCCCGATGTCGCCGGCGACGGCGTGGCGCGGGCTGACGTGATCATCGAGGCCATCTTCGAGAACGTCGACGCCAAGCGTGCGCTGTTCGCCGCGCTTGAGGAGAAGGCCAGGCCTTCGGCGATCCTCGCATCCAACACGTCGAGCATTCCGCTCGAGGATATCGCGCAAACGATGGCGGATCCGTCGCGCCTCATCGGCCTGCATTTTTTCAATCCGGTGCCGAAGATGATGCTGGTGGAGATCGTCGTCGGCCGGCAGACCCGCGAGGCCCTCGTGCCGCAGGCCGCGGCCTTCGTGCGCCAGATCGACAAGCTTCCGCTGCCGGTAAAGAGCGCGCCGGGATTCCTCGTCAATCGGGTGCTCGCGCCGTACCTCATGGCGGCGATGCGCTGCGTGGACGAGGGCCTGTCGCCCGAGACGGTCGACGAAGCGGCGCTCGCCTTCGGCATGCCGATGGGCCCGATCGAACTCGCGGACACCGTGGGTCTCGACATCTGCGTGGCCGTCGGCAAGATGCTGGGTGATGACGCCGTGCCGCCCAAGCGGCTGATGGACCTGGTTGCCGCCGGCAACCTCGGCCGCAAGACCGGGCGCGGTTTCTATGCGTGGGTTGCCGGCAAGGCGCAGAAAGGCGCCGCGGGCGCGGTGCCCGAGGGGCTCGCCCGGCGGCTGATCGGCCCCTTCGTGGAAGAGGCGAAGTCCGCATTGGCGCAGCATATCGTCGCCGATGCCGATCTGGTGGACGCCGGTGCCATATTCGGCACGGGCTTCGCGCCATTTCGCGGCGGTCCGCTGCATTACGCGGCGACCGCTACCTGACTGCCGGGGCGACCGCGGGTACGGCTTCTGGTGTACGATTTTCCCGCTGGACGCGAACGCCCCACGCACGGGCGCGCGCCAATCGCGGTAGATCCCCTTCTCGTCGGGCAGGCATCGCGCCGCGCGTCACCGTCGCGGCAGGGAGGAGCGTCTTGGAAAAAATCTGGCTCAAGCACTACCCGAAGGGCGTTCCGGCGGAAATCGACGCCAACGAGTATGCCTCGGTCCGCGACGTATTCGAGGAAAGCGTCGCCAAGTACGGCGCCCGCCCGGCGTTCTCGTGCATGGGCAAGACGCTCACATTCGCCGAGCTCGACACGCTGTCGGCGGCGTTCGGGGCCTGGCTGCAGGGCGTCGGCTGCAAGAAGGGCGCGCGCGTCGCGCTGATGATGCCCAATGTCCTGCAATACCCGGTGTGCCTGTTCGGCACGCTGCGCGCCGGTTGCACCGTCGTCAACGTCAATCCGCTGTACACGGCGCGCGAGCTCGAGCATCAGTTGAACGATTCGGGCGCCGAGGTCATCGTGTGCGTCGAGAACTTCGCGAACGTCTTCGCGCAGGTTCGCGGCAAGACCAAGGTGCGCCAGCCGGTGATCACGTCGATCGGCGAGCTGATGGGACTGAAGGGCGTACTCGTCGACTTCGTGCTGCGGCACGTGAAGAAGGTCGTTCCCGCGTTTTCGATTCCAGGCTCCATACGCCTGTCGGACGCGCTGGACGATGGCCGCAAGCGCACGCTCGAGCACGTGCCGATCGGCCACGGCGACATCGCCTTCCTCCAGTACACGGGCGGCACCACCGGCGTGGCCAAGGGCGCGATGCTGCTTCATCGCAATATCGTCGCCAATCTGCTGCAGGCGCGGGCGTGGCTCCATCCGTTCATGGGCGATGCGCGCGAGGTCATCATCACGCCGCTGCCGCTCTATCACATCTTCTCTCTGACGGCGAACTGCCTCGTGTTCATGACGTTGGGCGGCGAGAACGTGCTCATCCCCAACCCGCGCGACATTCCCGGCTTCGTCAAGGAGATGGCGAAGTATCGCTTCACGGCGTTCACCGGCGTGAATACACTTTTCAATGCGCTTCTGAGCAATCCCGATTTCCGCAAGCTCGATTTCTCGACGCTGCACCTGGCGCTGGGCGGCGGCATGGCCGTCCAGGAGGCGGTCGCCGAAAAGTGGAAGCAGGTGACCGGCGTGCCGCTGATCGAGGCGTACGGACTCACGGAGACGTCGCCGGCGGCGACGATGAATCCGCTCGACCTGCCCGCGTACAACGGCTCGATCGGCCTGCCGATCAGTTCGACGGAAATCGTGCTCCGCGACGACGCCGGCCATAACGTGCCGCCGGGAACGCCCGGCGAAATATGCATTCGCGGACCGCAGGTCATGGCGGGCTACTGGCAGCGCCAGGACGAAACGGACAAGGTCATCGACCGCGAAGGCTGGTTCGCGACGGGCGATGTCGGCGTAATGGACGAGCGCGGCTACATCAAGATTGTGGACCGCAAGAAGGACATGATCCTGGTGTCCGGATTCAACGTGTATCCGAACGAGATTGAAGCGGTCGTCGCAACGCATGCCGGCGTGCTCGAATGCGCGGCGATAGGCGTTCCGGACCGCAAATCCGGCGAGGCGGTCAAGCTCTTCATCGTCAAACGGCAGGACGACCTCACCGCGGACGACGTCATCGCGCACTGCCGCGCTCACCTGACAGGCTACAAGTGTCCGCGCGACGTCGAGTTCCGCGATGAGCTGCCGAAATCCAACGTCGGCAAGATCCTGCGCCGCGAACTGCGCGACGAGGCCAGGAAACAGGCGGCGCAGCCGGCGGCCTGAACCGCGAATCCATGACGCCCACTGTCCACTTGCCGGCCAAGGAACCGGTGTTGCGCGTCGTGCCGATGCCGGCCGACGTCAACCAGCACGGCGACATCTTCGGCGGCTGGATCATGGCGCAGGTCGACATCGCCGGCGGTGTCGTGGCGGCCCGCAGGGCATGCGGCCGCGTGGCGACGGTCGCCGTCAATTCGTTCACGTTCAAGCAGCCTGTCCTGGTGGGCGATCTCGTGACGTTTTATGCCGAAATCACGAAAGTGGGACGAACGTCGGTGACGGTGGAAGTCGAGGTTTTTGCACAGCGCAACCCGGGCGACGTCGTAACTGTCAAGGTTACGGAGGCAAGCCTCACCTACGTCGCCGTCGGCGCGGACCGGCGGCCGAGGGAGGTTCCACCCAAATGAGGCCACCAGAATGAGACACCCGCGGGCCGGGCCGCGGGAAAAGGGGGCCCGCTCCTTCGAGGAGGGCGCCCCGGCGGGTGTATAGTTTCCCCAAGACCACTTCGAAGGCAGGGATTGCCTTCGTGGCCGGCTAAAAGAATCTTTAGGCAACACCAGCCTAATCGCAGGCAGTTCCCGTTAGCAGAGAGGAGTTCCCATGCAATCGAACCAATTTCGACGCACCCGCGTGGCCGCAGCAGTAGCCGGGCTTGCGCTCGCGCTGGGCGCCGGCCAGGCATTTGGTGCAGCTTTCGCGCTGCAGGAGCAAAGCGTCAGCGGACTCGGCAATGCGTATGCCGGCGGTGCGGCCTCGGCGGAGGACGCCAGCACGGTATTCAGCAACCCGGCCGGCATGTCGCGATTCGGCAGCACGCAGATCGTCGCGGGCCTCAACATCATCACGCCGTCGATCAAGTTCAACAACAACGGCGGTTCGCTGCCCGCGTTCAACCAGCCGCTCGGCGGCTCCGGCGGCGATGCGGGCAGCACGCAACTACGTGCCGAACATCTACCTGGTAGTGCCGATCAACAAGCAGTTCGCCTTTGGCCTGGGCGTGGGCGCGCCGTTCGGCCTCGTCACCGAATGGGACAGCGGCTGGCTGGGCCGCTACCAGGCGATCAAGTCGGACGTCAAGACGATCAATGTCGACGCGGCATTGTCGTGGAAGGCCACCGACAACTTGTCGCTGGGCGTCGGCGTCGACTATCAGCAGATCAAGGCAACGTTCACCAGCAACGCCAACTACTCGTATGCCATTGCGGGCACAGCAACGCAGTTCGAGGCGATGGGCCTCATCCCGCCGGGCAGCGCGGCGCCACTCATTCAAGCCACACCGGGCCTCGATTCGTTTGCCAACATCGACGGCAATGACAGCGCCTGGGGCTGGGATATCGGCGCGCTGTGGGACATCTCGAAGGACATGCGCGTCGGCGCGCATTACCGGTCGTCGATCAAGTACAACGTGTCAGGGTAACGCAAACTTCACCAATCCGTCGCTGCCGCCACTAGGGCCGCTCGCACCGGTCGGCGCGGGGGTTGACGAATTACATCAACGCGAACATTGCGTACAACAGCGGCGTGACGGCGAGCATCGAGCTGCCGTCGATCACCAACGTCTCGTTCTTCGGCCATATCGATCCCAAGTGGGACGTGATGGCCGACGTCCAGTTCACGAATTGGTCGATGCTGCAAAACCTGACGTTCGTCCGTACCGACGGCAACGTCTTGCAGTCAACGCCCGAGAACTTCAAGGATGCCTGGCGCTTCTCCGTCGGCGCAAGCTATTACCTGGATCAGAACTGGAAATTCCGCGGCGGCCTGGCGTACGACCAGTCGCCCGTGCAGGACGCAGTACATCACGCCGCGCCTGCCTGACGCCGACCGCACGTGGCTGTCGGTGGGCGCGCAGTACACGATGTCGCCCAATCTCAAGTTCGACGGTGGCTTCAGCTACATCTGGGCCGGTAATCCGTCGACGAACCAGAACGCAGGCAACACGGCGCAATACGGCCTCATCTCGGGCAATTACAAGCCGAGCGTGACGATCTTCGGAGTGTCGGGAACCTACTCGTTCTAGGAGCAACGGAAAGCCGAAAGGCTAAAACGCCGCCGATCGGCGGCGTTTTAGCTTCACGGCGCGCAGAAAAGGCGGCGCCGATTTTGCTTTTCGGCGTCCCTACGCGCGGCTGGCATTCGGCCGCGCAATTTTTCGGAAGCACCGCTGTCCCAACAACCGGAATCAGCTGATGGCCCCACAGTCGATGCCCCCATCGCGTTTGCTCGTTCGCAAGGCCGCCGTATCTGGGCGCCGGCGTCATGGGCGCGCAGATTGCCGCGCATCTCGCCAATGCCGGCATTCCCGTCGTGCTGTTCGACCTGGCGGCCAAGGAGGGTGACCCGAACGGCCTGGTGGCGAAGGCGATCGCCGGGCTGGCAAGGCAGGAACCCGCGCCGTTGGCGGCCAAGGACCGCGCCGCATCGATCGAGGCCGCCAATTACGGCGACGGCTTGGGCAGGCTCGGCGAATGCGACCTCGTCATCGAGGCAATCGCCGAGCGCCTCGACTGGAAGCGGGACCTTTACGAGAAAATCGCGCCGCACGTCGCGGCAAACGCGATTCTCGCCTCCAATACGTCCGGACTGTCGCTCGCGGCGCTGTCTGCGGCGGTGCCCGCTGCCCTGCGCACCCGCTTCTGCGGCATCCACTTCTTCAATCCGCCGCGGTACATGTACCTGGTGGAGCTTATCGCCGCGCCGGAAACGGATGCCGCGCTGCTCGATGCGCTCGAGGCGTTCCTGACCACGGCGCTGGGCAAGGGCGTCATCCGCGCGAAAGACACGCCCAATTTCATCGCCAACCGCATCGGTATTTTTTCCGTGCTGGCGACAATGAAGCACACGGAAGCCTTCGGGCTCGGCTTCGACGTCGTCGATGCGCTGACGGGTCCCGCAATCGGCCGCGCGAAGAGCGCCACATATCGCACCGCCGACGTCGTCGGCCTGGACACGATGGCGCACGTCGTCAAGACGATGTTCGACACGCTGCCGGACGATCCGTGGCACGCGCTGTTCGCCACGCCGCCGACACTCGCGGCGCTGGTCGCGCAAGGTGCGCTGGGAGCAAAGGCCAAGGCGGGATTCTTTCGCAAGGTCGGCAAGGACATTCAGGTGCTCGATCCCGCGGCGCGCGATTACCGTGCTGCGGCCGGCCAGGTGGCGCCGGAAGTGGCCGAGTTGCTCAAGATCCGATCGCCGGCCGAGAAGTTCGCCAAGCTGCGCGCGTCCGCGCATCCTCAGGCGCAGTTCCTCTGGGCGATCTTCCGCGATCTCTTCCACTACAGCGCATATCACCTGCGCGACGATTGCCGACAATGCACGCGACGTGGACCTGGCCATCCGCTGGGGCTTCGGCTGGCAGATGGGTCCGTTCGAGACGTGGCAGGCCGCCGGGTGGAACGCCGTCGCCGCCTGGTTCGCCGAGGACATCGCGGCGGCCAGGACGCTTTCCAACGCGCCGTTGCCCGCGTGGGTCACGGGTGCCAAGGTGAGCGCCGCGGGCGGCGTGCACACGCCGCAGGGCGCGTATTCGGCCGCGAACGATGTCTTCGTCGCGCGACCCGCAGCTGCCGGTCTATCGCCGCCAGCTCTATCCCGATCCCGTATTGAGCGAGCGTACCGCATGCGGGCACGACGATCTTCGAGACGGATGCGCTCCGCATGTGGCACCTGGGCGACGACGTCGCCATCGTGTCGTTCAAGACAAAGGCGCACACGATAGGCGGAGCGGTCATCGAGGGCCTCAATCGCGCCATCGACGAGGCCGAGCGCTCTTGCGCAGGCTTGGTCATCTGGCAGACGAAGGAGCCGTTCTCGTTCGGCGCGGACTTGTCCGAGCTCGCGCCCGCGCTTGCCGGCAAGCAGTGGGACGTCATCGACCGCGTGGTCGCCAACTTCCAGAAGACATCGCTGCGGCTGCGCTACAGCCTCGTCCCGACCGTGTGCGCGGTGCGCGGTATGGCGCTGGGCGGATCGTGCGAATTCATCATGCACGCCGATCGCACTGTCGCGGCGCTCGAGTCCTACATCGGTCTCGTCGAGGTTGGCGTCGGCCTGCTGCCCGGCGGCGGAGGCACCAAGGAGTTCGCGATCCGCGCCGCGGAGGAGGTGAAGCGCGGCGCCAACGGCGGCCAGATGGACCAGTTTCCGTTCCTGCGCACGTACTTCCAGACGATCGCTACCGCCACCGTGGCCAAGAGCGCGCTGGATGCCAAGGAACTGGGATACCTGCGTGCTGCCGACATCGTTGTCATGAATGCCTATGAGGTGCTGTTCGTGGCCAAAGCGCAGGCGCGGGCGCTGGCCGACGCGGGCTATCGTCCACCGCTGCCGCCGCGCAATGTGCCCGTGGCCGGCAAGACCGGATCTGGCGACGCTGCAGATGTTGCTGGTCAACATGCGCGAGGGCGGCTTCATCAGCGCCTACGACTTCGAGGTCGGCCTCAAGGTCGCGCGCGTGCTGTGCGGCGGCGAGATCGAACCCGGCAGCCTGGTCGACGAGAACTGGCTTATCGATCTCGAGCGCCGCGAATTCATGGAACTGCTGCGGCACGAGAAGACGCAGGCGCGCATCGCGCACACGCTTGCGACCGGCAAGCCGCTGCGCAACTAAAGGGGCCGCCATGGGCAAACAGATGCAGGAAGCGTACATCGTCGCCTCCACGCGAACCGCCGTCGGCAAGGCGCCGCGCGGCGCCTACCGCTCGACGCGTCCCGATACGCTGCTCGCGCACGTGCTGCAGCGCGTGCTGGCGCAGGCTCCCGCCATCGACGCCAGGCGCATCGACGACGTCATCGTCGGCTGCGCGATGCCCGAGTACGAGCAGGGCATGAACGTCGCGCGGATCGGCCTGCTGCTCGCAGGTTTGCCGGACAGTGTCGCGGGCATGACGATCAACCGGTTCTGCTCGTCCGGGTTGAACGCGGTGTCGATCGCCGCCGACCGCATCCGCACCGGCGAAGCCGACATCGTCATCGCGGCGGGTACCGAGAGCATGAGCATGATCCCGATGCTGGGCCGCCTCGCGCTGAACGAAGCGGTGTTCGCGAAGGGCGAGAACGTCGGCATTGCCTACGGCATGGGAATCACGGCCGAGAACGTCGCTGCGCAATGGAAGATCTCGCGCGACGACCAGGACGCGTTCGCGCTGGCGTCGCACCAGAAGGCGCTCGCGGCCCAGCGTAATGGCGAGTTCGACGCGGAGATCAGCGCGATCACCGTGCACGAGAGCCTCCCGGACTTGGCTTCCGGGAAGATCGCCACGCGCAACCGCGAAATCGCGCGCGACGAAGGTCCGCGCGCCGATACGACGCTCGAAGGCCTCGCGAAGCTGCGCCCCGTGTTCGCGGCGAAGGGGTCGGTCACCGCCGGCAACAGCTCGCAGATGTCGGACGGCGCAGGCGCGTCGATCGTCGTCTCCGAACGGGTTATGAAGGAGCTTGGCCTCGCGCCGCTCGCGCGCTGGGTCGGCTTCGCCGTCGGCGGCGTGCCGCCGGCGATCATGGGCGTGGGGCCGATCGCCGCGATCCCGAAGGTGCTGAAGGCAGCGGGCTTGAAGCAGGACGACATGGACTGGATCGAATTGAACGAAGCCTTCGCCGCGCAGGCTCTCGCGGTGATCCGCGAACTCGGGATCGACCCGGCGAAAGTGAATCCGCTTGGAGGCGCCATTGCGCTTGGCCACCCGCTGGGCGCCACCGGCGCGGTTCGAACAGCGACGATCACGCACGGCTTGCGGCGGCGAAAGCAGAAGTACGGCATGGTCACGATGTGCGTCGGCACGGGAATGGGCGCCGCGGGAATATTCGAATCGGCATGAGAGGCGGCAGCGCGATGCCCGATTTCTGGCCATCCTGCGGATTTCGGCTACTCACCAAGGGCGGCGACGGCCGCCTGACGGTCAGCGACACCTTCCTGCGCAGCTACCTCGTGCGCCCCGAACTCTCGCCGATCCCGGAGTCGTGCGACGCGGAGTTGGCACTGCACGACGCGCTGCTCGCCAATCCCCGCCGGACGGTGTCCTCCGAAGCACTGGCCGCCTTGGCCGATGGCGATGCGCGCGAAAACTACGGCATCTGGCTGCGTTTCCGCACGCGGCTGCTGGCCGCCAATTCGCTCGAGGCGGCGTATGTGGGCCTCTTCCGCGGCGACGGCGTGGACGTGCCGCCGCTGTTCGTCGCCCAACTCACGCAGATCCTGCTGCGGCACATTCTGGGCGAGACCGCCGCGCCCATGGAGGCCCGCGCCGCCGAACTGCTGTTCCGGACGCAAAGAATCGCCGTTACCGAGGATGGCGCAGTGATGGCGGCAGACGAGCAGACGGTCGACCTGTTCGCCACGACCGGCGGATTCGGCTCGCTCGGGGAATTGCTGGCGCAGAACAAGACACCGGCACGCTCGGTAGACTTGGACGTCCTGGACGCGGACAACGCGGCGCAATACTGGGAGCGCGACGAGCGCCACGATTTCTCGGTCAGCCTGAACCGCGGCCAGCCCGCGCTCGATGCGCTGACGCGCGTCCTCGAGAAGTGGATTGCGCACTTTCTTGCCGTCACCGTGAAGATATCGCAGGAGCGGGCGATCGACGACGAACACTGGGTCTGGCACGTCGGGCTCGACGCGCAGGCGAGCACCCTGCTCAACGATCTGTACAATCGCGCCGATATCGACGACGAGCGGATGCGGCGCCTCCTGTGCCTGTTCCGCCTCCAATTCGCGGATCCGTCGGACATGCGCCCGGCCATCAAGGGGCGCCCTGTCTACCTTGCGATGGCGATGGACGCGGAGCAAAGGCTGAAGCTCAAGCCCCAGAATCTTCTTCTCAATTTACCGCTCGCGAAGGCGCAGTGACCACCATGACTATCATGCCCAATCCGGAATCCCCGCCCATTGCCAATGCGGTCGCCGCGTCGCTGGTGTGCCTTTGGTGCGCCCTGGCGCCGTCGGCGTACGCGCAAGTGCCTGCTGCGGCTCCCGCGGCTGCCACCGCGCCAGCGCCCGCCGCCGAGCCAGCACCCAAGCCCGCGACGCCGCCGCTCGAACTCGATTCGCTGTCGTGGCTCGACGGCTGCTGGCGCGGCCAGGTCACCGATTACGAATTCCGCGAGCATTGGCTGCCGCTGCGCGGCGGCCTAATGATTGGCGCCGGACACACCACCTTCCAAGGCAAGACGCAGGACTACGGCTACCTGCGGCTGGAGACGCGGCCGGACGGCGTCTACTACGTGGTGATCTCCTCCGCCAAGAAGGAAACGCCGTTCAAGCTGACGGCCATCGACGCTACCGACGACGGCGCCACGATCTTTACCTTCACCAATCCCGTCGCCGACCAGTTTCCGCAACGGCTCGTGTATCGCCGCGGTGCCGAAGGGTGGCTGTACGCGATCGGCCGAGGGCAAGGTGAAGGGCGAGGAGAAGGAAAAGAAGGTCATCTATCCGATGCGCCGCGTTGACTGCGAGAGCGGTGAGCTGATTCGCAAATAGCCGTGCGCGCGCGGTTGATCCGCGCCCGACGGCCGCACACGTGCGACGGACTGCAAAATGAACACGCCGACGGGCGCACTGGCTCGTTTTCTCGCGATGCTCGACGCGGGCAAGGACAGCGCGCTGTTGCGCTATTCGCTCGGCAACGAATACACGAAGGCAGGCGACGCGGAGCGCGCGGCCTTGCACCTTCGGCAGGCGGTTGCGCTGGATCCCGAATACACGGCCGCATGGAAGCTGCTGGGCCGTGCGCTGACGGACATGGGGCTGACGACAGAGGCGCTCGACGCATACGCCAAAGGCATCGCCGTCGCCGGACGCCGCGGCGACAAGCAGGCGCAAAAGGAAATGCAGGTATTCGCGCGGCGCCTGGAACGAGCGAGCGGCCCTTAGGAAGTTGCGACTGCCGCCACGCCGCGGTTGGCCAGTTCATCCGCGCGGATATTGCCGGTATTGTCGGCGTGGCCCTTCACCCAGAACCACTTGACGTCGTGCTGCGTGCGCAGCGCGTCCAGTTCCCGCCACAGTTCCGCGTTCTTGACGGGCTTCTTGTCGGCCGTCTTCCAGCCGTTGCGCTTCCAGCCGTGAATCCACGTTTCAATGCCGTTCTTGACGTACTGCGAATCGGTGTGGATTTCGACCGCGCAGCCGCGCGTAAGGGACTCCAGCGCGCGGATGACGGCCGTCAGTTCCATCCGGTTGTTGGTCGTGCGCGATTCGCCGCCGAAGAGCTCGCGCTCGCGGTTCCCCGACAGCAGCAGCGCGCCCCAGCCGCCGGGTCCGGGATTGCCCTTGCAGGCCCCGTCCGTGTAGATCACGACCGGCGTCATTCCGGCGAGGTCTCGGACGTGGTGATGCCTTCGCGGGCGCGCGCGGCAGGTGCGAGCGCCTTCTTGCGCCGTTCGCGGCGCTCCCAGGCGGGCGTCAACACGCGCATCCCCAGCACTTTCTTGGTGGCGCGCAGGAAATAGACGCCGCCGGAGATGGGCCACCAGCGATCGCCGGCGGCTTCCAGGAAGCTGAAGCGGTGCAGCCATTTCTGGCTGGCGAACGGGGGCGCGTAAGCATCGAGGCGGCCGCCGACGACGTCGAATCCCAGCAGCGTCAGCCAGTCCTTCAACCGGTAGAGCGCGATGAAATTGCCATTCCACGGTGGCGTCTGCGCGCGCCCGAAGTATCGCTTGGCGCCGTAGAGCGAGAACGGATTGAAGCCCGCGATCGCGATCTGGCCTTCGGGGCGGATCACGCGATAAGCCTCGCGCAGCATGAGGTGCGGGTCGTCGGTGAATTCGAGCGCATGCGGCAGGACGATGAGATCGAGCGCGTTTTCGGCGAACGGCAATCCATGCGGATCGGCGATCAGCTCGGCCGGAGGGTCATAGTCGAGCGTCCAGCGCGACGCGATCCGGCTCTGCGCCAGGAAGGGACACTCCGGAAGGCCGATCTGCAGCGCGTGGAAGCCGAAGATGTCCGCCACCGCCTGGTCGAAATACGCCTGCTCGCGCGCCAGCACGTAGCGGCCGAGGTCGGTGGCGAACCACTGGGCCAGCGTCGTTGACAGACCGGCCGGGGGTCCCGAAGATGCGTCCATGCCGCAGATTATCCCCATCCCCGCATTCGCGGACAACTACATCTGGCTGCTGCGCGACGGCGCCGTGGCGGCCGTCGTCGATCCCGGCGATGCCGCGCCGGTGATCGCTTATCTCGAACGCTCCGGAATCGCGCTATGCGCCATTCTCGCAACCCATCATCACGGCGACCACGTTGGCGGCATCCCCGCGCTGCTGGAACGCTGGCGGGTGCCCGTATTCGGACCGTCACGGGAAAAGATTCCCGGACGCACGCAGGCGGTTGCAGGCGGGGACCGAATCGACGTTCCGGGAATCGACGCGACGTTCGACGTCATCGACGTGCCCGGCCACACCGCGGGCCACATCGCGTACTTCGGACCCTACGGCGGCGCACCTGCGCTCTTTTGCGGCGACACGCTCTTCACCGGTGGATGCGGGCGCCTCTTCGAGGGCACGCCAGTGGAGATGTGGACGTCGCTGTCGGCGCTCGCCGCGCTACCGCCCGAGACACGCGTCTATTGCGGCCACGAATACACGCTCGCGAACCTTCGCTTCGCATTGGCGGTCGAACCGCACAACGCGGACCTCAAGGAGCGCGACGCGCGGGAAAGGGCCAAGCGCGATCGCGGCGAGCCGACCGTGCCCTCGACGATGGGTGAGGAACGCGCCACCAATCCATTCCTCCGCGCGCATTTGCCGGCCGTCAAGGCCGCGGCGGTGGCCCACGCCGGGCATCCGCTGGCCGACGACGTCGCGTCGTTCGGCGCGCTGCGAGAGTGGAAAAACCGTTTCTAGGCTCGGTTGACGCACCCCGCGGGTGCGCCTACCATCGCCTCAATTTTGCTCACTGAAATTTGGTGGTGAGGGTTTGGACGGCGAGCGCCCACCGGACCGTACTGCAGGCAATCACAGGAAAACGAATTGCGCGTAACCACAGCCCTGACCCTTCTCGTTGCCGCCGCGCTGACCGCCTGCGCGACGCCCGCTCCCTCGCCGACCCCCGAACCGCCACCCGCCGCCGTAGTTGTACCCCCGCCGGAACCGCATCCCGTTCCCGTCGCAATGCCGCCCCCACTCACCAACCCGTTCGCTGGAACGGCGGGCGCGGAACTGGAACCGCTGCCCGCGTCGGCACCGGACCTGTGGGAGCGCATCGTTGCGGGGTACTCCATCCCCGACATCGAGGGCCCGCTCGTCGACAAATGGGAGCGCTGGTATGCGGATCGGCCCGATTACGTGGCGCGGATGGTCGAGCGCAGCCGCCGATACCTGTATCACATCGTCAGCGAGGTGACCGCGCGCGGTATGCCCACGGAGATCGCCCTGCTGCCGATGGTGGAGAGCGCGTTCAATCCGGTGGCGATGTCCACGAGCCGTGCCTCGGGCATCTGGCAGTTCATCCCGTCGACGGGCAAGCACTATGGCCTGAACCAGAATTTCTGGATGGATTCGCGCCGCGACGTGCTGGCGGGGACCGACAAGGCCCTCACCTACCTCGACAAGCTGCACGGCGACTTCGACGACTGGCAATTGGCGCTGGCCGGCTACAACTGGGGCGAGGGCAACGTTGCGAAGGCCGTCGCGAGGAACCAGGCGAAGGGGCTCCCGACAAACTATGAGAGCCTCAAGATGCCGGCGGAGACGGCGAATTACCTGCCGAAGCTGCAGGCCGTCAAGAACATCGTCCGTGACCCGGAGAAATTCGGGCTGGCGCTGGCCGACATCCCCGATGCACCGTATTTCGCCGTGGTCAAGACCACGCAGAAGATGGATACGAAATTCGCTGCGGAACTCGCGGAAATCTCGCTCGAGGATTTCCTGGCGCTCAACCCGCAGCACAACCGTCCGGTGATCGCCGGCGCCGACGAGCAGTCGATTCTGCTGCCGATCGACAACGCGGAAATCTTTTCTGCCAAGCTCGAGCTTACGGACCAGCCGCGGGTGTCCTGGCAGGCCTACCGAATGCGTCCCAACGAGACCCTGCAGCAGGTCGCCGTGAAATACGGAATGTCGGTGGAGACGCTACGCGCCGTCAACGGCATCGGCGCGCGGGCGAAGGTGCCGCCGGGCCACACGCTGCTGGTGCCCTCGCAAAGTGCGTCTACCGAGGCGGCGGCATCACTGTCGCAAGCCGTGTTCACGGTAGTTCCGTCGGGCCGCACGTTCTACTACACGGTAAAGCGCGGCGACCGCCTCTCGGTGATCGCGGCCCGGTACGGCGTCACGGCGCAGGAGCTGAAATCGTGGAACGGCCTGAAGCGGGACGCTCTGGCGCCGGGCCAGAAGCTGCGCGTCACCAGCGACGTTATCCCGGTGCACAAAGCTGGAGGCAAGGCGAAGCGCGCGGTGGCTACCAAGGGTGCCGGCAAGCCGGTTCGGGCGACTGCCAAAACCGCGCCCGCGAAGCCGGTGGCGGCCAAGGGGAAACCGGGGCCTTCAAAAGGCAGCCCGGCGGCAAATTCGGCGCGCGCCAACGGCGACCACGGCGGATGACGACGCAGCGCGGTCGCCCCTCGGTTGACATCATGAAGACGGGCGACGCAGCGCGGTCGCCCCTCGGTTGACACCATGAAAACGGGCGACGCAGCGCGGTCGCCCCTCGGTTGACATCATGAAAACGGGCGACGCAGCGCGGTCGCCCCTCAGTTGACATCATGAAAACGGGCGACGCATCGCGGTCGCCCCTCAGTTGACATCATGAAAACGGGCGACGCATTGCGTCGCCCCTCGGTTGACACCATGAAAACGGGCGACGCATTGCGTCGCCCGTTTGTCATCCGCCCAGGTACTTCGACGGATCTGCCGACGAAGTAGCCTAGAGCTTCTTGGCTTTCTTCTTGGTCGCCTTCTTCTTGGCGGCCTTCCGCTTCGGGGCGGCCTTCTTCTTCGTCGTCTTCTTGGCGGCCTTCCTCTTCTTCGGAGCGGCCTTCTTCTTCTTCGTCGTCTTCTTGGCGGCCTTCCTCTTCTTCGGGGCGGCCTTCTTCTTCGTCGCTTTCTTCTTCGTTGCTTTCTTCTTCTTCGGAGCGGCCTTCTTCTTCGTCGCTTTCTTCTTCGTTGCTTTCTTCTTCTTCGGAGCGGCCTTCTTCTTCGTCGCCTTCTTCGCCGCTTTCTTCTTCGGCGCGGCCTTCTTCTTGGCCTTGCGTTTAGCGGCCTTGCGTTTCGGCGCCGCGGCGGGGGCCGCCGGCGTCATCATGGACATCATGTCTGCCATCATTTAGGTTTCTCCTGTCTGAGTTACCGTAACTGTTATGTTGCTTCTCAACCTAGCAGGGAGCCCGGAATCGTCCTCAGTTATCTACTGCGTTGCTTGCCACTTTCGTGGCTCGTGCTCCCTTATTTTTTGCTGGAGCACTTGACAAACCCGGTCCACCTGCTGCCTGCATTGTAGCCACGTTTGCCCGATTTGCAAGATTTCGCCGCCGATTCCGGTGCTTAGAAACGCTAGTGTTGTGATTTCGCACACACCGGAAATGCAGGTTTGAGGCGCCGAATCCGGACTCGGAATTCACCGGCGCGCTGATGCAAAATTCGCGCAACGCACCTTTCGAGACGACATCAGGGAAGCGTGGATTCGCCGGCGAAGAGTTCGTCCGTGCGCTCGCGGCGACGGACGAGATGCGCTTTGCTGTCGTCGACAACCACCTCGCATGCGCGGGGACGCGCGTTGTAATTCGAGCTCATTGCCATGCCGTAGGCACCCGCCGCGCCGATGGCGACGAGGTCTCCTTCGGCGAGCGCCAGCGACCGGTTGCGCGCCAGGAAATCGCCGCTTTCGCACACCGGGCCGACCAAGTCCCAGGGGAGCGAAGGGCCGTCGCGAGGTCGCACGGCCGACACCGGATGCCACGCATCGTAGAGCGCGGGACGCAGCAAGTCGTTCATCGCCGCGTCGACGATGGCGAAATTCTTGGGATCGCCGGTCTTCAGATATTCGACGCGCGTCAGCAGCACGCCGGCGTCGCCGACCAGGTATCGCCCCGGCTCGAACAGCAGCTTCTCGCGGCGGCCCCGCCACAGGCCGACGACCATGGCCGCATAGTCGGCGAGTGGCACCGGCGTCTCGTCGCGATAGCGAATTCCCAGGCCGCCACCCAAATCGACATGTGTCAGCGGAATGCCGTCCGCAGCCAGGCGGTCGACGAGTTCCAGCACTTTTTGCGCGGCTTCGCGGTATGGGGCAAGCTCGGTGATCTGCGAGCCGATATGGATGTCGAGTCCGTGAACGGCGATGTTCGGAAGGGCGGCCGCGCGGCGGTAGAGCGCGGGCGCATCGGCGAACGCGATGCCGAATTTGCTCTCCTTCAACCCGGTCGCGATGTACGGATGCGTCCGCGGATCGACGTCCGGATTCACGCGAAAACTCACCGGCGCCACGGCCCCCGCGCGACGGGCAACGGCATCGAGCCGGATCAACTCCGACGCGGATTCGACGTTGAAGCAGAGGATGCCGGCATCGAGCGCCGCGGCCATCTCGCTTTCCGTCTTGCCGACGCCGGAAAAGACCACCTTGGCCGGATCGCCGCCGGCCGCCGCTACGCGCGCCAGTTCGCCGCCGGATACGATGTCGAAGCCGCTCCCGAGACGCGCATAGAGGTTCAGCACCGCCAGGTTCGGATTGGCCTTCATCGCGTAGCAGATGAGATGAGGGACGGCCCCGAAGGCCAAGTCGAATTCGCGCCAGGCGGACTCGAGCGCGGCGCGGGAGTAGACGTAGCAGGGCGTGCCGAATTGCGCTGCGATCGCGGACAGCGGCACGCGCTCGGCGCACAGTTCGCCGTCGCGGTAGACGAAGGCGGTCACGGCTTGCGCGCGGGCTGCGCGGGATCGGGCGACGTGGCTCCGGTGCCTGCCGGCGTGGTCGCTGGGGCCGGTGCCGGCGCGGCCACGGGCGGCGTCGGTGGCGGCAGCACGAGCGGCCCCTTGATGCCGCAACCCGCCGCGGCGAGCGCGGCGAGGGCCACGGCGACGATCCGGAATTGACGTAACATCACGATCGAATCCTATCACGCGCAACCATGGCTACCGACAGCACCTTCATCGCCTCCGCCGACGCCGCGCTCGCGGCGATCGGTTCGGGGCTCGACGCCGCGCTGGACGCCGGCGACAACGATGCGGACTGGAGTTTGAACGACGGAATCCTCGAGATCGAGTGCGCGGACGGCAGCAAGATCATCGTGAACCGGCACGTACCCAACCGCGAGATCTGGGTCGCCGCGCGCTCCGGAGGCTTTCACTTCCGCGCGGACGGCGGCGTCTGGCGCGACACCCGGTCGGGCGGCGAACTCGCCGGGGAGCTCACGCGCTTGCTGCGCGAACAGGCGGGTCTGGCGGTGGATTTGTCGCGACTGCCCGGCCCTGCGGCATAGCGTCGCGTTTGCGAGGACTACGCCGCCAATAGGGCGGTCCAGTCCTCGAGTTCGCGGCGCAGCGCTGCGTGCCCGGGCATCAGCGTCTCGACGATCGCCCAGAAGCGCGCGGAGTGGTTGAGTTCGACCAAGTGGGCGACCTCGTGCGCGACGACGTACTCGGCCAGCGCGGGCGGCAGCTGCACCAGCCGCCAGTTGAGCCGGATCTCGCCGCGCGCGTTGCAGCTTCCCCATTCGCTGCGGGCATTGGACAGGCGCATCGCGGGTGTGGCGGACGTGATCTGCCGCGCATAACGGATGACCTGCGGCGCGACCAGGTTCCACGCTTCGTCCTTCAGCCACTTGCTGACGAGTTCGGCGACCTGCCGCTCATCGTGCGCATGGGGGTGAAGGACGGTGAGGTTGAAGAGGTCCGGCGCCACCGTCGTGCGCCGCGAAGGAAACACCTCCAGCGCCAGCTCGCAGCCACGGTAGAGGATCGGCGCGCCGGATTTCCATACGCGCGGCATCACGTCGCGGCGGCGCGCGCGCCATTCGGCGAGCGCCTTGACGATCCACTTTGCGCGTTCGAACAGCGCGGCCTCGATCTCCCCCAGCGTTACCCAGCGCGGCGCCCGGACCGTAAGGCCGTCCAGGTCGACTTCCATCCCGATGGTGCGCCGCCGGGCGCGGAAGAGTCGATAATCGACCGTCTCACCGAACAGGACGATGCGCTTGGGCAAGCCGTCGCGCACGCGGCGCGCGGCATCCGGCCCGCGCGTAATCTCGTCCAGGCGCAGGTGCGCGGTGGCCGGGGAGGCGCGCACGCGCATCACGCCGGGACACCCAATCGTGCGACCTCGCCTTCGATCCACGCCTCCACTTCCTGCATGAGCGCCAGGGGCTCCTTGCCCGTAGGGGAGATCGGCTTGCCGATCGTCATCGTGATCGTACCGGGCTTCTTGCCGAAAAGCCCCTTCGGCCACAGATAGCCGGCGTTGTGCGCGACCGGGATGATCGGCACGTCGAGCGTGATGGCGAGTCGGGCGCCGCCGGTTTTGTACTTCGCGCGCGTGCCCGCCTTGATGCGCGTGCCCTCTGGATAGATGACGATCCAGAAGCCCTGCGCGAAGCGCTCGCGCCCCTGCATTGCGATCTGTTGCATTGCGTCCATGCCGGCCTTGCGGTCGATGGTGATCGGGGACGCCGTCGCGAAGCCCCAGCCAAAGAACGGAATCGACAGCAGTTCCTTTTTTGCCACATAGGCCAGATTAGGGAAGTACTGGGTGAGCGACAGCGTCTCCCACGTGGAACTGTGTTTGGACAGTACGATGTGCGGCGAGAGCGCCTTGCCGGCGGGGATGTTTTCGCGGCCGTCGACCCGCCACTTTATCCCGCAGATCACCCGCGCCGCCCACAGGTTGACCTCGCACCAGCTGGCCGCCATCTTGTACGTCGTGACCCGCGGAGCCCACGCCATCGCCACCATCGCGAATGCGTAAAACGGCGTCACCACGATCTGGAACAGCAGGAAGAGGAGGGAGCGCAGCGCCGACACCGTGATGGCCAGGAGGCTCTAAGTCACTCGCCGGAAAGCAGCGCCGACACCGCGAAGGCCAGGTCGGGGAAGATCACCGTGTTCTTCGGAAAATTGCCGTCGCGCAATGTCTTCTCGCCCTTTCCGGTGAGCACCAGCATCGGCTGCGCGCCGACGGCGTCCGCGGCCATCAAGTCGCGCAAAGAGTCGCCGACGCACGGCAGTCCCGTCAACTCGGAGTTGAACCGCTTGCCGATCTCGACCAGCATCGCCGGCTTCGGCTTCCGGCATTCGCACTTCGAGTCGGCCGTGTGCGGGCAGAAGAATACCGCGTCCAGCCGGCCGCCGACATGCGTCAACGACCTGTGCATCTTGTCGTGGATCGCGTTCAGCGTTCCCATGTCGAAGAGGCCGCGCCCGATGCCCGACTGGTTGGTGGCCACGACCACCCGGTAGCCCGCGTGGTTGAGCCGCGCGATGGCCTCGAGGCTGCCCGGGATCGGCCGCCATTCCTCCGGCGACTTGATGTACTGCTCGCTGTCGTAATTGATGACGCCGTCGCGGTCCAGCACGATCAGCTTGCCCGCGCGGGTCGCGACCACGGCATCGGAGGCTAACTGAACCATGGTGGCCTATTGTGCCAGCTTGGAGATGTCCGCGACGCGGTTCATCGTGGCGGCCACGCCGCGCAGAAGCGCCAGCCGGTTGGCGCGGATCGCAGGGTCGTCCACCATCACCATCACGTCGTCGAAGTAGCGGTCGACGGCGGGCTTGGCTGTGGCGAGCGCGAGCAGCGCGGCGGCGAAGTCTTCATTCTCGTAGTCGGCCCTGACCTGCGGCTCGAGCTTCTGGAACGCCATGAAGAGGTCGTGCTCGGCGCCATCGGCCAGGAGCCCGCGGTCGACGGCAGCCGCGGCCTCGCCGCCACTCTTGCGCAGGATGTTGACGATGCGCTTGTTGGCGGCGGACAGGGCGGTGGCTTCGGGCAGCGCCGCGAACGCCTGCACGGCCGCCAGACGCGATGCCACGAGATCGATGCGAGCGGGATTGTCGGCCAGCACCGCCTCGACTTCGTTTGGCGAGGCGCCCCGGTCGCGCAGCAGCTGGCGAAGCCGGTCGAGCATGAAGCCGAACACACCAGCCGCCGTATCGGGCCCCAGCGTGCCCGCGGGAAACGCGTCGACCGCGCGCTTGATGAGTTCGACCAGCGAAAGGTTGAGGCGCCGCTCCAGCAGGATGCGCAGCACGCCGAGCGCGTGGCGCCGCAAGCCGAACGGATCCTTGTCGCCGGTCGGAACGAGGCCGATGCCCCAGATGCCCACCAGCGTCTCCAGCTTGTCGGCCAGCGCGACGCTTTGCGCGACCGGCCCTTCCGGCAACGCGTCGCCGGCGAACCGCGGCCAATAGTGCTGCTCGATGGCGGCGGACACTTCCGGCGGCTCGCGGTCGTGCTCGGCGTAGTAGCGGCCCATCAAGCCTTGCAACTCGGGGAATTCGCCGACCATGTCGGTGACGAGGTCGGCCTTCGCGAGTTCCGCGGCGCGACTCGCCAGGGCAGGCTTTGCCCCCAACTCGTCCGCTATCACCGTCGCGACGGCGCCGACGCGCTTCGAGCGGTCGGCCTGCGATCCCAGTTTGTTGTGATAGACCACGTTCGCAAGTTTCGGGAGGCGCGCCGCGAGCTTCTGCTTGCGGTCCTGGTCGAAGAAGAACTTGGCGTCGGCCAGTCGGGCGCGCAGCACGCGCTCGTTACCCGCAATGATGGCCGACGGATCCTGCGTCTCGATGTTGCTGACCAGCAGGAAGCGGTTGACGAGTTTTTCGCTGTCGTCGGCCAGCGCGAAATACCGCTGGTTCAACTGCATCGTGAGGATCAGGCATTCCTGCGGAACTTCGAGGAACGCAGCGTCGAACGTGCCAGCGTAGACGACGGGCCACTCGACGAGCGCGGTGACTTCGTCGAGCAACGCGTCGGGCATGATCGGGGTCGCATCGGCCGCCGCGCCTTCGAGGCCGACGACGATCCTGGCGCGCCGCGCGGCGAACGACGGAATCACCTTGCCTTCGGCTTCGAGGGTCGGCGCGTAGGCGTCGGCGGTTGCGATCGTGATTTCGCCGCGCGACAGGAAGCGATGCCCGCCGGTAACGCGTCCCGCATCGAGGTCGAGCGCGCGCACCGCGAGCACGTCGGCGCCATGGAGCGCCACGAGCCTGTGCGCCGGGCGCACGAACTTGACGTCGTTGTAGTAGCTGCCGGGCGCGGCGTAACTCATCACCTTGGGGATCGGCAGCGTGGCGATCGCATCGTCGAGCGCATCCTGAAGGCCGCGGACGAGGTCCTGTCCCTTGGCCAGGCTTCTCAGGTGCACGTAGTCGGCCTTGCCGTCGTTCGCGATGAAAATGCGATCGGGACCATCCACCGCATCCAGCGATGCGGTCGCCATGTGGGCCCGGCCAAGCGCGCCGAGTTTCTTCTGGAGCGCGACAGACGGTTGCCCGGATGCGTCGCGGGCAACCTTCACGGGCATCAGCTTTTCGTTGACCTCGGAATCAGGTGCCTTGGACAACACTCCCGTGATCGACACGGCCAGCCGCCGCGGCGTTGCGAATCCGGTGACGGCAGAATCGGCCCCCAGGAAATCCCGGCTCGCGAGTCCTGCCGCAATGCCGTCGGCGAAGGATTCGCCCAGCTTCGGGAGCGCCTTCGGCGGCAGTTCCTCGGCGAACAACTCGACCAGCAACGTGGCCGCGCTCACGCCGCCGGCCTTCGCTGTTCGGGGGGCAGCATCGGAAAGCCGAGCGCTTCGCGCGCCTCGACATACGCCGTCGCAACGAGCCGCGACAGGTTGCGGATGCGGCCGATGTACGCGGCGCGCTCGGTCACCGAAATGGCGCCGCGCGCGTCGAGCAGGTTGAAGGTGTGGCGCGCCTTGAGGATCATCTCGTAGCCGGGCAGCGGCAGCCTCGCTTCGAGCAGGCGCTTGCGCTTCGCACTCGAAGAAGGCGAACTGCTCGAACAGCTTCGCCGCGTTCGACTGCGTCGAAGCGTACGTCGACTGCTCGACCTCGTTCTGGAAGATAGACGTCGCCGTAGGTCAGTGTGCGCTGGTCACCGCTTTCCATCCATTGCGTCCAAACGAGGTCGTAACACGTTCTCGTCGTCCTGCAGGTACATGCAACAGCCGCTCGAGGCCGTAGGTGATCTCGCCGGTGATCGGATTGCAGTCGAGGCCGCCAACCTGCTGGAAATACGTGAACTGCGTGATTTCCATCCCGTTCAGCCAGACTTCCCAGCCTAAGCCCCACGCGCCGAGCGTCGGGTTTTCCCAATCGTCCTCGACGAAGCGCACGTCGTTCTTCTTCAAGTCGAAGCCGAGGGCCGCGAGCGAATCGAGGTAAAGCTCGAGGATGTCGGCGGGCGACGGCTTCAGCACGACCTGGAACTGGTGGTGCTGGTGCAGCCGATTCGGATTTTCGCCATAGCGGCCGTCCTTCGGGCGCCGCGACGGCTGCACGTACGCGGCGCGCCACGGTTCGGGCCCCAGCGCGCGCAGGAAAGTCGCCGTGTGCGATGTGCCGGCGCCGACTTCCATGTCGTAGGGCTGCAGCAACGCGCAGCCCTGATCGCCCCAGTAACTCTGGAGTTTGAGGATGACTTCTTGGAACGTGAGCATCGACCCAAGGCGCGCGGGGGAATGCCCGCGAGTCCTTCCAGAAGCGCCAAAGGTTCTGATTTTACGGGATAACGCTGCGCTTCCCCAAGGTACCGCGAGGTGCGGCGGCCCCGAGCTGTTGCAGAAGAGCCCGGAGCGGCGTCGCGCGGTGTGGCCGGTGCCTAGCCCACGTTCACCGCGACGGTGTTGTCCTTCGGACGGCGGTCGATCAGCTTGTTGTAGGGGTCGATGCCCGCGCGCGCCGGCTTCTTGTCGACGATCACCGTGAATTCCATCTCTTCGCGGTCGATCTTCTTCTTTTCGAGGAACAGCGGCTTGTTGTCGGCGTCGAGCACGCCGATGTCGATCCAGTCGGCCAGCGGCACGTCGGATTCCTTGCCCAGCTCGTCGGCGTGGCGCTTCTTGGCCACCACTTTCATCGTGACCTCGTAGCGGCCGTCCGGCAGCGCCTTGGCCTTGGCCTCGGTCGCGCGGTTGTCGTACAGCGTGATGGTCTCGAACATGTCGTCGATGACGTACTGCAGTTCGGGCGGCGTCACCGCGCGGATGTGCTTCAAGAGCTGCGTCGAGTTGGGATACGGCGGGCCCTTGAATGCGTGTTCGTCGCGGAACGCGCGGATCGCGCGGTTCAGGTTGTCCTCGCCGATGTAGTCCTGCAGCGCATACATGACGACGCTGCCCTTGCGGTAGTGGATGTACGGCTGGTTCTCGACGCGGGCGAGCGGCAGCTCCTTCTTCTGCTCGGTGCTGCGGCCGAGCAGATAGCGGTCGAGCTCGTACTGCAGGAATTTCTGCATCTTCGCCTCGCCGTACTTGTGCTTCATCACCATCAGCGCCGAGTACTGCGCGAGCGTCTCGACCAGCATCGTGTCGCCCTGGACGTCGCCGGCCGCCACCTGGTGGCCCCACCACTGGTGGGCCAGCTCGTGCGCGGTGACGTAATACGGATAGTCGATGTCGTCCTTGTCGTCCTTCGCGCACGCGGGCGATGAAGCCGATGCCCTCGGAATACGGGACCGTGTTGTCGAACGACTGCGCGAACGCCTGGTAGCGCGGAAATTCGATGATCCGGAACTGCTTGTGCTGGTAGGGTCCGAAATTGGCCGTGAAGTAGTCGAGCCCGGACTTGGTGGCCGCGATCATCCGGTCGAGGTTGTACTCGTGGCCCGGCTGGTAGTACACCTCGATGGCGACGTCGTTCCAGCGGTCCTTCTTCACCGCATAGCGGCCCGACTGGAAAGCGAAGAAATTGAGGATCGGGCTGTCCATCTTGTAGTTGAAATACCGGCGGCCGTCCTGCGTCCATTCCCGCTGCAGGTAGCCGGGCGCGATCGGCGATCTGGTCCTCCTCGGTGCCGACCGTCGTCTCGAACGTGATGAAGTCGGCGTCCGGCGCGATGTCGTTCTCGGCGAGGCCCGCCGGGATCGTCGCGGTCGCGCGCGCGCTCGCTCGGCGGCAGGCCGAATTTCTTGCGCTCGCGGTCGGCGGTGATTTCCGCCGCGCCGCTGATAGCCGATGATCGGCAGCAGCAGGTTGCCGTTGACGAACGACCCGTTGTATTCGACGTCGGTGAACGCGCCCGCGTTGGTGAAGCCGTGCGCGCCGGTGGTGAGGTCGAACGTGAGTTCGGTGGTCGCGCCCGGGGCGAGCGGCGCCGCAAGCTTGTAAGTTCGCAGGCCGGTGGGCATGTCGTCGACGGCAAGCTCCGCGGGCACGCCGAATTCCAGCTTGTTCACCGTGACGAGTTCGCCCTGGAAGAACAGCAGGTGGACCGTGTCGATCGGGCTTGCCGGATTTGTTGACGAGCGTGTAGGTGCCGCGCATCCGCACCTGCTGCTCGCGCGGATAGAGGTCGACGGCGAGCTTGACGGCCGTGATCTTGGGCTGCGGGTCCGCCGCCAGCGCCTTGTACTTCTTTTCGTAGTTCGCCTGGCGCGCCAGCTGGTCGTCGGCCGTCCGGTAATGATTGAGGACGTTCGTGTTGTAGAAGATGAACGCGCCAAAGGCCGCCATGCCGACGGCCGCGGCCGCCGACAGCAACGTCATCGGCCGGCCGAAGCGATCGCGGGCGGCGCCCGATGCGGTCGCGCCAGCCCGCGACCGTGCCGCGAACCCAGAACAGATAGGCGGCCACGGCGAGCAGGAGCGCCGCGCACGCCCAATACGCCTGGAACACGCGCACGCGCAGCAGGAAGTGGCCGAAGCCGTTCATGTCCGAGTAGACAAAGGGCGGCGTGGCGGCGTAGCTTGTACAGGTTGTGCTCGAAGCCCAGCGCACCCGGAGAAGCTTATCGCGATGAAGTAGACGATCATGATGAAGTGACCGAGGTACTTCTGGTTCACCAGCGAATGGACGGCCATCGCGAGCACGCACACCAGCCAGTAGTCGATCAGCTCGATGCCGAACAGGCCCTTGATGTACAGGCCGAGCTCGTAATGGTGATAGCCCTTGGCGGTCTGGATCGCCAAGCCGCACAGCATGAGCAATGCCTGCAGCACCACGGGCACCAGCATCAGCGCCAGCAGCTTGCCCAGAGAACGGCAGCCAGGTCGGGATCGGCAGCGCGTCGTGGATCTGGTCCAGCCGGTTCTCGCGTTCGCGCCACGTGAGTTCGCCCGCGTAGAACGTGATGATCACCAGCATGAACACCGCGAACGTTCCGGAGAGCGAGCTCCAGCATCTGCCACGTCACCGGCCACGTGCTGGTGCCGAAGATGTCGCCGGCGGTCGTGCTGGTCACGACCAGGAACAGCACGCCGGCGAACGCGATGACGCCGAAATAGACGTTCTTGACCGTCTCGCGAAAATTGAGCCACACGAGACGCGGCAGCAGGCGCCAGCCGTTGACTGCGTGCGGCGCGACGCGCCGCAGACTGCACGGACACGACATCGGCCGCGGCATCGTCCACCGGCGCCGCGCGGCGGCGGCCGCCCGCGCCGTCCTGCGCGAAGCGGAAGCGCCACGCGGTCACGCCGATGATCGCGGCGCCGATCGCGAGCCACAGCAGCGCGGTTCCACAGCAGCAGGCCGTCGAGCGGCAGCAGGCGCGTGTTGCGCTCGCTGATCGACCAATAGGCGGTCAACTGCGAGGTGGCGACCACACCGAACGGGTCCAGCATCGACGCCAGCGTCTTGTTGGCCATGTCGCGGAGCAGTCCCTGCGCGGCAAGGAAGCCGACCAGGCAGATGACGCTGCCGATGTAGACGGGCAGCATGCGTCGCGTGATCGCCGCGAGGCAGAAGAACAGGCCGCCCAGAACCACGAGGTTGGGGATCACGACGGTGAAGTACGGCAGCAGGTACGCGAGCGGCCGCACCGGACCGACGCGGTCCGGGTCGATTCCCGGCAGCAAGAGGCCCAGCAGCCCGCCCAGCGCGATGCTCGACAGGATGATGAGCAGAATGACGACGGCGCCGAGGAATCGCCCGGCAAGGTACTCCCATTTGCGGATCGGCGCGCTGAAGAAGAAATGCTCGACGCGATATTCGAAGTCCTGCTGCACGGCGCGGCCCATGATCGCGGCGATGACGGTCAGGCCGACCATGCCGAGGAACGAAATCGTTTGCGCGATGGCGTAGGGCGAATTGATCCACACCTTGCCGCTGCCGAACGAAATGCTCGCTTGCGCAAGGACGCCGCCCGCCGCGGCGGCCCAGAACATCGCAAGCGCCAGGAAGACCGCGAAATAGACCCACGTCGAAATGCGCTTCAGGCGCGTCGCGACCTCGAAGCGCGCGATGGTGAACGCGTTGCGCATCAGGCAGCCTGCGCTTCGGCGACGTCCGCGTTCAACCGGCCGGAGATCGCTGCGAAGTAGACGTCCTCAAGCGTTGCCTCGACCGGCGAAAAGCCTTCGCCCGGCGCGTCGCCGCTGACCACATTGACCAGCGTCCGGCCGGCGACCAGCCGCGTCGAGATGACCGGCAAGCGGCCCTTCACCGCATCGAGGTCGCCGCGGGCGATGGCCTTTTGCCACACGCGTCCGTCGAGCCTGCGCGTCAGCGCGAGCGGGTCGCCCGTCAGCAGCACCCGCCCCTTGTTGATGATCGCCATTTGCGCGCACAGGTCGCTGACGTCGGAGACGATGTGCGTGGAAAGGATGACGATGACGTCCTCGCCGATGTCCGCGAGCAGGTTGTGGAAGCGCACGCGCTCCTCGGGATCGAGACCGGCCGTGGGCTCGTCGACGATGATGAGCTTGGGGTCTCCCAGCAGCGCCTGCGCGATCCCGAAGCGCTGGCGCATGCCGCCGGAGAATCCGCCCAGTGCCTTCCTGCGCACGTCGTGCAGGTTGGTCTGCTTGAGCAGCGTCGCCACGACGTCGCGCCGTTGCGCCTTGTCGACGAGTCCCTTGAGCCGCGCCAGGTGGTCCAGCAGCTCCTCCGCCGAAACCTTGGGATAGACGCCGAAGTCCTGCGGCAGGTAGCCTAAGATCCGGCGCACCGAATCCTTGTCGCGCAGCACGTCGATGTCGCCCATCCGCGCGGTGCCGGCGTCGGCGTCCTGCAGCGTGGCCAGCGTTCGCATCAGCGTCGACTTGCCGGCGCCGTTCGGCCCCAGGAGCCCGAACATGCCCGGCGGGATCGTCAATGAGACGTCGGTGAGCGCCTGCACTCCATTGGGGTAGGTCTTGGACAAGCCGGCGATTTCAAGAGCTAAGGTCATGGCATCTTCGGGTCGGATGGAACGGCGCGCAGTATGAAGTCGGCCTGCGCCAGACGACAACCTCCAAGGGGCCGGGCGCGGCCGGCGCCGACGAAATGCGGTCTCGCGGGGATGGGCTGGCGACCCGTCACGGGGTTGCGTCAGCGCACACGCCGCGACGCATAGCCGGCGACCAGCAGCACCAGCAGCGCGCCAATGACGACCGGCGCGTCGCCAAAGCGCACGTAGGGGGTTTCGCCGCGACGTCCGGCGATGTCGATCTCCAGAATATCCTGCGTGAACCACGGCAGCTCCGCCAGCACCGTTCCGTCGTGCGCGATCGCCGACGTGATGCCCGTGTTGGTCGCGCGCAGCATCGGCCGCCCCAGCTCCAGCGCGCGCATCGCCGCGATCTGGTTGTGCTGCCACGCGCCGATCGAGCGCCCGTACCACGCGTCGTTGGTGACGTTGACGTATAGCGTCGCGGTAGGCGCGACGCCCGCGAGTTCGGCGCCGAAGACGTCCTCGTAGCAGATGTTGACCGCGACCCGCTGGCCCGCGACGTCGAACGGCTGCTGCCGCGGCGGTCCCGCGGCCTGGTCGGCGAGCGGGATGTCGAGCACGCGGTTGATCAACCAGCCGAACACCGCCTTCATCGGAATCATCTCGCCGAACGGCACCAGATGATGCTTGCGGTAAAGCTCTGGCGCCGTCGTCCCCAGGCTGATGACGCTGTTGTAAATCCTGGGCTCCTCATTTTCGTTCCCGTTTTCGGCCGGTGGCGGCTCGATCGTGAACAGGCCGAGCAGCACGTCGCCATTGCGCGCCTGCCCGGCTTCGACCAATTGGTGCAGGACCCGCCCCGGCACCTCGTCGAGGAACACGGTGAATGCGCTCTCCGGAAGGACCACGAGGCGTCCCTTGGCGCGATGGACGAGCTGCACGTACATCTCGTAGATGCGCGTGCGATACGAAGGATCGAATTTCAAGTTCTGCGCGACGTTGCCCTGCACGAGCGACACGGCCAGCGGCGCCCCCTCTGGCTGCGTCCATTCGATGCGGCCGATGGCGGCGCCCGAACCCGCGGCAACGGCGATCACCAGCACGCCCGCTGTAATCGCGCGTGCGCGTCCGGCGGCGATGCCGTCGATGACGTACACGACGGCGGCGGCGCACGTGGCCAGCGCGAACGAGACGAGATAGACGCCGCCGACGGGTGCCCATCCCGCGATCGGCAGTGCTGCGGACGGCAGCAGTTCCGCGTAGCCTACGGCGAGCCAGCCAAAACCCGTGAGCAGCCAGCCGCGCAGCCACTCGGCCAGCGTCCACGCCGCGGCGACGGCGACGAGCCGCGCGACATGGTTCCGACCGGTGAGGCGCGCGACGGCCCAGCCGGCCAGCGCCGGAAACAGCGCGAGATAGGCGACAAGACCCAGCATCCCGAGAAAGGCGACCGCGGGCGGCACGCCGCCGAAGGTTTCCAATGCCACGGAAATCCACGAGATGCCGACGCCGAAGGCGCCCAAGCCGAACGTGAAGCCTACGAGTGCTGACTGCCGCGGCGTCGCGGCCGCGAGCCAGAGCCAGAACAGCGCGGAGAGCGTTGCGACCGGCAGCAGCGCGAGATGGAACGGCGCGTAGCCGAACACCGACGTCGCGCCGGCCGCGAAGGCCAGCACGAGCCGCAGTGCGGAACCGCGTCCCGCAGTCGGCTTCACGCCGGGCCGTCGGCGCCGGCGGGCGGCGCCAGCCGTTCGACCTGCAGCGTGTAGAGGCGGCGGCTGTCGGCGCGCAAGACACGGAAGCGCAGGCCCTCCAGCACCGCGGTTTCGCCGCGCTTAGGTAAACGGCCGAAAGCGCGCAGGATCAGGCCGCCGACGGTGTCGAATTCGTCGTCGTCGAACCTGGTGGCGAAGTGCGCGTTGAAGTCGGCGATCTCCGTTTGCGCCTTCACGCGCCAGCGCCCGCTCGCCTCGGGAATGATGTTGTCTTCGCTTTCGTCGAAGTCGTATTCGTCCTCGATGTCGCCGACGATCTGCTCCAGCACGTCCTCGATGGTGACCAAGCCCGACACGCCACCGTATTCGTCGACGACGATCGCGATGTGGTTGCGGTTGGCGCGGAACTCGCGCAGCAGCACGTTCAGGCGCTTGCCCTCCGGCACGAACACGGCCGGCCGCAGCGTGTCGTGGAGGTTGAAGGCCTCGGGGCTGGCGTAGTAGTTGAGGAGTTCCTTGGCGAGCAGGATGCCCACGACGTCGTCCTTGCTCTCGCCGATCACCGGAAAGCGCGAGTGCCGCGTCTCCACGACGCGCGGAACGAAATCGGCGGGATCGTCGTCGATCGACACGCAGTCCATCTGCGCGCGGGGAATCATGATGTCGCGCACCGTCGTTTCGGACACCGACAGCACGCCTTCGATCATCGACAGCGCGTCGCCGTCGACCAGCTTGCGTTCGTAGGCGCTGCGCATGATCGCGACCAGGTCGTCGCGGTCCTCGGGCTCGCGCATCAGGAGTGCCGAGATCCGTTCGAGCAGCGTCGGCCGATCCTGGCTGGGGCCGTTCTTGTCGTTGTCCATGGAATCGTGCGGCTAGTGGCGCGGGGCGTACGGGTCGGGGAGCCCGAGAGCGGCCAGGATCGCGGTCTCCCGCGCCTCCATCACCGCTGCGTCGGCGTGCCGTTCGTGGTCGAATCCCTGCAAGTGCAACATGCCGTGGACAACCAGGTGCGCGTGGTGATCGGCGAGCGGCTTGCCTTGCGCTGCCGCCTCCCGCCGCACGACCGGCGCGCACAGCACGACATCGCCGGCGCGCGGGTTCTCGTCATCGTACACGAAGGTGAGGACGTTCGTCGCATAGTCCTTGCCGCGATAGAGAGCGTTGAGCGCGCGCCCCTCGATCGCGTCGACGAAGCGCACGGTGACCGTCGCGTCGGCCAGCAGTGCGGCACGGACCCAGCGGCGGATCTGCGGACGCGCGGGCAGCTCGTCTTCGTTGCTCGCGTATTGCACCGAAAGCGAAAGCGCGGGCGCCTTCGCGCGCGCCGAAACAATGCGCGCCATCAGCGGCGATTCCGGTCGTCGGTCTTCGCCGTCGCGGCGTCGCGGTCGTAGGCGTCGATGATCTTCTGCACCAGTGGGTGGCGCACGACGTCGGCGCTCGTGAAATGGCGGAACGCGATGCCGCGCACGCCCGCGAGCACGCGCGCGGCTTCCACGAGACCGCTCTTCTGGCCGCGCGCCAGGTCGGTCTGCGTGACGTCCCCCGTGATCACGGCCTTGGTGCCGAAGCCGATGCGCGTCAGGAACATCTTCATCTGTTCGGGTGTCGTGTTCTGCGCCTCGTCCAGGATGATGAACGAATGGTTGAGCGTGCGCCCGCGCATGTACGCAAGCGGCGCCAATTCGATCGTCGTGTGCTCGAAGAGCTTGGCCGCCTTGTCGAAGCCCATGAGGTCGTACAGGGCGTCGTAGAGCGGGCGCAGGTAGGGGTCCACCTTCTGCGCCAGGTCGCCGGGAAGGAAGCCCAGCTTTTCGCCGGCCTCCACCGCGGGGCGCACGAGCACGATGCGCTTGACGGCGTCGCGCTCGAGCGCGTCGACGGCGCAGGCGACGGCAAGGTAGGTCTTGCCGGTGCCGGCGGGGCCGATGCCGAACGTGATGTCGTGGCCGAGAATGTCTTTCAGGTATTCGACCTGGTTCGGCGTGCGTCCGTGGAGGTCGGCGCGGCGGGTGCGCAAGTGCGGCGCGCCATCGGCACCCGCTTCCACGGGCATTTTCGCCTTCGGCTGCGTCGAGATCTCGACCAGCCCCAACTGGATGTCGTCGACGGACAGAGGCTTTTCCGCGGCGGCGTAGAAGCGTTGCAGTGCCTCCGCGGCGCGCTGCGCCTGCGCCGTCTCGCCGGCCACGGTGAACGCGCCGGCGCGATGGGTGATCGTGACATCGAGCGCGGCCTCGATCTGCCGCAGGTTGGCGTCGAGCGGCCCGCACAGGTTCGCGAGCGCGCGATTGTCCGGCGGCGCCAGCACGACGCTCCGTGATCCCCCTCGCCGCTGCGTCCCCTGCGCCATCGGCCTCCCTTGATGCGCGCCGGTCAGACGCCCTGTCGCACCAGCGGTGCCTTCAACGCTTCGTCCAGTGTATTGGCGGCCTCGGCCAGATGCGCGCGAGTCGCGGCGTCGCGGTCGCCGGTGGCGAGCGCGGCCTTGATCTTGGTGGACAGGTCCTTCGCCTGCTCGCGCATCAGCGCGCGCGCATCCGCGGGCGTGGACGCCGACGGCCGCGTCAGCACCGTGGCGATCCGGCGCAGGTGTTCGCGCTGCAGGTCGCGGCGCGGCCCGGGAATCGACGCTCCCGTCGCAAGCTCGCTCCAGATTGAACCCTGCAGCGTTGCGAAAAGCTCGTTGAGACGCAACGCCTGGTCGGCTTTGTTCACCTTGATTTCCGAGTCGAGCAGACGGCTCATGACCGCGTCGCTCAACAGTTGGCTGAGTGTACCGGCCTGCAATGCGAGCACGCGAGTGCGCAAACTAAAGTCCGGATTCATGCGCGCGGCATTGTAGCCGATGTTCAGATAGTCGATCCCCATGCTGCGCAGGAATTCGGGCTTGAACTTGAAGCTGTCGGCCGAGAAGATACTCGTGGCGAGCAGCTTCAATGCCGCGCGTTGCTTGTCGGGCGCGACCGGCGTCAGCGGCAGATTGGACGTGCCCGCGTAGTCGCGGACATAGTAAACGCCGCCGACGTATTTCGCCGTGAGCGCGGCCACCCTTCCGACTTCGCGGAATCCGGCATCGAAGTTCCGGCGCAGGGCGTCATAGGATTCGCCGGGCTTCAGCCGGCGTGTCTCGAGCCGGCGCCACAGTTCCCGCGAGATGAGGAGGCGTTTCTGGAGGTAGAGAATCGGATCGGATCCCAGATCGTACTGGCTGACATCCGGATCGAGGCCGGCGATCGACTCTTCGTCGGACGAAAACGCGAGCAGTGGATCGGTGGCCCCGCGGGCGGCGATCTTCGCCAACTCCGCGGTCTCGGTCTCCTTGGGCAACGGACGATAGGCATACTCGATCGCCCAGTAGTCATACGGACCGATCGACGGCTCGACATAGGCGCCCTGCGCCTCGCCCTTCACCGCGAGATTGATCGGGTTGTAATCCATGATCGAGCCTGTGATCCCGACCTCGTTGCTGAACTTGGGGTCGGAAATCCTGCTGAGCGAGTACGCGGTCGATCCGCGGAAGTTGTGGCGCAGCCCGAGCGCGTGGCCGGTTTCGTGCATGACGACCGATTTCAGGAACGCGGCCACGAACGCGTCGGCTTCCGGACTTCCCGGCTCGATTTCGCCGCGCGCTTCGAGAACGTCGAGGCCGAACTGCAACTCAGCCAGCGCGCCCGTGCCGAACGTGCAGAACTGGCTCTGGAAGGCGCGCGAACTTGCGGCGTCGCCGAAGGCCGGCCACGACGGCGGCGCTTCCTCGGAAATGAACGCGCGCTCGGAGCGCGACCAGAGTTCCGAAACGCCGATTTCCGCATTGAGAATCTCACCGGTACGCGGGTCGACGTTGGAAGGTCCGATCGCGAACCGGTTGTCGGTGGAGACGAACCAGCGCACGGTAGAGTGCCGCGCATCGTACGTGTTGAAGTCGGCGTCGGCCGGCTGCTGCCTGACGACGATCGCGTCCTTGTAGCCGATTCTTTCGAAGGCCTTGTTCCACTCCAGGATGCCGTCGCGAACCGGCGCGCGATATTTCTCGGGAACATTGCGGTCGATCCAGAACACGATCGGTTCCTTGGGCGGCGACAGGGCGGCGTCCGGGTCCTGCTTCTCCAGCCGCCAGCGGTTCACATAGTGCGACCTTGCCGTGAATTTGGTGTCCGACGAAAAATCCCAGATCTCGGTCTGGAAGTGGCCGACGCGTGGATCGGCGCGGCGTGTCGCCATCGGCTCGGGAAGCTTCGCGAAGTTGTAGGTATAGCCGAGGAACAGGCTGCGCCCGTCCGGCAGGGTCGTGAACGGGGGGAACGGATTCGCCGGCGAACTTGCCGACGCCGGCAACGGCGGAAGCGTCGCCCGAGGATTGCTGTAATGCGCCGAGACTACGAACGATGATTGATCCGGTGTGTTGTGCACGGCGTCGAAGCTGGAATTCCTCGCATCGAAGGTATAGCTGCGCATGTGGATGCCGCTGGTGAAATACTCTCCTGCGGGGATGTCGGTGAGCAGCAGCGCGTTGGCGTCGATGAGAACGGTTTTGCGTTCAGGGTGCGGCTGACTCACGACCGTCGTGTTGCCGAGCAGGCTGTCGGTGAATCCTTCCCGTACCGCCTGCGCCATCGGCGCGTTGTCGCCGCCGGTGAATGCATAATTCTTCGCGATCAGCTGCACGGTATTGCCAATGCGCTTCAGCACGACCACCTGATCGAACAGCATCATGCCGCCATAGACACCTTGCTCGCCGACGCCGCGGCTTAAGTTGGACGTGAACAGCAACGGCTTGCCGAACTGATCCGGTGCGACCTCGAGCCAGACCTTATCGTCCTTTTGCCACACCGGGAAGAGGCCCGGCGCTTCCTTGGCGTCCTTGATCACGTCGGCGAACGGCCGCGGTTGGCCGGCCGCGGCGACCGCGGCTGCCGCTGCTGCCGCGACGGTTGCCGGCGCGGATGCGCCGGGGACGCCGGACTTGGGCGCGTTGACGGCCGCCGTGGCGGCCGCCGCTGCGACCGCAGCGACCTTCGCAGTTTCCGCGGTCGACGTGCCGCCCGCGGGAACGGTCGCGCATCCGGACAGGATCGCGGGAAGCGCCGAGGCGAGTGTCGCGGCGACGAGGGTATGGCGGAAAAGCGACACGGGGACTGCCTCCATCGTTTGCATGGGTGGCGCTAGGATGGGTGCCACCCATATCAGGAATTGGGCCGGACTATGCGGCGAGTTCGCCACGCAGCGAGTGCGGTTGGGCCGAGGTGACTGTCACGTCGACGTAGGTGCCCGCAAGTTCCGCGCCGCCGGCAAAATTCACGACGCGGTTGTTCTCGGTGCGCGCTGCCAACTCGCGGGCGTTCCGCGCGGCGGGGCCCGTGACCAGCACGCGCTGGCGCGTGCCGACCATGACCGCGCTGTGCGCGCTGGTATTGCGTGTCGAGCAGCGCCTGCAGCGCTTTTAGCCGCCCCTCTTTTTCCGCGCGCGGGACCGGGTCTGGCATCTCGGCGGCCGGTGTTCCGGGGCGCGCGCTGTACAGGAAGCTGAACGCGCCGTCGAAACGGACGTCCGCCACGAGCTTCATCGTCTGCGCGAAATCGGCGTCCGTCTCGCCGGGGAATCCGACGATGAAATCGGACGTGAGCGACAGGTCGGGACGCAACGAGCGCAGACGGCGCACGATCGACTTGTACTCGAGCGCCGTATAGCCGCGCTTCATCGCGGCCAGCACGCGGTCGGAACCCGACTGGACGGGCAGGTGCAGGTGCGCGGCGAGCTTCCGAATCGTTCCGTGCGCCCGGATGAGACGCGGCGTCATCTCCTTGGGGTGCGACGTCGTGTAGCGGATGCGTTCGATGCCGGGGACCTCCGCGACGTATTCCAGGAGCGTCGCGAAGTCGGCGATTCCTTCCCCGTCGGCGTGTCCGTTTCCATCGCGCCGCGGTAGGCATTGACGTTCTGGCCCAGGAGCGTCACTTCGCGCACGCCCTGGTCCGCCAGGTCCGCGATTTCCGTCAGCACGTCGCCTAAGCCCCGCGAGATTTCCTCGCCGCGCGTATAGGGCACGACGCAGAACGAGCAATACTTGCTGCAGCCCTCCATGATCGACACGAAGGCCGAGGCCCCTTCCACCCGCGGCGGCGGCAGGTGATCGAATTTCTCGATCTCGGGAAAGCTCACGTCGACCTGCGCACGCCCGGTCGCGCGGCGCGCCTCGATCAACTGAGGCAACCGGTGCAGCGTCTGCGGGCCGAACACGATGTCGACGTAGGGCGCGCGCCGCACGATCGCCGCGCCTTCCTGCGACGCCACGCATCCGCCGACGCCGATGACGAGGTCGGGATTGGCGCGTTTCAGGTCGCGCACGCGGCCCAGGTCGTGGAAGACGCGTTCCTGCGCCTTTTCCCGGACGGAGCACGTGTTGAACAGAATTACGTCGGCGTCCTCGGGACGGTCGGCGAGCGTCAGCCCGTCGGAGGCGTGCAGGACGTCCGCCATCTTGTCCGAGTCGTACTCGTTCATCTGGCAGCCGAACGTGCGGATGAAAAGCTTCTTTGCCACTGCCTTGTTGCCCCGGGGCGGGAGGTGAATCCGTGGGGGCGGAAAGCCGTCAAAAGGGGGCGAATTATAGCAGGCACGGCCGGACCTCGCCTTTGTCCAGCCTGCCTTACGCGAACGGGGCGCTACAATGGGCCAGCAGGTGTCCGCCGCGGGTCCCTTCCTCGGCGGGTGAAACGGGAATGCGGTGCCGCGCGACTATAAGTCTTCGCGCGAAAGCCGCGGCTGCCCCCGCAACGGTAAGCCGGTGAGGTTCGCCCAACGCGCCACTGTCCTTCAAGGACGGGAAGGCGGGCGGACAAGACCGGCGAGCCCGGAGACCGGCCTGCGCCCGGCCCGGCGTCCACGCATGACGTGGATGGCGGTCGGCTAAGTGCAACGCGGAAGGCGTTGCCGCCGTGGCCGGCGCACGAAGCCCTGCTGCGCAACTTTCGCGCGCAACGGTTGTGCGCCTCCGCACGTGCGATGCCCTCCGCGCTGGTCCATCCACCCATGGCCGTGCGGGGATGCACGGCGGAACGCGGAGTGTCCCCATGTCCGTCCCGCTCTTCTCCAACGCGCAATCGCATGCGTTGCTTGTCCTGTGCGCGTGCGTTTCCGCTGTCCCATGCCAGGCGCAAAGCGCGCAGCCGCGAGCGACGACGCTCGATCCGATCGTCGTCACCGCCGCGCGCGCATCGCAGCCAATCACCGACGTCCTGGCCGACGTCACGGTGATCGGCGGCGACGAAATCCTGCGCAGCGGCGTGCAGAGCTTAGCTGAGTTGCTGCAGCGGCAGCCCGGCGTCGAGATCGTGCAGAACGGCGGCCCGGGCTCGGTGTCCGGGGCACTTCTTCGCGGCGCCAACCGCGGGCAGACGCTGGTGCTGATCGACGGCCTGCGCGCCGGATCGTCGTCGTCGGGAGCCACGACGCTCGAAGCGATTCCGCTCGACCAGATCGACCACATCGAGATCCTGCGCGGACCTGCATCGAGCCTCTACGGCGCCGATGCGATCGGCGGCGTCGTGCAGGTGTTCACCAAGCGGCCGCTGGGAACGTCATTCACGCCGAATGTTTCCGCCGGCTACGGCACCTACAACACGGGCGCGCTGTCCGCGGGATTTGCGGGAACGTCGGGGCCGTTCAGGTACGCGCTGCAGGCGGGCGGCCGTACCAGCGACGGCTTCAACGCGATCGTCAATCCCGACAACTTCGGCTACAACCCCGATCGCGATGGCTTTTCGACGAAGAACCTCTCCGCCAACGCGAGTTGGACGTGGGATGCGGGGCAGGAGCTTGTCCTCCAGTACTTCGGCAATCGCCTGAACACGCAGTTCGACGGCGGCTTTCCCTATTTCGACGATCGCACGATCACGACCGTCCAGGCGTGGAGCGTGGCGAGCCGCAACAAGGTCAACGACGTATGGACGTCGCAGCTCACCGCGGGCGAGGGCAGCGACGACTCCGTGTCGCAGACGAGCTTCGGCAACGCGCCGTTCAAGACGACGCAGCGCCAATACTTCTGGCAGAACGACCTCGCGTTGCCACTGGGCGCGCTGGGCGTCATTCTCGAGCGGCGCGAGGAGCACCTGACGACCGACACGGACTTCGCGGTGACGCAGCGCAATACCAATTCCGCGACCGGCCGTCTACCAGCTCCGCTACGAGGACTTCGCGCTTGCAGGCCAACGTACGCCGCGACGATTCGAACCAGTACGGGGGCAAGACGACCGGCGGCATCGCCGTCGGCTACAAGCTGTCGCCCGCGTGGCGCGTGACCCTGGGTACCAACACCGGTTTCAAGGCGCCGTCGTTCAACGACCTCTACTATCCGGGATTCTCCAACCCCAACCTCGTGCCGGAAACCTCGAAGAACGTCGAGGCGCGGCGTCTACTGGAACGCCGTCGTACGGCGAAGCGCGCTGGGAGGCCCGCGCCATCGGTTATCACAACCAGGTGAACGAACTGATCGTGTTCGAATGCGACGTGAATTTCAATTGCCTGCCGCAGAATGTCGACCGCGCGACGCTCGAAGGCGCGACGCTGGGACTGAACCTTACGTGGCGCGACACGCGCGTGACGGCGTCGCTCGACATGCAGAATCCGACGGACGACGCGACCGGGAACCTGCTGCCGCGGCGCGCGAGGACGCACGGCGCCCTGCAGCTATTGCAGCAGGCGGGACCCGTGCAACTGGGATTGGAATTCATCGCGTCGTCGCTGCGCTACGACGACGCCGCCGACACGGTGAAGATGGGCGGCTACGGCATCGTCAACCTGACCGTCGAGTGGCCGTTCGCGAGTGGTTTCTCGCTGCTCGTGCGTGGTGGCAACGTGTTCGACAAGAACTACCAGCTCGCCGCGGACTTTGCGTCCGGTGGGGCCACGGCCTTCGCGGGAATCCGCTGGCAGCCGTGATGCTCTCGGTTCGATTGATGCGATGGGCCGCGCTCATCACGGCGCTTGCCGCGGCGTGCGGCGCCACGGCGGCCGTCACCGCGACCGACGATGCCGGCAACGCCGTGACGCTGGCGCGGCCGGCGCAGCGCATCGTGAGCCTCGCGCCGCACGCCACGGAACTCCTGTTCGCGGCCGGTGCGGGCAGCCGCGTCGTCGGCGTGGTTGCCTACAGCGACTGGCCGCGCGAGGCGCGCGCGCTGCCCGGCGTCGGCGATGCAAACGCGCTCGATCTCGAGCGCATCGTCGCGCTGGCACCGGACCTGGTCGTCGCGTGGCCATACACGGCGCCGGCGCAGTTGGCCGCGCTGCGCGCGCGCGGCGCGACGATCTTCGTCAGCGACCCCCGATCGATCGCGGCGATCGCGCGCGACGTCGACGTGCTGGGCACGCTCGCTGGAACCGCAGGCTGCGGCGCGCCCGGCCGCCGCGGCGCTGCGCGCGAGGCACGAAGCGCTGGCCGCAAAATTCGCGAGCGCGCCCAGGATCTCGGTGTTCTACGAAATATGGAACGATCCGCTGCAGACGATCGGCGGCCGCCATCTCATCTCCGAGGCGATAGCGCTGTGCGGCGGCACTAACGTCTTCGGCACACTGACGCTGCCTGCGCCTACCGTGTCGGTCGAGGCTGTCGTCGCCGCGGAGCCCGAGGCGATCATCGCGGGCAGCGACGACGGCCAGCGCCCGCCGTGGCTGGACGACTGGAAGCGCTGGCGCAAGCATTCCCGCGGTCCGCTCCGGCAACCTCTTCGTCGCCAACGGCGACCTGCTGCATCGGTCCGGGCCGCGCTTCGTCGACGGCGTGGAGACGCTGTGCGCGATGCTCGACGCGGCGCGTGCGAATCGCAAACGGTTGCGCTAGGCGGGCAGGAACGCCTTGCCGCCCGCGTAGTTCACGGCGACGAGGTTCTGGCCATACAGCACCGATAATCTTCCCGCGTCGAGCAAGTCGGCGGCGGGACCGGCTTCAGCCGCGTCCCCGCCCAGCAGCACCGCATGCGTCGCGTAGCGTGCGGCGAGCGTCAGGTCGTGCAGCGCCATGACGACGGCGCGCCCGCGCGATCGCGCGCCAGTCGCGCGAAGCAGTTCCAGCGACCGCACTTCATGGGCGATGTCGAGGTGGTTGGTGGGCTCGTCGAGCAGCATGACTTCCGGGTCCTGCGCGAGCAGCATCGCGAGCGCCACGCGGCGGCGTTCGCCGCCCGAGAGCGTCTGCACGTCGCGCGCTGCCGCGTCGGCCATGCCCACCGCCGCCAAAGCGTCGCGCGCCTGCTGCACATCGGCCATGCTCTCGGGACGCCAACGCGGAATGTACGGGTGCCGCCCTCCCAGCGCGATTTCGAGCGCGGTGGACGGGAACGCGTCGAACGTGTCCTGCGGCAGGAAGCCCAAGCGCTGTGCGCGCCGGCGTGGCGCGCAATCGCGGATGTTCTCGCCTGCCAGCGCGACCACGCCCGCGGCCGGGGGACGCAGTCCCGCGAGCGTCTGCAGCAGCGTCGTCTTGCCGGCGCCGTTGCGCCCGACGATGACCCAGCGGTCACCGGCGCGGACGTCGAACGAGAGGTCGCGGCACAGCGTCCGACCCGGCACGGCGAGCGTGAGATCGCGGCACGCGAGAATAGGGGTGGCAGCACTCATCGGCCGGCGCGCAACAGCCAGAGAAACAACGGCACGCCAACGAGCGCCGTGAGGACGCCGACCGGAAGTTGCGCGGGCGCCACGAGCGTGCGCGCGACGGTATCGGCGAAGGTGAGAAGCGCGCCGCCCGCAAGCGCTGCGGCCGGCATGAGCCAGCGCTGGTCGTTGCCGATGACGAGGCGCACGGCGTGCGGAACCACGAGCCCGATGAATCCGACGCTGCCGGCGACTGTCACGGCGATCGCGGTCGCGAAAGCGGCCAGCCCATGCAGTGCGAGCGTCACGCCGCGCACCGGAACGCCCAGGCTCGCTGCCGTGACGTCGCCGCGCGCAAGCAGCGTGGCTTCGCGCGCGAAGAACATGGCGACGACGAGTGTCAGGCCAAGCGCCAGCAGTGCCGGACCGCCATGCGCTGCGCCGGAAAGGTCGCCGATCAGCCAGAACAGCATGCCGCGGACTTGCGCTTCGGGGGCGACCGTGAGGATCAGCATGATGAGCGCGCCCCATCCGGCCGCGACGACGACACCGGTCAGCAGCAATCGCGTCGGCGCCCACGCACCCGAGCCTCGCGCCAGATCCGAACACGACGAACGTCGAAACCAGCGCGCCCGCCAATGCGCCGGGCGTCACCAGCGCCGCGGTGCCCGCGAGCAGCGCGGCCAGCGCGCCGACGGCCGCCCCGCCGGAGAGCCCGAGGATGTAGGGGTCGGCCAGCGGATTGCGCAGCAGCACCTGCATGATCGTGCCGGCGAGCGCCAGCAGCGCGCCGACCGCGAACGCCGCCAGCGCGCGCGGCAGACGCAATTCGCGCACGACGGCGCCCGCTGCATCGTCGACCGGCGAGAACAATGCGCGCGCGACCGCGCCAATCCCCACGTCGACGCTGCCGGCCATCAACGCAAACGCGAATGCCGCCAGCACGCAGACAGCGAGCGCGGCGAGTACGAGCCAATGAGGGTAGCGCTGCAAGGGGAAGTCGGGGTCGGGCAACCGCCCGATTATAGGCGGCCTATAATCGTCTCCCCGCGCCTTAAGGAGCGGTCTGCCATGAACAAGGCGTTCACCCGCGAGAGCGAAGACGAGGACGAAGACGGCGACGCGCCCGAAAATGCGTCACCGCTTCCGGCCGGCAGCAAGAATTACATGACGCCCGCGGGCTTCGCGCGGCTGAAGGACGAGCTCGACCGCCTCGTGGGCAAGGAGCGGCCGGACCTGGTGGCGACGGTCTCGTGGGCCGCGGGCAACGGCGATCGCTCGGAAAACGGCGATTACATCTACGGCAAGAAGCGCCTGCGCGAGATCGACCGGCGCATCCGCTTCCTCATCCGGCGCCTCGACGCGGCCGAGATCGTGGACCCGCAGTCCCGGCGCGACGAGGACGACGAGGGTCGCGTGTTCTTCGGCGCGACGGTCACCGTACGCAACGCGAAGAACGAGCAGCGCACGGTGAGCATCGTCGGCGTCGACGAGATCGATACGGCGCGCGGCTACATAAGCTGGGTGTCGCCGATGGCGCGGGCGCTGCTCAAGGCCCGCGAGGGAGATACCGTCACGCTCAACACGCCCGGCGGCGTCGAGGAGCTCGACATCGTGGACGTCCGCTACGAGCGCCTTGGCACCGGCACAGAACCCGCCGACGCGCGAGGTTGACGGACGCCGCGCGCGCCGCCACTATTCCGCCATGGACAAGGATTTGGCCGAGTTGGAGCGCAAGTTGACGACACTGCTTGCGCACACGCGCGCGCTGCGCGTCGCGAACGAGTCGCTGCGCCGCGACCTGGCTGCCGCGCACGAGCGCAACCGCGAGCTCTCGGCACGCGTGACGCAAGCCAGCGCGCGCCTCGACGCGCTCATCGCCCGGATGCCGGCCGAATGACGACCCGGTCCTCCCTTCCCGCGGAGCGCACGGTGCAGCTCGACATCCAGATCCTCGGCCGCGAGTACAAGGTCGCGTGCAAGGAGCACGAACGTTCGGAGCTGCTGGAGGCGGTCGGCTTCCTCGACAAGCGAATGCGCGAGATCCGCGACGGCGGCAAGATCAGCGGCGCGGACCGCATTGCCGTGATGGCGGCGCTGAACCTCGCCAACGAGCTGCTGCGCGAGCGTCGCGCGCCGTCGGCGCCTGCTCCCGCAACGCGCACGCCTGCGGCCGCCGTTGACGGTCAGGACGCGCGGCGTAGAATCCTTTCGATGCAAACCGCCATCGACCAGACGATGGCGGGTCAGGAAAAATTGCTTTGAGCACGCAATTCGCGCGGCCGGATCGCCGCCTTTGTCCTGCCACGCTAGCTGTCAATGTCCCCTGCGGTGTTCGAGTCGTCCAGTCAATCTTTGAACCAATGCTCTCGTAGCGAGGCCGCCTTTGCCTCTTGTGAACCGGTGTGCGCCCCTACGCGGAAGCGCCTGATGGTTCCGGCAGGCGGCCAATCTTGAACCCGCGGTTCAAGAAGATGGACGGCACGGCACAGGCGGGGGACACCCCTTTTGCGCACGAATGGCGGCGGACCAGCATCAGCCCGGCCGACGCTCTTCATCGACAACCTCGGCGGCCATGCGTTCGATCCGCGACCGGATCAGTCCGCACGTCAGTGCAAGATCGCCGGTGGAGACGGCAAAGCACGGCACGCGTTCGGCAATGCTTATGGCCGCATCCAGCCCGCGGTTCGCGTGGGCCAGCGCATTCAGCGCGGCCACGTACAAGCGCGCGCCGGCCTCCGCCGAACTGATGGAATGCATGGTCGGTCGGCGCAGATTCGGACAATGCCTGACCAACAGCACGCCGCGAAGCGGGCGTGGGCCGGTCACGAACGCGCTCGGCAGCGCTTGCGCCGGGACATGAATCGTGCGCCCGAGCCGCAGCGCAGCGTCCGGAAGCCTGTAGTCGGCAGCGGGCAATTGCTTCAGGCAGAGTGCATGCGGATAGGGAAAGACCGTCATCGAATCGAGATCGACCGGGCTCAGTTCGTCGCTGAGATAGCGGAATCCGTGATGCAGCAGGCCCCACGTGGTCGTCGACTTTCCGCTGCCCGATTCCGCGGCGAGCAAATAGCATTCACCATTCCAGTCGACCGCGGCGGAATGCAGGAAGAAGAGCTCCGGGCGCCTCTTCTGCAGCTCCACGGTGATGTCCTTCTCGAGCAGATACAGGAAATCGCCGGGAGTGTCCGCGGCGAGCGCGGGCTCTCCGGCGCGAATCAGCGCGATGGGCGCCTGCGTTTCGTGGGTGGAGACGCGGTACTCGAGGTCGGTGGGCGAGCTTTCGTCCGCCGTCACCATGGCCCCGAAATTGGCGACCACGATTTCCCGCAGCGCGGGGTCAGGGCAGGCGACCCTGATGTGCAGGCCGAGGATGCGGAGGGAGACCGATCGCGATTGCTTGGGCGGCGTGCCTTCAACGCGGTGCATTGACCCGGTCCGGAAGCGCGGCCGCTCCTGTCAACGGCGACCGCGGAGGATGGCGACGGGTTCTATCCGCCGGTGTTCGTGCGCGGAGTCGGAGTGGGCGGCAACTGACTCTTGTCCGATCCGGCTTTCGCGAACGATGGCGCTGCCTTCAAGGTCAGGATCACCGGCGCGAGATACGTAGCCTTCCTGACAAATTCGCGACGGGCCGCTTTTTCGCTCGACAGTTTCTCGCTCATGGCACTGATCTCCTGATTTCTTCCGGCACTGCTCTTCGCTTGCCGCAAGCCTGCTCGTTCAGCCTTCGACCAGCAGGTTCAGCGTTTGCAGCTTTCCCAACGTCTCAATGACGTCCTTCAAGGCCACGCGCAACTCCACGGCAAATTCGCTTGCGAGCAGGTCGGCGATTTCCTCGGCCGATTGCTTGCCGTCGCAGCGCTGCCATATGAAGCGCGCCGTGCTGTTGAGCTGGTGAATCTGGTCCGACTCCGCGTCCAGCAGCAACAGATCGGATTCCAATTCCCGGACCAGTACGGGTCCTTGTTTCCTGCGCAATTTGAGCATCGACGACCCCATCCTAAATCAACTTGCATAGTTATGACAATGTATTATTCTTGTAGTGTCCAGGACGTAAACCACTGACGCATTTCCGCCTTCATGGCCCGCGATTCCTTGTCCGACAAGCAATATCCAGGCCCCCACGGGGCTTAGCCGGAGGTTCGCATCCGCACGACCTGCACACCACGCGCGTAAAATGACCTTGCCCGACCGAGAGACACGATGTCCGGATTTGCTTCGGTGGTTTCGCTAACGATTCACGAGGGGCCGCTCCGGCGGTTGCAGAGGGCCTTTGCGCTTGTCGTTACGCTGGCGGGCGCTTTGCCGGCGTGGGCCGGACAGGTGAGCCTGTCGTGGGACGCCAGCACGGATACCGCGGTCGTCGGGTACTACATGTACTACGGGCCGGCCTCGCGGACGTACCCGTCCAGGGTAGATGTCGGAAATCACACTTCGTATGCGGTGCCGAATCTGACGGATGGTCAGACGTATTATTTCGCCGTCACCGCGTACAACGCCGCCCGGGTCGAAAGCGTCTATTCGAACGAGGTCTTCGCGACGATTCCATCGCCGCCCGCGCCGCCTCCGCCGCCGCCCCCGCCTCCACCGCCGCCCGCGCCGCCTCCGCCGCCGCCGTTGCCCACAGGGCCTCCCGCCACTCCGCAGCCGACCGCCCCTGCGACATCACCTGCGATTCCGGTCGTGCCCAGCGTGAAGGTCGTCGAGTTCTACAACGCCAGCCTCGATCATTACTTCATCTCGATCAGCGCGCAGGAGATCAGCGATCTCGACCGGGGCGTTCACCCGGGATGGGTGCGTACCGGGCTGTCGTTCAAGGCATTCGACAGCGCCTCGCCCGGAACCAATCCCGTCTGCCGGTTCTACATTCCGCCGGAGCGCGGCGACTCGCATTTCTTTTCGGCGTCCGGCGAGGAGTGCGACGAGGTGCTGCACTCGATGCAGGTCGATCCGAATTACAGCGGCTTCGTCTACGAGTCGCCCGATGCGTTCTATATCGGTTTGCCCGATGCCACGGGCGCCTGTCCGGCGGGCACGGTCAAGGTCTACCGACTGTGGAACAACCGGGCGGACTCGGATCACCGCTTCACGACGGTCGCGGCGATCAAGGCCGCAATGATGGCCAGGGGCTCGGTTGCCGAGGGTTATGGCCCGGACGCCGTGGCCATGTGCGCGCCGCAGTGATGTCCGGGCGCGCGCGACCGCCGCTTACTTTGCGCCGTCCTGCCGGAGCACGACTTTCACCGTCTTGAGCAGCAGCCGGAAGTCGTAGTAGAGCGATCGATTCTTGATGTATCGCAAGTCCATTCGGACCATCTCGTCGAACGAGACCTTGCTCCGTCCCTCGACCTGCCAGAGACCGGTGATGCCGGGCCGTATCTCCAGTATCCGTCGCAAGTGCCACGACTGATATTCGATGGCCTCGTAGGGAAGCGGCGGCCGCGGACCGACCAGGCTCATGTCCCCCTTGAGGACGTTGAAGAGTTGCGGGAGCTCGTCGATGCTCGTCTGGCGGATGATCTTTCCGACCGACGTTATCCGCGGATCGGACTTGAGCTTGAACAGCGGGTCGGCCGCGTCCTGCTGATTGACGAGCTCGTGCTCGCCCTTGATCAGGCTGCTGACGAATTCCCGGTGGATCTGGTCGTCGGAATTGCAATACATGGATCTGAACTTGTAGAACTCGAAGGGGACGCCGCCCCTGCCCAGGCGGGTTTGCCTGAAGATGATCGGACCCGGAGAGGTCAGTTCGATGGCAATCGCGGTGATCAGCATCAGCGGCGAAGCCGCGACGATCAGGACGACGGTCATCAGGATGTCGAACGTCCGCTTCAGGAATTGCTCGACGCCGCCCATCAGCGAGCGCTCGTCGTAGAGCAGGTCGGCGTGGTCCGTCAGGCTCCCCGATCCGCTTAGCAGATTGTCGAAAAGATGGTCGGGGTACGTTTCGACGATCGTCGAGAACGTCATGTCCTTCGCCCGGCTGACGATCTTTTCCATGAACACCTTTGCGCCCTGCTTGTTCGTGTCCGGAAGGAGTATGCCGATGAGGTCGTCGCTCAAGCGGCCGAGAATGTCGGTCTCTCGCCTCGTCTTGTGCAGCAAGGCGAACAGCCGGTGCACATTCAGCGACTCCTGCTCCTTCTTGCCGTCGAAGCGAAACAGGATCATCGACAGATGCGTCTTGGAACGGTCGACGCGCCGCTTTTCGCGCTCCAACTGTTTGAGGAAGGGGTCCCTGAGAAGGCTGTCGTCGGGGCGCTCGTGGCCGACGGCGTCATGACCCGGAGCGTCGTTTGCGGGACCGGCGGGCAGGGACGGGGTTACGCGGGATCTGTGAGCCGGCGCCGCGGCAAGCGGAGCGCGCCGCATTATCGTGCGCACATTGCTCCCTTCCACGGTCCGGAAAGGCGGATCGTCGGGGAGCTTGGCGGCGGACTCGTCTTGGCTCACGGCATCGGTCTCGAAGTGTTTGGGTGAGATAAGAGCGGCGTGTCTTTCGTGGTGCGGGTGTCGTCCGTCAACTCCTCACCAGCCTGTCTTTCGCTTGCCGTATTTCGTTCCCCGACTTTGCCTTGGAAGGGCTACCGGACCATGACGCCGGACGCTATCCAAGTCTTTTCATGCCGATGTCAAGACGTAGCAAAAGGTACCGCTATCGCAACTGCACCGCACAATGCGTGCCGGAACGAGTTGCGCTTGAAGCTCAGGGCCTTCCCCCTCCGGGATCAGGCGGGCTAGGCCGCAATTTCCGGTCTTACCCCTCCCCCGCATCTTTGCTGGAGTCATTACGCGTGAGATGGCGCGGGTGGAATGGCCACCAATTCAGTTCATTAACCGGAAGTGCTCGCCCTTTGTGTCTGGTGGGGCCAGTATGCAGAACGTCCGCTCCCTAGTCATGGCGAGGAATCCACTCGCCGGCTGCTGACTAATACCCTACCGACAAGCCTTGGCAGTTGTCGACGGGACAGGGCGATCCTGGCCGTCTCCTCTCGCAATCCACAACATATAGGCCCCGTCACGACCCTGTAATCAAATTGTGGTGTTCAAAATGATAAGTTACTGATTTATTGAAGAGGATTTGCGTCAGTATAATGTTTCTGCGGACAATGTCCATTTTTCAATGCATCTCGCGCCATATGGGGCGCTATGCACGGCGATGCCTTGCCGGCGCGCGGCAAGTTCCTGGGAAGACCTGATGACAGCGCGAGAGCTCGCGGGGCCTTTGCCAACGCTGCTTGCGTATGCGGCGAACCGGCAATCCGACGGCGCGCAACAGGAGCGCGTGCCGCAATTCCGTGATCTGCGCGGCTATCAATTCCGCCAGGTGAGCGACGCCGGGCTTGCTCCGCTGATGTTCAGCGCGCTGCAGCACGACCTGGAAGCGGTCCCGGCAGACATTCGTCTCCACCTGAAGAGCGCCGACCTGACCGCACGCGTCAGATACGGCAATTTGTGCGACGCCACGATCGAAATCATCGACTCCTGCAGGGAGATCGGCGTAACGCCAACCCTCCTCAAGGGCATTTCGATCGCCGACCAGCACTATCCGGAGGGTCACCTGAGGCCCATGGGCGACATCGACGTCCTCGTGCCCAAGCAAGACTACGGAACGGTGGAGTCGGCGTTGCTGCATCGGGGATATGTGCGCAAACCGGGTTATGAAGTGGAAGAAGCCGCCGCCCACGGCGCGCCGCTCTTCGATCCGCAGCGGCGAGTCTGGGTCGAAGTTCACACCGCGCTGTTTCCCGCGGACGCGCGCCTCCGAACGAACGAGATATTCGGTCCTTCGCACGTCGCCGCGCAGTCAGTCGCCTCGAATTTCCACGGTCGGCAAGTCTTCCGCCTCTCGAGCGAACTCCAGCTTGCCTACATCGCGTCCTACTGGATCCGGGATCTGTCCCGGGGCGGCGTCGATCCGAGCTTCGTCATGCCTTTGCTCGACGCGATATACGTTTTGAAGGCCTGCGGGCAGACGCTGGATTGGCAGGGCCTGCGGGCGCAACTCGATAACGAACTGGCGATGGCGTCCGTCTACGTCATGCTGGACTATCTCGTGCGGCGCCGGTTTACCGATTGTGCGATTCCGATCGTTCCCGATCTTGCCGCCGGCCAGCGCATCGTCGGAATGCCGGAGCGCGGGATCATCACGGCGATGCTCGATAAATGTCTCGTCGAAGGCGAGGGGGTTGCAGGTGCGTTCATGCGCGACCACCCGATGCTCGCGAAATCCATTCTGCATACGCTGCTTGCGGAAGGCTCTCACGCCGGTAAACTCTCGTCGCTGCCTTGGAACGTCGTGTTTCCGCCCTGGGCCGCGGACCGCTACGGCGTTCGGTTCCACCGGGAGAGGATCGCGCGGCTTCTGAAGCGCAAGAACTAGCCTTTCCGCGCTGTGCCCGGACCGCCGGAGCCATTCGCAAATCGCAAACAGAAAATCTAGGTGGGAATGCTTAATGGAAAATGCAGTCATTGGCATCGTGGGCTTGGGCTATGTCGGACTTCCCCTCGCGGTCGAGTTCGGAAAGCAATTCGACACGATCGGCTACGACCTTCGTCCGGAGCGCGTCGAGGAGCTGCGACAGTGCCGTGACCATACGCTGGAGACCTCCGAATCCGAATTGCGGAGCGCGACCAGGCTTCGCTACACGTCGGAACTCGAAGGCATCCGCCGCTGCAATATCTACATCGTCACGGTGCCCACCCCGGTCGGCAAGGCGCAGCGGCCGGACCTGACGCCGCTGCGGGAGGCGAGCAAGGCCCTGGGTTCGGTGCTGAAGCCCGGTGACCTGGTGATCTACGAATCCACCGTGTATCCGGGCACCACCGAAGAATTCTGCGTGCCCATCCTGGAAAAAATCTCCGGCCTCCAGTTCAACCGCGATTTCCATTGCGGCTACAGTCCGGAGCGGATCAACCCGGGCGATCCGACGCGCAGGGTGAGCACGATCAAGAAGGTGACGTCGGGCTCCACGCCGGAAGTCGCGAAGCGGGTCGATGCACTTTACCGGTCGATCATCACGGCGGGCACGCACCCCGCGAGCTCCATCCGCGTTGCCGAAGCCAGCAAGATCATCGAGAACGTGCAGCGCGACGTGAACATCGCCCTGATCAACGAGCTCGCCCAGATCTTCAACAAGCTCGGCATCGACACGCTCGAGGTCCTCGAGGCCGCGGGAACGAAATGGAATTTCCTGCCGTTTCGCCCCGGGCTGGTCGGCGGCCACTGCATCGGTGTCGACCCCTATTACATGACGCACAAGGCCCAGGTTGTCGGCTACCACCCCGAGCTCATGCTCGTCGCGCGCCGCATCAACGACAGCATGGGTGACTACGTGGCCCGCCAGGTCGTCCGCGTCATGCACGAACACGACATCCATGTGGTCGGCTCGCGCATCCTCGTGATGGGAATCACGTTCAAGGAGGACTGTCCCGACATCAGGAATACTCGCGTCGTGGATATCGTCCGCGAGTTGCGGGAGTCGAAGGCGCACGTGGACGTCTATGACCCGTGGGTTGAAGCGGACCAGGCGGAATTGGAGCTTGGGTTGCGCCCTATAGCGGAGCCGGCACGCGGCACCTACGACGCCGTGGTGATTGCGGTGGCGCACCGGCAGTTCCGCGAAATGGGAGCGCAACGCATCCGCGCGCTCGGCCGGCCAGTGTCAGTGATTTATGACGTCAAGCACATCCTCGCGCTGGACGAGGTGAACGGGCGGTTATGAGCGGTGCCGCGGCCGCGTTTCTACACGGTGCTCGCCTGACTCCCGGCGACTGATGCGCTGTGCGCGAGATCCTTGAGGGCGCGGCAGACCTCTTCGCTCTGCGCCTCGGTGAGCTCGGCGAACATCGGAAGCGACAGCACCTCGTTCGCCGCCCGCTCGGAGTGCGGAAACTGCCCGGCCTTGTAGCCCAGATCGGCGAACGCCGGCAGCAGGTGCACCGGAATCGGATAGTGGATGCCGCTCTGGATGCCCCGGGCGCTGAGCGCGTCCTGCCACGCCTGGCGCTGGCCGGTTCGGATCGCGTAGACATGGTAGACGTGGCGCGCATAAGCCATGGCTTCCGGAGTTCGGACCCCTGATCCGGCAAGCAATCGATCGTAGCGCGCCGCAGCGCGGCGGCGTGCTTCCGTCCAGGCTTCGAGGTGACGCAGTTTCACGCGAAGCACGGCGCCCTGAAGGCCCTCGAGACGGTAGTTGTATCCTTTGAGTACGTGCTGGTACTTTTTCTCAGCGCCCCAATCGCGCAGCATGCGGATCGTGCGCGTGTAGGCGGCGCTGTTGGTGACCACCATGCCGCCTTCTCCATAGGCGCCCAGGTTCTTTCCCGGATAGAAGCTGAAGCAGCCCAAGTCGCCCATGCTTCCCGCGCGCCGCCCCTTGTATTCGGCGCCGTGCGCCTGCGCCGCGTCCTCGATCACGACAAGGCCATGGCGTTCGGCAATGGCGAGAATCGGGTCCATGTCCGCGGTCTGGCCGTAAAGATGCACGGGAAGAATCGCCTTCGTCCGCTCGGTGATCGCGGCCTCGATGGCGGCAGGATCGATCGTGAAGGTTCGCGGATCGATGTCGACGAGGACGGGTGTGGCGCCTGTGTAGTGGATCGCCGACACGGATGCCACGAACGTGAACGGCACGGTGATGACCTCGTCGCCCGGCCCGATGTTTGCGGCAAGCAGCGCCAGGTGCAACGCGCTGGTTCCGGTGTTGACGCCGATCCCGTGCTTGGCCTGACTGTAGGCGGCGAATTCCTCCTCGAACGCGGCCACTTCGCTTCCCAGAACGTACTGGCCGGATTCGAGGACGCCCTGGATCGCGGCGTTGACTTCTCCCTTGATCGACGCGTATTGCGCCTTGAGGTCGACGAACGGAATCACGATGCTTTCCCCTGACGCGACAGGTACACGGTTTCTCCCTTGGCGCGCATTGAACTGGTCGCGGCCTCGATCAGTTCCACGACACGCACCCCCAGGCTGCCGCCGGTTTCCGGCACCTTGTCGTGCTCGATGCAGTCGATGAAATGCTCGGCTCCGATGCGCAGGGCCTCGGCCAGGTCGAGCTTGGGCGCCCGCATGTCGCCGGTGCGATAACCGACGCGCATTTCATGGATCTGCTTCGGGTCGTCGGTGAAGCTGACGCCCTTGTCGTAGATCTTGATCTTTTCGCTCGGCTCGAGATCGTCGTAGATGATCATCTTCCTGCTTCCGCCGATGAGGATCTGGCGAACCTTGACCGGAGCCAGCCAGCTCACGTTGGCGTGGGCGATGGTTCCCGACTCGTAGAACAGCGTGATGTAGGCCAGGTTTTCGGGAGTGCCCGGGAAGTGATTGGCGCCGCTTGCCGAGACGGCAACCGGATGCTCGCCGAGCAAATAATCCAGGATCGAGAAATCATGGACGGCCAGGTCGGAGATCACGTTGACGTCGCGCTGGAACAGGCCGAGATTCACGCGGACCGAGTCGTAGTAATACACACGGCCGAGTTCGCCGTTCCTGACGATTTCCCCCAGCTTTCGCACCGCGCCGGTATAGATGAACGTGTGGTCGACGAACAATACGCGCTTGCGCCGCTGCGCATCCTCCATGAGCTTGCGCGCCTGGAGCGACGTCTCCGCCAGCGGCTTTTCGATCCAAACGTGCTTTCCGGCCTCCAGCGCCGCCATGCCCAAATCGAAGTGCGTGCTGACAGGCGTCGCTATCGCAATGGCGTCGATCGCCGGGTCGGCAAGCAGCTCCTGGAAGTCGGACGTGACCTTCACCGCCGGGTATCGCTTCTGGACGACGGCGAGCTTCGCAAGGTCGAGATCGGCGACGCCGGCAACCGAAGCGCCCGGCACCTCCGAGAAATTGCGCAGCAGATTGGGACCCCAATAACCGTAGCCGATGATGCCGATGTTGATCACTATGCCGCTTCTCTCAAACGATTTCGCCTGCTGACTTGGCGTGCCGCGGGACGCGAAGGCAAAAAAGTATGAGAGTACCGAAAATCAACGCCCTTGAAAACCATGATCTCATCGGCGCGTGCGCGTATCGCCGATGACGCGCGCAGGAACTCCGGCCACGATCGCGTAGTCCGGTACATCTTTGTTGACTACCGCTCCAGCGCCGATCAACGCGCCTTCGCCTATGGTTATTCCGGAAACGATGGTGGCGTTGGAGCCGATGGACGCGCGGCGTTTCACGCGGGTCGTTTCGACTTTCCAGTCCGTCGCATCCTGCAGGCTGCCGTCCGCATTGGTTGCACGAGGATAGCGATCATTGATGAACATGACGCCGTGGCCGATGAACACCTCGTCGTCGATGACAACGCCTTCGCAGACGAATGAATGCGACGAGATCTTGCATCGCGCACCGACGATCGCGTTCTTCTGGATCTCGACAAAGGCGCCGATCTTGGTCTCGTCGCCGATCGTGCATCCGTAGAGGTTGACCAGCGCGGGATGGAAGATGTTGACGTCGCGGCCTAGTTTGACGCTGTCGGATATGGGCATGGTGTGAATTACGGAAAGCGAACGCGTTATTGGCAGCATGGGAGTAATTGTATAAGGATTACGCCTGCGGCGGCTCACGAAGTTGCGCGCTGTCTGGGGTCGCCGGCGGTGTCCGAAGCGGCATGTCCGGCCACTGGTCGGGGGATCCGCGTGCGCAATACCATTTCGAAACGCGGCGCGACATGCTATTTTCCTTCACACAAGGCACTGTCGGCCGGAAGCCCCCATTTGGAATGGACCCATGCCGCCGTATCTCGCGCTGTCAATCACGCTACTGTTTGTGTTCGCTGCATTTAGGGCAGACCATAAGCTCAAGGCAAGCACGAGCGCCGCGATATGGGTGCCTCAAATCTGGATGGTCATCTGTGCGTCCCGGTCTCTCACACAATGGTTGAATATCGAGCCTCCAGAAGGAGACTACATAAGGTCCACGCTAAGTGGTGGCAGTTTGCTGGATCAGGGTTTCCTCACGGCGCTTGGGGCAGCAGCGCTGGTCATACTTGCCAGGCGACGCCACGCTGCGATGCGTGTGCTCGGCGCCAACAAGGCAATAGTGCTGTTCTTCCTCTATCTTGGAATCAGCACACTTTGGTCGGACATTCCGCTGGTGTCCCTGAGGAGATGGGCCCGACTCGCGGTTGGGCTGCTTATGGTGGTCGCAATTCTGACCGAAGCCCATCCTGTTGACGCGGTAAAGACGGCAATTAGAAGGTGCGCTTACCTGCTAATCCCGCTTTCCCTTCTTTACATCAAGTATTTTCCCGCGCTCGGAGTCCTATATACAGAGTACGGGGAAAAGCTACTTGCCGGCGTCACGCTCGAAAAGAACACACTAGGCCACCTGTCATGCGTGAGCGCATTGTTCTTGGTATGGAGCATCATTTCCAGAAACGATGAGACAAAATCTGGCGAAGCGAGGACCAAACTCCTCATCGATACTGTTCTGTTGGTCACTTCGCTTTCGCTCCTGATTTCATCGCAAAGCTCGACGTCATTGGCCGCGCTGCTTGTCGGGACCGCCGCACTATTGCTGTTTCGAACCAAGTTCATGCGCAACCATATCAGGTACCTCGGGACGGTGGCCTTGCTCTTGATGGCCATCATTTTCCTGCTCGATCTTGCGACCGATTTTCTGGCCACGGTTGTGGGACTACTCGGGCGCGATATGTCGTTCACGGGAAGGGCGCCGCTCTGGGGAATTCTCATGGATCTCGGCCGGCAGAGGCCGCTTCTTGGTTACGGCTATGGAGGATTCTGGATTGAAGACAGAGCCAACCTGATCCGGAATCTGCTGGATCTGACATTCCACATTGGACACAATGGCTATATTGAGATCTTTCTGGATGGCGGACTGGTCGCGGAGGCATTGCTGCTGTTGGCCATTTTCTCGGCGTTCGGCGCAATCAAGAAACTGATCATGTCCGACGGAAGTTACGGGTCACTATGCATGGCGATCTTTGCGGTCGTCATCATTTGCAACACTACCGAGAGTTCCTTCGCCAGACCTCAGGACTATTTGTGGTTCGTCTTTCTTCTGATTGGCATGGATGCTCCGCGGACGGAGTCCGCGATTCGGCCACAACCGCAGAGACCGCGCGGGATCGTCGTGCGAAGGGTTAATCCGGGCAACGACGCAAACCGAGGTTCGAAAATCAATGGTACGACGAAGTCCGCTATGAACGGAGTCCCGTCGGCACGTCGAATCTCATTTGAGGGGTGCCGGATTCGACTCAAGGCGTTTGTTGCGACATCGTTCGTTCCGGCATTCAGGTCAGGATTGAGAAGGGTTGCATGCTGATACGACGGCAGGACATCGGGGTCTTGTTCTTCTACTTCCTTGGGTATTCCAAGATTAGAAACCTACTCTTCCGTCTTCGGAAGAAGCCCGTTACGGTAATAGTGACCTTTCACGATGTCCCTCGACAAGCGTCCGGCCGGTTCACCGCAAATCTGGCATTCCTCCGAGAGAATGCCAACGTGGTCGGTCTTGTCGACTATTTTTCAGGAAACCTTGCAATGGACCGGATCAATGTCGTGCTGACATTCGACGATGGATACAAGAGTTGGACCACTATCGCTGCGCCGATCCTCAAGCGGCTCAGCTTGCCTGCGACGTTCTTTCTGGCTTCCGGATTTGTGGGTCTGTCAAGAGCGGAACAGGCAACGTTCATGCGTACAAACCTGCTTCTGTCGCCGGAGCAGGATTCCGGTATTGAGGGACTAAGCGCGGATGATGTTCAAAGATTGGTAGCGGACGGGTTCACGATAGGCGGGCATACGGTAAGTCACTGCAACTTGGCCGAGCAGCACGACAGGAAACGACTTATCTATGAGGTCGCCGAGGACAAACGGCGCCTTGAGAACGTCACTGGTACCAGAATCGAGTATTTTGCCTATCCGTTTGGCGCATATCGGAATCCTGCGATCGACCTCGTAGAAATTCTGAAGGACTGTGGATATATCGGAGCCGTGAGCACAATTTCTGGTCTCAATACCGAGAGCACAAATTCGTTTCTTCTACACAGAGAGCTTACGCCGGCGTCCCTTTCCGAATGGGTTTTCCGGGCAAGGGCCTGCGGGAACTATGATGCCATTCGATTCCTGAAGGGCGCAGCTCGATAATTCTGAGGACTCGGACACCTTACTGAGAGTAGTCGGTCGGAAACTCCGGACCTTGTCAATTCGGCGATGATCTGTGAATAGGTTATTGGAATATTCCATGCATTTCTCCCGGGTGTCCAAGCAATGAATGCGTGGCTGAAGCTGGCGGGAATTGTTCTTGTCGCGACCTTCATTGGGTCTGTGGCGAGTCATTCGGCAATGCATTGGCTGAAGATCAGGTCCGGATACAGCGATTATCAGCGTTTTGGAACACAGGATCAGGCAGTACCGGCGCTAACGATCCTTCATGGTTCCTCGCTCGCCTATGATGGAATAACTTGGAGTCGAATATCGCAGGTTCTCGGGGGGCTCTATCGAGACCTGGGCTACGGCCGGCTCCTCTCCAACAGAGTGGGAAGCTCAGCACGATCGCTCGCCGCAGGTCGATCGGGCGATCGTCGTTGTTTCCCCCTACGATCTGAACGAATTCTGGCTATGCGATTTCCGCGCCGACATCGTGCCCTTCGCGCGGCGCAATCCGCGATCTGCAGTATTGTGGACCGGACGGCAGCTTTGCAAGAGGATCATCAGTCAATATCCACAAATGCTGGTTCGAGAAGCTTTTTCCCACCGCAGGAAGATCCGACGGGGTGCATGGTTGGATTCAGGGCGAGTCTTTATGGGCTCGCGAATCGGGCAGCCCGGAGGGGAGGCGGAGGAGGGGCCCAAGTTTGGATCCGCCGACGCATCGGAAACTGCGCAGAGGCTGAGTGATTGGCCTTCCGCGCGGTCTGCAACGGCGACTTGCACTGATGCGCGCCGGATTTCAGGGCAAGCACTGGTTCAACTGGCCCCAAAGAGATGGCGCTGCTGCGGTTGCTGGAGCGAGCTGAGCAGCAAGGCGACACCACGATTATTGTGATGCCGGTATCCCCTACATATCGAAGAGAGTTTCTGTCGCCGCGGGTTGCCGCGGAATTCGAAGGGCGCTCTGGCACAACTTCAGAAACATCGATCCGCGCATTCCGCTAATTCGGCTTGACCATGCTCGCCGGGCTCGACAGCGACGCCATGTTCTCCGATCTTGTCCACCTCAATAGATTCGGACAGGAAATTGCGACCGCCGCCCTTGTGGAGCAGCTGAAAGTCGGGCGTGAACCGGCGATGATCTTTACCAGCTTCGAGTTTGCGTTCTTCTTTGTCGCGGTTCTCGCAGTCCGCGGCTTTCTGCGCAATTTCAGCTGCGGAAAAGTGGTTTCTGCTTGCGGCCAGCTACGTGTTCTATATGAGCTGGAGCATTCCCGTTCGCATTCCTGATCCTTTTTACCTCGCTAGTCGACTACTTCGTTGGCGCCGGCCTCGGACGAATCGAGAATTTCAGCGAAGACGCAAACTCCTGCTGATCGTCAGTATCGTCGCGAACCTGGGCGTGCTGGGCTTCTTCAAATACACGAACTTTCTCCTCGAAAACATTGGATGGGCCGCGGCGGCGCTCGGATTTCATATACAGCGGCTGCACTACGACATTCTGCTGCCTGTCGGAATCTCGTTCTTCACGTTTCAAAGCATGACGTACACGATCGAGACGTATCGTCGCAATATCCCGCCCTCGCACAGCCCACGCGACTTTCTGTTGTTCGTCGCGTTCTTCCCGCAGTTGTTGGCCGGCCCCATCAATCGCGCTGCAGATTTGCTGCCGCAATTCGCGCGAAGAGTGCGGGCCAATGCTGTCCGAGTTCGAATCTGGCCTGGCACAATTCGCCTTGGGTGCCGTCAAAAAACTCGTCATTTCGGATCAGATTGCACCGAACGTCGATCTGATTTTCGCCAATCCAGGCAACTATGACGGGTTCACGCTGCTGCAGGGGGTGCTTGGCTACGCCATTCAGATCTATTGCGACTTTTCGGGATACTCGGACATGGCGATTGGTTGCGCGCGAATGATGGGCTTCCGGTTCATGGAGAATTTCCAGATGCCCTACAGCTCCGTGAGCATCACGGAGTTCTGGCGGCGGTGGCACATCTCCCTCTCGTCGTGGTTCCGTGACTATCTCTATTTCCCCTGGGCGGAAACCGGAAGGGCGCGGAGCGCACCTACGTGAATCTTATGGTCACCATGTTGCTCTGTGGCCTTTGGCATGGAGCCAGCTGGAATTTCGTATTCTGGGGAGGGCTGCATGGAGTCGGCCTTCGCGATTCACCGGGCCTGGAAGGCTGGGACCCGCTTGGAGCGTGCGAACGATCGCCGTGCCTTTCGCGATTGCCTGGAACGTTATCTCGCGGCTGCTGACACTTGGGCTGGTGCTCGTCGGCTGGGTCTTCTTCAGGGCCCAGTCCTGGGCCAGCGCCTGGGTCTACATGGACCGGATGATTGCGTGGGAGCCAGATGGCACGCGACTGTTGTCGCCCTACATAGTCCCCGCACTGGCTGGCGGTGGTCGTGCCACACATTTGTTCGTGCAAAAGGACCGCAATTGGGCGCAGGAAATTCCGCAGCGGAGCATTCCGGCGCGTCCTCTGCTTCGCCGGCTTGATCATGTGCATCGTCACCCTTGGCGCAACCGACTCCGCTCCTTTCATCTACTTTCAGTTCTGATCGGTTGTCCCGAATCGGCGAGAGGCGAGGACGCGTTTGTTAAGGAATGCGCAGATTTATCCTCAGCGGGTGGGGATACGCAAAGGGCACATAGCTGGCGAGTGCCGCCGGCTTGCTTGATGAAACAAAGAAGTCGCGGTTGCTTTGCACATAGGTGGAGACATAATTTTCTGAGTTCACGATGGGGCTTGCGAGAGTTCCATTCAGCTTGTTGTTCCAAATGTACGTCTGGCGAATTTGCCCGGGAAGCGGATACCAGGAGGAGAAATTTGAAGGCGTCGCACATTGAGGGACGCCTGCGTTGCAGGCGCTTGGCGTCTGCATCTGGTGACAATCGAGCGTAGACGCCCGATACTCTGTGAACGCGATCGGCGTCCCCTGGGTGAACGTGTTGTCGTATATCAGGAATTGCCCCCCGCGTATGCTGAAATTCCGTCCTACGGCGCTCGATGATCCTTGGAATGTATTTCCGTAGAACTCGCCACCTCGCGCCCCGGTGCCAAGGCCAGGAGTGCCATCTCCGTGGGCGTCGATGTAATCCAGTTGATAGCCGGAGTTGAAGGTGCGGCTGAAGACGTTGTAACGGACGACGTACTTTCCACCCGCTCCATCGCTCGACACGTCGTGCCGACCTTCCGTCGAGGGCCGCGAAAAGAGGTTGTCTTCCACGAACAGGAAATTGGCGCTGCCATACGTAAATGGTCGCTGCCAGGCATCCCATCCGTAGCAGGACGCAGTTCCGCCCTTGTAAGACTCCCTCACCATGATCACGTAGACCGATTGGTTAACTCCAACGTCTAGAAACGTGTTGTTGTCAATCAATCCCGTCAATTCTCCGGCGCTGCCGTCGTGGAAAATGATCTGATTTCCGTTGGTATGGTCGAAGTAATTGTTGTCGACCCGGTAGGCCCCCGAAGCCATCTGACCCCGTTCCCCTTCCGGTTATCTTTATGAACTGACCGGCAACAGCCGTCTGAAACTTGAATCCGGAAATTCTCGAGAATGCCCGGCCATTTTCGGCCACGATGCTAATCGCCGGATTCGCGGTGCTGACTACGACCAGCGGAAAGGACGCGGATGACTTTGGAGTGTTGGTCCCTGGCCCCAGCAAATGGAGCCCCTTTGTATTCGGGATGCTGACGGTCGAGGTCCACGTCACCGCCCCAGTACACGTGACCGATATCGTGTCTCCATCAACCGCCGATGTGATCGCCGTGTTGATCGTATTCGCTGAGCAGTCGGAGGGGCCGACGACACGAACCGCACCGTGCGCTGGGGCGGTCAGGAAAAACAGAACCTGCAACAGGAAGCACGCTGCAGGCAGGCGCCTTTGCCGCATCGCGGGATGGTAGGTACTCATCTTGGGCCTCGTTCGCAAGTCATCATGTCGGTACAAGGGGCCATACGCGCCATCAAGGCGTCAAGACCCGTGCGGCGCTATCCGGGTTTCGCTGCTAACCCCGGAGGGTGGCGCCTGAATGGGAATGGGCCACCTTGAACCAAGGGCAACATCGTCATGAGCGGCCGCGACATTGTGTGAACTCGGACGCACTCTAGACCCCTTAACCGGGAAACCCGGCAATCTAAAGATACACGATAGTACATTGGCATACAACGCAGTCCCTCGTCTGAGGTGACAATGTCAGTTCAGGGCTTTCTCAGTGAAATTATAACTACCTAATTATTAACAATGTTTTTTGAATCAAGGAGCATGATCTGGCCAAGTCCATTGAGGTACCGTTCATCGTGCAAAATGGAATTAATATGCCAACGACATAATTGGCCGCATGCGTCTAGCAGGAGTTCCCATGCCTTGGACGCGTGAATTTCAAGAAGAATTCCTTTAGCCGTCGCATCTGATCGCGTCTTCGAAATTCCATCAGTTCCGCGGAGACGCTGCGATCGGCATGCCGGGCCCAGTTCCACAAATAGCCGCAAAGAATGGCCAGGCCTCGAATCAGCAGGGGTTTGCGGCTTGTTTGATAGATGGATCGAAACACCTCCCAAAGCGGATGCGCGCCCAGTACGTAGTCCTTCTGGCCGTCTCTGAAGCGGGCCCGGATCACGCTCCCTGCCGCGGCACCTTCTGGCCGATGATGAAGCGTGTGCTTCTCGACAAAGGTCCGGGTCTCCCAGCCTTTCATCCGCGCGGTGAGAACCGCAATAAGGTCGATTCCCCCGCCCTTCACCGGCACATATCCTCCGATCTCCTCGAAGCACTTGCGTCGGAATAGCTGGCACGCTCCCGACACGTGTTCGGTTGCGGAGAAGCGAAAGTCGTAGCTCTCCCCACCTTCCCGGAAGGGCGTTCCGGCGATGCCCAGGTTCGGATTGACGCTGAATTTCTCGAGGAGAAACGCCATGTACTCCTCGTCGAACGAAATGTCGGCGTCGAGGCTTCCAACGATGTCGTAACTCTCATCGGCAAGTCGAGCATATCCAGCGTTGAATGCGTGAACCTTTCCGGCAAAGTGACGTTCCTCCCGCGCGGGCATCCGGACGAGTTCAATCCAATCGTGCTTGCCGGCATGCTGTTGAACGAGATCGTCCGTGCCATCGGTCGAACCGTCGCTGACTATGACCCACTTCGCCGGTCGGCGCGTTTGACCGATGACGGACTCTATCGTCCTTCCAAGGAACATTGCTTCATTGCGTGCGGGCGTAATGAGCACATAGCGAAGCGAGTCGGCTGCCGACGGCTTTCCGGCGCCGCGCTCGTCGGAGGAGGCCTGGTCGTCAAGAGAAGGACCAAGTTGGTAGTTGCCCGTCATGGCTCGCCGACATTGCCGCCAATCATCCGGCGCTCCGAGCTTTCGATCAATCGCGTGAGTGCCAGTAACATCCATGCCTGGGACCACCGCATGTAATCGATCTTGATCCGGAAAAACGGGAAGGCGCGATAGTAGAAGAACCCTCGATCATCCCACATATGAGCAAGTGCCCACTCGAAGACGGAACGCGCCATCGCATCGCAGTTTGCGTCGATGTCTCTCAACTTCACGAGCGTTAGGATGCTTTGCGCAACACTATGGATGTCGATCGGATAGCTGCGATCGTGAAAATATTTTGGTGCGCCATCCTGCCTGAAGAAGTTCGATCGATAGAACTGAAACCCCCGACGAACGCGTTCCTCGAACTCCGAGGTCTCCGCGTACACACCGATTTCGCGCAACGCACACAAGTTATAGCCGGTATGGAAGTTGTCGATCCATCGCTGCGTAGAAAGCTCACCGTATTCCCATGAGCCATCGTTTGCCTGCTTCCTTGCCGAATACCGTACGACGGTCATGGCCGCATCCAGGAATCTCTGTTCGCGGGAATGATGATAGACGCGGCATAGCAGTGCGGCGCCAAGGAAGTTTGCGTTATGAACCCTTGCGCGCGACGACGGCAGCGGATAGGCAAAGCCTGCGGCCTCCCCTTCCTCCCAGAACAGTTCGGTGAGGAGGTAGGTCGCGGCACTGGTGGCCATATCGAGATACTCCGAACGGCCGGTTTTCTCGTATGCGTCCAACAGCGCGGTTGCCACGAATACCGTACAGACTAGATTGGCCTCTCCCCGGGGAACCAGCACGGTCCTCGTCTGCCATGAAAAGCTGTAGCCCCAGCACCATTGAGCACTGCTCGCCGAGCGGAGCGCAATCAGTCTCTCCATAAGGGTGCGTCGAAGGCCTTCTCCGTCATCCGACAGAATGTCCCGCGGCATCGCGGTGGACGCCGACAGGAAGAGCGCCAATCCCTTAGGATTTTGCGTCTTCGGAACGAGCAGCAACGGGCGCGGGTTGAACGGCAGTCGCTTGAGTATTTGAGTCAATGCAAGCCGGGACAGCCTGAAGTCCAGAAGCGGGATTTGCTGGAGGAGTCGACTGTTCAGTGCGTCGTAGGGGTCGTATCCGGCCCAGTCGTTTGCGCGACAGTGGTCCAGAAGTTTGACTGCAACCGACTTGGCAGATTGAGCAGGTGACAAGTTTTCGGTCAATCGTCGTCGTCCGGAAGTTCGACCAGCGCCCCGGCTTCAGGGGGGCGATGCGTCGGCGGGCATCTTCTGATTCCGAACCTGCTCGAAGATGTCATCCATGATCTTGGAGGTCAAAATGATCTCCCGGTAGGAAATGGGCACGGGCGATCCATTGGCAACCGCGGCATAAAACGCCTCGATCAACGTCTTCAATCCCGAGTCAAACGGAAGGTGAAACGTTCCCCGGACGAAATCGCGCATATTGGCAAGTCCGGCCTTGAAGTATTGCCCCGCGTATCCGAGCGGCGGGAAAAAATACCGGAGATAGCTCTTGTAATCGCGATTGCCGATCTTGATGACGACCTGGTGATCGTCGTCCACGATCAACGAGCCTTTCGGCCCATAAATTCGAAGTTGGTGCGGGGGCGGGGCGATTTGCGAGGAAAACGTGAAGTAGGCCGTCGGAGAGTTGTCGCCCCGTATTATTACCCTCACTTCATCGATGATGTCATCCTGTCCGATGGACTTCAAGAACGGACTGGTAAACCCCTGAGCGATGACCAGTGGCTCGTCGCAATCGAGGAATTCCGCAATCTTGCTGATGCCGTGGCTGATGATGTTCTGCAGCAACGACCCGGGAAGGCTTCGTGTCCAATGATCGCGGTCTCCAAGCATCGCTTTTGCGTAGCTCTCATCTCCAAAGGTGTAGCAATACACGCACTCCACGTGCACCGGCTTGCCGCCGAGATATCCGTCCTTGACCAATTGCCGCATGCGAATCATGGCGTGGGTGAATTGAGCATTGTGGCCGGCCGTGATCTTCAATCCCTTACTGATTGCGAGGTCTATCAGCTCCCGGGCCTCATCGGTGGTCAGGGTAAAGGGCTTCTCGATGTAGACGTTGCTTCCCGCGGAGAGGCAGAGTTTGGCCAATGCGAAATGGCTTTGCGGGGGAGTTGTAATGTGAACGACACCCGGCCCGACGGCGGCCAGCATCGCTTGAGGATCCGTGAAATGATCCTTCAAGTGGTATCTTTCGGCCAGTTGCCGGGCCATCAGAGGCTCGCTATCGCACACGGCGGCAAGCCTGGCGCCCTTGATCCTGGCAATTTGAACCGCGTGCTGGTCGGCAACTCTGCCGCAACCGATGATGCCCACATCGATCATGGCGCCGACAGCCTCATGCGCGCATACTTGAAATAGGCATCAAGCGCGTCGGCCATGCCCACTTTCGGTTGCCACCCCATGCGCTCCCTGGCCTTGGCATTTGCATAGACGTTGCCCTTGTAATAGATCGCGCAGGCTCTGCGATTGAACACAGGAGGCAACTGTCCTTCGGACCATTTCGAATATCGCTCCCAGACCCAACTGAGTGCGTAAAAGACGGGGTAGGGCACCGGAATCGACGCAAAACGCCGGACCCGCCCTTTGTAAGCCGCAAGGAATTGCCGACTCGTCGGCAGGTTGCCATCGACAATGTTGAATACTTCCCCGTTGATATCTCGACGCAAACCGGCCAGGACGATCGCCTCGGCGCAATTGTCCACGTAAGTGAGGGGCATTTGATTGCCCAGGCCAAGATGCAGGAAGACGCCGAATGAATTGTTGCCGACTCTCCCCGGAATGTTTGCCTTGCCCGGGCCAAAGGTCACTCCGGGCCGCACGATAACGTAAGGAAGCCCGTTGCTGTTCGCGTAGGCCAACACGAGTTCGTCCTGCTTGGCCTTCGCATAGGCGTATGGATCATGACGTTCGACGATCTCGTCGTCGACGGGACATGATTCATCCAGCACGCCGCCTCGTTTGATGCGAGCGTTCGAATAGACCGACAGCGAACTTATGTTGACGAAGCGCTTCAGGACCCCGGTTGCGACCACGGCATCGAGGAGATTCCTCGTGGTTACGACGGAGTTCAACACGCATCCGGGAAAGGTCTTGTCGGTGCCGGCGGCAAGGTGATAGACGACCGATACTCCCGCGGCAGCAATCCTGCAGTCCTCGCGTGATAGCAGATTGCCTTTGACCAACTGGATGCGCGAGGAGCCATGCTCGCCGGCGATGGCATCGATTGCGCTGGAACCGCCTGTCGGCCTTACGAAGCAGCGTATTTTGTCGAATCCGTAGTCCAGAAGTGTTCGGACGACCCGTGAGCCGATGAATCCGTTGGCGCCGGTCACGAGAATCAGGTCCCCGGAATTGACGATGTTGGCGCCCCCGTCCGCTCCGGCTATTTCGCCAACTACCGATTCTGCTGCGGCCATTTCCTGGCTAGCCTTCCACGTATTTCTCATTGACAAGGGTAATGCCCAGATAGGCAGCGACTTTCCCGATGTGATCGCAGTCCTTGATCAGATATTTCATGAAGACGTGGTAACCACCAAGGATGCACAGCGGCAGGCTAATGGTATATATGACAATCGCGATCGCGGATTTAAGGACGCTCAGCGGCCTTGAGCGTTCCGAGACGAATGCCATTTTGCCCCGGAGCAGCGCTCTCCTGATTAGCGTCCTCTTCCGCCAACGCGCCGGCGGCACGGTCTCGAATACGGGCGCCTCGTTGCTCCATACGAAGACGTGGCCTTCCGCGATCTTTCTGCGGAAAAAATCCCGATCCTCCCCGCCGCTTCCATAGGCCGGATCAAACCACATCTCACCGTTCTCGAATAGAGATCGACGCAGAAGTGCGTTGCCCGTCCTGGTGTTCTGCCAATCCAGGACGTGGCCCGATTCATGGGCGGGTCGCTCGAAAAAATGCCCTTTCAACACCCAGCTCGGGGGAGGTGTCTCGAAGTGGGGCAGCACCGGACCCAACACCCCGTCACAATTGTAGCGGCCGATATTCTGATAGAGCGTCTCCAACCAGCCGTCGCCGGGCAGTTCGTCGTCGTCAATGAACGCCAGGAAATCGGCACGTGCGTTGCGCACCGCCTTGTTTCTCGCGAGGGAAATGTTCTGCTCGGGTTCCACGTGGTAGCTCGCAGGCAATAGGGCTTGCCGAATGAACGATTCCGCCGTCTGGCGCGCGGATTCGAATCGGTCGTTGTCGACAATGACAATCGATATCGGCAAGAGGTCCCCTGAGCGCTGGCTCGGAAGCTCCAGAAGCAACCTCTCGAGGAGTTCCGGCCTCTTGTGCGTGCAGATGCAGACACATATTGAGTGCCCGGCGTCGCTGCCTTTCGGAACAGCCCCTTGTCTAGGCATCAGTGCGCGGCTGGGAAAGTGAGGCTTCCATTCAAGTCAGTGGCGATTCGCGTAACGGTGGCCCGGCCGGCGGCGGGGCCGTCGACCGCCAGATTTCCGTCGCGGACCACCAGCGCCGAAGCGTCGCGATCGCGCCACCACCGCGCTATCTCCTTGGGCAACGCGTGCCACATTCCCGCGCGTTGCTTCATGCGTTGAAGAAAGCCCTCATACTGCTGGAGCCTCTTGTCGGTCGAAATGTAATCCGGATGAACGTTTATCACTACTACGCCCCCGACGCTCTCGAGCCAATCGGCCTTCGTATCCCACAGGCCGATATCCTGATGCCGCAAAATTTCATATAGTGTGTGATCCTGCGGCATGGTCAGAGGCAACTCGACCATATTGCCGATGAAGTAGGGCCACGGGGAGCAACACCCGCCGGGCTGAGGTTCGTAGGGGTCTGTGTCGGGGAAGGACGAGTCGTACTCAAATCGCATTTCTTTCATCCACTCCGCGTTCCGCAAGCAGGAGGGGGAACGAAAGCCGACTGCCCCCCACTCGTCTGCGTACTTTTCGATCTTCCTGAGGCGTGAACGAAAGATGGTCTTCGACTGAAAGAGTCGTCCATCGTGCTTGAGTCCGTGAATGCCAATCTCCGAGCCGGCCTCGCGAAGCGCACTTACGATGCCCCAGTCGATTGGATATCGCTCCGGCACAAGATTCCAGCTTGAAACCACACCGACCCGTTGCTCCACCTCGAGCAGCTCTGGCGCACGGCGCAGACCGGCATCCCACTCGACATCGTGGGTAATACAGAATGCGAAGCGGGTTCCGGCGGGCCAGAGGGCGATCCCAAAGAGTGGAGCGGAGTCCGACAACTGAAATGCATTGCGCAGGGACCCAACGACGAGATCGTGTATGCGGGTTTCAATCGGCCATGCCGGGAACGGCAGAGCTCGTTGGGAAGCGACATAACGTTGTCTCAGCGTGAGCTGGACGGCCCTTGGGATCAGGGGCTTCAGTGCGTAGTAGGCTCGCCGCTTCCAGGCGGCCTTGTCCTCGACATAAAGTTCGTAGAGAAAGCGCTCGATCGGCTCATCGCAATGAAGTCGTTGCTCGAACTCCGGCGCGATCTTGAGGAGCGTGCCCAAAGCGCTACCCGTGAATCGAATTTCCGATTCTCCTGCGCTGCCGGCATTACCCGATATGCGCATAAAGACTCCGTCCCACGATTTTCAGGATGGGCAAGGGTGTGTTCGAAACCAAGGGCTTCAAGCGAGCCAGCATGCTCGTCGATCCCTCCGTTTCATCCTTTATGTGCGGACCTTGCCGAAAATAGCAAAGCTCGGATTCGCGACTACCCCAACCGCTCTTGAATTGCAGCAACCCTTCGCCTGCGAGATCGCTCCGTCCCAGGTCGAAATCCAGAAATCCGTGCTCGCAACCCCACTGCATCGCATTCCACATTACCGCGTAGTTTGCCGCCGCATCGAGGGCAGCTCCGTCGGACGCGCCGTATTTGTAGACCAGCTTGTCCTTCCAGTGAAGGAAAACCGCAGTGCTGACTATCCGGTCGTCGATCGTCGCTGTGCCTATGAAGCCCAGTCCGTTGCTGAGCATGTCCCGCCACATATTCAGGAAGAAAGTGTCGGGCTGCGGCGGTACGCCGTGTTTCTTCCTGGTCTGCGCATTCAGGCGGATGAAGGCAGCAAGCGCCTCCTCGTCGACTCTTCGTGTCACAACGACGCCAGCCTTCTCCGCTTTCCTCACCTTGCGTCTCGACTGCTGATTCAAGGTCTTGAACAAGGCTTCCGGGTCGGCACACAGCGCGGTTCGATGACTCTTGTAGCGTGCCGAGGTCTTGAAACCCTGGGCGAGAACAAGATTTCTGATTTCAACGTATTTCCATCTGCGCTCCTGCCTTAGCGTTTCGCAGGTCTGCAGGATCGCGGCAAGCGCGGAATCGGAGCTGACCACCGGCCCGCAGGAATCGGAGAATGGGAGGCAGACTCCCCGCTTTCCGGTTAGCCAGCTTCGAACTTCCATCAGCGGGAGCAGGCCGACAATTTGCTGCGCTTCCGTCGCCACAAGGCATACGGGCGAAAAATTGTAGGTATCCGCCAGAATCTTCAACCATGCCGGATGGTGGAAGATGGACGCGCCGGGAGCCTGCTCGAGAAAGGCAAGCCATCGCGCATCTGAGAGAGGATCGATATGCGCGACGCTCACGACTGCCTCGCGTCGAAGGCAAGGATCGTATCGGTGATCGTGCGGGCCAGGTTGTTCTCGACACGCAGGTATTCCGTCGAACGATTGCGTGATGCCAGAGGGATTCTTGCGATATCCTCCGCGCTTTCCAGATATTTCAACTTCCCGGCGCGGACAAGCTCCTCGTCAACTGCCGGCCGGTGACCGCTGAAGACGCTGTACGTCGGGACGCCGAGCAACGCGCCTTCCCGGTTCATCGTACCGCCACCACCAACGACCAGGTCTGACGCCCAAAGAAGCTGAAGGCCGTCGATCGCTGTTTCAAGCATCCTGGCAGAGCCCGAACTCAATAAGTGGTCAGGGACCAGCCGCCGCTCGGCGACGGTTCGATTCACGATCAGACATAGCACCTTGGGCGAGGAGCAAAAGGCCGCCAGGCAGCGCGCAAAGAGTTCCTCGCTTCGCGGGTCATGGTAGTTGGCCGCGATGCTGGGCGGGCGCATCGTAACCAGAATGGTCTCGTCCGAAATGCCCAGCCGTGAGCGAACATGCGGATCCGGCGCAAAGTCCGGAAGATAGATCTGCTCCTTGAATCCGTCATATCGCATGAGACGATTCATCCGGATCCCGGCTGCGACGAGGCGTTCTTCGGGAATCGCCCGAGGAACCAGCATTCCGCTGGCCAGGAATCGCGCAAGCACCTGGTCGGAATACTCGTAGTCATCCATGACGAGCGAGCGTATCCCCATCGACGCCGCAGCCAGAAGCTGCGTGCGGGATCCATGGGACAGCGCCAATGTGACCGCCTTCCCGGAGACCGCTTTACGAAGCAGACGCGCGCGCCAGAGAAGATTGGCGATCTTGCGGGCACGCGATTTTCCGCCGTGCGCTCCGACTACGGCGTGAGGAATTTTCCAGAGTTCGAGCAACTCCTCGGTCTGCGCGTGCAGCCGTGACGTGATGAAGACTTCCTCGCCGCGCCGGCGCAGCTCCGCGATGATAGGGCGAAACAGAGGAACGTGCGGCGAGTTGTCTATGTCAACCCAAATCATCGATGTGCAGCCGGGAAAGTGAGGCAGTGCGGCATTCCGCACGCGATTCAACGTCCTGCGGAGATCGTATCGGTTATGGAGGTGGAATTCCCCTTGTCGCAGATCTCATCCCACTTGACGGCCACTGCCAGGCTCATCTTGTGCAGCGAAATCATCGTCTTCCGGGTGAGCCTGCCACCCAGCACACCATCCAGGATGCGAACCTTCCAATTTCGATTCGGTGACTCCAAACGCCCTCCCAAGTCCTTTGCAAGCAGCTCGATTTCCTTGAGTTGCTCCTTCCGTTCCGGATAGAAGTAGGGCAGATACATCTGCAATAGCGCCAGGCACATCAGCCTGGTTCTATCGCTGTTCTCATAGGACCGGAGGTGCTCAATGCACAGTCTCAACGAGAGCAGAAGGGACTGCAATCCGCGTTCAGAAGTGTCCCGGCTCAGCTGCGTGTATCCGGAATTGCGGTAGAAGCAGATCGAGGATTTTATGAAGGTCACTCGCTCGCTCGCCAGTACCGCGCGACAAATGTACTCACCGTCGTCGTTGAGGGACAGTCTTTCGTCCCAGGGGCCAGTTTTCTCGCAGATCCGGCGGCTGATGAGCCACGCCCCGGGAAACATCCAGGCGTGCTCGGAGAAATTGCGCGATATCCACTCGATCGGAGTCAGATCGTGCCAAATAGCGGTCGGCTTGAAAATCGCTCGTTCGGTGCGGATGTGGAATACGCCAAACGCCGCGGACAGCAATTCCAAGCTTGAATGCCCTGGCTGCGCATGCTTCATCTGCTCGGCGATCTTGTCGAGCGCCAACACATCGTCGGCGTCGAGGTACTGGATGTAGTCGCCCTGCGCCAGAGAGAGCGCTTCATTGCGAGCAGCGCTAGCTCCGCGATTCTCTTGCGAAATCACTTGAACGGATTTGGACTCGAATCGTCTTGCTATCGAGAGCGTGCGGTCCGAGGACCCGTCGTCAATGACGATGATTTCCTTATTCGCCCAGGTCTGATCGGTAGCTGACTTGATGGCAGCACCGATCCAACGCTCTGCGTTGAATGCCGGTATCAAGATCGAGACCAATGCTGCCACCGTCCTATCCCCTTTCGACCTGCGGAATGATTTCGCCGCTCGCGTGTTGTGCGGTCATGCTCGGTGCCGGCGGCGTTGCTGAGCCGGCCCGACGCGATGCGTTCCATTTGACTGTAGAAATGTTCATGCGCGTCCCAGCAGCGCGTCGAGCACACGTTCTGCGGTCCTGCCGTCCCAGAAGGGGGGAATCTGGCCCGCCCGCCGTCGCCCCTGAAGTATTTCCTCGATATCGGAGGACAAGGTATCGAGGCGGGTGAGCTTGTTCGTGCCCAGCTCAATGGTGATGGGTCGTTCAGTGTTTGGCCGCAGCGTCAGACAGGGCGTGCCCAGGTACGTCGACTCTTCCTGTATCCCGCCCGAGTCAGTGAGCACGAATCGCGCGTTTTCGGTGAGAAGCAGCGACTCGAGGTAGCCGATCGGGTCGATCAATTTTAGGTTTGCGTTCCCGGAGGCGGAAATGTCGGACGCCTTGATCATGTTCATCGTGCGCGGGTGGATTGGAAAGACGATAGGCACGCGCGCCGCCATGCGGCCCAGTTCGTCCATTATTCGACCGAGGTTTGCTGGCTCGTCCACGTTCGACGGACGATGCAGGGTCACGTAGGCATAGGATTTGGACTCAAGGCCCATTCTCGCAAGCACATCCGAGCTGTGCGCTCTCGGCAAATTGGCCACGAGCGTATCGATCATGATGTTGCCAACCAAGCGGATCCTGGACGCGGCTACGCCCTCGCGATGCAGGTTCGCATCGGCATCTGCCGATGGCGTGAGCAGAAGATCCGCGATTGCGTCGGTAATCACCCTGTTGATTTCCTCGGGCATCGTGCGATCGAAGCTCCTGAGGCCGGCCTCGACATGGGCGACCTTGATTCCGAGCTTCGCCGCGACGAGCGTGCAGGCCAATGTCGAATTGACGTCGCCGACGACGACCACCCAATCCGGCTTCTCTTGCGCGCAGATCGGCTCGAAGGCCAACATGATTCTTGCGGTTTGCTGGGCGTGGGTCCCGGACCCGACTTGCAAGTTGAAATCGGGGGCGGGAATTCCCAATTCCCGGAAAAACACGTCGGACATCGAATCATCGTAATGCTGGCCCGTATGAAGCAATTTGTGTTCCAAACCGTTCCCGGCCGCCTTGCCAATCTCCTTGATAAGCGGCGCCGCTTTCATGAAATTCGGCCTGGCCCCCACAACGCTCAGAATCCTCATTGCAATGCTCTCCCGTGGAGCGCGTGCGGGGGGCACCCGCCGCCTGCGGACATGGCGCGCGACAAGGGAGGCTCGGGGCGGATCATGGGGGTCCCGGGCGCATCAAGCGGAGCCGGATCAATAGACGCTTCATCGAATGAGGAATCCGGTCCGTGGAAACATTGTTGAGCAGGACCCGGATTGAATATATTCCGCTCAGGATTGCCACCAGCACACCGAGCACCGAAGCCGCCATTGGTGGCAAGAGGTAGTCGCTACAGAACACGATCGCAATGGAACACAGGAATATCAGGCCCGTCTTCTTGTTCTCACCCGACCAGCGAAAATTGCTGAGCCCGCGTGCGATCGGATACATCATTAGCGTGTAGAAGACATAGGACCCAAAGAATGCGATGCCTGCACCGTCCAATCCATACAATTTCACGAACTGCCACGAAAGGCCCACATTGACGATTGCCCAGGCAAGTTCAGTTCCGAAGAAGAGAAATTGCTTGCTCTTTGCCACGATGATGAATCCCATGGGCTGGCTGACTACACGCAAGGACGCGCCAAGACATATCCACCGCAATGCGCCCACCGCCCCATTGAAATCGGAGCTGTAGAACAGCGCGACCACCAGCGGCGCAAATGCGATCGTCGCGATGACTCCCGGTCCCGCCAGCAGCAGCGTGACATGCGTCTGTTCGTTCACCAGGCGGTTGCATTTCGCGTTGTCGGTCGCGACGCCGACAAGTCGGGGATAGAAATCGGCAAAGATCCCTTGATAGATGTAGGCGCAATACAGCCCCCCCAACGTCCAGGCCGCTTGATACAAACCGGCCGCCTCGAGCCCGACGGTTCGAAGCACGATGATCCTGGCGGCATAGGCGGCCCCGATCGTTAGCAGCAGGTTTGCCATGAAGGCGAAGCCCAGCTTCAGAAGGGACAGGGCCTCGTGTCTGACCTGCGAGACCGTCATTGTCGTAGGCCGAATCTGCACCTTGCGGCTGAACCACCAGGAGGTGACGACCGACATTGCGGCGATGCCAACGAGGGACGGCACAATGCCATCTTCGCGAAGGAAATACACCAGGGGAAGGCTGACGATGGTGCCCAGGAGGGCGCCCAGCACGCCGATTTTCGCAAGATCGGTGATGCGTCGCATGCCTTGCAGCAGCGCCCCTTGGCCGTCTGCGACCAGGCGGAAGAATACGGCAGCGGACAGCAGCGCAATGGCGCCCGAGTGTTGCTCGCTGCCGAAGGTCAGTGCAGATACTTGCCTGCAAAACACAAGCAGGATAAGGGCTCCTATCGCGCCCAATACGACCGCGATCCGTCGCAGCACGGTGACTGTTCTCGCGATTCGATCCTCATCCCCTGAGCCGACCGCGGCGGCGATTTGGCGAACACCGCTATTGTTGATGCCCATTTCGGCGACACTGCGCGCCAGGTCTGCGATCGATCCGAATATGCCGATGAGTCCGAACCCGGCGGGCCCCAGCATGAGGGCCAATGCCTTCGTTCGAATAATGCCAATCGCGGTGCTAATGACCGACGAACCGCCGATCAATGCCGATGATATGAGTATCTCGTCGTAGGCGGGCTTGCCATTCGCGGCTCCCTCCCTCGCTTGCGGAGAGTCGACGTGTGGATGAACCGGACGAGACTTCTGGTCTTGGTCAGCTTGCATTGGCCGGGTTCAGCGAATCCGATGCACGGACTTTCCACCCAGCGCAAGTGTGTTCACTGGGTGAAGCCATAAGGAGGCTACCAAGCCGCGGAAGGCGGCGGATATGGTACCGCTCTTCCGTGCGAGCGGCGCAAAGCGCTGCCCCGCCAGCCGTGTGGGCTGATCATCGATGCACGGCTGCCGAAGTATCATGTCGGGCGCCGCCTGTAGTACGCCAACTGGAACGCTGATGCTTCCTGGTGGAATGCCATCCCTGGCGGCCCGGCCGCAACCGGGGAGGTCGGAGCCGACCTTCATTGAGGAGAGAAGAAGAACCTGGCGTACACGAACCCGATTGCTTCGGTAATGACAGTGCGTGCGCCTTCGCTGGTGCGCCACCAGTGCCAAGGGTCGATCCCGGGATCCTCGATCGACATGACGCCGACCGTGAAGGTGTCGCCAAGGGCCTCTTGATAGAGGAGACGCGATCGGCGCGCATGCGCTCCGACCGTCACGATGTCGACCGAAGCCGTCGCAAGGCCCTGACTCTTGAACCACTGTTTCAGTGCGATCGCAGAATGATAGGTTCGGTCCCGCTGAACCGCGCTATTTGACGCGGTTGCCACCAAGTCAGGCGGTACTCCAAATTTCGCAAGCCTCTCGATTCCAAAATCTTCATCTTGATCCCCACCCGCACTTCCATTCTCTCGCAACGCGCCTACGGCGATGATTCTCTTGTATCGGCCGTCGCGAAATGATTTCGCGGCCTCGCGGTACGCAAAGGTCGGCATCCAGCCCTCGACGACAAGGTATTGTCCTCGTACCGGAGCAGTGACGGCGAGGAAGCCGTAGACGCCCTGCATTCCGACAGCCACGACAGTCGCCGCAGCAGCCAGTATCAAACAAATCCCCGCCCACGTAGGGGTCCATCGCTCCCGACGCACAAAGAAGACTGCAAGAGCCCGGTCGAACTTCAATTTGCATTGAGCCGCGAGCGACGGCCGGCATGTCTCAATGACCGGTATTCGAACCAAGTCCGGGCAGACTGCGATTTACGTGCTCGGAGGCAGCTGAACAGGACAATCTTTCCACGTTATCGTGTACTGAACATTTGGGTTGGCCCTCGTCGCCTTTTAGGGAATGGCGCGGAATGTTCACTTTTGCGGCAATGTTCGGTGAGCTATTATGTCATTCGGCCATGATCGCCAGCGCCTTTCATCATACCTTGAACCAATTGTGGCCGGGATGCGGTCATAGGCGGATTTCGGGGTCCGGCAGCTGGCTCAGCGCTCGACAATCATGGCGGCAAGCGCCCGCGGGTCATTCTTTTCCACGATTCAAGGAGGCACACCGGTGATTGGGGGTCTTCGGGTCATCGCGGTCATTCCTGCGCGCGGCGGCAGCAAGTCGGTGAAGAAGAAGAACATCCGGTCGCTGGGGGGCAAGCCGCTGATCGCGTGGTCCATCGAAACCGCGCGCGAAGTTCCGGAATTCGACCGGATTATCGTCTCCACCGATGACGACGAGATTTCCGAATGCGCGCAGCGCTTCGGCGCGGAAGTGTATCGACGTCCCGCAGAACTGGCCACGGACGAGTCCCTCGTGATCGACACGATCAGGCACCTCTTCAAGGTACTGCGCTCGGAAGGCGAAGCCTCGCATTGCATGGTGCTCCTGGAGCCCACCTGTCCACTGCGGTCTGCGGACGAAGTCAGGGAATGCCTGCGGCGGCTCGCGGTGGACGAACTCGAGTCCGTGGCCACCTTCGAGGCCGCCGACCAGCACCCGCATCGCACTTGGCGAGTGGTGGAGGGCAAACCGTCACCCTTCATCGCGGGCATCGATGCCTGGCAGCCTCGGCAGAAGTTGCCGCCCGCGTTCCGCCTTAGCGGAGCTGTCTACGCGTTTCGTGCAGACCGGCTTCCCGAGGGCACGACCGCGCTTCTCTACGGCAAGACGGGCGCCGTCATCACGCCCTTGCAGCAAGGGACGGCCGACCGACCTGCGACCAAGGGCCTTCCCTCGACCTCCTCGATCCGCCTGTTCTTCGCTGATCGGGATGTCACGCTCCGGGAGGCGATGCGGCAGCTCGAGGAGACCGAGGAGCGAATTCTCTTTGTCACCGAAGATGACGGAAAGTTGTTCGGCTCGGTCACCGATGGCGACATCCGGCGCTGGATTCTCGCCAACGACTCGCTTGAGGGGAGCGCCGGGGCGGTTTGCAACAGGTCTCCCTATTCGGTGCCGACCGATTACAGCATCGAAGAGGTGCGGCGAGTAATGCTGGAGCGCAACATCGCATGTATCCCCGTCGTGGATGCGCAAGGGCGTATCGTCGATCTTCTCTTCCTGGGGCAGGTATTCAAGTCGCCTTCAGTCGACATCGACACTGAATCCGACTTGATCGTCGCCGAAGCTCTGGTGACGCGGGGCGTATTTCAATCTTCACGATAGCAATGAATCGACGGTCATGCCGATAGGCGGTTGCAGATGATTTCGCTCCACGAGCCGGTATTCGATGAAACGGATGAGAAGTTCGTCCTGGAGACGCTGCGCACGGCGTGGGTGTCCACGGCCGGACCCTTCGTCGACAGGTTCGAAAGGGAATTCGCGGAGTTCGTCGGGATGCGACATGCGGTTTCCGTTGGCAACGGCACGCTGGGACTTCAGCTATCGATCGAGGCATTGCGCCGCATTCATGAGGTGAGCGAGCCTTTCGACGTGATCGTTCCCAGTCTCACCTTCATCGCGACGGCAAATTCCGTCGTGCATGCAGGTGGGCGCCCGGTGTTCGTGGACGCGGCCGCAGGGTCGATGAACATGTGTCCGAAAGCCACGCTGGATCTGGTGCGACGCCACTATCGATTCGCGACGGGGGTTTGGCATTCCAACACGACGGGACGCCGGTTGCTCGCGATCATGCCCGCCCACCTGATGGGGTGGACCTGCGACATGGAGGCGATGCGGACCGTCTGTGACGATCTCGAGGTGCCCCTGCTGGAAGACGCGGCGGAGGCCCTGGGTTGCTACTACCGTGACGGACGGCATGTCGGCCATCACGGAATCGCCGCAACGTTCAGTTTCAACGGCAACAAGATATTGACGACGGGCGGTGGCGGAATGATCGTGACCAACGATGACACCTTTGCGAAGCGCGCCAAGCACCTTGGCACGACCGCGAAGACCGACGGCTTGCGCTTTGCCCACGACGAGATTGGATACAATTTTCGCCTGGTGAATGTCCTGGCGGCGCTGGGTTGTTCGCAGATGACGAAGCTGGCTGGGCGCCTGGCGCGCAAGCGGGCGATCGCGGACCTGTATCGGAAGCACCTCGCCGCGGATCCGACGTTGCGACTCTATTCGGAGGGGACGGGACGCTCGAACAACTGGCTGGTCAACGTCCTGTTTCCGGATGAGGCGCATCGGGAGAAGGCCCTCAGGGCCCTGCTTGCAGAGGACGTTCAGGCGCGCCCGCTTTGGATTCCAAACCATCTGCAGCAGGCGTACGCCGGCCATACCTCAGCCGGTTGCCGATTTTCCGAACGCAAACGATATATGGAAGCGCTGCCTTTCCGTGCCCTCGAGCCCGCAGCTCGACGACAAAGTCATCGCCGATATTTGCGCAGTGATCCTGACGAGCCAAGGAGCGATTCATGTCGAGTGATGTGACGGAAGGACGAAGCGGGGACCGGCGGTTCCTGATCGTGGGCGGCGCGGGCTACATCGGAGCCATGCTGACGCGCCGCCTGTTAAACGAAGGATCCCGCGTCCGCGTGCTCGACAACCTGCTGTACGGCCACGTATCGTCGCTCTCCGGGATTGCCGACCACCCCCGAATTCGAGTTCGTGCGTGGCGACCTCTGCGTCGCTGCCGAACTCAAGCAGGCGATGCGGGACGTGACCGACGTCGTGTTGCTCGCGGCGCTGGTCGGGGACCCCATTTGCAAGAAGTATCCCGACATGGCGCGGAAGGTGAACGAAGACGGCGCCAAAGGTGTGATCGAGGAAGCCGAGCGCAGCGGGGTACGGCGCCTCGTCTTCACGTCCACCTGCAGCAACTACGGCATTCTGCCCACCGACGAGGAGGCCACGGAAAGCGCACCGTTGAATCCGCAGTCGTTGTATGCCGAGACAAAGATCGCCATTGAGCGGTGTCTGCTCGACCGGCCGCCGGCCTCGTGCTCCAATACCGTCTTGCGCATTTCAACGGCGTTTGGAACCTCCGAACGCATGCGCTTCGATCTCACGGTCTCCGAGTTCTCCCGCGAACTCGCCCTAGGACGCAGCCTGCTGGTCTACGATGAAATGACGTGGCGGCCCTACTGCCACGTCCAGGACATCTGCACGGCGATCATGGCTGCCTTGAATGCGCCGCGAGAGAAGGTCGACCGCGAAGTCTTCAACGTGGGCAGCAGCCGGAACAATTTCACCAAGAAGATGCTGGTGGATATCATTGTCGATCAACTCGGCATTCCCGCGACGCTGGTCACCTACAAGAAGGGCGGTCACGATCCGCGCAACTACAGGGTCGCCTTCGACAAGATTCAGAAGGTGCTCGGCTTCCATGCATCGCATTCGGTCGCGGACGGTGTCGCGCAACTCGCGCGAGCGATCCGCCAGGGCCTGTACTCCGATGTCGAGGAGCGTCGTACGTTTTATGGAAATTATGAAATCGTTGGTGAGCGGGAGTTGTTGCGAGGAGTGATTCGATGAGTGCGACGTTGAAGGAACTGTTTTCCCTCAAGGACCGGACCGCCCTGGTGACCGGAGGCGCCGGGTTTCTGGGCTTGGCGATGTGCGAGGCGCTTGCCGAGCTTGGGGCGAACGTGGTGATCGCCAGTCGCGATCACGAAAAATGCGGGAAGGCCGCCGGCGCCCTCCAAGCGACATCGGACGATGGCGTTCGAGTGATCGGACTCCCATTGGATCTGCTGGAACCCGAATCGGTGAGCCAATGCATCCAGACGGTGGAGCGGGAATTCGGCGGACTCGATATTCTCATCAACAATGCCTGGTCGGGTAAGAAGAACAGCTGGGAGAGCATCACTGAAGAAGACTGGAAATACGACATCGACATGAGCCTCAATTCGCCGTTCAGGATGATCAAGCTGGCATTTCCGATGCTCAAGGCTCGCCGTGGCGTGATCCTGAATATCGCGTCGATGTACGGGCATGTGGCCCCCGACTATCGCATCTACGAAGGCACGAACTTCGCGAATCCGCCGAGCTACGGCGCGGCGAAGGCCGGAGTGATTCAATTCACCAAGTACCTGGCGAGCTTTCTCTCGCCGCACGGCATTCGAGCCAATGCGCTGAGCCCGGGCGCGTTTCCCCATCCGCCAACCCGCGAACACGAGATATTCCTGGCGCGGCTGGCGGGAAAGAATCCGATGAACCGGGTCGGGGATCCGGATGACCTCAAAGGTGCGGTGGCGTTGCTTTGCAGCGACGCGGGAAGCTACATCACCGGGCAGAACATCTGTGTCGATGGCGGTTGGGCCGCATGGTGATACGCGTCGGCGTGATCGGAATGAGCGAAGGGAATGGACATCCGTTCTCGATGTCGGCGATCATCAACGGGTACGCCGATGAAGGACTGTCGCAATCGGGGTGGCCGGTCATTCACGACTACGTGAAGCGCCGGCATCCGTCCGAATTCGGCGTCGGGGAGCTTCGCGTGACGCACGCGTGGACTCAGGATGCCGACGTTACCCGACGCCTTTGCGCGGCCGCACTCATCGAGCACGCGGTGAAGCGCCCCGAGGACTTGATCGGAGCCGTGGACGCGGTAATTCTGGCGCGCGACGACTACGAGCGGCATCGCGAGATGGCTGCGCCGTTCCTCGAGGCGGGCCTGCCGATGTTCGTCGACAAGCCTCTTACGCTTTCCACGGATGAGCTGGACTATTTTCGGCCTTTCCTGACGCGCGGCAAGCTGATGTCCGGCTCGGCAATGAGATACGCGACGGAGCTGGACGCGGTTCGTGCGGAGATCGGCAGCTACGGGCAGATCAAGCTCATTCGCGGTGCGGTCGTCAATGACTGGGCCCGATATGGCGTCCACATGCTGGAGGCGATCCTGCCGCTCCTGCGCGGCAAGCCGCTTACGGTGTCGCCGCATGGGAGTACACACGAGTCCGTAGCCATCACGACTGAAGACGGAACGCTTGTGCTCGTCGACGTCCTGGGCGATGTCCCCAAGACGTTTCGCGTGGATATCTTCGGGACCAAGCGGGTGAGTTCCCACGAGATTACCGACAATTTCGGCATGTTTCGCCGAATGCTCTGGCAATTTGCCGAGATGATCCGCACCGGCCGTCCGACGATCCCGGCCGAGGACACGCTGGGCGTACTCCAGGTGCTCATCGCGGGCCGGTCGCGCGCTGCAGGAGCGAAAGGCGGTGCGACTCGACCTGCGTTGAATTGGAAAGCCGGGTGCTGCACCGCAGGATCGTCACCGGGGTAGTTCTTGCGACCAGGGAATGACACGAAGGGGAACACGAAGACGGAGGGCACCATGATCCAAGTTCCCGAAGTATCACGCCGGCGCGGCAAGCCGATGGACGCCACGGACCCGCGGACCTTTCGCCGATGGAAAGCGACGAGATCGAATGTTGCGTGGAACTGACGATGCACCTGGAGATGGGCCTGTACTACATAGGCGCCTCCGCCAGGAGCAAGTTTCACGGCGGGCGAACAGCACGATCGCAGCTTTCCTGGTGCAGCGCTCTACGTGGACGTGCCAGGCAGCATGAACGAACCAACGAGCCTTTATCCCTGCCTCATTTCCACAAAACGGAAGAGGCTCCAATACTGTGCCCATTTGTCGGCAGTTCCATTAATACGGTGATCAGCGAATGACCTCTGAAAAGTCATTGCCGCTAATTGCGTGGGCTCGCAATGCTGTCGACGGGTCGCTATTGAAATACTTGGTTGTCACTGGTCTCTTGATAATTACATTTCCTGGAGATTTCCAAGCAATAAAGCCGGGACTTGACCACTCTTGGGAGTATGCCGTGAACTACCTGACCCAGACGGATTTTGTCTTTGGGCGGGAGGTCTCTCATACCGTTGGGCCCCTTGGGTATCTACTTCACCCACTGAACATTGATCGAATCTGCTATATGCAACTTATTTTCGACTTTTCATCCACAGTATATTTGCGATCTGCCTCTTCTTCTACGTTACAAGACAAAAAACGCGCTCCCCATCGTTGTGTTTGCGGTTGGCTACACAATTTCCCTGGTTGCCGTAATCAAACTCGAATACTCATACCATTTACTCATAGTGCAATCGCTGCTTTTCTGCATTTCAATGCGTTACAAGGCGGCCTGGTGGCTCGCAGCCCCTCTTTGCGCAGCGCTCGCCGCGGCAATGCTGTTTCTGAAGTTTGGAAATCGGACTCGCCGCAGGCGAGATTCTTTTTCTGGCAACGGGAATTTGGATTCTCACGAATAGGAAGGAAGCGTGGAAAGTGCTTGTTGTGGTCTGTGCTTCCTATCTGTCCGTCTTGGCTCTACTTACAGCGATCCATCTCAAATCCGCTCATAATCTCCTGCTCTATGTTGAGCGGTCGCTCAATTTGGGCAATGGATTCGTTATCGCTCAAAGTCTAGTGGGTTCGCGAACATTTCTTGCCTTGGCCCTTCTGGCGCTCGCTACCTACGTCTGGATGCTTGTGTCGCTTCACAGACAGAACTCTAACCTGCGATACGTGGCACCGGTATTTGCGTTGGCAATGTTCCTAGCGTTTAAACATGGGTTCGTTCGAGTTACAGGTCATGAACGCAACTTCTTTCATTCCTGCTGGCATCGATGAGCCTGCTTGCGCTTAACATGACGACGCCAAGGGAGTTCAAAACGATTTTGATTGGTTACCTTTTGGTATTTGCTCTCGCCATACCCGTCGGCGCTTATTACGCCGCAAATCCGAACACACCCCTTGCGTACCAAACGCTGCTTGGGCTAAACGGATATATGAACTTGGTATCCACTATCAATCTAGCTCAGACGCGCAGGCGGCTCGATATCCAAGGCGCAATCAATTTGAAAGCAAAGCCGTTGCCCGACGGTGGACAGGATTAAGGAAATAAATGGGACTGTTGACGCAATCCCATCGGAACTCAGTTATGTCTTCGCTAACAATCTTGATTGGAGCCCAAATACAGTTATCCAAGTCTACAATTCCGATACTCGCTTCATCGACCGATGGAATGGCCAGCACTACCTCGACATCACGTCGCCCGACTTTCTGATCGTGGAGTTTTTTGCGATCGATGGACGTTTTACGATCGACGGGCGGAACCTTCTGCTCGATTCCCCGGCCGTGACAAAGAGCATATTGAGAAATTACACCATCGACAGAGAAGACCTTAAGAAGAACCTGATATTACTCAGGAAAAGGCCTCAGGAGCTGGCGGAAGAGCTAACTATCATCGGCAACGAAATCCATCTCGACCGTTGGATTTCTGTTCCGCCCTCAGACAGGTTGTTGTTTGCCGGGCTTGATATCCACCTGTCGCCGCTTGGTTATGCGCACCAAATTTCTGTTTCGCATTCCGCCGGTTTCTGTCGACCTTGTCTATGAAAGTGGACGCGCAGCGTCCTATAGGATAACGCCCGAGGTCGCCCAGGATGGCCTACTGATCAATTACGTGCCAACCGACCAGTTCGAGTTATCTGATCTTTTGAAAGGGTGTCTCAGAGACAGAGTGACAAGGTTCCGAATCGGCGGGCCGGGCACTATGTACTATAGGCAGAGCGTCGATTTGCGGTGGGAACGGGAATTCCGCCTTCCCAATTGTCTCCACAATCGACCTGCGCGAACTGAGCGATTGTAAATGCAAGTGTCGACCGCTTCGCGGAAGCAGCCAGCCACGAATCTGTTCATCGTCGACACCATGTTCCATTTGGTGAATGCCGTAGAGGCGGCAACTTTCTGGGGCCAGCTGGGGAAGCATTCGATCATCGTTAACAACGTGGGCCAGACCTCCGACGGCTGACAAGCGGATCATCGATGTGAAAAGGATTGGGAAGCGGTCAGCCATGTTTCGCTGGTCATCGACCCCGACACGCACCCTTCCATGCTTCGGCTCGCGTGTTGCCGGGGACTCGCACCGGAATTGGTATGGCCGCTATCTGCACTTTCGACGCATGCGGCGTGCGGGCGAGCATCGCGTGTTCAGTCGGTGACGTGGACAACCTTTTCCTGGGCCATTACGGGCCGACCACAAAAGCCTTCATGAGGCATTTGGGGAACACGATAAGGCAAGGACTATTACATTCTCGACGACGGGACCGACGTACCCGAAATCAATGCTCAGCGCATAGTCGGTGCAAGGCGAACGAATCCGCACCCTCGCGAGTCGGACACATCGCAACGGTAATTCGTTCCTGCGCATACTGGTTTTGCAGGTCAGCAGCAAGTATCGGGAGGTGGGATCTGCGCGAGGTCGGGAGTGTCATGTTCTCTTCACTGTGTTCGATATCGACGTCAAGGCGGGCAGATCACCTGGTGAAGACCGATTACCGCCATCTGCGCAGTCTGGCCAGAAGTCTGCCAGGTCGAGCGACGTCATCGTTTCCCTCGGGCAATGCCTGGTTGAAGATGGCTACATGGAGGCACGGTGTCGATCTGGAGTACCTGCGCTGCGTGAAGGTATATTTTGGCAACGAAAACGTACAATACGTGCCGCATCCGCGGGAGTCGGCGAGGGACAATCAACGCCGTCCGGGAGTCACTGCGATTCGAGATCAGGAAATTCGACGTGCCCATCGAGTATCAGCTGGTGACAAGCGGGGAACTCCCGAAGATGCTCGTCTCCTTCTTCTGCTCGGCACTCGAGAGCTGCGCGAGAATTTTCGGCGGCAATTCCGATTGCAAGCTTTCGACATCAAATCCGAGCATCTCAAGACCTATCAATAAGTGCGTGGCGGCGATTTACGAGTACTTCGAACGCAGGGCGAACGCTGACTTCGCGGTCATCAAACTGGACAACAACAAGACATGTCCGTAGATACACCCGCTGCCAGAGCGATTGCGTTCTATCTTCCCCAGTACTACCCCATTCCGGAAAATGACGAATGGTGGGGAACCGGGTTTACGGAATGGACCAATGCGGCCAAAGCGCTGCCGCTGTTTCGTGGCCACTATCAACCGCACATTCCGGCCGACCTCGGGTTTTACGATTCGCGTGTCCCCGAAACCCGGATCGCGCAGGCAAAGATGGCCCGGGAATACGGCATCGAGGCCTTTTGCTACGACTACTATTGGTTTGCAGGAAGGCGCTTGCTGGATCGGCCCTTTGCCGAGGTCTTAAGTTGGGCCAGCCCGATTTTCCGTTTTGCCTCTGCTGGGCGAATCATTCATGGACGGGGATCCGGGCCGGCTGTCCCGGTCGAACGCTCATCGAGCAAACGTATCCGGGAGAAGCGGATCATCGCGCCCACTTCGACACATTGTTGCCGGCCTTTCGCGACCACAGGTACCTGAAAGTCGATGGAAAGCCCCTGCTTCTGGTCTTCGATCCCTCGGACATTCCAGAGGTCGAAAAGGTCACCGCCTTGTGGAGAAGCATGGCGGTGACCGCCGGTTTCCGGGCTTGCACCTGGTCGGGCTGTCTTGGGAGGATGACTGGAACCCGGTTCAGCACGGATTCGATGCCTCCACGCCGAAGAACAATTTTCCCCGGTGTGTTTCCTGGCGGCGACCCGTCCGGAAGCTGTTGCATGCATTCGACAAGAGGGCCAGCAAGCCGTCGTGTATTCATACGACGACTATGTAAGTGATATCGTTCGAGAGAACCAGTTGGATGGCAAGAGGTATCCCTGCATATTGCCCAATTGGGACAACACACCGCGAAGCGGAAAAAACGGTTTCGTCATTCATGGCTCCACGCCGGAGCTTTTTCGAATTCTGCTGAGAAAGGCCATTGAGTCCGTGAAGGACTTCCCGAAGGATCGACGGCTGATTTTCATCAAATCCTGGAACGAGTGGGCCGAGGGGAACCACCTTGAGCCCGACCTGCGATTCGGCAAGGCCTATCTGCAGGTCCTCAAGGAAGAGATTTCGAAATAGAGGATTGAATGATGGCCTCCTATAGGGACCTGTTCGAATTGAAGGGCCGCACGGCCATCGTGACGGGCGGACTCGGCATCCTCGGCCGTCGCTTCTGCCGCGGGCTCGCCGATTTCGGAGCCAATGTCGTCGTCGCGGATCTCGACGAGAAGGCGGCGCAGACGTTCGCCGACGAAATCACCAGCGAAACAGGCAATGCGGCGCTCGGCATCGGCTGCGATGTGTCGATGGAGGCGAGCGTGGCCGGTCTCGTCGCGCGGACGGTCGAGCGGTTTGGCGGCATCGACATTCTTCACAACAACGCCGCGTCCAAGTCGAACGACCTGACGAAATTCTTCGCGCCCTTCGAGGACTATTCGCTGGACGAATGGCGAAAGATCATGTCGGTCAATGTCGACGGCATGTACCTGGTCGCCAAGCATGTCGGCCAGCAGATGGTGAAGGGGGGCCGCGGCGGCAGCATCATCCAGACCGCATCGATCTACGCGATCATGGGCTCGGACAAGCGGATCTACGAGGGCTCGCACTACCTCGGCATGCAGATCAACAACCCGGCCGTGTATTCGACGTCCAAGGCCGGGGTGGTCGGCCTCACGCGCTGGCTCGCCGCCTACTGGGCCGACAAGAACATCCGCGTGAACTGCCTCGTCCCGGGCGGCGTGGAAAGCGGGCAGAACGAAATGTTCAAACAACGCTACTCGGCGCGGGTTCCGATGGCCCGCATGGCCCGTGGCGACGAAATGGTGGGGGCGCTCGTGTACCTGGCTTCGGACGCGTCGAGCTACGTTACCGGTCACGTGCTCGTCGTGGACGGTGGCTTGAACGCCTGGTAGGCCCGCTCGTATGGCGTCGGGTCTCACGATCGTCATGTACCACTACGTTCGGGACCTCGCGCGATCGCGATTTCCACGGATCAAGGCGCTCACGGTCGATGCCTTTCGCGGCCAGCTTGCCTATATAGCGAACCACTATCAGATCGTGACCATGGAGAGCGTACTGGATGCGCTCGAGAACGGCGGAGCCGGGCTTCCACCGCGAGCGGCGCTGCTGACCTTCGACGACGGCTACGCTGACCACTACGACATGCGTTTTTCCGATTCTCGGCGAGTTGGGCATGCAGGGAAGCTTTTTTCCGCCGGCCCGTCCCGTGCTCGAAGACGTCGTGCTCGACGTCAACAAGATCCATTTCATCCTGGCCTCGGTTTCGCAGCCCGCGGAGTTGCTCGCGGAAGTCATCGCGGCGATCGATGCGCGCCGCGAGCGGTTCGGCTTGCGAGCGGGCGCCGACTACTGGGCCGCGTTCGACGAGCCCGCGCGGTATGACACGAGGGAAGTGACCTTCGTGAAGCGGGCCTTGCAGAAAATGCTTCCCGAAGCGCCGCGGACGGAGATCGTCGATGAGCTCTTTCGTCGCCACGTCACGGAGGACGAGGCCGCATTCGCGCGTGAGCTGTACGTGAACCTGGACCAGTTGCGCGACATGCGCCGCCATGGAATGTTCATCGGCAGCCATGGGTATTCGCACGTCTGGCTCAACGCCGTGGACCGGAGGGAGCAGGAGTCGGAAATAGAGCGTGGCCTGGACTTCCTGCACATGGTTGAGCCTGCCATGAAGCGCTGGGTCATGTGTTATCCGTACGGTGGCTATGACGAGACGACGGTGGACGTGCTTCGCGGGCACGATTGCGCCGCCGGCCTCTGCGTCGACGTGGGGATCGCCGATCTGCGGGTGAATGACCGTTTCGCTCTCCCCCGGCTGGACACGAATGACCTGCCGTGCGATCCGAAGGCCTCCGCCTCACGCTGGACTCTCGCCGCCGCCGAGTTGCCTTCGTGAGTTCGATGCTCGATGTCCTCCGGGACTTGACGCCGCTCAACCGGCTGCCGTGCGCATCCGGATACGAAGTCGCCATCGAGCGCGCGAGAGCCGAACTCCCCTTTCGGGTCGTCGAATACCCGCCGGACGACGTGCACAACGGTTGGGTCATTCCACCGAAGTCGGACGTGATCCGCGCGACGATCGAAAAGGATGGGCGGCTGATCTGGGACGGGCTGTCTCACCCTTTGGCAGTGATCGCCTACAGCGCGCCCTTTCGCGGCAGCGTCGGCGTTGAAGAATTGAAGCGGCATCTCCATTTCGACGCACGTTTCGATGATGCTCTGCCATTTCACTTCCGCCAGACGTACCGGGCCTGGGCGCGAGACTGGGGATTCTGCGTTCCGAAGCGACTGTACGAGTCCCTGGACAAGGGGACTTACGACGTCACGATTGAAACGCGAGAGTCCGCGTCACCGCTTCGGATGCTGGAATATGTCCACGCGGGAAGGCTCGATACGACAATCGTCATAGGGGGCAATTTCGACCACCCGGGCGTCGCCAACGATGGTGCCGCCGGCTGCGTCGTCGGCATGGAGCTCTTTCGCAGAATGATCGGCCGGCAGACACGATTCACGTACGTGCTTGCCCTGGTGCCCGGCATCATCGGTTCGGAGTATTACCTCGCCCGGATGCCAGCGGCCCGGCGGGCGAATCTGCTCGAGGGTGTCTTTCTGGAAATGCTCGGCTCGTCTACGGAACTCGCGCTTCAGCGCTCCAAGGGCGGGGACTCCGGGCTCGACGTTCTCATCGCCGCCGCATTGGCGGCCTCGGGTGCCGCACATCGCGTGGCTCCGTACCCCGAAATCATCGTCAATGACGAGTACATCTGGGAGGCGTACGGCATCCCGATGTCGTCGCTGTCGCGATTCCCGTACCCCGAATATCATAGCTCCAGGGACGACATGTCGATAATCCGGGAGCGATCGCTGGAGGAGGCGGTGGACGTGCTGGTGCGGGCGATCGACGCGCTGGAATCGACGCCTTTGGTTCGCAAGACGTTCGAGGGAACGATTTGCCTTTCCAATCCCAACATCGATCTATATATTGACCCAGGGCAGGTTGCATTTGGCGACCTGCCCGACGAGCATCACCGGCGGCTTCGCCGGCTCATGGACCTCCTGCCCGCGCAACGGCGTCCGGCAAGCGCTGCCGGTCTTGCCGCGTCGGTCGGGCTGGATGACCAAGTCGGCGCTCGCATATCTGGAGAAGTGGGCGGCGAGAGGTCTCATTACGCTGGAATGAGAAAGTGAGCATCGCCGCCGAGCTAGTCACGAAGCGGGCGTGACATGGCTCGCGGACCACCAGATTTGGTGTGTTGTCCGTGCAAGCAGGCGTGCATCGCGGCCGTGTCTTGTTACTTTGCTTTTGAGCGAACTTGACGACCGTCCGATAGCGGGCCGATTCGCGCGATAGCGAGGGGTTCGCCGGGGGAACACTATGGCGGTGGAACTCGGGGCGCAGCAAGGACCCCCAATCGCGGCCGCTGAGCGGCACGCTCGAGCTAGCCCGGGCGCTATCGCGGCTGGAATTCTCGTCCTGCTCCTTCTCGTCACGTTTGTCGCAACCCCGTTCACCGGCGACATCGCCGTCTTCTTTGCGGCGGCAGCACAGGCGGACTATCACGGATCGTTCCCGGAAAACGTTTACCGCGCCTGGGAGTTGAAGCCGATCGGCAATCGCATTCTGTACTACGGCGTATACGAGCTCTACTCGCACCTGGTCTCGTTCCGGGACAAGGCGCTTTTCGAGCCCGCGGTGAAGCTGGGCTTTGGTCTCGCTTCCTTGTTGGTGACCTTTGTCTCGGCCGCGGGGATCCGGCGGGTCCTGACAGCGCAGGGCGCGCGATTGCCGGCCGCGATGATCTTTGTGGTGTTCGCCGCGATGCTGCTCTCCGCCTCCTACAACACGGCCCTGCAGGTTGAATGGATATCGACCTTGCTGGTAGTGGCGGCTATTCCGCTTGCGGCGTCGGAGCGGGCGAAACTGAACTGGATCGCAGGAGTCCTGTTGGCGCTGCTGTTTCCACTGAAGGGGATCTCGGTGCTGATGGCGGGATACGTCTTCATCATCCTTTACGCGATGGGCAAGTCCTACCGCAGACGACTCGCATGCGTTGTCGCCGGCACGGGTGTCGGCGTGGCTGTTATCGCTGTCGGGATCGCAACCTTCTTCCCTGACGAAATCGCGAATCTTCTGTTCGCGACGCAGATCCAGCGATCCTTTGAGGTTGGAGCTTTGCTGGAGGGCTCGAAGCGAATGGCGCTCTACGGTTTCCTCCGGGATACGATGCACCTGCCCGACCTGCTGGCGCGGGTATCGGTAGCCACGACCGGAGAGGTCCTTGACCGGACGCGCGCGCTGTTTGCCGGCCTGGTTCAGAATGCAATCCCGAATATCCCGATTCTGACCGCCGGCGCGCTTTCGCTGGCGATGCTCACGATACTCGCGGCGTGGAGGCGGAACCTGACATTGGCGATTCCGTCACTCGCGATGTGGGCGATCGGCCTCACGATCGTCGCCGTGCAGGCCAAATTCTTCCCATATCACTATTTCGTGCTTGCCTTTCCCGCGGCGTGGTCATTCCTCGATTTCTTGGGACAGGAAGACGCGATTTTCACTGCGGCGCACGCCGGGCGGGGGATCAAGGTGGCGCTCGTGCTCGCTATTGTGCTTGCGGCCGGAGTAATCGGCTACCCGCTCCGAAGCGGCGGCGCGATCGTTTCCTCGTTGTGGACGATGTGCGTGCTGATTCTCGCGGTCGTCTTGCTGTCCCCGTATGGAAGTGCCGAAAGGGTCGGCCGCATCGCAGGGGGAGGGGCGGCGGTATTTTCGCTGATGGTCTGGATTTTCTTTGTATCTCCGATGTCCGAGCATTTCAGAGTCTGGCGAGAGTTTCGGGCGAAGGAAATCCAGCTGTTCGCCGGGCTGGACAAGCGGTATTCGCTGTCCTCGCAGTCGTCCATTGTCTTCCTCGACGATGGTCGAGCCGCGTACTATTTGCCCGCACGCAGCTACGAGCGCTACTTCTACGACGTGCCGATCATCCGCGGGCATTCCGATCCCGATATCCGCGAGTCACCGATCTATCAGGGAATTCTTTCGAGGCTCCTCGCCTATCGCGGTACGTACATCCTGGTATGGACCGATGATCTCGATCTCGACTCGTTCAAGGAAATTCGGTCAAAAATCGAAAGCGAATACGCGTTGGTGGAGACGCAGGAGTGGACCCAGAAGCATAACTACCCGATTGGAAATCCCTGGACCCGGCGTCAGATCTTGGCCCTCGTATCCAAGATCGAGTCCCTGAACCTTTTTCGCGTAAATCAGGCTCGGACGGAGATTCGCGGGCCCGTTCATGACGCCTGGCGCGTCGACATAGAGGGTTGCACCAGGAAACCTGCGATCGTACTGCTCGCCGCCGCCATGAAACTTGCTTCTGGCAACGGCGCCTATGTAGTACAAGCCCATCCCCAGATGCATGGTCAGCTCGACGCAACACTCGATCTCGTCCCCCGCCTTCAGCGACAAGTCCGCGGATCCGAGGAGCTCAGTGGAGGTCTGGAAGATGTTGTAAAAGTTGCCGTCATAGATGTAGATGTGGACGGCCAGATCGTTGCAGCGGATCTCGCTCTTGATGGTAACGCCGACCAGGATCTTGTCTCCGGTGGTGATGCGCGCCTCGTCCTTTCCCGACCGTGTGACGCTCACCTTTGCGATATGGATATCGGCGTTGCGCGCCGCGCCGCTTTGCGCCGAACCAGCTTCCAGGTAGTGCTTGATGACATCCTCTGAAAGCCCGGTCCTCACGGCCTTCCCGTGCTCGAGAAGCGTACATCTCGTGCACAGCTTTCCGACGGCCTTCAAGTTATGGGAGACGAAGACGACGGTGGCACCGCCTTTGATGAGGTCCTCCAGCTTCTGAGCCGACTTGCTCTGAAACGCCCAGTCACCAACGCTAAGCACCTCGTCGACCAGCAGGATATCCGGGTCCACATGCGCGGCCACGGAAAAACCCAGTCGCGCGTACATGCCGGTCGAGTAGCGCTTTACCGGCGTGTCGATGAATTCCTCGAGGCCGGAGAAGGCGACGATTTCGTCGAACTTGCGCGCTATCTCGGACCGCGACATGCCGAGGATGACGCCATTCAGGAAGACATTTTCCCTTCCGGTCAGGTCGTCATGAAAACCCGCACCGACCTCGATCAACGCCGACAGTTTGCCGTTGATGGCAATCGAGCCGCTCGTGGGATTCATGATTCCGCTCAGCAGCTTCAGCAACGTGCTCTTGCCGGCGCCGTTGTTGCCGATGATCCCCAGCGCCTCGCCGCGCACGACCTCGAAGCTCAGGTCCTTGAGCGCCCAGAACTCGCAGGCTTCAAGGGCGTTCTCGCTCACGCGCCGCACCGAACGTCCCAGCATCGCCGGAATGAAATCCCTGAGCGAGTCGAACGACTCGCCTTTCCTGAATTTCTTGGAAACACCGGCACAAGCCAAAGCGACGTCGGACAAGGGGCTCTCCTAGATTCTCTCGGCGAATCTCGGCTCGAGATTCTTGAACATCGCATAGGCGAAAAGCAGGAGCAGGACCGATACCGTCGCGCTGTAGAGGAGCCATCCGGCATTGGGAGGACGATGAAATACGATGCAGGAACTCAAGCCCTCGAGAACGGGTGCGACCGGATTCAGCAGGAGCCAACGTCCCGGTTCGCCGAACATATCGACGTCGTAGAGGACCGGGGTGAAGAATATGGCGAAGGTCAGTATGACTTCGACCAGGTACTTTACATCCCGGAAGAACAGGTTGAGCGTGGAGAGGACGAGGCTCAATCCCAGCGCCATGGCGACGAGGATGGCGACCAGCACGGGCACCCACAGCAGATAAACACTGACCCCAATCCCCGCGACGACCAGAATGGCCGCCAGGAGAAAGCCGGCAACGACAAAGTCGAAGAGCGACGACAGGACCGCTGCGATAGGAAAGGTTTCCTTCGGAAAATAGATCTTCGAAACGAGGTTGCGGTTCGCCAGTAGGCTGTTGGTGCCAAAGCGAATGGATCCGACGAGGAACGCCCAAGGGACCGCCTTGACCGAGACGGTCGTCAGGTCCGAAATCGTCATCGGCCGGCCGGACACAATCGAGATCGCATATTTGACGAGCATGCCGGCCGCCACGATCAGCATCGGCATGAAAATGGCCCACATGAAGCCCATCACCGACTGCTTGTATTTCACGCGGATGTCGCGCCAGGTAACCATGAACAGCAATTCCCGGTAGCGATACAGCTCCTGCAAGCGCTTGATCATTGGCTGAGCGCTTGTACCGTGCGTCGGTACTCGGCCCACTCACCCGTGTCGAGCCACGCTTTCTCGCTGATCGGGTAAACGCCGACTCTTCCGCCGCGAGCGATGACCGTTTCGATCAGTTCGGTCGCGTCGCACGGCTTGCCATCGGGAATGAACTCGAGCGTCTCGGCTCGCATGACATACAAGCCGGTGTTGACCAGCAGATCGTAGTGAGGCTTTTCGAGTATCCGTTTGAGGTGGCCCCCCACCTCGAGCTCGCAGACGCCGTACGGAATGTGGTAGTCCTTGAGCGATGCGACGACAGTGATGTCGTTGCGGTCGGCCAGATGGGTTTGCAGGAGCGCGGCGTAATCCGTGCGCACGATGACGTCGCAGTTGGTGACGATCAGAGAACCGCTCGCCTGCCCGATCAGCGCGCGCAATCCTCCGACCGTTCCCAACGGCCGATCTTCTTCGAGATATCTGACGCCGTACGATGGATGGAGTTCCTCGAAGAAGGACTTGATCAGTTTGGCCTTGTGGTTGATCGAAATCAGAAAGTCTTTCACACCGTAACCCAGGAACGACTCGATGATGATCTCGATGACGGCCTTGTCGCCTATCGGAATGAGCGGCTTTGGCAGCACCCGTGTGAATGGATCGAGACGCGTCCCCTTTCCCCCGGCCATGATGACCACCGGCACGGATATCGACTGAGCGCGCGGGTGGGCCCGTGGCCGATCCTGGAATACCTGTCCCCAGAACAGCAGTTCGACGATCCTGCGCTCGTCATCCAGTATCGGAATGCAGGCGAATTTGCGCTCGAGCATGACCTGGCGGGCATCGTCGAGCCGATACTGCTTGGACAGCGTGTAAGGACGCCTGAAGCACACGTCCTCGATGCGCGCATCGAGCGACTTGTCGGCCAGGATCCACCGACGGATGTCGCCATCGGTAATCGCACCGAAGAGCCTCCCGTCATCATCGATGACGAACAGAATGCGCTCCTCGGTCTCTTCCAGTTGCCGCATCGCGGCCTTCAGAGAGACGTCTTTCGCGACGCAGAATCGGTTGATGGATGCGTTCATCGGTTCGGCGCGAGGTCGTGGAATTTCTTCTTGAGGAGGTCGGCGGGCACTCGAATTTCCATGAGCTTCTGTTTGATCCGCAGCGAGGCCTTTCCATCACGGCCGACATCGTAGGGATTTTCCATGCCCTCGAGCGATCGGCGAAATTCGGGTGAGCGCGCCCGCGCGATTCCCGCGACGATCGCATCGACATGGCAGTCGGCATCGATGACGTTCCTGGCGCGTATCCGCCCCAGTTGCCGGTTGCCGATGTTCACGACGGGCAGCTGGAAGGAGGGCGCTTCCACGAGTCCGCTGGATGAATTGCCGACCATCACGTCGAGATGGCGAAGGCAACTGAAGTACGCCGCCGAACCCAGATGGTCGTAGAGGCGGTACCGCTGCGGTGCGGCACGTGCAAACGCATCGATGGCCGTGTTGATGCGGCTCCCCATGGCGTCGGCGTTGGCGCGCGTGAATACGGCCGCAATGCCGGCTTGTCGTATGGCGTCCAGCAGGTTTCGGATCTGTTCGTCGCAATCGTCGAGCTCCAAAGTCACCGGGTGGTACGTAACCAGAGCGACGGGGTTGCCAAGGTCGAGTTGCAGAAAGCTCGCGAGTTCGGATCGCGTCATGGGCTGGCGGCTGTACAGGCCATCGAGTGCCGGAGCACCGTATGTGAAGACGCGCTCCGGGGGTTCGCCCATCTGAATAAGGCGTTGCGCATACGGCGCGGCGGCGGGAAAGTGGATGGACGCCATCTTGCTGACGCTGTGCCGGACAGCTTCGTCGACCGCTCCCTGGCTCGTCTCGCCGCCGTGAATGTGCGCGATGGGTACGCGCTGGAGGAGCGCCGCGACCGCCGGCGCCAGCAGCTCGTAGCGGTCGCCTAGGCACACCACGAAATCGGGCCGCAGCTGCGCCCAGGTGTCCGCAAACGCGATGAGGCCCAAGCCTACCGATTTCACGATCGATGCCTCATCGTCCGCGGCGAGAAGCATTGGGACCCGTCGGGCGATCTCGAATCCATCGGACGCAATCGAATCCACGGTGTGGCCGTGTAGGTGCGAGAGGTGCATGCCGGTTGCGACAACGAGCAACTCGACTTCGGAATCGTCGCGCATTTCCCGGAGTACGTGGAAGAGGCCGCCGTAGTCGGCCCGCGACGTCGTGACGACGGCAAGTCGGCGCGCCATCAGCGGAGCATCTCCCAAGTGATGACTTCGTCCGGCACCAGGTCGCTGGCAGCACGCCTCCCGATGACCTTGTCCATCTCCCCCGGCGCCACACCGTGCCCCGGCCGTTTGATGGTCAGGTCCTCTCGCGTGACCACCTTGCCTGCAGGTATGGCCCGGGCCGCGACGACGCTCTTGCGCGCGACAGGGATGTTGGGAATTTCGCATGGCGCCGGCCGCTTGATCCCGTCGCCCAACGCGCGCGAAACCTGCCGGATGGCTCGCACCATCCGGCCAAATTCCTCCGGCTCCAGCGAGGCCATGTGGTCCGGTCCCTTCATCCGCCGATCGAGGGTGAAATGCTTTTCTATGATTCGGGCACCCATCGCCACGGCGGCAATCGATATCTCGATTCCCTCGGTGTGATCCGAGTAGCCGACCGGAACGTCGAATGCGGCACGCAGCGTAAGCATCGCTCGCAGGTTCACCTGCTCGGCAGGACACGGATATTCGGTGACGCAGTGAAGCAGCGATATGTCCGTGGCGCCGTGCTTGCGGAAGGTGCGTAGCGCGCTCTCCACTTCGTCCAGCGTGGCCATCCCGGTGGACATGATAATGGGCTTGCCCATCGCGGCGACATGCGCGAGCAACGGCAGATTGGTCAGTTCGCCGGAGCCTAACTTGAATCGCTCCACGCCGAGCGCGCGAAGCAGGTCCGCACTGGCCTCGTCGAACGGGCTGGAAAGAAACGCAATTCCGACATTCCGGCTGTGCGTGATCAGATCGGTGTGTGCGCGCGCGTCGAGTTCCAGGCGCTTCAGCATGTCGAACTGCGACTCCGCGGCGTCCGTCGTTCGGTACTGATACGCCGCCTTACCCGCACCCCGCACGACCAGCGCCTCCGCACGAAACGTCTGAAATTTGACGGCGTCGGCGCCAGCGTCCTTGGCGGCGACGACCAATTGCCGGGCCAGGTCCAGGGAGCCGTTATGGTTTACGCCGGCTTCCGCAATGACAAATACGTCGTCCGGACTCATTTCGAAATCCTTGTGGCGGGACTGCCCATGTATACACCCGGTTCGATCAAGTCGCGCGTGACGGTTGCCCCGGCGCCAACGATACAGTTCGCGCCGATGCGCACACCCGGAAGAACGCAGGCGCCCGCCCCGACAATCGATTGCGTCCCCACCGAAACCCCTCCGCACAGGATGGCGCCCGGCGCGATGTGACTGCAGTCGCCGATCGTGCAATCGTGCTCGACAGTGGCGTTCGTGTTGATGATGCTGCAATCTCCTATCTTTGCGCCCGGATTGATCACAACGCCATCCATGACGACCGTGCCGTCGCCGATGACCACGTCCGTGTTGATCACCGCCATCGGCGAGGCGATGGAAGGCAGCGCGAGTCCGAGCGCCATCAGACGCTTGCGCAACTCGGCGCGGCCGGCGTCGACATCGATGATGCCGATGCCGATCACGGCACCGGTTATGCGGCCGCTCGCGACGAGGCCGGGCAAGGCATGGTCTTTCCCCAGGTAAGGCGCAAAGTTGGGGGGAAGCGCCCCTGCTGCCAAGGCCGTGTAGCCGACGATCCGGTATTTGCCGATCTTCCCGACAAGTGCCGACACCACCTTGGCGTGTCCGCCGCCGCCGATGAGAACGATGGGTATCATCGTCATAGGTGAGCAAGCACACGCTGCGGCAATTGCTCGGCTTGCGCGCAGCAGCTGGCGACGACGGCCTTGATGTTGCTCCGCATTGACTCGCCCGCCGCAATGTATCGCTGCGTCAACGACGCAATTTCATCGATGTCATGGTCCCCCGGCATGGCCGGAAATGTGCTGTGCACGTCGTATTCCAGCGTCTTCTGGAGACTTGCCATCTTGTGCGAATGCGCGGCGAGGAAAACGCACGGTGTTCCGCCCAGCGACGCAAAGATCGCCGGATGGAACCTCCCGGAAACGAAGGCGCGGGCGTTGGCGAGAATCGCACCGGCCATCATGATGGGTGTATTCCAGGGCACGAAGCCGCATCCACTTTTTCGCGCAACCTCCTGAAGAAAGCGATCGCCGGCGCAGTTCTGCGTCAGGTAGACGGAAAGCCCGAGCCGGCGAACTCCCTCCAGCAAGTGCAGGTAATGGTCGACGGCTTCGCTCTGGAAACTCGCCGCCCAGGAGCTGCCGCCGATGCATATGTAGGGCTTCGAGAAGTCCAGCTTACCGAAATATTCGGTCTTTTCAATCGGAGGGATGACGAAGTCTCCGTTCGGGGGAACGCATCCGCCGTATCGCTCATAGACCGGGAACCAGCTGAACAGCGCATCCGGGATGTATTCCGACTTTGCCTCGGGCATCTCCTTCCGTACGTATTCCAGCGATTCCGGATCGCGCACCAGAACGGCGGCGCACTTGGCCAATGTCCTGCGGGCAGACGCCAGGTTCTTCTCGTTCCGGCCGGTGAACGGACAGTCGGAGATGATCCCGTTGACGTAGAAGACCTTCTTGTTCAGAGTGACGCCGAGCTCGATCATGGCGAGGTAGAAGAAGAAATCCCGCCTGAAGGGGGTGCTGAAAATCCCGCTGCCCTCGCCGTTGATCACGACCAGGTCCGTCTCGGCCATCGATTCGTAAATCTGTCGAAGCTCGGGGTTCTCGGCCTTGTAGCGAAGAATGTTGTCGGCGCTTTGCACGGGGTCATCGGTGACGAAATCGCGGGCGCCGAAACGCTCCTCGATCCTGACGTACCAGTCAACCACGGCAATCTTGCTGCGAAGGGTTCGCAGGAAGCGGAAGTATTTCAGCGGCAACAAGGTTCCGACGTAACAGCCCTTCGCACTGTAATCGCCGACGGTCTCCCCCGATATCGCGCCCGAAATTTCGAAGTTGCGTCCAAGAAGCTGAGCGAGCGCGAGCGATTGGCCCCGCCCGCCCCAATTCATCGCATCTCTGTGGTCGCCGACATAAAGGACTTTCATGAGGAATGGGTCGACTTTTCTGCGAACGGCATCCGCGTGTGTGGAATCGTAGCGCAGCTTGGGACTTGTGTCAGAATCAAGGGCGGATTCGTCCGCCAGCGCCACGGCTCTTCGCAGGGCGCCCCCGGGTGCTTTCAACCGGTGGAATCCGCCAAGCCGAGATGAATACAACGGTCGTTCTGTGCACGTGTAACCGTTGCGAAAGCCTCGCAAAGGCCTTGGCCAGTGCCGCTCGCCTGCAACTTCCGGAGTCGGTCGACTGGGAAGTGCTTGTGGTCGACAACAACTCGAGCGATCGAACACGCGAGGTCGTACAGGAATATTGCGGGCGGTTTCCCGGGCGATTTCGCTACCTCTTCGAACCACGCCAAGGCAAATCGCATGCGCTCAACGCGGGAATCCGCGAGGCCCGCGGCGAAATCATCGCCTTCATCGATGACGACGTGGTGGTCGAACCGACGTGGCTTTCGAATCTGACGGCCGGGTTGCATGATGGACAATGGGCCGGGGCCGGCGGGCGAATACTTCCGCAGGCGCCGTTCGAGCCTCCGGACTGGATTCCACTCCAGGATCGATACGCGCTGGCGCCGCTCGCGCTGTTTGATCCCGATCTCGCAGCGGGACAACTCTATCGAACCGCCGTACGGCACCAACATGGCTTTCCATAGGAGGGTCTTTGCGAGGTATGGAGAGTTCCGCACGGACCTTGGTCCCGGACTCGATGGCGGACTTCCGCAGAAAAGCGAGGACAGCGAGTTGGGACATCGGCTTATCGCGGCCGGCGAGCGATTGCGCTACGAGCCTTCGGCGGTCGTCTATCACGCGGTTCCGCCCAATCGCGTTCAGAAGGGCTATTTCCTCGACTGGTGGTTCGACAAGGCCCGCGCCGATATCCGCGCGTTTGGCGTTCCCGCCGATGCGAAGTGGCGCATCGCCGGGGTTCCGCTGCGCGAATTTCGCAGGCTCGCGGCGCGGCGATGCTGCGATGGGCGACGGCCGTCGAGCCGAGGCGGCGATTTGGCGCCAAGCTCAGAGTCTGGATAACCGCAGGCGTGATCGAGGAATCCTACCGCCTCGCACGCGAAGGGAGGTTGACAGAGGAGGCGAAAGAACGTATCAGGCTGAAGCGAAGCTGAACTCCCGTCACGAGGGCTGGCCTCCGTCGCGAGATCGTGTCGGGCGAATACCTTTGCCACCGATAAGGCGCTGGATTGGCGGCCGGCGGAATTCGCATTCCACGCGACCCGGCGGCGCCTGCCGCGCCCGTCCTTCAACGCGTAAAGCCGAAACAGGAGACTCCGCTCCGGCCACGGCCGAAGGAGTTCCCGCACCAGTTCAGGCTCATCTGCCGGCAGATCCTGGAAGCTGGTCTCCAGGAATTCGCTATTGCAATTCCACGCATCCGGAAAGTACGCGATCATGTCATTGCCAGTGACTGGCGGCAGGTCACGAATGGGCTGGCCCGTCAGCTGTGCTTGCAGTGCTCCGATCATGTCGCGACCCTTGCCCAGTTGCAGGTGGCAAAGGGGTGTGCAGCGCGGATTCATTTCGATGAGATACGCCGCGTCGCTTCCGTCCTCGAGCATGAAATCCAGGCCGAAGAAACCAGACAGGCCGAAGCGACGGGCGATACGCTCCGCGCAAAGCATCATCTCCGGGTTGTCGATGACGCGCACAACGCAAGCGGGTCCGGTTGGGCCCTCCGCGCTCACCACATCGACACCGATGCCTGCCAGGACCCGTCCCTGCCAGCACACCACCGCACAGTTTGCGGGACGACCGCGAACGAAGGACTGAACGACAATTCCCGGCCTCGAATCGTTTCCACCAAGGTCGCACCCAGAATGAATCACGGTTCACGCACAATCGCTTCAAGCGCTCGCCCTGCGCCAAACATCCGCGTCATATTCAGGAACACCTGCTGCGCATGTTCGCGCGTGCTTACAACCTGTACCCCGCTCCCCCCGAAAGTTCCGTCGACCTTCAATACCCAGGGAAACGGATGCCCTGCCTGCCAGGATTCGAAAGCGCGCACTGTGTCGATCGGGCGGGTATCCGGCACGCGAAGCCCCTCGTGACGTGCGGCATCGAGCAATGGGTAGCGGGATGACACGATTGCGTAGCTTTCCGGCGAGCCCAGAGAGCGCTCGATCAATGCCATCGTTTCGCGGCCTGATGGTCCCACCTCGCGCGCGTGCCAGTACAGTTCGTGCAGGTGCGCGGTGGCGCGGTCATCGAACGGAATGACCACTTGCGGCTTCGCTGCCTCGATCGCCGCGGTCAACGACGCAAGCGGCCGAAGTCCGCTATAAGAAAAGGGTTCGCGGATGCCTCGAGTCCTCAGCAGCGGATGTTGCGCCGGACACACGGCGAAGACATCGCAGCCGGCTTGCGCGAGGCCAAGCGCGACTCGGGTGGTGCAGGCCCACCGCGTGGAGTTGACCAGCAGCACGACCGGCAATTGGCCGGTTCGATGGGCCGAATCGAGAACCTCAGGCTCCACGCGGCACGGAGGCGTCGATCATGATTGGCTCGGCGATCCCGTGTCGATTGCCCAAGTGCCTCGAGAGTCGCTGCGCGGTGAACCGGGCGCCACATGCGAATCGCAGCAACGGGCCGAAGGTATTTGCCGCCGAGGTACCGACGAAATAGAGGCCCGGCACCGACGATTCGAAGTTGGACGAGAGCACCGGAGTGTGTTCGACGGCCTGAATTTCCGATTGCAGAGTCGGATCCATGAAAGTCAGGCGCCGAAGGTCGACCCGGTAGCCCGTCGCCGCAATGACATGATCGGCGACGAGCGTCTTCCTGGTTCCCACCTTGTCCGTCAATTCGAGCCGCGCCCGATTGCCTTCGACCGCGGCGCTCGAGATCTCGACCCCGACGTTGAACGGGCACCTTGCCAACGACTCGCTCCCGAATGAACCATCCGCCGGCCGGACCGGCGATTTCGCGGACCTTGGCAAACCGGAAGCGCTCGCGGCATCCGGCGGAACAGCAAAGGGGCATTGCTGCACAGAAAACTCTTCCAGCCATTTCCGATCGGCGAAATCGGGGAGCGAATGCGAGCAAAGGCCGACGGAGGGCAGCGGATCGGGCGGGTCATGGATGCGGACGGAAGGTTGTCGGCAAATGATCTCTGCCAGCGCGCCGCCTTCATGAAGTTCGGCGGCAAGGTCGAGGGCCGACGCCCCCGCGCCCACCACCGCGACCTCGCGGCCGATGAAGCTGTCGACAGTTCTGTGTGCCGAACTGTGACTCACCAATCCTTGGGCAGTGAAGAAAGAATCGGCGGCACAAAGTCGTAGTACGTCAAGCCGACCGCAATCACGACTTCCCTGGCAGAAACGAGCTTCCCCTCCATCAATGCAGAGCTGGAATCCCTTGGCCGTTCGCTGAAGCGCAGCGACGACGTTAGCCTGCAGCTCGGGCACGCACCTTTCCTGGAACGCGAGTCCGTAGGAAACGAACGTCTCGAGCGGCACCGGAAGGCCGATGTCGGCGTAGGGCAGTCCTTTGCTCCTGCAGTACGAGGCAAGCGCAAATGCCGACTCCGGATCGTAGAGGGAAGACGCAAAGCCCTCGGACTTGAGCCGCATGCTCTTGGGCATGCTCTCGGCCCAGGTCTGCATCGGACGGCCGAAGATGCGAAAGTCGACGCGGTGCGCCCTGAGGTACGCGGCGATCGACAGGCCGTACGGGCCCGCTCCGACAATGGCGACATCGCACGTCGTCACGCGCGGGTCACCGCGCAATTTGCGGTCACGTGCTCGTGATCGTGGACAGGGGGCGGTTCCAAGCGCAAATTTTCCATGCACATCGCGCCCGAAAGTGAAGCGGCGAGGACTCAGTGGAGATTCGCCATACTACCGTTGCATCCCGACCCGTTCAACGTCGTCCGTCAGCGCGCGCGCCGCGAAGAGACGCGTCGATGGTCCGCGCGACGTGCACTCAGTCGAGTGCGAGCCGCAGCTTTCCGAGCCACCGTGCCTTCGCTGAGGACAATGCTTTCGGAATGGAATTGCTTCGTTGTGGCGTCGGGGAATCATTGGCAGCGAAACGACCGGGGTCCGGCAGAGGCCGTTCGCCGCTGAGCAGGTTGTCAAAGAGATGGCCCGGATACGCCTGGGCGATGGCGGAAACTCGCAGGTCCGCCGCATGAGCAAGGATCTTGCGCGCGAACGCGTTCGCGCCCTCCTCGTTCGTTTCGGGGAGCAGGATTGCGACAAGGTCCCCGAGCTCGGCTGGAATGTCGATCTCCCGCCGGTTGGCGCGGACCAGTTCGTAGAAGCGCTTCATGTTGCCGCGGCTTTCCCGCACGCCGTCAAGCCGAAAGAGCACCATGGACAGCGGGCAATTCGTGCGGTTCGCGCGCCGCATCTCGCCCTGCAGCTGGTTCAGGAACGGGTGCTGGCACGGGTCGGCTTCTCGCGGCCGCCGGATGCCGCCGCGCTTCGAAGCGCCGGGCGACGCTTCCATTTCGGTGGGCCAGGACTTGCGGGGCTTCTTGCCGTGTCCGGACACCGACGCCGGACGCCGCATCGACCCACGGATATTGTCCAAATTCGCGCCGCCGATCGTTGGCTGACGCAATATTCCGGAATGCAGTTCGCTGTTGCTCATCATGTCACTCGCCGTCGCTTCGCGAAATATGAAGATGACATACAACGTGGGGGGGTTATTTTCTATGGTTCCGGGGAATTGTTCAATGGACGACGCCTGACGGCGACCGAACCCCAAAGGATCACGAACCAGAACTATTTGTACACTACATAATGGCGTACGCTGGTCTTGATCTGGCCCGGCCGTCGCCGCACATGCGACGATCGATCCCAATTTTTTGGCCTGGTCCGCTCAATAGCGTCTGCCGTCCGGCAGTTTTTGTACCCTACGAAAAAACCCGAATTTGGCCATCCGGAGCAAACTGGACCCGCCGGCGAATGAACTCGTCCGAAATGCGCGGTATCCGCGAGGCACCGTAAAATTCCAGTGTTAACATCGCTTCGAGCACGCATTCGAAGAGGGAAATCATGACGCCGATTTGGAAGAAATGGCCATTTTTTCAGTTCGACCTTATCGGAGCGTCGCTGCGTTTCGCCGGCATCACCTGCCTGATGCTTGCCGCCGGTTGCTCGATGAACCCGGCCCATCCGCCGGCGCCAAGGGTAACTCCCTCGGCCGATTACGATTACAAGATCGGTCCGCTGGATACCGTCAACATCATCGTCTGGCGCAATCCGGAGCTGTCCATGACGGTTCCCGTGCGCCCTGATGGCAAGATCAGCACCCCCCTGGTCGAGGACCTGTCGGCGCTGGACAAGACGCCGGCGCAACTGTCCCGCGACATCGAGAAGGCGCTCGCCAAGTACATCCGCGACCCTGTCGTGACGGTGGTCGTGACGACCTTCGTAGGGCCGACCAACGAGCAGATCCGCGTGATCGGCGAGGCGACCAAGCCGCAGGTATTGCCGTTTCGCAGGAAGATGACATTGCTCGATGTCATGATCGCCGTGGGAGGGCTTACCGATTTCGCCGATGGCAACGGAGCCAGCATCTTCCGCGTGAGTGAAGGGGGCAAGCTCTACAGCGTTCGACTGCGGGACCTGGTCAAACGGGGAGACATCACCGCCAACGTCGACATGAGTCCAGGCGACATCCTGATCATCCCGCAGGGCTATTTCTAGCCTGCTGAAATTCCGCCAGGCCGCCCTTGGATCAATTTCTGAAAGAGCTGCTCGGACATCTGCGCGGCATGTGGAACCGGCGCCTGATCGGGCTTGCGGTGGCCTGGGCCGTCGCCATCATCGGCTTCGCGCTGGCGTTCGCCATTCCGGAAAAATACGAGGCGAGCGCGCGCGTGCAGGTCGATACCCAGACGCTGCTGAAGCCGGTGCTGGAGGGCTTGAGCATCCAGCCCAACCTCGATCAGCAGGTGGCATTGATAAGCCGTACGCTGCTCAATCGCGGCAACGTCGAGAAGCTCGTGCAGATGAACAATCTGGATGCCGCGCATCGATTCCAACGCGATGCGCGAGGAAATCATCGACCGCCTGACCAAAACGATTCAGATCACGGGCAATGCCAACAGCAATCTCTATGTAATCACCTATCGCGATTCGAATCCCGCAGCAGGCACAGAATATCGTCTCGTCCCTGCTGAAGATCTTCTTCGAGTCCAGCACCGGCGGCAAACAGCAGGACTCGCGAAGCGCGCTCAAGTTTCTGGACGAGGAGATTGCGCACTATGAGGAAAGTCTACAGATGGCGGAAAATCGCCTGAAGGATTTCCGGCTCAAGTACATGAGCGTACCGGGGCAGGGCGGCCCGGCCAATCAGGACTACTTCGCCAGAATTTCCCGATTGGGCGACGACATCGCCAATGCCAAGCTCGAGCTGCGGGCGGCCGTCGAATCGCGGGACGCCTACAGGCGCGAGTTGACGGCGCAGACGTCGGCCCTGGCAACCACGCGATCGACCGCCGCTCCCGTGAGCGTCCCGGAGATCGACGCGCGGATTGCGTCGCAAAAGACCAAGCTCGACGAATTGCTGCGCAGCTTTACCGACGAGCATCCTGACGTCGTAGGCACTCGACGTGTCATCGCCGAGCTCGAAGAACAGCGCAAGCAGGAGCTGCAGTTGCGCGAGCGGGCTGCCGCCACGGCCGGCAAACCGGCCGCCGAGCCCGCCGACCGATTTTCCGCGATCCAGCAGATCCGGGTTTCCCTCGCGGACGCCGAGGCGAAAGTGGCGTCGGCGCAATCCAAGCTGACTTCGTACGAGGGCCAATATGCGCAGATGACGGCATCGGGAAAGATGATTCCCAAGGTCGAGGCCGAGCTTGCGCAGCTCAATCGCGACTACGACATCCAGAAGAAGACGTATACGGATCTGCTGGCCCGGCGGGAAGCGACGGTCATGGGCGCCAACGCGCAGAAGACGATCGGCGAGCAATTCCGTGTGATCGATCCCCCGCGGGTCTCGCCGCGGCCGGTGCAGCCGACGCGGCTCGTTCTCCTCGCGGCGGCGTTCGTCGGCGCGCTTGGCGCCGGATTGATGGCCAGTTTCATGGCCAACGAATTGATGCCGACCTTTCATAATGCAGAGTCACTCAGCGAAGCGGTCGACCGTCCGCTGCTCGGCACGTTGTCGATGCTGCCGAGCGAAGCGGTGAAGAATAGGCGGCGCCGCAGGTTCGTTCTGTTCGTCAGCGGATTGAGTGGCCTGGCGGCATCGTTCATGGCGGTTCTGGCGCTCGCATTGTTGATGGGGCGCGCGACGTGAGCCTCATCGAACAGGCCGCCAAGCGGCTGGCCGAACTGCAGCGCGCCGGCGCGGAGCTGCCGGACAAAGCGGTGTCCAGCAAGAGCGCACCGGAAGCGCCCGCGGCAGATCATCTGCCTACCCCGGAAGCGCTGGTGCGTGAAGTCAAAGCCCGGAAGGCCGAACTGTCGCGGGACTTACCCGCATCGGGCGGCACCGACGCAGCGGCATCTCGTCCGCCCGTTACCGACGACGCCGGCCACCCGCACCCGACGGTGGAAATCGATCTGGCCCGTTTGAAAGACCAGGGATTCGTCACGCCCGACGCGCCGCAGTCGACGATTGCGCATGAATTTCGAGTCCTGAAGCGACCGATCATCCGCAATGCGCGGGGAGGCCGCTCGGGCGCCCCCATCGCGAATGGAATGCTCGTCATGGTGACCAGCGCGTTGCCGGGCGAAGGCAAGACGTTTACCGCGGTCAACCTCGCGATAAGCATGTCCATGGAATTCGACAATTCGGTGCTGCTGGTCGACGGCGACGTCGCGCACCCGACGCTTCTCGGCGTCCTGGGCCTGCCTCCTTCTCCCGGCCTCCTCGACCTCTTGACCGGCGACGAGATCGGGATTGGCGACGTCCTGCTGCATACGAACCTCGCGAAGCTCACCGTGCTGCCCGCCGGAACACGGAATCGCCACGCCACCGAGTTGCTCGCGAGCGAGAAGATGACCGCCCTGCTGCGCGAGCTCGCTGCGCGGTTTCCCGACACGATCATCATTTTCGACTCCCCGCCATTGCTGGCGACCACCGAGGCGCGCGTTCTCGCAACCCACATGGGGCAGATCGTCATGGTGGTCGAGGCGGATTCGACGTCCCGGCACACGGTCAATCACGCCCTCGCCACCATCGAACGCTGCAACGTCGTCATGATGATGCTGAACAAGGCGGTGAAGACCGACGCCAGTACGTACTATGGGTACTACGCGGATGACGTGCCGGCCTGACCGCCGCCCGGTACGGCGGATATGCGCACGACACCCCTTGGCGCGCACAGCTCGGAGTTCCGTACCGTCGATCCTGCGATCCGCAGCGCTGCTGCTTCCCATTGTCACGCTGACGCTCGCTGCGGAGCCGGCTGGTGCCGCGGCCTGGACCGTGTCGCCGTCGATCGGATTGGAGGAAACGCTGACGGACAACGTCAACCTGGCTCCGTCCGACCTGGCAAAGAGCGACCTCGTAACGCAGATAACGCCGACGCTCGCCTTCAGCGGCCTTGGCGCGCATGCGCGCCTGATCGGCTCGATTTCGCTTCCCGTCGTGCTCTACGCGCGCACGGGATCGGAAAACAACAATGTCTATCCGCTGGTCTCCGTTCTCGGCAATGCGGAGGTGGTCGAGAAATTATTCTTTCTCGACGGCGCGATTTCCGTGACCCAGCCGTTCCTGACCCCCTTCGGTGCTCAACCGAGCAATCTTTCCTCGGGAACCCAGAATCGCTACACGGCCTCATCCTACCGCGTCACGCCCTATGTTCAGGGCGTCATGCCCGGAAACGTGGAGTACGAGCTTCGCAACAACAGCATCTGGGCGAACGAGAACGGGGCGCCGATCTCCACGAACAATTCGTTCACGAACGAGTGGCTGGGCCATCTGGCCAGCCCGGTGGCGCCTCTCGGGTGGTTCGCCGATCTCGACGCGGTGGACGTCAAGTTTTCCAATCAAAGTTCGCAACGGATGAATCTGGTGCGAGCCGGAGCGCGCTACGCCTACGACGCGCAGATTCGACTGGAGGCGAGCGGGGGATACGAGGACAACAATTTTCCGCTGACCAACTACCGTGGATTCACATACGGCGCAGGAATCGAGTGGCGGCCCTCGGATCGCACGACGGCCTACGCCAATGTCGGGCATCGCTTCTTCGGCACGTCCTACCTCGTTACGCTCGATCACCGAACGCCCTTGACGGTGTGGAATTTGAGCGCCTCAAGAAACATCACCAACTACCCCCAACAGCTGGCGGCACCCTCGCCGGCGACGTCGACCAGTGTCGATGGCCTCCTCAACCAGTTGTTCGTGTCACGCATTCCAAGCCCGACGCTGCGCCAGGACGCCGTCAACAGCTACCTCCAGGATCAGGGATTGCCTTCGTCGCTGACCGGCGCGGTCAATTTCTATTCGCAGCAGATACTGCTCACGGAAAACTACAGCGCGACGGCGGGGTTGACCGGGGTGCGCAACAACATCTTCGCTACGCTCTATTACGTCCGCAACCAGCCTATCGCGGGGTCCGGGCAGCTGCTGCCGGTCGCGATCGACAGCGGCAACAACAACACTCAGTTGGGCACGAACCTGGTCTGGACGCATCGCCTTACACCGGTCGTCAATCTCAATCTTTCGGTGTTTGCGCAGAGAACCGAGGCCATTGCCCCGCTCACCGGGTCGACCAATCAAGGGGGAACCCGGCTGGAGATCAGCCGCATGCTGTCGGCTTACACCAAGGTCTTTGCGGGTGTGCGCTACCAGGTCCTTCGCTCGGACGTCACCACGGACTACAAAGAGTCCGCGGTCTTTGCCGGCCTCGACTATACGTTCAAGTGACCGCGCCATGTACGAAGCCTTCTACAAACTAAGCGGCAAACCCTTTCAGCTCAATCCGGATCCCTCGTTCTACTTCGGCAGCCGCGGCCACAAGCGCGCCTTCGCCTACCTCGAATACGGTCTTTACCAAAGCGAAGGCTTCATCATCATCACGGGCGAAATCGGCGCGGGGAAGACGACGATTTTGCGCAGCCTCTTAGAACAGCTCGATCCCGGCAAGGTGGTCGCGGCGCAGATCGTAAGCACGCAGCTCGATGCCGACGATCTGCTGCGCGCGGTTGGAACCGCCTTTGGCCTTCCGGTGCGCTCGGTCGACAAGGCCGTGCTGCTGGCATCGCTTGAGGCGTTTCTTTGCCAGCTCACCATCGACAAGAAGCGGGCGTTGCTCGTCGTGGACGAGGCCCAGAATCTGACGCCGCGGGCGATGGAAGAGCTGCGAATGCTCTCCAATTTCCAGCTGGGCGACCAGGCGCTCCTGCAGAGTTTTCTCGTCGGCCAGCCCGAGTTGCGTACGATGATGCAGAGCCCGCAGATGCAACAGTTGCGGCAGAGGGTAATCGCCTCCTACCACCTGGGGCCCCTCGATCAGGGGGAGACGCAGGCCTACATCGAGCACCGGCTGCGGCACGTCAACTGGAAGGAGGATCCCAGTTTCGATTCCGGATGTTTCGACCTCATACATTCGCTCACCGGCGGATTGCCCCGCCGCATAAACACGTTGTGCAATCGCCTGCTGCTCGCCGCCTTTCTCGGTGAAAAACATACGCTGGTCAAGGCGGATGTAGAGGCAATAGCCCGCGAGATCAGCGACGAACTGGGTCCGGGCGCCGACTTGAACGCCATGACCGTCGTGGGTGACGCGAGCGTTCCCGCTGCGCAATCGTCGCTGTCCGCGCGCTCCGATGCCAAACTCTGGCACATGTATTTCGAGCAGATCGACGAGCGCATCGATCGCCTGGAACGGACGGTGGCGGCGGCCGTGGACCTGCTGCACCGGCTCCTGCACCCGGACAAGGCGCCAACCAAGCCCGACTCCCCACCGGAGCAGTGATGGAGGGAAAACCCGCCGAGATCGTGAATGCGCTCACGATTGACGTCGAGGAATATTTCCAGACGCCGGCCTTCGCGGCGCAGGTTCCGCGCTCGGCGTGGGACAGCGTGCCATGTCGCACCGAAGCCAACGTCGATCGCATCCTGGCGCTCCTGGCCGAGCACGACGCGCGGGCAACCTTCTTCATGCTCGGATGGATCGCGGATCGCTTTCCCGATGCTGCCCGGCGCATCGTCGCCGCGGGGCACGAACTCGCCAGCCACGGGTATGAACGGGTGCTGGCGGTCGAGCAGGGCTACGGCCAATTCCTTGCCGACATCCGGCTGGCAAAGGCCGTGTTGGAGGACATTGCCGGCATTCCGGTCCTGGGATACCGCGCACCCGGGTTCTCCATCGGACCCACGAACACCTGGGCCTTCGATTGCATTGTCGAAGCCGGCTATCGCTACAGTTCGAGCGTCTACCCGTTCAACTCGGGGCCGCAATCGGACCTTCACGGCGAGCGGTTTGCCCACGAAATTCGGACGGAACTGCTCGAGGTCCCGGTGACGACGCTCGAGGCCTTGGGGTCGAGGTGGCCCGTTGGTGGCGGCGACTATTTCGGAAGGCTGCCCTACGGGGCATCGCGATGGTTGATACAGCGCGTCAACGACGTCGACAGGCAATCGGTCACCTTCCATTTCCGTCCGTGGGAGCTTGACCCCGAGCAACCGCAACGGAGTGAGCAATGGAGCAGCGAAGGCTTGAAGCGGGGTAGCAAGCCAGCAAGGACCGCTTCACGATTGCGACGTTTGCTGACCGATTTCCGCTGGGATCGCATCGACCATCTTTTCCTTCCCATGGCCAGCGCGACCTAAGTCAAAAAAGCGCTCAATTCCGCTTGATATTGCGCGATAGCGTACCTAGAATGCCACCGGATGGTGCAGGTCTGTCGGCGTGTTTTCCTAGTACGAGCATAAGAAGATTAGCCATGGAAGCAGTATGGCTGTTGCTGGCGTTTGTGGGGGGCGGCTGCGTCGGGTTCATACTCTTCGCCGTTCTCCGGATCTCGCGCGAAGCGACCAGGAGACCCAAGCCGGACTTTAGGGTTGTGTTGCATCCCTTCGAACTCGAAGGCGATACCGAAACCCGCTTCTAGCGTTTCATCGCACCAGCGACCGACGACCCGAGCAAGCCTTTGCGTCGTACCGGTCCGGCAATTCCCATAGCCAGTCTCTTTGGCCGTCTGCCCTCGACGGCTTGAAATTTGCTTATTTTGCGGCGGGAAACCGCGGCTGAGCTAGCCATGCCATTCCCGAACCATTTGCCGGAACCCCGAAGGGGTAGCCTGTAGGCTTCAGGATCGAGGCTTTTTTGATCTAGCCGGCGGTTGGTCCGACGGGCCTGCCAGAGAGATGCCATAGGAATATGAATATCTGGATACCGGCGGACTCGTTCCGTCGGTGGCTGTTGCCTACAGATGACATTGGAATATGCTATTGGAATTATTCGTGTATACTTCAGCCTGTCCGGTGGAGTCGATTCGCGCTCAAGAGCGGCGGTTTGAGACGAAGCGTGCAGTGATACCGGCCGCAATGCTAAGTGGCTGACGCGGATGCTGTTGCGTGCGGCGCGAAGCGCGTCGGATCGGAAAAGGTTTCTGATGTTGTAGCAAGCCATCGTCGAAGGCGAAGCCGTTTGCGCAGAACGACGTGGTGGACAACGTGACCTAGATACAAAGGCTCATATGTGGAAAGTGAACGGCCGGCAAGAATTCAGTTGCATTGGTCGTGCGGCGAGGTAACGCCGTGCCGGCAAACGAAGATGTAGTGCACCAGCAACATATTTCAGACGCAACGAATCGATCTTGTTCAGTCGCTGTTTCAGGGCAAATCACCTGAAAGGGTGAGACGCAAAGCCGATGGCCTAAATCCCGTGAGGGACATGGCAGCCAGGTTGCCAGTGAAGGACAGACATGTTGAGGCACTCGCCTGGACCTGGCACGACGCGATCGAGCTTGCTCGATAGAGAGTCACCATGTCCAGTTTTCATCGCATTGATGCTGTAACCAGCCGCTCGGGCTGGCTGCGCTGGCTGCGGACCGCGGCAGCGCTGCTCATCGCGCTTGCAGCCGCACTGCCCGCCCTTGCCGGGCAGGTCGAGCTTGGCATGGGACGCCAGCACCGACGTTACCGTTACGGGTTACTTTGTGTATTACGGGCAGACATCGCACTCCTATCACGAACAAGCTCACTGTCGGAAATCAAACCGCTTATAATCGTCCCGAGTCTGACCGTCGGACAGAAATATTACTTTGCGGTAACCGCCTACAACGCGCTTGGCGTCGAGAGCGCCTTCTCGAATGAAGTTAGTGCTACAATTCCTTCACTGCCCCCGGCGCAGATCGGGATCGCAAGCTCCCTGAATCCGGCAGCCTTGGGCGCGAATGTGACATTCACCGCGACGGTTTCGGGCACCGCGCCTACCGGCAATGTCACGTTCACAGACGGCGGCATGACAATCGCCGGCTGCGCCGCCGTGGGGCTTGGCGGTTCGGGCAACATTCGCACGGCAATTTGCGCGACGTCGAGCCTTGCGGTGGGCACGCATAGCATTGTCGCGAGCTACAACGGTGACGCCGCCAACGGCGCATCGAGCAGCTCGGCGCTTTCCCAGGTCATCTCGGCGGCGGTCAGCACGACGACGCTTGCCAGTTCGCTGAACCCATCGACGTTCGGCGGCAACGTGACATTCACGGCGACGGTCACGGGCACCGCGCCGACGGGCAGCGTCAACTTCAAGGATGGAGCCTCGTCGATCGCCGGCTGCTCCGCCGTGGCCTTGAACGGCAGCGGCAATTCGCGCACGGCGGCGTGCACGACGGCGGCCTTTGCGGTGGGCACGCATAGCATCACGGCAGCGTACGGCGGCAACGCGGGCAATTCGGCATCCACCAGCGCAGCGCTGTCACAGGTGGTCAATAAGGCGACGTCTGTCACCACGCTGGGAAGTTCGGCTAACCCGGCAATGGTCGGTGCCAGCGTCACGCTGACCGCAACGGTGACAGGTAGCGCGCCAACGGGCTCCGTCAACTTCAAGGATGGAGCCTCGTCGATCGCCGGCTGCTCCGCGGTAGCCCTGACTGGCAGTGGCAATTCCCGAACGGCGGCGTGTACGACCTCGAGTCTTCCCACCGGGACGCACAGCATCACTGCCGCCTACGCGGGTGATGCGAACAATACGGCAACAACCAGCAGTGCGCTGTCGCAGGTGGTCAATAAGGCGACGTCTGTCGCCACGCTGGGAAGTTCGGCTAACCCGGCAATGGTCGGTGCCAGCGTCACGCTGACCGCAACGGTGACAGGTAGCGCGCCAACGGGCCCGGTCAACTTCAAGGATGGAGCCTCGTCGATCACCGGCTGCTCCGCAGTGGCCCTGACCGGCAGCGGCAATTCCCGAACTGCGGCATGCACGACCTCGAGTCTTGCCACCGGGACGCACAGCATCACTGCCGCCTATGCGGGTGATGCGAACAATACGGCAACAACCAGCAGTGCGCTGTCGCAGGTCGTGAATGCCCTGGCGACAACCTCGACCGTGTTGTCCAGTTCGCTGAACCCATCGACATCCGGCGCCAACGTGACATTCACCGCGACGGTCACGGGCATCGCGCCGACGGGCAGCGTCAACTTCAAGGACGGTGCCGTATCGCTCGCCGGCTGCTCCGCCGTGGCGTTGACCGGCAGCGGCAATTCACGCACCGCGACATGCTCCACCGCCAGCCTGAGTGTCGCCACCCACAGTATTACTGCGAGCTATGGCGGCAATGCCGGAAACAACCCGTCGACGAGTACGGCGCTGTCGCAGGTGGTCCAGGCGGCGACGACACCGACGACCACGACGCTTGCCAGTTCGCTGAACCCATCGACGTTCGGCGGCAACGTGACATTCACGGCGACGGTCACGGGCTCGGCGCCGACGGGCAGCGTCAACTTCAAGGATGGAGCCTCGTCGATCGCCGGCTGCTCCGCGGTAGCCCTGAACGGCAGCGGCAATTCGCGCACGGCAGTGTGCGCGACGGCGGCCTTTGCGGTGGGCACGCATAGCATCACGGCAGCGTACGGCGGCAACGCGGGCAATTCGGCATCCACCAGCACGGCGCTGTCGCAGGTGGTCAATAAGGCGACGTCTGTCACCACGCTGGGAAGTTCGGCTAACCCGGCAATGGTCGGTGCCAGCGTCACGCTGACCGCAACGGTGACAGGTAGCGCGCCAACGGGCTCCGTCAACTTCAAGGATGGAGCCTCGTCGATCACCGGCTGCTCCGCGGTAGCCCTGACCGGCAGCGGCAATTCCCGAACCGCGGCATGCACGACCTCGAGTCTTGCCGTCGGGACGCACAGCATCACTGCCGCCTACGCGGGTGATGCGAACAATACGGCAACAACCAGCAGTGCGCTGTCGCAGGTCGTCACCAGCGGCGGCGGCGGGTCGATCAATGTCGCGCTGGCGGCCAATGGCGGGGTCGCGTCGGCGTCGAGCAGCCTGGGGGCGGGCTATCCCGCCAGCGCGGTCAACAACGGCGAGCGCGCCGGCCTCAATTGGGGCGCCGGCGGGGGCTGGAACGACAGTACGCCCGGCGTGTTTCCGGACTGGGTGCAGATCAACTTCAGCGGCGCCAAGACCCTCGACCATGTGGTCGTCTATTCAGTCCAGGATAACTGGCAGAACCCGATCGATCCGCCGGCGACTCTCACCTTCAGCCTGTACGGCGTCACCGACTTCCAGGTGCAGGGCTGGAACGGCAGCGCCTGGGTCACGCTGGGCACGGTCACCGGCAACAACCTGGTCAAGCGCACCGTGACCTTCGCGCCCACCACCACCGACCGCATCCGCATCAACATCACCAACGCCTTGTACCAGTACTCGCGCGTGGTCGAAGTCGAGGCCTGGACGGTGAGCGGAGGCGGCACGGCCAGTGCCACCACACTGGCCAGCTCGCTCAACCCGGCCAACGTCGGGGCCCCGGTCACCTTCACGGCCACGGTCACCGGCACCGCGCCGACGGGCAGCGTCAACTTCAAGGACGGGGCGACGTCGATCGCCGGCTGTTCCGCCGTTGCCTTTGCCGCCGGCAGCGGCAACACGCGCAGCGCGGCCTGCACGACTTCCGCGCTCACCGCCGGCAGTCACACCATCGGCGCCAGCTACAGCGGCGACGCCGGCAACACTGGTTCCAGCGCGACACTCGCGCAAACCGTCAATTCGGTGGCGCAGATCAATGTCGCGCTGGCGGCCAACGGCGGGGTTGCGTCGGCGTCGAGCAGCCTGGGGGCGGGCTATCCCGCCAGCGCGGTCAACAACGGCGAGCGCGCCGGCCTCAATTGGGGCGCCGGCGGGGGCTGGAACGACAGTACGCTGGGCGTGTTTCCGGACTGGGTGCAGATCAACTTCAGCGGCGCCAAGACCCTCGACCATGTGGTCGTCTATTCAGTCCAGGATAACTGGCAGAACCCGATCGATCCGCCGGCGACTCTCACCTTCAGCCTGTACGGCGTCACCGACTTCCAGGTGCAGGGCTGGAACGGCAGCGCCTGGGTCACGCTGGGCACGGTCACCGGCAACAACCTGGTCAAGCGCACCGTGACCTTCGCGCCCACCGCCACCGACCGCATCCGCATCAACATCACCAACGCCTTGTACCAGTACTCGCGCGTGGTCGAAGTCGAGGCCTGGGGCAACTGAACGTCGGTCCGCCTCGGGTGCGCGCAACGGGTGGGCACTCCGCCCACGGCATTCAAGCAAGAACCGAAGTCCGGCGTCGCGTGTTGGCGTGGCTGACCCGCGCTAATTGCGCCGGTAGTTCGCGTTCGCCATATTGCCGTGGTCAGCTTGCCCGTCAGAGGCGTAGTCTTGCAACTGGTGCCAACTGAACTTGCACCGATCGGCGTAAGATTGTCTCGGCTCGAGCGCGGGCAAGCGTTGCGGGCGAGCCTGAACGCGACGAAAGCAAAGCGTGATGTCCTTCATGGAGTTCTGCCATGAACCGAAACCATTCACTTGCAAGCGACAGCGGTGGTCGGTCGAGCATCCAACTGAGAAATCTAATCGTTGTGCCGCCGCCTCCGGGCGTCCCGCCGCCTCCGGGCGTCCCGCCGCCTCCGGGCGTCCCGCCGCCTCCGGGCGTCCCGCCGCCTCCGGGCGTCCCGCCGCCTCCGGGCCTCCCGCCACCCAAGGGAGTCGCGCCACCTCCCGGCGCCCCACCACTGGACTTCGTCATTGCGATGCGGCAATTCGCAACTTCGCGCGGGCGCTAGCTACAGCGCTCACCACGGGAAGCGCCGTGGCACGCCGAGGATCGTGCACGGCACGCAGCCAGCCCTCGTAGGCCTATATCGGCAGACTCGCGACCCAGGCAAGCCCAACGACCACCGACAGCACGGCGCTGACGTACCAGCCGCGCTTGAGGCTTGCGCTTGATCGGAATACGAGTCGGTCGGTGATCATCAGCGCGAGGAGCAGCGCGCCCATCCCCAGCCCCGGGTACAGCACCTTTGGATTGTTCCCAATGAGGGGGGCGGCGAGGGCAAGTCCGGCGATCGCTCCGGCGAATGCCCCCCATGCAAGCAACAAGGCGCGCCGTGTTCCCAGTTTGTGCGCGAGACCGCTGACTCCGAACGCCCTGTCCTCCTCGAGATCCGGGAGAGTGTTGGAGACATTGAGCCCAAGCGAAATCAACACTCCGAGCGGGTAGGCGAGAAGCAGCACGGGCGCGAACTTACCGGCAGCGGCGAAGCCCCACAAAGGGAGCGACGGAATGAAGATCGCGAAGGGTACCCAGCTGACGACCGTGCCCTTGGCTGCAAGGTCATACCAGAGTCCCGCGGCAAGGACGGCGATGGCGAACACCGCCGGAAGCAGGCCCAGCGCCAGCGACAGCGCAACGCCGATCGTCGCCAGCAGAAGTGTCTGTACCCACGCATGCCGCCGTGTCACCCATCCTCGAACCAGCGGCTTGGACGGCTTCGACCGCCGGTCGAGGTCTTCGTCCCGGTAGTCGTTGAACGTCCCGATCGCTCCGTGGACACACGCTACCGAGGCGAAGAGCATCGCCACCGCGCCGAAGTGGATCGGCGACGACGCAAACGCCATGAACAGCGCCGCGGGCAGCGCGTTCATCAGCATCGGGAATGGATGCGTCAGCTGAACAGAACCGAGAACCCGCGTCAAGGCTGACCCGCGCGACATGCGGCCCCGCCGTCGTCAGCGGTGGTGCTCGAGCGTGGGAATCAATGGCGGATTCACCGCACGCCGACGAAACGGCGATGCACGCTCGACGCGTTCCGGATCGCCTTGCGTCCTTTTGACGAACTCGTGGAAATGCGCGTGCATCACCATGAACGTCAGCACCGTCGCAAGCTTGTTGGCGTTCGGACGGGACGTGACCGCCCGCAAGAGCGTTCCCACGAAGAACCGCCGCCTTGCCGCGTCCCTGGTAAAAAGGAAATGGCGCAGCAACTTGAAGATCGAGCCCGCCATCATCGTGTTCACCTGGCGCACATTGGATCGCGCAGAGTCGAAGTCCTGGATTGCCCTCAAAAGCCTGCGCGAGTAGTTGTCGTACGAGTAGAGCGAACGGATGAGCCAGTTGTAGCCCTCGATCATCTGTTCGCGGGTCATCAGCATGGGCACGAAGTTGACGTCGTTCGAGCCGTGGGCCTGCTGGTCCTCGAACGTGTATTCCAGGAGCCTTCCCTCCCGCTTCAGCCTCTCGTACAGCGGCGTGCGCTCGACGGCAACCAGCAGCCCCGCCGTCGTGAACGGCGTTCCGACCTCCATCAGGAAGTCGAACTGTTCCTGGAAGATGTCCGTGTCGTCATTGTCGAACCCGACGATCATTCCGGTGACGACCATGATGTTGTAGGAATGGACCTTCTGTATCGCCTTCGCGATCGAGCCGCGCGTGTTCTGCATCTTTCGCGTCTCGATCAGGCTCGACCGCCTGGGTGATTCGACGCCGATCAATATGGCCTCGAAGTTGGCGCGGCGCATCAGGTCGAGAATCCGCTCATGGTCGACCAGGTTCATCGTGGCCTCGCATGAGAACGTGATCGGGTAGCCGTTCGCTTCGCTGAATCGCGCGAGTTCTTCGAGAAGGTGTTCCGTGTACTTGGGGTTGCCGATGAAGTTCGCGTCGGAAAAGGTGATGAGCTGCACCCCGAGGCTGTGCAATTTCTCGATCTCCCTCATGACCTGGGGAACTGCTTTTGTCCTGGGCACCCGCCCCGCCGTCACGGGGATGTCGCAGAACTCGCAGAGGAACGGACAGCCGCGGCTCGTCTGCACACTGAACATCAGGTACTGCTTGTGGTCGAGGCGCTCGAACGCCGGACACGGGGAGTCCTTGATGTCGACGGTTCCCGTTTCGTTGTAACTGTCCCGGGCGGTGCCGCGCTCGAAATCCGCCAGGAATTCGGGCCAGATGTATTCGCAATCTCCCAGGATCAAGGCGTCGGCGTACGGCCTCACCTTCTCCGGGCACAGCGTGGCGTACGGTCCGCCGAAGGCCACGTATTTGCCGCGTTCGCGGAACGCGCGCGCGATTTCGAATGCCCGGCGGGCCTGCACGTTGAATGCCGTCAGCGCGATGAGGTCCGCGTCCGTGTCGAAGCTGATCGGACCGATCTCCTCGTCGAAGACCTCGATCTCCCAATGCTTCGGGGTGAGCGCCATCGCGGTAGCGAGGCCCAGCGGAGCAAAGGCGCCACGGCGGCCCGTGATGGGGCGCATGCCGTCTAAGCTCCAGAGCGTGTCCGGCATCCTGGGGCTGATGTAGGCGATCTTCATGGGGTGGTCACCGCAGCCTGACCCACAACCACAATACAGCAAGATAGACGGCGAGGAGTCCCGCGCCCGGCGCCCAATTCCAGCGCGATCCGAGCGCCTCGGCCAGCGTGGGACTGGCAAACACGACCGCCAGGCCGATAGAGGCAATAGCGGCCGCCAGCAAGCGGGTCCGCCGGTTGCGCATCCGCCGCAGCGGGCCACGTTCGCTCATCGTCACGTTGACTGAAAACCGGTTCTCCGCCAGGTCGGACAGAATCAGATTCAGCTGTGCCGGCGAGTCGCGAACGAGCGGAAGGACACTCGTCAGGAACGCTTCCACCGCCTTCGGTTGGAGCGCGGCGACGAGTTCGTCCGTTTGCATGCGCCGGAAGAATTCGCGCCCCACCGATCGGAGCGTCTCCTTCGACCCGAGCGAATGCGCCACCGTGTCCGCGCCAAGCAGCGCGCGATACATGGCGAGCACCGATCGCTGCAGCCGCACGTTGTGGCGGCGGGCGATGGTCATCACGCCGATCATCCACTGACCGGCGACGGCGCGTTCCCTGGGCGCGTTGCTGCCGTCGTCCGGCAGGCTTTCGCCGCCCCCCCATTTCTTGCTTTCCTCGCGGAAGTCCGCGTGAAACGCCTCCATGTCGGATTCGGGCGTGGGGATGACGATGGCGGAGAGCGCCTGGTGCATCCCCGCCACGTCCTTTCGATAGACCGCCGACAGATACCGCGTTTGCTGGGCGGCCAGGACGGGATCGAGTTCTGCGCAGAGGCCGAAATCGACAAAGCCGACGCCGCCGTTTTCCAGGACGATCAGGTTTCCGGGATGAATGTCGGCGTGAAAGAAGCGCAGATCGAACACCTGGTACAGCACGGCCTTGATCAGGTTTCGCGAGAAGGCGTCGACATCGACGGAGATTTTCGGGTCGACGCCTTCCCCCTTGGCAATTCTTATGTCCGTCAGAACGCGGGAGACGGGCGTCCCAGCGAGTAGCTCCATCGTCACGACCCGTTCGCCGCACAGAGCGGGGAAAGGCTTGGGAATCTTGTGGAACTCCTCGTCCTGACACAATGTGTAAAGGCGCTCGAGATTGCGCAGCTCCCGGCGGAAGTCCATTTCCTGCTGCAGCCAATCCGCGAGCTCATCGCGCAGCTCGCGCCAGTCGATAACCGTTGATACGCCGCCGATCTTCAGCAGGCGCGTCAGGGCGCGAATGCGGCCCAGATCGCGTTGCACCTCCTCCTTGCTGCCGGGGCGCTGGATCTTGACCGCGACGCGCGTGCCATCATGGAGCGTTGCGCTGTGGACCTGGGCGATCGATGCCGCGGCGAACGGCTCGGTGTCGATCGACGCGAATACCCGGTCCGGGTCGCCCACGTCCTCTTCGATGATTCGCCGTGCGTCCGCCCATGGGACCACGGGCCCCTGGTCGAGGAGCTTCATCAACTCCAGGCAATACTCGTCGGGGATGAGATCAGGACGCAGCGCCAGGTACTGGCCCACTTTCCTGAAGACCGGCCCCATCTTTTCGAGCAGTTCCCGGAACTCGACGGGATTTTTTCCCAGCATCTTCACTCGCCCTTCATTTCGTCGTTCGAGCGGTGGGACCGCCCTCCGAGCGCTGCTGCCGGAACCTGCGTTACGCATAACACAAGCAGCGTCATCTGCGTGACGATGAGCGCAGCGCGGACGGTCACGGGCACGGACGTCGCACCGGCAAGGGCGATCACCGACGAGACCAGTACGAGCGTCACAGCCAGCAGTCCCGCTTCGTGGTTTTTCTCTTTCTCCGTTCGCGACGATTCGTCGCCTTCGAGCTCGATGCGGGAGAGGCGGTCGACGCCGTGCCGCAGAACTGTGCTCGCGTGCTCGGGCGCCCGTTGTACGCCGTGGACCAGTTCGTCGACGCGATCGGGGTTCGCAAGGAACTCGACCAGCCGCTGGTCCATCGACGGACTGGTGCTTTCGAAATAGCGCCGCAGCTCGCCGATCAGGTCGATGTCCGAGGTAAAGCGAAGGGCGGTCGAATCGAGGACCAGGAAGACGCGCCAGAACAGGATGAGGTTCATGTCGACCTTGACATGGTTCTGTCGCAACGCGGCGAGCATGCCGTCGGCCAGGCGGCCGGCCAGCCTCTCGTGAACGGGCGTCGCCGGGTCGATGGAAAGCATGTGCCACCGGCGCATCATATTTTGCGTTTCGATGCCGAACCGGATCATGTCCGTGTCCGCCGTCATCATCTGCAGAGCGGCATAGTAGCGAAAGCTCTGCGTGATATCGCCGGCCGCGAGGTGCTCGAGATGGCCTCTCAGCAGTGTCCGCTGGTGAGCGGTGAGTTCGCCGAAGATCCCGAAGTCGACGAATGCGACGGATCCGTCCTGCAGCAGCAAGATGTTGCCCAAGTGCGGGTCACCGTGGAAAAACCCCGTCCCGAAAATCTGGTGGAGCGATGCATAGGCCAGGTTGCGCATTGCGTGCCGGAGCACATCGGGCGGCAAGAGTGCATCGACCGATTCACCGCTCGAGCCCTCCTTTGCCGCGTACAGCCGGGCGAGACTCACTCCGTCGATGAATTCCATCGTCAGCACTCGCGACGTGCTCCACCGCCAGTAGATCGTCGGGATCACCTCGTTCGGCGTCGCGGTGAGCCGCAGGCGATCCGCCGTCCGGCCTTCCTGGATGAAGTCGAGCTCGCGTGCCGTGAACAACCAGAACTGGTCGACAGCTTCCCGCGCCGAACTTGCGCCGAGGAGGTGAAACCAGTCGGCGACAACGGCGACGAGCCTGAACAGCATCATGTCGGCGTTGAATGTCCGCGCGATGCCCGGGCGCTGGATCTTGACCGCGACGCGCTCGCCCGACGTCAGCGTGGCCTCGTGAACCTGCGCCACCGACGCGGCCGCGATCGGACGCTCGTTGAACGTCGCGAAGGCGTCGTTGACTGTCGTGCCGAGCTCCGCCTCGAGAAGCGTTTTCAGCTGCGGATAGGGTACCGGCGTGACCTGCTCGAACAGCTTCTCGAGGTCGCGGCACACTTCGGGACGGAAAAGGTCGAGCCGCGTCGACAGGAACTGGCCGGCCTTGGCATAGGTCAAGCCGCGTGACCCGAGCACATGGCGGATGTTCGTGTGCGTCTTGAGCCAGCGCGGGACCGGCACGGGCAAACGCGCCAGCAGCGCGCCGATCGCGAGCTGGACGATCGTCGCAGCGAGAACAAGCGCCCGCCAGACCACGCGCGCCGGACCGAGCACGGCGCTACCCGAGCCTACTTCTTGTTGTATTCGTCTGAGAATCGCCGAACGGACTTGTCGAGCAGATCCGCCATGTCCTTGATCGACCGATCGACGGTCTCGCTCATGTCGACGACACCGTTGGGAATGCTGTCGACGTTGAACGGTAGCTTGTCGTCCTTCTTTTTCTGCTCGGTTGCGGATTGCAGGGGTTTCGCTAACGTCGTAGCGGCGTCGCTCAACATACTGCCGTGAATCCGGACAAATCCGGCCACCGCCTCGGTCGACGAGGCGATGCCCGCTTGCACGACACGGGACACGATTCGGGACAGTTCCTCGATCTCGGGTCGTGGATCCACCGTCTTGCGCTCGGGCGCCTTCGCGGTGGAGGGCTCACTCGTAGTTTTGGCTTCGCTCATTTGGGTCACCTCACTGGCTTTTCGAACACCAATCGATAAATCTCGGTATGTCCGTCGTCGATGAACTTCCATGCCATCGCAATGAAGATCATGAACCTATTGTATTCCCGCAATCCGACGATGCGGATAGCCTCGTCCGTCTTCGACGCGAGGTTTTCGTACCAATCCTTCCAGGTCTGCGCGTAGTCGTGCCGGCTGGAGAACGTGAGGACAAATCCTGCCTTCTCCGCCGCTTGGACTTGCTCGGACATCGGCATCAGGTGGAATCCGGGATAGATCAGCTGAATTGGCACGAAAGTTGCCGGCAACGACTCGCCCTCCAGGCAACCGACCTGGAGTACGAGCCGCCCTCCCGGCTTGAGCGCGCCGAAGATTTTCTTGAACGTCGCCGGGACGATATCGGGTGGCACATGCTCCCAGGACTCGATGGCGTATATCTTGTCGTACGCGTTTTCGTCGTAGGTTTCGGTCGTGTAATCCTGGACGCGCACCTGCAATCCGTACCGATCCTGGATGTACTTCGCCTGCGCGGGCGCGACGGTGTAGCCGGTCAGGCCTTCGCGATCTTTCGTGACTGCGAAGACCGTCTTCATCATCGAGCCCCAACCGCAGCCGAGGTCCAGAATTCGCTCTTTGGGATGCGGATCGATGAGCGCCAGCAGGGCGGCGGCTTTTCGCTTCTGGGCTACCGCCAGCGAATCGGTCTCGTCTACATAGTCCGCACAGCTGAAAAAGCCGTAGTCCGCGTCCAGCCACAGCTCCCAGAACGCGGGGTCGAGGTTGTAGTGGGACACGATTCCGCGATCGTGCTCATCGGGCGACGTGTCGCGGACGCGCTCGACCGGTGTGTGAGGCGCGATGTTTTCGAGAACCCACATGGCCGCCCGGCTGCGGGGCTTGGTCCAGAAGCGCCAGGTTTCCTCCGGATCGACGGGACGATCCGACTCGATGCTCGCGCGGGCTATCGCGTAGATTGGCCCGAAGGCTGCGTAATCGCTCACCTTCGACATGGTTGCGAGACTCCCATCGAATGCGCCAAAAAGGCGCGCGATTCCAGTTGAACAGTGTCGGGCGGTTGCCGGAGGCTGTCAACACGTTCGCAGGCGAATATTCCGCGGGCGGGGCACTTGCCTGCGTCGTGGCAACTTGTCAAAATCGCGGTACTCTGCGCTCGAGCTTGGCGCGTTCCTATGGAACAAGAACAATTGCTGGTGGCGACGAGCCCTCGCTCGAACGCACTGTCACGCAGTGCGTCGGGTCTTCGTCTTGCGCTCGCCGACTTTCGTCTCGGCAATCCCGGCAAAGCGTTCGAGCAGGATTTTCTGCTCGACTACATGGCTTACCTGATGGCGTTGGCGTCCGTGGCCGGGAACGCGATGCCCGGCGATGACGCATTCGAGAATGTTCACCAGGTTCTGCGGAGCAGGGTCCGCCGTTACGGCATCCCGGCCGGCATCATCGGCAAGCGTCATATCGGCCTGCTTCCCAAGTCCATCCCGGCAAGCGGAGATGGCTTCAGCCTCGTTCCCGAACTGTTGCATGACTTGAAAGAGGAACCGAAAGGTCCGCGCCTCGACCAGCGGATGCGCGCCTTCGAAGAAACTGTCCTCGGATACCTTCGTGACATCTACCGGGACGAGCAGGAAGCTCCGGCGGACATCGTGCACGTGAGCTGCTCCGGGTACCTCGCACCGAGCCCCGTCCAGAAGCTTGCGTCCGAGCGAAACTGGAACAACACCGTCATTACGCATTCGTACCACATGGGATGCTACGGCGCGATGCCGGCCATTCGCACGGCGTTCGGAATCCTCTCGCTGTCGCAAAGCATGGGCACGATGAGAAAACATCGCGTCGACATCGTTCATACGGAGGCGCTCTCGTTGCATTTCGACGTCACGTCGACCGCGTTGGACAACATCATCACGATGTCGCTCTTCGGCGATGGGTTCATCCGCTATTCGGCGTTTCCCGTGGAAGAGCTGCGGGCGCGGCACTTAAGAGGCCTTCAGCCGCTGGCGATGCACGACGCGCTGCTGCCGGATTCCGGCGGTGAGATGATCTGGAACCTGGGGCCGCATCGATTCGACATGTACTTGGGCCGGCACGTGCCGCGGCGGATCCGCGACGGCATCCTTCCCTTTGTTACCACGCTTTGCGCGAAGGCCGGCGTCGATTTCGAATCCGAGAAGGACCAGCTCGTGTTCGCCGTGCACCCGGGCGGACCGAAGATACTGACGGAGGTGCAGAGCGGCCTCGGGCTGCGCGCCGATCAGCTGAAGTCGAGCTACGACCTGCTGAAGGACTACGGCAACATGTCGTCGGCGTCGGTTCCTCACATCTGGCACCGGATCATCGAAGACGATTCGATCGGTCCCGGCACGCGTGTCGTGAGCTTCGCATTCGGGCCGGGTCTCACGGCGTCGGGCGTGGTTTTCGAGAAGGCCTGAGGGCGCGTCCCGCCGCGGCATCCGCGCCAGCAAGCGGCTCACTGCATGATGCGCAGGCATACCAAGGTGTTGGTGGCGGGCGGAGGCCCGGCCGGGGCGATGGCGGCGATCCTGCTCGCCAGGGAGGGCATCGAAGTCACCCTTTGCGAACGCGATCGTTTTCCGCGTTATCACATCGGTGAGTCGCTTCTCACGTCGGTGATTCCCCTGCTCAAGTTCGTCGACCTCTACAAACGCGTGGACGCGCACGGCTTTGTCAGGAAATACGGCGGATTCTTCCGCGTGAAGCAGGGCGAGCCCGCCGGCTACATCGACTTCAGGAAGTTAAGCCGTTACCGGCACAGCTACCAGGTTGTCCGCTCCCAGTTCGACGAGTTGCTCTTGCGCTACGCCGCCGAGGTCGGCGCCGCCGTCTTCGAGGAGACGGCGATCGAGAGCTTCGAGATGGAAGGTGCCAAGCCGATTGCGGCGAATTGGCGGGACAGCGGAGATTCGCGGGGCACCATCGCCTTCGATACCGTCATCGACGCCACGGGTCTTGCCGGCGTCCTATCCGCGAAGCATTTCAAGAATCGCAGGGAGGAGCCGGCATTTGCCAATGTCGCCGCTGGAGCCTACTGGAAGGGTGCGGCGCCCTACCGCGACGACCGGGGCGCGGCACACCCGGGCGTATTCTCGATGGAAGCGCTGACCAGCGGCGCCGGATGGACGTGGGCGATTCCGCTGCACGACGCCACGTTGAGCGTCGGCGTCGTCATGCACCGCGACTTCTACAGCGACCGCCGCCGGCGGTTGGGCTCGCTGGAGGCGCTCTACGCTGACGGCATCGCCCGGTCGCCCGACGTCGCATCCCGTGTCCGCGGTGCGGAACGGACCGGCGAGGTGCACGTCTGGAGAGACTATTCGTACTTTGCCGACGCGTTTTCGGGTAACGGGTATTACCTGGCCGGTGACGCCGCGGGCTTTATCGATCCGCTGTTCTCCACGGGGGTCCACATGGCGTTCCTCGGTGCGCTGACCGCCGCTGCCGGAATCTGCGCGACGGAACGGGGGGAAGCGACGGAGTCCGAGGCGCTGCAGTTTCACGACGGCTGTCTGCGCCAGGCCTATACGCGATTCGCGGTGACGGTCGCCGGCTTTTATCGACAGCTGCTGAATCAGCAGGAGGTCGTTCTGCCGAGGGTGACGAGCCGGAACTTCCAGCTTGCGTTCGACCTCATTCGACCCGTGGTGTCGGGCAACGCGGACGTGTTCAACGATCTGGTCCGCGCGGAAGACCTCGAGCACGCCCTGAATTTCGCGAAGGATCTGATCCTCGAGGCGCACGACCTGCCGACAGAGAGTTTCGGCGCAAGATTGCTGTCGCGCAAATTCCTCGACGACAGCGCGACCATGAGCACCGGCGCGGTCAACGGGATGCGCGTGCGCCTGAAGCGCGGGCAGCTTGGACTCGCCAGGCTCGGGCCGGTCTCCGCCGCGCTCGTCGACGTGCAGCGCCGCGCCGTCCGCCGGGTCGTCGCCGGGGCGTCGTAACGACCATGGATGATCGGCCCATGCCGGAGATGCTGAACCTCGTCAGCGCAAGCGACGTCGTGGTCGGATACCTCGACAAGGACGCCTGTCACGACGGCAATGGCATGCTCCATCGCGCTTTCTCCGTATTGTTATTCGATCGCGCAGGCAGACTCCTGCTCCAGCGGCGAAGTGCGAACAAGCGACTCTGGGGCAGATACTGGTCGAACAGCTGTTGCAGCCATCCGCGCCGCGGCGAGCAGACGGCCGAGGCCGCCGAGCGTCGCGTATTCGAGGAACTCGGCGCCCGGACGGCGCTCTGTTTCCTGTACAAATTCGAGTATCGCGCGCAATTCGCCGATGTCGGCGCCGAGCACGAGTTGTGTCATGTCTTCGCCGGACTGTTCGAAGGACCACTGACGCCGGACCCTCGGGAGGTGAGCGATTATCGAATGTCCGACGCGTCCATGCTGGACCGCGAGCTCGCCGAAGACACGTCCGTCTTCACCCCCTGGTTCAAGCAGGAGTGGGTCGAGATCCGGCGCCAATACTGGGACCGAGTCAAACGGTTGGTGGCGCAACGGGATTGAACGGCCGCAGGGTACCTTTCCGCGACCCGGCTGGGGTACCCCTTGGTCAGCGGCGCGCGGGCGCTTCAACTAGAATAGGTCTACGGTTTTACCAAGGATACAGGCGGATACCCCGTGCGCTACTGGCTGATGAAATCCGAGCCGGACGAAATGTCCATCGACGACCTGGCTCGGTCACCAAGACAGACGACGCCGTGGTTCGGCGTCCGCAATTATGTCGCGCGCAACTTCATGCGCGATGACATGAAGGTCGGCGATCGCGCGTTCTTCTATCACTCGAGCTGCCCGGAGCCCGGCATCGCGGGCATCGTCGAAGTGTCGGCCCCCGCGCATCCGGACGCGTCGCAGTTCGACCGGAAGAGTCCTTACTTCGACCCGAAGGCTACGCGCGCCGCGCCGCGCTGGTTCAATGTCGACGTGAAATTCGTCGAAAAGACGCGGCTCATCCCGCTGCCCGAGCTACGCGCGCACCGGCAGCTCGCCAACTTGATTACGCTCAAGCGCGGCAACCGGCTGTCGATCACGCCGGTAGACGCAGCCGACTGGGAATTCATCGTCAAGCTCGCCCGGAAAAAAGCCTGAGCCGATGGACGTCTCGTTCGTCATCGCCTTCGTGGCGCTCGGCTGCGTGATCGGATTTCTGGCGGGGCTCCTGGGCATCGGCGGGGCGATGGTGATGGTGCCGTTCCTGACGATCCTGTTCACGCACGAGGGATTTCCGCGCGAGCACGTCGTGCACCTGGCGGTTGCCACGTCGATGGCCACGATCGTCTTCACGTCGATTTCCAACATGCACGCCCACCACCGGCGCGGCGCCGTGCTGTGGCGCGTCGTTCGCCGGCTCGTGCCGGGGATCGTGCTGGGCTCGCTCATCGGCCCGCTGATCGTCAGCGGCATGTCGTCGACGCTGCTGGCGTCGATCTTCGCGGTATTCGCCGCGGTTTCGGCGGTGCAGATGCTGTCCGACAAGGTGCCTCGGGCCACGCGCAATTTGCCGGGGAAGTGGGGCATGGTCGGGGCGGGCAGCGTCATCGGCGTTCTCTCGGGCATGGTCGGCGCGGGAGGCGCGTTCGTCACCGTGCCTTACCTCGAACGGTGCAACGTCAAGATCCACAATGCCGTCGCCACGTCGGCCGCGCTGGGGCTGCCGATTGCGATGGCGGGCACCGTCGGCTTCGTCCTCAGCGGCTTGCGGCAGCGCGGATTGCCCGCGTACACGCTGGGCTACGTCTACATCCCCGCACTGTTTTGCATCGCGGCGTCCAGCATGGCACTCGCGCCGGTCGGCGCGATGATGGCGCACCGTTGGCCGGTGAGGACGCTGAAGCTTGCGTTCGGCTGCATGCTGGTCGGCGTCGCCGGCTTCATGATCTGGAAAGTGGCGACAGGTTGACCGGCTTGCGACGTCAGCGCGAAGGTCCCCATGAGCCCAGCGTGTGGATGCGCTCCGCGCCGACGTGCGCGTCGAGGTACAGCGGCTCATCGGGCGCCGGAAGGCCCGACGTCTCGATGCCTGGCGCCACCGCCAGGAGCCCGATGCGGGTTCCCGGATCCGCCATGGCAGTTTGCAGCGCGGGGCCATCGGCCCACAGGGGCACGCCGCCGATAATCCGCAGGTAGATCCGGCCTGTCGCAGGATCCGCGAAGTTGAGCTTGGGCAGCCGCCGCGCGCATTCGACGAGGAATCCCGTGTTGTTTTGCGGTGCAAGGGCATCCGGGTCCGGATAGAGTTCGCGGGGGCTCTTAGCGTCGACGTTGACCTTCCGGAATCCCTGCATGTTCAACATTGCGTTGACGTCGAGCACGTTCAATTCGCCGTTCCATCCGAAGGCGATCGTCCGCGGCCGCTCGCCAAAAGGCACGGTGTTGTCAAGGAACTCGCAGTGGACCTCCTTGTCGGCGCGCAGCGCCCACGTGAAGAAGATCTGAGGTATGCCCGCGTACGCCTCGATGTTGTGCGCGAGGAGATCGTCGACCGCCTTGTAGCGGCCGACCTCGAGGCCACGCTTCCACGCGCGCTCGACGATCGATTCCGGCGGCGTGATCATGAAGAACAGGTACACGGTATGCCCGAAGCGCGTCAGCAGGTTGCTTCCTGCCTCGTCGGACTCCGGCGCGAAGCTGTCGAAGCGGAACCGGTCGATGAGGAGGTGCGTGGTCGCGTGCCGTTCCGCCTTGCGCGCCATGTAACGATCGAGCTTCTGGTCGATGACCTGCAGTTCCTCGCTCGTGCAGGCGCCGCCGTACTTGTACGCGGCGCCGAGGGATGAATAGTCCAGCAGCTGCTTGCGCCAGATGTCCGGGCTGATGAGCGCGAAATGGCTCCACACCACGCCGATTCTCTCTGCGAGCATCTTCTGCTCCGGGCGCATCGTGCTCTTGCCTGCGGCGGAAGCACCCTTCGTATTCATGATCACCGGCCGCGCCTGCGCCGGCAGCAACCGATAGCCTTCATGGCGCGCCGCGTCGACCAGCCACGGGTCAATCAGCCGCCCGATTTCCTCGCCGCAATAGTCGTTGCACGCGAGGTCGGTCGCGATGGTTGCGACCAGATCGCGTGTCCCCCACATGCTGCCGTGCCGGCCAACGAGTGCGCCGACGACTTTCGCGAGTGCGCGGAATGCCGCAGCGCGCAGGTGGTCCTCGCTCGATAGCGACGGCGCCACGTTGCGCCACGCCGCGATCGCGTCGTCAGGTCCACGTGCAGGCGCCGCTTCGACTTCGCCGGGCGAAGTGCGGCGTGCAGCGCCGAAGAGGCGGCGGACCCAACCGCCATTGCGCTGTCTCGTGTCCGAGGGCGTTGCCGCCATTGCCAAAGGCATTCGCGCCGCCAGTTCGGTTTCGATGACGGCAGCCAGCCGCCGGCGATGTTCGTCGTAGGCGGCGACGATTTCGGGCATCCGCGCCGCGATGTGCTTCGCGAGCAGCGTGTCGACCATTTCGCGGAAGTTGATGCCCAAGTCCTCGACGCGCGACCCGCTCGGCACCAAGTAGTCGGCCGTGACACGGATCAGGAGCTCGTGCAGCGCAAGCCGCTCGGGTCGCAGCGCCACGAGCTCGAAGATGTCGAGCCCGGTGAGGTCGTTCAGCTCCTGGGCGGCAGCGAGGCTGGTGCGGACATTTTCCGGCCGGAACATCGTCGATAACGGCAAGAGCTCGCGCGGCAGCTGCGATTCGATCCCGGGATTCCATGGGCCGAATGCCTCCGCTGCCGCGGACGAGGGTGCCGCGAGCGCCGTGTCTGCCGGCGCCGTCACGACCGGTCGATCAGATGAGGCCCGCGCCTCGCGCCCACTGGTATTTGGCGCCCAGCACGGCCACCGGAATCTCGGTCGAATACGCGTAGGCGGGAATGCCGTGTGCGTACAGATATTCCGCCGCCTCTTCCACTTCCACGTCGCCTGCGAGCGATGCGACAACGGGCTTCTCGATGCCCTTCGCGCGCATTTCCTCGACGACCTCGACCATGATCTTCGCGAACACCATCGGCGGCGTGACGATCGTGTGCCAATAGCCCAGGATCAGCGCGTGAATGCGCGGATCCTCGAGGCCCAGCCGCACGGTGTTCTGGTAGGTCTTCGGCGGCTCGCCACCGGTGATGTCCACCGGATTGCCGGCAGCGCCGAACGGTGGGATGAATTTGCGGAACGCCGCATCGAGGTCGGGCGGCATCGCCATCAGCGACAGCTTGTTGTCGACGCAGGCGTCGGACAGCAGCACGCCCGATCCCCCCGCGCCGGTGATGATGACGACGTTCTCGCCCTTGGGCGTGGGCAGCACCGGGATGCCGCGCGCGAATTCGAGCAGGTCGCGCAGGCTGCGGGCGCGGATGACGCCCGATTGCCTGAGCACATCCTCGTAGATCTTGTCGTTGCCAGCCAGTGCGCCGGTGTGCGAGCTGGCGGCGCGCGCGCCCATGCTGGTGCGGCCCGCCTTCAGCATGACCACCGGCTTCTTCTTCGACACGCGCTTGGCGACTTCCGCGAACGAGCGGCCGTCCTTCAGGTCCTCGCAGTGCTGCGCGATGATCTGCGTGTTTTCGTCCTGCTCGAAGAACGTAAGGAGGTCGTCCTCGTCGATGTCCGACTTGTTGCCCAGGCCCACTATGGCGGACACGCCCATCTTCGCCGAGCGGGAGAAGCCGATGATCGCCATGCCGATGCCGCCGGACTGCGACGACAGCGCCGCCTTGCCCTTGACGTCGTACGCGGTGCAGAACGTCGCGCAGAGATTCTTGGGCGTGTAGTAGAAGCCGTAGATGTTGGGGCCCATGAGGCGCACGTCGTACTTGCGCGCGACCTCGACCAGTTCGACCTGGCCGGCGACGTTCCCGGTCTCCGCGAAGCCGGAAGGGATGAGGATGGCGCCGGCGATCTTCTTCTCGCCGACCTCTTTCAATGCGCCGGCCACGAACTTGGCGGGAATGGCGAACACGGCAATGTCGATGTCGCCGGGCACGTCCATAACACTCTTGAAGGCCGGCAATCCCATGATCTTGTCGGCCGACGGGTTGATCGGGTAGATCTTCCCCTTGTAGCCGCCATTGATCAGGTTCTTCATCACCGAGTTGCCGATCTTGCCCGTTTCGTCGGACGCGCCGATCACCGCGACCGCGTCGGGCCTCATGATGCGGTTCATCTGGCGGACGATCGTTTCCTGGCTCGGACGATAGCGCGGCACGGCGGGCGTGAAATCGACGACGATCCGCACGTCGGCCGCGATGGCACCTTTCTTGGTCGCGAACACCGGGTTCAAATCCATCTCGACGATTTCGGGAAAGTCGGCGGTGAGTTGCGACACGTTCTCGATCATCGCGGCGAGTGCGTCGCGGTCGACCGGGTCGGCGCCGCGCACGCCCTTCAGGATTTCCGCCGCGGCGATCCCGTCGAGCATCGACAGCGCGTCGTCTCGCGACGCCGGCGCCAGCCGGAACGTGATGTCCTTCAGAACCTCGACCAGGATGCCGCCCAATCCGAACGCGACCAGCTTGCCGAACGCCGGATCCGTGACGGCGCCGATGATCACTTCCTGCCCGCCTTCGAGCATCTGCTGCACCTGCACGCCCAGCAGGGTCGCCTTCGCGTTGTACTTTTTGGCGTTGGCTATGATCGTCGCGTAGCCCGCCTCCGCTTCCGCCGCCGATTTCACGCCGACGATGACGCCGCCGGCCTCCGTCTTGTGCAGTATTTCGGGCGAGACGATCTTGAGTACGACGGGGAAGCCCATCGCGGACGCGGCCTTGGCGGCATCCGCGGCCGATGTCGCCACGGCTTCCGCAGGCGTCGCGATGCCGTAGGCGTCGCACACGCGCTTGCCTTCGGGCGCGGTCAGCGACGTGCGTCCCTCGGCCTTGACCGCATCGAGGATCTTCCGGACTTCAGTCTTGTTGTTCGCCATCGCCGTTCCTCTTCGATATTCGATTGCAAATGGACGCGAAGCCGCGTCCTTCGTTCGATCAGCAGTTCGATTCAGCGGTGAGCCCGGCTCAAATCGCGTTGGCTGCGCGCAGCGCCGCGATCTGGTCCTTGCCGTAACCCAGTTCGGCGAGCACCTGGTCCGTGTGTTCGCCAAGGAGCGGCGAGCGCGTCACCTCGGTGGCGCTGTCCGACATCTTGATCGGGTTGCCGACCGACAGGTATTTGCCGCGCGTCGGGTGGTCGACCTCGACGACGGTTCCCGTCGCACGCAAGCTTGGCTCGTCGGCAATCTCCTTCATCGACAGGATCGGCCCGCACGGAATGTCGTGCTTGTTGAGGATGTCCATCGCCTCGAACTTGGTCTTGGTCTTGGTCCACTCCTCGATCTGTCCGAAGATCTCCACGAGGTGCGGCAGCCGCGCCTTCGGCGTCGCGTAACGCGGATCGGTCAGCCACTCCGGGCGCCCGATCACCTCGCAGATATCCTTCCATACGGGCGCCTGGGTAATGAAGTAGATGTACGCGTTGGGATCGCTCTCCCAGCCTTTGCACTTCAGGATCCATCCCGGCTGGCCACCGCCGGACGCATTGCCGGCCCGGGGCACCGCCTCGAGGAACTTTCCGTTCGGATACTGCGGGTATTCCTCCATCACATGGGTCCGATCGAGCCGCTGCTGGTCGCGCAGCTTCACGCGGCACAGGTTGAGCACGCCGTCCTGCATCGCCGCCAGCACCTTTTGGCCACGCCCGGTCGCCTTGCGCTGGTAGAGCGCGGCAACGATGCCGAGCGCCAGGTGCAAGCCCGTTCCGCTGTCGCCGATCTGCGCGCCGGTCACCAGCGGCGGGCCGTCGTCGAATCCCGTGGTCGACGCCGAACCCCCCGCGCACTGCGCGACGTTCTCGTAGACCTTGCAGTCCTCGTAGGGTCCCGGGCCGAAGCCCTTGACCGAAGCCACGATCATCTTCGGATTGAGCTGCTGGATGCGCTCCCACGTGAAGCCCATCCGGTCCAAAGCGCCGGGCGCGAAGTTCTCGACCAGCACGTCGCATTTCTTCACCAGCGCCTCGAGGATTTCCTTGCCCTGGGGATTCTTCGCGTCGACGGTGATCGAGCGCTTGTTGTGGTTCAGCATCGTGAAGTACAGGCTGTCCACGCCCGGGATGTCGCGCAGCTGGCCGCGCGTGATGTCGCCCTCGCCCGCACGCTCGACCTTGATAACGTCGGCGCCGAGCCACGCCAGCAGTTGCGTGCACGTCGGACCGGACTGGACGTGCGTGAAGTCGAGAATGCGTACGCCGTCTAATGCCTTGCTCATTACCTTCCCCTATGTGTTGCCGTGTTGGAGCGTCGTCGATGAGTGACTTCTACAGATTACCGACGGTACGACGACGCTCAACACGGCTTGCCAATGCCGGGTCGGCGCCCGTCGAAGTTCTGCGTTTGCGTGCCATCACGATTTCTTTTTGGCCGACGGGTTCAGGCTGGTGATCCGGCCGCTTTCCGTGCCCGCCTTTTCGTCGATGACCGCGTTGATCAGCGTGGGCACCCGCGAGCGGATCGCCTCTTCCATTGCGCTGCGAAGCTCGTCCGGCGTCCTGACATGGGCGCCGACGCCGCCCCATGCCTCCATCATCTTGTCGTAGCGGGCATCCTTGACGAACACCAGCGGCGAGGGATCCGGGCCGCCCGTGGGATTCTTCTCGTCGCCGCGGTACACGCCGTTATTGTTCATGATGACGATGCACACGGGCAGGTTGTAGCGGCAGATCGTCTCGGTTTCCATGCCGGAGAAGCCGAAGGCGCTGTCGCCTTCCACCGCGATCACCTGCTGGCCGGTCACCACGGCGGCGGCCACGCTATAGCCCATGCCCACACCCATGATTCCCCACGTGCCCACGTCGATCCGCTTGCGCGGCTTGTACATGTCCACGATGCTGCGCGTGAAGTCGAGCGCGTTCGCGCCTTCGTTCACGAGCACGGCATCCGGGTTGGCCTTGACGATGTCGCGCACCACGTTGAGCGCGCTCTGGAAGCTCATCGGCGACGGATTCTTCGCAAGCGTCTCGGCCATCTTGGCGACGTTCTTCGTCTTGCGCTCGTTGATCGCGGCAATCCATTCCGCCGGCGGCTTCGGCCAGTTCGAACCGAGCGCGCCGAGCAGTGCCGTCACGCAGGAGCCGATGTCGCCGACGACCGGCGCATCGATTCGGACGTTGCTATCCGCTTCCTGCGGCGAGATGTCGATCTGCACGAACTTCTGGCCGCCCCACGACTTCGAGGTGGCGCCGCCCCACGTCTTGCCCTTGCCCTGCGACAGCAGCCAGTTGAGGCGCGCGCCGATCAGCATCACGACGTCGGCCTCCGGCAGCACGTACGAGCGCGCCGCCGATGCGCACTGCCCATGCGTGTCCGGCAGCAGGCCCTTGGCCATCGACATCGGCAGGTAGGGAATGCCGGTCTTTTCCACCAGCGCACGGATGTCGGCATCGGCCTGCGCGTAGGCCGCACCCTTGCCGAGGATTATGAGCGGCTTCTTCGCGCTCTTCAGGAGCGTCACGGCGCGCTCCACGGCTTCCAGTGCGGGAATCTGGCGCGGGGCCGCATCAACGACCTTGATGAGCGAGTTCTTGCCCGCGATAGCGTCCATCGCCTGCGGAAAGAGCTTCGCCGGCAGATCTAAGTAGACGCCACCGGGACGACCCGACAGCGCGGCACGGATGGCCCGTGCGACGCCCACGCCGATATCCTCGGCATGCAGGACGCGGAACGCCGCCTTGCACAGTGGTTTGGCGATCGCGAGCTGATCCATCTCCTCGTAGTCGCCCTGTTGCAGATCGACGATCTCGCGCTCCGAGGAGCCGCTGATGAGGATCATCGGAAAGCAGTTGACCGTCGCGTGCGTGAGCGCGGTCACGCCGTTGAGGAAGCCGGGCGCGGACACGGTCAGGCAGATGCCGGGCTTCTGGGTGAGGAAGCCGGCGATTGATGCCGCATACCCCGCGTTCTGCTCGTGCCGGAACGAGATCACGCGCATTCCCGCAGCCTGCAACCTGCGCGTGAGGTCGGTGATCGGGATGCCGGGCAGGCCGAAGATCGTGTCGACGCCGTTGAGCTTGAGCGCCTCGATGACGAGTGCAAAGCCGTCGATTTCCTGTGTTTGGCGATTGATCTCGTCGGCGCTGGCGGCCTTCGCTGTGTGGTCGGCGATTGTCGCCGCGGACTTCTGGGCTGATTTGGCGGCGACATCTTGCATGGCTTCCTCCGGATTCGACACTGGGATGGCGTAGGGCGAGGCGCACGAGCGGCTGCCGTGACCATCCGACGAGGAACGCCAGGGGTCGACAGCAGCCGAATTTGCAAATATATTGCATAACGTATTTCGTATACCAGCACAAGTCAAGTGGGTGCGATGCCGGCCGGCACCCGGGACTGCGCTGCAACGGAGGGGGCGATGCGGCGCCGGGACGGAGCGCGTCTTTTGTCCAGCCACGGTAGCGCCCTCCGGAAAGGACTGGCGATGAACGTTGAATCCGATGTGACCGCCGAAGTGGGACCGCCGCTCGCGCTGCCCAAGCTCGCCAACAACGTGAGCTTCCGCGACCAGGCCTATGCGGCGTTGAAGCAGGCGATCATGGACGCCGATATCTACGGCAGTCCCGACGAGATCCGCCTCGACGAGCGCCAGCTCTCGGAAGCGCTCGGCGTCTCCCGCACGCCGATCCGCGAGGCGATGACGCGGCTGGAGCAGAAGGGCCTGCTGCGCACGGTGCCGCGGCGCGGCATCTTCATCGTGCGCAAGACCAAGCGCGAGATCATCGAGATGATCCTGATGTGGGCGGCGCTGGAGAGCATGGCGGCCCGGCTCGCCACGCTCAACGCCTCGGACGCCGACATCGCGGCGCTGCGCCACATGTTCGACACGTTCCAGAGCGAGAATCCGGCGCTGCACATCGACGAATATTCGGACGCCAACATAGCGTTCCACCAGGCGATCATCCGCCTGTCGGGCTCGCAGCTGATGAACAAGGCGATCGAGACGCTGTTCATCCATGTCCGGGCAATACGCAAGCGCACCATCTCGCAGAAGGACCGCGCCGCCCGCTCGATCGTCGAGCACATGAACATCATCGAGGCGCTCGAGCGCCGCGACACCGAGCTTGCCGAGCGACTGGTGCGCGAGCACTCGCTGGGCCTCGCGGCGCACGTGGACAAGTATTGCGATTTTCTCGAATGAGCGGGCGCCCTGGCGCCGGCGCGGCGGCGCCGCGCACGGACAACCCCAACGAACAGGATCCTGCATGGCGCAGCAGTCGATAGTCGACGTCTCGAAGCTTCGTCGCGCACGCGCGACGCGCACGCAGCCGAAGGGGCGCGCGGTGGATCCGCAGGCGCTCTCCGACGTGCAGGCGCTGTTGGGCAACTCGCCGCGGCGGCGCGACCTGCTGATCGAGTTCCTGCACCGGATCCAGGACCGCCACGGCCACATTTCCGCCGGGCACGTCGTCGCGCTCGCGCAGGAGATGCGCCTTGCGACGACCGAGGTCTACGAGGTCGCCACGTTCTATCATCATTTCGACGTCGTGAAGGAAGGCGAGGCGCCACCGCCCGCAATCACCGTGCGCGTGTGCGAGACGCTGTCGTGCAAGCTGGCCGGCGGCGACGCGCTGCGTGTCGCCGCCGCGAAGGCGTGCGGGCCGGATGTCCGCGTGATCACCGCGCCCTGCATCGGCCGCTGCGAGCATGCGCCGGCGGCGGTGGTCGGACGCAATCCGATCGACCGAGCCACGCCGGAAGCGATCACGGCTGCCGTGGCGGGTCGCCATGTCGAGCCTGCGATTCCCGCGCACATCGACTACGCCGCGTATCGCAAGCACGAGGGCTACCGCGTGCTGGCGTCATGCGTCGCCGGCGAGCGCGATCGGGAATCCGTGATCGCTACGCTCGAGAACTCCGGGCTCCGCGGCCTGGGCGGCGCCGGGTTTCCGGCGGGGCGCAAATGGCGGATCGTTCGCGCCGAACCGGCGCCACGTCTCATGGCCGTCAATGTCGATGAAGGCGAGCCGGGGACCTTCAAGGACCGCCATTACCTCGAGCGGGATCCGCACCGCTTCCTCGAAGGGACGTTGATCGCCGCGTGGGCGGTCGGCATCGACGACGTCTACATCTACCTCCGGGATGAATACGCGGCGTGCCGCGCGATCCTCGAGAAGGCGATCGCGGCACTCGAAGCGGATCCGCCCTGCGCACTGCCGCGCCTCCATCTGCGGCGCGGTGCCGGCGCGTATATCTGCGGCGAGGAGTCGGCGATGATCGAGTCGATCGAGGGCAAGCGCGGAATGCCGCGGCTGCGGCCGCCGTACGTCGCGCAGGTGGGCCTCTTCGGCAGGCCCACGCTCGAGCACAACATGGAAACGCTCTACTGGGTGCGCGTGATCCTCGAGAAGGGCGCCGATTCGTTCGCGTCGCACGGGCGCCACGGCCGCAAGGGCCTGCGCTCGTTCTCGGTCTCCGGCCGTGTCGTGAAGCCCGGCGTCCACGTCGCGCCGGCGGGCATCACCGTGCGCGAGCTCATCGCCGAGCATTGCGGCGGCATGCTGCCGGGGCACGAGTTCTACGGGTATCTTCCGGGGGGCGCATCGGGCGGAATACTGCCGGCATCGCTCGGCGACGTTCCACTCGATTTCGACACGCTGCAGCCCTACGGCTGCTTCATCGGGTCGGCCGCGATCATCGTGCTCTCGCAGCACGACCGCGCGCGCGACGCTGCGCTCAACCTGATGCGCTTCTTCGCCGACGAATCCTGCGGACAGTGCACGCCGTGTCGTGTCGGCACCGAGAAGGCGGTCGGACTCCTGGCCAAGCCTGCGTGGAACGTTCCCCTGCTGAACGAACTCTCACAGGCGATGACCGACGCGTCGATCTGCGGCCTCGGCCAGGCCGCGGCCAATCCGGTCGCTTCGGTGATCAAGTATTTTCCGCAGGAACTCGAATGAGCAAGGCGGGCGCAATGAACACGCTATGCACGGAGGCTGCGACATGAGCGTTCCACTCGAAGCTCCGCAGGACGTGGGCACCGTCCGCTTCACGCTCGACGGCCGGGAAATGACGGCGGCGACGGGCGAGACGATCCTCGAAGCCGCGTCGCGCCACGGGATCGAGATCCCACATCTATGCTACACGCCCGGGATGCGCCCGGACGGCAACTGTCGCGCCTGCGTCGTCGAGATCAAGGGCGAGCGCGTGCTGGCGCCGTCGTGCTGCAGGCCGCCGGCGGCCGGGATGGACGTTCAGACCGGAAGCGCCCGCGCGCGCCTCGCACAGAAGGTTGTCGTCGAGATGCTGGTGTCCGACGTGCCGGACCGTGTCTACAAGCCCGACTCGGAGCTCGAGCAGTGGCGGCGCTGGCTCGACATCGGCAAGCCGCGCTTTTCGCCGCGCGCGCAACCCGCGCCCGACGTTTCGCATCCGGCGATGGCGGTCAATCTCGATGCCTGCATCCAGTGCACCCGCTGCGTGCGCGCCTGCCGCGAGGAGCAGGTCAACGACGTGATCGGCTACGCGTTTCGCGGCGCGCACTCGAAGATCGTGTTCGACCTCGACGATCCGATGGGCGCCTCATCCTGTGTTGCCTGCGGCGAGTGCGTGCAGGCCTGCCCGACCGGCGCGCTCGCGCCGGCGCACGATGCCTACGTCGTCGCGGCGGACCGGACCGTCGATTCGCTTTGCCCGTATTGCGGCGTCGGCTGTCAGCTCACCTACCACGTGAAGGACAATGCGATCGTGCGCGTCGCCGGGCGCGACGGGCCCGCGAATCACGACCGGCTGTGCGTCAAGGGCCGCTTCGGCTTCGACTACGTCTCGCATCCGCAGCGGCTTACGAAACCGCTGATCCGCAAACCGGGATTTCCGAAGACCGCCGACTTCGTCGTCGATCCGGCCGATCCCCTGTCCGTGTTCCGCGAGGCGAGCTGGGACGAAGCGCTGGACCTCGCGGGCGGCACGCTCGCGCGGATTCGCGACCGGCACGGACCGCACGCGCTCGCGGGCTTCGGCTCGGCTAAAGGCTCGAACGAGGAGGCCTATCTCTTCCAGAAGCTCGTGCGCACCGGGTTCGGCTCGAACAATGTCGACCACTGCACGCGGCTCTGCCACGCATCGAGCGTGGCGGCGCTGCTCGAGGGCATCGGCTCGGGCGCGGTGTCGAATCCGGTGATGGACGTCCTGGAGGCCGAGGTCGTGCTGCTGATCGGCGCCAACCCCGTCGTCAACCACCCGGTCGCCGCGACCTGGATCAAGAACGCGGTCAAGCGCGGCACGCACCTGATCCTGGCCGACCCGCGCCGATCCGAGCTCGCGCGCCACGCGAAGCACTACCTGCAGTTCAAGCCGGACACCGACGTCGCCCTGCTGAACGCGATGATGTACACGATCATCGACGAAGGCCTCGCCGCGCAGGCGTTCATCACGAGCCGCACCAGCGGCTTCGACGAGCTCAGGAAGAACGTCGCGGGACACAGCCCCGAGGCGATGGCGCCCATCTGCGGCATCCCGCCCGACACGATCCGCGCGGTCGCGCGTCTCTTTGCCACATCGCGCGCGTCGATGATTCTTTGGGGAATGGGCATCTCCCAGCACACGCACGGCACCGACAACGCGCGCTGCCTCATCGCGCTGTCGATGCTGACCGGGCAAGTCGGGCGGCCGGGAACCGGCCTCCATCCACTGCGCGGCCAGAACAACGTACAGGGCGCCTCCGATGCCGGCCTCATCCCGATGATGTATCCGGACTATCGCCGCGTCGACAACGCCGACGCCAAGGAACGGTTCGAGGCGCTGTGGGGCATGTCGCTCGATCCGAAGGCGGGCCTCACCGTCGTCGAGATCATGAACGCGGCGAGCGCCGGCACCATTCGCGGCATGTACGTGATGGGCGAGAATCCGGCGATGTCGGATCCGGACGTCCACCACGCGCGCGCGGCGCTCTCGAAGCTCGAGATGCTGGTCGTGCAGGACATCTTCCTGACCGAGACCTGTTATCTCGCCGACGTGATCCTCCCGGCCACCGCATTTCCCGAGAAGTCCGGGACATTCACGAACACCGACCGCACCGTGCAGCTTGGCCGGCAGGCACTCTCGCCGCCGGGCGACGCGCGGCAGGATCTCGCGATCATCGTCGCGATGGCGAAGCGGCTCGGCCTCGACTGGAACTACGCGCATCCGCGCGACGTGTTCGCCGAGATGCGCAAGGCGATGCCGTCGATCGCCGGCATCACCTGGGAGCGCCTCGAGCAGGAGCATGCGGTGACCTACCCGTGCGAGCACGAGGGCGACCCCGGGGAGCGCGTCGTGTTCACGCACGACTTCCCGACGCCGACCGGACGCGCGCGGCTCGTCCCGGCGCAGGTGAGCTACGCGGCCGAGCGGCCCGACGCCGAGTATCCGTTCGTGCTGATCACCGGGCGGCAACTCGAGCACTGGCACACCGGCAGCATGACCCGGCGCACCGAGGTGCTCGACGCGATCGAGCCGGCGCCGGTCGCATCGCTCCATTCGCGCGACCTCGAGGCGCTGGGTGTGGCGCCGGGCGGAGCGATAACGGTGGCGTCGCGCCGCGGCAGCATCACGCTCTCCGCTCGCGCCGACGACGGCACGCCGCGCGGCGCGGTGTTCATTCCGTTCTGCTATTACGAGGCGGCGGCGAATCTTCTGACCAACCCCGCGCTCGATCCGTTCGGCAAGATTCCGGAGTTCAAGTACTGCGCGGTGCGCGTCACCGCCGGCGGCGCCGCGAGGCAAGTGCAGGGTTACGGCGCCGAGCTAGCGCACGAAGGTGCGTCCGCGATCGGAAACACGAACATCCGATCGTAGTCGACCCGCTTGATGTGCTGTGCTTGAGCGTTTCGCTCCGGGAAAGCGCTGGTCTAGCGGCGCGTATGTGGGCGAGGGCGCGATCGTCGGGATTCTCGGTGACCCGCAGCGCGAACTTGGTGCCTTCGATGAACTACTCGATCAACGCCCGGCCGTGGCGGCGGATCTTCTTTCGCGCCTGCCGACCCAGCGAGGACAGTCACACGGGGCGCGAGGCCGCTACCTGCCCCTGATCTTCGAGATCACCAGTGCAATGAGCGGCCAGAACAGTATGGCCATGCTGAGCGCCGTGATGCCGCCGACCAGCCCGTTCGACCAGAAGACCGACAGGTGGCCCTGCGAGCCGATCATCGCCTGGCGAAACGAGGTCTCGGCGCGACCGCCCAGAACGATCGCGAGCACCATCGGCGCCAAGGGATAGCCGAGCTTCTTGAACAGGTAACCGATGACGCCGAACATCACCATGAAGATGAGATCGGCAGGCGCGTTGGAGAGCGTATAGGAGCCGATCGCGCACACCACGATGATGATCGGGGCGATGATCGAGAACGGGATGCGCATGATCGAGGCCCAGAACGGCACCGTCGACAGGACGATGATCAGGCCGACCAGATTGCCGAGATAGATCGACGCGATCAGACCCCAGACGAAGTCCTTCTGCTCGACGAACAGCAGCGGGCCCGGCTGCAGGCCCCAGATGAGCAGGCCGCCGAGCAGCACGGCGGCGGTCGGCGAACCCGGGATGCCGAGCGTGAGCATCGGCAGCAGCGCGCTGGTGCCGGCGGCATGCGCCGCGGTCTCCGGCGCCACCACGCCTTCCAGCTGACCGGTGCCGAATTTGTGGCCATTCTTCGAGAAGCGCTTGGCGAGGCCGTAGCTCATGAACGAGGCCGGAGTCGCGCCGCCGGGCGTGACGCCGAGCCAGATGCCGACCACGGTGCCGCGCAGGATGGTGACCCAATATTGCGGCAGCTTCTTCCAGGTCTGCCACACCACGAACGGGTTGATCTTGGCGCTGAGGCCCTCGAAGTGCAGCCCCTTCTCGATGGTCACCAGGATCTCGCCGATGCCGAACAGGCCGATGACCGCGATCAGAAAGTGGAACCCGGTGAGCAGCGTCTCCGTGCCGAAGGTCAGTCGCACGCCCCCGGTGACCTCGTCGGTACCGACCGAAGCGAAGGCGAACCCGAGCATCATCGCCGAGATGACCTTGAACGGGTGCTGCCGGCCCATGCCAACGAAGCTGCAGAACGTCAGCAGGTAGACCGAGAAGTATTCCGGCGGGCCGAAATCGAGCGCGAAATTGGCGACGATCGGCGCCAGGAACGTGAGCACGAGGGTCGCGATCAGCGCGCCGATGAACGAGGACGTGAGCGAAGCCGTGAGCGCTTCGCCGGCGCGACCCTGCTTGGCGAGCGGATGGCCGTCGAAGGTCGTCGCGACCGACCACGGCTCGCCTGGGATGTTGAACAGGATGGCGCTGATGCAGCCCCCGAACAGGGCACCCCAGTAGATCGCCGCCAGCATGATGATGGCGGTGGTATTCGGCATCGAGAAGGTAAGCGGCAGCAGGATCGCGATGCCGTTGGCTCCGCCCACGCCCGGCAGAAAACCGAGCAGCACGCCGAACAGGATGCCGACGACCATGTAGCCCACGTTCATGGGCGTCAGCAGCACTTCGAAGCCGTGCATCAGGGAAAAGAACGCGTCCACTCTAGTAGCCCAGCCAGGCTTCGAAAGGCCCCTTCGGCAGCGGCACCAGGAACCAGACTTCGAACACGATGAACAGCACCACCGGGACCAGGATTGCGACCGGCAGCGTCTTGTAGATCGAGTAGCGCCCGTGCCACATCATGAAGAAGCCGATGAACAGGACGGTCGAGATGTAGATCCCGATGTAGATCGACAGGACCACGAACACGGTCATCGGGACAACCACCTGGAGAATCGTCTTCAGCCCGGCGCGCGATACGAAGCCGGCACGCCCCTCGAGGCGGCGCGACAGCAGGTTCTGGATCAGAGTGACGCCGCTCGCGACGAACAAGAACAGCGCGACGTAGAACGGGAAATAGCCGGAATCCGGTCCGACGTCCTTGGCCCAGCCGGCCCCGAGGCGATAGCTGCTGATCATGACCACCGTTGCGACCGCCATCAGCGCCGCGGCGACCACGATATTCATGGTGCGGTAGGAAACGACCCCGGCTGCGGGTGTCTCGTCGGCGGAGGGATCTTCCATTGCAGGAGACTCGTGTTTGTCCGGACTAAGCCCTGCCGGGGGCGTGGCGCTCATGGGTGGATGAGGGCAGGCGAATTGCGGGAGCGCGATTGCGGCCGCGCCCCCGCAGCCGCAGAAGCTATTTCTGCATGAAGCCGGCCTTTTCCATCAGCTGCTGGTGCTGGGCAGCCGCATCGGTCAGCCACTTGTTGAAATCCGCGCCGGTCATGAAGCTCTGGTTGAACGCTCCCTTTGCCATGTAGTCCTTCCATTCCGGCGTCTCGCGCACCTTCTTGAGCAGGCCCACGTAGTAATCGACCGCGTCCTTCGGGACGTCGGGCGCCGTCATGATCCCGCGCAGCATGAGGTACTCGATGTCCAGACCCTGGGACTTGCACGTGGGAATGTTCTGCCACGACATGTCGGCCGTGACCTTTTCCGGGTACGGCATCGGCTTCGAGTCGAAGACGCAGAGCGGGCGCACGGTGCCTGCGCGCCAGTGCGCGACGCATTCGATTGGATTGTTGACAGTTGAATCGATGTGCCCGCCGACGAGCTGGGTGCAGACCTCGCCGCCGCCCTTGTAGGGCACGTAGGTGAACTTGGCGCCCGTCTTCTGCTCGATCGCGGCGGTGATGATCTGATCCTCCTGCCTGGACCCAGTGCCGCCCATCTTCATGGTGCCGCCCGCTTTCTTGACGGCGTCGACATACGCGGTCGGCGTCTTGTAGTCGGTCTTGGCGTTCACCCACAGCACGAATTCGTCGAGCGCCATCATGGCGACCGGGGTGTAGTCCTTCCAGGAGAAGGGCGACCCGGTCGCGAGCGGCGTCGTAAACAGGTTGGACAGCGTGATGATGAGCTTGTGCGGATCGCCCTTGGCGTTCTTCACGTAGAGGAAGCCCTCGGCGCCGGAGCCGCCGGCCTTGCTGATGACCACCATCGAGCTGGGCATAAGGTTGTGTTTCTGGACGATGCCCTGGATCAGCTGCGCCATCTGGCCGGCGCCGCCGCCAATGCCTGCCGGTACGATCAACTCGACGGTTTTTGTCGGCTCCCAGCCGGCGGCCTGCGCCACTCCGCTCAACACGAATGCCGCGACCGCGGCTAGCGCGACGCGTGCCTTGCGATGCGACGGAGTTTGACGCGCGGTTCGGGGGGTGCGACCGCTGGATTCGAGCGAAAACGGGGTGCCGCGCGCGGCGGCGATCAGATTTGCCATGTCACTCCTCCAAGCCGAGACCAGCGTTGATTTCGCGCGACACCGCGCTTGAGGCGCGCAGCGTGCACCTCGTTCAAGCGAGGCTTCGGCATGGTACAGCGAATTGCGGATTCCTGCAGCAAGGGCCTCGGATTTGCCGGCGCTTGCCACGTCCTTGGTCGGTGTGCGCTGACCGTGGCGATGCCACGCAGCCGCCGGAATCGTGCGCTGCACTGTCCGTGGGATAGTCAGGGTGTCGGCGCCGCGCCGAATCGGGCGCGGAGTTCGCCTTTGAGCACCTTGCCCATGGCGTTTCTTGGCAGGTCGTCGACGAAGTGCACGCGCTTCGGGACCTTGAACGACGCGATGTCGCCCTTCAGCGCGGCAATGATCGACGCTTCGGTGAGCGCGTGACCCGGCTTCGCGACGACGACCGCGGTGACGCACTCGCCGAAATCCGGATCGGGAACGCCAATGATGGCGGTCTCGACGACGCCTGCCATGCCGTCGATACGCTCCTCGATTTCCTTCGGGTAGACGTTGAGTCCGCCGGTGATGATCAGGTCCTTGGCGCGCCCGACGAGCCGCAGGTAGCCCTTTCCAGGCCCGTCGGCAACCCATTCGCCCAGGTCCCCGGATTTCAGGAACCCCTCATCGGTGAACTCCTCGCGCGTCTTCTCGGGCATGCGCCAGTAGCCGGCGAACACGTTCGGCCCGCGCATGTGCACGACGCCGATCTGTCCCGGCCCGCACAGCGTCCCGTCGTCGGCGACGACGCGCACGTCGACACCGGCAAGCGGACGACCCACGGTGCCGGCGACGCGCGGACCATTCAAGGGATTGCTCGTGCACATCCCGGTCTCGGACATGCCGTAGCGCTCGAGGATCGATTGCCCCGTGCGCTCGCGAAACGCTTCGAACGTCTCCGGCAAGAGCGGCGCGGACCCTGACACGAACAGCCGGAGCGTCCGGCAGCACTCGCGCGTGAACGCGGGTTCGGCCAGGAGACGCGAGTAGAACGTCGGCACGCCCATCATCACCGTGGCCCGCGGCAGCAGGCTCGCCACTTCCCTGGCGTCGAACTTGGGGAGCCAGAGCATGCGCGAGCCCGACAGCAGCACGCAGTGAATTGCCACGAACAGCCCGTGCACGTGGTAGACCGGAAGCGCGTGCAGCAGGACGTCGCCGCGCGTGAACCCCCACGTTTCAACGAGCGTGAGACCATTGGAGGCGATATTGCGGTGGGTCAGCATCGCGCCCTTCGAGCGGCCCGTCGTGCCGGACGTGTACACGATTGCCGCGAGGTCGTCGGCGCGTGACGTCACGGTATCGAATGTCGGTGGAAATTGCTCCGCGCGATCGATGAGCTCGCCGCCGTGAGCGTCCAGCGTCAGGACGGTTGCGCTGCCCGCCAGCGTGGCCACGAGGCCCAGGTTCTCCGGGCTGCACACGATTACGCGCGGCTCCGCATCGGCGAAAAAGTAGGCGAGCTCGGTCCGCTGATAGCCGGTGTTGAGCGGCAGGTAGACCAAGCCGGCACGCAGGCAGCCCAGATAGAGCGCCAGCACCTGCCAATGCTTGTCGGTCTGGACAGCGACGCGATCGCCCGGACGGCAACCTGCGGCGACCAGCGCGTGCGCGATCCTAGCCGACATCGCCGCGATTTCGTCGTAGTGGACCACCGGCCCGCCCGGAATGACGAGCAGCGGCTGTTCCGCGCCGTCGGGAAAATGGCTCTCGAACAGCGCGTACAGGTTGGCGTTCACTTGGCGGCGCTCATTGTGGAAGGGGCCTTTCGCGCGACTGTGCACCGCGATGTTATTCTGGCCCGGCGATTATTCCACAGGACGGTGGCTTCAAATGCGGCGCTCGCCTAAGCGCATGACGAGATTGCTGGAAATAGCCGATCCGGCGGCGCGTCTCGCGGCATTGGCGGACACCGGCAGCTTCGCACCGCTGCCGGCCGCCGGTGAAAGTCCGCACGTGGCGAGGTGGGGGATTTCCCCCGCGGCCGACGACGGCGTCGTTTGCGCGCGCCTTGCCGTCGGCACGACGCGCGTGCTGGCCATGGCGCAGGATGCGCGGTTCTTGGGCGGCAGCGTCGGCGCCAACCACGGTGCGGCGCTCGGGCGCCTCTTCCTTCGGGCGCTCGACGAGCGACCGGATGCCATCGTCCTGCTGGTCGACTCCGGCGGCGTGCGCCTGCACGAGGCCAACGCTGCGGAGTTGGCGCTGGCGCGTGCGCTGCGCGCGCTGTTCGACGTGCGCCGGGCCGGCATTCCGACGCTGGCAATCGTCGCCGGTTCCGCGTTCGGCGGCGCATCGGTGCTTGCCGCCGCGTGCGAAGGCTTGCGTTTTTTGCCGGGCACGCGCCTCGGCCTCTCCGGTCCCGGCGTCATCGAAACGGCGCGCGGCAAGGCCGAGCTCGATGCCCGCGACCCTGACGCGGTCACGGCGCTGTTCGGCGCGCGCGCACGTGCGGCGTCGGGCATCGGCGCGCTCCTCGCCGATGACATCGAAGCGTTGCGCGACGCGATTCGCGCGGCGGCCCTGCATCCGGTGCCGTTCGACGCCGCCGCGCTGGCCGCGTGGGACGCGAAGCTCGCGGCGCGGCTTGGCCTTGCCGGCCTCACGCCGGCGCCGGCGCCGGACTCGCGCCCAGCGTTCCCCTTTCTTGCCGACGCGAACGCCGTCGATCCGGCGCGCTGGATCTGGCGTGTACGCGACAGCGACCTCCATGTGCTGCGCCCGCTGGCGCCGCTGGCCTTTGACCCGGCGGTGGCGGTGGCCATCGACGCGGCCCTGCGCGAGCATCTGCCGCGCGGCGCGCCACTGGTCGTCGTCGAAGACTCGATGGGGCATGCGACCACGCGCGCCGCCGAAGCGCTCGGCGTCTCCGAATACCTGGCGGCGCACGCGGCGCGCCTCGCGCTGCTCCAGCGTGACGGGCACGCCGTGCTCGGCTTGGTCGCAGGCTGCGGCCACAGCGCCGCGTTCTTCGCCAACGCGTTGCAGGCCGCGACGCTGGACGCGCTTGCCGGCGCGCGTGTCGAGGCGATGGCGACCGATGCGATCGCGCGCATCACACGCCTGCCCGCTCGCGAACTCGATGCGCTGACCGAAGGCGATGCGATGCTGGGCCAGCCGGTGCGGCACCTTGCGGCGCTGGGGGGCATCGCGCGCGTGCACCCGGGCCTGTCCCGCGCTGCGCTGCTCGCGCGAATGGCGGAATTGCGTTAGCGACGGTGCGGCCGCGTTGCCACCAGCATCCGGCCGATCTGCAGCGCCCGATCCTCGAGCAGCGCCGGCGCATTCGCGACACATTCGTCGAGCGTCGCCGGGCCGTTGGGCAAGCCGAAACAGCCGGCAAACAGCCTGCCCAACTCGGACGACGCGTCGCGATCGATGGCGCCCGAAACGAGAGTGACCGGAACGCCGTGCGCGCGTGCGCGTTCGAGTACGACGAAGGGCGCCTTGCGCAGCAGCGTCTGCGCGTCGCTGCGGCCTTCGCCGGTGATCGCCCAATCGGCGTCGGCAATTGCCGAATCGAGTCCGATCAGGCCGGCGACGACCTCGGCGCCCGAATGAAATGCGCCGCCGACCAGCTGCAGTGCGAAGCCCAGGCCGCCGGCGGCGCCCGCGCCGGGCGAACCGGAAACGCGCCGGCCGACCGCGGTCTCGACGCGTGCGGCAAATTGCGCGATTGCATCGTCGAACGGCCGGTACTGCGCTTGGGTCACGCCTTTTTGCGGGCCGAAAATTGCCGTGGCTCCATGCTCGCCCGTCAGCGGGTTGTTGACGTCCGACATGATCGTGATCTCGCACGCGCCGAGCCGTGGGTCGAGCGCACCGGCATCGACGCGCGAAAGCGTGGCGAGTCCCTCGGGCCCCGGCGCGATCTCGCGCCCGTTCGCATCGAGCAGCGACACGCCGAGCGCCGTCAGCATGCCCGCGCCCCCATCGTTCGTGCTGCTGCCGCCGAGACCGATCATGAAGCGGCGCACCCCCTGGTCGAGCAGCGCGCGGACGAGTTCACCCACTCCGCGCGTCGTCCGCGTGCCGACCGGCGCAAGCATGCCCGCCGCATCGGTGATGCCGACGACTTGCGCGGCTTCGAGCACGCCCGTCGGGCCCTCGGGCAAGGCGAGCACGCCGTAGGCGGCCTCGGTCGTGGCGCCGCTGGCCCCCCGCACGGCGCAATGGTGCCGCCGCCCCGACGCGCCGACAGCGGCCAACACGGCGTCGAGCGTGCCCTCACCACCGTCGGCCATGGGGCGCGCGACGACATCGAATTCGGGCGACGCGCGTTCAAGGCCCTTCGCGAGCGCCGCGCACACGTCGGGGGCGCGGAGCGAGCCTTTGAACGAATCGGGTGCAACGACGATGCGAAACATGCTCAAGTTCGAGATGGCGACTTCGTCTTCGGTTGCGCCGGTTCGATGTCGAGATAGTCCCACGGTGTCACGAAGTAGTGCACGTTCTTGCGGTAACCGCGGACCCGCGGCGCGACGACCGTATTGCTGATCCGGTAGGCGTCCGTGCACCACGGTGCCTGCGCGGAAACGATCTTCGTCATCGCTTCGTACAGCCGGTTGCGTTCCAACGTGTCGGCGGTCCGGCGGCTCTTGTCGTACAGCATATCGAATTCGGTGTTCCTGAATCGGGCCAGGTTCCCGGCGCCGGCATTCGGGCCATAGAAAAGGCGCATGAAATCATCGGCGATGTCGCCATTCCAGCCGAAACCGGAGAACTGCAGCTTGCCCGCATGTCCGGCCTTGATGGCCTCCGGGAAGGTCTGAATCTGGAAATCCATCCGAATGCCCACCTCGCGCATGCTTCGCTGCCACAGGTCGTCGTACTGGCGAGACACTGCACCGGGGATCGACGTCTGGTGAATGACCAACGGCCGGCCGTCCGGCAACTCGCGAAAGCCGTCACCGTCGCGGTCGCGATAGCCGAACTTGTCGAGCAGCGCGCGGGCGCTCGATGGATCGTAAGGCGTCAGACCCTTGTATCCGCGCACGTGCCCTTCGACGTCGGGCGGGATCGGCTGCGTTGCCGGCAGCGCCTGGCCGTTGCGGATGACGCGAATCTCGTCAGGGACGTTGTAGGCGCTGCAGACCGCACGCCGCAATGCGATCTTGTCCGGCGAGTAACCGCCCACCACCGGGTCGTCCATGTTGAAGTAGGCGAAAGTGACGGCGAGCTCGGTCGCGCGCTCGAGGCGCATGCCGCGCGCGGCATATTCGGGCAGGAGCTTTCCCCCGGCATCCATCATCTTGGGCGCGACGTCGCCGGGGATGTCGAGCATGTCGAGCTCACCCGTATCGAACATGAGCAGACGCGGATTGGTCTCTTCGACGATCGCTATCTCGACGCGGCCGATCTGCGGGAGCCGCTTGCCTTTCATCGATTCCGCAATGGCCTGGGTCGCGGCGTCGGCGTTGGCGGGCGCGCGAGGAAAACGTTCATCGCGATAGGCCGGGCTGGTTTCGAGAACGATGCGACGAGCCGGCTGCCATTCCTTCAGGCGGTACGGGCCGGTGCCGACCGGATTGCGCATCGCGCGGCCGCTCTCATCGGCGTATTTCTCGATCACCTCGCGGGCGACGGCGCGAAACGCGGTGCTGTCGAGGAGCTCGAGAAACGTATAGTCGGGCTCGACCAGCTCCAGCTTGAGCGTGTAGCGGTCCGCCGCCCGCATGCCCTGTATCTCTGTGTCGTAATCGAACCGGCCCGACGACCTGGCCTTGGCGACTGCGGCGTCGAGTCCGGCGAGCTTGTGCTCGAGCAGGTCGGAGTTGGGCGAGCGCATGCGTGGATCGACGAGGCGCTTCCACGCATAGACGAAGTCCGCCGCCGTCAACTCGCGCTTCTTGCCGCCAAACGCGGGGTCGTCGGCGAAATAGATGCCCGGCCGGATGCCGATCGTCCAGCTGCGGCCGTCCGCCGAAATGCTCGGCATGCCTGTCGCGATGCTGGGCACGAACCGGTACGGCCGCGCAAGATAGTCCCAGACATAGAGCGCATCGAAAATCCGCGACTCGACTGCGGTGGCGTAGGTCTCCTGGGTGCCGGCAGGGTCCAGTCCCGAGATGTCGATCGGAAACGCAATTCTGAGTGTCTTGGCGGTATCGGCGCCATCGGCCGCGGCGCATTGCGCGGCGGATGCAATGAGCACCGCCATCAGCGATCGGGTTGCGACAGTCCACATGAGCATCTTTAGGTTCTCACGGTGGCCGCGAATCAGTGTGCCGCGCGAGCGAGTCGGTCGCGCACCGCGAGCCATTGGAGGGTGTCAGGAACTCTCTCGACGACGATTGCGGCGACGCCGGGTGCATCGAGCGCGCGCAAGTTGGCGTAGAGATCGTGCGCATAGCGCGCCGCATCGGCGGACGCGGCGATCCATACGCCGGTGAAATCCGCCGGCCGCGCATCGGAATGCGCCAGGACGGCGGCGCGATCGCCGCGGGAATTCATGCCGGCGATTTCCCGCAACAGCGCGCCAGGGGCAACGAGTCGTACGGGCGCATGCGGCGCGTAATGCGAAGCCAGCGTTCCCGATGCGCGCGGCGCGGTTGCGTCGGGCGCCCTGGGAGTGGCGCCCAGCACGCGCGCGAGGTCGTCGATGCCGATGCCGCCGGGACGCAGCAGCATCGGTTCCGTGCCCGTGAACGCGACGATGGTGCTTTCGATGCCGACGTCGCACGCGCCGCCGTCGAGAATCATCGCGACGGCGTCGCCCAAGTCGTCCGCGACATGCTGCGCGGTGGTCGGCGAAACGTGGCCGAAGCGGTTGGCCGACGGCGCGGCGATGCCGGAACCTCCTGCGGCGGCAAAGGCCGCGAGCAGTTCTTGCGCGACCGGATGCGACGGCATGCGCAGGCCGACACTGTCCTGGCCACCGGTTACGGCGTCGCCGACGTGCGGCGCGCGCGGCAGGATCAGCGTCAACGGCCCGGGCCAGAACGCGGCGGCGAGCTTGCGCGCGCCTTCCGGAAACTCGCGCGCCCAGCGCTCGACGTGTTCTCCCTTGCCGACGTGCACGATCACCGGATGATCGGAGGGCCGTCCCTTGGCCGCGAATATCCGGTGGACGGCGCCGGCATTACCCGCGTCGGCACCCAGGCCATAGACGGTTTCCGTCGGAAATGCGACCAGTTCGCCGTCGCGAAGCCGCTGGGCCGCGAGCGCTATCGACGCGGCCGTCGGCGCCACGATCCGATCGCTCATGTCGGCGCGCCGCGATGCCTCAGCGCGGCATCGTGCGTCCGGCGGCAAACGCCCTCGCGGAAGCTGCTAGAATTCACGCCTTTGCGAAGCAGGGCCCGCGCATCATGCGGGCCGTGCGAGCGGTCTGCGGCGGCACCGGCGCTGGGGAGCCGAAAGTGTCCACGCGCGAATCGGGGAGTATTGATGAGTGAATTCTTGTTCACGTCGGAATCGGTGTCGGAAGGTCATCCGGACAAAGTTGCGGACCAGATTTCCGACGCCGTGCTTGATGCAATTCTAGAGCAAGACCCCACCGGGCGCGTCGCGGCGGAAACGCTCGTGTCGACCGGCCTCGTCATCATGACGGGCGAGATCACCACTTCGGCGAATGTCGACTACGGCCGCGTCGCCCGCGAGACCGTGCGCGCGATCGGCTATAACGACCCCGAATTGCGCTTCGACGCCGACGGCTGCGCGGTCATGGTCTGCTATGGCCGCCAGTCACCGGATATCGCGCAAGGCGTTGACCGCGCGTCCGACGACTACCTCAATCAGGGCGCCGGGGATCAGGGCCTCATGTTCGGCTACGCGTGCGACGAGACGCCGTCGCTGATGCCGTTCCCGATCTATTACGCGCATCGGCTGGTGCAAAGGCAAAGCGAGGTCCGGCGCGACGGCCGCCTGCCGTTCCTGCGCCCTGACGCCAAGTCGCAGGTCACGGTACGGTACGCAGACGGCAAGCCCGTCGGCGTCGACACGGTCGTGCTGTCCACGCAGCATCATCCGTCGATGAACGACAAGCAGGACAAACTCGCCGAGGCGGTGATCGAGGAAATCATCCGGCCCGTCTTCCCCGCGGCCATGCTGAAGGGAACGCGCTTTCTCGTGAATCCGACCGGACGTTTCGAGATCGGCGGGCCGCACGGCGACGCGGGACTTACCGGTCGCAAGATCATCGTCGACACGTATGGCGGTGCGGCGCCGCATGGGGGCGGTGCCTTCTCGGGCAAGGATCCGTCGAAGGTCGACCGGTCGGCGGCATACGCGGCGCGCTACGTCGCGAAGAACATCGTCGCCGCGGGGATCGCCACGCAGTGCCAGGTGCAGGTCTCGTATGCCATCGGCGTCGCCAAGCCGATCAACGTCACCGTGTATACCGAGGGCACGGGAAAGATCCCGGACAGGCAAATCGCGAAACTCGTCGACGCGCACTTCGACCTGCGACCCAAGGGCATTATCCGCATGCTCGACCTGCTGCGCCCGATCTATCTCAAGACCGCCGCGTACGGTCACTTTGGCCGCGACGAGCCCGAGTTCACCTGGGAAAATACCGATCGTGCGGCGGCGCTGCGGGCCGCGGCGGGATTGCGAAGCGCGTCCGAATCCGTAGGAGTTCCGTCGTGACGAATCGTTACATCGAATCCGTGGCTCGCGCGGCTTGTGCCGCCGTCGCGCTGTTCGCGCTGGCGTCGTGCGCCACGCTGAATCGCGAAGGCGTCGTGGCGCCGCCGGGCGGCGGGAACGTCGTCGTCAGGCAGGGCGCGCCGTTCGTGATCAACCTCGCGGCTGATCCGGCGAGCGGCTATGGCTGGGTGTTGACCAGCGATCCGGGCACCGCGGTCTGGCTGATCGGCGGACCGGATTTCACGCCTGATCCGCTGCCTGCGGGGCTCATGGGGGTGGGCGGAACGACCACCTATCGCTTCCGCGCCGAAGCCCTGGGGACGTCCCAGCTCGAGTTCGCCTATCTGGAATCCTGGGAAAAGAGGAATCTCCCTCCCACCAAAGTGGTCCGGTACGACGTGACGGTCAAGTCCGCCGGCTGGCAAAACTGGTTCTGAAGCCAAGGTGGCGCAAAAATCCAAGTTACTGTAAAATATCGGATTTTCGCGGGTCGTTGATTACGGCAACGGCCGCGCGCAACGGAATCTCAAAGGAAGAACCATGGCCGAACGTTCCCGCACCCGCCGCAACACGCTCGAGCGTCGTTGCCTGCCCAAGACCTTCAAGCGCATGTTCGTGGGCGCACCGAAGGGAATCTTCAAGATGCTGGAAAAGATCAAGAAGAACTGACCGCAGCGTCGCGCGCATCCGACAGGGCCGCCCCAACCGGGCGGCCCTTGTCATTCCGTTGCAACACTTTGCGGCCCGTTCGCGGCATTATTGCCGCCATGCGTTTCGCCTACTACAGCAAGCTGTCCGCGGCCAGCCAGCGCGTCTACCGCGAGAGCGACGAAATCCCGACGCTTGAACTTCCCGCGGGCGCCGCCGTTACCGCGCCGGTAGCCGCGATTCGCGCGGGATTGCTGCGCGAGGATCGCACCGCCGTGCAGCGCGCCTGCCAGGCGCTGGTCGACGCCCTCGTCGCGGGCTACGGCGTTCCGCCGGTGCGCGTCCGCGTGCTCGCCAAGAGGCCCTCCGACGACTACGGCGAACTGCACGGCCTCTACGAACCCGACGAAGAGATCACGCCCGCGCGAATCACCGCCTGGATGCGCACGGCGCAAAAGAAGCAGGTCGTTGCCTTCAAGTCCTTCCTGCGCACGCTCGTGCACGAATTCGCGCACCATCTCGACTACGAGCATTTCAAGCTGCCCGAGACCTTCCATACGGAGGGGTTTTACCGGCGGGAGTCGAGTCTGGCCAACGCGCTGCTGGCCACGCTCGAATCCGCCGTCCCCGCCCACGAGAACGCACCCTGACCGGATTTGGTAGAATGGCTCCGCTCCCCGAGGAGCGTTGCAACAGCTGACGCGCGCGGAAACCCGCCGATTCCAGGGACTTCCGCCGCATGCTGCCAGGCTCGGGGTCCACCACCCATTGCAACTGCGCTCGTTGAACCGCGACCTTACGCCTATCGCGGGATGACGAGTGCATTCGCCTCCATCCACTCGGCCCAGGTCGCTCGACAAGGAGTGACGCATGAACACCGCCGCCGACATCAAGAACTTCACCGATTTCATCGTCGCCGACCTGAGCCTCGCCGACTGGGGGCGCAAGGAAATCGCCATCGCCGAGACCGAGATGCCCGGCCTCATGGCGATTCGCGAGGAATTCGCGCCGGAGCAGCCGCTGCGCGGCGCGCGCATCGCCGGCTCGCTGCACATGACGATTCAGACCGCGGTGCTCATCGAGACGCTGCAGGCGCTGGGCGCCGATGTCCGCTGGGCGTCGTGCAACATCTATTCGACGCAGGACCACGCCGCGGCAGCAATTGCGGCGCGCGGTACGCCGGTATTCGCGCGCAAGGGTGAAGCGCTCGAGGAATACTGGGACTACACGCACCGCATCTTCGAGTGGGCGTTGCCCAACGGCAAGCCGGGCGGCACGCCGAACATGATCCTCGACGATGGCGGCGACGCCACGCTGCTCGTCCATCTGGGCGTGCAGGCCGAGAGCGATCGCTCGCTCATTTCGCATCCGGGCAACGACGAGGAATTCTGGCTGTTCGCCGCGATCGCGAAACGCCTGGCGGCGGATCCGGTGTTCTACTCGCGGATCAAGGCGAACATCCGCGGCGTCACCGAGGAGACGACAACGGGAGTCAAGCGCCTCTATGCGATGCACAAGGAGGGCCGGCTGGGCTTCCCGGCGATCAACGTCAACGACTCGGTCACCAAGTCGAAATTCGACAACCTGTATGGCTGCCGCGAATCGCTGGTCGACGGCATCAAGCGCGCAACTGACGTGATGGTCGCCGGCAAGGTCGCCGTCGTGTGCGGCTATGGCGACGTCGGCAAGGGGTCGGCGCAGGCGCTGCGCGCGCTGTCGGCGCAGGTTTGGGTGACCGAGATCGACCCGATCTGCGCGCTGCAGGCTGCGATGGAAGGATTTCGCGTCGTGACGATGGACTACGCCGCCGACAAGGGCGACATCTTCGTCTCCGCCACCGGCAACATCGACGTCATCACGCACGAGCACATGAAGCGCATGAAGAACCAGGCGATCGTGTGCAACATCGGGCACTTCGACAACGAGATCGAGGTCGCTGCGCTTAAACAGTACAAGTGGGAGAACATCAAGCCGCAGGTCGACCACGTGATCTTTCCGGACGGCAAACGGATCATCCTGCTCGCGGAAGGACGCCTGGTGAACCTGGGCTGCGGAACGGGCCATCCGTCCTATGTGATGAGCTCGTCGTTCGCGAACCAGGTGATGGCGCAGATTGAACTCTGGAGCGACGCGCAGACCGGCGAAAACAAGTATCCGGTGGGTGTGTACGTGCTGCCGAAGCACCTCGACGAAAAGGTCGCGCGGCTGCAGCTGACCAAGCTCAACGCGATGCTGACACCGCTGTCGGACAAGCAGGCGCGGTATATCGGCGTGCATATCCGTGGCCCCTATAAACCGGATACGTATCGCTATTGATTCCGTGTTGAGCAGCGAAATGGAGCGTCGCTGGAGAACGCGACGCTCATTTCGCGATGCCTGAAAACGGAGCGCTGCATCGTCTTGGCGGGTGACAGGAGACTTCGATGCGAATTGCGGTAATCGGCGCTGGTGGCGTCGGCGGTTATTTCGGGGCGCGGCTCGCGCAGGCCGGCCACGACATCAGCTTCGTCGCGCGCGGCGCGCACCTGGCCGCGATTCGCGAGCGCGGACTCAGCGTTGAGAGCGCGCGCGGCGACGCGACGATCACGAACGCCACGGCCACCGACGACCCCGGCTCGATTGCGCCCTGCGACGTCATCATGTTCTGCGTCAAGCTGTGGGACGTCGAGGCCGCGGCGCTGCAGATCGCGCCGCTGGTCGCCAAGGGCGGTGTGGTCATTCCGTTCCAGAACGGGCTGGCGGCGCCCGAGGTCCTGATGCGCACCGTGGGTGCCGCGCACGTGCTCGGCGGCGTCGCCTATATTGCGGCGACGGTTCGCGCGCCGGGCGTCATCGCGCACACCGGAACGATGGCGCGGCTGCGCGTCGGCGCTTTTCCGGGCGGGCCGGCGGACCGAGCCGCGGCATTCGTCGGCGCGTGCACCGAGGCCGGGATCGAGGTGGAACAATACTCCGACATCGAACGCGCGCTATGGGAGAAATTCTGTTTCCTGAGCGCGTTCTCGGGCTGCACGTGTCTCATCCGGCAGCCGATCGGAGCCGTTCGCAGCGACCCGGACGTGCGCCGAACTTTCGAATCCGCGATTCGCGAAGGCTGGACCGTCGGGCGCAAGAAGGGCGTCATGCTGGCGGACGACTATGTCGCGCAGCAGCTCGCGGCCAGCGACGCGCTGCCGGCCAACATGAACTCGTCGATGTTGAATGACCTGCTGGCGGGGAATCGGCTCGAAGCGCCGTGGCTGTCGGGAGCGGTCGCGCGGATGGCGGCGCAAGCCGGGCTGCAAGCGCCGGTGAGCGAGACGCTCTTCGCCGCCGTCAAACCGTACATCAACGGCACGCGAAGCTAGCGCGCCAACTTCCTAAAGGAGGGAATGCCATGCGCCTGCTGCTCACGTGGATCATCAACGCCGTCGCTCTGATTGCGCTGCCGTACGTTTTTTCGTCGATCACCGTCGACTCGTTCTTTCCGACCGCGCTGGTCACGGCGGTGGTACTAGGATTGATCAACACGCTGATCCGGCCGATCCTCGTGATCCTGACGCTGCCGGTGACGATCCTGACCCTGGGTCTGTTCATCTTCGTCATCAACGGGCTCCTGTTCTGGGCCGTGGGATCGTTCGTGCCCGGCTTCCATGTGGCGGGATTCTGGTCGGGTGTGTTCGGGGCGATCGTCTACAGCATCATCTCGTGGCTCCTGTCGTCGCTGCTCATGGCGGTAAAGAAGGAAGTCTGACGCAAAGGAAGATTCGCCGTGCCCGACAGCCGCAAGCTCTACAGCATCGAGTTCTACCCGCCACGAACGCCGGAGGGCGTGGCCAAGCTGCGCGCGGCGCGTGCGCAGCTCTCGCAGTTAAAGCCGGCGTTCTTCTCGGTGACGTTCGGCGCCGGCGGCTCGACGCGCGAGGGCACGCTGGAGACGGTGCTGGAGATCCGTGGCGAGGGACTTCCGGCGGCGCCGCACATCTCATGCATTGGCGCGCCGCGCGAGGCGCTGCGCGATGTGCTGGCGCAATACCGGGCGCACGGGATCCGGCATCTGGTGGCGCTGCGCGGCGACCTGCCGTCGGGCTCCGCCGATGCCGGCGAATTTCGCTACGCAAGCGAGCTGGTCGCTTTCATTCGGCAGGAAACGGGCGACTGGTTTCACATCGACGTGGCCGCGTATCCGGAATATCACCCGCAGGCGCGCAGCGCGGACGAGGACCTCGCCAATTTCGAACGCAAGGTCAAGGCGGGCGCCGATTCCGCGATCACGCAATACTTCTTCAACGCCGACGCTTATTGGCATTTCGTCGATGCGTGCGCGGCGCGCGGCATCACCGTGCCCATCGTGGCGGGCATCATGCCGATCTTGAGCGCCAGCGGACTGGCGCGCTTCTCCGATAATTGCGGCGCGGAAATTCCGCGCTGGATACGGCGCAAACTCGAAAGCCTCGGCGACGACCATGCATCGGTTCGCGCGTTCGGCCTCGACGTCGTCACCGAGCTTTGCGCGGGCCTGATCGACGACGGCGTGCCGGGCCTGCACTTCTACACGCTCAATTCCGCGGCGCTCACTACCACCATCTGGCAGCGCCTGGGGCTCTAGGTAGTCCCGCTGTGCCGGGCGTAGAATCGTCCTCATGGCCAACACGCCCGATTTCATTGCGCACGTCCTCGAGCTGATGCGTCCGGCCGGCCGCGCGAGCGCGCGCGCGATGTTCGGCGGCCACGGCCTGTACGTGGACGGGCTGATCGTGGCGATCGTCGTCGAGGACGTCCTCTATCTCAAGACCGATGACGAAACGCGGGCGGCGTACGTACGGCGTGAACTGGACCCGTTCAGCTATACGACGCGCGACGGCAAGGCGTACGCGATGAGCTACCATCGCGCTCCTGACGAAGCCGTCGAGGGGCCGGATGCGATGCGCGAATGGTTGCGGCCGGCGTTGGGCGCGGCGCTTCGCAATGCGCAGAAGAAGCCGCGCACCGCAGCGGTCCGCCGTGCGCGCGGGCGCCCGGCCTGACGCGACAGCCGAAGTTGCGGGGCCGGCTGCGGGGTCGCGCCGCGATCAGCCGGCGCGGTGGTACGACGTGAGCTCGAGCACGGTGTTCTGGCTCTGGTGCTCGACGGTGAACATGCCCTGGTTCTTTTCCCGGTACGTCGCGATCTTGTTTTGGCGAAACGATGCGCCCACCGCCGGCGACCACCAGATCTGGTAGTTGAGGGCGGTCGCATAGCGAAAGGGCGTTTCGTCGTCGAGGTGCGAGAAGTCGCGCACAATGATCGCATCGAAGCTTCCGGCCGGCACCGCTACCGTCTGCCAGCCGCCTACGGACCGGTAGTTGTTGACCTGGCCTTCCTTCCCCGTCGACTCGTCGAAGTTGTCGATGAACTGGTTCCAGCGGGCGCCCGGCGTCAGCGGAAACCGGTAGCGCACGAGCGGCGTCTTGAAGCGGCGCGTCTCGCTGTCGAACATCGCGCCCTGGACGACCAGGCCCGGCGCCGACAGTCGTTCGATGCGCGACGTGTCGACGGTCGGCCCCTTCTGTGTCACGCGGATGGCGATGCCCTGCGCGTCGACGCCGATCACCTCGTGCGTTTCCTCCCAGACTATGGGATTCAAGCGGTAGCCATCCATGCCGCTGTAGACCCAGCGATCACCGACCCGATAGACCGGCGCGGCGGCGGTCGGGCCGGACTCCCCACCCATCGACGCGCAACCCCCGAGCATCGCGCCGGAGGCGGCCAGCAGGAACGAGCGTCGGTCCATGGTCATCCTCCGGAAGTTCCACCCACTGCAAACAGCCGGGTGTCGGCCACCATTCCTTCGGCCACGCGCACGAGATCCGCGGGCACGATCGGGAACATCGCATGCGGCGTCCCCCCGGCGGCGTAAACGACATCATAGTCCAGCAGATCGCGATCGATGATCGTGGATAGGCGCTGCGCGTGCCCGAGCGGGGGAATGCCGCCGATCGCATAACCGGTGACCTGGCGAACGAAACCGGCGTCGGCCTTGCCGATGGGCTCGCCCACCAGCGTGGCGATCTTGGCTTCGTCGACGCGGTTGGCGCCGCTCGCGATCACGAGCACCGGCGCTCCGGACGCGACGCGGAACACGAGCGACTTCGCGATCTGTCCGACCGCGCAGCCCAGGACGGCCGCGGCCTCGGCCGACGTGCGCGCCGACGTGTGGTATTCGGTGATGACCGTGGCCACACCGGCGGCCGCCAGCGCATCCTGGACGCGCTGTGCCGATGGCGAAAGCGTTCGCTGCGAATCCATGTCGATCGCCTGGCCCGTGGACGCCCGGGCGTCAGCGGCCGTCGCCGTCGGTGATGGCCCCTTTGCTCGCCGTCGACACGAGCCGCATGTACTTGGCCATGACGCCGCGCGTGTAGCGCGGCTTCGGCGGATTCCAGTGCGCGCGTCGCCTTGCGATTTCCTCGTCGCTGACGTTCAGCTGCAGCAGCAGCCGGTGCGCGTCGATCGTGATCGAGTCGCCTTCGTTCACCAGCGCGATCGTCCCGCCGACATAGGCTTCCGGCGCGACGTGGCCGACGACCATGCCCCACGTGCCGCCGGAGAAGCGGCCGTCGGTGATGAGCCCCACAGATTCTCCCAGCCCCTGCCCGATGAGCGCCGACGTCGGCGCCAGCATCTCCTGCATGCCGGGGCCGCCCTTCGGACCTTCATAGCGAATCACGATCACGTCGCCGGGTTTGATCGCCTTGGCCATGATCGCGTCCATCACCTGCGGCTCGGAGTCGAACACGCGCGCCGGACCGGTGATCGAAGGATTCTTGAGGCCCGTGATCTTGGCGACACAGCCTTCGGGCGCCAGGTTGCCGCGCAGGATCGCTAAGTGGCCCTGCGCGTACATCGGCTTGTCGAAAGGCCGGATGACGTCCTGGTCCGCGCGCGGCGTATCGGGAACGGAGGCGAGTTCCTCCGCCATCGTGCGTCCGGTGATCGTCATGCAGTCGCCGTGGAGCAATCCCGCCTTCAGCAGCATCTTGAGGACCTGCGGCACGCCTCCCGCGCGGTGGAAGTCGACCGCCACGTATTGGCCCGATGGCTTCAAGTTGCAAAGCACCGGAACGCGTTGGCGGATGCGCTCGAAATCGTCGATCGTCCAGTCGACTTCGGCGGCCGACGCGATGGCCAGGAAATGCAGCACGGCGTTGGTCGATCCGCCCGTGGCCATCACCAGCGAAATCGCGTTTTCGATCGCGGCGTGCGTGATGATGTCCCGCGGCCGCAAATCGTTCTTGACCGCCTCGAACAGCACGCGCGCGGACTGCGCGGCCGAATCGGCCTTCTCCGCGTCCGGTGCCGCCATCTGCGACGAGCCGAGAAGGCTGATTCCCAGCGCCTCGAACGCCGAGGACATCGTGTTGGCCGTGTACATGCCGCCGCATGCGCCGACGCTGGGACACGCGTTGCGCTCGATGCCGTCGTAATCTTCCTGCGACATCTTGCCCGCGGCGAAGGCGCCGACCGCCTCGAAGGGTGACACGATCGTCAATGCCTGGCCCTTCCAGTTGCCGGGCTTGATCGTGCCGGTGTACACGAAGATGCCCGGCACGTTCATCCGCGCGAGGGCCATCACGCCGCCGGGCATGTTCTTGTCGCAGCCGCCCACGACGAGCACGCCGTCCATGCACTGGCCCTGCACGGCGACCTCGATGGCGTCGGCGATCACCTCGCGCGACACCAGCGAATACTTCATGCCCTCGGTCCCCATGCCGATGCCGTCGGTGACGGTCGGAAAGCCGAACACCTGGGGCATCGCGCCAGCCTCCGAAAGCGCGGCCGCGGCGCGATCGACGAGCGGCTGGATCCCGGCATTGCACGGGTTCATCGTGCTGTGGCCGTTGGCCACGCCGACGATCGGCTTTTCGAAATCGCCGTCGCCGAAGCCCACGGCGCGCAGCATCGCGCGATTGGGAGAACGGGCGACGCCCTGCGTGATCAGTCTGGAGCGGCGGTTGAACGACATTCGGGTATCCTCGGGTGGGATGCGGGCGCCAAGCCCCACTGGGCCCCGTCAACCCGCTTTGTATAATCCCCACGATTCTAGCGCAGCCCCCAGCGTGCGCCCCGGTCCGATAACCACAATCCGCGCTACGCCCTTCGATGCTGGTTCACCCGAATTTCGATCCCGTCGCGTTCCACTTAGGTCCCGTCGCCGTGCGCTGGTACGGCCTCATGTACCTGCTGGCGTTCGTGCTGTTCGTGTGGCTAGGGAAGATTCGCGCGCGGCGCAACCTGCTGACCGGCTGGCATCCGCGCGACGTCGACGACATGCTGTTCTACGGCGTGTTCGGCGTCATCCTCGGCGGACGGCTGGGCTACGTGCTGTTCTACAAGCCGACGTACTACGCGCAGCACCCACTCGAGATCTTCCAGGTTTGGGCGGGCGGCATGAGCTTCCACGGCGGCTTCCTGGGCGTGTTGATCGCGCTTTATTTCTTCGCCCGCTCGCGCGGCAAGCGCTGGCTGGACGTCACTGACTTCGTGGCACCCATGGTGCCGCTGGGCCTCGCCGCGGGCCGCCTGGGCAACTTCATCAACGGTGAACTGGTGGGCCGCCCAACGGACCTCCCGTGGGGAATGGTCTTTCCGCAGGTCGACGCGATACCGCGGCACCCGTCGCAGCTCTATCAATTCGGACTCGAGGGACTGCTGCTCTTTGCGCTGCTGTGGTGGTATGCCGGCAGGCCGCGGCCGATGGGGGCCGTGTCGGGCTTGTTTCTGTTGGGCTACGGGGCTTTCCGCTTCATCGCCGAATATGCGCGCGAGCCCGACAGCTTCTTGGGCTTCCTCGCCGGAGGTCTGACGATGGGACAGTGGCTGTCGCTGCCGATGTTCGTCATCGGCCTCGTGATGATGGTCTGGGCCTATCGGCGGGCCGGCAAGCCGCAGCCGACGATCATGGACCGGATGAAGTGACGGCCGGTGCGCGCGACGCCCTCCGGCGCGACACGTCAATCGATGCGGCGGTAATCCCCGTCGATGGCATCGAATTCGCCGTCGTGCGGCGAACGGCCCGCACCCGCCGCGAGCGGCTCGTACGAGCGGCCAACGTTGAGCGGAAGCGCGAGCAGCACGAGCGCAACGATGTCGCTGGCGATGCCGGGCAGCATGAGCAGCAGACTGGCGAGCACGCGCCGGCCGCTGTCGACTAAGCCGCGCAGCATCGGCTGCCCGCCATGAAGCGCCGCGACCGTCTTCATCCGGAATTCGCCACGTTCGTGGTTGAGCAGCAGCGCGCCGGCGACGAAGGATCCGGCGAGCCAGATCCAGAGCGGAATGCCGCTCCAGCGCGCGATGCGCGCCGTCAGGTAAAGGTCGGCGAGGGGGAATGCCAGTACAATCGCCAGGATGATGAAACGCATGGAATCTCCTTGGCCGCACCCGCGATTCTGGTCTTGACCCACCTTCCCGATCGCGATGCCGCCGTTGGGTTGGCGCGAACACTCGTGACCGGGCGGCTGGCCGCCTGCGTGAACATCGGTGCGCCCGTGGAATCAATGTATCACTGGCGCGGGCAAATCGAAACTGCACAAGAAGTCCCGGTGGCCATCAAGACCCGCGCAGCGTTGTATCCGCGCGTCGAAGCCGCCATCCGGGCCAATCATCCTTACGAACTTCCCGAGATCGTCGCTGTCCCCTTCACCGATGGATTGCCGCCCTACTTCGACTGGCTCGCCGCCGAAACCGTTGCGCCCTGAGCCGGGCCCACGACGCGGGCGGAAAGCCTTCGTCGCGACCCTCCTGTGTTTGGGGGCGGCGTTGTCGCAAGCGGCGAATGTCGATCTCCTGCCGCCCGAGCAGGCGTTCCGCTTCTCCGCGCGTGCGCTGGACGACCGGACGCTGGAGGCGCGGTTCGCCATTGCCGACGGCTACTATCTGTACCGGGACAAGCTCAAGTTCGCCGTCACGCCGGAGGCCGCGACATTGGGCGCGCCGGAATTGCCTGCCGGCAAGGTGAAGACCGACGAATTCTTCGGCAAGGTCGAAACCTATCGCGGAACGCTGGTCGTGAAACTTCCGCTGTCGGGAGTACCCGCGGCCCGGCCGGTCGTCCTCGTAGCCGAGTCGCAGGGCTGTGCCGACGTGGGTGTGTGCTACCCGCCCAACCGGCAGACGCTGACGCTTGTCCTTCCCAGCCCGGGCGCCGGCCCAGGTGCGCTCGTCGATGCGACACCGCCCAAGAAGAGCTGGTTCAAGTAGCGTGACTGTGCTCCAGCCGCCACCGTGGGCGATCGCCGAAGTGAGTGCCCACAAATTGGCGCAATGAGGCGCGTCACTCTGTCCATCGCCGCCGCGGTCATCGCGTTGGCAGCCCTCGCTGCGGGCCTCTATTTCGGCCGGGCGGACCCAGGGCCATCGCCGGCGACCGCGCTGATGGGGTTGGCATTGCCGGACGTCGACGGCCGCGAACAGCGGCTCGACCAGTGGAAAGGCAAGGTGCTGGTCGTCAATTTTTGGGCTACCTGGTGCGAGCCCTGCCGCGAAGAGATGCCCGAATTCGTCAAAGCCCAGACGGCATCTGGCGCCAAAGGACTGCAATTTGTCGGTATCGCCATCGATTCACCTGATAAAATACGTCAATTCTCACAGGAACTGAAACTGAACTATCCTTCGCTCGTAGGCGGGTATGGCGCATTGGAGCTATCGAAGACGCTCGGCAACAAGATTGCCGCCCTGCCGTTCACGCTGATCCTCGATCGCGAGGGCCGGATCGCCTATACGCAGATGGGACCGCTCAAGCCGGGAAAGCTGGACGCCATCGTGGGCAAGCTGCTCTAGAGGCACGTACGACGGGGCGTTTCAGGCCGGAACCGCACGTTCGTTCGGTCGTCATTCCCCCGTTAACGCTAGACAATCTGCTGTCATCTCCGGCAAACTCCGGCCACTCGCAAATATAGGGACGTGCTTGGGCTTTGCGGCGCGTCCCAACGCAAGCAGCCGCCACGGCCGGCGAATCGGGCAGGCGATCGGTCGGCAGGGCCGTTGGCAAGGGGTGGTAAGCATGGACCTGCGCAAGCTCAAGACGCTCATCGAGCTCGTCGAAACCTCCGGAATCGCCGAGCTCGAAATCCAGGAAGGCGAGGAGCGGGTGCGCATCACCCGCGCTCCCGCCGCCGGTGCGGGTGCGCAAACGGTGATGCTGCAGGCGTCACCCCACGCCGGGGCGGCTCCCGCAGCGTCTCCACCGGCAGGAGCTGTGCCGCCCGAGCCGTGCCCCCGAGCCTGAGGGGCACCAGGTCAAAAGCCCGATGGTGGGCACGTTCTATCGATCGGCCACGCCGGGCGCGGCGCCGTTCGTCGAAATCGGCGACACCGTGGCCGAGGGCGCCACGCTGTGCATCATCGAGGCGATGAAGCTCATGAACGAGATCGAGGCCGACAAGGCGGGCGTCATCAAGGCGATCCTCACGGAGAACGGCCAGCCGGTCGAGTTCGGCCAACCGCTGTTTCTCATCGGGTAAGTCGCTCCGGCGCCGGCGCGCGCGCCAACCGGCCTTCATCGCCGCCTGGTCGCCGCCCCCCGGCGGAGCAACGCCTAAGCGCATTCCCGCCAACGCTTAACCGATCGCACCCTAAACCCGTGGCGACCAAAGCCTCCGACAAGCTCTTCGACAAGATCCTGATCGCCAACCGCGGCGAGATCGCGCTGCGCATCCAGCGGGCGTGCCGTGAACTGGGCATCAAGACCGTCGTCGTGTATTCGGAGGCCGACCGCGACGCGAAGTACGTGCGGCTTTCCGACGAGTCCGTGTGCATCGGACCCGCGCCGTCGGCGCAGAGCTACCTGCACGTGCCGGCGATCATCGCCGCCGCCGAAGTGACCGACGCGCAGGCGATCCACCCCGGCTACGGATTCCTCTCCGAGAACGCCGATTTCGCCGACAAGGTCGAGAAGTCGGGCTTCGTCTTCATCGGCCCGCGCGCCGACACGATCCGCCTGATGGGCGACAAGGTGAGCGCCAAGGCCGCGATGATGAAGGCCGGCGTGCCCTGCGTGCCGGGTTCCGAAGGCGCGCTGCCCGAGGACCCGAAGGAAGTCGTGCGCATGGCGCGCGCCACCGGCTATCCCGTCATCATCAAGGCGGCCGGCGGGGGCGGCGGGCGCGGCATGCGCGTCGTGCACACCGAGGCCGCGCTGCTGCCCGCCGTGGCGCTCACGCGTGCCGAAGCGCAGTCGGCGTTCGGCAACGCGACCGTTTACATGGAGAAATTCCTCACCAATCCGCGCCACATCGAGATCCAGGTGCTCGCCGACGAGCACAAGAACGCCGTGTACCTGTTCGAGCGCGACTGCTCGATGCAGCGCCGGCACCAGAAGATCATCGAAGAGGCGCCGGCGCCCGGCATCAACCAGCGCGCGCTGACGCGCATCGGCGAGCGCTGCGCCGACGCGTGCCGGCGGATCGGCTATCGCGGCGCGGGAACGTTCGAGTTCCTGTACGAGAACGACGAGTTCTTCTTCATCGAGATGAACACGCGCGTGCAGGTCGAGCATCCGGTGACGGAACTCATCACCGGCATCGACATCGTCCAGCAGCAGATCTTCATCGCTGCGGGCAGGAAGCTCTTGTTCCGGCAGCGCGACATCGTGAAGAAGGGGCATGCGATCGAGTGCCGGATCAACGCCGAGGACCCGGAGACCTTCGTGCCGTCGCCGGGACGCATCACGTCGTATCACGCGCCCGGCGGCCCCGGAATCCGCGTCGATTCGCACGTCTACCAGAATTACTTCGTGCCGCCCAACTACGACTCGATGGTCGGCAAGGTGATCGCGTACGGCGACACGCGCGAGCAGGCGATGGCGCGGATGCGCATCGCGCTGTCCGAGATGGTCGTCGAGGGCATCAAGACGAACATCCCGCTTGCACCAGGAGCTTCTGCTCGACGACAAGTTCCTCCGCGGCGGCACGTCGATCCACTTCCTCGAGGAGCGGATGGCGAAGCGCAAGGTGGCGTCGTGAGCGGGGCCGCATGAACCTAGAATCTTCCCTGTGAGCTACATCGCCTTGCGCTTCGACGCACCGGCGGCCGAGGCGGAGGCGTGGTCGGACGCGCTGCTCGCCGCGGGCGCGTTGGCGATCGACGTGTCCGATCCCGCCGCGGGGACTGCGGACGAAACGCCGCAATATGGCGAGCCCGGCATGCCCGTCGAATCATTGTGGCCGGTGTCGCGGCTGTCCGCGCTGTTCGCGCCGGACAGCGACGCGCGCGCCGCCTTCGACTTAGCGTCCGCGGCGATTTCGCTTCCGCCGCCGCCGCACGAAATGCACGTCGTCGCGGAGCAGGACTGGGTGCGCGCGACACAGGCGCAATTCGGGCCGATCAGAATTGCCCGGGACTTCTGGATCGTGCCGTCGTGGGCGGATGCGCCGGAACCCGGCGCGCTCAACCTTCGCCTCGATCCGGGCCTCGCATTCGGCACGGGCTCGCATCCGACCACGTGCCTGTGTCTCGAATGGCTGCGCGCGCACATCCGCGGCGGCGAATCGCTGCTCGACTACGGCTGTGGTTCGGGCATCCTCGCCATTGCCGGCGCGCGTCTGGGCGCAGGCAGGGTCGTCGGCACCGACGTCGATCGCCAGGCGATGCGCGCAAGCGCAGACAACGCGCGCGCCAACGGCGTCGCCGCGACGTTCGTGCTGCCCGACGCTCTCGCCCCCGGCGACTTCGACATCGTCGTGGCCAACATCCTCGCCAATCCGCTCACGCTGCTGGCGCCGGCGCTCGCGCTGCGCGTCGCGACCCGGAGGCCGCATCGCGCTTTCCGGCATTCTCGAAGCGCAGGCCGACGCCGTTGCCGCGGCCTACACGCGCTGGTTTACTATCGCGCCGTGGCAGTTGCGTGATGGATGGGTGTTGCTCGCGGGAGAACGGGCGTAAATCATGGCCGAAGAACTCTATACACGCTGCCCCGGATGCCGGACCATATTTCGCGTGACGGAACCGCAGCTCGCGCTGCGCGACGGACAAGTTCGCTGCGGGCATTGCCGGACGGTGTTCAACGGTCGCGAGAACCTCATCTCGCTGGCGCCGCCCGCGGAAGGCGACCGCGAAGAGTTCGACGAACTGGCGCAGGGACCGCCAACGGTGACGCTGCGCAGCGCGCGCGCACTCGATCCGCCGCCACCCGTACCCGAACCCGAGCCGCCGGAAATAGACTACGAAAACCGGTTTGCGTGGGAGAAGAAGAAGCCTGCGCGGTCGCGGACGGGCGTCTACGCCGCGATAATCCCGGTGCTCGTGATCGTGCTGATCATGCAGGCCGTGTTTCACTTTCGCGATGCGATCGCGGCGAACTGGCCGGGCACGAAGCCGCTGCTTATGAGAGCGTGTGCCGTGGCCCGATGCTCGATCCGCCCCCTCAACGACATCGAGTCGCTGACGATCGACGCCTCGGACCTGCAGCGCGACCAGGCGCATCAGGGCCTCCTCATCCTGACCGCGACGCTGCGCAATCGGGCGCGTTACGCGATCGCGTATCCCTACCTCGAGCTTTCGCTGACCGGCGCGCAGGAAAGCAGCGGCAAGATTCCCACGGTGGCGCGCCGCGTGCTGGCGCCGTCCGAGTACGTGGGCGGCACGACCGACGTCAGTGCCGGGATGCCCCCGAACCGCGAGTTCCTGGTCAAGGTGTTCATCGACGCGAGTTCCACGACGCAGGAAGGCTACCTGCTCTGGCCGTTCTACCCGTGAGATCGCACGCGGCCCGCGTGCTTAGGGGGCGTGCTGCATTGCGGTGAGCCCGGAGTTCGCGCAACGGTCCTCCCGCACCAATAGTGCACAAACGGCTGGCAAGCCGCCTCGTCTTGGTGCAAAATGTGCATTCTCGTGCGCATGATCCGGCGGGAATCCGTCTGAAAACCGCAAGTTGCAGTGCGGCGACGGATGGCATGGTTCTCGCTATTTGTCCGGCGCTCGAATTTGCGCAGCACCGTCCCCTATTGGTCAATCGCTTCAGGAGATCTGCATGGCAACCCCTGCCGACGTGCTGAAAATAATCAAAGACAAAGAGGTCAAGTTCGTCGATCTCCGCTTCACGGATACCCGCGGCAAGGAGCAGCACGTCACCGTGCCGGCCAAGCAGTTCACCACCGACAAGTTCGAGTCCGGCCATGCCTTCGACGGCTCGTCGATCGCCGGCTGGAAGGGCATCCAGGCTTCCGACATGCTGCTGATGCCGGACCCGGCGACCGCCAACATCGATCCGTTCATGGACGAGACGACGCTGCTTATCACATGCGACGTGATCGAACCTTCCGACGGCAAAGGCTACGAGCGCGATCCGCGTTCGCTGGCCAAACGCGCCGAGGCGTATCTCAAGTCCTCCGGCTTAGGCGACACCGCCTACTTCGGTCCCGAACCCGAATTCTTCATCTTCGACGCCGTCGAGTGGTCGGTCGACATGTCGGGCAGCTACTGCAAGATCTTCTCTAGCGAGGCGCCGTGGTCCACCGCGGAGAAGTTCGAAGGCGGCAACATGGGCCACCGTCCGCCGGTGAAGGGCGGCTACTTCCCGGTGCCTCCGGTTGATTCGCTGCACGACATTCGTTCCGCCATGTGCATGGCGATGGAGCAGATGGGCGTCGAGGTCGAAGTGCATCACCATGAGGTTGCCGCTGCCGGCCAGAACGAAATCGGCACCAAGTTCGAAACGCTGGTGAAGCGCGCCGACTGGCTGCAGATCCTCAAGTACTGCGTGCACAACACCGCGCACGCCTACGGCAAGACTGCAACGTTCATGCCGAAGCCCATCGTCGGCGACAACGGCTCGGGTATGCACGTGCATCAATCGGTCTGGAAGGACGGCAAGAACCTCTTCGCCGGCGACGGCTACGCGGGCCTGTCGGAATTGGCGCTCTATTACATCGGCGGGATCATCAAGCATGCGAAGGCGCTCAACGCCATCACCAATCCCGGCACCAATTCGTACAAGCGCCTTGTGCCCGGGTTCGAGGCGCCGATCAACCTCGCGTATTCGGCGCGCAACCGCTCGGCCGCGATCCGCATTCCTTATGTGTCGAACCCGAAGGGCCGCCGCATCGAAGTGCGGTTTCCGGACCCGACGGCCAATCCGTACCTCGCGTTCTCGGCGATGCTGATGGCCGGCCTTGACGGCATCCAGAACAAGATCCACCCGGGCGACCCGATGGACAAGAACCTCTACGACCTCGAGCCGGAGGAAGCGGCGAAGGTTCCCCATCCGTGCGCGTCGCTCGACGAGGCGCTCGATCACCTGGACCGTGACCGCGAATTCCTGGTTCGTGGCGGCGTGTTCACCAACGACATGCTCGACGGCTACATCGCATTGAAGATGGAGGAAGTCACGCGTTTCCGGATGACAACCCATCCGGTCGAGTTCGATATGTACTACAGCCTCTAGGATGGCGTCGGCGCCGGGGTCGGCGCGAACGTTAAGTGGTATGCGAAGGGGCGGGCCGCGAATCCCGCCCCTTTTGCTTCTCGTTCGCGATAGGTACACTCGGCCGCTATGCACAGAGATGATTCCCATGCCGGATATCGGTGCGCGCGTGCCCCTTCCTGGTGCCGAAAGGCGCTCCTGTCCCTGCTGCTGGCGGCGGCGGGAAGCAGCGCGTTCGCCGTCACGATTGCCGAGAAAGCCCGCGAATCCGGATGCGTCAACAAGCCCGTGGCGATCATCAGCGGCTTCTACAAATGCAATACCGCCTCCGGAGCGGAAGCGTTCTTCAACGTGCCCGGCGTCACGGATTCGCGCGGCGCCGACGTCGGCAGTCCCAAAACGTCGGCGCCAACCCCAACCCCCCCGGGCTTCCAGCGTGTCGATCCGGCGACGCAGAAAAGCCGCGACGACGTGCGCCGCAAGGTGCTCACCGACGAGCTCTCCACCGAGGAACAACTGCTCGCCGAGGCGCGCGCCAGCTATGCGAATGGCGCGCCCGTTCCCCTGGCCGAGGAGCAAAACGACGCCGAGAAGTACCGCGAGCGCATCGCGCACCTGCGGCAGGCGGTGCAATTGCACGAGCGCAACATCGAAGCGCTCAAGAAGGAACTCGGCACGCACCAAGTAGCGCGTTCGTCGCGGAACCGCTGCCGCCGGCGCGGAATTTGCTAATGAATTGGCGACGCTGTCGTGGACGCGCAATGCGACCGCGCGCCGCGCTGCCGTGAAACTGCGCTTCTTCCCCGTTGCCGCCGCTGTCCCGCCGACGGCGTATCCCGGACTGGAACTGCTGGCGGCGGCCGTGCTCCTGTTGCGCAGCGACGGGCGCGTGAGCTACGCGAATCCGGCGGCCGAGAATCTGTTCGAGCTGTCGCGGCCCAAGCTCGTCGGGCACACGCCGCGCGAGCTCTTCGGCGATTGCCCGGCGCTGCTGGGCGCCATCGGCCGGGCGGTGTTGCGCGGCGCCTCCTATACCGAGCAGGAGCTGGAGCTCGGCGTCAGCGGAAAGCCGAGACTGCACCTTACCTGCACCGTTTCGCCGGTGGACGCGAGCGACGGCGCGCTGCTGCTCGAGTTCCGCCACATCGACCAGCAGTTGAAGATCGCGCGCGAGGAGCGTCTGCAGGAGCAGCAGCAGGCCAACCGCGACCTGATCCGGAGCCTCGCGCACGAGATCAAGAATCCGCTCGGCGGCATCCGCGGCGCGGCACAGCTGCTCGAGGGTGAACTCGACCGCCCGCACCTGATCGAGTACACGCAGGTGATCATCGGCGAGGCGGACCGCCTGCAGTCGCTGGTGAACCGCCTGCTGACACCGCACCGCCTGCCTGCCTACCGGCGCACCAACATCCACGAAATCCTCGTGCGCGTGCGCAGCGTCGTGCAGGCCGAGTTTCCCGCGATCGGCGTGACCTGCGATTTCGATATCAGCCTGCCGGAATTCGAGGCCGATCCCGAGCAGCTGACGCAGGCCGTGCTCAACATCGCACGCAACGCGGCGCAGGCGCTGTCAGCGGCGACGGCGAATCCGGAAATCCGGCTGACCACGCGCGTGGCGCGCGGCGTCACGCTCGCGAAGCGGCGCTATCGGCTGGCGCTCGCCTTGTCGGTCGAGGACAACGGCCCCGGAATACCGCCGGAGATTCGAGACCGGATCTTCTATCCGCTGGTCTCCGGGCGCGAGGGCGGCAGCGGCCTCGGGCTGACGATCGCCCAGACGTTCGTCGCCCAGCACAACGGCACGATCGAATGGGAAAGCACGCCGGGACGCACGGTCTTCACGATCCTGCTCCCGCTGGAAATGACGCGGGACGCGGCATGACGCGTCTCAACCTTAGGGAATCGCCAGCCGATGTATGCCTACGACTACGATGCGCCGCGCGGCGACGGGATGAAGGACGTCTGGATCGTCGACGACGACCGGTCGATCCGCTGGGTCCTCGAGAAGGCGCTCGCGCGCGAAGGAATTCCGTTCAAGACATTCGCCACCGCGTACGAAGTGCTGCAGGCGCTTGCGGTAAGCCAGCCGCAGGTGCTGGTGTCCGACATCCGCATGCCGGGCGAGTCGGGGCTTGTGCTGCTCAACAAGGTCAAGGAGCGGCTATCCGCAGATTCCGATCATCATCATGACCGCGTATTCGGACCTCGACAGCGCGGTCGCGGCGTTCCAGGGCGGCGCGTTCGAGTACCTGCCCAAGCCCTTCGACATCGATCATGCGCTCGCGCTGATCCGCCGCGCGACGAACGAAACGCCCGTTCGCTCGCAAGCACCGGCGGCGCCGTCCGAGAGCGCCGGAGATCCTCGGGCCAGGCGCCGGCGATGCAGGAAGTGTTCCGCGCGATCGGCGGCTGTCGCAGTCGAACGCGACGGTGCTGATCACCGGCGAATCCGGCACCGGCAAGGAGCTGGTCGCGCGCGCGCTGCATCGGCACAGCCCGCGCGAGGCGGGGCCGTTCGTCGCGATCAACACCGCGGCCATCCCCAAGGACCTGCTCGAGTCCGAACTCTTCGGCCACGAGCGCGGGTCGTTCACCGGTGCGCAGGCGCTGCGCCGCGGGCGCTTCGAGCAGGCCGACGGCGGCACGCTGTTCCTGGACGAGATCGGCGACATGCCGCCCGACCTGCAGGTGCGGCTGCTGCGCGTGCTCGCCGACGGCGAGTACTACCGCGTCGGCGGCCACGCGCCGCTGCGCGTCGAACGTGCGCATCATCGCGGCCACGCACCAGAACCTCGAGGAGCGCGTGCGGCTCGGGCTCTTCCGCGAGGACCTCATGCATCGCCTCAACGTCGTGCGGCTGCGCCTGCCGCCGCTGCGCGAGCGGCCCGACGACATCGCGCCGCTGGCGCGCCATTTCCTGCAGAAGAGCGCGCGCGAGCTGGCCGTCGAGCCCAAACGCTGACCGCCGGACGCGCTGCGGGCGCTGTCGGCGTTCTGCGTTTCCCGGCAACGTGCGGCAGCTCGAGAACATCTGCCATTGGCTCACCGTGATGGCGCCCGGGCAGCGCGTCGACGTGGCCGACCTGCCGCCCGAGGTACGCGAAAAGCCCGAGCGCGTCCGGCGTGCCCGCGGACATCGGCTGGCAACAGTCGCTCGACCGCGAACTCGCGCAGGCGCTCGCGCGCGGCGAGCGCAACGTCGGCGACCGCCTGGAGCAGGAGTTCGAGAAGACGCTGATCCGGCGCGCGCTGACGCACACGGGCGGCCATCGCATGGAAGCGGCCGCGTGGCTGGGCTGGGGCCGCAACACGCTGACGCGCAAGATCCAGGAGCTGGGCCTGGAGGCGGAACTGCGCAAAGGCGAGCGCGACTGACCGCCATCGGCCTCGCGGCGTGCACGCTGCCTTGACGGTGCGGATGCGCGGCAGGCATCTGCGTCCGCGCGTCACATCGGCGAGACGCCCGGCGCGTGCAGGCTCGCGCTCGACCATCTCCTCGATGACCATGTCCGGCTTCTCGCGCTCGATCAACGCAGGGTCGAAGCCGGTGGCTCGACACGAAGACGACGCGAGCGAGAATTTCTCCGCGAGCATCGGGATCAGCGGAGATCGCCATCGAATCGCGATAGACGACGGCGCGCGGCAAGCCGGGCCGGTCGCAAACATAGGTTTCGAAGCCGGCGCGATTCGTCGTCGATCGATGCGCCTTCGCGCAGCGGCTCGCCGCGTCGCCGAGTATCTTGCCGAGCGGCGCGACGTCGTCCTCGCGTATCCGGCCCGGCAAGCCCAGCATGCCGACGAGATCGCCGCTGTAGAAGTCTACGCCGGCAACGTACGCTGGGCGTTGCGCGGGCAGCGATTGCCGGCAGCCGCCCGGGCGCCAGCAGCGCGCTGCACTTCGCGCATGATCACGTCGTAGCCGGCCATCGCGCCGTTGTAATTCCAGTGCGAGTCCGTCTTGTAGTAGACGCGTTCGTGCGCCTTCGCCTCGCGCAGGGCGGGACGCAGGTCGATGAACGCCGCCGCGGGCATCTGCGCCATCGCCGCGCCGACCCGGTCATAGGGCGAAGGCGCCGCGCGACTTGGTCACCCACGCCGGCAGGTGTTCAGGATAGATCGTGAACTTCTCGGGGACGACCGTGACGACATAGGCGATGCCTCGCGCCGCCAGCCACTCGCGCCGGCGAATCCAGCTCCGCGACGGTGGCATCGACGTCGGCTCTGCGGAAACGCCGCGACGCCGCGGTAGTGGCGATCGAGCGACAGGCCATCCTCGCCCAGCCAGTAGTACCAGCCGTCGCGTCCGGGCATCACGGTCGGCAGTGCGGACACGCCGAAGAATTCGAGCAGCGACGCGTGATGCAGGCGGATCAGCACGTCGCGTCCGCCGAAGCGATCGGCGAACGCGCGCTCGAATGCAGGAGGGAACGGTCGTCGCCAATGCGACGGCGGGCCAGGGCGCCATCGCGCGCTTCTCGAAAAGCGTGCTCGTTCGCGACCATGTGAACGTCAGCGCCGCGGCGGCACCGCGATCGCGATGCGCGAAGAGCGCGGCCGACGATGCGATCGCGCCACGGATGCGTTGCGGGCGCCGGCGGCGGCACCGCGCGGCAGCGAAAGGGACTCGGCGGTTGCAGTCATCAGAAGCGGAAATAGATGAAGGGATTGTAGGTGCCGGCCGCGAGGAAAGCGCTGGCCAGCAACGCCCACCGCCACCAGCCACGCCGACGTCGAGCGCCGAGCACGCTCACGGCGGCGAGGCCCGGTCGCTGCGCTACGCGTCGCGCCACGCGCCGATGCGACGAGCGAGCGGCGTCGCGAAGACGATGGCGACGACCAGCGTGAAAGCCACGAGCGGATCGAGATACTGCGCGATTGGATGTCGCGACGGCTCGCCCTGCCCGAAGCCGGCCAGCGCGCGGAAATAGCCGACCGCGTGTGCGAGCGTGTCGCAGCGGAACAGCACCCAGCCGCCCATGACGACGGCCAGCGCATAGACGTGCGATTAAGCGCGCGACCGGGCCGCTGCGCCGCAACGCCGCGTCGAGGCCCGCGCGCTCGGCGACGAGGAACGCGCCGTGCCACGCGCCCCACAGCACGAACGGCCAGCTGGCGCCGTGCCACAGCCCGCACAGCAGGAACACGATCACCAGGTTCGCGTAGGCGCGCCGCTTGGCCGCCTGGTTGCCGCCGAGCGGAATGTACAGGTAATCGCGAAACCAGTTCGACAGCGAGATGTGCCAGCGCCGCCAGAACTCGCGGATGCTGCGCGAGATGTACGGATAATTGAAATTCTCGAGGATGCGGAAGCCGAACATCGCGCATGAGGCCGATCGCCATGTCCGAATAGCCGGAGAAATCGAAATAGATCTGCAGCGTGTAGCACGCGAGGCCGAGCCAGGCGAGCGGCGTAGTCAGCTCGCCGGCGGGAGCCCGAAGATCGGCGTCGGCCGCGCGGCCGAGCGTGTTGGCGATCAGCACCTTCTTGCCCAGGCCCAGCACGAAGCGCCGCACGCCCTAGGCGAAGTCGCGCGATGCGCTGCTCGCGGCTGCGCAGCTGCGCGGCGATGTCGCGCCAGCGGATGATCGGCCCGGCGATGAGTTGCGGGAACAGCAGGATGTAGAGCGCGAAGCGCGGAACGTTGCGCTCGCGCCGTCGGCATTGCGCTTGTACACGTCGACGACGTAGGAAATGGCGTGGAACGTGAAGAACGAGATGCCGAGCGGCAGCGGGATGGTGGCCACGCGCGAGCGGCGTGGATGGCGAGCACCGGCGCGAGCGCGTTGACGTTGGCCACGGCGAAATTCGCGTACTTGAACAGCGCCGAGCGCGCCGAGGTTGCCGGCGATCGCCACGGCCAGCCAGCGCTTGCGCCGGGCTTTCGGTCCGTCGACGCCGCCGATCGTTTCGGCCCATGCACCAGTTGAACGCCACCGAGCCCACGATGAGCGGCAGGTAACGCGCCTCGCCCCAGGCGTAGAACGCGAGGCTCGCGACCAGCAGGACGCCGTTGCGCCAGGCGCGCGGCAGGCCGAAGTACGCCGCCAGCGTCAGCGGCAGAAACAGGAACAGGAATATCGGAGAGGCAAATACCATGGCGCGCGGAGTCTAGCCGCGCGCACGGGATCAGGCGTCGCGCAAGTTCCACCAGGCACGCGGCGCGTGGTCCGACGGCTTCTCGCCCTTGCGCGCGTTGCGGTCGATGCGGCTGGCGATGCAGCGCGCGGCGAGCGGCGCCGACAGCAGGATGTGGTCGATGCGCAGTCCGTGATTCTTGGGAAAGGCGAGCATGCCGGTAGTCCCACCAGCTGAATGTCTTGGGCGGCTGCTCGAACAGGCGGAAGCTGTCCTTCAATCCCGGCGCGAGGAACGCCCGGAACGCCGCGCGCTCCGGCTCGCGACAGAGCACCTGTCCCGCCCAGAGCGCGGGATCGTGCACGTCGCGGTCGTCGGGCGCGACGTTGAAATCGCCCATCACCGCCAGGTTCGCGTGGCGCGACAGTTCGTCGCGCAGGTAGCCCGCGGCTGCCGCGCACCAGTCGAGCTTGTAGCGATATTTGTCCGGATTCGACCGACTGCCCGTTCGGCACGTAGACGCCGATGACGCGCATGCCGGCGACGGTCGCGGCGATGACCCGCTTCTGCTCGTCGCGATTCCCGGAAGCCCGACAGCGACGTCGGTCGCCGCGAGTCCTTCGCGGACCAGGATCGCCACGCCGTTGTAGGTCTTCTGCCCGGCGAATGCGCGGCGTAGCCGCGGCGGCGATGTCGGCGACAGGAAATTTGTGGTCCTCGAGCTTGGTTTCCTGCAGGCAAACGACGTCCGGCGCTGGTCGCGGCAAGCCACGCGAGTCAAGCGCGGCAGCCGCACGTTGAGCGAGTTGATGTTCCAGGCGGCGAGGATCATCGGACGATTCCCGGTGGCTTATGGTTAGCATTATCGCCGAGACGATGCAGGGGAAGCGTGTTGGGGTCACCGGAAGGGGAACGACGATGCGACGCGAACGCTCGCGACAATGGTTTGCAATCGCCGGCGCTGTCGCGGCCCTGGCGTTCTGCGGCGTGGCCGCGGCGCAGCCCACAGGCGTTGCGACAGCGTTTGGCGCGACGACATTGCACGCGCCGGCTGACAGCACGATTCCCGCGGGGCCCATGGGAGATGCGGTGCGCCTGGGCCGCAACATCTTCAACAACCCGCAGGGTTACGTCAAAGGCAACGTCGGCAACGGGCTCACGTGCAGCAATTGCCATCTCAACGGCGGCACGCAGGCGTGGGGTGGTCCGCTGATCGGCGTCTGGGGCGTGTTCCCGGCGTACAGCGCCCGCAGCGCATCGGTGCAGACGCTGGAGGATCGCCTCAACGACTGCTTCCTGCGCTCGATGAACAGGCGACCGCATTATCGCCGACGAGGACCGATCAAGAGCCGCTGCCGCTGGCCACGGCCCGTTTCCCGGCTGAGGTTACTTCGGGTAGTCGCCGCCGCGAATGGGAGCGTCCGACGACGCGCGTGCCTTCCTGCGCCGGGGCCGGCGGCGAGGCATCGCTGTCCCGCGCGGCCGATGGAGCCGATTTTCGCGTTGGCAGGCGTCTTCGGGTAGCCCGCCTCGTCCAGCATCGTCTGCCAGCGCCCTTCGTTGTAGCCCTTGGCAATGAGCTTGTCGCCGACGGTGAGGACCGGCGCCTGCGACACCTCGCTGGCAATGCCTGCAGGAGCTCGTCTGCCCCTCCGGCTCGGCCACGTTGACGATGGTGAACGGGACGCCGCGCTTGTTGAGCAGCGCTTCGGCGTTCGCGCACACGTCGCCGCAGGCGAACGTGAAGAGCGTCACCGGGAAACGTTCCGCGGCGAGCTGCGCCGCGTAGTCCGGGCTCGCTGGTGGAGACGAAATTCGAACCCACCTTCTTGGATTGCAGGTTCTTGACCTCGCCGATCGGCTGACGGTCGGTGTAGACGACCCGGCCGTCGGCGTCCGTGTAGCGATAGACCTGGGCCTGGGCAAGCGCGCCGGTGGCGACGACCATCGCCGCAAGTCCCAGCGCGACTGCGCACGAGTGCAGGTGGAATACGGCAAGCGGGCGTGGGCATTTGGCCTCCCTTACGATGACACTGTCATTCCATTATGCCGCAGAAGCGCATCCAATTGGGGCGGGCGGCCCCGGAAGGCGACAAACGACTCCATGGCCGGGCGGCTGCCCCCCCGTGCCAGCACCTCGTCGCGGAACCTTGCGCCGGCGGCAGGGGACATGACGCCGGTCTCCTCGAACAAGCTGTAGGCGTCAGCCGACAGGACTTCGGCCCACTTGTAGCTGTAGATAGCCGGCCGCATAGCCGCCGGCGAAGATGTGGTCGAAACCCTGCATCAGGCGGTCGTAGGCGGGGCGCGGAACGACGGATACCTCCTTTCGCACTGCGTCGAGCAGCGCTTGCGGCGACGGCCAGGGCGAACGCGCCACGGGATCGAATTCGGCATGCAGCAGCATGTCGAACAGACCGAATTCGATCTGGCGAACCATCGCCATGCCGCTCTGGAAATTCTTGGCCGCCAGCAGCCTGTCGAACAGCGTCGCGCGGCATGGGCTCGCCCGTGTCGGCGTGACGCGTCATGTGCGCGAGCACGTCCCACTCCCAGCAGAAGTTCTCCATGAACTGCGATGGCAGCTCGACGGCGTCCCATTCCACGCCCTGGATGCCCGAAACCCCGGACGTCTCGATCCTCGTGAGCAGCAGGTGCAGGCCATGCCCGAATTCGTGGAAGATCGTGGTCACTTCCTCGTGGGTGAACGTCGCGGGCTTGCCGTCCACGGGAGCCGAGAGGTTGCACGTCAGGTAGGCGACCGGATGCTGGACCTTTGCACCCGAGCGGCGGCGATTGATGGCTTCATCCATCCACGCGCCACCTTGCTTGCCCTCGCGCGCGTAGAGGTCGAAGTAGAACTGGCCGACGAGTGCGCCGCGGCATCGACGATTTCGAAGAAACGCACGGTCGGATGCCAGATCGGTGCGCTCGCGTTCGCGGATCCGCACGCCATAAATCGACTCGGTGACGCGGAACAGGCCCGCCAGCACTTGATCCTCCGGAAAATACTGGCGCACTTCCTGTTCGGAGAATGCGTAGCGATCAGCCTTCAGTCGCTCGGACGCATAGGCCAGGTCCCACGGAAGCGAGTTCGGCAAGCCCGAGCTTGGCTGCGCGCGAAGGCGACCACTTCGGCATAGTCGCGCTGCGCGAACGGTCTGCGCGCGGGCGCCCAGTCACGCAGGAACGCCAAAACTTCGGCGGGCGATTGCGCCATCTTCGGCACCAGCGAGACCTCGGCGTAGTTGCGGTAACCGAGCAATGCCGCCTCCTCGCGGCGCAAGCGCAGGATGCGTTCGACGACCGGGCCGTTGTCCCATTCCGGATTTGGGCACCGAGTTCGGACGCGCGCGTGGCGTAGGCCTCGTGCATCCGGCGGCGCAGGTCCGCGATCTCGCGCATATTGCATGACGGGCAGATAGCACGGCATGCGCAGCGTGAGCTTCCAGCCTGGCTTGCCCTCGGCTTGCGCCGCGGACCGCGCGGCCGCCATCACGTCGCCGGGCACGCCGGCCAGCTCGGCTCTCGTCTTCGACTGAAATGCCCCAGGCGTTCGTGGCATCCAGCAGATGTTCCTCGAATCGCGTGGACAGTTCCGCCAGCTCCTCGTTTACGACCTTGAGCCGCGCCTTGTCGTCCTCCGCCAATTCCGCGCCGCCCAGCTTGAAGTCGCGCAGCTCGTTTTCGATCAATCTTCCTCTGCGCGGGTTCGAGCGTGGCAAACGAGGGGGAGCCATGCAACGAGCGATATCTTGCGCATACAGACGAAGGTCCTGCGCGATGTCGGTGAAAAACGCGACGATCTTGGTTGGTTGCGTTATAGGCATCGCGCAGTTCCGGCGTATTGACCACCGCATTGAGATGGCTCACCGCGGACCACGCGCGATCGAGTCGGTCGAGCGCGTCCGCGACCGGCTCCACCACACGGTCCCATGTGGCGGGCTGCGAGTCCGCCGCAACGCGCTCGAGCACATTGGCCGCCTGCCGAGCAACATGTCGATGGCGGCGTGACGATGTGCCGGGAGAATGGCGTCGAAGCGCGGCAGCCGGCAAATCGAGGAGCGGGTTGGCCCTCGGTTCGATGATGTCCGGGAATCGGAATCGCTTTGGAGCCGGTCATCCGTGCATGGGAGTCCTCTTTGCGGGTTCAGGGATGGCTGGCAGTGACAATGAGCTGGCGGTCCAGCGCAGCGAGATCCGCCGGCGTTCCGACATTGGACCATGGGCCGTCGAAGCGCTCACCGGAAACCCACCCGCGGGCGATCCAGTCGCGGAAGAGGGGCAGCAGTTTGAGTTTGACGCCGCGGGGAAGTTCGCCGAACAACGCGGTGTCGTAGAGCGCGATGTTGCCGAACGTCATCTACCCGCTCCGTCAGTGCAATTCGGCCGTCGGCCAGGACGAAATCGCCATCGGGATGGAAGGGCGGATTGGGCACCATGACGAGATGGACGCGCGGAGGCGAGGCGATTCCGCGCCATCGCGTCGGCCGGCCGCGAGCGTCGCATAATCGAAGCGCGTCCAGATGTCGCCCGAGACGATCAGCGCGGGGCCGGGCGGCAGCAGCGGCAGCGCGGTCACGATGCCGCCGGCGGTCTCCAGCGGCTCCGGCTCAAGCGACCACCGGATGCGCACGCCGAAGGCTGCGCCGTTGCCCAACGCGGCCATGAGTTCGCGATGCGAGCCACGCCGCATTGATCACGATGTCGCGGAAACCCGCGCGCGCGAGAGATTCGATTTGCCACACGATCAGCGGCTTGCCACCGACGGCGAGCAACGTCTTCGGCGTGGCGTCGGACAGCGGCTGCATCCTTGCCCGCTCGGCCGGCTGCGAGGATCATTGCGCCCGCCATCAGGTTGCCTTAGCCCGCCACCGGCGCGCGCCGTCGCAAGCCGGTCGAGCAGGCGCGCCAGCGGCGCGAGCTGGCGGTAGCGTTCCGCCACCGGCCGTACGTAGGCGAGGAACCGCGGCGTGTCCTCGACGTAACCCGGTTTGCCGTCGCGATGCTGGATGCGCGCGAAGATGCCGAGAACCTTGAGGTGCCGCTGCAGGCCCATCCATTCGCAGTTGCGGTGGAATACGGCGAATGTCGGCGGCGACCGGCAATCCCGCGCGCCTTGCCTTTTCCCAGTAGCGGATCGTCCAGTCGAGGACGCGTTCTTCGGGCCAGCTCACGAAGGCGTCGCGGAAGAGGCACGCGATGTCGTAGGTGATCGGCCCGCACACCGCGTCCTGGAAATCGAGCACGCCGGGATTCGGCGTCGAGACCATCAGGTTGCGCGGCATGTAGTCGCGATGGACGAAAACGGCAGGCTGCGCCAAGTTCGACGCAATGATCAACGCGAAGACTGCCGGAGAGTTCCGAGCGCTCGTGCCGCCGACAGCGTCTGCCCCAGATGACGGCCGACGTACCACTCCGGAAACAGCTCCAGCTCGCGGCGCAAGCAGTGCCTCGTCGTACGGAGGCAACACGCCTTCGCGCGTGGCGAGCTGCCAGCGCAGCAGCGCATCCGTGGCGTCGCGAAAGAGATCGTCGGCGTTGCCGGCATCGAGCGCGCGCAGATACGTGGTCGGGCCCAGGTCGGTCAGCAGCAGGAAGCCGCGCGCGAGATCCTGCGCGAGCACCTGCGGTGCATTGACTCCCGCGTCGCGCATCAGCGTGGCGACGTGCACGAACGGCCGACAATCCTCGCGCGGCGGCGGCGCATCCATCGCGATCAGCGTCGCGGCGCCGGGCGCCAGTGCAGCCGGCGCTTGCAGCGTCACGCGGAAATAGCGGCGGAAGCTCGCATCCTCCGACGCCGGCGCCAATGTGAATTGCTCCGAACGCAAAGCTTTCGCCAGCCATTCGGACAGGAGGATGAAGCGCGGATCGGCGGTCGAAAGGCTCATGGGCGAAGACGTAATGCGCGGACCGCCTCGAAGCCCGCGCGGCTCTTTCGAGAGCCGGTCGGGCTAGAATGCGGCATTTTAGCAAATCGATTGCGTCGCCTTCATGAAATCCCGTTCCCTATCGCGCTCCCTGGCTCGTCGCGATCGTCTCGGCGCGACCCTGGCGACCGCGGCCGGTGCAGCGGACAACGCGTTGCCAGATCCGCAACTCAAGTTGGCGCCCGAAATCGAGAGCCCTGTCAGGCGCGCGCCGGCGGCGCCGGGAACATCGGTCGCGCCGACCGCCCACGCCGGGCCCGCTGCTGCTGACTCCTCTGCCCGGCGTCAAGCGCGCGGCGACGCCGCAGCGCGGCGCCGAAGGGCCGCGCACCAGCGAGGACGACGAACGCGGCGCGATTTTCCTGCGTGCCGACCGCATCGAAGGCGAAGCGAACGAAAGCGTCGAGGCATCCGGCAAGGTCGAACTGCGCTCGCGCCGCGAGACGGTGCTTGTCGGACTGGCTGCGTTACGATTTCATCGATGACGAAATCTGGGGCAAGGGCAACGTCACGCTGCGCCGCGGAGTCGACACGATCACCGGTCCGGAGCTCAAGTTCCAGCGCGACGCCGAGACCGGCCATTTCCAGTCGCCCCAGTATTACATCGGAGAAATCGGTGCCCACGGCGATGCCAGTGAAATACGGTTCCTGGGGCCCAACAACTTCGAGGCAAGCGCGGCCAGCTATACGACGTGCGTGGCGCCGAACCGCGACTGGTACCTGATCGGCGACGAGATCGAAGTCGACAAGTTGCGCTCGGTAGGCACGGCGCACCGCGCCAAGGTCTACTTCCTCGACATGCCGGTGATGGCGACGCCGTGGCTCGAGTTTCCGTTGACCAACGAGCGCAAGTCCGGATTCCTGACGCCGATCGCCGGTTCGTCGCAGATCCGCGGTTTCGAACTCGCCACGCCGTACTACTTCAACCTCGCGCCCAACTACGACGCGACCGTCACGCCGCGGCTCATGACCAAGCGTGGGCCTGATGCTCGGCGGGCGAGGGCCGATACCTTTTCGAGCCCGCGCTCGGCGAGATCATCGCGGAAATACTCCCATAGGACCACGAGGCCGACACGTCGCGCTGGGCGTTCTCGTGGAAGCACAACCAGCAGTTCACGCCGTGGCTCAACGGCTACTTCAACTACAACCGCGTTTCCGATTCGAACTATTTCGCCGATTTCTCCGACCGCATCGCGGTCACGTCGCAGAAGACGCTGCCGCAGGAAGCAGGCGTCATCGCCAACTACGGCCCGATCAACGCATCGGTGATCGCGCAGTCGTTCCAGACGCTGCAGGATCCCGCCGCCTACGTAACGCCGCCGTACAACATGCTGCCGCAGGTCAAGGCGACGATGAGCGAAACCGACTGGGGCGGCCTCACGTGGAGCGGCAACGCGCAGTACACGCGCTTCGCGCAGTCGACACTCGTCCCCACCGGCGATCGGGCCGTGTTCTATCCGTCCGTGCGCTGGATCAGGCAGGGAAGCTCGTGGTTCGTCAACGTCCATGCCGCTGCCGAGCTGTGGCAGTACGACCTCAACACGACCACGACGAGCATACCGTCGACGCACCCGAGTGCCGTGGTTCCGATCACCAGCGTCGATGCGGGCCTCATCTTCGAGCGCGACTGGAATGCATTCGGCACGCAGCTCATCCAGACGCTCGAGCCGCGCGCCTTCTACACGTACATCCCGTTCCGCCAGCAGAACCAGCTGCCGGTGTTCGACACCGTGCAGGACGACTTCAACTTCGCGTCGCTCTTCATCGAGAACCGCTTCCTGGGCTACGACCGGGTCGGCGACGCGAACCAGCTCGCGCTCGCCGTGACGTCGAGGCTGCTCGATCCGGACACGGGTGCGGAGCGGCTGCGGGTCGGCATCGGACAGCTCTTCTATTTCAGCGACCAGCAGGTGACGCTGGGCGCAACGCCACAGAAGGCGGGATCGTCCGATTTCCTGCTGGGCGCCGAAGGCCGCCTCTCCGACACGTGGGCGCTCACCGGCCTCATGCAGTACAACTTCGGCACCAGCGACTTCGACCGCTTCAATGCCGGCATTCGCTATACGCCGGAGCGCGGGGCGCGCGCTGTCCCTCGTCTATCGCTATTCGAAGGAACTCGTCGACCAGGCCGGCGGTCAATCGGAGCTGAATCAGACGTACCTGTCCGGGCAATGGCCGATAGCCGACAACTGGAGCTTCGTGGGCGCCTGGAATTACTCGATCCCGGACCGCAAGACGCTGGAGGCGGTGTTGGGCCTGGAGTACAATGGTGGGTGTTGGGTCGTGCGCGTGGTCGGCCAGCAGTTGACCACGACTTCCGAGTTGATGACCCGTTCGATCTTCGTGCAGCTCGAGCTGAACGGCCTGGCACGAGTCGGCACAAGTCCCCTCGATCTGCTGCGGCGCACGGTGCCAGGCTACCTGCGCACCAACGAGCCGGCGAACGCGGTGCGCGACACCTCGTTCTACCCGCTCCCGGATTATTGAGGACGAACTTTCCATGGCACGCCGTAGCGCTTTGATCGTCTCCATGGCCGCTCTGATGCTCGCAGCGGCTGCGCCTCTGCCTTCGCGCAGTTGACCTCGCCCGGCATCGGCCCTCCGTCGGCCGATTCGCGCTCGCCCGCGAGTCGAGGGGCCAGGCGCCCGCCGCACGCCCGAACACGGCGTCGGTGCCGCTCGATCGCGTCATCGCCGTCGTCAACAACGAAGCCCTCACGCAGTTCGACGTCAACGAGCAGAAGCGGCTGGTCCTGTCGCAGATGCGCGACGCCAAAGTGCAGCCGCCGCCGCCCGATGCGCTCGAAAAGCAGGTGCTCGACCGGCTCGTCACCGAGCGCGCGCTGTTGCAGTACGCCAAGGACTCGGGCGTCCGCGTGGACGACCAGACGGTCGAGCGCACGATCCTGCGCGTCGCGCAGGAGAACAAGCTCTCGCCGGAGGAGTTCCGCAAGGTGCTGGAGCGGGAGAAGATTCCGTACGCCAAATACCGCGAGGACATCCGCCGCGAAATCACGATCCAGCGCCTGCGCGAGCGCGAGGTCGACAGTCATATCGTCGTGTCTGACGCCGAGCTCGACGCCTACCTCGCGACGATCGCCGCGCAGGCGGGCGGCGAAATGGAATACGACATCGCGCATGTGCTGGTGTCGGTTCCGGAACAGGCCACACCCGACCAGATCGACGCGCGCAGGAAGCGCGCGGAGGGTGCGCTCGCGCAAATCGAGTCCGGCAAGGACTTCAGGGAGGTCGCGGCCGCGTTCTCGGACGCGCCGGACGGCGTCAAGGGCGGCGATCTCGGATGGCGCACGCCCGCGCGGCTGCCATCCGTCTTCCTCGAGGCGGTGAAGAACATGAAGAAGGGGGACGTCTCGCCGGTGCTGCGCAGTCCGGGCGGCTTCCACGTCATGAAGCTCGTCGATTTGCGCAACCGCAACGCGCCGACGGTGGTCGAACAGACGCACGCCAAGCACATCCTGATCCGCGTCAACGAAATCACGTCGGATACCGAGGCGCGCGCCAAGATCGAGCGCATACGCGACCGCATCGAGACCGGCGCGAAATTCGACGATCAGGCCAAGCTCAATTCCGATGACCCGTCATCCGCCAAGGGGGGCGACCTGGGCTGGATCAGCCCGGGCGATACGGTCCCGGAATTCGAGCAGGCGATGAACAAGCTTTCGGTCGGGCAGCTCTCGGTCCCGGTGCGCACGACATTCGGCTGGCACCTCATCATCGTCGAAGGACGCCGCACCCAGGATGTCACGCTCGAGCGCAGGCGCGAAGTCGCGCGCAATGCGATCCGGCAGCGCAAGTCCGACGAGGAGTTTGCCGAATTCGTGCGGCAGACGCGCGACAAGGCATACGTCGAATACAAGTCCGACGACCGCTGAACCCTACCGTGGCGGCGCGGGAATCGCCGCGATGCGCGTCAAGGTCCGTGGCGTGTTGGCGCGGAAAGTGAGCTCGACTCTCAGTCGCTCGACGGGCGCGCCGCGTGCGGTGGCGTTGCGCGCCACGGCAATCCCCGCGTCGGTCATGCGCGGCGCCGTTCCAACGGCATCGGCAATCGTCTCCCATCCGGCGTCGGGTGCGCGCCGCGCCTGCACGCGCACGCGTCGCAATCCCGCATCGGCCTCAACTCCCAGCACGATCGTTTCCGCGTCGCGCGCCGACGTCGGCAATCCGGGCGGGGACAGCAGCACGACGCGGCCGTTGTCGTCCGGCGTCAGCGCCAGGCGGCCGTTGCCGAGCGCAATCGTGCCGACTTCGGCGGTCCACCCATCGCCGTCGGCGTGCCGCGGCGTTCCGAAGGTCCACAGCAGCGAACCGAGCGGCAGTCCCACGCGCGCCAGCAGGAAATCACGCGCCGCCTCTTCGAGCGGCGTATTGCGCCACGCGGTGAACGTCGAGTAGCCGGCCTGTGCGGCATTGATGCCGTTGCTGCCGTTCCAGGCCATTGGCGACACGAAGCGGGCGCCATAATTCCACAAGTCCCGCAGGCCCCGGTAGCCCGCGACATACGTGGGCAGCACCTTCGGGTCGCGCAGGTCCGCCGTGTTGAACTCGACGATCGCCCAATGCGGATCGACGGTGGCGAGTGTCGCGAAGAGTGGCATACCGTCGTCCATCGGCACGTCGTTGACCGCCGCGTCGCCGTAGAGGATGACGCCCAGGTGGCCCAGCGCGGGCTTGGCGCCGACGATCGACATGCCGCCCGAATCGTAGTTGCGCGGCGGGCTGTCGAGTGCGACGGCAAACGGCATCGCATCCGCGCTCGGCGCCATCAGCCCCTGCGACGACCAGATGCGCTCGCGCGAGATGCCGACCTCGACCAGCCACTGCGCGAGTTCATCGTAATGCAGGTGAACGACGTGACGGCGGAAATTTTCCCACTCGCGTACCCAGGGGTCCTGCCAGAACGGGCGCGCGCCATTCGCGGTGTCCCGGGGAAAGACGCGTGGCGCGTCCACTTCGTCCCACGTGCGCCAATGCTTGCCGGCAATCGCATTGACCTGCGCCAGCGTCAGTGGTCTTGCGCGCCGGTAGCCGCGTAGGTCCGGCACCCCAGGCGCCGGATGGCCCGCGTACGGCCCCGATCCCGCCAGCCACTCGCGGAACTGGCGCAGCGTGCCGGGGTTGTAGTCGTACCACTGCTTCTCCGCGAAGAACGGGTTCATGTACGTGTCGGGGTCGAGGTTGACGCCGACGAAAAGATCGGGATGTTCGCGTGCGAATTGCGCAAGCAGACGTCCGGCCTGCTGCAGATTTCGCTTCTTGTAGTGGCGGACCTTCGCGGCGTACACGTTGAACGTGAGCGAGCGGGCAAGCTCCGGCGCGTCCTGCGATCCCGGCAGGTTCTTGAGGTAATCGTCGGGCATCACCTCGTTGTTCTGGTTCCATTGGCAATTGGCGGGGTCCTGCTCCAGCCGGTCGTTGACATCCCACGCAGGCACGTCGCAATACGCATCCGCCCAGATGCCCCCGTTCAGCGTCACCAGGACCGGGAGTTGCTTCGCTATCGCCAGCGCCGTCACCGCATTGAGGGAATCGTCGCCGATGCGGCGCGCGCCGCACTTGTGCGTCGGATCCCAGTCCGCGTCGAATCCGTAATCCGCGGCCGCGCCGTGCGTCATGCGCAGATAGAGAATGGGAATGCGGAAACCCACGCGCGTCGTTGCCGACAAGTAGGGCGCGTACGCCGTTTCGAGTTCCTCCGCGCCGCCCAGATCGAGACCCGATGTAGCCGGAAGAAGAAAGAATGGCGTGGGGAACTTCGGCGTGAAGGCTCGCCAGCGCGCCAGCGCCGACGGATCGATCATGCTGCGCACTCCCAGCACCGTTTCCCGGCCATCCTTTGCAATGGCGACGATCGCGATGTCGCGACGGTCGCCGCTCGCGGCCGGAGGATGCGGCTGGAAATCGCCGGTGAACTCGAAGCCGCTGTCGGAAAAGCCGGGCTTCTGCGCGGCGACATCCGGCCGCGCGATGCCGAGCCGCGCCGGAAAGGCCTTGCCATCGAGGCGAATCTCGACGGCGCGGATGCCCGCCGGGTCCAGCGCCCAGCCGGAGATCGTCACCCGCGGCCCGACGATGGCTTCCGCCGCAGGCACGTCGATCGCGCCGACCGGCCCGGCGGGCCGCGGCGGGCGCGCGACGGCGGCGGGCGCGGCCGACTGCGCGTGCTCGTGCTGGCTGGTGCGCTGCGCGTAGAACTCGATCCCGGCGATCGCCGCGACGACGGCCAAGAATGCCAGGAAGACGCGCGACGTGCTGCCGTGCTGCGCGGTCGCGGCGTGGCGCATCGGCAGCGAGGCTCTCGGGTCTTTCGCCTCGCGGGCGCTACTTGGTCTGGTAGACGTAGGGCGCCATCGCGACGCGGCCTTCGTCCATCTGCCGCTCTTCGCCCAACTCGGCGGGCGTCTTGTCCCACCAGAGCGCGCGGCCCTCGCGCTGCTTCGCGGGAAGGTCGGGCTTCTTGCCGATCAGGTCGCGGATGAACAGCGTGTGTTCGGAGACATAGTCGCGGGCAGGAAGCATTGGCATGGCGAAGTCGCGGTGTTGATTGACTAGCCTAAGTCTACCATCAGCGGAGCGCGACGCTCGCAGCCGGCGCGTGGCGTCCGGAAACGATCGGAAATTCGAACATCCGGCATTCGATCGCGCCATTGAACAGCGGCACCTTCCGCGCGACCTTGAGATGGATGAGCTTGGGCAGCCTCAGATCGCCGGTGAAGAAACACGCGGTCCAGCCGGTGAAGCGCTGCTTCAGCGCGTCGCCCAGCAGCGGATAGAACGCGGCCATCTTCTCCTGATCGGCGAGCCGGACGCCATACGGCGGATTGGCGACCATCAGGCCGGAGGGCGCGGGGGCGGAGCGCTTCAGGAGATCGGCGCGTTCGACGGTCACGAAGTCGCCGACGTGCGCGCCGTTGAGGTTGCTCTGCGTCTTGCCGACCGCGCCCGGAGACAGGTCGCTCGCGAAGATCGCCGGGGCCGACGGCGCGGCGACGACGCCGTCGCGCGCTTTCTGCTTGATGCGCTGCCATGCGGGGCCGTCGAACCACGCGAGCTTCTGGAACCCGAACGTGCGGAATAGTCCGGGCGCGCGATTGGCGGCGATGAGCGCTGCTTCCGCGGCGATCGTGCCGCTGCCGCACATGGGATCGAGCAGCACGCTGGCCGGCGTCCAGCCGCAGAGCGCCAGCAGGCCCGCCGCTAAGTTTTCGCGCAGCGGCGCTTCTTCGGCATCGCGCCGGTATCCGCGCTTGAACAGCGGCTCGCCCGACGTGTCGACATAGATGGTTGCGTCGCGGTCCGTCAGGTACGCGTGCACGCGTACGTCCGGCGCGCGCTTGTCGATGGACGGGCGGACGTTGACGTCGGCGCGAAAGCGGTCGCACACGGCGTCCTTGACGCGCAGGGTCGCGAACTCGAGACTTTGCAATGGCGAGCGCGTTGCCGCGACGTCGACGCGCAACGTGCGCGACGGCAGGAACAGGCGCTTCCAGTCGACCGCGTGAACCAGCGCGTACACGTCGGCTTCGTCGCGATACGGACCGAAGGCGACGCGCCACAGGACGCGGCTGGCGATCCGCGACTCGAGGTTGACGCTGTAGGCCAGGCCGAGGTTGCCCTCGAACGCCACGCCGCCGTCGGTGGGCGCGATGCCGGACGCTCCCAGCCTGGTGAGCTCGGCGGCAAGCACGGTCTCGAGGCCGCGCGGGCAGGGTGCGAAGAAGCGTTCGGTCATCATCGGACGGCCGGGACGCGCGAGAGATTCCCCAGGCTCAAAACGGCTTCGCCACGACCAGGTACACGACGGCCACGAGGATTGGCAGTGCGGGAACCTCGTTGATCCAGCGATAGAACTTGTCGGTGTGCGTGTTGCGGTCGGCCGCGAAATCATCCATCAATTTCCCCAGCCAGAGATGATGCGCGACGAGGACGACGACCAGCGCGACCTTCGCGTACAGCCATTGCCCGGTGATGCCGTACCCCAGCCAGAGCCAGAGGCCGAAGGCGATCGTCAGCACGGCGGCGGGCGTCATGATGCCCCGGTACAGCCTGCGCTCCATTACCTTGAAGCGCTCGTTGCCGATGGCGTCGGTGGCCTGGCAGTGGTAGACAAAGAGGCGAGGCAGGTAGAAGAGCCCTGCGAACCACGTAACCATGAATACGATGTGCAGCGTCTTGACGACCAGCATTGCCGTCTACCTCATTTGAGCAGGCGGCGGCGCGTCAGGACCAGCGCGACGTAATAGGCGAGACACGCATAGAAAGCCAGCACGAAGACGTGCAGCAGGATGTCGTCGGGAATGCGGGCGAGCATCAGCGGACGCGCGATGTCGATCGCATGTTTCAGCGGCAGGAATCCCGCGATCGTCGCGAGCCACGCCGGCATCTGTTCCACCGGGAAATACACGCCGGAGAAAAGCAGCATCGGCGTCAGCACCAGCGTGAAGAAATACGTGAAGAAATCGTAGTTGGGCGCCATGGCGTTCATCACGAGGCCGGCCGCGCCGAACGTTAGGCCGACCAGGAAGCCGAGCGGCAGGATCCACAGAGCCAGCCACGTGTGGCCATAGCCCAGCACCATGATGACGGCGAGGATTGCCGCGGTCGACATCACCGACTTCGACGCGGCCCACAGCCACTCGGCCATCATCACGTCGTCCAGCGAAACGGGCGCGTTGATGATCGCCTCCCAGGTGCGCTGCACGTGCATCCGCGAAAACGCCGAATACATGCCCTCGAAGCTCGCGGTGAACATGGCGCTCTGGCAAACCATGCCGGTGCCGATGAACGCGACATAACTCATGCCGCCGACGTCGCCGATCAGCGAGCCGATGCCGTAGCCGAGCGCCAGCATGTAGAGCAGCGGATCGGCGATGTTGCCCAGGATGCTGGCGATCGCGAGCTTCTTCCACACGAGCAGGTTTCGCCGCCACACGGGCAGAAAACGCATGGACAGTTGCGGCGGGCGCGAGAGGGCGGCAGTGGTCATGGTGGGCCGACGCAAAGGGCGACGGCGAGTATAACGCGCGGCAAGCCGCGCTCGATCTGGCGACGGGTGTCGGAGCCCGCGCGCCCGGGGGGGCCGCGAACGGACCGCCGTCCCGGCCGGAAGAGACGGTCGCCCATTGCCGCGATTTCGCGCCACTCCTTGATGTCGCGCAAGAATTTCCAGGGCCCCTCGCAGTAGCCTGCTAGCCGTACCGTCGGCGGGTGCGTGATACTTGCTGTTCTTCTTCTCAACATAGGCTAGGCAGATAACGATGACCACGAGGTCTTCCACGATTGCAGGCGTCGGCCTCGCCAACGCCACGCGCAAGAGCCGCTGGCCCGCGCGGCTCGACCTCACGCAGAGCCTGACCGGCCTCGTGGTGGCGCTCTTCATGTGGGGCCACATGTTCTTCGTGTCGTCGATTCTTCTCGGCAACGACGCGATGTGGACGATCACGAAGTTCTTCGAAGGCTATTTCTTCTTCGGGAAGCCGTACCCGGTGATCGTGTCGTTCGTGGTTGCCGGCGTCATCGCGCTGATCGTCGTCCACGCGTTCCTCGCGGTGCGCAAGTTCCCGATCAGCTATCGCCAGTTCACGACGTTCCGCGACCACATGAAGATGATGCGGCACGAGGACACCACGCTCTGGGCGTGGCAGGCCTTCACCGGCTTCGCGCTGTTCTTCCTCGCGGCCCCGCACGTGTACATCATGCTGACGCATCCCGGACTGATCGGCCCGTTCGAATCGTCCGACCGGGTCTGGACCGGCCACTACTGGCCGCTGTACATCCTGCTGCTGCTGGCGGTCGAGTTGCACGGCGGCATCGGCCTCTACCGGCTCGCGGTGAAGTGGGGCTGGTTCGCCGGCCGCGACCCGAACGCGACCCGAAAGCGCCTGAAAGTGCTCAAGTGGGCGCTCACGGTCTTCTTCCTCGTGCTCGGCTTCACGACGCTCGCGGCGTACATCAAGATCGGTATCGCCCACGCGCCGAATTACGGCGAGCGGTACGCGCCGGCGTCGGTTTCGGCCCCCGCAAAAGGGGTGACGCCGTGAACGTCGTCTACACCGACGTGCTCATCATCGGCGGCGGACTCGCCGGCCTGCGGATTGGCATCGGCGCAAAGCGCCGCGGCCACGACGTGATCATCGTGTCGCTGGTGCCGCCCAAACGCTCGCACTCGGCGGCGGCGCAGGGCGGCATGCAGGCGTCGCTCGCGAACGTCATCAAGGGCCAGGGTGACAACGAGGACGTCCATTTCGAGGACACGGTACGCGGCAGCGACTGGGGCGCGGATCAGCAGGTCGTGCGGATGTTCGTCAACACGGCGCCCAAGGCCGTACGCGAACTCGCGGCGTGGGGCGTCCCGTGGAGTCGCGTGCGCAAGGGCGACCGGGACGTCATCATCAACGGGCAGAAGGTGACGATCACCGAACGCGACGAGGCGCACGGGTTGGTCGCGCAGCGCGATTTCGGCGGCACCAAGAAATGGCGGACGTGCTACGTGTCCGACGGCACCGGCCACGCGATGCTGCAGACGATGAGCGACCAGGCGATCGGCAACGCAATTCCGGTCCTCGAGCGGGTCGAGGCGATCGCGCTGATCCACGACGGCGCGCGCTGCTACGGCGCCATCGTGCGCAACCTCATGACCGGCGAGCTCGTCGCGTACGTCGCGAAGGCGACGGCGATCACGAGCGGCGGAGCGGGCCGCCTCTACCGCGTAACGACGAACGCCGTGATCTGCGAGGGAATCGGCAGCGGCATCGCGCTCGAGACGGGTGTGGCGACGCTCGGCAACATGGAGGCGGTGCAATTCCATCCCACTGCGATCTTTCCGGCCGGCATCCTCGTCACCGAGGGTTGCCGCGGCGACGGCGGACTCCTCAAGGATGCCGACGGCCACCGCTTCATGCCGGACTACGAGCCTGAAAAGAAGGAGCTCGCCTCGCGTGACGTGGTCTCGCGCCGCATGGAAGAGCACATCGCGAAGGGCAAGGGGGCCAGGAACCGTTTCGGCGAGCATCTGTGGCTCGACATCACGCTGCTGGGCGAGAAGCACATCCGGCACAACCTGCGCGAAGTCTATGAGATCTGCCACTACTTCCTGGGCGTCGACCCGACCAAGGACTGGATTCCGGTGCGGCCCGCGCAGCACTACACGATGGGCGGCGTGCGCACGGACCACACCGGCCAGAGCCCGACGCTTTCGGGGTTGTTCGCGGCCGGCGAAGCCGCGTGCTGGGACATGCACGGCTTCAACCGGCTGGGCGGCAACTCGGTCGCCGAGACAGTCGTCGCCGGCATGATCGTCGGCGAATACATCGCCGATTTCTGCGACAAGCCCGAGAACGAGGTGGACATCCCGACCGCGCTCGTCCACGAGTTCCTGCGCCGCGAGCAGGGCAAGCTCGACGCACTGGTCGACGGCCACGGCACCGAGGATGCCGTCGCGCTGCGCATCGCGATGCAGGAGACGATGACCGAGAAAGTCGGCATCTTCCGCCGCGGCGCCGATCTCGAGTCGGCTGTGGCGGATCTGCAGGAACTGTTGCGCAGGAGCCGCAACATCGGAGTCAAATTCAAGGCGCGTGGCGCCAACCCCGAGCTCGTGATGGCGTACCGCGTCCAGAAGATGCTGAAGGTGGCGCTGTGCGTTGCATACGGCGCGCTCACCCGCACCGAAAGCCGCGGCGCGCATTTCCGCCAGGATTTTCCGCGCCGCAACGACGCCGATTGGCTCAAACGAACGCTGGCGACGTGGAAGAGCGACACGGACACGCTGCCCACGCTTGCCTACGAGGCGCTCGACGTGGGCCGGATGGAATTGCCGCCGGGCTGGCGCGGCTACGGTGCGAAGGACTACATCGACCACCCGGACACGCCGAATCGCGTCGCCGCGGTCGAGGCACTGAAACAGAAGATGGCGGATGCGCCGCGTTTCGCCGTACAGGAATCGCTGATGCCGTACGACGCGCTGCTTCCCGAGAAATTTCGCGGCCGCAACGAACGCATCGACGAACCGCTCGAGGGATCGAAATGAATACGCCCACCGTAAAGACGGTCGCGATGCCATCGCGCGGCACCAACGGCAACGGCAACGGCACGGCGGCGCCGCGGCGAAAGCTTGCGATCAGCGTCCTGCGCTACAACCCCCAGGATCCGATCAGCGTCCCGCACATGCAGACGTACCCGCTCGAGGAGGCCGACGGGATGACGCTGTTCATCGCGCTGAACGAGATCCGCGAGCGCCAGGACGCCTCGCTGCAGTTCGACTTCGTCTGCCGCGCAGGCATCTGCGGCAGTTGCGCGATGGTGATCAACGGGCGCCCGACGCTCGCATGCCGGACGCTCACCAAGAACCTCGGCCCCGAGATCACGCTGGCGCCGCTGCCGTTCTTCGAGCTCATCGGCGATCTCTCGGTCGACACCGGCAAATGGATGCGCGGGATGAGCGAGCGGCTGGAGGGCTGGCTGCACATGAAGGACGCGGACCCGGACCTGCGGCGGATCGAGGAGAAGATGGATCCCGACCTCGCGGACAAGATCTACGAGCTCGACCGCTGCATCGAATGCGGCTGTTGTGTGGCCGCCTGCGGAACTGCCCGGATGCGCGAGGACTTCGTCGGCGCAGTCGGCTTGAACCGCGTGGCGCGCTTCCGCCTCGACCCGCGCGATTCGCGCACGGACCAGGACTATTACGACGTCATCGGCGACGACGACGGCGTGTTCGGCTGCATGTCGCTCTTGGCCTGCCACGACGTCTGCCCGAAGGACCTGCCGCTGGCGACGCAGATCGCCTTCATGCGGCGCAAGATGGTGGTGGCCGGCTTCAAGTAGGCCCGTGCAAGGGCCGCAACGCGGCCGAACAGCGACTTCTAATTGGGGTGCCGTTGACAGCCGTCAACTGGCGCCCTCCGCATCGGCGGACAATAACCAAATGAATGGCCGGCGCCGGATGCGGGGCTCCGGCGATGTCCATTGAAGGAGGAGATACCATGGATGCCATGTCCTACCGGGTCGAGAAGGATTTCCTGGGCGAAAAGAAGATACCTGCCGACGCGTATTACGGCGTGCAGACGCTGCGCGGGAAGGAGAACTTCCACATCACGGGCATCCCGATGTCGCTGGAGCCCAATTTCGTCAAGGCGTTCGGCTACGTGAAGAAGGCCGCGGCGCTCGCCAACCGGGATTTGGGCGTGCTCGACGCGAAGATCGCGAACGCGATCGCCGGCGCGTGCGATCGTCTGATCGCGGGCGAGATGCGGGATCAGTTCGTCACCGACTTCATCCAGGGTGGCGCCGGCACGTCGACCAACATGAACGCCAATGAGGTCATCGCGAATCTCGCGCTCGAGGCGCTGGGGCACGGCAAGGGCGAATACCAGTTCGTCAATCCGAACGACCACGTCAACTTCGGTCAGTCGACCAACGACATCTACCCGACCGCGTTCCGGCTGGCGCTGATTCTGAGGCTCGACAGCTACATGGAAGCGCTGCGCAAACTGCAGGAAGCTTTCTTCGCGAAGAGCAGGGAATTCGACAAGGTGCTGAAGATGGGACGCACGCACCTGCAGGACGCGGTGCCGATGTCGCTCGGGCAGGAGTTCCACGGCTGGGGCACGACGCTCGGCGAGGAAGTTCAGCGGATCATGGAAGTTCGCCAGTTCCTGCACGAGATCAACCTCGGCGCGACGGCGATCGGCACGACGGTCACGGCGGCGCCCGGCTACCCCGAGCTCGCGACCAAGCACCTGTCCGAACTCACCGGACTCAAGTTCATTCTCGCCGGCGACCTCATCGAGGCCACGTCCGACACCGGCGCGTACGTGCTCTTGTCCGGCGTACTGAAGCGGACGTCGGCGAAGCTCACGAAGATCTGCAACGATATCCGGCTGCTGGCCTCTGGCCCGCGCTGCGGCTTCAACGAAATCCGGCTTCCCCAGATGCAGCCGGGCAGCTCGATCATGCCGGGCAAGGTCAATCCGGTGATTCCGGAGGTCGTCAATCAGGTGGGTTTTCTCGTGATCGGCCTCGACCTGACGGTGACGCTCGCGGCCTCCGCGGGTCAGCTTCAACTCAACGTGATGGAGCCTGTGATCACGTTCGCGCTGTTCACGTCGATCGCGACGATGGAGCACGCGGTCGACAGCCTGCGCGTCCATTGCATCGACGGCATCACCGCCAACGCCGAGCATACCCGCGACATGGTCCTCAACTCGCTCGGCATAGTCACCGTGCTGAAGCCGTCGCTTGGCTACAAGCAGTGCGCGGAAATCGCGCGCGAAGGCTACGAGACCGGAAAGTCGCTGCACGACATCGTGGTCAAGGAGCGCAAGCTGTTGACGCAGGAGAAGTGGGACCAGGTCTTTTCGTTCGAGAACCTGATCGCGCCGAAGTTCGAGCAGTAGTTCATCCGGGCGGCCGCGCCTGGTGGGAGCAAGGCCATGTCGCTATCGATCGTTCTGCAATTCGTCGTGGTTCTCGCGGCGATCTGGATGGGCGCCCGGTACTCGGGCGTGGGGCTCGGCCTGTGGGGCGCGGTGGGCCTGCTGGTGCTGGTCGTCGCGTTCGGCGTCAACCCGACGTCGCCGCCGATCGACGTGATGCTGATCATCCTCGCGGTTATCATGGCCGCGTCGGTGATGGATGCTGCCGGCGGCATCGACTTCCTGGTGCGCATCGCCGAGCGGATCATCCGTGCGAACCCCAAGTACGTGACGATCGTCGCGCCGCTCACGACGTGGACCTTCACCTTCCTCGCGGGTACGGGGCATATCGTCTATCCGCTGCTCCCGGTGATCTACGAGACCGCCCACCAGGCCGGTATCCGTCCGGAGCGGCCGATGGCGGTGGCGACGATCGCCTCGCAGCAGGCGATCACCGCGAGCCCGGTGGCGGCCGCGACCGCCGCGATGATCGGGCTTTTCGCCGAGAAGGGCATGACGCAATGGGGCCTGCCGCAGATCCTGATGATCTGCGTTCCGGCGACGCTCACGGGCGTGGTGGTCGCCGCGATCGTCTCGATGTTCGTCGGCAAGGATCTCAAGGATGACCCCGAATATCAGGCGCGCCTCGCGGCCGGCGAGGTCCCGGCGCCCAAGTCGGCCGCCGACAGGCCGCCGCTCCAGCCCGCGGCCAAGGCATCGGCGCTCATCTTCCTGATCGGCGTCGCGCTGGTCGTGCTGTTCGGCTTCTTTCCCGACCTGCGCACGATTCCCGGCACCAAGGCAGCACTGCAAATGCCCATCGTGATCGAGATCGTGATGATGTCCGTCGCGGCGATCATGCTGCTGGTGACAAAAGTCAACGTCAACGACGTCCCGAAGACGTCGACACTGCGCGCCGGCGTGGTCGCCGTCATCGGCATCTTCGGGCTCGCGTGGCTTGGCGACAGCTTCATCGCGGCGAACAAGGACGTGATCGTGCCGGCGATCGGCGCACAGGCGGACGCGCATCCCTGGACGTTCGCGTTCGGGCTGTTCTTCGCGTCGGTGCTGTTGTACAGCCAGGCGGCGACCACCCGCGCATTGATGCCTCTCGGCATAGCGCTCGGCATCCCGCCGCAGTTCCTGATCGGGATGTTTCCGTCGGTCAACGGCTACTTCTTCATCCCGACCTACGGTTCGCTGATCGCGGCGATCAACTTCGACCTTTCGGGGACGACGAAGATCGGCAAGTACGTGCTCAACCACTCGTTCATGATCCCGGGACTCGTCGCAACGGCGGTGACGGTAACCACCGGACTTTTCCTCGCCAAGATCATGTTCTAGCGTGGGCGCCGGCGGCCGGCGTCGTGGTGACGGCTCGACATTGGACCGTAACGATGTGCGGCTCTAGTCGCGCAGCTCGCGCCCGGTGAGCTTGATGAAAAGGTCCTCGAGGTTCGCCGGCCGGTGCAGGTATTGCACGCCCGCCCGCGTCGCAAGGTCGTTCAACAGCGGCTGCGCGTCACTCGCGTAGCAGAACGCCGTTTCGCCGGCGAGTTCCAGGCGCTTCGACAGCCGGCGACCGTGCATGTCGGCCCAGGTCTTGGCCTCGTCGCCATAGACCTCGATCACTTCGCGCTCGACGTGATGCGCGAGAAGCGCGCGCGGCGTGTCGCACGCGATCATCGAGCCGTGGTCGATCACCGCGAGCCGCGTCGCCAATCGCTCGGCCTCGTCCATGAAGTGCGTCGTCAGCAGGATCGTCTTGCCCTGCGACATCAGTTGCCGCAGGCCGTCCCAGATGAGATGGCGCGCCTGCGGATCGAGGCCGGTGGTCGGCTCGTCCAGGATCAGGAGCTCGGGATCGTTGACGAGCGCGCGCGCGAGCGTCAGGCGGCGCTTCATGCCGCCGGAGAGCGTGCGGATGCCGACATCGCGCTTGCTTCCCAATCCCGCGAACTCGAGAAGGCTCGGAATGCGCCGCTCCAGCACGGTGCGGCGCAGCCCGAAATAGCTGCCGTAGATGAGCAGGTTCTCGCGCACCGTGAAGTCGGGATCGAGATTGTCCATCTGCGGAACCACGCCCACGCGAATGCGCGCCTGGCGCGCCGCCTCGGGCACTTCCTCGCCCACCATCCGGATCGTGCCGCCATCCGGATCGATGAGCCCCAGGCAGCAGCGCAGCGTGGTCGTCTTGCCCGCGCCGTTCGGGCCCAGCAGGCCGAAACAATCGCCCCGGCGAATCTCGAAGGAGAGGCCGCGCACGACCTCGGTGCCGCCGTAGCTCTTGCGCAGGCTCTCGACGCGCAAAATGACTTCGTCACCCTCGCTCATTGCGGCGCTCAGTCTCTGTACGACGGATCGATGCGGTCGAGCAAGCGCAGCAATGCGGGCCAATCGCGCTCGGTCGCCGGGCGGCTGGGATTCAGGAACACGCGAGCGACTCGTTCGGCGACCTCGGGCGCGGGAATGTTGAGTTCGGCGCCACCCGCCATCGCAGCGACCTGCGCCTGGCACGCGCGCTCCAGGTAATACATGAGGTCCCAGGCTTCGCGCACCGTGGCGCCGCACGTCAAAAGGCCGTGATTGCGCAGGATCATCGCCTTGCGTGTGCCGAGGTCGCGGATCAGCCGCTTCTGCTCGTCCATGTCCAGCGCGACGCCTTCGTAGTCGTGGTACGCGAGACGATCCCAGAAGCGCATCGCGTGTTGCGTGAGCGGCAGCAAGCCCTGCTTCTGCGCGGCCACGGCAAGGCCGGCGCTCGTGTGCGTGTGCATGACGCAGCCGATGTCGTGGCGCGCGCCGTGGATCGCACTGTGGATCACGTAGCCAGCGGGGTTGATGCCGAGCCCGGTGACGTCCTCGATAACGTCGCCCTCGAGGTCCACCTTCACGAGACTCGTCGCCGTGATCTCGTCGAACAGCAATCCGTACGCGTTGATCAGGAAGTGCCCGTCCGATCCGGGAACGCCCGCCGAGATGTGCGTGAAGATCACGTCGGTCATCCGGAAGTGCGCAGCGAGGCGATAGCACGCGGCCAGATTGACTCGCGTCGTCCACTCGGCGGCGCTCACGCGATCGCGCAGCGCCTTCGTTGTCCCGACGGATTTCCGTGCGGCCATGAATCAACTCCTCTGCGTGGCATCCGGCGCCGGGCGCTGCCACATGCCCTGGATGACGCGCTGCAATTGCGGCAGACGGCCGTGAAAGAAATGGCCGCAGCCGGGAAAGACGATGATCGGAAGTTCCTGCGGGCGCGCCCACGCCAGAACATCGGCGAGCGGAACGACGTCATCTTCCTCGCCGTGCACGACGATGGTGTCCGCGGGGACTTCCGCAACGGCAAAGCGGCCGACGGCCGGTCCAATCAACACGAGGCGCTGTGCCGCCACCGTGGCGGCCACGCGGGTTTGCACGAACGAGCCGAACGAGAATCCCGCCAGGACCACGGGGAGTTCGTTGCCGAATCGTTGCCTGGCGTGCGCGAGCGCCGCGAGCGCATCGTCGGTTTCGCCGATGCCCTCGGCAAACGCGCCGGCCGACCCGGCCACGCCGCGAAAATTGAAGCGCACGGCGGCGTAGCCCAGCGCGAAGAACGTCTTGGCCAGCGTCTGCACGACCTTGTTGTCGAGCGTGCCGCCCTGCAACGGGTGCGGGTGGGCGATGAGCGCGATGCCCGAAAGCGGCGGATCCGGCGCGTTGTAGACGACCTCGAGCGGCCCGGCGGGACCGTCGATCGTCAGGCGCTGCACTGTACGCGGCGTCAAATCTTCAGCCGTTCGACAATTTCGCCGCCGACGACATGGCGGTCGATGATCTCGTCGATGTCGTCGCGGTCCACGTACGTGTACCAGACGGCGTCGGGGTAGACGACGACCACCGGACCTTCCTCGCAGCGATCGAGGCACCCTGCCTTGTTGATCCGGACCTGGCCAGGGCCATTCAGTCCGAGCGCCTTGATCCGCGACTTCGCGTATTGCTGCATTTCCTGCGAGCCGCTGTCAGCGCAGCATTTCTCCGGCGGATCGCGCTGGTTGCAGCAGAAGAACACGTGTTTGCGGTAGTAACTCATGACGAGCGATGGGCGGACTCGAGGAGCGAGGCCGCGACGAAACGGCCGCCAAGTATAGCCTTCCGCCCGGATGCGGCAGTCCGCAGGCAGTCAGCCGGGCCGCCCCCAGGCCGGCTTGCCCGCGAGCGCGAACAGCCATGCCGCGGCAGCGATCGGCCAGACGAGCAGCACCGTATGCGTGAGGCCGTTGTAGTTGAGCAGCTGGCCATAGCGCCAGTTGAACAGCGTCAACGGCGCCGGCATCGCTGCCATGTCGCTGGCCGCGAGCGGCAGCAGCAGCGAGGAGAGCAGGGCGATCGCGCACGCCGCCACTTGTGCCGGCCGCGGCATGAAGGCTGCGAGCAGCAGCCCCAGCGATCCGGCGGCAATGCCGATGGCCACGCCGGGCTTGAGCCAGGCCTCCCAGGCGGCGGGCTTCAGCAGCAGCCACGCGGCCGTTCCTTTCAGCAGGCACGCGATGCCGATCAACAGCAGGACGGCACCACCGACATAGCGGCGGTCGCGCAGCAAGAGTGCCAGGAACAGCCCGACGCCGACCAACTGGAATGCCGACTGCGCGGCCTCGATCATCATCGCTGCGGTGTCGGGCGCCACCACTACCGGATGCAGTCCCGGCTCGAAGTTGACGGCGAACAGCCCCATACCGGGGTTGACCTGCGCAGTCAGCCAGAGCGCAAGCAGCGCGATGCCGACATCGCCCAAGCGTCCGGACAGGAAAACGCGATCACGCGCGGCGGAGAGCCACCGTCGCGTGCGCGCCGCGCGGACGAGCGTGCCGCCGATCAGCCCGCCGGCGAACGCGCCACCGGCGTTCGCGAAGAGGTCGACCAGGCTCGCGTCGCGCGTCGGCAGGAACATTTGCAACGTCTCCATGCCGAACGACAGCGCCACGCCGGCGGCGAGCGCGATACTTGCCCGCAGGCGCGGGGAAGCGCGCCGCGGAATCAGTGCGACGAACGTGCCGAACGGCAGGTACGCGACGGCGTTGACGACGACATCGAAGCGAGTCCACTTGGGCGGCCACGGCGCAAACGGCCAGAACGGCGTGCCCGCCGCGGGAGGAATCCACGGCGCGAAGGGCTGCAGGCTCGCGTAGACAATCGCGAACCCGTACAGCAGCGCCAGCGCGTGCGGCAGGAACGTCCGTTGTCGCGGCGCGTCCATGCCGGAATTTGTCGTCAGCGCGACGCCTTGATCTCCGTCCACATCTTGCCGCGCAGCCGGCGCTGCGCCGCCGTCAGATCCTTGAGCTGCTCCAGCTTGGCCGCGACGGCCGGATCCGGGAATATCGCAGGGTTCTTCAGAAGTTCCGGCTTGATGTACTTGATCGCGTCGGTGTTCGGATTGCCGGAACCGATGAGGTTGGTGAGTTCCGCCGAGTTCTTGCCTTCGAGCATGAAGTTCATGAACATGAGCGCCAAGTCGGGCCGCGGCGCGTCCTTGTGGATCACCATGTTGTCGACGGCCAGCACCGCGCCTTCCTTGGGCATCCCCTGCAGGATCGTGAACTTGCGTCCTGCCGCCTGTGCGTCAAGATTGGCCTGGTAGATGTCGTTCGAATAGCCGTGCACCAGCCAGATGTTGCCGACGGTCAGCTCCTTGATGTAGGACGACGCGTTGAACGCCGCCCAGTAGGGCTTGGCGCGCTTGATCAGATCGGCCGCCTCCTTCCAGTGCTTCTCGTCGGTGTCGTTGGCCGAGTAGCCCAGGTACTTGAGCGCGGCGGCGAAGAGTTCGTTCGAGCTGTCGAGCACTGTGACGCGGCCCTTCACCTTCTCCAGGTACTTCGGTTCGAAGATCACGGCCCACGTGTCGGTCGGCAGCCCCAGCTCCTTCATCTTCTCGGCGTTGTAGCCCAGGATCGTCGTCGACATCGCGTACGGGACCGAGTACTTGTTGCCCGGATCGAACGCAGTGTTCATATAGACCGGGTTGATGTTCTTGATGTTGGGCAGCTTCGACTTGTCGATCGGCTTCAGCTGCCCACCCTTGATCAGCGACTGCATGGCGTTCGAAGTGGGCACCAGGATGTCGTAGCCCTTGGCCCCGGCGGCGAGCTTGGCCAGCAGTTCCTCGTTGTCGGAGTAGTACGTCTGCTTGACCTCGCACTTGCAAAATTCCTCAAACCGCTTGACCGTCTCCGGGGCGATGTAGTTGTTCCAGTTGTATAGGTTCAGCGTGTCCTTGGCGAAAGCCGGCAGGGCGGCCAGGCAGAACAGGAGGGCGGCGCAGCGCTTGATCATGGTTGGGTCTCCTGGTTGGCGCGGAGCAGGGTTGGCGAAACGCGGGTGGCGACGACGATCAGTATCAACGTCAGCAGCATCAGCAGCGTTGACACGGCGTTGACTTCGGGCGTGACGGCGATCTTGATCATCGAATAGATCTGCAGCGGCAGCGTCACCGTGCCGGCGCCCGCGGTGAAGAACGTGATGACGAAGTCGTCGATCGACAGCGTGAAGGCCATCAGCGCGCCGGCGATCACGCCGGGCATGATCAGCGGCAGCGTGATGTAGCGAAACGTCTGCCAGGGGGAGGCGCCGCAGTCGCGCGCGGCTTCGGCGAGGCTCTCGTCCATCCCGGCCAGCCTCGCGCGAACGACGATTGCGACGAATCCGATGCAGAAGGCGATGTGCGCCAGGGCCACGGAGACCAGCCCCAGCGGGAAGTTGAGCAGCACGAAGAAGATGAGGAGCGACACGCCCATCAGTATCTCCGGAATTGCGATTGGCGTGAGGACGAGGATGGTCAGCAGGCGCAGCCTGTACCGGTGCATGGCCACGCCCGCCATCGTTCCCAGGATCGTCGATACGAGGCTCGCCACGAAGCCGATGATGAGCGAATTGGCCGCCGCCGACTGCATTTCCTCGTTCTGCGCGAGCTTGCGGTACCAGTCCAGCGTGAAGCCGACCCATTCCGCGTTGAGGCGCGAATCGTTGAACGAGTAGACGACGACGATGACCAGCGGCAGGTACAGGAACGCATAACCCGCGATCGCCGCCACCCACAGCCACGGAGACCGTCTAGGCACCGGAAGCCTCCCGGCGCGTGCTTCGCGCGCCGACCCACGCCGCCAATCCGGCCAGGGCCAGCGCGGCCACCGTAAGGACGATCGAAAGCACGCTGCCGAACGGCCAGTCGCGCGTCTCGAGGAATTGCTGCTTGATCACGTTGCCGATGAGGCTGTCGTCGGGGCCGCCCAGGATGTCCGGGATGGCGAAAATGCCCAGCGCCGGGATGAACACCAGCGCCGCGCCAGCATAGACGCCGGGCAGCGATAGCGGGAACGTGATGCGCCAGAACCGCTGCCATGCGCTGGCGCCCAGATCCTGCGCGGCGTCCAGCAACGCCTGGTCGTGCTTCTCCAGGTTGGCGTACAGCGGCAGCACCATGAACGGGAGGTGGACGTATACGAGGCACACCAGCACCGCGAACGAACTGAACAGCAGCGACACGGGTTCCGCGCCGAACCAGCCGAGAATGCCGTTGACCGTACGCGCCAGCGCGGCCTGTGGCCCCAGCACGATCATCCACGCATAGACGCGGATCAGGAAATTGGACCAGAACGGCAGGATCACCAGCAGCAGAAGCAAGTCGCGATGCTTCTTCGGGCTCTTGGCGATAAGCGTGGCCAGCGGATAGGCGATCGCGAGGCACAAAAGCGTCGTCGCCAGCGCATACACGAACGACTTGACGAAGATCTGCGTGTAGACCGGCTCCGTGAAGAAGCGCACGTAGCTGTCGACGTTGAGGTCGGGCTTGCCCGATTGGTCCAGGAATGGAGCAAGGCCGCCGAACTCGCCCGGCGTGCGAAACGACGCCAGCACCATGATCAGCGCCGGGATGGCAAAGAAGAACAGCAGGTAGAGGACAGGCGGACCGCTCACCAGCCATTTGCCGACCCATTCGCTGCGTCTGCGCATGGAGGTCATCCGGCGATGAAGTGCCCTGCGGCGGCGGGCCAGCTCAGGTCGACAGCGTCGCCGACTTCGAAGAACTTGGTTCGGCCTGCCGCCGAGTTGGCGGATAGCGCTTCGATCCTGGCCCCGCCCGCCGTCGTGATCATGTAGACCGTCACGTCGCCGTGGTATAGGAAGTCGGACACGGTTCCGCGAAAGTGATTGTCGGCCGCGGCGTCTCCGGTCGCCCCGAGCACGATTTTTTCCGGCCGCAGCGCGATCGAGCCTTTCTCACCCGCCGAGGCGCCCGACGCCGCCGCGACCTTGACCGTTCCCAGGCGGGGCACGTCGACGGCGATCACGCCGCCCGCATTGGCCGATATGGGACCGGCCAGCAGATTGCACGTGCCGATGAAATTGGCGACGAAATGCGTCGCGGGAAAGCTGTAGATGCGCGACGGCGCGTCCATCTGCTCGACATGGCCCTTGTTCATGACCGCGATCCGGTGCGACAGCGCCAGCGCCTCGGTCTGGTCGTGCGTGACGTAGACGAACGTGATGCCCACTTCCTTTTGCAGGTTGATGAGCTCGACCTGCAGCTCCTCGCGCAGCTTGGCGTCGAGTGCGGCGAGCGGCTCATCCAGCAGCAGCACGGTCGGATGCGTGACGAGCGCGCGTGCGATCGCCACGCGCTGCTTTTGGCCGCCCGAGAGCTCGTGCGGAAAGCGGTTGCCCAAGCCGGTCAGCCGCACGTCCTCCAGCGCTTCCGCGATCTTGCCGGCCATCTCGGCCGACGGCGTCTTCGCCATCTTGAGCGGAAATGCGACGTTGCCCTCCACGGTCATGTGCGGAAACAGCGCGTAGCTCTGGAACACCGTGCGCACGGGGCGGCCTTCGGGCGGCCGGTCGGCAAGGTCTTCGCCATTCAGAAGGATGCGACCGCCGTCGGGGAGGTCGAATCCCGCAATCATTCGCAGCAGCGTGGTCTTGCCGCACCCGGACGGGCCAAGCAACGTGAAGAACTCGCCGGCCTCGATGGCGAGCGTGACCCGGTCAACCGCCGTGAAGTCGCCGAAGCGGCGCGTAACGTCCTGGATTTCGAGCAGCGCCATGGAAGGCAGCGGTAGGATGGGAGGATGGGGCTGCGCGGGATTGTATCGGCAATCCGCGCGCTTCAACACCGTAATCCGTTCGCCGGGCGGGCTCGCTTGGCATCGGCTGGGCGCGCGGGGCCAAGGGACTGCGTCACCGGACGCCGGCCGTGGTATTTTCGCGAAATGAGCAAACCCGGCGACCCGTCGCTTCTTGACCAGTTGCGCAAGCGGTCGGAGGAATTGCGCGCGCAGGACACTGCGGCACGCAAGCCGATCGAGGAGGCGCTGCACGACATCGATCGCTGCCTTTGGCGCGCCTTTCGGTGGCTGGACGAGGTCGTGGGCCACCTCGAGGTGATCCACCCGACCATCGCGCACAAGTTCCAGCTGGGCCACATCCTGACGCTTGACCGTCCGCGTTTCGACCGGGGTTTCGTGTCGTTCCGGCGCGGTTCGTATGCCGGTTTCGAGGTACTCAGCAATCTCGAAATGTTCTACTCCATGATCGGCACGGCGCCATTCATCTTGCGCGTCAGCCCTGCTTCGGCGGCCGGCATCGAGGAGCGGCTGCGCGCCTCGACGATGCAGTTCCACTACCAGACCGAACAGGACGAGAAAAAGGTCGTGCGCTACGGCCTCTTCCACGTGCAGCCCTCCATTGCCGCATCGGTGCGTTTCCAGCCGGACTATGCGCGGCAGATCATCGAGGTCACGCTGCGCAACGTCGACCGCTTCGAGTCGGTCCTGCTCGAATTCCAGCCTGGCAAGGTCGACGAGTCGGCGCTCGAGGATCTGGTGAAGTTCATGCTGGGCGAGGCCAACGCATTCCTGCGCCGCGCGCCTCTTTCGCTCATCAGGCCGCGCGTCGACGAGCAGCAGGCGGCGCAGCCCGCCCCATCCGACCAGACGAAGTGACGGGCTTCCTGCGTCCGGCCATCCAGTTCAGCTTCACTGCCGGACCAGCAGGACGATCGCGACGACGAGCAATGCGGCGATCACGGCGAGCCAGCGGTTGCGCGTCTTCTGCGCCGCCGCGAGTTCGCCGACCGCGGATTCGGAGGCGGCCGGAGGCGACAGCAGGCGCTGGCGGAGCAGGCGCGGCAGCTCGGGCAGCGCGGCAACGATGTACGGCGCCTCGGCGACCAGCCTGCGCTGCAGGGCAGGCAGGCCGATCTGCTCCTGCATCCAGCGCTCCAGGAAAGGCTTGGCGGTAACCCACAGGTCGAGTTCCGGATCGAGCTGCCGGCCCAGCCCCTCGACGTTCAGCAGCGTCTTCTGCAACAGTGTCAGCTGCGGCTGGATCTGCACGTTGAAGCGGCGCGACGCGCGGAACAACGAGACCAGCACTTTGCCCAGCGAAATCTCGCGCAGCGGGCGGTCGAAGATCGGCTCGCATACGACGCGGATTTCCGCTTCGAGCTCGTCGACACGCGTATCCGGCGGAACCCACCCGGACTCGATGTGCGCAGTCGCCACGCGGTGGTAGTCGCGGCGGAAGAACGCAAGAAAATTCTGCGCGAGATAGCCCTTGTCGGTCTCCGACAGTGTGCCCATGATGCCGAAGTCGAGTGCGATGTACTTGCCGTGGTTCGACGCGTCGGTGGCCACGAAGATGTTGCCCGGATGCATGTCCGCATGGAAGTAGCCGTCGCGAAACACCTGCGTGAAGAAGATTTCCACGCCGGCGCGCGACAGGCGCGGCAGGTCGATGCCCGCGCGCTGCAGTTCCTCGATGCGGCCGATGGGAATGCCGGCCATGCGCTCCATCACAAGCACTTCGACGGTGGTCCAGTCCCACTCGATCTCGGGCACCAGCAGCAGCGGCGAATGCTTGAAATTGCGACGAAGCTGCGAGCAGTTCGCGGCCTCGCGCGTGAGATCCAACTCGTCGCGGATGGTCTTTTCGAATTCGCTGACCACCGCCAGCGGGCGCAGCCGCTTGCCGTCCGACCACAGCTTTTCGATGAGCCCGGCGGCCGTCTGCATCAGTGCCAGGTCGTGTTCGATGACCTTGTGGATGTCGGGCCGCAGCACCTTCACGGCGACCGGCGTGCCGTCCGGCAGGTCCGCGAAATGCACCTGCGCCACCGAGGCGCTCGCCACCGGCGTGAGGTCGAACGACTTGAAGACCTGGTCGGCAGGCTTGCCGTACGCGCGCGCGAGCGTCGCCAGCACCTGCTCGGCGGGAAACGGCGGCACGCGGTCCTGCAGCTTGGCCAGTTCGTCGGAGATGTCGGGCGGCAGGAGGTCGCGACGCGTCGACAACATCTGGCCGAACTTGACGAAGATAGGCCCCAGCGCCTGCAGTGCCTCGCGCAGGCGCACGCCGCGCGGCTGCGACAAGTCGCGCCAGAACAGCACGTGATTGACGAACGGACGCAGGCCGCGAACACGCTCGTGGCCGAGCAGGAATTCGTCCAGGCCAAAGCGCAGCGCGACCAGATTAATGCGGATCAGGCGGGCAATGCGCATCATGTCGGCATTCTACGGGAGGTGCGACGGATGCCGGCGGCCGCCGTTGCCGCGGATCCGGCGTGCCGGCGTCCTCTAGCGCTTCAGCGGTTGTGGCTTGCCCGAGGCAGCCCGCGCCGACAGCGCGTCGAAGCGCTGTTCCAGCGCATCGACGCGCTCCGTGACATCGCGCACGCCATCGGCGAACGGAGGCAATTGCTCGCCACGCGCGAGCAGGCCGGCTTCGTCGCGCACATAGCTGACCACACTTTCCGTGACGCGCTGCGCGGCATATTCGGGAAACGCGAGCAGCCGTCGTCCCGCATCGGCGGCGCGCTGCCCGGCCACCGGCCCCAGCACTTTCGCGAACGCCGCTTCGACGAACCAGGGCAGCGTCCGCGCAAGCTCCTTCAACACGCCACCCAGCGCGACGTCGCCTTCCTCGCGAACGAATTCGTTCCATCGCGACGGGTTGGCGAGGAATGGCGGAACCGCCAAGGGCGAGAGCATGAGACCGAGATCCGCGGGCGCCGAAGCCGGCGGCCTTTCGAGCTTCCCCTCAGCGGTTATCCCGAAACGCGCTTCGACGGGTCCGACGGCCAACGTGAACACGCGCCCGGCGAACGGCGCCAGTTTCTCCCGCGCCCAGGTTTCCTGTTCGAGGATGCGGTTGGCTAGCCCTCGCCGGCGCATCCAGGGGGTCGGGGAGGATCATGCCAGTTGGCGGATGCCGGCCAGCAGCCATCCCGTCTTGCCGTCGACCGGCTTGACGAGATTCCAGACTTCGTCGAACGGCTTGCCGAGCAACATGCCGTCTTCGCGCAGCGTTCCGGTGAAGTGGACGCTGGCCCAGTGACGGTCGCCCTCGGTTGTCACGTCGAGCACCGCGGCCTCGAGCGCGTCCACTTCCGTCGCGACGTGGTGTCCGCGCTCCGCGATTTCCTTGTCGATCTCCGCGAACAATTCCGGCGTCATCACATCCGCCAACGCCTTGCGGTCGCCAGCGTCATACGCGGCCTCGAGTTTCCTGAATTGCAACTTTGCCTGCTGCAGGAAAGGAGCGGGATCGAACCCGGCGGGAAATTGGCCGGCCGATGGTGAGTCCGCCGGCGCCGTGACACCGCCGAGCGTCGGTTCGAATCGGCTGGCGCCCGCGGACCGAGGAAGAGGAGGCATCCCGCCGGGCGCAGCACCCGCGGCCGCGTATTGCATCGGCGCGCGCGCGACGTCGCGCCGGCCGACGAACAATCGAACCAGGAAGATGCCGCCGGCCACGAGCAGCATGAGCATCAGAACACTCGCGAAGCCTTCGGACAATCCGAACTGCGAAAACAGCGCGGCCAGCCCGATGCCCGCGGCGAGCCCCGCGAGCGGGCCCATCCAGCGCGACCCGCTCGACGTGGCCGGCGCGGCAGCCCGCGGCAGCGCCTGGGCCGGCGCGGCGGGATTCGCGGGAGCGACGTTGGGCGAGGTCGAAGGGGGCGTCACCGGGCGCTGTGCACCCAGGCTGCGGCCGCTCCCCATGCGCCTCGCGTCGGCCGAATCGGCGGCAACCAACGTCACCGCGGCGATCGCGACGAGCGCGACCATCAGCAATCGTTTCATGTCCCGCCTCCGTTGCGATCGGCGCAACATCCGTCCTTCAATACACGCGCCCCACGTGCACGGCGACGACGCCTGCCGTCAGGTTATGAAATTCGACGGCATCGAAGCCGGCGTCGCGCATCATCTGCTTCAACGTTTCCTGGTCCGGATGAACGCGGATCGACTCGGCCAGGTAACGATAGCTCGCCTCGTCGTTGGCGATCAGTTTGCCCAGCTTGGGCAGCACATTGAAGCTGTACCAGTCGTACGCGGGCGCGAGCGGCGCCGCCACGCGCGAGAATTCCAGCACGATCGCCACGCCCCCGGGCTTCAGCACGCGGCACATCTCGGCCAGTGCTCGGTCCTTGCGGGTGACATTACGCAGGCCAAACGCGATGGAGACGATGTCGAATGCGCGATCCGAAAACGGCAGCGCCTCGGCATTGCACTGGACCGTCGGCAGCACGAGGCCCCCATCGAGCAGCCTGTCGCGGCCCTCGGCCAGCATGGCGCCATTGATGTCGGTGTGCACGACCGAGCCGGCCGGCCCCACGCGCGCGGCGAAGAGCTTCGCGAGATCGCCGGTGCCGCCTGCCAGATCCAGCACGCGTTGCCCCGGCCGGGCGCCGGACGCTTCCACCGCGAACCGCTTCCACAACGCGATGCAGCCCCGCGGACATGACGTCGTTCATCACGTCGTACTTGTCGGCGACGGAGTCGAATACGCCGCGCACGCGGCGCGTCTTCTCCGCGGGCGAGACGTCCTCGAAGCCGAATTGCGTGCGCTCTTCGCTCATGGCGTTTCGCAGAGGCCTCTCAGTCGGAACTGCCGGATTTGGCGGGCGCGTCGCGGCTCGCGCCCACGGCCTCGAGCCTGGCCAAGTACCGCTGCCAGAGCTCGTCCTGGCGCACGCCCAGGTCGTACAGGTAGTCCCATGAATAGATTCCGGTGTCGTGGCCGTCGGAGAACGTGGGCCGGATCGCGTAATGTCCGACGGGCTCCAAGTCCGTGATCGACACGTCGCGCTTGCCCGTCTGGAGTATCTCCTGGCCCGGCCCGTGTCCGCGCACCTCCGCCGACGGCGAATGCACGCGCAGGAACTCGCAAGGCAGGCGGAAGACGATGCCGCGCGGAAACACGAGCTCCAGCACCCGCGACGCCTGGTGCAGCTTGATCTCGGTGGGCAGCGGAGTCTTGGTGTCGAGGCCGGCCATGGCTGGGTTCAACGGTGCACGCTGAAAAGGGGGACGAAGAGCCTAGCACAACAGGAAGCGCGCCGATCACAGGTCGCTTCGCTCCCCGCTCGGTTGCGCGGCGCAGGTGGAGTGACAACCTGCCCCGTCGTCTCGCGCTGCAGGTGTCCGGAGTTGCGCAAATCCGACCGGTCGGTCAGATTTGGTTGTTCGAGGCCTCCGGCACGACGTCGAGATTGCCGATGCCGGCGAAGACGTTGCGATTCTTCGCCTCCTTGCCGTGCAGCTTGATCTCCAGCCGCAGGTCGTTCAGCGAATCCGCGTTGCGCAGCGCGTCCTCGTAGGTGATGAGGCCGGCCTCGTACAGCTCGAACAGCGACTGGTCGAACGTCTGCATGCCCAGTTCGCGCGACTTCTTCATGATGTCCTTGATGCCGGACACGTCGCCCTTGAAAATCAGGTCGGAAATGAGCGGCGAGTTGAGCATCACCTCCACCGCCGGCACGCGGCCGCGACCGTCGCGGCGAGGTATCAGCCGCTGCGCCACGAACGCGCGGACGTTGAGCGACAGGTCCATCAGCAGCTGCGCGCGGCGCTCTTCCGGGAAGAAATTGATGATCCGGTCCAGCCCCTGGTTCGTGCTGTTGGCGTGCAGCGTGGTCAGGCACAGGTGGCCGGTTTCGGCAAACGCGATGGCGTAGTCCATCGTGTTGCGCTCGCGCACTTCGCCGATCAGGATGACGTCCGGCGCCTGCCGCAGCGAATTCTTGAGCGCGATCTCCCATCCATCGGTGTCGACGCCGACTTCGCGCTGGGTCATGATGCAGTTGCGGTGCTCGTGCACGAATTCGATCGGGTCCTCGATCGTGATGATGTGTCCGTAGCTGTTTTCGTTGCGGTAGCCGAGCAGCGACGCCATCGACGTCGATTTGCCCGCGCCGGTCGCGCCGATGAACATCATGATGCCGCGCTTGGACATGATGATGTCCTTCAGCACCGGCGGCAGTCCGAGGTCCTCGAATTTCGGGATGTCCATCGTGATCGTGCGCAGCACCATACCGACGCGCGCCTGCTGGACGAAGGCGTTGACGCGAAAGCGGCCGATACCCGGCGGGCTGATGGCGAAATTGCACTCCTTCGTGCTTTCGAATTCCGACGCCTGCTTGTCGTTCATCACACTGCGCACGAGCTCGATCGTGTGCTGCGCCGAAAGCTGCGTCTTCGACACCGGCGTGATCTTGCCGTCGACCTTGATGGCCGGCGGGAAGTTCGCGGTGATGAAAAGATCGGAACCCTTCTGCTTGACCAGCAGGTCCAGGAGTTCGTGGATGAATTTGGTGGCGCGTTCGCGTTCCATGGCGATCCTTTACCGGGGGCCCAATCCCGCAGGTGCGCCCCCATGGGAGCAGCGAGCGGAGCGAGCGTTGGGGCCCATCGTCAGCTGCCCATGAAGAGGTCTTTGTTGACCGCGCGGTTGCGTGCTTCGGCGACGTTCACCTGGTTGCGGCGCACGAGGTCGACCAGGCACTGGTCCAGCGTCTGCATGCCGATCGACTGCGACGTCTGGATCGCCGAGTACATCTGCGCGACCTTGTTCTCGCGGATCAGGTTGCGGATCGCCGCGGTGCCGATCATGATTTCGTGCGCCGCGATGCGGCCCTGGCCGTCCTTGGTCTTGAGCAGCGTCTGCGCGACGACCGACACCAGCGACTCGGACAGCATCGCGCGCACCATTTCCTTTTCCGCGGCGGGGAACACGTCGATGATCCGGTCGATCGTCTTCGCGGCCGAGCTCGTATGCAGCGTACCGAACACCAGGTGGCCGGTTTCCGCCGCGGTGAGCGCCAGGCGGATGGTCTCGAGGTCGCGCATTTCGCCGACCAGGATGTAATCCGGATCTTCCCGCAGCGCGCTGCGCAGCGCGTTTGCGAAGGACAGCGTGTGCGGCCCGACTTCGCGCTGGTTGATCAGGCACTTCTTCGACTCGTGCAGGAATTCGATCGGGTCCTCGATCGTCAGCACGTGGCCGTATTCGTTCTCGTTGACATGATTGACCATCGCCGCCAGCGTGGTCGACTTGCCCGAGCCGGTGGGGCCGGTGCACAGGATGAGGCCGCGCGGCCGGTCGGTCAGGTCGGCGAAGACCTTCGGCGCGTTGAGTTCCTCCAGCGACAGCACCTTGGCCGGAATCGTCCGGAATGCCGCCGCCGCGCCGCGCTGCTGCACGAACGCGTTGACGCGGAAGCGCGCGAGGTTGGGGACCGCGAAGGAAAAGTCGCACTCGAGGTGCTCTTCGTACATCTTGCGCTGCGCGTCGCTCATGATGTCGTACACCATGGCGTGCACGTCCTCGTGCTCCATCGGCGGCAGGTTGATGCGCCGGATGTCGCCGTGGACGCGGATCATCGGCGGCAGACCGGCCGACAGGTGGAGGTCCGAAGCCTTGTTCTTGACCGCGAAGGCTAAGAGTTCGGTAATGTCCATCTATAATCCCTTGCTATCCGGTGTCCTTGACCTGTTGTAGCACGCAAAGTACGTGCCAACGCCGGCTTGCGACGGGTCCAAACGATTATGAGCCACTATGAGAAGGCGTGGCAAGCCGCGGTCGAACGCATCGAACGGGCCGCGACGGGGGTGGGCCGGGCACCGGGATCGGTGCGGTTGCTGGCGGTATCGAAGACATTTCCCGCAGATGCGGTGCGCGCCGTGCACGCGGCGGGCCAGCGCGCCTTCGGCGAGAACCATGTGCAGGAAGGCGTGGCAAAGCGGCAGGCGCTGGCGGACCTTCCTGACGTTGAGTGGCACCTGATCGGGCCGCTCCAGGGCAACAAGACGCGATTGGCGGCGGCGACATTCGATTGGGTGGAAAGCGTGGATCGGCTGAAAATCGCACAGCGGCTGTCCGCGCAGCGCCCGGCCGGCCTGCCGCCGCTCGACGTTTGCGTGCAGGTCAACGTCAGCGGCGAAGCCACCAAGAGCGGCGTTCCGCCCGGCGAGGCGCTTGCGCTGGCGCAAGCCGTGGCGGCCCTTCCGCAGCTGCGGTTGCGCGGCATCATGGGTATTCCGGAGCCCACCGACGACACGTCGCGGCAGCGCGCGCAGTTCCGCCGGTTGCGCGAATGCTTCGACGAATGCGTCGCCGCGGGATTGCCGATCGATACGCTGTCGATGGGGATGTCGGGAGATCTGGAAGCGGCAGTCGCCGAAGGCGCGACGCAAGTGCGCCTGGGCACGGCGATATTCGGAGCACGAGGGTGACGACGTAGATGAACATCACATTTATCGGTGGCGGCAACATGGCCACCGCACTGATCGGCGGTCTGGTCAGCGGTGGTGCCGACGCACGCGAATTCCGCGTCGTCGAACCGTTTCGCGCGCAGCAGGACAAGCTGGTTGGCCTGTTCCCGGGCATCGGCATCTTCGGCGAAGCGACGGCGGGTGCGGTCGACGGCGCCGATGTCGTCGTGCTTGCCGTCAAGCCGCAGCAAATGCGCGAGGCCGCGCAGGCGCTCGCGCCGTATCTGGTCGGCGTGCCTGTCGTGATGACGATCGCGGCCGGCGTGCGTCTCGCCGACATCGGCGCGCTGGCTCAACGGGTTTTCAAGGCTGGTGCGCGGGATGCCGAACACGCCCGCCTTTATCGGCGAAGGCATCACCGGCGCCTTCGCGCTGCCGGAGACCGGCGCGCGCGGACGCAAACTGGCGCAACGCGTGCTCGAGGCGGTGGGCTCGGTCCTGTGGCTCGTCAGCGAGGACATGCTCGACGCGGTCACCGCCATTTCGGGCAGCGGCCCCGCCTACGTCTTCTACTTTCTCGAAGGACTCGAGCAGGCCGCGCTGGAACTGGGGTTCACCAAGGCCGATGCGCGCACGCTGGCCTACGCAACGTTCGCGGGCACGGTCAAGCTTGCCGTTGGGTCCGAGCTCGAACCGGCCATTCTGCGCGCGCAGGTCACGTCGAAGGGGGGCACCACCGAACGTGCTATCGCGCTCCTGGAGGCCGATGCGGTCAAGGCCAAGTTCGTCGCAGCCGTGAAGGCCGCCGCCGTCCGCGCCCAGGAACTGGGCGACGAACTGGGGTCCTCGGATTGAGTTAGCGCGTCATGGCCGAACAAGTCATCCGCTATCTGCTCGACGTCGTCTTCGGGCTTTTCACTTACGCATTGCTGTTGCGGTTCGCGATGCAAGGCTTGCGCGCGCCGTTTCGCAATCCGCTGGGGCAGGCGGTCATCGCGCTCACCGACTGGATCGTGAAGCCGTTGCGCCGCGTACTGCCCGGCTGGAAAGGCGTGGACTGGGCATCGCTGGTCGCGTTGCTGCTGTTCCAGTTCCTGTGGCTCCTGTCGTACAACCTCATCTTCGGCGGGTTCAGTCTGCTCGGCGCGGGCATCCCGTTCCTGCTGGGGGCGACGCTGGTCGCGCTGCTGCGAGCCTCGCTCTGGCTGCTCATCGTCGTCGTGTTCGCGCAGGCGATATTGTCTTGGGTCGCGCCTGACGGCCCGTTGTCGGGAACGCTCAATGCGCTGACCTTCCCGTTTCTGCGTCCCGTCCGCCGGATCCTGCCACCGATCGGCGGCACGCTCGACCTGTCACCGCTCATCGTCATCGTCATCGCGCAGATCGCGCTGATGACCGTCGTGCCGTGGCTCGAGAGCGTGCTGACGCGGCTGTTTCTTTGACGTGGCCGCGCGTTGGCGGCGCGAGGAAACATCGGACGGCATTGCGTCGATCGTCCTGACATTGCACGTGCAGCCGGGGGCCGCGCGCACCGAGGTCGCGGGGCAGCACGGCGATGCGCTCAAGATTCGCCTCGCGGCACCGCCCGTCGACGGCAAGGCGAACGCGGAACTCCTGCGGTACTTGGCCGACGCGTTCGGCGTGCCATTGCGGCAGGTGATGCTCGTGCGCGGTGAAGCGTCCCGCCGGAAACTCGTGCGCATCGCGGCGCCGGCGCTGCGGCCGGACCTGGGTTGGGGCTGACGGCAGCGACGCCAAGAAACGGCGTCGCGCGAATTCGAGTCAAGTCGAACGGCGACGCAAGCGGCGCAATCCCAGCATGGCAACCAGCAGCGCAAGGACCGCCATCGCCCACGTCTGCAACGTCGGGATGACCGCGTTCCCGGCGCCGACGAGGAGCACGTCCTTCACGACGACGACCGCGCTGTCCGAACTCGCCGGCGGATAGAGGCTGTCGCCCGAATAGTCGGCGGTCAGGATCAGGGTGCCGGACGTCGGCATGCCGATGGGGATTACGGCGACGCCGTTCACGAGGTTGGCGCTGGCGATCTCGCTTCCGGCCGCGAGCATGCGCACGCTGCCCATCGGAACGCGCGTCGCATCCGCGCCGACCACCGTGACGTGCGCCTCCACCTTCGAAGAAGGCGCCGCCTGCGCCGGCACGCCGAGTTTCACGGAGGGCGGCGGCAGCAGGAACCCTTTGATGACGGCCAGGTCGATCGGGCCGGCGCTTGCCGGCGGATACAGACTGTCTCCGGCATACTGCACGCACAGGAGATAATCGTCGATCATGAGGTTCGCATAGGTCAACTGCGCCTGGCCGCTCGCATCGAGTGCCGTGGTGCGCATCGCCGCGTCCGGATCGGCGGGCTTGCCGGCTCCGAATTTCGCCGGGCATTTCGTGCCCGTGCCGGCCATCCAGAACTGCACGGTCCCCGATGCGACCACGCTTGCACCGGTGACTTTCACTGTGACGACCACGGGAATGCCGGACGCACCCGGATTGGGTGCGACCGCCAGCACGATCTTCGTGCTCACCGCCGCGACGACGATGGTGATCCGCTGCGACGTCTTCGCGCCGGCCGAATCGGTGACGCAGACGTCGAAAGTGAAGGAACCGGCTTGCGTCGGCGTGCCGGAAAGCGTCCCGCCCGGCGATAACGCGAGACCGGGTGGCGGCGGCTGGTTGCACGCGTTCCACGTGTAGGGAGGCGCTCCTCCGGAGGCGGTGAAGGTCGTCGGTCCATACGGCTGGCCGGCCATCGCGCCCGGAAGCGTCGGGTTTCCGCCCGGAATGACGACCGTCAGCGGAAGGATGATGACGATGGAGTAGGTCTGCGTGGCGTCTGGCGGCACGCCGTTGGAAGCAACGACAGTCGTCGCGAACGTGCCCGCCGTCGTCGGCGTGCCGGTGATCCGGTTGGTCGACAGCGAGAATGACAGACCTGGTGGCAGGCCGCTTGCACTCACCGATGGCGTCGGCGTGCCGGTTGCCGCGACCTGGAATGCGTAGGGGATGCCAACGGTGCCGAGAGGTGGCGCGCCGCTGGTAATCGCCGGCGCGATGCCTGCGCCGGCGACCATGAGATCCGCGCCGGCGGCTTTCCCGCTGCATAGGTTACCGGCGACGAAGCAACTGACCGACGACGTGACGTTCGTCAGCGTCACGTCCGTCGGTGACGTCGCCGTGACGGGAACCGATATCTGGCAGGTGCCGCCGTCCGCGTTCACGAACCCGTTAATCAACGTAATCGATCCTGGCTGAGGCGACAGCGTTCCGCCGCAGCTGTTGGATTGGGCGCCGGCGTCGAGCGTCATGCCGGCGGGGAACGCGTCGGTGAATCCGACTTGGGCGGCGTCATTGACGACGTCGTTGTTGGTCAGCGTGATCGTCAGGATGCTGCTGCCACCGGAGTTGATCGCGGATGGCTTGAAATTCTTGGCCGTCTGCAGCGTGAGAGACGCCGCCGTGAGCGGCAAGACTCCCAGTCCGAAGGCGACCGCGAGGAGCGCGGCGCGCGCCAGGTATGCTCTACCGTAGCCGATTGCACCGGCGAGGCCGGCGCCTTGCGTTGGCATGAACTTCCCTTTATGTCGTCGAATGCGCACGCCTTAAGCCGCGCGGCAATGATTCGCCTTCCGGACGATCGCGTCAACCGGAGAACGCGCGAATCATCGCGCGGCGAGCGCATTGGAGATGCGGACGAACTCGCCTACCGGCAGCGTCTCGCCGCGAACGGCCGGATCGATGCCGATGCGACGCAACGTCGCCTCGTCGCAGATCGTCGACAGCGCGTTGCGCAGCGTCTTCCGGCGCTGACCGAACGCCGCGGCGACGACGCGCGCGAACAGCGCCATGTCCACAATGTGCGGCTTCGCGGCAGCCAGCGGCACCAGCCGGGCGATGGCGGAATCGATCCTGGGCACCGGCCGGAATGCGCCCGGTGGCACGACGAAGAGGCGGGCAACCGCAAACTTCGCCTGCAGCATCACCGTCAGCCGGCCGTAATCGGCGGTGCCCGGCGAAGCCGTCATGCGCGCCACGACCTCCCGTTGCAACATGACGTGCAGGTCGCGCAACCGGTCGTCGAATGCGGCGAGATGGAACAGGAGCGGAGAGCTGATGTTGTAGGGCAGGTTGCCGACGATGCGCAGGTCTGCGCGAAGCGCTGCGAAATCGAAGGTCGAGCGCATCGTCCTCGTGGAGCGTGAGTTGCGCCGGCGTGAATTTTTCGCGGAGCCGGGCTGCGAGATCGCGGTCGATTTCGATCGCCGTGATGTGGCCCGCGCGCTCGATGAGACTCCCGGTGAGCGCGGCCAGCCCCGGCCCGATCTCGACCAAGTTCTCGCCCTGCCGCGGGTCGACGGCATCGACGATGCGCTTCACGTAATGCGGGTCGGCTAAGAAATTCTGGCCGAAGCGCTTTCGTACCGTGTGGCCGTGCATCCTGGCGCGCCGTCAAGCGCCGGCCGCGCGGCCGGCCAGATCGATGGCGAGGTCCACGGCCGCGATCAGGCTGCCCGGGTCCGCGGTCCTGGCGAGCGCGGTGTCGCGCGCGAGGTCGAGAGCCGTCCCATGATCGACCGACGTGCGCGGAAACGGCAGGCCGAGCGTCACGTTGATGCCCATTCCGAAGCTCGCCGCCTTGAGCACGGGCAAGCCCTGGTCGTGATACATCGCGACCACTGCGTCGTAACGACGGACGTGCTCGGGGACGAACAGCGTGTCGGCGGACAACGGGCCGGCGATGTCCGCTCCAACCGTTTGCGCGCGCGTCGGCGATGGCCGGCGCAATGACGTCGATTTCCTCGCGGCCCAGGTGCCCGCTCTCGCCGGCGTGCGGATTGAGTCCGCAAACGGCGATGCGCGGCGCCGCGATGCCGAACTTGGACTGCAGTTCCTTTCCTACGATGATCAGCGTTTCGGCGAGCGCGATCCGCGTCAGCGCGGCGGGCACGTCTTTCAGGGGCAGATGCGTCGTGGCCAGCGCCACCCGCAGCGGCGCATCAGGCGCTCCGCCGACCAGCAGCATCACGACGTGCGGCGTATGCGTGCGCTTTGCCAGGAATTCCGTGTGGCCCGAGAACGCGATGCCCGCGTCCAGGATCACGCTCTTCTGCACAGGGGCGGTGACGAGCGCAGCGAACGCGCCGGTGGCGCAGGCATCGGCCGCGTGTTCGAGCATCGCGATGACGCTGTGCGCATTGGTGGGGTCGGGCTGCCCGGGGTTACCGGCGCTGCCAACGGCTGATGCCACACTTCCACGACGCCACCCGCGGGCGCAAATGCCAGCGGATCAAATTCGCCGTAGCGCGGCCGCGCACCGATGCGCGCGGCGCGCTCGGCCAACAGTGCGCGGTCACCCAGGATGACGAGGCGCGCCGCGAACGGCGTTCCGGCGTGGCGTTGCGCAAGCATCGCGACCAGTTCGGGACCGATGCCCGCGGGCTCCCCCGAGGTGATCGCGAGCGCGGGCCGATGCATGGGCGTCATCGCCTCACAACGGCTTGGCTTCCTGCCCCGTGTCGCCGAAGAATTCGACCTTGAGCCCCGGTGCCGCCTGCACGACGCCGTCTGCGATCTTCACCTGCGCATACTCGGACATGCGCTGTTCGGGCTTGCCGAACACCCACAGGAGCTCGAGGGGATTCACGGAATCGATCTCGCCCGTATGCTGGACCGCGCGTCCCAGCGGCAGCGCGTGGCCTTCCCGCCCGAAGACCGGGAACTGGTCCATCTTCGCGCGATACCGGATCACCTGCCGGCCCGCGAAGCGCTGGCGCGTGTTGAGGTCGTACCAGTTGCCCGGCGGCAGCGCGATTTCCACGTCGCCTCCGTCGCGAAGAATCGGGGCCACGAACAAAGTGTCCCCGCACATGAATTGGGTATCGAAGTCGCGCACGAGTGCATTGGCGGGAAACGCCAGCGGCATTGCGCGCATGACCGGCATGCCGGTGCGCAGGGCCTGCGCAATCGCAGTCTCGAGGTAGGGAATGAGCCGGTACCTGAAGGCGAGCCACTTGCGGCATATCGCTTCGGTTTCCGGACCGAAGATCCATGGCTCGCGTTCACCCACGCCGTGCACGCGCATATGCGAGCAGAACACCGTCGCTTGCAGCCAGCGGACGTAAAGTTCCGCGCTGGGCTGCTTTACGCCATAGAAGCCGCCGATGTCGGAGCTGTGGTACGGATTGCCGCTCATGCCCCACGACAGCCCGCCACGCAGCGAAGCGGCAAGTCCTTCCCAGTCGCTTTGCGGCAGCCCGCCCCAGCCCACCGGATAGCGCTGGCTGCCCGCCCACCCCGCGCGGCTCCAGACCATCGGCACCGAACCCTTCGGGAGAAATTTTTCCGTCGCCTCGAAGACGCATTTGTTGTAGAGCAGCGGATAGACGTTGTGGAGGCGGCGGCCACGGTCGCCGTTGAACGCGACCGCATCGTCGGGCACCTGTTCGCCGTAATCGCTCATGATCACGTCGACGCCGTCGGCGAACAGGCTTCGGTGAGCGTCGCGCCACCAGGAGTACGCCTCGGGGTGCGTAAAGTCGACGATGCCGCTCTCCGGAAGCGGGGACGACACGTTGCCGAACGAACTGGTTTCGGGCGACGTGTCCCACATGAACACGTAGGGATCGCCTTCCGCCGTCTTCAGCAGGTAGCCGCGCTGCGCGAGCTGCTGAAATAGCTTGTCGTGGATCGATACGTAGGGGTACTCCCATACGCAGACCTTGAGGTGATGCGCGTGAATCTCCGCGAGCGACGCCGCCGCATTCGTGAAGCGTTCGGGATCCCACTTGAAATTGAAGCGCGTCTGGATGTCCCAGGCCGTCGCGTCCATCCAGCATGAGCACGTCGCAAGGAATGCGCCGCTCGCGCAGCTTGCCGGCCACCGCGATGGCCTCGTCGGGCGTCTTGTAATAGTTGCGCGAGACCCACAATCCCAGGCTCCAGCGCGGGACGGGCGAAGCGCGCCCGGTGATGTTCGTATAGGCGTCGAGAACGCCCGCCGGTGTCTCGGCCGCGAACAGAAAGAGATCGAGCGCCTCGTCATCGACTACCACCGCATAGCTGCGATGCGACCAGTCCGGATGCCCGACGCCATGCGTCACCATGCCAGGCGTGTGAATCCACGATCCCCACGCGCCATTGCCCGTCCCCGGGCCCCACGCGAACGGCGTGTTTTTGTGCGCGAGCCCCGTATTTACGCCAAGCGCGTCCTCCACCTGCGAATGGATGAGCTGGCCGCGCTTGTCGAGCGGGCCGAATTTCTCGCCGAGCCCATAAACCGGTTCACCGGAGGCGAGCGCGAACGCCGCGGTCCACAAGCCGCCGCGTCGCACGCTGCCGAACGCCGGCAGGCGCGTCCAGCCGCGGAAATGCTCGTCGGTGATCGACGTCAGCACCGGCGCGCCCTTCCACAACAGGCGAAAGCGCAATGGAGCGCCGTTGATTTCCAGCGCCGCGTCACCGGCCGCGATGTTCCACATGCCGGCCGCCGGCTGCGAAATCGTGCAAGGCTTGGCGCGGCCGACGACAAGGCCATAATCGGGACGCGCGTTGGGCCCCAGTCTCAAGCGGAACGTGCCGCTGCCATATGCCGTGATTTCCAGCAGGTCCCCGGTGGACGTCGCGAACGACACGCTCGTGGATGTCGAGCCCAGGCTCTTGAGCGCCTCGAGGCGAAGGTAGGCGGTAGGGTCGAGCAGCATTGGACGTTGGCGTGGCGTTCGTTAGCCGAAAAAAGGTTCGGACAACCCGGGCGTGTCGACGGCGAGCGCGAAGATGCCGCCGGATTGCGGCAGCCGCGCCAGCTCGTCGGCTTCGCGCATCTGGCGCGCGCTGGTCACGTAGAGCGTGCGCAGGTCGCCGCCGCCGAAGGCGCACATCGTCGGGCACATGGCCGGCGTCGGATATTCCGCGAGGACCTCGCCGCGCGGCGAAACCTTGACGACCTTGCCGCCACGGTAGAACGCGCTCCAGTAGTTGCCCGCGCTGTCCACCGCAGCGCCGTCGGGTCTGTCGGTCTCGCGGCTCCATTGCGCGAACACGCGCGGGCGCGACGGCATGCCGGTGGCGGCGTCGTAGTCGAACGCGCGGATCGTGTGCGTCGGCGTGTCGGCGTGATACATCGTGCGGCCGTCGGGACTCCATGCAAGGCCGTTGCTGATCATGACGTCATCGAACACGCGGGTGACGCGGTAGTCCGGATCGACGCGGAAGAGCGACGCCGAATTGGCGTCGCGCTTCTCGTTCATCGAGCCCACGAAGAGTCGACCGGCGGCATCACAGCGGCCGTCGTTGAATCGATGATGCGCCGGGATCGTACGGCGCATCGGCCACCTTGCGCTCGAGCGTGCCGTCCGCGCCGGCGAGCCACAGGCCGCCGCGCAGCGCGACGACAAACCCGCCCGACCGGCGCAGCGCAATGCAGCCGATCGACTCCGGCATCGACATCGCGGTGTTGCGGCCGCTCGCGGGGTCGAAGCGGTTGAGCGTCGGCGCGTTGATGTCGACCCAGTACAGCACGCGCTCCGCCGCCGACCAGACCGGGCATTCACCGAGGCTTGCCTTGATGTCGAGCACACACGTGAACGGCGACCCAGTCATGCGCTGCGCGCACCGGCACCGGCTTCGGCCCTGCGCCTTGCCCAGCCATTCCTGCGCGCGTCCGACCATGAAGGCCATGTCGGAGCCGATGGCGATCCAGTTGTAGCCATAGCCGAAGAACTTCGCGACCATTTCCGGATTCATGCCCAAAATGCCGCAGGGTTTTCCGAGCTGCCGGCACTGGTCGGCCGCGTACTTGAGCTTGTCCTGCACGGCGGGGTTGGAAAGGTCTCCCAGGAATCCCATCGACGCCGCCAGGTCGGACGGGCCGATGAATACCGAGTCGATGCCGGGCACCGCCGCGATGGCGGGAAGGTTGGCCAGTGCCGTCTGCGTTTCGATCTGCGCCATCACGCAGATCTCCTGCGCGGCGGTCTTAAGATAGTCGTGCACGGTGCCGAAGCGGCTGCCGCGATGCCCTCCCGCGACGCCGCGAATGCCATCGGGCGGGTAGCGCGTGTAGGCCACCGCGCGCTTGGCTTCGTCCGCGTTCTGCACGAACGGCAGCAGCAGCGTCTGCGCGCCGCCATCGAGCACGCGCTTCACCCACACCATGTCGTTCCAGACGAGGCGTACGACGGCCTGCGCCGGCGTCCCGGCAATCGTGCGCAGGATCTCGACCATTTCGGGCGTGTCGACGGGCGTGTGCTCCATGTCGACGACGAGAAAGTCGAAGCCGGCACAACCCAGCGCTTCCGCCGTCGACGGCGCGCCGCTCACGAGCCATGCGCCGAAAACCCTCTTGCCATCGCCGAGCGCGCGCTTGAAATGATTGACGGGCATGTCCACGGGTTCTCTTCCTTCGGGTTCCGATCGCTTGGGCGGATTCTGCCAGACGCGCCGCGAAAGGGGCACAGGGCTGATACCATAACACCGCTGCCCACGCACCGCTTCCGCCGGCGCATTGCCCCCACGCGACAAGCCGCCATCGATGCGCCGACTGCTCGCCTCCTCCGATTTTCGCGCCGGATTCGCCGAGATGCTGCCGGCGTGCGTCGGGCTCACGCCGTTCGGATTGGTCTGCGGCGTCGGTGCCGCGGCGGCCGGCGCGTCGTGGCTCGCCGCGCTCGGCATGAGCGCCATCATCTTCTCCGGCGCGGCGCAGGTGCTCGCGGGGCAGCTGCTCGCGGGCGGCGCGCCGCTCGCCGTCATCGTGCTCACCTGCTTCGTGCTCGGGTTGCGCTTTCTCATGTACAGCGCGGCGATGGCGCCGTATCTGAAAGCGCTGCCGGGCCGCTGGCAGCAGGCGCTGGCATTTCTGCTCACCGACCAGGCGTTCGCGGCGGCGATCCGCCGCTTCGACGCGAAGGACGACCCGCGCGGCGGCGCGTATCACTTCCTGGGCAGCGGCGTGGCGCTGTACCTGTGCTGGCAGATCACCAACATGGTCGGCTATTTCGCGGGCAACCTCATTCCCGCGTCGTGGTCGCTGGAGTTCGCGGTGCCGCTGTGCTTCATCGCTCTGGTCGCGCCATTGTTGCGCGACCGGCCGACGATTCTCGCTGCGGCGGTTGCCGGCGTTGCCGTCATCGCGCTCGAGGGTCTGCCGATGCGGCTCAACCTGATCGCCGCCGGCGTGCTCGGCATCGTCGCCGGCACGCTCGCGGATCTGGGGAGGGGGCGATGGACGCGACGCTGAAGCTCTGGACGGTCATCGTCGTGGTCGGGCTGCTCAACTACCTGTCGCGGCTGTCGTTCATCGCGGTCTTCGCCCGGCGCGGCATGCCGCCCGTCCTCGCCCGGGCGCTGAAATATGTCCCTGCCGCCATGTTGACGGCGTTGATCCTGCCGATGATCGTCGCCGGCTCGCCCGTAAACCACGCGATGGTGGTCGGCCCAAGGGTCGTGGCCGCCATCGTCGCCGGTGCCGTGGCGTTTTTCACGCGCAGCTCGCTGTGGACGCTTGTAACGGGAATGTCCGCCCTTTGGCTGCTGCAGGCGTTGGGCTAACATCGGGCTTCGTCATCGGATTCCACGGGAGAACGCATGCGGTTCGAAGGCACCGACAGCTACATCGCCACCCCCGACCTCATGCTGGCGGTCAACGCCGCGCTGGCACTGGAGCGACCGCTCCTCATCAAGGGCGAACCCGGTACCGGAAAGACGCTGCTGGCCTTCGAGGTGGCGCGCGCCCTCGGGCGCCCGCTCTTCCAATGGCACATCAAGTCCACAACCAAGGCGCAACAGGGACTGTACGAATACGACGCCGTGTCGCGCCTGCGCGATTCGCAGCTGGGCGAGTCCAAGGTCGCCGACATCGCAAACTACATCAAGCCCGGGCGTGCTGTGGGAGGCCTTCGAAAGCGAATCCCCCGCCATCGTCCTGATCGACGAAATCGACAAGGCCGACATCGAGTTTCCCAACGACCTGCTGCGCGAACTCGACCGGATGGAGTTCTACGTCTACGAGACGCACCGGACGATAGCGGCCAAGCACCGCCCCCTGGTCGTCATCACGTCGAACAACGAAAAGGAATTGCCCGACGCGTTCCTGCGCCGCTGCTTCTTCCACTACATCCGGTTCCCGGATCGCGACACGATGGAGAGAATCGTCGACGTGCACTACCCACGGCTCAAGCGCGAGTTGCTGCAGGAGGCGCTGGAAGTGTTCTTCAACCTGCGCGAGGTGCCGGGACTCAAGAAGAAGCCGTCGACGTCTGAGCTGCTCGACTGGCTCAAGATACTGCTGGCCGAAGACATCTCTCCGGAGGCGCTGCGCAGTCCGGACAAGAAGGCGTTCATTCCGCCGCTGCACGGCGCGCTTCTGAAGAACGAGCAGGACGTCCACCTGTTCGAGCGTGTCGTGTTCATGGCGAGGGCGGGCCGCTGATGGCGTTCATCGAACCGGTGACGCTGACGGGCACGCACGCCGCACTGCTGCCCCTCGCGCGCGAACACGAGGCGGCGCTCGCCAAGGCGGCGGCCGACGGCGAACTCTGGCGGCTGTGGTACACGGCCGTCGCGCACCCGGACAAGATGGCCGAATACATCGCCACGGCGCTCGACCAGCGCGCGAGACTGGACGCGATGCCGTTCGTCGTGCGCGACAACGCATCCGGAGACATAGTCGGCTGCACACGCTATTTCAACGTGGATGCCGCCAACCGTCGTGTAGAGATCGGCCACACGTGGTACGCGAAGCGCATGCAGCGCACGGCGCTCAACACCGAGTGCAAGCTGCTGCTGCTGGGCCACGCGTTCGAAAAGCTGGGCTGCATCGCCGTCGAGTTCCGAACGCACTGGTTCAACCACGCGTCGCGCGCGGCGATCGCGCGGCTGGGCGCCAAGCAGGACGGCGTGCTGCGCAACGCTCAGGTGTCGGCCGACGGCGTGAAACGGGACACCGTCGTGTTCAGCATCATCGAAAGCGAGTGGCCGGCGGTGAAGCGGCACCTGCTGTTCCAGCTCGAACGGTAGCGGCCGGTGCTCACCGAGTTTTTTCCTTCACCTCAAGGCGCACAAGCTGCCGGTTTCCACGCGCGAGCTGCTGACGCTGCTGGAGGCTCTGGACAAGCGCGTCGTCTCGCAGTCGATCGACGATTTCTACATGCTGTCGCGCGCCTGCTTCGTCAAGGACGAGCAGCACTTCGACCGCTTCGACCTCGCGTTCGCGACATACTTCAAGAACGTGAACGCGATCTTCGACATTCGCGCGGAGATTCCGGAGGAATGGCTGCGGAAGGAGTTCCAGCGCTATCTCTCGGAGGAAGACAAGAAGCTCGTTGAAGCGCTGGGCGGTTGGGATAAGTTGATGGAGACGCTCAAGCAACGTCTGGAGGAGCAGCGCGGCCGGCACCAGGGCGGGTCGAAGTGGATCGGCACCGGCGGCACGAGCCCGTTCGGCGCCTACGGCTACAACCCGGAGGGCATCCGCATCGGGCAGGACGCGGGAGGTTCGCGTAGCGCGGTCAAGGTCTGGGACGAGAGGACGTTCCGCAACCTGGACGGAGACGTCGAACTCAACACGCGCAACATCAAGGTGGCGCTCCGCCGCCTGCGCCGCTTCGCGCGCGAGGGCGTTCCCGAGGAACTCGACCTGGACGGCACCATCGACGGCACCGCGCGCAACGCCGGCTGGCTCGATCTCAAGCTGCAACCGGAGCGGCGCAACCGCGTGAAGGTGCTCCTGTTCCTCGATGTCGGCGGATCGATGGACCCGCATGTGCAGGTCTGCGAGGAGCTCTTCTCGGCGGCCAAGAGCGAATTCCGCCATCTCGAGCATTTCTACTTCCACAACTGCGTGTACGACTACGTCTGGCACGACAACGCGCGCCGGCGCAACGAGCGGGTGGGCACGCTGGAGCTCCTGCGAACCTACGGTCCCGACTGGAAGGCGGTCTTCGTCGGCGACGCGGCGATGAGCCCCTACGAACTTGTGCAGAACGGCGGCAGTGTCGAATACATGAACGACGAGGCGGGCATTGTGTGGCTGTCGCGCATCTTTGAGCATTTCCGAAAGGTTATCTGGTGGAACCCGGAGCCGGAGAAGGGCTGGGAATACACGCGCTCGACGCAGATCGTGCTGCAGAAGCTCGGTCCGCGGATGTTTCCATTGACGCTGTCCGGCGTGGCGAAGGGCATCGACGCGCTTCGACATTGAAGATGCAGCCGGTCGGAATGGCGGTCATCGGAGACGGCCTGGCGCCCGAGGTTGCGGCCAGAGGGGCCAAGTGCTACAAGGACGATGGCCACCAAGGCACGGAGACACCGATGACAGACAATAAATCCGGCCCTGCGACGTCGCGCGATTTGACGCGAACCGTGCTCGCGGTCCTGCTGATGTTGATTCTGATCGGCGCCTCGTTCTGGATCCTGCGCCCGTTCCTGCTCGCGATCGTCTGGGCTTCGATGATCGTCGTGGCGACGTGGCCGATGATGCTCAAGCTCCATCGCCGGCTGCGCAGCCGTGCCCTGGCGGTAACCATCATGACGGGCACGATGGTTCTCGTGTTCGTGGTCCCGTTGATCCTGGCGATCCAGACCCTGGTCGACAACACGGACACGATCAAGGGCTGGGCAGACACCTTGGTCAGCGCCCCGATTCCCCCGCCTCCCGAATGGCTCTCCCGCATTCCGCTGGTCGGCGCGAAGCTCACCGACGTTTGGTCGAATATTGCGGCGGCCGGCAAGGACAGCCTCGTCGCGCGCCTTGCGCCCCACGCCGCAGCTGCCGCGCAGTGGCTGGCCGGCGCGCTCGGCGGCGTCGGAGTGCTGGCTTTCCAGTTTCTCTTGACCGTGATCATCTCGGTGGTCATGTACTCGCAGGGTGAGGCAGCGAGAGCGGGTCTGATCCGGTTCGGCCGCCGGCTCGTTGGCGAACGCGGCGAAGGCGTCGTCGTGCTTGCCGGTCAGGCCATCCGGGCTGTCGCGCTTGGCGTGGTCGTCACCGCGCTGGCGCAAACCGTCCTCGCGGGCTTAGGGCTTGCCGTTGCGGGAATTCCGTTCGCCGGACTGTTGACCTGCGTGATCCTGCTGCTCTGCATCGCCCAGATCGGCCCCATCATCGTGCTCGTTCCTGCCGTGATCTGGCTGTTCTATTCCGACCAGACGGTATGGGGCACGGCATTGCTGATCTGGACTGTCGGTGTCGGCACGATGGACAATGTATTGCGCCCTTATCTCATCAAGAAGGGCGCCGACTTGCCGATGCTCCTCATATTCGCAGGGGTGATCGGGGGCCTGCTCGCATTCGGCATCATCGGCCTGTTCGTAGGGCCGGTCGTGCTGGCGGTCACCTACACGATGCTCAACGATTGGTTGGGCGAGAGAGACGCACCCGCGAGAGCATCAGATGCGTAGGCCGCGCGAGCTGCCCGCGTGGCGGCTCATGGCCTCCGGATTCGCGTCCCATGAAGATCATCGAAATCACTTATCGCTATGACGGCACGTTAGCGACGACCCGCCCGAGGCCAACCGACGCCGAGGCGGCGCGGGCGCGCCTGGAGGACGGCAGCCGGATGTTCGGTGCGCTGCTCGACAGCCTCACCGACGGCACCGGCACCGCGCAGCGTGTCATTTCGGTGGACCCGCGCGATCTCGGCCTGGCGCCGAACGCGCATAGCGCACCGAAGCAGCGTCCCTATGCCGCGGTGCTCGGCTGTTCCGATGCGCGCGTGCCCATCGAACTTGTCTTCAACGAGGGGCCTAACGATCTTTTCGTCGTGCGCGTCGCGGGAAACGGCCTCGGCAGCGAAGTATTGGGAAGTCTCAAGTATGCCGTCGACCACTTGGGCGACAGCCTCAAGCTCGTCGTGGTGCTTGGACACAGCGGATGCGGCGCCGTATCGACCGCCGTTGATACGTTTCTCGACCCCCAGGCCTATCTGGCGTTCGCCGCCAAGCACGCGTTGCGCAGCATCCTCGACCGTCTGCTAATGGCGGTCAGCGCTGCGGCCATGCGGATGGCCGCCGCCTTCGGCCCGGGGGTCGTGCGCCGACCGGGCTATCGTTCGGCGCTGATCGAAGTGGCCATCGTCACGAATGCCGCGCTGGCCGCGTACACGTTGCAGCAGGAGCTCGCGGCGGACGGCCGCGGCCTGCGTGCCGCCTATGGCGTCTACCTGGTCGAGGCCAGGCAGGTCTGGGCGCCGCGCCCGGAAAGCAGCGACTGCGAAGGGCTGGCCTTTCCGCCCGCCGACTTCGCGGCCTTCGGCGATGCCGTGCTGCGCAGCGAGCGGATCGCACGCCTGCTCGATGGCCTGGCGAAGTAGCGCCGGCGAGCCTGGATCCGGGCGGATACTCATCCCCCGCTCATGCTCCAATTCTTGTTCGCATTTCTGCCGATCTTTCGCGTCTGCAAAGCAAAAAGGGCCACGAGGTTTCCCCCGCGGCCCTCCGATCGACGACGTGCTGTCGGCGTGCGATCGAACTACGCAAACCGTTACGAGATTTTCACCGGCACGTATATCTGGCGGCCGTCGCGCTCGATGAGAAGCGCGGCGGTCTTGCCCGCCTTGTCGACTTGCGCTTTCAACTCGTCGACCGTCGTCACCTTCGTCGAGCCCACGCCGACGATCAAGTCGCCAGGCTGGACGCCGGCCTTCGCCGCGGCGCCACCGGCTTGCTCGACCACGAGGCCTTTCTTGCCCGCGGCTTTCTGCTCTTCCGACGTCAGCGGACGCACGGCCACGCCGAGCTTGCCCTTCGGTTCGCCTTGTTCGGTGTCGTTCATGGCGACCTTGCCATCGTCCAGCGTGCCGATCGTCGGCGACAGCGTCACCATCTTGCCGTCGCGCCACACCTCGACGGCGACCTTGGTGCCGGGCGCCGCGTTGCCGATCCGGCTGGTTACGTCGGTGCTGTCGACCATGTCGACGCCGTCGATCTTGCGGATCACGTCGCCGGCCTTGAATCCCGCCTTCGCGGCCGGGCTGTCCTTCTCGACCGTGCCGACGAGCGCGCCGCCCGAATCCTTGAGGCCGAAGCTTTGCGCCAGCGACTGGTCCATGCCCTGGATGCCGATGCCAAGGCGGCCGTGCTGCACCTTGCCGGACGTCTTCAACTGGTCCGCGACCTTGGCGGCGATGTCCGCGGGAATGGCGAACGAAAGTCCCATGTAGCCGCCCGAACGGCTGTAGATCTGCGAGTTCACGCCGACGACCTGGCCGGCCGCGTTCAGCAGCGGGCCACCGGAGTTACCCGGATTCACCGCGACGTCGGTCTGGATAAAGGGCACCATTTGCCCGTTGGGCAGCGCGCGATGCACGCCGCTGATGACGCCGGCCGAAACGCTGCTCTCGAAGCCGAACGGCGATCCGATTGCGATGACCCACTCGCCGCGCTTGATCGCGGGATTGGCGTTGATGTCGAGCGCCGGCAGGTTCTTGGCGTCGATCTTGATCAGCGCGATGTCGGTGCGCTTGTCGCTGCCGATGACTTTGGCCGTGAATTCGCGGCGGTCGGTCAGCTTGACCGTGACTTCACTGGCGCCGTCCACGACGTGCGCATTGGTGACGATGTAGCCGTCGGGACTCACGATGAAGCCCGAACCGAGGCCGCGCATTTGCGGCATCGGAACGCCGCCATGGGGGTTCGGGAAGCCGAAGCGCTTGAAGAAATCCGGCAGACCGTCGTCGTCCCCGCCGTCGTTCGAATCCGGCATGCCCTCCATGGCGGTCTTCGCGTTCGCGACCACGCTGATATTGACGACCGACGGGCTGGCGCGGTCGACCAGCGCGGTGAAATCGGGAAGGTTTGCCGCGGCCGTCGCGGCCACGGCCATGCCGGCGGGCGCGGTGGCGGCCTGCGCGCTGGCCATCGTCTGGGTGTCGAAGTGCGAATAACCAGTCGCCAGGCCGGCGCCGACGCCCGCGGCGATCAACGCATAAGTGACTTTGCGAAGTTGCATCGTGCTCTCCTAGGGTGGAAGGGCCGCCTACTCCAGCCCGCAGGATGCAATGTAGGAGGGTTGCCTTAACAGGTCCTTAAGGGTCGGTCACCGCGGGAAAGCGGACGCACACCGTCAGTCCGCGCCCGCTGTCCGTGTCACCGAGCGTCACGGTCGCACCATGAGCGTCGGCGATGCGTTTGACGATCGAGAGTCCCAGGCCGCTTCCGGTTTGCTCCGGGCCGGCGCTCGCGCCGCGATGGAACCGGTCGAACACGCGTTCACGGTCGCCGATCGCGATGCCCGGGCCGGTGTCGGCGACCGTCAACGCCGCCTGACCCTGGTCGTCGTCGACGGCGACGTCAATGCGCCCACCCTCGGGCGTGTAGCGCAAGGCGTTGTCGAGGAGGTTGGCGACCAGCATGGACAGGCTCGCGATGTCACCGCGCACCCGTAGGGGAGCCGCGCGCGCGAGTCCCAGGTCGATCCGCTTGTCGGCGGCAAGCACGGCGCGGGCGACGATGCCCTCCTTCGCAAGCGCGACCAGGTCGCAGTCGCCGAAATTCCGGGACAGCGCCTCGGGCTCGAGCCGCGCCATCGCAAGGAGCTGTTCGACCAAATGCGCCGCGCGGTCGACGCCCTTTTCCAGCTCGGAGAGCGCGGCAGCGCGGGCCGTGGCGTCGGGCGCGCGCTCCACGAGCTCGACCTGCAGCTTGAGCGCGGCGAGCGGCGTGCGCAGTTCGTGCGCCGCGTCGGAGGTGAACCGTCGCTGCGCGTTCAGCGCGTCGTCCAGCCGCGCGAGCAGTGCATTGAGGCTGCCCGCGAGCGGCCGCAGCTCTTGCGGCAATCCGGTTTCGCCGAGCGGGGCCATGGCGTCGGGCTGGCGCTTGGCGACCGCGCGAGACATCGTCTCGAGCGGCCGCAGCCCGCGGCCGACGGCGTACCAGATCAGTACGCCGAGAAACGGGATCAGCGCGACCAGCGGCAGCAGCGTGCGCAGTGCCGACTGCGCGGCTATCTCGCGCCGCTCGTCCAGTGCATGCGCGACCTGCAGCGCGTGGCTGCCGTTGACGTGCGTGTACACACGCCACGTGCGTCCGCCCTGCACGACGTCGCTGTAGCCCTCGGTGGCCGGCACCGGCAGGCCCATTCCCGGACGCGAGTAATAGACGAGCACGCCGTCGCGGTCCCATATCTGCGTGATGATTTCGGCCACGCCCGTGGTTCGGCCCTCGGGCGGTCCGGAAAGTGTGGGCTGGCGGCCACGGAGCAGGTCGTCGATGCGCGTCGAATAGGCGAGTTGCTTCAGCTGCAGGTCGAAGAGGTCGCCAATCTCGCGCTTGGTGTCGAAGTAGGTTGCCACCGTCGCCAGCACGGCGACCGCGGCCAGGCCCAGCAGCAGCCAAACCAGCAGCGTCCGGCGGATCGACCTCATGCCAACTTCATGCCTTGGCCACGAGGTAGCCGACGCCGCGGATCGTACGGATTGCTTCGGCACCGAGCTTCTTGCGGAGATTGTGCACGTGTACCTCGACGGTGTTGCTCTCCACCTCTTCTCCCCAGCCATAGAGACGCTCCTCCAGCTGCGCCTTGGAAAGCGCCGTGCCGGGCCGCTCGAGCAGCGCCGCGAGCAGCGCGAATTCGCGCGCCGAAACGTCCACCGCGACGCCGCGATGTGTCACGGTGCGCGAGCCGGGGTCGAGTGCAAGTTCGGCGTTGCGCAGCACATTGTCCTCGCGTGCGATGTCGCGCCGGAGAAGCGCGCGCATCCGCGCCGTCAACTCGTCGAGAGAAAACGGCTTGACGAGATAATCATCCGCGCCGGCATCGAGGCCGGCCACGCGGTCTGGAACGGCGTCGCGCGCCGTCACGATCAGCACGCGGACGCGGTTGCCGGCGCGGCGGATTTCGCGCAGCAGCTCGAGCCCCGCTTTCTTCGGCAACCCGAGGTCGAGCAGCACCAACGCGTAGGCGTCGCCCGCCGTGTCCAGCGCCAGCTTGGCCGCGAGGCCGTCCTGCACCCAGTCGACCGTATAGCTCTCCTGCTGCAGCGCAGTCTGGAGTGTCTTGCCGATCATCGGGTCGTCTTCGACCAGGAGGATGCGCATGGGGCCTGTGGCGTCAGCGTGGCTTCATCGCCGATTTTACCGGCCGGCCCTTAACCGGCCCTTAACCGGTCCTTAACGTGTCTCCGCTCGCGTCGGGCCGATCGTCAATGCGGGTGACGGTGGTGGATATCCGGGAAGTGCGGATGGCGATGGACGACCGGCTCGTGCACATGCGGATGCGTGTGCGGCTCGGTCCCGTCCCACGCGAATGCATGATCGTGCCGATGATGTTCGTCGTGTCGATGCGGATGCTCGTGTGAGGTCGCGGCGTGCCTGTGTTCGTGTTCGTGGTATTCGGACACGTGCAGCCACACGCCGACGGCCATGAGCGCGCCCGCGACAGCGAGTTGCAATGTAACGGCGTCATGCCAGATGACGATTGCCAGCAGGGCGCCGAAAAAAGGAGCGACCGCGAAGAGAGCGCCGGTGCGTGCGGTGCCCAAGTGCCGCAGCGCAAGGACGAACAGGACGAGACTTACGCCGTAGCCCAGAAAGCCGACCGACGCCGCGGCGAACATCGCTAATGCGGGCGGCAGCGGCAAGCCGGCCGCAAGCGCACACGCGGCCGCGACACCGCCACCGATCAGTCCCTTCAGCCCGGCAACGACGACGGCGTCCTTCGCTGCCACCTTGCGCGTCAGGTTGTTGTCGATCGCCCAGAAAAGGCATGCGGCGGCGACGAACAGCGAGCCCGCTGCGAATCGGCCGCCGCCAGGCGCCCAGGAAAGCGCGAGACCTCCCGCAACGATGAGCGCCATTCCGCCGGCGATTCGCCGGTCGAAGTTCTCGCGGAACACGAGCCACGCGATCGCCGCCGTCAGCACCGCCTCCAGATTGAGCAGCAGCGACGCGGAAGCCGCGCCGCTGGTTGTAAGACCGTACATCAAGAGCACCGGCGCGATGACGCCGCCACAGATGATTGCGCCTGCGAGCCAGCCCCAATCCGTCCCGGCGGGCCACGCGATGACGAGGCGCCCTCGCGCGAGCAGCTTGCGCAGGGCGAGCACGACGCACAGGCCGCAGCCCGAGCCCAGATAGAGCAGGCCGGCGAGCAGCAGCGGAGGCACGTCGCCGACCAGACGCTTGGCCAGCGGTGTGCTGGCGCCGAACAGCGTCGCTGCGAGCAGTGCGTAGGCGATTCCCGGTTTCATGGCGATGCGGGCAAGCCGCCACCCGATCCGTAACAGGCCGCCAGTGTGCCACGTCAGTCGGGCGCGCGAACCGGGGTTGTGGCGGCCCGCGCCCGCTTCCACCGCGACATCACTTCAGCTTGCCACGCTCTCCACTGCATGCCCCGCGAGTGCCGTCAGAACCGCTGGGCAAGCGCCACGAACCAGGTGCGCCGCCCGCCGTACTGCGGCGCTCCGACTCCTACGCCACTGCCGTCGCGCAACAGATACGTCTCGTCGAAGAGGTTGTTGACGCCGATGCGGCCTTCCAACTTACCGAACGAGAAATCCTTCCATTCGTGGATCAGGGCGATACCCACGGTTGCATAGCCGGCAAGCTTGCCCGAGTTGGGCGGCGCTCCGTCAGGCGTATTGCGCAGGCCGCTTCCGGCGAGCACGTTGCCGCTCAGCCGGGTGTCGCCGAAGCTATAAGTCAAGCCGCCCGAGGCGGTATAACGCTGATCGTGGTCGAGATAGATGTAGTGATCGGCAATGTAGGCGAGTTCGTCCACGGCGAACAGCGACTGCCCGGAGATGATGTTCTTTCCCTTCGCCTTGCCGATCCCGAGGTTGAGGTAGGAGCTCCACGGTCCCTGGGCATACGTCGTCGCGACCTCCACGCCCTCGGCATACCCTTTCGCATAGTTGAACGGTGTCAGGATCAACGCCTGCCCGAACTGGCCCTCGTCGAGGAGGTTGGTGATGTCCTTGTAGTACGCATCGATGGTCATCGACCAATTGGCCGTGATTTTCTGCGCGACCCCGATGTCAAAATAATTCGTTCTCTCTGCCTTGACCACGTCGGAGTACGGGATCTCCGGAGCGTTGGTCGTGTTCGCGTAGAGACCGATACTCGATTGCGAGACCAACTCCTGTGGCGGAGGCGTGAAATAGCGCGCATAGCCGGCATGGATCGCCGTGTCGTCCGTGATCTTGTACAGAGCGTTGATCCGCGGACTCCATTGCTGTTCCGTCGTGAAGGCGGCGATCCGGTCGAACCGGATGCCGTAATTCAACGTAAAGCTTGGGTTGATGCGCCACTCATCCTGGACGTAGAGGCCGAGCAGGTTGCCGTTCTTGCTGGAATTGTCGATGATCGTCAGTGGCACGTCGGACGTGGGATTGCCGGCATCGTCGGTCGGAAAGGCTTGTACGGTATTGTTGCTTTGCGTGTACTGGTGCGTGAATTGCCCGCCGAAGCGGGGTGTGTGCTCGTCGTTGAGGCGGTACGACGCATCGACCTGCAGGCCGGCGGCCGAATTGGTGCGAGTGACGTCGGAAGCCACGCCGTTGTAGACAAGGTCGCCGCCCTGCGGATCGGGAACGTAGTGGATCTTTGAATACTGGTAGAACACCGAAGCCTGGTAGTCCAGCGCACCATGCTTCTGCTGAAGCGTGGCAACGACGTACTGATTCTGTTCGCGCTGGTTCTGGTCCAGGTTTGCGGACGGAACTGCGTTGAAGCCGGTGTCGATGTTGCTAACGCCGGCGAGGGAGTAGGCCGCGGTTTGATCGGGATTGTTCGGAATCTGGAACTTCCCCTGATAGGTGCTGAGCATCAGCGCGACGCGTGTATCGGCATCCAGCAGCTTCGACACGTACTCAAATCCTTGGAGTTGTTGCGTGCGGTCATGGATGGCGTCGGTCGACGGCGTAGGATTTTCGATTCCCTGCTGACTCGTCAGGTAGTTTCCGGTGAAGTAGTAGTTGAGGGAACCGCTGCTCCCCAGGAATTCCACGCTCGGCTGCACCAGGCCGTGGCTGCCTCCGAGGATGCCGATGCTGCCACCCGGTTCGGTGTTGATGCCGTCCTTGGTCTGGATTTCGACGATGCCGGCGGTGCGCATGCCGAATTGGGCGGGCACGGCGCCGGTGACGTAGTCGATATGGTCGACGAAGCGGCTGTCGACGGCCTGGCCGAAGCCGCTGATCCCCTCGGGAAGCGTCACCCCATTGATGCGAAACTGCACGTTCGCGTGCTCGTCGCGGACGTGTATGGATCCCGACGCCTTGGAGTCCTGTGCCACGCCCGGCAATTGCAGCAGGACTTCGTTCATCTGCGTGTTGGCACCCTTGCCATACTCGTCGATGAGCGCCTGGTCGATTGTATATACAGTGGTTCCGACCTTGGGGGACAGCGCGATCTGCGCTTCCTTGAGGCGAGCCGCCGAGACTTCGATTCTGGCGATCCTGTGCTCACCGGGCAAGGTCAGGAGCGCGTTCGCCGTCCCGGTCTCGGCGACCTCGACCTCTTGCGTCGATGAGGGTGCCGCCATGTCACCAGCGGCAAGCTTGTAGCGGCCGGCAGGGATGCCGTTGAAGCGGGCGAAGCCCTTGGCGTCCGTTGTCTGCTGCGAAATCGCCCTGCCCGAGGCGTCAATCAGCGTGAGGGCGACGCCGACTGCGGGATTGTTGTCGCGATCCTTGATGCTGGCGTCGATGGTACCCGCCAGCGCCGACTGCATGGCAATGCTGATGGCGATGAGGCACGCGGCGCGAACGCCGCGTGCTCGAAATGAGCGCGGCACGTTTCTTTCTCCTCTGGACGAACGACGAGAACGCCGCGAAACATTGCGGCGAGTCCGGTAATCGCGTCAGAGGAGGACGGGTGGAGCGCGGCTCGAGAAGGAGGCGGGGAAGTCGGCGACGCGGGACGCAAACGCCGCTTGGGCGAGTTGCGCCACTGGCACCGAGGCAATGGCGGGTGGTTGACTGCCGGTGGCGGCGGTCGTTCCCGCAGCCAGCAGCGCGCATTCGACGCACCCGTCGTCAGCATGCGGAATTGCGAATTCCGTGTGCGCCGGTTGCCCGCGCCGCGAGGCAAGGTGCTCGAACGGATGCACCAGCCCTTCGTGCTGCATGGACAGCAGCAGGAACGACAGGACGGCGAGGAGTACGGTGCGGCGCATGGGAGAAGAGTCTACACGACTGGTCGTTGTAGGCGAATCGGCCTTTCGGTCTAGCGCAAGGGATGTCCCTGGCAAAACACTGTTACAAACGATGCAACCGCTCCGCCGCCGCAGCAATCGTCTCGTCGCGCTTGGCGAAGCAGAACCGGATCACGCGATGATCGGTCCCGTCCTGGTAGAAGGCCGACAGCGGTATCGTGGCCACGCCATACTCGCGCACCAGCCGCTGCGCGAATTCCGCCGCGGGCTCGTCGCTGATGCGGCCATACGTCGCGAGCTGGAAGTAGCTGCCGCGGCAAGGCAACAGGTCGAACGGCGTAGCGACGAGCGCCGCGCGCAGCAGGTCGCGCTTGGCGGTGAAGAACGCGGGAAGCCCCTCGTAGCGCGATGGCTCCGCGAGAAACGCCGCGAGCCCGTGCTGCACGGCGTTGTTGACGGTGAACACCGTGAACTGGTGCACGCGGCGGATTTCCGCGGTGATCTCGCGCGGCGCCAGCGTGTAGCCCACTTTCCAGCCCGTCGCGTGGAATGTCTTGCCGAACGAGCCGATCACCACGCTGCGCGCGGCGAGTTCGTCGTTGCGCGCCAGGCTTTCATGCCGCGCACCGTCGTAGACCATGTGTTCGTACACTTCGTCGCTGACGATCACGATGTCGGTGCCGCGCGTGACGTCGGCGAAGCGGCGCAAATCCTCGGCGGACAGGATGCCGGTTCCAGGATTGTTCGGCGTGTTGACGAGAATCATCTTCGTACGCGGGGTTATCGCGCCTCGCACGGCGGCCCAGTCGATGTCGTAGCCGGGGACGGTGAGCGGCAGCGGCACCGGCGTGGCACCCGCCAAGCGTATCGCCGGGATGTAGCTGTCGTAGGCCGGCTCGAAAACGATGACCTCGTCGCCCGGATGCGCGAGCGCGCCGACCGTCGTGAATATTCCCTGCGTCGCGCCGGTCGTCACCGTGACCTCGGTGTCCGGATCGTAGGCGCGGCCGTACAGGCGGGAGATCTTGGCCGCGATCGCCTCGCGCAAGGCCATGACGCCGGCCGACAGCGGATACTGATTGTGGCCGGCGCGCATCGCCGCGGTGACAAGTTCGATCAACGCCGGATCGATCGCGTAGTCGGGAAAGCCCTGGCCCAGGTTCACCGCGCCGTGTTCCTGCGCGAGCGCCGACATCACGCTGAAGATCGACGTGCCGGTGGCGGGAAGTTTGGAGCGAACCGGAAAGGGCGTGCGGAGGACGGGCATCGTAAGTGCCGCAAGGAGAAGCGGCCATTGTAGTGCCAATGCCGAACGGGCCGGCGCGCACCGCGACCGACGAGCGACGCCGCAGCGTCCCGGCGGCCGCGATCAGCGGGCGGCGGCGCCCGCGCCAAACAGCGTGGCGAATTGCGCGAGCGTCGCGGCATCGACATCCGAGACGGCCCAATACGCCATGCCGTCCTTGGTCCAATGCTCGAGCGCAAACCCCTGGCGATTGAGCGTGCGTGGGGCGCCTGGGCCTTCGCCTTCTTTCGCCGGAAGGATGAACACGTTGATCGTGTGCAGCCGGTGCCGGTAGACGAGCGCCGCGACCGGACGATCGTCGAAATAGTCGAGGCGGCCACCGGCAAGCGTGTACCCCTCGGCCGCGAAGTCCTGCACCGGCGCGGCGTAGTCCAACTTGCCGTTGAACCACGGCTTGACGGTGTGCTGGTCCGACGAGGCGACATCGACTGCATGCGCGCCCTGCAGCGAGCGGACGTGGTTAGCCACCGCTTCGTCGGCGAGCAAATCATCGTGCGACGGCTGTGTCCGCATCAATCCCAGGCCCAGCACGAGCGCCAACGCCGCGGTCGCGGCAGCACCCGTTCCCAGACCCTGCCAGAAGCGTGCGTTCGAGCGCCGGGGACGTGCGGCCGCCTCCACGGCGTCGCCGATGCGCTCGGCGAGTTCCACCGGTGCGCGAAAGCGCGTCGCGTGCACCGACACCGCCGCGCGAACCGCTTGCAGCGCCGCCTGCTGGGCGCGGCAATCGGCGCAACCGCGCAGGTGCAGGTCGAGCGCCGCAGCATCGCGAGGTGCCAACTCGCGGTCGACGTGGATGGGCAGGAGCTCCCGCGCTTCCTTACATTCCATGGCTCCCTCCGTCGCGCAGCTGCGTCAACCGGGTCACCAGCAATTTGCGGCCCCGCGCAAGGCGAGACATGACGGTGCCGATGGGCAATCCCGCAACCGCCGCAATTTCCTTGTACGAAAGATCCTCGATGTCGCGCAGCACGACGACTTCGCGATAGCCGACCGGCAGCTGCGACAGCGCGAGGTCGACGAGCCGGACGTCGTCCTGGCGCGCGAGGATCGTCTCGGGATTGGCGCCGTGCGCGGCACTTCCGATGCCCTCCACGGGTTCGTCGCCGCCATGGACGTCATCGTCGTAAACGACCTCGACTTCCGCCCGGCGGTGCTGCGCAAGCCACGTGTAGCAGGTGTTGCGCACGATCGCCAGCAGCCAGGGCCGCGCGTTGTCGCCGCGAAAGCCGCCGAACGACCGCAGCGCGCGCAGGTAGGCCTCCTGCACGACATCCTGCGCGTCGTGGTCGTCACGAGTCAGCCAGCGCGCCAGGTTGTACGCCGAGTCGAGATGCGGCAGCGTCATGTCGCCAAAGCGCGCGGCGTCCCGCGCTGTACCAGACTGCTCGCTCACGTACGCTCTCCGACCCCATCCTCCAGATACCGGCGGCCAACCCGATTTATTCCCGTCCTGTGAAAATTTCGTGACGCGGGAATATCCAGCCTCCCGGAACAGTCATGCACGGTATAGCCCTGCGGCGGCTCGCACAAGGAGAAGGCGATGAAAGTTCCGTTGGATAGGCGGGAGTTCCTGAAACTGGCGGGCCTGGGCGGGATCGTCCTGGCGTCGGGAGGCGCTTCCACGTTTGCGGGGGCCAAGGCAGGCGACGAGGATTTCTACTTCGTGCAGCTCTCGGACTCGCACTGGGGATTCGAGGGACCCGCCATCAATCCGGACGCGCAAGGGACGCTCAAGAAGGCCGTCGCGGCGGTCAACGGCCTTTCACGCCCGCCGGATTTCGTGATGTTCACCGGCGACCTGACGCACACGACCGACGATCCCAAGGAGCGCCGCAAACGCCTTGGCGAGTTCCGCGACATCGTCGGTGCGCTGAAGGTCAAGGATGTCCATTTCATGCCTGGCGAGCACGATGCTTCGCTCGACAACGGCAAGGCGTTCAAGGAATTCTTCGGTCCCACGCGCTACACATTCGACCACAAGGGCGTGCACTTCATCGTCGTCGACAATGTTTCCGATCCTACCGCCGCGATCGGCGACGAGCAGTTGCAGTGGCTTAAGGCCGACCTTGACGCGCGGCCCAAGGAAGCGCGCATCGTCGTGTTCACGCACCGGCCGCTGTTCGACCTGTATCCGCAATGGGATTGGGCGACACGCGACGGCGCGCAGGCGATCGCGTTGTTGCAGACGCACGACAACGTGACGGTCTTCTACGGGCACATCCATCAGGAGAATCATTTCCAGACGGGCAACATCGCCCACCACTCGGCGAAAGGGCTCATGTTCGCGCTGCCGGTCGCAGGCTCGCAGCCCAAGCGGCTGCCGGTGCCGTGGGATGCGTCCGCGCCCTACAAGGGGCTGGGATACCGCGAGGTCGATGCCGAAACCAGGCCCGTCGCGTACGAGATCACCGAACTGCCTGTCGCGTGAGGCCACCCATGCCATTACATCGAAGAATGCTGTTGCGCGCGGCGGTCGCGGCCGGCGTCGTCGCGGCGGCCGGACCTGTCGCCATCCTGGCGCAACCCAAGCCGCGAGTGATTCCTATCCTGGCGCGAAAATTCACGTACGAGCCCGCGGAGCTGACGCTCAAGGTGAACCAGCCGGTCGTCTTTCAGCTGACCAGCGCCGACGTGGTGATGGGCTTCAGCGTGCCCGACTTCAAGACGCGCGCGACCATCATTCCCGGTCAGACGACCGAGGTGGCGATGACGCCGGACAAGACCGGCGAGTTCATCTTCCTGTGCGACGTGTTCTGCGGGTCCGGCCACGAGAACATGGAAGGCACGATGAAGGTCGTCGCGTAAAACGCAGCCGCGAGGAAGTGCCATCGGCGCGCGGCGCAACACCGCGAGCGCAATGCCTACATTGCCTGACCGGCGAACGTCGGGGCGAGCACTTGCGGCGCCATGCCGACCGGCGCGGGTTCGAGCACCGTGATCCGCCACAGCGTCCGCGGGTCGTCGGGGTCGACCAAGGTTGCGGCGTGCAGAAGCGAAGCGTTGTCCCAGATCACGACGTCGCCCACGCCATAGCTCAGACTGTATCGATACTTCGGCTGGGTCGCGTGCGCACCCAATTCGTCCAGCAACGCGCACGCCTCGTCGTCCGGCATTCCGACGATGCCGAAGGAACTGCCCGAAACTGCGTACAGCGCCTTGCGGCCGGTTACGGGATGCGGGCGGACGATTCGGTGCGTGATGAGCGGCATCTTCGCCTTCTGCTCCGCGGTCAACTGCGACGCCGCCGTGCGGCTCGACTCGTCCTGGTCATCGCGGTTGCCGTAGTGGTGCACGCCGACGAGCGGCTCGATGCGCCGCTTCATCGCTTCGGCCAAATCGTCGTATGCCGCGTACTGGTTCGCGAACAACGTGTTGCCACCTTTCTTCGGCACCTCGATCGAGTAGAGGGTCGTCGCGCGCGCGGGTACCTGCAGGTACGAATAGTCGGTGTGGAAGTACGTCCCCGCGTCCGCAAGCCCGATCGGTTGCCCGTCTTTCCTGCGGTTCGACAGGATCAGGATGTTGGAATCGGCCGGATGGTGGAACTGGTCGATCACGTGCGGCTGCGGTGGGCCCAGCCGGCGCGCGAAGGCGACGAATTGCGCGGGCGTGAGATTTTGTCCGCGCAGCACGAGCAGCTGCCCGGAGAAGAACGCTCTTTCGATTTCCGAGAACTCGGCATCGGACAGTGGCCGGGAGACATCGGCGTCGAGCGCTTCGACGCCGAATCCGGCGCACAGCGGTTTTAACGTCGGCACGGGCGCCTCCGCAGGTTTACTTGACGAATTTGGGCATCAGTGTACGCGGCAGCCAGAGGATGAAGTCAGGGAAGAGGATCACGATCAGCAGGACGATGAGCATTGGAATGAACAGGATCGCGGTGTCCCTCACGGCCGCCTTGATCTTGATGCCCCCGATCGAGCAGGCGATCATCAGGCATAGCCCATAGGGCGGCGTCACCAGGCCATAGGCGATCGAGATGACGCCGATGATCGCGAAGTGGATCGGGTGCATGCCGACCTTGGCCACCAGCGGCGCGAGGATCGTGCCGACGATGATGATTGCCGGAATGGCGTCGATGAAGCAGCCGATGAAGAGGAACGCCGCCGCCGTGATGAAGCCCACGCTCGTGATTCCGCCCCCCCACGAGGCGACGGAGTCGACGACCAGCTGCGGGATGTGGAAGTAGGCGAGCAGCCAGCCGAACGCCGACGCCGTGCCGATGCAAAAGAGGGCGATGCCGGCGAAGCGCGCCGAATCGTACAGCGTGTGCCGGAGCGCCGCGAACGACACGGTGCGATAGACGACGACGCCAAGAAACATCGCGTACAGCACTGCGATGACCGACGCCTCGGTCGGCGTGAAAAACCCGAATACGATGCCGCCGACGATGATGGCAGGCGTGAGGATCGGCAGGATCGCCGCGATGCACGCCGACGCGAACTCCCGCAACGTCGCCCTCGGATACACCGGGTAGTTCCGCCGCTTCGCGTAAATGTAGACCGCCGACATCAGCGACAGTCCCATCAGGGCCCCGGGCACGACACCGGCGACGAACAGGCCGCCGATGGACACCGAAATGACGCCACCCCAGACGACCATGAGTATCGAAGGCGGAATGATCACGCCCATCACCGCCGCGCAGGCAACGAGCGCGACGGAGAACGGCGTGTCGTAACCCTGCTTCTTCATCGCCGGGATCAGCACACCGCCGACACCTGCCGCCTCGGCCGTCGAAGACCCCGAAATGCCGGCGAACAGCATCGAGACCAGAACACTCACGTGGCCGAGTCCGCCCGGCAGGTGCCCGACCAGGACGCGCGAAAGGTTGACCAGTTTCTCGGTGATGCCGGCGGTGTTCATGAGGTTTGCGGCCAGCATGAAGAATGGAATGGCGAGCAGCAGGAACGAGTTGTAGGACTTGAGCATCTCGTTCAACAGCAGGAAGGGCGTCAGGCGGTCGTCGATGAAGAACACGGGTACGCACGCCAGGCCCAGCGCAAACGCCACGGGTACACGCGCGATGATCAGAACCGCGAAGACGCCGAACAGGATCAGCGCGACGGCGAGCGGCGTCATTCGGTGTCCTTCGCGTAGAGCCTGATGTCGTCGCGGATCTTTTCGAGCAGGAACAGGAACCAGCAGACCCCGGCCAACGGCCACGCAATATGGATCGACAGCATGTTGATGCCGGTCATCTCGGAACTCTGGTCGTAGCCGAACATCGCGAAGCGCCAGCCGAAGCCGATGAATATCAGCGCCACCAGAAACATCGCGACGTGCACGATGAGCCGCGCCACCGCCTTTCCGCGGTTGGTCTTGGGCGCCGGCAGCACGTCGACGTCGAAATGCGTGCCATCGTATACCGCGATGGTGGCGCCGAGCATGATGAGCCACATGAGGCAGAAGCGCGCCACCTCCTCGGTCCAGATGTAGCGCGGGATGAACTCGAAGAAGCGCGAGAAGATCTGCAGCGTGACCGGAACGATCATGACGGCGATCAGCAGCGTCAGGATCTTCTGCAACCCGCGGTAGATCAGCGCATTGAGTTGGCGCATGGATCGTTCAGCCGGAGCAGATCAGCGTCATCGGCGCCGGCCTGATCGAGTTGGACACGTGCCGCGAATTGCGCGGCCGCTACCGGTCACGGCCCTTGTGCGGCAGGCCGCAACCGGACGAGCGCATCATTTGATGGCGTTGACCTTGTTCAGGATCGCGGTGGCGTCGATTTCCTTCGCATACGCCTGCTTCACCGGCTCGGCCAGTTCGAGCAGCTTGCCGCGCTCGGTGAACACGTAGGTCTTGAGCTTGCCTTCCTTCTCCAGCTTGGCCAGCAGGCCCGAATCCGCGGAGGACTCGAGTTCGCGCCCGTAGCGGCCCGCCTCGACGCCAGCCCTGAGGATGGCGGCCTGGAGATCGGGCGGCAGCTTCCGGAAGGTCTTGCCCGAGAAGCAGATCGGCCGCACGGTGATGGCGTGCTGCGTCAGCGAGATGTCCGGGCCGACTTCGTAGAACTTCATGGCGTCCAGGCCGGCCGCTTCGTTCTCCGCGCCCTGGATTACGCCGGTCTGGATGGCGTTGTAGACCTCGTTGTAGGCGATGACCGACGGCTTGGCCCCGATGGCGCTGAACATCTGGGTCTGGATCGGCGCACCCATGACGCGCATGCTCAGGCCGCGCAACTCCGCCATGTTTCGGACCGGCTTGTTGGCGATGATGTTGCGCGTGCCGCCGCCCGCATAGCCGATGATCATCACGTCGGCCTTCTTGCTCACGTCGTCGACGATCGGCTGGAACGCGTCCGAGTCGAGCACCTTGTTCCAGTGATTGACGTCCCGGAACAGGAAGGGCATGTCAAGCAGCGGCGCCGCTTTGGCGAACGTCGACATGTGCGCGGGGGACACGATGCCGTAATCCACCGAAATGCCCTGGTTCATGTAGGCGAAGTAGTCCTTTTCGAGGCCCAGCTCGCTGTTCCGGTGCAGGATGAAGACGATGGGCTTGCCGTAGTACTTGGCGGTCAGCTCCTGAAACCGGAGCAGCGCCTTGTTGAACGGATGGTCGTCGGCGAATTGCACGGCACCGTGCAATGTGATGGGCTGCGCGAAGGCCGCTGCGGACGCCGCAAACCCGGCGACAATGAGGCAGCGCGACAGAGCGCGGATCAGGTCTCGCATGAATTCCTCCTTGGGTAAACGGACCACGCCCGCGCCGTGCGCTATGAGTCGGTCGCCGGTGCTCTGGTCAAGTGGCCAGACCAATTGAACCGCGTTACCCGCGACCTGTCAACGCGAATCCCGTTGTGCTCTGCAGCATCCGCGGGCGCGCGGATCGGGTGGGCATCGCGGCGCGTCAGCTCTTGGCCGCGGTTAGAATGCGACAGCGATGAAACGACTCCGCCATCTCGCACTGGCATTTGCCGCGGCAGCGTTGCACGTCATCGCGCCCGTTGCTGCCTATGCCAAGGCATCAGCCGTACCGCTGCCCGGCGATTTCTGCTCGGCGGCGCGCACGGCGGCAACGTTGACCGGCGCGGGCAACGTTCCGCTGCCGGCATCGAGCGAGCATCACTGCGCACGCGCGCCGTGCTGTGCGGGCGGCGCTGTCAACGCTGCGGCGCCGCCGCCGTCTGCGCCGGGCTTCCTGCACGTCGCGTTCGCCCGCGAGTCGTTGCCGACCGCCATCGCAACGCCTTCGCCCACCGCGCCGATCGTTGCCGCGCAGCCGCGCGGTCCTCCGCGAATTTCCTGATCCGGCCGTTACGCTGTCGCGCGTCACGCACGCGCGGCCGCGGCATTCGCGCGCACCAGCGCGCCCCGAAATCACCAGAGCAAAGGTCATCGCCATGTCACGGCTCACGCTTGCAGTGTTCGCCGCCGTCCTCGTCTCCGGCGTCGCTTTCGCGAACGACTACCAATTGAAATCGTTGCGCGTCATTGACCCCTACGCGCGGGCGACGCCGCCCGGCGCCAAGGTCGCGGGCGCGTTCATGTCCATCGAAAACCGGGGGAAGGAAGAGGACCGGCTGGTCAGTGCGGCGTCGCCTGCCGCGGGCTTGGTGCAGATTCACGAAATGAAGATGGTCGGCGGCATCATGCAGATGCATTCGGTGAAAGGTGTCGAGCTCAAGCCCGGCGCGACGGTGGAACTGCGCCCCGGCGGTTACCACGTGATGATGGAGGACCTGAAGCAGCCGCTCAAGGAGGGTGAGCAGATTCCGATGGTCCTGACGTTCGAGAAGGCCGGCACGATCGAGATCAAAGTCAACGTCGGTGCGATGGGCGCGACCGCCCACACGCACTGATGGCCGCATCCTACGGCAAGACGGAGACTCCCATGAGGCATCGCATAACCATTCTCGCCGCCGCATCGCTCGCCATGGCGGGCGCACCGGCAAGCGTCATCGCGTGCTCGAGCTGCGGCTGCACGCTCAGCAACGACTGGTCGAGCCAGGGGCTGCAGCCGTCCGGCGAAGGCTTTCGTGTCGACTTCCGGTTCGACTATTTCGACCAGGACCAGTTGCGTTCGGGCACGGGCACGGTCGACCGCGGCAGCCTCGAGCTGCCCAACGACCGCGAAATCCAGCAGACGACGATCAACCGCAACTACGCCCTCGGATTCGACTACAGCCCGAACGAGGACTGGGGCGTCAACCTGCAGATCCCGTATTTCAACCGCTACCACACGACGATTGCGGAGGACGACACCGAGATTTCGACGTCGCACACGCAGAGCATCGGCGACCTGCGCCTGGTGGGTCGGTACCTGGGATTGACCGACGACCACAGCATCGGCGTGCAGCTCGGGCTCAAGTTCGCGACGGGCAGCTTCGACAACAATTTCATCGCCGGCCCGCAGGAAGGCGAGCCGCTCGACCGCGGGCTGCAACCGGGCACCGGTACGACGGACCTGCTGATCGGCGCGTTCAACTTCGGCGCGCTATCTCGCGACTGGGACTACTTCGCGCAAGGCATGCTTCAGCAGCCGCTCGATTCGCGCGACGGCTTTCGCCCGGGAACGGGATTCAACCTGAATGCCGGCTTCCGCTACGTGGGCATCGAACATCTCGTGCCGTCGATCCAGATCAATGCGCGCATCGAGGGCCGCGAATCGGGACCCAACGCGGACGTCGAAAACAGCGGCGCGACGCTCGTGTACCTGAGCCCGGGCATCAACTTCCAGGTCGTGCACAACGTGCACGCGTACCTGTTCGCGCAGGTGCCGATCTACCAGCGCGTCAACGGCTGGCAGCTCGAGCCGCGCTACACGGTCACCGCGGGCCTCTATTACACGATGTGACCCGTCACGGCATCGCAGCGACGGCCGGACGCTGTGCGGCCGCCTGGGTGGCATTCGCCCGCGCGCGCAACAGCGGCGTAACCGTCCGCTCGAGCGTGGCCATGTCGAGCAAAGGATCGCCATACCAGCCGTCCTTGCGCAAGATGCCCTGGCGGTCGATGACGAACGTCAGCGGCAATCGCCAGATGCGGCCATAACCCTTGCCGTCTGTTTCGCGGACGAAGGCTGCCGGAAACGAATACGCGCGCATCACTTCCCGCGCCTTGGCCTCGTCTTTCGGGCGGTCCATGCTGATCGCGACGACTTCCAGCCCTTCGGCGCGGTGCAGCCGGTAGTACGCGTCGAGCGCCGGCATCTCCTCGCGGCACGGCGCGCACCACGTCGCCCAGAAATTGATCACGACCACCTTGCCTGATTGATCGGCCAGCGCAAATGACTCGCCGTCGAATAGTGTGGCGCTGATCGGCGGCGCGCGCTCGCCTTCCGCGATTGCGGCCGCGGGGCCCGCGAGTGCGAACAACGTAAGCAGGACCAGCGTCTTAAGCGATTTCACCGCGCGGGACGTTCGGGCAGACGGAACGCTAGCTTACCTCGTGTACGCCCGTCGCGCCCGCCGGCGCATCGCTATCGCGGCGAATCGATCAGGGCGTCGCCTCTTCCGCCATCCGCCGTTCCGCTCCGCGCGTTCCCAGGTGTTGCGTCTGAGGCGCCATGGCCAGCGATATGGCCGTGTTCTTGGCGTCCAGTGCAGCCATCGACGGTCCGGACTGCGGATAGATGGTGGCCACAGTCACCTCGGCGTGGCGCTCTGCGAGCGTAGGCTTCGAAAACTGGCGGGACAGCGCGGCGTTCTGCGCGTCCTGAAAGGCCGTGGCGCGAGCGCCCGAAGTGTCTACACCCTGGTGTGTCGCGGACTGCACCATCTGCTGCCGCGCCATCATGTCGGCGGACGAGTACGACGCCGCCATTGCGGGCGCCACCGATGACGCGGCGAGCCCGGTGATGAGCAATGCGAGTACGTGTGGCTTGTTCATGACGTTCTCCATATGGTTGAAACGTAGGTGATCAGCCGACGCGCGAACAACCTCGTGTCCCACATTCGAATTCGCGGAGACGCACAACCGCCATCACCGGCGGAACACGCTGCACTTTCGGCTGCCACATCAATTCGATGGATTTCCGCGGACGAAGTTGCACGAGCGTCCATGAAAACTGTTTCCGATTGTGACGTCGAGGCCGCGGCGTGACGTCGCGTTGTGCGCGGCGACAGCCCGTTTTCCGCCCATGAGATAATTCGCGGCTATGGCAACGATGGCGCATCGCTCCATTTCACTGACTGCCGCCGCGCGCAGTCCCGCCGCGATGCGCAGCAACCGCCGCATCGCCGCGTGGCTCCTCGCCTGCTGCGCGCTCGTGTTCGCGATCGTCGTCGTCGGCGGCGTCACGCGACTCACGCACTCGGGACTGTCGATCACCGAGTGGCAGCCGATTGTCGGAACGCTGCCTCCGATATCCGACGCGGACTGGAGCGCGGCATTCACGAAGTACCAGCTCACGCCCGAGTACCGGCAGGTGAACAAGGGCATGACGCTTCCGGAATTCCAGCGCATCTTCTGGTGGGAGTATGCGCATCGGCTGCTCGGACGCCTCGTCGGCGTCGCGTTCCTCTTGCCGTTCGCGTGGTTCCTGTTGCGGCGGCAGATACCCTCGGGCCTGGGATGGGGGTTCGTCGGCATCTTCGCCCTCGGCGCCGCGCAGGGCGCGCTGGGTTGGTACATGGTCAAGAGCGGACTGGTCGACGACCCGCGCGTGTCGCAATTTCGCCTGACCGCGCACCTGGGGCTCGCCTTCCTGATCTTCGCGGCGATGTTCTGGGCGGCGATGTCGCTGCTCTCGCCACCGCGCGGGGAGCGCATCGCCGCCGGCAAGTCGGCTGCCGACGCGTCCGCCGCCAGCGTGCGTCGCCTGGCTGCGATCGTCGCCTGTCTCGTCTTCGTCCAGGCGCTGTCCGGCGCCATGGTCGCGGGCATCCGCGCCGGCTTTGCCTACAACACGTTTCCGCTCATGAACGGCGCGGTGGTGCCCGCGGAAATCCTGTCGCTCGGTCCCGTATGGAAGAATTTCTTCTACAACATGGCGACCGTGCAGTTCGACCATCGCTTGCTTGCGCTGATCGTCACGCTCGCTGTGCTGCTGTTGTGGACGAAGATCGCGCGCCTGCCTCGTACATCGCGGCGCGTGCGCGTCGGCACCTATTGGCTGCTGGCGATGCTGGCCGCTCAAGTGACGCTGGGCGTCCTCACGCTGGTGCTGGTCGTGCCGGTGCCGCTCGCCGCGCTTCACCAGGCGGGAGCGCTGCTGCTTTTCGCGGCGGCACTGCATCTCGCGCACGCGCTGCGCTGAACAACGCGAGGCATCGCGCCTGAAGTTGCGTCGTTGCGCGATAACGACGATCATATGCGGTTCCGACCGTGCCGAAGTTGCGAGCTCCAAAGCGGCGCGCAGTAACCAAGGATTGAAATGGCTGCCGAAACCCGTACCCTCGACGAACCCTTGAGCGACGCCGAACTCGACGAACTCGAGGGCTTCTTAGCCTCCGACGCGGTGCCCGAGGACTGCATGGACCTCGAGATGCTCGACGGCTTCCTGGCGGCCATCGTCAGCGGCCCGGAATCGATCCAGCCGTCCGAGTGGTTGCCGCAGGTCTGGAGCGACGGTGGCCGCAGCGCGACGCCCGCGTACGGAAACAGCGAGCAGGCGCAGCAGATCATGACGCTGATCCTCCGGCACATGGTCGGCATCCAGCGCACGCTTGCCGAATCGCCGACGCGTTTCCGGCCGCTCCTGTACCTGCCCGAGGACAAGAAGGCCAGCCACAAGCCGGCGGATCGCCAGCCGCCCGAAGGCACCGCGTGGTGCGAAGGCTTCATGGCCGGCGTCAAACTGCGCGACGACGAGTGGCAGCCGCTCTACGACGCCGAGGATGCGCGCGACTGGATATTCCCCATCGAAGCGCTGGCGTTCGGCGAGCAGGATCCCGAATTCGCCGAATGGATCGACGACAAGGAGAAGCGCGCGAGCTTGGTCGAGGAACTCGCGGTGGCGTCAGTGCTCATCTATCGCTTCTGGCAGGATCGGCGCAAGTCGACCGCCACGCGCGGCGGCGGCGCGCGGCGCACGCTGACGGAAACGGCGCGCAAGTCGCGCGAAAGATTGCACTAGAATGCCCGGGGCTGCAGGCGCCCCGGCGCATTGCCAGGCTTTGCGCGCCACTGTTCGCTGACCGCCTTCGCACTCGCCTTGGGGGCGCTGCCCAAGGTGCCGTGCCCGCGCATTCCGTGCCCCGACACACCGCATGAGTTTCGATCTGCGCTCCCTCGACTGGGGCTCCATCTACGTGGCCAGCGAGTGGGCCATCCGCGTGGCCGCGCTGATCTACGTGCCGCAGCGCCGCCCGCCCAGCGCCGCGCGCGCGTGGCTGCTGTTCATCTTCTTCCTGCCCTGGGCGGGCCTCGTCTTCTATTCGCTGGTTGGCCGCGCGTATCTGCCGCGCCGCCGGATCACCGTACAGCGACAGATCTACGAGACGATTCGGCGAATCGAGCCGCGCGCGTTGTCGGGCGAAGCCGTTGCCGCGCCGGCCGTGTCGCCGGAACTGCTGCCGGCGCTGCGCCTGGCCGAGCAGCTGTCCGAATTCCCCGTGGTGGGCGGCAACCGGTTCGAGCTGCTCCCGGTGTACGACGCCGCCATCGACCGGATCATCGCGGACGTGGATGCGGCGCAGCGCTACGTCCACATGCTGTTCTACATCTTCGAGAACGACGCCACGGGTACCGGGATGGCCATGGCCCTCGAGCGCGCGCGAAAGCGCGGTGTCGTCGTGCGCGTATTGATGGACGCGATCGGCTCGCGCGGGGGTCTGAAGGGATTGGCGCCCGGATTGCGCGCCGCCGGCGCCGAGGTGTTGCCGGTTATGCCTTTGCGCTTCTGGGGACCGAACGCCGCGCGCTTCGACCTTCGCAACCATCGCAAGATCGTCGTCGTCGACGGCAGCGTGGCGTTTTTCGGGTCGCAGAACATCGTGAGTTCGAGCGCCAATCGCGGCATGATCAACGAGGAGATGCTCGTGCGCGCCACCGGACCGATCGTCCGCCACCTGCACGCGGTGCTGTTGGGCGACCGCTATCTCGAGACCGGCGACCTGCCGCCCGAATCGGACAACCTGGACCCCGCCGACCGCCGCGAGAACGAGCGCGGCCTGGCGCAGGTCGTCCCGAGCGGACCAGGCTACAACGAGGGCACGTCGGAAGCGGTGATGATCGCGCTGATGTACGGCGCCCGCTCGCGCGTCGTGCTGACCGCGCCGTATGTGATCCCGAGCGAGGCGTTCCTTTCCGCGATGTGCAGCACGGCGCGCCGCGGCGTTGCCGTCGACCTGATCGTCGACCAGGCGTCGAACAAGCCGCTGGTGCAGCTTGCGCAGCAGTCCTATTACGACGCGATGCTCAAGGCCGGCGTGCGCATCCACCGCCACACCGGGAGCTTCCTGCACGCCAAGCACCTGAGCGTCGACGACGAGGTCGCGCTGATCGGCTCGTCGAACCTCGACATCCGTTCGTTCGCGCTGAACGCCGAGGTGAGCGTGCTGATCTACGATCGCACGGTGGTGGCGGACTTGAAGCAGGTGCAGAACGCCTATCTGCAACACGCGCTGCTCGTCACGCGCGAAGAACGCCGCCAGTTGCGCGTGGGCCGCCGCGCGCTCGAGAATCTCGCGCGGCTGACGGACTCGCTGCTCTGATGTCCGCCGCCGCGCCCGACGCAGCTCTGGTCCTGTTCTCGGGCGGCCAGGATTCCGCGACGTGCCTCGCGTGGGCGCTCGACCGCTATGCGCACGTCGAGACCATCGGCTTCGACTACGGGCAGAGGCACGCGGTCGAGCTGGCCTGCCGCGCGCCTTTCATTGCCGCGTTGCGCGAGCGCTATCCCCAGTGCTCGCGGCGCCTGGGCGAGGATTGCGTCGTCGACCTTGGGCTTCTCAAGACGCTGGGCGACACGGCGCTGACGCACGACCGCCAAATTGCGCTGGGCGCCAACGGGCTGCCGACGACATTCGTGCCGGGACGCAACATCCTCTTCCTGACCGTGGCCGCCGCGGTGGCCTGCCGTCGCGGCCTGCGCGTGCTGGTGGGTGGCATGTGCGAGACCGATTACTCGGGATACCCGGATTGCCGCGACGACACGCTGAAGGCCCTGCAGGTGACGCTCAACCTGGGGATGGACCAGCGGTTCGTCATCGAGACACCGCTCATGTGGATCGACAAGGCGGCGACGTGGCGGCTTGCCGAGTCGTTGATCGGTGCGGGCTTCGTCGAGCTGATCATCGAGCACACGCACACGTGCTACCTGGGCGATCGCACGCACCGGCATGCCTGGGGATACGGCTGCGGCGATTGCCCCGCGTGCAAGCTCCGCGCCAAGGGCTACGCCAAGTACCGCGTGCCGGAAAACTAACCGCCACCCGCCAGCGCGCGCTTCATGCGGTCGAGGTCGTAGCCGTCGCGGCGCATCTCGTACTCTTCGATCAGCCGGACCAGTTCGTCGAAGCGCCGGCCTGCCGGCGTGCCCGGATCGGCCAGCATCAGGTCCTCGAGTTCATCGAGCGCCGCGCAATAGTGCGAATCGTCGCGGATTTGCGCCGGGTCGAGCAGGTGGGTCATGGGTCCTCCGTTCGCATGGAAATGCATACGGATGGTCGCCTTCGGCGCAGACCCGCGCCATCGGTCGTTTGGCCTAGGGACGCGTCGACTATTCAGGCGGCGCCTCGGGCGCGTCTAGGAAGATGGCCCGAGGCGCTCGCGCGACACCGGTGGTGGTCATGCGCCGATCGCGCTATGGCATCTGGATCTTGCCGCCGCCGGGAAAGCCGCCGCCCGTCAAGGCGCTCGCGGCGCCGGCGGGCGGCACGATCAAACCCGACGATTGCTGGCGCCGCAATTCCTGCAGCTCGCGCATCGTGCGCTCGATGCCCGCCTTCGCGGCCTCGCCATACCGGGCGACCGCTTCCGCAAGATCCTTGGCCTCGATGTCGAAGCTCACCGGCAGCGCGCCCATGTTGGTCATGATCTGCGCATCGCCCGTATAGATGGTCGTGCGGGACGGGTCGGGCGACCCGTCGGACTTGACCGGCACCATGAGGCGAATGGTGCCGATCTTGCGGTCCGTGATGATCTCTTCGCGATACAGCGACGCGGCATCCATCGTCGCTTCCGGGGGGCGGGGGTCGGCAGGCATGGGCAATCCTTGGTGGTTTCCACGAAACCCTGGATTTTAGAGGACTCCCCGCCGTTGCGCCCGCTTGAAGATCTACGCGTGTGCCGGCGCGTCCACGGGCCCGAACAGGTACGAGTCCATCGCCAGCGCGCCGTTCTCGAAGCCCTCGAAAACGCGATCCGGCCGCGCATCGTCGCCGGCCGCGCCATACGCGACGAACAGCGGAAGGAAATGCTCCTCGCTCGGGTGCGCGCGCGAAGCTTCCGGCGCGAGTTCGCGGTAGGCCTCCAGCGCGTCGGTGTCGTGCGCGTCGAGCGTCGCCGCGAGCCACGCCGAAAACGCGCGCGCGTAGGCTAGCGGTTCGGGCTTGCGCGAATTGGCGACCCAGTCGCGCAGGTTGTGCGTCGTGTGGCCCGACCCGATGATCAGCACGCCATCGTCCGCCAGCGGCGCGAGCGCTCGGCCCAGCCGGACATGATGCGTGGGGCCCAATTGGGGCTGCACGGAAAGCTGCACGACGGGGACGTCGGCCTCCGGATACATCCAGCGCAGCGGCACCCACGCGCCGTGGTCGAGGCCGCGGCAGCCGTCCACGCCGGCGGCTATTCCGGCGGACTTGAGCAGCGCTACGGACTGCGCCGCAAGCTCGGGCATGCCGCGCGCCGGATAGGTGACGCGATAGAGCTCGGGCGGGAAGCCGCCGAAGTCATGGATCGTTTCCGGCTGCGCGTTGCCGGAGAGCATCGGGACGGACGTTTCCCAATGCGCGGACACCATCAGCACCGCGCGCGGCTTGGGCAGCGAGCGTCCGAGCTTCGTCCACGCGCGCCCTGCCGCACCGGGCTCCAATGCATACATCGGCGACCCGTGCGAGAGAAACAACGTCGGCATCCGGTTATTCATGGATCCATGTCCTATCGAGGCACCTGCGGCATCCCGCGCGCCGGCGGATTCCGGGCGCAGGATGCGATGGGCGCAACCGCATCAGGCGGCAACGGCGACCGGCTTGGCCAGGCCCTCGGCCACCAGCGTCGCGTGTACTTGCGGCCGTGCTGCGACCCGCGCCTGGAATTGTTGCAGCGAAGGCCACGGCGACAGGTCGATCTTGAGCGTAGCCGACCAGTTGACCACTGTGAAGAGGTAGGCGTCGGCGATCCCGAACGTGTCCCCCGTCAGGTACGGCTGCGTGGACAGCGTCTTCGCAACGTAGTCGAAGCGCTTGGCGAGTGCGGCGCGCTGCTTCTCCTTCGTGGCGTCGGGCGTGTCCGGATACCAGAGCGGTCCGAACTGCTTGTGGATTTCCGTGCCGATGAAATTGAGCCACTCCATCACGCGATAGCGCGCGAGCGTGCCGTACGCAGGCGCCAGCGCGCCGGGTTTCTGGTCGGCGATGTACTGGAGGATCACGGCGACCTCGGACAGGCGCTGTCCGTCATTCAGTTCGAGCAACGGCACGTAGCCCTTGGGGTTGATCGTGTAGTAGTCGGTGCCGTCGGCAAGCTGGTGCTTGCGCAGGTCGACCTTGACGGCCTCGTAATCGAGACCGGCCTCGGTGAGGGCGATGTGCGGCGCGAGCGAGCAGGCGCCGGGCGAGTAATAGAGCTTCATGCGAAATCTCCTGTCAAATCGAAGGGGAACGGACGGCTGTGGCGGCGCCTCCGTCATCACACGTCGTTGCTGCAGCACACGCCGACAATGGTGAACCTTGTTCGCAGCGAGATAAACCACGCTGCAGGCGACAGACTATTGCGCATTATGCAATAATAACTGCGCATGGACCGCTTCCTTGCCCTCACCGCGTTCGTCAAAGTCGTCGAGACGGGAAGCTTCGCGCGCGCGGCGCAGCGCCTCGACGTGTCGGTCTCGTCGGTGTCGCGCCACGTGTCCGAACTGGAAGCGCACCTCGATGCGCGGCTGCTCAATCGCACGACGCGGCGGCTGTCGCTGACCGAAAGCGGCCGGGTGTTCCATGAGCGTTGCGTGCAGTTGCTGGCCGACCTCGAGGAAGCGGAGGAATCCGCCAGCGCGGCGACGATCCAGCCCCGCGGGACGTTGCGCCTCACCGCGTCGATCACGTTCGGCTCGCGACACTTGGCGCCGGCGATCGCCGAGTTCATTACGCGCTATCCATTGATGCGCTTCGACGTCGAACTGTCCGACCGCGCGGTCGATCTCGTGGACGAAGGCTTCGACGTCGCCGTGCGCATCGGCGCCATCGGCAGCCAGAATTTGGTCGGGCGCAAGGTGGGCGAGATGCGGCTCGTGTGCTGTGCGGCGCCGGGCTACCTCGCGCAACACGGCGAGCCTCGCACCCCCGCGGATCTTGCCGCGCACGCGTGCCTTGTCTACGAATACATGCCGCAGAAGAACGTATGGCTCTTCCGCGACCGCGACGGGACGGACCGCAACGTGCGCGTCACCGGCCCGGTGCACGCCAACAACGGCCGCTTCCTGACGGCGCTGGCCGCCGAGGGCATGGGGATCGCCTACGAGCCGGACTTCATGGTTGGACCGGAACTGCGGGCCGGGCGATTGAAGCCGCTGCTGCGCGAATACACGTCGCCGCCGTCGCCGATCTACGTCGTGTATCCGAGCCGGCGGCACCTGTCGGCAAAGGTGCGCGCATTCACCGAATTCCTCTCGGAACGCTTCTTCGCGCCGGAATGGGCGCTGGCGCTTGGGACGAAGCCCGGACGGCGCTCAGCGAGCAACCGGACCCGCGCCTAGAACCTGCGCCGCCACGTCGGCCCCGCGCCGCGCCAGTAGCGGAGCATCAGGTAGCCGCCGACCATGCCGCCCAAGTGCGCGAAATGCGCGACGCCGGATTGCGCGCCGGTCACCCCCATCACCAATTCGAGCGCCGCGTAGAGCAGGACGAATACCCGCGCCGGCATCGGAATGGGCGGAAACAGCAGCATCACGCGGTTGTTCGGGAAGTAGAGCGCGTAGGCGAGCAGAAGGCCGAAGACGCCGCCGGATGCGCCGACGGTTGGATAGAACTCGCCGGTCATCGAAGCGACAAGCAGCTGCGTCAGCCCGGCCGAGACCACGCAGACCAGGTAATACGCGAGATAGCGGCGGGGCCCGAACACCAGCTCGATCGCGGTGCCGAACATGTACAGCGCGAACATGTTGAAGAAGAGGTGCAGGACGCTGCCGTGCAGGAACGCGTAGGTAACGAGTTGCCACGGCGCGAAACCCACGCCCGTGACTTGCGCGGCGCCGAACGGCCACAGCGCGAGCGAGGTCAGCAGGTCGCCGCTCCCCGAGAACAGCAGGAAGATCGCGACGTTGGCGACGATGAGGGCGGTGGTGACGGGAGGCATGGCGTGTAGATTGGGGCGCGCGCCGCGGGCGCAACCCTTCGGCGTGTTGGCCGGGTTGATGCAGCGGTATTACAGCATACGGCCCGATTGAGGTAGATTCGCATGCTACGTTCAACTTCCGCCACCGGAGGACCCAGGCAATGTCGCGCCGCGTGTTGACGAACATCGCATTCGCGCTGCTGGCGCTTGCCGCAGCGCCTTCGTGGTCGCAGGAGTATCCGGCCCGCCCCGTGAAGATCCTCGTGCCGTTCGCCGCCGGCGGCCCCGCCGACGTCTACGCACGCTTCCTCGCGCAGCGGTTGCAGGACGCAATGGGCCAGCCGTTCGTCGTCGAGGATCGGCCGGGCGCCGGATCGATCACCGGGACCGACGCCGTGGCCAAGAGCCCGCCGGATGGCTACACGCTGCTGCTCATGTCCAATGCGCAAACGGTGAACGAGTCGTTGATCCCCAACAAGCCGTATTCGCTGCTACGCGACTTTGTACCCGTGTCGCCGATCAACTATTCGGATCTGGTTCTCGTCGTGCACCCGTCGGTCCCGGCCAATTCGTTGGCCGACCTGATCCGCCTCGCCAAGGCATCTCCCGGCAAGCTCAACTATGCGTCGTCGGGCCCGGGGACGCCGTACCACATGGCCGGCGAATTGTTCAAGACGATGGCCGGCGTGGATATCGTCCACATTCCGTACAAGGGCAGTTCAGGCGCGCGCACCGGCGTGCTCGGCGGACAGGTCGAGATGATGTTCGATGCCGTCACGACGATGAACGAGTACGCGAAGGCCGGCAAGGTCCGGCCGCTTGCGACGACCGGCACGACGCGCTCCACCGTGCTTCCGAACGTGCCGACGATGGCGGCGGCCGGCGTGCCAGGCTACGAGGCGGTGATCTGGCTGGGCCTCATGGCGCCCAAGGGCACGCCGCCTGCGATCGTCAGCCGGCTGAACGCGGAAATCCAGAAGATCGTCACGCGCCACGACGTGCGCGACGAATGGGCGAACCAGGGCGCGGTCGCGATGATGATGACGCCGGAGGAATTCAGCCGCTATGTGGCCGACGACATCGTCAAGTGGGAGCGCGTCGTGAAGATATCCGGCGCCAAGCCCGACCAATGATGCCCGTCGTGCGCTGAAAGAGCGGTTGCGACGGACGAAGGTGCCTCAGGTGACGGAGTTGCATGTCTTGAGTGCCGGCGCCGCCAAGGGCGTGGTGACGGCGCTGGCACCCGCGCTGAAGACGGCGAGAGGCGCGACGGCGCGCGCCGACTTCGGCGCCGTCGGCGCGATCAGGGACAAGCTTCTGTCGGGCGCGCGTTGCGACGTGCTCGTTCTCACGGCTGCGATGCTGGATGCGCTCGCGCGCGAAGGCCATGTCGTCCTCGACACGATTGCGCCGCTCGGACGCGTGCGCACGGGCATCGCTGCGCGTGGGGGAGAGCCCCGTCCCGCGATCGGCGATCGCGACTCGCTGCGCCAGAGCCTGCTGGCGGCGACGGGACTGTTCGTGCCCGACGTGCAACGATCGACGGCGGGCGCGCACGTCGCGAGAGTGCTGCGCGAACTGGGCGTCCACGATGCCGTTGGCGCGCGCCTGCACGAATATCCGAGCGGCGCCGTCGCGATGCACGAACTCGCGCAATCGCGGGGACCGGGCTCGCTTGGTTGCACCCAGATCACGGAAATCAATTACACGCCGGGTGTCGTCCTCGTCGGGCCGCTGCCGGCGGAGTTCGAACTGGCGACAGTCTATTCGGCGGCAGTCTCGGCCACTGCGCGGCAGCCCGTCATCGCCCGACGGTTCGTGCAGATGTTGACCGGTGACGCGTCGCGCGATTTGCGTCGCACAGGCGGCTTCGATGTCTGACATCGACTCTCGAGCCATCCTACGCCGGCAAAGACGATGGACGCTTGCGCCACGTCAATGCAAGCGATCCCGCTGAGAGGAGAATTCCCATTGCGACGCAGCAAACGGGTCGCAATACCGTGTATTCCACCAGGACGGCTCAAGCGTTAATGTGTACTGGTGCTGCTGCAAGCCCGAATCGTTCACGTGCCGCGAACGGATGAACTCGGGTATGACGTCGGAGTCGAAGCAGCACGAGTTGCGGGAGAGACGGTCATGAAGAAATTATTGGTTACATTTGTCGCGCTGGCCGCGGCAACGATGTTGAGCGGAGCCGCGATGGCCCAGCGTGGCGGTGGCGGCGGCTCTCATGGAGGCGGCGGCTGGAGCGGCGGTTCGGGCGGCGGCGGCTGGCACGGCGGCAGCGGTGGCGGCGGCTGGCATGGCGGCAGTGGCGGCGGCAGCTGGCATGGCGGCAGTGGTGGCGGCTGGCACGGTGGCTATTACGGCGGTTATCGCGGCTACTACGGCTGGCGGGGTGGCTATTGGGGTCCCGGATTCGGCGTCTATTGGGGCGGCCCGGGATGGTGGGGCGCTTGGCCCTACGCCTATGCGGCCGGCTGGGGCTATCCGTACGATTACGGGTATGGCTATGGCTACGGCGCGTATCCGGGCTACGGCTATGGCGCTGTTGCTGCGCCGGTCTACGTGCAGGAGGATCCTGCGACGGCCTATGTTGCGCCCGCGCAAGCGCCTGCGGCCAACAACTATTGGTATTACTGTGTTAATCCGGCCGGCTACTATCCGTACGTGAAGAATTGCAACCAGACGTGGATGCAGGTCGTGCCGCAAGCCAATCCGGGCACCGCGCCGCGTCTGGTGCAGTAGACAAATCCTTGGAAAACACAATGAACAAGCGCTGGCTCCCATTGCCCGTCGCGGTCGCCCTCGTGCTGGGCGGTTGCGTGACGGTTCCCACCGGACCGACGGTCATGGTCCTGCCCGGGTCGCAGAAGAACTTCGCGCAGTTCCAGGATGACGGCATCGCGTGCCAGCAATACGCGCAGAACGTCGTCGCGCCGGCCGGAGTGGCCGCCGCCAACAATGCCGCGGCCAATGCCGCGGTGGGCACGGCACTGGGCGCGGCGGCCGGCGCCATCATTGGGTCGGCGACCGGGCAGGCGGGACAAGGCGCGGCGATCGGCGCGGGCACGGGGTTGCTGTTCGGCAGCGCGGCGGGGAGCAATGTGGCGTACGGCTCATCGTGGCAAATGCAGCGAGCCTACGACATGGCCTACATGCAATGCATGTATGCGCACGGCAACCAGGTGCCCGGTCAGGTCGTTTCGCGCCGGACCGTCACCTATCCGCCGCCCAACTATCCGGCGCCGGCCGCCCAAGAGAGCGCGCCGGCTGCGAACTATCCGCCGCCCAACACGCCACCGCCGGTGGGTGTCGCGCCACGCGGCTGACGACGCGCGGTCCTGTCGGGGCCGCTGTCGTTCCGTGAACTAGCCGCGCAGGAATTTCTCGATGGAAGTCGCGAGCGCCACCGGCGTTTCGTGCATCGGGTAGTGGCCGGCGTTGTCCATTACCTCCATCCGCGCGTTCGGATACCAGGCGAGATACGTCCCCTTCATCACGTCCGCGGTGAGCGCCGGATCATGGGCGCCGACGATCACGTGCACCGGATGCGTCAGTCCCTTCACGTCCGCGCTGAAGTCGGTTTTCGCCCAGGCCACGAGGTACGCGGCAAACGCGGCGCGCGTCGAACATTCGAGCGAATACGCGACCATCCCGTCGATCCAGGTTTTCGACAGCCGGTTGCCGGTGGTGAAGTCGATGATGCCGTAGCGCTTCGCCGGATTCTCCGCCGCGCCATCGAAGAGCGCCCAGCCCTGTTCGTCGAAGGGAACGCTCGACGCCGGGACGGGCGTCAGTGCCACCAGTTTCTTCACGCGGGACGGCGCGCGCGTAAGCACGCGCTGGATCGCTTTGCCGCCCATCGAGTGGCCGAGCAGGCTGAACTCGCGCCATCCCAGCGCATCGGAGAGCGCCAGCGTGTCCGCGGCGATCTCGTCCATCGTGAAATCGCCGCTGGCGCCCTTCATGCCGCCGTAGCCCCGACAGTCCATGAAGGCGTAGGAGAATTCGCCGGCCGTCAGCACCTTCTCCATCGGCGCGAAGCCATGCCGGTCGGCAAACCAGCCGTGCAGCGCGATGACCTTGTGCGGACCGGTCCCGATCACATGATGTGCGTTCGCCATGGCATCGACCTCGTCGGTTCGGGCTTCAGTTCTGCCTCAGTTCTGCAGAACCCATTTGCCGTTCTTGATCTGCACCATGACGCGCGCCCGCGCATCCAGCCCCAGGTGATCGGTCTTGCTCATGTTCACGACGCCATTGGTGACGTTCAAGTCCTTCGTCGACTCGAGCGCGTCGCGCAGCGCGCGCCGGAATTCCTTCGAGCCGGGCTGTGCGACTTTCAGTGCTTGCGGAATCGCGTTGGCGAGTTCGAGGCACGCGTCCCACGTGTAGGACCCGAACGCCGACACGCTGCCCGGCCCGAACGCCGCCTCGTAGACCTTGATGTATTCCAGCGCCTGCTTCTTCGCCGGATGGCTGTCGGGCAGCTGGGCCGCGACGATCACCGGGCTGGTCGGCACGAAGGCGCCGTCAACGTCCTTGCCGCCGACGCGCAGGAAATCGTTGTTGGCGACGCCGTGGTTGAAGTAAAGCTTGCCCTTGTAGCCCTGTTCGACCAGCGTGCGCGCGGGGAGCGCCGCCGGCGTGCCCGATGCGCCGATCACGATGGCGTCGGGCTTGGCCGCCTGCAGCTTCAGCGCCTGTCCGACCACGCTCGTGTCCTTGGGCGCGAAGCGCTCGTTGGCGACCAGCGGAATGTTGCGCGCCTTCGCGGCCTTGTCGATCTCGGCGAAGAACGCCTCGCCCAGCGCGTCGTTGAATCCGACATAGCCGATCGTTTTCACTCCGTTCTTCACCATGTGCTCGAGAATGGCGCCGGCCATCATCACGTCGGTCTGCGGCGTCTTGAACATCCAGGCGCGCTTCAAGTCCATCGGTTCGATGATGCGGATGGACGACGCGAGCGAAATCGTCGGCGTCTCGCCGTCGGCGATCACGTCGAGGATCGCCAGCGTGGTCGGCGTCGTCGTCGTGCCGATGATCGCGTCCACCTTGTCCTCGCCGATCACCTTCTTGGCGTTCTGCACGGCGGTGGTCGTGTCCGACGCCTCGTCCAGCAGGATGTATTCGACCGTCTTGCCGCCCATGGATTTGGAGCACAGGCCGACGGTGTTCTTTTCCGGAATGCCGAGCGATGCCGCGGGGCCGGTGGCCGAAACGATCACACCGACCTTCACCTGAGCGGCGGCAGTGCCGCCAAGCGCGAGCAACGCGCACAGCAGTGCACGGCCGACGAATGCCTGTTTCATGTTTCCTCCTGGTTGTTGCGGGGCAGGCGCGTCCGTAGCAGGCGCCGATGGGCAATGATAGCGGATTGACTCCACGGCTGCCGCCGTTCCCGGCCGCTTTCGCGCGTGTCGCTAGTGCATAATCGGCGCGCCGTTGGCCACTTGAGGGGGGTGCCGTGCACAAGCGAATTGCCGGAGCCGTAGTGCGCTTGCTGGCCTGCGCGCTGGTTTCGTTCACGTGCACCGCAGGCGCGGCAAATCCCGAAAAGGTGCTGCGGCTCGCAACGAACGACATCGAGACGCTGGACCCACAGCAATATAACGACGAGCCCTCGTTCAAGGTCCTTTGCGCCATATTCGAGGGGCTGTACGAAGTCGACTATCTGTCCACGGTGCCGAAGCTTGCGCCGGTGACCGCGGTGGCGCTGCCTGAAATTACCGATGACGGCAAAACCTGGACCATCAAGGTCAAGCCTGGCATCTACTTCACCGACGACCCCGCCTTCAAGGGCAGGAAGCGTGAACTCGTCGCGGCCGATTACGTGTATAGCATCAAGCGCTGGCTGGATCCCACGCTGCGGCGCGGCGGCGCGCCGATCACGACGGACCTCATCGTCGGCGCGCGTGCGGTGGTGGACGCCGCGAGCCGGCCCGGAGCGGCTTTCGACTACGATCGTCCGATCGAAGGGCTGCGCGCGCTCGATCGCTACACGCTGCAACTCAAGCTCACTCAGCCCAACTACCCGATCATCGAGGACACGCTGCAGACCTTTGCCGTCGCCCGCGAAGTGGTCGATGCCGCGCACGGCGACATCCGCGACCGGGCCGTCGGCACGGGGCCCTTCCGGTTGAAGGAATGGAAGCGCGGATCGCGCGTCATCCTGGAGGCGAATCCAGGCTACCGGCCGCTCCAGTTTCCCGCGAGCAGCGATCCCGCACAGGCGGCGCTGGTGCGCAGCATGCAGGGCAAGGCGCTGCCGCAGATCGGCGTGATCGAATTGAACGTGATCGAGGAGCCCGTCACGCGGCTCCTGGAATTCGACCGGGGGCGCCTCGACTTCATCGATCTGCGCGGCACCATCGCCAGCCGTCTGCTGGCGGACGGCAAGTTGAAGCCCGAGTACGTCTCGCGCGGCGTCACGCGGCATGTCTTTCCGGAGCCGTTCCTGTTCGCCATCTACTTCAACATGCAGGATCCGGTGCTGGGCGGCATGGGCAACGACCGCGTCGCGTTGCGCCGCGCAATAGCGCAGTCGTACGACCGGTACCGGCTGGTGGATGTCGTCTACGCCGGGCAGGCGATCGTCGCGAATCAGCTGGTGCCACCGCGCGCCGCGGGCCATGATGCCGCGCTGCCGCCAGCGGGGCGCCCCGATCCCGCGACTGCCAACGCGCTGCTCGACCGCTTCGGCTACGACAAGCGCGATCGCGACGGCTATCGGATGGCCCCTGGCGGCAAGCCGCTGACGCTATCGATGATGCTGGCGACTGGCGGCGTATCACGCGAAATCCAGACGCTGTGGCGGAGAAACATGGACGCCATCGGGCTGCGCTTCGAATTCCGCGAAGTGCCATTCCAGGATTACGTCAAGGAACTCGAGGCCGGAAAATTCCAGATCTATAGCGGCGGCTACGGCGGCACGGTGTCGGGCTACTCCGAATTGTTCGAGCTCTACAGCCCGGAGCCGTCGACGGTCAACACGACGCGCTTCAAGCTGAAGGAATACGACGCCGCGATGGAGCAATACCTGCGCAGCCCGACTGTGGACGGCCAGGTCGTCGCGGCACGCCGGATGTCCGAGCTGGCAAGAAACTACATGCCGATACTTCCGGCGATCTTCCGTCTCGAAAACAACTACGTGCAACCATGGGTGCAAGGCTTCAGCGCGCCGGTGTTCCAGAGCTACTGGAAGTATCTCGACATCGACCTCGCCAAGCGGAGGCAGAACGGCCCGTGATGCCTAAGCGTTTGCTCTTTTTCGCGCTGGTTGCGCTGAGCTGCGCGGCCGGCGCGGCGGACCCGGGCAAGGTACTGCGCGTAGCCTCGCCCGACATCGACACGTTCGACCCGCAGCAATTCAACGACGTACCGTCGTATGACGTGTTCACGGCGATCTTCGAGGGCATGTACGAGTACGACTACCTGGCGTCGCCGCCTAAGCTCTACCCCAACACCGCGGCCGCGCTACCCGCCATCACCGACGACGGCAAGACCTGGACGATCCGCATCAAGCCGGGCATCCATTTCACCGACGATCCGGCGTTCGGGGGCAAGCCGCGCGAGCTCGTCGCCGGCGATTACGTCTATTCGCTGAAGCGCTGGATCGACCCCAACCTGCGCCGCGGCGGCAATCCGGTGTTTACCGACCTGGTCGTCGGCGCGCGGGCCGCCGTCGACGCCGCGTCGCGACCGGGTGCGAAGTTCGATTACGACACGCCGATCGAAGGTCTGCGCGCGCTCGACCGTTACACGCTGCAGCTGCGGCTGAACGAGCCCAACTACCCGGTGATCTACGACAACATCATTCGCGGCGCCGTCGCGCGCGAGGTCGTCGAGGCCGCGGGCGGCGACATTCGCGCGCGTCCCGTGGGAACGGGTCCATACCGACTGCGCGAATGGAAGCAAGGGTCGCGCATCGTGCTCGAGGCCAACCCCGGCTATCGCGCCATCCGCTTTCCCGAAAGCAGCGATCCGGCGCACGCGGCGCTTGAGCGCAGCATGCAAGGCAAGACGCTGCCGCAGGTGGGCGTCGTCGAGATCAACATCATCCCGGAAGACGTCACGCTGCTGCTGGAATTGGAACGCGGCGGACTCGACTACGTCGTCGTCCGCGGCGAGCCCGCGACCCGCCTGCTCGCCAACGGCAACCTGAAGCCCCAATACGCGGCGCGCGGCATCACGCGGCACGTATTCTTCGAGCCTTATCTCTTCTCCATCTATTTCAATGTCGACGACCCGGCGATCGGCGGCATGAGCAACGAGCGCGTCGCGCTGCGCCGCGCGATCGCGCTCGCGATGGACACGCAGACGCTCGTGGACGTCGTCTACGCGGGACAGGCGAGGGCCGCCAACCAGATCGTGCCGCCTGGCGTGGGCGGCCACGACCCGTCGCTTCCGGCAAAGCCCCTCTACGACAAGGAGGCTGCGAAGCGGCTGCTCGACCGCTTCGGCTACGACAAGCGCGATGCGGGCGGCTTTCGCAAGGCGCCGGACGGCAAGCCGCTGACGATCAACTTCACGCTGCGTTCGGGCGGCATCTCCCGCGAGATACAGACGCTCGTCAAGCGCGACATGGACGCCGTCGGCCTGCGCGTCGACTTCCATATCACGCCGTTCCAGGACGCGATCAAGGAATTGATCGCCGGCAAGTTCCAGATGTACTTCGGCGGCTATGGCGGAAGTGCGTCAGGGTATGCACAGTTGAGCCAGTTGTGGGGAAAGTCGCCGCACTCGATCAACTTCACGCGATTCAAGCTTGCCGAATACGACACCGCCTTCGTGCAATTCCTGGGCAGTGCGGAGCCCGCGGGTCAGATGGCGGCGGCGCGCCGGATGTCGGATCTCGCACAGACGTACGTCCCGATCCTGCCGGCGGTGTTTCGCCTCGAAACGAACTACGTCCAGCCCTGGGTGCAGGGATTCAACTCGTTCATCTTCCAGCCGTATTGGAAGTACCTCGACATCGACGTCGCGGCGCGCCGCAGGGCGATGGCGAAGTGACGCACGGGAAGCAGGTGGCCACGTGAAACGCGGGCGGCCTCCCGGGCGCCGTCAGCCCACGCGAGCGGGCAGATGCAGGAAGCCGCGAAATCGCGCTCGACCGCCGCGCGTGGGTTCGGCCGACAACGCATAGTCGGGAAAGCGCGCGAGGAACTTCCCCAGCGCCACGCGCGCCTCGAGCCGCGCCAGGTTCATTCCGGCGCACGTGTGGATGCCGAAGCCGAACGCAATGTGGCGGTTGGGCTCGCGCGTGATGTCGAGGCGGTCCGGATCCGGAAATTGTGCCGGGTCGCGGTTCGCCGCGCCGATGCACATCGTGACCCGCGAGTCTGCCGGCAGCGTCACGCCGCCGACTACGACTTCCTGCGTCGAGATCCGGTTGCCGAGCTGATTGGAACTCTCGAAGCGCAGGAATTCCTCGACCGCCGACTTGACCACGACCGGCTCGGCGAGGTTCGCGATAAGGCGCGCCTTCTCGCCTTCCCATTCGGTGAGGGCGTGCAGGGCGTTGCCGATGAGGTTGGTCGTCGTCTCGTGCCCCGCATTGAGCAGGAAGATGCATTGGTGCAGCAGCTCGTTTTCGGTGAGGCGGTCGCTGTCGGTTCCGTCGTTTCCCCCTTCGCCAAGGATCAGCCGCGTCAGCACGTCGGTGTCGGGATCGCGCAGGTGGGCGCGGCGCTCGTCCACCAGGGTGGCGAGGTAGGAGAGCATCTCGCGCACGGCGGCGTTGCCCGATGCCGCGCGCTCGGGCGTGAGGACCGGCTCGAGCGCGCCCAGGATCGCGAGCGACCATCCGCGAAGCGGCCCGCGCTCGGTCCTGGGCACGCCCAGCAGGTTGCCGATGATTTCGATCGGAATCGATGCCGCGAAGTCCTCGATCAAGTCGACGTCGCGCCTGTCCGCCATCGCGTCGAGCAGACCGTCGACGAGCGTGACCAGTCCAGGCTCCATCGCGGCGATGTGCCGCTGCGAAAGCGCGCCCAGGATCGCCCGCCGCACGCGCGTATGCAGCGGTGGATCGTTGAAGACGAGACTCGTCGTGTGGTGCTCGAGCAGCGGTGAGGGCCCGTACTTGGGTCCGAACTCCTTCTTCTTGTCCGAACTGAACGCCTTCGCATCGCGATAGACGGGAAGGATGTCGTCGTAGCGCGTCAGGAACCACGAGCCGTCCGGCATCTGCTTGACCGGCGCGTGTTCGCGCAGCGCGTGGTAGCACGGGTACGGATCCGAGAAGAACTCCGGCGGGAGCTTCGCCAGGTCGAATCCGGCGGCGACGTCGGCACTGTTCGGAGCCACGGCGGGTCCTGAATGGCGCTATGCGTGCGCGAGCCGCTGCCCGTGTTCGCGCGTCGTGTGGAAGCCGACCTTCGGCCAGCGCTCCATCGCCGCCTGCAGGTTGAACCGGTTGGTGGCGAGATACACCGGATTGTCGTCGACGTCGGTCGCCAGCGAGGCCGCGCGGTCGCGCTCGAAATCGCGCCGCGTCGTCTCGTCGGGATAGGTGAGCCAGCGCGCGGTCGCGATCCCCGCGTCGTCGTAGATCGCATCGACCTTGTATTCGCTCGCGAGGCGCGCCGCGACCACCTCGAATTGCAGCTGTCCGACCGCGCCCAGCAACAGCGTATTGCTCGACACGGTTTCAAAGACCTGGATCGCGCCTTCTTCGCCTAGCTGCTGCAGGCCTTTTTGCAACTGCTTTGCCTTGAACGGGTCGCGCGCGCGCGCGACGCGGAACATCTCCGGCGCGAAATACGGAATGCCCTTGAAGCCGAGCGCCTCGCCCTCGGTGAGCGTGTCGCCGATCTGCAGCTGGCCATGGTTGTGGATGCCGATGATGTCGCCGGCCACCGCATCCTGGCTCGCGACGCGCTCGTTGGCCATGAACGTCATCACGTTGCCCAGTTTCATCTCGCGGCCGATGCGCTGATGCTGCACCTTCATCGCCGGCGTGTAACGGCCGGAACATACGCGGAAGAAGGCGATGCGGTCGCGATGCTTCGGGTCCATGTTCGCCTGGATCTTGAACACGAAGCCGGTGAACTTGCTTTCAGCCGGCTGCACGATGCGCGTGCCGCCGTCGCGCGGCTGTGGCGGCGGCGCCCAGTCGACGAGCGCCTGGAGGATTTCCTGCACGCCGAAGTTGTTGATGCCGGAGCCGAAGAACACCGGCGTCTGGCGGCCCGCCAGGAACTCGTCCAAGTCGAACGGCGAACTCGCGCCGCGGATGAGGTCGACATCGTGGCGCACCCCCGCCATTTCGTGCGGGAACAGCGCATCGAGTCGGGGATTGGCGATGCCCTCGATCAGTTCGTTGTCCTCGGCAGCGCCGCGCCGTTCCTCGCCCGGCGTAAATCGGACGAGACGGTCGCGCAGCAGGTCGAACACGCCGCGAAACGCCTTGCCCATGCCGATCGGCCAGCTGACCGGCGCGCAATCGATCTTCAGCACCGATTCGATCTCCTCGAGCAGCGCGACGGGCTCGCGCACCTCGCGGTCCATCTTGTTCACGAACGTGATGATCGGCGTGTTGCGCAGACGGCAGACGTTCAGGAGCTTGATCGTCTGCTCCTCGACGCCTTTTGCGGCGTCGATCACCATCACGGCGGCATCGACGGCCGTCAGCACGCGGTACGTGTCCTCGGAGAAGTCCTGGTGGCCCGGCGTGTCGAGGAGGTTGATCGTGTGGCCGGCGTAGTCGAACTGCATCACCGAGCTGGTCACCGAGATCCCGCGCTGCTTCTCGACCTCCATCCAGTCCGACGTCGCGTGGCGCGAACTCTTGCGCGCCTTGACGGTGCCGGCCATCTGGATGGCGCCGCCGAACAGCAGGAGCTTTTCGGTGAGCGTCGTCTTTCCCGCGTCCGGGTGCGAGATGATCGCGAACGTGCGGCGGCGCGCCACGTCGCGGACGAGATCGGCAGCGAAGGAGGTTTCGTCCACTAGTCCACGCAGGAGAACGCGAGAAACTCCGTCGAGTCGTCGAGGTGGGCATGGCCGAAGGCGACGCGGCCGCGACCGCGCAGCATCAGCTCCTCGCGCCGCAGCATGATTTCGGGCTCGCCGTCGACGGTGACGAACGTGCCGTTCGAGCTCTGGTCGACGATGACGAACTTGTCGCGGCGGCGCTCCACCCGCGCGTGCAGTCGCGACGCCTTGCGGTCGGCGATGACGATGTCGTTCTGCGCGTCGCGGCCCAGCGTGATCGTGGTCGCGTTCTCGTCGAGCACGATCTCCTTGTCGCCATGGCGCAGCACGATGCGCGCCGGCAGCGGCTTCCAGCGCGAGGCCATCGCGGTGAGGTCGGCCTCCTCGTCCTGCCAGAGAAGCTCGAAGATGCCGATGTCCCTGGACTTGCCCTTCACCGTCAGCGTGTCCACTTCGCGCATCCGCGTGCGCAGCCACGGCGGCAGCGCGTCGGCGGTATGCGACGATGTGATGATCTGCTCGCGCTTGGCCAGCGCCACCATCCGCGCCGCGACATTGACCGAATCGCCGAAGACATCGCCGTCGGCGGCCTCGATCGCCGGGCCCAGGTGGAAGCCGACGCGGATGGCGAGCCTTGCGCCACCCACGGGGGGCTCGTCGGCGATGCGCGCCTGCATCTCGGCCGCGGCATTTGCGGCCTTGTCGGCCGACGCGAACACGGCCATCGCTTCGTCGCCGATCGTCTTGACGACACGGCCGCCGTGTCCGGCGCACACGTCGCTTATGATGGCGACGCAGCGGCCGATAGTCGCGAGCGCCTCGGCGTCGCCCAACGATTCATAGAGACGCGTGCTGCCGCAAACGTCGGCGAAAAGCACCGTCAGGTCGGGGGGCGCGTCAGTCACTTCGGGCCTGTGTTGGCGGGCGCTCTGTCGGCTGGCGGGAGCCCGGAAGCGCTGGCGAAATCCGCTTTGCTGAACCCTGTAATTCCCAGATCCATCGCCCACCATTTCCATTTGTGTACAGCGTGAAAGGGAAGATCCGTGCTCGCGGTTCGCCGCACCGGCTTGCCGTCGTGAAGTTCGTGGGCGATCGTCGGCAGGTCGCCGGCACTCGCCTTGCAGCTCCATCGGTCGCGGTCGGCGACCTCGCAATCGGTGTACTTGCCCGAAGGCTTGGGGGAGCCCGCGATCCAGTACACGATCTCCTGGCGGCTCCGGCTGGCGCGAAACCGGTAGCGTTCCGCCGGCTTGATCCGGCCGGTGCATCGCAGTCCGTCCCACACGCCCCGCTCGCAGGCCACCGTGTAGATCGTGCGCTCGCCCTCGAGCGTGATGCGGTCGCTCGCCCAGATGAATGCGGCGAGTCCGACGAAAACCAGGGTGACGAACAGCGCGACGTTCACTGCATCGCTGCGGCGTCGCTCCCCGGGTGTCGGTCTCGGTTTCGGCTTCGCTGCGTTGCTCATTTGTTCCATTTTACGCTGAGATGGGAGGTTCCCCGCTGCCGACGACCGAGACAAATTGCCGTCATCCCGACGCACAGCGGCCTGCGAATATTCTCGTCGCCGTCCGGATAATTTCGGCGCAACATTTCAGATGCGCCGGGGAACCTTGGCCGGGAGCACCCTTTCGAAACGGAATACCGACCATGATGGAAAGCGTTGCGCAATTGTGGAGCCAGGTGCCGGGGTGGGGCCTGGCCGCCGTCGCCCTCGTCGTCGTCTGGGGCGGCGCGCGCATGTTGAGAACGCGGAAGACGGCAGCGCCAAGGCGCACGCTGATGCCGCCGATGGCGCCGGACGATCCGGCCGGTCTTGATTCCTCGCATGTCGGCGGGCCGCTATTCGACAGCACCGGCGACCCGTATTCGCACCATGCGAGCCCCATCACCAAGGGCGGCGCTTCGTAAGCATCGCCGTTAGCCTTTCGCGCCGGCCTGAAAGACAAAGGGCCGGATATCCGGCCCGCTGCCCACCACGATTGCGGCTCGCGCCGCGGCGTCAAACGCCGATGTGGACCTGGTACAAGGCGCCCGTCGACACGTGGCATGTCCCGGTGCCCTGGTAGGGTGTGGTCATCTTGTATTCACAGTTCATGAACGTGCCGCGCGAGCCGTAGGCGGAAGCGATGCCCGCGCGTTCGTTCCCCGGCACCCGCGTCGCTTCGCCGGACAACAATTCGCCGCCCAGGTCGAGCTGGAATTGGCCCTTGCCCGTCATCAGGTTAGTGACGGTGCCCGACAGCATGCCGGTGCGGGAGGCGATTTCATTGGACGGATAGAGGCGCGCCTGCAGCACACTGGGGACAGGCGCGCTCGGGGCGGCGACGACAGGCGGTGGCGTCGCGTACGCATGTGCGGGATACGGAGCAGCGGCAGGGTACGGAACGGCGGCCACGGCCGGATACACCGGCACGCCATCGGGGCCAACGGGAACCATCACGCAACCCGAAAGCGCGAGCGCAGCGATCGAGCCGGCGACGGCAACACGCGTGGATTTACTGTACATGGAGTTGCTCTCCTCAATGCGGGCAAGCTGCCCGCGAAGGAGACAATCTGCGCTCGATGCCCGCCCGTCCACCGTCGCTTCTAAGGTGGCGGCGAACGCTACCCTGGGTACCGGCTGGCGCTACGATTTCGCGCCGCGGCGCGAAGGCTTGGTGGGTCGTGCTCCCAGCTGTGGATAGACGAGCGGCCCGGCCGGCGAGCGATTGCCCCCGGCATCGCGGCGCAGCGCGCGAAACGCGCGCGGCTCCCAGGGCCGCACGGCGAGCAGCAGGCTCGTGCCGTGGCGCGAGGCGATCGGCAGCGCGAGATCGTCGCGGTGCAGTTCCGCGAATTCGCGCGCGATCCGGCGCAGACGGACGATGAGTTCCGCCGTGGACTGCCGCGACAGCATGCCGCTCACGAACAGGAACAGCTCTTCGGGCCGGTCGAATTTGCCGCCCAGGTATTCGGCTTCGACCCGCGAACGAAAGTAGCGCTGGATCGGGCCGTCGGGCAGCCAGGAGAACGTGCGGCTGATCAGCGGACGAATGCGGTTGCCGGGTTGCAGCTCGATGATCCGGCGCCGGTCGAGCCGGGTCAGGCACCGGACGCACTCGGCCGGCGTCAGGTCGTACGTCTCGACGATCTGCTCGACGGTCCAGTTGCCGACCGCGCACAGCGCGACCAGCATGAGCGTCGTGTCGGAGACTATTTCCTCCTCCTGCTCGACGGTCAGATGCGCGATGCCGGTGTCTTCCGCCGTGATGGCGCGCGACAGTTCCGCGAAGTCGATGCCGGCGATCCGGCAGACGTCTTCCATCCGCTGCAGCGTGAAGTCGCGCCGCGAGAACATCCGCTTGACGCTCGCCTCGGAAATGTCGAGTCCCTGCGCGACGACGGCGTAGGTTATTCCCTTGGCCCTAAGCAGGCGCTTCAGCGCATCGACGAGCGTTGCCGCGTGCATGGGTGTCTCGCGTGAGTGCCGCCCAACCTGGGTCGATCAGGCGTGTCCGGCCCGCTTCACCGGTGACGGCCGCAGCGCGCCATCGCATGCGGCACGCGCCGGATCGGCGGCGGGCAATTTCGCGCACACGCCGGACATCGCGACGCGTATCTGCCGCACGGCCGCCTTGTTCTGACCGCCCTTTTCCCAGGCCGCGAGCCTCTTCCCCATCTTTTCGAGCGCACGCTGGTTACGTCCGAAGAACGTGTCCGGGCTGGCATCCAGTTCGCCGATCACGTGCGAGGCCGCGGCCTCGATGCGTGCCGTGTCCGCGGGCGCAAGTTCGACGAGCGCGTTCACGTAGCCCGCGCCCCACTGCAGCCGCGTTGCCGGACCATCGGCCGCCGCATACGCCTTTTCGTACCAGTCGAGGGCGGCCGCCTTGTCGCCGCGCTTCTTGGCATTGTCCGCAAGCCCCAGCATGAAGTAATACGGCGAGTGGGACCGCGTGAGTTCGCGGTTCAGCATCGCGTCGGATTCGTCCAGGAGGCCGGCTTCCGCGAGCGTATCGGCGGCAACGCTGATCACCGCCTGCCGCGCGTACGCGTCGGTCGTGTCGCGGTCGGCGCGCGCGGCCTCCTCGCGCACTCTCTCCAGGAATGGCGCCGGCAAGGTTCGCCTGGTTTCCCCAAGCTTGGCCAGTTCCACTTGCGCCGCGACGGCCGAGAGCCGGTCCGTCGCGGACAAGCTTTCGTCGCCGATCAGCCGCGCGAGCGCCGCATCCCATTCGGCCACAAGCTGCGCGCGGGCTGGCGAGGCCGGCAGTGTCACGTGGCCGGCGATGTCGCCCGCGTAGCCGGTGAGGATGTCGAAGTTGGCGCGGGCGACTTTGGGGTCGGCCAGCGCACTGTGGACGAGCGCCGTCGCTTCGGCATCGTCGCGCAGCTTCGCGTCTTTGGCCGTGGCCGCCGCCGTCACGGCCTCGAGTTCGAGCCTCGTCGCCGATTCGCGCTCATTGGCGGGGCACGCTCTTGCGAGCCGCCGCAGCGTGGCGGCGACATCGTTCTTCGCGACGAGCTGCGCGTCGTCGGTGTCCCACGAGTAAAAGGAAAGCATCCGCCAATCGTCGGGCGTGAGCGGATGGGCCGACGCACCGCCGGCGCCGAGTGCCGCGCCCAGCGTCTCCTTGACGGGACGCGCGCCGTTCATGCCCATCGCCAGCACCCGCATGTACTGGTCGGCGTCGACCTCGCCGGGAAGGCGCGTGATTTCGCTGCCGTCGGGGGTGAACAGGATCATCGTCGGATAGCCGCTGACGTGGAAGCGCGCGCCCAGCTTCTGCGCGCTCGGGCTGTCGCCGTCGATGTAGACGGGCACGAAATGGCGCGAGCGCTCGATGAAATCCTGGCGGTTGAAGATCGTCGTCTTGACTTGGTTGCATGGCGGACACCACTTGGCGCCCCAATACAGATAGACAGGCTTGCGATCAGCCTTGGCCGCGGCGAACACCGCGTCGACGTCGCCCAATTGCCAGGCGATGGCGTGGTCGTCGGTCGCGGACGCAGTCGCCGCTGCTTTCGTCGACGCTGGCGCCGGCGGCGCCGGTTCCGGCGCCTTGGAGCAGGCCGCGAGGGCGACCGACAGAACGATACAAAAGGCTCTTGGCGTCATGGCGGAAGAGTCGAATCGAAATGGCATTATGCGCCGCTGCTTGCGATTCCCGGCAGCGGACGTGTCGCCGCCTTCTCGCGCTGCTAGCGCCCGCTAGCGCGCCCGCGCCTGAAGGAACTTGTCGAGGCGGTTGGCGAAAGCCTGGCGATCGGCGTGGCTGAAAGGTCGCGGCCCGCCGGTGTCGACACCCGAGCTGCGCAGTTCGTCCATGAAGTTGCGCAACGCCAGCAACTCGCGGATATTCTCGCGGCTGTAGAACTCGCCGCGCGGATTGAGCGCGAACGCGTCCTTCTCCGCGACGGCCGCGGCAAGCGGGATGTCGGCCGTGACCACGAGATCGCCCGGACGGACGGTGTCGACGATGTGCGAGTCGGCGACGTCCAAACCTTGTCTTACCTGCACGGCGCGGATCCAGGGAGACGGCGGCGCGCGCAGGAGCTTGTTGGCGACCAGCGTCACGTAGACTTGCTCGCGATCCGCGGCGCGGAAAAGGATGTCCTTGATCACGCCGGGACAGGCGTCGGCGTCGACCCAGATTTGCATGGCTTTCCGTTGATTGGCGTAAACGTCGCAAGCTGACCGGTCTTGCAGCCCATTATGTCCGAACCCCAACGCCTTATCGCGCATCTCGACATGGACGCCTTCTATGCGTCCGTCGAGTTGCTGCGCTATCCGGAGTTGCGCGGCCGCCCGGTCGTCATCGGCGGTGGCAGCCGCCACCAGCCTACCGAAGCGACCGATCCCGCGACCGGCGGCGTGCGGCGCGAATTCGCCGCGCTGCGCGACTACGCGGGGCGCGGCGTCGTCATGACCGCCAGCTACGAAGCGCGCGCGTTCGGGCTCCATTCGGCGATGGGGTTGATGAAGGCTGCCGCGCTAGCGCCGGACACGATCCTGCTGCCGACCGACTTCGACGCCTACCGCAAGTATTCGCGATTGTTCAAGGCGGCAGTGCGCACGCTCGCGCCGCAGATCGAGGACCGCGGCATCGACGAGATCTACATCGACCTGACCGGCGTCGATTCGCCGCACAAGGGACTCTCTGCTCGAGAGCCCGCGCAGGACGCGTGGCGACGGGCGCGCGACGTCGCGAAGGACATCAAGGAGGCGGTGCGCGCAGCGACCGGGCTGTCCTGCTCTATCGGCATCGCGCCGAACAAGCTGCTCGCGAAGATCGCCTCGGAACTGGACAAGCCGGACGGCCTGACGCTGCTCACCCCCGCGGACATACCGGCGCGCATCTGGCCGTTACCCACGCGCAAGGTCAACGGCATCGGACCCAAGTCGAGCGCCAAACTGGAGGCGCTCAGCGTCCGCACGATCGGTGAACTGGCGCGGGCCGATCCGGCGTTGCTGATCGAACACTTCGGCAGCAACTACGGCGCATGGCTGCATGCGGCCGCAATCGGGCAGGACGAGCGGCCGGTGGTGACGTTCATGGAGCCCAAGTCCATCAGTCGCGAGACGACGTTCGCGCACGACCTGTCGGCGACGCGCGATCGCGAGCAGCTATCGCGCATTTTTACCGACCTTTGCGCGGGTTTGAGCGAAGACCTGCGGCGCAAGGGATACGTCGGCAAGACGATCGGTCTCAAGCTCCGCTTCGACAACTTCCACACGGTGACGCGCGACCAGACGCTCGAACGCCCGACGCAGGACGCGCAGACGATCCGGCGCGCCGCGGGGGAATGCCTGAAGCGAGTGACGCTCGACCGGCGGATCCGCTTGCTGGGCGTGCGTGCCGGCGCGCTGTATCCGGCGGGCTCCGTGCCGCCCAAGGCTGCGCGCGACGGCGGCGATCCGACGCCTTCACTGTTCGACTGACAAACGCGCAATCTGCATAATTTAATACTATCGCACCAATTGAATCATACAAATTGATTTATGACGCTGCCTCCCCGATCATGTGACTTGTCGCTTTTGACCATTCGAGGAGTGCAAGCCATGCCGGACCCTGTGTTGGAATCCCGCTCTACCGGCCGTGAGGGCCAACCCGTCCCCAACGTCACGTTCCGCCTGCGGCGAAACGGCGAATGGGCCACCGTGACCAGCGACGACATATTCGCCGGCAAGAACGTCGTCGTGTTCTCGCTGCCCGGCGCGTTCACGCCGACATGCTCGTCCACGCACCTGCCGCGCTTCAATGAGCTGGCGCCCGTCTTCCGCGATCAGGGCATCGACGGAATCGTGTGCATTTCCGTCAACGATCCGTTCGTGATGGAAGAGTGGGGCCGCGACCAGGAAGCGGAGAACATCTTCCTCTTGCCCGATGGCAATGGCGAATTCACGGCCGGGATGGGCATGCTCGTCGACAAGTCCGACTTGAATTTCGGCAAGCGGTCGTGGCGCTACTCGATGCTGGTCCGCGACGGGAAGATCGAGAAGATCTTCAGCGAACCGCAGGAGCCGGGCGACCCGTTCAAGGTCTCCGACGCGGACACGATGCTCAAGTACTTGAATCCGCGCGCGCGGATGCCGGATCAGGTGGCGATCCTCACGCGCGAAGGCTGCGGATTCTGTGCGAAGGCCAAGCGCCAGCTGGCTGACGCCGGGTACAACTACGTGGAGGTGCCGCTGTCGCATTCGATCCGCACGAAGGCGCTGGGCGCGATCGCCGGCGCGGGCACCGTACCGCAGGTCTTCGTCAACGGCCGGCTGATCGGCGGGTCGGAGGACCTCGAGGCGTGGCTGCGCAAGGCCGCGTAAGCGCCGGCCGCCGTTTGCGACCATAGTGAGGCTTCGGGCACCGCCGCTAAGCGGCCGCCCGCCTCGAACTCCGAAAGTATCCGATGCCCAATTCCACAGACCCTGCGAAGCACGATCTTCACGCCGACGTGGCGGTCATCGGCGCGGGAACGGCCGGGCTCGCGGCATACCGCGCGGTAAAGGCCGCAGGCAAGAACGCGCTGCTCATCGAAGGCGGTCCGCACGGCACGACCTGCGCTCGTGTGGGCTGCATGCCGAGCAAGCTGCTGATCGCGCCCGCGGACGCGGCCCATGCCGTCGAGCGCTTTGCCGGCTTCGGCCTCGAATTGCGCGGCACGATCCACGTCGACGGCAAGGCCGTCATGGCGCGTGTCCGCAGCGAGCGCGACCGCTTCGTGGGCTTCGTCACCCGCGGCGTCGACGCCATTCCCGAAACGGACAAAGTCCACGGGCGTGCGCGATTCCTCGACGACACGACGCTCGTCGTCGACGAACGGGTCACCATCCGCGCCGCGTCGATCGTGATCGCGACCGGTTCGTCGCCGTCGTGGCCCGCCGCGTGGAGGGCGCTGGGCGATCGTCTGCTCACCAACGAGACCCTCTTCGACTTGACGGACCTTCCGGACAGCGTGGCGGTGTTCGGCCCCGGCGTCATCGGCCTCGAGTTGGGGCAGGCATTGCACCGGCTCGGCGTGCGCGTGAAAGTTTTCGGCCGTGGCGGCGGCGTGGGGCCGATCGAAGATCCCGAGCTGTTGCGCGAAGCCCGAGAGGTGTTTGGCGCCGAATTCCCTCTGGACACCAACGCCAAGGCCGAGGCCGTGCGCGACGGCGACCAGGTCGTCGTCACCTGCCGCGGCCGCGACGGCGCCGCGCAGGTCGAAAGGTTTTCCTATCTGCTCGCGGCGACGGGCCGCACGGCCAATGTCGGCGGACTGGGCCTCGAGCGGACGACGATCGCGACCGACGGGGGCGGCGTTCCGCTGTTCGACCGGACGACGCTGCGTTGCGGGACGTCGTCCGTTTTCATCGCGGGCGACGTCAACGACGATGTACCGCTGCTGCACGAAGCCGCCGACGAGGGGCGCATCGCGGGCGAGAACGCGGCGAGCTTCCCGGACGTTCGCAGCGGCCTGCGCCGCGCGGAGTTGGGCGTCGTGTTCAGCGATCCGCAGATCGCCATCGTGGGCGGCGGCTGGTCGCGCGTGCGCGACACGCCGCACGTCATCGGCGCCGTTTCGTTCGCGAACCAGGGCCGCGCGCGCGTGATGCTGCGCAACCAGGGCCTGCTCCACGTCTACGCGGATGCGGACACCGGGCGCTTCCTGGGCGCGGAGATGCTGGGTCCGGACGCCGAGCACATCGGGCATCTGCTGGCATGGGCGCTGCAGATGAAGCTGTCGGTCGCGCAGATGCTCGAAATGCCCTTCTATCACCCGGTCGTCGAGGAAGGATTGCGCACGGCGCTGCGCGACGCGCAGGCGAAATTCAAGCTCGCGCAGCAGGCGCGTCGCGCCGCCTGATCGCGATCTAGAGCGGTGGCCGCCGCAGGTGCCAGTCGGTCACTTGCTGGTACGCGCGGCCCAGGCGCACGAGCTTGTCTTCGGCGAACGGTGCGCCGATGAGCTGCATGGCGATGGGCAATCCGTTGCCGGCGAATCCCGACGGCAGCGAAAGGCCGCACGCGCCCAAATAATTGGCCGCGCGCGTGAACATCGCGAGCGGCGTCGTGGCCTCGTCGACGTCGGCGACCGGCGTGGCGGTGATCGGCAGCGTGGGCGTAAGCAGCGCATCGCGCCCGCGCATCCAGTCGGCAAAGACCGCGGCGGCGCGCCTGCGTTCGGTGAGCTCGTCGATGTAGTCGGCGGCACTGATTCCCTTACCGCCCAGCGTGCGCCGGCGCACCCACGGGTCGATTGGAAGCGATGGGTCCTCGATATAGGCGCGATGGAACGCATAGGCCTCGGCGGCGATCAGCCGGCCGTTGCGCAACATGAGGTCGTCGAAGTCGAGCGGCACGATCGCCTCGTCGACGACTGCGCCAAAGGCCCGCAGCAGCGCAATCATGTCGGCCCGGGCGGCCACGAGCTCGGGAAGCGCAATCGCGGGGAATTGCTCGATGGCCATCGCGGTGACACGCATGCCGCGGATGGCGGGATCGGCGGCGAGCGCCGCCTCGACGTCGAAGCGCGGCGCGCCGAGAGTCGAGGGGTCGCGCGGATCGGGCCCTGCCATGGCCGCGGTGAGCAGCGCCGTATCTTCCACCGTGTGCGCGAGCGGCCCGATCGAATCGAGCGTCGTCGACAGCGGGACCGCGCCGTAGAGGCTCACGAGGCCGTACGTCGTCTTGAGGCCGGTCAGGCCGCAGAGCGCGGCGGGAATGCGGATCGAGCCGCCGGTGTCCGAACCGATCGCGGCCGGTACCAAACCCGCGGCGACGGCGACGGCAGAGCCGCTGCTCGAACCGCCTGCCACGCGATGCGTCGCCATGTCCCAGGGGTTCCACGGCGCGCCCATCGGCTGGTTGCGGCCCCAGCCGCCGAACGCGAACTCGACCATGTGCGTCTTGCCCAGCGGAATCATGCCGGCGGCCAGCAACCGCTCCACCGCCGTCGCCGTGTGGTCGGACGCGCGTCCGAGCCAGCTCTTCGAGCCGGCCGTTGTCTGCCGCCCTTGCAGATGCAGAAGGTCCTTGAGCGCGATGGGAAGTCCGTGCAGCGGTCCGTGGAGCCTGCCTTCGCTCCGCTCCGCGTCCGCATCGCGGGCGCGTTTCAGCGCGTCGTCGCGATAGACGTCGACGAACGCGTGCAGCTTGCCGTCCAGCGCGTCGACGCGCGACAGGCACGCTGTCACGATCTCCTGCGACGAAGTCTGCCTGGCGGCGAGAAGACGCGAGAGTTCGGCGAGCGAGTGGAACGGGAGGCCGGCGATCATCGCGCCAAGGATACGCGGGCGCCGGTCGCTTACACTAGCGACCGGCAATGCCACCTCAGTCCCTCACGCCCCGATGCCTGCCTACCCGCACATGCTGGCCCCGCTCGACTTGGGCTTCACGACGCTCGCGAACCGCGTGCTGATGGGTTCGATGCATACGGGACTGGAAGAGGCGCCGGACGGGTTCGCCAGGATGGCGGCCTTCTACGCGGCGCGCGCGCGCGGCGGCGTCGGCCTCATGGTGACAGGCGGTATCGCGCCCGATCTCTCCGGCCGCCTGGAACCTCGGGCGTCGCAGCTGTCGTTCGCGTGGCAGGTGGCGCGGCACCGGACCATCACCGACGCCGTCCATGCGGCCGGCGGCAAGATCGCGCTGCAGATCCTGCATGCCGGACGCTACGCCTACCACCCGCTGGCGGTCGCGCCGTCGTCGTCGCGCTCGCCGATCAGCCCGTTCCGCGCGCGCGGCCTCACCGGCTGGGGCGTGCGCAAGACCATCGCCGACTACGTGCGGTGCGCGGAGTTGGCGCAGCGCGCGGGTTACGACGGCGTCGAGATCATGGGGTCGGAGGGCTACCTCATCAACCAGTTCATCGCACCGCAGACCAATCACCGCGACGACGACTGGGGCGGCACGTTCGAGCGGCGCATCCGCTTTCCGGTGGAGATCGTGCGGCGCACGCGGGAGGCGGTCGGTCCCGAATTCATCATCATCTACCGGCTGTCGATGCTGGACCTGGTCGAGGGCGGCAGCACGTGGGACGAGGTCGTGCAGTTGGCGCAGGTCGTCGAAGCCGCGGGCGCGACGCTCATCAACACCGGCGTCGGCTGGCACGAGGCGCGCATTCCGACGATCGGAACGATGGTGCCGCGCGCCGCATTCGCGTGGGTGACGAGGCGGTTGAAGGGCGCCGTCAAGATCCCGCTGATCACGACCAACCGCATCAACGATCCCGCGACCATCGAGGCCGTGCTCGCGCGCGGCGACGCCGACATGGTGTCGATGGCGCGGCCGTTCCTGGCGGATGCGGATTTCGTCGTCAAGGCGCGCGAGAATCGCGCCGACGAGATCAACACGTGCATCGGCTGCAACCAGGCGTGCCTCGATCACATCTTTGCGCGACAGATCGCCTCGTGCCTCGTCAACCCGTTTGCGTGCCGTGAGACGGAGTTGGAAGTCACGCCTGCGGCGAAGCGCCTCAAGGTCGCCGTGGTCGGCGCGGGACCGGCGGGCCTCGCGTGCGCGCTGACCGCGGCCCTGCGCGGCCACTACGTGACGGTATTCGAGGCGGCTGGCGAGATCGGCGGCCAATTCAACCTGGCGCGGCGCATTCCGGGCAAGGAGGAGTTCGCCGAGACGTTGCGGTATTACCGGACGCGGTTGCGGCAAGCCGGCGCGCGCGTCGAGCTGAACCGCCACGTTTCGGCGGACAACCTTCGTGGCTACGATCGCGTGATCCTCGCCACCGGCATCGTGCCCCGCGTTCCCGACATTCCCGGCATCGATCATCCGAAGGTCGCGAGCTATGTCGAGATCGTCGACGGACGCAAGAAGGCCGGACGCCGCGTGGCGATCATCGGTGCCGGCGGCATCGGCTTCGACGTCGGCGAATTCCTCACCGCGGGCTCGGCTGCGGATGGACATGCGAGCACGGGCCGTTTGGACGATCCCGCGATCTCCGCGTTCCGTGACGAGTGGGGCATCGACGCCGCCTTCGCGCAGCGCGGCGGCCTCAAATCACCGCTGGATCATCCATCGCCGCGGCGCTTGTGGCTGCTCCAGCGCAAGGACGAGAAGGTCGGCGCCGGACTCGCCAAGACGACCGGCTGGATTCGCCGGGCGCTCCTCAAGAAGCGCGGCGTGGCGATGATCGCGGGGGTCCGATACGAGCGCATCGACGATCTCGGGCTGCATATCATCGTGGACGGCAACCGCGAATTGCTCGACGTCGACACGATCGTGATCTGCGCCGGCCAGGAACCGCGGCGCGAGCTGATCGCCGGGCTCGACGCGGCGCGGATCGAACATCGATTGATCGGCGGCGCTGATGTGGCGCTGGAACTCGACGCCAAGCGCGCGATCGACCAGGGAACGCGCGTCGCCATGGCGTTGTAATATCCGGGGCGCGCCGCGGCGATTCGCGGGCGCCGGCTCCGGGAGCGACTATGGAGCAGAGCTCGGCAGGAAACCACCGTGCTCGAATCTGCGCAGATCGCGCACGCGCTTCGCGGTAGCCAGCAGCCGCTGTTCGTCTTCCGGCGTGACGACCCACGGCGCGGCTTCGCGCGCGATCATGGGTGCGGCCGGCGCAGCCTTCGCGAGAATTCCCGGTAAATTGACGAGGCTCGCGAACGCGTCGGTGCGATTGGCGAGGTTGCCGTTGTTGGTCTGCACGTAGAACGGCACGAACGTCGCGCCGATGCTGGTCAGCGCGTGATAGTCGCCGAGGAAAAGGCCCTGCGCGAACGGTGCGATGGACAGGTCGAACGGCCCGGAAACGTGGCTCTCGCGCCAGGTGACGCCGTCGCTCGACTGCGTCAGCCATAGGTCGGTCGGCAGCGACGTCGGGTCCATCGTGTTGTTACGGAAGTCGAAATACGTGACGCCGATCGTGCCGTCGTCGCGGATGGTCACCGTCGGAGAGAACGCCTGCACGGCCGGCACGCGATTGACCTGAACCGGCGGAGACCACGTGAGGCCGCCGTCGGTCGATCGCGAAAGCGCAATGCCGTCGCGCAATCCCGCCGAAAATCGCGAGTCCTGCCACGCGGCGACCAGTACGCCCTGCTTGCCGACAGCTATCGATGCCAGCGTCGCGCTGTCGCGGACGCCGGTGCCGTTCTCGGGATCCTGCACGCCGAGCGCGAGTGCCTGCGCGATGATGATCGGCGCCGACCACGTCACACCTTTGTCGATCGAGCGGATGACGGCGAGGGACGGGCTGGGATTGAACAGCGTGAAGAAGTTGATCAGCGTGCCGTTCGGCAGCACGACGATCTGGTTGTTGATTGTCTGGCTGTTGGCGCCCGGGTCGTAGATCGCGCGCGCGGGCTCCCACGTTGCGCCGCCGTCGGCCGTGCGTGCGAGGTAGGTCGGCCCCAGATTGCCCGCGAGGCGGTCCCACGTCGCGTACACGTAATGCGCATCGGTCGGGTCGGCGGTGATCGATTCCTTGTCGTCGAGCGCCGCGGACCCGTCGAGGATGAGCGTGGTCGGAATGCTCCACGTCCTGCCGCCGTCGGTGGAGCGAGCGACGAGGATGGCGTTGGACGAGCCGGGCTGGTTATCCTGGCCGCTGAACGACAGCGAAATCGAGTACGCGGTCCCATCGGGTGCGAACGTGACCCACGGGTCGCTGGCACGATCGTAGTTGCCGCCGTTGGCCGCGTTGCCGCCGGCGCAGCGCGAGAACACCGCCGCCGAGCGCGCCCACGTGCGGCCGCCGTCGAACGAATAACCCGACAGCAATCCGTGCGCGCCCCCGTTGGACCAGCGGTCCTGCTGCCAGACGCCGATGACGTTCGACGGGTTGGTCGGATTGACGGCGACCATCGGCTCGACTTCGGCGTTCTCGAACAACGCGCCGGTGACCGGTGCGCCGTCGCATCCGGGCGCGAAAGGCGATGCGGCCGACGCCGCGAATTGCGGGTCGGGCTGGCCAAGTCCGCTGGCGCACATGCTGACTGCATCGGTTCCATACCCTTCTGCGACGTATCCCTTGGCGAGCATCGCCATCTTGATCACGGGATCGGTCGTGAAGCGGTGGTTGGAAACGGCGCGGTTGTTCCAGAGTCGGTATACGGGGATCGTGCCGGACGGGCACGCGCCGGTGGCCAAGTCCGGCAGCGCAATGAAGAAGGCGTTGGGTGTCTCGTACGAATACCCGCTGTAGTTGGGGTCGGTCCCGACCTTCGCGAGCACCGACGCGCACTCGGCGGGCGACGCCGAGAAGAAGTGCGAGTCACCGTGCTGCGGCGGAATGTAGAACCGGCAGACAGGATTGACGCCGGCGCCGCCGGCCGCCTGCGTCGGATACGCCTCGAACGTGAAGCCGGTGCGCGCCCAGCCGGCGAAATGCCCGGTGTCGAGCGCGTCGATGTCCGGCGCCAGCGGACTTATGAAGTAGTGATCGAGCGCGGCGTTGTAGAACTCGACGACGGTGATGGGCCCCGCGGGCAGCGACGCGGCTGCTCCGGCGAAATTCGTCGCGACATTGGGCCCGGTGATGGGGCCCGGGGCAGTGCCGGCGAACAGCGCGGTCACGCCATCAATCGGGAGCGCCATATACGTGAGCGAATCCACGCCGGCGTAGCCCAGCGTGCCGCCATCGGTCGGCAGGAAGCGGTCGGGCATCACGTAGTCGGGCGTGATGAGGCCGGTCGCGGCAACCGCCTGCGTCGCAATCAGGACGCGCTTGTTGGCGGTCGCGGCGCTGCCAAGATCGAGCCCGAAGTGATAGACCTTCGCCGTGCCCGCGTGCGTCGAAGTCAGCGCAAGCCCGTTCAGGTTGTTCATGCCGTTCATGCCCTGCGCTTCCTTCAGCACGACGTATTGCAGCGTGCCGTCGGCATTGGAGTAGAGCTCGTCGATTCGCCAGGACTCGAAACCGGCGTTGGCGGCGGACGCAGTGAGGCCGAGCGCGATGCCGGCCAGGACGTGACGAAACATGGGCAGGATATTTCCTCGGATGGTGGGCCGCACTTGGGCTGTCAGCCGGCGCCGGAGCTCACGAAGCCTTGCGGATGACCTCCAGCGTGAGCTTCAGCAATTTCGCCAGCGCCTCGGTATCGGGCAGGGTGTCTTCGGTTACGCCGATCGCGCGAAGGTAGCTCGCACAGGCGCGCGCCGCGCGCGCGCGGGTATCGATCGGCACGTTGGCGTAGCGCGCGCCATAGGCCAAGCGTAGCGCATCGGCCAGCGCGAGGCTGATCTTTTCCGCCAACAGGCCGGCGTCGGCTTCGTCGATGCGCATGGCGCCGTGTCCGGTGAGCAGCCAATGGAGATTGATGTTGCGCGCCCGGCCTATGGTGAGCAGATAGTCGTGCGTGGCGGAGTCGCGCCGCTCGGCATTGGAGACCGTGTTCTCGTGGACGCCCAGTTCGGCGGCGAACGCCTTCTGGCTGCTCGTCCCGCGGACGAGCTTCAGGCGCCCGCCGAGCGTCATCGCGTCGCGCCGGCGCGGCGGGCGCTCGGCGGCCACCGGTCAAATATTGTGTGTCGCATTTTCGCCCATCGCCAGCGCATTTTTTCGCGCACGAACCTTGCGTTCGGGAAGGCGCGATATTAACATTGCGCCATCAGCCCTCGAAAGGCGCAACGTCGCAGCCGAAGACCCATGACCAGCTCATTTCGCCAATACGCCATTTCCGTTTCGGGCCCTTGTGCCCGGAGCGCCGGCATGGCGTTAACGCAGGGTAACAAGCCGACGCTGTAGCCTCACCTGACCGGAAGACATTCCGCCAGGTGGGTCGGCGGATTGCTCGGAAGGTCGTCCCGCTCTCCTTCCGTGGTTCCGCCCTCCAGCGAGGAACGCATCGCATTTGCTCGCGCGCGCCGCGCGCTGCAGGACGCAAAGGAAAGGAGACGAAGACCGAAATGATCCGCTACGACGACAAGACCGCATTGGCCCGCGCGCCGCGACCGTGCTCGGCCGCGCCCTTTCACAAGGACGCGCCGTGGTATCGCTTCGCGTGCGTGGGCACCGAGAAAGAACGCGGCCGGAGTTTCGCTTCGGGAGGCGCCGACTAGGGCGTAGATTCTTCCCTAAGCCGCCCGGTCCGCCACACAGGCTCCGGGCTTTTTTGTGCCCGAAGTCATAGAAATTGACGAGAACGAGGCACACAAAATGACAAGGCTCTGGGATGAATTCGACGTGCCGCAGAGGCTTGGGGAGCCCGTCCGACTGCGGGCGCCCCGCGAAGGCACGTACTGGCAGTTGAAAGACGGCCTCATTGTCCGCGTCGCGGCGGGCGAAACGGTGCCCGATGCCGAACGCGAGCATCGTTCGCTGCTGGCGCTCGCCGTCCGCGACGCGATGGAGCAATGAGTCCGGACGATGAGGCAGTCAAAGGAAACCGGAGCCGGCAACGGCTCTGGCTGCAGTAACGGCGATTTCGAGCGCTGTGCGCGGCGCTCCTAACCGGCATTGCGGGATCGCCGCCGCGCCCCTCCCCCTTCGAGGCGCGGTCGGTAGTCGCGGTATCCCGAGGCGGGGCAACCCGCCTCGGGCCGTGACGATCCATCGGGCAGTCCGGCCCCAAAATGCCCGGGTAAAGACAAATTCAGCCAAGGTCGTGCATACTTATGGGCACGACCTTTGCTATCAAGCCGCCGGCGAGTTCGCCGGCGCCCCGTAATCCGGAATGGAACCACTGGTACTCACCGTCGACATGGCAGGACTTCCCCAGGCATGGGTAGCGCTGGAGGAAGCGATCACTTACCACGCGAAGCAGATGGTAGCGTGGTCGCTCGGGCGCGAGGTCCGCGAATTCCGTGGCGGCTGGCAGCGCAACGGCGAGCGTTCGCGCATCGCGACCAAGTCAATTCTCGCCATCAAGGGCACCGGCGCCGGCGCGCACCTACACGCTCCCGGGTTGACCAATCCAATGCTCTTCGCCCGCGACCGGCATCTGTGCGCCTACTGCGGGAAGCGTTATCTGACCCGTGACCTGTCGCGCGACCACGTCGTGCCGGTATCGCGAGGCGGGCGCGACACATGGACCAACACGGTGACCGCCTGCCGCCACTGCAACATTCGCAAGGGGGGCCAGACGCCCGAACTGGCCGGCATGCCGCTCCTCTACGTTCCGTACGTTCCCAACCGCCACGAGCATTTCATCCTGCGCAACCGGCGCATCCTTTCCGACCAGATGGAATACCTGCTGGCCGGCGTTCCGCGCAGCAGCCGCCTGCATTCGGCGCCCCCCGTCACGCAATAGCCCAAGTCGTCGCCGAACGCGGGAAGCGCTGTCGATCGCGCGGCGCCTGTTCGTGGCGTATGTCGGGCTGACGCGTTGGCGTGCGGCATAATCGGCAGGTCTCGAACGCCACCCTTTCCGCCGCACCTTAAATGGAATCGATCTACTACGTCATGGCGTGGGCTTGCCACCGCAAGTGCCGCCACTGCTACGAGGATCGCTTCCGGCCCTACGTTCGCGACGAACTCGAGGCGGTCGTGCGCGAGGCCGAGCGCAATTTTCCGCGCGTCATCGACCATTTTCCCGCGCGCTTGACTTACCGCGACCTCGACGATCCGCAAGCGGACGGCGCGTTCCCGGAAAAGACGGGGCGCGTGATCCTGTCCGGCGGCGAGTCGCTGCTCGATCCCGTCCGCGAGCGCGTCACGTATCCGGTCATCGAGCGCCTGCGCGATCGCTATGCGGCGCAAGGCGGCATCAAGGTCGTCGTGCAGACCACCGGCGACATCGTTACCGACGCGATCGTCGACGATCTCCTGGCACGCGGCGTGTGGATGATCTCGGTCGCCAGTGTGGACGATTTCCACGTCGGCCTCGAGGGACCCGACAGGCAGCAGGCATTCGTCGCGAAGCTCACGGCGATGTTCGAGCGGCACGGGATGAGGGCGTCGGGGCTGTCCGCGACGACGCGAAATTGGCACGAGGAGGAGGGGCCGCTCTTCAGCTTCTTCGGCGCCACGCCGGATTCGTGGGTCGGCAAGCTGTGGCCGCGCGGCCGGGCGTGGCAAAACAGCCTGTCGCGCGCGACGCTCGCCGACAATTTCTGCAACCGCTGGTCGGGCGGGCTCAATTTCCTTCGCCATCAATACAACGGTTCGGAGGTCTCGGTCGAGCCCGACGGGCAGGTCTATCCGTGCTGCGTGAAGACGAAGTTTCCGATCGGCAGCCTCCTCGAGGACGATCTCGTCGAGATACTCGACTCGTTGACCGGCGTGCCTGCGTACGAGGCGATCACCATGGGGCATCCGGAGCGGATGGGGTTGACGCACGGCTGGAGCGAGGAGCGGTTCATCGCCGCGTCGCGCACGGCCACGCCCGACGGCGCGCCCTACGCGAACCTGTGCATCGGCTGCGACCGCTTCCACGAGCAGGTGCTGGGCCCGGTGCTCGCGGAGGCGCGGGCGCGCAGGCAGGCGGCGAAGGGAATCGCCGCTTCGTCCGCCGCGGCACGCAGGACCTTCACGCTGACGCCGCAGGCCAAGGCAATCAGCGAGCGATGAGCGTGCGCGGCGCGCTGCTGGCCGTGACCGCGGCCATGCTGCTGCAGAACGCGGCGGTCGCGCAGGACCACACGTGGACCGACATCGTCGCCAAAGCCCGCGGGCAGTCCGTCAACTGGAACGCGTGGGCCGGCGACGAGAAGACCAACGCGTTCATCGCGTGGGTCGGCGCCGAAGTAGGCAAGCGTTACGGCGTCGGCGTCAATCACGTCAAGCTCAAGGACACTGCCGAGGCGGTCACACGCGTCGTCGCCGAGAAGGCGGCGGGTCGCACGGCGAACGGCTCGGTCGACCTCATCTGGATCAACGGGCCGAATTTCCTGGCGCTCAAAGCCCAGGGGCTGCTGTTCGGTCCCTTCACGCAGTACCTGCCGAATTTCCGTTACGTCGACACGGCGACCACCAACTCCAATGTCGTCGACTTCACGATTCCAGTAGACGGGCTCGAGTCGCCATGGCGCCGCGCGCAGATCGTGTTCGTATATGACGGCGACCGGGTGCGCGAGACGCCTCGGTCCATGAGCGGGTTGCTTGCGTGGGCGAAGCGACATCCTGGGCGCGTCACGCATCCGTCCGTGCGCAATTTCTTGGGCGCGACGTTCATGAAGCAGGCGCTCTACGAAATGGCGCCTGACCCGGGAGCGCTGCAGAAGCCCGCGACCGACGAGAATTTCGCCGCGATGACGGCGCCGATGTGGGCGTGGTACGAAGCGCTGCGCCCCTACCTGTGGCACCAGGGCCAGCAGTTCCCGGAGAACGGCCCCGCGCAACGGCAGCTCTTGAGCGACGGCGAAATCGACATGATGATTTCGTTCAATCCGGCGGAGGCCGCCGTGTCGATTGCGGCCGGTACGCTGCCTGCCAGCGTACGCACGCTCGTCTTCGCGAACGGAACGATCGGCAACACGAGCTTCGTCGCCATTCCGTTCGATGCGGCCAACAAAGAAGGCGCGATGGTCGTCGCGAATTTCCTCCTCGATCCCGTCGCGCAGGCCTACGCGCAGGACATCGACCACCTGGGCATCTTCACGGTGCTCGATATGACGAAGCTCCCGGCGGCCGATCGCAAGCGCTTCGACGACTTGCGGAAAGCCGCGGCGCTCCCGACCAACGCGGAGCTGGGCGCCGCGCTGCCCGAGCCGCATCCGACATGGATGACGCGCATCGTCGCCGAATGGGAACGCCGGTACACGAAGTGAGCTCCTCGCGTGCCGCATTGCGCTTGCCGCATTGGCTCGCGACGATGCCGGTGATGACCGTCGGCATGCTTCTGCTGCCGGTCGGCGCGGGCCTCGTCGGAACGCTGCTGCCCGCAATCGGTTATCTGCCTGCGATCGGCGGCCACGCTTTCGCCCTGGCGCCGTGGCGCGCGCTCGTCGAGTGGCCGGGCTTTGCCGGAAGCGTCGCGATAACGCTATTCACCGGCGTGGTCACCGCATCCCTGGCGCTGGCGCTCGCGGTGGGCTTCTGCGCGCTGACGCATGGCCGGCCGTGGACGCGGCGCATCGGCGGCTGGCTGGCTCCCATTCTGTCGACGCCCCATTCGGCGATCGCGATCGGCTTTGCATTCCTGGCGGCGCCGTCCGGATGGATCGTCCGCGCGATTTCGCCGTGGCTCACCGGCTGGACGCTGCCGCCCGACATCGCGACGGTCGGCGATGCGGCGGGATTGGCGCTGATCGCGGGCCTATTGCTCAAGGAAGTCCCGTATCTCGTCCTCATGATCGCGAGCGCGCTCAATCAGGTTCCGGCCGAACAGCACGTGGCCATCGCTCGTTCGCTCGGCTACTCGCGTGCCGAGGCGTGGCTGAAGGTCGTCCTGCCGCAGATCTATCCGCAGATCCGCCTGCCTGTCTATGCGGTGATTGCGTTCTCGCTGTCCGTCGTCGACGTCGCGCTGATCCTGGGGCCCTCGAATCCGCCGACCCTCGGCGTTCTCGCCGTGCGCTGGTTCACCGACGCCGACATCCAGTGGTACTTTCCCGCGGCGGCGGCGGCGATACTGCTGTTGTTGCTGGTCGTCGGCGTAATCGCGCTGTGGTTCGGCGCGGAGCGCGTCGTGACCGTCGCGGGACGGCGGTGGATCGCTCGCGGCGGCCGAGGCGGCGTGACGGCCACAGCGACCCATGCGGCAGCGCTCTTCGCCTGCGCGGCCTTCGGCCTCGCGATCGTTTCCATGCTCGGCATGGGCATATGGTCGTTCGCGGCGCAGTGGCGTTTTCCGGCGTCTCTGCCCACGACGTGGACTTGGTCCAACTGGATGCGCCACGTGCACGACCTCGCCCAGCCTGCGTCGATGACGTTTGCGCTCGGCGGAATCGTGACGCTCATCGCGCTGCTGCTCACGGCGGGGTGCCTCGAAAACGAGAGCAGGCGGCACGTGCGCGCGGGTCCCGTGGCGCTGTGGATCCTCTACGTGCCGCTGCTGGTGCCGCAGGTCGCCTTCCTGTTCGGCGCGCAGGTCCTGCTGGTTCGGCTCGACCTCGACGGCGCGATCGCGGCCGTCGTCTGGGCGCACCTCGTGTTCGTGCTGCCCTACCTGTTCCTGTCGCTCGCGGATCCATGGCGGGCGCTCGATCCGCGCTATGCGCGCACGGCTGCGGCGCTGGGGGCCGCGCCGTCGCGAATATTCATCGGCGTGAAGGTGCCGCTGCTGCTGCCTTCGATGGCCACGGCGTGCGCGATCGCGTTTGCCGTCAGCGCGGGCCTGTATCTTCCGACGCTCTTCGCCGGCAACGGCCGTGTCGCGACGCTGACGACCGAAGCGGTGACGCTCGCCTCGGGTGCGGACCGGCGGGTGCTCGCGATGTACGCGCTGCTGCAATCGGCACTCCCCTTCGTCGCGTATCTGGCGGCGGCCATCCTGCCGGCGCTGGCCGCGCCCCGCGGCCGTGGCATTCATGGCGGCGCGATGCGTCCGTGAGCGGCCCACTGCGCCTCGAGGCGGTGCGCATCGCGCTCGGATCGCGGGTGCTGATCGCGCGGCTTGACGTGACGGTGTCCCCCGGCGAATGCGTGACGTTGATGGGCCCGAGCGGTTCCGGCAAGTCGACGCTGCTGGCGTTCGTCTCGGGCACGCTCGATCCGGCGTTCGCGGCGTCCGGGCGGGTCCTCGTCGACGACGCCGATGTCACGCGGCTGGCGCCCGAGCGGCGGCGCGTGGGCATCCTGTTCCAGGACGATCTTCTGTTCCCGCATCTGTCCGTGGGCGGCAATCTCGGGTTCGCGCTCGATCCCCTGCTGCGCGGTCGCGCGGAGCGCCGCGCGCGCATCACGCAAGCGCTGGCCGAGGCCGAGCTGCCGGGCTTCGCCGACCGCGATCCGGCCACGCTTTCCGGCGGCCAGCGCGCGCGCGTCGCATTGATGCGCACGTTGCTGTCCGGTCCGAGGGCCTTGCTGCTCGACGAGCCGTTCAACAAGCTCGACGCCCAGTTGCGCGGCGACACGCGCCGGTTCGTGTTCGGGCACGCCGCCGAGCGCGGGTTGCCCATGCTTCTGGTGACGCACGATGAAGCCGATGCGCCGGCGGGGGGCCGCGTGATCCGTCTGGCGGAGGCGCGCTGACGACCGGACCCGTGGCGGGCGTCAGAGCATCCGGTTTTCGACGGCGCGCGCACGCGGGAAGCACACGCGAACGCGCGTGCCGCCCGACTCGCCGCATTCGGCAATCTCGAGGACGCCGCCGTGCCGGTCGACGACCTCCTGCACGATCGCAAGACCAAGTCCGGAGCCTTCGCCCGGGGTTCCGGCCATCCGGTAGAAGCGCTCGAGCACCTTGCCGCGCTCGGCGGCCGGGATGCCGGGTCCGGTGTCCTCGACGCTGAGAAACGGGACGTCCTGCTCGCAGCCGGTGTTCACGGTCACCGATCCGCCTGGGGGCGTGTAGAGCAGCGCATTGTCGATCAGGTTGTCAACCATCTCGGGCAGCAGCAGCGGGTCGCCCGGAATGACGGCGCGTTCCAGCGCGAATCCAAGATCGATCTTCTGCGCATGAGCCTTGGGTGCCCAGTCTCGCGCGGCGGCGTCGGCGACGGCACGCAAGTCGACGATCTCGAACGCGTGGCCCGACTCGTGCGCGCTCTCCGCCTTGGCCAGCGCCAGCAGCTGGTTCGCGAGGCGGCTCGCGCGCACGGTGGCGCCGTGCATCCGCGAGAGTTCCGAGCGCACGTCGGCGGCCAGCTCGCGCCGCAGCAGCAGTTCGAGATGCATCTGCAGCCCGGCCAGGGGCGTGCGCAGTTGATGCGCGGCGTTGGCGAGGAAGCGCTGCTGCAGGAGGTTGGTGTCGCGCACGTGATCCAGCAGTTCGTTGAAGGCGTTGACGACCGGCGCTATTTCGACGGGCGCGGTCCCCGCCGAGAGCGGACGCAGGTCGCGCGCCGCGCGACTCGACAGCTCGGCGCGCAGATGCTCGAGCGGGACCAACCCCCGCGCGACGCCGAACCATGCGAGTGCGATCGAGGCCGCCGCGATCAACAGCGCGGGAACCATTTCCGCGACCAGGATTTCGCCGACGAGGCGCGTGCGCTTGTGCAGCGTTTCGCCGATCTGCACGACGATGCCGTTCGGCGCGCGCAGCGCGGCGACGCGCATCTTTTCCCCGCGATAGGTGGCGTCGAAGAACTTGAACTGTTCGGACTTGAACGCCGGAGGCGGCGGCAGGTCGGCGACGCCGTCGATGATCGCGTCGCCGGGCGAGCGCACCTGGTAGATCACCTTGTCGGTCTGGTCGTACACGAGTGCCTCGAGCGCCTTCTGCGGCAGGTCGACGTGCGCTCCGTGAGTGTCGACGCGGACGTTGTCGGCGATGTCGAAGGCGGGATCCAGCAGCGAGCGGTCGTAGGCGTCGTTCGCCGAGCGCCAGGCCACGGAATAGGTGACGATGGCCGCGCCCGCGACCATCAGCAGCAGCGAGCCGATCAGGAACACCATTAGGCGGCGACGAATGCTGGGCGGCCTTTCGCCTTCTTCATTCATCGCCGGCCTCCCAGAGGTAGCCGAAGCCGCGAACGGTCCGGATGTGCGCGCCGGCCGGCTCGATCTTGGTCCGCAACCGCGACACATGGACCTCGATCGCGTTCGGCGACAGGTGCTCGTCGAACGTGAAGAGGCTCTCGCCTATCTGGTCCTTGCTGAGCACCCGCCCCGGGTGCGTAAGGAAGAGCTCGAGCAGCGCCCACTCGCGCGGCGTGAGGTCGATCGCGCGGTCGTCGATGCGCACGCGCTTGGCGGCGATGTCAACGGACATTCCCCCCACCGACCACTTCGCGACAGGCGCGACGGCGCGCCGCAGCAGGGCCCGCACGCGTGCCTCGAACTCGTTCACCGAGAACGGCTTGGTGAGGTAGTCGTCGGCGCCAAGGTCGAGGCCGTGCACGCGGTCCTCGACCGCGTCGCGGGCGGTCAGCACGAGAACGTTCGTCGTCGCGTGGCGCTTGCGCAGGCGCCGCAGCACCTCGAAGCCGTCGATGTCGGGAAGCCCGACGTCGAGCACGACGAGGTCGAATTCCGCATCGCGCAACGCCAGGTCGGCGTGCCTGCCCGTGGCGGCGTGCTCGACGGAGTGTCCCGAGCGCCTGAGCACGCTCGTCAACCCATCCGCGAGCAGTGCATCGTCCTCGACGACAAGTATGCGCACGATCAACTATCCGCTGTCAGGACCGGCAGGATGATCTCGTCGGGTCATCATGTCGCGGGTGGGTCAATATAGCCCAACTAGAACTGTTTGCCGTAGCCGATTGCGAACCCATGGGGCAGGAGCTGGATCATGATCGGAACATCGCGGCTGTGCGCGTACCAGCCGGAGAGGCCGCCGACCGCCCAGCCGGCCAGCACGTCGGTCTGCCAGTGCGCCTGGTTCTTGATCCGACCCACGCCGACGTAGAGCGGCAGCAGGGCGAGCGCATAAGTCGCCGGATACTCGCTGCCATATTCGAGTATGTAGGGCGTGACGAGCGCGGCGGCGACAGAGGCCTCGCCGCTCGGGAAGCTGTAGTGCGATCCTCCCTGAAACCACAGGCACGGATTGTCCCCTTGGGTAGGACGCGCTCGCGTGAAGATGTATTTGCCGGCCGTCGCGGACACGCCGGCGATGATCTCCGAATCGATGCCCTGCCACATCGTCTTGCCGAAGCGCGTCTCGGCGCCTTCCCACACCGCCCCGCCGATCTCGCCCAGCGTCAGGGCGCCGACGAGGCCGCGATAGACATTCGGATTCCACGCGCCGGATGCGTCGTAACTCACGCGGTGGTCGACGCGGGACCAGCCGCAATTCTGTGCGGTCGCCGGCAGCGCAGTCACGGCAAACGCGAGCGCCATGAGCGATGCGGTGCAAGCGTTGCCCGGCAGCCATGCTCCGAATTTGCGCGAACCCATGGATCACGAGGCTACTCGCGCGGACTTGCGCAAACCTGAACATCGGCTGTCGGTTCGCTGACGATGGCGACCGCTCGCTGACCGGATCAGAGCACGACCTGCGACCCCAGTTCGACGACGCGGTTGGGCGGGAGCATGAAATAGGACGCCGCGTCGCCGGCATTGCGGAACATCGACACGAACAGCTTCTCCCGCCAGTACGCCATGTCCGAGCGCAGCTTGGGGATGAGCGTCTCGCGGCCCAGGAAGAACGACGTGTCCATCGTGTCTAGCTGCAGTCCCTGCTCGCCGCACCATTCGAGCGCGCGCGGCAGGTCCGGCGTGTCCATGAAGCCGAAGAACACCTTGACTTTGCGGAACTGCGCATTGATCGTCTCGACGACGACCCGCTGCGCTTCCGGCACGTGGGGCACGTCGAGCGTGACGGCGTTAACCAGGACCACCTGGCTGTGCAGGCTCTTGTAGTGCTTGAGGCTGTGCAGCAGCGCGTGCGGCACGGAGTCCAAATTGGCGGTCATGAACACCGCGGTTCCGGGAACGCTCGTGCAGCCCAGCGACGCGCTCGCGATGAAGGCGTCGAGCGGAATCGAGTCTGATTCGAGGCGCGATTGCAGCAGTTGGCGTCCGCGCTTCCATGTCGCCATCAGCGTGAAGACGCACAGGCCGAACGCGAGCGGGAACCAGCCGCCTTCGCTGACTTTCAGCAGGTTGGCGCTGAAGAACCCGAGGTCGATCAGCAGGAAGAATGAGAACAACGCAACGCTGGCAGGCAGATTCCATTTCCATATCGACCGCGACACCACGTACGCGAGGATGGTCGTGGCCGCCATCGTTCCCGTGACGGCGATGCCGTACGCGGCGCCCAGGCTCGTCGACGAGCCGAAGCCGATGACGAGCACGACGACGCCAGCGAACAGCGACCAGTTGATCGCGGGCAGGTAGATCTGCCCGATCTGCCGGCTGGATGTGTGCTGGATGGCCATGCGCGGGCTGTAGCCCAGTTGCATTGCCTGTTGCGTGATCGAAAACGCGCCCGAGATCACCGCCTGCGAAGCGATGACGGTAGCGACAGTCGACAGCACGACGAGCGGATACAGCGCCCATTCCGGCGCAAGCAGGTAGAACGGATTCTCGATCGTCTTCGGATCCGCGAGCAACAGAGCGCCCTGCCCGAAGTAGTTGAGCGTGAGCGAAGGCAGCACCACCAGCATCCACGCGAGCCGGACCGGTATGCGACCGAAGTGGCCCATGTCGGCATAGAGGGCCTCGGCGCCGGTCACCACCAGCACGACGGCGCCCAGCGAGAAGAATCCCAGTGTTCCGTGCCGGAACATGAATTCCACCGCGTGCCCCGGGTCGAGCGCCGCGAACACGCGTGGAACGTGCGCAATGTTGACGATACCGAGGACGCCGATGATGATGAACCACGCGGCCATCACGGGGCCGAACAGGGCGCCCACACGTCCGGTCCCCCATTTCTGGACGGCGAACAGGCCGGTGAGGATGAGCAGCGTGATCGGAATGACATAGGGCTTCAGGGTGGGCGCGGCGACCTCGAGCCCTTCGACTGCCGACAGGACCGAGATCGCCGGCGTGATCGTGCCGTCGCCGTAGAAGAGCGCGGCGCCTGCGAGGCCCAGCAGCATCAGCACGCGGGCGCGCCGGGAATCGGGTTGCGCGTGCAGCACCAGCGCCATCAGCGCCATGATCCCGCCTTCGCCCTTGTTGTCGGCGCGCATGATGAAGATCACGTACTTGATCGTCACGACCAGCATCAGCGACCAGAAGACGAGCGAGAGGATGCCCAGCACGTTGTGTTCGGTGATCGGCACCGGGTGGTGCGTGCCGCCGAAGACCTCCTTCAGCGCATACAGCGGGCTCGTGCCGATGTCGCCATAAACAATGCCCAACGCCCCGAGCGCAAGGATGGCGAGGCGCTTGGGGTCCTTCGTGGCGCGTCGTTTCATGGGAGGTCGTTACCGGCACGCCGCCGCCATCGCGGACAGGGCCGGCGGGCGGAGCGAAGGGGTCCGGGAGCGATTTTACCCGGTTGCCCGGGTGAACTGACGTAGGCCCGGTCGGCGACGCGACCGGCGTCGGGCGGGAGCGCTCGCTTGCGGCGCGGCCGGTTTCAAACGGCGCGGAAGCAGCGCTTGCAGACAGCGGCGCCGGGAGCGACGGCGCTGCCGCAATACGAACACTTCTTGACCGTCGACGCGCGCCAGCGCCACGCGCCGAACACGACGCCCAGGGCGACCAGGCCGATGGCGCCGAATTCGCCGCGCCGGATGAGTTCCGAGCGATCGCGTTCGGCGATGACTGCCGGTGATTCCGGCTTCGGCGCGACGCTGCGCGGCGAGCTGACCGGAACGGGAAAGAGCAGCGACTGTTCGGCCACCTGGAGGGGCGGCTGCGCGGGTCGGGTCGGACGCCGCGCGGTCTGCGCGGCGGTCGCCGGCGTTCCCGGTGCGAACTTGTCAGCACAGCCGGCCACGGCCACGTTGTCGCGCAGCGCCAGACATTCCTCCGGACCCCCATAGGCGGTCCCGAGGGTTGCCGCGACCGCGCAGGCCAGCAGCCGGCGAAGGGAACGACGGAACTTCATGAAGTTTCTCCCGCGAGGCACGATGCCGCAATCGGTTCGGATTCGGGCTCGGACGAATACATCCGTCGCGGTTGACCGCCCCGTATGCTCATGGCAAGCAAAAGACACACCAGATTCTCTGCCCGCAAGAGTCTCTTAAGATCGCCGGTCGCGCGATGCGGCGGGCCATCTGCCGCATTTTCGAAGACTTGTGGAGAACAACTTCAGTCTGGGCCGAATCCGCCCGCCCCCGGCGGAATATGCGCGCATGCCGGAATGTTCGTTGCTGAAGAGCGCCAACGACGGCGATGCCTTGATCGGCGTCAGGTGGGCGGAGGAGGTCACCATGATTTGCGCGCGCAGCATCATTGCGTTGTCGTGCGCCGTTGCCGCGGTCGCGGCGCACGCCACCTACCACACGCTGGAGGTCGAGGAGGTCTACTCGAATGCCGACGGCACCGTCCAGTACGTCGTGCTGCACGAGTCCGCGGGAATGGACGGCCAGAACCAGTTGACGGGCAAGACGCTCACGGCGACGCACAACGGGGTCACCAAGACCTTCACATTCACCAAGAATCTTCCCGGCGGCTCGTGCGACTACTACATGTGCACGCCCAGCCCCACCGCGGGCAAGCGCGTGCTCGTCGCGTCGCAGGGCTTTGCGGCGCTGGGCCTCGTCACGCCCGACTACACGCTGCCGAACCAATTCCTGCCGACCGATGGCGCGACGATCGTTTACGCAGGCGTCGACCAGATGACCTATCCGCTGTTGCCCACCGATGGCGTCAACGCGGCCCGCCGCGATGGAACGACGAGCCCCAACCTCGCCACCACGTTCAACGGCGGAACGGCGTCGGCGCCCGCGTCCGTGGTGGATGTCGTCGAGTATTACAACGCGGGCCTCGACCACTATTTCATCAGCGCGCTGGAGCCGGACATCGACGCGCTCGACTCCGGCCGGATCGGCGGCTGGGCGCGCACCACGCAGACGTTCCACGTCTATCCCAGCCAGGCGAGCGGAGGCGCTGGCGTCAACCCGGTGTGCCGCTTCTACATTCCGGTGGAGCACGGCAATTCGCACTTCTTCTCGGCCTCGCCGGCGGAGTGCGCGTCGATCCTGCAAAAGACGACGAGCGATCCGAATTACAGCGGCTACGAATACGAATCGCCGAACGTGTTCTACGTCGCGCTGCCCGACATCACGACCGGCGACTGCCCGGCGAATACCGTCCCGGTGTACCGGCTGTGGAACCAGCGCGCCGACTCCAACCATCGCTACACGACCGATCCCGCCATCAAGTCACAGATGCTGGCGAAGGGGTACGTCGCCGAAGGTTACGGCCCGAATGCCGTGATCATGTGCGCACCCGCCTGAGGGCGGCGGCTTGTGCGGTGTCGAGCGGGACTGAAGGCTAGCGAACGAACTTGATGTCGGTAACCGCTTCCAACAGCGACGCGCGAAAGCCGATGAACAGCGATATGGAATTGAGGATGGCGCACTCGATTCCATAGCTGTCGGCGATATCGTCGTACACCACCCTGAAGCTCGCGTCGTCCGATCCGGTGTGATCGGTCACGAGCCAGAATTCCTCGCTGCTGCTCCCGTCCGTCTTGCGCGACAGGGAGATCCGCCGCGGCGGGATCTTGTGCATTTGCAGCCACATGCCCACGCGGCGGTCCAGCGCGCCGGTCACCGCTGCGCAGTCGGCGGCAACTTTCGCGTGCACGGCAGCTTCGTCGGATCCGATCACGGTGGAGGCGATTATTTCAGGTCGCGCCGGGCATTCCAAGCGGACAATATTCGGCTCCGTGTACACTACAAATTCCTTGGCCCGAAGAATGCATGCAGCAGAGATTGGACTTTGGACGTCTCGAGATCGTTTGCCTCGTCATCTTGGGCCGAACCGGCCTGGAGGATTGGTATGTCGACCGACCTTGCGGTGACTTTGATTGCGCTGCTGCTTGCGCTGTGGGCGGTCAGTTGGGCGCGCCGCTCGGCGACCGAGGCCGAGCGGTCGGCCATCGCCGCGGAAAAGAGCTTCCTCGCCGCCGAGCGCAGCGCGACGGCCGCGAAGCGGGCGGCGGAAGCAGCGGAATTCAGCGCTCTGGCGGCGCGGGGGGCGGCGAGCGGTGATGGAGTGCCGATCGACGCGGCAGCACAGGCGACGCCCACGCGGGTCGATGCCGCCGTGAAGGAATTGATCGACTCGTGGCCCAGCGACGCGAGCGCGTGGCCGCTCGTCGAACGCAATCCCGCGCTCGCCGACAGCGAAGTCGAGGAAATCATCCAGAAGGCATTCCATCGGCTGGGACGCACCGAGGCGGAAGCCAAACATCATTCGGTGGCTGTGCTGAACCTGCGGCACGATCAGACGCGCTAGATCGAAGCCGCCTGAATCCGGTCCGGCGCGTTCGTCCGGCCGACGAAGTTGCGTATCCTTCGGCCATGAGAACCGACGACCTGCGGATCAGCCGCGTCCGGCCGCTGCTTGCCCGAGCCTGCCTCGCGTTTGCGGAGCCGTCGCGCGCCATCGAAGAACTCGCGAGCGGACTCGTTTAGGGCACGGCATTCCGATGGATGCGATGGTATTGCGGTCCCCGCGTAGCACGCTTCAATACACGTCCGTCGACGATCCGCGCCCGGGCGACGGCCAGGTGCTGGTGAAGGTCCATGCCTGCGGCGTGTGCCGCACCGACCTGCACGTCGTCGACGGCGAATTGCCGCAGGCGCGCTCGCCGGTCATTCCGGGACACGAAATCGTCGGCACGGTCGCGCGCGTGGGCGCCGGCGCAGGCGATTGGACGGAAGGGGAGCGCGTCGGCGTCCCGTGGCTCGGCTTCACCTGCGGCGTGTGCCGATACTGCCGCGCAGGCCAGGAAAACCTGTGCGACGCGCCACAGTTCACCGGCTGCACGATCGACGGAGGCTACGCCGAGTATGTCGTGGCGGACAGTCGCTACTGCTTTCGCCTGCCGGGGGGCTTTTCCGATGTCGAATTGGCGCCGTGGCTGTGCGCGGGTTTCATCGGTTACCGCGCACTGCGCAAGGCCGGCGATGTCCGGCGCCTGGGAATCTACGGGTTCGGCGCGGCCGCCCACATCATCGCGCAACTCGCGCGTCACGAAGGCCGCGACGTGTTTGCCTTTACGCGGCCCGGCGACGCGGCCGCGCAGCATTTCGCGCGAGAGCTTGGCGCACTGTGGGCCGGCGGCAGCGACGAGCCGGCGCCCGAACTGCTGGACGCTGCGATCCTGCTGGCTCCCGTGGGCGCGCTGGTGCCCAAGGCGCTGCGCGACGTGGTCAAGGGCGGCATCGTCGTCTGCGGCGGCATACACATGACCGACATTCCCGGCTTTCCCTACGACATTCTGTGGGGCGAGCGGCGCATTTGCTCGGTCGCCAACCTCACCCGGCAGGATGGGCACGACTTCATCGAAATCGCGCGGCGCATTCCCATAAAGACCACGGTGTCGCCGTATCCGCTGGCGCGCGCGAACGAGGCGCTGGCCGCGCTGCGCGAAGGCGCGCTCACCGGCGCCGCAGTGCTGACGATGCCATAGAGCGCGCTGATCGCGTGCGCAAAGCCGTACGCCGCGCAGCGGACATTTATACTGGCGGCCGGTACCCCACGATTGGTAGGGCCCATTGGAAAGGGGCGATGGATGGCTGGCGAAAACGACGTTGTCATTGCGGCATGGAACACGGTGCTGTTCGACAAGTTCGTCCGCTTCAAGCACTTGCTGATCGACGGCCTGGCGCCGCACAGCAACGAGGCGCTGGCCCGGCATGAGCCACCGCAGGGCGTGCGCGTGCTCGATGTCGGGTGCGGCTTCGGCGACAGCACGCGGCTCATCGCCAATCGCGTGGGATCGCGGGGCGAGGCCGTCGGCGTCGACTGCGCCGAGAACTTTGTCAAAGCGGCGGAGCAGGAGACCCGCGACGCGGGCCTGCACAACGCGTCGTATTTCGTCGCCGATGTTCAGACCGACGATTTGCGCGGCCCGTACGATTTGGCGTTCTCAAGGTTCGGCACGATGTTCTTCATGATGCCCGGCGCCGCGCTGCGCAACATACGCAAGGCGCTGAGGCCGGGCGGCAAGTTCACGATGATCGTGTGGCGCCGCCGCGAGGAAAATCCGTGGCTCCACGAGGCGGAATTGCGCGTCAAGGAGATCGTTCCGGTGGTCTCGCACGAGGACACCGACCAGGTGCATTGCGGGCCGGGGCCGTTCTCGATGTCCGGACCGGACATGGTCAGTTCGATGTTGCGAAGCGCGGGCTTCGACCGCATCGGCTTCGAGCGCTTCGACGCCGACATCTGCATCGGCCGTGACCTGGACGAGGCGATCGAATTCGCGATGGCGCTGGGGCCTGCCGGAGAAATCATTCGTCTCGCCGGCGACGAGGGCCAGCGCCGCAAGCCCGAAGTCGTCGGCGCGCTGCGCGAGACGCTCTCGCCGTATGTCCGTACCGACGGCGTCTGGGCGCCGTCGAGCACGTGGTTCGTCACCGCCCGCAATCCGGGACAGCCATGACTTCTGATGCCGCCGTTTCAGACCTCACTCCCACGGGCACGCTCCGTGCCGCGATCAATCTCGGCAACCCGGTCCTCGCGGGCCGGGACGCGTCCGGCGAACCGTGCGGAATCTCCGTCGACCTGGCGCGCGAGCTTGGAAGGCGGCTGGGTGTCGCGATCGATCTCGTGGCGTACGAGGGCGCGGGCAAGGTCGTCGCCGCGCTCGCGTCCGATGCGTGGGACGTATGCTTTCTCGCGATCGATCCGCTGCGCGCGGAAGAGATCGCCTTCACCGCGCCGTATGCGGTGATCGAGGGTGTGTACATGGTGGCGGCGGCCTCGCCCGTGAAGGACAACGCCGACGTCGACCGTCCGGGCACGCGCGTCGGCGTCATCACCGGCAGCGCGTACGACCTTCATCTTTCGCGCGAATTGAAGCAGGCGGGAATCGTCCGCGCAGATTCGTCGGACGCGGTCATGGACCTGTGGGTCGCCGGAAAGCTCGACGCCGTCGCCGGCGTCAAGCCACAACTCGAGGCCGCCGCGGCGCGCTTGGGCGGCCTGCGGATGCTCCCGGGCCGATTCATGGCGATCAACCAGGCGATGGGAGCGCGGCGCAACCGCGCCGCCGGTGCGGCCTACGTGCGCGACTTCGTCGACGAGATGAAGGCCAGCGGCTTCGTCGCGAAGGCGTTCGCGAGCAACCGCATCACGGGCGCCGCAATGGCAGATTGACGCGCAATAAGATCAGCCTCCTGGAACTGCCGCCGCCTAGGCGAGCACACGCTTGAATTGGCGAGAGTCAAGAGAGGGTGGGCCATTCCCAATCTACGTCGGTGCAACCTCGGAAGCGGCAGCGACGGGCGCCGGCTTGCGTGCGGTCTTGGAGACGCGAGGGCGCAGCGGCCATTCCTTGACCAATGCGTAGATGGCCGGAATCACGGCCAGCGTCAGGATCGTGGAAGAAATCATCCCGCCAACCATCGGCGCCGCGATCCGGCTCATCACTTCGGAACCGGTGCCCGTGCCCCACATGATGGGCAGCAGGCCGGCCATGATGGCGACGACCGTCATCATCTTCGGGCGCACCCGCTCGACCGCGCCTTCCATCACGGCGCGTAGAGATCGGCCGCGGTAGGCGGCCTTGCCCTCCGCCGCGCGCTCGGTCTTGATCTGCCTGTCCAGGCGTTGTCGAGGTAGATCAGCATGACCACGCCGGTTTCCGCCGCCACGCCGGCCAGCGCGATGAAGCCGACCGCCACCGCCACGCGACAGGTTGTAGCCGAGCAACCACATCAGCCAGACGCCGCCGACCAGCGCGAACGGCACCGACAGCATGACGATCAGCGTTTCGGTGAGGCGGCGGAAGTTGAGGTAGAGCAGCAGGAAGATGAGCAGCAAGCGTGACCGGGATGACGATCTTCATTCTTCTCGGTGGCGCGCTCCATGTACTCGAACTGGCCGCTCCAGGTAGCGTAGTAGCCGGGCGGAAATTTCACCTGCTCGGCCACCGCCTTGCGGGCGTCGGCCACGTAGCTAGCCGATGTCGCGGTCGCGGATGTCGACATAGATGTAGGCCGAGAGCAGCGCGTTCTCGGTGCGGATGCTGCGGGCGCCCTTGGCGACCTTCACCTTGGCCAGCTGGCCCGAGCGGGATCATCGCGCCGTCCGATGGTCGGCACCAGCACTTGCGCTGCGATCTGCTGCGGGTCGGCGCGCAGTTCGCGCGGATAACGCACGGTGACGCCGAAGCGCTCGCGTCCTTCCACCGTGGTGGTGACCATCTCGCCGCCCAGCGCGGTGCGCGATCACGTCCTGCAGGTCGCCCACCGCCAGGCCGTAGCGCGCCAGCTGCTTCGCGGTCCGGCTCGATGTTGAGGTAGAAGCCGCCGGTGATGCGCTCGGCGAAGGCGCTGGTGGTGCCTGGCACCTCTTCACCACCGCCTCGATTTCCTTGGCCAGCGTTCCATCTCGTCCAGATCCTTGCCGAAGACCTTGATGCCGATCGGCGTGCGGATGCCGGTGGACAGCATGTCGATGCGCGCCTTGATCGGCATGGTCCAGGAGTTGGAGATGCCGGGGAATCTGCAGCGCCTTGTCCAGCTCGGCGATCAGCTTGTCGGTGGTCATGCCCGGCCGCCATTCGGACTCGGGCTTGAGGTTGATGACGGTCTCGAACATTTCCAGCGGCGCCGGGTCGGTCGCGGTCTTCGCGCGGCCCGCCTTGCCGTAGACCGATGCCACTTCGGGGAAGCTCTTGATGATCTTGTCCTGCGTCTGCAGCAGCTCGGCCGCCTTGGTGATCGACATGCCGGGCAGGAGGCCGGCATGTAGAGCAGCGTGCCTTCGTTCAGCGTCGGCATGAACTCGGTGCCCAGTCGGGATGCCGGGTACAGCTGACGATCAGCGCCAGCAAGCGCGAGGAAGATGGTCAGCTTTCTTCCAGCGCATCACCCACGCGATGACCGGTCGGTAGACCCAGATCAGGAAGCGGTTCACCGGGTTCTTTGCCTCCGGCATGATCCGGCCGCGGATGAACAGCAGCATCAGCACCGGCACCAGCGTCACCGACAGCAGTGCGGCCCGGCCATCGAGAAGGTCTTGGTGTAGGCGAGCGGCGAGAACAGTCGCCCCTCCTGCGCCTCCAGCGTGAATACCGGCAGGAACGACACGGTGATGATCAGCAGGCGAGAAGAACAGCGCCGGCCCGACCTCCCTGCAGGCGGCGAGCACTGCCTCGAGCCGCGAGCCGTCCTCGGGCGAGCCGCTCGATATGCTTGTGGGCGTTCTCGATCATCACGATGGCCGCATCCACCATGGCGCCGATGGCGATGGCGATGCCGCCCAGGCTCATGATGTTCGAGTTCATGCCCGAGCAGGCGCATGGCGATGAAGGCGATCAGCACGCCGACCGGCAGCATCATGATCGCCACCAGGGCACTGCGCACATGCAGCAGGAACACGATGCACACCAGCGGCGACGATGACGCTTTCCTCGAGCAGCGTGCGCTTGAGCGTGGCGATGGCGCGGTGGATCAGTCGGAGCGGTCGTAGACGGTCTCGACTCTACGCCCGCAGGCAGGCCGGAGGGATTTCGGCGATCTTGGCCTTGATGTTTGCGATCACCTCGAGCGCATTCTGGCCATAGCGCGCCATCGCGATGCCCGAAACGACTTCGCCCTCGCCGTTGAGCTCGGTCATGCCGCGCCGCTCGTCCGGCCCCAGTTCGACCCGGGCGATGTCGCGGATCAGTACCGGCGTGCCCTTGTCGCTCTTGACCACCAGCTATTCGATGTCGCGACTTGCCGCGCAGATAGCCCTTGCCGCGCACCATGTACTCGGTCTCGGCCATCTCGACCACGCGGCCGCCGACGTCGCGGTTGGAGTCGCGGATCACCTGCGACACCTTGGTCAGCGGAATGCCGTAGGCGCGCAGCTTGACGGGATCGACGACGACCTGGTACTGCTGCACGAAGCCGCCGATGCTGGCCACCTCGGCCACGCCGTGCGCCTTGGTCAGCTGGTAGCGCAGGTACCAGTCCTGGATCGTGCGCAGTTCGGCCAGCGTCTTGTTCTTCGCGCTGACCAGTGCGTACTGGTAGACCCAGCCGACGCCGGTGGCATCCGGCCCGAGCTGCGGCGTGACGCCCTTCGGCAGCCGGCCGGCCGCGAAGTTCAGGTATTCCAGCACGCGCGAACGCGCCCAGTAGATGTCGGTGCCGTCCTCGAAGATGATGTAGACGAACGACGCGCCGAAGAACGAGAAGCCGCGCACCACCTTGGATTTCGGCACCGACAGCATCGCCGTGGTCAGCGGATAGGTGACCTGGTCTTCGACCACCTGCGGCGCCTGGCCGGGGTATTCGGTGTAGACGATGACCTGCACGTCGGACAGATCGGGCAGCGCGTCGAGCGGCGTCTTGACGACGGCGTAGATGCCGCCGAGCGTGACGAAAAGCGTGGCCAGCAGGACGAGAAAGACGTTTCGTGCCGACCATTCGATGATTCTGGCCAGCATGACGTCTTCTCTCAGCGACCTTGACCGGCGGCGGGCTTCGCTGCGGTGCCGATGGTGTCACCACGTGGCGTGATCTGCGTGATCACCCACTCGCCCGGCGATCGCTCGACGAACTCGAAGGCGATCGCCGCACCGGGTTTCAGATCGGCAAGCAAGCGCACCGTTCGCTACCTTGAAGTCCATCGTCATGGCCGGCCAGTTGAGCGTCGCGACGGGACCGTGTGCGATGGACACGGTGCCGGCTTTCGCGTCGATGGCCTTGACCGTTCCCTCCGCCCGATGGCCGATGACCGCCTTGGCGATCCGCGCGGACTCGATCGGACCGCCGGAGGCTTGACCCGCAAGCGCGGCTGGCGTTGTCGCGGCTGGGGTCGCGGCGGCGGCGCCCCGAGTACCGGCGTCGCCTGCGTTGCCGAAGCCGGCCGTGGCGGCCTTGAGATTGCTTTCGGCGTCGATCAGGAAATTGGCGGCCACCACGACTTGTTCGCCTTCTTTGACGCCGTCCAGTACCTCGACGTAGTTGTCGCTGTGGCGTCCCAGCTTGACTCCGCGCGGCTCGAAGCGGCCTTCCGCGAGCTGGACCAGCACGATCTGGCGCGTGCCGCTGTCGATGACGGCAGAGTTCGGGACGGTCAGCACCTTGCCCTTGCCTCCCACCGGCAGCTCGACCAGCGCGAACATCGCGGGCTTCAGCAACTGGTCGGGATTGGCGAGCTCGAGGCGGACCGGCACGGTGCGCGTCTCGGGCTTGAGCGTCGGATAGACGTAAGTGATCGTTCCCTCGAAGAGCTTGTCGGGATAGGCGTTGATGGCGACACCGGCCTTGCTGCCGGTCCTGACCAGGCCGATGTCCTGCTCGTATACATCGGCCATGACCCAGACCGAGGACAGGTCGGCGATCTGGTAGAGCACTTTCGCCGGGCATGAAGCGCATGCCTTGGACGGCCTTCTTTTCCATGACGATGCCGGACACGGGCGAACGGAAAGTCAGGGTGCGCCGCGCCTCGCCGGACTGGGCCAATGCGCGCAGTTGTTCTTCGGAGATGTCCCAGTTCTTGAGCCGGGCGAGGCCGGAATCGGCGAGGTGCTTCATGCTGTCCTTCGGATCGTCGCCGGCGTCCTTTAGCGCCTTGCCATGCCTTGCATAGCGATCGCGTATTCGCGCTGTGCCGAGACCAGTTCCGGGCTGTACACCTCGAACAGCGGCTGGCCCTTGCTGACCGGCTGGCCGGTTACGTTGACGTACAGCCGCTCCACCCAGCCTTCGAACTTGGGCGCCACCGTAAAGATGCGTCGCTCGTCGACCTCGACGCGACCGACCGCCTTGATGACCTTGTCCAGCGAACGCAGGGCGGCCGGCTCGCTCCGCACGCCGAGTTTCTGTACCTTGTCCGCGCTGATCTTGATCACGCCGGCCTCGGATTCCGCCTCCTCGCCCTCGTAGACGGCGATGTAGTCCATGCCCATCGGAATCCTTCTTGGGCACCGGCGAGGTGTCGGGCAATCCCATCGGATTGCGGTAGTAGAGAATCTTTCCCTTGGCAATCGTTGGCTTCGCCGCGTCCTGCTCGCCGGAGTAGACGGGCACATAGTCCATGCCGTCTGGGGCTTTTTTGGGGACCTGCGACGTGTCTGGCAGACCCATGGGGTTGCGGTAGTAGAGGATCTTTGGTGGTGCGTCTGCGGAGCTTGTGCCGGAGCCTTTGGCGTCCGTGGAAGGCGCTCTGGCCCCCAGCCAATAGCCGGCCCCGACACCGACTCCAATGGCGACGACAATGACGCCTGCGAGGAATGTCCCACCGCGGTTCATAGGTCTTCTCCCAACAGCCGTTCGATCGCCGCAAGGCGCGCCTGGGTCTCCGCCTGCGCTTTCAGCCGATCCTGCTTGGACTTGCGGATCTGCCGCTGCGCATCGAGCAGCGTCGCGAAGTCGACCCTGCCGTTTTCGTAACCTGTCAGCGCTGCCTGCAAGGTTGCTTCGGACTGCGGAAGCAGGCTGGTCGAGGTCAGTATCTCGATCCGTTGCGCGGCTTTGAGCGCGGCGACGTTCTCGAACAGTTCGCCGACAAGCCGATTCGCCACCGAATCCTTCTGCGAGCGGGCCGCCGACAGGTTCGACTCGGCTTCCGATTCCTGCCATCGCCGCGTTTCCTGCTGCAGAGGTATGTTGACTTCGAACATCACTTCCCACGCACCGATGTGCGAGCCCACCTGGGTGGGGACAATGCCGATGGCGAAGTCCGGGTAGCGATTCCTGTAGGCGAGTTCGCGACTTTTCTCCGCTCCTCGAATGCGAGCATTGTTCGCAAAAAGCTGTGGGTTGTGGTTGCGCAGGCGATCCACCAGCGCATCCTCGTCCAGCTTGACCGGTGGGGGCACCGGCCGCAGGCGCTCAGGTGCCGCCAATGGCGCCGAGGTCTTGCGTGCCAACAGACTGTTCAAGGTCGCTTCCAGCCCTGCACGCTCGGCTTCCTGCGACAACAACTCCCCTTGCATGGTGGTGAGCTCGACCTGAGCGCGGATCGCGTCCTGCTGTGGCGCGAGTCCGCTCTCGTACCGTACCAATGCGATCTTCTCGAGGCGGGAAAGCAGATCCAGAATTTCCCGCGTCAGTCCCTCGCTACGGGAAACCAGGTAGTAGCGCGCGTAGGTCGTCTTGACGCTCGCGGCGAGCTCCGACCAGGTGATTGCCACCCGCCCCTGGGCTTGCTCGGCCTCGGCCTCGGCAACTTCACGCCTGAGATCCCGTTTGCCCCAGAAAGGGATGGGTTGGAGCAGCGTGTACTTCGTGTCGCCGACCTTGCTGGGCAGCAGACTTGGGGGTGCGGTGGAACCGACGTTGGTGATGTTCTCCAACTCCATTCGAAACAGCGGGTCGGGAAACGCGCCGGCGGGGTAGACACGTTGGGCTGCTGCTTCCGCTTCGTAGCGCAGCGCCGCGTACTCCGGGTTGCCGCGTGCGTAATCGAGGAGGCTCTCGACATTCGCGCCAAGCGGCAGGTCGTTCGCCCGCCCCGCCGGCGGGAAGAGCAAGCCCGCCGAGCACACCAACGCGACCAGAACAACGCTCCGGGGCTTCATTCGATCCTGCCTCGTCGTCTTGGACTATTTCACGGCCTGCAGCGCGATGACGGTCAGCTGGCCGTTCAAATTCGCCGCGACGAACCGGACCTTGCTCCCTTCCTTGACGCCTTCGATCAAATCGGACGTCTTCAGGCGAAAGGTCATTGTCATCTTCGGCATCCCGAGATTCACGAGTGGACCGTGGGCGATCGTCACCTCGCCGGCCAGCTTGTCGATCTTCCGGATAACGCCTTCGGACATGGCGGCTTCCGGCTTGGTGACGATCGTGCCGGCGTTATGCGCGCCGTAATCGCTCTGGGCGGCGGCCGCGAGGGGCGCCCCCAGCGAAACAAAAACAACAATGGACGAGAGCAGACGGCGTTTGCGCATGATCGGATCTCCTGGAGAGAATCGGGCTGTATGGGGTGATTTTGCGGATCGCTAACCGACACCGACCTGACGGTACGATTACAATTCGGTAAGGAACCGCGCGCGCTTTGCTCGTCGATGCACAATTGCGCCATGAGCAGCCAATGCAAGGAGTGACTTTGAAAATCCTCGTCGTCGAAGACGAGCCGAAAACCGGCAACTACCTGAAGCAGGGCCTCTCGGAGGCGTCGTTCGTCGTCGACCTCATGCGCAACGGCGATGACGGACTGCATGCGGCCATGACCGAAGACTACGATCTGATCGTGCTCGACGTGATGCTGCCGGGACGCGATGGCTGGTCGGTGTTGCGCGAATTGCGTGAGGCCGGCAACAGCATGCCAGTCCTCTTTTTGACGGCACGCGATCAGGTCGACGACCGCGTCAAGGGGTTGGAGCTCGGTGCAGACGATTATCTGGTGAAGCCGTTCGCATTTTCCGAATTGCTCGCGCGGGTTCGCACGCTGCTTGCGCAGAGGCAAGATCAAGGAGCCCGAAGTGTTGCGTGTTGCCGACATGGAACTCGATCTGTTCCGGCGGCGAGTCATGCGATCGGGCAAACGTATCGATCTCACTGCAAAGGAGTTCGCGCTGCTCGAACTCCTGCTGCGTCGCCACGACGAAGTGCTGCCGCGCTCGCTCATAGCGTCGCAAGTCTGGGACATGAACTTCGAAAGCGATACCAACGTGATCGAAGTCGCCGTCCGCCGGTTGCGCGCGAAGATCGACGATGGCTTCGAGCCCAAGCTCATCCAGACCGTGAGGGGGATGGGATACGTTCTCGAGACGCCTGAATCCGCCTGATGTGGCGCAAGTCGATCACCTTCCGGCTTGCGCTCTACTTTGCCTCCGCGTCGACGGTCGTGCTGCTTGCCATCGGTTACCTGGTCGGTGAGTCGGTCCAGCGCCACTTTCTCGAGCTCGATCGCGGCGACCTCCTCGGCAAGCTTGAACTGGTCCAGCATGTCCTGTCTAAGATGCACTCACAGTCGGCCATCGCGGAGCTGCCTGACCGGATGGACGATGCGCTGACCGGCCATGACAACCTGTCCGTCAGCATTACTGCCCCCGACGGCAAGACGCTGTTCGCCACTGCGGACGCCGCCTTTCCGGAGACGCTCATCAAAGGGTCTTCCACCTTGACACCGGGGAAAAACCTCGAACTTGTGTCATGGGTGCATGGCGGCCGTTCGCACCATGGTTTCGCGGCACGGGTACCGACCGATGTGCCGGGCCTGCCACAGGTTGTGGTTGCCGTTGCGCTCAAGCCTGCGGCGCACGACATGTTCATGGCCGGCTTCTACGAGATACTTTGGCTTGCCATCGTCGCAGGCATTCTTTCCATCGGCCTGCTTGGCTGGGTCGCCGCAAGACGAGGCTTGGCGCCCATCCGCGAGATGACCCGCGTTGCGCAGAGCATCACGGCCAGCCGCCTGCACGACCGGTCGCCCAAGGGCGCTTTACCCTCGGAACTTGTCGACCTGGCCGACGCGTTCAACGGCATGCTGTCTCGGCTGGAAGATTCCTTTCGTCGGTTGTCGGAATTTTCTTCGGATCTGGCTCATGAGCTGCGCACACCCATCGCCAGCCTGATGACGGAAACGCAAGTTGCGCTATCCCGTGCGCGAACCGCGGAAGAATATCGCGAGGTGCTGTATTCGAATTCCGAGGAGTACGAGCGGCTCGCGCGCATGATCAGCGACATGCTGTTCCTGGCCAAATCGGACCATGGGCTGATCGTGCCGGAGAGCGAACAGGTCCAATTGGCAACCGAGGTGCAGGAACTATTCGAGTTCTATGATGCGCTTGCGGAGGATCGGGGGATCAGTTTGGCGCTCGCTGGAAAAGGCGAGGTCTGTGGAGACCGGCTGATGATTCGTCGGGCGATAAGCAACCTGTTATCGAATGCGATAAATCACGCTCCGCGGGGCGGCTTGATCAACGTGCGCATTGAGGACGGAGGCAATGGAGCGCTTCATCTTTATGTCGAGAATACCGGAGAAGGCATTGCGTCCGAGCACCTGTCGCGTCTTTTTGACCGGTTCTATCGAGTCGACCCATCACGCCAACGGATGACCGAGGGCGCGGGGCTTGGTCTGGCCATTACCAAGTCGATCATCGCTGCGCATAACGGTACAGTGGAGGCGTCTTCCGCAGGCGGGTTGACGCGCTTTGATCTATTTTTTCCCGCGCGCCGCAAAGGTGCCCCCGGCTGAGTTCGGGATGCCGACGGGCGGCCGGCGTTCTCTACCCATTTACACCAGTTGCTGCCACTGCGCAGGCGAACATCTGACCCAAGCGACTAGACCCGCCGGTGCAGCCGCAAGTCGACCTGGAGCAGCAGCACGCTGACCGCGGCCGCGAACACCACGATGAGCAGTGTCACCGACATGATGAGCTCCACGTTGTGCTTGAGCACGTGGCCGGTCTTGATCAGGATCGGTTTCGTGTTGCGCACCGCGGCGAGCGTGAACAGGATGATCGGTATCACGCCGTGCAGCACGCCGAAGGCGACCTTGGCCGAAAGGCCCAGCCCGAGGGCCAGCAGCAGGATCGGATACAGCGTGAGCTTGGGAATTGCGTAGACGGCGACGATCATCGGCTCGAGCGTGTCGCCCGAGAGCTTGTCGAAGCCCAGCCAGAATCCGGTGAGCAGCCCGATCACCACCGACAGCGCAAAGGCGAGGGCGAACGCGCGCATCGTGTCGAACACGTGCATGCCGAAAGTCTCGCCGGTGACGAGTTTTGCCGTGTAGCGCAGCGTCGCCAGCGGAGACGCCAGCGCCACGTCGCCCACCCACCAGTAGAGTCCCTGCCAGATCGCGACCAGCGCCGCCACCAGGACGAGCGCATTGCGATAGCTGCGCCAGCGCGGGCCCTTCATCGCATGCCTCGCCTGGCCAGCAGCCGCTTCTCCCAGCCCGACAGGCCGGCATTGATGGCGACCGACGCCAGCAGGATCAGCACGATCAGCGGATACATCGTCGCGTTGTCGAAGCTCGTGTACGCGAAGCTGATCTCGTAGCCGACGCCGCCGCGCGACATGAAAAGGTCTCTACATCGCGTGCTGCAGCAACACGACCGCGTAGGTCATGAACGCGAGCCACGCGACGGTGAAGGCCAGAGTCCGCGCCATGAAGAGGCCGAAGCCGCTGATCTGGATCACCGCATGCGCGACGCGCGCATAGAAGTAGATCATCGCGCAGTTGACGGTAACCGCCGTGGACACGCCTGCCGCGTTGGCGATCAGCACGACGGCGGCGAACGGCGCGATGTTCTCGACCGCGTTGAGGTGCGCGCGGTTGGCGCGATTGACCCAGTCGGGCAGCGGCGTGGTCGGCGCCACCTTGTATTCGGCCGGCGTCGGCAGCCCGCGCGAGGTCACGTAGCCGATCACGACGGGAATCCACAGCACACCGGTGAGAATGGCCGTCAGCAGCAGATAGAACAGTTCGGTCTTCATGGTCGACTCCTCAGCGGGGAATTCAACGGACGACGGCGACGACATGCGCCTGGATCTTGCCGCTGACCGGACCGGGTCCGAAGCGCCTGCCGATGGCCTCCGCCGCGACGTCGGTCGCCTCAATGAGCCTTGATTTGTCGCGCGCCTCGATTTCATTGCGCAGCGGCGTTCCCTGGCAGTACGCAATCGCGGCGATTCGTGGCGACGCGGCCGTGCTTCGCGCGGCGACGGTGTGGACGTCAGCCGATGCCGCGAAGCCGCCACCCGCCAAGTCCCGCGCGACGATTGCGACGTCGTGGTAGCCGTGCGGCGTGCGCGCCATGAAGCGCGGCGGATCGCCCGGAAAGAGGGAACCGAGAGCCGTCGTCACCGTGTCGGCAAATTCGTTCTCCTCAATGCGATCCCACACACTGAAGAGGAACGCGCCGCCGGTCTTGAGAACCCGGCGGGTTTCGGAGAACGCCTTTGCCTTGTCCGGAAAGAACATGACGCCGAACTGGCACACGACGGCGTCGAATTCGCCGTCGGCGAACGGAAGCTGCATAGCGTCCGCCTCGCGCCATTCGACCGGGCGCTGCGTGCCGACCGCCGCAGCCATATCCAGCATCGGCCGATTGAGGTCCGTGGCGATGATCGACACGTCCGCCGGCAGGTGGGCGGCCAGACGCCGGGTCACGACGCCGGTGCCGGCGGCAAGTTCGAGAACACGTGAGATTTTCCGCGACGCCAGGCGCCGTACGATGTCGTCGGCGTACGGCTCGAATATCAGCGGAACGAGGACTTCGTCATACAGCTTCGGAATCGAGCCGGCAAAAGTCTTGTCGCTTTCGGGGCCGCTCATCGCTGTCTCGAGTGTCGGGGCTAAAACTGCTTGGGGCGGCCATGGTAGCCCGCGCGCCGGCGGCTCGTCCAGAGCGGAAAGGGGCGCCGTTTCGTTATCGGCTATGCTTTAGCGCTGCCACGTCAGTATCGGGCGACGGACATGACCGAAGACAGTCTCAGTAAGCGATCCAGCGGCTGGTGGGGACGGCTGCGGCGACCACGGCTGACGTCCGGTGTCCTTCTCGGCTTCGCGGTCTACGCGTTGCTCCTTGCCTTTACCGGTTTGACCTGGCGAATCCGATTCATTGCGGCCTGGGACATCGGCGTGACCTTCGCCCTCGCCGCATTGTACGTCGGACTGCGCAAGTCGCCCGCGGAAGCCATCAAGCATCGCGCGCTTCGCGAGGATGGGGGCAAGTGGACCGTCCTCATCCTTTCCCTTTTCGCCGCGACGGCCAGCCTGGTCGTCATTGCCTCCGAGATGCCTCTCGTCAAAGGGGCCGCCGGCGTCGAACAGACCGTCCGCGTCGTATTCGTGATCGTCACGATCGTGCTGTCATGGGCGTTCATGCACACGATGTTCGCGCTTCACTACGCGCATGACTATTACATGGAGGCCGACCTCTCCGCGGCCGTGCCGGCATCGGACTCGCGGCGCCTGATATTTCCCGGCGACGAGATGCCAATGTATGGCGACTTTCTCTATTTTTCCTTCACCGTCGGGATGACGTTCCAGGTTTCGGACGTGCAGATTGCCGATGCGGAAATGCGCCGCATAGCGCTTCTGCAGGGCATCACGTCGTTCTTCTATACGACCGGAATCCTGGCGCTCGCAATAAATCTCGTGGCCGGTCTCATTTGATGCGAATAACGGGCGTTCCCGCTGGGGCGCGGCGTGGGCACCCGATTTCGCCAGGAACGGGCTGCTTACGGATGCGACGACGGTGTCCGAAGTGTTATATTTCCAGGCAGGCTGTCATTCGTTAGCGCGATCAGGATCACCTTGGATCGCATGCCTTTCGGGAGAAGACAGATGTCCGAACTCTTGCTGCAAGCCGCAGAGACCGGTGATGTTCCGGGCGCGCGTGCGCTATTGGCTTCGGGCGCCGACCCCAACGCACGCAATGCCGACGGCGCGACCGCCCTGATGCTCGCGGCTCACGCGGGAAAACTGGATTTGGTGCGTGCGCTCGTCGAGGCTGGCGCGGACGTGAACGCTACGGACGATCGTGGTTGGGGGCCGTTGATGAAGGCGGTCTACAACCCCGATCTCGATCGCGGATTCGCCGACGTTGTGGAGACATTGATCCAGGCCGGTGCCAACATCGAGGCGCCGATCACCTACGGCATCCGACCCTTGATGTTGGCCGCTGGATATGGTGAAGCGGCCGTCGCGGAAACACTTCTCAAAGCCGGTGCCGATGTCCTCGCGCGTAACGACGGCGGTCTGACCGCGCTGATGATGGTCAAAGAAAAATTCTACGTCGATGTCATCAACTTGCTTCACGAGGCCGAACGCGACGCTGGCGTTGGCGAAGGAAGCTGTTCGACGAAGAACGCGCCCGGCTCCAATGTCGTGACATTCCTCAAGCCTGCCGCGCGCAACACGGACGGCTGATCAATCGTCTAGAAGCTGCTCAGGATCGTGGCGGGGTCGATCTCCCCCCGAGCTTGCGCGGGACCCTTTGGCGTTCCAATCGAGATCCAACCAAGCAGCGTTTCGCCTTCTTTGCAATAGGCCCGGCCTATGACGGAGTCGGCCGCCCTCACGCCGGACAACATCTTGCCGGCGTAGCCCATGATATGGACTGCGGTCAGTGCATTGCTGATCGCACCGCCCACCGTAGCCCATTGTTCGTACGCTGGAACGTCGCGGTTCTCGTTGTCGATGCGGGCAATTACTGCAAGGACGACAGGCGCCTGGATTGCGCGATCACGTTCCGCATCGAGCACGTCGCCAGTCTTGCCGCGGCGCCGGCCGTAATCGAGGAACAGTTCCGCGAGACGTTCCAAGCCTCCCCCGCGGGCAACGACAAATCGGAACGGAATGAGCTTGTTATGATCCGGCCCACGCAGAGCCGCAAGGACGACCATCGACAATTCCTCGTCCGACGGCCCGGGTTCGCCAAGGTACTTGGGACTTACGGAAAATCGCGTAAGAACGAGCCGCAGCGCTTGTTCCCGGACGGCTTCCTCGACAGGTTCATCCGCTCCTAGGCCACGAAGTGCTCCCGCTGCAATGCTTCGAGTGATCATTCTGGATTCTCCTGAAGGAACAGCGTCGGGCGTGACGTTCGACGCCCGCAGCACTGCCACTCCGGGTCAAATTAACCGCGGCATCACGCTATCGAGGCCCGCGCGGCGGAGCCGGTGACGAGAAGTTCGGGATAGAGCGCGTCGATAAAGCGCTCCCCTTCCTCGAGTATGAAGTAGCGAAACGCCTCCGCGGCGGGCGACAGCGTTTTCGCGCTTGTGTGGACGACGTGCCAGTGTCGAAACATCGGCAAGCCGTCGACCGGGAGCACGGCGAGTTCGCTGCTTGCCACCTCGAGATGGACCGTATGCAATGAAAGGAAGCTGATACCTAGTCCGGCGGCCACCGCGTGCTTGATCGCTTCATTGCTCCCAACCTCCATGACAATGGAAGGCGAGAGGTGCTGGTCGCGGAAGAATTGTTCCATCGCCGCGCGCGTACCGGATCCCGATTCGCGCACGATGAATCGTTCCGCAGCGAGCATCTTGGGCGGTACGTGCGCGAGCGCGGCCAATGGATGATTCACCGGCGCTACGACGCTGCTCGGATGAAAGGCGAACGGTTCGGCGCGCGTCTCCATCTCCTTTGGGGGACGGCCCATCACCGCCAGGTCGACGTCGCTTCCGCCGAGCAACTCCACCAATGACTGCCGGTTGCCGATGACCAATTGCACTTCGACGCCCGGATGTTCCTCGACGAAGCGCGCCAGTAATCGCGGCAGGAAGTACTCCGCCGTGCTCACCAGGCCAATGACCAGCCGCCCGCCTTGGGCGCCACGCATCCTGGCCATCGCATCCTCGGCATCCTTGAGCGTGGACAGCATCCGCCGCGCATAGACAAGGAAGTACTCGCCCGGCGTCGTCAGGCTCAGTTGCCGGTGCCTCCGGTCGAACAGCGGAAGTCCCACCTGGTCTTCGAGGCTCTTGATCTGCATCGACACCGCAGGCTGGGTTACGTGAAGCTCTTCCGCGGCCCGTGCAAAGCTCAAATGCCGGGCGGCGGAAGAGAACAATCGAAGCTGCTGAAGGGTTGCGCCTCGCATAAGCAGTGGTTATCTATGGACTAAGTAGATGTGACTTTATCTTAAGTTCACCGACTAATAAAGTGAGGGACGAATCCACGGACGGAGCCTGCGATGAACAAACCCACGGAAGGCATGATCACCGACCTGAAGGAGCGCTACAAAGGTGGCGTCCTCAAGTACAAGCAGATGGGTTACTGGCGTCCGGAGTACGAGCCGAAGGACACGGACATCATCTGCGTGTTCCGGATCACGCCGCAGGAGGGCGTTCCGCCCGATGAGGCGGCGGCGGCGGTTGCGGGCGAGTCCTCGACAGCCACATGGACGGTGGTCTGGACCGACTTGCTGACGGCCTGTGATTCCTATCGCGCCAAGGCCTATCGCGTGGACCCCGTCCCCAATACGGGTACCGGGACGAATACCGAACAGCAGTATTTCGCGTACGTCGCCTACGACCTCATCCTGTTCGAGGAAGGGTCGATCGCCAACATGACCGCGTCGCTGATCGGCAACGTGTTCAGTTTCAAGCCGCTCAAGGCCGCGCGGCTCGAGGACATCCGCATCCCCGTCGCCTACGTCAAGACGTTCAAGGGTCCGCCGACGGGGATCATCGTCGAGCGCGAACGCCTCGACAAATACGGCCGTCCTTTGCTGGGCGCCACGATGAAACCCAAGCTCGGACTTTCCGCGAAGAACTACGGCCGCGTCGTGTACGAGGGGCTGTCGGGCGGCCTGGACTTCACCAAGGACGACGAGAACATCAACTCGCAGCCGTTCATGCACTGGCGCGATCGATTTCTCTGCTGCATGGACGCGGTCAACAAGTCGCAGGCGAGCAGCGGCGAGATCAAGGGCCACTATCTCAACGTGACCGCCGCGACGATGGAGGACATGTACGAGCGCGCCGATTTCGCCAGGGACCTAGGCTCCAGCATCGTGATGATCGACCTGGTGGTCGGCTGGACGGCGATCCAGTCGATGTCCAATTGGTGCCGTCGCAACGACATGATCCTGCACATGCACCGCGCCGGCCACGGCACCTACACGCGGCAGAAGAACCACGGGGTGAGCTTCCGAGTAATCGCCAAATGGCTGCGGCTGGCCGGTGTCGATCATCTGCACACCGGGACGGCAGTCGGCAAGCTGGAAGGGGACCCGATGACCGTGCAGGGTTACTACAACGTCTGCCGCGACAGTTACACCAAGCAGGATTTCCAGCGTGGTCTGTTCTTCGACCAGGACTGGGCCGACCTGCGCAAGGTCATGCCGGTGGCGTCAGGAGGCATCCACGCCGGCCAGATGCATCAATTGCTCACCCTGTTCGGCGACGACGTCGTGTTGCAGTTCGGCGGCGGCACCATCGGCCATCCCGCGGGCATACGGTCCGGCGCCATCGCCAATCGCGTGGCGTTGGAATCCATGGTCAAGGCGCGCAACGAAGGCAAGGACATTGCCTTGGAGGGTCCGGAGGTGCTGGTGGCTGCGGCGAAGTGGTGCAGGCCGCTCGAACAGGCGCTCGAGACCTGGAAGGACGTCAGCTACGACTACGCGTCCACCGACACGCCCGACTATGCGGTTACCCCAACCGCGTCCAACTGAGGAGCGTCCGCCATGCGTGTGACTCAAGGTACGTTTTCGTTTCTCCCCGACCTTAGCGACGACGAGATCCGGGCCCAGATCGACTATGCGCTCGGCAAGGGCTGGGCCTGTTCCGTGGAATTCACCGACGACCCGCATCCCCGTAACGTCTACTGGGAGATGTGGGAACTGCCGATGTTCGGCTTGAAGGATCCGGCCGGCGTGATGATGGAAGTCACTGCGTGCCGCAAGGCGCACCCGAACGAATACATCAAGCTCAACGCCTTCGACTCGACTCGCGGCATCGAGTCGATGTGCATGTCCTTCATGATCAACCGGCCTCCGGAAGAGCCCGGTTTCGGATTGGTGCGGCAGGAATGCTCCGGCCGGGTCATCCGCTACACGACGCATCCGTACGCGACGGACCGGGCGCCCGGCAAGCGGTATTGACCGGTGCCAATGGACAAGACGACCACCGTCGACCTGCAAGCCATCCTGCGCGAAGCCAATGTGCAGGAGGTGCTGGATCAGCTCGACCGCGAGTTGATCGGGCTCGCGCCAGTCAAGCGACGCATTCGCGAGATCGCCGCGCTACTGGTGGTGTCGCGGGCGCGCAAGCAAATGGGACTCGAAGCGGTCACGCCGACGCTGCACATGAGCTTCACCGGCAATCCCGGCACCGGCAAGACTACCGTCGCGCTGCGCATGGCAGAGATCCTGCATCGCCTGGGCTACGTACGCAAGGGCCATCTGGTCGCGGTCACGCGCGACGATCTGGTCGGTCAATACATCGGCCACACGGCGCCCAAGACCAAGGACGTGCTCAAGCGGGCCATGGGTGGCGTGCTGTTCATCGACGAAGCCTATTACCTCTACCGTCCGGAGAACGAGCGCGACTACGGGCAGGAAGCGATCGAAATCCTGCTGCAGGTGATGGAGAACCAGCGCGATGACCTCGTCGTCATCCTCGCGGGCTACAAGGACCGCATGGCCACTTTCTTTGCCAGCAATCCTGGCTTCAAGTCGCGCATCGCCCATCACGTCGACTTCCCGGATTACACCGGCGACGAATTGCTGCAGATCGCGCAGAAGATGGTCGGCGAGGTGAACTATCAGCTCGATCCACCTGCTCTGGCGGCCATGCGCGAATACATTGGGCTGCGGATCCGCCAGCCGCACTTCGCGAACGCCCGTTCAATCCGCAATGCGCTGGATCGCGCCCGGCTGCGTCAGGCCAATCGTCTGTTCGACGCGGCCCTGAACGACAACCTGCAGATCACGTCGGGTGCATTGTCGATCATCACCGAGGCGGACATCCGGGCCTCCCGCGTGTTCCGGGGCGGCGAAGATCCGCCCTCCGAAAACGAAATGCGCTAGCCACCGCGATTCCCGAACGAGGCCGCCATGCACCGAGGACGAACCACGCTTTCGAAGTTCCTGATCGAGCAGCTGCGCCAGACGGAAGATCGCGCCGAGTTGGCGGGGCTCCTCATCGACGTGGCCGCTGCGGTGAAGGCGATCGCCGCGATGACGGCCAAGGGAGCGCTTGGAGGATTCCTGGGGTCGCTGGACACGCAGAACGTTCAGGGGGAGACGCAGAAGAAGCTCGACGTATTGACCAACGAGACCATGCTGGAACATTGCCAGTGGGGTGGAATGCTGGCGGGCATGGCCTCCGAGGAACTCGAGCAGCCCTACGCCATTCCGCAGGAATTCGAACGCGGCCGCTATCTGCTGGTTTTCGATCCACTCGATGGCTCGTCGAACATCGACGTAAACGTTTCGGTGGCGACCATCTTTTCCGTTCTGCGCCATGCGCGGAACGACGCGCCAACGACCGCGGATTTTCTGCAGCCCGGACGCAAGCAGGTCGCCGCGGGATACGCCCTGTACGGACCATCGACGATGCTGGTGCTCACGGTAGGCAAGGGCACGCACGGCTTCACGCTGGACCGGGAGATCGGCAATTTCATCCTGACCCACCCGTCCCTGGCGATTCCCGAGGACACCAGCGAATTCGCCATCAACACGAGCAACGCGCGCTTCTGGGAACCGCCGGTCCAGCGCTACGTCCGTGAATGCGGCGCGGGCAAGACCGACGTGCGTGCACGCGATTTCAACATGCGCTGGATCGCGTCCATGGTCGCGGAAGTGCACCGGATCCTGATTCGCGGCGGAGTGTTCCTCTACCCGCGCGACGGCAGGGACCCCTCCAAGCCGAGCCGCTTGCGCCTGCTGTACGAGGCCAACCCGATCGGCATGCTGATCGAGCAGGCGGGAGGACTTGCGTCCACCGGGCGCGGGCCGATTCTCGACGTGCCGCCGGAAGAACTCCACCAGCGCATCCCGGTGATCCTGGGATCGCGGAGCGAGGTGGAACGCATCGAGCGTTACCACCGGGAGTACGACTGCGGCGATGACCAGCCCTATATCTCGCCGCTGTTCAACGAGCGATCACTGTACCGGCCGGAGACCCGTTCGTGACGGCGATCGGCATCGAGCAGCGGCCTTGTTCGGCGAGCGATTGAGCCATTTCATTTCGAGCGAGACAGTCCATGTCGATCAAGCATCCCATCGTGGCCGTCACCGGTTCCTCCGGCGCCGGCACTACCACGGTCATGAACAGCTTTCACCACATCTTCCGGCGCGAGGGGCTGACGGCCCAGGTCGTGGAGGGGGACTCGTTTCATCGTTACGACCGCATGGCCATGCGCGCCGCCATGCAGGAGGCCGAGGAATCCGGCAACCACACGTTCAGCCATTTCGGTCCCGAAGCCAACCTGCTGGAAGAACTCACGGCGCTGTTCCGAGCGTACGGCACCGACGGCACGGGAAGGGTCCGGAAGTATCTGCACAACGCGAGCGAAGCGGCCCCCTTCGGGCAGGAGCCGGGCACGTTCACCCCATGGCAGGACATCGAACCCGGAACCCAGCTGATGTTCTACGAGGGCTTGCACGGTGGGTTTGCCGACGATCGCGTCAGCGTAGCCAAGGAAGTGGACCTGCTGATCGGCGTGGTTCCGATCATCAACCTGGAGTGGATACAGAAGCTGCATCGCGACCAGAACCTGCGCGGCTATTCGCAGGAAGCAGTCGTGAGCACGATCCTGCGGCGGATGCCCGACTATGTGAATCACATCTGCCCGCAGTTTTCGCGCACCCACGTGAATTTCCAGCGCGTGCCCACGGTGGACACGTCCAATCCGTTCATTGCGAAAGACATTCCGACGGCCGACGAAAGCATGGTGGTCATTCGCTTTGCCAATCCCAAGGGAATCGATCTGCCGTACCTGATCTCGATGCTGCACGGTTCCATGATGTCGCGCCCCAATTCGATCGTCGTCCCCGGCGGCAAGATGGGGCTCGCGATGCAGCTCATATTCACGCCGATGATCCTGCGCTTGATGGACCTGAAGAAGCGCGCAGGTTGATGACATGAACGCCTCGTCCTTCGCCCTGGTTCTGGAGATGCCGATGAACGCCGCACTGCCCACCGCCGCCTTGAACGGTCCGCCACCGGAACTTGTCAACCGCATGGCCAACGCGCTGCGCATGCTCGCTGTCGACGCTGTCGAGAATGCCAAGTCCGGCCACCCCGGGGCGCCGATGGGCATGGCCGAAATCGCCTACGTCCTGTGGATGCGGCACTTGAAGCACAACCCGGCCAATCCCAAGTGGTTCGATCGCGACCGCTTCGTTCTGTCCAACGGCCATGGCTCGATGCTGCTCTATGCGCTGCTGCACCTGAGCGGCTACGACCTTCCCATCGACGAACTGAAGCGTTTCCGTCAGCTGCATTCGAAAACGCCGGGACATCCCGAGGTCGGGCTGACGCCTGGAGTGGAAACCACCACTGGTCCGCTGGGCCAGGGCCTGACCAACGCGGTGGGCATGGCGTTGGCGGAAAAGCTGCTGGGAGCAGAGTTCAATCGACCGGGCCACGCCATCGTCGATCATTTCACGTACGCGTTTCTGGGCGACGGCTGTCTGATGGAAGGCATCAGCCACGAAGCCGGCTCCTTCGCCGGCACGATGCGCCTGTCGCGGCTCATTTGCTTCTACGACGATAACGGCATTTCGATCGATGGCCATGTCGCCGGCTGGTTTCGCGACGATACGCCGGGCGATTCGCGGCGTATGGCTGGAATGTGATCGCCGCTGTCGATGGCCACGATGCCGAAGCAGTGGATATCGCATCCGCGCTGCGAAAGCTCAGGCCATTCGTACCGACGGCAAGCCCACGCTCATCTGCTGCCGAACGGTGATCGGCAAGGGTTCTCCCAACAAGGCGGGGACCCATGATGTGCACGGTGCCGCGTTGGGCGCGAAGGAAGTCGCCGCCACCCGCGCGGCGCTGGGCTGGACGCACGCGCCCTTCGAGATTCCAGGCGACGTGACCGCCGCGTGGAGTGCCCGCGGGCGTGGCGCCGCGGCGGAGGCGGAGTGGCAAAGGAGGTTTGTCGCCTATCGCGCCGCGTTCCCGGATCTGGCGACGGAGTTCGAACGCCGGATGTGCGGCGAACCTCCGAAGGCCTACGACGAATCCGTCCGGGCGCTGCACGCAAAGTTTGCCGCGGCAGGCGACGCAATCGCGACCCGCAAGGCATCGCAGAACGCGCTCAGCGCCCTCGCGCCAATGCTGCCCGAGTTGTTTGGCGGTTCGGCGGATCTCACCGGATCCAACCTGACCAACTTCGAGGGCTGCACGCTCGCCGGACGCGACCGCTGGGGCAACCACCTGAGTTATGGCGTGCGCGAGTTCGGCATGGCCGCGATCATGAATGGAATCGCGCTGCATGGCGGCTATGTTCCTTACGGCGGAACTTTCCTGACCTTTTCCGATTACTCCCGCAATGCCATCCGGATGGCGGCGCTGATGCGGCTTCGCGTGATCCATGTGTTCACGCACGATTCGATCGGGCTCGGCGAGGATGGACCGACGCACCAGGCCGTGGAGCACACGCCTTCCTTGCGCCTCATTCCCAATCTCGATGTCTGGCGTCCGGCGGACAGCCTCGAGACGCTGATCGCATGGAGCAACGCCATCGGACGTCGGGACGGGCCCTCGGCATTGATCCTGTCCCGCCAGAATCTTCCCGTCGTCGCGCACGATCCCGCGTTGTCGATCGCGATTGCGCGGGGCGGCTATGTGCTGTCCGATCGACCCGGCGCTGCCGCTGCGATTGTCGCCACGGGTTCGGAAGTGTCGCTGGCCCTCGACGCGCAACGCGCGCTTGCAGCCGAAGGCGTGCTCGTCCGGGTCGTCTCGATGCCCAGCACATCAGTCTTCGACCGTCAGCCGCAAGAGTACCAGGACAGCGTGCTGCCACCGTTGCTGCCGGCGGTTGCCGTGGAAGCGGCTCAACCGGATTTCTGGCGCAAGTACGTCGGTCGCAACGGAGCGGTCGTGGGCATGTCGACTTTCGGGGAATCGGCGCCGGCCAAGGACCTGTACGCCCACTTCGGCATTACCGCGGCGCACATAGCCGAAGCCTGTCGCAAGGTCATTGCTCGCGGCCCCGACGGCGCAGTCGGGTCGACCGCAAACGCGAAGTCGACGCGGTGAAGGAGCGGACGTGTTCGATCTGGTGATCTTCGATCTGGACGGGACCCTGGTCGACACCGCGCCGGAACTGAGCGACGCGGTGAACGACACGCTCGAGACTCTTGGCTATGCACAGGTCACCGAAGCGCTGGTGCGCGACTGGATCGGCCGCGGCATGCGCGAACTTATGCTGAAAGCCCTCTCTCGCGCTGCCGATTGGTCGGAGGAAGCATTGTGCCGGTCCGGCGCCATCGACCATGCAATGCTTGTTCTTGCGGGACACTACGCTACACGTTGCGGCACGCGAGCCAAGCCCTACCCCGGCGTCGAGGCCACGCTGCAGGCGCTGCACGGTCTCTCCGTGCGCACCGCGCTCGTGACCAACAAGGAATGGCGATACGCGTCCTCGTTGCTCACCTCCCTCGGCCTCCTCCGCTACTTTGAGCCGCTGGTGGCCGGTGATTCGCTGCACGAGAAGAAGCCGCATCCGCTGGCGCTGCAGGCCTGCCTGCGCGCGCATGCCATCCTGCCCGAACGTGCTCTGTTCGTCGGGGATTCGTCCATCGACATCGAGACCGCGCGCAACGCAGGTGTCGCCTTCTGGGCTGTTCCGTACGGATACAACCAGGGGCGTCCGATCGCCGCGAGCCAGCCCGATCGGATCATCGCCACGGTCACCGAGGTCCTGGAGGCGGTTTGCGCGGATCGCCTCGGCCACGATGCCGTTGTTGCGCACCATTGCAGCCTCGTGCGTCCTTGAAATCGTGCAAGCGCGGCCTACGGGTCCGCACAACCAAACCGTGGAGCAAATGACATGGCTCTGATCTCGCTGCGCCCTCCATCAAACCGACCAAGCTCGATAACATCGCGGCCGGTTATGCGAAAGGCGCCTCCTGCCCGTTGATGCCGATCAAACTCGCTGCGATTTTTGCCCCTGCAACGAACGTGCAGCCCGCAGCGCCATCTCTCTGTGTGATACATAACTAGAGGGCGATTTGCTAGAGGGTGCCGGGCTCCGGCAGCCGCCGCCTGGTCCCGCAATGGAGATGCTACGATGACCCATACACTGGCCCATACCCGCGCGGCGGCGGCCCGTTCGCAGGCGCGCACCGCGCCTCGGTCCTACTGGAATCCCTATTTCACCGGCGTCCTTCTCGGCCTGGTGTTGCTGGCGACCTACGCGGTCACGGGTCGCGGCTTGGGCGCGACCGGTGCGTTCGGCGCGGTTGCCGCTTGGCTTGCGGGACTGGTCTCGCCGGAGCATGCTGCCACCAATATCGTTCACGCCAAGTACTGGAACGACGGCCTGCCGCTCGAATCGTGGACGTTGTTCCTGCTGATCGGCGCATTTGTAGGCGCTCTCGTGTCGGGCATCGCCGGACATCGCGTCAAGTTCATGGTCGAGCGGGGTCCCCGCGTCACGGACGGGCAGCGGCTCGCGGTGGCATTCATCGGCGGGTTCGTCGCCGCATACGGCGCCAAGATCGCCAAAGGCTGCACCAGCGGCCAAGCGCTGACCGGCGGCTCGATCCTTAACGTCGGCAGTCTCGTGTTCATGCTCGCGGTGTTCGCGTCCGCCTATGCGCTCGCGTACTTCGTGAGAAAGGAGTGGCTGTGATGTTTCCGCTCAGCTCGTTCCACGAATTCTCCACGGCCGCCAATCTCGCGATGGCGGTCGCACTCGGTTTCGGTTTCGGCTTCTGCCTGGAACGCGCCGGATTCGGCAGCGCGCGCAAGCTGACGGCGGTCTTCTATCTCTACGACATGGCGGTCGTGAAGGTCATGTTCTCGGCGATCGTCACCGCAATGACCGGCATCTATGTGCTGTCCGCCGCCGGGCTTCTCGACGTCGGCGAGCTCTATCTCGAGCCGACCAATCTCGCTGCGCAGGCCATTGGTGGCCTGGTTTTCGGCGCAGGCTTCATCGTCGGCGGCTATTGCCCCGGCACAGCGATCGCGGCGATGGCGACCGGACGCAAGGACGGCTTCTCGTTTGCGGTCGGCATGCTTGCCGGCGTGTTCGCGTATGCCGAGCTCACTCCCGGCATCGAGACTTGGATCAAGGACACGGCGCAGGGCGCGATGACGCTGCCCATGGTTACCGGAATCGGCGCCGGATGGTGGACGCTGGCGTTCATCGCGTTCCTGGCGTTTGCCGGTTGGGGCATGGGCCGGCTCGAGACGCGCTTCGCCGGCCTGCGCCCGCTCGCAGCCTGATCGCGGTACCCTTCCTTTGTTTGCGGTCCCCCCTTTTGGAGAAGCCCATGAACAAGTTGCTCGCGGTAGTCATCGCTTCCACCCTTGTCTTCGGCAGCAACGCGGTGATGGCTGCCGATCCTCCGAAGCCTGCCGATCCGCCCAAGACGACGGCGCCGGCTAAGACGCTGGAGAAGCCGGCCAACGTTACCGCCGAAGCGTGGGCGAAGATGACGGATGCCGAGAAGCAGAAGGCGGTCGACAAGGCCAAGCCGGCCAAGCCGCCCAAGAAGGGCGGTTGCTGAACACCGGCATCGTCCGATCGACGAAACGGGGAGCCTCTGGCTCCCCGCCTTCATTAGTGCGCGCCGCGTGCCGGTGTCAAAGGCCGGCGGCGTGCATGACGTGGCTCGCCTGACCGGCGTTGACGATGACCCAGCGCAGCGCAAAGCCACCGACCAGCACCAGCAGAGCGGGGAGGACCGTGTGGGGAATCCGGTGCCCCAGTTCCAGGCCCTGCAGCGCCAGCGGCACGAGGATCCCGAGCGCGACGATCACGCCCCAGAACGCCCACGCGTACGGCCCGCTGACGATCAGCGCGGCGGCTGCTGCGTGCGACTCGGTGGATGTCTGGAGGTTGACGATCAGGAGGCCGAGAAGCACCAGCTCGATGGCAAGGAAGGCAATGTCGGCGCGGATCAGCGCATCGACGGTCCGGCGTCCTGGTGGTTCGCTGCCCAGTTGCTGGCAAAGCGCGGAGACTGCCCCGCCGATCAATCCCTGCGGCGCGGGACGACGAGGCAGAAAGATGCTGACGACGTGCATGCCCGCGGCGCCGGCCGACAGACCGGAAATCAGGAAGAGCGGTCCGAGAATTGCGCTGTTCCAGAGCGGGCGCGCGACCATCGTATCGAGCAGGACGCCGGTATAGATGCCGAGACCGACGCCGAGCGCGATGTTCGCCCAGCCGAGCGCCGTGATGCGCCAGCCACTCGCAAGCAGCCAATCCGACAGCCGTTGCAGCACGGGGACGTGCCGGCCGAGCCACGGCCACGCTTGCGGCAGGCGGATCAGCGCCGAAACAAGCAGCGCGCCGTAGACTGCGATCAGAACCCATGAGCCCCACGACATCGGCGACCTTGGCTGGAACGTCAGGAAGACGCGCCAGACATAGAGCTTGTGCGCGAGGTCGAGGAAGAGGGCGCCCATGCCGAGGTTGATCAGCACGAACGCGAGCAGCGGCGTCTGCAGAGAGAAGTACGTCCTGGGGTCGTCGCCGCGCGCCGCCCGCAGCATCGCCACGCCGCCAAGGATCATCATGCCGGCGACCAGACCGCCGGCGAATAGATAGATGGGGATCTCCCAGCTCCAGACGGCGAGGCTGGGGTCGATCAGCGGATTGTGGCGGGTGGTGGTGATCTCGAACATTGCCATCGCCTTATGTCAATGGTAAGGGCCGCCCCGACCGACTGACCGGCCCCCGGCAGCGAGCGGTGCGAGCGTGGGGGTTGTTTCATCTCAGATAGAACACCCGCGGCCCTGTACCGGCCTCGGGCAACAGCGTGTGGAACTTGCGCGTGCGCAGGAGTTCGCTGACCTTGCTCTTGGGGTCGTCAAGGTCGCCGAAATACATGCAGTGCGTCGGGCAGACCGCGACGCATGCCGGATCCAGCCCTTCCTTCGTCCGGTGATAGCAGAACGTGCACTTGTCGACATAGCCGTCGGGGTGGACGTACCGCGCGTCGTACGGGCATGCCGCAATGCACGCCTTGCACCCGATGCACTTGTTGGCCGTGACCAATACGACGTGGCCAGGTTCGGCGACGTGGCTGGCACCCGTTGGGCAGCAGGACACGCACGGCGGGTTGTCGCAGTGGTTGCAGCGTTCGGAGCGGATCTCCATCGAAACCGCAGGGAACTGGCCCTGCACCTCGGTGGTGATCCAATCCCGGCAGTACCCTGCCGGGACGTCGTTTTCCGTTTGGCAGGCGACGACGCAGTCCATGCAGCCGACGCACTTGCGCGTATCGATGACCATTCCGAAGCGGGACATATCAGGCCCCTTTCAGGAACGTCACGAAGTTGCTGTGAAGACTCGTCCCGCCCATCAGCGGGTCGGTCACATAGCGCGTGGTCAACTGCGTCGCGTTCGCGCCCTTCAGGTACGCGTTATGCAACGGTTTGCTCGTGTGGCCGAAGCCATAGACCATGTAGACGCAGTCGGGACTGATCCGTTGAGTCGCCTTGACCCGAATGCGGTTGCTGACCACGCCGTCTTGGTTCTTGAGCTGCACGTATTCGCCGTTGGCGAGGCCCGCCTTTGCCGCCGTCGCGGAGTTGACCCACACCTCGTTCTCGCGCATTAGCTGGTAGAGAATCGGATTGTTCTGCGTGCGGCTGAAAGTGTGCACCGGCGCACGGCCCGTGATGAGCGGAAGGTAGCCGTCCGGCCCTTTGGCCGGTGGCGTGTAGCGCGGCACCGGGTCGAAGCCTTTTGCCTGCAGCTGGTCCGACCAGAACTCGACCTTGCCGGAAGGCGTGTCGAACCTGAGTTCGGCGCCATCCTCCACGTAGATCGGCTCGGGCTTGGCCATGATCACGCCGTCGCGCTTCAACTCCGCCCAGTTCATTCCGGATTTCTCGACGCGGAAGCGAAGGAAGTCCTCGATGTCCGCAAACGGCAGGCACTCCGGAATGCCGAGCTTCGCGGCGAGCTGCTTCGCGATCCACCAGTTGGGCCTTTGGTCCTGCGGCGCCGGCATCACCGGTTGGCGCAGCGATGTCCACCCGCGCCGGCCGTAGCCGACCTGCAGCTGCTCGTAGCGTTCGAAGAACGTCACTTCCGGCAGCACGACATCGGCGTAGCCGGTGATCTCGCTCGGCATCGTGTCGATGACGACGAGCAGGTCGAGTTTGTCGATCGCCTTCAGCGTTTCCGCGGGATTCGGCAATGCGTAAAGGATGTTGGTCGAATAGACGAACCAGCCCTTGATCGGATACGGCTTGGCCGTCAGCGTGGCTTCACGGATGCCGTTGGTGACGCCTTCGTCGGCGAACGGATATTTTTCGCCGTTTGGGTTGTCGGCCATGGGCTTGTCGGACTTCGGCGGTTTCGGCAGCGGATACGGCGCGACCTTCATGCCGGCCGCGAAGTAGAGCCCCCCTTTTCGGCCCCAGTTGCCGAGCAGCGCGGACAGCAGTGCAATTGCGCGGCTGCGCTGCGTGTCGTCGCCGTTCCACGTGACGCGGCGGCCCGGATGGATGAGGCTCGCCGGGCGGGCGTTCGAGAATTCACGCGCGGTGACCCGGATCAGGTCGGCATCGAGGCCGGTTTCCTGCGCAGCCCATTCCGGTGTGTTGTCCTGGATGGCTGCGACGAACTTGTCGAAGCCGTAGCCGTGCTTTTCCGCAAACACGCGGTCGTAGCGCCCTTCGGTCACCAGCACGTTGCACCAGGCGAGCAGCAGCGCGAGGTCGGTTCCCGGGCGTATCGGCAGCCAGTACTTGGCCTTGCTCGCCGCGACGGAAAACCTCGGGTCGACGACGATGATGGGGATGCGCCTCTCGACTGCGTTGGCGAACTCCTGCACCTGCGTGTTGTGCATGTTCTCGCCCAGGTGCTCGCCGATCAGCACGAGGCAATTCGTGTTCTCGATGTCGGTAGGCTCGGGCGAGCCCAGCCCGGTGCCGAAGGTCAGCGAGAAGCCGACATCGCGTGGGCCGCGGCACTGCGCGAACGACGACCCGGCGAAGTTGATCGCGCCCCACGACTTCAGCGCGTGCTGGATGAAAAACTGCCCGATGCCGTGGTTGAACATCGCGACGGACTCGGGCCCGTGCTGCGCCTTGATCTTCTGCATCTTTTCGGCGATGTATGTGAACGCCTCGTCCCACGTGACGGCCGTCCACTCTTCGCTGCCGCGCGCGCCGCGGCGGATCAGCGGCTTCTGCAGGCGATCGGGGTCGTAGTAGGTGCCTACCGCGCCGGTGCCGCGCGGGCACAGCCGGCCGCGGCTTTGTGGATCCCGTGGATTGCCTTCGAATTTCCAGAGCTTGCCATCGCGCACGTGTGCAATGCCGCCGCACCGCCAGAAGCACATTTCACAGAACGTCGGAATGGTTGCAACGCCGCCTTGCGCGGAATCGGCGGCGACCGCGGCGTGCGTCAGCGGATCCCAGTGCGCACCTGCGGCAGCCGCTCCGAAAGTCGCCGCAGAAATCTTGAGGAAGCGTCTGCGCGAAAGGTATTCCATAGGCCCGGTTCGCTTGTGAGAGGATCTCGGATCGGGAGCAGCATCAAACTTTCAGACCCCTTTACGGCTCCGCCGATCACGAGGATATTGCACCGCAAATCGGAAGACCGGGAATTGACGTGGGTCACATTGCGATCATCAAGATTAACTATAGGGCGATGCAGTAACGCAAGGGTCGCGCGGCTAGCGCCCGGGGTGCGCGTGGACGCGCCGAAGTCACGGCGGCGGAAGCCGGACTCCGTTAGGGACCTGGTCAGAAGCGCGAGCCGGAAAACGGGACGTCGGCGTGGCGCCACGCGGCGCGCGCCTGCTGCTCGACGACGCGGGCTTCGTCTACTCGTCCCGACTTGCGCAGCGCCTCGGCAAGTCCGCCGAGCGACCAGCCGTTGCCGGGATAGTGGCGCAGGTCGTCGCGATAAACGCGTTGCGCGTCGTCAAAGCGCCCGGCAGCGAGCAGTGCGGCGCCGAGCGCATGCCTGGTCGGCGCGAGCCACAGGTGCGGTTCGTCGTAGACGAGGCCGTCCTCGATCGCGACGGCTTGCGTCAGCATCGTCACGGCATCGCCAATCCTGAGCTCGCCAGCCGCAATGTCCGCCTGCAGCGTCAGCTTCGCGATCTGCACGAGCGAGGTGGCCGCATTGATGTTCTTGATCCTGATTCGCCGCAATGTTGGATCCAGCGCGATGGTATCGAGTCGCTGCAGCTCAACGCGCGCCTCGGACAGTCGGCCGGTTCGTGCAAAGGCCGTACCGCGCGCGTAATGCCAGATTGCGAGCGGATAGGGCTCGTTGACGTCGGGCGGCAGCGTGTCCTCGAGAATTTCCTGCCATTGCCCGAAGCGCACCCTCGCGAACAGCGGCAGCACCGTGTATTGCTGCAGGATGCCCGTGCTGCGATCGCCCGGCGCCGATCCGCACGCGGCGGGATAGGCAGCCTGCGCGGCCGCAAGCGCGGTGCGGCTCCTGCCCTCCATGGCGGCGGAGGCGAACAGGAAATGATGGTTGTGGGCGACGTAGCCGACGCGGTAAGCGCGCTGGGCATCGACCTGCTGCAGATACGCATGATCGGCGGCGATCGACGCCTCATTGGCCTGCGAGGCCTCCGCGTAGCGTCCGACGCGCATGTAGATATGCGCCGGCATGTGCAACAGGTGCCCGGACCCGGGTACCAGCGTAGCGAGCCTGCGCGCACTTGCGAGCGCGCGTTCAGGATGCGCCGAGCTTTCCATCACATGGATCCAGTAGTGGTTGGCCCCTGGGTGGTCGGGGGCCAGGCGCAATGCGCGCGCAAGTAGGTCGGTCGCGGTACTCGTCCACGACTTGGCAGCGCCGTCGGCCTCCCACCAGTCGTAGGGATGCAGATTGAGTTCCGCCTCGGCCGCCAGCGTGGCAATTTCGGCGTCACGCGGATGGCGTTCCGCGAGCGCCTGCATTTTTCCGGCGTAGGCCTCCTCGGCGACGGGTGCCGAAGGGTCCGGATGGCGGGCGGCGAGCGCGGCGATCAACTCGCGATAACGCGTGGGTGCACCCGCGGCAAGCGCCTGCGCGTGCTGCAATGCCGCCGCGACCTCGGTCGCAGTCGCCGGATCCATGTCCGTATTGATATTGGGCCCCTTCGCCCACGCCAGCGCCCAGAAGCACGCCGCGCAATGCGGATCCACGGCCGCGGCCGCAGCGAACGATCGCGCCGCCTCCGTCGGGTTGAATCCCCACGCAAGCGTCATCCCCTGTTCGAAGTAGCGCTGCGCCAGCGCGGAGGATGTCCCCGCCGACGGATGATAGGGACGCATGCCCGCGAACAGCGGTGCCCCGGGCGCCGTCGCCGGTGGGATGGCCGTTGCGGCAGCAGCGATGAGAAGTGCGAGCATCGCCGCGATATTGCGCACCGATCTCGCCAAGCATCGGCGCCGTCCAGGCATTGGCGCGAAACGGTTCTTGCCACGATTCTGCCAGCTCATGCGGATCGAAGTTAGCACACGACCAGGACGCCGGCGGGGCTGGCGCGAGCAAGTTATCTGATCTTGCGCAATCCCGTCGGAGGGACTCGGGGCTAGGATCGCCAGAAAGGCGTGTTTGTGCCACGACCCTCCCCCCCTTGTGGGTAGTAGAGACATTACCCAACCCGGTTATAGACGCTCGCTTGGGAAAGACAGCCTAATGCAAGAGTCGAGCTGTGCCGGACAGGCGAAGCGGGCGCGCGTGCGTATGGCCAACGGAACGATGGAGGTATCGAAAGTGAATTTCGACAAGGAACTGGATGCGCGTGGGCTTTCATGCCCGCTGCCGATCCTGAAGACCAAGAAGGCGCTGAACGACATGGCGTCCGGGCAGGTGCTGAAGGTGACGTCCACCGACAAGGGATCCATCAAGGACATGCAGGCTTTCGCGAGCCAGACCGGCAACCCGCTTCTGTCTTCCGTGGAAGAGGCGCAGACCTACATCTTCTTCCTGCAGAAGAAATAGCGTGGCTGCGCACGTCGCACACAATTCCGCCTGACGCAAAGGATTCGCCATGGAAACGCAAGCTGAATTGACCGCCGCTCTCACGACTGACGGTGCGCTCGACCGAGCCATCAACGACCGCATTGATGTCCTCCTCGAAAAGCGCCTCGAGGCAAAGCTCGCCGAGATCAAGGCGGCGAAGACGCCGTCGATGACGATTATCGCGACCAAGGGCACGCTCGATTGGGCATATCCGCCGTTCATCCTGGCGTCGACGGCGGCAGCGCTCGGCTGGGACGTGTCGATCTTCTTCACGTTCTACGGCCTCGAGCTGCTGAAGAAGGACTTGCGGAAGTTGAAGGTGAGCCCGCTTGGCAATCCCGCGATGCCGATGAAGATGCCGATGGGCCCCAGGTGGTTCAAATCCATCCGCTGGAACGTTCCCAATGCCGTGCAGTCGTTGATACCGGCCTATGAGGCTTTCGCCACCAAGATGATGAAGAAGACGATCAAGAAGACCGGCGTTGCCGACATTGGCGATCTGCGCAGCCTCTGTATCGAAGCCGGGGTGAACCTGGTCGCGTGCCAGATGACCGTCGATCTCTTCGGTTACAAGCACGACGAGTTCATTCCCGAGGTCAAGGAATTCTGCGGCGCGGCGACCTTCCTGCCGATGGCGAAGGACGCCGACGTCAGCCTGTTCATTTGAGACAACGTCCCGCATTGCGTCCGGGATCCGAACCATCCACTAGGGAGCCATAATGAACAAGAGACTACTGGTTTTGGCGATGCTCGCCGCCGTTCCGCTCGCCGCGCAAGCGACCGACGGCTATTTCGCGAACGGCTACGGCATGAAGTCGATCGGCATGGGCGGAGCGGCAATCGCCGTCGCCATGGAGCCGTTTGGTGGGGCGGTGAACCCGGGCGCGATGTCGTTTCTCGACAATCAATGGCAATTCGGTGCGGCCTGGTTCAGCCCGCATCGCAGCGCGGAACGCACCGGTTCGGGCCAGGCGGGCATCGATGGCAGCGTCGACAGCGGCAGCAACAATTTCTTCATCCCGGAATTCGGCGTGAACTGGAAGTACTCGCCCGATGTCGCGCTCGGAGTGACCGTTTACGGCAATGGCGGGATGAACACCGACTACCCGGGCGGGCAGATTTCCGTGCAAAGCGCCTGCGGCCAGTTCCGCGGCGGCCAGGGCGCGCCCTACAACATGCTGTGCGGCAGCGGTAATCTCGGCGTCGACCTTTCCCAGCTGATCATCGCACCCTACGCATCATGGCAGTTCGTCAAGAACCATTCGGTCGGCATTGCGCCACTCATCGCCTATCAACGGTTCAAGGCAGAGGGCCTGCAGGTGTTCGACAATCCCGCATTCTCGACCGCGCCGGGCAGCGTGACGAACAACGGCTACAGCGACTCCTGGGGCGCCGGCGCCCGCGTCGGGTACATGGGCCAGTTCACCGAGCAGTTCGCGGTCGGCGCCGCGTATTCGACCCGGATCAGCATGGGCAATTTCAACAAATACCAGGGACTGTTCGCCGAACAGGGCGGCTTCGACCTGCCGTCGAACTTCACGGTGGGCGCGGCCTTCCGGCCGACCAAGGAATGGCTGATCGCGCTCGACTTCGAGCGGATCTATTACAGCGATGCGGCCTCGGTCAGCAATCCCAGCTCGTACATCGGTTACTGTGTCCCGCCGCAGCTGGGTGGGCTCGGCCAGCGCAATTACTGCCTTGGTGGCAGCAATGGCGCGGGCTTCGGGTGGCAGGACATCAACGTCTGGAAGATCGGCGTCCAATACCAGCTGAATGAGCAATGGACGCTGCGCGGCGGCTACAACCACTCGGACAACCCGATCCAGCCGCAGGACGTGACGTTCAACATCCTGGCACCGGGTGTCGTCGAAAACCAGTGGTCGCTGGGAACGACATACCGGATCGACAACGTCTCCGAGATCACCGGCGCGTTCATGTACGCGCAGAACAACTCGGTCACCGGCCCGAGCCTCTTCATCGGCTTTGGCGCGCCCCCAACGACGACCGAGACGATCCAGATGAAGGAATACCTGCTAGGAATCGCCTATAGCCGCAAATTCTGACCGCGCCTGCTCCGTGGACCGCAGGGGGCAAAAATCGAGCGAGGCGGCGGGCGCATTGGTGTCCGCCGCCTTTTTTGCTACAGGAGACATTCGATGCGCACTATCTCGTTGAGCGCCGCACTAATCGCGATCGCATTCGGCGCGCCCGCCTTCGCCGCCCCCGTGCTGATGTCTGCCGAGTGGGCAAAAGACGCCTGCGAGGCGTGGAACAAGGACCCCGTATTGACCGGCAAGCTGGTCGAAAGCGGCTGGGTGGCAAACGACAAGGGCCACGGATTCAAGGTCATGCAAGTCTATCGCTCCGATTGCGGCGACAAGCCCACTGCCGAAATGCGGATCGCGCTGAAGGACGGCAAGGCAGCGTGTGTCTACGGCGGAGCGCCTGAAACCGCGAAGCTGGACAGCGGCGCCGACTACGTGATGAAGGCCGAGACCAGCCGGTGGGTCGAGATGGGCAAGGGCGAATATGGCCCGATGAAGGCGATGATGCTGGGACGCCTGGGCTTCGACGGGCCGATGCTGGAGGCGATGAACAACATGGGGCCTTTCGCCAATTTCCTGCTGCTCGTCGGCAAGGTGCCCGCGGAGACAGGAACCTGTCCGGCGAAGTGAGCGACCGGGGGGCGGCCGCGAGACTAGAGCGCCGTGCCGCGCGCCGAGGACAGCGCTTCAATAGCATCCTCCGCGCGGTCGATGCCGGCGGCATGCAGTTCCAGCACCCGGGTTGCCACGCGGTGCCAGTGCGGTGCGCCGGCGTCGATCGCGACGCGCAGCGCGCGTCCGCCGTCGCCATCGCGCCAACGCACGTAGGCGTCGGCCAGCAGCGGAAACAGCGTTTGGCGCGTCCCGTGGAGATTCGAGAACCAAAAATGCAGCGAGGCCGCAGCGTCGCGCTCCAGCAGGACCGGTAGCGTGACGAGGCAATCGGCCAGATGATCGCGCAGCGCACGGACGAATAGTTCATTCTTCCTCCGCGAGAGACCGGCAAGCATGTTTTCCCACTGCGGCCCGAGGCTGCGCCCGGCTCGGCACTCGCCCAGTTCATGCAGTATCAGCGTTTCGGCCTCTGCTTGCGTCATGCTCGCGATTGCGGCGCCCGGTGCATCGGCGAACCCGAAGCTGTCGAGTGCCGACTTGAGCGCGCCCTCGCCGCGCTTGCCCGTCCACGCTTCGGCGCGTTCCCAGAGCCAGCGCTGCAGCGATTCCAGCCGCACATAGACCGTTCCGTTGCGCGAAGCGGCCGGCGCCGCGGACAGGTCGCGCGCATATTCGCGGCCGGCGACGAGCACGCGCACGCCATCGCGCCATTCCTCGCGCTCGAGCGCGCCCAGGAAGAACTGGGGCTTGCCAAAGCGCCCAATGCCTGCGCCATAGACAAGCTGCTGTCCGACCAGTGCCTCGTTGGCGCGCACAACGTCGAACGGATCGAGCGCCAATGCATCGAGCGGAAGCGGGACATGCGGCGCTTCTTCCAGCGACGTCCACAGCGCCTCGCGCTGCGCCATCCAGGTACCGACATCTGCCCGCGGAACCGGCGTGCCGAGCGCAATGCCGCGCTCCCAGCGATAGAGCTCACGCATTTCGAGCAGATAGGTGCACATGGTCAGGTTGCGCCCATGCTGCGCATCCGAGATATGGCAATTGGTTTGGACCGCCGCCTGCAGCCGGTCGAAGTTCGGCGTCATCCGCGTACTCGTCCGCGCCAACCGCTACTCATCGCCGACCACGCCCGGAACCGCCGCGCGAACCCGGTTCAGCAAATCCTCGGCTTCGAGTTCGCTGTTGGCGAACACCATCCGGACGACGCAGCCTGCCGGCAGGTCAGGACTCGCGCGCAACGCCTTTGTGCGCGCCGACGCGGTGCGGAACGACTCCTCGCTTCCGGCGATCTCGAGGCGGCGAATAGGAAACGTGAAAGTGCGAAAGATGAAATAGGGCACGGAGTAATCCTAGTCGACATAGCGTTTGCTTGTCCGGCGACTGCCGGGAAGGCTCTTCTGGATGACGACGCCGCGTACCGGCGACAAGTCCGAGAGGGTGGTCTCGGCATAGGCAGGATTGAGCGCGCGCAGCTTCCAGCCGCCGGCCTCCGCGACGAGCTGGCGCATCGTCCATTCACCGTCCACCTGTGCGACGACGAAGGAACCGTCGCTGGCCAGCCCGTCCGGCTCGACGATGATGACTTCGCCTTCGACGAACTCGGGCGCCATGCTGTCGCCCAGCACCAGCAGCGCAAACGACTCAGCGCCGGCGCAATCGCCGCTGCCCGCGTCGGCGATGACAATCGGAATGGTCTTGCGGGGGTTCACCGGCGCCGTCCGGATTGCGGGCGACAGCCGGACCGCGTGAACAGTGCGTGCCGTTCCGGTTTCATGCGACCGCCGAGTAGAGCTGGCCGGCCGGCACGCCGATCGCCTGCATTGCCGCCATGGCCGACTCGACAAATGGCGCTGATCCCGCGACATAGACATCGCATTCGGCAAGCGGCAATGCCGCCGCCATCTCGCCGACCAGCCGCGCAGCACCCGCTGCCGCGTCACCATCGGTGCATGCGACGTAGCGGAACTGGTCGAAGGCTTCGGCCCAGGCCCGGCACTGGTTCGCGAGGTAGTGGCCGTCTGGGCGGGTCGCGAGCCAACCGAGGGCGAGCGATTCGGCCGCGTCGACCGCCATCGCGTGCTCGATGAGGCTCTTGATGGGTGCGAATCCCGTGTCGCAGGCCAGGAACGCGAGTCGTCGTTCGCTCTCCCAAAAGACGAAATCGCCGACCGGACCGGCGAGGTTTATCGTACTGCCGGTCGCGAGTGCGCCGTCGAACAACAGGTGCGCGAACGCGTCGCCGCCGTCGCGGCATATGTGGAAGTGCAGGTTGCGCTCGTCGCAAGGGCAGCTTGCGATGGCATAGGTGGCTTGGGCCTCCCTGCCACCTGCGGCGGCGCTCAGTGTCACGCTCTGCCCGGCGAGGAACCGCAGCCGCGTGGTCCTTGGCGTCTGCAGGTGCACGTGCAGCGTATCCGGGGCCAGCGGCTGTACGCTGCGCACGCGCACGGCGATCTGCTGGTCGGGTATGTCGCCGGGCCCGTGCGCCTCCAGCGTCTCCAGCACGATCTCGCTCGACGCCGCGGAATGCACGCACAGCAGCACGTGTCCTTGCAGGCGCTCGGCCTCGGACAACGGATAGTCGTGAGGTGCGACCTTGGTCACGTCGCCGGAGATGACGCGCGCCTTGCACAGCCCGCACGTGCCGTTGCCGCATCCGTAGTTGAACTTGAGCCCGGCCTTGAGCCCTGCCTGCAGCAGTGTGTCGCGCCCTTCGACGAAGAACTCGTGGCCACTGGGCTGGACGGCGACGTGGGCGGATACCACTTTGAGCATGTCATCCATGATGGCGATCGGGTCTGCCGATTCGGTGGCAAGCACTTCGGCGAGTCCGTGCTCCAGAAAAGCACGCAGCTCCCGGAACGCGGGTTCGGACACAGCACCCCCGGCGTCGCCGATACGCTGCCGCATCGCGACCACGAGCGCGTGATAGCGCTGCAAATGCCGCCGCGTGTCGGCGAGTTCCTGGCTCTGCGCGAACACCCGTTGCGCGAGCACCTCGCGGCCTGGAAGCGCACGTTCGAAAACGCGCCTTCCGTACGCTTCCTCCTTCAGTCTCGCCACGCGCTCGAATGCGCCGGATTCCTCCAGATTCAGCTGCGGGTAGAGCGCCAGCAGTCCGGCGGTCGACACCATCCCGTCGTTCGCCGCCAGCCGGCCGTCGCGGATCTCGCGCTGCAACTCGCCGCGCGGCACGCCGATCAGGCGCGCTGCCCGTGAAAGCGTCAGCCATTGGGTCATCCCGTGTCGGCCTGGATGCGATCGTAGTACCGCGCGCGATAGAAGAGGCGCGGCCGCGCAGGGTCGTCGGTGAAGGCCGACCGTTCGTGCAGCACGTTGTTGCAAAGCAACCCCATGCCGGGTTGCAGCATCACGCGGTGGATGCACGGCGTCGGGCCAGCGAGCATGCGCTCCAGGCGCGCGGCGGCTTCGCGGATCGTCGCATCCTCTTTCCACTGGATGCTTCGGGTACGCGCCGTGTAGCGCATGTGCAGCGCACCGCTCTCCGGATCCACCGAGAACACCGGCCCGGTCTCGGCGGCACGTACGATGCCGGCGTCGTCGGTGCGCGCAGGTATGGTCATGGCATCGGGCTGCATCAGCGCCGCGACCAACGCCGGATCGGCATCACGCAACTGCAGATAGGCAATCTCGTGATCGAACAGCGCGTTCTCGCCGCCGGTCGCGGCACTGTTGACGCAGTGGAGGATCATTGCCCGGATGCGCCGGTCCGGCGGGTTGTAGTAGCCGTCGGTGTGCCAGCGGATCGCGCGGTTCGTGTACGGAATGTAATCGCCGCGGACGGCCTCGCCGGTGACGGTCACGCTGCTGATGCCGTCGTCGTCGGCGAGCCAATTGTGGTCGAGGCGAATCAGTCCGAACTGGCGCGCCAGCAGGCGCGGCAATTCCTTGTCGGGCGCCGTGTCCGGACCCGCGTAGATCACCATGTTCGCACGGGCGCAGCGGTCGGCGAGCGCCTGCCGTTCCTCGTGGGTCAGCGCCCGTGGATCGCTCACCGGCACGACGAGGTCGGCGAGGCTCGTCGGATAGCGGGCGAGCTTGACTTCGCGCCATGCCTGGTAAGCGCGCTCATTGCCAAGATCGAATGGGTCGGACTGGCGTTCGGCCCGGACGCGCTGGAGGGCGACTTGCATCATGTCATTCACCGGTAGCCCTCGCGCCGCGTTCCCGCCGGCGGGGCGATTGGTCGAGCAGGCCGGCCATACCGCGGAGCAGATTGGCGGCCGCGTCGGGCGCCTCGACCTCGATGACCTGAGAAATCGCCCACGTCCGGTCCTGGTCGCTCATGACATCGGCGATGCGGTGACCGAGGAGGCGCAGGAACCCATAGTCGGGGCCGCCCTCGTTCCAGTCGAAGCCGGCGCACTCCTTCGCCCGTTCGTTGACGAGCGCAATGTACCGGCGCTTGACTTCCGCTGCCGTGTCGGACCCCAGGAGATCAGACTCGTTTTCGGCGAGGATTTCCCCGACACGGTTGGCAATTGTTGTGGTGAACGCGACGCGCCACGCGTCGTCGCCACGGCGGTGTGCGTACCGATCCGCGCCAAGGGTCAGAAAGGCCAGGAATTCCGCCATGAATGCGAAATAGCGTGGCCCGGGCGGCAGGTCGTAGCGCGCGGCGCGCATCGTCTTCATCGAATTCTGCGCGATGCGCCAGACGATGAACGCCGCTGCGCCCGCGATTTCTTCAGGCGATTTCGGCTTGCCTTCACGGAACCAGTGACTCTTGATGCGCATCAGGTCTTGCCGATGTAGAACTCGAACTCGCCCGGCCCGATCTCGTCGGTCTCGAGCAGCTTGTAGCCGGTCGCCTTGACCCAGTCCGTGACATCGTCGGCGATGCCCGGGCAGTTGCTGACGAGCTTCAGCGTCTCGCCTGCACGCATGCTGCCCAGCAGTTTCTTCGCTTCGACGACCGGGCCGGGACACACGACGCCGCGCAGGTCGAGCACGGCGTTGGGCGACAGGTGCTGCGTGCGCCCGCGCCGGATGTAATAGGCGTGGCTGCCGTCGGGTCGCCGCTCCGTGCGCGCGATCTTGTTGTCGGTGTACCTGGTCCATGCGAAAAGGTCGTCCTGCGTCCCGGGACAGTCCGAGAGCAGCAGCATCACTTCGCCTGGCCGCAGGTCATCGACGATCTTCTTGGCGCCGAGCAGCGGGGCGGGGCAACTCGTGCCGCACATGTCGAGGGTCACCACGGGAAGGGGGAGGGCGTCATCGCTCATCGTCGGTCTCCTGCCGCCGGCGCGGTTGCCTTTCCAGCGCTGGCCATTCCATCAGTATCCGCCCTTGCCGAAAGGTTGGGGAAGGCCGGCGACCTTGGCACCTTGCTTCGCGGGACCGAGCGGGAACAGGTCGTACAGGAACTTGCTGTCCGCTTCCGGCCGCAGCGCCTGAAAGCCCTTCAGCATATTGCGGAAGTTCGGCGAATGGCCGTTGGCCTGGTACTCGTCGCGCAGGAAACGGATCACTTCCCAGTGCGCGTCAGTCAGCGCAATGCCTTCGGCCGCGGCAATCGTGGTGGCCGCTTCATCCCGGTAGTCGGGTTCGAGCAGGTAGCCGTCGTTGTCCGTCGCGAGTTCGATGCCGTCGACCGTGTATCCCATTCCAAGCCTCCATGCGATTCAATGTCCGGCCGCGGGCTTCCCGCGGCCGCCGTTCATTCCCAAACCCCGGCAATTGCCTTCGCCGGAACGAAGATTCCCCAACCGAGACGCCGGTCGCCGCCCAAGCCCTCGAACTGGATTCGCAGCGAGTCGGCCGAGCCGAGCCCATGCAGCGTCAATGCGAACCCGGCAACTTCGCGCCCGCCCGCGTCCCCGCGGCGGCGTCGCCCCGATATGAGTCCGCAGGCGACCTCCATCCGCTGCAACGCGAGCCCGGCTTCGGCCTCGAACGCGGCATCGCCGCCGGCATCGGTGGCCACCCGTTGCGCGGACAACGTCGCGCTCGGCCGCAGCGGTCGAGCATTGCCCGCGCCGATCCGCAGCGCGCTGCCACCGACGTCGAGCACAGTGTCCTGCAGCAGCAGCGCGTCCGGCAATCGTGCCTGCGGCAAGCGCAGCACCAGCTTGGCGCGCTGCGCAAGCAGCACGATGCCGTAGGACGTCTGCACCGCCCGCAGCGGATGAATGCCAACTCGCGCCTCGTCCGCAAACCACGGGAGCCGAGCCTCCATTGCCTGCAGCAGCGGCCACTCATGGTCGGCCGGAAGACTCGCCCCGCCGACGTCGAACGCAACATCGATGACCGGCGCTTCGGTACCCGGCACGGTCATTTGACGTCGCTTCCGGCCAGGCCGTCAGGCCGCCGGATCGGCAGCCGCGGGCGGCTGCGCGTCCGCCCACTGCTGCATGGCCACTCCCCACTGGCGCGCGGTCGCCGGGTCGATGTCGAAGATCGTGAAGCGCGTCCGCTCGCGGATGCGAATCCGCAGCAGATTCATGCCGCCGGCGTCATGCAATATGTCCTGCAATTCGATGCCCTGCCCGCCCAGGGGCACCGTGAACCGATGCAGAGGGGTGATCTCCATGGCGTGCCGATCAGTCGCTGCTGCGAGCAAATGCCGCTGTCACTTCTTGAGCTTCATGATGCCCAGCGCGTTCATCACCATTTTTTCGAACAGAGGTTCCGTCGTTCCGGATTTCATCTTGCGCAGGAAATACTTCTCGAAGCCGACCTTGGCCATATGCACCCACTTGCCCTCGGCAAACCAGTTCACGTTGCGGGGCGGGATCTGAGGCAGGGCCACGAACGCGACGCCCGTGTCGCCGAAGTCGGCAAGGCACACGGCGTTCCAGGTCGCCTTCTTGTCCGGTCCCCTGCCGTCCAAAACGGCTCGGATGTTGTGTGCGGCGGCCGACACCATCGATTCGATCATGTAGCCGGTCTTCGGCGCGCCGGTGGGCACGGGCGTGACCTCGACCGGCGGGATGGCGACGCACACGCCGACCGAATAGATGTTCTTGAACTTGGGGTTGCGCTGGAACTCGTCGATCAGGATGAAGCCGCGCGGGTTGGTCAGGCCCTCGATGCCGAATACCGCGTCCACGCCCTTGAACGCGGGCAGCATCATGGAATAGCTGAACGGGAGCTCGTGCTCCTTCTTCGGCTTGCCTTCCTCATCGTGTTCGGTGACGAAGATCTTCCCCGGCTCCACACGAGTCGTTTTGGCATTGCAGATCCACTTGATATGGCGTTCGCGCATCGCCGATTCGAGCAGACCCTTCGAATCGCCGACACCACCCAGGCCAAGGTGGCCGACGTAAGGTTCGGCCGTGACAAAGGTCATGGGAACCTTGTTGCGGATCTTCCGGCGCCGCAGGTCGGTATCCATGATCATCGCGAACTCGTACGCCGGGCCATAGCACGACGCGCCCTGCACGGCGCCGACGACGATCGGCCCGGGATTCTTGACGAACTCCTGCCAGCTCTTTTCAGCCTCGACGGCGTGGTCGACATGGCAGATCGACTGCGTATGTCCACCGGCCGCGGCCGGCCCGAGTCCGGGCACCTCATCGAACGCGAGCTTCGGCCCCGTTGCGATCACCAGATAATCGTAGGCGATGCTGTTGCCGTCGTCGAGTTCGATCCGGTTCTCGGCCGCGTGCAGGCGCTTCGCGCCGACGGGGACGAAATCGATCCCCTTGTGCTTCAGCGAAGGGCCGATGTCGAGTTCGATGTTTGCGCGCGTTCGCCAGTTCACGGCGACCCACGGATTGCTCGGGACGAAATGGAAGCGAGGGTTGTTGGAGACAACGGTGACCTTGTCGTCGCGGCGCGCCAGCTCACGCATTTCGTAGGCCATCGGCATGCCGCCCAAGCCGGCTCCCAGGATGACGATATGTGCCATGTTTTCCTCCCGCCGCGTCGTTGCGCGGTGTGTGCTGGCCCCAAAGCGGAATGCGACCGGCGGCCGCATGGCCGGGCCATCGGTAAAGACTGTGTATTGGGCGAGCTTTCGCGTCCTCCCGTCCATAGCCACGGGGAGCTATGGGCCAATACTCCCTCTGGGTGATTTCCAACCCACGCCATCGGGCTTATTCAGAGTAACCGGCCAGAGGGATGGCGCGGACGGGCTGCAGCGCTCTAGTATCGTCGGCTACTTTGGGGTGAATTGCGGTAGCCGTGCCCGGGTCTGGCAAGGCTTGTCCAGGAGGAGAGGTCTATGGCAAAGAAAATGTATCCGACACCCATGCTCGACCAGCTCGAGGGCGGGCCCTGGCCCAGCTTCGTCACGGGACTGAAGCGCCTCGCCGAGGACAAGGATTACGTCGTCGATCTGCTCGGCCAGCTCGAGCTGTCCTACAAGACGCGCAAGGGTTACTGGAAGGGCGGCACCGTCGGCGTGTTCGGTTACGGCGGCGGCGTCATTCCCCGGTTCACCGAAGCCAAGGACGAGAACAACAAGCCGCTGTTCCCGGCTGCCGCCGAGTTCCACACTCTGCGTGTCATGCCGCCCGCCGGCATGCACTACAACACCGACGTCCTGCGCAAGATGGCCGACATCTGGGAAAAGCATGGCTCCGGCCTCATCGCGTTCCACGGCCAGTCGGGCGACATCATGTTCCAGGGCGTGACGAGCGAAAACGTCCAGCCGGCATTCGACGCGATCAACGAACTCGGCTTCGACTTGGGTGGCGCGGGCCCGGCGGTGCGCACGTCCATGTCCTGCGTCGGTGCGGCGCGCTGCGAGCAGTCGTGCTACGACGAGGGCACCGCGCATCGGACCGTCATCAACAGCTTCCTTGACGACATCCACCGGCCGTCGCTGCCGTACAAGTTCAAATTCAAGTTCTCGGGATGCCCGAACGACTGCATGAACTCGATCCAGCGGGCCGACCTGGCGATCATCGGCACCTGGCGGGACAACATCCGCACCGACGAGGCGCTGGCGCGCAAGTGGTTCGCCAAACACGGAATGAACGAGCTGGTCAACGACGTCGTCGCGCGCTGCCCGACCAAGGCGATCCAGTTCAAGGCAAGCAAGGACGTCAAGGCCGGCGATTCGGTGTCGGCGGTGGCGGTCGACGATACGCACAGCCTCGAAATTGACAACCGCGACTGCGTGCGTTGCATGCACTGCATCAACGTGATGACGGGTGCGCTCGCGCCGGGCAAGGACAAGGGCGCGACGGTCCTGTGCGGTGGCAAGCGCACGCTCAAGATCGGCGACCTCATGGGCACCGTCGTCATACCATTCATGAAGCTCGAGACGGACGAGGACCGCGAGAAACTCGTCGAACTGGGCCACCAGATCATCGATTTCTTCGCCGAGAATGCGCTGGAGCACGAACGCACCGGCGAGATGATCGAGCGCATCGGCATCGTCAACTTCCTCGAAGCCCTGGGGATCGACGTGGACCCGAACATGGTGTCCGCGCCGCGCACCAATCCGTACGTGCGGATGGACGGATGGGACGAGGAAGTCGCCAAGATCAACGCCAAGAAGAAAGTCGCCTGAGGAAATGCCATCATGAGCCAACCCCAAATGCGGCGGGCGATCGAGAGCGGCGTGCCGGACAACCGGCAGTTCCTGCATCCGCTGCTCATCAAGAACTACGGCAACTGGAAGTACCACGACCGACCACGCCCGGGCGTGCTGCACCACGTCGCGCACTCCGGCGACGAAGTGTGGACGGTGCGCGCCGGCACGCAGCGGCAGATGGACGTGTTCACGATCCGCAAGCTGTGCGACATTGCGGACCGCTACGCCGAAAGTCATGTGCGGTTCACCATCCGCTCGAATATCGAGTTCATGGTGTCGTCCTCCGCGAAGGTCGCGCCGCTGATCAACGAGCTCGAGGCCAGCGGCTTCCCCGTCGGCGGTACCGGCAACTCCGTGTCGATGATCGCGCACACGCAGGGATGGCTGCATTGCGATATCCCGGGCACCGACGCGTCGGGCGTGGTGAAGGCGCTGATGGACGACCTCTACGAGGAGTTCCGGCGCGAGGAGATGCCCAACCGCGTGCACATGTCGACGTCCTGCTGCGAGATCAACTGTGGCGGGCAGGCGGACATCGCGATTATCGTCCAGCACACGAAGCCGCCGAAGATCAACCACGACCTCGTGGCCAACGTCTGCGAGCGGCCCGCGGTCGTCGCGCGCTGCCCGGTGGCGGCCATCCGCCCGGCAATGGTCAACGGCAAGCCGTCGCTCGAAATCGACGAGAAGAAGTGCATGTGCTGCGGCGCATGCTATCCGCCGTGCCCGCCGATGCAGATCAACGATCCCGAGTATTCGAAGCTCGCGATCTGGGTGGGCGGAAAGAATTCCAACGCGCGCGCCAAGCCGACATTCATGAAGCTGGTCGCCGCCGGCCTGCCCAACAATCCGCCGCGCTGGCCCGAAGTGTCCGAAGTTGTGAAGCGGATCCTGCATGCCTACAAGACCGACGCGAGGGCCTGGGAACGGATGTCCGACTGGATCGAGCGAATCGGCTGGCCGCGGTTCTTCGAGAAGACCGAGTTGCCGTTCACCAAATACCTGATCGATGACTGGCGTGGCGCGCGGGCGAATTTGAACGCTTCGACACATATCCGGTTCTGATCGGCGGCCCCGGCACGCATATGAAATTCGGCATCCTCGTCAATGAGGGCCCCTATCAACACCAGGCCAGCGATTCCGCGTACCTGTTCTGCAAGGCGGCGCTGGCCAAGGGTCACGAGATCCACCGCGTGTTCTTCTATCACGACGGCGTGAACAACTCGTCGCGCCTGACCGAGCCGCCGCAGGACGACCGCAATATCGTCGCCCGCTGGTCGAAACTTGCCGCGGACCACGGCGTGGACCTGGTCGTCTGCGTAGCCGCGGCGCTGCGGCGCGGGATCAAGGACGAGAACCTGGCGCCCGGCTTCCGCATCTCGGGCCTGGGCCAATTGGTCGAATCCGGCATCCAGTCCGACCGGCTGGTCGTGTTCGGGGATTAGATGACACCCCGAAACTCCCTTCGTTCGTCTCCCCCGAGGGGGCGCTCAGCGTCATTCGGGCGGGCGCTGAGGCACCACGATGACTGAGGGGGTCGCCAAGAAGTTCATGTTCGTCAATCGGACGGCACCGTACGGCACGGCCTATGCGCTGGAATCGCTCGAGGTCGTGCTGATCACGGCGGCGTTCGACCAGGATGTCTCGCTGGCGTTCGTCGAAGATGGCGTCTGGCAGCTGAAAAAGGGCCAGCAGACGAAGGGTATCGAAACCAAGAATTTCTCGCCGACCTACCGCGCGCTCGAGGACTACGACGTCGAGAAGCTCTACGTCGAGCGCGCGTCGCTGGAGGCGCGCGGCTTGACGGAGGACGACCTGATCGTCGACGTCACGGTGCTCGACGCCGACGGTCTCGGCAAGTTGATGGCGGAGCAGGACGTCGTCCTCTCCTTTTGATCGAAGCGAACCCTTCATGCTCAACATCGTCAACAAGTCGCCGCTCGACCGCACCGCGCTCGACAGCTGCCTGCGTATCGCCGCGCCCGGCGCGCTTCTGCTGATCGAGGACGGCGTGTACGCAGCCGTCCGCGGCACGGCCGCGGCGTCCCGGGTTACCGCTGCGCTCGACCGGTTTCGCATCTACGCGCTGCTGCCCGACCTGGAGGCGCGCGCGGTCGCCGATCGCGTGATCGGCGGCGTGACCACCATCGAATACGCCGGCTTCGTCGACCTCGTGGCAGAGCACAACGCCTGCCAGTCGTGGCTCTGACGATCCGTTCCGACATTTCCAACTTACCTTCAGGAGAGCCGCATGCCAACGATCGATGTGAACGGCAAGAATTTCGAAACCGACGAGGAAGGCTATCTCGTCAATCTGAGCGACTGGAACGAGGACATTGCGAAGCATATCGCCACGACCGAGAACGTCGAGATGTCGCAGAATCACTGGGAGGTCGTCAATTTCCTGCGCAAGTATTACGACGAGTACCAGATTGCGCCGGCGGTGCGGGTGCTGACCAAGGCGATCGGCAAGCAGCTCGGCCCGGAGAAGGGCAACAGCCAATACCTGTACGAGCTCTTTCCCTATGGTCCGGCGAAGCAGGCGTGCAAGATCGCGGGCCTGCCCAAGCCGACCGGCTGCGTGTAGGGGCGATGCGCGCGGCCGCCGTCATGCCGGCTTGCATGGGGCACAGCGAACGCCGCCGCCCATTCCCGCGATGACGCCCGCGACAATCCTGTTCGCCATGCTGTACTACGCCGCATTCCTGGTGCTGGCGTTGGGAACCGCGTACAGGATCTATGGCTACGCGCGCGTGCCCGCGCCTTTCAAGATCCCGACCACGCCCGCACCGATCACGCGCGGCGGCGTAGCGTTGCGGCTCGCGCGCGAGGTCGTGCTGTTCGAGAGTCTGTTCAAGGCCGGACTTTGGCTGTGGTTGTGCGGTTGGCTGTTCCACGCCGGCCTGGCGCTGGTGCTGGCGCGGCACCTGCGCTATTTCACGGAACCGGTCTGGGGATGGGTCGTGTTCCTGCAGCCGTTTGGCGTCTACGCGGGGTTTGCGATGACCGCTGGCCTGGCCGGCCTTCTGATCCGCCGTTTCTTCGTCGCCCGCGTCCGCTTTGTCTCGACGCCGTCCGACCTCCTGATGTTGGCATTGCTGCTCGCGATCGCGCTGACGGGGCTGGCGATGAAGTTCGCCGCGCATACGAACATCGTCGGGGTCAAGACGTTCTTTCTGGGACTCCTCTATTTCGATTGGCAGCCGCTGCCGGCCGATGCGGTGTTGTACGTACACCTCGCGCTGGTCGCGCTGCTGATGCTTGTGTTCCCGTACAGCAAGCTGCTGCACGCGCCCGGGATCTTCTTTTCGCCATCGCGCAATCAGGTCGACGACCCGCGCGAGCATCGCCATATCGCGCAGTGGGCAGCGCGGCTCGATCCGAAGAACTAGGATGAAGCGGCCCCCACGCTCGCTTCGCTCGCTGCCCCCCGAGGGGGCGGGTCAGTCCCTTGGGACGGCCCGGCGGGACTGACATGGCCATCGAAATCACAGCCCCCAAGCTGCGTGCCGACCCAGGGGCGCCGCAAGCGCTCATTCGCGACGCGATGGCCGCGTCGACGCCGTACGTCGCCAACGAGACGATGCAGCAGGCGCTGGGTTTTCCTGGCGAGCTCGTCGAAGGCTGGCAGGAAAAGGCGATCGGCCGGATGGGTGAACTGCTCGACAAGTACCGCTCGCTCAAGGTGTACATGGACGCCTGCGTGCACTGCGGCGCGTGTGCCGACAAGTGCCATTACTTCATCGGCACGCAGGATCCGCTCAACATGCCGGTCGCGCGGCAGGACCTGATGCGCAGCGTCTACCGCCGCTACTTCACGTTGCCGGGCAAGTACTTTCCGAAGCTGGTCGGCGCGCGCGACCTGACGAAGGAAGTGCTCGACCAGTGGTACACCTACTACAACCAGTGCTCGGAGTGCCGGCGCTGCTCGGTGTTCTGCCCATACGGAATCGACACCGCCGAAGTTACGATGGCCGCGAAGGAGATCATGGACGTTGCCGGTCTCGGGCAGAAGTACAGCAACGAGATCATCGGCAAGGTGCACCGGATCGGCAACAACCTGGGGCTCCCGGGGCCGGCACTCGCCAACACGCTGGAGGGCCTCGAGGAGGACGTGAAGGAGGAAACGGGCGCCGATGTCCGCTTCCCACTGGACGAAAAGGGCGCGGAGGTCCTGCTGGTCACTCCGTCCGCCGATTTCTTCGCCGAGCCGCATGTCGACAGCCTGATCGGCTACGCGAAAGTGTTCCACGCCGCGGGCATTCGCTGGACGCTGTCGTCGCACGCGTCGGAAGCCGGCAACTTCGGCCTCTTCATCGGCAACTACGACCAGCTGCAGAAGATTGCGCTGCGCATCCGCGAGGCGGCGCTCGATCTCGGCGTCAAACGCATTGTCGTCGGCGAGTGCGGCCATGCGTGGCGCGTTGCCTACAGCTACTGGAATACGCTGACCGGCATCGGCGCCGGCGGCACGGACCCTTTCGCACTGATGCTGCAGCGTCAACTCGATTCCCGATACCGGCAGCCCATGCACATCTGCGAGCTGACCTGGGACTTGATCGGGCGCGGCGCGCTGAAGTTCGACAGGGAAGCCAACGACCATCGCGTCGTCACGTTCCACGACTCGTGCAACGTTGCGCGCGCGTCGCGGATGGGCGACGCGCCCGGCGGGCAGTTCGAGATTCCGCGCGCCATCATCCGGACTGTCGCCAACAAATACGTCGACATGGCGCGCGGCACAACGCGCGAGCAGACATTTTGCTGCGGCGGCGGTGGCGGCCTGCTGACTGACGAGCTGCTCGACCTGCGCGTCAAGGGCGCCTTGCCGCGGATGGAGGCGCTGCAGCAGGTCGTCGACACCCACGGCGTGAACTTCATGGCGACGATCTGCGCGATCTGCAAGGCGCAATTCTCGAAGGTACTGCCGTACTACGGATTCAAGATGGGCATGGTCGGCGGCGTGCATCAGCTCGTCAGCACGGCCATAAGGCTCGGCCCGAAGGGCTAAGGGCTCGGCGTCAGCAGTGACCGGCAGCCCACCAGCTATCCGACACCAGAGCAATCGACCGGAGATCAGGCGATGTCCACACCCCCAGGCCAGACTGTCGAAAAACTTACGTTCCGCCGGTACAAGGACGGCGAAACCAAGTGGGACTCTTGGCGCGACCAGATTTTCCAGGCGAGCTATACGCACAAGTGCCCGACCTACATCCAGTCCACGCCGCCGTGCCAGGGCAGCTGCCCATCGGGCGAGGACATCCGCGGCTATCTCAACATCGTGCGCGGCATCGAGAAGCCTCCCGCGGGCATGAATTGGCAGGAGTACGCGTGGCGCCGGCTGACCGACGCCAATCCGTTCCCGTCGGTGATGGGCCGCGTGTGCCCCGCTCCATGTGAAACCGGCTGCAATCGCAACGAGGTCGAGGACCACGTCGGCATCAATTCGGTCGAGCATTTCTTGGGCGAGTACGCAATCGCCAACAAGCTCGGCTTTGCCGCCGTGCCCGCCAGCAGCGGCAAGAAGGTCGCGGTGATCGGCGGCGGGCCTGCGGGGTTGTCATGTGCGTTCCAGCTCGCGCGCCGCAGCCACGAAGTCACGATATTCGACGAGCACGAGCACTTGGGCGGGATGATGCGCTACGGCATCCCGGGCTTCCGCACGCCGCGCGAGGTGCTGGATGCCGAGATCCAGCGCATTATCGACATGGGCGTCAAGACGCACATGAAGTGCCGGATCGGCACCGACGTCACGCTGGAGCTGCTGCGCAAGGATTTTGACGCCGTGTTCCTCGGCATGGGCGCGCAGTCCGGGCGGCCGCTGCCGGCACCCGGCGGCGATGCGCCGAACGTCGTCACGGCAACGTCGTTCCTGAAGGCGTTCAACGACGGGCGGCTGCAGCACGTCGGCAAGCACGTCGTCGTCATCGGCGGCGGCGATACGTCGATCGACGTTGCCACGGTGGCCCGCCGTCTGGGGCACATCGAGCACCCGCAGCCCACCGATTTTGCGGAACACGCGATCGCCGGCCACATGGCGCACGACGTGGCCTCGGTGTCGGCGAAGCAGGGCGCCGAGGTCACGCTCACATCGGTGTTCGACGTCGACAGGATGCAGGCGAACAAGCATGAGATCGAGCAGGCGCTGGCAGAAGGCATCGCGATTCGCGGCGGGTTGGCGCCGGTATGCGTCGTCAAGGACGAGAACGGCCGGGGCATCGCGTTGCGGGTGGCGCGGTGTGAGGCGAAATTCGTCGGCCCGAAACTCGAGATCAAGATCATCGAAGGCACGGAGGAGGACATTCCCGCCGACCTCATCGTGTCGGCGGTCGGACAGGCGGTGGATTTCACGGGCCTCGAGGTCTTTGACAACGGCAAGGGAATGGTCAGCACCGACAAGAACTACCAGGTCGCCGGCCAGCCTGGAACATTTGCCGGGGGCGACGTGTTGCGCCCGCACCTTCTCACGACGGCCATCGGGCATGGCGCGATCGCGGCGGAAGGCATCGACCGCTTCCTGCGGGGGGAGGAACAAGGCAAGCGGCCGAAGATCGACGTCCACGCATTCGACCTGCAGCGAAAGATGATCGAGAAGGGCCTCACGTTCAGCGAGGCCCACGAGCCGATGCGCGCCACCGACAGCACCAACGTCGGCATCCACAACTACGACGATCGTTCCGACCGCTACGTGATCTCGCACGAGGAGTTGTTTCTCGGCCATTTCGGTTTCACGCCGCGGCTGCGGCGCAACGTCATCACGCTGACCCAGGAGACGGCACTCGGCAATTTCGAGGAGCGCCTGGAGGCGCTGTCCGAGGCCGACGCCGTCGCCGAGGCGAAGCGCTGCATGAGCTGTGGCCAGTGCTTCGAATGCGACAACTGCGTCGTCTACTGCCCGCAGATCGCCGTGCTGCGGGTGCCGAAGAAGGACGCGACCACCGGGCGCTATGTGTACACCGATTACGACAGGTGCATCGGCTGCCACATCTGCAAGGACGTATGTCCGACGGGCTACATCCAGATGGGACTCGGCGAATAGCGGCATGGCCTATCGCGGCACCTTCGGCGGAGGATGGGGCGCGCGGGCGCTGCGCCTGTCGATGGCGCTGGCCTGCGCACTTGTTGGCGTATTGAGTGGCATGCTGGGCGGGGCGCTGCCGGTGCTCGCGGCTGACGAAGGCGCCGTCTCCCGCGCGCCGAAGCCGGTGATCGCGATCAGCACCCCGGGGAAGTGCGTCGAAGACACGCAGTTCATGATTCGCAATCACATGGAACTCCTGAAACACCACCGCGACCGCACGGTGCGCGAAGGCGTGCGCACGACGCAACACAGCCTCGCCAACTGCGTGACCTGCCACGCGAGCAAGGAGACGGGCCGCGTCACCGGCAGCAAAGACGCGTTCTGCGAAAGCTGCCACCGGTTCGCAGCGGTCACGCTCGACTGCTTCGAATGCCATACGGACAAGGCGAGGGGCGCGGTCGCCGAAGCGGCCTCAGTTCCCTTGGCCGCAAGCGCAGGGGTCCCTCAATGAGCGGTATCGACCACGCGCGGCGGCAGATTCTCGCCTGGGGTGCGGCGATGGCGGGCGTCACACTGGTGCCGGGCGTCACATTGTTCGAACTCGCGCAGGGGCGTCCGCCCGCAGAGCCGGCATCGAAGCAGAAGCGCTGGGGCATGCTGGTCGACGTCAACCGATGCGCGTCCGATTGTGACGCCTGCGTGACCGCGTGCGACAAGGAAAACGGCCTGTCGGGCGCCAGGACGGCGACGTCCGCGCAATGGATCCGCAAGGTCACGCTTACGGACATGCGCGGCGGGCCGGCGAAGTCGGCGCCGGTGATGTGCCAGCACTGCGCGGAGCCGCCTTGCGTCGACGTCTGCCCGACTGGCGCGTCATTCAAACGTGCCGACGGCATCGTGCTCGTCGATCGCCATACGTGCATCGGCTGCCGCTACTGCGTGATGGCCTGTCCATACCAGGCGCGTTCGTTCGTCCATGAGCCCGTCACCGACCAGAAGCCGGAGGTGCCGCGCGGCAAGGGATGCGTGGAGTCGTGCACGCTGTGCGTCCACCGCATCGACCGGGACCGGATCCCGGCGTGCGTCGAGGCCTGCGCCGCGACCGGCCACAAGGCTATCCTGTTCGGCAATCTCAACGATCCGACGAGCGAGATCTCGCAACGCATCGCCCAGTTGACCACGACGGCGCTGCGACCGGACTTCCGGCTCGACCCGGGCGTGCGGTATCAGGGGCTGTGACGGATCATGACGCGCACCGAATTCACGCGACAGGAGTCACGCTGGTTCTGGGCGCTGCTCGCGCTGCTGGGACTCGTCGTGCTGGCCGGGCTCGCGGCGGCGCACTACATGGAAGAGCACGGCCACATCGTCACGGGGATGAACAACCGGATCGTCTGGGGTCTCCCGCACGTGTTTGCGATCTTCCTGATCGTCGCTGCATCGGGCGCGCTCAACGTCGCATCGATCGGCTCCGTGTTCGGCAAGCCGGAATACAAGGCGCGCGCGCCGCTTTCCGGCCTGCTGTGCATCGCGCTGCTCGCGGGCGGCCTCGCCGTGCTGATGCTGGACCTCGGCCGGCCGGAGCGCATGATCGTCGCTGCGACGCACTACAACTTCACGTCGGTCTTCGCGTGGAACGTGTTTCTCTATTCGGGCATGTTCGCGATCGTCGCCGTGTACCTGTGGACGCTGATGGAGCGGCGGATGAACGTCCATTCGGCTCGCGTCGGCCTTGTGGCGTTCTTCTGGCGCATCGCGCTGACCACCGGCACCGGTGCAATCTTCGCGTTTCTCGTCGCGCGCCAGGCGTATGGCAGCGCGCTGCTGCCGCCGTTGTTCATCGTGATGTCGTTTGCATGGGGCCTTGCCGTCTTTCTCGTCATCCAGTCGGCGATCTGCGCATGGAGCGGCACGGCGGTGCCGCCTGACGTCATGCGGCGCATGCGCAATCTGCTCGGTCTCTTTATCGCAGGCGTCCTCTACATGATGCTCGTCTACCACGTGACCAACGCGTACTTCGCGAAGCAGTTCGCGTTCGAGCGGTTCATCCTCGTCGACGGCGATGTCTACCCGGTGCTTTTCTGGTGGGGCTACGTCGTGTTCGGCAGCATTGCACCGCTGGTCCTCGTCTACCATCCGCGGCTGGGGGGTACGAGGTCGGTGCTCGCAGCATCGCTGCTGACGATCGCTGGAGCGCTGGCGCTGCTCTACGTGTTCATCATCGGCGGCCAGGCGTGGCCGCTCGAGATCTTCCCTGGTTACCAGGCGAGCAGCACCTTCGGCGACGGACAGATCACTGCCTATGCGCCGCGGCTGCCGGAATGGATGCTGGGGATAGGTGGGGTCGCCATCGCGCTGCTCATCACGGTGATCGGACTGCGGGTTCTGCCGTTCGCGCCCGAAGATGCCCCGCAGGCGGGGGGGCCTGCCGTCGTGGGGGACGACTGATGGTGGATCCGCGCAATCCGCGCCGCCTGATGATCTCCGCGACGCACAGGTCCTCCGGAAAGACGACGATCAGCGTCGGGCTCTGCCGCGCGCTTCGCGAACGCGGGCTTGCGGTCCAGGCGTTCAAGAAAGGGCCGGACTACATCGACCCGATGTGGCTGACGGCGGCCACGGACCGCCGCTGCCGGAACCTCGACCCGTTCCTCTCCGACGATGCCGAATGCCGGGAAACGTTTCGCCGCCACGCCGCGGAGGCCGACATCTCGATCGTCGAGGGGAACATGGGCCTCCACGACGGCCTCGACATCGACGGCAGCAACAGCAACGCCGCACTGGCCAAGGTGCTGGGCCTGCCGGTGATTCTAGTCATCGACGCCCGCGGCATGACGCGCGGCATCGCGCCGCTGGTTCTCGGCTACCAGGCGTTCGATCGCGATGTGCGCATCGCGGGCGTAATCCTCAACAACCTGGGCGGCAGCCGGCACGAGGCCAAGCTGCGGCTCGTGATCGAGCATTACACCGATGTCCAGGTGCTTGGGGCCGTCCATTGCGACCCGCGCCTCGCGATCGTCGAGCGCCACCTGGGCCTGATGCCGAGCAACGAGGCTGATCGCGCTGACGAACGCGTGGCCGCGATCGGGTCGGTCGTTGGACGGCAGGTCGATCTCGATGGCGTGTTGCGCATCGCCGCCGATGTGCGGCCGCTTGTCGCCGCCGGCAATGCAGTCGCCTCCCCGCTGCTGCCGGCGGCCGAATCGGATCTGCGCATTGGCGTCGCGCAGGACCGCGCGTTCGGCTTCTACTACGCGGACGACCTCGACGCGCTGCGTGCCGCCGGCGCGACGCTCGTCGGCATCGACACGTTGTCGGATGCACAGCTCCCCAACGTGGACGGGCTCTTCATCGGCGGCGGCTTTCCGGAGATATTCGCTGCCGAACTGGAGGCCAACGCGGGGTTGCGCACGCGCATCCGCGCCGCGATTGACGCGGGACTGCCGGTCTACGCCGAATGCGGCGGGCTCATGTACCTCGCCCGCACGCTCACGCACAAGGGACAGACGCACAGGATGGTGGGCGCCATTCCCGGAGACGTGGTGATGCACGAACGTCCCGTAGGACGGGGCTACGTTAATCTCGAGGAAACCGCGGACTTTCCGTGGCCGGGAGCGACGGCCGCCTGTGCCCCGGTGCGCGCGCATGAGTTCCACTATTCCACCATCGAAAATCTGCCTGCCGACGTGCGGTACGCGTATTCGGTCAAGCGCGGCCATGGCGTCGACGGACGGCGCGACGGCGTCGTCGTCAACAACGTGCTGGCGTCCTATGCCCACCTGCGCAGCTCCGGTGGCAATCGATGGGCGGCACGCTTCGTCGATTTCGTCCGGCAAGCCGACTACCGGACCCGGCGCCACGACAACATCGTCTATCTCCCGCCAGCACGCGGCCGGGAAGCCATGGTCGTCTGACCGCTGCCTCGCCCGTCACCACCACGATGATCGCAAGCCATTCCCTCACGCATTGCGTCGACGTTGACGGCAGGGCCATCGCCACCGACAGCGAGGGATATCTCGTCGATCGCAGCCAATGGTCGGAGGAATTCGCGCTGCAGCTGGCACGGCGCGAAGGGCTGGAACTCACGCCGGCGCATTGGGATGTCATCCGCTTCCTGCGCGACTTCTACGCCGAGCACGGCGTCCAGGCGCAGGTGCGCGTGATGATTCGCCATTTCACTGCGGCGTGGGGGTCGGAACGCGGATCGAATCACCATCTGCATGAAATGTTCCCTCGCGGTGGCCCGCAGAAGCAGGGCAACCGGCTCGCGGGATTGCTGCGCACCAAAGGTGAACATTGAACGTCAAGTCGGAAAGGTCGCCATGATCAGCGTCACGCCCAGCGCCGCGCAGCAGATCCGGATCGCCGCCACCGAGTCCGACGCCGACGAGATGGGCCTGCGGATTGCCGCACGGCGCGACGCCGACGGCTCGATCAGCTACGTGATGGGGTTTGACGAAGCCCGGAATGATGATCTCGTCGTTCCGTCGGAAGGCATCGCGCTGGTCGTTTCCCCGGCGCATCGCGATCTGCTCGACGGCATGACGATCGACTACGTCGAGTTCGAGGCGGGCGACTTCCGGTTCATCTTCATCAATCCCAACGACGCGTCGAATGCGGCTGCCGCGCCGGAGGGCTGCGGCACCGGCGGGTGCGGTTGCTCCGGGGGCGGCGCGGGCTGATCCGGGAACCGCGATGTCCAGGGTTCCCAGCCGGCCGACCGCGGCGCAACTCGCGCGCAAGGGGAAGTCGCGCGCCTCGGGCCGTGACGGCGAGGTCTTCCTGGTCGGTGCCGGGCCCGGCGACCCGGAGCTCCTGACGCTGCGCGCGTTGAAGCTCATCGAGCGCGCCGACGTCGTGCTCTACGACAACCTCGTTTCTGAAGCCATTCTCGATCTGATTCCGCCCTCGGTCGAACGAATCTACGTCGGCAAGCGCCGCGCCAACCATGCGTTGCGGCAGGAAGAGATCAACGAACTCCTCGTCGCCCAGGCCCGCGCAGGCAAGCGCGTTCTGCGGCTGAAGGGAGGGGACCCGTTCATGTTCGGCCGCGGCGGTGAGGAAATCGACTCGCTGTCGGCCAACGGGATCCCATTCGAGGTCGTGCCCGGAATCACGGCGGCGCTGGGTGTGGCGGCGTTCGCCGGCATTCCGCTCACGCATCGCGACCATGCGCAGGCGTGCCTGTTCGTCACGGGCCACCTCAAGGACGGCAGCATGGACCTCGATTGGACGGCGCTCGCCAGGCCGCGGCAGACAGTCGTCGTCTACATGGGGCTCTTGTGCCTGCCGATTCTGTGCGCGAAGTTGATCGAACACGGCCAGAGCCCCGACCTGCCGGCCGCAGTCGTCCAGCACGGCACCGCGCCCACGCAGCGCGTGGTTGCCGGATCCCTTGCGACGTTGCCGGATCTCGCCGCGCGCGCGGACCTGCATGGGCCCACGCTGATCATCGTCGGCGATGTCGTCCGCCTGCGTGACCGACTCAACTGGTTTCACCCGGGCGCCGTTGCACCGGGCACGGCCGGCCGCGACTCAGGCTGACGATGTTGCCGTGCGATGCTCGACGGCGAACACCGCCGCCTCGACGCGCGAGCGCATTCCCAGCTTGGACAGGATGTGACGCACGTGGAGCTTCACCGTGTCGTGGCTGATCCCAAGCGCGTGCGCGATCGCCTTGTTGCTCTTGCCGTGCGCCAGATGCTGCAGGATTTCCCGCTCGCGCTCGGTCAGCGATTTCATGTAATCGTCGCGCGTCGTTCCGGGCTGCGCCGGCAGCAGCAGGTCGACTAACTTTACCGCCATCACGGGCGCAACGACGACCTCGCCCCGCGCGGTCCGGCGAATCGCGTCGACGACGTCGTCGGGATCCATGTCCTTCAGCAGGTAGCCGCGCACGCCTGCGCGAAAAGCGCGGCCGAGATCGTCCTGCGCATCGCTCATCGTGAGGATGACCACCGGTGTGTCGATGCCTTCGGCGCGCACGCGGGTCAGCAGGTGGTGGCCGTCGACAGGCACCATGCGCAGATCCATGATCGCGAGGTCCGGATGCTCGTCGCGCAAGAGCCGGACGGCCTCGTCCGCATCTCCCGTCGTCCCGACCACCTTGATGCCTTCCCGCGCTTCGAGCAGCTCGGACAACCCGCGGCGACAAAGGGCGTGGTCGTCGATCAGGACGATCTTGATCGGTTCATTCATGGTCGTGCCTCGTCGTGCGCGTGCTGTTCGGGGAAACGGAGTTCGACCCGCGTGCCGGATGGGCCGCTTTTGTGCACGACAGAGCCGCCGAGACGGCGCGCGCGTTCCTGCATGATGGCGAGGCCGTAGTGGCCTGAATCGTCCTGGTCTGCGGACGCCGGGTAGGCAGCCATACCGACACCGTCGTCCTCGATCACGATCATGTAACCTGCCTCGTCGCGGGAGAGGAGAAGCTTCGCCCGCGTTGCGTGGGCATGGCGGCAGATATTGGCAAGGGATTCCTGGACGATGTGGAACACCTCGATTTCGCGCTCGGGAGGAAGGCACAATTCCGGCGCGAGGTTCACGAATTCGAGCGCGACACCGGTCCGGTCGAGGAAGCGGTCGCTGGTTTCGGTCAGCGCATGCAGCAATCCCTGCGGGTCCATACGGCCGCGGAAATACGTGATCAGTTCGCGCAGCCGGCGCTGCGAGTTGCCGAGCGTGTCATCGACATCGCTCCAGAACTTGCGCGCCTTCAACTCGTCGGCGCGACGAATGGCGTCACGCAGCAGGCTCATGCGCATGCGCATGTAGGTAAGTCCCTGGGCGAGTGAATCATGCACTTCGTTGGCCAGCATTTGCCGCTCGTTGGTCAGGCGTATTCGCAGGTTCTCGCGCGCGAGGCGCGCGTTGTCGAGCGTCATGCCGAGGAGGTCGCCGGTCGCCTGCAGCAGGGGCGTCATCGCATCCGGCATAGGACGCTCGGCTTCGAACATCAGATTCAGCACGCCGACCGGAGTGTCCTTGTGGCGCAGCGGCACCGAGACGATATGCTTGCAGACAGCCCCCAGGAAAGCCGCCGGGAATTGCTCGTCGTGGCCGCAGGATTCGTTCCTGACGCACTCGCTTTGCGCGTCGCGCGATTCCGAGCACGCATTGCACCACGCGGAACGCGCGTCGGCGCGGGCACCGTTTTCAGCACCGGGAATTCCCACCGCGACGACCGGTTCGTAACACACTCCGTCCACCGCGATCACCCGCACCGTGCCCGCATCGGCGTCTGCCAGGCGCACGATTGCCGCGAGCATCGGCTCAATGAGGGCTTCGAGCTCTGCCGGGGGTTGGACGCTCACGGACGACGGGCGTCCCAAGTCCCCGTCCCGAAGCGACGGCTGGCGCGGTATGGGCGCCGGGCCTGCAGGAAGCGAAACCGCGGGGCGTGAACGACCTGCGTGCAGCAAGGGCACCGCACCACCTCCGTTCGTTGTTGGGAATATGCCTGCCGCCACACGATTAGCGCGCAGGTCAGCGAAACCTATCGCGTGCCGATTATGTGCCCAGTGCCGCGGGGCGCGCAAGAAAATATGCCGCGGCCTTGACCCAGCGCAATGCGCTCGGAAAGCCCCTTTTATTACCCATCCGGAGTATCGCCGGAACCCCATCGCGGTTATAGACAGAAGGGGCCGAAACTTGTCATAAACGCCGCTTATCCGCATGGTGCGGGTCCGTTTCGGCCCGCGCCGGGGATTCTCATGCCCTTGCCAATGCCCTCGCCCCCCTTGCACGACCCACTGGCGCCCCCCGCGGCAGGGGCGGCCACCGAGATCCGCATGACAACATGCTACATGTGCGCGTGCCGGTGCGGCATCCGGGTGCACCTGCGTGACGGCCAGGTCCGGTACATCGACGGCAATCCCGACCACCCGCTCAACGCCGGGGTAATCTGCGCCAAGGGGTCGTCGGGGATCATGAAGCAGTATTCGCCGGCGCGCCTCACCAAACCGCTCGTGCGCAGGCCCGGCGCCGAGCGCGGTGCCGGGGACTTCGTCGAGACCACCTGGGACGACGCGTTCGCGATTCTCGAGAAGCGCCTGCGCGTCATCCGCGCCACCGACCCCAAACATTTCGCGCTGTTCACCGGCCGCGACCAGATGCAGGCGTTGACCGGCCTTTTTGCGCGCCAGTTCGGCACCCCCAATTATGCGGCGCATGGTGGCTTCTGCTCAGTCAACATGGCCGCAGGCATGATCTACACGATCGGCGGCTCGTTCTGGGAGTTCGGCGGTCCCGACCTCGAGCGGGCAAGGCTCTTCGTAATGATCGGTACGGCCGAGGACCATCATTCGAACCCGCTGAAGATCGCAATCTCGAAGTTCAAGCGCGACGGCGGACGCTTTATCTCGATCAACCCGATCCGCACCGGCTATTCGGCGATCGCCGACGATTGGCTTCCGATCAAGCCCGGCACCGATGGCGCGCTGCTGCTGGCGCTGATCCACGAGTTGATCGCCCTGGGACTGTACGACCGTGAGTTCCTGGTCCGCTACACGAATGCCGGCCAGCTCGTGAACATGAATGAGGCGAACGACGAGTTCGGCATGTTCGTCCGCACCGAAGTGCCGAAGGAAGAAGGCTGTTTCGATCCGCAGAACAAGCTGTGGTGGGACCGCAGGACCAACCGCCCCGTCGTCACGCACAGCCAGGACGCGGACCCATTCCTGCTTGGGGAGTTCAGGCTCTCCGACGGCACCGTGGTCAAGCCGGCCTTTCAGTTGCTGAAGGAGCGGGTCGAGGACTACACACCCGATTGGGCCGCAGGCATCACCGGGATCCCCGCCGAGGCGATCCGACGGCTCGCACATGAGATGGGCATTACCGCCCGCGACCAGAAGATCGAGTTGCCGATCCCCTGGACCGACATGTGGGGGAAGGAGCACGACACCGTCACCGGCAATCCGGTAGCGTTCCATGCGATGCGCGGGCTCGCCGCGCACTCGAACGGCTTCCACACTATCCGCGCGCTCGCAATCCTGATGACGTTGCTCGGCACGATCGACCGACCTGGCGGCTTTCGCCACAAGGCGCCGTTCCCGCGCCCGATCCCGCCATGCGCGAAGACGCCCAACACGCCGCTCGCCATCCAGCCGGACCATCCGCTTGACGGACTGGCGCTCGGCTGGCCGGCCGAACCGGACGATCTCTTCGTCAACGAGGACGGCTCGCCGGTACGCATCGACAAGGCGTTCTCATGGGAGTACCCGCTCGCGGTGCACGGGATGATGCACAACGTGATCACCAACGCGTGGCGTGGCGACCCGTATCCGATCGACACGCTGCTGATTTTCATGGCCAACATGGCGTGGAACTCGACGATGAACACCTCGGACGTTCGGCGGATGCTGAACGACAAGCGGGAGGACGGCGAGTACAAGATCCCGTTCCTGGTCGTCTGCGACGCGTTCCAGTCCGAGATGACGGCGTTTGCCGACCTCGTGCTGCCGGACACGACGTATCTGGAGCGTCACGACGTGATGTCGATGCTGGACCGGCCGATCTCCGAGTTCGAAGGTCCGGTCGATTCCGTGCGCATTCCTGTGGTCCCGCCGGCGGGCGAATGCAAGCCGTTCCAGGAAGTGCTGATCGAACTTGCCGGCCGGTTGAAGTTCCCGGCCTTTGTGCGGCCCGATGGAACGCGCAAATACCGGGATTACCCGGATTTCATCATCAATTACGAGACGGAACCGGGATCGGGCATTGGCTTCCTCGCCGGCTGGCGCGGCAAGGGCGGCGAGAAATTCATGCGCGGTGAGCCGAATCCGCGGCAGTGGGAGATGTACGAGAAGAACAACTGCCTCTTCCAATACAAGCTGCCGCTGTCCTACCAGTACATGCGCAACTGGAACAAGGGCTATCTCGAGTGGTCGCAGCGCAATCGGATACAGCGCTATGCCGAGCCGATACTGATTCACCTGTACTCGGAAGTGCTTCAGAAGTTCCGCCTGGCCGCGCAGGGCAAGGGCATCTCGCGCAAGCCGCCGGCGCATCTGAAGGAACGACTTGCGACCTATTTCGACCCGCTGCCCTTCTATTACGAGCCGCTGGAGGCGCAGGAGTCGGACCTCGCGAAATACCCGCTCAACGCGGTGACCCAGCGGCCGATGGCCATGTACCACTCGTGGGATTCGCAGAACGCGTGGCTGCGCCAGATCCATGCGCACAACCATCTGTTCGTCAATCCGAAGGTCGCGCGCGCCGCGGGCATCGAGGACGGCGGCTGGATGTGGGTGGAGTCGCAGTGGGGCAAGGTTCGTTGCCTTTGCAGCTTCTCGGAGGCGGTCGAGCCCGGCACCGTCTGGACGTGGAATGCGATCGGCAAGGCGTCCGGTGCGTGGCGTCTTGCTCCCGATGCGAACGAATCACAGCGCGGCTTCCTGCTCAATCACCTCATTTCGGAGGAATTGCCCGGCAAGCTTGGCGCGTCCATCTCGAATTCTGATCCGATCACCGGGCAGGCAGCATGGTACGACGTCCGCGTGCGCATCTTTCCGGCTGACCCGGCCGAGCCGAAGTCGACGTCGCCGCAATTCGCGAACGTACCGGCGGCGCCCGGCACCACTGCCAATCCGCCGCGCCGCCAGGCGTTCTTCGCCGGACGTGGAGCGCCCAAATGACCCGGCTCGCGGTTGTGGAGGGTTCGCGATGACTCAACTCGCGTTGGTCATCGACCTCAACGTGTGCGTGGGCTGCCATGCATGCGTTACGAGCTGCAAGCAATGGAACACTTCGGGATCTGCCGGGCCGCTCGCCGATTTCGAGCCGTACGGCAAGGATCCGAGCGGTGCGTTCTTCAATCGCGTCCAGACATTCGAAGTGGGGGAATACCCGAATACGCAGACGGTTCACTTTCCCAAATCGTGCCTGCACTGCGAGGACCCGCCATGCGTCCCCGTCTGTCCCACCGGGGCCAGCTACAAACGGGCATCGGACGGCATCGTTCTGGTGGACTACGACAAATGCATCGGCTGCAAATACTGCGCGTGGGCCTGCCCCTATGGTGTGCGCGAAGTCGACCCTGAACGCAAAGTCATGACCAAATGCACTCTTTGCGTGGACCGGATCTACAGCGAGGAACTGCCCGAAGCGGAGCGCAAACCCGCGTGCGTGATGGCCTGTCCGACTTCCGCGCGCCTGTTTGGCGACATCCACGACCCCGAATCGGTCGTCTCGCAGGCGATTCGCGAGAACGCGGGCTACGCGCTCATGCCCGAGTGGGGGACGCACCCGGCGAACCACTACCTGCCGCGACGCAAGACGCCGATGCACATCCACGAGGACGAACTCGTTCGCGTTGACAATCCGCTGAAGGTCGACGGCCTGTTGCCCAAGCCGGCGAAGTCGGAGCCGTCGCTCGACGACGTCATGTCCTGGTAGGTATGGCAGAACAGCGCGATGCGGCCCGACTCTTCCGTTCTCCTCCTCACGACGCTGATCGGCGTGGGCCAAGGATTTTTCCTCGCGCTCTTTACCGTACAGCTCTACGTCCTGTTCGGCTTGCTGGCGCCGCTGGAGGGGCCTATGTTCTACGCGCATGGAAGCCTGATCTCGCTCGCATTTCTGGTCGCGGGACTCGTCGCGTCATTTTTCCACCTCGGTCGCCCGGCGCGCGCCTGGCGCGCGGCCGCGATGTGGCGCACGTCGTGGCTGTCGCGCGAGGTGATCGTGCTGCCCGCCTTCATGGGCATCGTGTTCTTCTTTGGCGTCGCGCACTTCGTGGACTTCCGGCCCGTGCTCGCCACGCTGCCCTCAGGGATTGCCATCGATTCCACGGTCATGCTCGGCCTCCTCGGAACCGTGCTGGCGTTCGCGCTTTTCGTGTGCACCGCAATGATCTATGCCTGCCTCCCTTTCCTGCGGGAGTGGGCGAGCCCCCTGACAGTGATCAACTACATTCTGCTGGGTGGCGCGTCGGGCTTTACGCTCGCCGCCGCATTCGCGTCGTGGATCGCATCCGATCTGACCCGGTTCTTGGCCGGATGGGCGCTGGTCATTACGCTGCTTGGTTTTGCGAGCCGCGTCGCGTCGCTGATCCGCAACGCTCGCCTCAAACCCAAGTCGACGCTGCAGACTGCCATCGGGATCAAGCATCCGCGGATCGCGCAAAAGGCGATGGGATTCATGGGCGGCTCATTCAATACCCGGGAGTTCATGCATGGCAAGTCGAGCGCCGTGCTGCGATCCGTCAAATGGGTCTTCCTGACCTCAGCGTTCGCGCTTCCTGTGCTGTTGTTGGCTGCGACGCTGGCGGGCGCACCGGTCGGACTTCTGACGCTGGCGTTTGTCGTGCAGTACATCGGACTTCTCGCCGAGCGATGGTTCTTCTTCGCACAGGCCAACCACCCGCAGAACCTCTACTACCAGGCGGTCGCGTGACGTTGCCGTGGATCAAGGTTTTTTTGCCCGGGTTGCGTATGGTTATAAGCTTAGCTTCCATCGAAATAAGGCTTTCCCGGTTGGGTTCGTATCGCTCCCCGGCTGAAGGTTGTCAAGGAGGACGGAACGACCATGGCACTGGTTAACCCCCACGGCGGCGGCGAGTTGCGGCCATTGTTGCTGACCGGCGAGGAGCTCGCCGCAGAACAGCGGCGCGCACTGTCGCTACCGCGCGTGCGCGTCAGTTCGCGCGAGAAGGGCGACATCATCATGCTCGGCATCGCGGGCTTCACGCCGCTCGACGGCTTCATGACGCGCGCCGACTGGGAGGGTGTCTGCGACGGAATGAAGACCGCGGGAGGCGTGTTTTGGCCGATCCCGATCACGCTCTCCACCGACAAATCCGCTGCCGATTCGATCCGGACCGGACAGGATATCGCGCTCGCCGATCCCGACAATGGGGCGCTTATCGCGACGATGACGGTCACTGAAAAATACGTGATCGACAAGGCGCATGAATGCGCAACGGTATTCAGGACGACGGACGTCGCGCACCCCGGAGTCAAGCTGGTGATGGATCAGGCCGACGTGAATCTTGCAGGCCCGATCAAGGTGCTGTCGACAGGCGGTTTTGCGGACAGGTACGGGGCGCTGTTCATGACGCCCGCGGAAACACGGGCGCTGTTCACGTCGCTCGGATGGTCGAAGATCGCGGCGTTTCAAACGCGCAACCCCATGCACCGTTCGCACGAGTACCTGGTAAAGGTCGCGATCGAAGTTTGCGATGGGGTCATGGTGCATTCGCTGCTGGGGGCGCTCAAGCCCGGAGACATTCCGGCCGAAGTCCGCACCAGAGCGATCGCCACGCTTGCGAGCAAGTACTTCGTGAAGAAAACGGTGGTGCAGGCCGGCTACCCGCTCGACATGCGCTATGCCGGTCCGCGCGAGGCGCTCCTGCACGCACTGTTCCGGCAAAACTACGGCTGCTCGCACCAGATCGTCGGTCGCGACCATGCCGGGGTTGGCAGCTATTACGGCCCGTTCGACGCGCACCACATTTTCGATCAGATCCCGAAGGGTGCGCTCGAGACACAACCGCTCAAGATCGACGTGGCGTTCTGGTGCTACAAGTGCGGCGGCATGGCGTCCGGCCGCACCTGCCCGCACGACGACGCCGATCGGCTGCAGGTGTCCGGCACGCAGCTGCGCAAGTCGCTTTCCGAAGGCGCAGTGGTCCCGCCCGAGTTCAGCCGGCCCGAGGTCGTCGCAATCCTGCGCGCCTACTTCGCCGAGTTGGAAGCAAAGCCGAGCAGGTTGCGCGCGTGAAGATCTGCATCGTCTCGGACAGCCACGATCGGGCCGACGGCCTGGCCCAAGCGGTTCGCGAGGCCAAGGCACTAGGCGCCGAGGCCGTGATTCATTGCGGCGATCTGATCGGCGCGCAGACGCTCAAGCCCGCGCTGGCGCAGGGACTGCCGGTGCACCTCATCCACGGCAACAACGTCGGCGATCCGCAGGCCCTGCACGGCCTCGCGAGCGCGAGCGCCGGGCTGCTACGTTACCACGGCGCGGATGGCCGCATCGAACTCGGCGGTCGCCGGATCTTCCTCGTCCACTACGATGACTATGGCTATGCCATGGCCTGCACCGGCAATTGGGAACTGGTGTGCTGTGGCCACTCGCACCGGGCCGAGGCACGCAAGGTGGCGAGCGTGAAGGACAGCTCAACCTGGCTCGTCAATCCGGGCACGGTGGCCGGTCTGGCCGCGCCGGCGACATGGGTGCTGGGCGACCTGGCGGCGATGCACTTCGAGGTGCGCGAGCTCGGCAACCAAGGCCGGCATTCCATTTCATCGATGCCATAGTCGTACAAGGACATACACTGCGCCGTTTTGACCACCTGACCTCCAGAACTCTCGACGAGGCCGGTGACGATACGATCGAGGAGACTGCCCCCCATGTTTGCCAACAATCCTTTTGCCGCGTTGACCGATGTATTGCCCGCGAACGCCATGCGGATTTATCTCGTTCTGATGGTGCTCGCGGTATTCGCCGGAACCCTGCTCGACACCCTTCACAAGGGGAGCGCGACGTACTTCTTCGCCAACTGGCGAAAATCGAAAGCCAAAGGGGCGCAACAAGTCGGTGGTGGTGAAATGGTGTCGCTCGCCGTCAAGACCGGCCTCGTGGATGTTCTGGCCTCCGGCGAATTCTGCAACGCGCGCCGCCGGATCGCGCATCTGCTGACCATGTACGGGTTCCTGCTCTACGTCACCACCACTGCCGTGATGGTGTTCGGCTATCCGACGCCCGAGACGCCGGCGCCCGGCATCGTGCCGCTGCTGTGGTGGATCGGCGGCTTGATGATTTGCCTCGGTGGATACTGGTTCTGGTTCTTCATTCGGGTTGATGTCGCCGCGGAGGGCAATTCGCCGCTGCGCCTGATGCGCGCGGATCTGTTCGTTCTCTCGCTTCTGGGCAGCGTCACCTTGGGCCTGATCTGGGCCTACCTGCAAGCGAGCGCGAGTTCTTGGGCCACCGCGTTCTTCGGCTTGTACATCATCGCCACCACGGTGCTGTTCGGCGGGGTGTACTGGTCCAAGTTCGCGCACATGTTCTTCAAGCCCGCAGCGGCCTTCGAGAAACGAGTCTCCAAGGCCAATGGCACGTTCGCCAATCTTCCCGTCCAGACCCGGGACGATCCTGCACAACGGGAAAGACACTCGATGGAACTATTGCGAGGTGCTCCCATGGACATGGGGCTTGGCATCAAGCGCGAAGCACCACGCCACTATTAGGAAACAGCCCGTAGGTTTTAGCGGAACACATCAAGGAGCCAGCTTATGCCTACCTTCGTCTATATGACAAGGTGCGACGGATGCGGACATTGCGTCGACATCTGCCCATCCGACATCATGCACATCGATAAGACCACGCGGCGCGCCTACAACATCGAGCCGAACATGTGCTGGGAGTGCTACTCCTGCGTGAAGGCCTGCCCGCAGAATGCGATCGATGTCCGCGGATATGCCGACTTTGCCCCTCTAGGCCACAGTGTCCGCGTTCAACGCGACGAGCGGAAAGGGACGATCGCCTGGAAGATCAAGTTCCGCAACGGCACGGAAAAGAACTTCCTGTCGCCCATCACCACCAAGCCCTGGGGGCAGGCAATCCCCAAGCTCGCGGAGGTTCCCGGACCCAGCAAGGAAATGCGCGACGGCGAGTTGCTGTACGGCGAACCGAAATACATCCGCATGGATGACGGCGGTCTGCGTACGCTTGAGTCCGCAGGTCTAAAGATGAAGATGGGGGTCTACTACTAATGTCCTACCAAACAATCATCGAAGACGGCATCGACGTTCTGGTCGTCGGTGCAGGCCTTGGCGGCACCGGTGCCGCCTGGGAGGCGAGATTCTGGGGCCAGACCAAGAAGATCGTCATTGCCGAGAAGGCCAATATCGATCGCTCAGGTGCTGTCGCCCAGGGTCTGTACGCGATCAACTGCTACATGGGCACACGCTGGGGCGAAAATAACCCGGAGGACCATGTCCGCTACGCCCGCATCGACCTGATGGGTATGGTGCGGGAAGATTTGTTGTTCGATATGGCCCGTCACGTTGACTCCTCGGTGCATCAGTTCGAGGAGTGGGGCCTGCCCATCATGAAGGACCCGAAAACCGGGCGCTATCTGCGTGAAGGGCGATGGCAGATCATGATTCACGGCGAGTCCTACAAGCCCATCGTGGCTGAGGCCGCAAAGAAATCGGCCGACAAGGTCTTCAACCGCATCTGCGTCACCCACCTGCTGATGGACGACAGCAAGGACAACCGGGTTGCCGGTGCCGTCGGGTTCAACGTCCGCACGGGCAACTACCACGTCTTCAAGTCCAAGACCGTGATCTGCGGCGCCGGCGGTGCCTCCAACATCTTCAAACCGCGCTCGGTGGGCGAAGGTTCCGGCCGGACCTGGTATGCGCCCTGGTCGTCCGCGTCCGCCTATGGCCTCATGATCAATGCCGGCGCCAAAATGACGCAGATGGAAAATCGCATCGTGCTGGCGCGTTTCAAGGACGGCTATGGCCCAGTCGGCGCCTACTTCCTGCACCTGAAGACCTATACGCAAAACGGTCTGGGCGAAGAGTACGAGTCCAAGTGGTTCCCCGAACTGCAGAAGATGGTCGGCAAGGAATATCTCGATCCGGAAGCTTCGCACCTGACGCATCGGCCCATCCCGACCTGTTTGCGCAACCACGCGTTGATAAGCGAAGTCAATGCCGGTCGCGGCCCGATTCACATGGTGACCATGCGCGCCTTCCAGGATCCTCATCTGGAAGAGGTCGGTTGGGAAAACTTCCTCGGCATGACCATCGGCCAGGCAGTTTTGTGGGCCGCTACCGATGTCGATCCCAAGAACGAGAATCCGGAGTTGACCACATCCGAGCCCTACGTCATGGGATCCCACGCGACCGGTTCGGGTGCCTGGTGCTCCGGCCCCGAGGACATTTCCCCTCCCGAGTATTTCTGGGGCTACAACCGCATGACGACGATCGAAGGTCTGTTCGGCGCCGGTGACGCGGTCGGCGGCACGCCGCACGCCTTCTCGTCGGGGTCGTTCACCGAAGGCCGTCTCGCCGCGAAGGCCGCCTGCAAGTACATCGACGACGGGAAGGCCGAAGGCATTGTCGTATCCGATGAGCAGATCAAGCGCCACAAGGAGGAGATCTACAAGCCCCTGGAGCACTACAGGGTCTACCGCAATGAGGTTGTGGCGGGCGATGTCAACCCGCACTACATCAATCCCAAGCAGGGTCTGGAACGGCTGCAGAAGCTGATGGACGAGTATTGCGGCGGAGTGACCGTCAGCTACATGACCAACGAGAAGCTCCTGAATATCGCTCTCAAGAAGCTCAAGATCATGGAGGAAGACCTCCAGAGCCTGGCCGCAAAGGACATTCACGAGTTGCTGCGCGCGTGGGAATTGATGCACCGTCATCGCGCTGCCGAGTGCGTCACGCAGCACACGCTGTTCCGCAAGGAGACCCGTTGGCCGGGTTACTACTACCGGGGCGACGCCATGAAGCTGGACGACGAAAACTGGCACGTGCTGACGGTTTCGCGCCGCGATCCGAAGACCGGCGAATACACCATGGAGAAGGCGCCTTGTTATCACCTGGTTGGGGAGGAGAAGTAGCAGGATCTCCGGGCACGCGCGTGAACATCACTGAAAAGAGCGATGACGAGATTTTGGCCATAGCCAGGCCCCTGTGGCGCGATCTCGTCAAATATTCGAACGAAGGCAAGTACGGAGAATTCGCGAGGAACTTTTCCAGCTCCCTGGCGCTTGCCATCGATCAGGTTGTTGCGGGCCACCAGTTTGCGAATAGCGAGCTGGCGAGGAATCTGTCTGAAGAAGCCGACTCGCTCGGCATCATCCGCCGGGGCGAGCATGTGACAGTTCTTTATCGCCAACGGAGCACCAAGAAGCAAGGCGAATGGCTTGGCAGACTTGTCCTCGGCTATGAGGACGGAAAGGTCAGGATTTTCGGTGCGTCCATCTTCTGAGCATCTCGTCCGGGACGGCAAGTTTGTCGAACTGACCTACAAGGTGACCGACAGGAGGTCGGGGCATGTGCTTACCCGAGTCGAGTTTCCGTTGGGCTATATTCACGGACACAATGAAATTCTGTCCCCTTCGGTCCATAGGGAGCTCGAGGGCAAATCCGCTGGCGACGTCGTCGAAGTTATCATCGATGGCAACCAGATCTTCGGCCCCAGAGACGAGTCGCTGGTTTTTTCCGACGACATCGAAAATGTCCCCGAGGAGTATCGGCAAGTCGGCACGTCCATCCTCATGGAGAACGACAAGGGACAGACCCGCAGCTTTCTCGTGACCCATATGGACGACGAAAGCCTGACGATCGACGGCAACAATCCGCTTTGCGGCAGAGAGGTCGTCTTCACGCTCCAGATATTGACCGTGCGCGACGCAACTGATGTAGAGACAAGAATGGGCGGGGCGATCAATACGGGCGCCGATATCGACCCGTCGCTTTTGAAGCCTGTTTGAGCGGCGGTGTTGAATGGCATCCGACGAACTTCGGGCACAGTTGATTGCACTAGCAATCCTCACTTCACGGCAAGAAAGGTGACAAATGAGCGAGCAGAAGCAGCCCCCCCCCAAGGTTCCTGACGGCCAATCGCGTTTTCTGACAACGCGTCAGATGCCGCCAAACGAAAAGGGGTTCGTCGGTTACGAAACCGTCTGGGTACCGTTCCAGAAGGAAGCCGAATACAAAACACCGAAGCAGCCGTAGGCGTCATGCCGGCTCGACGAACTGCGCCCCGCGCGCGCGCCAAAACAGGGTCGGGCATTCGGTCATCGCGTCTTGCAGCGGATCCCGAATGGCGCAACGGCCGGGGATTGCGTTGACGGTGGCGCCGCCATCGCGCGCGCTTCCGGCTATGCTGATCGTCGCACTTGCGTGCTTCGCGTCGCCTGTGATGGCAGCCACGGGCATCGCCGTTGCGGATGTTGCCTGGTGGATGTGGCCGCTGGCGCTGTTTTGTGTCTGCTTTCTGTTGGGCATCGTGGCGGTGCCTGCGGGCGTGGGCGGCGGCGTGCTCTTCGTGCCGATCGTCAGCGGCTTCTTCCCATTCAATCTCGATTTCGTGCGCGGCGCCGGGCTGCTGGTGGCGCTCGCGAGCGCGCTGGCTGCGAGCCCCACGTTGCTGCGCAGCGGCCTGGCCGACCTGCGCCTCGCCTTACCGCTCGCGCTGGTCGCGTCCATAGGCTCCGTTGCCGGTGCAATCATCGGACTCGCGTTGCCAACGCAGATCATGCAGGTGGCACTCGGTGTCACCATCATGGGCATCGTCGCGTTGATGTTGTTCGTCGGCCGGTCGGAGGTGCCCACCTTTACCGGACCTCAAGCCTGGTCCTCGCTTCGCGTCGGAGGAATCTTCCACGATCGGGCGCTGGGGACCGACGTGACCTGGGGCGTGCATCGCTTTCCCGCCGGAATCGCGGCCTTCGCCGTCAATGGCTTTCTGGGGGGTATGTTCGGCGTGGGCGCGGGTTGGGCCAACGTGCCGACGCTGAACCTGCTGATGGCGGCGCCGCTCAAGGTTGCTGTCGGCACGAGCAGCATCATCCTGTCGGTCGCGAGCTCTTCGGCCATATGGACGTACATGAATGCAGGCGCCATTCTGCCGATCATCGCGGCGCCAGCAGTCATCGGGATGATGCTCGGAGCGAGGATCGGCGCCCGCCTGCTTTCCGTGCTGAAGGGATCGGTCATCCGTCGCCTGGTCATCACCTTGCTCCTGTTCGCGGGCCTGCGCTCGCTGCTCAAGGGTTTTGGAATGTGGAATTGATGGCTTCCGTACATCCGCCGCCGATGGGCCGCGTGCCGGCAGACCAGCTTCGCTATGCGGCGCTGCTCGAATGGAGCACGCGGATCGGATTTCTCGTCCTCGTTGCAGGCTTCTCCGCTTACATGCTCCGGCTGCTGCCGAGCACGGTTCCCATCGAAAGTCTGCCGTCGTTGTGGACGCTGCCTGCCAGTGCGTTTCTGGACAAGACGGGCACAGGCGCGGGTTGGCACTGGGCACGGCGCGTCGCCACCGGAGAATTTGCGAGTCTCCTCGGCATCGCGGTGCTTGCCGGCAGTTCCGTCGCGTGCCTCGCCGCGTTGATCCCGGGCTATTTGCGTCGCCGGGACCATGTCTACGCAGTGGTCTGCCTGCTGTCCATCGTCGTCGTGCTCCTCGCGGCCTCCGGCACGCTGACGCCGGGGCACTGAGGAAAGGGCAGTGGTATTTCCTTTTTCGCGCCTGTTGCTGGCGACCGAGCACACCGAGTACGACACGGGCTCCGAACGGGTCGCGTTGGGACTCGCCAGGCGAATCGGGATTCCACTCGGCGGCGTGCTGCCGATGGTGAGCAACGTCGAATACGAGGCGGTCGCGCCCGGGGCCGTGGCCCGTGCGGAAGAAGATGCGTTCGCCCGAGTCTTCCAATTGCGAGGCGAGGCGCAGGCTGCCGGCGTCGAGTTCGACATCCGGGTACGGCGCGGGGCGGAGCCTTATCGGGAAATCATCGCGGAGGCGCAGGAACGCAACGCCGATCTGGTAATCATCCGCCGCCGGGGACGTCAGAGCATCCTCGCCAATCTGCTCGTCGGCGAAATGGTCGGCAAGGTCGCCACCCACGCTCCGTGCAGCGTGCTGCTCGTACTGCGCGCCGGGCACATCTGGACGCGGCGTGTGCTGGCGGCCGTGGACGGGACGTGGACAGCCGCGCGCGTGGCGGAAATCGCGGCGAAGGCGGCGGTCGACGCCGGTCTCCCGCTGCTGGTGGTTTCGGCAGCCTCGCACGACACATCGGACCAGCGCGCCGCTGCCGATGCCGCGATTTCGCGGGCGATGATCGTTGCCCGCGGCGCCGGCGCCGCGGTCGAAGGGCGCACGGTCGTGGGCAGCCCGGCCGAAGCCATTGCCGCGGTTGCCGCGGAATCAGGCGTTGACCTATTGGTCGCTGGGCGTGGCGGCCCGGAAGCCCACGGACAACGATTCCGGCTTGGCGGAAACGTCCATCGGATCATCGGACTTGCGGCGTGCCCGGTGCTGGTCGTGAAGTCCTGAGCGCAACGGGCGCGTCCCGGGCGCCGGCTTTTGCGCGCTACTTCATCGCGAAGAGCTTCACCACGTCGGAACGCGACACGATGCCGCGGATCCGGTGCTCGACGTCCGTGACGACGAGTCGCTTGACCTTGTTTCTGTCCATGCGCTGGATAGCATGTTCCAGCGTGTCTTCGGCGCGGATGGTGATCGGTTCCGGGGTCATGATGTCGTCGACGATCGTCCCCATTCCCTTGCGTGCCCGACGCTTGCGCACGAGGGCTTCCAGCACGTTGGTGACGACGCCGGCCTCCAGATTCATCGCCGACATGAAATCGGCGCTGGTCAGGATCCCGACCAGCCGTTCCTCGGCGTCGAGCACGGGCAGGCCGCTCACCTTCTTCGCCACCATCAGGTCCGCGGCGGCCGGCAGTGAGGTGCCCCGGCGGACGGTCACGACCTCCTTGGTCATCACGTCGCGAACGTGCATGGCCCGCGCTACGCGGATCTGCGGCGCCGTGTTGACGTCCTTGCCCATGAAGCTCATGTGCGCGGGCAGCAGCGGCACGTTGGGAAGGTGCCCGGGCAGCAGCATGTTCCAGTACACCCACTTGAACGCGAGCTTGCCCAAGTGGTTCAGGTGGCTCTGCTCGAGCAGCGAAAACGGACCCGCGAGGGGCAGCGGGAACGAACCCTCGAGCGGCTCGATGTCGTAGTTGAAGTCGAGCAGCATCGCCTTGTGGTGACCGGTCTCTACGAAGCAGTTGGCGTGACCGTCGAAAGTCTGCAGTGCGGGCTTGCCGTCGATTTCGCGCAGAAGGTTTTCGACCACCGTTTCGGCTTCGAAGTGGGCGACTGATCCGGCCTTGGACGTCGCAACGTTCGTATTGTCGCCCAGCAGGTAGATGCGCTCGGCCTTGCGGCTCTTAAGCGTACGCGGGTCGGTGAGCGCGTAGCCGGCGCCGTCACCCAGGTCCGACCCGTCGATCACCGCGGGCCCGAGGTTGGGCGGGATCGCGCACAGCAGGTCGTAATCGACTGTGCGCCCGTCGAAGGTGCGTATCAGGCGCTTCTGCGCGTCGACGGCCGAAGTCGCGAAATTCGGAACGACATGGATGCCTTTCTCCTCGGCGACCTTCGACAGAATGCGATTGGCATTGGGTTTGGTGAACGCACCCGTGTACGGCGTTACCAGCGAGATCTCGATGTGGTCGCGGATCCCCTTTTCGCGAAAATAGAAGTCGGCGAGGAACGCAAACTCGAGCGGCGCGACGGGGCACTTGATCGGCATCTCGCAGATGTCGATGACGAGCCGTCCCTCGCGCATGCCGGCGATGGCGTCGCGCATCGCCAGCGCGCCGTCCAGCGTGTAGAACGTGTGCACGCCGCGGCCCATCTCTACCGCCATGCCTTCGATTTCCTCCGGCGCGACGCGGCAGCCCATCGCGCTGACCAGGAAGTCGTAGGAAAAGTTGCCTTCGTCGGTGTGCACCTCGCGCTGCGAGTGATCGATCAGAATAACCTCGGCCGCGACGAAGTCCACGCCCCGCGGCAGCGGCGCTTCGATTGGCCTCACGACGTCCCCTTGCTCGCGATAGCCGTACATCCCGAACGGGAGGAACAGGAGGCCCGGCTGGTAGATGTGCAGGGTGGAACGGTCGATCACGGTGATCGTCCATTCCTTCAAGTCGAGGCGATGCGAAAGCAGGTTGGCCGTCAGCGCGCCGCCCGTGCCGGCGCCGAGAATCACGATGTTCTTCATGGCGGAGCCCTTGCTGTGCAGGCGCGAAGTCCCACTGCCTCCCGGCAACGCCTGCTCTCGGGTAGTTTGCGCCGGGGCCGCAGCGCCCGCTTGACGTGCGTCAAGGGACCGCTCGGCGGGCTTCTGCTACCAGAAGACCAGCAGTTGCTTCTTCTCGACCTTGTGGGGGAATTCCGTGAGCGGCCGGTCGCCGTTGGCGATGCAGCGCCCCGTTTCGATGTCGAACGCCCATTCGTGCTTTGGACAGGTCAGCTTTTTCCCCTCCAGCGCGAGGTGCGGGATGTTCGTGACCTGGTGCGGGCAACGGCTGTCGTAGACCTTGAGGACGGCGCCCTTCCTGAAGACGAAAAGGTTGCGGCCGTCGCAATCGAAATACGAAGTCTTTCCCGCCTTTACCGCGGCCAGCGGCGCAACATCGTGCCAGCAGGGCACGACCTCCGTTCGGTCCAGGCGAAACGCCGGCAGGTCCATGCCGAGGATCACGTCGATCGCCCAGACGATCTTGGCAAGGCCGAGCGCGGGGAAGGCCATCAGTAGCGCATCGAGAATTTCGTCGGCGCTCGCCCCTTCGCGCAGTGCCCGCGTGAGGTATTGACGCAGGCCGTTCTCCGTTTGCGCGTGCACCTTCGTAATCACCGAAATCAGGTTGCGCGTCTTCGGGTCGAGATGCGTTCCCGCACCCTTCAGGAACTTGAAGTACGCGCCCATTGCCTCGGGGCGGGCCTTGACGAGATAGGTCAGTGCATCACTCATGGTCGTTGCGCAACCTGTGGGAAGGCGTTTTGGGACAGATGCTCACGGGCCAAGTATACAAAGCACGGCCGGAATCGTCGTGTTCCTTGCCGGGGGTGTCCCAATCCTCAGTCGCTGTATCTTTGCGAGAGGGGTACTCATGCCAAAAGCGGCGCGGACCCCAACGCGACCAACACGACACCCGCGACTGAATCCGGCGCAGCCTCGTCCCAGATTTCGGGAAGCATTGGCAGGCACGGAATGGGCACGGTGCCCAAAATGGAAAATGGCCTGCGCCCGCAGGCCATTGTGTTGGTGGAGACGAGGAGGATCGAACTCCCGACCTTCGCATTGCGAACGCGACGCTCTCCCAGCTGAGCTACGTCCCCACGAGGGCGGCAATTATAGCCGGGAAGGGCATTTCCCGTAAACTCTGCGGGATTCCCGCAATACCGGCGGGGTTGGGATCGGACGCCGCCGTCCCCATCCTTCAATTCCGCTTATCGCGTAACTTTCGGCCATGAACCACCTTCTCGAACTCCTGCAGTACTACGGCCTGGCCTTCGTCTTCGTCAACGTGCTCGCGTTGCAGGCCGGGCTGCCCATGCCCGCCTATCCGACGCTGATCGTGACCGGTGCGCTCGCCTCGCGCGGCGGCTATTCGCTGGCGGCGCTGCTCGCCACGGCGGTTGCCGCATCGCTGATCGCGGACCTCCTCTGGTATGCGGCCGGCCGGCGCATCGGGGGGAGGGTGCTGCAGACGCTCTGCCGCGTTTCGCTGTCGCCCGATTCGTGTGTGCGGCAGACGGAATCGATCTTCACGCGCTGGGGCGCGCCGTCGCTGATGGTGGCCAAGTTCGTGCCGGGCTTCGCGTCCGTCGCCACGGCGATGGCCGGCGTGCTGCGCATCCCGCTGTGGCGCTTCATTCCGGCCGATGCGATCGGCGCAGCGCTGTGGTCAGGCGTCGCGATCACGCTTGGCTACATCTTCCGCGATGCGATCGACGACGTGCTTGCCGTATTGCAGGCGATGGGCGAGATCGGCCTCGTCGTGATCGTGCTTGCGTTCGTCGCGTACGTGCTGTGGAAATGGTGGCAGCGCAGGCTCTTCATCCGCCAGCTCGTCATGGACCGCATCACCGTGGACGAACTGAACCAGCTGATCGGTGAAGGACGCGTGGGCACGGTCGTCGACGTGCGCTCGCCAATTTCGCAGGCGATCACGGGGCGCATACCCGGCGCCGTGACGGTGGATCCGCAGAAGATGAAATTCGACCTGGTCGGCGTCGAGCCGGAAAGCGAAGTCGTCGTCTATTGCGCGTGCCCCAACGAAGCCACCGCCGTCAAGGTGGCGAAGGCGCTGATCCAGCACGGCTTCAAGCGCGTGCGCCCGCTGCATGGCGGCATCGACGCGTGGATCGAAGCGGGCCTCGAAGTTCAGCGCTAGGACTTCTGCGCTGCTCCGGCGCGAATGGTAGAGTCTCGGCTGTTCGCGATTCACCGGAACCGACATGGCCAAGCAGGCAATCACGTCTTCCGACGCCCCCGCGGCGCTCGGTCCTTATTCGCAGGCTATCCGCGCCGGCAACACCGTATACCTGTCGGGACAGCTGGGACTCGATCCGAAGACCGGCGACCTCGTCGAAGGCATCGAGGCGCAGACGCACCAGATCTTCAAGAACCTGCGCGCGGTTGCGGTCGCGGCGGGCGGCAGCCTGGACGACATGGTCAAGCTGTCGATCCTGATGCAGAACTTGAGCGATTTTGCGAAGGTGAACGAGATCATGGCCGGTTATTTCAGGCAGCCGTATCCGGCGCGCGCGACATATCAGGTGGCGGCGCTGCCGAAGGGTGCGTTGATCGAGATCGAGGGCATTCTCGTATTGACCGCGCCGTGAATGGCAAAAGCCGCGACCCGGAAAGAGGATTCAGCGGCGAAGAAACCCGCCGGCCGCGGACTCGCTGACCAGCTCGCACGGCTCGGGATCGCGCGCGACGCCGATCTCGTGCTGCACCTGCCGCTGCGCTACGAAGACCACACGCGAGTCACGCCGCTGGCGTCGCTGTCGCCGGGTCTGGCGCTGCAAGCCGAAGGCGAGATCGTCAAGACCGACATCCAGTACCGCCCACGCCGGCAGCTGGTCTGCCTGATCGCCGACCTGAGGAAGCGCGACGCGCAACTCATCTTGCGCTTTTTCACCTTCTATCCCAGCCAGCAGAAAGTGCTCGCGCCGGGTCACCGCGTGCGCGTCTTCGGCGATGTGCGCGAAGGCCACCTCGGGCTGGAGATGGTCCACCCGCAATTCAAGGTGGTCACGGACGACACGCCGCTGCCCGACCGCCTGACGCCCGTCTATCCGACGACGGCGGGATTGGGACAGGAAACGCTGCGCAAGGTCGTCGCCCGAACGCTTGCGTCGGATCCTGCGCTGACCGCGGAAACGCTGCCCGAGTGGCTCATCTCTCGCCGGAAATTCTGGAAGTTCGGCGACGCCGTCCGCTTCCTGCACGCGCCGCCGCCACGGCTGAACGAGTTGACTCAGCACGCGCTGGACGCGCGCACGCACCCGGCCTGGACGCGTCTCAAGTTCGACGAGCTTCTCGCGCAGCAACTGTCGCTGAAAGCGCATCGGCAAGCGCGAAGCTTGCGCCGCGCGCCGGTGCTGACGGGCACGGGCCTACTGACGCGCAAACTCCTGGAGCGAGTCTCGTTCAAGCTGACGCGCGCGCAGGAGCACGTGTGGCGCGAGATCGCGCACGACTTGAAGCGCGCGTCGCCGATGCAGCGTCTGCTGCAAGGGGATGTCGGCTCCGGCAAGACGGTCGTCGCGGCGCTGGCCGCGCTGCAGGCCATCGAATCGGGCAAGCAGGTCGCGTTCATGGCGCCTACGGAAATCCTGGTGGAACAGCACTACCGCAAGCTGGCGCTGTGGCTCGACGGCCTCGGCGTGAAGATCGCGTGGCTGTCCGGGTCGCTGTCCGCCAAGGAACGCAGGAACGCGATCGGGGCGCTCGCGAGCGGCGACGCGCAGTTCGCGATCGGCACGCACGCGTTGTTCCAGGAAGGCGTCGAGGTGCCGAAGCTGGGCCTCGCGATCATCGACGAGCAGCATCGTTTCGGCGTCGCGCAGCGGCTGGCGTTGCGCGGCAAAGGGTTAGCCGAGGCGCATCAATTGATGATGAGCGCGACACCCATACCGAGGACGCTCGCGATGACGTTCTACGCGGACCTGGACGTCAGCGTCCTCGACGAATTGCCGCCGGGGCGCACGCCGGTCGCCACGCGCCTCGTCAACCAAAAGCGGCGGGGGGAAATCGTCGCGTGGGTCGGCAAGGCGTGCGCCGAAGGCCGGCAGGTCTACTGGGTGTGCCCGCTGATCGAGGAGTCGGAAAAGCTCGAATTGCAGACGGCCGTCGCGCTGCATGCGGAACTGACGTCGGCGCTCCCTGCCGTGAAGGTTGGCCTGCTGCACGGCCGCATGAAGCCTGCAGACAAGGCGGCGACGATGGACGCGTTCGTCAAAGGCGACATCGGCGTTCTCGTCGCCACCACGGTGATCGAAGTGGGTGTGGACGTCCCCAATGCGTCGATCATGGTCATCGAGCACGCCGAGCGATTCGGACTGTCGCAACTGCACCAGTTGCGCGGCCGCGTGGGGCGCGGGGCCGCGGAGTCGACATGCGTGCTGCTGTTCGAGGAGCCTGTGGGCGACGTGGCCAAGCAGAGGCTCAAGGTGATCTTCGAGAACACCGACGGCTTCGAGATCGCGCGGCAGGACCTGCAAATCCGCGGACCCGGCGAATTCTTAGGCGCCCGGCAGTCCGGCGTGCCGCTGCTGCGTTTCGCCGACTTGACGCGAGACATCGCCCTGATCGAGCAGGCGCGCGACGCGGCCGACGAGCTCCTGGAGAAGGAGCCGGCCGCGGCGCAGGCGCACCTCGAGCGGTGGCTGGGCGGGAAGGCCCAGTTCATCAAGGCCTGACCGGCCGGAACCTGGGGGCAACCGAGGGCAGATGAGCGGGCAGGTTTCTTGCCGCAAATCAAAGTGTTGGGGTAGATTGCCTGGCCCGGTGGGGTAGAATGGCCGCCGAAGGATCGCCCCAACCATGGCCCTTTACGCCCTCGGCTTGAACCACGCGACCGCGCCCGTCGAGGTGCGCGAACGCGTCGCGTTTTCGCCCGATGCGCTGGGCGATGCGCTGCGCGATCTGGTCGGCGCGCGCAAGGTCAAGGAAGCCGCGATCCTCTCGACCTGCAACCGCACCGAGGTCTATTTCCACGGCGAAGGCCCGGAGCCGGTCGCCGATTGGCTCGCCGGATTCCACAACCTGCCGCAGGGCACGCTCCACCCGTACGTGTACACGCTGCCCCAGGATCGCGCGGTCACCCACGCGTTCAGGGTCGCGAGCGGGCTCGATTCGATGGTGCTGGGCGAGCCGCAGATCCTGGGCCAGATGAAGCACGCGGTGCGGACGGCGGAAGCCGCGGGATCGCTGGGCCTCGTGCTGAACCGGCTGTTTCAGCGGACGTTTGCCGTCGCCAAGGACGTGCGGACGCAGACCGACATCGGCAGCGCGTCGATCTCGATGGCCGCCGCTGCGGTCAAGCTCGCCGAGCGCATCTTCCCGTCGATCGCGGACCAACGTCTGTTGCTGATCGGCGCCGGGGAAATGATCGAGTTGGCCAGCGCGCACTTCGCCGCCAAGGGACCCAAGTCGATCACCGTGGCGAACCGCACGTTCGAGCGCGGCAGCCAGCTGGCCGCGCGGCTCAACGCGGAAGCCATTACGCTGAACGAGCTTCCGGACCGGCTCGCGCAGTTCGACATCATCGTCACGTGCACGGCCAGTACGCTGCCGATCCTGGGCAAGGGGACGCTCGAGCGCGTCGTCAAGCAGCGCAAGCACGCGCCGGTGTTCATCGTCGACCTGGCTGTTCCGCGAGACGTCGAGCCGGAGGCCGCGGAACTGGACGACGTTTTCCTGTACAGCGTCGACGACCTCTCGGAGATCGTGAAGGACAACCTGCAGGTGCGGCGCGAAGCCGTCGTGCAGGCCGAGGCGATGATCGCCGACCAGAGCCGGCATTTCCTGCGCTGGCTCGAAGGCCGGACGATCGTGCCGACGATCGCCGCACTGCACGGACACCACGATGGCCTGCGCTCGTCGGAGCTCGCGCGCGCGCGCCGGATGCTCGCGGCCGGCGGCTCGCCGGACCAGGTGCTCGACGCGCTGGCGCGCGGCCTCACCAACAAGCTCCTCCACGCTCCATTGTCGGCGCTCAACGCAGCCGGCGAGGCCGAACGCGCGGAGCTGATCGCACTGTTCCAGCACATCTACAAGCTGCCCGACCCGCCTGCCGACGGGCATTAGCGCCAACTCCTGCGTTATCGCTGTCAACGCGCTGCCAAGACGGCGGCGTTCGTTTCCGCAATTGTCGGCAAGACCACCATGAAGTCGTCCCTGCGATTGAAACTCGACCAGCTGTCGACGCGCCTGGTCGAACTGAACGGCCTGCTGGGCGCCGAGGACGTCACGCGCGATCTCGACCGCTATCGGGCGCTGACCAAGGAGCATTCGGACCTCACGCCCGTCGTCGCCAAGTTCCGCCAGTACATGGATGCGGAAGCGGACCTCGCGGCGGCCGTCGACATGGGCAGCGACCCGGCGATGCGCGACTTCGCCGACGAGGAACGCGCGGCGGCGCAGGCGCGCATCGCGGCGCTCGAAGCCGACCTGCAGGCGGCGCTGCTGCCGCGCGACCCGAATGACGATCGCAACGTCTTCCTGGAAATCCGCGCAGGAACCGGCGGCGACGAGTCCGCGCTCTTCGCCGGCAACCTGTTCCGGATGTACGTGCGCTATGCCGAGCGCCATCGCTGGCAAACGGAGATCGTGTCCGAGTCGACGAGCGAACTGGGCGGCTACAAGGAAGTGATCGTGCGCATTGTCGGCCAGGGCGCGTATTCGAAGCTCAAGTTCGAATCGGGCGGCCATCGCGTGCAGCGCGTGCCCGATACCGAAGCGCAGGGACGCATCCACACGTCGGCGTGCACGGTCGCCGTGATTGCCGAGGCCGACCCGATCGCCGACATCACGATCAATCCCGCCGACCTGCGCATCGACACGTTCCGCTCGTCCGGCGCCGGCGGCCAGCACGTGAACAAGACCGATTCCGCCGTGCGCATAACGCACCTGCCGACCGGCCTGGTCGTCGAGTGCCAGGACGATCGCTCGCAGCATCGCAACCGCGCGTCGGCGATGGCCGTGCTCGCGTCGCGCCTCCTCGACCGGCAGCAGCGCGAGAGGCAGCAGAAGGAGGCGGCACATCGCAAGTCGCTGATCGGCTCGGGCGATCGCAGCGAGCGCATCCGCACGTACAATTTCCCGCAGGGCCGCGTCACCGACCACCGGATCAACCTCACGCTGTACAAGATAGACTCGATCATGGACGGCGAACTCGACGAACTGGTGAATGCGCTGGCGCAGGAATTCCAGGCGGAGCAGCTGTCGGCGCTTGCCGGCGACGACATCTGAGAGCGATCCGATGCGAAAGAAACCGCGGGCTCCGCAACCCTGGCTCGAGACGCTGCGCCTGTCGATGCGCGATTTCACGCTCGACGATTTCGACGACCTCTACGCGCTCAATTCCGATCCGCGTGTGATGAAGTACATCGCCGACGGCAAGCCGTCGACACGCGACGAGGTGGCCCACGCGCTGCGGCGATTCGTCCGCTACCCGACGCTGTACACGGACCTGGGAATCTGGCACACGTCGCGGCGCGACACCGGCGCCTTCATCGGCTTCTTCGCGCTCAATTACACCGGGAAGACCACCGACATCGAGATCGGCTATCGGCTGCTGCGCAACGCGTGGGGGCAGGGCTTCGCGACCGAAGGCGCGACGGCGCTGGCGCAGTATGGATTCGACGACCTTGGCCTCGACCGGATCATCGGCGTCACGCATCCGGGCAACCAGGCGTCGCAGCGCGTGCTGATGAAGGCGGGCCTTGCCGACGTGGGCTGGGGCCGGTACTACGATCGCCGGCTGCGCCTCTTCGCGGCGGAACGTAACGGGCAATGACCCCCACTGTTCGACAGGCGCTCGCGAAGAGCGGTCTCGTGCCCGTCGACGCGAAGATCCTGCTGGCGCACGTGATGGAGTGCAATCGCGCGTGGCTCGCCGCGCACGAGGACGCGACGTTGACCGGCGCGCAGGCGGACGCGTTCGCTGCAATCTGCGACAGGCGCCGCAACGGCGAACCGGTCGCCTATCTCACAGGCACGCGCGAATTCTGGGGGCTCGCGCTCGCCGTCACGCCGGACGTGCTCATTCCGCGCCCGGAAACGGAAACGCTCGTCGAATTCGCGCTCGCCCAATTGCCGCGCGACCTACGCTCGCGCGTGCTCGACTTGGGCACTGGTTCGGGCGCCATCGCGCTGGCGATCGCGCACGACAGGCCGAATGCCGCGGTGCTCGCGACCGACACTTCGGATGCGGCACTGGGAGTCGCGCGCGCCAATGCGCAGCGGCTCGGGCTGTCCAACGTCGAATTCACCGCATCCGACTGGTACGCCGCAATCCCGCCCGGGCAGTGGGACCTGATCGCGAGCAATCCGCCGTACGTCGGCGCCGTCGACCCGCACCTCTGCGAAGGCGACGTCCGCTTCGAGCCCGTCGCGGCGCTCTCGCCGGGCATCGACGGCCAATCGGCGTTGCGCCTCATCGTCGGCGGCGCACGCGAACGGCTCGTTCCCGGCGGCAGCCTCGTCGTCGAGCACGGCTACGACCAGTCGGAGGCGATTCAGGCGCTGTTTCGCGCGGCGGGATTCACCGGCATCGTGGCACTGCGCGATCTCGCGGGGATTCCGCGCGTGGTGGCGGGGCGAAACCCGACCTAGGCGGCTTCAGCCGGGATACGTGCCGGGCAGCAGGATGCTCCGGTCGACGGTGCCGATACGGGTGTGTCCGCAGAAGGCCATCGTCAGGTCGAGCTCGTTGCGGATGATCTGCAGCGCCTTCGTGACGCCGGCCTCGCCCATCGCGCCCAGGCCGTACAGGAACGCGCGGCCGATGTAGACGCCGCGGGCGCCAAGCGCCACGGCCTTCAGCACGTCCTGACCCGACCGGATGCCTCCGTCCATGTGCACCTCGATCTTCGAGCCCACGTCGGCGGCGATGGCCGGCAGCGCCTCGATGCTGGACTGCGCGCCGTCCAACTGGCGGCCGCCGTGGTTGCTGACGATCAGTGCGTCCGCACCGGATGCCACCGCGAGCCGCGCGTCCTCAACAGCCTGGATGCCCTTGAGGATCAGCTTGCCGCCCCAGCGTTGCTTGACCCATTCGACATCGGACCAATTGAGCGTGGGGTCGAACTGGCGGCCGGTCCATTCGGACAGCGACGCCATGTCGCCCACGCCTTTGACGTGGCCGACGATGTTGCCGAAGTGGTGCCGGCGCGTGCCGAGCATGTGAAGACACCACCGCGGCTTGGTCATCAGGTTGATGATGTTCGGAATGGTCGGCTTGGGCGGCGCGCTCAAGCCGTTCTTCAGGTCCTTGTGGCGCTGGCCGAGGATCTGCAGGTCAAGTGTCAGCACCAGCGCGCCGCATTGCGCGGCCTTGGCGCGGTCGATCAGGCGTCCCACGAAGTCGCGGTCGCGCATCACGTAGAGCTGGAACCAGAACGGCTTCTTTGTGTGCGTTGCGACGTCCTCGATCGAGCAGATGCTCATAGTCGACAATGTGAACGGGATGCCGAATTTCTCGGCCGCGCGCGCCGCCAGGATTTCTCCGTCGGCGTGCTGCATGCCGGTCATGCCCGTCGGCGCGATGGCTACCGGCATCGCAACATCGACGCCGGCCATCCGGGTCGCGGTGCTGCGGTCCTCGAGGTTGACGGCTACGCGCTGGCGCAGCTTGATCTTGGCGAAATCGGCTTGGTTGGCGCGGTACGTGCTCTCCGTCCACGCGCCGGAATCCGCATAGTCGTAGAACATGCGTGGCACGCGCTTCTTCGCCAGGACCCGCAGGTCCTCGATGCTGGTGATGACGCTCATCGGGGTTGACTCCCTTTCACGACGTCCGGCAGCGCGACCCCGAGCTTTTCCGCCCACGGCCGCAGCGCCGGCAGGATGGAGGGAAACAGCGCGACACCGTTCGCCGTTTGCTCGCGATGCCGCTTCATGCCGTTCTCGCCCGGGAGGCGCACGCGTTCGCCGCCCGGCCGCGGCGTCGCGTCGTGACAGGCGCCGACCAGCCAATCCATCTGGCGCGCGAAGGCATCGCCGCCGCCGAACGCAGCAGGATCGATGGCCTGCACGAACACCGTCGCGCCCCAGCCTTCGGGCGGGTCGGCGCGGCCCAATCCGGCGAGCCCCGCGGTCAGCGCCTCGACCAGAAGCGCCAATGCATAACCTTTGTGTCCTCCTTCCAGTCCGCCCAGCGGCAGCAACGTGCCCTTCGGTTCGCTGAACAGCACGGCGGGATCGGTCGTCGCGTTGCCCTGCGCATCCTGCACCCACGGATGTGCCAACCTTTCTCCAGCCTGGTGGAGCCTCGCGGTCATGCCGTTCGTCGTGTAGCTCGCGGAAATGTCGAGCAGGATCGGGTCGCCGCCCGTCGGAATGCCCGCAGCGAAGGGATTGGGCGTGAAGACCGCCGACACGCCGCCAAAAGGCGCGACGCTCGAGACCGACGGATCGGAACAATAGATGAGCGCCATCATGCCGCGATCTGTTGCGCGCCGCAGATACGCGGCGAGGCACGCGATGTGATGCGAGCGGCGAATGACGACGGTGCCTGTCCCGCACGTCTTCGCCATCGCCATCGCGGCGTCGAGCGCTCGCAGCGTGAGAAACGGTCCGGGCAGCCGGTTGCCGTCCCAGGTCTGCGCGGCCGGTCGAGCGTTGACGACGACGTGCGCGCCCGACGTGGCCATCGCGCCTTTTTCGACTTCGGCCAGATAGGCGGCGAGCAACGCGAGTCCGTGCGTCGTGTGGCCGAGCAGGTCGCCTTCGACCAGCACCGACGCGATGTCGCGCGCCATGTCGTCGCGCATGCCCGATTTGCGCAGCAGCGCGTCGCCGAACGCAACCAGGGCATCTGCGGAATAGCGGAAGGGCGCGGCGGCGCCGGCGGCCGGCGGGGAAGCGGCGGAAGAGACGGGGCTGGATACGGGGCGGGCAGGCGGCACGAATCCTCGCGGAGGAAAGAACTTGCTTGGGTTGACGCGGACACCCGATTGCCCGAGGATTCTAGCGCAACCTCCCCAACGCCTCCCCTTGCTTCCTTCCTCGCTGCAGATTTCGATCGTCACGCATCGGCCTGACGTGAAGCTCCTCGAGCGTTGCCTGCGCAAGTTGGCACTCGCGATCGGCGCCGCGCGCGAGGACGGCGCATTGCGCACCGTGCACCTGGCATTGATCGACAACAGCGAGGACCGCGAAGTCGCCGACGGCGTCATCAAGTTGGGCAAGATGCGCTTCTCCGATTCCGGCGTGCACGTGACCTACCTGCACGGCCACGCGAACATCGGCTACGGCGCCGCGCACAACCTCGTGCTGCACGGCACTGGATCCGATTACCACCTGGTGCTGAATCCCGACGTGGAGTTGGCACCCGATTCCCTGGCCAATGCCGTTCGCTGGCTCGACGAGCATCAGGATGTCGGTGCGCTCGCGCCGCTCGTGCTGGGCCCCGACGGCACGCGCGAATACCTGTGCAAGCGTTATCCGGCGATCTTCGATCTCTTCCTCCGCGGTTTCGGCCCCGGCATCCTGCGCTCGATCTTCAGGAAGCGCCTCGCGCGCTATGAAATGCGCGACGTGATGGACGTGGAGCCGCCGCGCGACATCATCGGCATCCCGGCGCTGTCGGGCGCATTCATGCTGGTGAAGCGCGTGGCCATCGACAGCACCGGCGGCTTCGACCCCAAGTATTTTCTCTACTTCGAGGACTTCGACTGGAGCGTGCGGTTGAACGAGATCACCAAGACCGCCTACGTGCCCTCCGTGCAGATCGGTCACCACGGCGGCGGCGCCGCACAGAAGGGCATGAAGCATACTTACCATTTCGTGAAGAGCGGCCTGCGCTTCTACGGCCGTCACGGCTGGAAGTGGTTTTGAACCTGCGCGGCGCGCGCCGATGACCGCGCGTGGCCTGATCGTGGTCACCGGGGCCGATGGATTTACGGGACGCGCCGCGTCCGCGCATTTTCGCGCGTCGGGCACGCCCTTTCGCGGGCTGGTGCGCGAACTGTCGAGCGCGACGGCCGCGCGGCCGGACATGCTTCCCGTGGGCGACCTGGCATCGATCGCCGCCCCCGCCTTGCACAACGCGCTGCTCGGCGCGCACACGGTCGTGCATCTCGCCGGCCGCGCCCACGTGATGCGCGAGACCGCGGCGGATCCCCTGCCGCTCTTTCGCGCCGTCAACGTCGACGCGACGGAACGCGTTGCGCGCGCGGCGGCGGCGGCGGGCGCCGTCCATTTCGTGTTCGCGAGCTCGGTGAAAGTCAACGGCGACGCGACGCCGCCCGGAGGCGCGTTTCGCGAAAGCGATCCGCCGGACCCGCGCGACGATTACGCGGCGAGCAAGTGGGAGGCGGAATGCGCGCTCGCCGATGTGGCGCGCGACACGGGCATGTCGGTGACTACCTTTCGGCTCCCGCTGCTCTACGGGCCGGGTGTCGCGGGCAATTTCGCGCAGGCTCACCGACGCCGTCGCGCGCGGCATTCCGCTGCCGCTCGCCAGCATAGACAATCGGCGCAGCCTGCTGGGCTTGGGCAATCTCATGAGCGCGCTGGACGCGCTCATCTTGGGACCGGCCCCGCCACGTCGCGCCGCCGCGACCTATTTGCTCGCCGACGCCGTGCCGGTTTCCACGCCGGACTTGGTGCGGGCGATCGCCGCGGCGCTTCGCACCGATGCGCGCCTCGTCCCGCTGCCGCCTTCGATCCTCCGGTTGGCGTGCGCATGCCTGGGCCGGTCGCAAAGCATCGCCCGGTTGACGGATTCGCTGGTCGTCGACGCGGGCGCGTTCCGCGCGGCATTCGGCTGGCAGCCGCCGCGCTCGCTGGCGGACGAACTGTCGGACATGGCGCGCGCGCGGCGCGCGGCACCGGCATCGCCCCTATAATCGTCCTTTGCCGGAATCGTCCACGCCACCATGCCCACACGCCCCTCCGGTCGTCGCCCCGATGAATTGCGCGCCATCGAGATCACCCGCGCCTTCACGAAGCACGCGGAGGGCTCGGTGCTGGTCGCGATGGGCGATACGCATGTGCTGTGCACGGTCAGCGTCGAGGAAAGCGTGCCGTCGTTCCTGAAAGGCAAGGGACAGGGCTGGCTCACCGCCGAATACGGAATGCTGCCGCGCGCGACGAATACGCGGATGCGCCGCGAAGCGGCCGAGGGCAAGCAGTCCGGCCGCACGCAGGAGATCCAGCGGCTGATCGGCCGCAGCTTGCGCGCCGTGATGGACCTGACGGCGCTGGGCGAGCGCACGCTGCGGATCGATTGCGACGTGCTGCAGGCGGATGGCGGCACGCGCTGCGCGTCGATCACCGGCGCATGCGTCGCGGTGGCGGACGCGATCGCGTGGTGCAAGGCCAGGGGACTCGTGACGGCTGAGCCGCTGCGCGACCACGTGGCTGCGGTGTCGGTCGGCGTCGTCGACGGTCTGCCCGTGCTCGACCTCGACTACGCCGAGGACTCGAACTGCGACACCGACATGAACGTCGTGATGACGGGCGCCGGCGGCTTCGTCGAGTTGCAGGGGACGGCCGAGGGCGCGCCGTTCTCGCGCGGCGAAATGGAGGCGCTGGTGGCGCTTGCCGAGAACGGCATCGCGCGGCTCGTCGCAGAGCAACGGTTGGCGCTGCGCCGTTGATCTCCCGCCTCGTCCTGGCGTCCGGCAACGAGGGCAAGCTGCGCGAGTTCCGCCGGCTGCTGGCGCCGCGAGGGTTGGACGTCGTCGCGCAGAAGGAACTCGGCATCGGCGACGCGGACGAACCGCACCCGACCTTCGTCGAAAACGCGCTGGCCAAGGCCCGGCACGCGAGCGCGCTCGCCGCGCTGCCTGCGCTCGCCGACGATTCCGGCGTGTGCGTTGCCGCGCTCGGCGGCGCGCCGGGCGTGCATTCCGCCCGCTATGCGGGTGAACCTGTGTCCGATGTGCGCAACAACGCCAAACTGGTGGCGGCGCTGCAAGGCGTCGCCGACCGGCGCGCGCATTATTATTGCGTGCTCGTTCTGGTCCGCCATGCCGCCGACCCGGAGCCGCTGATCGCCGAGGGCATCTGGCATGGCACGATCATCGACGTGCCGCGGGGAAGCGGAGGATTCGGCTACGATCCGCACTTCCGGGATGACGCGACCGGCCTCACCGGTGCGGAACTCCCGCTCGAGCGCAAGAACGAGCTGTCGCACCGCGGCCAGGCAATCCGCGCGCTGCTGGTCAAGCTCGACGAGATGAAGGTTCGCGAAACCGAGGCGCATCAATGACGGATACCGCGTCGTCGAAGATCACGGTCGACGCGCGCGTGCTGGCGCGGCCGTCGTTCACGGCGCTGCCTCCGCTGGCGCTCTATGTGCACATTCCGTGGTGCCTGAAGAAATGCCCATACTGCGATTTCAATTCGCACGAGGTGCAGGGCGATGCGCCGGAGGCGCAATATGTCGACGCGCTGTTGACCGACCTCGAGTTCGCGCTGCCTTCGATCTGGGGACGCAAGGTCGTGTCGATCTTCATGGGCGGCGGCACGCCGAGTCTTTTCTCCGCCGCGGCCATCGACCGCCTGCTGGCCGGAATCCGCGCGCGCGTGCCGCTGCTGCCCGACGCGGAAGTGACGCTGGAGGCTAACCCGGGTACCTTCGAGCGGCAGAAATTCGCGGGCTATTTCGGCGCCGGCGTGAACCGGCTGTCGCTGGGCGTGCAAAGCTTCGATTCCGCTCAATTGAAGGCACTGGGACGGGTCCACGATGCTGACGAGGCGCGCCGCGCGGCGGAGGCGGCGCTGATGATCTTCGGCAACGTGAACCTGGACGTCATGTACGGCTTGCCGCGGCAGACGGTGGAAGAGGCGCGCGCGGACGTCGCGGCCGCGCTGGCCTTCATGCCGCCGCACCTGTCCTTCTATCACCTGACGCTGGAGCCCAACACGCTCTTCCATCGCTATCCGCCGCCGCTTCCCGATGACGACACGGCAGCCGACATCGAGGACGCCGTGCACGCGATGCTCGAAGGCGCCGGCTACCAGCATTACGAAACGTCCGCCTACGCGAAGCCAGCCCGCCAGTGCGCGCACAATGCCAACTATTGGCGTTTCGGCGACTATCTGGGCATCGGCGCCGGCGCGCATTCCAAGCTTTCCTTCGCGGACCGCATCGTCCGGCAGTTGCGGTGGAAGCAGCCCAAGCAATACCTCGAACGCATCGCACAGGGCCATCCGCTGCAGGAAGAGGTCGAAGTGACGCGCGACGATGTCGGCTTCGAGTTCATGCTGAATGCGCTGCGGCTGACGGCGGGCGTGCCCTCTGCGTTGTTCGCGGAGCGCACCGGCTACCCGCTGTCGCTCGTCGCGCAATCGATCGACGCGGCGACGCGGCGTGGCCTCCTCGAACCGGATCCGGCGACTCTCAAGCCGACCGAACTCGGCCGCCGATTTTTGAATGACCTGCAGGCGCTCTTCCTGACAGCGCCCGCCAAAGGCCGCAACCGCGCCGAAGCCGCGCCTCTGGTTCGGATGGAAGCGACCGGCATCGAGCGATGACGCAGGCGCCCAGCGGCTATTCGTTGACGCTCACCGAAGCCGTGGAGACGCTCGCGGAGGGGCGGTCGACGTCGCGTGAATTGGCTACTGCGCAACTCGCGCGCGTTCGGATGACCGACGCCGCGGTGGAAGCGTGGGTCACGCTGGACCCGGAGCACGTGACGCGGGAGGCGGCGCGCTGGGACGCGGCGAGAAAGCCGGGACCTCTGGGCGGCGTCGGCATCGGCGTCAAGGACATCATCGATACCGCCGACATGCCGACGACGATGGGCTCGCCGATATTCGCCGACCATCGGCCGCCGCGCGATGCCCTGTGCGTCGATCGTTTGAGGGCGGCCGGCGCATTCGTGTTCGGCAAGACGGTCACGACGCCGTTCGCGTTTCTGGACCCGGGCAAGACGCGCAATCCTTGGGATCCGGCCCACACGCCGGGGGGATCGTCTTCGGGATCGGCGGCGGCCGTCGCGGTGGGTCATGTGTGCGCGGCCATCGGCACGCAGACGAACGGCTCGGTCATCCGCCCCGCGGCCTTTTGTGGCGTCGTCGGATTCAAGCCGACGCAGGGCGCCATTCCGGTCGCGGGCGTCGGTGTGTTCAGCGAAACTTTCGATACGGTCGGCACGTTCACGCGGACCGTCGAAGATGCCGCGCTCCTGGCGAGCGTGCTGGCCGGTCCTGGGCGCATCGCCGGAACGCTGACGCCACTCGCGAAAGCGCCGCGCTTCGCATTCCTAGGCGGTTTTCCGTGGACCGTTACCGATTGTGACGCGGACGACGTCGTGGAAGCGGCGGTGGCACATTTGCGCCGGCGCACCGACGTCGTTCCCGTCGACATTCCGCCGGCTTGGCACGAAGTCCCTACGCTGCACCGAACCATCATGCTGTTCGAGGCCGCACGCAATCTCGGCGACTTGCAATCGCGCGAACGCGCGCGGCTTTCGCCCGGCGTCAACGCCGCGCTGGACGAAGGGCGCACGATCGGCGAGGACGCCTATCGGTCGGCGATGTCGGCGCGGGAGGAGGCCATCGCGTTCTTCAGGCAATGGCTCGACGGCTACGATGCGGTGCTGTCTCCCGCGGCGCCCGGCGCGGCGCCGCGCGGCCTCTCGACCACCGGCGACCCGTCGTGCTGCACACTGTGGTCGCTGCTGGGGTTCCCGGCGGTCAGCGTGCCGGCGGGATTCGTGCAGCGGATGCCGGTTGGGCTGCAGATGGCGGCTCCGCGCAATTGCGACGACCGTCTGCTGGCTGCGGCCGCATGGTGTGGCGCGCGGCTGACATTTCGGGGCCTGGTGTAGCACCGGATAGCGTTACGCGTTGCTCGCGCGGGCGGGACTCTGCGATCATCGCTGTCGTGAAACGCGCCAAACTGCATTCGCCGCCCAAGGTCCGCAACCCGATCGCCCGCTCGCCGCTGCTCGCCAAGGGCGGCCCGCATGGCAAGACCAATGCGGCGAAACGCCGGCAGGCGAACATCGATCTCGTGAAGCTCCAGCGTGACGCGCATTCCGACGAATGATCCGACGACGCTCTGCCGCAGCGACCTCGAGTCGGGGCGGATGCGCGAACTGTATGTCGCGGCGGGGGGCGACTCGAAATGGGCGTTCACCGACGAGCAGCTGTCCAACTCCCTGACATCCACGCTCGCTGCAAGGCCGAAAGGTGCCGGCTGGTGGGTGTTCGCGTACGGGTCGCTCCTGTGGAACCCGCTCTTTCCCTTCGCCGAGTCGCGGCCGGCCATCCTGCGCGGCCTGCACCGCCGCTTCTGCCTGTACTCGATGGCATCGCGCGGGACGCGCACGCAGCCGGGACTGGTGCTGGGACTCGTTCGCGGCGGCGCCTGCACGGGCGTCGTGTACCGGCTGCCCGCGCCGGTCGCCATGGACGAGCTGCATCTGTTGTGGCGGCGCGAGATGGTCGTCGGATCGTACCGCCCGCGCTGGGTTCCCGTGCGCTCGGGCGAGCGCGAGCTCGTCGCGCTGACGTTCGTCGTCCGGCCGGCGCACCCGCAATACGCGCAACTGCCGCTGGACACGCAAGCCGCCGTGATCGCGACGTCGAAAGGCGCGTTTGGGTCGTCGCTCGATTACCTGGAGCGCACGCGCGTCGCGCTGGTGACGCACGGCATCATCGATCCGTATCTCGAGGATCTCGCCACGAGAGTGGCCTCGATGCGAGGCTAGCCGTCAGATGGCCATGTTCCGGCCGCCGTCGACGTTGATTGTCTCGCCGGTGATGTAGTTCGCGTCCGCCAGCAGAAACAGCACGGCGCCCGCGATGTCCTCCGGCGTGCCTTCGCGCTTCAACGGCGTGTGCGAGATGATTCGCTGCCGCGACAGTTCGTCGAACGACTCGTCGTCGGGCCACAGGATGGGCCCCGGCGCCACGGCATTGACGCGCACGTCGGGTGCCAGTTCGCGCGCGAGCGACCGCGTGAGGCCCACCAGCCCGGCCTTCGCGATCGAATACACGACGTAGTTCTTGAGCGGACGCTCGGCGTGGATGTCAGACAGATTGACGATCGCGCCCTGTGTCCTCTTGAGCGCCGGCGCGGCGGCCTGCGCGAGGAACAGCGGCACCTGCAGATTGGTTCCGATGAGGTCGTTCCAGTTGGCCTCGGTGATATCGCCGACCTGCGTCTGCGCGAACGTCGACGCGTTGTTGACCAGCGCGTCGAGCCGGCCATACGTCTGCATCGTCTGCTCGACGACCGACGGCAGCTTGGGCAGGTCGAGAAGGTCCGCCTGGATCAGCGCGACGGACGAGGGCCGCGTGTGATTGAGCTCGGCCTGCAGGAGCCGCGCTTCGCCGGCCGAAGCACGGTAATGGAGCATCAGGTTGGCGCCCGCCGCGTGCAGGCGGCGGCAGATGGCCGCGCCGACGCGCTTGGCGCCGCCGGTGATCAAGACAGTCTTACCTTGCACGCAGCGCTCCCAAGTCGTTCGCCGATTCCGTTAGACTCGGCGGCAATCTAGCACAACCTTTCCGCTGCGGCGATTTTCGAGCGCAGTGTCCGCCGACGCCATCTTGTTCTCCACCGCGCCACCGTCCTTGCCCTCACCCGACGCTGCCGGCCGCGACCACAGCGCGCGCGTCGTGGCAGCCGTCCGGGCGGAAATCGAGCGCTCCGGCGGCTGGATTTCCTTTGCGCGATACATGCAACTCGTGCTGTACGCGCCGGGTCTGGGATACTACGTCGCCGGCGCTCGCAAGTTCGGTGACGCCGGCGATTTCGTCACCGCGCCGGAGACGACGCCATTATTTGCGCAAGCGCTTGCCGCGCAGGTCGCGGCGATCCTCGAGGCCACGGCATCGCGCGAGATCGTCGAATTCGGCGCGGGCAGCGGAGTCCTTGCGGCCGACCTCCTCAACGCACTGGCGGCTCGCGGCGCGGCGCCGTCGCGATACGCGATCGTCGACGTCAGTCCGGACTTGCGCGAACGCCAGCGGGCGCAGATCGGCCGTCGCGCGCCCGACCACGCGGCCCGTGTCGAATGGGTCGACGCGCCGCCTGCGTCCATCGACGGCGCCGTCGTGATGAACGAAATGCTCGACGCGATTCCTCCGCACCTTGTTTCACGGCGGCACGGCGAGTGGTTCGAGCGGGGCGTTGCGGACGGCGAGCGTTTGCGTTGGGAAGATCGTCCATTGGAGGACGCCGCGCTGCTCGCGCTCGCGACCGAGCGGTTTCCGGCGACGGGCGACTACACCAGCGAAATCAACCCGGCGGCCGAAGCGCTGGTCGAGGACATCGGCCGGCGGATGACGGCGGGTGCGCTGCTCATCGCCGACTACGGGTTTCCGCAAGCCGAGTTCTATCACGCGCAACGCAGCGAGGGCACGCTGATGGGCCACTATCGCCATCGCGCGCATTCGGATCCGTTCCTGTGGCCGGGACTGTCGGACCTGACGGCGCACGTCGACTTCACGGCCGTGGCGCTGGCAGGCGAGCGCGCCGGGTTGGAGGTGGCCGGCTATGCGCCACAGGCGGCGTTCCTGCTGGGCTGCGGCATTCTCGACCTGCTGCGCGCGATCGGCGACCCGGCGTCGTCAGCGTATGTGCGCGAAGCCGCTGCCGTGCACAAGCTGACGTCGCCCGCCGAAATGGGCGAGTTGTTCAAGGTGCTCGCGTTGGCGAAGAGCGACAATATCGAATGGCCGGGCTTCACGCTGGCGGACCGCTCGAACCGGCTGTAGCTTTCGCACCCTTCTGTCGGGAGACTTCCATGCCGGATCCACGAACCGCAGACGCGCATTCAACACGGCGGCGCCTTCTCGCACTGCTGGGCGCTCTCGGTGTCCCGCCGTTGCTCGGCATCGACACGCGCCCATCGGCCGCCGCGACCGCGCGCACGGCCATCGATATGTCGTGTGTCCTTTCGCCGGCTATGACGGAGGGTCCGTTCTTCGTTGACGAAAAACTCCACCGCTCGGATCTTGTCGCCGGTTCCAACCGCCCCGGCGTCGTGCAGGGGATGCCGCTCACGCTCGACCTCCAGCTGCGCAATGTTGCGGTGGCGGGCTGCCTGCCTGTCGGCGGCGTGCAAGTGGACATCTGGCACTGCGACGCCGTCGGCGAATATTCCGACGTGACCGGCGGCATGGGGCAACAGGGCACCAGCGGTCAGACATTCCTGCGCGGCTACCAGGTCAGCGATGCGAACGGCCGCGTCACGTTCAAGACCATCTACCCGGGCTGGTACCCCGGCCGCACGATTCACATCCACGCCAAGGCGCGCACGTTCGACGCCGCCGGCAACAGGACCTACGACTTCACGACCCAATTCTTCTTCGACGATGCCGTCAGCGACGCGGTGATGTCCGCCGCTCCCTATAACACTCGCGGCATCCGCCGCACGCGGAACTCGAACGATAATATCTTCGCCAACCAGACTGCCGCCCTGGTGCAGCTGGACAGGCCCGCCGACGGAACGCGAGGCTACGTTGCCACCGCGGTGCTGGGCTTGAAGCGATAGCCTGGAAGAACAGGAACGCAATTTCCATCCCTGCATGAACTATTCGGTCGATCCGGACATCACCAAAGCTTCGACGCTCGACAGCGCGTTCTATCGCGACGAGGCCGCGTACGCGAGGGCGCGCGAGCGCATCTTCGCGCGCACGTGGCAATGGCTGGGCAGTCTCGACGATGCGGCCGTGGCAGGGTCGCTGGCGCCGCGCGACCTGCTGCCGGGGCTGCTCGATGAACCGCTGTTGCTTGCGCGTGACGCGGACGGCCAATTGCGCTGCCTGTCCAACGTATGCACGCATCGCGGCAACATTCTCGTCACGGCACCCTGCCGCGCCAAGGAAATACGCTGCGGGTACCATTCGCGGCGCTTCGATCTTTCCGGACGCATGACATTCATGCCGGAATTCAAGGAAGCAAAGGATTTTCCGTCGCCGCGCGATGACCTGCCGCAGCTTCCGTTCGCGGCGTGGGGCAATCACGGGTTTGCCGCGCTCGATCCCGCGGCGCCCATCGAGAGCTTCCTCGGCGACATGACCGCGCGCGTCGGCTGGATGCCGGTTGATACCTTTCGGCACGACCCCGCGCTCGATCGCGATTACGCTGTGAACGCGCATTGGGCGCTCTACGTCGAGAATTATCTCGAGGGCCTGCACATTCCGTTCGTCCATCCGGGATTAAACGAGCTGGTGGATTGCGACGGCGACACGAACGAGTTGTTCCGGTATTCGAGCCTGCAGCTTGGCCTGGCCAAGCCGGATGTTCCCGCTTTCGTGTCGCCGGCAGGCACACGCGATCACGGATTGCGCGTGGCCGCGTATTACTGGTTCGTGTTCCCCAACCTGATGCTCAACTTCTATCCATGGGGACTTTCCGTCAATCTCGTGATGCCGGCGGGCATCGACCGCACGCGCGTGGCCTTTCGAAGTTACGTGTGGGACGCAACGATGCTCACTTCTGGTGCAGGCGGGCAGCTCGACGGCGTCGAAATGGAGGACGAGGCGATCGTGCAGGCCGTGCAACGCGGCGTGCGGTCACGCCTGTATCGCGGCGGCCGCTATTCGCCAACGCGCGAGCGGGGCGTACATCACTTCCATCGATTGTTGTGCGAATTCCTGCAATAAGTGGGGGAAACGGCCGTTTCCTGCGCAGATATTGCGTATGATGGCGGGCCCACGCCTTCGCGGTCGATCCAAGACGATTGCCGCGGCGCGTGGATCCACTTCAAGAGTCCGGAGATTCCATGAAATTGTTGCGACGTATTTCCGCAGTGATCGCGGGCCTCGCGGTCGCGATCGTATTTTCCGTGCCGGCGTTCGGGCAAACACCGGGCAAGCAGCCCAACATCCTGGTCATCATGGGCGACGACATCGGCATGTGGAACATCGGTGCCTACCATCGCGGCATGATGGCGGGCCGCACGCCCAATCTCGACAAGATCGCGAAGGAGGGCATGCTGTTCACCGACTACTATGCCGAGGCCAGCTGCACGGCCGGCCGCGCGAACTTCATCACCGGCGAGCTGCCGATCCGCACCGGCATGACCACCGTTGGCCAGGCGGGTTCCCCGATCGGCCTGCCGGCGGAGGCGGTGACCATCGCGACGATCCTGAAGAGCATGGGCTATGCCACCGGCCAGTTCGGCAAGAACCATCTCGGTGACCTGAACGAGTTCCTACCCACCGTCCACGGCTTCGACGAATTCTTCGGCTATCTGTATCACCTCGATGCGATGGAGGACCCGGCGCATCCCAACTATCCGCAGAACCTCCTCAATGTCGTCGGCCCGCGCAATATGGTTCACAGTTGGGCCACGAACGTCGACGACCCGACGGTGATGCCGCGCTGGGGCAAGATCGGCAAGCAGAAGATCGAGGACGCCGGCACGCTGTACCCGAAGCGGATGGAAACCGTTGACGACGAGATCCGCGACTTTGCCATCAATTTCATGGACAAGGCGCACAAGGACGGCAAGCCGTTCTTCGTCTGGCTGAACCCGACGCGCATGCACATCGTCACGCATCTCTCACCGAAGTACGAGGCGATGCGCAACTCGACGAATGGCTGGTCCATCGAGGAAGCCGGCATGGCCCAGATCGATGACGACGTTGGCCTGGTGATGAAGAAGCTGAAGGACATGGGCGTCGACGACAACACGATCGTCGTCTTCACCACCGACAACGGGACCGAAGTATTCACCTGGCCGGATGGCGGACAAACGCCGTTCGCGCAAAGCAAAGGCACCGTCATGGAAGGCGGATTCCGCGTGCCCGCACTTCTGCGCTGGCCCGGCCACGTGCCGGCCGACTCCGTGCAAAACGGAATCTTCTCCGGCATGGACTGGCTGCCGACCTTCGTCGCCGCCGCCGGCAATCCGAACATTACCGAAGAATTGCTGAAGGGCAAGACGATCGACGGCCGGACCTACAAGAACCATCTCGACGGCTACAACCAGATGGACGCGATCACGGGCAAGGGTCCGTCCGCGCGCCATGAGATCTTCTACCTCGGGGAAAGCTCCCTCGGCGCCGTACGCATCGACGACTACAAGTACCGGTTCATCGACCAGCCCCGCGGCTGGCTGGGTGAGAAGACGCACGTCGACGTGCCCTACTTGATCAACCTGCGCCTGGACCCATTCGAGCGCACGGGTTGGCCTGACAACGGCACCAAGGACGGCGCGCAACAATACTTCGACTGGTTCAAGTACGAGTTCTGGCGCTTTGTCTTCGTCCAGCAGATGATGGGCAAGGAGATCCAGACGTTCCTCGACTACCCGCCGATGCAGCGGGGAGCGAGCTTCAACCTCGACGCCATCAAGGCGGAGATGGCGAAACGGATGGCCGAGGCCGCGACGGCAGCCAAGGGTACCGGACAGTAACCCCGTTTCCCGGTTGTCTCGACGCCGCGTTGCCCGCACGGGAGCGCGGCGTTTTCTTTGGTGCCGGAAAGACACCCCCACCCGGTCGATTCTCATTGTTACAAGCTTGCGGTGCGCGGCTGAGGCCGTTTGTAGTAGCATTTCGGCCTCACCTCTGCGCCCCAAAAAAACAAGCGAAGCTAATTCCGGGCGCGGCGCCGCACAATCTTCCTTTCCTTCCGGCATTGGAGAACGGACCATGAATCGGGCACCAATTGCGACGGGCGCTGCTGCGGCATTCGCGGCAGCGTTGATCTCCGCAACGATGGCCGTCGCGCCGGTTGCGGCGCAGGTAGTAACGGGCGTGCTGGGCTCCCCCGACGCGACGACCACAATTCCCGGGAATCAGCTCCCGCCGCCGCCGCCCAAATTCGGCGGCATGATCAACGAGTCGGCGACGAATTCCAGACCGTGGTGGCCGCCGCTGATCGTTCCGCCGAAGGGCGCGCCGAACGTGCTGCTCATCATGACCGACGACCAGGGCTACGGCGTGTCGGGCACTTTTGGCGGCGTCATTCCGACGCCCGCCATGGACCGCATCGCCAAGGCCGGGTTGCGCTACACGCAGTTCCACTCGACGGCGCTCTGCTCGCCGACGCGCGCGGCGCTCATCACCGGACGCAACCATCACTCGGTGGGCTTCGGCGTCATCGGTGAACTGTCCACCGGCTACCCTGGCTACGACTCGATCATCGGCCCGGAGAACGCCACCATCGGCACGATCCTCAAGGAAAATGGCTACGCCACGTCGTGGTTCGGCAAGAACCACAACACGCCGGGCTTCCAGTACAGCATCGCGGGGCCGTTCGAGCAGTGGCCCAGTGGCATGGGCTTCCAGTATTTCTACGGATTCATGGGCGGCGAGACCGACCAGTGGACGCCGTATCTTTTCCGCGATCACACGCAGATCTTTCCGTGGATCGGCAGGTCCGACTACAACCTCACTACCGACATGGCGGATGAGGCGATCAAGTACCTGAGCAGCTTGAACGCGGCCGCGCCCGACAAGCCATTCTTCCTCTATTACGTCCCCGGCGGCACCCACTCGCCGCATCAGCCTAAGAAGGAGTGGGTCGAGAAGTTCAAGGGCAAGTTCGACATGGGCTGGGAAAAGTTGCGCGACCAGATCTTCGCCAACCAGAAGCGCCTCGGCGTGATCCCGGAGAACACGCAGCTCACCCCATGGCCGGATGACCTGCCGAAGTGGGACTCGCTGTCGGTCATCCGCAAGAAACTGTATGCACGCGAGGCGGAAGTCTTCGCAGGCTACGCGGCCTATACCGACCATGAGATCGGGCGCGTGATCCAGGCGGTCGAGGACATGGGCAAGCTCGACAACACGCTCATCATCTACATCAGCGGCGACAACGGCACCAGTGCGGAAGGCACGTTGGAGGGCACGCCCAACCAGATGACCGCCTACAACGGCGTCCTGAATCTGCCCGAAGTCGAGCTGATGCGCTACTACGAATCCTGGGGTTCGGACGCGACCTATCCGCACATGTCAGTCGCGTGGTCGTGGGCGTTCGACACGCCGTTCAAGTGGACGAAGCAGGTGGCGTCTCACTTCGGTGGCACCCGCCAGGGCATGGTCATCTCGTGGCCCGGCCACATCAAGGACGCCGGCGGCATTCGTTCGCAGTTCCATCACATGATCGACATCGTGCCGACGATACTCGAGGCGGCGGGCATTCCGGCGCCCGCCACCGTCGATGGCATTGCGCAAAAGCCCATCGAAGGCGTGAGCATGGCGTACACGTTCGACAAGGCGAATGCCAACGCCAAGTCCAAGCGCGACACGCAGTATTTCGAGATGGTCGGCAACCGCGCGATCTACCACGACGGGTGGATCGCCTCGACGACGCCGCCTGCGCCACCCTGGCTCCTTGGCACCGGCAAGCTGACGCCGATCAACGACTACAAATGGGAGCTGTACAACATCGCCGAGGACTTTTCGCAATACAACGATTTGGCGCTCAAGGATCCCGCCAAGCTGAAAGAAATGCAGGCGCTGTTCCTGACCGAGGCGGCGAAATACAACGTGCTCCCGCTCGACAACTCGGGCTTCGTGCGGCTGCTGACGCCGCGGCCGAGCGCGGTCGCTGGACGCACGGTGTTTACCTACGTCGGCGAAAACGCCGGCATTCCCGTCGGCAACGCGCCCAGCGTCCTGGACCGCGACTACACGATCACCGCCGAAGTGACCATTCCCAAGGCCGGCGTGGAGGGAATGATCGCGACGATGGGCGGGAAATTCGGCGGCTATGGCCTCTACCTGCTCAAGGGCAAGCCGGTCTTTGTCTACAATCTCCTCAACCTGAAGCGGTATCGCTGGGAGGGCGGCGTGGGCGGCGCCGACTGGCTGGGCGCTTCGCTCAAGCCGGGCAAGCACACGATCGCGTTCGACTTCAAGTACAACGGACCGGGTCCCGGCAAGGGCGGCACCGGCGTGCTGTCCGTCGACGGCAAGGAATTATCCAAACAGGCGATCGATCACACGATTCCGCTGCTGATGGCCATCGACGAAACGCTCGACATCGGCATCGACACCCGCACACCGGTCGACGACAGTTACAAGCTGCCGTTCCGGTTCAACGGGACGATCAACAAGGTGACTTACCATCTCGGACCGGAGCAGATGAGCGCCGAGGAGAAAGAGGCGGCGCAAAGGGCGCTCGCCAGGGCGCGCGATTAGAGGTCGACAGTCGATGCAAAGAAAAGTCCTCACGTTTTCATCGGCCGCGGAGTTCGCGACGGCGCTCGCACTGATGTTCGACCCCGCTCTCGTCGTGAGACTGCTGATAGGCGCGGACGTCTCCGGCATCGCGGTCGTGCTCGGCCGTTGTTTCGGTATCACGCTGCTTGCTTTGGCTTTGGCGTGCTGGCCGGGCCGCGACCGCCGCGAGGACAACGGCGCGGCTTGGCGCGCGATGCTGGTTTACAACGCGGCGATCGCGCTCTTCCTCGCCTATCTCTTCGCGGCCGAGCACATGGCCGGCATCATGCTGTGGCCGGCCGTCGTCCTGCATGCCGTCGTGGCGCTATTGCTGGTCTGGACGTGGCGCGGCGAGCGCATTTCCGCGAAGACCGGCGCATAGCGGCCGCGGTACACGCGTAAAGGCGTCACTCCCCGCGGGATACCTTCCGCTGTTCGCATTCGCGCGGGCTTCGATCGGTGCGAGGAGCGCCGAGCAGTGGTCCGCCGCTTATCGCAAGCCCGGCTTGAGCATGCGGTCGTACGCGTCCTTGTCTGCCTTGTAGCATCCGCACGAAGCTGCCTGGAGTCCGCGCCGGTCGAGGACCGTGATGTTGCCGCGGCTGTAGTGAATCAGCCTTCGCTCCTGCAGGGAGCTCGCCGCTTTGGTGACGCCCACGCGGCGAACGCCCAGCATGAGCGCCAGGAATTCCTGCGTGATATGGAAGTCGTCGGCGCGCGCGCGATCCTGGGTCATCAGCAGCCAGCGGGCGAGCCGCGCCTCCACCACGTGGAAGCGCGTGCAGGCGGCTGACTGCGCGAGCTGACTCAACTGCACGAACGCATAGCGGTTGATCTTGAATCGCAGCGCCGCACTTCGCTCCAGTTCGCGGCGGAAGCTCGCCGCATCCAGCCGCAATGCCGGGCCGGCGCCTTGCACGACCGCGCGCACCGGCGACTCGTCCACGCCGAGCGCCAGCGGAATGCCGAACATGCCTTCGTTCCCGATCAAGCCGACCTCGAGCGAAGATGCCTTGTCGATCGGCATGATCAGCGAAATGAAGCCTCCGGTCGGAAAGTAGACGTGGCGAATGCGTTCCCTCGGCGTGTACAGCACTTCGGCAAAGGCGAGCTCGACCGTGCCGCATTTGGCGAGAATCCGACTCCGGTCGCTGCTCGGAAGCGTCTCGAGCAGGCGATTGTTCACCGCGGCAGCGCGCGGGGTAGGTGGCACCAATGCTCTCCTTGAAGATTCTTCGTGCGGCCCCACGACAGTATTCCGAATGGGATTGGCTGGTCTGCTCGGTAGCGCACATAGCGTTTCCAGGCGCGTACGCGTCCGTGCGCCAGCGCACCGACCGCAGAGCAAGCGCGCACTTAACCTGCGCCATCGCCATGTCCACAGGAAGACACCCGATGAATCGCCACTCACGAACGTCCGTCATGACTCGCAACACACTGATGGGAGCGCTCGCCACGTTCCTGCTGGCGTTGTCGCCATCCGCTGCGCTGGCGACCGACGTACGGCTTGTCAACTACGTCTCCTACACGTACTCGGGCAACACGGCCACGCTGTCGACGGACGGCGTAGAGAATTTCGACCTGAGCTACCAATCCTATCCGTTGCGCCTGGAACTGTGGGCGTTTACCGCGCCTTATGTGGCGGGGGCAAGCGGGCTGCGCCTGGCCGTCTATGCGCTGCCGCCCTTGTTGCCTGGAGAGCAGGACGGGAAGATCGATTCAGGACCGGTGCCATTCGCGATGCCGCCGGATGGAATCTGGTATTTCTCCATGTTGCTGACGGAATTCGCGGGAATCGCGGGCAACGACGGCTACGCCGCCCGCTACTGGATCAACGTGCAGCCTGCCGAGTACATCGGCGTTCCGCTGCCGCCGAACGAGGTGCAGTCGATCGAGTTCTATCACGCCGCCCTCGATCACTATTTCGTCGCCAGCAATGCGCAGGAGATCAGCGATCTCGACACCGGCGTGCACCCGGGCTGGACGCGCACCGGCTACGTCTTCAATGTCTGGGACGGCCCGGGCGTCGGAATCAATCCCGTCTGCCGGTACTACATTCCGCCCGGATATGGCGATTCGCATTTCTTCTCCGGGTCGCTGCAAGAATGCACGGACACCGGCTCCAAGTTTCCGCAGCTCGTCGACGAGTCGAGCGCGGCGTTCTACATCGCATTGCCGGATCAAGGCACGGGCGTCTGCGCGGGAACGGGCGTGCCCGTCTACCGGCTGTGGAATGGCCGCACCGATTCCAACCATCGGTATACGACGTCGACGGCCGTCAAGGCGCTGATGATCACCAGTGGCTACATTGCCGAAGGCTACGGCCCCGACCAGGTGGCGATGTGCGCGCCGCAGTGACGCGGCAAGGATTTGCTAGCGGACGACGTACGGGAGCAGTCGGTCGAATTCCGTCTTGACCACCTGGTAGCACTCGCAGGCGCGCTCTTCCAGGCCGGGGCGGTCGAGCACGCTGATCCGGCCGCGGCGGTAGCTTATGAGCCCGGCGTCCTGCAACTTTCCCGCAGCCTCGGTCACCCCTTCGCGCCGCACGCCCAGCATGTTGGCGATCAACTCCTGCGTCATGGAAAGATCGTTCGACTGCAGACGATCGAGGCTCAGCAATAGCCAACGGCACAACTGCTGGTCGACGGAATGATGGCGATTGCAGACCGCCGTCTGCGCCATCTGCGTGATCAGCGCCTGCGTGTAGCGAAGCAGCAGGTGCATCGTCGGACCGAAACGCCCGAACTCGTTCTTGAGCAGTTCGGCCTTGAGCCGAAAAGCATGTCCGGCACTTTGCACGATCGCGCGGCTGGGCGTGGTGTCGCCGCCCATGAACAGCGAGACGCCCAGAATGCCCTCGTTGCCGACGATCGCGATTTCGGCCGATGCGCCATCCTCCATCACGTAGAGCAGAGAAACGATGGACGTGGTCGGAAAGTAGACGTGCCGGAGTTTGATCCCCGGTTCATAGAGAACGTCGCCCAACTTCATCGGGATGAGCTCCAGATGCGAGGCGATGCGCTCGTAATCGGCGGGCGGCAGCGCGTTGAGCAAATGATTCTGGTGGGGACTTGGAGCGGCAGACGAAGCGCTACCGGGCCGGACCTGCTGCGCGCCGGACGACAGGTTCCTGACAGCCGGGCGCGATCCCTTGGAGGCCATGCACGAAGTTTACTCCAATGCGCCGCCGCTATGTCGGGCAGCGCACATAGCCCGTGCGTATTCCATGGCGCGATCTATGTGCGACACCGAACGGACCACTATTTCGGCGCTGGCTATTCTGTCCGCATCCGTAGGCGATTACGCGATTGCGCAAGTGCGGACGCGCGCTACGGCGGCAATACCAGCGCTGGAAGGAAACACCATGAATTGGGACGTCATCGAAGGCAATTGGAAGCAGTTCAAAGGACACGTGAAAGAACAGTGGGGCAAGCTCACCGACGACAACCTCGACACGATCGCCGGCAAGCGCGACCAGCTGACGGGCAAGATCCAGGAAACCTACGGCATCACCAAGGATCAGGCTGAAACGCAGGTCAAGGCATTCGAGGAAATCCACAAGGACTACCAGCCGGTAGTCACTACGGTGTAACTCCGGTCGGTCACGCCCACGCCTCTGCGAAAAGGGCCGCGGGCGTGACGCCGACATGCGTTGCTTCGAGGAACCACAATGAACAGATACGGGATGCTGGCCGCATCGCTCCTGGTCGTGATAGCGGGCCTCGCGATCTTGACGTACACGCAGATCGCGTTCGCGGTGACCATGCAGACGCGCGGCGACTACAACGCCGCACTCGATCGCGCCACGGCTGTCTACAAGGACGCGCGCGCCAGATGCGCGACGCTCGCCGGACACAAGCGCGACATGTGTGTGGTCGAGGCCAAGGCCGCGGAAAAGCGGACGAAGGCCGCCGCCGAAGCCAAGTACAAAGGCACCACCCAGGCCAGGACCGATAGCCGTGTCGCCCGGGCGGATGCCGACTACATGGTGGCCAAGGTTGCCTGCGAGGCCAAGTCCGGTACCGAAAAGGGCGTCTGCTTGAAGCAGGCGCAGGCCGTGCGGAACCAGCAGATAGCCGACGCCAGGGCGAACACCACGTCCGTCGATCCGAAATGAATTCGGCATAAGTACGCCAGCGAACAGACGGTATCCGCGGCGATGGCTAACCTGCGAACGTAGGGTCCCGATGGCAATCACGGGAAAACGATACAAGGGAGGCAGCATGAGCATTGGCACAATTCTGCTGATCGTCCTGGTCCTGATGCTGGTCGGTGTGTTGCCTGTCTGGCCGCACGCGTCGACTTGGGGCTATGGTCCGAGTGGCGCCGTAGGCTTGATTCTGTTGGTCATCATCGTCCTGCTCGTGATGGGGCGGCTGTAACACACCGCGCTTCCGGCGCTAAAATAAAGGAAACGGCATGAAGATCAATTCCCGCAGGATTGCGTACTTCATCGGCGCAATGGTTCTGGCGGTGACGCTCGGATGCGCTTCGACGGCGAAGAAAGAAGGAACCGGCGAATATGTGGACGACACGGTCATCACCAGCAAGGTCAAGGCAGCGATCCTCGGCGAACCGACGCTCAAGTCGGCCGAGATCAATGTCGAGACGTTCAAGGGCGTGGTCCAGCTGAGCGGCTTTGTGGGCACGCAGGTCGCAGAACTGAAGGCTGTGGATATTACCCGTGGCGTCGCCGGCGTGAAGTCGGTCAAGAACGACATGCGCCTCAAGTAAGCGCGACACCTGCCGGGGGCGGACCTTCGAGTCGATGGCCCGCTCTTCGGCACCACACGGTGGCGCACCGAATGCAACTTTTGTCCTTTCCTGAGTGAATCCACCATGAGTACCGACAAGCGATGGGGCCTCCTCCTCGCAATTGCAATCAGCGCCGCAGCCGGCGCGGCAATCGCGGTCAAGTCGCAACGCAGGCAAGTTCGCGCTACCGAGCACCTGCAGCACAAGACGCATGTCAAGGCGTGGGAGAACGAAGGCGGAAATCTTGCGCCGATCCCCGCTACGGCTTTGCCCTGACAGCGAGCCTGCGGGCCGCGCACCTTTAACAGGAACAACCAATGACCGTCGAAACGATTGAACGGGCAGGCCTCCATGTTCTGCCACTACTGCCGTACGCGGAGAATGCGCTCGATCCAGTGATATCTGCCAGCACGATCGGCTACCACTATGGCAAGCACCACAAGGGTTATGTCGATACGCTGAACAAGCTGATCGCCGGCACGGAGCTCGCCGAACTGTCGCTGGTGGAGCTCATTGCCGAGACGGCCGGCAAGCCCGACAGGGCCGCCATCTTCAACAATGCCGCGCAAGTGTGGAATCACGATTTCTATTGGCGCAGCCTGCGGCCAGACGGCAGCGGCGAGCCGCCCGCGCTGCTGAAGCAACGCATCGAGCCGTCGTTCGGCAATCTCGATGCGTGCAAGAAGGCGCTCGCGACGGCGGCGACAACCCAGTTCGGCAGCGGGTGGGCCTGGCTCGTGCTGGACGGCAACGCGCTGAAGGTGGTCAAGACTGGCAACGCGGAGACGCCGCTGACCATGGGCTTGACGCCGCTGCTGACCATCGACGTTTGGGAGCATGCCTACTATCTCGATTACCGCAATCGCCGCGTGGACTATGTAAACGCGGTGCTCGACAAGCTGATCAACTGGAACTTTGCCGCCGACAATCTCGGCTGAAGCGTAAAGACGCCTGCGTGCGCCAGCGAACAGACAGGCAATGCGTTCGCGCTCATGCTCCTAGTCCGCACGCGAACCTAAGGAACGAACATGTCAAGACTGATGATCGCGCTTTTCATTACGGCCGGACTGAGTTTCGCTGCGCCCGGCATGGCGCAGACGTATACGCCCAAGTCCGCGGCGACGCCGATGTCCAAGGATAGCTACACGATGGCGAAGACCAACGCCGACGCGCAGTACAAGGCGGACAAGGATGCGTGCTCGACGCTGAGCGGCAACGCCAAGGACATCTGCTTGGCGAAGGCCAGGGGCAAGGACGAAATTGCCAAGGCCGACGCCGAAGCCGCCTACGAGAACACCCCGAAGAATCGCGAGAACGCGCGCGTTGCGGTCGCTCAGGCGAACTACAATGTCGCCATCGAAAAATGTGACGACCTTGCCGGCAACCGCAAGGACGTCTGCGTCAAGGAAGCGAATGCCGAGCTCGTCAAGGGCAAGGCGGACGCCAAGGTCGACCGTGTCGTGGCCGACACGCACCAGGATTCGATGATGAAGCAGGCCGACGCCAACAAGGAAGCGGCCGACGCCAAGCGCGACGCGGAGTACAAGGTCGCCATCGAGAAGTGCGATGGATTCGCCGGCACCGCGAAGGACTCATGCGTCAGCACCGCGAAGGCTCAGTTCGGAAAATCGTAAGAATCGATTTAGGTCCCTCTCCGCTCTCATTTTGCGGAAAGCCTGAGGGAACGACGTTGCGGCCGGGGTCCATTCCCCGGCCGTTTTTTCGCCCTGCGGCCGTTGAAGGGCATTTGTGCGCTATCGCACCGACCGAGGTCGTGAAAGGGGCGTACTTTCGATACTGTCAGCGATGTCGCAACCCTAGGATGCTGCAATCGCAAACCTGACCGGAGCCCACAATGAACATGAACATGACTCTGAGCCTCGCCCCGCTCGTCTCCCTCATCGCCGGCATATTGATCCTGGTCGTGCCGCGGCTCCTCAACTACATCGTTGCGATCTACCTCATTGTCATCGGGCTGATCGGACTGTTCGGCGGCGGAGATTTTCGCATCAAGTGACGGCGCATGGCAGTTCTCGGATAAGGGACCCATCCCATGAAATCGATACTCGATCCGTCTTTTCGTTATACGGCCAGCGTCAATACGGATCTGCGGAAGACATTCGCGCGGATTCGACGCGATCGTCGGCAGGAAATGGATACTGCATCGCGGACTGCGGCTGACGGACCTTCGAAGATCACGTCGATCGTCGGCAAGACTGCCACGGGCCGGCGATGAAGTGCCGCCACGGATTCATGAACCGAGGGACAGAAAATGCGTAGTTTGATGATTGTGCTGTGGATGCTGCTTTGCTCGATCACGACTGCTGCGGGACAGGTGAGCTTCGGCATCGCCGCCCCCGGCATAAGCATAGGAATCAACGTGCCGGTCTATCCGGAGCTGGTTCCGGTACCCGGCTACCCGGTCTACTACGCACCGCGAATGAATTCGAATTACTTCTTCTACGATGGCATGTATTGGGTCTACACGCGCGACAACTGGTACGCGAGTTCCTGGTACAACGGACCCTGGGGTCTCGTGAGCCCGGAAGCAGTTCCTTTGTTCGTCCTGCGCGTACCGGTGCAATATTACCGGCAGCGCCCTGCGTATTTTCACGGTTGGGTATCGAATGCACCACCGCACTGGGGTGAACATTGGGGCAACACCTGGGAGCAGCAACGGTCCGGATGGAACAACTGGGACCGCAGTTCGGCGCCTGCGCCTGCGCCACTGCCCGTATTCCAGCGCCAATATTCGGGAAGCCGCTATCCGCAAGTTCAACAACAGCAGGCGCTCCAGAATCAGAACTACCATTACCAGCCGCGTGACGCAGTCGTGCAGCAGCACTACCAGGCGCCTGCGCAAAGTGCGGTCGTCGCCGCGCCGCCAGCCAGGTCTCCCGCGTCGCAAGCGAGAAGCAATCCGCCGGTTGCAGTGACGGCCCAGCCGCAGAGGCCGCCGCAGCAGCAAGCAGTCGCGCACCCGCAGAAGCAGGCGCCGCCACAGGCTCTGGCTCAACATGCGCCTAAGCCTCAGGTTCAGGACAAGCCTTCCCAACACAAGGCGCCGGAACCCGTTGCGCAGCATCAGGTGGCGCAATCGCCGCAGGCGGCCGCGCAACATCAGCAAGCGCAGAAACCGCAGGGGCAGGACAAGCCGTCACAAGGTAATGCGCACGCACAAGAGGCAAAGCAGGGACAGGACAAGGGCGGCGACAAGGGCGAGCAGCATGGCCAGGCAGGCGGCGCCAAAGGAACATGACCAATCGCGTCCATGGCGCTGCGCCTGGGAGCGGAAGGCCGCAGGTTTCGAGCAGTATGTGCGACACCGCACCGAAGCCTGCGGGCTCGAGGCCTAGACTCTCCATGTCGGGCATCGAGGTCGGTGCCGTCATTTCGCCGTGAAGACTTAGGAGCAAGTCATGAGCCTTGGCACCATTCTGCTGATCGTCGTGATCCTGATATTGATTGGCGTGCTGCCGACTTGGCCGCACGCCCGCAGTTGGGGCTATGGTCCCAGTGGAATCGTCGGCGTCGTGCTGTTGATCGTCATCGTCCTGTTCCTGCTGGGACGCCTGTAATTCATCCGGCCACCTCAGGGCGGCCACCACGATCACGAAACGGAATCCTCGCATGCCCAAGACACAAGCCATTACCGACATCCCGACATTGCGAAAGCGCGCCAGGCAGCACATCGACGAAGGCTCGGTAACCGCCGGATATTCGGCGGATCGCGAGAAGGTGCTCAAGCTACTGAACGATTCCCTGGCCACGGAACTCGTCTGCGTGCTGCGTTACCGTCGCCACCACTTCATGGCGCGAGGCATCCATTCGCAGAGCGTGGCACAGGAGTTCCTCGACCATTCGAACGAAGAATTGGGACACGCCGACGAGATTGCCGAACGCATCGTGCAGCTTGGTGGAGCACCCGATTTTGCGCCCGATGGATTGCTTCGCCGCAGCCACGCCGAATATGTTGCGGGGAGCACGCTCGCGAGCATGATCAAGGAAGACCTGGTAGCGGAGAGAATCGCCATCGACAGCTACCGCGACATCATCAAGTACCTGGGCGACCATGACCCCACGACGCGGCGCATGATGGAGGGCATCCTGGCCGTCGAAGAGGAGCATGCCGACGACCTGGCCGACTTGCTCGTCGCCTTCCCCGACGAAGCGAAGGGAAAGGGACGGTCCGCCGCTTGAGGTGAGTGCCCGCGCCTCGAGCGCGTAATTTGCGCCCAACGAATGCTGCGGATCGACTGCGCACCATGATTCCCGCCACCGCTTCGGTCCGCATCGAAACACCCCACTCCGCGCGGGCGGTGGAAAAGCCAGATTCGGTCGAAACCGCGTCGCTCGTCACGCTGCCTCCAACGCGGCCGCTTGTCGACGCGCGCGGCCTGTCGCTCGGAATCCTTGCCGCACTGGCGTGTCTGTTCGCCCTGTCCTGGGCGCAGAACTTCATCGTTCCGCTGCTCCTGGGCATCGTCATTGCCTACACACTGAATCCGCTCGTCACCTGGCTCGAGGTGATCAAGCTCCCGCGCGTTGTCGGCACGATTATCGTCATGGCAAGCGTGATTGGCTTGCTTGCCCTCGGCACCTACTCGCTGCGCGGCCAAATGCAGACGATCATCGAACAATTGCCGGAGGCGGCGACCAAGGTCTCCAACGCGATCGTCCGTTTGCAGGCCGGCCAGATGCAGAAGGTGCAAAGCGCAGCGACGCAGGTCGAGAAGGCGACGACACAGGCTGTCGCGGGTACGGCGGCGCCGCGTCAGCCCGCGACGCATGTCATCGTGGATCCACCATCGTTCAAGCTCGGGAGTTACCTTTGGCAGAGTTCGATGGGCGCCCTGGTCGCGATGGGTCAGGCTGCGATGGTCATTTTCCTGATCTTCTTCCTGCTCATCGGCGGCGACACGTTCAAGAGAAAGCTCGTGCATCTGGCGGGGCCTACACTGACCAAGAAGAAGATCACCGTCAACATCCTCGACGACATCAACGGCTCCATCCAGAAATACATGCTCATGCTGCTGACGACGAACCTTCTGGTCGCACTGCTCAGCTGGATCGCGTTCCACTGGATCGGCCTAGATAATGCGGGCGCGTGGGCCGCGGCCGCTGGAGTGCTCCACGTCGTTCCTTACCTGGGTCCCGGCGTCACCGCCATCGCGACGGGAATGGCCGCCTTCATGCAATTCGAATCCTTCGGGATGGCGCTGCTGGTGGCCGGCGCTTCGCTGGCGATCGCGACCTTCGTCGGAACGTTCGTGACCACCTGGATGACCGGACGCATCGCCGGAATGAATTCGGCGGCGGTGTTCATTTCGCTGCTGTTCTGGGGTTGGCTGTGGGGCGTGTGGGGACTGCTGCTCAGCATTCCCATCATCGTCATCGCAAAGGTCGTGTCGCAGCATGTCGAGCAGCTTCACCCGATAGCGGAATTGCTCGGCGATTGATCGGTTTGGCGGTCTGGCTGCCGCCGCGACGATCGCGCTTTCAGGCACGCCGGCGGAGCAGGAGCGCCGGCGTCGCCAACGACAGCATCCGCGAGCGCTCCAACGCGGCGATCAGTGAGTGAAATGGGGCAGCGCAATTGGTGAAGAATGGCACGTCGATGCGGGACCTTCTGACTCGATTCAGGGTGCGACTGCGCGCCATCGATCTGCGGCGCGGGCCGCTCATCGATGAACTGCCGCTGCGGTCGGAGCTGTTCAGCGCCGACCAGATGGAGCGCTACGGAAAGACCCTCGCAGTCGCCCATCGGCTCACGCCGCGAGCCACCCGGGATCAGCTCCTGCCGCGGTTGGCCGCGAACGAAAGCGTGCTGATCGGCGTCTGCAAACAGCTGACCAATGCCGTTTCCGGCAATCACCGGATCAGTCCCGCTGGCGAATGGCTACTCGACAACTTCCATCTGATCGAGGATCACGTTGCCACGGCCAAGAAACATTTGCCTCGCGGCTACAGCCGGGAATTGCCGCGCCTGGCGTACGGACCGTCGGCGGGCCTGCCGCGCGTATATGACATCGCGCTCGAGACGATAGCGCACGGCGACGGAAGGGTCGATGCCGATGGTCTGCACCGCTTTGTGGCGGCCTACCAGTCGGTCACGACGCTGAAGCTTGGCGAGCTGTGGGCGATTCCGATCATGCTGCGGCTTGCCCTGATCGAGAATCTCCGCCGCGTCGGTGTGCGCATCGCCGCCGGCAGGGCCGAACGAGACCTGGCCGGAGCCTGGGCCGATCGGATGATGGAGACCGCCGACCGGGATCCCAAGAGTCTCATCCTCGTCATCGCCGACATGGCGCGTTCTACGCCGCCGATGGAGAGTGCATTCGTGGCGGAGCTCGCGCGCCGTTTGCAAGGGCAAAGCGCGGCCCTGGCGCTGGCGCTCACCTGGATCGAGCAGCGGCTCGCGGAATTGCACCTGACGATTGACCAGCTCGTCCAGGTGGAGAACCAGCGACAGGCGTCGGACCAGCTGTCGGTCAGCAACAGCATCGGCAGCCTTCGAATGCTGAGTGCAATCGATTGGCGCGAGTTCGTCGAGTCCATCAGCGTTGTCGAGAAGATCCTGCGCGAGGATCCAAGGGGTGTCTACGGCCTCATGGATTTCGCGACAAGGGATCGATATCGACATTCGACCGAACGCGTTGCCAAGGAAGGCTCCCTGTCGGAAGCCGAGGTGGCGACGCAGGCCATCGCGATGGCTCGCGCAAGCGCCGCGGCAAAGGGAGCGGACGATCGGACCGCGCACGTGGGCTTTTACCTTATCGACAAGGGACTGCCCGAGTTGGAGCGCGCTGCTGCGGTCAATGGCACGCTCCTAGGGACCCTCGGGGCGTTCGGAAAACGGCATTCGCTGACCCTCTACCTTGGCGCAATTGCATCGATCACGGGTGCCCTGACGGCAGGCTTGGCCGCGAGCGCCCATGCGGCCGGATCGAGCGGAGGAATGGTTGCGCTCGCGGTTGGCCTTTCACTAATTGCCACCAGCCAGCTTGCTGTCACGATGGTGAACTGGTTTGCCACGCTGCTGGTGGCGCCCCAATCGCTTCCGCGAATGGACTTCTCTGCCGGCCTTGTCGCCAGCGCGCGGACCCTGGTGGTGGTTCCGACAATGCTAGGCGGCGCGCACGACGTCGAAGAGCTGATCGAGGCGCTCGAGGTCCGATTCCTGGGAAATCGCGACGCGCACCTGCATTTCGGCTTGCTGACGGATTTTCCGGATGCGAACGAGGAATTCCTTCCACAGGACCAATCGCTGCTGCAACTGGCCGAGACGCGGATCAACGAGTTGAATCTGAAATACCGGTGTGACGAACTCGCACCAGGGGAGAGCGGCGAACGAGCAAACGACAGCGCTCTCTCTCCAACGAGCGTTTTCTATCTGTTTCACCGGCCTCGGCGCTGGAATGCGAAAGCACGGACCTGGATGGGGTACGAGCGCAAGCGCGGCAAGCTTGACGACTTGAACTCGCTCTTGCGCGGCGGTCATTCGGGAGCCTTTTCTCGCATCGTCGGCGCAACCGCCATCCTCTCGCAGGTGAAATACGTCATTACGCTGGATACGGACACGCAGCTTCCGCGCGACGCCGCGCAGCAGTTTGTCGGCGCCATGGCGCACCCGCTGAATTCTCCTTGCTTCGATGAGCCCGGGAAGGCAACAAGCAGAGAAGTCGTGACGTCGGGTTACGGCATTCTCCAGCCGCGCGTATCCATGAGCCTGCCCGGTGCCAATCGGTCGCAATACGCCCGACTGCACGGAGGCGATTCGGGCATCGACCAGTACACGCGAACCGTTTCGGATGTCTATCAGGACGTTTTCGGCGAAGGCTCGTTCATCGGCAAGGGCATTTACGACGTCGACGCGGTCGAGCGCGCGCTTAAAGGGCGTCTTCCGGCAAACCGCATACTGAGCCACGATCTGCTGGAAGGATGCTACGCCCGCGCCGGCCTGCTGAGCGACGGCGAATTGTATGAAGAATTTCCCGCGCGATACAGCGCGGACGTGGCCCGGCGGCGGCGGTGGATCCGCGGCGATTGGCAGCTGGCCGGATGGCTCCGGCGACGCGTCAGAGGCCCCGATGGGCGCCGCGAGCGGAATCCCCTTTCGATGTTGTCGCAGTGGAAGCTCTTCGACAACCTCCGGCGCAGCCTGGTCCCGGCAGCATCGGCATCGCTTCTGCTGCTGGGGTGGACCGTGCTGGTGCCGGCGTGGTTGTGGACCTTGGCAGTGGCTGCCATCTACCTGACCCCGTGCATCCTTGCGTCCCTTCCCGGTCTCATGGCCAAGCCGGACGAAGTACCGTTCAGGCGGCATCTCGCTTGCGTTGCAGGAGCCGCGCGCCTGCACGTCATGCAAGCGCTGCTCATGTTCGCCTTTCTGCCGTACGAGGCTTTTTTCTGCCTCGACGCAATCGTCCGCACGCTGGGGCGGACACTCATTACGCGCCGTCGCCTGCTCGAATGGAATCCGTCGAGCGAAGTAGATCGCGCATCGGAGCAGCGGGGCCACTCGGGCGTGCTCGCGTCCTATCGATCGATGGCGATTGCCCCTGCAATCGCCGCCGGGGCGTGGGCTGCGGTGTCTCTGACCAATCCTGTCGTCCTCGCGATGGCGGGGCCGATCCTGCTGCTCTGGGCAGCGTCGCCTGCCCTTGCCTGGCGGGTAAGTCGTCCGCTGCCGCGGCGGAGCGCGAGGCTCACAACGGGCCAGTCTCATTTCCTGCGCCAATTGGCGCGCCGGACATGGGGCTATTTCGAGACCTATGTCGGTCCGGACGACAACTGGCTTCCTCCCGACAATCTTCAGGAGTATCCGGCGACGAAGGTCGCGCACCGAACGTCGCCCACCAACATGGGGCTCGCGCTGCTCGCCAATCTGACGGCGCATGACTTCGGCTATCTGTCGACCGGACAACTCGTCCAGCGCACGACGAATGCGCTGCGCACCATGGGATCGCTGCAGCGGTATCGCGGCCACTTCTTCAACTGGTACGACACTCAAACGCTCCTGCCTCTCGCCCCGCTCTATGTTTCGACCGTGGACAGCGGAAATCTCGCCGGCCATCTACTGACCTTGAGACCCGGGCTGACGGCGCTTGCCGACACGCCCATCCTCAATCCACGCTGGCTCGAGGGCATCAATGACACCTTTTCGCTCCTGGCCGATGCGTTCGGCAAAGACACGGCGGACGTTGCTCCGTTCGAAAGCGTGCTTGCGCTGGCGGCCCATTCGGGAACGGCAACGCTGGCAGATGCGTGGAGCCGGGTGGAAGCGCTGGCCGCAAGCGCCGCCGACCTGTCCGCACGCATATCCGGCCGGCGCTCCGCAAGTCCTGATGGTGACGCGGAATTCTGGGTGCACGCACTGGCGACCCAATGCGCGGACCTGCGCGATGAACTGATTCTTCTGGCGCCGTGGCTGACGATGCGCGCGAAGACGCCATCGGTCTCAGAATTTCCGAGGGTCAGCGGCATTCCGACACTGCGCGAGCTCGCGGCGTTCGATGCAGGACGGCTACCGACGATCGGATGTGGGGGTAGCGGCGTTCCGGATTTGGAAGACCGAGATGTGCTCGACCAGCTGCACCTTCTCGTCGCCCAGGGTGCCGAGCGCGCGAGGGCAAGATTGGCCGCGATCGACGAAATTGCGCTGCAAGCGACAACGCTCGCCGCGCCGGACTATGGCTTTCTGTTCGACAAGGTGCGTCGACAGTTAGTGATCGGATACAACGTCGGCGAGCGCCGAGGCGACTCGAGCTATTACGACTTGCTCGCGTCGGAGGCCCGGCTGTGCAATTTCGTCGCCATTGCCCAAGGGGAGCTGCCGCAGGAAAGCTGGTTTGCGCTTGGCCGCCTCCTCACCATGTCGGGAGGCGAACCGGTTCTATTGTCGTGGAGCGGCTCGATGTTCGAATACCTGATGCCGCTGCTCGTGATGCCGACCTACGAGAATACGCTGCTCGATCAGACATACCAGGCTGCCGTGGAGCGCCAGATCGAATATGGCAAACAGCGGGGCGTGCCATGGGGAATGTCGGAGAGCGGATACAACATGGTTGACGTTGGTCTCAACTACCAATACCGCGCGTTCGGCGTGCCCGGGCTAGGATTGAAGCGCGGACTGGGCGACGACCTGGTCGTGGCGCCGTACGCGTCGGCGCTCGCGCTGATGGTTGCTCCCGAGGCAGCTTGCGTCAACCTGCAGCGCCTCGCCGGGGGCGGATTGGCTGGAAGGTTAGGTCTGTTCGAGGCCATCGACTACACGCCGTCGCGGCAACGACGCGGGGAGTCGATGCGCCGTAGTCCGCTCGTACATGGCGCATCACCAGGGAATGAGCCTGCTCTCGATCGCCTACTTGCTGCTGGCGCGACCGATGCAAAAACGCTTCGAGTCGGATCCGCTCTTCCAGGCGACGCTGCTCCTGCTCCAGGAACGCATTCCGAGAGTCACGCGATTTCACTCGAAGAACATCGACGTGTCGGAGTTGCGCGCGTCCGGAAGCGGCCCGGAGTTGCCGGTGCGCGTACTCACGAGTCCGGACACCGCGATTCCCGAAGTTCAACTGCTATCAAATGGCCGCTACCACGTGATGGTGACGAACTCCGGGGGCGGGAGCAGTCGCTGGAATGAACTCGCCGTGACGCGCTGGCGCGAAGACAGCACGTCCGACAACTGGGGCACGTTCTGCTATCTGCGCGACACGGTGAGCGGGGAGTTCTGGTCCACGGCGCATCAGCCCACGCTCAAGCGGGCGGAGCACTACGAGGCCATTTTCTCGGAAGGACGGGCGGAATTTCGGCGCAGGGACTCCGACTTCGAGACGCACACGGAGATCGTGGTGTCGCCCGAAGACGATATCGAAGTCCGCAGGGTCCACATTACCAACCGATCCCGTACTCCGAGGATGGTCGACATCACGAGTTACGCGGAAGTGGTCCTCGCGCCGGCGGCCGCGGACGCGCTGCATCCGGCGTTCAGCAATCTCTTCGTGCAAACGGAGATCGTCCCCGGACAGCGCGCGATACTGTGTACGCGCCGGCCACGCTCTCTCGAGGAGCGGGTGCCGTGGATGTTTCATCTGATGACCGTGCATGGCGCGCGCCCTCCGGAAATCTCCTTCGAGACGGACCGAATGCGCTTCATCGGCCGTGGCGGTTCGGTCGCCGCGCCGCTCGCGATGACCCATCCCGGCCCGCTGTCGGGCACCGACGGCTCCGTCCTGGACCCCATAGCGGCGATCCGCAGCCGCATGGTCATCGACGCCGGCGCAACGGCGACGATCGACATGGTCTCGGGCGCCGGCGAGACGCGCGATGTCGTCATGCAACTCGTCGAGAAATACCAGGATCGCCGGCTCTCGGACCGCGTGTTCGAACTGACCTGGACCCATAGCCAGGTGGTGCTCCGGCAGCTCAATGCCACCGAGGCCGACTCGCAGCTCTATGGCCGGCTCGCGGGGTCGGTGATCTACGCCAATGCGTCACTGCGCGCAGCCACAAGTGTCCTGGTCAGAAACCGTCGCGGGCAATCCGGCCTTTGGGGTTACGCCGTGTCCGGTGACCTGCCGATCGTATTGCTGCAGATCGCCGACGCCAAGAATTTCGAGCTGGTGCGCCAGCTCGTGCAGGCGCACGCCTACTGGCGCCTCAAGGGATTGTCGGTGGACCTCGTCATCTGGAACGAGGACCACAACGGGTACCGGCAGCGGCTTCAGGAACAAATCATCGGATTGATCGCGGCCGGAGTCGAATCTCACGTAGTCGATCGACCCGGAGGCATATTCGTTCGGCATGCGGAGCAGATCTCTTCCGAAGACCGCGTCCTGTTCCAGTCAGTCGCTCGCGTTGTCATTACCGACGGCCGCGGGACACTTTCCGAGCAGATCAACCGCCGCATGCCGCCGGAAACGCGAATCCCACGGCTGGTGCCGACCCGCAGCCATCGACCTTTGCCTGTTGAGGACACCGAGACACCAGCGGATGATCTGATTCTCTTCAACGGCACGGGAGGATTCGCGCGTGACGGACGCGAATACGTCATTGCGCCGGCGGCGGGAGAGACGACGCCCGCCCCCTGGGTCAACGTTCTGGCGAACCCACGCTTTGGTTCGGTGATATCGGGAAGCGGACTTGGCTATACATGGAGCGAGAATGCCCACCTGTATCGACTCACTCCATGGCACAACGATCCGGTAGGCGAGCCGAGCGGCGAAGCGCTGTATGTCCGCGACGAGGAAAGCGGCCATTTCTGGTCGCCGACGTCGATTCCCCGCGGGGACGCTTCGCGTTGCGTGACTCGACACGGATTCGGCTATAGCGTGTTCGAACGCGTCGAGGACGGAATTCGATCGATCCTTACCGTCTTCGTGGCGCTCGATGCGGCGGTGAAGTTCTTCTCGCTCAAGGTGAGCAACGAGTCGGGTCGCTCGCGGCGGTTGTCCGCGACGGGCTACGTCGAGTGGGTGCTGGGCGATCTGCGCGCAAAATCGGCGATGCACGTGACGACCGAGATGGATGCCCGTACGGGCGTCCTGTATGCGCGAAATCCTTACAACAACGAGTTCCCGGACTGGGTCGCGTTCTTCGACGCGGATGACTCGGCACGCAGCGCCACCTGCGACAGGACCGAATTTCTCGGCCGCAACAGGACGGTGCGCGATCCAGCTGCCATGCATCGCACGCGTCTGTCCGGCAAGACCGGTGCGGCGCTCGACCCTTGCGCCGCAATTCGGGTGGCTTTCGACCTCGTCGATGGGCAGGAACGAGAGATCGTATTCAGGCTGGGAGCGGGAAGCAACGCTGATGCGGCCAGCCTGCTCGCGCAACGCTACCGCGGCTCCGCGGCCGCTCGCGACGCGCTCGAAGCGGTGGTCGCGCATTGGCGGCAGACACTCTCCGCCGTGGAGGTGGAAACCCCCGACGTAGCCCTCAACGTGCTGACCAATGGCTGGCTCGTATACCAGGCCATCGCCTGCCGTCTGTGGGCGCGCAGCGGCTATTACCAATCGGGCGGCGCCTACGGTTTCCGGGACCAATTGCAGGACGCGATGGCGCTTGTCCACACCGAGCCCCGCCTCCTTCGTGCGCAGATCGCCCTTTGCGCGAGCCGCCAATTCGTGGAAGGAGACGTACAGCATTGGTGGCATCCGCCTTCCGGGCGTGGCGTGCGCACGCATTGTTCGGACGATTACCTTTGGCTGCCGCTCGCGACATGCCGCTACGTACTGGCCAGTGGCGACACGTCGATACTCGACGAGACTGCCCCCTTTCTCGAAGGCCGGCCGGTCCACGCTGACGATGACTCATACTTCGACCTGCCGGGGCGCTCCGACGAGCGTGCAAGCGTCTATCAGCACTGCGTCCAGGCCATCCTGCACGGCCTCAGATTCGGCACGCACGGGTTGCCGCTGATCGGATCCGGCGATTGGAACGACGGGATGAATCTCGTCGGCAGGCGCGGCAAGGGAGAAAGTGTCTGGCTCGCGTTCTTCCTCTGCCATGTTCTCCGGGAATTCGCCAAGGTTGCGCGCTTGCGCGACGACGCGCCGTTCGCAGACCGGTGCGAGGCCGAAGCGCTGAAATTGCAGCAAAGGATCGAATACAACGCGTGGGATGGCGAATGGTATCGCCGTGCCTACTTCGACGACGGTACGCCGCTCGGGTCGATCAAGAATGTCGAGTGTCAAATCGATTCAGTGGCGCAGAGCTGGTCCGTACTGTCCGGGGCGGCCGACGTTGCGCGTTCGCGAGCGGCGATGAACGCGATGTACGAACGTCTGGTTCGCCGCGAGGACGCGCTGGTCCAGCTGCTCGATCCTCCCTTCGACACATCCGGCCTGGAACCTGGTTACATCCGTGGTTACGTGCCTGGCGTGCGCGAAAACGGCGGGCAGTACACGCACGGCGCGATTTGGGCTGCGATGGCGTTCGCCGCTTTGGGCGACAGTGCGCGTGCGTGGGAACTGACTTCGATGATCAACCCGTTGAATCACGCGCGGACTAAGGAGGCGGTCGCGACCTACAAGGTGGAACCCTACGTCATCGCCGCCGACGTCTACGCCCTGGCGCCGCATACCGGACGCGGCGGCTGGACGTGGTACACGGGCTCGGCCGGATGGATGTATCGGCTTGTCGTCGAGTCGCTGCTGGGGCTCAATCTGGACGCGGGCCGGCTTCGTTTCGCGCCGTGCCTGCCCGATGGCTGGAACGAATTTTCAGTGCGCTACCGGTTCCGCGAGACTCAGTACCACATCGTCGTGCGGCACGCCGAGGCGGAGGGCGAGATGAAACCCGGCTCGGTTAGCGTAACGGCCGACGGCGTCGTGCAGCAGGGCGACTTTGTGTTTCTTGTCGACGACAGGCGGGACCACCACATCGACGTGCGCGTCGCCCCCGGAATTCCGGCTGCGCTGTTGAGCGCGGCGTAACCCTCCATTCCATTCGAAGTGACCGAGGAGTTTCTGGCGGAAGAACGACCGCTGTCTGTGCGCCGTCGAACGCCCGCTGTCTGTGGCCGAGTGTGTGCGGAGGCGAACAGACCGCGCGAGGGCCTTTGCGTAGGATTAACAAGTATTCAGCGTTTACACGCGGCTACTGAATGGTTGTGCGCAATATCGCGCGCAGCGGTCGGTTCGAAACCAAGGAAACATCGCCATGAGATATTCCATTGCAATTGCTACCGCGCTATGCGCGCTTACATTGAGTGCGTGCGACCGACCGACCGTCATTGCGCCTGCGGCTCCCCCGACAGTTGTGGCCGTTCCCGGCCCTGCCGGACCGCCGGGAGCGACCGGCGCGCCAGCAGCGCCTGCGGAAAAGGGCGATACCGGCGCAACGGGTGCGACAGGTTCGACAGGTTCGACCGGAATGACCGGCGCGGAAGGCGCCAAGGGTGACAAGGGCAGAACGGGCGGCGACACGGTTGTGCTCGTTCCGGCACCCGAGACGAAGCCCTGAGGGAATTTGCCACTCTAGTCTGATCGAGCATCCCGGCCGTGGCGTGACACCACGTCACGTCGGGGATCTCTTTGGGACACCCGATGACGAAAGCGCAAAAGACAGTGACGGCCCGGAGCTTGCCGGGCATCAAACGGCAATAGCGATGTCCTGGCGACCTTGCACATCGGACAGTAACCGGCCCAATTCCTTCCTCACCACGGCGTAGCATTCGCACGCGCGCTTCTCCAAGCCGGACCGATCGAGCACCGCGATGTGTCCGCGGCGGTAGCGGATATAGCCGGCGTGCTGCAATTTCCCGGCGGCTTCCGTGATGCCCTCGCGGCGCACGCCAAGCATGCTGGCGACCAGTTCTTGCGTAATGATCAAATCGCGCGACGGGGCCCGGTCGAGCGTCGACAACAGCCAGCGGCACAACTGCTGCTCCACCGAATGGTGCCGATTGCAGGCGGCCGTCTGCGTCATTTGCGTAATCAGCGCCTGCGTGTAGCGCAACAGCAAGCGCTGCATCGCACCGGAGCGGTCGAATTCCTGCTTGAGCAGGTGACGGTCGAGCCGATAAGCGTGTCCGGCGGTTTTCACCACGGCCGAACTGGGCGTCGTGTTTCCGCCCATGAACAGCGCGATGCCGACCAGGCCTTCGTTGCCCACTCCCGCAGTTTCGGCCGACGCCCCGGTCTCGGTGACATAGTGCAGCGACACGATGGCGGTGGTCGGGAAATAGGCGTGCTGCAGCTGTTCGCCCGGCTCGTAGAGGACTTCGCCGAGCGGCATCGGCACCAGCTGCAGGTGCGGAGCGAGGCGCTCGTAGTCGTCCGTCGGCAAGGCGGCGATGAGGTGGTTCTGGTTCGGGCTATTGACTTGTAACATCGCGGGGCTTACGCGTCACTTCTGCGCCGTGAGTTCCACGCCGATTCCGCGATAGCCGAGGAAGCGGCAGGACTGGCTGAACATCGGCTCACCGCTCACGCGGAACTGCTGTTGCGAACCATCGGCATTGACGCGGCTGAACAGGAAATCGAGAAACGGCTGCCGGTCGGCGATGGTTGCGCGCAATACTTCTCGTTCCGCCTCGTTCCAGCCGCTCACCGGGGCGCCGCCTGCATCTGCTCCCAACGCGTCGACCCGGATACCGAGCATTTCCAGCACCGGGCCGGAAACCTTCGTGAACTTGCCGTTCTCGTCCTGCTCCCAGTACCAGTCGGACGCCAGTTCGGTCAGGCTGCGATAGCGGGCCTCGCTTTCGCGCAACTCGGCGGTCCGCTCGCTGCACCGTCTGCTCCAGCACCTTGCTGTAGTTCTCGAGCTTGCCTGTACAGCAGCCGAACTTCCAGCAGATTGCGGATCCGCGTCTTGACTTCGAGCAGGTCGAACGGCTTGCTGATGAAATCCTTGGCGCCGGATTGCAGCGCGCGCAGCTTGTGGCCGGGCTGCGCGGTGATCACGAGCACCGGCAGGTACGCGTCCGCATCATTGGTCTTGAGGGCTTCGATCACCTGGAAACCGTCCATGCCGGGCATCTGCAGATCGAGCACGATCAGGTCGTAGCGATTCTTGCGATGCAGCGCGCAGACCTCCTGCGGATTCATCGTAGAGGCAACGTTGACGTACCCGGCGCCGCTCAACAATTGCTCGAGCAGGCTGACATTGGCCTCCTGATCGTCGACGATCAGGACCCTGGCGCTGAGAATATCGGATTCGAGGACTTTCACGCCGGCTTCCTTTTCGGCGGAGCGGCCCGAAGTGTCTTGCGAGAATTTCATGGCGGCATCCAGCGTATCCATAAAGTGGTTGACCTTGATGGGCTTGGTGAGATAGCTGAAGAATCCGGCCTCCAGTCCCTTCTCGATGTCGCGAGGTATCGCGTTGGCGCTAAGGGCGATGATGGGGATGTGCGCGGTGGACGGATCCGCGCGCAGGATTTTCAACGCCTCGATCCCGCTCACGCCGGGCAGGTTGATGTCCATCAGGATCACGTCGGGTAGATAGGCTCGTGCGAACTCGACGCCGAGATTGCCGTCTGCCGCGCTCAGCAGGCGCAGGTCGGGCCGGCGCGCGATGAGCTGCTCGACCAACTCCAGGTTGGCCGGGTTGTCTTCGACGTAGAGCAGGGTGCGCAGCGGCGCTCCATCCGGCACCTGCGGCCGCGCCGACTCGGCATTTTCGATTTCCCGGGCCGCAAATTGCGGCGCCGTGGTCAGGCTCAGTTCGATCCAGAACATGCTGCCGACGCCGACGACGCTCTCCGCGCCGATGGCGCCCCCCATCAGTTCGACGAGCCGCTTGGTCACCACCAGGCCGATGCCGGTTCCTTCCTCCACGCTGGTCTTCCTTGCCGAGGCGATTGAACGGCTGGAAAAGCAGCGCAAGCTGTTCCGGAGCAAGCCCCGCGCCCGTGTCCCGAACGCAGATGCGGATCGAATTCGGCGGACGCAGCGTGTATTCGACCTCGACCTCGCCATTTGGCTTGTTGTACTTGATGGCATTGAAGAGAAGGTTGATCAGAACCTGCTTGACGCGGGTGCGGTCGGCGCTGACGAAGCAAGGGATGTCGAATCGCGGAAACGTCATCCGGATGCCGCGCTTGTGCGCCTGCGGCTCGATCATCGCCCGGCACTCGAGCATGACTTCGACCAGCGAGACGGGCTCGCGCGACAGGATCACCGTGCCCGACTCGATCAGCGCGAGATCGAGGATTTCGTTGATCAGGTCCAGGAGATACCAGCCGGCCTTGAGAATCTGGTCGAGGTTGCGCTTCTGAGGAGGCGTCGGTGTCGGCGCGCCGGATTCCATGAGCTGGGCGAAGCCCAGGATCGCGTTGAGCGGCGTGCGCAATTCATGGCTCATGCTGGAGAGGAAATCCGTTTTCGCGTGGTTGGCCTTCTCTGCGGCGGCCATCGCCTGGTTCAGTTCCAGCTCGACGCGCTTGCGCACCGAATTGTCGCTGCCGATCAGCAAGTATCCGATGATGTCGCGGTAATCGTCGCGCAGCGCGGTGACCGAGACCAGCGCCGGAAAGCGGCTGCCATCCTTGCAGATGTAGGTCAGTTCATAGACGTCGTCGATTCCGCGTGAAGCCTTGTAGACCAGCGCCTCGAAACCCGGCGCGATGGGCGTTGCCAGCTCGACGCTCAACGCCTGCGCGCGGGCCATCACTTCATCGGGATCATGGATGTCGCTGGGGTTGATCTTGTTGACCACCTCGGCGGCCTGGTACCCCAGCATCCGCTCGGCGCCGACATTGAACAACTGAATGATGCCTTTTTCGTCGGTGGCGATGATCGAGAAATTGGCGCTGGTGAGAATCGCCGTCTGCAGCGCGCCGGTCTTCAGCAACGCCTCCTGTCGCCGGATTTCCGTGATGCCATCCGCCCTTCCGAGGTCGTCGGCGGGGATCGAAACTTTTCCTGATGTGAACATTACCCGTTTCCGCCGATTGACTAGCTGTTCTTGCGTCCCGAGACCAGCAGCAATCCGCCGATCACGATGGCACCAATGCCGGCCCAAATAGGCACATTGACCGTTTCCTTGTCCTTCACCGACAACGTGATCGGACCAATCTTGGTCTCGTGGGTTTCCTTCGTGTAGGTAAAGCCCCCGTACATCAGCGCCAGGGCGCCGCCAATCACCAGCAGCAGTCCCACAATCTTCATTGGATTCATGTTGTTCCTTCGATAGTTGATAGCCGGCAATGCGGTTATCGGAAGATTGCGGCCGCGACCCCACATTCGCTGGGCCGCCCACCGCAAGTCAGGGTACCGGCCAGCCGACGGGCGGTCTGTATGCTGGCGCACATAGCGCCGCTTTCTCACTCAACGCCGGCGCATCCCGAAAGTGCGCTAGCGAACAGACCCGCCAGCGTATCGCGCGGCATGCTGCATCGCATAGCTGCCCGTCGCGCTGGCTGCCGTCCGCCCGCCCTCGGCGCCGTCAAGAGTCCTACAAGCAAATCAGCATGAGGCGGATGGGGAACGTCCAGGGTCCAAGGGACGATTGGATTGGCCGGCCGCTTCATGCGGCTCGCGGTTTTCGCAGTGTTTTCTTTTCACGATAACGAATCAACAGCAAGGAATGGCCATGCACAACCAACCTCTCCGATTCACGAAGCTCGCCCTCGTGGCCGGATTCGCATTCCTGGCGATCAGCACCGGAGTTCTCGCGGACCCGCCGTCGCGCGTCGCGCGCCTCGGTGAAATGACTGGCGCCGTCAGCTTCTCCCCCGCCGGCGAAAACGATTGGGTGCAAGCCACGATCAATCGACCGCTGACCACCGGCGACCGCCTTTGGGCGGATGCGGGATCGCGCGCCGAAATTGAAATCGGCGGCGCAATGATCCGCATGAACGCGGGCACCGGCGTGTCCATCCTCAACCTCGACGACCAGATCACGCAGCTGCAGTTGTCGCAAGGCACGTTGAATGTCCGCGTGCGTGGGCTCGGACCCAACCAGGCGTTCGAGGTCGACACGCCGAACCTCGCGTTCACGCTTCGCCAGCCCGGTGCCTATCGGATAGACGTGGATCCCGACGGCAATGCGACGACGATCGTGGTGCGCAATGGCCAGGGCGAGGTATACGGCGAAGATGCCTCCTACGTGATCGATTCGCGCCAGGCGTATCGCTTTCTGGGGACCGGCCTGCGCGATTACCAACTGGTCAGCGCGCCAGGGCTCGACGAATTCGACCGCTGGGCGGCTGATCGCGACCGGCGCTACGACACGTCGGTGTCGGCGCGTTATGTCTCGGCGGATGTCGTCGGCTACCAGGATCTCGATGCGAACGGCACGTGGCGCGTCGACGCGAGCTACGGCAACGTGTGGGTTCCGAATCGCGTCGCCGTCGGCTGGGCGCCCTACCACGACGGCCATTGGGCGTGGGTGGATCCGTGGGGCTGGACGTGGGTGGACGACGCGCCGTGGGGCTTCGCCGTATCGCACTACGGACGCTGGGCGAATCTCGGCGGGACTTGGGGCTGGGTGCCCGGACCCAGGCAGAGTCACGCGTACTACGCACCGGCGCTCGTCGCGTTCGTGGGCGGCAGCAACTTCCAGATTGCGATTTCAAGCGGCAACGTCGGCGGCATCGCGTGGTTCCCGCTCGGGCCACGTGACGTCTATCGGCCGTCGTACACAGTGAGCCGCGGCTATTTCGAGAACGTCAACCGCAGCAATACGGTGATCAACACCACGGTCATCAACAACTACTACAACAACACCAACGTGACGAATGTCGTCTATGCCAACCGGCAAGTGCCGGGCGCCGTCGTCGCCGTTCCGACGACCGCGTTCGTGCAATCGCAGCCGGTGACCCGGGCCGCCGTACGCGTCACGCCTGCGATGGTTGCCAGCGCGCCTGTCGCGGCTGCGCCTTCCGTTGCGCCAACGGAGAGGAGCGTGCGCGGCGCGACGAGTCCCGGCGAGAAGGCTCCGCCGCAGCGCGTCTTCGAGCGTCCGGTGGTTGCGCATACCGCACCACCTGCGGCGCCGGCCAGCTTCGCGGCGCAACAACAGCAACTGGCCGCGAAGCCGGGAAAACCGCTCGATGAGGCCGCGCGCAGGGAATTGAAACCGGCGCCCGCCCCGGCGCCCGTCGTCAGGGTGGTCACACCGACGCAAGCCGCGGTTCCCGTCGCTCACCCGCCGCCGGCCGCCCCTCGCGCGCAGGCGATGGAGCCGCGTGGCAAGTCCGACGTCGGAAAAACGCCGTCGCCCGCTCCGGCGCCCGCGCATGCAACGCCGCCGGCACTCGTAGTGGCACCGCCGAAAGGCACACCGCCCGCACAAGCAACGCCACTCGTGCAAGGCACGCCGCCTGCGGCAGTTGCGCAACCGCCCGAGCCACGCGGAAAGCCCGAGCAACGCGCACCGCCGCCGGCACCGAGGCCCACGCTGAACCAAGGCAGCGCCCCCGTGCAGTCCACGCCGCCTGCCGCGCAAGTGCAACCTCCGGAGCAACGTGGAAAAGCCGATCAGCGCGGAAACGCGGAACAGCGCGCGCAACCCGTCGCTCCGCTACCGCAGGCGCCGCCCATCCGCCGGCGACTGCCCCGGCGCAAGTTGCTCCGCAGCCGCCGATGCAGCCACGCGCAGTTGAACCCAGGGTTGCGCCCGCACCAAGCGCTGCACCAACGCCTCCGATGCAGCCGGCACCACAATTGGCAGCGCCGCCCAAGCCGGGTCCGACGCCGCGAGCCGCTCCGCCTGCGCCAGTGGCACGGCCGCTGTCGCCTCCGCCAAGACCGGAGCCGGCTCCCGCGGCCAAGGAAGTCCAAGCGCACCCGCCGGTCGCAGCGCCCAAACCGTCGCCACAGCCCCAAGCGCAACCGACGCAACCGCGCGGCCACGAGAACAAGCCCGCTGCCGGCAAGCCGGACGACAAAGGAAAGAGTCCCGAACAGCTGAAGCGCGAGGAAGAGGAGCGCAAGCAGAAGGAGAAAGGCTAGACGTTCTCGCAGCTTCGCGGACGCTACGGCAGGAGGCCGATGCACGGGCATCGGCCTCTTGCATTGCGCGGGCGCTCCGGCCCTTCGTTATGTTCGCCAGCGAACAGTGTATAACCGGTGAAACGCGCTAATAGTAGCCGTCGGTTGATCAGAAAGCGTGGCGCATGACGTACTGCATCGGAGTGATGCTCGACCAGGGGATGATCTTCGCCTCCGATTCCCGCACGAACGCGGGCATGGACAACATAGCCAAGTTCTGCAAGATGACGGTATTCGAGCGTCGCGGCGACCGCGTCATCGTGCTCTTGAGTTCGGGCAATCTCGCGGGAACCCAGGCGGTGATCGGCGTGCTCAACCAGCGCTGCGTCGATGGTGCGGCGTTCGCCAATCTCTGGAGCGTTCGGAGCATGTTCGACGTTGCAATGCTCGTCGCCGACGCTATGCGCGACATCGAGCGCCGGGACGGCGAATACCTGCAGGAAAACGAAGCGGGCTTCAATGCGTCGTTCATCGTCGGCGGACAGATCAGCGGCGAGCCGCTGCGACTTTTCCGGATCTATGCCGAAGGTAATTTCATCGAGGCGGGCATGGACACGCCGTTCTTCCAGACGGGCGAAACCAAATACGGCAAGCCGATCATCGACCGAGTGATCACGCGGTCCACGCCCGTCGCGGACGCCGCGAAGTGCGTGCTCGTCTCGTTCGACCTGACGATGCGCAGCAACCTCTCGGTAGGCATGCCGATCGATCTCATCTGCTATGAGCGGGACAGCCTCGAAGTGCAGATGCGGCGCCGCTTTGACGATGGGGATGCTTATTTCACCGCCCTGAGCCACGAATGGAGTGAAGGCACGCGCGAGGTGTTTCGCCAGCTGCCCGAGCTTCGCTGGTGACGCATCGTGGCGACCGACGCGTTCCTTGTCACGTGCGAGCACGGCGGCAACCGTATTCCCGCGGCATTTCGACGGATGTTCCGGGGACAGCGGGCGTTACTCGACTCGCACCGCGGATACGATGCCGGCGCGCTCGTCATGGCCAGGGACTTGGCGCAGGCGTTCAACGCGCCGCTGGTGGCCTCGACCGTCAGCCGTCTCGTGGTCGACCTCAATCGCTCGGTCGGTCACCCGCGGTTCTTTTCGGCGGCGACACGCGCTGCGCCGAAAGAAGTTCGCGAAACCATCGTCGAACGGCACTACCGTCCGTATCGCGACCGCGTCGAGCAATTCGTCGAGCAATCGGTGTCGCGCGGACGGCGCGTGATCCACATTTCATCGCACAGCTTCACGCCCAGGCTGGACAGCAACGTGCGGCGCGCCGACGTCGGTCTGCTCTACGATCCAGGCCGCCGCGGAGAGCTCGAGCTGTGCGCGCGCTGGAAGATTTGGCTTGCGGAAATTTCGCCGGTGCTCCGCGTCCGTCGCAACTATCCATATGCCGGCAAGGGCGACGGCCTGACCGCGCACTTGCGCGAGCGCTTTTCGCCGACCGCCTATGTCGGTGTCGAGCTGGAAATCAACCAGGCGATTGTCCACGTCGCGGGGCGCCGCTGGGCCGCGGTGCGCAGCGCGCTGATCGATTCGCTTCGCGCGGCATTTCTCAACTGAAACTGTCAAGGTGACCGCCTCGCGCGGGGCGAATTCCCGGAGACCATGATGCAAATACGAGTCGGCTTCGAAATGATCTACGACTGCCCGCAGCCAACGCCGATGATATTCAACTTGAACGTCCACCACACGCGCGTTTCCGATCTCGTCAGTCGCGACGACCTCAAGTTCGACCCGCCGGTGTCGATGGCGGCGTATCGCGACAGCTTCGGCAACTGGTGCACGCGCATCGTCGCGCCGAAGGGCCGCACGCGCGTCGGCGCCGACGCAGTCGTCAACGACAACGGAATGCCCGACATCGTCGTTCCGCGAGCGCAACAACTTGCGGTGCAGGATCTCCCCGAGGAAACACTGCTGTTCCTGCTGGGCAGCCGCTACTGCGAGACCGACCGGCTGTCGGAGACGGCGTGGAGCCTTTTCGGCAATGCTCCCACCGGATGGGGGCGCGTCCAGGCTATCTGCGACTACGTGCATCGCCACATCGCATTCGGCTACGAGCACGCGCGCATGACGCGTTCGGCGCTGGAAGCCTTTCACGACAAGACGGGCGTGTGCCGCGACTACGCGCATCTCGCAGTCGCCTTTTGCCGCTGCATGAACATCCCCGCGCGCTATTGCACCGGCTACCTGGGCGACATCGGGACGCCGCCGCCGTGGGGCACGATGGATTTCGCCGCGTGGTTCGAGGCGTTTCTCGACGGCCACTGGTACACGTTCGACGCGCGCAACAACACGCCGCGCATCGGAAGGGTGCTCATCGCCCGCGGGCGCGACGCCTCCGACGTCGCCATCAGCGTCACGTTCGGCCCCAACACGCTGGCGAGCTTTCGCGTGTGGACGGACGAGGTCCCTGCCGGATAAATCGCCCAGGAAATCCGGTTTGATGACGCTGGCATGACGCGACCATACGTCGGCCAGGTTGCATGCCTGCAGCCTACAGCCTCGGTGCCTTTGGGCACTTGCCGCCAGCGCGCCACCATGAAGTGCTGGACCCTCGTCCGGGCAGTGCCGCGTCGCTGCGGTGTACAACCGTTGCCGAATATTCCCATTTTCTTGACAAGGGCGGCAGCAGGAGTAAAAAGGTGCCTCGCTTCGCCTCGACGAACCTTTGTGCCAGGGCCTCGGCCATGCGGCGCGTCGCGGATCGATTGTCGGTCAATGCCCCTGGGGAGCAATTCATATGAACGGCCTACGCAAAATTCTCGGACTCTTCATGGCGGTCGCATTGACGGCGTTCGCGGTGCCCGCGCTCGCCGACGGCGGTGACCAATTCCGGATCGTCATGGCACCCGCAACCGTCTCTTCCGGAGCGCAGACGATCACGGCGACGATCACGAACCGGGCCCGGTTCGACTTTCTCAAGTCGTTCAAGATCACGGTGCCTGGGACCTTGACGAGCGTCGCTATCCTTAGCTCTTCATCCAACATCCCATCCTCGAAGATCAAATTCCAGGGCGGGGTCATTTCGGTCAGCGGCGTTGCGATTCCGTACAACCAGACGGCCACATTGACGTTGACGGCTACGTATCCGGGCGCCGCTTGCGGCACGACGGACTACACTTGGAACACCACGGCCCAAGGAGGTCTCATAGTCAGCAACGAGGTGTTCACACTGGATGCCCCGAATTCCAATCTGAAAACGTCCGCCACCTGGCTTGGAAATACCTCGCTGGCGTTCGTCTCTCCACCGACGAGCGTGCTGAAGGACGCTGCGTTCAACATCGTGGTGAAGGAAGTCAGCAGCTGTCCCGGCGTGACCCTTCCGGAGATACCCATTACGCTGACGTCCAGCCCAGTGTTCACCGCCGGTGGTGGCACCCAGACCACGATCGGCAACCAGGCGACCTTCACTGGCAACACGCTGGGTCAGGTCGGCCCGGCGACGCTGACCGCATCGACGACGGCGAGCGGCTACGCCAACGCCATGACTGGACTGACCGTGCTGACCAACGGCAATCTCGCCTGCGGTGACCCGAGCAATCCGACGCCTGCGAACACGATCAATGGTTCGCCGTCCACGGACTTTACGATCAACGACCCCGGATATGCCGAAGGCGCTCGGGGGTTCAACGTCGTCAAGGCCGGCAGGCCGAATTGCGCGGACGTGAATTGGACGTTTACCAACAACGTGCTCGGCATGCCCAACGATCCCCCAGTAATTGATCCGCATGGCAATACCATTCCGCCGAACGGCGTAAGTTTTGTCTGGGACCAGGGGGCGCAACCGAACGCCGCGTACACATATACGGTGACGTGGCAGGCCGAGTGGTTCGGCATAGGTTCGCCCAACAATCGGCAAACGAAATTCTGCACGGATGCGACGTGCAGCAGTCCGGTCGCGGCCCAGGCCTGCCTGGGGCCGGCGCTTGACGTTTCATCGCTGCCCGCAGGAGCTCCGGCATGCGTTTCGGCCGAGGTCTGGGTTGTCGTTCCCGCCGTCCAGTGCACGGGCAGCCCGGCGAGTGGCCAGACGACATGCGTGATCTTTTCGACAACGATCACCGACATCGAGGATCCGGCGATCATCCGCAGAGGAGGTTGACGCGGTCTGCGTCCGCATCATCGAAAGGCGGCCCTCGCGGCCGCTTTTCGTTTTCCCGGACGGTTCAGCCGATGGTGGGAGCCGCGGGCAGCGCACGGATCTTGAGATTGGCGATTGCGGCGCGGCTCTCCTCGACAACCTCCTGCGGCGGCTCGACGCCTTCGAGGCGGTCGAGCTCGATCAGCGCATTCAGCGTCAGCGCCACCTCGAAGCGTTCCTTGCGCTCGCGGGCAACTGCGAGACTCGTGTCGAAAGCATCGCGGGCACCGAAGGGGTCGCCTTGCATCAGCATGGCATATCCGCGGACGCGATTGAGCATCGGCGTCAACCGCGCGATGGCCCCGGACGAATCCGGCTTGGCAAGGATCTCGTCGGCCCGCGCGAGCGCCGCGTCGGGCTCGCCTTTCAGCAGGTGGCACTCCGCCACCCGCGCGTCGATGTCCAGCACTTCGTGCTCGGCGCCGACGTCCGTCAGGAGAGCGCGCGCCTCGGCGAATCGCGAAAGCGCCTCGTCGACCTTATTGCCGCGCAGCGACACGCGGCCCAGCATCCAGATGCAGTAGCCGAGGAAGTAGTGGTACTCCGATGCCTTCCACGCCGGCACCGTCTTCAGGAGCGTCGATTCGGCCTCGGCGAGTTCGCCGCGGTCGCTCAGGATCTCGGCAATGTTCAACGAGGCGACGGCCGCGTGGAGCCGGCTGCCGAGCTTGACCAGCTCGTCGCGACCGCGCTCGTAGTAGGCCATCGCGTCGTCCCAGCGGCCGTCCCAGTAGCATGCCGCTCCGAGGTTGGACAGGATGCTCGCCTGATGAACACGGTTGCCCGAACGCTGATGCGCCTCGAGCGACTTCAGCATCAGCGCCTCGCCGCCTTCCTTGCCGAGCACGCTGTAGCCCCACCCCATCACCATGTACGCGTCACCCATGACTTCGGGATCGTCCACAGCCTCGGCTTCGCGCGCCGCTTGCTCGGCCCATTTGAGCGCTTCTTCCGTGTGGCCCTGCGCCTGAAGCATTTCGGCGTACCACGCGCTGAGCCTCGCATTCTGCCTGTCCGCTTCGTGTCCCTGCACGCCCTCGAGGGCGGCACGGGCGCGGTCGACCCAGCGCAGCGCCTCCGGATATTGGCCGAGTTTCTCCTCGACGCGCGATAGCTTGAGTAGCAGGACGGCCTCGAGCAACGGCTCGCCGGCAACCTGCTCCTTCGCGGCGGAGTAGGCGTCTAGCGCCTTGCGGTATTCGCCGGCCCGGAACCACGCATCGCCGAGCGACTCCTGCGTGCGCCCGATCTCCAGCTTCGGAAGGTCCGGGATCTTTCCGCCCGCGTCCATCGCGCGGGCATAGAGCCCGGCGGCCTCGACGTACGCGTAGACGTCTTCCGCTCGCTTCGCGGCCGCGGTGGCATATCGCCAGGCGGAGGGGAACTCGCCAGCCTCGAAGTAGTGCAGGGACAGCATGGCCCCCGCTTCCTCCGGGAAATCCATCTCCTCTTCGATATGCGCCGCGACGGCGCGGTGAAGCTGTCGCCGAAGCTTGAACGGCAAACCCTGATAAGCCGAGTCGCGGAGCAGCGTCTGGCGAAAGCGCAGGTATCCGTCCGGCTCCTCATCGAACAAGTCTCGTAGCTTGTCCAGCGCCGTTGCATCGGGCGCCGGGCCATCTTCCTCGGTATAGAGCCACGACACCATCCGCGGGTGGAAGGTGAGGCCGAACACCGCGACGCGACGGACCAGCGCGCGATCCTCCGGCGTCAGCGTGTCGATCTGCGTCATCGTGGCCGCTTCTGCGGACTCCGGCAGGTCCGAGACACCGCCGGACGCGATCGCGGAGCGCACCAGGTCGCGCAGGAATTGCGGATTCCCTCCCGATCGCTTGGCGACGACTTCGAGCGCGTGCGCCGGGAGTGGAGTCTTCTCGGCCGCCAATTGCGCCAGCCGCAGCGCATCCGCAGCGGCAAGAGGCTTCAATTCGATGCGGACTACCTCTGGCGCCTCGCGCGACTCAAATCCGGTACCTGAGGCGCGGCGCCCGACCGCGAACAGCCACGGCCGGGCGGCGAGCCCGCCCGTCAGGTGCGCCAGCAACTCAGCGGAGGCTTCGTCCATGTGATGCACGTCGTCGATCTCGAGCAGCAGCTTCTCCGGCGCAACGGCTGCGAGAAACCGGTCAACGGTTTCGTGCAGCTTCGCGCGGCGATTGCTCTCCGCCAGCTCCAGGACCTCGGGTGTGGCGGCCATCTCGACATCGAACACAACCGCGAGCAGCGGCATCCATGGTGCGAGGTCGGGTGCCTTGGTCGCCACCTCGACGCGGATTCGCTCCAGGATGTGTGCGTCGGGCGTCTCGCGGCCGAAAACGAACATCTCGCGCAGCAACTCGCGCCACACTACATAAGGGATTGACGACGTATAGGCTTCGCAGGTGGCGTGCTGCTTGTTGAATCCCGCCGCCGCATCTCGCAGTGCTTCGAGCAGCCGCGTCTTGCCGATCCCGGCGTCTCCGATGACTTCGATAAGTCGACCTTCACCGGAACGCGCGCTCGCGAACGCCTTTCGGATCACGCCCAATTCGGTGTTGCGGCCGGTGAGCGGCAATCGCTGGCTCGTTACCTGCCGAGCCCTCGAGCCCTGTGCGCGCCCTACGGACCATGCCCGGACCGGTTCGGCTTTGCCCTTCACTGTGAAGGGCTCGAGCTGGGTAGTGTCGAACAGCGTATTCGAGCGTTCGAGCACGTCTCCGGTCGCGTAGATGTGTTTTGGCTCGGCCTTGGCCATCAGCCGCGCCGTCAGGTTCACGGCGTCGCCCATGACCGTGTACGTGCGGCGATACGCGGGACCGATGTCGCCTGCAAACACGGCGCCGCGATGCACGCCGATGCGCAGCGGAATCGCGAGATCGGCTTCGACGATCTTGCGCAGCGCGAGCAGCATGCGCTCCTCGTCGTCGCCGGTGGCGGTGGGCGCGCCCGCGGTCAGGATGAGTTTGCCGCCATCCGCGTCGACGTCGGACCCCAAGAAAGTCACGCCATGCTCTTCCGTCGCCGCTTCGACGACACTCACCATCCGATGCAGCGCATCGGCGGCCGCTGCCGCGCCTTCTTGCTCGATCAGCGCGTCCGTGCCTTCGAAGCGAATGAATGCAATCGTCACGGGACGATGCTCGGAGGTCCCGCCGCCGGCCAGCACGTGAGCGCGGATCGCGGGCGACAGGCAACGCAGCAGCGGCTCGGGCGGCATCTGCGGCCGCGGTATGTACAGGATCGTTTCCTCGTGGCCCGGCGGCTCGCGCAAGAGCAGGATGCCGGGCGCCTTGGCTTCGCCCAGGCAACCGCCGGGAAGAAGGGCAGCCGTTTCCGCGCTGACCAGGATCTCGCCGGCATCGGCCGCGTGCTCCATGGCGACCGTGCGTGTCCACGCGGGGCCGGTCGGCAGCATCTCCAGGTGCGAAGTGCCGACGGCGAAGAAGTGAAAGCTGCCGGAGTGCACGCCCTGCGCCATCTGCAGCGTCACTTTCGCGCCGGGCAGTTCGATCCTTCCCACGTCGTCAAGTGTGCGTCGCATGCGCACCGCGGCGGCACAGGCGCGCGCCGCGTGGTCATCGCCATGGAACCAGAGCAGCAGTGCGTCGCCACCGAACTTGAGCAGGCTGGCGCCGTTCTCGTAGGCGACCTTCAGGATCGATGCGAAGCTGCCGCCGATAGTCTCGGTGATCTGTTCCGCGCCCTCGCGCCCCTTGCGCGCGAGTTGCTCGGACAGGTTCGTGAAGCCCGAGACGTCGGCGAACAGCGCGCTGCCCTCGGCGGTCCAGAACGGCGACTCCGGATCGGAGAGCAGGTGATACTGGAGGATGCGGGCCAGATACGGTACCGCGCGTTCGGCGCTGGACGCAGACATCGTCGTGATGGGCTCGAAATTGGGCTTCGCCGAGGGCCTCATATTACCGCGCCCCCAGGGCGGTCCGGGTTGACTACTCAGGCAGGAGGCATAGACTTCGACCCCGCCGTTTCCACAACAACGCAATCAAGGGAGAATCCATTGAAGACCATTGCCTTTCTCGCCAGCGCTGCGCTTGCCCTCACCGTGTCGGGTTCCGCCTTTGCGGCCACGACGATCAAGGGCGCGGCCATCCTCGACAATCCGTGCGGCAAGGTGTCCGTCAAGCAGATGGGGCTTGTGCATGCGGGCAAGATGGAAGACGCCAACAAGCTGACGACCAAGGAAATGCAGGATCAGTGGAAGGCGATGCCCGCGAAGGATCGCACGATGATGACAGGCATGATGAAGGACATGTCGCAGACCGAGGAAGCCTACGCGGCCGACATCAAGGCCAACGGCGTCCTCGACGTCGACGGGGCCAACGCCAAGCTGACCGTCAAGAAGACGACCAAGGACGCGAACGGCACCAGCACGAGCACGATTACGCAGAACTTCAAGGTCGACGGCGGCACGTGCCTGATCACGCACTAGGCTGCGCGCGGCGGTAGCGGCTGACCGCTCCTTAAGGGACGGTCAGCCCGCGCTTTTCGTGCCATTCGGCGATGCCTTCGCGCGGATACTCGCCAAAGTGCGTGTGGCCACGGCCCGAGGGCACGTCGGCCCATTTCGGTGCGTAGTTCAGCATCAGCTCGACCTCCTCCGGCGGCTTCGGCAGCGGCGTGTCGATGGCCGAGGCAAACGGATAGACCCATTCCGGCCAGCGCGGGTCCGCCACCCACAGCGCGCTGCCGCACTTCCCGCAGAAGTGCCGGCGTGCCGGCGACATCCGCTTGCGCTTGTCGCCGGGCTCCTTGATTCGCGCGCGATAGGTCGACACATTCGCGGCGCCGCGTACCTGCAGTGTCTTCGCCTCGCCCATGATGTTGATCGCGTAGCCGCCGCCGCCCTGCGTCTTGCGGCAGATCGAGCAGTAGCATCGCATGTACGGATAGGGCGTGTGCGATTCCACGCGGAACCGGACAGCGCCGCAGTGGCAGCTTCCTTCGAGTCGCATAAGGGCCTCCTTGGGGAATTTCCGGAGGATAATAGCCCTTGGTGGCCGCTCCAGCCGGCCTCCTTGCGATCGTGAGTCGGCCGGGCACGTATCCTCCCAGGAGTGCACGAAATTTGATGCATGTCAGAAGGCAGGCGGGAGCTTGCATGTATGTTGGCCCGTTCCGCGTCAGCCACGGCGAAAATTCGGCGCGTCCAAGCGAGGAAGGTAACTTGAGAAATCATTTGATATTGGCGGCAGCGATTGCGATTGCCGCGCTTGGCTCGGGGGTAACCCCGGCGCAGCAAGTCACTGGTATTCCGGGTTCACCCGGCGCCACGACGACGATCAGCGGCAAGCAGCTCCCGCCGCCTGATCCCAAGTTCGGCGGCGTGATCAAGGATGACGCCCTGCAGTCGAAGCCTTGGTGGGCGCCACGCGTCGTGCCGCCGAAAGGCGCGCCGAACGTGCTCTTGATCATCACCGACGACGCCGGTTTCGGTGTGCCGAGCACCTTCGGCGGCGTGATCCCGACGCCCACGATGGACCGGATCGCGAGCGAGGGACTGCGCTACAACCGCGTCTTTTCCACCGCGCTGTGCTCGCCGACGCGCGCCGCACTGATCACCGGACGCAACCATCATTCGGTGGGCTTCGGCGTGATCTCCGAGCAGTCCACGGGCTTTCCCGGCTACAACAGCATCATCGGCAAGGACAAGGCGACGATTGGCCGCATCCTGCTCGATAACGGCTATTCGACATCGTGGTTCGGCAAGGACCACAACACGCCGGCGTTCGCGGCCAGCCAGGTCGGTCCGTTCGACCAATGGCCGACCGGCATGGGCTTCGAGTACTTCTACGGCTTCGTCGGCGGCGACGCCAATCAGTGGGAGCCGAACCTCTTCCGCAACACCACGCAGATCTACCCGTTCCTGGGCAAGCCGGGCTGGAACCTCGTCACGGGCATGGCGGACGAGGCCATCGACTGGATGACGCGAATTCATCAGACCGATCCCGGGAAGCCGATCTTCATCAAGTACGCCCCCGGTGCGACGCACGCGCCGCACCACCCGACGAAGGAGTGGGTGGACAAGATCAGCGCGATGCACCTCTTCGACGACGGCTACAACAAGCTGCGCGAGCGGATCTTCGAGAACCAGAAGCGGCTCGGCGTGATCCCCAAGGATGCGAAGTTGGCGCCCTGGCCCAACGACATGCTGAAGCCGTGGGACCAGTTGAGCGCGGAGGAGAAGAAGCTCTTCATTCGGCAGGTCGATGTCTTCGCCGCCTATGCCGCCTACAACGACCACGAGATCGGCCGCGTGATCCAGGCGTTCCAAGACTTGGGCAAGCTCGACAACACGCTCGTCATCTACATCAACGGTGACAACGGCACCAGCGCCGAGGGCGGGCCGCTGGGCACGCCCAACGAAGTCGCGTTCTTCAACGGCATCTCGGAAATGCCCGTCGACGTCCAGATGAAGTTCTACGACGTGTGGGGCACCGATCGGACGTACAACCACATGTCGGCCGGCTGGTCGTGGGCGTTCGACACGCCTTTCGACTGGTTCAAGCAGAACGCGTCCAGGCTGGGCGGCATCAACCAGAACATGGTGGTGTCGTGGCCGGCGCGCATCAAGGACAAGGGGGGCATGCGCGAGCAATTCGTCCACGTGATCGATGTCGTGCCGACGATCCTCGAAGCCGCCGGCATCCATGCGCCCGGATCGGTCGATGGCATCAAGCAGGCGCCGATCGAGGGCACGAGCTTCGCTTACACCTTTGACGCGACGAACGCGAAGATGTCGTCGCGGCACAAGACGCAGTACTTCGAGATGATGGGCCAGTGGGCGCTCTATGAGGACGGCTGGATGTTGAGCACGAAGGTCAATCGAGCGCCGTGGCAGGCGTTCGGGCCGGCGAACCCGGATCCGCTGAACAACCAGGTCTTCCAGCTCTACAACCTCAACAAGGACTTCAGCCAGGTCGACGACATCGCGGCGCAGAACCCGCAGAAGGTGAAGGAGATGCGGCAGAAGTTCATTGCGGAAGCCAAGAAGTACCAGGTCTTCCCGATGGATGCATCGGTGGGAGCGCGCATCGTCGCGCCACGGCCGAACATCACTGCTGGGCGCACCGAGTTCGTCTACACGCGTCCGATGGTCGGCCTGCCGCAGGGCGACTCGCCGTTCCTGCTTGATTCCTCGTACACGATCAGCGCCGACATCGAGGTACCGCAGGGCGGCGCCGAGGGGATGATCCTGACCTCGGGCGGGCGCTTCGGCGGCTACGGCTTCTACATTCTGAAGGGCAAGCCGGTGTTTCTCTGGAACATGGTCGACCTCGAGCGCCTCAAGTGGGACGCGCCCGACGCGCTAGCGCCGGGACGGCACACGGTGGAATTTGACTTCAAGTACGAGGGCATCGGCGCCGGTACGCTCGCGTTCAACAGCTTCAGCGGCCTCGGCCGCCCCGGCACCGGCACGCTGAAGGTGGATGGCAAGGAAGTCGCAACCAAGCGGATGGAGAAGACGCTGCCGATGATCCTGCAGTGGGACGAGTCCTTCGACATCGGCTCGGACACGCTCACTGGCGTCAACGATGCCGACTACCTGCCACCGTTCCCGCTGACCGCGAAGTTCAACAAGCTGACAATCAAGATCGACCGCCCGCAGTTGTCGCCTGAAGACATCAAGAAGCTGCAGGAGGCGATGCGGAATAATAAAATGAGCGAGTAGACGAAGGGCGCCATGGCACAACGGCGCGGTAGCGGGGCACGAATTAGGAAGCTAACCAAACTCAGTCAAAGGAGATATTTCATGAGCAAGCGTTTCTGGCTGTTAGCCGCTATACCTGTTGCGCTTTTTGCGGGCATCGCGATCGCGCAGTTCCCGATCATGGACCGCGTCGCCGACAAGGTGGTGCAGAAATACCAGTCCGCCAGCTGCGAGCAGCTCTGGCAGCAGAAGAGTCAGCCGAAATCCGAGGAAGAGCAGCGCGTGATCGGGTTCCTCAAGAGCGACCCGCAAATGCGCCAGGCGTTCTTCAACAAGGTCTCCGGCCCGATCGTGAACAAGATGTTCGAATGCGGAATGATTCCGTGATAATCCTGGCGAGGCCGACGATGACGAACGGATCACGTTGGGCCGGATGGCGCGCCAGAGTTCTCGCGCTCGCGGCGGGCTTGCTCGTCGCCGCGTCGGCCGTAGCTCAGGCCCCGGCGCCTGCGCCAGCCGCGCCCGCCGCAAAGGCCACCAAGGCGCCGAAAGCGGCCAAGAAGCCGGCGCCAGAGGCATTCAAGCTGATCCTCGAACCCAAGGCGATGGACCTGCTCAAGGCCACGAGCGCCCGGCTCGCGGCGGCCAAGTCGATGTCGTTTACGGCAACGGTCGGCTATGAATTCCCGAGCAAGCTGGGGCCGCCGATTGTCTACACGATGCGCTACGACGTCACGATGCAGCGCCCGGACAAGCTCAAGATCGTGATGCCCGGCGACGGTCCCGCGTCCGAGTTCTACTACGACGGCAAGACGATGATGGCCTATGCGCCCGCTGAGAATCTGGTTGCGGTGGCCGACGCGCCGCCGACGATCGACGCGGCGTTGATGAAGGCCTATAACACGACGGCCACCTTCTTCCCATTCACCGACCTGCTCGTCGCCGACCCCTACGTCGCGTTGACCGACGGAGCGATTCTCGCGTTCTACATCGGCCCGTCTTCGGTGGTCGGGGGCGTCAAGACCGACATGGTGGCGTGGGCCAACAAGGACGTGTTCCTGCAGATCTGGATTGGCGTCGACGACAAGCTGCCGCGGCGGGTACGTGCGGTCTACGCCGCGGATCCCTTGCAGTCGCGCAATGAGCTCGAGCTTTCGAACTGGAAGCTCGATTCGCAGTTCGCGCCGGAAGTGTTCACGTCGCCGAAGGCGCTGGCTGCGCCGCACATTGCTTTCAAGAATCCTACGACCGCGCCGGCGGGACTGAAGCCCTTGGTCAAGATGGCGCCCGCCAAGGCGCCGGCAGCAAAACCGCAGGCAAAGTCACCATGATCCGGAGGTCAGCGATGAAGACGATATTTGCCGTCACCGCAGTGGTTGTCGGCGCCGCAGCGTTGTGGACCGGGCCAGCGGAGGCCTGGTCTTCCGCCAATCGTGCGGGAGGCAGCACGAGCCACTCGTATGGATCGACCAGCCACGAAAATCGATACGGAGGCAGCTCGACGCACGAGGCGGGCGAGGGCACCGAGCACACCAACACATACGGCGGCAGCACGGCGCATGCCGAGGGCGGCGGCACCGAGCACACCAACGTGTACGGCGGCAGCACCGCAGGCGCATACGGCGCGGGTGCCGAGCACACCACCGCGTATGGAACCACCGCCTATCACCCGCCGGCGTACGGAACGTATCCGACGGCCTATCATCCGCCGGTTGCCGTGCCTTACTACGCGTCCGGATGCTACGGTTGCGCGGCTGCAGCGGGTGCCGTCGTCGGTGTGGCCGCGGGTGCCGCAGTTGCTTCCGCAAACACGGCGGCCGCGACGTCTAACGCCTATGCTGCGGGAGTGGCGACCGGAAGCGCCAACACGGCCGCGGCGACCAGCGCCGCCTACAGCGCCGGCGTCGCCACCGGTGCAGCGGCCGCAAGCGCGCCCGCAGCGGGAACGTATGCGATGGGCGTCAACTACGCCGCGGTGCCGGCCGGCTCGATCATGGTCAACAAGAACGGCCAGACGTATTACCTCAACGGCAACACATGGTTCCAGCCGGCGTATGGCGCGAACGGCGTCTATTACCAGGTGGTTAACGCGCCCTGACTTTTGCGCAACATGCCGGCACTTAGGCCGCCGCCATCCTCACTTCACATTACCGGAGCAGGAGCGTTTTGATGAGAACAACCGCAATCGCGATTCGCATAGCGACGATCCTATTTGCTGCCGCTGGTGCGCTCGCGCCAATGCATGCGGCAGCCCAGACGGCACCGCCCTCGACAACGCCGACAACCTGGGACACCGGGAAATGGCAATTCGCCGCGACCATCTACGGCTTTCTGCCTTCGATCGGGGGCAAACTGAATTTTCCAGTAGATACGGGTGGATCCTCCATCAACGTCGACGCCAACACGCTGCTCAGCCATCTCAAGATGACGTTCATGGGCGCGTTCGATGCGCACAACGGCCAGTGGGGCATGTTCACCGACGTCCTGTACCTCGATGTCGGCGGGTCCAAATCGCAAACGCGCGACTTCAACCTCGGCCATGAAGGCATCCCGGCCAGCACCACGGCGGACCTGAACCTCGACCTCAAGGGCTTCGTTTGGACGATTGCCGGCGAGTACCGACTGGTTTCGGACCCGAAGACGTGGACGGTGGACGCGCTCGGCGGCGCGCGGATGCTGGGTGTCAAGCCGACGCTGGGCTGGTCGTTCCAGGGCGAACTTGGTCCAATTCCCGAGTCGGGCCGCAGTGGAAGCAAGAAGCTCAGCGGCGACGTCTGGGATGGCATCGTCGGCCTCAAGGGGCGCTTCAATCTGTCGGACGATCGCCGCTGGAACCTTCCGTTCTACCTCGATGTCGGCACCGGTCAGACACAACTCACCTGGCAGGCCGCGGCCGGCGTCAGCTATTCGTACCAGTGGGGCGATGTCATCGCCATGTGGCGCTATCTGGCCTGGGACAACAAGTCGAGCAAGCAGATCGAGTCGCTGAACTTCAACGGCCCGATGATCGGCGCGACTTTCCGCTGGTGAGCGGTACGGGCCGACGGTGGTCGCGACTCGTCGGCCGGGCGCGCGTGAAAACGACGGGGGGTGCATGAGTGGATTTCGGATGTTCTGGCCTGTGGCGCTCGCCGCGCTCGTGGCGCTCGGCGGTTGCGCGACGAGGCCCGTCAACCCGCCGCTCGCGGAGGCCAGCCTGGAAAAGGGTTACACGTTCCAGGCGTACATGCAGAAATCCGAACTTCAGAGTTACAAGAGCAACGAAGTTCTGGTCATTCTTGCGTTCTCGGGCGGCGGAACGCGGGCCGCGGCGTTCTCCTACGGCGTTCTCGAGTTCCTTCGGCGTACCGAGGCGATCGGCCCGAAGGGCAACAAGATCCGGCTCATCCAAGGCGTCGACGTGATCACCGGCGTGTCGGGCGGGAGCTTCACTGCGCTGGCCTACGGCCTCTACGGCGACAAGCTGTTTGACGACTACGAGCAGCGATTCCTCAAGCGCGACGTGCAGGGCGAACTCCTGGCCCGATCCGTCAACCCATTCAATTGGGGAAAACTGTCGTCGACGGCTTGGGGCCGCTCCGAACTGGCGGCCGACTATTACGACGAGATCCTGTTCAACAACGCGACGTTCGGCGACCTCGACCGCGGCAACGGCCCGTTCATCATTGCGTCGGCGACCGATATCTCGACGGGCGGACGAATGCCCTTCAACCAGAACCTGTGGAACATCATGTGTTCGGACCTGAATGCGGTGAAGCTGTCCCGCGCCGCTGCCGCGTCGTCTGCGGTTCCCGTCGTACTGTCGCCGGTCACGATCAACAACTACGGCGGCACCTGCAACTATCAAATTCCGGGCTGGGCGAAGCTCTTTATCCAGAATCCGAATCCGCCTCGCCCGGCCGCCCGCGCCATACGCGAGTTGAGGGATACCGAACCGTATGCCGACGGCGCTCATCGCCCCTACATCCATCTGGTCGATGGCGGCGTTTCCGACAACCTCGGCATGCGGGGCGTGCTCGACGTGCTGGAATTGATGGAAGCGCTGCACGAAAAGGGCCTGCCGACGCCACTCGGCCACGTGAAGAAGGTCGTCATCTTCGTCGTCAATTCGCTGTCGTCGCCCCCCACCAACTGGGATGAACACGAAAGCCCACCAGGAACATTCGACATCCTGCTCAAGGCCACCGGCGTTCCGATCGATCACTATTCCTACGAGGCCGTCGAGCAGTTGAAGGACATCGCCTCACGGTGGAGCGAGCAGCGGGAGCTGCGCAGGCTGGCAGGGTGCGATGCAGGCAAGGATTCCCCCATTTGTGCCGTGGTACACCCGCCGCTAGCGGAGGTCTATCCCATCGACGTGTCCTTTGCGCAGGTCAAGGACAGCGCCGAGCGCGAATACCTCAATCAGCAGCCGACCTCGTTCGTCCTGCCGCCCGAGGCCGTCGATCGATTGCGCGCGGCGGCGGGAACGATCATTCTCGCCAATCCGGAGTTCCAGCGGCTGCTGAAGGATCTCGGCGCGACGATCGTGCCTCCTCCGCCGGCCGGCGCCGGAAATGCGGCCGGCGCGCCTCACTAGTTCCCATGGGAGAAACGATGAAATCATCCGCGAAACGAATGCTTGTTCCGTTACTTGTCGCTTCGGTGCTGGGTGTCGGCGTGGCGCAAGGCAAGGAATGCAAAGGCGTCAACTTCCCCGACCAGATGCAGGTCGACGGCACCAGCCTGTCGCTGAACGGCGTGGGTCTGCGCCAGGCGACGATGCTCAAGATCAACGTCTACGTGGCCGGGTTGTACGTGACCAAGACGTCGAGCGACGCGAACACTCTGCTGGCATCGCCGGTTCCGAGCGAAATGGTTCTGCAGTTCGTCCGAAGCGTAGGCGCGGACGACATTCGCAAGGGGTGGATCGAAGGATTCGAAAAGAATTCCAAGGACCATATGCCCGCGCTGAAGGATCGCATCGCGACGCTCAACACGTGGATGATCGACGTCAAGTCCGGCGACAAAGTGACGTTCGTCAGCAAGCCTGGCACCGGTGTCGAGGTCAGCATGAACGGCGCGGTGAAGGGAACGATCAAGGGCGACGATTTCGCAAAGGCGCTTCTGGCAATCTGGCTTGGCGCCGATCCGCCGAACCCCGAAATCAAGTCGGGGCTGCTCGGCGGCGCCTGCAGCTAGGCGACCGCGTCATGCGCGCGGCCGTGCTCGTCGCGCTGGTCTGCGCGACCTTGGCTTCGGGCGCGGCAGCGCAGGACATCGAGCCGCGCGCCTATTCCAATGCGCCGATCGGCGTCAACTTCCTGATCGCCGCCTATGCGTACACAAAGGGCGGCCTGTCGGTCGACCAGTTGCCCATCACCGATGCCCACATCAGTACATCCAACCTGGTCGTCGGGTACGCGAGAGTGCTGGATTTGTGGGGGATGTCCGCCAAGTTCGACGCGGTGGTTCCCTATGCCTTTCTCTCGGGAACCGCCAACTACATGGGGCAACCTGTACGGCGGGACGTGGCGGGATTCAGCAATTCCGCATTTCGCCTGTCGGTCAACCTCTACGGGGCGCCCGCGCTCTCGCTGAAGGAGTTCGCCGATTGGGAGCAGGACCTGATCATCGGCGCCAGCTTCCGCGTGGTGACGCCGTGGGGCCAGTACGACGATACCAAGCTCGTCAACAACGCTACCAACCGCTGGGCATTCAAGCCGGAAGTCGGGTTCTCCAAGGCCCTCGGATCGTGGACGCTTGAGGCCACGGCAGCGGTGACGTACTTCACCAACAACGACGATTTTTTTGGCGGCAACAGAATTTCCCGGGATCCGCTCTATTCGCTGCAGGGCCACGTGATCTACGCTTTTCGCTCGGGGATCTGGGGTTCGCTCGATGCCACGTATTTCGCCGGCGGCCGCACGTCCCTCAATGGCGACCTGAACAGCGACCTGCAGCAGAACTGGCGAATCGGCACGACCTTGGCGCTGCCGGTCAATCGGTTGAATTCGATCAAGTTCTACGCGAGCAAGGGCGTGTCGGCGCGCACCGGCAACAACTACGATCTGGTGGGCGTGGCCTGGCAGTATCGGTGGGGCGGCGGGCTATAGCCAAGGGTCTGTCGTCGGAATCGCGAAGTAGCACAACTGTGCTACAGTTCATGCTTTCACATGGAGCTTTGCGATGTCCACAACCACCATTCGCCTGCCACAGGATCTCAAGGAGCGCATTGCTCGCGCGGCAGAACGGGCTGGAACGACCGCGCACAGTTTCATCCTGGAAGCGATAGCGGAGAAGGCTGAACAGGAAGAGCGCCGAGGGGAGTTCCAGAATACGGCCGAGCGGCGATACGCCGAGATTGTCGCCTCCGGCAAGACAGTGTCGTGGAGTGAAATGCGTCGCTATCTGGAGCGTCGGCTGACCGGCAACAAGATTGCCCGACCGAAGTCGCGAACGCTTGCGCGCTAGTCATGTCGCGTATCGAGCTCGCACCGGAGGTCGGGGACGATCTCGATCGCATCCTGGAGCATCTCCTTGCGCATCAGGGGTCGGACGCGCCATCACCTATCGAAGACATCATAAAGGCGATCGATGTGCTGGAACGCAATCCGCTGATCGGTCGATCTACCCGAGCAGACCTTAGAGAACTTGTGATCGGACGCCGTGCACGTGGTTATGTCGCGCTGTATCGATACGTTGCAGAACTTGATACGGTCTTTGTGCTCGCAATCCGGAGTCAGAAGGAGTCGGGGTACACAAAAACCTAGAAGTTCGTACGCGGTGCCGCGATGGGGCACGCGCGATTTTGCTAGCACGCGAATGTGAGATGCGATTTGCAGGGCAATCGGTGGACCATTTGACTGTTTCGACTGACGGGCCTTCGAATTGCTGAGTTTTCCGCGACAGCGTTCACACAGACCGCCAGCTGCGGTCGTAGCGCATCGCGCTCGATAGCACTCGTTGACTGGTGCTTGTCGGCCGACGGCAGATGCTCAGGCCATTATTAGCCCTACAACTCAGCGGCAGGGAATCAATTCCTTCGACTCCGGCCGGTTGTGACCTGGGGGAGTATCATTTGAAGACTTCTCGATGTGTCGGGGAAATACAGTGTCCACATCTCAGCAAAGACTGTGAATTACGGCGCGTTGCTTCGGTCGGCGTCAATTGCGTTGCTTCGAAACAAGATGCGCAGCGCATTGACGGTCCTCGGTATAACCATCGGGATAGGCGCCGTTATTTGCGTTGTGGCGATAGGCAACGCGGGTCAAGCCCAGGTGGAGCAACAGCTCAACAACCTGGGCGATAATTTTGTCTGGATCGAAGCCGGAGGACGCGCCGTAAACGGGGTTCGCACCGGCACGCACGGGACCAAGTCGTTGACGCTTGCCGACGCGGTTGCGATCAAGGCGCAGGTGCCGGTCATCAAGAGCGTGTCACCCAACGTAGATGGCCAGGTCCAGATCATCTACGGCAATCAGAACTGGTTCACGACTTACCGTGGGGTATCGCCCGAGTATTTCGACATCAAACGGTGGTTCGTCCAACAGGGCGCCGAGTTCACGCAAGACGACGTGGACCGGGCCGCCGACGTTTGTGTGATCGGCAAAACCGTGCGCGACCAGCTTTTTGGTGGCGAGGACCCGATTGGCAACGTGATACGCGTCAAAGGTCTTCCTTGCACCGTAGTGGCTACGCTTCTACCCAAAGGGCTGTCGGTATCCGGGCAGGATCAGGACGATACGATCATCATGCCCTATACCACCGTGCAGAAGAAACTGAAAGGCATAGCTTGGCTCGACGACATACTGTGCTCCGCGGTGTCGCCGGACGCAGTCAAGCTCGCCGGCCAGCAGGTTGCGGCGCTGCTCCGGGATCGGCATCACCTGCGGCCCGAAGAAGAAGACGATTTCAACATCCGCAACCCCGAAGACATCATTCAGGCCCAACTGGCAGCCAGCCGGACGCTGACCATCCTTCTGGTGGCCATCGCGTCGATCTCCCTGCTGGTTGGAGGAATCGGAATCATGAATGTGATGTTGGTCTCGGTCACGGAACGAACCCGCGAAATCGGTGTCCGTTTGGCCGTGGGCGCTACCGAAGAGGCCGTTCAACTTCAGTTCCTTGGTGAATCGATCATGCTGAGCCTGGTCGGCGGGCTGGCGGGAGTGCTGCTGGGGATCTTCGGCTCGATACTGGTCGGTCGGACGCTGCACTGGCCCATGCAGGTTTCGATCGGAGCAGTGCTAATTGCTGCGATGTTCTCGGTTGCGGTAGGCGTGTTCTTCGGCTATTACCCTGCGCGGAAAGCGGCACTGATGGATCCTATTGAGGCCCTTCGGTACGAGTGAATTCCGGGGTGAGTGCTGCACTTCCGCGTTTACGTGGCTGAGGACCATCGGGGAAAGCTTATGAAAAACAAGCGCGCCTGGCTGATTCTATTGGCCATCGCGATCGCGCTCGGATTGTTCGCCAACTTCGCCCTCACCCGCAAGGATCAACCGCAGTACTTCACCGCCAAGGTGGAACGTGGCACGATCCGGAATGTGGTCGATGTCACCGGAACCATCAATGCTGTCACGACGGTTCTTGTTGGGTCGCAGGTATCGGGAACGATTGCCAAGCTCGGCGCTGATTTCAACTCGCGGGTCCACAAGGGCGATGTGATCGCGGTCATTGACCCGGCGTTGTTCCAGGGAGCGCTGCTGCAGGCCGCTGCCGATTTGGAAAGCACCAAGGCCAACGTCGTCGCCGCGCGCGCAAATCTGGACAAAGCCCGGGCCACGGATGTTCAAACGAAAGCCGACTACGACCGCGCGATCGTGCTCATGGCGCAGGATAGTGTGAGCAAGCAGGCTCTTGATCTCGCCAAGGCCAATTACGAGTCCGCCGACGCCTCGGTCAAAGCGGCTGCCGCAGCGATCACCCAGGCTGAAGCGCAGGTGAGCCAGAAAGCGGCCGCCGTCTCCGTGGCGCGTACCAATCTAGATTACACAGTGATCCGATCACCCATTGACGGGACCGTCGTGGCTCGCAACGTCGACGTGGGCCAGACCGTCGCCGCGTCGTTGCAAGCGCCGACCTTGTTCACGATTGCACAGGACCTGACGAAGATGCAGGTCTACGCCAAGACCGACGAATCCGACGTGGGCAGCGTCAAGGTGGGCCGGCCGGTGGTGTTCAAGGTCGACGCGTACCCGAAGGAAACCTTTGGCGGCGTCGTGAGCCAAGTCAGGATGAATCCGACCACGGTGCAAAACGTAGTCACCTACGACGCGATCGTCAACTTCGACAATCCCGAGCTGAAGCTGTTTCCGGGAATGACGGCCTATGTCACGATTCCGGTGGACACCGCGCAAAACGTCCTGAAGATCGCCAATGGCGCACTTCGGTACAAGCCGCAGCTTGCGCCGGACGAGATGCGGACGCTTTACCGTCGCTACGGCATTGGCGCCGACGAAATCGACTCCGGAACTGGAGGCGTGGCAACTCGTCCGGTCGGCGCAGACAACGGGACCTTACGGCCAGTTGAACGGACACCGTCGGGCGCTATGACGGCTGGCCCTGCGCGGGGGTCGAGAACGAGTGTCGTCGTCTGGAAGCTGCACGCGGATGACTCCATCGAGCCGGTACAAATCGTCGTCGGAATCACCGACCATGCCTATAGTGCCGTGGTCGATACCGTGCGGGGTGAGCTAAAGGAAGGGGAGCAGGTTGTTACTGGTGCGCTAGTTGCGAAGGGTCAGTCAAGCGCAGGATCTAGCGTGGGTGGGCCCCCAAAGAAATAGGCTGAGAAGGTTTCACTGTGCCTGGGCACCAGCGCGAGGTGGTAATGACGTTGGCACTTCAACTCGAAGCGACGCGTGAGCATTCCGGACCAGGGCTGATCTGCGTCGAAGGTGTGCACAAATATTATTCCCTTGGCGAGACGAAAGTTCATGCATTACGCGGCATCACGACCTCCATCGACTTTGGCGAATTCGTGGCGATCATGGGTGCCAGCGGCAGTGGCAAGTCCACGTTCATGCACCTGCTTGGCTGCCTCGATCGCCCGACTTCCGGACGCTATTTGCTGGAAGGCGCTGACGTAGCCGAGCTCGACAAACACGCGCTTGCACTGATCCGAAACCAAAAAATCGGTTTCGTGTTTCAGGGGTTCAACTTGCTGGCCCGCACGACTGCGCTTGAGAACGCCGAGCTTCCTACGCTCTACACGAAGATCGACAAGGCCGAACGCCATAAACGCGCGTCGAATGCCTTGTCGATGGTTGGGCTTGCTGATCGAGCGCTGCACTACCCGTCTCAGATGTCCGGTGGGCAGCAACAGCGGGTCGCCATCGCCCGGGCATTGGTCAACGAGCCGTCCATTCTTCTCGCCGATGAGCCGACTGGAAATCTCGACACCCGCACTTCGGTCGAGATCATGGAGATCTTTCAGCGGTTGAACGACGGGGGTCTTACCGTCGTCATGGTCACGCACGAGCAGGATGTCGCCCAGTTCGCAAAGCGCGTAATTGTGTTCCGCGATGGCGCGATTCGAAAGGATGAAAGCGTGCGCGATCAGCCAAGGGCTTCCGACTTTTTACGGAACTTTCCCGCGCTTGAGGATTAGGCCGCGCGTGTCCTAGTGGCCGACACGCGGCAAAGTGGAGGCCACCAAGCGCGGTTCCTGCTCTCGATGTTCCCAGCGGAATGACCGTTCTGTGCGCCGACCGGTCCGGACGCCCGGGTCGACGTGGTGCTACCGCGCCGTCGCTGAAGCGCAATCGCGCGAACGCGGTCGTGCTCGCATGACGATAAAATGACCAGTCGCTCCGGAAATCCCACATCAACATCAATCGGTTGCGACGCGGCGTGTGCAAATCGTGCGCACGCACCCACTTAGCTGCGCGAATCGGCTATGCGCTGCGTTGCGTCAAAATTTCCACAAGCGCCCGTTTCTGATCGCACCAAATCTCGCATCCCTGCCCAATTTGCCGCTGCTTTGCCACAGTTGATCGGCGCTTTTGCGGGATTGCGGGACACAGTAGGAATAGAGTGGATCCCATTCCGGATTGCAACAGCCGGCCCGGCGTGCTGCAATTCCCAACTCGTGGGGACCACCGATGACCGCGGCCTTCCAAACATCGCACCCACGCTTGCGCTTGATGGCCCAACGCAGTCCGCGCGGCCGCGGCATAATTTGAAGCTCGGTGCATGCCCCGCTTCGATGCAGGCCATCACGAAAGGCCTCTGCCGCGCGTGGCTGACGCTATTTTTCTTCGGGTTCGCGCTTCTCGAAGCCAACGCAGATACCGGCGGAGAGCCGCGCGATCTGGCGGACCGAGATCGGGAGGCTTGCGGGACATTTTTTGATCAACGGAGCGTGGTGCTTCCGCGCGGCGACGCGATCTTCAAGCGCGGCCGCTGTATTGGTCGGTGGGTCGCGTCGGATGGCAAGATTGTTCCGCTTCCCCAGCCGCCGACCGAGACCGTGCAGTCAGCTCTGGTCCAGGGTCCTGACGGTTCAATCTATCTTTCGGGTGGACGTGGGTATTTCGGTGATCCGCGCTTTACCAGCGTCAACGCAAGGCCGAAACCGTTCGTTTACCGATGGAGCCTCGGAGCTGAGGCTTGGACCGAGGCCCCGCACCTCGAGGTTCCACGCGCCAAACACGCCTCGGTCACGCTGCCCGATGGTCGCATCCTCGTCATCGGCGGCGTGGGTCCGATGTCGGGCAATTCATTTCCGGCGCTCCGCTCCGTCGAGTCGCTGAAACCCGCGCAAACGAGTGGTGACGGCAAACTTTGGGGCATGCTAACACCGTCCTGGCAGCAGGCGCCTTCGCTGGAAGATGCTCGCTCCGAGCCCGCAGCCCTGGTGACCGACGCAGGTGACGTCATAGTCATTGGCGGTGAAATGTCGGGAACGGGTCTCTCGTCCGTAGAGATTCTCCCTCACGGCGAGCAGGCATGGCGGCATCTTGCCTCGATGCACGAGGGAAGGTACGGGCATACCGCGACGCTGCTGCCGGACGGAAGAATCCTCGTGACGGGCGGAGTGAGCGCGGGGAACAGCCCCATTGATCGCCCCGGCGTCTGGGCACCATGGGTCGGCCCCATTGATCGCGCCGAGGTCTGGACTCCACGGCCATCGCCGCTCGGCACCTGGAGCAGCGCTGGCACCATGCCTGGCGGCCCACGCTCTTTTCATACTGCCACGTTGCTGGAAGACGGGCGCGTTCTCATCATTGGAGGTCTGGCTGCGGATGGGCAGGCTGGGAAGCGCACGACTGCGATATGGAACCCGCGCGACGGCAGCTGGCGGAGCGACGCTGCGCTTCCGGAACCGCCCTACCGTCAAGGTGCATTCCTCCAGGAGGACCACTCGATCGTGGTCTTGTCGTCGTCGCCGTTTCAGAAGATCTACAACACAAGTTCGACCTTGGCCTATCGATTCCGCCTTCTGAAGGACTTGACTGCGGTCGATATTCTGACCGAGCAAGCGATCGCAAACGGATTCTCCTCTATCTCAAGTGAGGAATGGGGTTCGCTTTCGCCGCAAGATCGCGCCGGCGTGGTCGCAAAGTTGCTCGGCTACACGCAGTCGGAAAACAACGCCACCTGCAGGTCGGCATGGGATGTGCTGGCGAGCATCGGTGGCTCCGCATATCCCGAAGTGATCGCGCGGGCGGCAAACGTCCTGAATTCGGTCCCTTGCGGCTCCTCTGGCATCATCCTGGCCGCCCTCAAAGACCGCATCCTGGTCATCCTCAAAGGTGCGGCTGAGCCTCTATCGCCAACAGTCTCTGATCAGGTCGCGACATATTTTGAGGGGAGGGGCGACAGAATCACGCTGGCGGAACTGGCACGAAAGCGCACGCTTTCCCTTCCAGCCATCGCGCGTTGGCTTGCGCCCGATCATCCAAGGCTGGACCTTGCCTTCGAATGGCTAGTCGGGGGGGGCACCTTGACGTTCGACGCGACGCTCTCCGACCTCGCCGGCCTCGTCGAGACCGAATTCGATCGCCTGCGTCGCGAGGACCCGCGGCGCTATGCGGCGCTGGCATCGCTGCGCGAACGTCTCGCCGCCAAGGCGAAGGCCTTTCCGATGCAGGAAATTTCGGACAATGATGGTTTGCCGCGTGACATCGAAATCAGAAAAGCCGCGCTGTACGCCCTCGATCTCGGTCTGATCGCAGGCTCGAGCAGCACTGAGACGGTGACAAAGACCGAAGAAGACCTGGCAGACAAGCTCGTCCATTTCGTCAAGGAAAGCCAACAGTACATTTCGGATGCCCGGGAGATAGCTACGGTCATTCCTGGTCCAGGGGCACCAACCTTCAAGATGCTCGCGCTGGGCTCCATATCCAGAACAGACAGTTTTTATGCCCTGCGGGTCGTTCGTCCCGCCTTCACCGTAGGCGGCAAGACGCAATGCGGCAATGGCCTGGGATATCGTCGACGATGAATATCTCTCTTAAGACGATATCGAGACCGAGCTACGATCCTGAAACCGGCTATAAGAATGTGACCGTCCGGACCTCCACGACCCAATGTGCAGAAGGCCGAAGAACACTGCGCTATGATCCAGCGCGACAAGAATTCGCAGGACCCATCCTTAGCTGCTTACGCACCGCAAATTAGCGTCAATGCAACGACTGCTTCCCGCCGTTCAGGGCACCCGGCCGTAGCGCAGCGACGGCGATCGTGCCTGCTTGGCGATAGAATCACCAATCGCTCCAATGACCTATTGGACCGACCGAGCGTCGAAATCTTCAAGCGAATGACCAACTTGTCGCATCGATTTTGCGTCGCGCCCATGATGGATTGAGTCGATTCACACTCAACATCAAGTGCTTGCAACGCGACATGTGCAGAGCGTGTGCACGCACCTACTTATCTGCACTACGCTCCAGCGCGCCGCATTGCGGAATCCGGCGACGAGCGCTGCTCCCAGAACGGACCCTTGCCGGCCAGACTTCGTTTGTGTAAGCTACTGTGTAAGGAGCGACACATGGCGACCAATCTTGCCTTGGACCCGGATCTGATCGAACGTGCAGTGAAGGTGAGTGGTGAAAAAACCAAGAAGGCGGCGGTTACGCGCGCCTTGGAGGAGTTCATCACCCGCCGCAGCCAGAAGCGCCTGGTCGACTTAATGGGAAAGCTCGAATGGGATGAGTCGTTCGACTACAAGGCCGAGCGATCTCGCCGGTGACCCTGTTCGTCGATACGAGCGTCTGGTCGCTCGCGTTCCGCCGCGACCAGGTTTCTACCGCCCCTCAGGTTCGCGCATTGCGCGACGCGCTGGAAGGCGGTGAAACGATCGTGGTCACCGGGCTCGTCTTGCAGGAACTGCTGCAGGGATTTTCCGGCCCGAAGGCGCGAAAGGACATCATTGACCGCTTTGCGGCGCTGCCGCTACTGGCCCCCGACCGACTCGATCACATCGATGCTGCGGAGTTGCGCAATCGCTGCCGCCGCGCCGGCCTGCAGATCGGCACGATCGACGCCGTGATCGCGCAGCTCTGCATTCGCCACGACCTGATGCTGCTAACAACCGACAACGACTTTGTTCTCGCCGCACGACATTGCCCCCTGAGAGTTTGGAAGGGCGCGCGCTAGCCGTCGGCTGTCGTCTTGCGACGGTTGAGCATAGCAGTCATCGCGTAACCTGCCCGAAATCGTCCAACAGGGATCCCCCAAGACCGTCGCCAATAGCAGCATGTCACCGGGTTTTCGGTGCGATTCAGGTCTTTGCTACCGCGTTCGGATGGACCCTCTCCACGATTGCACGCGCTTGCCATTAGCGCAGCCAAGGGTCCTTGCAGTTATTGCTTTCCTCGAACTTGCTCGGAACGCGCTCGGCCAGCCAAATCGACTTGCCTGCTCGTCTCGGATCTTTCAGGAACGCGCCGTTTCGATCTTCCAGGTAACGCGCAACCGCCGCATGCGCGTCCTCAACGGTCGCGTAGTCACTGTTGTGGAGGACCGCGCGGGCCATTCCGCTATAAACAGACTCGATTACATTTAGGAATTGAGCGCTCGATGGCAGTGGAAGCACTTCGAGTTTTGGCGCGTGGTCGCTTCCCGCCTGGGCATTCAGCGCCTCAACCCATTCCTTCAATCGCTTGGACGAGTGCCACGGTGCAGCGTCCCAGGACAGATAGAGCATTCGGTATCCGAGATATTTCGTGCGCAAGGTCTCGATAAGCCGCATTACTTCCTCGCTGTTCTTGCGGTCCGAGAAGAAGTACGTCACTTGATTCTTCGCAAGGTCGAGCGCCGCGGTGAGGATGAACGCCCCTCGTGACTTCTGCCACTGCGGGACGGTTCGCACTTCACCGGCGGGCTGCAACGATCTTCCCGCGCGCATCTTCACCGCTACCGGACCCAACTCGTCGATGGAAAAAACGCGTCGTCGGTGCCCAAGTTTGCGAGAACGGACTTTATAGCGTCCAACTTCTTGCGGTAATCGGGGTCCGTACTGGTGAGGGAAATGCGTGCCTGGCTCCAACGCACTCCTGCGCGCCTGATGACCGTGCGAATGCTGTTCAGCGTTGTTGCAATTCCACGTTCCGCAAGTACATTCCGGAGGTCGCCCATTCGCCAAGTTGTTCGGTTGAATCCACTTTGGCTGGGTGGCGCGTGCAGGAGTGCCATGACCGCATCAGTGAGTTCCTTCCCGGGTTGGACAAGCTTACGAGGCACCGTATGCGGCGCAGAAGTCTTGTCCTTCAATCCGCTCATTCCTTCGGCTTTGTAGCGCCGAATCCACTTGTGAACTGTCCGATGGCTTACTCGAAAGTCGGTTGCGACCTTCGAAGGCGACTGCCGGTCCTCAAGCACTCGCATGACAATCAGCGACCGACAGTGCGGGCATGTACGGGCGTTAGCATGAAGCTTCAATCGGATGCCTCCCGTGTTGAAGGCTTCACGCCATGGCATCCGTTTTCGACGCCCCGAGACGCGGTTGTGAGCACTCAAGGAGCGGCGAATTCCGTGTACGCTACGTGTGCACTTACAACCCACGTGGGCACGTTCGCCTTCCAATTTGTGCGCACCGCGCCGCAAAGGAGCGAACGCGGTCGTCCTCGCATGACGATAAAATGACCAGTCGCTCCGATAATCCATTGGACCGACCGAGCGTCGAAAACCTCAACCGAATGAATGACTTGTCGCATCTATTTTGCGTCGCGCCTATGATGGATCAGAATGATTCATTTTTGATTTCAATCGATTGCAAAGCTGCGTGTGCAAAACGTGTGCACGCACCTGCTTGGAAGTACTACTCTTAAGCGCTCTGGATTATGCTGATCCAATTTGGGCAACACGATACTCGTGGCCAGGAGCCGGCGATAGCTCGGTAACGGCCAATATGAATGTGCGCCAGCGATCAGGGCGCAGCGCTTCGACAGTCACTTCCCAACTCGAGGAGCTATCTGACCGACGCGCGGCCAGTACGGACGCGAAACACCAAAATGGCCACTGCTCGAATTACCCCGGGCGCAGCACACCAAAAATCTGAAGATGTCCAACCCGGCACATTCGACTAGAATCATCGACAGTCAAACTTTATTTTACTGGGGCCGTAATACTTGACTGAATTCAGAAGGCCCCACAGGACATCTTTCGGCGCACGGTAACAACAGTGCAGGTCATGGCGGCGCAGTTTGCTTGGCGCTGGCCGCAGCGTCAGCTGCTAAGGAAGACTACCCATGGAAAAGCAATCGATTGAGACGCCGGGTGCGCAAGCGTCGACGCGGCCGATTCGGATGTTGCCTGTCACGCCGTTTCCGCCTGGTGCGATCCGTTTAGTGCCAAGCAACATTACCGACGCGGACACCAAGGCGACCGTTGACGCAAAGCTGAACGCCGCACTTAAGGAAGCGATTAAGGACGCGATCGGATCGACTAACCCGGATGTCGAGGCAATGATTGACACGTTGCCGCTCGACTATCACGCGCTGATCAAGCAAACAGTCCTGTCGGTCATCGAGAATTATCGTGGTACCGGCGATGCTCAAGCAGCCGACTCGCCGGCTCGCCGGAATATTGGAAGGGCGGACAAGTTGCGGGAGCGCCGACGGTCGGGAGTCTGCTGCAACCGAACGTGCCGCTTTCGCAGAACCCGCTGTTCGCAGACGACGTTCGCCAAGGCAAGACGCTCGAAGCGCTGCGGATCACGAAATTGGCCAAGTCTCTCGTCGGGCTCGATGCCGGAGCCAAGCAGCTCGAGGCTTGGAATGATCTCGACTGGGACAACGCGGTGGAGCAGAAGGTCCTTACGCCGCGCAGCGCGACGATCTGTTTTCACGACCGAGCTCAGTCGCCTCACCGGGGAGCAATACGGGCTCGTGGCGGCAGCGCGGAAGGCTGGGCTCGGAGCGTGACCGATCTGGTGGCTTGGGATCAGACGAAGTGGCTGGCTCTGATCCGCAAGAACCCAGCGTCGGTCCCTGATGGGGTTACGCCCGAAGCATACGCCGCTTCGTTGACGAAGGCGGTGCAGCAGACGTTTCCGTCGGAGTATTTCAGCACGCATCGCGGACAAGACGGTCGCGAACGTCTGCCTCAGCTGGACTGCGGCCACGGCACTGCTGAAGAACAACCCGGACCTGTTCACCACGCTCGACGCGACGGATCTCGACTGGAATGGCATCAACGCGAAGCGGCAGCCAGCTCGCGACGCAACTTGCTGAAGCCATGTCGCTCGTCGGGACCTATCGTCACCTCGGACTTGCGACGTGCTCGCGGGCCCAGGGTCCGCCGCGCAGAAGAGCGCCGAGATCGCTGTCGCATCGATTTGATCGGTCACTTTCTGCAAACTAACGAAGCGGAGGATCTTCGCTATATTAATCTGCTCGCGACGCCCAGCACTGACGCGATCCGCAGCCCACTCGACTGGAGCGGGATCGCCGCCGCCGATCGGACGCGGTGCGTAACCAACTGCTCGCCTATCAACGCGTCCTTCACCTTGCCTCGGACCACGATACTGCCGCGCATTCTCGGCGCCGGACTCGACTCCTCGGCCAAGATCGCCGACCTGAGCTACAGCGCGTTCCAAAAACGGACCGGGCTCGACGACGCGAGCGCACCCCCGTCTATCAAACAGCGATGCACAATGCGGCGCTGGTCGCCAACGCATCCAGCTTAAGAAGGACGCGCTCTCGGAGATCGAGCAAGGGCACTATTTCCAAGGGATCGATCCGTCGTTCGTCAACGATCTGAAGGACCTTCCTGGATACGCCGACCTGTTTGGCAACACCATACTGCGATTGCGAGCATTGCCGCTCGATCTTCAGCCCGGCCGCGTATTTCGCCGACCTGATGTATTTCATCCACAAGAACATCACGAAGCCGGCGTTCGGCGGCAAGGAAGCACCCGCTGCGGCTCAACGTTCGCCGCCCCGATCTCTGGCACCTGAAGCTCACGTGCGAGAATACCGATACGCTGATTCCGCATCTCACACTGGTGATCGAGATCCTGGAAAGCTACTTGGAGCGGACGCTGTGGATCCAAGACGTGCCGCAGACGCTCGCCACGACCGCAGCGCCATCGGGCTCCCGTATCACGTCCCGCTCGCGACCCTGCGCGAGTATTTGTCCGACTGGAAGATCAGGCTGACCGATGTCTATGCACTCTGAATGCGCCGCTCGACGTTGTTTTAAAGGAAACGCTGCGGCTGTCCGATGACGAATGGAGTGCGCTCGTCACCGCCGGCCACTCGATGTCGCCTGGATCAAGTTTCCGTCTTCCAATCACACGCAGATGGACGCGGTGGACTTCGAGCGCTTCACCGCGCTCTCCCGCGATCACCTAGGTGAGCTGCAGGCGACGAAAACCGCCGGTGGATTCGCGATCTTCCGTTTCCCGCTCAACAACGACATCCAGTCGGAGAAGGAGGTCGTATGGGCCTGAACAATCGCGCTTCTCGATCGGATCGGCCGGTTCCTGCGTTTGGCGCGTAGTCCGGCTACACGCTTACCGAGCTCGACGAATTGCTGCAGACACCGCGAATCACCGACGCTCACCCTTCTCTCACAAAGCCCTCACCGGCCTCGCGCGGTTCAAGCGACTCGCCAAGTCCCTTGGGTTGTCGGTCGAGTCGCTCATCGGCGTGCTTGATCACATTCCGACTCGGCCGATGAAACCGGCGGGACCTCTCTCGCCGATCAGCTCGATCTCGCCACGCTCACCGGCTCCGCTGGTTTCCCGGTGACGTTTCACCACGCCCATTTCAACGCCAGTAATCCCTCTGACCCGAAAGTGGATCCGCGCTTGCCGGCGTTGCTCGCCGTCGTTGGCCTTGTCGAGTCGGATCTGCTGGCCGTGTTCGCCCAATGTCCGGCCGCGTTTCCGTTTGGTGCCCACGGCAATTGTCAACTCACCGCGGACAACGTCTCGCTTCTCTATGCATATGCCACACTTGCGCGCGTGTGGCGCATCGCACCCAGCGATTTGATCCTGGTCGTCACCAAGCTTCTTCCCAATACTCCGGGAAACGACATTCGTTCGCTCGATCTGCTCGAAGCACTGCAGCACGGGTCACGCTGCTCAAGTCGCTTCCGCTGGCGATCTCCGATGTGTTCTCGCTGATCGATCCGGCGAGCGCGCCTGTCACCATCGACGCCGTGGTCTCGGCTGTGACCGACTTCCAGCAATCGGGCGCGCTACTGTTCGGGGCGAGCGTGCTTACGTCGATTCCGGGAATCAAGCCCGACGACGCGACGACGATCCTCAGCCCAGCTTGTAGCGGCCGGCTTGCTCGTGCAATGCGGCGACAAGTACGCACTGACCGCCACCTACACGCCGAGCACGGATCTCGGCCCAGATCCTGTCGCCGCCGCCGCCTGCACGGCATGTCGCCGCGGTTCACGCCGCGCTAATGGCCTTCCACTTTATCAATCTGCTTCCCAACCTGCTCGCGCCGATCGCTGGCATGGCTGTTGACAAAACTATCGTGGCATTCGCCTTTGCACGGCCGGCTGGCACGGCGCCGCGATGTTCAAGGCGCTGACGACTCCGATTGTAAACGGCGTCCCGACCCAGCCCGCCGACTTACAGCCTCTGCTTACACTTGCTTGCGATCTGACGCGTCTTGCGGGGATCTTCAGCAGCTTGGGAATGAACACTACCGATTGCTGGTTCATGGCGCAATACCCGTCGATCTTCGGTATTCGGCTATTCAGGCGCTTGCGCTTCTCCGATCTCGACGCGATTCGCCGGTATCGCCAGCTTCGCTCCGGCAGCACGTTCAGCGCCGCCGAAGTGCAGAATTTACTGTGGCAATACCAGGTCCGCGCCAACGGCAACCAGCCGATCGCGCCTGCGCCTCTGTTCGGCAGCGCGGCGTCGCTGGTGCCGATTTTCCGGGATGCGCTGCAATCTCCTGATCACGCGGCGTTGACGCCTGCCGAGCACCTGCGTTCGCGTCCGAGGCGCTCGTGACGAGCCCGCTTAATGGCGCCGAAATCGCGCGCTTGCAGACCGCAAGAAGCCTCGACGCGACGCTCCTGCGCTCGATCTTCCTGTCGCAACAGCTGCCCGACCAAGCGCTCTCGCGGAATCGCCCGTGCACTCGAGCTCTATGCGTTTTGCCAGTCATTGGGGATCGCGGGGCCCAGCCTGGCCAAGCTGCTGCCGCGCGATTTTGCCGGACTGAATTCTGCCGCCCATTGGCTCCTGGGGGTTTTGAAGATCAAGTATCCGGACCAGGCGGCGCGCGACAAGAACATCCTGCCACACACAGAAGCGCTCAACGAGCGACGGCGAGACGCGCTGTGCGACTTCATCATCGCGCGCGCCGCATGAACTCCATTTCCGAGCCACGATGAACTCTACGCGTACTTCCTGATTGATGTTGACATGGGCGGCTGCTTCGAGACCTCGCGCTTGGTCGCGGCGCTGTCCAGCCTGCAGCTCTACGTCTATCGCTGCCTTGTCGATCTCGAGCAGTCGAAGCCGCCGGAAAACCTGTCGGTCCTGTCGCTGATCGACGCCGACGACATCCGCCAGGAATGGGAGTGGCGGAAGAACTATCGCGTGTGGGAGGCCAATCGAAAGGTCTTCGTCTATCCCGAGAACTACCTCGAGCCTGAGCTCCGCGATGACAAGACGCCGCTGGCGCAAGATCTCGAGGACGCTCTGCTCCAGCACAAGATCACTCTTGACGCCGCTCAGGACGCATATCACGACTACCTGGCCGGCTTCTCCACCCTCGCGCAGCTCGAGATGGCCGGCGTCTGCTACGACAAGGCGCACAACTGCTATTGGTTCGTCGCGCGCTCGCACACCGATCCGTATCAATATTTTCTGCGCCAATACCACGTCTAGGCCAAGCGCTGGGATTCGTGGGAGAGCATCGACCTAGGCATCAGCGCGCCATATGTGTCACCGCTGGTCCATCTCGGCCGCCTGTATCTTGTTCTGGGTGGAGATCACGTCAGCAGAAAAGACGAATTTCGTCGATGGCAATTCGATTTTTCTCGGAATCGAGCATCAGGTGAAGCTGCATTACTCGTTTCGCAGGAACAACGGGAAATGGGCGCGCCGATCAAAAAGCGGTGCTCATCGGAACGCATCATCGATCGACGTCTCGTATCAATCGAAATTGCCGCCGTTCGTCAGGGACATACGTCGAATTTCGCGTTCCTTGCTGATCGACAAGGAGATTCAAGCAGATAACGCCGACAACTTTCGCGCAACGAAGACGTATGCAAAGGTAGTCGCGTGCGAGACCGCCGACGCCGGCAGTATCTGACACTCCACTACTTACGCGAATTGCACACGCACCGATGTGCGACTCGACAATAACCACTATCACTTATGACAATAACTTCTTCGACATGTCGACGGTAATAAGTCTTCTCTCCGATTCGGAGATCGACCAGCTTTATGTTCGCGGCGTACAGGCCACGATCCAGGCGTCACAACGCCCCGGCCGTGGAGTATTACAGGGCGAAGTTGGACCTGCTGTCGAACAAGGTTACGCGTGTCGATCGCGATGCCAAGTACACTCGTCCCGTTGCGTTGATGGCTACGCGATTCCGACTCCTGGCGTGACGCCGGAGACGTTTTCACGATAGCTCAAACGGGGTCGAAGCCATCGGAATTTTGACGACGCCGCCCGCTGCGGCTCAGAACCAAACTGCCGCGTCCTGTTCGCTGATGTTGCGGACTTACGCTGATGCAAACCAGCCGGCCGCGACTGACGCGATGCTCGAAACGAACATCGCTGGGAAGCGGCTCGGAGCTTGTCGCAAGGTATCAGCGTCGCGCAAGTCCGCACGACATGACTTCCGGTGAATCAAAAGCAGGAGGATACGGTCCTGCGGCATTGGCCGCACCAGCACCGATTAGCCAAAGCAGATCGGTATCCCGGACCGCGGCGTCTCGCCATGCGCGTAAACACGACGCTCGATTCCTATTCTGACTAAGATCCTGTTCTTGCGGCGGGATCGAACAGTTCCTCACTTTGGAGACGCAAACCACGCCGGGCGAGCAGGACCCGTCTTCTATTGACCGATAACAACCCCACCGAACTGGCGTTCGAGTCGGAAAACGGCCTCGTCTTGCCGTTCAGTGGCTCCTTCGGCGGCTACTACCGCGAGATGTTCTTTCACATTCCTTTCCTCATCGCCAATCAGCTCAATTCGCAAGGCCGCTACGAAGACGCGAAGTACTGGTACGAGAAGATCTTCAATCCGACGGCGCAGGCGCCGCAGAACGACAGCAATGTCAAGCACCGCGTCTGGCAATACTACGAGTTCCGCGATGTGAAGGTGCCGAAGCTCAAGCAGCTGCTCACCGATTAGGCGACCATCGACGTCTATGAGCACGATCCGTTCGATCCGTTCGCGATCGCGCGACTGCGCCTGAGCGCTTTTCAGAAGGCGATCGTGATGAAGTATGTCGATAACCTCATCGACTGGGGCGACGAGCTTTTCACGCAGGACACCATGGAATCGGTCAACGAGGCGACGATGCTGTATGTGCTCGCGGCCGATATCCTCGGTCCGCGCCCGGTGAGCATCGGCCCGTGCAAGACCGCCGACGAGAACACGCTGACCTACGAGGTGCTTGGCCCCGCGATCGCAAAGGGGTCTGAATTCCTGATGTTCGTCGAGAACCTCCACATCCAGGTCGAGAATGAAATGACCGTGCGCGGCACGCTGCCGGCCGTCGCGAAAGCGTTCGACACGAGTCCCACGACGGTGGCCGCGAGCGCCGCGTCAGTCAGCAAGACTGCGCCGACAAACACGCTGAGCGCGAGCCTGCGCGACTCGGGGCTCGGCAGCCTGCGCGTATCAGACCAAGCCTCAGCTTCCGCGGTACCGGGCTCCGGAGACGGCTGCGACTACAGCGACTACAGCAGGTGCGAGGGCACCGGTGCCGTCAGTAGCGCGCCCGAGCCGCAGCACGCCAGGCCGCGGCGCGGCGGCCAGGACGGCCATCACGACCGGGTCGACCCGATATCATGCGCCAATATCTCCCGGCGTTCTGTGTGCCGCCGAACGAGATCCTGCTCGGCTATTGGGACCGGATCGAGGACCGCCTGTTCAAGATTCGCAACTGCCTCAACATCAAAGGCGAGCGCGTCACGCTCGCGTTGTTCCAGCCACCGATCGATCCGATGCTACTGGTCCGCGCCAAAGCGGCCGGGCTCTCGATCGAGGACATCATCGGCCAGCAGAACGAGGCGTTGCCGCCTTATCGGTTCACGTTTCTCGTCGAGAAAGCGCGCCAGTACACGGGGACGGTCCAGGCGTTCGGCAACGCGCTGCTGAGCGCGCTGGAGAAGAAAGATGCGGAGGAGCTGTCGCTGCTGCGCTCGACGCATGAGCAGAACCTGCTCAAGCTGCAGCGTTCGATCAAGCAGCAGCAGATCGACGACGCGCAGGCGCAGCTTGCGGCGCTTCAGTCGCAGCAGCAGAACGCGCAGAACAGGATCGACTACTACAACGGCTTGATCCAGTCCGGCCTCAATACCTGGGAAACGGTCGAGCAGGGCTTCCGGCATACCGGCACTGCGCTTCGCAGCAACGAAGCGGCAGCAGCTTCTGCTTGGCGCGGCCTACTTTTCCTGATTCCCGATTCTGGCAGCCCCTTTGCCATGACGTATGGCGGCAAGGAACTTGGCGCCAGCCAGGAGACGCTCGGGCAGTGGTGCGCGAGCATGGCGCAGTTTGCCGACTCTGCGGCGGGATCTGCGGGTCTCGAGGCAGGGCATCAGCGTCGCTCGGAGGAGTGGGCAGCAGCAGCTCAAGCTCGCGACCGAAGAATTGAATCAAATGACCAAGCAGGTGCTCGGCGCCCAGATCCGGCTGGAGATCGCGCAGAAGGATCTCGATATCCACGCCACGCAAATCGACCAGGCGCAGGAGATCCACGACTTCCTCAAAAGCCGAGTTCTCGAATGTCGAGCTCTACACGTTCCTGAGCGGCCAGCTGATGCGGCTGTATCGCGAGGCCTACCAGATGGCCGCCCAGGTCGCGCGCCAGGCCGAGCGCGCTACCAGTTCGAGCGCGACAGCACCGACGTGTTCATTCAAGGCGACAACTGGCAGTCCGAGCAGCTCGGGCTTGCTCGCCGGCGAGCGCCTACTGCTGCAACTAAGTCGCATGGAGAAAGCGTATCTCGAGACCAACACGCGCGATCTCGAGGTCAAGCCAGTCCTTCTCGCTCCTGCAGATCGATCCGGGCGCATTGCAGGCGCTTCAGCTGACCGGCAAATGCACCTTCACACTCGCCGAGACCTGGTTCGATCTGCAATATCCCGGGCAATATCGCCGCCTGCTGAAGTCCGTACGGCTTACGATTCCGTGTGTGGTCGGACCGTACGTCAACGTGGGCGCGAAGCTGCGCCTCGACGGCAGCCAGGTACGCCGCGAGCCACAGATCGATCCGGCGTTCCTCATCGACGTGCCGCTGACCATGACCCGCACGATCGCCACCAGCCATGCGCAGAACGATGCCGGTGTGTTCGAGCTCAACTTCCGCGACGAGCGCTACCTGCCGTTCGAAGGCGCGGGCGCGGTGAACAGCCAGTGGTCGCTGGAGCTGCCATCGCAGTTGCGGATGTTCGACTACGGCAGCCTCTCCGACGTGATCATCAACCTCAGCTACACGGCGCGCTACGACGACACGCTGTCGCAGACGGTCGAGACCAACATTGTCGATCAGATGAAGGCATACGCGCAGGCGAAGGGACTGTTCCGCCTCATCAGTCTCCGCCATGAGTTTCCGGACGCGTACTATCAGTTCATGAATCCGCCGATGGGACAGGCGCCGGCGACCAGCTTCACGCTGGAGAGCAGGCATTTCCCGATGTGGCTCAGCGACCAGATCGCTGCATATCTCGACGCCGATCGTCGTCTGGCCGCAGGCGGTGAAGGGCGAGACGATCGATGCCGCATCGCTCGCGTTGACTGTCGCTGGTACGGCTGTCGGTAACTGGACCTCCGATGGAGCAGGCAGCAGCCAAGGCACCGTTACGATTTCCGGCTCGCCGATTCGAACCTTCGCTATTGACGCGGGACTCAATGCGATCGACAAGTCGAAGTTTGGGGACATATTGCTGCTCTTGAGATACACGTTACTGTAGACGCGCTTAATACACCGACAGGTACCGAATCACGTTTCTTTGGCTCTCCTCTTCGGCTGCCTCCTCGATCGCCGCCTCGAGTAGCTGCTTTTGTGCGAGAGCTTGTAAATCTAGCTCGCTCAACTCACCCGCCCCTTCGACGGCAGTAGCCGAGGTCTCGATTGCGGGGACCGCAATCCTGACTCCGCCCATCGCGATCGCAGGGACGCTGCCAATCGCGACTGGCACCGTCCCCGCAACGCCTCCGGTCACAATGCCGACACTAGCCAGTGCCTGAAGGTTGACTATTCCGAGGCCTACAAAAAATGAGGTCCGTACCTCGCCGAAAGACTGCGCCACTGCGGTCTGATCCAGCCGCGTTTCCACCATCCCTTGGAATCTGGTCACATTGTTGGCGGGTCCGTAGGCCTCTATTCGCTGCTGCTCCAATCGTCTCTCGTTATCTTGGACGTGTAATCGAAACCGCAACTCAGTTTCCTGTTGAATAATCGCAGTTGCCATTTGCTCGGCAGTGGGAACGGCGACGCCCCGCGCGCGAGCCTCGAACCACGAATCATAAGCGTTGGTTCTAGAGGCACTCAGCCACTGTTCTGGCGAGAGTCTTCCCGCCTTCAAGTCTTTTGTAAGCTGATTGTCGGTCGGCGTCTTGATGCGTGATTGGGCCTCCGCCAATACGATAGTCGGCGATGCCCTCTTCCACCTGTCGCTCGCCTCGTTCAGCAGATGTTTCGCGCCAGCTGTCGCCAACGCGTGCTCCGCCTCTTACCGCTCGTCGTCTTGAGCCGAACATATCCAAATAGTTTGCTTTCCCTTGATCGGAATATTTTGCAACGTCGCCAATTGTTCGCGTCGTGCTCGTGATCTTGACGTCCAACAGGTTGTACCGTAGGACCATCTTGGCTGCGCGCTGTGCGAATGCGCCGCTGGCGCCAGCAGCGAAGGCGACTTGCAGATCTGGCGATAACCCTGACATGAAATTGTGAAGTTCCGGATCGGTCATTTGCATGATCACGTGATCTGTCTCGTTCGGCGCGCCGGTTTGCATACCGTTCGGGTCGTGCAGGACCACCGGATTGTTGGTCGCGTAGGCGTAGTCGTTGGGCCCGTCGAAAGCGTGGCGGATCCGCCGCCGTCCAACTCGCTAGCCATGGGGCGTAATAACGCGCGCCATGATAGCCGAACCCACTCTCCTCGTCGCGCTCTATGCCGGTGTAGCGATAGCGCTTGAGTGATACCTCCGCCAACGTGCGACCTGCCTGCCACGAGGTCGTTCCGTACGGGTGATATTCCTCGTACGTAATTACGGCCCCTTGCTGATCCGCCTCTAGGCGGCCGAGCCTAGATGGTTCGCGAGCTGATAGCGGATCAGCTGCGTCTGCGAACCGTCGTCACCAACGCTGCGCGTATCGACTAACGCGATGCGCCGCTGATCGTCCATGATGTGCTGCGTTTCACGCTCCAAGATCAACGTTTGGTTTTGATAGCGGCGGAAGATTTCGAATGCACCGAGATAGAGCCGTACTTCGCGCAGTCCGACTTGCTTTTCGACCACCTTGCGCGCGCGCTGCCGGGTCGTCGTAGTTGTAATAGGCGTCCGTCGTGCCTTGCCGGATGTGCTGCAGATGCTCGGCAGGATCCCAATCCATCTGCTGCAGATGGGGCATCGTCTGCATGCTGCCATGCAGGTTATAGGTATAGCTGACGGTGGGTTAGCTGCCGTGGTCGAACCCAGTCGGTTCGACGTTGCTTCGTACGCATACTGGCGTGTCCAGCGATTGGTAAACTGGCCACCGCTCGAGGCGTTGTGGATCAGCTTGAGGATATTTCCGACGAGATCGTATTCGTAGCGCTCGTCGTATGGCTGCATCGCCTGGCCGTCGCCGGGAAGGATCTGGCGGCTGCGCTCGAGGTCCCATTCGCTGGACGGTGCGTTCTGGCCGATCTGCTCGCGGCCGAGCGCGCGCGTGAGGCGGTACAACGCGTCGTATTCGTAGGAGCCGCCGGGACCGCGACGGCGCTGCCGAAGTAGGTTGACTGTTGCGCGTCGTCAGTCTGCGAGACGATGTTGGCGACAGGATCGTAGACGTAGCGCAGATCCTGCAAAACCGGGCCGGCTCCGCGGGCCGTGATCAAGTGGCTCAGCCGAAAGGTATCCGCCTCATATTCATATTGCGTCGTGAGACCGTTGCCATAGCGGATCAGCAGGCGTTGGCCTTTTTCGTTGTAGTCGATCTCGTCGACGAACGATGTAGCAGGGCTCCCTCGTAACGCCGCGCTCACCTGCTTGAGCCGACCACCTTCGTCGTAGCCGAGGGTGATCTCGGACCCCGTGATTGTCGGGGTGTCAGGCGAAAACAGCTGCGTCGCGCGATTGAGTGCGTCGTATCGTGCACGCGTGCGAAACGCCTCGATATCGAGAAGCGCTTCCGCATTCGCGTTGGGCCAGGCGATCGTTTGGTCGTACGCCGTCGTGAATTGCCGCCGGCTTTCCAGCATATTTCCCTTGAAATCGTGGTCGACGGCTTCGAGCATGCCAGCTTGGTCGTAGCTCTTCCAAAGCTGGCCGCACAGATTGTGCGTCTGGGCATCGGGCGCCAGCTCGCCCCATTGCTTTGACTGGAACAACGTCTCGGCGCCGCCCCCAACGCTCAGCCATTGCTCGATGGGGCGATGCAACGGATCGAAAACGTTGCGTACCCGATGGTCGCGGCTGTCCCATTGATACAGGGCCTGACCGCCGATGTCCGGCAACGACCAGCGCTCACCGGCGTCCATGCTCTCCTGATGCAGCGCCCGGCCGAGCAGATCGTACTGACTCCGCATGGCCCGATTGCCCCGCGCGTCGACCACGGCCAGGACATTGCCTTCGATATCCAGTTCCGCCGTAATGCTTGGGTACGATTCCTCGACGACGCCATCGCCATTCTTGCCGCGATTGTGCGCCACAGAGCACATTTGCCGGCCCAGCGAATCGAGGTGAATTGTCAGCGGTGTCTGATCGTGCAGTGCGGTCTGCTGCGCCGCCACCCGGCGCGGATCATTTGCGGCAGCGCGATCCGATCGGCGTACCACTGACTGCCGAGCACCGTGTCATTCTGATCGAAGATCTGCTGGAACCAGGCATCGAAGCTCGTGAAGTCATACGTGCCATCGGGATAGTCGGTGCGAACATGCCGGCCGACCGAATCGTAGGTGAGCAGGGGGGAGACGCCGGTGTCGGTGAGTTCCTGGTCGGTCTCGTACAAATGACTGGGCGAGAAATAAGGCTCGTACCGCTTGACCGGGTGCCCCTTGTTGTCGAAGACGGCGCGGCCGTTGCCGAGCCACTTATCGCCCGGGACACGAACCTTCTTCAATACGGCGTTGCCCGCGCCACCTGCGTATTGGAACGCAATTTGAACTTTCAGCGGATCACCGGTCTGCAGCAATTCCTGAACATGGCGTTCGCGGCTGATGCTCGCGACGCGCAGCGGAAGCTGGGTGCTGTCATAAACCCAGCGCGTGGTGGCGTCCGCCAGCAGCCACGCTGCATCGGCTTCGTCGGCCTGCGCGAAAAACTGCTGCGCATATTGCGATTGCGCTGCGCGGTCAGCGAGCCGTTGCGCGACCGTAGAGAGGCTGTCAGCGTCGCCACCCTTACCCATGAGTGCCGCAGCGACAACGCGGCCGAGATCGTCGAGGACCACCTCGCTCAAGTTGCCATTGATGTCCTGCAACCTGAGCGGGGCAAGCGTGCGAAAGTCGAACGCCAACGTCTGCGCCTGATTGCCGACGGGGTCGTTAGTCTTGGCGATCAGGCTCCAGTGCGCCGTTGAATTGACGCGCGTTGCATCTTCGCCCTGGTAGAAGACCGTCGTCTTGCCGCCCCGAGCATCGACATATCCCGCCGGCTGATAAAAACGCAGCGGCGCCTTTTGCGGGTCGAGATAATCGACAGTGCCCGATGCTATCCACCAATGGGCGTCGGTCGTGCCGTTCAGATCGTCGAAGTGAACGTAGTGACCATCGCCGCCCAGGATCGGCTCTACGTCGGGGTCCGCGATCTTGGTTGTCGGAAACAGCTGTCGGAGCACCGGTTGCGTCAGTGCCAGCTGAAACGACGCGTAGGGGAGTCCGAGCGGAGAAGCCTTGTGGAATTCAAGTGGCGACGCGAGATCGGCTGCGACGTATAAAACCCGACTGTGCTCGACAAGACGCTTTCGCGGCTGACCGTCGTTGGGGGCAATGAACTCGAATCCCGTCTCGGCGGCATTTGAACAAGCGGCTTTCAGGGCGTTGAGGTCGAAGAGCAACTGTCCGGTGGGCGGTACGATTCCGCTGAGTTCGAACGTCTTGACCTCGGACTGGACCGGCACGCGATACGGGGAGCTCGCGGACGTAAAATCGTCGTCGGTGAAAGCATTCTCGGTGAGCACGAGATGGAATGCTTTTTGTGCCTGCCATGCTTCCGCCGGCACGTCAGCTGGCGCCGCCGCGAGCTGGCGGCCGTACACGGCAGCCACCGACTTCAGCGCGTGGCCATACCGATCGATTTCGAGATGAAGAGTGTGGGTGAATCGAGCATCATCCGGCCGGCGCTCGTAGGACAGCGTCAATGCTTCGCTCTCGGTGACCTGGAACACGGCATGGCGATTGGCGCGGCGCGGCTGAAGCAACTGCACGTTGCAGTTGTGCAGCGCCACCGAATACGGCGTCAACTCGGCGATCCGCTGTGCATTGCTGGCGCCCTGCGCCGGCGCATCGAGCGCAAACACCTCCTGCCGCAGCAGCATGCTCTTGCAGGCGCGGAATCCTTCCCGAAGCTCGTCTGCTGTCAATCCTGCGGGGAGTTGCGCCGGCGGAAGTGACGGCTCGTCCGGCGGCGGCCCGCCCAAAATCGCGAGTAATGTCGGGTTGTGCTGCCAATAATCGGCTTTGAACAGCGCGAGCAAATCGCCGTCGTCGGGCGGCGCACCAGTATGAAACCAGCTGCGCGTCAGCACTACCGGCTGGTGGAAACCCTCGTCCACTATGTTGGACGCGTCTTGCCGTATCCAGCGTGTGAACGATTCCGTGTCGGTCTGATCGACACGGCCGAACCCACGAAACTCGCGCTCGGCGTGATCGTAGTAGCCATGATGATATGAATACTCTTCCACCAGGAGCGTATTGGTGACCTGCTCGCGCTTCTCGACGCGCGCGAGGCACTGCACTGGAAACGGTAGCTTCGTTTTCCATGGCGTGCCGATGCGATTGTCGTCCAGATAAAACCGTGTCGAGCTTCGGTACGTCAGAGTGGTTCGCCTGCCGATGCCGTTCGAATAGCCGATAAGGAGATGCGGCTTCTTGCCGCCCAGAAGATCGATATATCGCAGTGGGGCGTAGCCGTTGGCCGGCAGTGGCGACGACCAGACCAAACATGCCGTGCCATCGCCCAGCAGATCCACGACGGACAGCCGATTGGGCAATACCGTCTCGGGCAGGTCGATATTCAGCGGAGCGCTCCACGCGTTCCCGCTGAGGTTGAGCCAGACGGTGGCCTGCTTGCCGTCGAGGTAGAGCAGGTCGCTGGCGCCGGTTCCGGTGACGTCGGCGAGATGCAGGTAGCGAGGATCGTACTGTTCCGTTGCGGCGAATACGGGGGCGCGATCCATCGTGACTTTGTTGCCGAAGCGCCCGAATCCGAGATTGGGCCAATAGCAGACTTCGCCGTTGCGAATGCGCACGACGTCCATGAGCCCGTCGCCCGAAAAGTCGGCGAGAAAGATCCGTTGCAGTGCATCCTTCCATAACAGGATCGGACCCTGCTCCTCGTCGCGCGCTCTTGGGACGGTCTCGGCAGCTGTATAGCCGTCGCGGCCAGCCGACGGATACCAGCGCACGACGCATTCCTCGGTGACCATGATATCGGCGCGCCCATCGCCATCGAGATCGAGGTGCAGGACGTTGGGCGCGGCGACGTCGACGTTGAGCGCTTGCGGGAAGGCAGTAAACGGCTGCCACTGGTCGTGCTCATCGAGCTCGAAATACCCTTGCCCATCGGGGGTGCGCGCGACCAGTTGGCGGCCTCCGTCGGCATCGAGATCCTGGACCGACAGGATCGCGGTTCCCAGGCCACTGAACGATGGCGTCGACGCGACGGCACGGGCAGCCGTGAATTGGCCGCCGCCGAGGTTGGACTTGTAGTACAGAGCACCCGCCTGCTCGGAGAGGATGCCGGAAATCCCCTCATTCCATAGGTCCGCCCATTGATACGTGTCGCTGAGCCCCTCCGGCGCGTTGACCGCGTCCGCGCTCGAGAGCTGTTGAACCGCGGCCTGCCAATGCAGCGCTTGATACGAAAAGCTCTGCGCCGGCAACGATGTCAGATCGTACAGCTCGCCGGAGCGAAGGCTGTAGCCGCGCGATGTGGCGCCAGCAAGATAGGTCACTTCGGCGAATTGCGTCGTTTCCGGCTGCGATGCCGCGTAGTCGAGATCGAGTGAACGCACCAGGCACGGCGTCGGACCCAGCTCGGCGAATCGATGAAACATGAGGACACGACGGCAAAGGCGCAGTGTGCGAATCTCGAAGCCTGCGCGATATTCGGAGTACGCGTCGGCGCGCGCTGGCCACGGCTGCTGCTCCTGTTCGTGGACGGTCGCCTGCAGGTCGCCGGGCGCGAGCGCGTCCCCGTGTTCGCCATAATCGAATACGACCTCGAATGCAAAGGTGAGGTCCGCCGGGAGAACCGGCTCGTACGTCGTTGACGGGTACCAGGGTTCGCGATTACCGTAGCGCAGACGCTTCAGGTATCGATTCGTGAAGCGCGGACGATTTAACTCGTCATAGCGGTTTCGGTCGTGGGGACCGACTGGACCCGGTGAACCGTCCTCGGCCTTGAAGTCGTAGCAAACGACGTTGCCCTTATCGTCGAATGCAAGCTCGGGGAGCCAGCGAAAGACCTTGCGCGGATTCGCCGGATCGCTGAGGCGGCTTTGTGGGGACAGACCATAGAAGGTGACGCTGTTGTCACCCGAAGTCACTTTCCAGTAGAAGATATCCCCGCCATTCGGCCAGACACGCTCGACAAGGGCAAAGCTGCCCTCGATGCGCGGACGATACCGCCTGATGCGCAGGTTGCCGACAGTGGATTCCCATATCGTGCCGTCGTCAAGGAGAAAGGGAACGAGATCTTCGGCGCTGGAGATCACGAAGACGTCGCTGTCGCCGCCGTCGAAATATCGCGGGAGCTGTTTGTCCGTACGCCGTCCGATCGAAGGCAGGTCAAGTGACCATCCGAGACCGAACGTGCCGTTGCCGTTGCCCGAGTCGTAGCGTAGCGACAGTGCTGGCGTCGCGCGTGACTGCGTGAGTGGTAGCGGCAAGCCGAGCGAGGCGGTGCCGTTGGCCGCATTGACCGTGAATTTCTCGTCAATGCCCTTCAGCGCGCCGCCGCCGTTGGGCAACGCCAATCGCGGAACCTCGATGGCGTTCGACGGCGTTGAGGCCGACCGGTTGTAGAAGGTGTTGCGAGGCTCTTCCGGTCTATCGTGTTCGCTCATGCTTCCCCGCTGGCCAAAACAACGCGCGCGAATAGACCGGCACGAGCGGCGTAGTCGATCTGAGTCGAACTACGGGTCCATAGTCCAACCGCCCTCGCGCCGCCCCAATCCCGGCCAGAAATGATACTGGACGTGTTTTCACAAATCCACTTCTACTAGTGACGATTCGCTGTGGCATTCTGGGCTTCACCGAGCAGGTTGGCGAATTTGTTGCGCATCATGGGAGAAACCCTTAAGGCCGAACCAGCGCTCATCCACTGAACGTCTGGTTCGGGGATACTCGACCGCCTGAACTGGGTCGACACTGGCCACTGGGGATTATTGGGCGTAGCGGTGGGTGTGCACGGAATGGCCAATCGTGTACGCTACGTGTGCACTTACAACGCTCACTAGGCCAATTCGCTTTCCAATTTGTGAGTACCGCGCCGTAATGGAGCGAAGGCGGTCGTGCTCGCATGACGATAAAATGACCAGTCGCTCCGATAATCCATTGGACCGACCGAGCGTCGAAAACCTCAATCGAATGAATAACTTGTCGCATCGATTGTGCGTCGCCCCGATGATGGACTGGACCGACCGGCATTGCCGGTACTTCCTGCGACTCATCTCGCGGCACGCGCGGCTGTACACGGAAATGATCACGGCACCGGCGCTGCTGCACGGCGACGTGCCGCGGCATCTCGACTTCGACCGCAGCGAGCATCCGGTCGCGTTGCAGTTGGGCGGCAGCGATCCGACGGCGCTCGCGCACGGTGCGCGGCTGGGCGAGCAATGGGGCTACGACGAGATCAACCTCAACTGCGGCTGTCCGTCCGAACGGGTCCAGACCGGCAGCTTTGGCGCGTGCCTGATGGGCGACCCGCAACTGGTCGCGGACTGCGTCGAGGCGATGTGCGATGCGGTGAGCGTTCCCGTGACGGTCAAGCACCGCATCGGCCTCGACGACGGCGACGACTACGGATTCGTCCGCGATTTCGTCGGCACGGTCGCCGCGGCAGGCTGCGACGTGTTCATCGTGCACGCGCGCAACGCGGTGCTCAAGGGATTGTCGCCGAAGGAGAATCGCGAAGTGCCACGGCTGCGCTACGACGTCGTGCATCGGCTGAAGCGCGACTTCCCGCACGCCACCATCGTGCTGAATGGCGGGCTCAACGACTGGCCGGCGATCGAGCGCGAACTCGATCGCGTCGACGGCGTGATGCTCGGGCGCACGGCCTATCACGATCCCTACGTGCTGGCGCCGGTGGATTGGCGCTTGTTCGGCGCCGAAACGCCGCCGCCGACCCGCGCCGACGTGCTGCGCGCGCTGATTCCCTACGTCGCCGCGCAGCGCGAGCGCGGAACGCCGCCGCGGTCGATCGTCCGGCACATCCTGGGCCTCTATCACGGCCGGCCGGGCGGCAGGAGGTTCCGGCAAATCCTTTCCGATTCCGCGCGACTGCAGAACGCGAGTCCGGAACTGCTGGAGGAAGCGCTTGCCGCCGTGGAGCCAGCGGAGAGCGAGCTGCTGGTCGACTAGGACCGCGTTACGCCTTCGGCATGTCGTCGGCGATGTACGCGCGCACGATGCCCTCGAAATCGGTGTCTGCCTTCATGCCGAGCGCGGGTCCCAGCTTCGGCGCGAAATTCGACGGCCACGTGGCGACGATCTTGTCGATGACCGGGTCGTAGTTCCACTTCACGTGATCGGCGACCGCGTCGCCCGCGACCTTGCGCAACGCGCCGACCATGTCCGCCACCGCGACGCAGATGCCGGGGACGTTGACCGATCGCGTGTGCGCGAACGCCGAGGCCGGAACGTCGTGGCCGACGATGAGATTTTCGATGACCGTGCGCGGCGACTGCACCCACATCTTCGTCGCCGGCGCCACCGGACACGGCGCATCGACGCCCGCCAGTGGCTCGCGAATGATGCCGCTGGCGAAGGAAGACGCGGCGAGATTCGGCTTGCCGGGACGAACGGTGACGGTCGGCAGCCGCAACGAGCGGCCGTCGATGAAGCCCTTGCGGGTCATGTCGTAGACCAGGTATTCGCCGATCAGCTTTTGCGCGCCGTAGGATGCCTGCGGTGTAACGGGGGAGTCGTCCCGCACCGGATCGGGAAGAGGACCGCCGTAGACCGCGAGCGAACTGGTGAACACGAACTTGGGCGGTGCGGCCAGCGTGCGGCAGCGCTCGAGCAGCGAACGCGTGGCATCCAGGTTCACGCGCATGCCGATGTCGAAATCGGCCTCGGCCTGGCCGCTGACGACGGCCGCCATGTGGAATATCGAATCGGTGTCGGCCGTCACGGCAAGCGCAACGACGGCGGGATCGGCGAGGTCGCCTGCGATGATGGAGAAGCGGGGATCGGCGGGCACGGATGCCGGAACGACGTCCAGCAGCACGATCTGCGCAATCTCCCGCTGCCGGCCTTGCGCGTCGGCGAGCGTGCCGCGCTCCCGCAGCCGAAAGGCCAGGCGCCGCCCCAGGAATCCCGCACCGCCCGTGATCACCACACGCATCGTAGGTCCGTGTGCCAATGGAAGGCGCTATCATAGCCGCCCCGACGTCCCTCTTTTACGGAAAACGACATGCCACGGCCGATCCATTTCGAAATCCAGGCGGAAAATACCGATCGAGCGATCGCGTTCTACGGGAAACTCTTCGGTTGGGAGTTCTCGCAATGGGGAGGGCAGCCGTACTGGCTCGTCAAGACCGGCGAAAAGGGAACGCCGGGCATCGACGGCGGATTGATGCCGCGGCACGGCGCGGGTCCGGCTGCGATGGCGGCCGTCAACGCGTTCGTGTGCACGGTCGACGTGGGCGATCTCGACGCCATGGTCGCGAAGGCGGTTGGCGCGGGTGGCACGATCGCGCTTCCCAGGATGCCGATACCCACCGTCGGCTGGCTTGCGTACTGCAAGGACACCGAGGGCAACATCTTCGGAATGATGCAGATGGACGCAAATGCCGCCTAGCGCGGGGACGCAAATGGCGTTTGGCGCGCGGATTCAAATGCCGCGCGACGGCGGCGGCAACGGATGACGCTTCCGATACCGGTGCCGCGCCGCCTGCGGATCGCGACGCGCGAATCGGCGCTCGCGCTGTGGCAGGCCGAGCACGTCCGCACGCGGCTCATCGCGCAATATCCCGGCATGGTCGTCGACCTGCTGGGGTTGACCACGCAGGGCGACCGCGTCGTCGACCAGCCGCTCGCGTCGATCGGCGGCAAGGGCCTCTTCATCAAGGAACTCGAGGTTGCGATGGACGAGGGCCGCGCCGACCTGGCCGTGCATTCGCTGAAAGACGTGCCGATGGATATGCCGCCGGGATTCGCGCTCGCCGCGATCGCCGCGCGCGAGGACCCGCGCGATGCGTTCGTGTCCAATCGCTACGCGACGCTCGCCGACTTGCCGCAGGACGCCGTGGTCGGCACGTCCAGCCTTCGCCGAGAAGCCCAGTTGCGCGAGCGCCATCCGCATCTGCGCATCGACACGCTGCGCGGTAACGTCAACACGCGATTGCGCAAGCTCGACGAGGGGAGGTACGACGGCATCATCCTCGCCGCTGCCGGCCTCATCCGGCTGGGTTTCAGCTCGCGCATCGCGTCGCTGCTGAACGCGGACGACAGCCTGCCCGCGCCCGGCCAGGGCGCGCTCGCGCTCGAGTGCCGCAGCGACCGCGCCAACATCGTGGCCGCGCTGGCGCCGCTGGCCGATTTCGGCACGACGCTCGCCACCACGGCGGAGCGATCGTTTTCGCGCGCGCTGGGAGGCAGTTGCCACACGCCGCTCGCGGCCTATGCCGAGTGGGAGGAAGGCACGCTGTGGCTGCGTGGGTTGCTGGCGGCGCGCGACGGCAAGGACGTCCTGCGCGGCGACGTCGAGGCGGACGTGGCGGATGCCGAAGCCGCCGAACGACTGGGACTCACGTTGGCCGACGACTTCCTTGCGCGCGGCGCCGCGCGCTTCGTGACGACCTGACGCGGCGAGCCTTGTCGTGAGCGCGTATCCGCCGTCGCAAGCGCCCGCGCCGCGCGGTCCGCTTGCCGGCGCAGGCGTGATCGTCACGCGACCCGCGCGCCAGGCCGCCGGACTCGCGCAGCAATTGGGCGCGCTCGGCGCCGCACCGATCGTCATTCCTGCGATCGTTATATTGCCGCCCGCCGATCGCGGCCCTCTCGATCGCGCGCACGCGTCGCTTGCCCGCTACGACGTCGCGATCTTCGTCTCCGCCAACGCCGCCGAATATGGTGTGCCCGCGCCCGACCTATGGCCGGCCGCGCTTCTGACGCTCGCCCCGGGGCCCGGCACGGCGGCGGCGCTCGCCGCGACCGGCATCGCCGACGCGCGAATTCCCGCGACGTCGTTCGACAGCGAGGGCCTGCTCGCGTTGCCCGAATTGCGCGATATCGCCGGCAAGCGTATCGCCATCTTCCGCGGTGAAGGCGGGCGCGGCCACCTGGGGGACACGTTGCGGGAGCGCGGGGCTCAAGTGACTTACGTCGAATGCTATCGCCGTGCCGCACCTGCGACCGGCGCGGCCGGCTTGAGCGAGGCGCTGGCGCAGGCGCGAGCGCACGCCCTGACGCTGACATCGAGCGAGGGTCTCGACAATCTGTGCGCGCTGCTCGATGCCGAGGATCTGCGCAGGCTGCGGCAACTCCCGGCGTTCGTCCCGCATCCGCGCATCGCCGAACATGCGCGCAGCCTGGGTTTCACTCCGGTCGAAACCGGGGCCACCGACGCCGGACTCATTGCCGGATTGCTAGAATGGTTTGCGCGGCATCCCCTCATTTGACACTTACCTGACACACGTTTGCAATCCACTTGACGGAAATCCCATGGCCCAACCCGATCTCATCGTCATCGCGCCCCTGCCGCCGTTCCTCTACGATCCGCTCAAGGCCGATTTTCATTGCCACGACTACTATCAGGCGAGCCACAAGCCCGGATTGCTCGCGGCGGAAGGCCCGCGCATTCGCGGGCTCGTGCAGGGCGGCGGGACGGTCACGCCGACGTCCCTGCTCGACGCGCTGCCGAATCTCGAGATCATCTCGGTCTTTGGCGTGGGCTACGACGGCGTCCCGGTCGACTACTGCCGGAAGCGCGGCATCAAGGTGACGAACACGCCCGATGTGCTCACCGACGACGTTGCCGACGTGGCGCTCGCCCTCATCATGATGACCGGCCGCGGCTTCGTTCGCGCCAATCGCTTCGTGCAGTCCGGCGAGTGGGAGAAGCGCGGTCCCGAACTGACGACCAAGCTCTCCGGCAAGCGCGTCGGCATCCTGGGCCTGGGGCGCATCGGCAAGGCGATCGCGGAACGCGTGTCGGCGCTCGGCATGCACGTGTCGTACACGGGCCGCAAGCCGCAGGATGTGCCTTACCGTTTCGTGCCTGACTTGGCGGAACTCGCCAAGGAGTCGGACTTTCTCGTCGTGTCCTGTCCGGGCGGCGCGGCGACGAAGAACATCGTCGACGCCGGTGTCCTCGCGGCTCTCGGAAAGAAAGGCACGATCGTCAACATCGCGCGCGGATCGATCATCGACGAACCCGCATTGGTCGCCGCGCTCGAGGCGGGAACGATCAAGGGCGCCGGCCTGGACGTCTTCGCCAACGAACCGCACATCCCGGCGCCGCTCCTCGCGATGGACAACGTCGTGCTGCTGCCGCACGTCGGCAGCGCGACGCACGAGACGCGCAAGGCAATGGGCGACCTGTGCAAGTCGAATCTGGACGCGTGGTTCGCGGGCAAGCCGGTGCTGACGCTGATTCCGGAGCTCGCCTGACGGAAATTCAGGGCGACGGCTCCGACGCCGTCGCCGGCGGCCGGGCCCGCCCCTTCGGCTGGAACAGCACGGCAAACAGCGACGCCAGGACGAGCGCGAGCGCGGTGAACTCCGCGGTGCCCGGCCGCTCGCCCAGGAACACCATGCCGGCGAATACGCCGACGACCGGCACCGGCAGCGACGACAGCGACGACACGGCGACCGGCAACGTGCGCGCGAGCGTGAACCACGCCCAATGCGCGATCGTGCCCGCGAGGAAAATGTTGTAGGTGATCGCGAACCACGCTCTGCCCGACAGTTGGGTCAGGTACGACGCCGGGTGCGGATCGAAGAAGGGTGCCAAGATCGCCAGCGGCAGCCAGCCCAGCAGCATCATCCAGCCGGACAGCGCGTTTTGCGCGAACGGCGGCTTCCATTTGCGCAGCATGACGGTTCCGCACGCCCAGCAGACCGCCGCGATGAGGATCAACAGCGCGCCCGTCGGCGCCGAGCGGATGTGGCGGATGTCGTCGCCCAGCAGGATCGCCATGGCGAGCATGCCGAGCATGAGGCCGACGACCTTGCGGCGATTGAGCGGTTCGTGCAGCGCCGCCATCCCAATCAGCGTGGCCCAGATCGGCATCGTGTAGGCGATGATCGCGCTGCGGCCCGCCGGCAGCTGCTGCACGCCGAAGAGCACGAAGCCGTTCCAGCCGGCGATGTTGAGAATGGCCAGCGTCGCCAACCGGCCCCACCATGCGCGCGGAATGCGGATCGACTCGCCGCTCCAGCGCGTGATCGCGAACATTCCGAGCGCGGCGAACGGCAGCGTGAGCGAGCGAAACGTCAGCGGCGCGATCTCGGTGACGCCGATCTTCAGCACCGGCCAGTTGCACCCCCATACCAGCGTCAGGACGAGGATCGGCAGAAGCGCGTGCGCCATCGGATGCGCGGGGCCCCGCGCGGTCGAGTTGCCCATGGCACCGGCCTAGCGCAGCGGCAACGTCTCGCCGTATTTCGATTGGTGCAGCTCACGCGCCTGCGTTACCCAGCCGTCGCGGACGATGCGGCCCGGAAATTCGGGCAGCTTGGCGTCGATCTCGTCGATGTCGCGCTCGCTCCAGCGCGCGATCTGCCGGTACGTCGAGACCCCCAGCCTGTGCAGCATTCGCTCGAGCACCGGACCGATGCCGACGATGAGCTTGAGATCGTCGAACATGTTGGGGCCGTCGAGCAGCGGCGGCACCGCGTTGTTCTCGAGATCGACGACGAGTTCGCGGTAGCGTGCGGTGTCGGCGCGCACCTGCGCTTTGTCGCGCAGCAGCCGGCGGCGGTCCTCGGCAAAGTCGGCGAGCTGGCCGCGCAGCGCCGCATCGGTCGTCGCGGCGCGTCGCAGCGCGTCGTTTTCGACGGTGAGGCTGCGGATGAGTCGCGCTTTCTCGGCGCCCACGCGATCGGCCTCGGTCGCCACGTCGACCGGCGCTGCCGCGGCAAGGGCCCGCATGCCGGGAGCGGGCACCGCCGGGGGAGCATTGGTTACGGCGGCGCGCAGTGGAAGCTCGCCGGCCGCATCGCGCCGTCCGTGCAGCTTGCCCATTCGATATGCGACGAAGACGCCGATCGCGAGCGCAATCAGGACGAGCAGCGTAAAGCCGTTCACGGAAATGGCGTCTGTCAGGTTGGAAGCACGCGCCGCCGGTGACCGGCGGCAGATTGGGATTGTAAGCGACCCCGTGCCATTGCGGCCAGACTTGAGCCGTCGGCCCTGTCGCCTGCTGCTAGAATCGAGTTCCTCTGGATGTCGCGGCAATGGATCCCATTTCTCCTATGACGGGCGACGACGAGCAGGCAGCTCCGGCCAGCACCGGATTGGCGCGCGTTGCGCCGCCCGCCACGCCGCTCGGCAAACCCGTCTCGCGGGGCTTCGCGGCGCTCGTCGCCATAGCGTTGGCGGCTGTCACGGGATTGGCCTGGTTCGATTCGCGTAACCACAGCGAGGCGCTGCGAGCCGAGTTGACGAAGCGCATGGCCGGCCAGGACGCGGTGCTGGCGCAGGCAAAGGCGCGCGACTCGGACCAGGCCGGCGAGATATTCGAATCGCGCTCCAAGCTCGCGCTGCTCGAGACACGGATGGCCGAGTTGCAGACGCAGCAGGCGTCGCTGGAGGCCCTGTACCACGACATCGCACCGTCGCGCGATGACATCCTGCTCGACGAAGTCGATCAAATGCTGCTGCTTGCCACGCAACAACTGTCGCTCGCGGCCAACGTGCCCGCGGCGCTGGCAGCGATGCAGTTGGCCGATGGGCGGCTCGCCAGTACGAATCGCGCGCAGTTCCTGCCACTGCGCCGCGCGCTCGCCAAGGACATGGAGCGGCTCAGGGCCATTCCGTCGGTGGACGTGCCGGGCGTGGCACTCAAGCTCGACCGCGCGCTGGCGACGATCGACACGCTGCCGTTCGCGCAGGACGAACGACTGCCCGAACCGGCGCCGGCGGGAGCGCCGCGCGACGAACCGGCGTGGCTGGCGTTCGTGCGAAGCGCATGGGACGACATGAAATCGCTGGTGCGCATCGAGGTGTCGGACCGGCCTGTGGCGCCGCTCGTGTCACCGTCGCAGCAATACTTCCTGCGCGAGAACCTGCGGCTTCGCCTCTTGTCGGCGCGCGTGGCGCTCCTCTCTCGCGATCAGGCGAGTTTCAAGTCCGACATCGACGCGGCCAATGCATGGGTCAAGAAGTACTTCGATACGCGCGCCAAATCCGTGCAGGCGCTTGCGGCGACATTGACGCAGCTCGGAACGACGGTGATTCCCGCCGAACTGCCGGACGTCAACGACAGCCTCACCGCATTTCGTGCCCTTAAGGCCGGCCGCGAACACCGCGCCGAGCCCGGTGCCGCGGGCGCGCTGTCGCCGGCCGGGCGCAGGCCCTGACACCGCGAAGCCGCGATGCGCGCCTTGTTCGCGTTCCTGTTGTTGGCGGTGCTCGCGGTCATCGCCGCGCTGGCGTTCAAGAACAACACCGGCTATGCGCTCTTCGTCGCGCCGCCCTATCGCGTCGAGCTGTCGCTGAATGCGTTCATCGTCATCACGATCGTCGCCTTTGTCATCCTCCATCTGCTGCTGCGCTTTTCCGCGAGGATCGCGCAGCTGCCGCAGGAAGTGCGCGAGGCGAGGCGCCGCCGCAACCTAGAACGCGCGCGCGCCAAGCAGGATGGGGCGGTCGTCGCGCTGCTCGAGGGGCGCTACGGCAAGGCGCGCCAATTTGCCGATGAGGCGTTGGCGATCCCGCAGTCCTCGGGCTTGTCGGCGCTGATCGGCGCCCGTGCGTCGATCGAGACGCGCGAATTCGATTCGGCCGAGAGCCTATCTTGGCCGGGCGGACGCCGGTGTCGGGAGTCTCGAAGTGCCGCGCCTCATGCTCACGGCGGAGACGGCGCTGGAGCGCGGACAACCAGGCGAGGCGCTGAGCCAGCTGAACAGCTTGAGGCGCGAGGCTGGCCTGCACACGGCGGCGTTGCGGCTCGAGATGCGGGCGCTGACCGCGGCTAAGCGCCATGCGGAGATCCCTCCGCTCGTCGACCAGCTGGTCAGGCGCAAAGTCTACGACAGCGCGCAGGGCGATCTCGTGCGCGCCGGTGCGCATGCGGAAGCGCTGGCGGCATTGTGTCAGGATGCGGCCGGATTGCGCGCCTATTGGAACCGGTTGCCGGAAGCGGACAAGGTGAATCCGCGGGTCGCACGCGCGGCCGCGACGAGCTTCCTCCGGCTGGGTGGCGACCGCGAGGCGGCGCAGATCATCGTGAACTGCCTCGACCGCGCGTGGGACGCGGAACTCACGACGCTCTACGCGCAATGCAGGATGCCGGAAGCGACGCGGCAGCTGGAGACGGCGGAGCATTGGCTGCTGCAGCACAGCCAGGATGCCACGTTGCTCTATGCGCTGGGCAAGTTGTGCGAACGGGAAACGCTTTGGGGCAAGGCGCAGACGTACTTCGAGGCAAGCCTTGCGCTCGACAACCATTGGCGCGCACACGTCGCGCTGGGTGAGCTGCTAGCGCGGCTGGGACGCGACGACGCGGCCAACGCGCATCTCGCCACGGCGCTCAAGCTGGCGCTCGCCGAACTCGAGCGCCCCCCGGCCGCAACGCCGTCTAGCTCCGCGCCTCCGCCTCGGCGGCGTAGGTGAAGCTGTCGGCGAAGAATTCGTGCGCAGGCAATCCGTGCCTCTGCGTGAACTCGTTGCGCGCGGCGTCGATCATCAGCGGTCCGCCGCACGCATATACCTGATAGCCCGAAAGGTCCGGGAAGTCGGTCGCGACCGCCGCATGGACGAATCCGGTGCGCCCGGGCCACTTGTCTTCGGGCAACGGATCGGACAACACGGGGATGAACGTGAAATTCCTGTGCTCCGACTGCCACCGTCCCGGCAGGTCCGGCAGGTAGAGATCGCGCAGCGAGCGCACGCCCCAGTACAGCACCATTTCGCGGTCGAACTTGTGATAGAGCGCGTGCTCGATGATCGCCTTGATCGGCGCGAAGCCGGTGCCGCCGGCGACGAAGATCGCCGGCTTGTCGGAATCCTCGCGCAGGTAGAACGCGCCGAGCGGGCCTTCGAAGCGCAGGATCTCGCGCCCCTTGTACTGCGCGAAAAGAAGGTCGGTGAAGAAGCCGTTCGGCACGTGCCGGATGTGCAGCTCCAGCAGCTGGTCGTCGTGCGGCGCCGTGGCCAGCGAAAAGCTCCGGCGCTTGCCGTCCTTCAGCAGGAAGTCGATGTACTGGCCGGCCAGGTATTGCAGCCGCTCGTTCGCCGGCAGCTTGAAGCGCACGATCGCGACGTCCGGCGCGGCTTTTTCGATGGACTCGATGCGGCACGGCAGCCGCTTGATCTGCATGTCGCCGGCGCGGCGCACTTCGCGCACTTCGATGACGAGGTCGGTGAGCGGACGGGCGCAGCAGAAGAGCGCCAGTCCGGCGCGCCTTTCGTCCTCGGTGAGCGTCGAAGCCTGATGCGGGCCGTAGTCGACTTCGCCCGCAAGGATCTTCCCCTTGCACGTTCCGCACGCGCCGTTGCGGCACCCATACGGCAGCATCAGGTCGTTGCGCATCGCCGCGGCGAGCACGGTCTCGCCGTCTTCGCACGCATACGTGTGATCGCTGGGCTTTATGGTAATCTTTTGGGTCATTTCGAACGTTCGCCGCGCAGGCAAAGTGCAACTATCGAGCGACCTGCACGGCAGTGTAAGGCCGGGACGTGATCAGGGTACTGTTGATCGGATGCGGTGACGTGGCACTTCGCACCGCGCTATTGCTGCGCGGCCGGGTCCGCCTCTACGGACTCATCCGCCGCGCCGCGCATGCACCGAAGCTGCGCGCGCACGGCATCGTTCCGCTTGCCGGCGACCTGGACGACTATACAACGCTCGGCCGTTTGCGCACCGCGCCCTTCGCGGTGCTGCACTTTGCGCCGCCGCCACCCGATGGCCGCGACGATCCGCGCACGCAAAAACTCATCGCGGCGCTGGCAAGGGCGCGGATTATACCCCAGCGCTTCGTCTACATTTCCACGTCCGGCGTGTACGGCGATTGCGCGGGCGCGCAGGTGGCCGAAACGCATGCTCGCCGCGCCCGGACGCCGCGCGCGCGACGGCGGGTCGCCGCCGAGGACCGGCTGCGCGCATGGGCGCGCGGCCACCATGTGCAGCTCGCCATCCTGCGCGCGCCGGGCATCTACGCGGAAACACGGCTGCCCCTCGACCGCATCCGCCAGGGAACGCCGGTGCTGGCGGCTGACGACGACGTGTTCACCAACCACATCCATGCCGACGATCTCGCGCGCGCGACCGTCGCGGCGCTGTTTCACGGCCTGCCCAATCGCGCCTACAACGTGACCGACGACGCCCAGATGAAGATGGGCGGCTGGTTCGACACGGTCGCCGACGCGTTCCAGCTGCCGCGCCCGCCACGCGTGACGTGGGACGAAGCCGAGCGGCGCATCACGCCCATGCTGCTGTCGTTCATGAACGAATCGCGGCGCCTCACCAACGGCCGGATGAAGCGCGAACTGCGCGTACGGCTGCGCTACCCGGTGCCCGACGCGATGCTCTCGAAAATCGCGCCACGCGATCTCAAGCGCCAGCTCGCGCTGCCGATATGACGGAGTTGCAGCCTGCGCCCGCGCGCACGTGGACGCAACGCTTCGATGCCTACGAGCGGCTGATTCGCCTCGACAAGCCGATCGGCATCCTGCTGCTGCTGTGGCCCACGCTCACGGCCGTCTGGCTGGCGGCGGTGGGCTTGCCGAAGGTGCAACTCGTCATCGTTTTCCTGGTAGGAACCATCGTAATGCGCGGCGCCGGATGCGCGCTGAACGACTGGGCCGACCGGGACTTCGACGCGCACGTGAAGCGCACCACCGATCGTCCGCTGGCTCGCGGCGAGATCGAGCCCTGGGAGGCGCTGGTTGTCGCGGCGGCCCTCGCGGCGGGCGCGTTCCTGCTGGTCGCGGTCGGTACCAACCTGCCGACGATCCGCCTGTCCGTCCTGGCGCTGGCCATCGCGATAGCCTATCCGTTCTGCAAGCGCTACTTCGCGTTGCCGCAGGCGTTCCTGGGCATCGCGTTCTCGTTCGGCATTCCGATGGCGTTCACCGCCGTCTATGGCGGCGTCCCGCCCGCGGGCTGGTTGCTGTTCGTGGCCAATCTGTTCTGGGTGGTCGCCTACGATACCGAGTATGCGATGGTGGACCGCGACGACGATCGGGAGCTCGGCCTGCGCACATCCGCGCTGACTTTCGGCCGCTTCGATGTCGCCGCCGTCGCGGTTTGTTATGCGGTCTATTTCGCCGGACTGGCCCGGGTCGCCGTGCTGTGGTCGCTGGGTCCGATCTTCTGGACGGGATTCGTGGTGGCCGCAGCACTGGCCGTCTACCACGTGTGGCTCATCCGCACGCGAGAGCGCGACCGTTGCTTCCGCGCGTTCCTGTCCAACCACTGGCTGGGGTTCGCGATTTTCGCAGCCGTTGCGCTGGACTACGCCGTCCGGTTGCAGGCGTGGCCCCGGCTCACCTGAAGCGTCCGCGCCTGCGCGGTTTGGCGCCGGTCGCTGGCGCCGATGCGCGCGTGCTGATCCTGGGTAGCTTCCCCAGCGAAGCGTCGCTCGCGGCGCGTCAATATTATGCGCATCCGCGCAATCACTTCTGGCCCTTGCTCGCCGCCGTGCTGGACGAGCCGCTGACGACGCTGGCTTATCCCGCGCGGCTCGTGCGGCTGAAGGCGCGCGGCGTCGCGCTGTGGGACACGATCGTCGCCTGCGAGCGCACCGGCAGCCTCGACGCCGCGATTCGCGAAGCGCAGCGCGGAGAAGTGGCGCGCATCCGCACCCGCGCGCCGCGCATCCGCCTCGTCGGCTTCAATGGCGGAACGGCGGCCCGCGCTGCGGAGGCGTGGCGCGCGGCTGGATACGCTACACTCGCGCTGCCCTCCTCGAGTCCCGCGTACACGCGTCCATTTGCGGAAAAGCTGGCGGCATGGCGCGCGATGTCTCCATTTCTCGACCCGACATGACGAGCGGCGGCAAGTTCACCTTTCTCCTGGAGCCCATGATGATGCCGGTTCGTCCGCTTTCAACCCTGATCGCGCTGCTCGCCGCCGTGGCATTCGCGGTCACCTCCGCGACCGCGCAGCCGCTCCCGCCCGACATCGTCGTCACCAAGACGATCAACGCGCCGGTTGCCGACGTATGGAAGGCCTGGACGACGGCCGAAGGCATCGAGAGCTTCTTCGCCCCCAAGGCGGCGAAGGTCGAGCCGGTGCCGGGAGGCGCGTTCGAACTGTGGTTCGGCGTCAACAATCCGGAGGGGTCGCGCGGCAGCGAGGGTTGTCTCGTGCACAGCGTCAAGCCGATGGAGCAGTTCGTGTTCGAATGGAATGCGCCGCCGGAAATCCCGACGATCCGAAGGCTGCGCACGCTGGTCTATCTCGACTTCGTGCCGCTTCCCGACAACCAGACGCAGGTCACGCTGCGCAATTTCGGGTACGGCACCGGCGACGACTGGGCGAAGAACAAGGCGTATTTCGAAAGCGCGTGGCCGGCGGTGATGGGCTCCCTCGAAAAACGCTTCGCTAAGAAGGGTTGACCGGCGATGGACCTCGAACTTTCCGGAAAGGTCGTCGTCGTCACGGGCGCCAGCAAGGGCATCGGCTTCGCGTGTGCGGAGGCCTTCCTGCGTGAAGGCGCCAAGGTCGCGCTGGTCTCGCGCAACCGCGGCAACCTGGACGCCGCGCTCGCGCGATTGCTGCAGTCTGCGGGGAAAGCGGTCGCGATCGCTGCCGACCTCGCGCGTGCGGATGAAGCGGCGCGGATGGTGGCCGAGGCCGTCGCGCAGCTGGGGCCGATCGACGTGCTGGTGAATTCGGCCGGCGCGGCGAAGCGCACGGCGCCCGACGAGCTGACGGCAAAGGCCTGGCACGACGCGATGGACGCGAAATTCTTCAGCTACGTGCATCCGCTCGACATCGTCGTGAAGCAGATGGCCGCGCGCGGCGCCGGCGTCATCATCAACATCATCGGGATGGGCGGCAAAGTGGCCAATCCCATTCACCTGCCAGGAGGCGCCGCCAATGCGGCGCTGATGCTCGCCACGGCCGGACTCGCCGTGGCGTACGGCCCTCGCGGCGTGCGTGTCAACGCGATCAGTCCCGGGACGACGCTGACCGGCCGCGTGCAGGAGGGATTGGCCGTCGAAGCGAAGATGACCGGCACGCCCGAGGCGGAGCTCCTGGACAGGCAACAGGCGAAGATTCCGCTGCGCCGCGCGGGAACGCCGGAGGAAGTTGCGCGCATGGCGCTGTTCCTGGCGTCGTCCGCGGCGAGCTACGTCACCGGCGCGATCATCCCGATGGATGGAGGCGGCGCCGCCGTCATCTGACGACGGCACGCCGTTCCGCGCGAATGCTCGTGCGGCGCCCCGACGCACGGCAGCCTCACTCCTGACGCCATGGCCTACCGCGACCTTCGCGATTTTCTCTCCCAACTCGAGGCGAATGGCGAGTTGAAGCGCGTCGCGCCACCCGTCGACCCGAACCTCGAGATGACGGAGATGTGCGACCGCGTCCTGAAGGCCGGCGGTCCGGCGCTGCTGTTCGAGCAGCCGAAGGGGAACTTTCGCGCGCCCGATGGTGGAAAGACAATTCCGGTTCTCGGCAACCTGTTCGGTACGCCGCAGCGCGTCGCGCGCGCGATGGGTGTTACCGGCGACGATTGGCGCACCGCGCTGCGCGACATCGGCAGGCTGCTCGCATTCCTCAAGGAGCCCGAACCGCCGAAAGGCTGGAAGGACGCGTGGCAAAACACGCGCCCTGTATTCATGAAGGTGCTCGACATGGCGCCGAAGGAGCGGTCCACGGCGCCGTGCCAGGATGTCGTGTGGGAGGGCGCCGACGTCGACCTCGGGCGCCTGCCGGTGCAGACATGCTGGCCGGGTGACGCCGGACCGCTGATCACGTGGGGACTCACGGTAACGCGCGGACCGCACAAGAAGCGGCAGAACCTGGGCATCTACCGGCAGCAGGTCATCGCGCGCAACAAGGTGATCATGCGCTGGCTCGCCCACCGCGGCGGCGCGCTGGACTTCCGCGACCACGCGCTCGACACGCAGGGGAAGCGCTTCCCGATCGCCGTCGCGCTGGGCGCGGATCCGGCGACCATCCTGGGCGCCGTCACGCCGGTCCCCGATTCGCTGTCGGAATACCAGTTCGCCGGATTGCTGCGCGGCGGGCGCACCGAAATCGTGAAGTGCCTGTCGCACGACTTGTCCGTGCCGGCATCGGCGGAGATCGTGCTCGAAGGGTTCATCGAAGCGGATCCCCACGACGCGACGGGCTACGAGACCGCGCTGGAGGGTCCGTTCGGCGATCACACCGGCTATTACAACGATGCCGAGCGCTTCCCGGTGCTGACCCTCGAGCGCATGACGCTGCGCCGCGATCCGATCTATCACTCCACCTACACCGGCAAACCGCCCGACGAGCCATCGATGCTGGGCGTCGCGCTGAACGAGGTGTTCGTGCCGCTCCTGCAAAGGCAGTTTCCAGAAATCGCCGACTTCTACCTGCCGCCCGAGGGCTGCTCGTATCGCCTTGCCGTCGTGTCGATGAAGAAGCAGTACGCCGGCCACGCCAAGCGCGTGATGTTCGGCGTCTGGAGCTTCCTGCGCCAGTTCATGTATACGAAGTTCATCATCGTCACTGACGACGACGTGGACATCCGCGATTGGCGCGAAGTGGTCTGGGCGTTGACGACGCGCGTCGACCCCATGCGCGACACGCTGATCGTCGAGTCGACGCCGATCGATTACCTGGACTTCGCGTCGCCGGTGGCGGGACTGGGCAGCAAGATGGGCATTGACGCGACGCACAAGTGGCCGGGAGAAACGCAACGCGAATGGGGGCGTACCATTGCGATGGACGAAGGCGTCAAGGCGCGCGTCGACGCACTGATGCAGCAATTGGGTCTTTAGATTGCGGATCCCGAAGCCGGACCCTTGCCGGGGAGCACGACCGATGTCGACGAGAAGCGCAGCACAGGCAACCGCGAGGCTTGGGCTTGCCTTGATTGCCGCTGCATTGCTGTTGGACGCCGCGGCCGCCGCCGCGCAGCAGGCGTCGAAGGGCGACAGCACGATGTCATCGGCCATGGCCGCGGCGCGCCAGGCGGCGCAGACGGGCCCGGCTGAAATCAAGATGGAGGACCAGGCGACGTTGCAGCTGCCGGCGGACTTCGTTTTCATTCCGTCCAGGGAGGCGGAACAGGTTCTCGCCGCAATGGGCAACCGCTCCGGAGCCGACCTGGTGGGAATGATTTTCTCGACGGCGGACCGGAAGTCCCGTTCGTTCGTCATCGCCGCCTACACGCCGTCCGGATATGTCAACGATGGCGACGCGACGCGGTGGAACGTCGACGACATGCTCGACCAGGTCAGGAGCCAGACACGGGACGCCAACAAGGAACGCGAATCCGCAGGGGCTCCCGCGATAGATGTGCAGGGTTGGGTCGAGCGTCCCCGTTACGACCCTGCCAAGCATCAGTTGCAATGGTCGATTTTGTCGAAGGTGAATGGATCGCCGTCCAGCGCCGACAGCGACATCAACTACAACACTTATTCGTTGGGCCGGAATGGCTACATCAGCATGCGATTCGTCACGGACTTGAGCGCCGTGGAATCGCAAAGGCCCGTTGCAGCGCAGCTCCTCGCCGGGCTTCGCTTCAACGAGGGCAAGCGCTATGCGGACTTCGACGCATCGACCGACAGGGTGGCCAGCTACGGATTGGCGTCGCTGGTCGGCGGCGTGGCGGCGACGAAGCCGGCCTGGTACTCGGCGGCTGCGGATTTCGTCGTCAAATACGGGAAGGCGCTGGCGCTTTGCGCCGTCGCGCTGGCGGCGATCGGCTACTACTTTTATGAACGGCGACCGAAGCCGCCCGAATCGAAGGCGGACGCGTCCTGATCGGTTGCCGGCTTGCTCGTTCCGTATCGTGGTCAGGTCCTGCGACGCAGCCCGCGAACGACACGCATCACCATGACGCCGATCGACAGCGCGCGCATGATGCGGCCCATGCGCGAGAGGCCGAACAACGGCAGCCCGATGGCGATCAGCGTGGCGGCGATCGAGCGCACATGGCTGCCGCGCTCCGGGGCTAAGTGCGGCGGCGCGACGATCGTCCTGACGTCGTGCCATGCCATGCCCGCCTGCAGCCGCTGCAGGTGTGCCTGCGCAGCGAGCAGCGACTTGCGCCTCGAGAGCTCTTCGCGGTTCATAGCGCCGGCGGTTCCGCGGGCTGGCGGCCCGCGATCGCGTCGCGATCACGCTCGAGCTCTGCCAGCGTGGCGGCAAACGGCGTAGGCGCGGAACGCGCCGCCTGCGCGCGCATCACGAGCAGCACGGCCGCAGCGGCCGCGAACACGATCGCGACGCCGGCGACGGCCGTCAGCCGGTTGGTGTCCCAGTAGTAGACGACGACCCACGCGGCGGCAAAGAACACCGCGAACAGCAGCAGCCCCACGGCAGCGATCAGCAGTGTCAACTGCCGCTGGATCCGGTCGCGCTCCTCGGTGAACTCGACGGACGCGAGTTCCAGGTGCGTGCGCGCCAGGCCCAGCAACGACGCCGCGAGGCGCGACGACGCGCTCCGCAGGTCATGCGGGGATGGGGGATCGCCGCCGCCTTCGATCATTGGTTTCCGCGCCGGCTTCGTCAGCGGCGATTCATCAACAGGCCGGCCACGAAGCCAACCGCGGCCGCGACGCCGATCGCCTGCCACGGATTGGCGTGAACGTAGTCGTCGGTCGCGCGCGCCGCATCCTTGGCACGGTCGACGGCCTGACCCTGCAATTCCTGCAGCTTGAGCTTCGCCGATAGCAGGCGCGCCTCGGCCTGCGAGCGCAGGTCACGGGCCTTCTCGCCCGTCTCGTGGGTTGCCTTGTTGAGCAGGTTCTCGGCCTCCGACAGCACGTTCGAGAACTGGTCGACGATCTGGTCGCGCGTTTGTTCGATGGTCATGGATGCCTCCGGTTCATGGGCAGCGAAATCCGGAATTCCGGACAACGGGTTTCTTATTATAGACGCGCCGCGCGTCGGCCCGCGATATGCCCCGGAGGCGGTTCGCGGCACTGGCCTTCCTGCGGCATAATTGCGCCGCCATGACCGATCGCAAGCCCCTTCTTCCGCCCGCGCTCGACCCGGCCTCAGTCCCCGAGACGCGCGGGTCCGGCTACCCCGAACCTTATAGGTCGCGGATTGGCGATCGCGCGAAGCGCAAGCTGGGCGATGCCTGCGGCCTCACCCGGTTCGGCGTCAACCAGGTGACGCTGGGCCCGGGCGGTCAATCGGCGATGCGGCACTGCCATACGCTCGAAGACGAGTTCGTCTACATCCTGCAGGGCGAAGTCGTGCTGGTGTCCAATGCGGGCGAGCAGTTGCTGACGGCGGGCATGTGCGCCGGCTATCCGGCAGGTGTGCGCGACGCGCATCATTTCATCAATCGCAGCGCGCTGCCGGCCATCTATCTCGAGATCGGCAATCGGATCGACGGCGACAACGCGTTCTACCCGGACGACGACCTCCTGCGGGTCGAGGGCGAGGACGGCGCATATTACGCGCACAAGGATGGCCGCCGGTATTGAGGACCGGCGGCGACCATTCGTCTTCCGACTATTGACGGGACGCGTCACCGGCCCCATCTTTCGCGGCACGGGCGCCGACGCACGGCGCATCTTCGCATCGAGGAGATTCCCGCGATGGCCGAATTCCCCCAGCCGCAATCCATCCCCGCTCCAGGCAGCCCCGTTGCGCCCGTCAGCGCCGGCCTACTTGCCTACGCGCTGTTCGGCATCGGCGCCCTCCTCGAAATCCTGGGCCGCGGCATCGCTTCACCGTTTCCACTTCTGACGATCCTGGGGATCGTCGGCGTCATCGTCTGCTACGTGAAGCGCGACGACGCGCGAACCACGTGGGTCGCGTCTCACTTCACGTGGCTCATCCGCACGTTCTGGTGGTCGTTCCTGTGGTGCGTCGTCGGCGGTCTGATCATGGTCACGCTGGGGCTCATCCTGATCGGCATCCCCATCGCCTTCGGCATCTGGCTCGTGACGGCGATCTGGGTAATCTATCGCGTCGTGCGCGGCTATCTGCTGTTCAAGGACAGCAAGCCCATCCCTGGCGTCTGATTTACGACCCCCACGCTCAGTTCGTTCGCTGCCCCCAAAGGGGGAGCATTCGTGCGGCCTCCGGGCGCTCGCGAGAACCCCAAAATGTTGCGGTGTCGGCCGCCGCCCGCACTCGCGGACGCGCGCTTCGCGCCTGGGCTTCGCCCCGCTCGTGCAGGCGTCCTCGTGGCGGCCCTTCGGCGCAAATTTACGACCCCCACGCTCACTTCGTTCGCTGCCCCCAAAGGGGGAGCATTTGCGCCTCGGGGCGGCCCTTCGGCGCAAATGAGCCGGCGCGAGTTCAACCGCGGTCGAGCTTCGCAACCAGTTTCGCGTAGTAGTCGCTGCCGGCCGGCAGGTTGGCGCCGCGGGCGCGCAGGCGCGTTTCGAGGAGCTCGAGCTTGGCCAGCGCGCGGCGCTTGGCGGGCTCATCCGCCGTGGCCGCGATGAGCCTGCGCAGGTCCGCGGCCTCTTTGCGCTGTTCGACTTCCGCCGGCACGAAACCGGCGTTCTTCAGGATGCGGTAGGCCATGCGCACATCCTCGGGGACGAGCCTGTCGTCGTCCAGGTCGAGTGGCTTGCCGGCGCCCGGCAGGTCGTCGAACGCCCCGGCGCGCATCGCCTCCGCGATCTTCATCTCGGCTAGAAGGTCAAATCCACTCATTGAGGGTTCACCTCTGGAGAGCCGGATCCCAGCTGCCCGCATTACGATAAACCCATTGGACAAGGGCGTCGAGCGCCGCCGCGCCGCGCGTGGCGCGCGGATGGTTGATGATCGCGACGACGATCCAGCGCCGGCCTTCGGCGTCGATCACGTAGCCGGCAAGCGCGCGAACGCCTTCCAGCGTGCCGGTCTTGAGCAGCGCCTGTCCGGCGACGGTGCCGTTCTGGAACCGGCGCTGCACGGTGCCGTCGGTGGCGGCGACGGCGAGGGAGCTTGCGAACTCCTCGCGCGCGGCGCTGCGGTCGGCGGCGGCGAGCAAATGCGCGAGGCCGCCGGCTGTCACGCGTTCGTGGCGCGACAAACCTGAGCCATTCTCGAGGACGAGCCCGGGCATCGAAATTTTCCGCTCCTTCAGGAATCGCTGGACGACATCGGCGGCAAGCGCGGGTGTCGCCGGCGGCGGATAGCGGGTCGTGGCAAGCGTGAGGAAGATCTGCCGCGCCATCACGTTGTTCGACAGCTTGTTTACGTCGCGCACGATGTCGTAGAGCGGCGGCGAGTCGAGTGTCGCGAACGGCGCCGCGCCGGCTGGCGCGCGCGCCTCCTTGACGCCGCCGTCGAATTGTCCGCCGGCGCCGCGGAAATACGTCGTGAACATGCCGTGGACGAAGTGAGGGTGGTCGAGCAGCGCCAAGTACCAGTCGCGCTCGCCGCAGGATTGCGCATAGCGTCCCGAGAACTGGACGGAGGCGGCAGGGCCGCTATTGGCAAACGACGCGCCCAGCATGCCGCGCCAGTCGGCGCAGTCGCCGGCGACCAATGGGGGCGGCGCGCCGAGCGTGACTTCCGGCAGCGCAGGCTCGGCGCGAAGGTCCACGGCATCGCCCGCGGCATTGGGTGCGAACACGAATCGCACGGACTTGAAGCTTACGAGAAGCGCATCCGGACCGACGTTGTAAGGCTTGAGTGGCTCGTTGTCGAATTCGGCGGGATCGTGCGGCGCGGGCTTGAACCATGTCCGGTCGAGAGCCAGGTCGCCGGTGACTCGCGTGAGGCCCTTCGCGCGCAGCGCCTCCATGAACGACTGCCACTGCTCGATGGTGATCTTCGGATCGCCATAGCCCTTGAGGATCAGGTCGCCACGCAGGACGCCGGCGTCGAGCGGTCCGCCAAGATACGCCTCGGTCTTCCAGCGGTAATCGCGCCCCAGGAGCTCCAGCGCGGCGAACGTCGTCACGAGCTTCATCACCGAGGCCGGATTCATCGGCCGCGACGGGTCGAGCGTGAAGAGCGGCCGCAGTGCGCCGACCTCCTGCACGACGAGCGAGACTCCGTTGAGAGGCACGCCCGCGTCCAGGAACGAGCGGGCGACGGCTCGGGGCATTTCCGCCTGGGCCGCGCAGGCCACGAACAGCAGGATGGCAGGCACCAGCTTGCGCGTCATGCGTCGTCCAGTATTTCCAGCGTGCGCGCGGCGAGCAGCGCGAATTCGTCGTCGCTGGTGATGTACGGCGGCATGAAGTAGACGGTGCGGCCGATGGGGCGCAGCAGCAGTTCGCGCGCAAGCGCTTCGCCTGCGAACCAGCGCGCGAAATCCGGGCGGCCCGATTCGACGTCGAAGGCCCAGATCATGCCGCACCGGCGGAAGTTGCGGACGCTCCCGTGCGCGGCGAGCGGCGCGACGAGCGGCTCCCAGCGCGCAACACGGACCCGGTTCGCCGCGAGCACGTCGTCGTCGGCGAAGATGTCGAGCACGGCAAGCGCCGCGCGGCAGGCGAGCGCGTTGCCGGTATAGGAATGCGAGTGCAGAAAGCCGCGCGCCGTGTCATCGTCATAGAACGCCTGATACACGTCGTCGGTGCACAGCACGCACGACAACGGCAGATAGCCGCCGGTCAGCCCTTTGGACAGGCACAGGAAGTCCGGTGGCGCGGTGGCGGCCTGCTCCCACGCGAACAGCGTCCCGGTGCGGCCGAAGCCGGTCATGATTTCGTCGGCGATGACGTGCACGCCGTAGCGGGTGCATATCTCGCGGGCGCGGCGCAAATAGGATGCGTCGTACATCACCATGCCGGATGCGCCCTGCACGAGCGGTTCGACGATCAGCGCGGCCGTCGTCGCATGGTGCCGCTGCAAGTGCAGGTCGAGCGCTGCCGCGGCGGCGTCGGGCGTGATGCCTCCACGCGCATCGGGACAGGGGACGACAGCGTTGCGATTGAGGAGCGGCGCGTAGACGTCGCGAAAGAGTGCAACGTCGGTGACCGCCAGCGCGCCCAGCGTCTCGCCGTGATAACCGCCCGCCAGACTCACGAATCCGCGCTTCCCGGGCCATCCGACGTTGCGCCAGTAGTGGAAGCTCATCTTGAGCGCGATCTCGGTCGCCGACGCACCGTCGGATCCATAGAACGCATGGCCCAGTCCCGGCGGCGCCAGCTTGCTCAAGCGTTCGGACAATTCGACCACCGGCCGGTGTGTGAATCCCGCGAGCATCACGTGGTCGAGTTCATACAGTTGCGCGGCCAGCGCGCCGCTGATGTGCGAATTGGCGTGGCCGAAGAGATTCACCCACCACGAACTCACGGCGTCGAGGTAGCGCCTGCCGTCGAAGTCGAACAGCCAGGCGCCCTGGCCGCGCGCGATGGGCACCAGCGGCAGTGTCTCGTGCACCTTCATCTGCGTGCACGGGTGCCACACGGCGGCGCGGCTCCGCGCGAGCCATTCCGCGTTCATGCTCGACGGTGCGTCAGCGGCGGCCAAGGATGCAAGGATTCGCTGCGGGAACAATGCGAGGCGGTGCGCTGTTTACCTTTGTTTGGGGCATCGGACCTTCGCGGTTGTCGCAGGACAACACGGCTTGCTGTGGACAGTGGATGGCGCGGCGGGCAATCATCCCGATTATAGCGGCGCTGCGCTGGCGCTTCGCGGACGATCGACATCGGATATGACGGCATTACGTTACACGCGCACGGCCATCGCTTTGCACTGGGCGTCGGCCGTGCTGATCTTTTGCGGCTTCGGCCTAGGTCTTTCCATGGTGAACCTCGAATTCTCGCCGGCCAAGTTCCGTCTCTATGCAGTGCACAAGTGGATCGGCATCACGATCTTCCTGCTGGCGGCGCTGCGCCTTGCGTGGCGGGCTCCGCATCCGTCCCCGCCGCTGCTGGCGTCCATGCCGGCGTGGCAGAAGCGGGCCGCGCGCGCGACGCAGGCCATCCTGTACTTGCTGATGCTCGTTATCCCCGTTTCGGGGTGGATTTACAGCTCGGCGACGGGCGTCTCCGTCGTCTATCTAGGCCTCATTCCGCTGCCCGACTTGATCCCCAAGGACCGGGAAACAGCCAAGGTCCTCCTGCTGGTCCACAAGACGCTGAACTTCACGCTGGCCACCGTGGTCACAATGCATGCGTCCGCCGCGCTCTGGCACCATTTTGTCGACCGCGACGGGATCATGGCCCGCATGCTCCCCGGCCGCTGACCCTTCAAGCCGTCCCTTAAACTGCCAGGACCCGATCCATGCGTCTTTTCCGTCCGTTCGTTCCCTCTTTGGCGATGCTGCTTCTGGCCTCGTCCAGCGCCAGCGCGCAAAGCGTGCTCATCGACAAGAGCGAGATCCGTTTCATTTCCAGGCAGATGGGCGTCAATGTCGAGGGCCGGTTCCGCAAATGGAAAGCCAATGTCGACTTCCGCCCGAAGGACCTCGGGCATTCGAGGGCCGAATTCGAAGTCGACCTTGCCAGCATCGATTTGGCCAGCGAGGAATCCGAGACGGAGGTCGGCCGTCCAAGTTGGTTCGACACGGCAAGGTTCCCCGTCGCGAAATTCGAGTCCACCGCGATGAAGGACTTAGGCGGCGAGAAGTACGAGGTCGACGGCAGGCTCACTTTGAAGGGCACGGTCCGCGACGTCGCAATCCCGATCGAAGTGAAGAAGGACGCCGCCGGCAATTCGGTGGCGGCCGGCCAGTTCACGATCAAGCGCCTCGATTTCAGGATCGGTGAAGGCCAGTGGGCGGATCCGTCCGTCGTGGCCGACGACGTGCTCGTGCGCGTACGCATGGTGCTCCCGCGCGCCGGCTGAACCCGGCCGGAATCCACAGGGAAACCCCGACTGCGTTACCCAAGGAGAAAGCCATGCCGTTTCGCTACATTCTGGCCGCGGCTGCGCTCATCGCCGCCGTCGCAATGACGCCGGTGTTTGCGCAGGAGACCTACGTGCTGGACCCCAACCACACGATCCCGACCTACGAGGTCACGCATATGGGCTTCTCGCAGCAGCAGGGTTCATTTTCCGGCGCGACCGGCAAGGTGATGCTTGACCGGACGGCGAAGAAGGGCTCGATCGACGTCTCCATCGCGACGGCCTCGGTGACGACGACCGTGGCGGCGCTGATTCCCCGCCTCAAAGGCGAGAATTTGTTCAATGTCGAGAAGTTTCCGGCGATGACGTTCACGTCCACGGACTTGATCTTCGACGGAGACAACGTCGTCGGCGCGAATGGCGACTTCACGCTTCTGGGCGTCACCCGACCCGTGGCGTTGAAAGTGACCGGATTCAAGTGCGGGCCAAATCCGTTCAGCAAGAGACCGATGTGCGCCGCGGAGGCGACCACGACGATCAAGCGCTCCGATTTCGGCATGAAGTGGGGGATTCCGATGATGGCAAGCGACGAGGTCAGGATCACGATCCCCGTCGAGGCCGCCAGGGAATAGAACCGTTAAAGAGACCATCGCCAGCGCTTACCGGCTGGCGGGCTTTCATCCGGCGCGCAGCAACTCGAGTTCCCACGTCTCGCCCATCAGCGAGCGGCCGAAGCTCGTGTGTTTTTCCCGCGCCGTGCAGCGAAATCAACCAGATGCTCGACTTTGTCAACTATCGACCGGCGCTCCTCTGCATCCTTTTCACCGCTGCGACCAGCTCGCGGGTGATCCCCGGCTCGCGCACAGAATGCCCGGCGTCGGGGACGACGACGAGTTCGGCTTCGGGCCAGGCGCGCGCGAGCGCGTCGGCGGTGACCGGCGGGCAGACGATGTCGTAGCGGCCCTGCACGATCGTGCACGGAAGGCGCCGGATTTTCGCCACGCCGTCCAGCAACTCGTTCGGCGCCAGAAATCCGCAATTGACGAAGTAGTGTGCCTCGATGCGCGCGATGGCCAGCGCGGCCGCATCGCCGTCGATCCGGGTCAGCGGATCCGGCGCCGGCAGCAACGTCGTGCACGCGCCTTCGTACCGGTCCCACGCATGGGCGGCGGGAACGTGGATTGCCGGATCGGGATCGGTAAGCCGCCGGTAATAATTTCCCAGCAGGTCGCCGCGCTCGGAAGGCGGCAGCGCCTCGGCGAACGTGCGCCACGCCTCGGGGAAGACGTTGCGCATGCCGTGCATGAACCAGTCGATCTCGGCGGCCGTGGCCAGGAAGATGCCGCGCAGCACGAGCCCCAGCACGCGGTCCGGGTGGGCCTGCGCATAGGCCAGCGCAAGTGTCGATCCCCACGAGCCGCCGAAGACGAGCCAACGTTCGACGTGCAGCTCAGTGCGCAGGCGCTCCAGGTCCGCAATCAGATGCTGCGTGGTGTTGCCCGCGAGTTCTGCCGCCGGCGTCGAGCGCCCGGCGCCGCGCTGGTCGTAAAGGACGATGTTCCAGAACGCGGGATCGTAGAAACGGCGATGGTGCGGCAGGCAGCCGCCGCCCGGCCCCCCGTGCAGGAACACGAGCGGAACGCCGCCGGGATTGCCACACGCCTCCCAGTGCATCGTATGCGTCGCGTCCAGCGCGATGCGACCCGTGGCATGCGGATCGATCTCGGGGAACAGCGAAGCGTCGGAGGAGGAGGACCGGGTGGCGTCGGTGGCGGGCATGAACGCGGGGAGCGGGATGTGAATCGCCGGAAGTATGCAACAAAACGGCGCGACCGATCACGCCCTCGCCGGGTCGAGTTTGGCGACGCCGATGCTAGCCCGCGCTCCAAGGCGTTTTCAGGCGCGTGAATTCGTGGCGGTAGATCGCTGTATCGAGCGCAGTGGCGTTATGGGCGGCCAACGCGGGCGCGAGCGCCTCGCCTGTGCCGCGGACATCGGCCACCGAGTTGCCCTCGACCAACACGACCCATGCCGGCACGTCCGTGGCGATGGCGCGCACCTTCGTTTCGGTCGTCTCGACGTTGCTGATCGCCATGTCCGCGAGGCACAGGTGCACGCCGGAAATGCCGTGGCGGAACGAAAGCGGCGGCAGGATGCGCCGCGTCAGCGCCTCGATCGTCGTCGCGCGATGCTTGGCGTCGATGTCGAAGCGCATCGTCAGCATCACGCCGCCGCTGCCGGCGCCGCCGGTGAAGGCCACGCGGCAAATCGATCGCGAGAAGTTCCGGAACGACGGCATGACGCGCCGCGTCCACTCGGTTGGCGCGTTCAGACGATTCAGGTAATCCTGGCCCCCAAGTATCTCGGGACTGTCGGCCTCGTACAGCGTGAAGAATTCGGGTTCGCCGCTGACCGCGAGATAGCGGCGGCCGCGCCGAAAGCCCGGGATGCCCACGCGTTCCGGCATGTGTTCGCGGCTGTGCCATTCGTAGTATTCGTCCTTCGCCTCCGGCGTGAGGTCGTGCCAGATCGCGACCACGCCCATGCCCGCCAGGCTCATCGCCCGACCAGCTCGATGGCGATCGTCCCGAGGTCGCCGAAAGTGACGGCGAGCGCGCGGCCCACCGGAACCTCGATGGCGCCCGCGTAGGATCCCGTGGTGACGACCTGCCCCGCGCGCAATCCGTCTCCGCGCTCGGGCAGGAAGTTCGCGAGCCAATACAGCGGGTTCAGCGGATGTCTGTCGCCGTGGCGACCCTGGTGCGTGGACAGGACGCCGGCCGCCGTGCGGATTGTGATCGGGAAATCGTGCAGCGGCGCGTTGAGTCCGCGCGCAAACGCCGGACCGACGAAGAGGCCCTGGTTCTGCACGCAGTCGGCGACCATCTCCGGCCAGCTTGCGGCCGCAGGATCCGCGTACCGGGTGCCGAGGATCTCGAGCACCAGCCGCGCCTCGGCGATCGCGGCGCGAATCTCGGCTTCCGAATAGGGCTCGTCGCGCTGTGGCAAGTCCTTGCCCATCACGAAGGCCACTTCCGGTTCGATTCTCGCGTCGGGACCCGCCGCCCAAATCGTGCAGGGCGACTTGCGGAAGATCGTCGACGCAAAGATCGGCGCGACGTTGATCGGCCGCGCCGCCGACGGCACCGCGCACTTCCAGCCGCCGACGGTCTCTCCCAGCAGCTCGACCAGGCGCCGCTGGATGGCCAGCGCCGATTCGAGATCCGGGGGGCGCAACGCTTCGGGCAGCCGTTCGCCCGGAATTCCTGCCTTTCGCGCGGCAGCGAGGAATTGCGCCGCAGCTTCCTGTCCCTCGTACGCCATCGCCATCCTCCCGATCCCCGTACGGCCCTCCCTGATTATGCGGCAGACGCCGCGCGCCGAACATCACGCAGTGCGTTCCATGTCGGGTATTCTGTTGGGCTACGGTCCCAACGGGACCCGTCTTGCGCGCCTCGATGAAAGACCGCCTCACCATTTCCCTGTGCCTTCCCGACGACCACGAACGTGCGGTGCTCGTCGCGCGCGTCTTCGTGGCCGCACTCGAGGGCCCGGTCCTCGTCCGCGTGCAGGCCGACGGCGTCTACGATCTCTCGGCGGTGGCCGCCACGTGCAGCCAATTGCTCAATCGCGACAATCCGGTGGCCGCCATTCGCGCCGCGGGAACGCTGCCGCGGCTCGCGTCGACCGCCGACGTCCTGGCCAATTCCGCGCAGGACGCGCGCGACCCCGCGCGGCCGTGGCTGCTCGCGCCGTGCGATCTGCAGGCACTGAAGGCGAGCGGCGTGACGTTCGTCGCCAGCACGCTCGAGCGCGTGATCGAGGAGCAGGCGCGCGGCGACGCAGCCAAGGCGGAGGCCGTGCGCCGCGAGATCGTCGCGGTGATCGGCGACAACCTGTCGAAGATCCGCCCCGGCTCGCCCGAGGCGGCGCAGGTCAAGGCAACGCTGATCCGGCAGGGCGCCTGGTCGCAATATCTCGAGGTGGGCATCGGCCCCGACGCGGAGATCTTCACCAAGTCGCAGCCGATGTCGGCCGTGGGTCCGGGTGCCGAAGTCGGCATCCATCCGAAATCGGAGTGGAACAATCCGGAGCCGGAGATCGTCCTGGCCGTCGGCAACAAGGGCCGCACGGTGGGGGCGGCATTGGGCAACGACGTCAACCTCCGCGACTTCGAGGGCCGCAGCGCGCTGCTGCTCGGCAAGGCGAAGGACAACAACGCAAGCTGCGCGATCGGCCCGTTCATCCGGCTCTTCGACGAGCATTTCGGCATCGACGACGTTCGTCGCTGCGAAGTCGCCATGCGCGTCGACGGTCCCGAGGGCTTCGAAATGACGGGGAGCAGCTCGATGGCGATGATCAGCCGCGATCCGCTCGACTTGGTCGGACAGGCGATCGGGTCGAACCACCAATATCCGGACGGGCTGATGCTTTTCCTGGGCACGATGTTCGCGCCGACGAAGGATCGGCTGGGGCCCGGGCTGGGCTTCACGCACGTCGTCGGCGACATCGTGACCGTTTCCACGCCCGCGCTGGGCGCGCTCGTCAACCGCGTCAACCATTCCGACCGCATCGCGCCGTGGACCTTCGGCGCCGGCGCGCTGATGCGCAACCTCGCGCGCCGCCACTTGCTCTAGACGGGAATCATCATGGCCGAACTCTTCAGGAACTACATTGCCGGCGAATGGGTCGCCGGCGCATCCGCCAGCGCAAACCGCAATCCGTCCGACGTGAGCGACGTCATCGGCGAATACGCGCAGGCCGACGCCCTGCAGGCGCGCACCGCGATCGCCGCCGCGAAAAAGGCGTTTCCCGCGTGGTCGACGGGCTCGATCCAGGAACGCGCGAACATCCTCGATCGTGCCGGCAGCGAAATCATCGCGCGCAAGGACGAACTCGGCACGCTGCTGTCGCGTGAGGAGGGCAAGACATTGCCGGAAGGCATCGGCGAGGCGATGCGCGCCGGTCAGATCTTCCGGTTCTTCGCCGGCGAAGTCGTGCGGATGTCCGGCGAGAAGCTCGCTTCCGTGCGGCCCGGGGTGGACGTCGAGGTGACGCGCGAGCCGCTGGGCGTCATCGGCCTCATCACACCGTGGAATTTTCCGATCGCCATTCCCGCGTGGAAGATCGCGCCAGCGTTGGCGTACGGCAATACGGTGGTGTGCAAGCCCGCGGACCTAGTGCCCGGCTGTGCGTGGGCCATCGCCGAAATCCTTTCGCGAGCGGGCCTGCCCGCGGGCGTGTTCAACCTGGTCATGGGACGCGGGTCGGTGGTGGGCGAGACGATCGTCGCGAGCCCCGACGTGACGGCGATCAGCTTCACGGGATCCGTGGGGACCGGACGCGCCATCGCCGCGAAAGGCATCGCGCGGATGGCCAAGCTGCAGCTGGAAATGGGCGGCAAGAATCCGCTGGTGGTGCTGGACGACGCCGATCTGCCGACGGCGGTCAACGTCGCCGTGCAGGGATCGTATTTTTCAACGGGCCAGCGTTGCACGGCGTCCTCGCGCTTGATCGTCACCGCGGGCATCCACGACCGCTTCGTCGCCGCCGTGACCGAAAAACTCAAGACGCTGCGGGTCGATAACGCGCTGCTGCCGGGCACGGACTTAGGTCCCGTCGTCGATCCCAGCCAGCTCGAACAGGATCAGCAGTACCTTGACATCGGCAAGGGCGAAGGGGCGAAGCTCGTCACTGGCGGCGAGCGCTTGAAGCGCGCGACGGAAGGCTATTACCTTTCGCCGGCGCTCTTCACCGAAGCGACCAACGCGATGCGCATTGCACGCGAAGAGATCTTCGGCCCGGTCGCCGCCGTCATCCGCGTCAAGGACTACGACGAGGCGCTCTCCGTTGCCAACGACACCGAGTTCGGGCTGTCGTCGGGCATCGTCACCACGTCACTCAAATACGCTTCGCACTTCAAGCGGCACGCGCAGGCCGGCATGGTGATGGTGAACGTGCCGACCGCCGGCGTGGACTACCACGTGCCGTTCGGCGGACGCAAAGGCTCGAGCTACGGTTCGCGCGAGCAGGGGCGCTACGCGGCCGAGTTCTTCACAACGGTAAAAACCGCGTATACCGCGCCCTAAGGGTTCTGCCGCAGACAGGCCGTTGTCGGCCGATGACCGCTATCGGCGGAGGTTCAACCGGTCGACGCAACGGGTAGCCATTCGATCCTGATTGGGCACCGCGGTCGCATGCCCCGTTATTGCGGCTCGCACATGTCGACCGGGTTCGGCCCATAGCCCTCCCAGCAATGCCCCTGCGGGTTTTGCAGGCGCAAACCTACGCGCCCTGCCGAGATTCGCTGACCCGGGATTGCGAGGCCGTCCGAAGGCGGCGCCGGCCTTTGGCGGGCACACTGCCGCCATCGATTGGAGATCGATTCTCCCTGGAGGCGAACCGCGTTACCGGGGGATCAGCGAGCGTTGATCAGGAAGGAGACTCGATATGAATCGCATGGCACTCGATATGAATCGCATGGCACTCGCATTGTTGTTCGTCCCGACCATCGCTTTTGGCGGAACCTATCCTTACGAAGCGGCATTCAACGAACACAGCTACTCGTCCATGAGCACCGAGACCATGACCGGGACGGATATGGCCGTGATGTGGTTTGTCACCCCTGCCGAGGGCAAGTATCTGGTTCAGGTCAGCAACGCCCCGGACTCGGTCAGCATCCCGCATCAAGCTGTATTGCTGGATGCCGGGACGGGACGCGTGGTAAGTCTGCAGACCGGAAACTACCCGTCCTTTTATGTGACGGTCGGCGGGGATCTTACGCCGTGGACGGGCTATCTCCTTTACGTGCTCAATGTAAATCCGGATGGTTCCCCGAGCTGCCAGCAGGCGATGACCTGCAATGTGAACCTGCTCATTCAGGCGATCAATTGATCCCGTCAAGGAAACGGCCCGCTACTCTGCGGGCCGTTTCTCGATCGAGCCGCAGCTTCCCACGAGGCCGATCGCCATTGCGGCAACCGACAACACGGCAGCGTGGAACGCATGCCGCGTCCACGCACGCTTGAAGAATTGCCCCGGCCTTATCCGCGCTTCCCCTTGAACGGAACGACCTTCTGCTTCTGCTCGCCCAGCCCCTGGATGCCCAGCGTGATGACGTCGCCGGGGTTGAGCCATGTCTGCGGCTTCATGCCCATGCCGACACCCGGCGGCGTGCCGGTCGTGACGACGTCGCCCGGCAGCAGCGTCATGTACTTCGAAACATCGGCCACCAGCTCGGCGATGCCGAAGATCATCGTGCGCGTGTTGCCCGTCTGCCGGCGCGCGCCGTTGACGTCGAGCCACATGTTCAAGTTTTGCACATCCTTGATCTCGTCGGTCGTGACCAGCCACGGCCCGAGCGGGCCGAACGTGTCGCAACCCTTGCCCTTGCTCCATTGCGACGCGCTCTTCTTCAGCTGGAAGTCGCGTTCCGACACGTCGTTCACGACGCAATAGCCGGCGACGTATTTGAGCGCATCCTTCTTCTCCACATGCCGCGCCGTGCGGCCGATCACGAAGGCGATTTCGACCTCCCAGTCGAGCTGCGTCGAGTCTTTCGGAACCATCACGTTGTCATTGGGGCCGACGATGCATGTCGTCGACTTGAAGAACACGACCGGATTTTCGGGAATGGGGGAATTGGTCTCCTTCGCGTGGTCGATGTAGTTCAACCCGATCGCAACAAATTTCGAGGGCGTGGCCACGCAGGGGCCGAGGCGCGGCTTGCCCTTCACCAGCGGCAGCTTCCTGGGATCGAGCTTCTTCAGCTTCGCGAGTTCGGCCGGCGCGAGCGTGGCGGCATTGATGTCCTTCACCTTTTTCGACAGGTCGCGCAACTTGCCTTCGGCGTCGATGAGGCCGGGCTTTTCACGGCCGGCGGGTCCGTAGCGAACGAGTTTCATGGTTTCTCCTGGATGTGCAGCGTTAAATCGTCATGCCGCCGTCGACAGAATAAATCTGCCCGGTGGCGAACATGGACTCGTCCGACGCGAGGAACACGACAATCGGCGCGATCTCTTCCGCCTTCGCGAGCCGTCCCATCGGCTGGCGTGCGATGAACATCTTGCGCGCTTCGACCGGATCGTCGAAGGCATTGATACGGTCGCCGAGCGACGGCGTGTCGACCGTGCCGGGGGCGATGCCGTTGCAGCGCACGCCCTTCTGGACGTAGTCGGCGGCGACCGCCTTGGTGAGGCCGACGACGGCCGCCTTGCTGGCCCCGTACACGAAGCGATTCGGCAGTCCCTTGAGCGACCCGGCGACCGAGGCCATGTTGATGATCGACGCCCAGCTGCCGGTCTTCTGGTGCTTGTCGAGCATCTTCGGCAGCGCCGCCCGGATCGCGATGTACATGGCGCGCACGTTCAGATTGAAGCTGAAATCCCAATCCTTCGGCGTGCAGTCGAGCACGGTGCCGTGATGGACGAAGCCCGCGCAGTTGAAGAGCACGTCGAGCGGGGGCAGCTCGTCGATCGTCTTCTGCACGGCCGCGTCGTCGAGAACATCGAGGGCGCGCGGATGCACGTTGGCGACGCCCGCGTAGTTGTCGAGCAGCTTCGCATTCACATCGGTCGCGTATACGGTGGCGCCTTCGCGCGCCATCTGGATGACACTGGCAAAGCCGATGCCCTGGCCCGCGGCGGTGACCAGCGCGGTCTTTCCAGCTAAGCGTCCACTCATGTTTCGCTGCCTCTTCCGGAGGGAATTCAGATTTGCGCGCCCTATTACTTGAGCGGCGGCTTCGATGATATTGCGGGATCGGCCCAAGTGGCGTTCGGCACGTGCGCGAACCAGCCGGGCCGTCCGGGATCGCGGTCATAGGGATAGCCGCCAAGCTCGCGAAACAGCTCGTGATATTGGCGCAATTTCTCACGGTCGAGCGTGACGCCCAGGCCGGGCGCGTCGGGCACGCGGATCGCGCCCTTCTCGTAGCGCATCGGCCCGCCGACGATCACGTCATCGGTCAAATGATGGTAGTGCGCGTCGGCAGCGTAGCCCAAGTTGGGCAGCACGGCACCCAGGTGCAGCATCGTCGCCAACTGGATGCCGAGTTCCCCGGAGCTGTGCACGGCGACGCCCAGGCCCATCGTTTCGCAGACGCCGGCCGCCTTGATGCACGGCCGGATACCGCCCCAGAACGTCGTGTCGAGGAGGATGACATCGACGCCGCCGTGCTGGATGTTCGACGCCAGCTGCTCGAAGTTGACGACGACTGTGTTCGTCGCAATGGGGAGCGGCACGAACTCCTTCAGTCGCTTGAGCTGCGGCATGCCCCAGACGGGGTCCTCGAAATAGTCGTTGCGAAGGTCGACGATCCGCCGGCCGAATTCGATGGCGTCGGCGAGCGACAGCGCGGAATTGGGGTCGTACCGGAACCGCTCGCCCGGCAGCGACGCGGCCAGCGCGCGGTAGCACGCGAGTTCGTGCGCGGGCGGATACACGCCGCCCTTCAGCTTGTGCGACGTGAAGCCATGTTTCGCCTTGAGTTGCGCGGCCTGCGTCACCAGCTGCTCCGCTGTGCGCACTTCGCCGCGTCCCGTTTCCGGATTGGCGTAGCGGAAGAAGAGATAGCTCGCGAAGTCGACGGCATCGCGCAGCTTGCCGCCCAGCAACGTGTGGGCGGGGACGCCGAGTTTCTGCCCCAGGATGTCGAGGCAGGCGAACTCGATCGCCGCATGCAGCTGCGTGCGGTTGTTGTAGAGGCTGGCCGTGGGGTTGCAGATCTTGAAGCGCATCGCTTCGAGCGCGGCGACATCGTGGCCGCGCAGATAGGTCTCGAGGCCGGCGAACGCGCGCGTCGCGTCCTCGCCGCCGCCGCCCATTTCGCCCAGCCCCAGGAAGCCGTCGGCCGTCTCGACCTCGACGATGGTCCGCACGAATCGGCCCCAGTGGGCGCCGTTGCTGTGCAGGAGCGGCGCCTCGAGCGGGACCGTCACGGGCGTGGCGCGAATCGAGGCGATTGTCGTGGCGGACATGATGCCGAATTCTACCCTCGCGCGGCGCGCGAATTGGTAATACCACTTGACCAGTTGGCGGGCGGGGGTTAGCCTCACGACCCAACCCTCGATAAGTGGCGCTCTGCTTCCAGGAAGCGTCCTTCGCGCCATGCCGTTCCAGAGCATCGAACCGCGCCGCCTGTACCGGCAAATCGCCGACCAGATTCGCACGCTGATCAAGAGCGGCGAATTCCCCGCGGGCGCGCGATTGCCGCCGGAACGGGACCTGGCCAAGCAGTTGGGCGTGTCCCGGCCATCGGTGCGCGAAGCGTTGATCGCGCTCGAGGTGGAAGGGCTGGTGGAGGTGCGGATCGGCTCGGGAATCTACGTGCAGGCGCGAGATGGAACCGGCGGCAAGGTCGGCGGCAGAACGGCCGCGGATGGCGACGGCGAGGCGACCGCCGGACCCTTCGAACTGCTGCGCGCGCGTTACGTGATCGAAGGCGAGACCGCGGCGCTCGCCGCCAAGTCGGCAAAGAAGGGGCAAGTGCACGCGATCGAGGAAGCGCTCGAAGCGATGCAGCACGAACTCGACGAAGACAAGCAACCGCTGGACGGCGACCGGATGTTCCACGTGCGCATCGCGGAGGCGACGGGCAACGGCGCCCTGGTGGCGGTCGTCGACATGCTGTGGGTGGACCGCACCGGCCCGCTGTACAAGCAGCTCGAGCATCACTACGACTCGCCGGCGCTGTGGCAAGCCGCGATGGCCGAGCATCGCGCGGTGCTGAAGGCGATTGCCGCGAAGGACGCCGCCGGTGCCCGCAGCGCGATGCAGCGCCACTTGAACCACGCCTACAAGCGCTTCAGTACCGGATGGGACAGCGTCGCCGGCCACAAGTGATCTTCATGACACGAAAGGAATCGAACATGCTCGCTTGCAGAATCCACGCCAAGGAAGACCTGCGCATCGAACCCGTCGATACGCCCACGCCGGGCCCCGGCGAAGTGCTGCTGCGTCTGGGCGCCGCGGGCATCTGCGGCTCTGACCTTCACTATTATTTCGAGGGCCGCAACGGCAGCTTCGTCGTGCGCGAGCCTCTGATTCCCGGCCACGAAGCCTCAGGCGTCGTGGCGGCGGTGGGCCCCGGCGTCACCCGCGTGAAGAAGGGCGACAACGTCGCGATCTCGCCGTCGCACGCGTGCGGCCGCTGCGAGTATTGCCGTGACGGGCGCGAGCACCTGTGCACGAAGATGAAATTCCTGGGCAGTGCCAGCCTGTTCCCGCACGTGCAGGGAATGTTCCAGGAATATTTCGTGATGGGCGAGCGGCAGTGCTATCCGGTTGCCGGCGACGTCACGCTGGGCGAACTCGCGTTCGCGGAACCGCTCGCTGTCGGGCTGCATGGCGTCAATCGGGGCGGCGACCTGCTGGGCAAGTCGGTGCTCATCACGGGTGCGGGCACGATCGGCTGTGTAACTGTGCTGGCGGCGCGGCTGGCGGGTGCGGCCAAGGTCACGGTGTCGGACGTACTCGACCGGCCGCTCGCGCAGGCGAAGCTGGTCGGCGCGGACGTCACGCTGCGCGCCGATCGCGATGGCGAAGCGCTGGTCACGCCGCAGTTCGACGTGTCGTACGAAGTATCCGGCAACTTCAGCGCGCTCAAGAGTTGCATCGCGGCCACCAAGCGCGGCGGCGTCGTCGTGCAGGTGGGCACGCTGCCGCACGAGCCGCTGCCTTTCGTCGTCAACGAGATCATGGCCAAGGAACTCGATCTGCGCGGCGCGTTTCGCTGGGGCGTCGAGTTCGACTGGGCCGTGGAATACCTGTCGTCGCGCCGCGTCGACGTGCGGCCGCTGCTGTCGGGACAGTATCCGTTGCAGGATGCGGTGGCGGCGTTTCATGCCGCGGCCGACAAGAACAAGAGCACGAAGGTGCAGGTCATCATGGGTTGACCCGTCCTTACGCACTGGAGATTCTCATGCTGACCCGCGCCTCGCTCACCATCCGGCTTCATCCCAACGACGACGTCGTCATCGCGCGCTCGCAGCTCGTGGGCGGCACGCAGCTGCTCGACGAGAAGATCACCGTCGTCGGCCTGGTCCCGCCGGCGCACAAGATCGCGACGCGCGCGATCAGGAAAGGCGAGCCGGTTCGCCGCTACAACCAGATCATCGGCTTCGCCAGCCGCGACATCGCGCCTGGCGAGCATGTCCATCTCAACAACCTGGTGATGGGAACGTTCGACCGCGACTACGCGTTCGGCGCCGACGTCAAGCCGACGCAGTACGTGACGCCGCAGGCGACGTTCATGGGCATCGTTCGTGACGATGGCCGAGTCGCGACCCGCAACTACCTGGGCATCCTGTCGACGGTGAACTGCTCGGCGACGGTGTCGCGCGGCATCGCGGAACACTTCACACGCGAGCGGCTCGCGGAATTCCCCAATGTCGACGGCGTGGTCGCGCTGACGCATGGCTCCGGCTGCGGCATGGACACGCACGGCGAAGGCATGCAGCTCCTGCGCCGCACGCTGGGCGGCTACGCGCGGCACGCCAACTTCGCCGGCGTGCTGATGATCGGCCTGGGATGCGAGGCCAACCAGATCAGTTCGCTGATGGGCGCGCAGGACCTGCACGAGGGACCGCTGCTGCGCACGTTCAGCATCCAGGACACGGGCGGCACGGCCAAGACCATCGCCTACGGCATCGGCTTGATCAAGGAGATGCTGCCGCTCGCCGACAAGGTGACCCGGCAGCCCGTGCCGGCATCGCACATTACCGTCGGCCTGCAGTGCGGCGGGTCGGACGGCTATTCGGGCATCACGGCCAATCCGTCACTGGGGGCGGCGGTCGACCTGCTCGTGCGCCACGGCGGCACCGCGATCCTCTCCGAGACGCCCGAGATCTACGGCGCCGAGCATCTGCTGACGCGCCGTGCGGTCTCCCGCGAAGTCGGCGAGAAGCTCGTCTCGCGGATCAAGTGGTGGGAGGACTACACGACGCGCGAAAGAGGCGAGATGAACAACAATCCGTCGCCGGGCAACAAGGCCGGCGGCCTGACGACGATCCTCGAGAAGTCGCTGGGCGCGGTGGCCAAAGGCGGCACGACCAATCTCGTTTCGGTGTACGAATACGCGGAGCCGGTCACCGCGAAGGGCTTCGTCTACATGGATACGCCGGGCTACGACCCGGTGTCCGCGACCGGGCAGGTCGCCGGAGGCGCGAACATGATCGTGTTCACGACGGGCCGCGGCTCCGCTTACGGCTGTGCACCCGCGCCGTCCCTCAAGCTTTCGACCAACACGCCGTTGTGGGTCAAGCAGGAAGAGGACATCGATTTGAATTGCGGCGAAATCGCCGACGGCACGGCCACGGTCGACGGCACGGGCGAGAGGCTGTTCCGCCTGATGCTGGAGACGGCGTCCGGCACCAAGTCCAAGAGCGAGAAGCACGGCTACGGACAGAGCGAGTTCGTGCCGTGGTATCTGGGCGCGGTCATGTAGGCGGCCGCCCTTGGCCTATTCTCGGGGCGATACCCCAAGTTGACACCCTCATTTGACACGATTAACCGCCGCCCGTAGTCTGCACTCAGGCTGAACAATAAGAGGGCAAAGCCGCTCAACGCAGCATCACCTTCAACGGAGGAGTCGCATGAAGCTGTTCAGAAAACTCGCCGCCGCGCTTGTCGTGGCCGGCATCGTGGCCGCCACCCCGGCGGCTGCTCAGGAAAAGCTTACGGTCTGGTGGGTCAAGGGCTTCTACAAGTCCGAGGATGACGCGCTGTTCGTCGCGATCAAGAAATTCGAGGAAAAGACCGGTGTGAAGGTCGAACTCTCGCAATATCCGGTCCAGGACATGATCCCGAAGACCGTGGCGGCGCTCGATGCCGGAACGCCTCCCGACGTCGCTTACGCGGATGTCTACGACTTCCAGGTGACCGGCAAATGGGCGTATGACGGAAAGCTCGAGGATCTGAGCGACGTCCTGACGCCGATGAAGCAGTATTTCCTGCCGAACACGCTCGAGACCGTCTACCTTTATGACGACAAGACGAAGAAGCGCTCCTACTACGCGTTCCCGATCAAGCAGCAGACGATGCACATCCAGTACTGGATCGACATGCTCGGTGACGCGGGATTCAAGGAGTCCGATATTCCGACCGACTGGAAGGGATACTGGTCGTTCTGGTGCGACAAGGTGCAGCCCGCCTCAAGAGCCAAAACGGGTACCCGCACGTATGGCATCGGCCAGCCGATGGGTGTGGACTCGAGCGATTCGTTCTACTCGTTCCTGACCTTCGCAGACGCCTACAACGTCAAGATGGTCGACGACAATGGCAAGCTGCTGGTTGACGATCCCAAAGTCCGTCAAGGTTTGATCGGTGCGCTGACCGACTATACGGCACCCTACGTCAAAGGTTGCACTCCCCCATCATCGACCTCGTGGAAGGATCCCGACAACAACGTCGCGTTCCACAACAAGACGACCGTGATGACCAGCAACGCGACGATTTCCATCGCGGCGAAGTGGCTGGACGACGCCAACAACGAGACGCTCACCGCCGAACAGCGCGCGACGGCCAAGAAGAACTACTACGAGCTGATCCGCACGGCCGGCTTTCCGAACAAGCCTGATGGGTCGAAGATGGTTTACCGCGCTGCAGTCAAGACCGGTGTCGTGTTCGCCGACTCGAAGAACAAGAAGCGGGCCAAGGAGTTCGTGAAGTTCTTTTTGCAGAACGAGATCCTGACGCCCTACGTCGAGGGTTCGCTGGGGCGCTGGTATCCGGTCCTCAAGGCCGCGGCTGAATCGCCGTTCTGGAAAGCCGATCCGCATCGGACGTCCGTGTACAACCAGTTCCACGCGGGCACGGTGACCTTCGAGTTCACCAAGAACTACAAGTTCACGGTCCTCAACAACGAGAACGTGTGGGCGAAGGCCATGAACCGCGTGGTCAATGAGAAAGTGCCCGTCGACAAGGCGGTCGATGAAATGATCGCGCGCATCAAGGTGGTCGCCGGTTGACATCGGCGCGCCTTTCGCGGAGGTTCCGGGGCAGGGACGCGATGATGTAGCGTTGCTGTCCCGGCGCCGTACGGCCGGGAGGTGGAGACGACGTCCATGTCGAGCATCGCGATTCCGCAGGTAGATCCGGTCGTACCGGCCGGCCCCGGCAAAAAGGCGCTGTCGCCCTGGCAGTTCTGGGGCATGCTGCTCATCGCGCCCTACATCATCGTGTTGCTGGTGTTCGTCGCGTATCCGGTGGGCTACGGCCTGTGGCTTGCGCGCAACCCGGCCAACTACACGAGGCTGGTCGACGACCCGATCTTCGCGCGATCGGTGGTCAACACGCTCGTGTTCCTGATAGTCGGCATCAACATCAAGATGGCGGTTGCGCTCCTGCTGTCCGGATTCTTCGTGCAGGCTCGGACATGGATCAAGTGGCTTTCGCTGGTGTTCATCCTCCCGTGGGCGCTGCCATCGATCCCGACCATCCTTTCGATCCGGTTCATGCTGAATCCGGAGTGGGGCATCGTCAACCATGTGATCTTCGCGCTCACGGGCAGGGACGGGCCGAACTGGCTGAACGATCCCACGCTCGCGCTATCGATGGCGATCCTCGTCCACATCTGGAAATCGTTGCCATTCTGGACTCTGATCCTCATCGCCGGCCGGCTCGCCATTCCTTCCGAGCTCTTCGAGGCGGCGTCGGTCGACGGCGCCACGCGCTGGCAGAAATTCCGGTTCATCGTCTGGCCATCGATGCGCACGCTCTACCTTACGTCGACGATACTATCGATGATCTGGACGCTGGGCGATTTCAACAGTGTTTACCTTCTGACCGGCGGCGGTCCGGCGGACCTGACCCATGTGCTGGCGACGCTCGGCATTCGCTACCTCCGGCTCGACGAGGTCAGCCTGTCGATGGCCGCCATCGTTTGCGCGATGCCGCTGGTGCTGCCGTTGATCTACTTCATGATGAAGCGGTTGTCGAAATGAACTGGCGCAAGGTCAGCACCGAGGCGAAGTTGCTGCTGATCGGCATCCCGGTGCTGATCTGGACGCTGCTGCCGATCTACCACATGGTGCTTTTCGCAATATCGCCGAAGGAATCGGCGTTTGGCGGAAAACTGTGGCCCGATCATCCGACGCTCCACAATTTCGAGGTGGTCTTCGGAGAAAAGCATTACTACCTCAATCATTTCTGGCTGCAGATGTGGAACTCGCTGTTGATTGCCGTCACGGTCGGCGTATTGACGCTGGTCGTCGCCACGGGAGCGGCGTTTGCCATCAGCAGGCTGAAGGTTCGCGGCGGCCGGACGGTGATGAACCTGGCGCTGTTCACCTACTTCATTCCGGCCGCGTTCCTCGCGGTGCCGATGTACAAGACGATGGGCGTGTATGGTCTACTCAACAATCAGTGGGCGCTGATATTGGCCATGGTCACGATAGCGGCGCCGTATTCGATCTGGGTGCTGAAGCAGGCTTCCGACAAGCTGCCATACGAACTGGACGAGGCTGCCAAGATGGACGGCGCGTCGCCTCTCCAGCTCTTCCGTCTGGTCTACCTTCCGTTGATGACCCCCTCGCTCGTCGCCATCGGGACCTATGCGCTGCTGCTGGCATGGAACGAGTATCTCTACGCCTTCCTGCTGCTGTCGAAGGACACGCAGATCACGCTGGGCGTGGCGCTCGGCAACTTCCTCGCCGCCGACGATTCGCCGTGGGAGCTGCTGATGACCACGGGGCTCGTCTACGCGCTGCCGCCGGCGGCGATCTACTACACGTTCAAGCGGTACATGGTCGGTGGGCTCACCGCCGGCGCCGTGAAATCCTGAAATTCGACTTCGAGATCCGACTATGGCAACCGTATCGTTCCAGAACATCGAAAAGTCCTTTGGCCACACGAAGGTCATCCAGGGCATCACCTTCGACATCAAGGAAGGCGAGTTCATGGTGCTCGTCGGTCCGTCGGGCTGCGGCAAGTCGACGCTGCTGCGCATGCTGGCCGGTCTGGAGGAGATCACCGCAGGCACCATTGCGATCGACGACAAGGTGGTCAACGACATCGAATCCAAGGATCGCGACATCGCGATGGTGTTCCAGAGCTACGCCTTGTATCCGCACATGACCGTAGGCGAAAACATGGCGTTCAGCCTGAAGCTGCGCCGTGCCGACCCGAAGATGATGGCCGACCGCGTCGCACACGCGTCCAAGATCCTGAACCTCGACCCATACCTGGCGCGCTTCCCGCGCGAACTGTCCGGTGGCCAGCGGCAGCGCGTGGCGATGGGCCGCGCTATCGTTCGCGATCCCAAGGTTTTCCTGTTCGACGAGCCGCTGTCCAATCTCGACGCCAAGCTGCGCGTGGCGATGCGCGCGGAGATCAAGGCGCTGCACCAGCGGCTCAAGACGACGACGGTCTATGTGACGCACGACCAGGTCGAGGCGATGACCATGGCGGATCGAATTGTCGTCATGCACGACGGGCGCATCGAGCAGATCGGCGAACCGCTCCAACTCTACGATCATCCGAACAACCTGTTCGTCGCGCAATTCATCGGCTCGCCGGCGATGAACGTGATGAACGGCAAGATCAAGCGCGCCGGCGGCGCCGCCCACGTCGAAGTCGGCGGCGGCGTGTGCTGGCCGTTGCAGCAGGGGCCCGGCACCGAAGGGCAGGCGGTTGCTTACGGCATACGCCCGGGCGATCTCCGGCTCGCCAGCGCGAACGCCGACGGCGCGGTGCCCGCCGAGATCGTCGTCGTCGAGCCGACGGGCGCCGAAACCGAATTGCTGATCCAGGCGGGTGAGGATCAATTGATACTGGTCACGCACGGCCGGCCGGACGTGAATCCCGGCGACCGGATCGGGCTCAGTATCGATCCCGCCAAGGTGCACGTGTTCGACCAGGGCACGGGCGCGCGGCTGGCGGCCTGATCGATGGCGAACAAATCCGCGAAGAAGACGCGCGTACTGCGCTCGCGAACCTGGTTTTCGAGCCACGACCGCGACGCGCTGGTCCACCGGTCCTGGATGAAGAATCAGGGCATCCCCCACGACCAGTTCGACGGCAGGCCGGTCATCGGCATTTGCAACACCTGGTCCCAGGCCACGCCGTGCAACGCGCATTTCCGCGAACTCGCGCAGCACGTGCGCGACGGCGTGCTGGACGCCGGCGGCTTTCCGATCGAGTTTCCGGTGATGAGCCTGGGCGAGACGCTGATGCGGCCCACGACGATGCTGTTTCGCAACCAGGTGGCGATGGACGTCGAGGAGTCGATCCGCGCCAATCCCTTCGACGGCGTCGTGCTGATGATGGGCTGCGACAAGACCACGCCGGCGCTGCTGATGGGCGCGGCGTCGGTCGACCTGCCGACAATCGGACTCTCCGGCGGCCCGATGCTGAACGGCAAGTTCCGCGGCGAGGACATCGGCTCCGGCACGCACGTGTGGAAATTCACGGAGATGCTGAAGACCGGCGAGATGAAGATGGCCGACCTCGAGGAGGCCGAGTCCTGCATGTCGCGCTCCGCCGGCCATTGCATGACGATGGGCACGGCGTCGACGATGGCGTCGATGGTCGAGGCGCTCGGCATGGGCTTGCCGACGAATGCCGCCATTCCGGCCGTCGACTCGCGGCGCAGGCTGCTCTCGCGCATGTGCGGACGCCGGATCGTCGACATGGTGCACGAGGATCTGCGGATGTCGAAGATCCTGACCAAGGAAGCGTTCGAAAACGCGATCCTGGTCAATGGCGCGATCGGCGGTTCGACCAACGCGGTCGTGCACCTGCTGGCGATCGCCGGGCGCATCGGCGTCAAGCTGACGCTCGACGACTGGGACCGGCTGGGCCGCGACATGCCGTGCTTGGTCGACCTGATGCCGTCGGGAAGGTACCTGATGGAGGATTTCTACTATGCGGGCGGCCTGCCGGTCGTCATCCGCGAAATCGGCAAGTACCTGCACAAGCGAGCGCTGACGGTCAACGGCAGGACACTGTGGGACAACTGCAAGGACGCGAAGAACTACAACGAGAAGGTCGTCACGCCGATCGCAAAACCGTTCAAGCCGCACGGTGGCATCGCGGTGCTGCGCGGCAATCTTGCGCCGAACGGCTGTGTGCTGAAGCCGTCGGCCGCAACGCCCAGACTGCTGAAGCACAAGGGCCGCGCCGTCGTGTTCGAGAACATCGACGACCTGCACAAGCGCATCGACGATCCCAAGCTCGACGTCGATGCGTCGTGCGTGATGGTGCTCAAGAACTGCGGCCCGAAGGGCTATCCCGGCTTCCCCGAGGTCGGGAACTTCGCGCTGCCCGCCAAGCTCCTGAAAAAGGGCATCACCGACATGATCCGCATCTCGGATGCGCGCATGTCGGGCACCGCCTATGGCACCGTCGTATTGCATACGGCGCCGGAAGCCGCCGCCGGCGGGCCGCTCGCGCTGGTACGCAATGGCGACATGATCGAACTCGATGTCGCCAAACGCCGCATCCACCTGCACGTCGACGATGCGGAACTGGCGCGGCGCAAGACCAAGTGGAAGCCGCTGCCGCCGCACGCGGACCGCGGCTGGGTCAAGCTCTATTGCGAGACGGTGCTGCAGGCCGATCGTGGCGTCGACCTCGACTTCCTCGTCGGCAAGTCGGGCGCGAAGGTCGGAAAGGTCAGCCACTAGCGCGCTGGATGAATCGCAACGAGCTGTGTGCTTGCGGCAGCGGCAAGCGCTTCAAACACTGTCACGGCAGGTTGGAGTCGGCCGCCGCCGCGCCGACCGCGCTGCACTTCGAGGCGCTGGCCGCGCATCAATCGGGGTCGCTCAAGCGTGCCGAGGCGCTGTACGCCCGCGCGCTCGAGGCCGATCCGCAGGACGTCGATTCGCTTCACATGCTGGGCGTCTTGCAGTTCCAGCGGATGCGCTATCGCGAAGCCCTCGACCTCCTGTGGGAGGCAGCCGAGCGAACCGACTGGGCCGACGCGACCGTGCTCCAGAATATGGGTCTCGTGCTCGCCAAACTCCTGTCGCCGCGAGCCAACGCGCGCCAGGAAGCGCTCGTCGCCGCCTACGTCGCGCGCACGCGCGCGCTCGAAGCAAGCCCGGTCGTCGCGGCCCGCGTGAGCGTCGTGCTGCCCGTGTACAACGCGGCGCCGTTGGTCGCGCGTGCGATCGCCTCCGTTGCCGCGCAGACCTACAAGGATATCGAGCTCATCGTCGTCGACGACGGTTCGACCGACGCCACGGCGGAAGCGATTGCCGCTAGCACGTCCGGCCTTGCCATGCCCATCAGGCTCGCCAGGCGCGAGCATCATGGTGCGGCACGGGCGGCCAACGACGGCGCGGGCCTTGCGGAGGGGCGGTACCTCGCATTCCTAGGCGCCGAAGACTGGTTCGCGCCGGACCGCATTGAACGAATGGTCGCCGCCATCGCGCGTGCAACACCGTTGTGGGGTTTCTCGCAAGTCGGTGGCGTCGACGGCGACAGCGCCGGCGCAACGGGCAGAGGCAGCCGGCCGGGCGAGGGCAGAGGCAGCCGGCCGGGCGAGGGCAGCCACCCGTCCCGCCGCGTCCTCTATGACGAGCCCGTCAGTTTCACGCTGCAGAAGCGCAACGCCACGGAATCGAGCGGCAATCTCTTCATCGACCGCGATCTCTTCCGCGACCTCGGCGGCTACCCCGACGTACCGCGTGATCGCGGATGGGATTTCTGCGTTCGCGCCGCCCAGGCGGTGGAGCCCGTGATGGTGGGCCGGCCGCTTTATTTCCGCGGCAGGCAGGATTGCGATCGCGCCCCCGGCGCCGTCGAACGCCGGAGCGCGGCGTTGGTGGCCGATGCGCTGACCGGCAATACCGAGGTGACGAACGAGTTCTGCCCGGAATATCCGGTCAACCGCGATGTGCTGCTGCGCTCGGAACTTCGCGCCGGACATGGCGACCGCATACCCGTTCCGCTGCTTCGATCGCTCGCAGCCGAGTGGCGCGCAAATCCGATCGCGCCCGCGCCGCGGCAGCGCGACGCGTCGGCGGCCGGACCTGCCGAAAGAACGGCGCTCATCGTTCTCGGCATGTACCGCAGCGGCACTTCGGCCTTTGCGCGCACGTTCAACCTGTGCGGCGCCTTCCTGCCCGATCTGGTCGTCGCGTCGCGCCTGGGCCTCAATCCCAAGGGATTCTGGGAGTCGGAAGCGGTCACCGATCTCGACGCACGGTTGATGGAGCACCTCGGCGCCGATTGGAACAGCGTCAAGTTCGACCTGCCGCGCGACGGGCCGCTCGTCGATGAATTCATGGAAAATTCGCGCGACGTGCTGGCCACCCATTATGGGAACGCGCCCTTCATCCTGATCAAGGATCCGCGGATCTGCCTGCTGGCGCCGCTGTGGCATCGAGCGTTGAAGGCGGCCGGATATCGCCCGGTCTACGCGGTGACGGTGCGAAATCCTCTCGAGGTTGCCCGCTCGATCGAGGCGCAGGGAGACATGCCGGTAGCCGTGGGCATGTCGTTGTGGCTTGCCTACATGGGGCACGTCGAGGCGTTCATCGACGCGAGCGGCGCCGACGTCGTGCACGTGGCCTACACGCAGCTACTTGGACGATTGGCGAGCGGTGGTGCAGACGGTCGCGCGGCGCCTGGGCGTACCCTTGGCAATCGAGCCACGCGCAGACGAAGTCGATCGATTTCTCGAAGCGAGCATGCGCAACCACCGGGCTGCCGACGCGGAGCTCGACGCGCACCTGGCGGGTGCCCAGGGCGAGGCCGTCGTCGCGCTGTATCGGCGGCTGCTCGAACGCTGCGAGCTCGACGCTGCGTTGCCGAACGGCGCGGCGCATCGCGACTAGCGGCGCTTAGAGCAACCCAAACGCCTGCTGGATCTGCGAACGGTAGCTGCGGCCCGACTCGACTTTCGCGCCGTCGGCGAGCGTGATCGTGTACTCGCCATGCAGGCGCGGGCGAAATTCGCGTACGAACGCGGCGTTGACCGCATGCGACCGGTGCACGCGCACGAAGAGCGCCGGATCGAGCCGCGCCACCAATCCCGTCAACGTCTCCTTGTGCAAGTGAGGGCGGTCGGCCCAGATGCGCACATAGTTGTCGCACGCCTCGAGCCGTATGATGGCCGACACCGGCACGATGACCACGCGGCCCACCGAGCGCACGGCAATGCGCGCGGCCGGCGCCGCTGGCGCGGGGCGCGCGGCTACTTCAGTTTCGTGTAATAGCCGTCGAATGCCGTCGTCCATGTCCTGCCCTTGTCGGTGGTCGTCTCCCAGAGCTGGCGGACGCGGCCGTCGGGAAGCGGCTGCCACGTGATCCGGTTGTCGACCTTTCCGCCCGGCTTGTCGGGGTCGACCGTTTCGCCCGCCAGGATCATCTTCCCGTCGACGAGGCCGCCTTCGATGACGAGCACGCCGCCGCCGCTGTCCATCCACGTCTGGTGCCACTTCCCGCGGTCGGCGTCGTATGCGTTCACGCTCGATCCGGAAAACCTGCCCGCGCGATAGTTCTCGAACAGCACGCAGCCCTGGTGCAGGCTCGTGATGTGGTTTTCGCCGACCAACTTGCCCGCGGGATCGCGAACTTCCCAGTCGCCCAGCCAGAAGTCGAACTGCCGATTCTCGGGTGCGACACAGACGGGAGGCTTCGGTGCGGCGGCCATGTCCTCCGCGAGGGCATGCGCAGCGGTTGATATTGCGACGAGCGTGGCCATGACGAGTCCCGGGCAACGGATGAGCATGAGGTTCCTGGAGGTTTGGAATCAGGGTCCGCGCGGCGCTTCGGCCATGCGGATGTAGAGGAAATCGTAGTGCGGCCGCCATGTGCGGCCCCCGTCGGTCGACGCCTCCGAGTGCTGGCGGACGCGGTCCGCCGACTCCGGCGCCAACGTCATCCGGCGCAGGACGCGGCGGCCCTCGCGCGTGTGTGTCTCGCCCTCGAAGCGCATCGCGCCCTCGGCGAACGTTCCGGCGAATTCGCCCACGCTTCCGGCCGCGTCGACCCACGTCTGCCGCCACTTGCGCAGCACCGCGTCGTAGAAATTGACGCTGCCGCCGCGGTATCCGTCGGCTTGCGCATAATGCTCGTCGATCGTACAGCCGTCGCGGCCGTGCTCGATCCGGCTTTGCGCAATCGACACGCCGTCGCTGCGCACATCCCACGCGCCGAGCCAGAAATCGAATTGCCGGTATTCGGAGGCCGAGCAGGGCGCGGCCTTGCCGGCGCTTTCCGCTGCCCTCGCGGCGCCACTACTCATGCCGATCGCACCCAGGACAACGCACGCCGTGACCAGATCTCGACATCGCATCGAAGCAACCACAGTGGACGCGCGGCGGACGAGGACCGCGTGATGCGGATAGTGCGGCGGCAGTGGCCTTATCACAAGGGCCATTATGGAGTACCTTAGTGGGCCATTAATGCGGACGAGGTGCCGATGCCAAAGCGATCTCAAGGTGCGATGGTGCCGCTGCTCACCGGCCCCGGCGCAGACGGCTTGAGTCTGCGCGACCAGATCTACAAGACGTGCCTGGCGGCGATCGTCGAAGGTCGCCTTCCCGCGGGCGCGAGGTTGCCCTCGGCGCGGCAGCTGGCCGATGACTGGCGCATCTCCCGCAACACCGTGGACGACGCGATCGCGCAGCTGCAGGCAGAGGAATTCATCGTTCGCCGCGTCGGCGATGGAACGTTCGTCGCGGCGCAGGCGCGCGCTGCACCCCGCGTGGCCGCCAAGCGCCGCCGGCCGAGTGCGCATGGCCGCATGGCGCTGGCCGCCGTATCCGAATGGAGCCGAAGCGCTACGAGTTCCTATACGCCGGCGAGCGTCCCGCGCGCGGAGCCTTTCCTCGCCGGCATGCCGGCGCTCGAGGCCTTTCCGCTCGCGCTATGGCGGCGGCTGGCCGCGCGCCGCTGGCGCGTCAGCGGCGGGGGTCTGCTCGGCTATTTCCCGTCGCTCGGCCACGGGCCGCTGCGCGAGGCCACGGCACGGCACCTGGCGGTGACGCGCGGCATAGATTGCGCGCCGGAGCAGGTCATGATCGTCAACAGTTCGATGCAGGCCGTTGATCTCGTGGCGCGCGTTCTGCTCGAGCGTTCCGACAGCGTCTGGATCGAGGACCCGTGCGTCCCCAACCTGCGCCCCGCGCTGGCGATGTCCGGCGCGCGGATCGTGCCCGTCGGCGTCGATGAGCATGGCCTCGACGTCAACGAGGGAGCGCGCATCGCGCCCGACGCGGCGCTGGTGTACGTCACGCCGTCGTGCCAGTACCCGACCGGCGTGACGATGTCGCTCGCGCGCAGGCTTTCGCTGCTGCGCTTCGCCGAAGGCAGCGGCGCATGGATCGTCGAGGACGACTTCCAGAGCGAGTTCACGTACGAAGGACGGCCGGTCGCATCGGTCTACAGCTTGGACCGCGGCGATCGCACGCTCTACATCGGCACGTTCACGAATAGCGTGTTCCCGTCGCTGCGATTGGCCTACGTGGTGCTGCCGGGCGTCCTGGTACCGGTGTTCGAGGCGGTCCGCCGGCAGCTGGACGATCATACGCACGGCTACCTGCAGGCGGTGCTCGCCGACTTCATGGATGGCGGCCACTTCAGCGCGCACCTGCGCAAGATGCGCGCGCTGTATCACGCGCGGCGCGACGCGCTGCTGGCCGCGGCCGCCCGCTCGCTGCCCGATACCGTCGCTCTGGGTCCCGCGGTCAGCGGTATGAATGTCGCACTGCACCTTCCGGCGGGCATCGATGACCAGGCATTCGCCATGCGTGCCGCCGCGAACGCCTTGCGCGTGCAGCCGCTGTCGCGCTACCGGTCCGGACCGCACCGGACGAACGGTGTGCTGCTGGGCTATACGGCGCTGACCGAGCGGCGGATCGCGTCGGGCATTTCGCGCCTCGCGCGCGTTCTGACTGCAGGCGTTTAGAATGAGCGGCCATGCCCGACTATCTCAACCCCGGCATTCCCGATGGCCTGCGTCGCGTGCGGATGCCCGTGATCGAGGCGACGAACGCTGCGCTCGATGGTTACGGGTTTCTCGTCGACGATCCCGAGGACCGCGAGATCGAGATCGTCCGCTGGCGCCCGCAAGGCTGGAGGCCCGTCGACGACGATACGGGTGACGAGGGCGGCACGACGGAAGGGGTATTCGTCAGCGAATGGCGGGGCGACATCCTGTACGGCCACAACGAGGCCGTCGGCGGCCACTACGTCCTCGCCTACGCGACGGAGCCGTCACGCGCCGACGACACGCACGGCCGCGATCCCGATGTCATGCTGCAATGGCATGCCAACTATCACCCGGACGGCGGCCAGCTCTTCTTCCCGCTCGACACCAAGCCCTTTCTCGTTCCGTTGGCGCTGCCCGGCGACGACGTGCGCCCGGAGCAATTCGTGTGCTTCCGCTTCGACGGCACCCGCGGCCTCTACATCCATCCCGACATCTGGCACGAGGGCGTATTCACGTGCGCCGGCACGCAGCGCTTCTTCGACTGCCAGGGAGCCGTGCACGCGCGCGTTTCCGTGGATCTCGCGCGCGAATTCGATTGCCTCCTCGAGGCGCCGCTGCGTTAGCGGAGGCGCTCGTGTGCCTTATGGCGCGGCGGGGAGCGGCAGCGACGCCTGGCCGAACGCGTAGCGCCAGCCTTTGGCCGTGCGCACGTAGGTGTCGCTGAACCAGAGCTTGTAGTCGAACGGCTTGCCGCCGTCGATGCCCTTCACCCACAGCAAGGCGGTCACGACGGCCGTGTCGCCCCACACGCGCACCGTCTGGTCGGTGTCCTCCTGATGCTCGTAGAACGTCGCGCCGCGCGTCGCCTGGAGTAAATCGGCTTTCGTGTAGACCTTGCCGCGGCCGGTGATCAGCACAAAGTCGTCGGCCAGGATGCGGTCCATCGTCGCCGCATCGTTGTCCTTGACGGCCAACTGGTACTGCGTGTCCAGGTCCGCGACGGCCTTGCGGTCGTCGGCGTCGGCGGCATGCGCCGCGCCAAAAGCGAGCGACGTGGAAATCAACGCGAGATTCACGAGCCTCGGGGTGGCGCGCATGGTGATTTCTCCTCGAAACGTCAGTCGCCGCCCGGCTGCGGACCCTCGTAGCCTTCGATGATGACGAGGTCGGCCGTGGAGACAGGTTTGCGCAGGTCGATCGCGCGCTGGTATTCCGGCGACTTCCAGCAATCGAGTGCCGCCTGATACGTCGGAAATTCGATCACGGCGTTGCGGGAGCGGCTGGCTCCTTCCGGATTCTCGTAGGCGCCGCCGCGCACGAGGAAGCGGGCGCCATACTTGCCGAGCGGTCCGGCGTTGGCTGCGATATAGGCCTTGTACTTCTCCATGTCGGTGATATCGACCCGCACTATCCAGTAACCCTTGGGCATTTGTCGTTCCCTTTCGATGTCGGCGCGCTGCCGATGAAATTACTTCGGTGGCGGGGCGAGCCGACGTTTCGGTCATGAGTCCCGCCGGGCAGTCTTCAGGCGTCTCCCGTCGGAACCACCGTCGCGTTTTCGACCATGAGAATGACCGAGCGCTCGGGCGCGCGCGTGCGGTGCACCACACCCTTGGGCACGACGAAGCCCTGTCGGGGGAGCAGCTCAACCGACCGGTCTTCCAGGTCGATGACGAAGCGGCCTTCGAGGACAAAGAAGAACTCGTCGTCATTGTCGTGCTTGTGCCAGTGGTAGTCGCCCTGCATGACGCCCAGACGAACCACCGAGTCGTTGACCTTGCACAACGTCTGGTTGTACCAGCGATCGGTGCAGGCTTCGACCAGCGAAGGAACGTCGACTAAGCTCAGCGCCGGAAACCGGATGTCGAGGTGCGTGGCGTAAGGGTAGGCCTGCGATTCGTTCATCATGCACTCCGTCATTGCCTTGGGAGGCGCTGCGCATAGCGCTCGCGCGCCTTGGCGGCTTCGACCTCGCGGTACCGGGGCGGCGCGCTCGTCTCCAATGAGCTCAGGAGCTTGCCGGAGATTGCCGCGATCTCGTCAATCGCTGCCAGGAACGCGGCTTCGTTGGCCTTGGAGGGTTTGTTGAAACCGGTTACCTTGCGCACGAATTGCAGCGACGCGGCGCGGATTTCCTCCTCGGTCACCGGAGGGTCGAAATTGAAGAGCGTCTTGATGTTTCGACACATGACGTTGCCTCGATAGGTTGTGGCGGGCGCCCTTGCCGTCACTGCCGGCCGTTCAATCCGTCGATCTCGACCTCGGCCTCGATTTCCACCGGGATGTCGAACGGAAGCTCGGCCATGCCGACGGCCGAGCGCGAGTGCGCGCCGCGGTCCGGGCCGTAGAGTTCCAGGATCAGGTCCGAGAACCCATTGATGACGGATGGCTGCGCACAGAATCCGGGCGCGGAATTCACCATGCCGAACACGCGCAACCAGGCAGTGACGCGGTCGAGGTCGCCCAGTTCGCGCCGCAGGCTGCCCAGAATCGACAACGCTACCTGGCGCGCGGCGGTATAGGCCTGCTCGACGGTCAACTCGCGGCCCACTTTGCCGAGCGGCCGCGCGACGGTGCCGTCCGCGTTCTGCGGCGCATGCCCGGCGATGAATGCGCGGTTGCCGCGCACGCGCACGAATGCGAATGGCAGGCGCGCGCCCGGCGGAATGACGATCGGCGCAGGCAGGGACAATCCCAGTTCCTTGAGCTTTGCTTCGATCTGCATTCGGACGACCCTTCAGGAATCGCGCGTGTCGAGACGCTCCAGCACCTGCGCCACCGCCACGCCTGAAACGCGCGTCGCGAGGCGCAGTGTCCAGTAGACGGATCCGGTGATCGTCGTCTGCACGAATTCAATCGCGGTCGCCGGCGCCGCCACGAGGCCGATCCGCTTCAACACCGCATACGGATACCGCGCGATCGACTGATGTATCTGTTCCGTTCGCGTGACACCGGCGTCCACGGCGTCGACGAGCAGGTCGTTGATTCCGCGGAGCCTTCGAATCGTCTGTTTATCCATAAATGGGGTGCCGATCTATTGGCCGGCACAGATCTGCCGGATGCGGCGGTAGACCGATGCATCGTGCGCCAATCCCAGGTGATGAACGCCCGGGAAGACCACGATGTCGCGCGAGGTCGGTCGCCCGTCCGACGCGGGCACCCGGACCAGCGCGTCGCCAAACAGGCGGCCCACCGGATGCTTCGGATCCTTGGTGAGCGTCCCCACGAGCAAATGGTGCCGAGCCGACGCGAGCCACGGCAGGGTCCCCAGGTCGGTGAGCGGCCGTCCATCGCGCAGGTCCTTCACGCCGCGGCTGCGCAGGTTGAGGATGTCGCCGACAAGCCGCGTGACATGATTGGGAATTGCGTGCAGCGCTCCGGTCGTCAGGTGCGCGAATCGTTCCAGGTCCGCGCCCTCATGCGGCGTGCCGATGTAGATGGCGTGCCTGACGTGCCCGAGCCAGTTTTTCGCTTCCGGTCTCGCAGGGTCGCACGCCCCGCGAATCACGAGGCCGCCCATGCTGTGCCCGATCAGCGTGATTTCAGTGACGGGAAGCGGATAGGCGGCGACCAAATCCGACAGCAACGCGGCCAGGTGTCCAGCGCTTTCCGCGATCGGCAGGCCCGTGTTGTAGCGGACGAAGAACGGCGTGAAGTCGGCGTCGCGGCGCAAGCGGAAGCCGTACGTATCATGCTGCGTGCGCGCGGCCGTCGCGGGAAAATTCCAGACGCTTTCATTGCAGCAAAAGCCGTGGACGAGGACGCAAAGCCTTCCGGAGAGCGGCGAGCAGGCTGCGCGCAGGCTCGCCGCATCCAATGCCAGCGAGAGTCCGCGATGGCGGAACGACATCGCGATGGCGAGGTCGTTGCCGCGCTGCTGCAGGTAATCGCCGAACATCCCGTTCAGGATGCTCACGCCGCGCTCCGGCCAGGTCTGCGACGTGTCGCTCGATGGTTCCGTGGCGTTCATGGTGCGATCGTAGCTCTTTTTGGCGCGATCGCGCGAAATGCGATGCATTCGCCTGGATACACCGGCGACACGAATATGCCGGACGTCAGAACTTGCCGTACTTGTTGTAGGCGTCGATGGGGTCCATGCCGCCGACCAGCGCGCGGCGCATGTCGCTTTCGGTGGAAACGACTTCCTCGGTCTTCGTGATCACGTCTTCGGCGAGCAAGCGGGGGATGATCACGACGCCATCGCGGTCGCCCAGCAGGAAGTCGCCGGTCGTGATCGTCACGGTGCCGATCGTGACCGGCTCGCCATAGCTGTCGGGTATCCACCGCTCGACGATGTCTGCTGGCGTCAAGAAGGAGCAGAACACCGGAAAGCGCTGCTCGAGCACGAGGTCGGTGTCGCGCGATCCGCCATCGACCACGTATCCGAGGATGCCGCGGGCCCGCAGCGTTTGCGCGGACAACTCGCCCATCAGCGCGACCTCGTGGTTGTGCGGCTGGCATACGATCACGTGTGCAGCCGGCGCGCGCGCGAGGAGCGTGCACCAGCCGAGCAACGTCTCGTGCCGGGTCTTGGTCCGGTCCATGTGCCCCGACACCGTCCACACCGGACCGGCGAGGCGAGTTCCGGGGGCGATGGCCTTGATGTCCTCCGGGAGCACGATGTTGTCGTGCCCCATCATCCGCAGGACGTCGTGCACCGCGCCGGTGTAGCACGCGGCCAGCCGGGGGGTCAGCGCGGCCGCGTTCATGCCGGCTGCGCGTCCGGCTTCTTCCGCCAACCGCCGATGATCGTGCCGGCGATGGTCAGCCCGACGAGGACGGCGAAATGATTGGTTCCCTTCATCGCATCCCCCTCCGAATGTGGGCGCGTGGGTCGCGCTTCGTGGCGGCAGTCTGCCCCGTGTCACGAGCCGGCGCAAGACGTGGTGCGGTTTCCTCGCGCAGCGGAGACCCCCGCCATGTGCCGGCGGCCGTGCAACCAGATGGAGGGGGAGGAACGAGCTGGCGGAGCGTGTCAGGCCAGGCCGAACATCGCCTGGATCGACGCGCGGAAACCGCGTCCCGACGTGAGCTCGGTACCGTCCGACAGCGCGATCAGGTATTCGCCATGGAGCTGCGGACGCAGCTCGCGCACGAACTGGACGTTCACCGCATGCGAGCGGTGGACGCGAAGAAACTGTTGCGGCGACAGCCGCGCGACCAGGCCGGTCAGCGTTTCCTTGTGCAGATACGGCCGCTCGGCCCACAGGCGCACGTAGTTGTCCTCGGCCTCGATGCGGATGATGTCGGCCACCTGCACGATCACGATGCGGTTGACCGACTTGACGGCGATGCGCGTCACCCAGGGCTGCGCGCCGGCCAGGCTTTGCCATGATGCGTCCACGGGATAGCGCGCATCCTTGGCTTCCTGGCGGTCGTCGCTGGTGAATCCGTCTACGGGTGTACGCATGTGTGGCCTCGGGTAGTTGTGCAAACAGAGCCGGTGACTGTCATACTCCTGCAACAAACAAATGTATATGCATGTAATTCAGCGGACTTCGAGCCTGGAAACTAGCGGCCAAGGGGCAGCCGGGCAATTGCCGTGCGACGAAACGCAATCTGCGACGAGGAGGCGTATCAAGCACCGACACGATGCGGTCAGGCCGGTTGGCGCGCGGATTTGCGCACCTGGCGGGCCAATGCGCGCACTTCGCCCAATGGCAGCAGGCGTCCGGCCTTCCGCTGCGCCTCTTCCCATAGCGGCATCGCCTCCCCGAAGCGGCGGCGGCCAGCCGGCGTGAGCGACACCAGTTTGACGCGCCGGTCGCGCCCTGCGCGCACGTTGACCAGGCGCGCCTTCTTGAGTTTGGCCACCGTCCGGCTCAGCGTCGTCTGATCGGTCAGCGTCACCTCGCCCAGGCGCCCGATTTCGACGGGTTCCATTGCGATAATCGCCCACATCAGCGCGAGCTGGCCCGCGTGCAGATCGACCGGACGCAGCGCCTCGTCGTAGATCGTATTGAGGACGCGCGTCATCAGCTTCAAGTTGGCGTACGCGCACTCGTTGCCGCGCAGCGCATAGGTTGCGATCACGGCCGGCTTGTCGTCGCGAGCTTCTGTGGCGGTTGCCGTCATGCGCTCCTCCGATCGGTCGCCCCTGACCTTGCCCGGGGGGCAATGGATGTATATGCATCTGACGGCTTGGACGATAGACCCAAACCGCCGACAGGGCAAGCCCACGCGCTTTTTGGGCCAGCCGCCGGCGATTCGCCCTCGCGAGCGCGCCGTTCGCCGCGTACTTCCCCCGGTCCGCCAATCTCCCCGCCACGTGGCTGCCGCCGCGTTACGGTAGCGTCGTGCCGAAGCGGCGCGGGCACACCTCCTTTCCAGGGGACCCCCAGTCCCAAAAGGGAGCGCGCCCTTCGGCATGTTCGTTTCCGCTGCCAAAGCACGGCGCCGCGGCATTCCGGTTCATCTCCCTTACCGTCTGTCTTCCCAATCGCGTGCGCAACGCGCGCTGACGGTTCGCCATCGCCCGTACGCGGTTCGCCCGCGCCGCTCGTCCGTTAACCAACCAGCGATTGCGAGGCCGCTTTCCCGCTCCGTACGCTTCGGTTCATGGTTGCCGGTTCGCCGGCGGAAGCCATTCGAGTCCTTGGGGTCCATTCATTTGGGGGAAATACGGCATGAAAACGAAGCACATCAAATATCGCCGCCTGCTGCTGGCCAGCGCGATCAGCGGCCTTTACGCCTACAGCGCAGGTCCGGCCGTGGCCGCGGACATCAAGGTCGAAGTCACCGGCTCGAACATCAAGCGAATCGAGGGAGAAGGCGCACTGCCGGTACAGATCATCGGCCGCGACGAGATCGCGAAGAGCGGCGCCACCAACGCGATGGAGATCATGAACCTGATCTCCGCCAACAACAGCGCGGGCAACGTCTCACTCGGCAACGTCATCGGCGCGACGACGTTCAGCAACCAGACGGCCTCGTTGCGCGGCCTGGGCGGCAATTTCACGTTGGTCCTCGTCAACGGCAAGCGGCTGGGCACGTTCGCGGGCGGCATCTCCGGCGCGGAAGGCGTGAACCTCGCGGCGATCCCGTTTGCGGCGATCGAACGCGTCGAAGTGCTGAAGGATGGCGCGTCGGCGGTGTACGGCAGCGACGCAATCGGCGGCGTCATCAACTTCATCATGCGCCAGGACTTCACCGGCGTGGATGCGACGGCCTGGTACGGCGCGCCGACGCGCAGCGGCGGTGGCGATCAATATCAGCTGATGGCCACCGCCGGTTACGGCGACCTGGTCAAGGACAAGTGGAACGCCTTCCTTGCGGTCAACTATTCGGAACAGAAGTCCCTCGATCAGTTCGACCGCGACTTCTCGGCCACTAACTACAACGGGCCGCTGGGCCTCAACACGACGTCGGGCCAGACCTTCCCGGGCTTCATCTCGACCATTGGCGCACCCGCCGGTAGCCTCGACAACGGCAACTGCGTGGCGCCGGAAATCCAGATCGGCAATCGGTGCCGGTACAACCCCGCGGCGCAGCACGGCGTCGAGTCGATTCCCGACACCAAGCAACTGAACCTCTTCGGCTCCGGGCGCTACCAGATCAACGCCGACTGGCAAGCCTACGTCACCGGGTTGTACTCGCAGCAGCAAACGCAGTTCCAGATCCAGCCGACGCCGCTGTCGGACCAGGTGCCGACGACCGCCGAGCCCAGCGGCGCGGCGATCATCACGCTGCAGCCGACCAGTCCGTTCTATCCGACGCAACTCGCGGCCGACAACGGTGTGGGCGGGCAACCGCTCAACATCCGCTATCGCTGCGTGGTCTGCGGCAATCGCAACACCACGGATAACAACGACGCCTGGCAGATCGTCGCGGGTGCGAAGGGCACGGCGTGGAACTGGGATTTCGACGGCTCCTTCAACTACAGCCAGAACACGTCCAAGGAAAAGGTCAACAACGGCTTTTTCCAGTACACGCAGATCGACGCGCTGCTCTCCAGCGGCGGCAGTCAACCTGTTCGGCCCCAATACGGACGCCGTGCAGCAGCAGGTCGACGCGCTAAGCGTCCGCAAACAGCTGATGAACAGCAAGTTGAGCGGTTACGGCATCGACATCAAGGGTTCGGGCGATGTGTGGAAGTTGCCGGCGGGGCCCATGGCGCTGGCGCTGGGCCTACAGGCGGGCAAGCAAACGCTGACCGAGAACTTCGATCCATTGTTGGGCGTGGGCGACGTGACGGGCTACGGCGGCAACTTGCTGGACATCGACCACTCGCGCACTATTTGGGCGGTGTTCGGTGAATTGAACATCCCGATCCTGAAGACGCTGGAAGGCAACATCGCGGTCCGCTACGACCACTACAGCGATTTCGGCAGCACCACCAACCCGAAGTTCAGCCTGCGTTACCAGCCGATCCAGTCGTTGCTGCTCCGCGGATCATGGGGCACGGGCTTCCTCGCGCCGTCGCTGTACGAATTGTGGAATCCGCAGGCTCCGGGTCTGTCGCAGCCGGGCGTCTCCGACCCGCTGCGCTGTCCGGACCCCAACGCCCCGGACGCTTCCAACAACCCCGATTGCAACACCCAGTACACGGCGACCTTCGGCGGCAACCCGGACCTGAAGCCCCAAGAGGCCAACCAGACGACGGTCGGCTTTGTGTGGGAGCCGTTGACTGGCGCTTCGATCGGCGCGGACTGGTTCTATATCGACCTCAAGGACATCGTGACCAACGGCACGCCGATCGCCACGATCCTTGCGCCGGCCACCTACAGCCAGTTCAGCAGCCTGGTGACGCGCGCGGCGACGTGCGCGGGCGGCCAACCGTGCCCGATCACCGCGATCGCGCAGAACTTCGTCAACATTGGCAGGGAAAAGATCCAAGGTATCGACCTCGACGCCCGCTTTACTTCGCCGTCGACCGCCATCGGCCGCTTCCGCGCCCTCATCACCGGAACGTACTACATCCAGTATCTGGCGCAGCAGCCGAATGGCAGCTTCGCGGGCTTCGTGTCCAATGCCTACGCCGCGCCGGCAACCGGCATCACGCCGCGCTGGAAGAGCTATTCGGCATTGACCTGGGACTACGGCCCATGGACGGCCACGCTGGGCAATTCGTACCAGAGCAGCTATGTCGACGTCACGACCGACGCCAATGGCGACCTGCGCCGTGTCGGCGAATTGAGCCTGTGGGACCTGCAGGGTTCGTACACGGGGTTCAAGGACTGGACCCTGACGCTGGGTGTGAAAAACCTGTTCGACACCAACCCGCCGTTCACCAACTCGTTCCTGACGTTCCAGAGCGGCTACGATCCGTCGTACTACGACGCGCGCGCCCGCTTCGTGTACGGCTCGGTACGCTGGACCTGGAAGTAGTCACGGTCAACGCGCTTTCTTCGGACGGGGGCCCTCGGGCTCCCGTTTTTTGTGTGGTCTAGAGCAGGTCGAGCTGGCGCGGGCCGGCGGGCGGCGGCGGCCGAAAGCGCGACATGTCGAGCGGCGTGCGGTCGCGATTCAATCCCAGCCGCTTGCACGCCAGCGCGAAGCGCCTCTCGATCAATTCGGCGAATGGACCGCTGCCGCGCATCCGCTCGCCGAAGCGCGCGTCGTAATCGCGGCCGCCGCGCAACTGGCGCAGGACGCTCATCACGTGGTCCGCGCGCAGCGGGTAATGCGCATCCAGCCAGTCGCGGAAGAGCGGGGCGACCTCCAGCGGCAGGCGCAGCATGATCCAGCCGGCATGGCGTGCGCCGTGCGCCGCCGCGGCATCGAGGATCGCCTCGAGGTCACGGTCGTTGAGCTGCGGAATCACCGGCGCCGCGAGCACGCCCACCGGCACGCCGGCATCCGATAGCGCCTTGACTGCCTGCAGCCTCCGCTGCGGCGTCGCGGCGCGAGGCTCCAGGGAGCGGGCAAGTTCCTTGTCCAGCGTCGTGATCGAAACGTAGACGCGCGCCATGTTCTTCGCGGCCATAGGCGCGATGAGGTCGAGGTCGCGCTCGACCAGCGCCGACTTGGTCACGATGGTGAACGGGTGCTCGCATTCGGCCAGCACTTCGAGGATTCCGCGCGTGACCTTCCACTCGCGCTCGATTGGCTGGTACGGATCGGTGTTGGTGCCGAGCGCGATGGGGTCGCAGACGTAGCCCCCTTTGGCGAGTTCCGCGCGCAGCAGCGCCGGAGCATTGGGCTTGGCGAAAAGCTTCGTCTCGAAATCGAGGCCCGGCGACAGATCGTGATACGCGTGCGTCGGCCGCGCGTAGCAGTAGATGCAGCCGTGCTCGCAACCCTGGTAAGGATTGATCGACTGCGTGAAAGGGATGTCGGGCGACGCGTTGCGCGCAATGATCGTCCGTGCCGGCTGTATCGTCACCGTCGTCCGGAGCTGGGGAATGAGCGGCCCGGGCTCATCGGCGTCTTCGGAATCGGCGGGCACGGCGGCCCAGCCATCGTCGTACGCCTCGCGATCCTGGCGCCGATAGCGATTCTGTGGATTGAACGTGGCACCCCGACCGCGTTCGGGCGGCTCGCCGGGCGCGCGCCGCAGCGGATCGGGCGCGGGCGGCAGCCGGTCTTCGCCCGCGAGTTCGTCGCGTTTCATGGCGACCATTTTACGCGCACCGTGCGTGGCGGCAGGCGCCGATTGCGCCTAGAATCCGTGCCACCGCGAGGCCCCGATGAGCAAACCCAAGACGCACCGCTTCGACACACTTTCGCTGCACGCGGGCGCGCAGCCGGACCCGGCAACCGGTGCGCGGGCGACGCCGATCTACCAGTCCACATCCTTCGTCTTTCCGGACAGCGACCATGCGGCCGCGCTCTTCAACATGGAGCGCGCGGGCCACGTCTATTCGCGCATTTCCAACCCGACCGTCGCGGTCCTCGAAGAGCGGGTGGCGGCGCTGGAGGGGGGCGTTGGCGCGATCGGCACGGCGAGCGGACAGGCTGCGCTGCATCTCGCCATCGTTACCCTGCTTGGCACCGGATCGCACATCGTCGCGTCGCGGTCGCTCTATGGCGGTTCGCACAACCTCCTCGACTACACGCTGCCGCGCTTCGGCATCGAGACGACGTTCGTCGACCCGCGCAGCATCGACGCATGGCGCGCCGCGGTGCGGCCCAACACGCGCCTCTTCTTTGGCGAGACGCTCGGCAATCCGGGCCTGGACGTGCTCGACATTCCGCGCGTGGCGCAGTTGGCGCACGAGCACGGCGCGCCGTTGCTGGTCGACTCGACGTTCACCACGCCGTGGCTCATGCGCCCGTTCGATCACGGCGCCGACCTCGTGTTCCACTCGGCCACCAAGTTCCTGTCGGGGCACGGCGTGGTGATCGGTGGCGTGCTGGTCGACTCCGGCCGGTTCGACTGGGAGGCGGGGGCGGCGCGCGGCAAGTTTCCGACGTTGACGGAGCCGTATCGGGGATTCCACGACATGGTGTTCAGCGAGGAGTCGACGACCGCGGCGTTCCTGTTGCGCGCGCGCCGCGAAGGCATCCGCGATTTCGGCGCCTGCATGGCGCCGTTCACCGCGTTCCAGATCCTGCAGGGCATCGAGACTCTCCCGTTGCGGATGGGCCGTCACGTGGAGAATACGCGGCGCGTCGTCGCCTTCCTCGCCGCGCACCCGTTCGTCGCGGAGGTCGGCTATCCGGAATTGCCCGGCCATCCCGATCATGCGCTCGCCAGGGCACTGCTGCCGCGCGGCTGCGGCGCCGTATTCTCGTTCAACCTCCGCGGCACGCGGACCCAGGGACGCAAGTTCATCGAGACGCTGAATCTCTTCTCCCACCTGGCCAACGTCGGCGACGCGAAATCGCTCGTCATCCATCCGGCATCGACGACCCACTTCCGGATGTCCGCCGCCGACCTCGTCAAGGCGGGGATCACCGAGGGCACGATTCGCCTGTCGGTCGGCCTCGAGGATCCCGAAGACCTGATCGAGGACCTAAGCCGGGCGTTGCACGCGGCGGGAAAAGCCTGACCTGCCCGCGGAGTCGATGCCGACATGCGATTCACCGTAAACGGCACGGAGTGCTACGCGTACACCGGCTCCCGCCCGCTGGATGCGGGCAAGTCCGCGATCGTGTTCGTCCACGGCGCGGCCAGCGATCACAGCGTGTGGGCGCTGCAATCGCGGTACTTCGCGCACCATGGCTTCAACGTGCTTGCGGTGGACCTTCCCGGGCACGGCCGCTCCGGCGGCCCGCCACTGGCCGCGATAGAGGACATCGCCGACTGGATCCCGCGCGCGCTCGATGCCGCGGGCGTGGGCCGCACCGCGCTCGTCGGCCATTCGCTCGGGTCGCTGGCCGTGCTGGAGTGCGCGGCTCGCCACGCGGACCGAGTCACCAAGCTCGCCTTGCTGGGTCCGGCTGCGCCGATGCTCGTGAGCGACGAGTTGCTCGCCGCGGCGCGTGGCGATGACCATGTCGCGTACGAACTGATCACCGGCTGGTCGTTCTCCGCCGGCAAGCAGCTGGGCGGCAATGCCGTTCCGGGAATGTGGATGACGATCAACTCGACGCGGCTCATGGAGCGCGCGCGCCCCGGTGTCCTGTACGCCGACCTTTTTGCCTGCCAGTCGTATGCACAGGGGCTGGCCGCGGCGGCGCGCGTGCGCTGCCCGGTGCTCGCCATCCTCGGCGCGCGCGACGTCATGACGCCGGTGAAGGGCGCGCAGGCGCTGCTCGCCGCACTCGCCGACAAACGCACGGTGACGCTCGCGGGAGCCGGCCACGCGATGATGGCGGAAGAGCCCGATGCCGTGCTCGATGCGCTGTGCGAATTCCTGTAGGCGCGCTTGAAGTCCGACGACGATCGTGCGGTATCCACAGTGCCTCCGATTCGCACGGTCACGCTCGGCGCGCCGTTGCGCTGGCTCGCTGCGGGCTGGCGCGATTTTCGCGCACACCCCTTGCCCAGCCTTTTCTACGGCGCGTGCTTTGCGCTGATGGGCTTCCTCATCTACTTCGTGTTCGGGCGCGCCTATCAATATGTGTCTGCGCTGGTCACGGGGTTCTTCCTCGTCGGGCCGTTTCTGGCGATCGGCCTGTACGATCTCTCGCGCCGCCGGGAGCGGGGAGAGCCCGCGTGGCTCGCGCCGACGCTCGATGCATGGCGGCTCAACGTCGGCGCCGTCGGGATGTTCGCGCTGGTGCTGGCGGTCATCCTCCTGGTCTGGGCGCGCGCATCGCTGGTCGTCTTTGCGCTGTTCTTCACCTACGACATGCCGGACCTGCGGGGCTTCCTTGCGCAGGTGCTGTCATTCGACCACGTAGAATTCCTGCTCGCCTATGTCTGTGTCGGCGGCTTCTTCGCAGTGCTGGTGTTCGCGATCAGCGTGGTAGCGGTGCCGATGATGCTGGATCGCAACACCGACGGCATCGTTGCCGCGCTGACGAGCTTGCGCGCATTCACGGCGAACGTGCCGGCGATGATCGTGTGGGGTCTAATCATCGTCATGCTCACGGCGGCCGGATTCGCGACGTGGTTCGTGGGTCTCGCCGTCGCCGTTCCGGTCATCAGCCACGCGACGTGGCACGCCTATCGCGAGCTCGTCGCCTGAACCTTCGCGGCGCCGGTTCGCGCCTGTGGCAGAATCGGCGGATGATTGCGCGACCGAAAAATGCATCCGTGGTTCGCCACGCCGACCCGATGGCGTTTCTCGCCGCCGCGGCGCCGGTGCTCGCGCGCGACGAAGCGCTCGCGAGCAGTTATGTCGCGTGGGCGACGGGTCTCGTCCGCAGTCCGCCGCCCGAATCCGAAAATACCTATCTGGCAACCATCGGTGACGAAGGCCCGGCCGGCGCGGCGGTATGGCGCGGTTCGGGGGGACTCTGGATCGGCGCGAGCGACCCCGCGGCGGCCGTCGCGTTCGCCCGCGATGTCTTCGCGCAGAGGCCCGAAAACACCACCGCGCTGCAAAGCGTGGTCGGCACAGCGCAAGCGTGCGAAGCCTTTGCCGCAGAATGGCAGGCGCTCACCGGCCGGCCGCATGCGTTGCGCGTCCGCCTGCGCAATCACAAGCTCGAGCAAGTCGAGGCGGTCCCGCGGCCGCCGGGCGCCGCGCGCCGTGCGACGGTCGACGACGCGGAATGGATAGGTGCGGCGCAGCACGCGTTCATCAAGGAGATCGAACTGCCGGAAGACCCGGAGCGCATGCGAGCGCTGGTGCCCAAGCGCATCGAACGCGGCCAGTTCTGGATCTGGGACGACGCCGGCGCCGTCGCATTCGCGGGATGGACCGATGCGCCGCCCGACGCAGCGCGCGTCGCCCCCGTTTACACGCCTCCGCGGGCGCGCGGACGCGGCTATGCGACGGCGCTCGTCGCCGCGCTGTCGCAGGCATTGCTGGACGAGGGGCGACAGCGGCTCTTCCTCATCACCGACCTCGCCAATCCCGTGTCGAACTCGATCTACGCGAAGATCGGCTATCGCCCGCAGTCGGACCTGTTCCATTTCGACTTCCTCACCGCGCCGGCGAAATGAGCGCACCACGGTTTCACTGCCCCGGCGATCTTGGCGCCGGCGACGTGAACAGCGACTATTACCTGCCCGATGCGGTCGCGCACCACGCGCTGCGCGTCCTGCGCCTGGCGGTGGGCGATCGCGTCACGCTGTTCACGGGCGCCGGCGGTGAATTCGCGGCGACGCTGGTTCGGGCCGACAAACGCGACGCGGTGGTACACATCGATGGCTTCGACGCCATCGAACGCGAGAGCGCGCTTGCCGTGACCCTCGTGCAGGGAATCGCGGCCAACGATGCGATGGACCACGCAGTGCGCCGTGCGGTGGAGTTGGGTGCCGCGGCGATTCAGCCGGTGCTCACCACGCGCAGCGCGCGCCTGCCCGACGGTGAGCGCGGCGAAAAGCGCCTTGCGCACTGGCGCCAGATCGTCGTCGCGGCGTGCGAGCAATGCGGACGCAATCGGATTCCCGACGTGCGCGATGTGGTGACGCTCGAACGCTGGCTCGGAGGAAGGTCCGCGACGATACCGGGGTTCGTTCTTTCTCCCAGAGCGGATGCGTCGCTCGCCGACGCGCCGCGGCCGCGGGCCGCGCTCGACATGCTGGTCGGGCCCGAGGGAGGATTGGCGAGCGAGGAAGTCGCGCAAGCGGCGCGGGCCGGCCTGAAGCCCGTGCATCTCGGGCCGCGCGTGCTGCGAACCGAGACGGCGGCGCTGGCGTCATTGGCCGCGATCAACGCGATGTGGGGCGACTTCCGCGGTTGACGATCGCTGGCCGGCTTGACGCTCACGCGCCATCGCGGCGATGATTCTCTTCCGCTTCGATAGTCTGCCGCGGTCTGACGATTCCATCATCGTGCCGAAAGACGGCGTCTGCGCGGAGTTGCACCGGATCCAGTACGAAACCCACCCGTCCCACGCCACATCCCGAAGACTGACTCCCATGTCCCGATCCTTGCTCGTAATGCCGGACGACACGTCGAAACCGCTGCTCGCGGCCATCGACGGCGCCAGGAAATCGCTGCGCGTGAAGATGTTCACGTTCTCGGACCCCGGTCTCATCCAGGCGGTGATCGCCGCCGCCAAGCGCGGCGTCGATGCCCGGGTGATGCTCAACGCTGCGCGGCGCAGCGGCGAGGCCGAGAACGAGGAGACGCGCAGGACGCTCGCGAAGGGCGGTGTGACGGTACTGGACAGCAATCCGGCGTTCGACCTCACGCACGAGAAGTCGATGGTCGTCGACGACGCGACCGCCTTCGTCATGTCGCTCAACTGGGAGACGCGCAACGTCACGGAAACCCGCGATTACGCGATCGTCACGACGCACAAGGACGAGGTCGACGAGGTCGTCGCCTGCTTCGAGGCGGACTGGCAACGCAAGCCCTTCGATGCGGGCGAGACGTCGCGCCTCATCTGGTGCAACAACAACGGCCGCGAGCGTTTCGCGCATTTCGTCGACCGCGCGAAGCACTCGCTGTGGCTGCAGAACGAGCGCTACCAGGACGCGGTGATCATCGAGCGCGTCGTGCGCGCGGTGACCCGCGGCGTGAAGGTCCACATCCTGGCGCGGCCGCCGCATTCGCTCAAGAAGGACAAGCTGATCGAAGGCGTCGGCGGCCTGCGGATCATGCAGGACGTCGGCGCGAAGGTGCACAAGCTGAAGGGGTTGAAACTGCACGGCAAGATGATGCTGGCCGACGGCGCGCGCGCCATCGTCGGTTCGGTCAATCTGGCGCCTGGAAGCTTCGACGGCCGCCGCGAACTCGCCATCGAAGTCGACGATGCGCACGTCATCAAGCACCTCGAGAAAGTCGCGCAGCGGGACTGGGAGAACTCACATTCGCTCGACCTGAGCGACGCGGGCTTGTTGGCGGACCTTGCCAAGCGCGACAAGGGTGAGGGCGCGGCGGACCTCGTGCTTGACGAGCAGGAGCAGAAGCACGCGCACAAGAACGCCAAGCACGGTAAGTGAGGTCAGGCTCGGCCAAGCGCCTGCTGCGCTCCAGTACCCCAGCCGCGCTGCAGGCGCCTGGCCGAGCCTGACCTCACTATCGCGAATCAGTCGCGCGGCGGGTCGGCGGCTATGAGGATGCTGCAGCGGACGCGCTCGAGCAGCAACGCATCGGTCGAGCCACGCCACCACCGCATCGCGAACTTCTTGCTGCGCGGATGGCCGAGGATCAGGAGGTCGATGCCGAGCACCTCCACCAGCCGGGCGATGACGACGACCGGTTCCCCGACGAGCACGTGCCGGGTGACGGCCAGGCCGCAGCCTTCGAGCTGGGTGGCGGCCTCCTTCAAGTCCGCGTCGACGCGCGCCTGGTCGTCGTCCAGCGCGATCTCCGGTACGTATTCGCCTACCAGGACGTACAGCGACGGATCGTGGACGACGCCCGCCAAGTGAACCTCGGTCGTGGGGCCGGGCGTCAGGCGGATGCATTCGCTCAAGGCCAGCCGGGATTCCGGCGAACCGTCGTATGCGACGAGAATTTTCCGGTACATGGTCACCCCCTCGCTTGAGGCCGCTTCAAGCCGCGGCGAAGATCGGCTTGCCGCACAGCGCCAGCGCGACGTCGGCAAGCGCATCCCACGCGTCGCCCAGCCCCAGACCTTTGGACAGCGCGTCGAGCCTGGCGAGCGAGAGCAGCAACGCCGGGACGGACGCCGGCGCGACGCGGTTCACGGCGCGCTCCAGCGCCGCCTGCCGCTTGCCCCAGACGCGCACGTTGCGGACGGCCGCCGACAGCGGCGTCCCTTCGCGCACCTGCGTGTGCACGGCGGCGATCGCGTGCACGTCTTCGGCGAGCTGCCAGATGGCGGGAACGGGCGCGTCGCCTTCGGCCTGCAGGACGCTCAAGATGCGCAGGACGCGCGTCGCGTCGCCGGCCAGCCACGCTTCGGACAACTGGAACACGTCGTAGCGCGCGACGTCGGCGATCGCGCGCTCGACCGCATCGGCGTCGAGTTCCCCTGCGGGCAACAGCAGCGCCAGCTTCTCGATCTCCTGTCGCGCGGCGAGGAGGTTGCCCTCGCAACTGTCGGCCAGGAACGCGAGCGTCTCCCGCGACGCATGCTGCCGGTGGCGCTTCATCCGCGCGGCGATCCACGCGGGCAGCGCGTCGCGCTCGACCGGGTACACGGCGACCGTCACGCCGCCGCTCGCCAATGCCCCGAACCAGGACGACGATTGCGTGGCGCGGTCGAGCCGCGGCAACGTGACGAGCATCACGTTGTCCGGATTCGGATTTGCCGCATACGCCTCGAGCGCCTTGCCGCCCTCGACACCGGGCCGGCCGGACGGGATGCGCACATCGACGAGTCTGCGGTCGCCGAAGAGGACGCGATTGGCGTTGGCGGCGACGAACGCATCCCAGCGAAAGCCACCTTCGACAACGAAGATTTCGCGCTCCGACGTTCCCGCTGCGCGCGCTGCCGCGCGGACCGCGTCGCCGGCTTCCAGCGCCAGCAGCGGCTCGTCCCCATGGATCACGTACAGCGCCTTGACGCCGCGCTGCAGGTGGTCGTCCAAGTCTTCGGCGCGAACTTGCATGATTCGGTTGGACGGCCGCTACGCCGGCTTCTTGGCCGCCTGCAGCCGCCTTATGATCTGCTGGATGACGTCGGTCTGCATGTCCTTCTGCAGGCGCTGCTCTTCCAGGTCGCGGGCCAGCACCTGCGTCTCCTGGAACGTGTACGAGCGCCGCGTCGTGATCTCGCCCGCCGGCATCCAGTCGTTGCCGTCCTTGTCGTGCAGGCGAAAGGATACGCGCTTGATCAGCTGGTACTCGCGCACCGCGCCCGCCGTGGACAACGACAGCACTTCCTTGTCGTCCTGGACCACGGGAATGTCGAGCACGACCTGGCCTTCAGCTGGCGTCTCGACGAGTTTCGCGCTGCCCGCGCCCACCAGCGCACGCTTCATCTCGTTGTTGAACAGAGGCGGCGCGGAGGAGTTGAGATAGACGGAATCGAACGCGTAATTCGCCTCGCCTCGCAGGTGGAAGCCGCACGCGGAAAGGGCCAGCGCGGCCAGCACCGTGAGCCAGCGCAAGCCAGGGTAGCGCGTCATACGACCACGTTGACGAGCCGGCCGGGCACGATGATGACCTTCTTCACCGGCGCGCCGTTGGCATACCGCGATACGTCGGCGCTGGCGCGCGCGGCGGCTTCGATCGCGGCATTGTCCGCCGCCGCCGGGACGCGGAGCTTGCCGCGGAGCTTGCCGTTCACCTGCAGCACCAGTTCGATCTCGTCCTGCGCGAGCGCGGCCGCGTCGACGTCCGGCCATGCGGCGTCGAGCAGTTCGCCGTGTTGGGCGGCCAGCCCCAAGTCCTGCCACAGCGCCCAGGTCGTGTGCGGAATGACCGGGTAGAGCGTGCGCAGCAGGATGGAAAGGCCTTCGCGCCTCAGCGCATCGGCGCCGCGTGCGGCTGGCGGCAGCGCTTCGAGCGTGTTCAGCATCTTCATTCCCGCCGAGACCACTGTGTTGTAGTGAATGCGCTCGTAGTCGTCGTTCGACTGCTTCAGGGTGAGGTGAAGGTCGCGGCGGGCGGCCTTGACGGCGGCGTCGGCGTCCCGGAAGTCGAAGCGGCCCACCGCGCCTTTCACGGCATCGGCGTGCGTCACCGCGAACGTCCATAGGCGCTTCAGGAAGCGGTGCGCGCCCTCGACGCCAGCGTCGGACCAGATCGCGGAATCGTCCGGCGAACCGGCAAACATCACATAAAGCCGCGCGGTGTCCGCGCCATATTTGTCGATCAGGTCCTGCGGCTCGACGCCGTTCTGCTCGGTCTTGCCCATCTTGCCCACGCCGCCGTACTCCACGAGCGTACCGTCGGCCAGCCGGCCGCCGGTGATGTGTCCCGCGGCGTCGGTCGTCGGCGTGACGACGTCGGGCGAATGATATTCCTTGCCGCCCTTCGCATTGCGACGGAAATAGATGTGGTTGAGCAGCATGCCCTGCGTGAAGAGGCGCGTGAACGGCTCGTCGATCTTCACGAGTCCCAGGTCGCGCATCGCCTTGGTCCAGAACCGGGCGTAGAGCAGATGCAGGATCGCGTGCTCGATGCCCCCGATGTACTGGTCCATCGGCATCCAGTAGTCGTTCCGCGCGTCGACCATCGTGGCCGCGCCCGGTGACGTGTAGCGCATGTAGTACCACGACGAGTCGACGAACGTGTCCAGCGTGTCCGTCTCGCGGCGTCCCGGCTTGCCGCACTTCGGGCACGCGACGTCGAGGAAATCGGGGCGCTTGTTCAGCGGATTGCCGCCGCCGTCCGGAACGCAGTCCACCGGCAGCACGACGGGAAGATCGGCCTCGGGCACCGGCACCGCCCCGCAGCCTTCGCAGTGGATGATCGGGATCGGCGTCCCCCAGTAACGCTGCCGCGATACGCTCCAGTCGCGCAGGCGAAACGTGATCTTCTTCTCGCCCAAGCCCTTGGCGGCCAAGTCGTCGGCCACCGCGTCGACGGCCTCCGCATAGGTCAGGTCGTCGTACTTGACCGAGAACACGCAGCGGCCGCGCTCCTTGTCCGCGTACCACGGCTGCCACATGTCGACCAAGAATTCCTCGCCCGGCACGGCGATCACCTGCTTGATCGGGAGCCCGTATTTTTTCGCGAACGCGAAGTCGCGCTCGTCGTGCGCGGGAACGCCCATCACGGCACCGTCGCCGTAGGCCATCAGCACGTAGTTGCCGACCCAAAGGTCGACGGGCTCGCCGGTCAACGGATGCGTCACGAAGAGTCCGGTGCGCATGCCTTTCTTTTCCATCGTGGCCAGGTCCGCCTCGATGACGCTGCCACGCCGGCATTCGTCGAGGAAGTCGGCGAGCGCGGGGTTGGTCTTCGCGGCATGCAAGGCGAGCGGATGCTCAGCCGCGACCGCGCAGAACGTCACGCCCATGATCGTGTCGGGGCGCGTCGTGAACACGTACATCCGTCCGCCGCCGATCGGCGTGCCGCGATTTTCACCATCCCCATCGCGGATGTCGTGCGTGAACGCGAAACGGACGCCGACGCTCTTGCCGATCCAGTTGGCCTGCATCGTCTTCACGCGGTCCGGCCAGCCGGGCATCTTGTCCAGGAACGCGAGAAGTTCCTCGGCGTAATCGGTGATCTTGAGGTAATAGCCGGGTATTTCGCGCTTCTCGACCGGCGCGCCGGTGCGCCATCCGCGGCCGTCGATCACCTGCTCGTTCGCGAGCACCGTCTGGTCGACCGGGTCCCAGTTGACGACCTGCGTCTTCCGGTAGGCGATGCCCTTTTCGAGCATCTTGAGGAAGAACCATTGGTTCCACCGGTAGTAAGCGGGGTCGCAGGCGGCGAATTCGCGCGACCAGTCGATCGCGAGCCCCAATGATTGCATCTGCTGCTTCATGGACGCGATGTTTTGGTACGTCCACTTCGCGGGAGCGACGCCGGCCTTCATCGCCGCGTTCTCGGCCGGCAGGCCGAACGCGTCCCAGCCCATCGGCATCAGGCAGTTAAAGCCTTTCATCCGCAGGTGCCGGTACATGGCGTCGTTGATCGTGTAGTTGCGCACGTGGCCCATGTGCAGCCGGCCGGAAGGGTAGGGCAGCATCGACACGCAATAGAACTTCTTGCGGTCCGGCCGTTCGACCGCGAGATAGGCGTCCGCCGCGGTCCACGCGGATTGCGCCGCGGCCTCGATATCCTTCGGGTTGAACGGTTTCATGGGTGATGATGGGGAAAAGCGCGGCAAACGGTCGCGAATCTCGTGAATCGTCGATTATACCGGCCGCCTACGCGCCCGCCGCGGGTGCCACCAGCACCCAAACGCCGAGGGCGGCGAACACTGCCGCGGCTGCGACGCGGATCGCGCGCATCGGAAGGCGCTTGGCCGCGGCGTTGCCGATGAACGCCGTAGGCGCATCGACGAGCAGCATGCCCAGCGTCGTGCCCGCGACGACAGCGACGAGCGAATCGAATTTCGCGGCGAGCATCGCCGTGGCGATCTGCGTCTTGTCGCCCATTTCGGCGAGGAAGAAAGCGACGACTGTCACGGCGAATACGTTGCGGCTGGACGTGGCCGGCGCGTAGCCTTCGTCGAGGCGATCGGGCTTGAGCGCCCAGGCCGCCACCGCGAAGAACGACAGCGCCAGTCCCCAGCGCAGGAGTTGGGGTGGGACGGCGTCGCGGATCCAGTGTCCGATCGCGCCGGCAAGGGCATGATTGACAAGCGTTGCGACGAAAATGCCGCCGATGATCGGCCAGGGCTTGCCATAGCGCGCCGCCAGCACCAGAGTGAGCAATTGCGTCTTGTCGCCCAGCTCCCCGATGGCGACCACGGCGATGGAGACCAGCAGCGCTTCGAGCATGGGGCCGTCGTTTCCTGGCCCCGTACAGGGCTTTATGCTATTGTCATAAGCCGCCGGCGGCAAGCTTTAGGCGGCGAGGGAATCCTCGGGCGATAATTGTAGTTTACGCAAGGGAACCTCCCCTGCGGCCGCGCACCAAAGACTACGCCATGGCTCAACCGGATTCATCAAGGCACGCTCTGACGACTACGCTGTGCGTGCTCGGCGGCGCTGTGCTGGCGGCGTACTCCGGCACGGTCGCGGCAGCGCCGGTTGCGACCGAGCACGTCCAGGCGGAACTCGTGTCCGAGCACACGGCGCTGGTCCCGGGCAAGCCCGAAACGGTCGCGCTGCGGCTCAAGATGGCGGACGGCTGGCACACGTATTGGCGCAATCCGGGCGATTCCGGGCTGGCCACGACGATTGCCTGGAAGCTGCCGGAAGGCGTTGGCGTCGGCGCGATCCAGTGGCCCGCGCCGCGCGCACTGCCGACGGGCCCGCTCGTCAATTACGGATACGAAGGCGAGGTCCTGTTGCTGACGGGCATTACGGTGCCGCGCGACGCGCCGGTCGGCACGACGTACAAGCTGGCCGCACGTGCCGACTGGCTCGTGTGCAAGGACGTGTGCATTCCCGAAGGCGCCGACCTCGACATCGAATTGCCTGTGGCGGAGCGCTCCGATCCTTATCCGCAGTGGGGCAGCGCCATTGCCGCGACTCGCGCGGCGCTCCCCGCGCCACTGCAGGGCTGGCAGGTCGCCGCGCGAGCCGACGGCGCGAAAGTCGCGATGACGCTCACTCCGCCGGAAGGCGCCGCCGACCCCGGATCGCTCACGTTCTTCCCGCATGACGAGGGTCGCATCGAACCGTCGCGCAAGCAGATTCTCGACCGCGATTCGAGCGGCACCTACACGCTGACGCTGCCCGTCGCGGTACAACTGGCGCCCGACTTCAAGCGCGTCGCGGGTGTGGTCGCCGCCAGCAACGGCTTCGTCGAAGGCGGCGAGCGCGTGGCGGCGGCGACGATCGACGTGCCGTTGGTCGGAACGGTCACCGCCGGCGCCAAGGCCGCGCCCGGGCCGGTGCCGGTCGTCGACCTTGCGCCGACGGGCCGTGCCGCGCCCGGCGCGGACATATCCTTTCCGTTCGCGATCCTGCTGGCTTTCGTCGGCGGGCTGATCCTCAACCTGATGCCGTGCGTATTCCCCATCCTGTCGCTCAAGGCGTTGCACCTCGCACAAGACCGCGCCCACGTACGCATGCATCGCGCGCAGGGCATCGCGTTCGCTGCCGGCGTCGTCGCGACGTTCGTGACGCTGGCAGGTCTGCTGCTTGTCCTGCGCGGCGCCGGCGAGCAGTTGGGCTGGGGCTTCCAGCTCCAATCGCCGGCAGTCGTCGTCGGCTTGGCCATCCTGTTCTTTGCACTCGGGCTCAATCTTTCCGGCGTGTTCGAATTCAGATCGCTGGTTCCGTCCTCCGCGGCCGGATGGACGGCGCGCAATCCGTACGTCGATGCGACGCTCTCCGGAATCCTCGCGGTCGTCATCGCCGCGCCGTGCACGGCGCCCTTCATGGGCGCGGCGTTGGGTTACGCGCTGTCGCAATCCGCTGTTGTGACGCTTGCGGTATTCGTGGCGCTGGGCCTCGGCATGGCGCTTCCCTATGGTCTGCTCGCCTGGTTCCCCCGGCTGGCGCCGCATACTGCCGCGGCCCGGCGCGTGGATGGAGCGCCTGAAGCAGGTGCTGGCATTCCCGCTCTACGCGACTGTTGCGTGGCTTATATGGGTGCTCGGCGCGCAATTGGACAACGACGCCGTGGTCCGGCTGCTGGTGACACTCGTCATCGTCGCGTTCGGGCTGTGGTCGTGGCGGCTCTACCGCGGCGGCACGGGCCGCCCCTGGGCCGCGGCGGCGGCCGTTGCGGTTGTGTGCGCCGGCGTCGTCGCGTGGCCGCTCATGCGCGGCGGCGACAGCGAAGCGCGGCCGGCCGCGGCGTCCGACAACGCCGGACCCTGGCATGCGTTCACGCCGACAGCCGTTGCCGACCTGGGCGAAGGCGGGCATCCGGTTTTCGTCGACTTCACCGCGGCATGGTGCGTCACATGCCAGGTGAACAAGCGGCTGGTCCTGAACGATCCCAAGATCCGCGACGCCTTCGCCAGCCGCGGCGTCGAACTCGTGCGCGCGGACTGGACGCGCCGCGATCCGGTGATCACGCGCGCGCTCGCGGCGCTGGGCCGCCAAGGCGTTCCCGTTTACGTTCTCTACCGTCCGGGCAAGGAACCGCTGGTGCTGCCCGAAGCAGACGGTCCTCGACGCGCTCGTCACGCAAGCGAAGATCCCATGCGGTCCACCATCCGCATTCCGTCTGCTCCTGCTCTTGCCTGCTGGCCCGCCGCAAGCACCCCGGCGCCCAAATTCGCGCTCACCGATGCCACGGCAAACTGTGACGCTCCGACTACCGGGGCAAGTACGTCGTGCTCGAGTGGACCAATCCGGAGTGCCCGTTCGTGCGCAAGCACTACAACAGCGGCAACATGCAGGGCAGAAGGAATTGGGCGCGCGCGATGTCGTCTGGCTGGCGGTGAACTCGACCAACCAGTCGAGCTTTGAATACAAGACGCCCAAGCAGATGGGCGAATGGATGGCGGTGCAGGCCGCCGCGCCGAGGGCCGCGCTGGTCGATGGAACGAGCGCCACCGGGCGCGCGTACGGCGCCAAGACCACGCCGCACATGTTCGTTGTCGACCCGGTCGGAAACATGATCTACGACGGCGCCATCGACGACAGGCGCTCCGCCAATCCCGCGGACGCGAAGGTCGCGAACAACTACGTGCGCGCGGCGCTCACCGAGGCGCTCGCCGGCAAGCCGATCAGCGTGGCCAACACCACGCCGTACGGCTGCAGCGTCAAGTACTGACCTCCACACGCGTCCGCGCGGTTTCGATCGCGCCCCTGTTCCGTTAGGTGGAGCGGGCCGGCGGCGCTGGCGTTTTCGTCTCCTCTGGCGGTATGCTTCACGGACTACAAGGGAGGAAACCATGACACGACACTTCAAGTGCGGATCTGCGATCGTCCTCGCCGCCGCGATGCTCGCCGGTTGCGCGACGTCGCCGCCTTCGAACAAGCCCGAACTCATGCTCGTCGCCAACGACCAGAAAATTCTTTGGGATGACGCGGGCAAGCCAGTCATGATGGCGCCGGGCAAGGACAACGTGCTGGTGGTCGACATCGGCTCCGATCCGCTGGCGCCGAAGATCGTCGCGAATCTTCCGTTGATGAACACGGTTTTGGGACCGCCGACCAACCTGCAGATTACGCCCGACGGAAAGCTCGGGCTGGTGGCCAATTCGATGGACTGGGTCGCCGATGGCGCGTCGTGGAAGGCCGTCCCCGACAACAAGCTGTACGTGATCGACCTGACGCTCGACCCGCCCAGGCTGATCGACACGGTGACGGTGGGCAGGCAACCCTCCGGCATGGCGATCAGCCACGCGGGCGACCTCGCGCTGATCGCGAATCGCGCCGACAATTCGATCAGCGTGCTGAAGATCGCGGGGAAGTCGGTGAAGCTCATCGACACCGTTGCGATGGGCGAGCAGGTGTCGCATGTCGCGATCACGCGCGATGGCAAGCGTGCGGTGGCGGCGAAATTTCCCGGGCACAAGGCTGCGTTGCTCACGATCGACGGCGACAAGGTCACCTACGACAAGCAGGATATCGCGGTCGGCTGGTGGCCGTATAACCTCGACATCACGCCGGACGGCAAGCTGTTGCTGACCGCGGACAACGGACTGTCGGGCGCCTCCGACGGCAACATCGACACGGTCACCGTGATCGATCTCGAGGCCGTGCCGCCGCGCGTGATTGACAAAGTCGTCGTGGGCGACGGTCCCGAGGGCTTTGCCATAAGTCCCGACGGGAAGATGGCGGTAGCCGTCATCCTGCGCGGATCGAACGCCAACAGAAATGCGTTCTTCTACAACCGCAACGGGTCCGTCGTGGCGTTGAAGATAGACGGCAAGAAGGTGACTCGGACCAACGAAGTCGAAGTGCGCGGCCTTCCGGAAGGCCTGGCATTCAGCGACGACGGGAAATACCTGTATGTCGGCAATTTCCTCGACAGCGACGTCACGATCCTGCAGGTGGTCGGCGACCAACTGCTCGACACTGGAAAGCGCATGACGCTCCCGGGGCATCCGGCGGCGATGCGCGCACGGGCACGTTGACGCCGTCGCGCCCGGCGCTTGCAAAGGGGTCGGCGCGATGCCGGCCCCTTTTGGCGACGGCGACCTTGCAGATGCGCTCGTTCGGATTCGCGCTTGCCGCGATTGTCGCGACAGGCTGCGCGCCCTCGGGCGAAGGTCCGATCCAGGGCTACGTCGAAGGCGAATACGTCCGCGTTGCCGCGCCCTTTGCCGGAGCGCTGACGCAGTTGTCAGTCAAGCGTGGCGACCAGGTGAACGCCGGGGCGCCGCTGTTCGCGCTGGAACGCGAAAACGAAGTGGCCGCGCGCCGCCAGTCGGAGCAGGAACTGCAGGCAGCGCAGGCCAGGCTGGAAAACCTCCGCACCGGCAAGCGCCCGCCGGAAGTGGAGACCGTCGCGGAGCAGCTGCGGCAGGCGGCGGCCACGCGCGACCTGTCCGTGGCCAACTTCGACCGCCAGCAAAAACTCTACGCGAGCGGCTTCGTCAGCAAGGCGGTGATCGACGACGCGCAAATGCAGGTGAAGCGCGACCAGGCCGCCGTCGCGCAGCTGCAAGCGTCCGTCGTCACGGCCAAGCTGCCGGCGCGCACCGACGAGATTCGCGCCGCCGAAGCCGATGCGCGCGCGGCGCGCGAGGCGCTCGCGCAGGCCGACTGGAAGCTGGGCCAGCGCGCGATCAGGTCGCCCGTTACCGGCCGCGTCAACGACACCTACTACGTTACCGGCGATTGGGTCGCCGCCGGATTTCCCGTCGCGAGTCTGCTGCCTCCTGCGAACGTGAAGATCCGGTTCTTCCTGCCCGAGCCCTCCATGGGCCGGATCAAGCCCGGGCAGACCGTCAATTTTTCCTGCGACGGCTGCGGCGCGGCGATGCCCGCCACGATCACCTTCATTTCCGACCGCGCGGAATTCACGCCGCCCGTGCTGTATTCCCGCGACAACCGCGCGAAACTCGTCTTTCTCGTCGAAGCCAAGCCGTCGGCCGACGTTGCCGCGCGGCTCAATCCCGGACAGCCCGTCGACGTCGTCTTGCCGCAATGAGCGCCGAAGAGCCGCCCGAGAGTCGCGACGTCGTCATCGACGTCCGCGGCCTCAACAAGTTCTTCGGCAAGAACCACGTGGTACGCGATCTCTCGCTGTCGGTGCGGCGCGGCGAGATCTTCGGCTTCCTGGGCCCGAACGGCAGCGGCAAGACCACGTCGATCCGCATGCTGTGCGGGCTGCTCACGCCCGATAGCGGTGAGGGCCGCTGCCTGGGGTTCGACATCGTCCGCGAGGCCAAGTCGATCAAGCGCGAAGTCGGCTACATGACGCAGCGCTTTTCGTTCTGGGAAGACCTGACGATCCGCGAGAACCTCAACTTCACCGCGCGCATGTACGGCATGGATGACGCCCGTGCCCATGTCGACGAGGCGCTCGAGCACCTGGGACTCACATCGCGCGCGAAGCAGCTGGCCGGCGCGCTTTCCGGCGGATGGAAACAGCGGCTGGCGCTGGCCGCGTGCCTTTTGCACGACCCGAAACTGCTGCTGCTGGACGAGCCGACTGCCGGCGTCGACCCCAAGGCGCGCCGCGACTTCTGGGAGGAGCTGCACGCGCTGGCCGCGCGCGGCATCACCGTGCTCGTGAGCACGCATTACATGGACGAGGCCGAGCGCTGCCACAAGCTGGGCTACATCCTCTACGGCAGGCTGCTGGCGCAGGGTACCGCGCAGGAAGTGATCGCGAGCCAGGCGCTGACGACGTGGTCGGTCGAAGGCAGCGACCTTCCGGCGCTTGCTTCGCGTCTGCGTGCGCTGCCGGCGGTCGAGCAGGTCGCGGCGTTCGGCACGGCGCTGCACGTGACGGGATCCGATCCCACGCGCTTGCGCGATGCGCTGGCGCCGCTGATGGCCGAGCGCGGGACGACATGGACCGAAGTCGAGCCCGGCCTCGAGGACGTATTCATCCACCTGATGGGCGACGCGGGAGAGACGCCCGCAGGAAAGCACCCTTCGTGAACACGTGGTTCTCCTGGTCGCGCTGGCTGGGCATCGTGGCCAAGGAATTCATCCAGCTCAAACGCGACCGGCTGACGTTCGGCATGATCGTCGGCATCCCGGTGATCCAGCTGACGCTCTTCGGCTATGCGATCAACTCGGATCCCAAACACTTGCCCACCGCATTGCTGGTCGCCGATCGCAGCGAATTCTCGCGCAGCATCCTGGCGAGCCTCGTCAACAGCGACTACTTCAACGTTGTCCGCGAGGCCGCCGACGAGCGCGACGCCGAGCGCATGCTCGCCACGGGCGCCGTGCAGTTCGTGGTGACGATTCCGGCGGACTTCTCGCGCCGGCTCGTGCGCGGCGAGCGTCCCGCGCTGCTCGTCGAGGCCGACGCCACCGACCCCTCCGCCACCGGCAACGCGATCGCCGCGCTCAACCAGCTCGCGCAATCCGCGCTCGCGCACGACCTGACCGGGCCGCTCGCGCCGCTCGCGTCGTCGCCCAATGCGTTCGAAGTGCGCATCCATCCTCTGTACAACCCGGAGGCGGTGACGCAGTACAACATCGTCCCCGGCTTGATGGGCGTGATCCTGACGATGACGATGGTGATGATGACGGGACTCGCGATCACGCGCGAGCGCGAACGCGGCACGATGGAAAACCTGCTCGCCACGCCCGCGACGGCGCTGGAAGTGATGACCGGCAAGATCGTGCCCTACGTGCTGATCGGGCTGACGCAGGTTTCGATCATCCTGATCCTCGCGCGAGTGCTGTTCAGCGTGCCGATGGCGGGCAGCCTCGTCCTGCTCTTTTCCGCCGTCCTGCTGTTCATCGCCGCCAACCTGACGCTCGGCCTCACGTTTTCGTCGCTCGCGCGCAATCAGCTGCAGGCGATGCAGATGACGTTCTTCTTCTTCCTGCCGTCGATGCTGCTGTCGGGGTTCATGTTTCCGTTCCGCGGCATGCCCGGATGGGCGCAGGGCATCGGCGAGGTGCTGCCGCTGACGCATTTCCTGCGCATTGTTCGCGGCATCCTCCTGAAGGGCAACGGGCTCGCCGAAATCCTGCCCGAAGCGTGGCCGCTGCTGGCGTTCATGCTGTTCGTGATGCTGCTGGGATTGCGCACTTTCCGCAGCACGCTCGACTAGCGGGGCCAAACGACGCGAATTTACCTCCCATTCATGAACTCCTCGCTATTGGCCCGGAAATGCCGGATAATGCTCGGTTTCCCCTGTGCAGGGGTCCGAAAGAATTTGCCGGCGCGTCCTTGGCAACCTGCGCGCGCCATGAGAGGGTAAAAACGTGATCGAAGTCCTGCAGTGCTTGAAGAAATACGGGCAGCGGCTTGATTTGGAAATTGCCAAGGAGATGGGCATGCCGCTCGCGACGGTTCGCCGGCGCCTCGCCGATCTCGAAGCCACGCGCGAAGTCATCACCTGCAGTCTGACCCGCTTTGAAAACGGCAAGAGGATCGACGCGTGGCAGTGCCGCGTGTCGGGCTACGTGCCGCCTGCGGGCCCCGGTCGGAAAGCCAAACCTACGGCGTAGATCTGCAGCGGTCGAGGTCCCGTCCGGTCCCGGCGGGCGCTTCACCACCTACCGCCGGCCAGACGCTGCACGTGGCCGGTGGTGCCAACGTGAGCGGTTGACCGCCCCGAATCGCACCTGCCTGGCGCGCGAAGCCTGCGGCCGGCGCATCAGCGCCCGAGCAACTTCCCGAGTGCCTTGCTGAGCGAATCGGTGCCCGGCACGGGCGCAGGGGACTTGGACTGCGCCGTCGACGGGCTGGCGGCGGGTGCGCCCAGCGCTACCGCGCAAGGACCGGCACCGCCGTGCTGCACCGCCCCCAACAACGCGACGCCGACTTCCGACAGGCCGCCGGAGCTGAACGCCGCGCCGATGCGCGCGGCGGTCGTGACGGACGCCATCGCATCGATCGTCACCTGCGGGCTGCGCAACGGGCCGCGCAGGCGGATCAATTCGGCCACCTGCGGGATGTCGATCGCAATGCCTTCGCGCAATTGCGGCTTGAACGTGACGTCGATCGACTCGTTGCGCAGGTCCAGCGTGCCGCTGACGGACACGCCGAGCTTCTGCGTCTCTGCCGCCACCGAGCGGTCGATCCGCGCAACGCCGGCTGACAACGGCAGCCGGACCACCGCGCATTTCAACTCGGTGGTGGAGTCCTTTTCGCGGAAAGGATTGGCGGCCTTGGCGACGCGGTCGAACGGATTGTCGAGATTGAGCGCCGCGTTGGCGATCGTCGCCGGACCGGCAATCGCGGTGAAATTGCCGCTCGCGGACGCGGCCAGGTCGTGCAGTGAGGCGCCGCGCGCATGCAGGTCGGCCTTGACCGACGTCTTGCCACCCTTCACGTCGCGCCGGATTTCGAGTGCCGCCAGTTCGGCGCCCAAGTCGAGGTTGCGCGCGTCCACGGCGAGTGCCAGCGCCGGCGCGCCGCTGGCGGGAACGTCGAGCGTCATGTGCGCGTCGACGCTGCCGCCGAAAGTCGACGCCTTCAACGAGGGCACGTCGAGATGGCCGTCGCGCAACGTGAAGCGAATCTCAACCGCGGTCAATTCGCGCTTCGGCGAAATGACGAGCCGGCCGACCGTTGCCTCGCCGTCGGCGTCGACTGCGCGCAGCAGCGCGAGCGGCAGTGGCGCGTCGGAAAACAGGTAGTTCGAGGGCGCCTTGGCGGCGATCGCGGCGGCGGCTCCCGGCGCCGCGAGTTTCGCGGACGCGCCGACCGCCGTCGCCGTCTGCGCCAGCGTCAGGACCGGCGCCGTCAGGGTCATCGTGTAGCGCGGCCGCGGGCCGCCGGTCACGATCGAGACCACGCCTTTGACCGAGTTGGGGCCGACCGCGACGTCGAGATCCTCCACATGCACCGCTTCGCCCTCGACGCGCACCTTGGCGCCGACGCTGGCCTTCTGCCCGTCGATTTCGCCGGCGAGCGCGAAAGGATACGGCCAGCGGTGCTGGACCAGGGACTCGAGCGGACCCAGATTGCCGGTCAGCGCCACGGCCACATCGTCGACCTTGCCGCGGAACTCGGCATTCACCGGCGACTGCGCGTTGCGCGCCGACAACGCGAGCGAGTCGATCGCGACCTTGGTCACGCTGCCCGACTTGCCGTCACGATAGGTGAGCGTGCCGTTCGTGATCCCGATGTTGCCCACGCCGAACGCCGCCGGCGCCGCGGCCGCGCCCGGTGCCGGGGCCGCTCCTGCGGCGCCGCCGAAATCCCAGTTGGCGCGGCCCTGTGCATCGGTCTCCAGCGCGATCGACGGCTCGACGAGTTCGACGCGGACCACTTCGAATCGCTTGCGCAAGAGCGGCAGCAAGGCCACTTCGACATCGAGCTCTTTCGCGGCAACCATCTGCGGCGCGCTGCCCCACGGCGCATTGGCGAAAGTAAAATCGCGGACGACGAGCTTGGGCGTCAGTGAGACCTTGAGGTCGATGCCGCCGTGAATCGTGATGTCGCGCCCGGTGGCATGCTTGATCCGCGACTGGATCGGCGCGACAAAATCGTTGGGGTCGACGCGCCAGACCGCTATCGCCACTGAGAGGAGCAACAGGGCAACGACGCCGCCGGTCGCGGCGAGGATTGTGAAGACGGTGCGGCGCATCGGATGATTCTAGCGCTGAAGTCGCCGCCGCAGCAGCGCGGCCTTCTAGTGCAGCGCGATGGCCAGGCCGAGCGGGATGAACGCCGCCGACATCACGTTGCCGATCAGCACGATCGACGCGACCTTCGCCGGTTCCTGTTTGAACTGCTCGGCCACCATGAAATTCAGCACGGCGGGCGGCAGCGAGCCGAAGATGATCAGCAGGCCCTGTTGCAGCGGGTCGAGCTTGAGCAGCGGACCTAGCAGCGCGGCGATCGCAATGCCCGTCAGCGGACAGACCAGGCCGCCGACCACGCCCAGGCGCCAGTCCTGCCAGCGCACTTCGTAGAGGCGCACGCCGAGCGACAGGAGCATCATCGGAATCAGCGCGTCGCCGACCAACTTGATCGCGACCGAAATCCACTCGGGTATCGGCGGATGGACGACGGCAAAGCCAAAGCCCAGGAACGTCGACCAGACCATCGGATTGCGCAGCAGGTTTCCGAAGCGCGCGTGATGGTCGATCATCCACGCGCCGAGCGTGAATTGCAGCAGGTTGGAGATCGTGAACAGTGCGACCATCGCCGAGAAACCGGGCGCGCCGTATGCGAGCACGGCGAGCGGCAAGCCGATGTTGCCGCAGTTGTTGAACATCATTGGCGGCACGAACGTCCGGTAGTCGGCGTGCATGAGTCGCGCGAACGGCCACGCGAGCAGCCCGGAACCCAGCACGATGCCGACGCTGGCCAGCATCAGCGGTCCGTTGTCGGCGACATTGAAGTCTTTGCTGGCAAGAGCGGAAAAGATGAGCGCGGGCGCCAGGATCATCATGCTGATCCGGTTGACCGCCGCCATGTCGGGCTTGACGCGCCGCGCGTAGAAATAACCGAGCAGGATGATGAGGAAGACCGGCAGGATGATGCCGAGGATCCGCTCGAACACGTCAGAGAATGTAGCGCGACAGATTGTCGTCGCCGGCGATCCCGGCGAGCGTCGCGTCGACGAACGCGGCGTCGATCGTGACCGTGTCGCCGGTCCGCCGCGCCGCATGGAACGACACGTCGTCGAGCAGGCGCTCCATCACGGTGTACAGGCGCCGCGCGCCGATGTTCTCCTGCTTCTCGTTGACGGCGAAGGCGATCTCCGCCAGCCGCCGGACGCCCTCGGGAAGGAATTCGAGGTGGACCTGCTCGGTGCCCAGCAGCGCCGCGTACTGGCGCGTCAGGCACGCGTCCGTCGCGGTGAGGATCTGCTCGAAGTCCGACACCGACAGCGACGTGAGTTCGACGCGAATCGGGAATCGGCCCTGCAGTTCGGGGATCAGGTCCGACGGCTTCGACAGGTGGAACGCGCCCGACGCGATGAAGAGGATGTGGTCGGTCTTGATCATCCCGTACTTCGTCGACACCGTCGTGCCCTCGACGAGCGGCAGCAGGTCGCGCTGCACGCCCTGCCGCGACACGTCCGCGCCGTGCATGTCCGACCGCGACGCGATCTTGTCGATTTCGTCCAGGAACACGATGCCGTTCTGCTCGGCCGCCGCCAGGGCCTTGCTCTTGACGTCGTCGTCGTTGAGAAGCCGCGCGGCTTCCTCGTCGGTCATGAGCTTCATCGCTTCGGCCACCGTCGTCTTCAGGTGCTTGCGCCGGCCGCTGCCCATCTGCTGGAACATGCCCTGGATCTGGCTCGTCAATTCCTCCATGCCGGGCGGCGCCATGATCTCCATTTGCGCGGGAAGGGCGGATATCTCGATTTCCACTTCGCGGTCGTCGAGGGCCCCTTCGCGCAGCATCTTGCGGAATTTCTGGCGCGTGGCCGAGTCCACCGGCTTCATGTCGTGGATGTTCACTTCCCTGACCGGCGGCAGCAGCACGTCGAGCAGACGTTCCTCGGCGGCGTCGGCGGCGTGGCTGCGGACCTTGCGCGTCTCGTGCTCGCGCGTCTCCTTGATCGCGACCTCGACCAAATCGCGGATGATCGTGTCGACGTCGCGCCCGACGTAGCCGACCTCGGTGAACTTGGTCGCCTCGACCTTGACGAAGGGCGCATCGGCCAGGCGCGCCAGCCGCCGCGCGATTTCCGTCTTGCCCACGCCGGTCGGCCCGATCATCAGGATGTTCTTCGGCGTGATCTCGTGCCGCAGCGGCTCCGGCACCTGTTGCCGGCGCCAGCGATTGCGCAGCGCGATCGCGACGGCGCGCTTGGCGGCCTCCTGGCCGACGATGTGCTTGTCGAGTTCGGAGACGATTTCCTCGGGGGTCATTTGCGACGACATGGGGCAGCTTTTGGCGGCGGCGAAATGCTTGCCGCAATGAATGGGATAGCCGACGGATTGTACCGCGCCCCTAGTGCGGGTCGCGCGCTTCGCCATGCGAGTCGGAAACTGGCCGCCGCGACACCGTTCCCTTATCATGGGGGCGCAACGGCCGCATGCGGCCGCATTCCTTGAGGAGATGATTCGTGCGTCAAACCTTCGTGACGCTGGCCGCGGCGATCGTGCTGCTCGCCGGCTGCGCGCAAATGCAGCCCGCGCCCGGCAAGTCCGCGTTACGGTGAGGTGACCGTTGCCTGAACATTGCGTCATCGGTGTTTCACGGCTGGCTTCAACGGTCCTCGTCGCGGCCGCGCTGGCCGCATGTGCGAGCGGGGATTCGTCGAGCCCGGCGGCGGCCGACCAGATCGGCAACATGGAGGCGCCGCTGCGCGGCATCGGCAGCGGAGCGACCGGCAAGGTCATCGTCGTCGACAACGGCAAGGGTGTCACGCTCACCCTCGACGCCGCCAACCTGCAGCCGGGCAGCTATCGCCTTGCCTTCCACGCCAATCCCCACTGCAATTCGCCCAACGGCGAATCCGCCGGTCCGGTCTGGGCTCCACCCGGCACGTCCGGGCCGCCGGGAGAATTGATCCCGATCGCGTACGCGGGACAACGCGGCGATATTTCGTTCTCCGCGCGCATCCCGGGCGTGCACATCGACCACGAACCGACGCTGCGCGGCCGCAGCGTCGTCCTGCACGCGGGACCTTACGTGGACAGCCCGCTTCCGGGGATGCGCAACAATTACATCGCCTGCGGCGCGTTCGAGAATTTGGGCCCGGGCCTGATCGAGCGGCTGAGCAAATAGCGGACATTCCAAAGGACGGGCCTGCATGGGCTTTCTCGCCGCCAAGAAGATCCTGATCACCGGCGTATTGTCGAACCGGTCGATCGCCTACGGCGTCGCGCGCGCGTGCCAGCGCGAGGGTGCCACGCTTGCCTTCACCTACGTCAACGACGAACTGAAGGACCGTGTCGTGAAGCTGGCCGCCGAATTCGGCCCTTGTCCGGTGCTTCCCTGCGACGTGACGTCGGACGAACAGGTCGACGCGCTGTTTGCCGCGCTCAAGTCCGAATGGGGAACGCTCGACGGGCTGCTGCATTCGATCGCCTTCGCGCCGCGCGAGGCGCTGGCCGGCGATTTCCTGAACGGCACGACGCGCAGCGCGTTCGCGACGGCGCACGACATTTCGAGCTACAGCTTCGCCGCGCTGGCCAAGGGGGCGCGTCCCCTGATGCAAGGGCATCCCGGCGCGCTGCTGACGCTCACCTATCTGGGCTCGACGCGCGCACTGGAGAACTACAACGTCATGGGCTTGGCCAAGGCAAGCCTCGAGGCGAACGTCCGGTACCTGGCATCGTGCCTGGGGCCCGAACAGATCCGCGTCAACGGCATCTCGGCAGGTCCGATTAAGACGCTGGCCGCCGCCGGCATCGGCGGCTTTTCGAAGATCCTGCGCTTTGTCGAGCGCACATCGCCGCTGCGCCGCAATGTCACGATCGAGGAGGTCGGCAACGTGGCGGCATTCCTGTTGTCGGACCTGGCGAGCGCCATCACCGGCGAAATCACGTTCGTCGACTGCGGCTTCTCGACGGTCGCGGCGGGACTGACCGAAGAGTGACCCGGCAGCGAGAGCGAAGCGAACGCAGGGCGAACATTCCGGCGCCCGGCGCATTCGCATGACGGCAAGCGCGCGCCGCTTCGACGCGATCGTCCTGGGCGGCGGCCATAACGGACTGACCTGTGCTGCGTATCTTGCGGGCGCCGGATTGTCGGTATGCGTCGTCGAGCGCCGCGCCGTGCTGGGGGGCGCCGCGGTCACCGAGGAATTCCATCCGGGATTCCGCAACTCCACGGCAAGCTACACGGTCAGTCTGCTCGATCCCCAGGTCATCCGCGATCTTCGGCTCGCCAAGCACGGCCTCACGATCAGCGAGCGGCCGTTCGCGAACTTTCTGCCGCTGCCCGACGGCCAATATTTGAAGGTCGGCGGTGGACTTTCCGCCACGCAAGGCGAGGTCGCGAAATTCTCCGCGGCTGATGCGCGGGCGCTTCCCGACTACTACGCGATGCTCGATCGCGCCGCATCGGTCCTGCGCGAGATGCTCCCCGTCACGCCGCCGAACATTCGCGCCGGCAATGCCGCGGACCTGGCCGCGATCGTCGACATGTTCAAGGTCGGCAAGCACTTTCGCGCGCTGTCGCTGCCTGAACGCCGCGATCTACTCGATCTCTTCACCAAGAGTGCCGGCGACGTGCTCGACCGCTGGTTCGAGAGTGCGCCGATCAAGGCGGCCTTCGGCTTCGACGCGGTCGTGGGCAACTTCGCCAGCCCGTATTCGCCCGGCTCGGCCTACGTCCTGCTGCACCACGTTTTCGGTGAGGTGAACGGGAAACGCGGACAGTGGGGTCACGCGCGAGGCGGCATGGGCGCCATCACGCAGGCGATGGCGAAGGAGTGCGCCGCGCGCGGCGTCGTCCTGCGCACCAACGCGCCGGTGGCCCGCGTCATCGTCAAGGCCGGTCGCGCGGCCGGCGTCGAGGAGGAGGACGGCACGGTGATCGAAGGCGCGCGCGTCGTCGCCAACGTGAATCCCAAGCTCTTGTTCGAGCGGCTGGTCGACCCGCAGCACGTGGATGCCGACTTTCGCGCGCGCATCGATGCGTATCGCTGCGCGTCGGGCACGTTCCGTATGAACGTCGCGCTGTCGGCGCTGCCGGACTTCATCGCACTCCGCGGAACGAATGCGCAACCGCACCACAGCAGCGGCATAGTCCTGGCGCCGTCGCTCGCGTACATGGAGCGCGCCTATTTCGACGCGCGCAGCCACGGCTGGTCGAAGGCGCCGATCGTCGAGGTCCTGATCCCGTCGACGGTCGACGACACGCTCGCGCCTGCCGGCATGCACGTCGCGAGTCTCTTCTGCCAGCATGCGAACCCGCGCCTCGAGGATGCGTTGCCTGGCCGCACATGGGACGACGTCCGCGACCAGGTGGCCGACGTCATGATCGGCACGGTCGACGGCTTCGCTCCCAACTTTCGCGCGAGCGTCCTCGGGCGGCGCATTCTCACGCCGCTCGACCTCGAGCGTGACTTCGGCTTGACTGGCGGCGACATCTTCCACGGCGCGCTGTCGCTCGACCAGCTCTTCTCGGCGCGGCCGGTGCTGGGCCACGCCAACTACCGGATGCCGGTGCGCGGCCTCTATCTGTGTGGCGCGGGCGCGCATCCGGGCGGCGGCGTGACCGGCATCCCCGGGCGCAACGCCGCACGCGAGATCCTGCGCGACGTGAGGCGCAAGCGCTTCTAGCGCAGCCTCACGTCTGCGCTTGAATGGCGCACGCAGCGCACCGATATTCAGTCCACGATGCATATCCACGCGCTCGACCCGGGCTACACCCATTCCGAGCGCTCTCGCGCCAACTTCCGGCTGTCGGCAATGACGTCGCTGGGATTCGTCGCGCTGCTCTGGCTCATTCCACTGCTCGGCTGGGGGCTGGACCTCGCGCAATTCGGCATACGTCCGCGCGAGTGGGCAGGCTTGCCCGGCATCCTGTTCGCGCCCCTCTTGCATGCCGACTTCACGCATCTGATCGCGAATTCGCTGCCGCTGGTGGTCCTCGGCACTACGATGTTCCACCTGTATCCAAAGGCCGCATTCCAGGTACTGCCTGCCGTCTATCTTGGGCCGGGAATCATCGTGTGGCTGTTCGCGCGAGGCGGCGTTCACATCGGCGCCAGCGGCTTGGTCTACGGTCTCGTCGGCTATGTGTTCGTGGCCGGCCTCATCAGGCGCGACCGGCGCGCCGTCGCCGCATCGCTTCTCGTCGCGTTCATGTACGGCACGCTGGCGTGGGGCGTATTTCCGATCAATCCCCGCATCTCGTGGGAGACGCATCTGTCGGCCGCGCTGATCGGGGTGATCCTCGCGTTCGCGTTTCGAAACCGGGATTTGCCGCCGCTCGTGCGCTATTCGTGGGAGGACGAGGCCGCCGAAGGCGAAATCGAGAGCGACATCGACGAGAGCGGGCGACCTGGCGACAGCGGGGCCGCCGCAGACGACGCTGCGCGATAGCGACTTCGACCCATCCGAACGCCAAGGACCGCATCGATCGCGCCAGCCGGATCACGCGAGCGCGATAGATTCGCATTAGCTTGACCTGGGTCAAGCTTTTCCGGGTTGCCCCCGTTACGCGCTTGACCGGCACATTCTGTGCTACTAGGCTCGACCGAAACCACAACATATTGTGTCGAGCGCAGCCCGTCCTCGAACGGCCTGTTGCCTAGGAGGAATCCCGATGACGAACGCGAAGGCCACGGTGGGGGTTGCTTTGACGCCGGAATTGTCGGTTGCCGCCAATATCCCGCCGACGCTGCCCGCCAAAGTGATCAAGCGCGACGGCCAGCACGCCCCGTTCGAGCTCGCGAAGATTTCGAAGGCGATAGCCCGCGCCGGCGCCGCCACGGGGGAGTTCGACGCGCGCGAGGCCGGGAAGCTCGCCGACGCCGTGGGCAGGGTGCTCGCGCATCGCCACACCGGCGGCGTTCCCGACATCGAGACGATCCAGGATTGCGTCGAGCACACGCTCGCCGGCGCGGGCTGGTTCCATACCGCGCGTGCCTACATCGTCTACCGCGACCGGCACGAGCGACTGCGCGCCGATCGCAAAACGCTGGTCGACGTCGCCGCCTCGGTCGACGAATACCTCGAGCGCAAGGATTGGCGCGTCAATGCGAATGCGAACCAGGGCTATTCGCTCGGCGGGCTGATCCTCAACGTTTCGGGCAAGGTCGTCGCCAACTACTGGCTGTCGCATGTCTACGCGCCGGAGATCGGCCGCGCGCATCGCGAGGGCGACCTGCACATCCATGACCTCGACATGCTGGCCGGTTATTGCGCCGGCTGGTCGCTGCGGCAGCTGCTGCACGAGGGCCTGAACGGGGTTCCCGGCAAGGTCGAGGCGGGTCCGCCGAAGCACATGTCGAGCGCCGTGGGCCAGATCGTCAATTTCCTCGGAACGCTGCAGAACGAATGGGCCGGCGCGCAGGCTTTTTCCTCGTTCGATACCTATATGGCGCCGTTCATCCGCCGCGACGCGATGAGCTACGACGCCGTCAAGCAGTGCGTCCAGGAACTGATCTACAACCTCAACGTGCCGTCCCGCTGGGGCACGCAAACGCCCTTCACGAACCTCACGTTCGATTGGGTCTGCCCCGAGGATCTGCGCGAGCAAATCCCCGTGATCGCGGGCGAGGAGATGCCGTTTACCTACGGCGACCTGCAGCCCGAGATGGACATGATCAACCGTGCCTACATCGCGGTGATGACGGAGGGTGACGCGAAGGGACGGGTGTTCACGTTCCCGATTCCGACGTACAACATCACGCCGGAGTTCGACTGGGACCACCCGAACTGCGAGGCATTGTTCGCAATGACGGCGAAATATGGGCTGCCGTATTTCCAGAATTTCCTCAACTCCGAGCTCAAGCCGAACATGATCCGCTCGATGTGCTGCCGACTGCAGCTCGACCTGCGCGAACTCCTGAAGCGCGGCAACGGCCTTTTCGGCTCCGCGGAACAGACCGGGTCGATCGGTGTCGTGACGATCAACTGCGCACGGCTGGGCCATCTCTTCGCAAATGACGAGATCGGACTCTACGAGCGCCTGGACGAGCTGGTCCGCTTCGCGAAGGACAGCCTCGAGGTCAAGCGTAAGGTCATCCAGCGGCTGATCGACCAGGGGCTCTTTCCCTACACGAAGCGCTATCTCGGCACGCTGCGCAACCATTTCTCGACCATCGGCGTTAACGGCATCAACGAAATGGTCCGCAACTTCACGGGCGACAACGACGACATCACGACGGCGTATGGCCATGCGTTCGCCGTGCGGCTGCTGGACCACCTGCGTGGACGCATCGTCGCCTTCCAGGAGGAGACGGGCCACATGTACAACCTCGAAGCCACGCCCGCCGAAGGCACCACCTATCGTTTCGCGAAAGAGGACAGGAAGCGATGGCCCGGCATACTGCAGGCGGGAACCACCGAGACGCCGTACTACACGAATTCGTCGCAGTTGCCGGTGGGCTTCACCGACGACCCTTTCGAGGCGCTCGCGCGGCAGGAAGAGCTGCAGGCCAAATACACCGGCGGCACCGTACTGCATCTCTACATGAGCGAAAAGCTGAGCTCGGCCTCGGCATGCAAGGCGCTGGTGCGCCGTTCGCTCGAGCGCTTCAGGCTTCCCTACATCACCGTGACGCCGACGTTCTCGATTTGCCCGCGGCACGGGTACCTGGCCGGCGAGCACGAGTTCTGTCCCAAGTGCGACGAGGAGAAGCTGGCGGAGAAATTGCGCGGTCTTGCCGCGTAACCCGACGAAGGAGGCTGGATGAACACCATCACCGATGTGCAAAGTTGCCGCGAAATCACGCTTGCCGATGCCGAAAGGCAGCGTTGCGAGGTCTGGACGCGCGTGATGGGCTATCACCGGCCCGTGGCGTCGTTCAATGTGGGCAAGAAAGGCGAGCACTGCGAGCGCCGCTTCTTTCGCGAGGAGCGTGCGCAACTCGACGCGTAGTGGCGGCTGTCGCTCCATTCCCGATGCCGATCCCGGCTCCCGCTTCTCCGCGGGCCGCCTGCGCGCGTGCGCTGCGCGTCGGCGGGTTCGTGCCATTCACGTCGACCGATTACCCTGACGCGCTCGCCGCGGTCATCTTCTGCCAGGGATGCCCGTGGCGATGCGCTTATTGCCACAATCCGCATCTGATCGCGGGGAAGGGCGACGACGAACGCGACTTCGGCGGCATCATCGAGTGGCTTGCATCGCGTCAGGGACTGCTCGATGCGGTCGTCTTTTCGGGCGGCGAGCCGATGGCCCAGGCCGCGATTGGCGCGGCGATCGAGGAGGTGAGCGCACTCGGGTTCTCGGTCGGACTGCATACCGGCGGCGCATATCCTCGGCGCCTCGCCCGGGTCCTGCCGCACGTAGGCTGGGTGGGCCTCGACGTCAAGACCTACGCCGGCGAATATGCGGCGGTTACCGGTGTTGCGGGCAGCGGGCGCGCCGCGCTCGCGAGCCTCGACCTGGTGTGCCGGTCCGGCGTTGCCTACGAAGTGCGCACGACCATCCACCCGGACATCACGCCGCCCGAAGCGATGGAGCGGCTCGCCCGTGAACTGGCCGAGCGCGGCGTGATTCGCTGGATCCTGCAGCCGTTTCGCGCGACGGGTTGCACGGATCAGGCACTGGTCGCGGCGGCGCCCAAAGGGATCACTCTCGACGACGCGCTGCTGGCGCGCCTCTCGGCGCACGTGCCGATCATCGAGGTGCGTGGGTAGTTTCGCGATCGGAAGGGCCATTGATCGGCATCAAGGCTACCCGCGCGGTGTCCCCACACACTGCAGCCTTTGGGCATTGCGACCGGACGCCAGACCTTCCATGAACCATCCCCCGCCAGCGGAATTCATCGTGCCGGCCGCATGGGCGCAGTCCCTGGCGCCGCTCGTACTCCGTGGCCGGAGCGTTCTGCCGATCGTGCAGGGCGGCATGGGTGTTGGAATCTCGGCGCATCGGCTGGCGGGTTGCGTCGCGCAGTTGGGCGCAGTGGGCACGATCGCAAGCGTGGATCTGCGCCGGCATCACCCGGATCTCATGGCTGCGAGCAGGAATGGCGACAAGGCATCGGTCGACGCCGCCAACTTGGCCGCGCTCGACCGCGAAGTCCGCGCCGCGAAAGCGATGGCAGCGGGCAATGGCGTCATCGCCGTGAACGTGATGCGCGCCGTCTCCGAGTACGCCGCCAATGTGCGACAGGCCTGCGCGAGCGGCGCGGAGGCCATCGTCGTCGGCGCCGGACTGCCGCTCGACCTGCCCGAGCTCGCGGCGCCGTATCCCGACGTCGCGCTCATTCCGATCCTCTCCGACGCGCGAGGTATTGCGCTGGTCGTCAAGAAGTGGGCGCGCAAGGGGCGGCTGCCGGACGCGATCGTGATCGAGCATCCGCGATATGCCGGCGGGCACTTGGGCGCCGCGAAGATCGAAGACCTTGCCGATCCCCGGTTCGATTTCGAGCGCGTCCTGCCCGAGGTTCGCGAGTTCTTCAGGGCCGAGGGCATCCCGGACCGCGCGATTCCGCTGATTCCGGCCGGCGGCATCAATTCGCATGATCGGATCCGCGAATTGTTCGCGCTGGGCGCCAGTGCGGTGCAGGTCGGCACGGCGTTCGCCGTCACCGTGGAAGGCGACGCCGACATCGCGTTCAAGCACGTCCTGGCCGACGCCCGTCCCGAAGACATCGTCGAGTTCATGAGCGTTGCGGGCCTGCCGGCACGCGCCGTCCTGACGCCCTGGCTCAGGAACTACCTCAAGTTTCTGCCGAAGCTCACGGCCGCGGCCCGGAAGAAGCCACGCTGCACGCTGAAATTCGATTGCCTGATTCAATGCGGACTTCGCGACGGCATCGCGAAGATCGGCCAGTTCTGCATCGACACGCAGTTGGCCGCTGCGGTGCGCGGCGACGTTGCCAAGGGATTGTTCTTCCGCGGAGCATCGTCGCTCCCGTTTGGCAACGAAATCCGCCCGGTCCGCGATCTTCTCGACTTTCTCCTGACCGGCAGCCGTCCGCCACCGATCGCCGCCTGATCGCGAGTGATACCGGACGCGACCGAGCGGGTTCGCGAAGCGAACCTCGAGCGGCGGATTGTCGTGCCCTTACCCGCAGGCGGCGAAGGGCCGCCCCGAGCCGCCTGCCACGATCTCGCAGTAATCGAAAAAATTATCGGGCGACCGCGCGTCGCGGTCGCGAAACTTTTCTCGAAAGATAATCCGAAGTCAGCCGATAAGCCGGGTTCTGTTACGGCGCACGCGGAACGTGCGCTATGACCGTCATTCATCTAGGCGCATCGTTGCCGGTGCGCTCGAGCCACCTACCCGCGGACTTACGCGAGCAGCGTCGGTGTCCGCCTACTTGGTGTTGCTCCGGATGGAGGTTACCGCGTTTCACCCGCCTCCCTTTGACAGGAGGCGACTCGTCTCTGTGGCCCTGTTCCTCGCCTTCATCGGCCGCGCTAACGGCGACTTATAGCGTCTGGGCGTTACCCAGCATCCTGCTCTGCGGAGCCCGGACTTTCCTCCCCCCGCACCGTTTTCACGGATTGGGCGGCGACGGTCTGGCTGGCTTCGGGCCGCTAGTGTACTGCGGATTGCGCGCGCGGTGACGCCTAAGGCCGTCCTTGCGCAGTACACTTGGCGCCGCCACGGGCATTGCCCACGAGGAACGGCCAGCATGCAAACCGACATCGATATCGCGCAGCACGCCAACCTGTTGCCCATCGGCGAGATCGCCGCGCGGCTGGGCATTCCCGATGCCGCGCTGGATCCCTATGGCCGCACGAAGGCGAAGGTCTCGCTCAACTGGCTCGCGAGCCAGGCCCCGCGCCCTTCGGCCAAGCTGATCCTCGTGTCCGCGATCAGCCCCACGCCTGCCGGCGAAGGCAAGACGACGACGACGGTCGGATTGGGCGACGCGCTGAACCGCATCGGGAAGAAGGCGGCGATCTGCCTGCGCGAACCCTCGCTCGGGCCGGTGTTCGGAATGAAGGGCGGCGCCGCCGGCGGCGGTTTCGCGCAGGTGGTGCCGATGGAGGACATCAACCTGCACTTCACCGGCGACTTTCACGCGATCGGCGTCGCCAACAACCTGCTGGCCGCACTGATCGACAATCACATCCACCACGGGAACGCGCTGGGCATCGACGTGCGGCGCATCACGTGGAAGCGCGTCGTCGACATGAACGATCGGGCGTTGCGCGACATAACGATCGCGCTCGGCGGACCCGCCAACGGCTTTCCGCGGCAGGACGGATTCGACATCGTCGTTGCGTCCGAGGTCATGGCCATCTTCTGCCTGGCGGAGTCACTCGCCGACCTCAAGGCGCGGTTTGCGAAGATCGTCGTCGGCTACACGCGCGACCAGAAACCGGTTCACGCGGGGGATCTCGACGCGCACGGCGCGATGACGGTGCTGCTCAAGGACGCGATCAATCCCAACCTCGTGCAGACGCTCGAGAACAACCCGGCGTTCATCCACGGCGGCCCGTTCGGCAACATCGCGCACGGCTGCAACTCGGTCATCGCGACCAAGGCTGCGCTGAAGCTCGCCGACTACGTCGTCACCGAGGCGGGCTTCGGCGCCGACCTCGGCGCGGAAAAGTTCATCGACATCAAGTGTCGCAAATCCGGCCTGCGGCCCGACATCCTGGTGCTGGTCGCCACGATGCGCGCGCTAAAGTTTCACGGTGGGGCCGACTTGAAGGAGCTGACGAAGGAGAATCTGCCGGCGCTGGAAAAAGGTGTGGCCAACCTCGAGCGTCATGTCAACAACGTGCGCAACCATTACGGCCTGCCTTGCGTGGTCGCGATAAACCATTTCGCGTCGGACACCGACGCCGAAATCGCGCTGCTCAAGAAGAAGATCGGCCATCACGACGCGCCAGTCGTCGTGGCCAGGCATTGGGCGAACGGGGGAGCCGGCGCCGAGGAACTCGCAAGGACCGTCGTCGACGTGATCGCCCGCGTGCCCGCCGATTTCCGGCTCGTTTACGCGGACGCCGACACGCTGTGGGAAAAGATGGAGAAAGTTGCGAAGACGATCTACGGCGCGTCGGAAGTGACCGCCGACAGCAAGGTGCGCGCGCAGATCAAGAAGCTCCAGGCCGAGGGCTATGGGCACTACCCGGTGTGCATCGCGAAGACGCAATACTCGTTCTCGACCGATCCGCTGCTGCGCGGCGCGCCGTCGGGCCATGTCGTCAACGTCCGCGAGGTGCGGCTCGCGGCGGGCGCCGAGTTCATCGTGATGGTCTGCGGCGACGTGATGACGATGCCCGGGCTGCCGTCGGCGCCGTCCGCAGCAAAGATCGACATCGACGGCGACGGGAAGGTCGTCGGACTGTTCTAAGGCCGTCGCTAGAGAACGCGCCAGCGCAGATCGTCGCCCGCCCGCAGCGGCACGACAGCATCCGTGCCGAACGCGTATTCGGCCGGGACCGTCCACGACTCGCGCTTGAGGGTCACCGTGTCCGCGTGTGGCGGAAGACCATAGAACCGCGCGCCGAATCGACTCGCGAATCCTTCGAGGCGCGGGAGCGCGCCCGCATCCTCGAACACCTCTGCGTACATCTCCAGCGCGGCATGCGCCGTGTAGCAGCCGGCACACCCGCACGCGGCTTCCTTGCGGTGCTTCGCATGGGGCGCGGAGTCGGTGCCCAGGAAGAAATGCGGGTCGCCGGACGTCGCTGCCGCAAGCAGCGCATGCCGGTGCGCTTCGCGTTTGAGGACCGGCAGGCAGAAATGGTGCGGCCGGATGAGGTTTCCGGCGAAGAGCGCATTGCGCGAATAGGCGAGGTGCTGCGGCGTGATGGTGGCGGCGACGCCAACTCCCTGCTCGCGCACGAACTCCGCCGCTTCCCGCGTCGTGATGTGCTCGAGGACGACCTTGAGTCCGGGAAAGTCGCGCACGATTCGCGGCAGCAGCGTCTCCACGAAGACCCGCTCGCGGTCGAACATGTCGACTTCCGGTGCGGTCACTTCGCCGTGAAGCGACAGGACCACGCCCTGCGCTTCCATGGCCGCCAGCGCCGGGTAGACGCGGTCGAGCGCGGTCACGCCGGTATCCGAATTCGTCGTCGCGCCGGCGGGGTAGTACTTGACCGCGTGGACGGTGCCCGACGCCTTGGCTTTGGCGATCTCCGCGGGCCGCGTGTTGTCGGTCAGGTAGAGCGTCATCAGCGGCTCGAACCTCGATGCCTTGGGAAGCGCCGCCACGATCCTTCCCCGGTAGGCTTCTGCCGCCTCCACCGTGGTGACGGGCGGTGAAAGGTTTGGCATGACGATTGCACGTCCGAAGACGCGGGCCGTATGGCCGGCCACGGCTGCCAGCTCCGGCCCGTCGCGCAGATGCACGTGCCAGTCGTCGGGGCGCGCAAGGGTCAACGTCGCTGGCGGGGTGGCGCTGCCGGAGGAGGCATCTGGGGTCGAATTCATCGGAAAGCCTTGTTTTTCCGCGATTATACGGTGCGCGGGCTTGGGTGCCCCCGGGGTGTTTGCCGGGCTTCGCGGGTCCTGGAACGAGGCTGGCTAGCAACGGCTGCCGCGGGCTATAATGCGCAATTTCACGCGGCCCCCGCAAATAGGGTCGAAACGGCGCGAATGTCGGAATCAGAACCGCCAATCGTGCAATCAGGATGAGCGAAGCATGGCAGTCAAAGCCGCAACAGCAGTGAAGAAAGTCCGCGAGCTGACCGAAGAGGAAATCCTCAAGGCGCCCGAGAAGGACTACATGAACGAAGCGCAGCTCTTGTTCTTCAAGAAGCAGCTGCTCGAACTGCGCGACCAGCTCCTGCAGAATGCCGACGACACCGGCGAGCATCTGCGCGAAAACGAAGTCACGACGGACCCGTCGGACCGAGCGACTCTCGAAGAGGAATACACGCTCGAGCTGCGCACGCGCGACCGCGAGCGCAAGCTCCTTAAGAAGGTCGAAAAGTCACTGCGCATGATCGACGACGGCTCCTACGGCTGGTGCGAGGAGACGGGCGAGCCGATCGGCGTGCCGCGGCTCATCGCGCGGCCCACTGCAACGCTCTCCCTCGAAGCGCAGGAACGCCGCGAGCGCGTGCAAAAGCTCTACGGCGACGACTGAGTCCGGCGCAGCCGGACGCAACTCCGCAATATCCGCCACGGGCGACGCGCCGGCGGTCGGCGCATCGCCCCGTGGTTTCTTACAGGCCGAACGTTCCGCGGTGCGACCAGCCGCCGGCCATGAAGAACAGCATCGGCAGCGACAGCATCACGTTGGCTCGCGACGCCAGGAACGCGATCCGGCGAGCCTTGTTCTTCTCCTCATCAGTTGCCGGTTTCATGCCGAGGATCTTCTGCTGTTTGGGCCAGATCAGCGCCCATACGTTGATCAGCATGATCGTTCCCAGCCAGGCGCCGACACCGATGCCGGCCATCCCTTTCTGCAGCGTGAACGCATTGGCGAACTGGTTTCCGAGCAAGGCGGCGCCCGCGAGCCACGTGACCACGGCAGCCCAGCGGAAGTAGTACAGCGCGCGCGGCGCGACGTGCTTGGTGATGCCGGCCGCCGTGTTGTCCGCTGCCGCCGCTTTCATCGCGGGGACCTGCACGAAGTTGAAGTAGTACAGGAGGCCGATCCACATGACGCCGGCCAGGAAATGCAACCATCTCGCAAAGATCGGGACGAGATCCATTGTGCGGCCTCCGTCAGTTCAGAAAGGTCTTGACTACGTAGTACAGGATCGCGGTCAGAATGACCCCGGAAATGATGGTTCCCCACAGCGAATCCAGCGGATTCTTCATCGTTCGGCTCCCGGCCAAGGTTGACACTCGGTTGATACGCTGTTCCGACATAGTTGACAAAATTCGTCGCCTTTATTCTAGCAAGCGGACGCGGTAAGGACCACGCTGATGTCCCTCACTTTTTTGTCTGGGGGCGCCCCGGGACTCGCGGCTTGTGGGAAGCCTATGACAGGAACATAATCAGCGCCTTACGCTAAGGATTGGCCATGGCGGGACGACGCGTCCTCGTCGACCAAGTGAAGACCAACGATGCGAAGCCACCCACTCGAATGGCATTGTTCTCCAAACCTCCGCCGAAGAAGTCCGAGCCGCTGAAGCTGGAACCCAAAACGGCTGCTCCCGATGGCCGCACGCCCGGCGCCGCGGCCGGTATCCGCGCGCGAAGTCGCGTTCGAAGCCCAGGGCAAGAAAGGCAACGCCCGCTGGGCCGGGCCCGAGCCCGCCGGCGAGATTTCGGTGACCGGCGCAAGTCTCATCGATTGGACGCCGGCCCATTCGTCGATTGAAGTCGCGCACGCCAATCCCGGCCTTTGCGCCGTGCTCGAAAATGCGGCGCTGCTCTATGCGGGCGGGCAGAAGGAACCGGCTCGCGTACTGCTGGAACAGGGCGTGCAGACCGACCACGACGCCAAGATGTCGCCGCTGGCCTGGCTCGCGCTGTTCGATGTGCTGCAGCGGACCAACGATCGCGCCGCATTCGAGCAGGTCGCGCTGCAATACGTCGTGCAGTTCGAACGATCGGCGCCTGCTTGGGAAGAGGGATTGAAGACAACCGCGGGCACCAAGGCCGTCGCCGGCGGCTACATCCCAGTGACGGGCAAGCTCTCCGCGGCCAGCCTGCCCCAGGTGGAGGGCCTCAAGCGGGCGATCGAAAAGAAGGTTCCGCACGCGCGGCTCGACTTAGCCTCCGTGACGGGCTTCGACGACGCAGGCGCGCGCCTCCTGGCCGATGCGCTGGCGCATGCGCGGAAGCACCGCTTCGCGCTGACGTTGCAGCGCCCGGAAAAGCTCAACGTCGCCGTGGACGCCGTGGTCAAGCGCGGCAAGGATGGCGGCGAGGGCGCATGGCTCCTGTCCCTCGAGCTCCTGCAATTCATGCACAAGCAGGAGGCCTTCGACGATCGCGCGATCGAATATGCGATCGCCTTCGAGCAGTCTCCGCCGTCGTGGGAGCCGCCACCCGAGCCCGAGGCGCCCCCGGAGACGCCGCCAGCCGATGGCGTCGACGACGGCATGGGCGGCATTCACGCCGACGACAACACGGAAAGGCTCGTGCTGACCGGTGTGCTCGCCGGATCGTCGAACATTCAGCTGGGAGCCATTCCGGAATTCGCGCAGCGCCGGTCCATCGTGCCGATCGACATGACCACCGTCGATCGCATCGACTTCGTTTGCGCCGGTTCGCTGCTCAACGCCATCTATCGCGTCGAATCGCAGCGCAAGTCGGTCCAGATCGTCGGGGCGTCGCCAATCATCCGCGCGCTGCTGCTGCTCATCGGAATTTCCCCCCGGCATTTCCTGAAGAAGGCAACATAGTTCGTCGGCGCAAAGTGGACCCCTACTTTGCGCCGGATTGATGTCACCGGCGAAGTTCGGGCGGAGCCCGTAACTTCGCCGCAGAAAGTCGATGGATTTGACCCCGAGCGTTTGATTCGCGCGGCTTTTCTTGCCAAGCCGTTTTCTGTTGTCGGAAAAAAGCCTTTCATGGAACAGTTTCACGGAACAACCATTTTGTCCGTTCGACGCGATGGCGCGGTGGCCCTGGGCGGGGACGGGCAGGTCACGCTCGGCAACATCGTCATCAAGGCCACGGCGCGCAAGGTGCGAAGGCTGTACCACGAACGCGTGCTCGCGGGATTCGCGGGCGCCACGGCCGATGCGTTCACGCTGTTCGAGCGCTTCGAGGCCAAGCTCGAGAAGCACCAGGGTCACCTGACGCGCTCCGCCGTCGAACTGGCGAAGGACTGGCGGTCGGATCGTGTGCTGCGGCGGCTGGAGGCCATGCTCGCCGTGGCCGATGCGTCGACGTCGCTCGTCATCACAGGGACCGGCGATGTGCTGGAGCCCGAGTACGGAATCGTCGCTATCGGCTCCGGCGGCCCCTATGCGCAGGCGGCAGCGCGCGCGCTGCTGCTGCATTCGCCATTGTCCGCCGAGCAGATCGTCAAGGAAGCGCTGACGATCGCCGGCGATCTGTGCATCTACACTAACCAGCAGCACGTTATCGAAGTGCTACCCACCGCGGCCGCATCGGTATGAGCGCCGACGGGCCGTCCCAAGGCGCGAATTCCGCCCCCCATGGGGGCAGCGAACGCGGTGAGCGTGGGGGCTCTTTGCGCGGCGACGATTTCGACGTGATCGTCGCGGGCGCCGGCCTCGTCGGATTGGCGCTTGCGCCGGCGCTCGCGCGGAGCGGGCTCAAGGTCGCGCTGGTGGATCGCGCGCTCGTGGCCGCGCCCGAATTCGACGCCGACACATGGGACGCGCGCATCTACGCGATCAGCCCGGGAAGTGCCGCGTTCCTGCGCGCGCAGGGCGCGTGGCAGATGCTGGCGCCTGCGCGCATCGAGCCGATCGAGGCGATGTACGTCGCCGGCGACGCCGGCGCGACGATCGAATTTTCCGCTTACGAACTGGGCGAGCGAGCTCTCGCCTGGATCGTCGAGGAGCGCGCGCTGCGTGCGGCACTGCTGCCGCTGGCGTTCGAAGCAGGTGTCGACGTCATCGGTGGCGTCGCCTTTTCGGCGCTCGAGTGGACGGCCGACGCCGGCAAGCTCACGCTCGCCGGAACGACGGGTCCCGCGCGGGGGTTGTCGGCGAAGCTGATCGTCGGCGCCGATGGCGTGCGCTCTTGGGTCCGGCAAGCGGCCGGCATTGTCGCGGAACCCAGGCCCTACGGTCAGACGGCGGTGGTCGCCAATTTCGATTGTGAACACGCGCACCACGGCGTTGCCAGGCAATGGTTTCGGGACGACGGTGGCGTGCTCGCGTGGTTGCCACTTCCCGGCCGGCGCATCTCGATCGTCTGGTCCGCCCCCGATGCGCTGGCGGCGGAGTTGCGCGCGCAGAAAGGCGACGCGCTTGCGGCCCGGGTCGCGGACGCGGGGGGGCACGTGCTTGGCGACCTTGCGTCGATTACAGCTGCGGCGAGTTTTCCGCTGTCGTACCTCAAGCTGCCCGCGACGATTGCCCACCGGCTGGCCCTGGTGGGCGATGCGGCGCATGGCGTCCATCCGCTGGCGGGCCAAGGCGTCAACCTGGGGTTTGGCGACGCCGAGGCATTGGCCGGCGTCCTTGCCGAGCGCGGACCCGCGGGCGACGCGGGGGCACCGATTTTGCTCGAACGATTTGCGAGGCGGCGGGCCGAACCCGTACTGGCCATGCAAACGGTCACCGATGGGCTGGCGCGGTTGTTCGGCTCGGCAGCCCCTTGGCTCAAATCGTTGCGCAATGCCGGGATGACGGCCGTTGATCGGCTCCCGGTCCTGAAACGAGCGCTGGCGCAACCTGCGTTGCGCTAGACTGTCCAAAGCCGGATCAACTTTTGGAGAACCCATGATTTCCATGACTTTTTGCCTGCTCCGAACCCGAATGGCGGCCGCGTTCGCGGTGGCTGCCCTCGCGTTTGCCTGGGGCGCCATGCCGGTCCTGGCGGCGCCGGCCGCTGATCCGGCCGCTTCCCCGCCCGAAGCCTCCGCCATCAAGCGGGCGCTCGAAATGAAATTCCCGGGCAGCAGCGTCGGGACCATCACCAGGAGCCCGTATTTCGGACTCTTCGAGGTCCAGTTCGACAACCAGATGGTCTACACGGACGCCAAGGTCAAGTACGTACTGGTCGGCAGCGTCTACGACGCCGATTCGAAGGCCAACCTGACCGAGGCGCGGATGCGCAAGCTGAACCGCGTCGACATCGCGAGCCTGCCGATGGACTTGGCCTTCAAGCGGGTCAAGGGCAACGGATCGCGGCAACTCATCGTCTTCTCCGACGCCGACTGCCCGTTCTGCGCCAAGCTCGAGAACGAATTGAAGTCGGTCGACAACGTCACGATCTACACGTTCCTGTTTCCGATCGACTCGCTGCACCCCGATTCGGCGCGCAAGTCCAAGATCATCTGGTGCTCGGCGGACAAGGTGAAGGCATGGGACACGTTCTTCGCCAGCGGTGTGCTTCCGGACAACAAGGGCGAATGCGACAATCCGCTCGACAAGACCCATGCGCTGGGCGAGAAGCTGCGCGTGCAGGCAACGCCGACGCTGATCTTCGCCGATGGCTCGATGGTTCCCGGCGCTCTGCCGTCGTCGCAACTGGAAGACGAGTTCAGAAGCGCCGCCGGCGAGACGAAGAAGCCGGTCGCCGCCAACAAGTAACGGCCGCACGCGCAACACCGCAGTTCGATCCCGCGACGACAAGGGGGAGCACGATGGCTATCCTCGATTTCATCAAGAAACAGTTCATCGACATCATCGAGTGGACCGATGATTCGCGCGATACGCTGTCGTACCGCTTTCCCGACGAGGACAAGGAGATCAAGAACGGCGCGCAACTCATCGTGCGCGAATCGCAGGTCGCCCAGTTCATTTATCTCGGCCAGTTCGGCGACACTTTCGGCCCGGGCAAGTATTCGCTGACCACCGACAACATTCCGGTCCTGTCGGACCTCAAGGGATGGAAGTACGGACTGGAAAGCCCGTTCAAGGCCGACGTGTATTACATCATCACGCGCCTTTTCACCGGCAACAAGTGGGGAACCTCCAATCCGGTGATGATGCGCGACGCCGATTTCGGCGTCGTCAGGCTGCGAGCGTACGGCACGTATGATTTCCGCATCGTCGACGTCAAGAAGTTCCTGAAGGAAGTGGCCGGCACCGACGATCACTTCCGGCTCGACGAATTCAACGACACAATGCGCTCGCGGATCGTCAGCGTCTTCACCGAGGCGCTGGCGACATCCAAGATTCCCGCCCTCGACGTCGCCGCGCGATATGGCGAACTGGGAGGGGCGCTGCTGCCGCTCATCAATCCGGCGATCGGCGAGAAGTACGGGCTCGAGATGACAACCTTCTTAGTCGAGAACGTCTCGGTTCCGCCGGAAGTGGAACAGGCGATCGACAAGCGCTCGAGCATGGCGGCGGTCGGCAACCTCAACGACTACGTCAAGTTCCAGATGGCGCAGGGGCTGGGGCAGCCCGGAGCCGGTGGCGGAATCGGCGGCGCGGGCGCCGAACTCGCGATGGGCATGGCGATGGCGCAGCAGATGATGAACCAGACCGGCGGGCTGATGGCACAAACGACGCCCGGCGTTGCCGCGCCAGCTGCGCCGGCAACCGGCAACGGCGCCGGCGCGCCCGATCTCATGACGCCGGCGCAAGTTGCGCAGATGCTGGGCGTCGCCGAGTCCGACGTGATGTCGAGCCTGGACGCCGGCGATCTCAAGGGCCGCAAGATCGGCACGCAGTGGCGCGTGACGCGCGCCGCCGTTGACGCCTTCCTGAAAGGCTGATTCATGATGCGACGCAGGAGTCGGCGCGCCGCGCTGCGAGTGCTGGTGTGCGCGCTTTGCGTTCTGGCGCTGCCGGCGCGCGCGCAGGATCCCCGCGCAAGCGAGGCGCACGCGGTTGCCCTTGCCTGGCTTGCGCTGACCGACGCCAACGATGCGAAAGCCAGCTGGGACGCGGCGGCCGCCGAGTTCCGCGGCGCGATCACGCTTGAGCGCTGGACCGAAGGCCTGGCGAAGTTGCGGACTCCGCTAGGCGTTATGCAGCAGCGCGCGCTGCATGACGTTGCCTTCACGCGCGTCATCCCAGGCTTGCCCGACGGCGACTATGCGCTGCTGCGTTTCCGCACGATGTTTGCCGGCAAGCCCGACGCCGAGGAATCGGTGACGCTGACGCGCGATGCGGCCAGCAATTCATGGTTGGTGGTCGGCTACGTCATTCGGTAGTCCGGCTGAAGGCGTCATCCGACAGCGATGAGCGAAGCCGCTGCTTCCCCCAAATTCGTGTGCCCGTCATGCGGCGGGCAGGCGGTGTGGAATCCCGCCAAGCAGAAGCTCATCTGCCCGTTCTGCGGCACCGAGTCTCCGGCCACGCTCGACGTCACGACCGGCGGCATCGTCGAGCACGACCTGGTCACCGCGTTGCGCGGAATCACCGACGACGCGCGCGGCTGGAGGGCCGAGGTCCGGCAGGTCAAGTGCCAGAGCTGCAATGCAATTTCGGTATTCGATCCGTCGCGGCAGGCGCAGAACTGCGAATTCTGCGGCTCGGCGCAGCTCGTTCCCTACGAGGAAGCCAAGCCCTCGTTCCGGCCGGAGAGCGTGCTGCCGTTTGCCGTGAGCGAAACGTCGGCGCGCGATCGCATCCGGCAATGGTACGGAAGGTTGTGGCTCGCGCCGGGCGCGCTCAAGCGCCGCGCGCTGACCGATACGGTCAAGGGCGTCTACCTGCCGTACTGGACGTTCGACGCGCAGGCCGACGCGCAGTGGACGGCGGAGGCGGGGCACTATTACTACACGACCGAGACGTACACGGAAAACGGACGGGTGCAGACGCGGCAGGTGCAGAACGTGCGCTGGGAATCCGCCGCCGGCCAGCTGTCCCATTTCTTCGACGACGACCTCGTGTGCGCGTCCGTGGGTGTGCGTCCCGGATTGCTGCGCGGCGTCGAGCCCTTCCCCACGCAAACGCTCAAACCCTATGACCCGGGCTTTGTCGCGGGCTGGGTCGTCGAGCGTTACCAGATCGACCTGGTCGGCGCCGCGCAGGCGTCGCGCGCGGCGATGGATGCCAAGTTGCAGGCGATGTGTGCGCAGCAGGTGCCGGGCGACACCTATCGCAACCTCGTCGTGCACTCGTCGTATTCGCGGCAGACGTTCAAACACATCCTGGCGCCCATCTGGCTCATGACGTACACGTTCGGCGCGAAGAGCTTCCAGTGCGTGCAGAACGGCGTCACCGGCGCGATCCAGGGCGAGTATCCGAAGAGCGCCTGGAAGATCGCGCTCATCGTCCTCGCGATCATCGTCGTCGTCGTGATCGCCATATTCGCCGGCGGCGGACGCTGATCACAGCGTGGCAGGCCGGCGCCGGGGTCGCTGGCCCGGCACGTCGGGGCGTCGGTCGCCGATCTTCCGGTGCTCCGCCCGCTCGTGTTACGCTGAAATCCATGCGCTCATGGACCCTGGCCATCGTTCTTGCCCTCGTCGGCATCGCCTTTGCAGCCTTCGTCGAATACGGCACCGTGCGCGCCGCGGAGGTCGAGGGCTCGTTCGGCCTGTTCGTCTTCGAGGCCGGGCCTTGGGCGCTGCTGTTCGTGCTGGCCTTGCTGTCCCCGTACGCGCGGGTGCTGGCAATCATCGGGTTCGTCCTCCTCGCGCTCGACCTTTATGCGTACTACTCGGTGTTCGTCACCGCGTCGCGGGAGAAGGCCGCCGTGATCTATCTGTACAAGCCGTTCTACGGATTGGCGCTCGTCGCCGTGGGCGTGCTTGCGGGATTTCTCATCGCGCACCGTGGCGAGCAACGCCGATAACGTGCGCGCGGCCATCGTCTCCGGCGTATCACGGGGTCTGGGCGAGGCGCTCGCGCACGCGCTGCTCGGGCGCGGCTACCACGTCGTCGGCATCGGCCGGTCGAGTGGCGCGCGGCTGACCGGACCGGACTACCGATTTGCCGAACTCGATCTGGCGCTGTCGCCACGCGTCGACGGCGCGCTGGAACCGGCCTTTGCGCAACTTGCGGCGAAACACCCCGAGTATGTTTGCCTCATCAACAACGCGGCAGTGGGCACGCCGGTGGGCATGTTCGGGACACTCGATGCAAGCGAGATTTCGCAATCGCTCGAAGTCAATCTCGCGGCGCCGATCGCGCTCTCCAATCTCTTCTGCCGCGTTTTCGCGGACGAATCCATCGAGCGGCGGATCATCAACGTGTCGTCGGGCGCGGCGAGCAACGCGATGCCCGGGGTTTCGAACTATTGCATCGCCAAGGCCGGACTGGAAATGCTGACCCGCTCGCTTGCCGCCGAACGCCGCGGCGACCGCTTCAACGCCATCACCGTGCGACCCGGCATCATCGACACCGGCATGCAGGAATACATGCGGTCACGACCCAAGGAAGCGGTGCCGATCGTGGCGATGTTCGAAGGGTTTCACAAGAGCGGACAACTGGTGGCGCCCGACACGACCGCCGCGGTGATCGTCGCGAAGCTCGTCGTCGATCCGGTCGAGAACGGCCGCACTTACACCTACCAGGAACTGGCATCCGGCTGAAAGCACCTGGCGGCCCTCGCAGGCGCGCGAAAGCCGGTCAGCGCTGGCCGCGATTGAGCAGGATCCGGTAATCCAGCACTGCGCCCTCGCGTCCCGCCTGCCACATCAGGCAATATTCCTTGTCGACAAGCGGCCGGAACGCGTCATCGTCCGACGTCACGCCGTCGCGCGAAACCGGCATGACCATCGCCTGGCCTTCGCGATAGTGGATGTTGAACGCGACCGGCCGCTGCGCGTCGAAGCGATAAGTCAGCCAGTCGCCCGGCGTCATTTGAAGGCATTCCTCCAGCACCTCGTACGGGTTGATCGTCGCACCCGTCACTTCGCGCGGCGTTCCTGGCCGAATCGACTGGCTCGCGCATCCGGAGAGCGCGAGTACGAGCGCGCACCGGAACAAGGGGCGACGCGCAAGGCCGCGCTGCGGCATCGGTCAGGTGTCCTTGCGCGCGAAGCGATGTTTTCGGCGCAACACTCGCCAATCCTCGGCCAGCATCGCGAAGCGGACGTGGTCGCGCCAGCGGCCGCTGATCTTCACGTACCGGCGCGAATAGCCTTCGCGTGTGAACCCCAGCCGCGTCGCGAGGGCGAGCGAGCGGGCGTTGTTGGGCTGGATATTGACCTCCACCCTGTGCAACTTGAGCTTGCCGAAGGCCACGTCGAGCGCCAGGGCCAATCCTTCGCTCATGAGCCCCTTGCCGGCGAGCGGGGCGAACGCAAAGTAGCCCAGGTAGGCGCTCTGGAACGCGCCACGCACGATTTCCGAGAAATTGTAGACGCCGACCAGTGCATCGTCGCGGCGGCGAAACACCAGGAAGCCGGCGTGCACAGACACCTTGCCGATGGCCGCGTAGCGGCGCACGAACTTGGCGTAACGCTCGCGGGTCTTGGGTGCGCTCGTCCAGCCGCGGTGCAGGGCGCTGCTGGCGCGAACGGCCGCGTGGAATGCCGCCGCATCGGACAGGCGTGGAGGCCGGAGATAAACATTGACGCCGGCAATCGTCGCGGCGGGCGCGCGCATAGGCATAATCGACAGTTTACGATACCGATCAGGGCAACTCTTCATGGCGGCATGGGTGGAAGGGCGGGTCGCGGGCAAGCGACACTGGACGCAGAGTCTGTTTTCACTGCAGGTGGACGCACCGGAAGTGACGTTCACCGCCGGGCAGTTCGGCCGCCTCGCGTTGCCGGCGCCCGCGGGGCACAAGGACCCGATGCTGGGGCGGCCCTATTCGTTCGTGAACCCGCCGCAGCGGCAGCCGCACGAGTTCTACTTCATCGTCCTGCCCGGCGGCCCGCTGACGCCCAGGCTCGCGGCGCTGGAAGTGGGCGAAGCCGTGTGGCTCGCCCCGCGTGCCAACGGTTTCTTCTCCATCAGTGAAGTGGCGCAGGCCGATGTGCTGTGGTGCCTGGCGACCGGCACCGGCATCGGACCATTTCTCTCGATGCTGCGCACCGACGACCCTTGGGCGAAATTCGATCATGTCGTGCTGGTGCACGCCGTGCGCAACGCCGAGGAACTGACCTACGGCGACGCGATCGCCGAGATCGGCGGCGCGCATGCGGGCGCTTTCACGTTCGTGCCGTTCGTGAGCAGGGAGCCGCATCCGGGCGCGCTGGCCGGGCGCATTCCCGCCGCCATCGCTGACGGCCGGCTGGAAGCGCGCACGGGTATTGCGATGACACCGGAGAATTCGCACGCGATGCTGTGCGGCAACCCGGCGATGGTCGAGGACACGCAGAAACTGCTCGAAACGCGCGGGATGCGCAGGCACCGGCGGAAGGAACCGGGGCACGTGACCGTCGAGACCTACTGGTGATAGTGCGTCGCGCAAGGCGCGACGCTTAACTCGGATTTCTCGCGGTGGACTTTGCGGTTGCCACCCACGCTGGTCGTGAGATGCGGTAGGCGTGCTCGGTGCACTGCTCGCCCTTGCACGTGGCTTCCTGTACGCGCACCAGGCGCATTCCGATGCGCTCGAGCAGCCGGATCGAAGGCGTTGCGCGCGTCGGTGATGCCTTCGACCACGTCGACCGTTGCCGAGTCGAAGAGCATCGCGAGCGCGCCCTGCACCGCTTCCGTGCCAAGACCGCGGCCTTGCGCCGCGGGCGCCATCGAAAAGCCGATCTCCGCCACGCCGGCGCGATCGTCGTCCAGGCGGAAGCCGATGTCGCCGACCAGCGCGTCGGTGGCGGAATCGGCGACGGCAATCTGGAACCATTCGCCGCGCACGCCGATTGGCGCCCGTGCCATCGCTTCGATGAAAGCGGCCGCGCCGGCGTCGTCCATCGCCATCCACCCCTGATAGCGGCCAACTTCCGGATCGCCGCGATAGGATTGGAATCGCGCGAGATCGCTGCCACGAAGACGCCGTAGTACGAGCCGGCCGGTGAAGCGCGGCAGTGCGGCGTCGATCAATTGGCGAGCGTGCGCGTCACCACCTCGGTCACGTCCGGCGACAGGCCCGGCGCAGCGGCGATCCGCTGCAACGCAGCCTGCATCAAGCCGCGGCGAGGCTCGGCGAAGCGCTTCCAGAGGTTGAACGCGCCGGAGATGGCAGCCGCGAGTTGCGGATTGGTCGAGTCGAGTATCAGCACCTCGTCCGCGGCGAATGCGTAACCCGCGCCATCGCGGCCGTGGAAGCGGGCAAAGTTGCGCAACGCGAACGCGCCCACGAGGGAGCGCACGCGGTTGGGATTCCTCGCGTTGAAGCGCGGATGCGCGAGAAGGCGCTTGACGCGCGCCAGCGTGTCCGGGCGCGCCGATGTGGCCTCGAGCGCGAACCACTTGTCGAGCACCAGCGGCTCGTCGCGCCACCGTTCCTCGAAGCGAGCGAACAGCGCGCGGCGCTCGCTCGTGTCGCCGTCGTTCAGCGCGGCCAAGGCGGCGACGCTGTCGGTCATGTTGTCGGCTGCGTCGAATTGGGCGACCGCCAACGCGCGCTCCCGCACTTCACCGGTCGCGCACAGGTAGCGAAGGCAAACATTGGCGAGCATGCGCGTGCCCATCTGTTCGGGCGTCGGCGCATACGGACCCCGCACGCGCCGGCGCGCGTAGGTGTCGGCGAATTCCGCTCGCAGCACCCGAGCCAGTTCGCGCTCGAGGAAGCAGCGCGCCGCGTCGATGCCGTCGACGTCGATCGTATCCACCCGCGCCGCGACATATCCCGCATCGGGCGGCGTAAGCGCAAGCGCCGCGAGCGCAGGGTCGACGTCGCGGTCGGCCAGCAGCGACCGGACGACATCGACCAGGGCCCACGGCACCGCAAGCCTGGAACCGCGGCGCTGGTCGGCAGCCAGTGCCAGCATGGCGCGCGCGAAGCTGCGCTGCGCGGCATCCCAGCGATTGACAGGATCGCTGTCACGCGCGGCGAGCAGCGCGAGCTCGTCGTCTGCGTAGTCGAATTCGAGAATCACCGGCGCCGAGAATCCGCGCAGCAGCGATGGCACCGGCCGGCTCGGAACGTCGACGAAGTGGAACGACTGCGTCTCTTCCCGCAGGTGGAGTACGCGCGTGCCCGCGTCCGGTGCGGTCTCTCCCGCGAGTTTGAGCGGCATGTCGCGTCCGTCGCGCCCGACCAAGCCGGCCGCCACGGGAATGTGCAACGGCGATTTGGACGGCTGTCCCGGTGTCGCCGGCGTGCGCTGCGCGAGCTCGAGCGTATACGTGCGCGCCGCCGCGTCGAACACGCCGGCCGCCGTGACGACGGGTGTGCCCGCCTGGCTATACCAGCGCTTGAACTGCGCCAGGTCGGCGCCGGACGCGTCCTGCAGTGCATTGACGAAATCGTCGCAGGTGACCGCCTGCCCGTCGTGGCGCTGGAAATAGAGGTCGACGCCGCGGCGGAACCGCTCGGGGCCCAACAGCGTATGCAGCATCCGGATGACCTCGGCGCCTTTTTCGTACACGGTGGCCGAGTAGAAGTTGTTGATCTCGAGGTACTCGTCGGGACGCACGTTGTGCGCCATCGGTCCCGCATCTTCCGGGAACTGCTCGCGCCGCATGTACTCGACGGCGCCGATGCGCTCCACCGCGCGCGAGTTCAAGTCGCTCGAGAATTCCTGGTCGCGGAAGACGGTCAGACCCTCCTTCAGCGACAGCTGGAACCAGTCGCGGCAGGTGACGCGATTGCCGGTCCAGTTGTGGAAATACTCGTGTCCGACGACGCCTTGGATGGAAGCGTAGTCGTCGTCGGTCGCCGTCGCGGGGTCGGCCAGTACCAGGCGGCTGTTGAAGATGTTGAGCCCCTTGTTCTCCATCGCGCCCATGTTGAAGTCGTCGGCGCAGAAAATCATGAACGTGTCGAGGTCGTACTCGAGGCCGAAGCGCTCCTCGTCCCATCGGAACGATTGCTTGAGCGATGCCATCGCATGGCGGCAGCGCGGCAGGTTGTGCGGCGTCGAATAGATCTTGAGCGCGATGATGCGGCCCGACATCGTCGTGAACGTGTCCTCGAGCGCCGCCAAGTCTCCCGCGACGAGCGCGAACAGATACGACGGCTTCGGGAACGGGTCGTGCCACGTCGCGAAATGGCGGCCACGGTCCAGCGCGCCCTTCGCCACCAGGTTGCCGTTCGACAGCAGCACCGGATACTTCGCGCGGTCGGCGCGGATCGTGACCGTGTATCGGGCCAGGACGTCGGGCCGGTCGGGAAAACAGGTGATCCGGCGGAACCCCTCGGGCTCGCACTGCGTGCAGAACACGCCCGACGACAGGTAGAGCCCTTCCAGCGCGACGTTGCTGGACGGCGAAACCGTGGAATGCACGACGAGCGTACCGGTGTCGGGCGGATCGCGGATCACCAGCGCGCGGGCGTCAAACGCCAGACGAGCGGCCGGCAGCGGCTTGCCGTCCAGTTCGATACGGACGTCCTTCTGCTGCTCGCCGTCCAAAACCAGCGCGGCGCCGCGGTCTTCCGGCGTCGCTGCGGAATTGCGCCGGAACGCGAGTGTTGCGGTCACGCGTGTGACCGACGGGTCGAGGTCGAACTCAAGGTCCGCGCGGTCCACAAGGAACGGCGGAGGTCGGTAGTCGAGGCGGTGCCTGATCGGGGCGCCGTTATCGCGCGGAAGCATGGCAGGCGCGCCGGCGGCCTACTTCACTTCGAGCAATTCGACATCGAAGACGAGCGTCGCGTTCGGGGGAATGACGCCGCCCGCGCCGCGTGCGCCGTAGGCCAGGTCCGGCGGAATGATCAGCGTGCGCTGGCCGCCGATCTTCATTCCCACCACGCCCTGGTCCCAGCCCTTGATTACGCGGCCGCCCCCCAACGGAAAGTCGAAAGGTTTGCCCCGATCGCGCGAACTGTCGAACTTGGCTCCTTTGTTGTCGGGCTTAGCCGGGTCGTATAGCCATCCGGTGTAGTGGACGACGACGACCTTCCCGGGCGTTGCTTCCGTTCCATTGCCTTGTTTTACATCGATTTTTTGCAGGTCCTTTGGCATGGCATCCAACTTGCTTGCTCCTTGTGCAGACGCGGGTGGCGCGGTGGTTTGTGCGTTGGCGGCGGGTATTGCCGATGCTCCCAACGCAGCAACAGCCAAAACCGCGAAGATGCCGGCAACCCGCGCCAATGCAATGCGCATATAAGCAACGGATACCGGGATATGACTCGACATGGAGGTGTCCTTTCGCGAATAAGTGACCGGAAACTCGGGGCGGAAGAACCAAAATGCGCGCCCAAGGTCACGAATTGTAGCCGACGGCCGAAGTGGTTTTGCGCGGCTGGAAGAAATGGACTATAAATGACGGTTCCGCTGGCGGATCGTGTGCAAATCCTGGCCACTCGCAAGCCCGGGGTGCGCGGGGTTTTGTGCGACAAAAACATTAGGACGCTTAGCTTCAAACCATGTTCGGCTTTTTGACCCCGGGAACCAAGGAAGCGGCCGATCCGCTGACCTCGCCGAAAGCGGCGGCGGCCTGGCTTCGCCAGCTTCCCGCGCTCGATGTCATCGGCCGCCAGCAGCAGGTGATGCGCGCATTCGACGCGATGCGCGCGTCGCGCAAGCCGATCGAGATCGCGCGCGTCCAGGCGATCGAGTATCTCGACGCCGCGCTGGGGGCGGATCGCCGCCAGCTCACCAAGCAATACGTCGAGAACTACGACAGCGCGGTTAAGCTGGCCGAGCGCATCTGGCAGTCGATCTACGATCTTGCGCAGGGCTTCATCTACGCGTACCAGACCGCGCTCGAGGAGGCGCTGAGCCAGGACGGCAACAGTCGCTGGAAGCCGCTGACCCCGCTGCTGTTTGCTCGGCTCACGCATTACTACGGAACGGACGCCAAGCTCCGCGTGTTCCGGTTCGAACGCTGGATTCCCGGCAAGTGGGTGGAGCTGCACCGCACCTACCTGCGCGCGGCGGAACTGGGCATGGATCGCGTGCCGGCCGTCCTGGGAAACGGCGGGCAGAGCACCACGTCGTGGACGGTAGAGCAGGAATACATCTACGTCCTGCTGATCCACCAGCTCAACACCGGCAACATGTCGCCGCCGCAGCTCGACTGGGCCACGTCGCAATTGCGCGCGTGGAGCCGTCGCCTGCAGATCGACGCCGTGCCGCGCTCGCTGGAAGGGTTCTTCGTCGACATCGCCGGCCGCACCGGGCTGGGCAGGCGTACCGGCAACGACTCCGGCTCGATGTTGCGCTATCTGGACACGACGCCTCTGACGGAGCAACTCGACCGTGCGACCGCCGCGCTGCGCCAGGCCGAGGGCACGGACCAGGGTCCGGCGGCGCCGATCAATCAGCAGCGCATCATGATCCTGGAAAAAGTCGCGCCGTCGGTGGCACCCAATCTCAACGCCGAGCTGCGCCGCGATACCCGCATCGAGTGCGCTATCACCGCAACCGTGCGCATTGGGCTGTCCCGCATTTCTCAGGAACTCGCGCAGAGGGACAACAACGTCGCCCTTGCCGAGGCAGGCGGTCTGCACGAGCACATCGAGGTATTTGCCGTCAACGACGGGTCGCGCGTCCAGACGCGGCGCGTCCCTGAGGAGCACGACTCGCTCGTTGCGAGCCTGTCGTCGTTCTCCGACCCGATGTGGCAGGTCAGGGACCGCAGCGTGGCAGGTCTTCGCATCGCGGCGTCCGGAGGCATCGGGCAAAGTCTTGCCTTGGGTGCGCTCGTCGCGGTCCGGCAATCCGACGTGAGCAACTGGGTCCTTGGCGTCGTTCGTCGAATGAACAAGGTCAGCACCGACGAGGTCGAGGCGGGTATGTCGATCATCGCCGATCGCATCGTCTCGGTTACGCTGCACGCAGTGCGCCAGCCCAAGGACGACATGGGTTTCATCGTCGACGGCATCGACGTCTCGACGATGGGCGCGCGCTTCCCCGGCCTCTACCTGCCGCCGCCGTCGCGGCCGGACAAGCCGCTCGCCGTGAAGACGCTGATCATCCCGACACAGGAATACACCGAGGGACGCAACATCATCCTGACCACCGGCCGCTCCGTCTACACGGTCGCGCTCCGGCACCTGGTCGAGCAGCGCGCCGAATGGAGCTGGGCGGCGATCCAGATCGTCGAGAAGAAGGCGCGGATCTAGCGGGCGGAGGTTCCGACCGCAGCGCTCCGGCGCAACGCCGCTGCGCACATTCGACATCCCGTGGCCACCGGCAGACCCTCGGCGCCTCCACCCAAGCCTCCAGTAAAGGGGCCTCCGCCTTGGTAGTGCTTCCATATGAAGTGCGAACGACTGAGCGCTTTGGGTCTGACACCGCACACGATCTCGGGCGTGATCAGCACTTCGTCGACAAAATCTCGGTGAAGCCTGACGATGCGCCGCACAGAGTCTGCCATCATCCTCATGATCCGAGCGAGTTGCTCTTCGCTCGCCCCAGAGGCCTGTCGCCCGGACCGCCTGCTCGAGGCAGGAGGCTTGCGGGCATCGGACGCGGCTACGGGCTATCATCCCAAATTCGCATCTTTGCGATCCCGCCGTACTGACCATTGGCCGGTTACCGCGTCGTCCATCGTCTCGAGATCGACCCTGCCGCCGAGCGGCGCTCGCTCGTTGCCGGACTGCGCGCGTCGCCACCCCACATTCCGCCGAAATATTTCTACGACGATTTGGGTTGTGCCCTCTACGGCGCGATCTGCGCGCTGCCCGAGTATTATCCGACGCGTACGGAGCGCGCGATCTTCAGCGCCTACCGCGCCGAGATCGCGCAGGCGATCGGCGTCGGAGGCCAATTTGTCGACCTCGGAGCCGGCGATTGCAGCAAGGGCGAGAGTTGGCTTTCGATTGTCGCCTCGAAACGGTACGTCGCGGTGGACATTGCCGCGGGCGCGATCGAACGTGCGCTCGCGCGGCTTGCCCCCGCGTTTCCCGAGGTGGAGATGGTCGGAATCATCACGGACTTCACCCTCGGGCTCGATCTGCGTCCCGATCTTGTCGAGCTGCCAACGACATTCTTCTATCCCGGCTCGTCCATAGGTAATTTCACGCCCGACGATGCGCTACTTTTCCTGCAGGCCATCCAGCGGCATTGCGAAGTTCCCGGCAGTGGGCTCCTGATCGGCGTCGACACAGTAAAGGACAAGGCGCGCCTCGACGCGGCCTACGATGATCCGATCGGCGTGACCGCGGCTTTCAACCGCAACGTACTGAACCACGTGAATCGGGTGCTTCGCAGCGATTTCGCGGCCAGCGCCTTTGCCCACCGCGGCTTCTACAACACGGACGCCGGGCGAATCGAAATGCACCTCGAGGCGATGTCAACCCAGGTCGTGACACTCGACGGGGCGCCGCGAAGATTCGGCGCTGGCGAGCGTATACACACGGAGAATTCGTACAAGTATGTCCCCGAGGATTTTGCCGCGCGGCTTGAGCAGGCGGGCTTCCGTACCGTGCGCTGCTGGCAGGACGCACGTGGCGATTTCGCCGTGTTTCACGCCATTTGAGCGGCGAGGCGTCAGCGCGGGTCGCGCGCGAGACGCATGCCGGAAAACTGCCATCGCGCCTCGGGTGGAAAGAAATTGCGGTAGGTTGCGCGAATATGCGAGCGCGGGGTGGCGCAGGATCCGCCACGTAGCACGTATTGATTGCACATGAACTTGCCGTTGTACTCGCCGACGGCGCCCGGGGCGGCCGCAAATCCGGGGTAGGGCGCATAGGCGCTTCCTGTCCACTCCCACACGTCGCCAAAAAGTTGACTCAGATTGCCGTGCGGAGGGTCCATGCGTGGTGCGAGCGGATGCAGCGCTCCACTGTCCTGGAAGTTTCCGTCGATTGCTTCGCCATCGGCCGCGGCTACCTCCCACTCGAATTCGGTCGGCAGGCGTGCACCGGCCCAGCGCGCGTAGGCATCGGCTTCGAAGTAGCTCAGATGAGTCATCGGCGTGGCAGGGTCGATTTCGACGCGGCCGCGTAATGTGAACGTCGTCCAGCGGCCGTCTCGCCGTTCCCAGTACATGGGCGCGGTCCACCGCTGCGCTTGTACCATATCCAAGCCCAACGATAGCCACAGTTCCGGGCGGGTGTAGCCGCCGTCGTCGACGAACGCCAGAAAATCGCCGTGGGTTACCGGATGCGATGCGAGCTCGAACGGGGCGAGGAAGACCTGGTGTCGCGGCTGCTCGTTGTCGAAGCAGAAGCCGACGCCGCAGTGGCCAACGCTGACCATTCCGCCGGCGAAGCCAATCCACCGCGAGGGGCGCGGTTTGACCGGCGTCAGCGGCCAACGCTCCATGTACGCGGGTTGCAGCGGATTGCGTGACAGCAGGTGCTTCAAATCCGTGAGGATAAGCTCCTGATGCTGCTGTTCGTGCTGAAGGCCGAGTTCCAGCAGCGACGCCAGTTCCGCGTCGTCGGTGGCCTGTGCAACGAGCGGGGCAAGATGGTCCTCCACATGCCGGCGATATGAATGAACCTCGTCCAGCGTCGGGCGCGACAGCAGGCCGCGATCGGGCCTCGGATGCTTGTCGCCAACCGCGTTGTAGTAGGAATTGAAAAGCACCCGGTAACGTGGGTCGAAATGCCGATAACCGCGAATGAAGCGTTCGAGAACGAACGTTTCGAAAAACCAAGTTGTGTGGGCCAAATGCCACTTGACCGGACTCGCGTCTGGCATCGACTGCAGCGCGCAGTCCTCGGCCGACAGCGGCGCGGAAAGTTTCACGGTGGCCGCCCGTACGGCGTCGAGACGGTCACCAAATGCCGTCGTCTGCGCGCGGGCCGCACGGCCTATCCGGCGCGGGGTGCGGGTGCGGGAAGCGGGCATGTTGCCTCCTCAGAGAACATCCATTATCTCGTAAGGGTCACCCTGCCACGGTATCAAGCTGGATGCAAGCCATTCTTACCGCGGGTGTCGTTCACAATTTCCGAATCAGTCCGCCAAGCCTTTTTACCCTGAAAGCATCCGACACACTCGCCGGCAGCCGGTTCCCGTGTGGCGCGGAGTCGCGCTGATAAGCGTCTGCTGCTCAATCGGGGAACGTCGGCTATTCGTAGCGAAGACCGACGGATTGGGGTCGCGACTTAAGCTTCGCCGCCGCTTGCCAATTGTCGAATTATCGGTGCCAATCCATGTTTCGAGGACGTCTTATCGTCCGCTTCCGTCAGTGACGCGGATGCGATGGTAGATGCGCCCGTCAACCGGCGTGGCGCATCGAGGCCCGCACCACGCGTCCGATCGTAAGTCCCTGTACGAGGATCGACGACACGACCACGCAGTACGTCAATGTCAGAATGGTATCGCGCTCCGGGCCCGCGGGGAGCGACAGCGCCAGCGCGACCGAGATGCCGCCGCGCAAGCCGCCCCAAGTCAGCACTCGCCACGATCCCACAGGGAGTCCGAGCCGGACACCCAGCGCGCTGATCGGCAGGCCCACAGACACCCACCGCGCGAACAGCGTCACGACGATCGCCGCGCCACCGGCAAGCAGCAGCGTCGAGGAGAGCGAGACGAGTAACACCTCCATGCCGATGAGCACGAATAGCACGGCATTGAGGATTTCGTCGAGCAGCTCCCAGAACATGTCGACATAGCGCCGGGTAACGTCCGACATCGCATCGGCGCGGCCGTAGTTGCCGACGATGAGCCCGGTCACGACCATGGCCAGTGGCCCGGATACATGGAGGCGGTTGGCGAGCGCATAACCGCCGGTCACGGCGGCCAGCGTGAGCAGCACTTCAACCTGGTAGTTGTCGACGCTCTTCAACAGGGCATAGGTGAGAAACCCCAGCCCCAATCCGAACACGATGCCGCCGCCGGCCTCGCGCAGAAGCATGGTTCCCGCCGTCTCGACGCTTCATCTGCAACACTCCTTTCGCCGCCATGGCATCCAGTGTGTTGCATCTACCGTTGAATCCACCGTCGGAAGCACGTCCGGCTTGTTCGCAATTCAGTCGGTCGGTCGGAACTTGAGCGTCAGCGAGCGCTGGAATATTTCCTGGCGCTCCGGACGCGGCAGCGGCGATGACTTGAGAATGGCTCGTTGCACGGCGTCGTCGTAGGCGCGAACGCCGCTCGACTTGCGCAGTTGCACGTCGATGATTTCGCCGGTCGGCAATTGCACTACCTCGAAGATCGCCTCCGGGTTGCCGGCCATGTCGGGAGGCACGATGACATTGCCCCTGACCTTCGCCTGGATGCTGCGGATCCAGTCGGTCTCCGCCCTCGCGCGCTGCGATGCTTGCTGCGCGCGCACCTGCGCCTCGCGGTCCGCCTGGGCGCGGACTTCGGCTTCGCGTTCGGCCTGCGCGCGCATGGTCTCCATCTCGCGCTGCTGGCGCGCGCGCGCCTCGTCCTGCTTCTTCTTCTCATCCTGCTTGCGCCGATCGTCCGCCTCCTGCTGCGCGCGCGCCTTGGCTTCTGCCTCCATGCGGTCGGCCTCGATCTTCTTCTTGCGCTCTTCCTCCTGCTTTGCCTTGAGCGCAATGTCCGCCGCGCGCTGGTCGACCTTCTCGACCTTGGGTTCGGGCGGGACTACCGCCGGCGGAGGTGGCGGTGCGGGCAACGGCACGGGAACCGGTGGTACTTCGGGTGCCGGTGCCTTGACCGGCGGAGCATACAACTCGGCGGTGACCGGTTCCGGCTTCCGGTTCTGCCAATGCACGGAGAAGACGAGCACGGCGACAAATCCCAGCTGCACGAGGATGGCCAGCATGAGCGCCAGCCACTTGCGTGTGACCTCCCGGGGCGCTCGTGGCCGTTCGGACTTTTGCACGGCGCGTCAGGTTCCCGGCGGACGGGCGAGCAGGCCGACCTTCTTCACGCCATTGCGCTGCAGGAGATCGAGCACGCCCAGCACGTCCTCATAGCGCGCGTTCTTGTCCGCGGCGACGACGACCGGCTGCTCCTGCTTCGCCTGTTTCGCCACGATGCGCGCGACGAGTTCCTCGCGCGTGACGCGGACGGCAGGAGTTTTCGCCGCCTGGTCGCGCAGCATGAGCGTCATGTCGTTGCGCAGCGTGACCTCCAACGGCTGCGCCGGCGCCGTGAGCTTGGCTCCGACCGAAGGGAGCTCGATCTCGCCCGGCACGATGAGCGGCGCGGTGACCATGAAGATCACGAGCAGCACCAGCATCACGTCGATATAGGGAACGACGTTGATCTGGTTGATCGACTTTCGGGCGCGGCGCATGGCACTCCGGTGGGGGTGGTTTAGCCTATCCTTGGCGCTGGAGGATGTTGGAGAACTCCTCGATGAACGACTCGTAGCGCACCGCGAGCCGGTCGACGTCGTGCGTATACCGGTTGTACGCGACGACGGCCGGAATGGCCGCGAACAGGCCGATGGCCGTGGCGATCAGCGCCTCCGCGATGCCGGGTGCGACGCTCGCCAGCGTGGCCTGGCTCACGTTCGCGAGGCCCCGGAACGCGTTCATGATTCCCCACACCGTGCCGAAAAGGCCGATGTAGGGCGAGACCGAGCCCACCGTGGCAAGGCCGGCCAGATGTCCCTCGAGCGCGTCGACTTCGCGCTGGTAGGCGGCGCGCATCGCGCGGCGCGCGCTGTCCATCGTGATGGCGGACGAACTGCCCTGCTTGCGGTGCTTGGCGAACTCACGAAAGCCCGCGCTGAAAATGTGCTCCATCCCGCTTCCTGTTCGAGCCTGCGCCATCCGCTGGTACAGGTCGGCCAGGTCACCCCCTTTCCAGAACTCGTCCTCGAAAGCGTCGGTGTCGCGGGCCGCGCGGCGCAGCTGGAACATCTTGAGGAATATCTGCCACCACGACCACAGCGAAAGGGAGACCAACAGGATCAGAATGGCCTGCACGACGACCGACGCCTGCATGACCAGCGTGATGAACGAGAGGTCCGTGTGGAGGTTCAAGCGGGGTTCTCCAATTTCGTCGCAAGGAGGGACGGCATGCGCACCGGCCGCCAGCGTGCGGAATCGAGGCACGCCAGCGTCACGACGGCGGAAGTCAGCACATCGGCGCCCCGGCGTACATTCTGTCTCGCCTTGATGGTCGAGGCTCCAAGCTTGACCGGTTCGACCGAGACGTCGAGCGCATCGTTCAATCGCGCCGGTTGCCGGAAATCGATCTCGCAGCGATGGACGACGAACACGACGCCGTGCTCGCGCTCGAACGCGGCCAGCGGGAAACCCAGGGCCTCCAGCCATTCGGTTCGCGCGCGTTCCATGAATTTGAGGTAGTTCGCGTAATAAACGACGCCGGCGGCGTCGGTGTCCTCGTAGTAAACGCGGACGGGGAAGTGGAAGGGCAAGAATCGATCCCCGTGGATCGGCGCTGCGCGCTCCCCCCCCAGGGGGCCATGCGACCTTGGGGCGGCCCTGCGGTCGCGTGGCGGCCCTGCGGCGCTCATTCGCTGGGGAAGAGGTCGCTTGCCGCGCCGGGAACGGGCGGGGCCAGGCCGAAGTGCCGGTACGACAAGGCGGTGGCCACGCGGCCGCGCGCCGTGCGCTGCAGGTAACCTTGCTGGATGAGGAAGGGCTCCAGCACGTCCTCGATCGTGTCGCGCTCCTCGCCGATGGCCGCCGCGAGATTGTCCACGCCTACCGGGCCGCCGTCGAATTTGGTGAGGACGGTCTGGATGAGCTTGCGGTCCATGACGTCGAGGCCGGAGGCGTCGACATCGAGCATCGACAGCGCGGCGTCCGCCACCGTGCGCGTGATCTCGCCTTGCGCCTTCACTTCCGCGAAATCGCGCACTCGCCGCAACAGGCGGTTGACGATGCGCGGCGTGCCGCGGGAACGGCGCGCGATTTCGAGCGCCCCGTCGGGGTCGAGGACGATGTTGAGCAGCGCGGCCGAGCGCTTCACGATGCGCGTCAGTTCTTCCGCCGTGTAGAACTCGAGGCGCGCGACGATGCCGAACCGGTCGCGCAGCGGATTGGTGAGCATGCCTGCGCGCGTCGTGGCGCCGATCAGCGTGAACGGCGGCAGGTCGAGCTTCACGCTGCGCGCCGCCGGGCCTTCGCCGATCATGATGTCGATCTGGAAATCCTCGAGCGCCGGATAGAGGATTTCCTCGACGATCGACGACAGCCGGTGGATCTCGTCGATGAACAACACGTCGCGCGGCTCGAGATTGGTAAGCAGCGCCGCGAGATCGCCGGGGCGCTCCAGCACCGGGCCCGACGTCTGGCGCAGGTTGACTCCCAGTTCGTGCGCGATGATGTGCGACAGCGTCGTCTTCCCCAAGCCCGGCGGCCCGAACAGCAGCACGTGGTCCAGCGCCTCGTTGCGCTTGCGCGTCGCCTCGATGAAGATCGACAACTGCTCCCGGATCTTCTCCTGACCGACGTACTCCGAAAGGCCGCGCGGGCGCAGCGCGCGCTCGATGGCCTCTTCGTGCGCACCGGCCACCTTGGCGCCGATCACGCGATTGAGTTCGTCGTTCTCGATCATGCGGCTATTGTACGGTCATGCCTTCGCCAGGAGCTTCAGCGCCTGCCTTATCCCGTCGCCCACCGTCAGGCCGTCGGGCAACTTCTTGACGGCGGCGACGGCCTCCCGGTCGCTGTAGCCCAAAGCGAGCAGCGCGTGCAGGATGTCGCTCGAGGCGGGCGGCGCGCGGTAGACGCCGACCGTGGCGGCGAGGTCTGCGCCGAGCTTGTCCTTGAGTTCCAGCAGCAGGCGCTCCGCGGTCTTCTTGCCGATGCCCGGAATCTTGGTGAGCCGGCCGGTCTCCTGCATCGTCACCGCCTGCGCGAGTTCCGCCACCGACAGGCCGGACAGCACCGACAGCGCCGTGCGCGCGCCGACGCCGCTGATCTTGAGCAATTGCCGGAACGCGCGGCGTTCGCTGTCGCTGCCGAAACCGAACAGCAGGTGCGCGTCTTCGCGAACGACGAGATGCGTGAACAGCGTCACGCGCTCGCCCGTGGCCGGGAGGTTGTAGAACGTGCTCATCGGCACGTCGACCTCGTAGGCCACGCCCTGGACATCGAGGAGAAGTTGCGGGGGGTTCTTTTCCAGCAGGATGCCGGATAGGCGGCCGATCATGATCCACAATTATCGCATGAGCGGCGCGCTTGTTTCGCCGCGTGGAGCGGACCCTCCGCCGCGGGCTCAGCTGCCGCCATACATTGCGTCGGATGCGTGTATCGCCGCGCAGCGGGCAGTCAACACACGACTACCCGCTGCGCGCCGCACGCACCGCGCCGAGGCGGCAGATTCGCCCGCGGCGGAGGGTCCGCTCCGCGCGGACGTGCGGGCCGTCGCGTTCGCGCGACGCGTCGAATCGCAGTGGTCGGTGCCACGCCATTGCCCGCAGGCCGGCGGTTGCGACCTCCGGGCAATGGCGTGGCACTGGCCGCTGCGATGAAGACCGACCGCGTAGGGATTAGTGAGGAAGGAGCGCCAAATATTCGCGGACGTCGTGCAGCGACGCCAGCACCAGCGGGTCGTGTTCGAGCAGCGCGCGCGAAGGCGCCGACTGGTCGGGCACCATGATCGGCATCATCCCCGCGGTCAGCGCCGCGCGCATTCCAGGTTCGGAATCCTCGAGCACCACGCAATCGGCAGGTGCCACGTCGAGCCTTAAGGCGGCGGCGAGAAAGATGTCCGGCGCCGGCTTGCCGAACTCGACCTCGTTGCCGCCCACGAGCACCGCGAAGCGGTCGAGCAGGCCCTGCTGCGCGAGGTGCGCTTCCGCCCGGTCCCGGCGCGTGGATGTCGCGACGGCGCGCGGCACTTCCTCCCGCTCCAGCCAGTCGAGGAGGTCGCCCAAGCCGCGCTTTTGCGCGATGCCTTCGCGCGCGACGATCGCGTCGAACGCGACGAGGCACGCGGCCGTCAGTTGCTCGGCCGGATACGACGGGCCGTAGTGATCGCGCAGGTACGCGCGCGTGTCTCGGTAGTTGCGCCCGATCATCGCCGGGATCAGGCTTAAGTCGAATTCGATGCCGGTCATCGCGGCCGCATCGCGCCAGGTCCGCGGCCCCAGCACTTCCGTGTCGAGCATCAACCCGTCCATGTCGAAGATCACGGCGACCGGACGCCGCGCCGGACGGCGCGCCTTCACCGGGCGAGCCGTCCGCGGCGCATCGTGCCGCCACCGCCGCGCAGCGCGCCGATGCCGACACTCCCGTGCGCGTGGCAGATCGCGCAGGCGAGCGCGTCGGCCGCGTCGGGCGACGGCGCGCCCGGCAGTCGCAACAGCCGCCTCACCATTTCCTGCACCTGTGTCTTGTCCGCGCGGCCTTTGCCGACAACCGCCTGCTTGACCTGGCCCGCCGTGTATTCATGCACGGGCAAGCCGGCCAGCACGGCCGCCGCGATGGCCGCGCCGCGCGCCTGGCCCAACAGCAGCGTCGAACTCGGGTTGATGTTCACGAAGACCTTTTCCACGGCCACTTCGCCTGGCGCTTCCTCCGCGATGACGTGCGCGAGGTCGCGGGCGATTATGCCCAAGCGCACCGCAAGGCTGTCGCCGCTGGCGCGAATGCAGCCGCTCGTAACGTAGACGAGCGAATTTCCCTGCTGGACGATTATGCCGAAACCGGTGACGCGCAGTCCCGGATCGATGCCGAGGATGCGGCGCGAGGTCGTGACCGCGGCCACCGGAAAACGCTACGCTTCTTCGAGCTGCGCCGACGTATAGACCTCCTGCACGTCGTCGAGCGACTCGAGCGCGTCGAGGAGCTTTTGCATCTTCGCGGCGTCCTCGCCCCTCATCTCGATTTCGGTCGCCGGCTTCATCGTGACTTCGGCAAATTCGGCCTTGAAGCCCGCCTTGGCCAGCGCGTCCTTCACCGCAACGAAATCGTGCGGACCGGTGAGCACGTCGATGCTGCCATCGTCGTTGGCGACGACGTCGAAGGCGCCCGCATCCAGCGCCGCCTCCATCAGCTTGTCCTCGTCGGTGCCAGGTGCGAACAGGATCTGGCCGCAATGCTTGAACAGGAATGCGACCGAGCCGTCGGTGCCGAGATTGCCACCATACTTCGAGAATGCGTGCCGGACGTCGGCGACCGTGCGCGTCCGGTTGTCGGTCATGCAGTCGACGATCACTGCGGCGCCGTTGATGCCGTAGCCTTCGTAGCGGATCTCTTCGTAGTTGACGCCCTCGAGGCCGCCCGATCCGCGCTTGATGGCGCGCTCGATCGTGTCCTTGGGCATGTTCTGGCTGTACGCCTTGTCGACGGCGAGGCGCAGCCGCGGATTCATCGATACGTCACCGCCGCCCATTCGCGCCGCGACAGTGATCTCCCGGATGAGGCGCGTGAAGATCTTGCCGCGCTTCGCGTCGGTCGCGGCCTTCTTGTGCTTGATGTTCGCCCACTTGCTGTGGCCGGCCATGATGTTCGGCGGTTGCCCGCGCGCGTTTCCGCAGAATCGAATGGCGAATTATAGCTTGGGCGCAATCTCGGGGAGGAGCCCCTGTTGCGCGAGAAACTGCTGCAGCACCTTGAGGCGCACGTCCGCATCGTTGATCTCGAGCATGCTCTGCTTGATGGTGAGAGGCAGCGGCAGCAGTTCCGCCAGCCGGTAGCCCACCCAGGAAGCGTCGCCGTAGTCGTGTTCGGCGGGAAAATTCTGCGGCCCGACGCGGCTCGCGATCAGTTCGAGAAGGCTGGCGAGCGGCGCATACGATTCCGCGAGCGGCAATCGCGGCTCCATTGGGATGGGCGTCACGCTTCCCACGATGAGCCCGGAGGCCTCCGTCGTGTGGCTTTGCACCTGGAAGCGCGCCTCGCCACGGGTGGCGACATGAAGGATGCCGACTTGCGGCATGTCGAAGTCGACGATCCGCGCAGCCGTGCCGATCTTGGTGAATTCGGGGGGCGCGCCGCGTGCCGTGGCGACCTCTTCACCGTGCGTGATGAGGCACACGCCGAAGGGCTCGCCGCCCTTGAGGCACGACTTCGCCATGTCGATGTAGCGCTGCTCGAAGATCTTGAGCGGCAGCAAGCCGCCGGGAAACAGCACCGTCGACAGCGGGAACAGCGGCAGCGTGTACGGCTGCCGCGCCGCGGCCGCGTGGGCGAAGGGCCACATCACACGGTTCGCTTCGCGGGACCGGGCGCCAGGCGATCCTCTCCCCAGCGCGGCACGAGATCGTGCGCCACGTGCAGCTGGTCCAGCACGCGCGCGACGACGAAGTCGACCAGGTCGGCGATGCTCTGCGGCCGCGTGTAGAAGCCCGGCGCCGGGGGCACGATCACCGCACCCGCGTGGGCCAGCTTCAGCATGTTGTCGAGATGGATCGCGGACAGAGGCGTCTCGCGCGGAACCAGAACCAGCGGACGGCGCTCCTTCAGCATGACGTCGGCGGCGCGCTCGATCAGGTTGTCGGCCAGCCCGTGCGCGATCGCCGCCAGCGTGCCCATCGTGCACGGACACACGGCCATCGCATCGGCCGGATTGGAGCCGGAAGCCACCGGAGACAGCCAGTCGTCGCGCGCGAAGACGACGATCTGGCCCTCGCGCGCGCCGCAGCGTTCGCTGAACAGACGCGCCGCCTCGCGCGGCTGCGCGGGCAGCGTGAGGTCGCACTCCTGCTTGGCCACGACCTGCGCCGCGGCGGAATACAGCAGGTACACGCGGCATTGCGCCGCGACGAGGCATTCGAGAAGGCGCAGCCCATAGGGCATTCCGGAAGCACCGGTGAATGCCAGCGTAACGGATTGTGGCGCGACCATCGGCCGATTGTAGCGCCGGCCGGGTCGCCCGCGCCGATCTAGGGCGCGGACTCCGTCGGCAGTTCGCGGTGGCGGGTCAGCACCTGATAGCGCGGCGAAAAGGCCCGCGCGAGGCGCAGGGCGAGATAGACCGACCGGTGGCGGCCGCCGGTGCAGCCGATCGCGACGGTCAAGTAGTTCCTGTTGTCGCGCGCATAGTCGGGCAGCCAGCTCCCGACGAAATGGTAGATGTCGCCATACATGCGCTCGACTTCGGGAAACGCTTCGAGGAAATCCACGACGGGAGCGTCGCGGCCGGTCAGCGGCGCGAGTTGCGGCTCGTAGTGCGGATTGGGCAGGCACCGCACGTCGAACACGAGATCGGCGTCCAGCGGCACGCCGTGCTTGAATCCGAACGACTCGAACAGCAGCGTGAGCTTCGATGGATCGACCGAGATGAAATCCTTGATCCAGCCGCGCAGCGCGGCGGCCGAAAGGTCGCTCGTGTCGAACGCGAAGCCCTGTTCGCGCGCCGGCGCGAGCAGCGTCCGCTCGTAGTCGATCGCCTCGGTCAGCGTGCGTTCGTTGCTCGAGAACGGATGCCGCCGGCGGGTTTCCGAAAAGCGCTTGACCAGCGTGTCGGTCTTGGCGTCGAGGTAGAGGAAGCGCACAGTCCAGCCGGCACGCTTGGCGGTGTCGATCGCATCGGCTAAGCCGGGAAGACCCGGTCCGGTCTTGACGTCGAGCGCGACGGCGACGCGTTGCTGTCCGCTTTGCGCGAGATACGCCGCGGTCTGCGCCAGCAGCGACGGCGGCAGATTGTTCACCGCGTAGTAGCCTGAGTCTTCGAGGGCCGCGAGCGCGACACTCTTGCCGGAACCGGAAACCCCGCCGATCAGCAGCAGGTCCATAGCGCTAGAAGGCCCTAGTCCCCGTCTTCCATCAGCTTCTGCTGGCGCTCGATGAATTCCTTCGTGCTGTCGATGCCGCGCTGGTTGAGCACGAAGTTGCGCACGGCGGCCTCGACCAGCACGGCCAGGTTGCGACCCGCGGCGACGGGAATCGTCACCTTGCGGATGGGGACGGACAGCACGTCCTGATACGTCGCGTTGACCTGCAGGCGGTCGAGTTCGCTGAAGGCCTCGTGGCCGTGGTCTTCCAGATGGACGAGAAGCTTCAGCAGCTTGCGCGGGCGCACGGCCGTTTCGCCGAAGATCGTGCGGATGTTGAGGACGCCGATGCCGCGCACTTCGAGGAAATCGCGCAGCACCGCCGGGCAGCGGCCCTCGATCGTGTCGGGCGAAATGCGGAAGAGCTCGACGATGTCGTCGGCGACGAGTCCGTTGCCGCGCGAGATGAGTTCGAGCGCCAATTCGCTCTTGCCGATCGCCGACGCGCCGGTGATCAGCACGCCCATCTCGAGCACGTCGAGGAACACGCCGTGCAGCGTCGTCGATTCGGCGAGCATCCGCGCCAGGTAGATCCGGAACACGTCGACGATGTGGGGCGACGGCTGCGACGACGTGAAGATCGCGATGTGGTGCGCGTTGCAGTGATCGAGCAGGTGCTGCGGCAGCGGCTCGTCGTTGGCGACGACCACCGCCACGAGCTCGGTCGTGAACAGGCGGTTGAGCGAGCCCTCCAGTTCGCCTTCGGGCAGGCCGCGCAGATACGCCACTTCCGCGGCGCCCAGTATCTGGATGCGGAACGGATGGATGAAGTTCATGTGGCCGACCTGGCCCACGGTGGGCTTGAGCGCGGAGTCGCCGGTCAGCACGCGGCTGCCGCCCTGCTTGCCCCCGTGCCAGATGAGGCCCAGCCGTTCGCGATTGTCGGCAAACAGGCGCTCGACGCTCACCTGCCGAATCGCCGCATCGCTCATCATCGCGATTGCCAGTCCCGGAACAATGCCGCAAGTTCGCCGGCGCTGGTCGCGGCAGCCAGCTTGTCGCGAAATGTGCGCTCCGAGAACATCTGCGCCAGCTCCGACAGCAATTGGAGGTGCAGGTCGGTCGCCCTCTCGGGCACCAGCAGCACGAAGACCTGGGATACGGGCTTGCCGTCGGGCGCGTCGAAAGGAATGGCGGTTTTCAGGCGCGCAAAGGCGCCGCGGGCCTCCGTCAATCCCCGGATGCGCCCGTGGGGAATGGCGATGCCTTGCCCCAAGCCGGTGGAGCCCAGTTTTTCGCGCGCGGCCAGGCTGCCGGCGATGGTGTCGGCATCCAGCGCGCCGTTGGCGGCGAAGAGTTTGCCGGCGGCCTCGAAGAGCCGCGGCTTCGACGCCACGTCGAGGTCCAGCGCGATGTTGGCCGCGGGCAGCAGATCGGCGATCTGGTTCATCGGACTTAGAGAAGCGTGCTGCGGGCTTCTGGAATTCAGTCGGCCGGTCCGGGACCCGGCTCCGCCGCCGGGAGCGAGCGTTCGATCGTTCCGCGGTCCGTGCGGTGATCGGAGAGCTTTTCCTTGTACCTCACAACTTGCCGATCGAGCTTGTCGGCGAGGCAATCGATGGCCGCGTACATGTCGGGCTCCGTCGATTCCGCGTGGATGTCCTTGCCCCGCACGTGCACGTTCGCCTCGACCTTCTGTCGCAGCTTGTCCACCGACAGCACCACGTTCACGTCGATCACATGATCGAAGTGTCGCGTCACACGGTCCAATTTCGCCACCACATAGGCACGGATCGCGGGCGTGATTTCCAGGTGAACGCCGGTGAGGTTCAAATTCATCAAGCTCTCCTTCAAGGGCTTTCCGCTTGGACTGCTGCAATAGCGCTTGGGTTCGCTAGAAGACCTTGCGCAGGTTGACGGGAGGGATCGACAGCGCCTCCCGGTACTTGGCGATGGTGCGCCGAGCGACAATGATGCCCTGTTCGCCAAGCACATCGGCAATCCGGCTGTCGGTCAGCGGCGATTTCGGGTCCTCGGCCGCGACCAACTGCTTGATCAGCGCGCGGATGGCGGTGGCCGAGGCCGCGCCGCCCGAGTCGGTGGCGACGTGGCTGCCGAAGAAATACTTGAGTTCGAACGTTCCGCGCGGCGTCAGCATGTACTTCTGCGTGGTCACGCGCGAAATCGTCGACTCGTGCAGCGTGAGCATGTCGGCGATTTCGCGCAGCACCATCGGGCGCATTGCGACCTCGCCGTGCTCGAAGAATCGGCGCTGCCGCTCCACGATGGCCTTGGCCACGCGCAGGATCGTGTCGAAGCGCTGCTGCACGTTGCGGATCAGCCACTTGGCTTCCTGCAACTGCGCCGCGAGCTGCTGGTTCGACGACTCCCGATTGCGCGTAAGGATGTCGGCATAGATGCGGTTGAGGCGCAGTTTCGGCATTGCCGCCTCGTTGAGCGACGCCGTCCACTGGCCGCGAATCTTGCGCACGATCACATCCGGGACGACGTAGTTGGCCTCGTCCTTTGCGAACGCGGCGCCCGGCCGCGGGCTCAGGCTGCGGATCAGCTCCCGCATCGCCTTGACGCACGCGTCGTCGCAATGCAGCACGCGCTTCAATTTCGTGAAGTCGCGGCTCGCGAGCAGCGGCAGGTGGCCCTCGACGATCTTCAGCGCCTCGGCGCGAAACGGCGTCGACGCAGGCAGCAGCTTCAGTTGCAGGCCCAAGCATTCGGCCGGGTTGCGCGCGCCCACGCCGGCGGGCTCGAAGCTTTGCAGGTACTTGAGGCCGATCATCAGTTCTTCCGGCTCGAGTGCGTCGTGCTCGGAGAACATGTCGGCGATCTCCTCGAGCGACGACGCGAGATACCCGTCGTCGTCGAGCGCATCGATCAGCGCGGCCACGACCTGGCGGTCGCGCAGCGGAAGGTTGAGCAGCGCCAGCTGGCCCATCAGGTGGTCGCGCAGCGAACTGGTCGCGACCTGCTGCGGCGAGAAATCATCGTCTTCGTTGGAACTGCCGCTGCCGCCGCCCCAGTCGCCATCGGTTCCGCCGCCGCCGTAGTCGGAGAAATCGGTGACGTCCGGAAGATCGTCGCGGGTGGGCGCGGCATCCACGCCCTGCATGCCGTCGCCATCGCCGTCGCTGTCGCCTTCGTCGCGCGTGACGCGTTCGCTGGTAACGGGGCCCGGCGCCGTTCCCGCCAGCGGGAATTCCTGCGGCGGCGTATCCTCGTCGCCCTCCTCCCGCTCGAGCAGCGGATTCTCCTGCAGCATCCGGTCGACTTCCGCGTTGAGTTCGAGCGTCGACAGTTGGAGCAGCCGGATGGACTGCTGCAACTGCGGAGTCAGCGTCAGATGCTGCGTGAGCTTGAGCTGGAGCGTCTGCTTCATTGCGCCTTGGTGCTCAATTGGGAGCCTGCCGGACTGGGTTTCACGTATGCGTTGCTGGGCCAAAAAGCGATGGATGCGAGGCGCGAGGCACGTCGAATATCATGCATATTCGCACGCTGAGCAACAAAGCAGACACGCTTTTTGGCCCAGCAATACCCAAATGAGCGAAGGGACGGGGCGCTTTGGGCGCCTCACTTGGCACCTTCTGCGTTGCTCGCCCTCACCATATTCTCGATATGCTCTCGGGCTCTCGCCTTGATCTGCGCCCAAACCGCATTCCGTCGCATACGCGAAACCCAGTCCGACAGGCTCCTAAAGCCGGAAGTGTTCGCCCAGGTAGACCTTGCGAACGTCCTCATTATAGACAATCTCGCCCGGCACGCCGGAGGCCAGAACCCGGCCCTCGTTGATGATGTAGGCGCGGTCGCAGATGCCCAGCGTCTCGCGGACGTTATGGTCGGTGATGAGCACGCCGATTCCGCGGTCCTTGAGGAAGCCGATGATCTTCTGGATGTCGAGCACGGCGATCGGGTCCACGCCGGCGAACGGCTCGTCCAGCAGGATGAAGCGGGGGCGGGTGGCGAGCGCGCGGGCGATCTCGCAGCGCCGCCGCTCGCCGCCCGACAGCGAGATGGCCGGCGCCTCGGCCAGGTGCGAGATCGACAGGTCCTCCAGCAGCGCGTCGAGGCGGTTGGACAGCGTGTCGGCGTCCAGGTCCTGCAATTCGAGGATCGCACGGACATTCTCGGCGACGGTGAGCTTGCGGAAGATCGACGCTTCCTGCGGCAAGTAGGACAAGCCGCGGCGCGCGCGACGGTGTATCGGCAGGCGCGACAGGTTCTCGCCGTCCAGCTCGATGCGGCCGCCGTCGGCGGCGATCAGCCCGACGATCATGTAGAAGCACGTGGTCTTGCCGGCGCCGTTGGGGCCGAGCAGCCCGACGACTTCGCCGCTGGCGACGTCGAGCGACACGTCGTGGACGACCGTGCGCGCCTTGTAGCGCTTGCGAAGATGAGCCGCCGACAGCTTGCTCATTTCGCGGGCGCCAAATCTCCGGACGGCGTGAGCGTCAGTGGTGCTGCGGCTTTCGCGGCCGCGCCCTTGTCTTTCGCGGGGTCGGCCTTCGAGGCGGCGGCCGAGTCCTTGCCCTTCGTCGTGGCTGCCGAGTCCTTGGCGGCCGGCTTGTCCGACTTTTCGTCGCTCTTGGGCTGAAACGTGCCGCGCACACGCGCGCCCAGCGGCGTGTCGCCGGGCGCCGGCGGCTTGGCGTCAGGGCGCCCTTCCGCCGAAAATTTCTCGGTCGCTGCGTTGTAGGAGATGTAGTTGCTGCGTATCTCGTCGCCGGTCTTCTTAAGGAGCGCGTTATCGAAGAGTTCGATGAAGCGCTTCTCGCCGTCGTAGACGATGCGCTGCGCGTAACCCTCGTAATAGTCGTCGGCGCCGTCGCGCTTTTCGCGAAAGCGGACCGGATTGCCATAGGCCGTCGCCGACAGCGAGTTGTCCGGGTTCTGCTTGAACGTGACGCGATCCGCCTGGATCGTCATCGTGCCCTGCGTGATGATCACGTGACCGGTGAGTTCACCCTCCTTGGTCTGGTTGTTGCCGCCGCCGCTGTCGCCCTGGAAGTCGATGGGCTTGTCGCGATCCGCCTTTTCCGCGTGCAGGGAAGCCGCGCAGCAAAGCGCGAAGCAGAGGACCATGCACAAGCGCGGTGACGGCAATGCGCGACGCATGGCGATGCGGGCGCGGAAGGACGCGGTGCTCGTCATCGGCTATTTCCTGGGTTCCATCCGTCCGCTGACGTGGGACTCGAACTTGATCGTGCCGGCCTTGCTGTCGGCCTCCATCCCCGTCGCATTTATTATCCCACGCGAGTCGGTGATCGTCACGGGCTTGTCCGTGGTCGCTCTGTCCACGTTGGGCAACACGTGCAGGTATTCGGTGGTCAGCGTGAGCGGGCCGGATGCCGGTTCGCCGGGCTTGGCGGACGTGCCCTCGCGCATCGCGCGCACATTGCCCTTGAAATAGACGTTCTCGCGATCGCCGGTGAGTATCGCCTGGTTGGCCGTGATGCGCACCGGCGGCTTCCCGCTGCGCGTCTCCGCGAGCGTGATGTCGGTGAACTCCGTCGTCTGGTCGTCGGCGAAGTGCTGCGCGCGCCGCGCCGACAGCATTTGCAGCGGATGGCCTTCCGCGTCCAGCTTCAGGACGCGCACGCCTTCCGCGATGATGTCCGGGTCGTGGCGAGTGGAACCGTCAGCGCGCGGCGGCTGCGGCTGCACCTGCGCGTCGAGCCACCACGTGAGCGCGGCCAGGCCGCCCAGCAACAGCACCGGCGACCATGCGGTGGCGCGGTCGATCCAGCTGCGGGTGGGACGATTGGCGGCCATTGTCGGGAAGTTTCTAGGCGGCTCGCGGCGGCGGGACCGATTGGTCGAGGTGCCGCCCCTGCGCCGCGAGGATGAAATCGGCCAATTCCCGCACGGCCCCCGCGCCGCCGTCGCGCGCGGTGACGTAATGCGCATGCTCGCGCACCACCGCGGGAGCGTGCGGCACCGTGACGGCAAAGCCGCACGCATGGAATATCGCCAGGTCGGGAAGGTCGTCGCCCATGTGCGCGCAGTCCGCCGGCGCCAATCCGAGCTGCGCGCGCAGCGCCTCCCACGGCGCGTGCTTTTCCGATGCGCCCAGCACGACGTGCGTCACATTGAGGCGGCGCGCGCGGTGGGTAACCGCCGGGGCGGAACTGCCGGTGATCCATGCCACGGTGATCCCCGCGCGCTGCAGGAGGCCGATGCCGACGCCGTCGAGGGCCGAGAACGCCTTGGTCTCGTGGCCGTGGTCGTCGACGTAGATGCGGCCGTCGGTCAGCACGCCGTCGACGTCCAAGGTCAGGAGGCGCACGCGGCGCGCGCGGACCAGCGCATCGGTGGGCATCACACGATCCTCGCGCGGAACAGGTCGTGCAGGTGCAGCGCGCCGATCAGCCGGTGTTCGCCATCAACGACCAGCAGCTGCGAAACCTTGGGGGCCGATTCCATGACGTCCACGCAATCGACAGCCAGTGTTTCCGCGGAGATGGTGCGCGGCGTGCGAGTCATCAAGTCGGCGACGCGGGCCGCGCCCACGTCGCGGACATGGTCTATGCAGCGGCGCAGGTCGCCGTCGGTGAATATTCCGGCAACGCGACCGTCGGCGTCGACGACGGCGGTCATGCCCATGCCTTTCTTGCTCATTTCGACGATCGCGTCCGCGAGCGTCGCGGTGAGCCTGGTTACCGGGAGCGCACCCCCCGTGCGCATGACGTCGGCGACACGCGTCAGCAGGCGCCGTCCGAGCGCGCCGCCGGGATGCGAGCGCGCGAAATCCGCGGCCGAAAACCCGCGCGCATCGAGCAGCGCCAGCGCCAGCGCGTCGCCCAGCGCGAGCGCGGCGGTCGTGCTGGCCGTTGGCGCAAGGCCCAGCGGACACGCCTCGGTGTCGACGGCCGCGTCGAGGTGCACATCGGCCGCCTGCGCCAGCGAGCTTTGCTCGTTGCCGGTCAGGCTGATGAGTCGCGCGCCCTCGCGCTTCAAGTGCGGCGTCAGCGCGACCAGCTCGTCGGTTTCGCCGGAATTGGACAGCATCAACACGATATCGTCCGAAGTGATCATTCCCAGGTCGCCGTGCGACGCGTCGGCCGGATGGACGAAGAACGCCGGCGTTCCGGTGGACGCGAGCGTGGCGGCCAGCTTGCGGCCGATGTGGCCCGATTTGCCGATGCCCGAGACGACGATGCGGCCGCGGCAGTTGAGCATCATGTCGACGGCGGCCACGAACGGGTCGCCCAGGCGCGTGGACAGCGCCATGATCGCGCGGGATTCGGTCGCGAGCACGTCGCGGGCAAGCGAAAGCGCGCGCGCCGGATCGGCGGCGAGCCTGGCCTGCCCCGTGTGCGGGTCATTTCGCGCATTCACCAGACAAGTATAGCTTTCTGCGCCCGAGCGGCGTTGTGGTAGGTTTGAGACGACCCATGCAGTCCACATTGCAACTCATTCTCGTCCTGCTCGCTGCGGCGGTGTTCGTCGTCGTGGTGTGTCGCATCGTCCGGCTGCCGGCGATCCTGGGTTACCTGATCGTCGGCATCGCCGTGGGCCCGCACGCGCTCGGCTGGGTGCCCGACGACACGGACACGCGGCAGCTCGCCGATTTTGGCATCGTGTTCCTCATGTTCTCGATCGGGCTGGAGTTCAGCTTGCCGCAGCTTCGCGCGATGGGTCGCACGGTGTTCGGGCTGGGGCTGGCGCAGGTCACGATCACCACCGCGGCGGCAATGCTCGGCCTTCACTTGCTGGGCTACGGCTGGAAACCGGGGTTCGTACTGGGCGGCGCGCTGGCGATGAGCTCGACCGCCATCGTATCCAAGATGCTCGCGGAAAAGATGGAACTGGGAACTCCGCACGGCCGCGACATCATGGGCATCCTGCTCTTCCAGGACCTGGCGGTCGTTGCGTTCCTCATCATCATTCCGTCGCTGGGCGGCGCGCCGGCCGACATCATGCAGGACTTGGGGCTGGCGTTCGTCAAGGCTGCCGTGGCGCTGACGCTCATACTCTACTTCGGCCAGAAGCCGATGCGCATGTGGTTCCACTTGGTCGCGCGCCAGCGCTCGTCCGAATTGTTCGTGCTGAACGTGCTGCTGGTCACGCTCGGCTTGGGCGGCCTGACCGAACTGCTGGGATTGTCGCTCGCGCTGGGCGCCTTTCTCGCCGGCATGCTGATCGCGGAAACCGAATACCGCTATCAGGTGGAAGAGGACATCAAGCCGTTTCGCGACGTGCTTCTCGGCCTCTTCTTCATCACCGTCGGCATGGTGCTCGACCTCGATGTGGTGTTCACAAGCGTCGGCTTCGTGGTCGTGCTGCTGCTGGTCCCGGTGTTCGCCAAGTTCGCGCTGATCGTCGTGCTGTCGCGGCTCTTCGGGTCGCCGCTGTCGATTGCGCTGCGCACGGGCTTCTATCTCGCGCAGGCCGGTGAACTCGCCCTGGTGATGCTGGCGCTGGCGACGCAACACTCGCTGATTCCGAAGGAACTGACCCAGCCGGTGCTCGCCGCGATGATCCTGTCGATGCTGCTGTCGCCGATCATCATCCAGTTCGCCGAGCCGATCGTCCGCAGGCTGACCGCCAACGACTGGCTGGCGCGGGCTGCACAGGTAACGCAAATCGCGGCGAAAACGATGTCGCGGCAGGATCACGTCATCGTCTGCGGCTACGGACGCAGCGGCCAGAACCTGGCGCGACTTCTCGAGGCCGAGGACATTCCCTATATCGCGCTCGACTCGGATCCGGAACGCGTGCGCGAGGCGGCCGCCGACGGCGGCGCCGTCGTCTACGGCGACGCGAGCCGGCGCGAGGCGCTGACGTCGAGCGGCCTCGCCAAGGCCAAGGCGCTCGCGATCACGTTCGCCGACACGCGGTCCGCGCTCAAGATCCTCCACCTCGTGCAGGAGCTGCGCCCGGAATTGCCGGTCATCGTGCGCACCGTCGACGACGGGGAACTGGACAAGCTGATGGACGCCGGCGCGACCGAGGTCGTGCCGGAGGTGCTCGAGGGGAGCCTCATGCTGGCTTCGCATTCGCTGCTGCTGCTCGGCGTGCCGCTCAATCGCGTGCTGAAGCGCATCCGGACGATTCGCGAAGAGCGCTACGGTCTCTTTCGAGGCTTCTTCCATGGCGCGACCGACACCGCCGATGCCGCCGACAACCTGCAGCCGAGGCTGCATTCGGTCGTGCTGCCGCCGCGCGCCGGCGCCGTGGGCCGGACGCTGGGCGAACTCGAGATCGGCAATCTGGTCGAGGTGACCGGCGTGAGACGGCGCGGCGTGCGTTCGCAGCGGCCCGACGGCGACTGGCGCTTCGACGCGGGCGACGTCGTGGTGCTGCTGGGGAGGCCTTCCTGCCTCGATCTCGCCGAGCGGCGCCTCCTCGAACGCTGACGAGGGACCTCGGGTTGCCGGTTGCCCAGCCCATAAATGACCGCGAGTCATTGCGGCCGCCGCAACGCAAAGGCTACAATCGGCGTCCCCCATTGTCCTGGACCCTTCGCGTGACCGACGCAGCAAGGCCACCCGCCGCCGCGCCTGCCTTTCCTACCGAGAACGCCGTCGAGCTAGCCGGTGTGACGTACGGCTACGACCCCGGTCGTCCCGTGCTGCGCGGCATCGACATGACAATCCCGCGCGGCAAGGTCGTCGCGATCATGGGGGGCTCGGGCTGCGGCAAGACCACGATCCTGCGGCTCATCGGGGGCCAATTGCGGCCCCAGACCGGGCGCGTATTGGTCGCGGGTCAGTCGGTGCCGGACATGGACCGCGAGGCACTGTTCGCGATGCGGCGCAAGATCGGCATGCTCTTCCAGTTCGGCGCGCTGTTCACGGATCTGTCCGTGTTCGAGAACATCGCGTTTGCGCTGCGCGAGCACACGAACCTGCCCGAAGAGCTCGTCCACGACCTGGTGCTGATGAAGCTCAACGCGGTCGGATTGCGCGGCACCGCGCAGTTCGATCCGTCGGAATTGTCGGGCGGCATGGCGCGGCGGGTGGCGCTCGCGCGCGCGATCGCGCTGGACCCGATGCTCGTGCTCTATGACGAGCCGTTCGCCGGACTGGATCCGATCTCGCTGGGCGTCGTCGGTCAACTGATCCGCGAATTGAACGATGCGCTCGGCATCACCTCCATCGTCGTCACGCACGACGTCTACGAATCGCTGAAGATCGTCGACTACCTCTATTTCGTTTCCGAGGGTCGGATCATCGCGCAGGGAACGCCCGCCGAAGTGAAGGCGTCGGCGCACCCGTTCGTGCGCCAGTTCGTCGATGGCGCGGCCGATGGTCCGGTGCCGTTCCACTATCCGGCGCCCGCGTACATCGAGGAACTCTCCGCCCATGCCGGCTGACACGATCGCCAACGGACTGCGCCGCGTCGGCGCCGGCGCGATCGGCGCCCTCTCGCGCTTAGGCTACTCGGCGCGCTTCTTCGCCATCGTGCTGATCCATTCACCGGGCGCGTTCCGGCGGATGCGACTGACGATGCGCGAGATCTATTTCGCCGGCGTGCTGTCGCTCGTCATCATCATGGTCTCGGGGATGTTCGTCGGCATGGTGCTGGGCCTGCAGGGCTATGACACGCTGAACAAGTACGGCGCGGGCGATTCGCTCGGCATCTTCGTCGGCCTGTCGCTGGTCCGGGAACTGGGACCTGTCGTCGCCGGTCTGCTCTTCGCGAGCCGTGCGGGAAGCGCGATCACGGCGGAAATCGGCCTCATGAAGACAACCGAACAACTGACGGCGATGGAAATGATGGCCGTGGACCCGCTCGCGCGCATCGTGGCGCCGCGCTTCTGGGGAGGCGTCATTTCGATGCCTTTGCTGGCGGCGCTGTTCTCGGTGATGGGCGTCTTCGGCGCCTACATCGTCGGCGTCCGACTGATCGGCGTCGACAACGGCACGTTCTGGGGCAACATGCAGGCGGCCATCGACTTCTGGCCGGACATCACCAACGGCATAATCAAGAGCGTCGTGTTCGGCATAGCCGTCAGCCTGATCGCCGTCTTCGAAGGCTACGATGCGAAGCCGACGGCCGAGGGCGTATCGTCGGCGACGACGCGCACGGTGGTGGAGGCATCGCTGGCCATCCTCGCGCTCGACTTCATTCTCACCGTGTTCATGTTCAGGGGAATAGGCGGATGAATCGCATGGCGATCGACCTGTGGGTCGGCATTTTCGTCGCGGTCGGAATTGCGGCGATCGTGTTCCTGGCGCTCAAGGTCGGCAACCTGACGTCGCTCAACACCGTGCCGAGTTACCGGCTGGAAGCCCGGTTCGACAACATCGGCGGCCTCAAATTGCGCGCGCCGGTCAAGGCCGCAGGTGTCGTCGTCGGCCGCGTCGACCGTATCCGCCTCGATCCCAAGACCTACGAGGCGGTCGTCGCGCTCAAGATCGACAACGGCTACCAGTTCACCAAGGACACGATCGCGTCGATCCTGACGTCGGGGCTGCTGGGCGAAGTCTATATCGGCCTCGATGCGGGCGGCGACACGGTCATGCTGGCCGACGGCGCGACGATCGCCAAGACCCAGTCCGCCATCGTGCTGGAAAAGCTGATCAGCCAGTTCCTGTTCGACAAGGCGAGCAACGGCGGTGGCAAATGAGGCAGCAAATGAACATGCGTGCGCCGGTCGCGCTGCTGGCGGCGCTGCTCCTGTCCGCGTGCGCGAGCGCGCCCGGTCGCGCCGACGATCCGTTCGAGCCGTTCAATCGCGCGATGTACGCGGTGAACAAGCCGCTCGACGACCACGTGATGCGGCCCATCGCGCAGGCGTACGTCGATTACGTTCCCAAGCTCGTGCGCCAGGGCGTGTCCAACGTGTTCGGCAACATCGACGATCTCTTTTCCGGCATCAACAGCCTGCTGCAGGGCAAGACCGACAAGGCCGGCAACGACTTCGGCCGGATCGTCGTCAACATGTGGGGCCTGGGCGGCCTGATCGACATCGCGTCGGACCTGGGCATCCCCAAAGGCAACGAGGACTTCGGCCAGACATTCGGCTACTGGGGCATCCCGCAGGGGCCCTATCTGTTCGTTCCGCTGTGGGGGCCGACGACCGTGCGCGACGGGACCGGGAGCCTCATCCGTATCTGGTACGGTCCGGTCGGCTACCTTCCCTACGTGCCGGTGCGCAACGTCATCTACGGCATCGGTGCGATCAACCTGCGCGCGCAGGCGCTCGGCACGACGTCGCTGATCGACCAGGCGTCGCTCGACCCCTACACGTTCGTGCGGCGCGCCTACCTGCAGAAGCGCCAGTACGATGTCTACGACGGCGATCCGCCGCGAGAAAAGGACGATGAATGATGTGGTTTCCGCAACTTTTTCGCGCCAGCGCTGTGCTCGTTTTCGCCGTCGCGGCACTGCCGTCGCTCGCGCAGGAAGCGCCGGACGTGATGGTCAAGCGCGTGGCCGGCGACGTGCTGCAGACGGTCCGCACCGATCCCAAGGTGCAGGCCGGCGACCAGCAGCGCATCCGCGAGGTGATCGAAACCAAGCTCCTGCCGCATTTCGACTTCGAGCGGATGACCGCGCTCGCGATGGGACGCAACTGGGCGAAGGCCACACCGGAGCAGCAGAAAATGCTGGTGGATCAATTCCGCACGCTGCTCGTCCGGACTTATTCCGGCGCGCTGTCGCAGTATCGCGACCAGACGATGGAATACAAGCCGTTGCGCGCCGATCCCGCCGCGACGGACGTCACCGTGCGCACCGAGGTCATCCGCTCCGGCCAGGTGCCGGTCCAGATCGACTATGGCTTGACCAAGACGGCGGCGGGCTGGAAGGCCTACGACGTCATCGTCGGCGGCGTGTCGCTGGTCACCAACTACCGCGACGAATTCAACGAGCAGATCAAGAGCGGCGGCGTGGATGGCCTCATCAAGACGCTGACCGACAAGAACAGCAAGGGCGCTCCGGGCAAATCATGATCGAGTGCGCATGCAGCGAACCGGCGGGTGGATTCGTGCCGACGGACGGGCGCTGGACCTACGTCGGCACACTGACGTTCGCCGATGCCGCGGCCGTATTCGACGCATCGCGCAAGCTGCCGCTGCCTTCCACCGGCGTAGTCGACCTGGCCGGTCTCGCGCAAGCCGACTCATCGGCGCTCGCGGTGATGCTGGCGGTCAAGCGGCGCGCGGTCAGCGAAGGCTTGCGGCTCCAGTTTGCAGCGATTCCTCCCGGCGTCCATGCGCTGGCGCACGTCTATGGCGTCGAGGAACTGTTGGCGCGTTGATCGCATCGTCGGGCGACCGGGACAAAGCGTCCGCAGCCCTTCAAGCCTTCCCGAAAGCGGATTCCTGAATGCATGCCGTCGACGTGACCGATGTCGCGCGCCGCTTCGGCAGCGTGCAGGCGCTTGACGGTGTTTCGCTGGTCGTCGAGGAGGGCGAGTTCTTCGGCCTGCTGGGACCCAACGGCGCCGGCAAGACCACGCTCATCTCGATCCTCGCGGGGCTGACCCGCGCCGATCGCGGCTCGGCGCGGATTCTGGGTCACGACGTCATCACCAGTTACCGCGACGCGCGGCGCAACCTGGGTGTCGTGCCGCAGGAACTGGTGTTCGACCCATTCTTCAGCGTCCGTGAAACGCTCGAGATGCAATCCGGATACTTCGGGCTGCGCAACAACGGCGCGTGGCTGGACGAAATCCTGCATCACCTGGATCTGACGTCGAAGGCGAGCGCCAACATGCGCTCGCTGTCCGGCGGCATGAAGCGGCGCGTGCTGATCGGCCAGGCGCTGGTGCACAAGCCGCCGGTCATCGTGCTGGACGAGCCCACCGCGGGCGTCGACGTCGAGTTGCGGCAGGCGCTGTGGAGCTTCATCCGCAAGCTCAACCGCGATGGCCACACGATCATCCTCACGACGCACTACCTGGAGGAGGCCGAGGCGCTGTGCGGCCGGATCGCGATGCTGAAGGCCGGTCGCATCGTCGCGCTCGATACGCGGCAGAACCTGCTCGCGCAGTTCGCCGGCCTGACCGTGCGGCTCGTGGCGCCGCGCGTTCCCGTCGCCTGGGTTGCGCGGATCGTCAGGCAGGACTTGGGATTGTTCTACCTGGGCCTTACGAATTACGCCGAGCTCGAAGCGCTGCTTGCGGCGCTGCGCGAGGAGGGCATCGCGATCGGCGAACTGGCGCTCGCCGAGACCGATCTCGAACAGGTGTTCCTGCGCATCATGAAGGCACCGGAGGGCTCCCGGACATGAACGCCAAGGCCGCAAGCGCGGGTGAAGAATGAGGGCGATCACCGGCCACGGCTGGCTCACGCTCCTCCACAAGGAGCTGCTGCGCTTCTGGAAGGTGAGCTTCCAGACGATCGCCGCACCCATATTGAGCGCGCTCTTGTACCTGGTCATCTTCTCCCACGTGCTGGAGGGGCGCGTGTCGGTCTACGACGGCCGCGTGGCTTACACGGCGTTCCTCGTGCCCGGTCTCGTGATGATGGCCATGTTGCAGAACGCGTTCGCGAATTCTTCGTCGTCGCTGATCCAGTCGAAGATCACCGGCAACCTCATCTTCGTGCTCCTGCCGCCGCTGTCGCCCGGCGACCTCTTCGCGGCCTATGTGCTGGGCGCGATGGTGCGTGGCTTGTCGGTGGGTGTGGGCGTGTTCGCGGTCACGCTGTGGTTCCAGCCGTCGCTCCTCGTGATGCCCTATCCGCTGTGGGCGATCGCGTTCGCGCTCGCGGGCAGCGCCATCATGGGCACGCTCGGCATCGTCGCCGGCATCTGGGCCGACAAGTTCGACCAGCTGGCGGCGTTCCAGAACTTCGTCATCATGCCGCTCACTTTCCTGTCCGGCGTCTTCTATTCGATCCACTCGCTGCCGCCTTTCTGGCAGGCGTTGTCGCATTGGAACCCTTTCTTTTATATGATCGACGGCTTCCGCTACGGCTTCTTCGGCGTCTCCGACGTGTCTCCGTGGACCAGCCTCGTCGTCGTCCTGGTCTTCTGCGTCGCGGTGTCGGCCACGGCGCTGACGCTGCTCGCCCGCGGCTGGAAATTGCGGCACTGATGCAATACGTTGCAACGTAACTTCGGGAAAGGGCCATGGCCACATCGGAATCCATCAAGCAATCGATCGAAGCGGGCCTGGACTGCAGGCACGTCGAGGTTGCCGGCGACGGCCAGCACTGGGAAGCGGTTATCGTTTCGCCTGCCTTCGAGGGCCTGTCGCTGATCAAGCGGCATCAGCTGGTCTACGCGACGCTCGGCGACCGGATGCGCGAGGAAGTTCATGCGCTGTCCATGCAGACGCTCACGCCTGCGCAGTGGGACACCCGCCGGCATGGATAAGCTTCTGATCGAAGGCGGACAGCCGCTGCGCGGCGACGTGACGGTGTCCGGCGCCAAGAACGCGGCGCTGCCAATCCTGTGCGCGGCGCTGCTGACGCCCGAGCCGCTGACGCTCACGAATGTCCCACGGCTGAACGACGTCGACACGATGGCGAAGCTGTTGAGCCAGATGGGCGTCGCGCTCGATACCGGGACCAAAGGCAGCGTGACGCTCGACGCGCGCCGGATCGACTGGCCATCGGCACCCTACGAGATGGTGAAGACGATGCGCGCGTCGATCCTGGCATTGGGTCCGCTGCTGGCGCGCTGCGGCGAGGCGCGTGTTTCGCTGCCGGGCGGTTGCGCGATCGGCCTGCGGCCCGTCGACCAGCATGTAAAGGGCCTGCAAGCGATGGGCGCGACGATCGACCTCGAGCACGGCTACATCAATGCGACGGGACGATTGCGCGGCGCGACGATCGTGTTCGACCTGGTGACGGTTACCGGCACCGAGAACCTGATGATGGCGGCCGTGCTGGCCGAAGGCACGACCGTCCTCGAGAACGCCGCGCGCGAGCCGGAAGTCGTCGACCTGGCGCATTGCCTCACCGCGATGGGTGCTCGCATCGCGGGCGCCGGCGGCGATCGCATCACCATCGAAGGCGTCGCGAGCCTGCACGGCGCGACCCACGCGATCATGCCCGACCGGATCGAGACGGGAACGTTCCTGGCGGCCGCGGCGGCCGCCGGCGGCGACGTGTCGGTGCGCACGGCGCAGGCAGACTCGCTCGAGGCCGTGCTCGACAAGCTGCGCGAGGCGGGAGCGACCCTCACCGTGGACAGGGACGTGATCCGCATCCGCGCCGGGGGCCGGCCAAATGCCGTCAACGTGCGCACGGCGCCTTATCCGGGGTTCCCGACGGACATGCAGGCACAGTTCATGGCACTGGCATCGCTCGCGCAGGGCACCTCCGTCATCACCGAGACGATCTTCGAGAACCGGATGATGCACGTGCAGGAGTTGAAGCGGTTGGGGGCGGACATCGAAGTCGAAGGCAGCACGGCGATCATCAAGGGTGTGGACAAACTCGCAGGCGCCGACGTGATGGCCACGGACCTGCGGGCGTCCGCATGCCTGGTCATTGCCGGGCTGATGGCGGAAGGGGCGACGAGGATCGACCGTATCTATCACCTCGACCGCGGCTACGAGCGGATCGAGGAAAAATTGTCCGGACTGGGCGCGCGCATTTCGCGCGTCGCGTGATGCGCGAGCGCATGCGGGTGCGGCAATGACGACATTCGGCGATGAATTGGCCGGCGCGCCGCTCGGGCATGCCACATCCTATCCGGATGCCTATGACGCGGGGTTGCTGTTTCCCGTGCCGCGGGCGCCTTCGCGCCACGAAATCGGCGTGACCGGCGCGCTGCCTTTCACCGGCGCGGATACGTGGACCGCGTATGAACTGTCGTGGCTCGATTCCGAAGGCAAGCCGCAGGTGGCGATCGCGACGTTCGTCGTGCCGGCCGACTCGCCGGCGATCGTGGAATCGAAGTCGGTCAAGCTCTACCTGGGCGCGTTCGCGCAAACGCGATTCGACGACACCGCGGAAGTCCGCGCGACGATCGAGCGCGACTTGGGACGCGCGACCGGCGGACCGGTCCAGGTGGCGCTCGATGCGCCGGCGATGTTCCTGGCGCTGCGCTGCGCGGACCTCCAGGGCGAGCGGCTGGACGACCTTCCCGTCGCCATCCAGCATTATCAGCTGGCGACCGATCTGCTCGCCGCCGACGGTCCGGCGGTCGACGAGGTGCTCAAGACCGAACTGTTCCGTTCGCTCTGCCCGATCACGTTCCAGCCCGACTTCGCGTCGGTGCAGATCGCCTATCGCGGGCCGGCGATCGACCGCGCGGCGCTCCTTCGCTATCTCGTGTCCTACCGCTGCCATCCGGGATTCCACGAGACTTGCGTCGAGCGCATCTTCGTCGACGTCATGGCGCGCTGCCGGTGCGAGGCGCTGTCGGTCTACGCGCGCTTCACGCGCCGCGGCGGCGTCGACATCAATCCCTTCCGCACCAACGCTGGCGTCGCGGTGCCGCCGAACATGCGCACGGCGCGCCAGTGACATCGCCTGCGGGCGTCACGGCGATTCGCGGCGCTCTCATCACCTTTTCCGGCGATCCGTTCGTCGAAGGACTCGCGGCGACGCGCCGCTACGAGTCCGACGCCGTCGTCGCGATGGCGGGCGGCCGCATCGTCGATTGCGGACCGGCGCGCGACGTGATCGCGCGGCTGCCCTCGGGCACGCCGGTCGTCGCCTATGCCAACGCGTTGATCACGGCGGGCTTCATCGACGGCCATGTCCACTATCCGCAGGTCGCCGTGATCGGCGCGGGCGGCAAGGCGCTGCTCGACTGGCTTGCCGATTACACGTTTCCCATAGAGAGCCGCTATGCCGATGCCGGCCATGCGCGCGAGGCCGCCAACGTCTATCTCGCCGAGAATCTGCGCCACGGCATCACGACGGCCGCGGTCTTCGGCACCGTCCATCCGGTCTCGGCCGACGTCCTCTTCGAGGAAGCGCAGGCACTTGGGATAAGAATGATCGCGGGCAAGGTGCTGATGGACCGGAATGCGCCCGCCGATCTCACGGACACGGCGCAACGCGGCTATGACGAGTCGAAGGAACTGCTTCTTCGCTGGCATGGCAAAGGTCGGTTGGGCTATGCGATCACGCCGCGCTTTGCCGTGACGTCGAGCCCGGCGCAGCTCGAAGCCGCGGGTGCGCTGAAGCGCGAATTTCCGGACGCCCACGTCCAGTCGCATCTGTCGGAAAACCTGGCGGAGGTGGCTTGGGTGCGCGAGTTGTTTCCCGCGCACCGGCGCTACGTTGACGTGTACGCCCATTTCGGACTCACCGGCCCGCGCACGATCTACGGCCACGGCATCCACCTCGCCGACGAGGACTTCGCATTCCTGCATGCGACGGACACGGCACTCGCGCACTGCCCGACGTCCAACAATTTCCTGGGCAGCGGCCGATTCGACCTCAAGGCGGCGAAGCGCTCTCCGCGTCCTGTGCGCGTGGCACTCGCGACGGACCTGGGCGGCGGCACGAATTTCTCGATGCTGCGGACGATGCAGGCCGCCTGCGAAGTCGCGCAGATGGGAGGGTACGCGCTGCCGCCGTCGTGCGCGCTGTACCTGGCCACACGCGGTGCGGCGCACGCCTTGGACCTCGACCTCAACATCGGCAGCATCGAAGCGGGACGCGAGGCCGACGTCACGGTCCTCGACCTCCATTCAACGCCGCTCATCGACTACCGGATGCGCTACGCGCGCGATTTCGACGAAATGCTGGCGATCCAGATGGCGCTGGGCGACGACCGCGCCATTCGCGCGACGTACGTTGCCGGCAATCTCGCGTATGAGAGACAATGACGCCCCGCCTCGGGCCGCGTCCATTGTGAACGAAATGTTTGACTCGCTTCTGTCGCGCCGCCGCGGGATTCGACCATGTCACCTGATCGGGCTGGTGGGGCTCGTGTTGGCAACGGTTGGGTTCGCCCGCGCGGACGAAGGCGTATGGACGTTCGACAGCCCGCCGATCAAGGCATTGCAGGCCCGGTATGGCTTCGCGCCGAGCGCCGAATGGCTGGACGCGCTTCGCCTGGCCTCGGTGCGCATCGGAGGAGGGTCGGGTTCGTTCGTTTCGGCCAACGGACTCGTGCTTTCGAATCATCACGTCGCCATGAGCTGTCTGCAGTCGCTTTCGACGCCAAGCAACGACCTCGTCCGCAATGGCTTTCACGCGCGGACTCGAGCCCAGGAGCGCACCTGTCCCGGGATGGAACTGCGGCGACTCGAATCCACGGAGGAGGTGACCGCGCAAGTTCGTGCCGCGGTGAAGTCGACCGACGACGCGAAGGCGACCGCGGAGCGCAACGTGGTGATCGCCGCGCTCGAGAACGAATGCAAGGCCACGACCGGAATGCGGTGCGAAGTGGTGACGCTCTACCGCGGCGCGGCCTTTCACCTCTATCGCTACAAGGTCTGGAACGACATTCGTCTGGTGTTCGCGCCGGAAGCGCGCCTGGGCTTCTTCGGGGGAGACCCCGACAACTTCGTCTTCCCGCGCTTCGATCTCGATTTTGCGCTGATGCGAGTCTATGAGCAGGGCGAGGCGATCAAGTCGCCGCATTTCCTCAAGTGGGCGAGGACCGGGCTCGAGGAGGGAGATCTGATATTTGCCGCAGGTCACCCGGGATCGACGGACCGGCTGCTGACCGTCGCGCAGCTTGCCTTCGACCGCGACGTCAGCTATCCGCTGATGATCGCAAGTGCGAAGAGGGCGCGCCGCGTGCTGCAGGACTATTCGGCGGGATCGCCGGAATCCGCACGGCGCGCCGCCGATGACCTCTTCGGCACCGAGAACTGGCTGAAGGGCATGGTGGGGGCATACCGGGCGCTGCGCGATCCGGATTTGATGGCCGCCAAGACCGAGGAAGAGGCGCGTCTGCGCAAGGGATTCGTCGCGACGGCAGATCACCCGGATCCCTGGGCGACCATCGAGGTCGTCACCGCAAAGCGGGCGCGCGACTTCAAGCGCCGCTGGGTCGTCGGCTATGGCTACGGGACATTGTTCTCTGCCGCGGGGCAGGTCGTCGAACTGGCCAGCGAGGCCACCCTGGAAGAGGCCGATCGGCTGCCCGAGTACCGCGCATCGAAAGTACCGCGGATCGTGCATCAGCTGACAGCCGACGAACCGGTCTACAAAGACCTGGAAATCGCGCGGTTGGCCGGGTATTGGCAGGAGGCGGTCGACCTCCTCGGCAAGGACGATCCTTTTGTCGTCCGGGTGCTGGGCAACAGGACGCCGCTGGCCGCCGCGACGGAAGTCATCGAAGGCACGCACCTCGACCAAGTTGCCGAGCGCAGGAAACTGGTCGACGGCGGCAAGGCGGCGGTGCTGGCATCGACCGATCCGCTGGTCGTGCTCGCCCGCGATGTCTACCCCATCCGGCGTCCGCTCGCGAAGCGCTATGCGATCGAGGTCGAGACGCCGACGCTGCACGCAAGCGACGAACTGGAGAAGATTCGCTTCAGGCTGTATGGCAAGGAAGCCTACCCCGACGCCACGGGGTCGTTGCGTTTGAGCTACGGCAAGGTTGCCGGCTATGACGCAGACGGCATGCTGATGCCGTTCCGGACCAACTTTGCGGGACTCTACGCGCGAAGTTTCGCGTTTGGCGGCAAGCCCCCGTTCGATTTGCCTTCGAGGTGGCTGGAAAGGCAACGCGATCTCGATCTCGCCACGCCTCTCAACTTTGTTTCGACGCTCGACATCGTCGGCGGCAATTCCGGCTCGCCGGTGGTCGATCGCAATGGCGAACTGGTGGGACTGATATTCGACGGCAATCTCGAGGGGCTGGGATCGCGCTATGCATACACGGACCGCAAGGCGCGGGCCATCGCCGTCGATGGCCGCGCCATTGTCGAGGCGCTGACGAAGGTTTACGACGCCGATGCGCTGGCAGTGGAGATCACCGGACGCTGACTTAGGCAGCGCATCCTGCCGCTCCAGTAGAATCGGGGGTTTCCTCCGTGCCCTTGCGCCAAGGCTGCCGTGCCTACGCTGACCCTCGCCCTGTCCAAGGGCCGCATCCTCGATGAAACGCTGCCGCTGCTGGCGCGGGCGGGCATCGTGCCTGCGGAGGATCCGGAAACCTCGCGCAAGCTGATCCTTCCCACCAACCGTCCCGGCGTGTCGCTGGTGATGCTGCGAGCGACCGATGTCCCGACCTATGTCCAGTATGGCGCCGCTGACGCAGGAGTGGCGGGCAAGGATGTCTTGCTCGAGCATGGCGGCGAGGGACTCTTCCAGCCGCTCGACCTGGGGATAGGCCGCTGCCGACTCGTCGTCGCCGTCAAGCGCTCGTACGACTGGAGTGGCACCGTGCAACGCGGCGCGCGGATCCGCGTCGCCACCAAGTACGTGAAGACGGCGCGCGAACATTTCGCGGCCAAGGGCATGCATGTCGATCTCATCAAGCTCTACGGTTCGATGGAATTGGCGCCGCTGGTCGGGCTCGCCGACGCCATCGTCGACCTGGTATCCACCGGCAACACGCTGAAGGCCAACGACCTGGTCGCCGTCGAGGACATCATGCCCATCAGCGCACGGCTCGTGGTCAACCCCGGGGCCCTCAAGCTGAAACGCGACGTCGTGCAGCCGCTGCTCGACGCGCTCGCCCGCGCGGCCGAGGCGAGCGTCGCGGGAAGTGCCCGATGAACGCGCCCCTCGTCCTGCGCCAACTCGACACATCCACGCCCGGATTCGACGCAGAACTCGCGGCCCTGACCACGTTCGAGGCCGGCCAGGATCCCGCGATCGACGCGAGCGTGGCGCAAATCATCAATGACGTTCGCGCCCGCGGCGACGCGGCACTGCTCGACTACACGCGACGCTTCGACCGTCTCGACGCGCCATCGGTGGCCGCGCTGGAAATCACGCCCGCGGCGATGCACGCCGCCTACGAGTCGCTGCCGACGCAGCAGGGCGATGCGCTCGGCACCGCGGCGGCGCGCATCCGCAGCTTCCACGAGAAGCAGAAGGGCCGCGACTGGAGCGTAACCGAGCCCGACGGCACGCAACTGGGCCAGCGCGTGTCGCCGCTAGACCGCGCCGGCGTCTACGTTCCCGGCGGCAAGGCCGCATATCCGTCGTCGGTGCTGATGAACGTCATTCCCGCGCACGTCGCCGGCGTGCGCGAAATCGTCATGGTGGTCCCGACGCCCGATGGCGTGCGCAATCCGCTCGTGCTGGCCGCGGCGCACTTGGCCGGCGTCACGCGCGCGTTCGCGATCGGCGGCGCCCAGGCGGTCGCCGCGCTTGCCTATGGCACGCAGACCGTACCCGCCGTCGACAAGATCTGCGGCCCCGGCAATGCGTACGTCGCGGCCGCCAAGCGCCGCGTGTTCGGCGCCGTCGGCATCGACATGGTCGCCGGCGTTTCGGAGATTCTCGTCATCGCGGATTCGACGGCCAATCCGGACTGGATCGCGCTCGACCTCTTTGCGCAGGCCGAGCACGACGAAATGGCGCAGGCCATCCTTCTCACGCCCGACGCCGGCCTGCTTGATCGCGTCGCCGCGAGCGCGCAGCGCCTGATCGCGGAAATGCCGCGCGCGGCGATCATCGCGGCGTCGTTCGCGCGCCGCGGCGCGCTCATCAAGACGCGCGACCTGGCCGAGGCGTGCGCGATCTGCAACCGCGTTGCTCCGGAACACCTGCAGCTGGCGGTCGCCGACGCCGACGGCTTGCTGGACACCATTCGCCATGCGGGCGCGATCTTCATCGGCCACTACGCGTCCGAAGCGCTGGGCGACTATTGCGCCGGGCCGAACCACGTGCTGCCCACGGGCCGCACCGCGCGCTTCGGCTCGCCGCTTTCCGTCTCCGATTTCGAAAAGCGGTCGAGCGTGCTCCGTATCTCCCGTGCGGGAGCGCAGAAGTTGGGGCAGGTCGCGGCGATACTTGCCCGCGGCGAAGGACTGACCGCGCACGCCCGCTCGGCCGAGGCGCGGCTCGACGAACTTTGACGGAGGACGAATGGCCAAGATCGTCCGGCAACCACCGACGGCCCCCGCCGATCCCGAACTCGTCGCCGCGTGCATCAAGGCGACGATCCGCGACGAAATCCGCGCGCTGTCGGCCTATCCGGTCGCTAAGCCTGAGGGAATGATCAAGCTGGACGCGATGGAGAATCCCTATGGCCTGTCCGCGCCCGTGCGCGCGCAGATGGCCACGGCCGTCGCCAACGTCGCCGTCAATCGCTATCCGGATGGCGCCGCCGACGCGGTGAAGAAGGCACTCCGGCATTCGCTGTCGCTGCCGGACGACGTTGCGCTGATCGTGGGCAACGGCTCGGACGAGATCCTGCAGATGCTGACCACGGTGATCGCGCGCCCCGGCGCGGTCGTGCTGGCGCCCGATCCGTCGTTCGTCATGTACCGGCTGTACGCGCTGTACGCCAATGCGCGCTACGTCGGCGTTCCATTGCGCCCCGATTTCGCGCTCGACACCGACGCGATGCTGGATGCGATCGCGCGCGAGGAACCGGCACTGGTATGGCTTGCGTATCCCAACAACCCGACCGGCAACCTGTTCGACGCTGCCGCCGTCGAACGGATCATCCGGGCGGCGCCGGGCATCGTCGCCGTGGACGAGGCCTACTACGCGTTCGCCGGCAGCTCGTTCCTGCCGCGGGTCCTCGAGTTCCCGAACCTGATCGTCGTGCGCACGGTGTCGAAAATCGGCATGGCCGGCTTGCGGCTGGGCTACGCGGCCGCGCATCCGGCGTGGATCTCCGAGATCGAAAAGGTCCGGCCGCCCTACAACGTCAACGCGCTGACGCAGGCTATAGTTCCGGTGCTGCTCGAAAGCGAGGCACTGCTGGCCGAGCAGGCCGCCACAATTTGCCGCGAGCGTGCGCGTGTCGTGGCGGCGCTGGCGGGCCTGCGCCGCGTCGCCGTGTTTCCGACGCAGGCCAACTTCGTCCTCGTCCGCGTTCCGGATGCGCAGCACTGGTTCGCCACATTGCGCGACGCGGGCATTCTGGTGAAGAATGTGGCTGCATGGCATCCGCTGCTCGCGAACTGCCTGCGCATCACCATCGGCACTCCCGCCGAAAACGACGCGCTGCTCGAAGCCCTGTCACGCTACCAATGAACTCACTTGCCAACTCAGTTGCCAACTCAGCTGCAAACTTAGCCGCGGAATTCGCCCACCGCACCGCGAGCCTCGAGCGCAACACGCGCGAGACGCAGATCGCCGTCGAACTGAACCTCGACGGCACCGGCCGCGCCGACCTGGCGACCGGCGTGCCGTTCCTCGACCACATGCTGGACCAGGTCGCGCGCCACGGCATGCTCGACCTCGCCGTCCGCGCGAAGGGCGACCTGCACATCGACGGCCACCACACGGTCGAGGACATCGGCATCACGATCGGCCAGGCGTTCAAGTTGGCGATCGGCGACAAGACGGGCATCTTCCGCTATGGCTACGCGTACGTCCCGCTCGACGAGGCGCTGTCGCGCGTCGTGATCGACCTGTCCGGCCGGCCGGGGCTCGAATATCACGTACCTTTCACGCGGGCGATGATCGGCACGTTCGACGTCGACCTGACGCACGAGTTCTTCCAGGGATTCTCGAATCACGCGCAGGTGACGCTGCACGTCGACAACCTGCGCGGCGACAACGCCCATCACCAGGCGGAAACGGTGTTCAAGGCGTTCGCGCGCGCGCTGCGGATGGCGTGTGCCCGGGACCCGCGCGCGGCCGGCGTCCTGCCCTCGACCAAGGGCGCCCTCTAGGGATCCGAATCCGGCGTCTTTCCGCCGCCCGCCGCTTCTCCGGGCGCACCTCGACATTCCAGAATCCAGATGCCCGATATCGCCGTCATCGACTATGGCATGGGCAACCTGCGCTCTGTCGCCAAGGCGCTCGCGCATGTCGCGCCGGACCGTCACGTGGTCGTCACGTCGGACCCTTCGGAGATCCTGTCGGCGCGGCGCGTCGTGCTGCCCGGCCAGAGCGCCATGCCGGACTGCATGCGGGGACTGAACGACAGCGGGCTCAAATCCACGGTGCTGGAAGCTGCGGCGACGCGTCCGTTCCTGGGAATCTGTCTGGGCCTGCAGATGCTCTTCGACGTGAGTGAGGAAGGACCCACTCCCGGTCTCGCCGTCCTGCGCGGGCGCGTCGAGCGCTTTCGCCATGCCGGCATGATCGACGGGAGCGGCGAACGACTGAAGGTTCCCCACATGGGCTGGAGCCCCGTGCACCAGACGCGAGCGCACCCGCTCTGGCAGGGCATCGAGCAGGGCGCCCGGTTCTATTTCGCCCACAGCTTTCATCCGGTGCCGGACGATCCTTCGCTGACGGCTGCCACGACTTCCTATCCGGCGCCGTTTACTTGCGCGATTGCGCGGGCTAATATCTTCGCTATCCAATTCCACCCGGAAAAAAGTCAGCACGCAGGACTTTCGCTCTTGGCCAATTTCGTCGCCTGGGACGGACGCGCCTGACGGCGCGCCTGGCCTCTCATCCGGCACCCACCTTTCGCAATCCCATAGCGTCACCCCCTCGCAGCTCCCCCCAGTTTCCACACTGCTGCCGCCATGCAGATCATTCCCGCCATCGACATCAAGGACGGTCATTGCGTGCGCCTGAGGCAGGGCGACATGCAGTCGGTCACGGTGTTCTCCGAGGACCCGGCCGCGATGGCCCAGCACTGGCTGGAACAGGGCGCGCAGCGGCTGCACATCGTCGACCTGAACGGCGCGGTCGCCGGCAAGCCCAAGAACGAGCTCGCCATCCGCGAAGTCGTCAGCGTCATCGGCGAGGAGATCCCCGTGCAGTTGGGCGGCGGCATCCGCGACCTTGACACGATCGAACGCTACCTGGACGACGGCATCAGCTTCGTCGTCATCGGGACCGCCGCGGTCAAGAATCCCGGCTTCCTGCACGACGCATGCTCGGCGTTTCCCGGGCACATCCTGGTGGGGCTCGACGCGCGGGAAGGCAAGGTCGCCACCGACGGCTGGTCGAAGATGACCGGGCACGACGTCGTCGACCTGGCGCGGAAGTTCGAGGACTACGGCGTCGAGGGCATCATCTACACGGACATCGGGCGCGACGGCATGCTCTCCGGCGTCAACATCGAGGCGACGGTCAAGCTGGCGCGCGAGATCAAGGTGCCGGTCATCGCCTCCGGTGGACTGTCGACGATTGCCGACATCGAGCGCCTCGCGTCGCACGAGGCCGACGGCATCATCGGCGCCATCGCCGGCCGCGCGATCTACGAAGGCACGCTCAATTTCAAGGAAGCGCTCAAGGCCGCGCGCGGCGGCTGACCTTCCTTGCGCCGGACTCCAGGCGTTCGTCGTGACCGCTGATCGCTGATATGGGCCTCGCCAAACGCATCATTCCCTGCCTCGACATCGCGGACGGCCGCGTCGTCAAGGGCATCAACTTCGTGAACCTGCGCGACGCCGGCGATCCGGTCGAGGTCGCGCGGCGCTATGACGAGCAGGGCGCCGACGAACTCGCGTTCCTCGACATCCGCGCGAGCATCGAAAAGCGCGGCCTCCTGTACGACATGATCGAGGCGGTGGCCTCGCAGGTGTTCATCCCGCTGACGGTGGGCGGCGGCGTGTCGACGATCGCCGACATCCGCGCGCTACTCAATGCCGGCGCCGACAAGGTCAGCATCAATACCGCGGGAGTGGCCAATCCGGAACTGTTCGGAGAAGCGTCGTCGCATTTCGGCGCGCAGTGCATCGTGGCCGCGATCGACGCCAAGAAGTGCGCGGTCGACGAATGGCAGGTCTACATCCACGGCGGCCGCACGCCGACCGGCATCGACGCCGTCGACTGGGCGCGGGAAGTGGCGGCGCAGGGCGCGGGCGAGATCCTTCTGACGAGCATGGACCGCGACGGCGCGCGCACGGGGTTCGACCTGAAGCTGACGCGGATGGTCGTCGAGGCGGTCGACGTGCCGGTCATCGCGTCGGGCGGCGTCGGCAATCTCAATGACCTGGTCGACGGCATCAGGGTCGGCGGCGCGGACGCAGTGCTGGCCGCCAGCATTTTCCACTACGGCGAATTCACGATCCGGCAGGCCAAGGCCGTGATGGCGGCGGCCGGCCTCGAAATGAGGATGGCCTGATGTCCTGGCTCGAGGCCGTGCGCTGGAACGAGCAGGGACTGGTGCCGGCCATCGCGCAGGACGCGCGGACATTGCGCGTGCTGACGCTGGCCTGGATGAATCGCGAGGCGCTCGAGCGCACGCACGCGACACGCGAGGTGCATTACTGGTCGCGCTCCAGGGCCAGGCTCTGGCGCAAGGGTGAAGCTTCCGGCCACGTGCAGCGCGTGCGCGAGATCCGCCTCGACTGCGACAGCGATGCGCTCCTCATCATCGTCGAACCGGAAGGCGGCATCAGTTGCCACACTGGCCACGAGCGTTGTTTCTTCCAGCGCCTCGAAAACGGCGCGTGGCATGATGTCGAACCCGTCCTCGAGGATCCCAAGACCATTTACGGCGATGGCTGATTCCCCTTCCGCATCGGATGTCTTGGCGCGCGTTGCCGCGACGATCGAGTCGCGCAAAGGCGCCGATCCGGCGGCGTCCTACGTGGCCGCGCTGTTCGCGAAAGGCGATGACGCCATTCTGAAGAAGATCGGCGAGGAGGCGACGGAAACGGTCATGGCGGCGAAGGACGGTGATAAAATCCGTATCGCCGCCGAAGTGGCGGACCTGTGGTTCCATTGCCTGGTCCTGCTCGCATGGCATGGGTTGGGCCCCGCCGACGTGCTGGCGGAACTGGCGCGGCGCGAAGGCATGTCCGGCCACTCCGAGAAGGCCTCGCGCTGACGAACCGCCGATCGACCTGCCACCGACGCGAGCCGGGGCTCTTGGCGACGGAATTTAAGATGAACGCATCGGATCCGAACTGCATATTCTGCAAGATCGTGCGCGGCGAAATTCCGGGCAGGAAGGTGTTCGAGGACGCCGACGTGCTCGCGTTCCACGACATCCGGCCATTGGCGCCCGTGCATTTCATGATCGTGCCGAAAAAGCACATCGCGACGCTGTACGACGCCACGATTGACGATGCGCCGGTGCTGGGCAAAATCCTGGCGCTGGCGGGAAAGCTCGCGAAGGAGCAGGGCGCCGGCGATGGCTTCAGGACGATCGTCAATACCGGCCGTGTCGGGCAACAGGAAGTCCAGCATGTCCATGTCCACGTGATCGGCGGCCCGGAGCTCCTGGGTCCAATGATCCGGCGGCCGAAGTGAGCAAAGGAGAATCATCATGGGTGGCTTGAGCATCTGGCATTGGCTGATCGTATTGGTCGTCGTCGTGCTGATATTCGGAACCAAGAAGCTGCGCAACATCGGACAGGACTTGGGTGGCGCGGTGAAGGGGTTCAAGGAAGGCATGAAGACCGACGCCGATGGCGCCGCCGGAACCACGGCCGCCGATGCCACGCCGGCGCAGCAGATTCCCGGTCAGACGATCGACGCCGAAGTGAAGAAGGAAACGACGCGGTCGTAGGCTCCTCGGGGAATTCATCGGCGCATGTTTGACGTTGGCTTTTCCGAAATCGTCCTCATCGCCGTTGTGGCGCTGATCGTCATCGGGCCCGAGCGGCTGCCCAAGGCTGCGCGGACGATGGGGCTCCTGTTCGGGCGCCTGCAACGGTACGTCAGCGACGTCAAGGCCGACATCAACCGCGAAATGGAACTCGACGAGCTGCGCAAGCTGCAACAGCAGGTGCAAGGCGCCGCGCAGGAGTTCAAGACATCGGTCGAATCCGCGGCGCGGAACGTGCACGCGGGCGTGCGCGACGTCGAGGCCCAGCTGAACGCCGCCGGCACGGAGACATCGCCGGCTGACCCGCCGGGGACGCCGCCGCCCGATCTCGCCTCGCGCGCCAACGAGCCGGGCGCGAGTATTGGCGACGCCGCGCCGACGGAGCCGCGGCAGAATTCGCTGCCCGGATTCGACAAGATCTAGCGCCGCGCCCCGATGGCCGACCCCACATCCGAAACCGCGGCTCAGGACACGTTCCTGTCGCACTTAGTCGAGTTGCGTTCGCGCCTCATGCATTCGATCATCGCCGTGCTCGTGGTCTTCGTCGTACTGTTCCCGTGGTCGAAGGAGATCTACGCGCTGCTTGCCCGGCCGATGCTGCGCGCGCTGCCGAGCGGTGCGCAGATGATCGCCACGGACGTCACCGGCACGTTCCTCGTGCCGCTCAAGGTGACGCTGATGTCCGCCTTCCTGATTGCACTGCCGTACGTGCTGTGGCAGGCGTGGGCCTTCGTCGCGCCCGGGCTCTACAGCAACGAGAAGCGCCTGGCCCTGCCGGTGATCGCGTCGAGCGTCGTGTTTTTCATCATCGGCATGGCCTTCGCCTACTTCTTCGTGTTCCCGGTGATGTTCAGCTTCTTCGCCGGGTACACGCCCGCCGGGGTGACGATGATGACCGACATCGAGAAATACCTGTCGTTCGTCCTCACGATGTTCATCGCCTTCGGCATCACGTTCGAGGTGCCCGTCGTGATCGTCGTTCTGGTGCGGATGCGCGTGGTGAGCCTGGACAAACTGAGGTCCGTCCGCCCGTATGCGATCGTCGGCGCTTTCATCGTCGGCGCGATCTTCACGCCGCCCGACGTCGTGTCGCAGCTGATGCTTGCCGTGCCGCTGTGGCTGCTGTACGAGCTGGGGCTCTTGCTCGCACGCTTCATCAGCGTTCCCGACGCCGACGCGGCCGAGGAAGAGGCCGTCGCCAAATAGTCCGAGGCGGTTCCGCCCGCCGTCAAATAGTCCGAGGCGGTCCCGCCCGCCACCAAGTAGTCCGAGGCGGTTCCGCCCGCCACCAAGCAGCGCTGCGGTTACTCGGGTGCCTTGGGCCGCTTGCCGACCGTCACGTCGAGGTCGACGGGCTTGCCGTCGCGAACCAGCCGCACCTTGGCATTCGACCCGGGCGCCAATTCGGCGATGCGCGCCAGCAGTTGCGGCACGCTGTGCGTGGGCTTGCCTCCCACGTCCACGACGACGTCGCGCACCTGCATTCCCGCGCGTTCCGCCGGGCCTCCATGCTGGATGCTGCGGATCAGGACGCCTTCGGCGGGAGCGATCGCCAGCGACTGCGCCAGATCGGGCGTGAGCGGCTGCGGCTCGACGCCGAACCAGCCGCGCGTGACCTCGCCGTCGCGGATGATCTGCTCGAACACCGTGCGCGCCAGCGACACGGGAATCGAGAACGCGATGCCGTTCGAGGCACCGGTCTGCGAATAGATCGTGCTGTTGATGCCGATCAGGTTACCGGCGGTGTCGATCAGCGCGCCGCCCGAATTGCCCGGGTTGATCGCGGCATCGGTCTGGATGAAGTCCTCGAAATTGTTGAGCCCCAGGTAGTTGCGGCCCAACGCGCTGACGATGCCGGAGGTCACCGTGTTGCCGAATCCGAAAGGATTGCCGATCGCCAGCACGACGTCGCCCACCTGCAGGTCCTCCGCGTGGCCGAGCGTGATCGCCGGCAGGTTCGTCGCATCGGCCTTGAGCACCGCGATGTCCGATTCCGGGTCGGTGCCGCGGACCTTGGCGCTCAACCGGCGGCCGTCGTTCAACACGAGTTGGATGTCGTCGGCGTTCTCGATCACGTGGTGATTGGTGATTACGTAGCCGTCAGGAGAGACGATCACGCCCGACCCCAGGCTCGTCTGGCGCTGCGTCGCGGGGCGGGAAAGGTCCGGGAAGTAGCGGCGGAACAACGGGTCGTCGGCGAGCGGATTGCGCGTGCTCACTTCCTTGCTGGTATAGATGTTCACCACCGCCGGCATCGCCTTCTTCGCGGCGTCGGCGTACGAAGCCACTTTCGCCGCGACGACGGGTGTCGTCGTTTCCTGCGTGACGATCACGTTGCCGACGCGGCCGGTGAACCGCGGCAGCAGGTCGGGGCGCAGCGTCGACACGACGAACAATGCGGCCACGCAGAGCGTGCAGGCCTGTGCGAAAAAGAGCCAGATTCGGCGAAGCATGGCGAAAGTATAGATTGCGGCATTTCCGGCCGCCTGAGCGGTTTACGCTCCCGGCGGCGACGTGGCGTCCAAGCGTCTGATTCGACAGCACATTCGGGGCCATTTTGGTGCCGAGGCTTCCGGCAGACGTGGCAAATCCCGTATAATCCACAGCTTTTGCGAACGCGCCGCGCCTATTGGCGACTGACAGGCGTTCCTCCACCGGGAGGGACGCCTTCGGTTTCCGCGCTTCTTGGGATACGCATTGGGGAAATGAGGATGGCCGAAGCTGCGCTGAACAACCATGCGGGCAACGCCGTGGACAAGACCCGGCGCCGCCTGCTGATCGGCACCAGTGTCGTGGGTGGCGTGGGAGTGGCGGCCGCCGTCGTGCCGTTCGCGATGTCGTTCTGGCCGTCCGCGCGCGCCAAGGCCGCCGGCGCGCCGATCGAGGTCGACATCAGCAAGATCGAGCCGGGCCAGAAGATCGACGTCGAATGGCGCGGCAAGGTGTGCTGGCTGGTCAATCGCACGAAGCCGATGCTCGATTCGCTGCCCAAGCTCGACCCCAGGCTCGCCGATCCGAATTCCGACGCGTCGCAGCAGCCCGCGAACTGCAAGAACGAGCACCGGTCGATCAAGGAAGCCATGTGGGTGGCGGTGGGCATCTGCACGCACCTGGGGTGCTCGCCGACGTACCGCCCGGAAGTCGCTCCCGCGGACCTGGGTCCCGATTGGCTGGGAGGCTTCTTCTGCCCGTGCCACCAGTCGAAATTCGACCTGGCCGGCCGCGTGTACAAGGGCGTGCCCGCGCCGTGGAATCTCGTCATTCCGCCACACAAGTACCTGTCCGACACGCGCATCGCCATCGGCGTCCGCGACGACGGCAAGGAAGCGTGAACGGAGCGCCGCATGCAGAAAATACTGAACTGGATCGACGCGCGCTTTCCGCTGACTGCTTTGTGGGAAAGCCAGTGGGGCAAGTACGTCGCCCCGAAGAATTTCAACTTCTGGTACTACTTCGGCTCGCTCGCGGCGTTCGTGCTGGTGCTGCAGATCGTCACCGGCATCATGCTCACGATGAACTACAAGCCGGACGCGGCCGCGCGCGTTCGAGTCCGTCGAGTACATCATGCGCGATGTCGACTGGGGCTGGCTCATCCGCTACATGCACTCGACCGGCGCGTCGATGTTCTTCATCGTCGTCTACTTGCACATGTTCCGCGCGCTGCTGTACGGCAGCTACCGCAAGCCGCGCGAGCTGACGTGGATTTTCGGCTGCCTCATCTACCTGTGCCTGATGGCCGAGGCGTTTTTCGGCTACCTGCTCCCGTGGGGCCAGATGTCCTACTGGGGCGCGCAGGTGATCGTGAACCTGTTCGCGACGGTCCCGTTCATCGGTGAAGGCCTGTCGCAGTGGATCCGCGGCGACTACACGATCTCGGATATCACGCTCAATCGCTTCTTCGCGTTCCACGTCGCCGCCGTGCCGCTGGTGCTGCTGGGCCTGGTCGCCGCGCACCTCATGGCGCTGCACGAGACGGGCTCCAACAACCCCGACGGCATCGAGATCAAGCAGCAGGCGAAGGATCCGGCGACGGGCCTGCCGCTCGACGGCATCTACAGCCATCCGTACTACACGATCAAGGACATCGTCGGCGTGATCTTCTTCCTGTTGGTGTTCTCGATCATCATGTTCTTCGTGCCGGACATGGGTGGGTACTTCCTCGAGGCCAACAACTACGTCCCCGCCAACCCGCTGCAGACGCCCGAGCACATAGCACCCGTGTGGTACTTCACGCCGTACTACGCCATCTTGCGCGCCGTTCCGTCCAAGCTGTTCCCGCTGCTGCCGGCGACGCAGTTTTACGGCGTGCTGGCGATGGGCGCAGCGGTGATGGTCTTCTTCGCGCTGCCGTGGCTGGACCGCGGCAAGGTGAAGTCGATCCGCTACCGCGGCACTCTGTACAAATCGTGGCTGACCGTGTTCGTGATCGCCTTCCTGATCCTGGGGTACCTGGGCGTGGTGCCGGTCACCGTGTGGGGGCAGTTCGCCGACGGCTTCCCGTTCTACGGGGCCGACAAGGCCACGGTGGTCTCGCGCGTGCTCACCATCGTCTATTTCCTCTTCTTCATCCTGATGCCCTGGTACACGGCGCGGGACAAGACCAGGCCGGTTCCGGAAAGGGTGACGTAAGCATGACAAAGCTCGTCTGCCTTCTCGCGGCCGCGCTGCTGGCGGTATCGGGCGCGGCGCTCGCGTCCGGCGGCGCCGATCTGCGCATGGAGCCTGCGCCCGTCAACCGCCTCGACGCCGCGTCGCTGCAGCGAGGCGCACGCAACTTCACCAACTACTGCCTCAACTGCCACAGCGCGAAGTACATGCGCTACAAGCGGCTGACGGACCTCGGCATCGACGCGGCGATGGTCGAGGACAACCTCATGTTCGCCAGCCAGAAGATCGGCGACACGATGGTCGCCGCGATGGCGCCGGCGGATGCCAAAGTGTGGTTCGGCACCGTTCCGCCCGACCTGTCCGTCGAGGCGCACGTGCGCGGCAGCGATTGGCTCTACAACTATTTCCTGGGCTTCTACCGCGACGACAACTCGGCAACCGGCTGGAACAACCTGGTCTTCCCGAACGTCGGCATGCCGCACGTCGCATGGCAATTGTCCGGCGGGGCCAAGCTCGTCGAGACCGAGTACGAGGATCACGAAGCGGCGATCGCCGGGGCCATCGCCGTCAAGGGGCTTAGCAAGCTGGAGCCAGGCAAGGACGGCAAGTGGCTCGTGCTCACCGTGCAGCCCGATCCCGACGCGCCCGGCACGATGACGCCGGTGCAGTACCAGTCGTGGGTCGCCGACCTCGTGAACTATCTCGACTACATGGCCGAGCCCGACAAGAACAAGCGGATCAGCCTGGGGATCATCGTCCTCATCTACCTGGGCGTGCTCTTCACTTTTGCTTACGCGCTGAAGCGTTCCTATTGGAAGGACGTTCACTAAGCCCGGCCCAATTACCCACGCCGGCGCGGGGCACGAGCGACGTTCGTGCCCCGTTCCTTTCAGGCGGTGCGGACGCCCGCTTTGGCATGAGCGGCCGCAGCGCAATCGATGCAATGAGATCGCGCGCGGTTGACGCGCAGAAGGACCAGACCATGATGACCCTCTATTCCGGGACCACCGACCCGTTCAGCCAGCGTTGCCGCATCGTGCTGCACGAGAAGGGGATGGATTTCCAGATCATCGACGTCGACCTGGACCACAAGCCCGAGGACCTGGCGGTGATGAACCCGTACAACCAGGTGCCCGTGCTCGTCGAGCGCGACCTCGTGCTGCACGAGTCGAACATCATCAACGAATACATCGACGAACGCTTCCCGCACCCGCAGTTGATGCCAGCGGACCCGGTCATGCGCGCGCGCGCACGCCTCTTCCTGCACCGCTTCGAGAAGGAGCTCTTCGTCCACATCGACGCCCTGGAAGGCAACAACCAGAAGAGCGCCGAGAAGGCGCGCGGCCTGGTCCGCGACTCGCTCCTGCAGATCACGCCGGTGTTCGCCAAGCACAAGCACATGCTGGGCGAGGACTATTCGATGCTCGACGTCGCGATTACGCCGCTCCTGTGGCGACTCGACTACTACGGCATCCAGATGGGCAAGCAGGCCGCGCCGCTGATGAAGTACGCCGAGCGCCTGTTCTCGCGCCCGGCATTCTCCGAGGCGCTTACGTCGGCCGAGCGCGGCATGCGGAAATAGTCGTGAGCGCGGCGGGCGAAGCTAAGGCCCGAAGGGCGCGTCGCCGCGCGAGCGACACCCGGCCGACGACGCGACGTCCGAACGGCCCCGGCCGTGCGGAGGCCGAGTCGGGTGCCGACTTGACCTAGCGGCCGGCACGCGTAGTATCCTGCCCCCATGTCCGAGCAATCCGCCAAGCCGTACCTGATCCGCGCCATCTGCGAATGGTGCGCGGACAACGCGCTTTCGCCCTATCTCGCCGTCAAGGTGAACGCGCAAACGCGCGTGCCGATGAGCTTCGTCAAGAACGGCGAGATCGTGCTCAACGTGAGCTCGACCGCCACGCGCAAGCTGACGATCGACAACGAATGGGTGCAGTTCACCGCGCGCTTCAACGGCGCGTCGCAGGAAGTCGCCGTGCCGATGAGCGCGGTCACGGGCATCTTCGCGAAGGAGACCGGCTACGGCTTCGCCTTCTCCGGCACCCAGGATCCGGTGGCGTCGCTGGTGGCGGCGACTGCACCGCGCGATCCCGAGCCGGCCGAGCCCGACGCGCCCAAGGAAGGCCGCAAGTCCAAGGCGCGTTCGTCGCACCTGCAGATCATCAAGTAGTTCTATCGTTCCTGAGCATCCGGGATGGGCGCTGCGCATACAGTTGCCGTCGTCACCGTGGTCACGTGCAGCCACATGCACCGCGCACGCGTGCTGTTGGCCAGCGTCGCCCGTTACCTGCCCGAGGCGCGCTGCTATGCCGTTCTGGCCGACCGAGATCAGGACGGGCGCCTGGGCGCACAGCCGTTCGAAGTCATACCGCTCGAGTCCCTACCTGTGCCGGACATGCCAGGTTTCGTCCGCCGCTACGGCCCCGCGGAGCTGTCGTTTGCGACCAAGCCGTGGGGCCTGGCCGAACTGTTCCGGCGCGGCTTCGACCGCGTGATCTATTTCGATTCGGATGTCGTCGTCTATTCCTCGTTGCAACCGATGCTCGAAGTGCTCGACGACGCGGCTATCGTGCTCACGCCGCATCTGACCAGCGAAGGGGTCGGTGACGTTGGGGAATTCGAGCGCACCATCTTGCTCGCGGGCGCCTACAACGCGGGATTCATCGGCTTGTCGCGCGATCCTTCCGCGGAGCGCTTCCTAGGATGGTGGCAGGACAAGCTGTTGCATCACTGCCGCATCGATATCGAACGTGGCATGGTGGGCGATCAGCGCTGGCTGGACCTGGTGCCCGGGCTCTTCGACGGCGTCCGGATCCTGCGCCATCCGGGTTGGAACTTTGCCTGGTGGAACATGCTCCGCCGGCCGGTGACGATGGTGGAAGGCGCCCTGCGTGCCGGCGGCGAACCACTCGTCTTCGTTCACTATTCCGGCTTGGTGTCCGCCGCATCATTCGCGGGACGGCGCGCGAACGAAGACGCCGCTGAATGCGTGGCACCCGAGATTCGCGCCCTGATCGACAACTATGTGATGCTGTTGGAGCGAGAGGGTGCGCGGCACTATGCGACGTTGCCGTTCGCCTTGGCGAGCGCAGGTGCGCGCGCGCGCGCCGCGTCGCGTAACCGGCTGCAGGCAATGGCAAGGCACGCCCTGCATGCCGTCACCACCAGCGCGTTTCGCCGCCGTGTCCTGCATTGGCTGCGCGCGCACGAACTGCGCCGCGCCGCGCCGCCGGTCAAATGAAACACGTCGCGGTAGAATGATGCCCGCGCCGGCATAGCTCAGGGGTAGAGCAGCGGTTTTGTAAACCGTTGGTCGTGGGTTCAATTCCTACTGCCGGCACCAATCTTGGCGGGAGCTTCCGGAAGCGCCGTGCTGCGATCAGCAAGACAATGGATACTTGCCGCAGCATGCCTGCAGGCCATGTTCGCGGGGTTATGCATGACCTCAGTATCGGCGCATGCAGCCGAGGAAGAGGCTCGCGTTGTCATTCTGAACGGCACGGATCCCTACCTTCCGGCCTATCTCGAGATCGACAACGCGATGCGCGCGGCGCTGACCCAGGAAGACGCTAGACCCGTCGTGCTCTTTTCCCAGCCACTTGATGCACAGCGCTTCCGCATCGAGTCGTTTGAGCCCGAGTTGACCGCCTATTTTGCCGAGAAGTACAACGGCCTTAGGATCGACGTGGTCGTGGCGGTCAGCCGATCCGCACTCGAGTTCTTCAGACGGCACGGTGCGCAGCTTTGGCCTGGCGCGCGGGTGGTGTTTTCCGGTTGGCCCGGGGAGGTGTTCGAATCCGAAGGGCTTCCAGCCGACGCAAGAGCGGTGGTGACATCGCTGGACTTCAGCGGAACCGTTAACCTTGCCCGACGCCTGCAGCCCGACGCGCGACGTATCGTTGTCGTGTCCGGTGCATCGGAGCTGGACCATATATCCGCGCAACAGGCAAGGCTGGAACTCTCGAGCATGACGGGGTTGCCGCCCGCCGAATTCCTCATCGGTCTGCCGCTGCCGGAACTGGTCTCCACGGTAGCAGCCGAGCCCGCTGACACGATCGTCCTCTATCTCGCCCAGTTTCGCGATCGCCTGGGCCGACCGTCCACGCCGCGCGAAGTTCTGCATGCGATCAGCGCCCGTTCGGCCGCGCCCGTGTACGGCGTTGCTGAAACCTACTTGGGATTCGGGATGGTGGCCGGCATGGCCGAGTCATACGCAGAACACGGACGGCTCATCGGGCAACGTATTCGAGAGGCGCTGGCCGGCGGGCCTCCTCCTCCGGACCGAGCCGTGCTCACCGTGCCCAACCGATGCGTTGCCGACGCCCGTGCGCTGCAGCGCTGGACGCTGAATGAACGGCGCCTGCCTGACGGATGCGACATCAGGTTCGCGAACATCCCCGTCTGGCGCGAATACTGGTGGCAAATTGCCCTTGCGCTGGCGGTCATCATCGCACAGACATTGCTTATCACGGCACTGTTCAATCAGCATCGCCGGCGCCGCGTGGCCGAGCAGGCCGAGCTGGCGCAACGCGTCGATCTTGCGCGTGCATCACGCCTTGCGATGGCTGGGGAACTGACGGGCGCGATCGCGCACGAGATCAACCAGCCACTCGGCGCAATCCTGAGCAACACGGACGCCGCGGACCTCATCCTCGAGTCCGGCACGGATCGACGCGACGAACTGCGCGGGATTCTCGCCGACATTCGCCGCGACGACCTGCGTGCCAGCGAAGTGATCCATCGCCTGCGGGAACTGCTCAGCAAGAATGTCTATGAAAAGGAACTGGTCGAACTCAACGCACTCCTGACCAATCTGGAGCCGATCATTCGCAGCGAAGCGAAGCGGCGAGGCGTCACGCTCGACATCCGGCCGGCAGCGACCGCCGCTACGATAGTCGGTGACCGGGTCCAGATCCAGCAAGTGCTCATCAATCTTGTGCTCAACGCCATGGACGCAGTGGCCGATGTTCCCGAAGTCCTGCGCAACGTCGTCGTGTCCATTGCGAAGGGTGCGGGCGGCGTTATCATCTCGGTGCAGGATCGCGGTCGGGGCATCGCCCCAGAACACTTGACGAAAGTTTTCGACTCGTTCTTCAGCACCAAACGCAAAGGGATGGGGCTTGGCCTGTCAATTACGCGGACCATTGTCGAAGCCCACGGTGGGCGCGTCTGGGCCGAGAACGGTCCCGACGAGGGCGCGATGTTTCGGGTCGAATTGCCCTTGGCTGCGAGCGACGCGCCGCCGCTGAACCCGGCATGAATACGACCCCGCTGATCCACGTCGTCGATGACGACGACTCAATGCGCACCGCCCTGCTGCGGCTGCTTGCTGCTGCCGGATTCGATGCGCTCGGCTACGGCTCGGCGGGCGAGTTCCTCCTGCATCCCGTGCCCGATCGTCCGGGGTGCCTGCTGCTCGATCTGCGGCTGCCGGGACCCTCCGGTCTCGCGCTTCAGGAAGCCCTTCAGCGAGGAGGCGTCAGCTTGCCTGTGGTCTTCCTGACAGGGAACGCCGACGTGCCTTCCACTGTACAGGGGATGAAGGCCGGCGCAGTCGATTTCCTGACAAAGCCTGTGCAGCGCGATATCCTGCTCGACGCGCTCCGGCGTGCAATCGCCCGCGATGCAAGCCAGCGCAGATCGCGCGGCGAAGCCGGCGAATTGCGCGCGCGCATCGATTCGCTGACACAACGCGAGCGCGAAGTTTTCGATGGCATTGTCGCTGGCAGACTCAATAAACAGATCGCTCACGAACTCGGCATCGCGGAACGCACGATCAAGAGGCACCGCGCGCAAGTCATGGCCAAGCTCGGTGTCGACTCGGCGGCCGCCCTCGGCCGGCTGGCGCAGCTGCTGCAACACTCTTCCGAAGGGTAGGGCGAACGCAATTCCCGTCTGGGCAATTGCTGCCTGTTTAGAAGCTGCTTGGCCCCTTCGGGCCAATTGCATGGCCCGTCGGTGCCCACGATTTGTCCCCTTCGCCGGATTGTCTCGCTGCCACGAAGCGTTGAAGATCGCTGGCATGACCGCTCAATCCATAGGCAAGTCGAGCGGCTGCGCAGGCCGAGCCGAGATCCGAAATGGTGGGTGACCTTGTCGGATTGGTCTCGGTGGTCGAAGACGACGACAGTATGCGCGAGGCGATGGGACGATTGCTCAACGCGGCCGGTCTTGGATGCGCGACTTTCACGTCGGCGGAAGCGCTGCTGGCGGGGATCGCCGAAAGGGATTTTGCGTGCGTCATCAGCGATCTGAAATTGCCTGGGATGTCCGGCTTGGAATTGCTGGCGGCATTGCGAGGAAGGCATCTTTCACCGCCATTCATATTAATCACGGCGCATGACACGCCGGGCCTGCGCGATGAGGCCGAGCGATGCGGGGCGACGGCCTATCTGGCCAAACCGTTTCGCGGCACGGCGTTGCTGAAGGCAGTCAAAGCGGCGATCGGAAAACTGTAATGGTAGCGAGCAGTACACAGAAGTTGATCAATTTGGTACCGACTTAATGCCAAGGAGTCATGAGATGAACTTGAAACGATTCTGTTGTGTGCTCGTGAGCGTGGTGTCGATGTTCGCGATTTCTTCCGCGTTGGCTCAGAAGCGGCCCAATGTGGTCATGCTGATGAGCGACGATGTGGGCTGGGGCGACTACGGCGTGTACTACGGTGGCGCGGCGCTCGGGCACTCCACGCCGAACATCGATCGCATGGCGAGAGAAGGGGCGATGTTCACGAGCTGGTATGGCCAGGCCAGTTGCACGGCGGGCCGCGCCTCGTTCATGACCGGGCGCATCCCGATCCGCACGGCGCTGTCGGTCGTGGTCGTTCCCGGCGACCCGAACGGCCTGAGTTCGGAAATCCCGACCATCGCCGAGTTCTATCAGAAGAATGGCTACCAGACCTACTTCTCCGGCAAGTGGCATCTCGGTGACGTGCGGAAGTTCTACCCGATCGAGCACGGCTTCGACGAGATGAAGCAATTCGCGGCCTATTACCCGGGTGTCTATGCCTATGAAGACACGGCGCCAAATGCCCATCCGTTCTTCCCCAAGTACAACAAGGAGTTCTGGGACTTCTACCAGAAAGCGGTGAACCGGTATGAATGGGAAGGCACGGCGGGCAAGCCGGCGGTCAAGGGCGATGGCGGCGCCGTGATCACGCTGGAGAACCTGGCCGATTTCGACGTCCGTCAGACGGATTCGGCGGTCGCCTACATCAAGCAGCACGCCAAGGACGGCAAGCCGTTCTTCATGAGCGTGAACTTCATGGGCATGCACCAGCCGACCAGCCCGAACAAGGCGTTCGTGGGCAAGTCGCACCTGGGCAACTACTCCGACAAGATGATCGAAATGGACGCCAACATCGGCCGGATCATGGACGCCATCCGCGCGGAGGCGCCCGACACCATCGTCATCCACACGGCGGACAACGGCGCGTGGCAGGATGCGTGGCCCGATGCAGGCACCACGCCGTTCCGCGGCGAGAAAGGGACGGGCTTCGAAGGCGCGTTCCGGGTGCCGGGCATCATGTGGGCGCCGGGCAGGATTCCCGCCGGGCAGGTCCTCTACGAAATGATGTCGCACATGGACGTGTGGCCCACGACCGCCACGATGGTGGGCCTGACGCCGCCGCCTCACGGCGAATGGAAGGACAACAACGGCAAGCCGATCTACTTCGACGGCATCGACAACACCGCCTACGTTACGGGCAAGGCGAAGCATTCGGCGCGCAACGGATGGATCTATACCGACGGCGAGAAGTTCCTGGGCATGCGTGCCGACGTCGGCGGTGACCCAACGAATCCCGATCTCAAGATCGCGTGGAAGATGCTCTACTCGTCGAAGGACACGTGGCTCGGGCCGACGCTCAACCTCGGCGCCATCGGCTCGACGTACAACCTGACCATGGACCCGTACGAGAAGTACGACATGACGTTCAATGGCGCGGTCGTCCACGCGCAACCCGACCTCGTCGCCGGGCCGCTACTCGGGCATGGACAATGGCTGGGCCATCTCGCTCGGGGACATTCCGCTCTCGGAGTTCAATATGTCGATCGTCAAGTATCCGAACAAGAAGCGCTTCCCGGGCGGAGCTTCGAACGACATGATCCCGAACCTGCAGAACCCGGAGAACCCGCTGCCCTACGATCCGATCAAGGTGCCGAAGACCATCCAGGCGCACTAGGCGCGCAGCGCGGTTCGGCAGATGTGCTTTGATGACGGGCGCCCAATTATCGGGCGCCCGTTTTGCCGAATAAGCCTTGGCGCGGAACCGCTCGCCCGGGAACATGGACATGAAACGAAGATCTAGTAGGATCTTTTGGGCAGCCACCTGCTTTGCAACGCCCCCTGGGGTGGCGCTTGCCGACGACACGGAAGCGCTGGCCAAGGCAGCACAGAACCCGATTGCGGCCATGATCAGCCTGCCTTTCCAAAACAACACGACACTCAACGCGGGGCCGGAGAAGCAGACGCTGAACGTGCTCGACATCCAGCCCGTGATCCCGATCAAGCTGAACGACGACTGGAACCTGATTTCGCGCACGATCGTGCCGGTCATTTCGCAGCCCGGATTCGCGCCCGGACAGGGGCGACTCAACGGCATCGGTGACATTCAGGAAGAGCTATTCTTCTCTCCCGCCAAGCCCGGGAAACTGATCTGGGGTTTAGGGCCGATCCTGCAACTTCCCACCAATTCGAACGACGCGCTCGGCACGAAGAAATGGGGCATCGGCCCCGCTGCAGTGTTGCTCACCAGCGAGGGCCACTGGCTGTATGGCGTGGTGGCCAACAACGTCTGGTCATTCGCGGGTCCGGGTGACGCGGCGCCGATCAACCAGATGCTGGTCCAGTACTTCATCAACTACAACTTCTCGGAAGGCTGGTACGCGACCACGTCGCCGGACATCACCGCCAACTGGAAGGCTTCCAACAACAACCGCTGGACGGTCCCCTTCGGCGGCGGATTCGGCAAGATCTTCAAGATCGGCGACCAAGCGATGAACGGCCAGGTGCAGGCGTTCTACAACGTCGTGTCGCCGGACAACGTCGGCGGCAACTGGACGATTCGGGCGCAACTCCAGTTGCTTTTTCCGAAATAGCGCAGATGATCGATCGGCTTTGATTTCATCGCGGTACCATTCGGAAGACCCTTAAGCGAACAAGCGGACGCCAATTTTCCATGGGGAGCACCAGATGGCCACGCGCACCCGCAAACCGCACACAGGCAAATCATCGACGGCTCGCGCGACGCGCGATGAGCGGTTCGCTGCGGGCAAGGCATTACGCGACCGCGTACCGCGCGAGTCGCACGGCGCATGGAAGCCGCCCAAGAATCGACAGGATCCCGTCGAACTCGTCGTCGCCTCGAGCAGGGGTCGCATCCCCGAGCTGATTCCCATACGTTACGGGCGCATGTCGGTGTCGCCCTTTACGTTCTATCGCGGCACGGCCCTCAATATGGCCGCCGACCTGGCGGGGACGCCGATCACCGGCATACGTACGCAAGTGTGCGGTGACTGCCACCTCATGAATTTCGGCGGCTTCGCCACACCGGAAAGGCGGACGATCTTCGACATCAACGATTTCGACGAAACGCTGCCGGGTCCGTGGGAATGGGACGTGAAGCGCCTCGCGGCGAGCTTCGTGCACGCCGCGCGGTCGAACGGCTTTGCAACGGCGGATCAGCGCGATGCCGCGACGGCTTGCGTGAGCGCGTATCGCCAGCGCATCGCGGGCTATGCCGATATGCGGGCGCTGGACGTGTGGTACGCGCGCATCGACGTGGAAGCGGTCATAGCGGCCCTGTCCGACGCGACGACCTCGAAGCGTCTTCGCAAGCGCCTGGGCAAGGCGAAGTCGCATGGCGTCCCCGAAAGCGACTTTCCGAAGATGGTGGAAGGCGGCGCGGGCAAATTCGTCATCAAGGATAATCCGCCGCTCATCTATCACCACCAGACCATCAACCTGACGAACGACCGGGACAACATCCTCGGGACGCTCGCCGCGTACACAAAATCATTGCAGGAAGATCGCCGGGTGCTGCTCAACCGCTATCGGCCGGTGGATTTTGCGCTGAAGGTGGTCGGCGTAGGCAGTGTGGGCACCTTTTGCGCCGTCCTGCTGATGATGGCCGAGGACAACGATCCCCTGTTCCTTCAGGTCAAGGAGTCGCGCGCTTCGGTGCTGGAGCGGTACGTCGGCAAGAGCGCCTACTCGAACCACGGGCAACGCGTCGTGGTCGGACAGCGCCTGATGCAGTCGGCAAGCGACATTTTCCTCGGTTGGACCGACGGCTCGCGCGGGCGGCATTTCTATCTGCGCCAGCTGCGCGACATGAAGATGAAGCCGTTGGTCGAGGTGTTCAATCGGGCGACGATGCTCGACTACGCGACGCTGTGCGGTTGGACGCTGGCGCGTGCTCATGCGCGCTCGGGCGATGCCGCGATGATTGCCGGATACCTCGGCAAGAGCGACGTGTTCGACAAGGCGATTGCGCGCTTTTCGATGAGCTATGCCGACCAGGCCGAGCGCGATCACGCCGCCTTCATGAACGCCATTCGCGAGGGCCGGATCGAAGCTCAGATGGAACACTGAACGAGGGCACGCCATGAGCCACGCATTGGAAAAGATCAAGGAGGAGTTCCTGGCGGTGCTCCCACCGACGATTTTCTTCTTCGTCACCCTGCATGTCGTCGCCCTGGTCCGGTCGTTAATGGTCGAGGCTACGGGGATTACCCCGCTGACGACGGTCTCGGTGGCCATCGCCGCCCTCGTCCTCGGCAAGGCGGTGGTGATCGCCGACATGCTGCCGTGGATCAATCGTTATCCGGAAAAGCCGCTGATCTACAACGTCGCGTGGAAGACTCTGATTTACACGCTCGTCTCCGCGGTGATTCACTATCTCGAGCACCTCTACGACTACGCGCGAGAGGCGGGCGGCATCGCAGCAGGCAATGAGAAGTTGCTCGCCAGCATCATCTGGCCCCACTTCTGGGCGATCCAGATCATCCTGTTCGTGCTGATTCTCGTCTATTGCATGGGACGCGAATTGGTGCGGGTGATCGGCAGGGAAAAAGTGTCCCGCACATTCTTCGGCCCGCTTCCCCTCCCCAAGTACTAGGCTCGGGGTCGATCCGCCGGGCTCCATGCCTTCGCTGCCATCGCCTTCCAGCTCGCGAGAGAACTGCCTCCTGCCCGGCGCGCTGGCCGCCATAGAATAATGTTGTCCCCCAGACAAAGCGCTTCCTTTGTAAGTTGAGGGTGTACGGAGTAAGAGGGCATCGTTTTTCTCCCTACGAACGCTAAAGGGGCGGCGAGCGAATCCATGCGGCCTAACGTATCAAGGTAACCGGAGACCACCAAGGCGCGAAGCGCCGCCGGCGGGCGTCCGTGTTGACCGCGTGGTTAGGCTGCACTGCGGCGTGCAACGAAGTTGTATAACCAGCCGAATAGGGCGCCACCTATGGCGCCATCCACTAACCCGTAAAATGTGACTGTGATAACGGAAGCCAAGCCAGAGCCGGGGTGATACCCAGGATAGAGGGAAGCGGCCAAATCGAGGAAAGCGCGACCGTAGTTTGGCCAGATCAGATTTGCCACAGCAACGATAAGGATCGCCGCGCCCCAAAACACTCCAAGCGCCAAAGCCAGCGGGATAACACTAAATCTCATGGTACCTCCTGTGAGAACAGACAAAGAGATCCGTGCATGTCAATGGCACCCACGGGCGCTGTAAGGAGCCAAGATCTACCGTGCAGCCTGACGAACGCAAGCTAAGGAGCTACCCGGTGCGGTGGCGAACCCGCGCACCCGGGGAGTCCCCTTGAGTGCCGGGTTAGGCATTGCACACCCAAGCATGTTGTAACGATACGCGCTCTGCGTGCGCGCCACTTGCCAGATTGGCGATTAGTTCGAGCGACGGATCGCGAGCGACTCCTGCGCAGTCAGGGATCAGGGAAGCGTTGTCGCAAGGAGCGGGCTTGGTGCGCTCGAGTTCGCGATGATCGCCGGGGTCGGTCGTAAACGGCTCTGGTCGTGTCGGGTCGGTCCCACGAATAGACCCGCGTACCGACGCCAAAGGGACCGGTCGGCTGAGAGAAGCGCGGCGTCGGAAAGATGACCGCCCACAAGCCAACGCCCACCGCTATCGCGACAAGCAGGCCAACGATCGCCACTCTGACCGCTGAGATCACTTGTCGATGGGGTGTGTCGAGTGCGACGGCTCGGGGATCACCAGCGGCCCGCAGTCATGGTCTGTGATGAACACTGCAAGGAGTTGGGCAGCCTCAGATGAGCTCGGGTTTTCTGCGAACAGATGCAGCGCTCCCGCGGGCTCGAACCAGGTCGTCCCGGCCGAATAGACGCGCGCAGGTGTTCCTTCCAACTGCGAGCGAATCGAGCCTTTTACGACGAACGCCGTCACCGAACCAGGATGGCGATGCGCGGGCGAATAGGCTTGTGGCGGAAACGTGACCAAAGCGGTCGTCACCGACTTGCCGGGAACGTCGGCCAGGGGTTCGCACGACAAAGGCTGCACCTGGGAGGCGGGCCGGCCGGTGCCGGCGAGGATGGCCGTTGACGAGAGCATCGGGCCACTCGAACAGATGTCCGAGATCCACTGTGTCGCTGCCTGCAGCGAAGAATCGTGCGCCGTTAGCCATCCGCTGACGGCGGCCAGCAACGCCATCGAGCCCACCGTCATTCGGCGGCGCGACAGCATATCCCAAGCCTGCCATCGCGATGCCGCGGCGAGTGAGCTGATCATTTCGTATCCCTTATCGGTTTACCGTAAGCGCGTGGTCCATTCGATCTCCGCTGCAAAGACGCGCGTCAGACTCGAAGGGATTCGTTCCATCCCAGATCGCGCTCGATTCGCTGCGTGCTGACCTGGTGGCCCGCGTCCGCGACGTTGTACATACCGCGCGCTCCCTTCTCCAGCGCGAGCACCGCGGCCCACGCCGCCGCTTCAACGTGAAGCGACACGGCCTCGCCTCCGGCGTCGCTGCCCGTTCCGGGGCCATAGATATGGCCGTACCTCAGCACGCATCCGCGCAGCCCGGGTGTCCCGAGAACCAAGTGCTCTAGCGCCGCGACGCCTTCGATGCTGATACCGCGCAGACCTGTCGCGCCGGCATCGAGAGGGGCATCTTCCGTGTATGGTTCGCCGCCCGCTCGGTAAGCCCATGCGATGCTCTGCGCTACGAAACGATCGGCTCCGACCGCCAGCGCCGCCTCCACGAGATGGGCCGTGCTGACCCGGCGGAGGTGCGCATTGCGTCGGATCGCGTCGTCCATCTTTGTCGGGTCCAGCCCGCGCGGCAGATCGGTCAGCTGATCGACGATTGCCTCGGGCCGGATCGCACGAATGGCCGTCGCGAGACGGTGCTTCGCCAGCACATCGACGACGATCGGTACCGCCCCACGTTCCCAAAGCTCGTCGGATCGATTCGCCTTTCGTGTCATGGCGAAGACGCGGTGTCCGTGGGCAACCAGGATTCGCAGCAGCGGAGTGCCGATGGCGCCCGTGGCGCCGGCCAAGAATACGTTCATGGAACAGGCGCTCATAGCCTCACCGTATCAGGATTCTTGGACGTATGACGCAAGGCCGTTTCCGAACGACGATTCGTCACGCTCGTTGGACGAAGGGACGATCAGCACGTCTTGCGGGCCGAGGTTCTTACCTCTCCGATAACCCGTAGGCGCCAAAGCCTTTACCTGTGGTCCGCGCTGGCGAAATCTGCTCTGCTGGAGGAAGAGCTTGGCGCGTGCTTCGCCGGCTGATAGGTACCCACTTCGGTTCGAAAGCCGATTGAGATCCGGTTCCAGCCATTGATCGCAACGATGGCCAGCGTCAGATCGGCCATCTCCTGGTTCGAGAACTGCGCGCGCACCTCACGGAAGACCTCATCCGGTGCGTGCGTCTCGGAGATGAGCGTCAGCGATTCGGTCCAGGTCAGCGCCGCGCGCTCGCGGGGGGAATAGAACGGCGTTTCCCGCCAGGCGTCGAGCGCGTAGAGACGCTGCTCGGTTTCGCCTTCGGCGCGCGCGTCCTTGGAGTGCATGTCGAGGCAATAGGCACAGCCATTGATCTGCGAGGCGCGCATCTTGACGAGGAGAAGAAGCGGGCGCTCGAGGCCGCATTTCGCGAGATAGGTCTCGATGTCCAGCATGGTCTTGAGAGCACCGGGAGAAACCTTGGCGTAGTCGAGGCGTGGTTGCATGGCAGCTCCTTTCGAAAAATGGGTGACAGGCATCGAAAACTCCTTGGCAGATCACGTGATGTCCCGCGCCGCGCTCAATCTCTCGCCCATGACGCCCGAGGCACCTGCGAGGAGGATCCGGCAACCCATCGTCTTCATGCCCCAGGGGGAACGCCTATCGAGCGTCGAGTTCCGCTAAAGTCTTCGCCAGAGCAGCTCGCACAGGCGGTAGATGACCCGCAAACGCGACAGCGGCGTTGCGCATAGCCTTTCCGGTCGGAGATTTCATTGTCGCTATCCGGGTAAGGCGGTCGGTCATTGCCACCACGTCGCGAGCGACTCGATGACGCGCGCTCGCCCAGGCGTCCAGTCGAGCGTCGTCGCCATCCTTTAGAGTTTCAATCAGTGCCTCAGCAAGGGACACGCTGTCTTGAATGCCGGTATTCATGCCCTGTCCGCCCGCCGGGCTGTGCACGTGCGCCGCGTCACCGCAAAGGAGGATTCTGCCGAGACGCGGACTTTCCGCCACGCGGTGATGGATGTGGAATCGCGAACTCCACACCGCATCGCGGATGCGCCCGGGGTGCGCCGTCGGTCCCCGAATGTCGAGGATCGACTGGACGAAGGCCACGGACGGCGATTCCGGCGCGTCGTCCACGGTGGCCACGATACGGAAACGGTCGTCAGGAAGTGGCGCGACCACAACTAAGCCGTCGGGCGAGTAGAACAGGGTGACCTCCTCACGGCTGAGCGGCCAATCCATGTGAACGTCGGCGAGGACGAAATCCTGTTCGTAGGCTCCGCCGATGAACGCGACTCTGGACTGTTCGCGGACCCTGCTGTGCATGCCGTCGCAACCGATCAGCCAGCGTGCCTCGATTGTCCGCGTCTCGCCCTCTCTCTGGAGCTGCGCCTCCACGTGCGATTCGGTCGCCTCGAAGCGGACCAATTCGCACGGTCGGACGACGCTGCCGCCGAACGCTTCCAGATGGCCCAGCAAGTAACGTTCGACCCGGTCCTGCGGGATCATCAGCGTAAAGGGATAGCGACTCGGAATCTCGGAGAAGTCGATGGTGAGGAGAACGCGGTCGCGGTCGCGAACCCGAAAAATCGGAACCTTCACTCCGTGCGCCACTAAATCCTCGGTGACACCAAGCGGCTCCAGCACCTCCATCGTCCGGGCATGCACGACGCAGGCGCGCGATGTATTCGCGCCCGCCGGCTGCCGGTCGACGATCAGCGGATTGGCTCTTCGCCGTCTCAGCTCTGCCGCGAGCGCAAGGCCCGCCGGCCCCGCCCCGGCGATGAGTATGTCAGTATCGGTTTTCAGCGTTTGCATGTTCGGACCTTTCATATCAGGTTGAATGCCGCGTCGACTCGCCGCTGCCTCGCGCTTCGAATCCACTCCGGTGATGAGGCGGGCACCGCGTTGAAACGTCACGTATTGCCACGCCCAGTTGAAGGCGACCGCGAATCGGCTTCGAACGCCAATCAAAAAATAGATGTGCGCCAGGCTCCAGAAGAGCCAACCGAGCAGGCCGGCCAGCTCGAGGTGCTTGAGTTTGACGACCGCCGCGCGCCGGCCGATAGTCGCGAGGTCGCCCTGATGGCGATAGTGGAACTCGGCTGTGAATGGATCGCCGCGAATGCGCGCAGAGATGAGGGTTCCGACATAGCGTCCCATCTGCTTTGCCGCGGCCGCGAGTCCGGGCACGAGCCTGCCGGGCGTCCAGTTGGCCGCCGCTGCGTCGCCGACGATGAAGACGGTTGGCGCGCCCGGCATGGAGAGGTCGGGGTTGACGAGGACACGACCTGCCCGGTCGCGCGGTGCGCCCGTCCACTCGGCGGCAGGAGACGCGACCACGCCGGCGGCCCAGACGATGGTTCCGGCGCGCAGGAATCCACCGCCAAACTCGATGCCCTCCGAACTGCAATTGGTGACGGGGCTCGATGTGCGCACCTCGACGCCCATCTTGCGTAGCGCATCGTCGGCGTACCCCGAAAGTTCTTCCGGTAATGCGGGCAATATTCGCGGCCCGGCTTCGAGAAGCACGATGCGTGCAGTACGCGGATCCACCCGGCGAAAGTCTGGCGCCAGCGCGTGACGCGCAATCTCGGCGATGGCGCCTGCCATTTCCACGCCGGTGGGGCCGCCGCCGACGATGGCAAACGTGAGCAGACGCTGCCTCTCGGCCTCGTCGTCACATACCTCGGCACGCTCGAACGCCAGAAGGATTCGCCGGCGCGTTTGCGTCGCGTCGTCGATCCCTTTCACGCCGGGAGCAAACGCGGCCCATTCATCGTGTCCGAGATAAGAGTGCGTCGCGCCCGTGGCGAGGACAAGATAGTCGTAGCCGATGCGACGCTCGGGGGTTTGCACGTTGCGCGCTGCGGTGTCGATGGCGCTGACTTCCTCCATCAGCACCGTCGCGTTCTTCTGGCGTGCGAGCATGTGCCTTATCGGCCAAGCCACGTCCGCTGGCGACAGCGCGGCGGTCGCCACCTGATAGAGAAGCGGCTGGAAGCAATGGTGATTCTGCCGGTCGATGACGATAACGTCGACCGGAACGCCACGCAAAGCCTTCGCGGCCTCGATCCCGCCGAACCCGGCACCGACGATGACCACGCGTGGTCGTCCGATTCCTTTCACGGCGTCGTGGGCGGAACTCACCGCATTGCGAATGCTGCGCGCGCTAGAAGCCGTTTTATCCTCCGCGCAACGGACTCCACCTGTTCGTCCAATGCGAAACGACCGGCGGTCAGAACACGAATTCTCAGCGACGCTTGCGCCGGCGATTTCATTCCATTCGATTCCTCCTGCAATTCGAAACCGCTTCGCTTGCGATAGTTCCGGGGATTGAACAGCACGCCGTGCCGATGGGCGCCCCTCGCACCGCGGTCATGTCGAGAACCCAACCTACTGTAAACTGATGCGCCTCCGAATGTTGTCGGTGGCAACCACTTTCTTGATTAGGAATTCGTTCATTCCTCTGTTGGGCAATGTCCTACAGCAGATCAATAGCCGCGCGAGTCGGCAGAATGGTCAGAACCTAAGCTCCCGGAAGGCGCCGGGCCTAGGGCCGAATCGCCGCAGAAAGGCTCTGCTGAACGCTCCTTCCGATTTGTACCCGACGGTAGCAGCTACCTCGCCGATCGATTCGTTGGTTTCCGATAAGCGGTGCCTCGCTAGATCGAGTCTCAACGCGGTCAGATAAGCCATCGGCGCCAATCCGGACACTCTCCGGAAGGCACTCACGAGCGTCACCCGCGACGTAATCGCCACCTCGGCCATGTCGTTCAGTGTCCAGCCTTTCGAGGGCTCCTTCAGCATCGCAACTACGACTCTCGATGTCGTCCGGTCATGAAGAAGAGAAAGCATGCTTCGTGGCTCAGGCAATTGTCGCAGGTGGAGCCGGAGCATCATCACAAAAAGCGCGCTGGCTAGATTGGTGGCAATCACATTGTCCAGGTTGACCGCTCCGAAGCGAATGGTGCCTTCGAGCATGGCATACAGGCCGCTGTTGTCGTCGACCCACTGAAAGAGCAGCTCGCCGGGGCGAAGGGTGACGACACGGGCGCTTCCGCAAAGCGCCTGCTGAAAAGAAGTCGGCAGGCCGGCGAACCAGTGTCCAGAAGCCACGGTCTCACGTTCCAACGGGTGCAGTTCAGGGGGCGACATTCGGGGCAGACCAAGACTCGCGAAAGGGTGCGCTTGCGTCGGATGCCCGACCGACGCACGGTGATGCATCCCATGAAGGCGACCTTCACCATCCCCATTTTTCGATCACAAGGCCGCTGTGCATATCCTGCCCACCGGCGGGTTCTCACAGCGGGCATCTGCTTGGGGCGTTTCAGATCTCCAGCCCTGACGAACTGCATTCGGAGACGTGGGAAATGCATCAAGCAGGCGACGAGATCGCTGTCGCCGCTGCACGGAACGCAGTTGAGCCATAGCCCCGGAGGGCGGCCATGAATGTCCACCGCGCCAAGCGCGTGTCGGGTCCTGCCCACTTGGCTCGTTGTCGGTGCCGAGTCAGGATTGACTTGATTTCGATGGAATCTTTCGATCCGAGCTCACACCAATCAATCAAGTTGAGCACGAAAGGAAGGAGTCGTGAAGAAGCTACTCGATCCCGCAGCACTGGATGCCGCCATGGACAAAGTCCATCGCGCGGGGATGCCGGGAGTGTTCGCCGAAGTGTGCGACGGCGACCAGGTATGGCGCGGCGCGGCCGGCGTCGCCGATGTCAGCACTGGCCGTCCCGCAACCCCCGACATGCGCCACCGCGTCGGTAGCATCACCAAGACGTTCACCGCCGCCGCCGTCATGCAACAGGTGGAACGAGGTCAGGCTCAGCTCGACGCCCCGGTTGGCCATTACCTGCCGCGTCTGGTGCCCGGAGAGCGCGGCCAGGCGATCACGGTTCGGATGCTGCTCAACCACACGAGCGGCCTCGCTGAATACCTTCCCTATGCATACCCATCACTCGAGGCGTTTCCCAAGCTGGCGGACACGACGCCGGAAAGCCTGGATGACAGTCGATTCAAGCAGTTTCAGCGGACGGACCTGATCAACATGGGGGTCACCGCCCCTCCGGTCGGGACGCCCGGTGGCACGCCGGGCATGTACTCCAATACGAACTACTTACTCCTCGGCGAGCTGCTGGAGCAGGTGACTGGCACCACGGCCGAGGACTGCATCACCCGGAGCGTGATTGAACGCGCCGGACTCCGGCACACGGAGCTTCCTGTCGGGCCGCGTGTCAGCGGGCCTCATTCGCGGATGTACGAGGCGTGGTTCGGCATGATCGACCCGCCGCGCGACTACAGCGTCTTCGACATGTCCTGGGTCGGTCCTGCCGCATCTCTCATATCCACGGTCGCGGACCTGAACCGCTTCTTCGGCATGCTGCTTGCGGGTGAGATAGTCGACCGTTCGTCGCTGGCACAAATGCAGAGCACCGTCCCGGTCATCTCCCAAGAGGGAAAGAAGATCGAGTACGGCCTGGGTCTGCACAGGCGGGAAGTCCCCGGTTGCGGCACCTTCTGGGGCCACGACGGCTCAGTTTGGGGTGGCGGAGCCATGTCCATGGCTAGCGCAGACGGCAAACGGCAGATGTCCGTGGCGGTAAACCTGCAAAGGTGGAACGAGCTGGACTCCTCAGGGAAGCCGCGCCCTCATGCAATCGATGACGCGCTGACGGCCCTCTACGAGTTGGCGATGTGCGGGCACAGAGACAAGGCGGACGGGGATGCTGCGGAGGAATGGCGATGATGTCGCTGGCACAGCTCCGCAGCGTTTTCCACGGTCGGGTGATCGCGTCGAACGATGCCATCTACGACGAGGCCCGTGCAGTCTTCTACGGCGGGATCGACCGCCGTCCGGCGCTGATTGTCCAGGCCAAGGATGTCTCCGATGTCTCTCGGGTCGTCTCCCTCGCGCGCGAGAGCGGGCTGGAGCTCGCCGTCCGCAGCGGCGGCCACAGTGTCGCCGGCTACAGTGTCTCGGAAGGAGGTGTCGTGCTCGACCTTCGAGCGATGAAAGCACTGAACATCGACAGCGCCGGACGCACAGCGTGGGCAGAGGCAGGGCTGACCGCGGGCGAATACACGAACGTCGCGGGCGCCCACGGCCTTGCAACCGGGTTCGGCGATACCGGCTCCGTCGGGATCGGGGGGATCACGCTCGGCGGCGGCGTCGGGTACCTCGTGCGCAAGCATGGTCTCACGATTGACGACCTGTTGGCCGCCGAGCTCGTGACCGCAGATGGCCAACTCGTTCGCGTGGACAACGGGACACATCCCGACCTCTTCTGGGCGATTCGGGGAGGCGGCGGGAACTTCGGGGTGGCGACGCGGTTCCAGTTCCGATTGCACGAGGTCGATACGATTCTGGGCGGCATGCTGATACTGCCGGCGACGCCTGAGATCATTGCCTCCTTCGTCGCCGAGGCCGAGAACGCTCGGGAGGAGCTCTCGATCATCGCGACCGTCATGAAGGCGCCACCGATGCCGTTCTTGCCCGCAGAGGTGCACGGCAAGCTAATCGTGATGGCCAAGCTGGTCTTCGCTGGCGATCTCGAAGCCGGTGAGCACGCCATTGCGCCGTTCCGCTCGCTCGCCGAGCCCGTCGCCGACATGGTGAAGCCGATGCGCTACCCGGAGATCTTCCCACCCGACCAGGGCAATCACCCGGTCGCCTCCATCCGCACGATGTTCCTCGAAACGATTGATCGCTCCGTGTCACAGGCGATCGCCGAGCACCTTCGAGCCTCGACCGCGCAGATGGCCGCGATCGAGATCAGGGTGCTCGGTGGGGCGATGGCCCGCGTAAGCGCCGACGCCACTGCCTTCGCTCACCGTGACTCGCGCATGATGGTGAACGTCGCCGCGATGTACGCGGATCCCAATGAGACGGCCGTGCACGGCCCGTGGGTCGACGATTTCGCGGGAGCGCTGCGCCAGGGCGAAGGTGGCGCGTACGTAGGCTTCCTCGGCGACGAGGGCGAGGCGCGGGTTCGTGAGGCTTACCCAGGGGCGACTTGGGAGAGGCTTGCGGCAGTCAAGGGTCGCTACGACCCGTCCAACCTCTTCCGTCTGAACCATAACGTCCCGCCGAGCAAGATCGCCGGCGTGGCGACGCGGTAGGCTCCTCCGTCTGGACGGCATAAGCGCCGGATCGATGGGACTGCGGTGACGCCACGGTGTGCGGCAGCTTGGTCATGTCCGAGCCAAGGATTCTGGCTCTCGAACTCGGCCCAGGATGCTCTCGCTCGCTGCAGAAGCGCCAGGGAATTATGTGAGCGGAGTACGACCAGGACCGACGCTTCCTTGATCGTTCGAGAGCAATGCCTTTCACGGATCTCGCATAGTCCGTCTAGGGGGCCCAAGCGGGAGCCAGTGGTGGTAAGGATGTCGGTAAGGGCGCGATTGAACCATAAAAAGTAGCCACTAGCCCGGAGAACTTGACCGGTTCAATTCCTACTGCCGGCACCAAACTACGCAATGGCGGCCCCGACCTGGGGCCGTTTCGTTTCCAACTTCACAGTACATGGGGGTATTGCGTTGCCTATGCTACTCCTCGCCATTGCTGATCAGCCGTGAAGCAACGGCCATCGCCGCAGTGCGGCGGCCAGATGCAGCGATGCATCGGTGTTCCTCCAGCGGCGGCCGAGGGCGAATATCCACCCGTCTGCTTTGGGTCCGCATGGAGACATTCCCGCGCCAGTTGGAATGCGCATAAATCCAATCACGGTAAGGCAGCCGCCTCGTCAATTTGGTCGCCTACGAAATGCAGCGGGTCCCTGAGATTCTGCAACTCTCGATAGTAGTAGAGCGGGGTTGGTCGCTTTCCCTTGACCCTCAATCGTCTTAGAAATTCTATTTCCTCCTGGGTCACATTTCTACTGAGTGAAGCGTTTCCCAGGAATCGTTTGAGCCCCGGTTCACCTCCGACAGTTTGGTCGAGTTCCGTTTCAACAAACTCAAATCGCCTCGAATGCGCCGGGACCAATCTTCGGTTAAGCACAATTCGCATAGCGAAGTCCGACAGATCGATATCCCAGGACTCGATCAGCGGATCCAGGAAGGAAACGCAGTTCTCCAGCGATACATGGAAGACGTCTGTGTCCAGAAACTCGAGGATCACGACCCGAATTTGCTTATAGCTTCTTCCGCTGAGTCGAGCCACTTCGTGGAGCCACTTTTCACTTTTCAATTCCTCCCTGGCAACTCGCTTGATCACGTCCAGTAGTTTCTGTGTGACGAGACGTTCGAGCTCACCAAAGGGCTGCTTCTCAAAAATCGTTCGAATCTCTTGCTGCCTTTCAGGCGCGCACTTCCGGAGTACCACTTCTCGCACCTCATGAAACAAAGGCGCCGGCGGGTCCTCGAAATTTCTCTTCAACGCTTCCCTTCGCTGAATCTCAGCGAGCTTTGCAAGCTTGCCGCTCGACAGCTTGAGAAATCTGCCCATCTTCTCGTAGATGTCCGTTCGATCGGGCGCAGGAGGCAACTTCTTCCTGGTCAGCACCTGAGAGATATAGGACTCGGTAACTTCGGTGGCCGCTGCCAAGTCCTTTTGGTCGAACCCCAATTGTTCCAGCCGCTGCTTGATGATCAAACAAACATCCACTGGATGCCTCCAAAGTTAACCCAGTTTGATTAAGAGTTGAAAGATGTTCTCAGAAAGTTATTGACAGGTCAAGTGAATTAACCCATTATCGTAAACGACAGAGGCGGCTTTCCAGTCCTAGTAACTAGAGATGGTTACCTGAAATGCCCCTCCGCCATGACACGCAAGGAGATTCATATGTATGCACGTCGCGTATCCATGAAGTTGAAGCCCAACAGCACGGTCGAGTTTACCCAGCGGCTCGAAAAGGATGTCATTCCCATGCTTCGCAAGCAAAGCGGGTTTCGGGATGAAATCACGTTCGTTTCGCCGGGCGGAGCCGAAGCTTTCGGGTTGAGTTTGTGGGACAACAAGCAGAACGCTGACACCTATGACCGCGGGCATTACGCAGAAGTGACCAAGATGCTGGCGAAACTGGTCGACGGAACTCCTCGGGTTGAGACCTACGAGGTTGCGAACTCCACCTTTCATAAGATCGCCGCCGCTGCAACCGCCTAAAGCCGCTGCGCGTTTTTTAGTTTGCCTCGAGGAGAGCAATAGCTACAAGCACAACAAACGTGGCGATGCACTTGCTCTTTCTCTTGGGAATGGCCCGACGCCCAATCGGGCCATTCCTTTTTTAGGGAGGACCCAGGAAGTAAGCACGGGTCGAAGCGTCCGGCAGAATAAATGCGGCAGTCAAGCATCAAGAGGCTCCGCTTTTCGGTGGGGGCGAGGAAAAGCGATATGCGTCGCTGCGCCAAGAGAAAGCGGCACAAGCGTAAGTGGCCCGGGCCGAGGCAACGGCTCCGGTAGTTGCGGCGTGTACGTAGCGGTGATGTGTGTGCCAAAAAGGGCACTAATTGTGCTTGCCAGCCTAATGGTTGAGCCACACTATATCGGCACAATCAATAACGAAAAAGATTCAAATCATGAAGTTATTCACGGGTTTGAAAAAGATCAGGGAGTTTGAAAGGCTGCAACTACCGCTCCTCAGGTCCCTTGTCGAATTCGATATCGTCGTCGAGATCGGATATGCGCAGGAGCTGGGGCAGCCACTAACGCAGAAACAACTCCTTCTGCTGAATTTCTGTTCGCGCTCGACGGCACGCCGCAAGCTGGCCGCGCTTACTGAGGAAGGAATCGTAATCCGGCGTAAGCACGCGAACGATCATCGCGCCAGCGTCCTGATCATTTCTCCATCCGGCATCAAACTGCTGACCAAGTACGGCGGCGCAATTACTGCCATTTCGGGGTCGCATTTCAAATAGGCAGGACAAGCAGAGGTCGCCCATGGCTGAATCTGCGCGCCATACTCCCCATCAAAATCATCTGCTTGACGCCCTGCCGAGCAGCGACTACGAGCGGATTGCATCCCACCTGGAACTGATACGGTTGTCCCTCGGTGAGGCCCTCTATGAATCCGGTGGTCAGTTGCGCCATGTCTACTTCCCCACCACGTCCATCGTTTCGCTGCTCTACGTGATGGAGGACGGCGCTTCCGCCGAAATTGCGATCGTGGGCAACGAGGGCATTCTCGGTGTCTCCTTGTTCATGGGCGGCGACACCACGCCTAGCCGCGCCATTGTTCAAAGCGCGGGGCACGCATTCCGGCTAAGGGCCGATTTGCTTAAGGAAGAGTTCGCGCGGTTCGGACCGACAATGCATCTCCTGCTGCGCTACACCCAGGCGCTGATCACGCAGATGGCGCAGACCGCCGTATGCAATCGGCATCATTCCGTCGACCAGCAGTTATGCCGGTGGCTGTTGCTGAGCCTCGACCGGTTGCAATCGAACGAACTTTCGATGACGCAGGAATTGATCGCCAACATGCTGGGCGTGCGCCGCGAGGGGGTCACCGAGGCTGCGGGGAGGTTGCAGAGGGCCGGGTTGATTCGCTATTCGCGAGGGCAGATTACTGTGCTCGATCGCGCCGGCGTGGAGGCGCGCTCCTGCGAGTGCTACCAGGTAGTCAAGGCGGAGTTCGACCGGCTGCTGCCCTACACATCACCTTTTGCATGACTAGGTGAATTGCCGCCGGATGGACGGGCGCTTAGTGCAAGTTGTATTAGGGAGGGCTTGACTTGCATCTCAGGCATTCAGAATTCGTGCCCGGACTCGGTCACGTCAAGCGGCTCATCAAGGTCCGGGCCAAAGTCGCGCTCGAATTCCCCTCGATAGACTGTCGCGGCCGCCGCCAATACTCCGGCGCGACGCTTCGCTCTGGCCGCCCCGTGGCGCCCTTTGTCCTGATCTGCCTTCGGGTAAATATGGCTCTTTCGCGTTTCGGTCATGGTTTCTCGCTAAGCCTTCCAATCGTGGTGTGTGTCTACTTGCCCTTCTTTGCGAGCACGGCGTCGGCCTTGTGATCGACTCTTGTTTTTTCCGCCGCGCTGAGGCGCCCCGCATTGAACGCTTGCGAGGCGCGTGCCTTGGCGTCGCGCGCGTGCGCCTTGTCCTCCACCGGGAAGCGGCCCCCGGGCAATGCGAAGTCGGATGGCGGAAGTCTCTTGCGTGCAGCGGTGGTGAGTTTGCTCATGATGTGGTCACCGTCTACGGACCTTTGCGACATAGCGCTCCAGGAGCGCCAACTGTCGGCGCTTTGTCTCATCCATGCGCAGAGGTCCGGGGACGCCAGGAAGTGGTCGAGTGCGCGTCTCTAGGGCGCTGAGAATTGTCACGCCGGTGCCGTAACCAGAGTCGTCGTTGATACCCGTGTCAGCCCGGCCGCTCAGCCCCGCGTTTGCCTCGGAGCCCGACATTTGCTTGAACCAGCCCATCTCTGTCCCTTTCCTGCTTCAGGGTCTATGCGACAGCACGACTGAAGGGTGCGCCAGCTGCACCGGAAGGCGTATCAGCCGCTTCCCTTTCCGGGTGTAAGAGTGTCCCGGACATTGCCAGGCAGCCGAGCGAGAGCGCCAGGGGCATCCGCGTGCAGGGCTACCGCAAGCCGAGAAAGCCCAAGACAAAGAGGACGATGACGACGAAGCCGACAATGTAAATGATGCGGTTCATGAGCATTTCCTTTGTGGATTCTTGTCCAAGGGAACATGACAAGCGAGATTGATAATCCCCGGCCGCGACTGCGATGTCTGTGCGCTACCGCACCCGCCGATTCTTCTTTGCATGGTTCCAACCAACTTGGCTAGAGCCTCGCCGAGGCTAGGTAGCCGGCGATCGGGAACGGGTGTAATAGGCGGCAACGCACAGACGGGAAGTTGACAGGGGGCCAATGTGCATAAATCTCGCGAGATGGCGAACCCAAATGCAGACAATAGTTGCCGGTAGATTCGAAGAGATCGCGTGCGCCGAACGGGCAATAATCGCCTTGGAGTCAACTGGATTCCAGCGTGAAGGGATTGCGACATTCTTCGTCGGTGCGCCGGGACAGCACGACCGGCACGGCACGGTCGGCGACCCCGAAGCGTCGGCCGGTGCGCATCATGCCGGAGCGGGCGCGGCGCGTGGCGCGGCAACCGGCATCGGAGTGGGAACCGTGATCGGCAAGCCCGCCGGCGATCTCGCGAAGAAGAATGGGGCTTCCTGAGGCTGCCCGCATGTCAACGTATGTCGAGACGATTATCGGGCCGGGCGAACAAGTCATTCATGTCGGGCGCATTAGCCTGCTGACCATTCTGTCGTCGCTACTGGCCGGTACGTTCTTCATCATCGTTGCGCTAGGGCTGCTGCTCATGCCAATCGGCTCACCGGATGTCGACCACGCCTTAGCCGCTATCGCAGGAGCGCTAGGCATTGTCGTCATCGTCGTTGCGCTCCTACGCCGAAGCTCGACCGAGCTCGCCGTGACCAATCGTCGCGTCATCGCCAAATTTGGTCTGATTGCTCGAAGTACCGTCGAAATGAGCCTGGCCAAGATCGAGAGCGTACGCGTCGAGCAGACAGTCATGGGTCGGCTCTTCGGGTTTGGATCTATCATCGTGACCGGAACGGGATCCACCATGGATCCCATTCGGTTTATCGCTAATCCGATCGCCTTCAGACAAGCGATTCAGAGGGCAACGGATGGCCTTCAGAAGGCGTAGCGGTTGAAAGAAGGAACGCTTGCGATTGGTGTTCGCGGCGACCGCGAATTTGTGTAGTCGCATCCGCCTGCTGTCACCGGGCATGCCGCAAGCGCGAACCAATGATTGCGCCTCTTGACCCTGAGAATTGGACCGGTTCAATTCCCGCTGCCGGCACCAAGCTCTACAAATGGCGGTTCCGACCTGGGGTCGCATTCTGTGGGAAAGGTCCTACGCGCGATGCCGGCAAGTTCCGCCGCGGGAATACGCCGTCCATCGATGGTCAGCGGCGCCTGCTCAAGGTCTAATGCGTCGTACGGCAATGAGCAGGAGGCTGCGATGACGATTCTCTGGATACTGCTGGCCTATTGCCTTGGCGGAATCACGGGTTTTACGGTGTTCGCTTTGATGCGAATTGCGCAAAGGGCTGACCAACGCGAGCCTCGGGTTCGCAATAGATACCGCTATTCGACGGGGTGCTGAAAGCCACGCTCACGGCGCGTGGGAAATGAGGTCCTGACTCGGCGGCGGCCCGAAGCGAACGTCTATGCTCACGTGATCCGACAGAGGTTCGCCGACGATGCGCCGGTAATGCACGCGGAAACGCTCGCGGATGGCATCGGCCCGCGCCATGTCTGCTCGCGAGCCGGGTTCGAGCTCGATGTGAAATCGGATGACGGTCCCCTCGTCGTCGGGCGCACGACCCATATGGTAGATGGCGTGGCCCAGGCCCTGACGGGCGACGAGATGGCGGGCGTCGCGATAGAGCGGGGCGCGGCACACGTCGGGCATTTCATCGATGACCTCGGCGCCGATGGCCGCTGGTACAAGCGGCATTCCCTGTTGATCCGGAAGAATCGCGTGGCGCAGGCGCCCGAGCGGTCGTATCGCCGGGTGCCCGGCCGAGCGCGGATGCCGGCCGGTAACGGCGACGAGATCGCCCGTCGCATACCGAATCAACGGAAGACCCTGTTGAAAAGGAAAGAGCGGGGTGAGTAGCAGCTCGCCGATACCTTCCGAGATCCGACGCCGCGTATCGAGTGCCACGACCTCGGGGAAGCAACAGGGATCGAAGAGATACCACCCGGTTTCCGGATCCTCAGTTGCACCGCCGAACGCTTCACTCAGCGCGAAGCGATCGACGACCGCAGCGCCCCAATATTCTGTGTACCGGCGGCGCCACACGGCGCTGATGTATTGACCATTGGGCAGGAGAAACGTGATCGGCGTTGAGGCGCCGTCCAATCCGGCTGCTTCGCAATCGAGCGTAAACGCGCGGACGAAGCGCTCCGCGCCGGCGATGAACGTGCATTCACCGGCGACGCCAGGAGCGTCCCAAGGTGCGGCGATCAGCTTTCGCGCGAAGGCGAAGCCGCCGTAATCGAACGGCGAGATCTTGTGGAACCACGCGGGTACGGGAAGCGGCGTTTCGTGGCCGTGGTAGGGCGTCGTAAACCGGATTCCGCGCACGAGGTCGCCCTCGCGATCTCTTCCCGCTTGCGAGAAGAACTCGTGGATGAAAGCTTCCTCTGCAAGCGTCTTGGGAAAGACGAGCGGTCGGCCGGACGAGCCTCCCGTGTGGACATACTCGCGCCGCGTGCCTGCGTCGAGAACGATGTCGCTCATGCATGATTCGAGTTGATCGCGGCTCATCTCGGGCAGGAGATGCCAAGACGAGACCGAGGCCGCATCCTCTCGGCCCGTCAGCCGATCGCGATGAAACTTCGCTTTGAGCGCGTGCTCGAGCGTTGGGCCAAGCAGGCGCTCAGCTAACGCCAGGTCTGGCGCCAGACTATCCGGCAGGCTCCCGGGCTTGACCTCCACGCCCGGGCTCGCAGCGTCAGACGCCGATCGCAACCCTCGACAGGACGCTGGCTTCGGCCAAGGCGGCCTGGGCACGGGCGGCCGACTTGAGGGCGGACGATGCAAGATCCACGCGGTGGCTGTCCCCCTTCTTCACGGCCTCTTTGTAGATTTTCACGAGCGCATCAATGTCGACGCTTGGATTGTCGGTGGCCATAGTTGTACCCTCCAAGTTGCGTGTTTCAATATAGCACCGGGGATGGGCGGGCGCAATGGACGTACGGATGCGAAGACCTCTGGCGAACGCGACGGCGGCACCTCGCGGCGTCGCGGCGAGCTCGCCGGCGCTGCTGCGCCTCAACGGTGTCGGCAAACGCTACGAGACGCCGGAAGGCGAGCTCATCGCGATCCGCGATGTCTCATTCGACGTCCGGCAAGGCGAGTTCATATCCGTCATCGGTCCGTCGGGCTGCGGCAAGACTACGCTGTTCAATATCGTCGGGGGCCTCCTCGATGGCTTCGAAGGCGAAGTCGCGTTCGATGGCAAGGCGGGGAGGCCGCCGCGCCGAACCATCGGAATGGTATTTCAGGAAGAGTCCGCGCTGCCGTGGCGAACGACGCTGGCCAACGTTGCATTCCCGCTCGAAGTCGCCGGCGTCCCGGCAAAGGAACGTCTCGATCGCGCACGTCATTTCCTCGGCCTGGTCGGCCTCGAGGGATTCGAGAACCACTACCCATCGCAACTCTCGGGCGGGATGCTGCAACGGACCGTGCTTGCCCGCACGCTTGCTTTCGAGCCCAGGATCCTGCTGATGGACGAGCCGTTTGCCGCGCTCGACTCGCAGACCCGCCTGCTGGTCGGCGACAAGGTGCTGCAGATTCACCAGGCGCTCTCGCAGACCACGCTTCTCATCACGCACGACCTCACCGAAGCCGTCCAATTGTCCGATCGCGTCGTCGTCATGACGCACAGGCCGGGTCATGTCAGGCGCATCGTCGACATCGATCTTCCGCGGCCGCGATCATCCGAGGTCGTCGGCAGCGAGAGGTTCGCGCGCCTCGTCGGCTCGATCTGGAGCGACCTTCGCGAGGAAGCGAACCTCGGCATGAAGGACAGCAGACAACGACCCGCGGAGGCGCGGGTTGACGCATGGTTGGACCAAGGAGATGCATCATGACCGGAAAGCAACTTGCCGCAGCGGGCTGCTTGCTCGCTGCATTCGCAATGGCACCGACGGGCGCGCATGCCGACGAAATTGTGCGGCTCGCGACTGCCCAGGCGGGCTGGGACAACAGCGTCGTGCCGCTGGGAGAGCGAGCCGGATTCTTCCGCGAGAAGGGCATCGATGCCCAGGTCTCGTTCACGGACGGCAGCAGCGCGGCGCTCCAGGCCCTGATCGCCGGTGGCGTGGACATTGCGGTAGTCAGCGTTCCGTTGTTTCTGGGAGCGGTCGCCAAGGGCGCTCCGCTCAAGATGATCTCGGCCAACTTCACGGGCAGTTCCGACCTCCTGTGGTACGCACGGGCGGACAGCCGGATCAGGAAACTGCAGGATGTGACCAAGGACACCAAGCTCGGCTACGCGACGCCGGGATCGAGCAACTACATCCTGCTGTCGGCGTTGCTCGATCAGTACGGAGTGAAGGGTGAACTGGTCGCCACGGGGAGTCCATCCGCGACGATGCTTCAGGTGATGGCCGGGGAAGTGGACGTGGGCTACGACGGCAACGGCGGCCTCGGTGTCCCCGAGTTCGAACGCGGGGCCGTTCGAGTCGTCGCGCTGGGCAGCGAGCTGACCTCGATGCAGAACGTAACGACGCGTGGACTGGTGGTGACCGCGGAGACTCTCGCCAAGCGACGCGACGCGTTGATTCGCTACCTGCAGGCCTATCAAAAGACCGTCGATTGGATGTATCGCGATCCGGCGGCACTCCAGCAATACGCCGAGCTGAACAAGGCGCTGCCCCAAAACGCGAAGCAAGTTGTGGAATGGATGTACCCCGAGCGCTCGATGCGGCTGGGCGACGTGGGCGGCGTCGAGGAAAGCATCGCGCAGGGACTTCAGTTCAAGCGGATCGCGCAGCGTCCGACGGCCGAGCAGCTTGCGGGGGCGATCGACATCATCTGGAAGCCGGGCCGCCCGTGACATTTCGGCGGCGCCATGGCGCAAGCCCGGCATCGCGATGGGCGCCCCTGTTGGCGGGTGCCGGTTTGGTCGCGGTGATTGTCGCGCTTCTGCAACTGACGGTCGAGAGCGGACTCGTCAGCTCCTTTCTCGTGCCGGCGCCTGTCGATGTTGCGGCGAGCTTTGGCATGCTCTTCGCGCAGGAGCATCTGCTGCAACGCTTCGCCATCACCGGCGCCGAGACGGTGTCGGCCGCTATCCTGGCCACGCTGATCGGCGGATTGGCGGGATGGACGCTCTATCGTTGGGGGCAGGCGCGCCTCGCCTACACAAGCTGGGTCGTAGGGCTGAACGCGGCTCCGTCGCTGCTCCTCTATCCGCTGTTCCTGGTGATCGTGGGCCGCAACGCCGCCACGATCGTGACCCTCGGCGTCATCTCGGCCCTGCCGCCGATCGTGCTGAAGACCTGCGAGGGCTTCGCCGCGGGCAGGCGGGTTCTGCTGGATGTCGGGCGGAGCTTCGATCTGACCCCGTTTCAGCAATTCGGTCTGATCCAGTTTCCCGCAGCGCTGCCGACCGTCTTCAGCGGCGTCCGCATCGGCTTGATCAATGCGCTGATCACGGTCGTGGGCATCGAGTTCCTGATCGGGTATGGCGGGCTTGGGGCGCTGATCCCCGATCTCGCTGACCGCTTCGAGATACCGGCGATGTACGGCGCGATCGTCTTTGTGATCCTGGTGAGTGCGCTCCTGCAGCTCGTCGCGCTGTGGCTCGAGCAATGGTTGCGGCCGGTTTGAACAGCGCAACACCTATTGCGTCGCGAGCCTTGCCCGTGTGGCGACTGCAGTTCGTCACCTTGCTGGCAATCTGGGCCTTCTGGGAGGCGATGGCCGCATCGGGACTCTTCTACAAGGGTGTTGTGCCCTCCTTTTTCCTGATCGTTGCAGCCTTGGTTCGGCTCATCGCGAATCCGCAATTCTGGTTCAACCTGTCGGTGACTGGCATGGAGATCGTTGTCGCCTTCGCGGCGGGCGGAGGATGCGGCGTGATCGTCGGCCTTCTCCTAGGCGGCAACCGCTTTCTCGGGGCGGCCCTCGAGCCCTATCTGGCCGCTCTCGCCGCCACGCCGAAGGTCATCATCCTGCCGATCGTCTACCTGATGTTCGGGATCGGTCCGGCTTCGAAGATCGCGATCGGTGCCTTTGCCTGTTTCGTTCCGGTGGCGCTCAGCGCCGCCTCGGGCATGCGCCAGCTCAATCCCGTATTGGTGCGGGTAGGGAGAAGCCTCGGCCTTTCGCGGTCGCAGATGGTTCACAAGATCTATCTGCCGGCCCTGGTCGGGCCGATCGCCATCGGGTTGCGAATCGCGCTGGGCGCCGCGATCGCCGTCTGCCTGATTGCCGAGATCAAGTTTTCGAGAATCGGTCTCGGGGCGATGGTCATCGACAGCTTCAACCGGTCGCGTTTTGCCGAGGTCTATGCCCTGCTGACCGTCGTCATTTCGCTTGCCATAGCCGGCAACGCACTGATCAACCGCCTTGGTCGAGGCCGCAAGCCTGCGGGCACGGCAATGCGGCGCTGATCACGCTGCCGCTCGTCGATGGGCCGAGACGCGCCGTTGCAATCTTCGGACGAACGGTTTTGTGCTGCAGCCAAACGGCGGCCCGGAAAGGGTGCTCCGCCTTGACTCGATTGGTGACGTAGCGGGACACTGGTTGAGCAGAACAATTCGTCGACAACACAGCAAAAATCGGTCGCATCCTTCCCTCGCCCACCCCGATTTTTTGCGGATGGGATCCTGCGGTCACGCGGGCCAACCCCGGAGGACGTCATGGTCAAATTTCGCACATTGCGGGCGGCGTACGCCGGGCTGCTTTTTTCGGGCTTTATGACGGCGGCACAAGCGCAGACGGTCCCTGTAGACGTCGCAAACGTCATTGACTTCCCGATGGTCGGGGTGGGATTCAATCAGACGTTCCAGGTCAACGTCGCGGCGCCGGATTCTTGTGCGCCGCACTTCGAAATTTACGACGGCAACGGCGTACTCATCGCTCAAGAAACGCTAGGCGCCGGCGGAGGAGGAGGGGCCGGCAAGGTAAGCATTCGCAGCTTCTCGATAACCAATGTCGTCAAGATTCCCCGCCGGCGAGCGGAATTGCGCGCGGTGGTCATGCTGGTCCCGCTGCCATCCCCGATGCTGCCCCCTGTCAGCGCCTGCGAAGCACAGGGTACTGTCGAGATTTTCGACAATCTGACCCACATCGCTACAGTTTCCGCACCCGAATTGCCGGCCGTACAGGCGGGTTCGCCATTTTTCGGCCTGGGGCCGGTAAGTCACGGCGAATTTCAGGCGGTGCGGCTGAATGTTGTGGCAATACCCCCGGGCCCATGTGCCGGCACCCTCGGTTTCATGGATGCCACCGGCAATCCGATCGGGTCCACCCTTTCCGTGAGTCTTAAATCTGGGCAGGCGGCGTTCCTAGACCTGCCGCCGAAATTCCTGGTACCTGGCGTGGGCCACCGGATTGTTGGCGCGGGTGCGGCCACCGAGGTGCTGCCGGTGCTTACGCCGACACCTGGAGTCGCGCTCGGTGTGTGCGCGACGTCGGTCGAGGTGTACGACGAGTTCACAGGCTGGACCCGCGTGTTCACTCCGCCAGGTCCACCGGTGTTCCCGCTCTTGCCACCGGCATAGCCGCCGCCGTCCGATGTCGGGTCGAATCCGTCATCCACGCAAAGGCGGCACGGAAGTGTGGCGCCGGCGCAGGTTCGGTTCGCGCTGCAGCCCCGCCGGGAGCAGCCACCGCTCGCCGTAGCGGAAGCCGAGTTCGATCAGCAACGCCATCACGGCGGCAGGAATCGCACCGGCCAGCAGCATCGCGTGGTCGTTCAGCGCCAGGCCGGTGACGATGCGCTCGCCGTAGCCACCGGCGCCGATGAACGCAGCAATGGTCGCGGTGCCGACGTTGATGACGGCCGATGTCTTGACGCCGGCCAGGATCGTCGTCGCGGCCAGCGGCAGCTCGATCTTTTGCAGGATGGTGCCGGGCCGCAAGCCCAGTGATTGCGCGGCCTGGATCAATCCGTTCGGAATCTGCGTAAGCGCGGCATGCGTATTGCGCACGATGGGCAGCAGCGCATACAACGCGAGCGCAATATACGCCGGTACCGCGCCGATGCGCCCCGTCAGCGGAATCAGGATGGCGAGCAGTGCGAGAGACGGGATCGTCTGGACGATGCCGGTCACGCCGATGATCAAGGCTTCCGTCGCCTGACGCTTCGCGGCGAGAATTCCGAGCGGGATACCGATGGCGATGCTGGCCGCGAGCGAAAGGAAGACGAGTCCCAGCTGCTCGAGAGTCAGGCGCGCGAAATCTTGACCGAAGAGCTTGCGCCAGAAGTCGGCGAACCCGCCTGATTTGTGCCGAGCGTGCTGGTGGCCGATCCCGGTTGCCGGCCGCCAGAAAGTTCGCCGCGACGGTGGCGAAGTCCTTGTTTTCGAGCTCGGCGGCCGCGTTCATCCGGCGCATCGCCGCATCGTCGATAGTGCCTTCGAGCTTGGCGAGTGCGGCCCACGTTTTCGGCAAGCGCTGCGGAAGATCCGCGCGATACAGGAGCACCGCGTCGTAGCGCGGGAAGTATTTGCGGTCGTCCTCGAGGACCGTCAAGCCGTACTTGTCGAGCTTGGCGTCGGTCGAGTAGATGTCGATCACGTCCACCTGCCGTTGCGCGATGGCTTCATAGGCGAGTCCGTGATCGAGGCCGCGCGGCGTGTCGAACGGCAGGTCGTACGTGCGCTTCAACCCCGGCCAGCCGTCGGCGCGCCCGATGAATTCCTGCGAAAGGCCAAGCCGCAAGTCGGGATGCGCCCTGAGGTCGGACAGCTTCGAGATATTTCGGGAGCGCGCATCGTCGGCGCGCATCGCCAGTGCATAGGTATTGTTGAAGCCCAACGGGACGGCGACCGCCAAACCCATCGGCGCCAGCTTCGCGTTGAGATCGGCGAGCGAAGGAACCGCGTCGAGCTTCAGAATCTCCTTGGCGATCGTGCCCGTGTATTCCGGGTAGACGTCGATGCTGCGGGTGGTGAGCGCGTTCAGCACGATGGCCGTGTTGCCTAACCCCTGGCTGTGCGTCGCGCTCGCCTCACCGGCGGATTGCGCGGTCTGCTTCAGAATCTCGCCCAGTATGTATGACTCGGTGAAACGCTTGGAGCCGACATTCAGGGTTGGCGCGGCGAGCGCGACCGCAGCGCTGGCGAGCGCGATGAAGCCGGCAACCGCATGCAAGCGAACGTTCATTGGCGTAAGTGTGCCCTAAGCGCGACGGCTGGTGCGCCTCGCCAACACCAAAGGCCACGGCCCCAATCCGGGGCCGTGCCTTCCCTGATCGCGCGACGTTCTGCGATTACTGGCGCTTGCCTTCGTCGCCCTTCCCGTCTTCCCTCTCCTGGCTGGGCTTCGGCATCGGGTGCTCGGCCCTCGCAGCCACTTGCGGTGGTCGCTCGGCGTGTTGTTGCGCCGCTGGTGGATGGTGGACGCCCGGTGGATTCTGCGCGACCGCCGGCCTCGACGGAGGTGCCGGATGCGCCGCTGCCTGATTGGTTTGCGGCGGCGCGTGCGCAATCACGGTCTGCGACGGGGCCGCGTGCGCAACCGCGGCTTGACGCGATTCGGTGACCGGCCGGTGAACGGACGCTTGCGGAGACGGTGGCGTCGGATGCCCGGCGTTTGCCGTACGGGTCGGCGGCGGAGTCGTCACGGCTGCTTGTGACGGCGGAGGCTTCTGGTGCTGCGCGGTCGCCTGCCTCGTCTGTTGCGGCGGCGTCGGCGCGGTCGCCACTGGCTCCGGATTGCGAATCACGTTTGACCCTGTCGCCGGCGGCGCCACTTGCGCGGTGCGCGCCTGATACTGCTGGCGGACTTCGGCGTCGCGCGGCTGGTAGCGATAGTTCTGCGTCTGCAGCACCTGCTGCTGTTCTAGGCGCGGGTATCGGCTACCCGAATATTGCCGCTGATAGGCGGGCAGCGGGGCCGGCGCCGGCACCGAGGCGCGATCCCAATGATCCCATCCGCTTCGACGTCGTTCCCACGACGCGCCCCAATGCTCGCCCCAGTGCGGCGGCGAATTCCTGCCCCACACCTTGAAGTAAACCGGAGGCCGCCGGTAATAAGCGACCGGCACGCGCAGGACGAACAGCGGCACGAATTCGGGTGCGATCAACTCCCATGGTCCGTTGTACCAGGTGCTCGCGTACCAGCTTTCTCCGTCGAAGAGCCAGTACATGCCGTCGTAGAAGAAGTAATTCGCATTCACTGTCGGCGCGTAGTAGACCGGATATCCGGGCACGGGAACCAGTTGCGGATAACTGGGGATGTTGATGCCGACGCTCACATAGGGCGTCGCTATGCCCACGCTGACCTGGGCGGGCGCCGGCGCGATCGAGCAGAGAAGCAACCCAAGCAAGACCATTCCTTTTCGCATGGCGGATCCTTCCATTCGTTGTCGACGCGAGCGGCTGAATGGTTAGCGGCGCTACGGGCTTACCGGACTGCCATTCTGTGGTTCGGTGGCGAGCGAGTTCCAGTAATGCGTCGGCAGATCGTTGAATCGGGTCGAATCCTTCATCGTCGAGCATCCACACAAGGCGGCCGCCGCAACGGCCAACGACGCGATCTTCCAGGGAGAATTCATGACGTGCCTCACTGTCAAAAGGATGCCAGCCACACACTAACAAACCCTGCAATGGCGGAGATGCGGTTCGACGCGGATTCGCGCGTCGGACATGGCCTACACCTGCATCTTCCACGGCACTCCACGCGAATCGCTTCGATAAAGCGATGCCGCCGCGGAGCGCGGGGCAGTCCTACATGCATTTGCGCGGCTGTCCGATTCGGTTGCGCGCGGCCGTTGGCCATAGTCAGGGCGCAATTGGAATTCCCGTGAATGGCCGGGCTTCTTGCCCCTATCGACGAAAGGAACCATGATGACCACGAAAGTCATATTGCTCGCTTTTGCCATCGCGCTGGGATCGTCCGCGTTGACCGGCTGCAGCACGGTGCAAGGCGCCGGCCAGGACATCTCGAAGGCGGGTTCCAAGATTTCGGAAGAGGCGCAGGAGCACAAGAAGTACTGAGTGCTCCCGGGCCGAAGCACGGGCGGGGCGGGCTCCTTTAGCGCGACGCCGCCGATGGCGACCGGGCCATGCCCGTTTTCCGACGCATTATTTCCGCGCGGAATTCCTGCCACTGCTTGCGTGTGCGCGCGGCGATGATCGCCGGTCCGATGCCGGGTGGAACCCAGATATCCGGCAACACGGTTCCATGCTGGAGGATTTGCGTTTCGTCACCCGCCGGCACGAGCGTAGTGACGAACTGTGAGGACTTCAGGCTGCCGTCCACGACATCGGTTCGAATCTCGGTGTAGGGAACGAGGATGATGTGCCGCACCGTGGTGAAGGGGAAGGAGAACAAGCCGAGTTGCACGATGCCTTGCTGCGTCACCTGCAATTCGTTTCCGGACCGCATGTCGATCGAACTGGACTTGAGCGTTGAGACGAATCGCGACATATCGCTGTAGTCCGTCAGCACGACCCAGGCGTCCTGCGGGCCTGCGCGCACGCGCAGCGCGACATCGACGATCAACTGCGGGCCGTCGCGCACGACCTTCACGTCGATGTCCTGGTCGTCGGGAACCGGCTGCGCCACAGCCGTGCCGGCGAGGATCGCCACGGCAATCCATCCCATCCGCATGACGGCGCTTCGCTTCCTGGCGATCCGGTCACGCCAGGCTTTCATTCTGACGATCCTCCTACTGGTCACCGGCTGCGCCTCGCTGCCGCCCGGCAGCGACTATCCAAAGACGGTCAGCACCGCATTTGCGCATCCGGAGACTACGGCGGTCGGTCAGCAGGTTGCGGTGCAAACGGCGGCGCATCCGGGGCTGTCCGGCTTCAGGCTCTTCCCGCGCGGTATCGACGGCCTGCTGCTGCGGACCCAACTCATCCGTTCCGCGCAGCGCTCGCTCGATATCCAGTATTTCATCTTCGTCGAAGACTATACCGGAAAGCTGCTCCTCGACGGCGTGCTGCATGCGGCCGACCGGGGAGTGCGTGTCCGGCTCCTCATCGACGACCTGAATGCCTTTGCACTGGGAGATGCGCACAAGACGCTGGCCGCACTCGACCGACACCGCAATATCGAAATCCGCCTGTTCAATCCGTTTGCCTATCGCGGCAACGTCCCGCTGTTGCGGCGGATCGAGTTCGTCGTGAATGCGCGGCGCCTCAACCACCGAATGCACAACAAGCTGCTGATCGCGGACAGCACGATCGCCATTGTCGGCGGCAGGAACGTGGCGGACGAATATTTCGATACCGGCGCCGTCGCCATACGATTCGGCGATTTCGACGTGGCGGCGATGGGACCGGTCGTTCCCGATCTCGCTCAGAGTTTCGATGCCTACTGGAACTGCGCGCTGGCGATTCCACAGGAAGCGTTGCTCCAGCCACAGCAGACACCTATGCACGAGGTGCGTGCCGAGCTTGCGGAAAACCGCGCGGAGACGGACGTGCCGGCGATCATGCGCCGCCTCGAGGCGGGCAATCCGCTTGCCGGCCTGCTCGACGAACGAATGCCGATGACCTGGGCGCACGCGACGGTGGTCGCCGATCCGCCGGAAAAGGCCGAGCCGGGCGCGAGCGCCGTTCAGCTCTTCCCCACGGCCGCGGCAATCGACGCAATGGTCGACGACGTCTCCCACGATCTCATCATCATCTCGCCATATTTCATCCCCGGCCCCGACGGCGAAACGGCGCTCGTACGCCTGCTGAAGCGCGGCGTGCATGTGCGAATTCTCACCAATTCCCTGGCGTCCACCGATGTTCCGGCCGTCCACGGGGCTTACCGTCGATACCGCCGGGCGCTTCTTGCGGCGGGCGCCGAGATCTTCGAAGTGCGTCGGGCCCCCGGCACGACCGGAGAGGAATCGCGTGGCGGCGCCAAGGAAGGCGGTAGTGGCAGCGGCGGCAGTAGCGGCAGCAGTGGCAGCAGTGGCGCGAGCGGCGCGCCGTTCGCGTTGCACGCCAAGGCTTACGTGTTCGACGACCGCACGGTGTTTCTGGGATCGGCCAACCTCGATCCGCGATCGCTCGAACTCAACACGGAAGTTGGACTGCTGATCGAGAGCCCCGATCTCGCGGCGCAGGTAACCCGGCGCTTCGACGAATTCGCGGCGTCCGCCAATAGCTACCAGGTCGTCCTCGCACCGGAAACGGCGCCACCGGCAATGAAATGGCGGACGGAAGTCGCCGGCAAGCGCGTCGACTGGAGCGATGAGCCGGACACCACCCTCTGGCAGCGCCTCAAGGCCGACCTCTATACGCTGATGCTCCCGCTGGAGCGGCAGTTGTAGCCTGGGTTGCCGCAAAGGGTGCCGCGAAGCGGTCAACGAAAGTGGCGGGTGCAGTCAGTCGCGAGCCGACGGCGAAGAGCGGGTCCCCTGCCGGCGCGCATCCGACTTCGGCATGACGCACAGGATCAGGATGATCGCCAGATTAACCACGAGAAGACCGTAAATGATAGTGGCGTCATCCATGTTCAACTCCGATCGCCCGCCGCCCCTTTCGGCGGGCGCGACGTGCAGTCGCTTTAGCCACCCGCCGGTCCTGAACTGCCTTCGACCTTGTCGGGCGCCCGCGTGACCGGTGCGGCCGGCACCGTCGACGAACTATAGTGGTCCCCGCTCGGCGTCGTCCGGTACGCCGTCAGGTTCGAGCACGCGCTCACCGCGAACACACCGGCCACCACCGTCGCCAACTTCAAAATGTCGGACATGATCTCCTCCACTCCACCGTTTTCTGGAACGCGCCAGGCCGCCTACAGCATGAAGCCTATCGAGGCGGGTGGAGCGGCGGCATGGGCGGGATTCGGAAGATGGGGTGGGAATGTGCCGACAGCGATGGCGTGCTATTGTCGCCGTTGTAGGACAAAGCCCTATTGCACGCGCATTTCGGCCCCTAGGAAAATTGCGTGCGGGTGGAGCTTCTCAGGGGGGAGCGCTTGGCTCACTTCGTCACCGATCGAATCGTCAGTGCGCTCCATCGGGTCGGCGTCATCCTGCTGCTGGTTGCCGTCTGTGTCGTTTTCGGCGCGCTCTGGCTGACCAAATCGTCGTTCAACCTGATCAGCGCCGTCGCGATGGGAGCGCTCTCTTTCGGCATCCCGGGCATCGGCGTGCTCGCGCTCGCGTACTGGCTCGAGGGACAGACCGACGCGCTCGAACAATCCGGAGAACTGCACGTCGCCGATCCCGAGGAGCAGACCGGCAATCCGTTTCCAAAGCCGATCGTCGGCTATGCAATTGCAGTGGCGGCCACGGGCGTTGCGTGGGGGTTGCGTGCTCTCGTCTCTCCCTACATTCCCGACGACTCCCCGCTTGTCGTATGGCTCCTGGCGATCGCATTCAGCGGCTGGGTATGCGGATATGGACCGGCATTCTTCTGCACGGCGCTCAGCATGCTCGTCGCGCGATATTTCTACATGGCGCCGGTTCACGAGCTTCTGTTCACGGATGTGGCGTTCGCTTTGCGCCTCGGCTCATTCCTGTTCACCGGGCTGCTTGTCGGCGGCCTGACCGCGGCGCTGCATGCGGCACTGAATCGCGTCCAGTATCTGGCCAGCCGCCTGCACGCGATCGAGGCCGGGAAGAAAGACTCGTGCTGACTGCTGGCGCCGGCCGGCGACGCCAGCGATAGATGGCAGTTGCGCGCCGCGCGCGGTTGGCCTAGGCTTGAATCAGGCGTACCTGCCGAACGCGAAGCGACGTCCGCTTCGCCCTGGAACAATCGCACCGATGGCGGCCACCGTTATACGGCGGACAGGGCCACGCGGCGGCAAATGATCAGGGCCGGTTATGTCGCCGACCACTTCAGGCCCGACAAGGTCTCTGCTCGATCGCGCAATTGACCCCCGTAAACCGACAAATCCCCGTCCGTCGAGGTATCCGCCATGCTTCGTCAATACCCGCCGTTGGCCGCCTTTTCGCTTGCGCCCTACACGACGTCGATGCTGGTCCGCCCGTCGCCGAACAAGGTGACGCTGGACTCGCCGGCGCTCGACGTGATGACCGATCTCTCGTTGGTGGCGGCCGTCACAATAGAAAGCCACGCGTCGCTCGTGTCCGCCAACGAGTACATGATCGCTCGCGGCGTCCGATCGCTCTTCGTCGCGACACCCGAGGGCCGGGTGACCGGCCTCATTACCGCCGCCGACGTGCTGGGCGAGCGACCGGTGCGCGTCAGCCGCGCGCGAGGCGTGCGGCGCAACGAGCTGGTGGTGGCGGACGTCATGACGCCGATCGACGCGGTTGCGGCCATGCGGATCGAGGACGTGCGTGCCGCCAAGGTCGGCCACATCGTGGCGTCGCTCACGCAAGCCGGGCGGCACCACGGCCTCGTGGCGCAAGTGCGCTCGCCGGCCGAGGTTTCCATTCTCGGAATCTTTTCCGCGACGCAGATCGCCCGGCAGCTGGGCATGGCGCTGCAAATCCCCGAAGTCGCGCGTACGTTTGCCGAGGTCGAGCAGGTGCTGCACGAGTCCCGCTAGTCGTCACGCGGCGTCGGGCCGAAGCGGCGCAACGCGGGCATGTGACGCGCTGGAACGCCGACCAGCTTTTCTCCCGTCATGGCATCGCGCGTGACGACGCCGCCTGCGCCGACGACCACGCCGGCCTGCGTCGTGATGTTGTCGACGACAACGGCACCGATGCCGAGCAGGCTGTTCGCCCCAATGCTCGAATGTCCGGCCACCGCTGCGGATGCCGACACCCACGCATTGGCGCCGATTATCGTCCCGTGACTCAAATAGACAAGGCTGCCGATCTTCGCCGAATCACCGATCGTTGTATCCGACAGCATGCCGCGACAGACGCATGCGTTGGCGCCGATGTCCACCCAGTCGCCGATGCGAACGCCGCCCAGATGGGGAAAGAACGCGCGTCGGCCGTCCCGGCCCTGGTGGTATGCAAGGCCAACCCAGCCGATGATGGCGCCGGGGCCGATGCAGCAGTTCGCGCCGATTTCGACGCCGGAAAAGATTACTGCGCCTGGCCCGATGCGCGTTCCCCGGCCGATCGATACACCTTCGCCGATCGCGGCGGAGTTCGAGATCACGGCTTCAGCATGAACGCGTGCGCCAGGATGAATGCCGATCGATGGCTCGGGCGGCCTGCCTCCACTGGGCAGCAGCAGATCGACGGCACGGATGAACCATTCCCTGGGATCGTCCACGACGATGAGCGTCTGGTGTGGGCCGGGCTGCAATGAGGCAGCTACGGCAATGACGGATGCGCAGGACGCGGTCAGACGATCCTGCGCGTCGACGACGTCGCAAAACGCCAGCGCGTCGCCGTGTCCCGGTGAAAGCGCTCCCAACCCGCGTACGGGCCGATGCGGCTCACCGACGATGGTTGCACGCGCGGGAATGCGGGCGACAAGGGCGCTCGCGGAAATTGCCTGATCCAGCGGTCGGATGAATTCGCTCATGTTCTATGCGTCCCAGGCTCCGGCGCATCGCTAGCGACTGCCGCTGCGGGACGCTGCCGCCAACCGTTGCTCGGCGACTTCCATCGCCGCGAATCCTCGCCATACCGCATCATCCGGAATGGACTCTGGCGGAAGATACCGCGCGAGCTTGACTCCGGCGCGATGAAACTGCCATAGGAGATAGTGTGGCTGCCCGATCAGATTATGCCGATAGTAGACCGTGTGCGCGTTGTTCGTTCCCCATGGACGGCCGAGCAGGCGCTGCATGATCTGGCGATCTCCTCCGGTGCCCCCCGCGAATCGCGTCATTGCCCATTCCGGAAATACGTCGTTACACAGGAGCTTGTCGATGAGGTAGCAATTGGTGTCGACGAAGCCGCCCTGCGCCTTTGCGTACGCGCCGCGACCGGGTCCCACGGACTCCCAAGTGTCGGGGCACAGGAGATCGTCGCTTCGGGCATCGACAAAATGGCGCAAGGCAAACGCCCACGCCTTCCCCGCAATCGCGTCCCGCAGCGTAGCCAGATGGTCGGGCGCATACCAGTTGTCATCGTCGAGATACGCTACATAGCGGCTGTTCGCCGCGTAGCTCAGCAGGGTCTTGAGCGAGCCGCCAAAGTGGCTGGGGTAGAGGCCGCCGTGAAGCTGCGACGTCGAATAGCCCAGGTCGACCCGGGTCACTGCGACGTGCGACGGGCATTCGGCCTGCAATGCTTCGAGCACGGCGGGCTCGCCGACCCACCGATCGACTCCGACAAGGATCTGAATGCGTCCTCCGAACTTCTGGGCGTAGATGGAGCGGATCGCCTGCGCCAGCGTGGGGCGCACCACGGTCGCCATGACGATCGCGACGTCGAAAGGGGTCTGGAGGTCGATACTCACGCGGTGCCTTCGGTCCTTGTCCAGCCACCCTGCGGAACGATTCGCGCGGAAAGACCCGCGGGATGGCGGCACGATTCCATTATGAGGTGTGCGCGGCGGCGTGCCAGCTGGCCTCACCGTGCCCGCCGGTCGGCCAACGCGTTTTCGCCGCGCGCATGCCTTAGAATCTCGGCTGGCGTCGTTACCCTCGTTCGGCCAATAAGAGACGGATTCAACGCATGCCGCTCGTGGGATTCCGGCCAACCAAGGCGCGGCTCATCATCGAAGACAGGAAGGCCAGTGTCCTGGTGATGAAAGTCGTGGTCTACAACGGCGAGTCCGTCAAGCTCGCGACCGGAGACCGCCTCGAGGAACTCTCCGGAACCCTGCGCATTCGCAGCAAGGACAATGGCGCGCGCAACGGCGGCAGCGATCCGGGGTCGCTGATCTACATCCCGGAGTCCGACATCGCGGCCGATCGCTCCCCGGCGAAGTTTCAGATCAACATACCGATGGCCGGTGCGAAATTCGACATGCTGGTCGAGGTCGCGCTTTCCGGCAGACTGCCGACCAAGTTCTTCATCGACGCCGGCGAGCGCATTTCCCGCACCGAGTCCCGGGGACTGGGTTATGAAGTTCGCGACGGGAAGCGCACCAAATTCTGGGACACGCTCGCGCATCGTGCGCTGCTGGTCACAAATTTCTCGTTTATCCTCCCCATCGACGTCGCGGAACCACGCGCGAGCGAGGCCGTCGCTCACGATGCGGTCCCGGGCCCGTCGCTGGCGACCAACGCACAGGTGGCGGAGCTGATCGACGACCTGCTGGTCTTCCACGGCGAGACCAAACACACGATGTTCGGTCTCATGTGCATCCTCGGGGTCATCGCGGTCGCCGCACTCCTGATCGGGCTCGTGCTGTTCCAGCGCGCCTGAACGTTGCAACCCATATCCATCCGCAGCGAGGGCCTGAACATGAACCAACTCGACTTCAAGGGTCGCGCGGCGGCTGTCACCGGCGGCGCGGCCGGCATCGGTTTCGCGGTGGCACGTCGGCTGGCAGCGAGCGGAGCGCGGGTCGCGCTGTGGGACCGCGACCCGAAGGCGCTGGTGCAGGCCAAGGCCGACATCGGTGGCGAGACGCTTACCTTCGCGCTCGACGTCGCCGACGCGGATGCGGTCGACCGCGCGACCAAGGACACGCTGGCGGCGTTCGGCGCGATCGATGCGCTCGTCTGCTCGGCCGGCATCACCGGCCCCAACGTTCCGCTGGCAGATTACCCGGTCGACGCCTGGAAACACGTCTTCGACGTCAATGTTCACGGCGTGTTCCTGTGCAACCGCGCCGTGGTGCCGGTCATGCTGAAGAAGGACTACGGCCGCATCGTCAACATCGCGTCGGTGGCGGGCAAGGAGGGCAACCCGAACGCGTCCGCCTACAGCGCGTCGAAGGCCGCGGTGATCGGCCTCACCAAATCGCTGGGGAAGGAGCTCGCGAAGACGGGCATCCGCGCCAACTGTGTGACCCCCGCCGCCGTGCGCACGGCGATCTTCGACCAGATGTCGCAACAGCACATCGACTTCATGCTGTCGAAGATTCCGCTGGGGCGCTTCGGCACCGTCGACGAAATCGCGGCGATGGTGTGCTGGCTTGCGAGCGAGGATTGCTCGTTCTCGACGGGCGCCGTGTTCGACCTCTCGGGCGGCCGCGCGACGTATTAAGGCAATTCAGGACGTAACGCAAGACCGGCCTTACGCGCCGACCTTGAGGATCACCTTGCCGATCAGCCGCCCCGATTCCATCAGCGCGTGCGCATCGCGCGCCTCCGCGAGCGGCAGCGTCTCCTGGATCACGACCTGAAGCCTTCGCTGCGCGAAAAGAGGCCAGACTTTTTCGCGCAATGAGTTGGCCAGCTCCACCTTGCGCGCCTGCGGGCTTGCCCGCAACGTCGAGCCGGTGACGGTCAGCCGCTTGACCATCACGAGATGCATGTTGATGTCGGCGCGGTTGCCGTTGAGCGTGCCGATCTGCGCCAGCCGGCCTTCTATGCCCAAGCATTTCAGGTTCTTGTCGACATAGTCGCCGGCGACCATGTCGAGGATGACATCCACGCCCCGCTTGCCCGTGAGCCGCGCCACCTCGGCCACGAAGTCCTGCGCCTTGTAGTCGATCGCGTGGTCGGCGCCCATCGAACTGCAGAACGCGACCTTTTCGGCGCTGCCGGCGGTCGTATAGACGGTTGCGCCGAAGGCCTTCGCCAGCTGGATCGCCGTCAATCCGATGCCGCTGGTGCCGCCATGGATCAATATCGACTCGCCTTCCTTGAGATGCACGCGGTCGAAGACGTTGTACCAGACCGTGAAATAGTTCTCGGGAACGCCGGCCGCCTCGCGCAACGTCATTCCGGTGGGGATCGGCAGGCAGAAGCCCGCGGGTGCCGCGCAATATTCCGCGTAGCCGCCACCGGGGGTCAGTGCGCAGACTTCGTCACCGACCCGCCACGTCGTCACGCCTTCGCCCAGTGCGGCGATCCGCCCCGCGACTTCGAGTCCGACGATCGGCGATGCGTCGGCGGGCGGCGGATAGGCGCCGGCGCGCTGCAGGCAATCGGGGCGGTTCACGCCCGCATAGGCGACCTGGATCAGTACTTCGCCAGCCTTGAGTTGCGGCAGCGGTCCGTCGGCAAGGTAGAGCACATCCGGCGGGCCCGGCTCGCGAATGGCGACGTAGTGCATCGAGGTTGGCAGTGGCATGGCAATGATTCCGGAGGTATCCGGGGGGATTCTACTAGGCCGTCGGCGCCTCTGCCTGCCGCCACAGTCCGCGGTCGACGTGTCTTCTTGCGGCGCCCGCGAAGCCGCGAATCGCGGTAGAGCGCGTCAGCGGCTCAATACAACACCTGCACGTTTTCCGGCTGCAGCCACTCGCGCAGCCGGTCGAGCAGCGCGTCGTCCAGGTTGACCCGCCATGCCTCCGGCAGCGCCACGTCGCCACCGACGCGATCGTTGCGGTAGGAGACCGTGATCGGCTTGTCGCCCGGTCGGAACGGCCCCAGGATTTCCGCGAGCCGCGCGGCGGACGCGTTGCCGTTGCAGGCGATCTTCAGGCCCTTGGCGAATTTTCTGCGCAACGCCGCAAGGTCGTAGACATTCTCGGCGATGATGCGCAGGCCCGTTACTTCGCCGTCGTCGGTCATTCGCTGGCTGACTTTCACTTCGGCGATGACGAGCTGGTCGTCGCGCAGCAGGTTGCGCACGCTGTCGAAGGTTTCGTTGTAGACCAGGATCTCCGCCCCGCCCCGGCCGTCGTCGAGCGTGACGAAGGCCATCTTGCCGCGGCGTCCGCTCTGCACCCGCATCTGCGTCACGATGCCCGCCACCAGCACGCGCTCGCTGCGCGGGCCCAGGTCCGCGAGCGATGTGCGCACCAGCGGCGCCAACTCGGCCGCGTAGCCGTGGAACGGATGCCCCGACAGATAGAAGCCGACCGCGGACTTCTCGTTCTGCAGTCGCTCCGCGTCGGTCCACTCGCGTGTCGCGATCAGCGGGGGCGCGTGGTCCGCCGATTCCTCGCCGAACAGCGAAACCTGCGCCGCATTCGCCGACGCGTGTTCCGCTGCGTCGAGCGCCAGGCCGACCGACGCCAGCAGCGCGGCACGGCGCGGCTCGATCCCGTCGAACGCGCCGGCGCGCACCAGCGCCTCCACGGCGCGCCGGTTGACCGCGCGCTTGTCCACGCGCCGGCAGAAGTCGAAGAGGTCGCGAAACGGGCCGCCCGCAAGGCGCGCGGCGATGACCGCCTCGATCGCGGCCTGGCCCGTGCCCTTGACGCCGCCCAAGCCGTAGCGAATCTGTTTTCCATCCACCGGTTCGAAGCGGTAATTCGACGCGTTGACATCGGGTGGCAGCATTTTCAGGCCGAGCGCGATCGCGTCGTCGCGGAAATGGCGGACCTTGTCGGTATCGTCCATGACGAGCGACAGGTTGGCCGCCATGAACGCGGCGGGATGGTGCGCCTTGAACCACGCCGTCTGGTAGGCGATGAGCGCGTACGCCGCGGCGTGCGACCGGTTGAAGCCGTAGCCCGCGAATTTCTCCATGTGGTCGAAGAGGACCGTGGCCTTGCCTTCCTTCACGCCGTTCCGCGTCGCGCCTTCGACGAAGATCGTCCGGTGCGTGGCCATCTCCTCGGGCTTCTTCTTGCCCATCGCGCGGCGGAGCAGGTCGGCGCCGCCCAGCGTGTAGCCGCCGATCACCTGCGCGATCTGCATCACCTGCTCCTGATACACCATCACGCCGTAGGTGGGCTCGAGGATCGCCTCGAGTCGCGGGTCCGGATAGGGGACGCGCTCTCGACCCGACTTGCGCGCGACATAGTCGGGTATGAGCTCCATCGGCCCGGGCCGGTACAGCGCGACCAGCGCGATGATGTCCTCGAAACGCGTCGGCGGCGCCTGCTTCAGCAGTTCGCGCATTCCGCGCGATTCGAACTGGAACACGCCGACTGTGTTGCCGGTCTTGAAGATGTCGTACGTGGCGCGGTCGTCCAGCGGCAGCGTGTCGAGCACGACATCGGCTGCGGGATCGAGCTGCTTCACGTACCTGACCGTCCAGTCGAGGATGGTCAGCGTGGTCAGGCCCAGGAAGTCGAACTTGACGAGGCCGATCGCCTCGACGTCGTCCTTGTCGAACTGGGAGAGGATGGCCTCCGCGCCGGGTTGTACGTACAGTGGGCAAAAATCGGTGAGCTTGCCGGGAGCGATCAGCACGCCGCCGGCATGCATGCCGACATTGCGCGGCAGGCCCTCCAGCTGGCCGGCCAGGTCGAGGAGCTGGCGCACTTCTTCCTCGGCGGCCTCGCGCTCCACCAGCAGCGGCTCGGCCTCGCGCGCATAGATGACGTTGGACTCGCGATCCTCGCGGCGGGAAGGCGGAGGCTTAAGCACGACCAGCTTGCCGGGCTGGAAGGGAATGAGCTTGGCGATGCCGTCGACGAAGAGGTACGGCATGTCGAGCACGCGACCGACGTCACGGACCGCGGCGCGCGCCGCCAGCGTGCCGAACGTCGCGATCTGCGACACCGAGTCCGCGCCATACTTGTTCTTGACGTAGTCGATAACGCGGTCGCGGCCGTTCTGGCAGAAGTCGATGTCGAAGTCGGGCATCGACACGCGCTCCGGATTGAGGAAGCGCTCGAAGAGCAGCGCGTAGCGCAGCGGGTCCAGGTCGGTGATGCCGAGCGAATACGCGACGAGCGAACCCGCGCCCGAGCCGCGCCCCGGCCCCACGGGCACGCTGTTGCGCTTGGCCCAGTTGATGAAATCGGCGACGATCAGGAAGTAGCCGGAAAAGCCCATCTGCTGAATCGTCTTCGTCTCGAAATCGAGACGCGCGCTGTACTCGGGACGCTTAGCATCCCGCGCCGCCGCGTCGGGATAGAGGCTCGCCAGGCGCCGCTCGAGGCCCGCCGCGGCTTCGTTGCGAAGGTGTTCGTCGATGGTGATGCCGGCCGGCGTCGGAAATTCCGGCAGGTAATTGCGGCCGAGCGAAATCGCGAGGTTGCAGCGCTGCGCGATCGCGACCGTGTTCGCGAGCGCCTCGGGCAGGTCGGCGAATTTCGCGGCCATCTCGGCGCTCGTCGTGAAATGCTGCTCGGGCGTGAAGCGCTTCGACCGCCGCGCGTCGGACAACACCGAGCCTTCGGCAATGCACACGCGCGCCTCGTGCGCGCGGAAGTCTTCGCGGGCTAAGAACTGCGTCGGATGCGTGGCGACGACGGGCAGCGCGAGCTCGCCGGCAAGCGCGACGGTGGCGGCGACCAGCCCATTGTCCTCTACGTGTCCGGCGCGCTGCACCTCGAGGTAGTAGCGTTGCGGGAACCATGCCGACCATTCGCGCGCGGCGCGCTCCGCGCCGGCGCGATTGCCCTGTAGCAGCGCGTGACCGACGTCGCCGTCGCGCGCGCCGGACAACGCGATCAGGCCGTCGGTGCCTTCGGCGAACCACTCGCGCCTTATCTCCGCGTGCCCGCGATGCTGGTTGGTGCGATAGGCGCGCGAGAGCCAGTCGCACAGCTTGAGATAGCCGTCGCGCGATGCGGCGAGCAGGATCGCCCGAAACGGCCGGTCGCGCTCCGAGTCGTGCGTGATCCACAAGTCGCAGCCGGCGATGGGTTTCAAGCCCGCGCCACGCGCCGCCTTGTAGAACTTGATGAGTCCGAATGCGTTGGCCAGGTCGGTGAGCGCCAGCGCGGGCATGCCGTCGCGCACTGCAGCCGCCACTGCGGCGTCGATCCTGACCGTGCTGTCGACGACCGAGAATTCGCTGTGCAGCCGCAGGTGGACGAAGGACGGAGCGGTCATTTCTTAGACGGGCGTGGATGCTAGAATTCTACTCCGTTCGCGATGCTGCCCGAGAGCGCGAAACGGCCATACGAATATTTTCGCAATGTCCTTCATTCGCTTCGCAACTATCCTGCCGCTCGCCGCGTTGGCCGCGTGCGCCACCGTTGCGCCGACGCAGGAGTCGCCGTCTGCGCCGCCGACCGCGCCGCAAACGGCTCCGCTGCCGTCCCCCAAACCTTACGTCGAGCCGCCGCCGCCGCCGGTCAACCTGCAGGGCTTTCCGCCGACGTACCGCTTAGGCTTCGGCGACGGCTGCGCGACCGCGCGCGGGTCCGAGCAGAAGGACGCGTCGCGCTACGCGACCGACGGCAATTATCGGACCGGCTGGATGGACGGCGTCGCCCAGTGCAAGAAGAAGTAAGGCGCGGATGAAGCCTTCGGCGTCGCGATTCGTCGACGTTCGCGGCCTTCGCTACCACGTGCGCACGTGGGGCGACCCCGGCGCGCGCAAACTGATCCTGCTGCACGGCTGGATGGACGTCTCGGCGTCGTTCCAGTTCCTGGTCGACGCGCTGACCGAAGACTGGCACGTGCTGGCGCCGGACTGGCGCGGGTTCGGCCTGAGCGGTTGGCCGCACGACGGCTACTGGTTCGCCGATTACGTGGCCGATCTGGATGGCCTGGTGCACGCGCTGGCGCCCGCGGAGAGCGTGGACATCGCCGGGCACAGCCTGGGCGGCAACGTCGCCTTGATGTACGCGGGATTGCGGCCGGCGCGGGTTCGCAATGTCCTATCGCTCGACGGATTCGGCATTCCGGGCGAGGCCGCCGCCGTCGCGCCCGCGAAGTTCACCGCGTGGCTCGATGCGATCAGAAATCCGCCGGTGCTCGCGCCCTATCGCGACATCGCGGCCGTAGCCGATCGGCTGCAAAAGAACAACCGCAGGCTGACGCGCGACAAGGCCCTGTTCCTGGCGGCACACTGGGCCGAAGCGCTGCCCGACGGAACGGCGCGTCTGCGCGCCGACCCACGCCACAAGCTGCCGTTTCCCAACGTCTATCGGCTGGAGGAGATCTTCGAGATCTGGCATCGGATCACCGCGCCGGCACTGTGGGTCGCGGCCGACGATTCTTCCATTCCACGCTGGCTGGCCGGCGGCGGCGACCCGCTGGCGGAAATCGAGCGGCGACGGGCACACGTTCCCGGCGCCACGCTCATCGACGATCGTCGACGCGGGCCACATGCTGCACCACGACCAGCCGGAAGCGGTCGCGCGCGCGCTCGAGTCGTTCCTCCGCTGATGCCGCAGCGCCTCGCAGTGCGTTCGCGGCGCGGCGCCTACGCGGCGCTGGCATTCCTCACGCTCATCTGGGGCAGCAACTGGGTCGTGATGAAGCTCGCGTTGCAGTCGGCGAGTCCGGTCGTCCTCAACGTGCAGCGGACGTGGCTCGCGACGCTGGTGCTGTTCGCCGTGCTGTTCTGGCGGCGCGGCTCGCTGCTGCCGGAATCGTGGCTGGCCGTCATCGTCACCGGCTTCTTCCAGACGACGATCAATTTCGGATCGACGACGATGGCGTTGGCGGGCGGCGGCGCGGGACGCACGTCGGTGCTGGTCTTCACGATGCCGTTCTGGACGCTCCTGCTCGCGTGGCCGGTGCTGCGCGAGCGGGTCAAAGGATTCCAGTGGCTGGCGGTGGCTTTCGCGCTGGCGGGCATGGCGCTGGTGGTCGAGCCCTGGCAGTGGCAGGGTGAACTGGCACCCAAGCTGTGGGCGGTGCTGTCGGGTTTCGGCTGGGCCGCCGGCACGATCGCCACCAAGTATTTCCAGCGCGATCACCGCTTCGACGCGCTCAATTTCATCGCGTGGCAGATGCTGGTCGGCGTGCTGCCGCTGACGGTGCTGCCCTTTGTGCTCGACGTGCCGCACACGCAATGGAGCGCGACCTACCTGCTGCTGCTCCTGCAGATCGGCGCGGTGGCGACGGCGCTGGGTTTCCTGCTCTGGATCGCCGTGCTGCGCTGGCTGCCGGCGGGGACCGCTTCGCTCAACATGTTCGCCATTCCCGTCATCGCGCTCTTGTCGTCGATGGCGGTCTTCGGCGAGCGACTTTCGCGCAACGAGTGGATCGGCATCGCGTGCATCGGCGCAGGCCTTGCGATCATTTCAGCCGACGCGTGGATGCAAAGCCGCCGCGGCATGATCCCCGTGACGGAGCCCACACCTCTCGAAGGGGGCTAGCGGCTACGAAGCGCCGCCTTCGCCGATCTGCGACTGCAGGTAGTTTTCGAGGCCCACCTTCTCGATGAGGCCGATCTGCGTTTCCAGGAAGTCGATGTGCTCTTCCTCGGACTCGAGGATGTCCTCGAACAACTCGCGGCTGACATAGTCGCCCAGCTTTTCGCAATCGGCGATGGCCGCCTTCAGCACCGGGTGCGCGGCGCGCTCGAGCGAAAGATCGCATTTCAGCGCCTCGGGCACGCTTTCGCCGACCAGCAGCTTGTTCAAGTCCTGCAGGTTGGGCAGTCCCTCCAGGAACAGGATCCGCTCGACCAGTTTGTCGGCGTGCTTCATCTCGTCGGTTGACTCGTGGAACTCGTGGTCGCCGAGCTTGTGGAAGCCCCAGTTCCGGAACATGCGCGCGTGCAGGAAGTACTGGTTGATCGCCGTGAGCTCGTTGGTGAGCACGACATTGAGGTGCCGCAGTATTTCCTTGTGGCCTTTCATTCCTTGTGGCCCTTCATCGCTGATTGTTGTCCATGGGATTCCCGAAGAATTGCATCGGGCAGGCGAAGTACATGATGGACCGCCGCGCGAAGGCGAGCAACTGTCCGAAATGAAGCGGCGAAGAAACGGGATTTGAGCGGCTAGTCGTCGCCGCAGCCCGCGCACTCACGCTGGTTCGCCAGCGACTCGGCCAGAACCGAGCACGCGCAGTCGGCGCAGCGCCCGCAGCACGTGGCAACGCCGAGCGAGTCCTGCAGATCGCCGAGCGAACGCGCGCCGAAGGTCACCGCACTGCGGATTTCGCGGTCCGTAACGGCATTGCAGACGCAGACATACATGGGTGGGCGGAGGGCGGTGAGGTCAATGTGTCCATCCTAGCCCAAAATTGTCCGGAATGCAAATCATTCCTATTTACATCCTCAAGGCGATTTGCTATGGTTGCGGGGTTAGGGCGCCGACCGGGTGGCCGGCCCCGCCCGACCCCCCTGAATGGGCCCGTTGAGTGAAGCCGAACCGTGCCATGAATTCTGCCGCATTTCGTCATTCCGGGGCGCCGGCCGGCACCCGGTTTTCGCTTGGCCTTGCCGCGGCCCTGGCATGCGTCAGCGCCCATGCCCTCGAATATCCGATCGGCAAGCCGCAACTCAAGAACGGAATGGAGATTGCCGCCGTCTATCTGCAACCGGTGGTGATGGATCCGCCCGGAATGATGCGCGACGCCAAAGCGTCCGACGTGCACATGGAAGCCGACATCAAGGCGACGCACGACAACGCCAACGGCTTTGGCGATGGGGCGTGGATCCCATACCTCGGCGTCAAATACGAAATCTCGAAGCAGGGATCGACCGACGTGATCTCGGGGTCCTTCATGCCGATGGTGGCCAATGACGGGCCGCACTACGGGGACAACGTGAAGCTCGCGGGCCCCGGCAAGTATCGGCTGAAGCTGACGGTCGAGCCTCCGGGCGCGGATCCGCACAGCCACTTCGGGCGGCACGTGGACAAGGAAACCGGCGTGGGGCCGTGGTTCAAGCCCTTCACGTCGAATACGATTTCGCCTTCGCCGGCGTAGGCAAGAAAGGTGGGTATTGAGTCATGAGCGCATTGCGGCGGTTCGCATGGCTGTTCTTGTTGCTGCTTGCCCTGCCGGCGCTCGGCGAGGAGATGCCTGTCTTTCAGTTGGTCGCCAAGGATGGCAAATTCATCCCGAATGTCATCGAGGTGCCCGCCGGCAAGCGCTTCAAGATCGAGATATCCAACGAAGGTCCTGGCGCCGTCGAATTCGAAAGCCGCGAACTTCGACAGGAAAAGGTATTGGCGCCGGGGGCCAAGTCATCCGTCGTCATCAATTCGCTGAAGCCCGGCACCTACAAGTTCTTCGACGAATATCACGAGAGTACCGGCAAAGGCACGGTCGTCGCCAAGTAGCCGGCACCAGCGAACATGAGCACCATGGGCAATGCACTGTTCATCATCTGGCGGGAATCGGCCGAGGCCATGCTGGTCGTCGGCATCCTCTATGCCTGGCTGAAGCGCCAACCCGACGCCGCCGTCGGCATGCGGTACCTGTGGGGCGGCGTTGCCGCGGGCGTGGGGTTGGCGCTGGTGCTCGCCGCAGTCATGCTCGGCATCGCGATCAGCCTGACGGGCGATGCGCTCGACTACTTCCAGCTCGCGATGATGTTCATTGCAGCGGGATTGATCGTGCAGATGGTGTTCTGGATGCGCAAGCACGGGCGCACGTTCAAGAAAGAGCTGGAGCAGGGCATGCAGCAGAATGCCGCGCGCGCCAACTGGTGGGGCATGCTGGTCGTGGTCGCGCTGGCGGTGGGCCGGGAGAGCTCCGAGGCGGTCGTGTTCCTCTACGGGCTCGGCGTCGAACAGACCGGGGTTGCACAGTTCCTGCTGATCCTTGCGCTCGGGCTCGCCGCCGGCTACCTCACGTTCTACCTGCTGCAGCAAGGCGGCAAGCTCATGTCGTGGCGCGCGTTCTTCCGCGTCAGCGAGATCCTGCTGCTGCTGCTGGCCGGCGCGCTGATGGTCACCGGCATCGAAAAACTGATCGGCATGGGAGTCGTGCCTGCGCTGGTCGATCCCCTTTGGGATTCTTCTCGCCTTCTGGACGACTCGGGACGCGTCGGCGGCGTTTTCGCCGCGCTGACGGGTTACCGCGCGCGCCCGGCATTGCTTCCGGTCATCTGCCTGGCCGGCTACTGGATCGTCGTCACACTCTTCCTCCGCGGCCCGCGCTCCAAGTAACGGTGCGGGGCGATTTCGATTCGCCCGCCGTGACTCCGTCCCGCTTTCCGAACGCATGGCCTCCGCGGCAGTGATCCCTCAGCGGAAGGGCTTCGGTCCGGCGCTTCAAGGCGCCGGCGAGTGGTTGCGCACGCACGGTCCGTTGATTCGCGCGCTCCAATGGGCGGCCGTCGCGGTGTATCTGGTGCTGTTGGTTGTGCCGGCGCTGCTGCCGCTGCCGCCGGAAAATGCACGCGCCTTCTCCTGCATCACGGTCTTTGCGCAGTGGGCATTCTGGGGCGTGTGGTGGCCGTTCGTCCTTCTGTCGATAATGGTGGCGGGACGCAGCTGGTGCGGCATCTTCTGTCCGGAAGGCACGCTGACCGAAGCAGCCAGCAAGTTCGGACTGGGGCGCGCCGTTCCGCGCTGGATGAAATGGGGAGGCTGGCCCTTCGTCGCGTTCGCCGGCACGACGGTATTCGGACAGCTGGTCAGCGTCTATCAGTATCCGCAAGCCGCTTTGCTGGTGCTGGGCGGCTCGACGCTGGCGGCAGTCGGCGTCGGCTTCGTCTTCGGCCGCGAGAAGCGCGTCTGGTGCCGGTACCTGTGCCCCGTGAACGGAGTGTTCGCCGTGCTTTCGCGTTTGTCGCCGCTGCATTACCGCGTCGACGGCGATGCATGGCGCGCGAATGCGGGGCACGTCCCGATCCATCCGGTCAACTGTGCGCCGCTGGTGCGAATTCGACGCATGACCGGCCCGTCCGAGTGCCACATGTGCGGGCGTTGCAGCGGGCACCTCGGTGCGATTGCACTTTCGGCGCGTGCGCCGAACACCGAAATCGCGACACTGCCCGCCACCGCGGCATCGCGCTGGGACGCGATGCTGATCGTGTTCGGGATGCTCGGCCTGGCGCTCGGGGCGTTTCAATGGACGGCGAGTCCGTGGTTCGTTGCGCTCAAGCTCTCGAGCGTCGAGTACGTCCTCGACAACGGTCCGGCGTGGCTGCTGCGAAGCGACGCGCCGTGGTGGCTCCTGACGAACTATCCCGAGGCGCGCGATGTATTCACGTGGCTGGACGGCGCGCTGATCGTGTTCTACATCTGCGCCACCGCGGTCGTGATGGGTTCCGCCGTGATGACGGCACTCACGTTTGCGGCGCGCGCGCTGCCCGGGCCGCGCGCACCGAACGTTTACCGGCTGGCCTACGCGCTGGCGCCTCTGGCCGGCCTGGCCGTCTTCCTCGGTCTGTGGTCGCTGACGACTTCGCTGGCGAGGGCCGAGGGATTCTCGGTGCACTGGGTGCCCGCGGCGCGCGGCATCGTGCTGGCGTCCGGCGCGCTGTGGAGCCTCTGGCTCGCGTGGCGGCAGCTGGGTAATGCAGTGACGCCGGCGCGCCGCCTGACGGGAATGCTTTCCTTTGCGGTCGGCGTCTGTGTGGTGGTCGGCGGCTGGTCGCAGTTTCTCTTCCGCTGGACCTAGGGCCGCCCGCTACCGTTCCACTGCGAACCCAAGGCAAGACGCAGCGGCACGCGCGGGACGGCGACAAAGAAACGGTAGAATGGCGGTCCGCCGGAACGCACCGGCGTTCATTTTTTGTCCGCCCGCCATGACACAAGCTACGCCGCCCGACCTCGCCAAGCTCCGCATCGACCGCGGCATGGCTCCGGTGGCCTCGCGCCGCCGGCGCCGCTGGATCGTGTGGGGCGCGATTTTGCTGGTGCTGGCCGCGGCGGGCGGCTTCTTCGCGCTGCAGCCGCATCCAGTCGCCGTCGCGCAGACGTCGGTCGTGACGACCTATCCGTCGCAGCAGTTCGTGCTGCTCAATTCGACCGGCTACGTGGTAGCGCAGCGCAAGGCGGCGATCTCGTCCAAGGCGACCGGGCGCCTCGAATGGCTGGGCGTCGCCGAAGGCTCGCGCGTCAAGGCGGGCGACATCATCGCGCGCATCGATGCGCGGGACGTGGTGGCGCAAGGCGAAAGCGCGCAGGCCAACGTCCGGGCCGAAAAGGCGGCGCTCGAGCAGGCGCTCGCCGAGGAACGCGATGCGGTGGCGCAACTGAAGCGCAACGAAGATCTGCTTGCGAAGGGCTTCGTTTCCGCGTCGGCCGTGGATACCGCCAAGGCGCGCGCCGAAAAGGCGACCGCTGGCGTGGCCAGCGCCCGAGCCAACATAGGCGCCGCCGAGGCCGTGGCGCGCAACGCGCAGGTTTCCGTCGATTACACGGTCATCCGCGCGCCCTTCGACGGCGTGATCCTGTCCAAGACCGCGAATGTCGGCGATCTCGTGACGCCGTTCTCCAGCGCGACCGACTCGAAGGGAGCGGTGGTGTCGATGGCGGACATGAGCACGCTCGAGGTCGAGGCCGACGTCGCGGAGTCGAGCCTTTCGAAGATAAGCGTGGGCCAGCCGGCAGAGATCCTGCTCGATGCGCTGCCCGATTCCCGGTTCCGCGGGCGCATCAGCCGCATCGTGCCCACCGTGGACCGCGCCAAGGCCACCGTCATGACCAAGGTGAAGTTCGACGCGATCGACCCGCGCATCCTGCCGGAGATGAGCGCGAAGGTGAGCTTCCTGTCGCAGGACGTGACGGCGGAACAGCAGAAGCCGCTGGTCGCCGTGGCCGCCGACGCCGTCGTCCAGCGCGATGGCCGTGCCGTCGTCTTCGTCATCAAGGACGGGATCGCGACCGCGGTGCCCGTCACGCCCGGGAAGAAGATCGCCGACCTGACGACGATCACGGGGGAGGTGAAAAGCGGCGACAAGGTCGTGTTGAAGCCCGCGGACAATCTCGCCTCGGGCGCGCAAGTGAAGCTCGCGAAATAGGTCGCATCCCGCCACCATGCACAGCGAATCGTCCGCCGCGGCACCGGCCGCCGACACGCGCGCCGTGAGCCGCGCCGACGAGGAGCCGCTGGTCGCGATCCGCAGCCTCACCAAGTACTACACGCGCGGCGAGCAGGTCATCCCGGTCCTGGTCGACATCAACATCGACGTCATGGCCGGCGACTATATTGCGCTGATGGGACCGTCCGGCTCGGGCAAGTCCACGCTGCTCAACCTGATCGCCGGAATCGACAAGCCCACGTCCGGGGAGATCCATGTGGCGGGTGTGGACATCGCGCGCCTGTCCGAAAGCGACCTCGCCGCCTGGCGCGCCGCGAACGTCGGCTTCATCTTCCAGTTCTACAACCTGATGCCCGTGCTCACCGCGTTCCAGAACGTCGAGTTGCCGCTGCAGCTCACTTCGCTGTCGCGCCGTGAACGGCGGGAACGCGTCGAGACGGCGCTGGCGCTGGTCGGGCTCTCCGACCGCGCGACGCATTTCCCCAATGAGCTGTCCGGCGGCCAGCAGCAACGCGTGGCCATCGCCCGGGCCCTGATCACCGATCCGACGCTCATCGTCGCCGACGAGCCTACGGGCGACCTCGACCGGACGACCGCGGAAGAGGTATTGGGACTGCTCGAGCAGCTGAACGCCGAAATGGGCAAGACGATCATCATGGTCACGCACGACCCCAAGGCCGCCAGCCACGCGCACAAGATCGTGCAGCTGGAAAAGGGTGTCCTGGTCGGCTAGCGCCACGCAAACGTCCACGCGATGTACGTCGTCTTCCTGGTCATCAAGAACGCGTTCCGGCACAAGCTGCGGACGACGCTGACCATCGTCGGCATCGTCGTCGCGATCACGGCATTCGGACTGCTGCGCACGATCGTCGACGCCTGGTACGCGGGCGCGGAGGCGACGTCGTCGGCGCGGCTGGTGACGCGCAACGCGATCTCGCTCGTGTTCGCAATGCCGCTCACCTACGCGCAGAAGATCCGGCAGGTGCCCGGCGTTTCCGCCGTGTCCTGGGCCAACTGGTTCGGCGGCATCTACATCACCGAGCGCAATTTCTTCCCGCAATTCGCCATCGACGGGGCGACGTACCTCGACATGTACCCGGAATTCGTGATCAAGCCGGAAGAGAAGAAGGCGTTCCTGCTTGACCGCAAGGGCGCGGTCGTCGGCCGCAAATTGGCCGACCAGTACGGCTGGAAAATCGGCGACCAGATTCCGCTGCGCGGGACCATCTTCCCGGGTACGTGGACGTTCACGCTGCGCGCCATCTACGACGGCGTCGACGCCAAGACCGACGAGACGCAATTCTATTTCCACTGGCAATACTTAAACGAGACGATCAAGGCGCGCTTTCCCAGACGCGGCGACCAGATCGGCGTCTACATCGTCGAGATCCGCGACCCCGCGCAGGCCGCGGCGATTTCGCAGGAGATCGACGCGACGTTCAAGAACTCGCTGGCCGAGACGCTTACCGAGACCGAGAAGGCCTTCCAGCTGGGATTCGTCTCCATGACCGAGGCGATCCTGGTCGCCGTGCAGGCGGTGTCGTTCGTCGTGATCATCATCATCATGGCGGTCATGGCCAACACCATGGCGATGACGGCGCGCGAGCGCTACGGCGAGTACGCGACGATGAAGGCGCTGGGATTCCGCAACGGTTTCGTCGCGCTCCTCATCTTCGCGGAATCGATCGGCATCGCGCTGGTGGGCGGCGCGGTAGGCATCCTGATCACATTTCCGATCGCGAACGCCTTTGCCGGCGCAATGGGCACGCTGTTCCCGGTCTTCTTCGTGAGCCGCGAGACGGTGCTCTTGCAGCTCGGAGCCGCGCTCGTCGTCGGCGTCGTCGCCGCGTGCGTGCCGGCGTGGCGCGCGGCCAAGGTGCGCATCGTCGACGGGCTGCGCTCGATCGCGTGATGACGACGATCCCGCTCTCGTACGTCGCGCGCAACCTCACGGCGCGCAAGCTGACGACCGCGCTCACGGCGGGCGGCATGGCGCTCGTTGTGTACGTCTTCGCGACGGTGCTGATGCTGGCGGCCGGACTCCGGGACACGCTGGTGGCGACCGGGCAGGAAGACAACGTCATCGTCATCCGCCGCGGGTCGCAGACCGAGGTGCAAAGCGGTGTCGACCGTCCTTCCGCCGCGATCGTCGAATCCCTTCCGGACATCGCCACCGGCGAGGATGGGCAAAAGCTCATCTCGAAGGAGCCGGTCGTGCTCATCAACCTGCCCAAGCGCGACTCGGGCAAGCCGTCGAACGTCGTGATCCGCGGCGCGACGCCGGCTGGCCTGGTGCTGCGGCCGCAGGTGAAGATCGTCGAGGGGCGGATGTTCCGGCCCGGCACGTCCGAGATCATCGCGGGCCGCGCGATTGCCGACGGTTTTCGCGGCGCGGCCTTGGGCGAGACGCTGCGCTTCGCCCAGCGCGACTGGACCGTCGTGGGCGTGTTCGACGCCGGGCGCACCGGATTCAATTCGGAAATCTGGGGCGACGCCGAGCAGTTGCTGCAGGCGTTCCGCCGGGTGGCCTTTTCCGCCGCGATCTTCAAGCTCGCCGACACCACCCGGTTCGACGCGGTCAAGGCGCAAATCGAGAGCGACCCCCGGCTCACGCTGGAGGCCAAGCGCGAGACGAAGTTCTACGCCGACCAGTCGGAAGCGCTGTCCAAGTTCATCTTCTACCTGGGCACGACGATCTCGGTGATCTTCTCGATCGGCGCGATCATCGGCGCGATGATCACGATGTACGCGAGCGTGGCGTCGCGCACGAATGAGATCGGCACGCTGCGCGCGCTGGGCTTCTCGCGCGCGGCCATCCTGGTGGCGTTCCTGGGCGAGGCGCTGCTGCTGGGCTTAGTCGGCGGCATGGTCGGCCTCATCGGTGCGGCGTGCATGCAGGCGTTCTCGATTTCGACGATGAATTTCCAGACATTCGCCGAAATCGCCTTCGGCTTCACGCTGACGCCCTCCATCGTGTTCGCCTCGATTGCGTTCGCGCTGGTCATGGGATTCGTCGGCGGGTTCCTTCCCGCCGCACGCGCGGCACGTATGAAGATCGTCGACGCGCTGCGGGCGGCGTGATGCGGAGGGCATGATGCAGAGGGTCGGGCTGAAGGCGCTGCGCGCGCATGCGGTCCGCCGCTCGTTGTCCGCGCCCGCCGCGCTGGCCGCCGCGATCGACGCGCTGGGCTTCGTCCAGCTCGACCCGATCCGCGCGCCGGCGCGCGCGGCCGACCTGATCCTGCGCCATCGCGTCGCGGGCTACCGCGCCGGCGATCTCGACCGCGCCTATCCGGACATGGCGCTGGCCGAGGACTACGTGCACGTCTACGGCGTGCTGCCCGCGACGACGCAGGCGCTGCTGCACCCGCGACCGAAGGGAACGTGGCGCGTCGAAAGCGAGCATCCGCGCATGGCCGCGCGCATCGTCGCGCACATCCGCGCACACGGCGTCACGCATCCGCGCGACCTCCATCGCGTGCTGGGCAAGGCCAGCGTCGGCAACGGCTGGGGCGGCAGTTCCGCGGCGACGACGCGGATGCTCGAGGCGCTGCAATACCGCGGCAAGTTGCGCGTGGCGCGGCGGGAAGGCGGCATTCGCCTCTACGATCTCGCGCCGCCGCTTCCGCGCGCACGTGCGGCACGTGTACGCGCACGGGAAATCTTCGCGTTGCTGCTGCGCCTCTACGCGCCGCTGCCCGAGGCGAGCTTCCGGCATCTCACGTGGATGGTGAACGACGCTTCCGTTCCCCCCGACGTTCGTGCCGAGGTTCTTGCGCAAATGCGCGACGGCCACTCCTTTCGCCGTGTCGATGGCGAAGGAACCGTGTTCGTGCTGCCCGAGGACGAAGCATTGACTGCGGAACCGGAGAATCGTGTTCGGCTGCTCGCGCCTTTCGATCCCATCGTGTGGGACCGGCGCCGATTCGAGCTCTTCTGGGGCTGGGATTACCGGTTCGAGGCGTACACACCGCCCGCGAAGCGCCGCTTCGGCTACTACGCGCTTCCACTCCTGTGGCGCGACGACGTCATCGGCTGGGCCAACGCGGCCGTCACCAGGGAGACGCTCGCCGTCACAATCGGCTTCGCCAAGACCAGGCCGCGCGGCGTGGCGTTCGCGCGCGCGCTGGAAAGCGAAGTCGAGGCGCTCGCCACCGTTTTGGGTGTCGCGCGCTTCACGATCGCAGACGCATGAACGTCGGCACGTCCTGGCTGTTCCTGGTCCCGACGGTCATCTGGGGCTCGACGTGGCTGGCGATCACGTACCAGTTGGGCGTCGTCGCGCCGGCGGCATCGGTGGCATACCGGTTCGCGCTGGCGTCGCTCATGCTGGCGGCGTGGTGTGCGGCAACGCGCCGGTCGCTGCGCTTCTCGCGGCGCGATCACGCGTTCTTAGCGACGCTCGGCGCGACGTTCTTCGGTTTCAATTACGTGGCGGTCTATTGGGCGGAACAGTACCTGTCGTCGGGTCTCGTCGCCGTGCTCTTCTCGACGATGGTGTTCATGAGCCCGGTGGGCATGCGGCTCGCCTATCGGACGCCGCTGACGATCCGCACGCTCGTCGCGGCGGTGTTCGGCGTCAGCGGCGTGTCCCTCCTCTTCCTTCCCGAACTCCTGGAGGCGCAGCGCGGCGGCGCCGCGGCGCTGGGCATCGCGTACGCGCTCGGGGCGACAGTAATCGCGACGGGCGGCAACATGATCGCGGTGCGCAATCACCGTGCCGGCATTCCGACGCTGCCGGGGACGGCGTGGGGCATGGCTTATGGAGCGCTGGTCGCCGCGTTGATCGCGACGCTGGCCGGCACGCCGTGGACGTTCGACGGGCGTCCTGCCTATGCGCTTTCGCTTGCCTATCTCGCCGTGTTCGGCAGCGTGTTCGCGTTCGGCGCTTACCTCACGCTGCTGAAGCGCGTGGGCGCCGGGCCGTCGGCGTTCGTCACCGTGACAACACCGGTCATCGCCATGGCGCTGTCCACGCTCTTCGAGGGATACCGATGGACCGGGACGTCGGTGCTGGGCGTCGTCCTCGCCGCGTTCGGCACCTGGCTGGCGCTGCGCCCCTCTTCAGGCAAGCGCACCGCTACTCCAGCGTGATCTTCGCCTCCTTGATCAGCTTCTTCCAGTTCGCGAGATCCGTTTCGATCAACGCCGCCAGCTGCTCCGGCGGTCCGCTGATGATTTCCGCGCCTTCGCGCTCGAGACGCTCGCGCACGTCGGGTTGCGCCAGCACCTTCTGCACGTCGGCGTTGAGCCTGGCGACGATGGCCGGCGGCGTCCCCACCGGCGCGACGATGCCCCAGTAGTTGATCACGTTGGCGTTCGCAACACCTGCCTCCTGCCAACTCGGAACGTCGGGCAGCTGCGGGATGCGCTTCGTCCCCGTCACGGCCAGCACTTTCATTCTCTTCTCGGCCACCTGTGGCAGCGTCGCCGGAATGGACGCGGTCATCGCCTGGATGTTGCCCGCGAGCAGGTCCTTGGTCGCGTCGGCGATGCCGCGATACGGCACGTGCACGATGTTCGTGCCGGCGCGCACGTTCAGCAACTCGAGCGCCAGGTGATTGATGCTCCCGGTGCCAGCCGAGCCATAGTTGAGCTTGCCCGGATTCTGCCTTGCGAGCTCGATGAACTCCCGCATCGTGTTGGCCGGAACGCCGTTCCCGACGACGAAGGCCAGCGGCCCGGCGGCGATTGGAGCCACCGCGACGAACTGCTTCACCGGATCGTAGCCGGGGTTCTTCGCCGACGCCGCAACCGTCGTGAACGGACCGGCGACGAAGAGCAGCGTGTAACCGTCGGGATCGGCGCGCGCGGCTTCGGCCGCGCCGATCGCGCCGCCGGCGCCGGTCCGGTTTTCGACCACGACGGAGGCCTTCATCGATTCGCCCAACTTCTGCGCCATGAAGCGCGCGACCGAGTCCGTGCCCGCACCCGGAGAAAACGGCACGATCAGCCGGATGGCCCTGGCCGGGTACGGTTCCTGGGCAAGGGCGACGGATGCGACGACGATGGCCGCGGCCAGCGCGAGCAGACGGGAAATATTTTTCATGGGGAAGGAATTGTTGGTTATGACCGATGCGGGTGGGAGCGCGTTTCGCCTCGATGACGAAGCCGCTTCAGGCGCTCTGGCCCAGGTTGAAGAACTCGCGGCGCGACCGCATGCTCGCCACGCGCGTCAGAAGCAGGTCGAGGTGCGCGGGTACGTCGACGAAATTGAGCCGTTCGCTGTTGATGATGAGGCACGGCGCCTCGTCGTACTGGTAGAAGAACCGCGAGTAGGCGTCGGCCAGCCGCGCCAGGTATTCGTCGGGGATCGCCTGCTCGAAGTCGATGCCGCGCTGCCGGACGCGATGGAGCAGCGTGTCGACGGGCGCTTGCAGGTAGATGACGAGGTCCGGCGTGGGCGTCTGCGGCTTCAAGTGCCCGTAGACCTTCTCGTACAGGCTGTACTCGTCGTTGGTGAGGTTCAGCCGGGCGAACAGCGGATCCTTGTCGAGCAGGAAATCGGCGATGGTCGGCCGCCGGAAGAGGTCCAGCTGCGACATTCCGCGCAGCTGGTCGGCGCGCTGGAACAGGAACGTGAGCTGTGTCGGCAGCGCGAAGCGCGGCATGTCGGCGTAGAAGCGCGACAGGAACGGATTGTCCTCCGGCTGCTCCAGCAGCATCTCGGCGTCGAGGCGCATCGCAAGCTGCCGCGCGAGGCTCGTCTTGCCGGCGCCGATCGGACCCTCGACGACAATGTAGCGGCACTTCTCGAGATCCATGGTCGCGCGGAATGGGAGGGTTGGCCGGCGGGGCAATCAGTGCCACGAATGGCTGCGTGTGCGCGCAATCCGCTGGTCGCGCACCGCGCGGCGGCTCCACCGCGCCAGGCCGCGGCCGGGGATCGTGATCGCCGGCGCGATGGTCAAGAGCGGCTTCAACACGAATGCGCGCTCGTGCATTCGCGGGTGCGGAACCGTCAACTGCGGCAGCCTTGTCCGGCGGCGGCCGTATAGTAGCAAATCGAGGTCGAGCGTCCGCGGCGAGTTGCGCGGCGTCGTGGCCGTGCGGCGGCGTCCCTGGCGGCGCTCGATCGCGTGCAGCCGCCGCAGTAGCGCGCGCGGCGACAACGACGTGCGCAGCGCGACGACCGCATTCACGTAGTCGGGTTGCGCCACGTCGCATGCAAGGGGCGCCGTCGCGTAATTGGGGGAACGCGCGACGATGCGCGTCCGCGGAAGACGCGCGATCGCCGCCACGGCGCGCGCGATCTGCCGGCGCGGATGTGCCAGGTTGCTGCCCAGCCCGACGAACGCGACGGTCGCCATCGATGCCTTGGCGCGGCCTATTCGCTGTCGACCGGTCCCGCGTCGGGCGCGTCGCCGGCAAAGGCATCATCCTTGTGCTTGCGCCCGCGGCCGCGCGAACGGCGGCGCTTCTTGGGCGCCTCGTCGGGCTTCAGCATCGCCTCGCGCGTGCGCTCGTCGGCGTCCTGGAATTTCGTCCACCAGTCGACGAGCGCGTGCGGCACCTCGCCCGAGATGCCGCGCAATTCGAGGAAGTCGTAGGCGGCGCGAAAGCGCGGGTGCTCGACCAGACGGTAAGGACGCGATCCGGCTCGCTGCTCGAAGCGCGGCTGCAGCGACCAGATTTCCTTGATCGCTGCCTCGAAGCGGCGCGGGATCGATATTCGCTGCGCCTGCTGCTCGAGCACGCGGTCCATCGCATCGAACAGCGCGGGAAGTGGCTTTTCGCCGCGGCCCTTCGCGGCATTCCACGTCTGCAGCACCTCGTGCCACAGCAGCGTGGCGAACAGGAACGCCGGCGACACCGGCTTGCCGTCGCGCACGCGCTGGTCCGTTCCGGCGAGCGCTGCATCGATGAATTTCGGGCCGAGCGGCTGTTCCAGGATGACATCGAGCAGCGGGAGAAGGCCGTGCGACAGCCCATGGGTGCGCAGGCTCGCAAGCGTCTCCGTCGCATGGCCCGACAGCAGGAGCTTCTGCATTTCGTCGAACAGGCGCGCCGGCGGCACGTTCTGGATGAGGCCCGCCAGCTTCGGGATCGGGGCGGCGGTCCGGGCATCGATCGCGACGCCTACCTTGGCGGCGATCCGCACGGCGCGCAGCATCCGCACCGGGTCCTCGCGAAAGCGCGTGACCGGCGGACCGATCAGCTTGAGGCGCCGCGCGCGAACGTCCGCCACGCCGCCGACGTAATCCCAGATTTCCTCGGTCACCGGATCGAAGTACAGCGCGTTGATCGTGAAGTCGCGGCGCGCCGCGTCCTGCGCTTGCGAGCCGTACACGTTGTCGGACAAGAGGCGGCCATGCTCGTCGGTCGAGTCGTCTCCGGTCTGAGCCGCGCGGAACGTCGAGACTTCCAGCACCTCCGCGCCGATGTGCACGTGGACTAGCCGGAAGCGGCGGCCGATGATGAACGCGCGGCGAAAGAGCGGCTTTACCTGCTCGGGCGTCGCGTTGGTGGCGATGTCGAAGTCCTTGGGCGTCAGACCCAGCAGCAGGTCGCGCACGGCGCCGCCGACGACGAAGGCCTTGAAGCCGGCGTCGTGCAGCTTTTCGGTGACCATGCGTGCGCCGCGCGGGACCTGCTCGCGGCGAACAGGGTGCTGGTCGGCACGGTAAATCTTCGGGTCGCGCGTCGTCCGGCCGGGGATCAGGCGGGCGAGCAGGCGGCGGATCATCGTAGGGTCATCGACGCTTCAAAAGGACGCGACGGCGCGAAGGGAGGGGGCTTAAGGCCCCCGCGAAACCGGTCAGCGAACGGCGCGCGATGATAGCACGGTGGCATCGACATCCTCACGCCGCCAGGACCCGGGAGTCAGGCCGTCGAGGGTCCAGGGACCGACGGCCCAGCGGACCAGCCGCAGCGTGGGCAATCCGACCGCCGCAGTCATCCGGCGGACCTGGCGGTTGCGCCCTTCGCGGAGGACGAGTTCGAGCCACGCGGTAGGGATCGACTTGCGCACGCGAATCGGCGGATTGCGTGGCCACAACGCAGGCGCCTCCGGCAGGATGCGCGCGGCAGCAGGTCGCGTGACGATGCGATCGAGCGCCACGCCGCTCGCCAGCTGCGCAATTTGCGCGAGCTTCGGCTCGCCCTCGACCTGCACCCAGTAGACCTTCGCGAGCTTGTGCGCAGGATCCGCGATGCGCGCCTGCAGCGCGCCGTCCGCCGTGAGGATCAGCAATCCCTCGCTGTCGGTGTCGAGCCGTCCGGCCGGGTAGACATCCGGCACGTCGATGTACTGCTTCAACGTGGGGTGCCTCCCGTCGCCGGTGAACTGGCAAAGGACGCCGAATGGCTTGTTGAACAGGATCACGCTAAGACTTTGACGCAGACCAAGTTCGGGACCAGGGCCGCGTGGCAGGATCTTGCGAATTCACGGATAATTAAGGGTTTTCGGCGCCACGAATCGTTGAAGGGCGCCGCGCGAGACTTCGAAGCGACCATCCAGGAGTTCCCATGCCCGCATTCCAGCACGTCAAGGTCCCGGCCGGCGGTGAAAAGATCACCGTCAACAAGGACTACAGCATCAACGTCCCCGACAACCCCATCATCCCCTACATCGAGGGCGACGGCACGGGATTCGACATCACGCCGGTCATGATCAAGGTCGTCGACGCGGCGGTGGCCAAGGCCTACGGCGGCAAGCGCAAGCTCCACTGGATGGAAATCTACGCCGGCGAGAAGTCGACCAAGGTCTACGGGCCGGACGTCTGGCTGCCGGACGAGACGCTGGCGATCGTCCGGGACTACGTGGTGTCGATCAAGGGGCCGCTGACCACGCCGGTGGGCGGGGGCATCCGGTCGCTCAACGTCGCGCTGCGCCAGCAGCTCGACCTCTATGTGTGCCTGCGCCCCGTGCGCTACTTCAAGGGCGTGCCGTCGCCGGTGAAGGAGCCCGACAAGATCGACATGGTCATCTTCCGCGAGAATTCGGAGGACATCTACGCCGGCATCGAGTGGGAAGCGGAGTCCGCGCCGGCGAAGAAGCTCATCGACTTCCTGATCAACGAGATGGGCGTCAAGAAGATCCGCTTTCCCGCGACGTCCGGCATCGGCATCAAGCCCGTGTCGCGCGAAGGCACGGAGCGCCTGATGCGCAAGGCGGTCCAGTACGCGATCGCCAACGACCGCAAGTCGGTGTCGATCGTGCACAAGGGCAACATCATGAAATTCACCGAAGGCGGCTTCCGCGACTGGGCCTACGCGCTGGCGCAGAAGGAATTCGGCGCCAAGCCGATCGACGGCGGCCCGTGGTGCTCGTTCAAGAACCCGAAGACCGGCCGCGAAATCGTCGTCAAGGACGTGATCGCCGACGCGTTCCTGCAGCAAATTCTGCTGCGGCCCGCCGAATACGACGTGATCGCCACGCTCAACCTGAACGGCGACTACGTGTCGGATGCGCTCGCCGCGCAGGTCGGCGGCATCGGCATCGCGCCGGGCGCCAACATGTCCGACACGGTGGCGATGTTCGAGGCCACGCACGGGACGGCGCCGAAGTACGCCGGCAAGGACTACGTCAACCCGGGTTCGGAAATCCTGTCGGCGCAGATGATGCTCGTGCACATGGGCTGGAAGGAAGCCGCCGCGCTGATCGAAGTGAGCCTCGAAAAGGCCATCCTGGACAAAGTCGTGACCTACGACTTCGCGCGCCTGATGTCGGGGGCCACGCAGGTGTCCTGCTCGGGATTTGGGCAGGCGATGATCGAACGAATGTAGCGCCTCACCCCGCCATCGACGAAAAGGCCCGCAGCTTGGCGGGCCTTTCGTTTGTTCGGCCGCCTGGATGCGCGGTGAACATGCCGTTCGTCGCCGATTTCCCGGGATTTCGCGGGCGGGCGGACCGACGGGCGGTCGGTGGCGCGGGACTTGCAACATCCACGACCGGCGTGGGGTCAAAGTTGGGATTTTCGGCGCGGGTTTGGCAGAGCGTCAAGCGCGGCGCCGTTTATCCGTGCCCTACTTGATAAAACTGTTGCAATCATCAAACATTGACCCCAATTGGATGCGGAGTATCGTAGAAGGACATGGCGAACCAGGAACAGCACGGCACCGTACTCGAGGCGCTGAACGTCAAGGTCAAGCCTCCGCCGCTGTACAAGGTTCTGTTGCTGAATGACGACTACACGCCGATGGACTTCGTCGTCGTGGTCCTGCAAACTGTGTTTGCCATGAGCCGGGAGAAGGCCACGCAGGTAATGCTGCAGGTCCACCGGGAAGGCATGGGAGTCTGCGGCACCTACACGCGCGAGGTTGCCGCGGCCAAGGTTGAACAGGTGATAAACATCGCGCGGAAGCACCAGCATCCATTACAGTGCACGATGGAGGAGACGTAAGCGTTATAGTCGTTCAAGGCCGGGAATCTTTCCCGGTTGGACGCACCGAAGTGAAGGAAGGTCGATGATTGCGCAGGAACTGGAAGTCTCCCTCCACATGGCCTTTGTCGAGGCCAGGCAGAAGCAGCACGAGTTCATCACCGTCGAGCACCTGCTGCTGGCGATGCTGGACAACCCGTCCGCGGCCGAGGTTCTGAAGGCCTGCGGCGTGGACTTGGACGAGTTGCGCGGCGTCCTGTCCGACTTCATCCAGGAGCACACACCGCGGTTGGCACCCCATTCGGACGCCGACACGCAGCCCACGCAGGGATTCCAGCGCGTCATCCAGCGCGCCATCCTGCACGTCCAGTCGTCGGGCAAGAAGGAAGTCACCGGCGCGAACGTGCTGGTCGCCATCTTCGGCGAGAAGGAGTCGCACGCCGTCTATTTCCTGAACCAGCGCGGCGTGACGCGGCTGGACGTTGTCAACTACATCGCGCACGGGATCACCAAAACGCCGCAGCAGAAGCAGGAAAAGCAGGAAGCGAAGAGCGACGACGAGAACGGCGGCGAGTCGCAGGGCGCGCTCGACGCCTACACGATCAACCTGATCGCGCTCGCCAAGTCCGGCAAGATCGATCCGCTGATCGGCCGCGAGCATGAGCTGGAGCGCGTCATCCAGGTGCTGTGCCGCCGCCGCAAGAACAATCCGCTGCTGGTCGGCGAGGCCGGCGTGGGCAAGACCGCGATCGCCGAGGGCCTCGCGCGTCGCATCAACGAAGGCGACGTGCCGGAGCTGCTCAAGGAGTACCAGGTCTACTCGCTGGACATGGGCGCGCTGCTGGCCGGCACCAAATACCGCGGCGACTTCGAGCAGCGGCTGAAGGCCGTGCTCAAGCAGCTCGCGGACAATCCCAAGTCGATCCTATTCATCGACGAAATTCACACGATCATCGGCGCCGGCGCCGCCTCGGGTGGAACCCTCGACGCGTCGAACCTGCTGAAGCCGGCGCTGTCGACGGGCGCCCTGAAGTGCATCGGCGCCACCACGTACAACGAGTACCGGCAGATCTTCGAGAAGGACCACGCGCTGTCGCGGCGGTTCCAGAAGGTGGACGTGCCGGAGCCGTCGATCGCCGAGACCATCGAAATCCTGAAGGGTTTGAAGACGCGCTTCGAGCAGCACCACGGCGTCAAGTACGCGCCCGCGGCGCTGACCAGCGCGGCGGAGTTGGCCGCGCGCTTCATCAACGACCGTCACCTGCCGGACAAGGCCATCGACGTGATCGACGAGGCCGGCGCCGCGCAGAAGATCCTGCCCAAGTCGAAACAGAAGAAGGTGATCGGCAAGGCCGAGGTCGAGGAGATCGTCGCCAAGATCGCGCGCATCCCGGCCAAGAGCGTGTCGTCGGACGATCGCAACGCGCTGAAGACGCTCGACCGCGACCTGAAGAACGTCGTGTTCGGACAGAACAAGGCCATCGACGCGCTGGTGTCGGCCATCCGCATGGCGCGCTCGGGACTGGGCAATCCGCGCAAGCCGATCGGCAACTTCCTGTTCAGCGGCCCGACGGGTGTGGGCAAGACGGAAGTCGCGCGCCAGTTGGCGTATTGCCTGGGCGTCGAACTGCTGCGCTACGACATGTCCGAGTACATGGAGCGCCACGCCGTGTCGCGTCTGATCGGCGCGCCGCCGGGCTACATCGGCTTCGACCAGGGCGGCCAGCTCACCGAGGCGGTCACCAAGCATCCGTACAGCGTCGTGCTGCTGGACGAGATCGAGAAGGCGCACCCGGACGTGTTCAACATCCTGCTGCAGGTGATGGACCACGGCACGCTGACCGACAACAACGGGCGCAAGGCCGACTTCCGCAACGTGATCGTCATCATGACCACCAACGCGGGCGCCAGCGAACTGGCCAAGGGGTCGATCGGCTTCACGCAGACAAAGCAGGCCGGCGACGAGTCGGCGGAGATCAAGCGCATGTTCACGCCGGAGTTCCGCAACCGGCTGGATGCGACCATCTCGTTCGGTTCGCTCGACCACGACATCATCCTGCGTGTCGTCGACAAGTTCCTGCTCGAGCTGGAAGCCCAGTTGCACGAGAAGAAGGTCGATCCGTCGTTCACGCCCGCGTTGAAGGAGTACCTGGCGAAGAAGGGTTTCGACCCGCACATGGGCGCGCGGCCGATGGCACGATTGATCCAGGACACGATCCGCAAGGCGCTGGCCGACGAGCTCCTGTTCGGCCGCCTCGTTGCGGGCGGCAAGGTGACGATCGACATGGGCGCCGACGAAAAGGTCAAGCTCGTGTTCGAGGAGACGCCCGAGGAAGCTCCCGTGGCTTGATGTAACGAAGAGCCTAAGCGCGAATACGCCGCCGACTGGCGGCGTATTCGCTGCGGGCGGCAATGAGCAAGAAGACGCCCAGGGTCGCGTAGATGGCAATGATCATCGCGAGATATTCCGGCCGTCCGCCGGACCAGGCCCACCCCGATGGGTCGGGTGTCATCCCTGGACCACGTCACGGCCGGATATTTTCCACGAGGGTGGCAATCTGCACGAACTCGATGCCGGGGCGCACACCGTAGAGAGCGGCCACCCGCTCTAGTTGCTCATCGGTGAAGAACGCTTTGGCGGCCTCCTCTGAGTCCCAAACGTAGAAATTCGCGGCCTCATGCTTCCCGGAATTGAGCGTGAAGGCCTTTGAGCGTAGCCCCGGCATTCCTTCGAACCTTACGCGCGCGGTCTCGGCGATCTTCCGCACCGCTCGATCATCGAATTTGTCTCCATAGCGAAATGTAACGAATACACCGATCATGTCGCACTCCTTTCGACGTAGTCGCTGAGGGTCCTCTCAGCGGACGCGCCGTGATGACGCCCAACCTGGTTCAGTCTATTGGGCGGGTGTCGCAGCCGTACTTCACTGCGAGGTCAATCTTGTTTCGTTTGTTAAACGCGCCTTGAAAGCCTATTGACTTGGAGACCGTAGTGCGCGCTCAGCGGTAACTCAGCGCGCCAGGAATGGCCGATCTTGGCCGGTTGTTGACCGGCAAGAGTGCATCTCGGCTCCAGACCCTCGCCGGCCATTCGATCTGCCGCGCAGCGGACGTTCAAGAGATAAGTTGCTCAGCCACAACCGCTGCCAGCGCCAGTCACCTGGGTGATCTGCAGAACGCTACTGGATCACCTCGTCCGCGCGCAGCAGCACCGTCTGCGGGAACGTGATGCCAAGCGCCTTCGCGGTCTTGAGATTGATGACAAGGTCGAATTTGGTGGGCTGCTCGACCGGGAGATCACTCGCTGCCTCGCCTTTGAGGAGCATGTCTACGTACTCCGCCGCGCGTCGATATACCACGTTCAGGCTCGGCCCATACGCAATGAGTCCCCCTGACACTGCGAAGTCCCGGTAGATCGACACCACGGGCAGATTGTTCCTTGCGGCGAGGTCGAGTATCTGGCGCCGATGTTTCGTGATCGCCCCGTCATCCATGACAAACAGGGCTTCCGATCGAGCGCGTGACGCGGCTTCGAAGGCGCCCGCATAGTCGTTCGGGTCGCGCACGGGAAGACGGACGAACTTGAGACCCAGTTGTTCGCCTTTGCGTACGACCTCGTTGACGATCACGACGGCGCCCGCATTGTCGCCCTGGTAGAGCGCCGCCAGCCGCGAGGTCTTTGGAAGCGTCTCCCGGAGCAACTCGACGCCCTTCGGCCCGAGCGCATCAGGCATGAAGCTCAGCCCGGTGACGTTCCCGCCAGGATGGGCGAGACTGGGCACGAGGCCTGATTTCACGGGATCGGCTACCCGCATCATGACGATCGGGACAGTCCGAGTGGCGTTCTTAGCTGCCTGGGCGGCCGGCGTATTGATGGCTACGATAACGTCGACTTTGAGCCGCAGAAGCTCCTCAACAAGAGTCGGAAGCCGCTCGTTGTGTCCGGCCGCATTCCGCAGCTCTATGCTGATGCCGCTTCCCTCGCGATAGCCGAGCTTGCCAAGCTCGTCGCGAAACGTCTCGAGTAACCCGGGCTGCAGGTCCTGCGCCAGAACGCCGATCCTGCGGGTTGATTGTGCCTGCTGCGCTCGCGCGGCCAGAGTCGCAGCCAGCAGCGGCGTACCGACAAGAAACGTGCGGCGCGAAAGCATTTGTCGAGCCCCAGACGGCAGGGCCTGGATTCAGTTTCAAACGTATTGCGGTGCCGCGAGTATAGCGTCGCCGCCCCGTGATGTCCGCTTTGGACGACGAGGCGCTGGGACCGCTCGTGGCCGAACTCCGCCATCGCGATCCAACGCCTTGAGCTCGGCCTTCGGCTACCTCACCAGCCGCCCGCCATCGATCGGCAGCACATGGCCGGTCGTGAACGATGCAGCCTTGGAGCACAGGAACACGACGGCCTCGGCCACCTCCTCGGGCCTGCCGACGCGTCCCATCGGATGCATCGCCGTGACCTGCGCGCCGAGCGCTTCGTCGTGGAAGAACGCGCGCTCCGTCATGTCGGTGCGAATGACCGCCGGCGCGACGGCGTTGATGCGGATGCCCTGCGTCGCGTATTCGATCGCGGCCGCTCGGGTCAGGCCCACGACGCCGTGCTTGCTCGCGAAGTAGGCGGTTCCGACGCGCCCGCCGGTGAGTCCCGCGACCGACGCCATGTTGACGATCGCTCCTTGTGTCTTGAGGATGTGTGGGATCTCGTGCTTCATGCACAGGAACACGCCCGTCAAATTCACGGCGATCACGTCGTCCCACGTCGCCTCGGACAATTCGGCCACGGGTACGAACGGGTCGCCTTCGATGCCGGCATTGTTGAACGCGTAGTTCAATTTGCCGAAGCGCTCTACGGTGCGCGCCACCATCGCCGCGATCTCCGCCGGCACTTTCATGTCGGTTCGCACGAACAGCGCCTCGCCGCCGGCGGCCTCGATCAGGCGGACCGTTTCCTGCGACTGGTCGCTTCGGCGGCTGGCGACGACCACCTTGGCGCCCTCGCGCGCAAAGGCGAGCGCGGCCGCGCGGCCGATGCCCGAACTTCCGCCTGTAACGAGCGCAACCTCGCCGTTGAATTGCAACCCCATCGATCCCCCAATGCAACGCAAAACCGAAAGGCGAAAGCGCCGCCGATCGACGCCGCTTTAGCTTCACGGCGCCAAAAAGCGTGCGCCGAACTTGCACATTACGCTAAGGCATCGGACCAGATGTTCTTCGCCCACGCAAACGCGTATTCGCCCTCCTGCGCGCTCATCGCCGCCGACAAGCCGCCGGCGCCGGGCACCGGCAGGAACGTCTTCTGCGCGCGGTCGTACTGGTGCACGGACGCGACGTGCACGGCGTCGCGGTCGGTGATGAAGCTGTAGCACGTATTGTTGACCACCGGCGTCGGATTGACCGGCGTGCCCGCCAGCGCCGCCAAGACGGCTGCCGCCGCGACCTTCGCCTGTTGGTTCGCCATGTGGCCGGACTTGGGCATCAGGGGCGCGATCTGGATCGAATCCCCCAGCACGTGAATGTTCGGGACCTTGATCGATTCGAATGACAGGAAGTCGACTTCGCACCAGTTGTCGTTCGCGGTGATCACGCCGGCCCGCGCGGCGATGTTGCCCGCGCGGTGCGGAGGGATGACGTTCAGCACGTCGGCGGTGACGTCGTCGGCCGTCTCGAACTTGGCGGTGAGCGTGCGCACGTCGACGTCGGTGAGAACGCAGTTCGGCAGGTACTCGACGATGTCCTTGTATTCCTCGTTCCAGGCGCGCAGGAACAGCGCTTTTTTCGACTGCACGTCCTCGTTGCCGTCGAGGATCAGCACCTTGGCGCGGGGCTTGGCCCGCTTGAAGTACCACGCGACCTGGCACGCACGCTCGTAAGGTCCGGGCGGACAGCGCAGCGGCGCGCGCGGGATCGAGATCGCGAACACGCCGCCGTCCCGCATCGCCTCGATCTGGCGCCGCAGCGCCACCGTCTGCGGCCCCGCCTTCCACGCGTGCAGCACGCGCGCCTGCGCTTCCGCGTTGTTGAGGCCCGGCACGCGGTCGTAGAGCATGTCGATGCCGGGAGACAGGATCAGCCGGTCGTAGCGAAGCTCCCCGCCGCTCGCCAGCTTGACGACGCGCGTTCGCGGATCGACGGCCGTCGCGGTATCGCGCACGACCTTCACGCCGCGCCGCGCGAGACCGTCGTAGCCCACAGTGATGTCGGCGATCTGCTTGCTCCCGCCCAGCACCAGGTTCGACAGCGGACACGATACGAACGTCGCGTTGGCCTCCACCAGCGCGACGTCGACCGCGCCGCCGCTCCAGAGGTTCGAATATTTCGCCGCAGTGGCACCGCCGTAACCGCCACCGACGACGACGACCCTGCCTGAGGCGCGGACTCCGCCGCTCGTCGCGCACGCTGCGAGCCCTGACGCCGCAATGCCCGCCGCGCCCAGCGCGCGCAGGAATTCGCGCCGTTGCGCGTTCGCCTCGCCGCGCATCATGGCGCCGGCCGTTGCGCGGCGAACCAGGCGGAGAGGAGCGCGATCTGCTCGTCCGTATAGCCCCGGGCCAACTGCGGCATCACCGTTCCTGGGCGTGTGCCGGACCTGAATTCAAGCATCATCTCCACGAGTTCGCCCTTGCTGCGACCGGCCAGCGACTGGATGCGTCCGGCGCCGACGCCGCTGGTCCCATGGCAACTGGCGCAGGTGGCGGCGAGGTCGCGACCGGCTACGTTCGCCGTGCCTTGTGCGGCGACCCCCGCGGCGACTGCCAAGGCAACGCCAAGAATGAGAAATCGCATGCGCACGAAGTTACCTCTGGCGACAAACCTTATGCTGCGTCAAGAAGCCGGGCGGCTACCCGTAGCATAATTGTTGTTCCCGGTTTTCACTACATCGCGTTGCGTCAGGCAAGGTCATTGCGCATGGTGGCACCAGCGGACTTGCACGAGACGTTGGCTGAGCGTGGCCTGACCCGGGCCGAAGCAGCGAGGCGGCTCGCTGCCGGCGGCCGGAACGAACTGCCTTCGCGGGCACGTCGGACATTGTTTCGCATTACCGTCGGCGTGTTTCGCGAGCCGATGTTCCTGATGATCGTCACCGCGGGTCTCCTGTATCTCGCTCTGGGCGACACGGGCGAGGCGTTGCTGTTGCTCGCGTTTGTGGGCATCGTCCTGGGAATCACGATCGTCGAAGAGCGCAAGACCGAGCGCGTCCTCGAGGCGCTGCGCGACCTGTCGAGTCCGCGAGTTCGGGTCATTCGCGATGGCGCGCCGCAAGTCATCGCCGGCGGCGAGGTCGTGCCGGGCGACATCATGCTGCTCGAAGAGGGCGACCGCGTCGCCGCGGACGCGGTGCTGCTCGCGGCGCATGACCTTTCGGTCGACGAATCGCTGCTCACCGGCGAATCCGTGCCCGTCGGCAAGCGCGCGTTGGTGGCAGGGGAAGCAGGTGCGGTGGCGGCAATGCGCGCGGGAGGAGATGGCCTGCCTCGCGTGTACGCAGGGTCGATGGTCGTGCGTGGCGGGGGGACGGCTCGCGTATTGGCGACGGGCACGGCGTCGGCGATCGGTCAGATCGGCCGCGCGCTCGAGACGCTGGAGGAGGCGGAAAGCCCGCTCAAGCGCCAGACGGCTGTGCTGGTTCGCTGGTTCGCGGTGGTGGCCGTCCTGCTTGCGCTGACGGCGACGGTCCTCTACGCGGTGACCCGCGGAAACCTGCTGGAAGCGGTGCTCGCGGGCCTGGCGCTGGCGATGAGCATGCTGCCTGAGGAATTTCCGGTGATCCTGACCGTGTTCATGGCGGCGGGCGCATGGCGCATCTCGCAGCGCAACGTGCTGACGCGGCGGATCAACGTGATCGAGACGCTGGGCGCGGCGACGGTCCTGTGCGTCGACAAGACCGGCACACTCACCGAAAACCGCATGGAGGTGCAATGCCTTGCGACCGCCTCCGGGCAGCGGCGTTTCGATGGCGAGGATGCCCGCGCCGCCGTGTTGTCGCCAGCCGAACAAGAGTTGCTGGCGGCGGCGTTCCTGGCGTCCGAGGAGCGGCCCTTCGACGCGATGGAAGTCGCGCTGCAGCAACTCGCCTTGACCGCGCTGCCGCGCTCTCCCGCCGCTGGCCTCGCGTTCGTGCACGAGTATCCGCTCTCCGCGCAGATGCTGGCGATGACGCATGTCTGGTCGACTGCGGCGGGCGGCGCGGCGGTGATCGCCACCAAGGGCGCGCCGGAAATGGTCGCCCGCTTGTGCGGCCTCGCCGCGGCAGACCGATTGGACATCGACGCGCAGGCGACTGTCCTGGCGAGCGAAGGTCTGCGCGTGATCGGCGTCGCTCGCGCCGAATCTGCCGGCCCGCCCTGGCCGGCCGACCCCGGCGCTTTCCGCTTCGCGTGGCTAGGTCTCGTCGCGTTCGCCGATCCATTGCGTGCCAATGTGCCGCACGCGATCGCGGAGTGCCGCGACGCCGGTATTCGCGTCGTCATGATCACCGGCGATTACGCGGCGACTGCGCGCGCCATCGGGGAGCAGGCCGGCCTGCAGGCCAGCGCGCTCGTCACCGGTCCGGAGATCGAGGCGCTCGCCGGACCCGCGCTGCGCGCCTGCGTACGCAACACGGCGATCTTCGCGCGCATCGCTCCCGAGCAGAAGCTCGCGATCGTCGCGGCGCTGAAGCAGAACGGCGAAATCGTCGCGATGACCGGCGATGGCGTCAACGATGCACCTGCGCTGAAAGCCGCCCACATCGGAATCGCGATGGGCCGGCGCGGAACCGACGTTGCGCGCGAGGCGGCTTCGCTCGTGCTCCTCGACGACGATTTCGTGTCCATCGTCGCCGCAGTACGGCTCGGCCGCCGGATCTACGCCAATCTGCGCCATGCGATGTCGTACGTGCTGGCGGTGCACGTGCCGATCGCCGGCATGGCTCTGCTGCCAATGCTATTCGGCTGGCCGCTGATGTTCGGGCCGGCGCATATCGTGTTTCTCGAATTGATCATCAATCCCACGTGTTCGATCGTGTTCGAGGCCGAGCATTCCGAGCGCGATGCGATGCGCCGTCCGCCGCGGGACTCGCGCGCGCCGCTCTTCGATGCCGCGACCATCGCCGCCTGCCTGATCCAGGGCTGCGCCGTGTTGATCGTGGTCGCGCTGCTCTACGCGTGGCTGCAGTCGGCAGGCGTGCTCGCCAGCGAAGCGCGGACGATGGGCTTCGTGGCGCTGGTCGCCGGGAACCTCGGCCTCATCTTTGCGCATCGCGCGCCGCACCCGCAGTTCGCGCGCGTCTTCCGCGGCGGCAATCGGGCACTGTGGTGGGTCGTGGGCAGCGCGCTGACGGCGCTGGCGGTGGTGATTTACTGGATACCTCTGCAGCGTCTGTTCGGCTTCGCACCAATCGGTGCGCAAGACCTCGCACTGAGTTTCGCCACCGGCGTGGCCGGCGTCGTCCTCTTTTCCGGACTGCGCGCGCTCGTGGCGCGAATCCATTTCGGGCACGTCGTGGACTGATTCAACCGGGGCCAAGCACCGCCATGTTGTGCATTTGGTCACTGTTCGTTGGAAATGCATTTCAGACGCAGCGGATGGCATGGGTTGAACTCGCCACGGCCTTCTTGCCAATTTAACCAATAAAAACAGAGGTATGAATCTTCACGACCCCGCCACCGCGCCCCTCTCGCCTTGCCCCCGAGAAGTGCATCGCAGCAACAGACGAGGGAAATGTGACGCAGATTCTTCCACCATATGGAAATGCTTTTTAACTACATGATTATTATTGATAAAAAATATGGTGCGTTGCGCAAATACCGCTTGAAACCTGTCCGTCGCTTTGCTAACGTCCAGTCGTCACGATTCGCAGTTCGCAGCATCGCGTGAATTGCGGAAGCAGGGGTGTGGCTCCACCCATCCACGCCCGCCAGGCCGGCCCGGGCAATCCCTGGACGGACCGTGCAGCGAAGGCGCCGCCGCGCGGTTGCGCGAACGACGCCGTTGACCAACATGCCGCCGCAGCCTGCGGCGGTCAGGCCACCCGATGGGAGCAGCGATGAATTACGACCTCGAAGCGGCAAGACTCAAGAAGGACTGGGCGGAAAATCCCCGTTGGAAGGGCATCCAGCGCGGCTACACGGCAGAGGACGTCGTCCGCCTGCGCGGCTCGGTGCACATCGAGCACACGCTCGCTCGCCGCGGCGCCGACAAGCTCTGGAAGCTCGTCAACGAGGAGCCGTTCGTCAATGCGCTCGGCGCCATGACCGGCAACCAGGCGATGCAGCAGGTCAAGGCGGGCTTGAAGGCCATCTACCTGTCGGGCTGGCAGGTCGCCGCCGATGCGAACATCGCCGGCGAAATGTATCCCGACCAGTCGCTGTACCCGGTCAACTCCGTTCCCGCGGTCGTCAAGAAGATCAACAACACGTTCGTCCGCGCCGACCAGATCCAGCACATGGAAGGCACGGGAGAAATGGACTTCTTCGCGCCGATCGTTGCCGACGCGGAAGCCGGCTTCGGCGGCGTGCTCAACGCGTTCGAATTGATGAAGGCGATGATCGAGGCGGGTGCCGCGGGCGTCCACTTCGAGGACCAGCTGGCGTCGGTGAAGAAGTGCGGCCACATGGGCGGCAAGGTTCTGGTCCCTACGCGCGAAGCCGTCGACAAGCTGATCGCCGCCCGCCTTGCCGCGGACGCGATGGGCGTGCCGACGCTGATCCTCGCACGTACCGACGCCGAGGCCGCGGATCTCGTGACGTCCGACATCGACGACAACGACAAGCCGTTCTTCACCGGCGAGCGCACGGTCGAGGGCTTCTACAAGACGCGCAATGGACTCGACCAGGCCGTGTCGCGCGGCCTCGCGTACGCGCCGTATGCGGACATGATCTGGTGCGAAACGGGCAAGCCCGACTTGGACTTCGCCAAGGCCTTCGCCGACGCGATCCACGCCAAGTTCCCGGGCAAGATGCTGGCGTACAACTGCTCGCCGTCGTTCAACTGGAAGAAGAACCTGGACGACGCCACCGTTTCGCGGTTCCAGCGCGAACTGGGAGCGATGGGCTACAAGTTCCAGTTCATCACGCTGGCCGGGTTCCACAGCCTCAACTACTCGATGTTCAACCTGGCGCACGGCTACGCCCACAACCAGATGACGGCCTTCGTCGAGCTGCAGGAAGCCGAATTTGCCGCGGTGTCCAAGGGCTTCACGGCCATCAAGCACCAGCGCGAAGTGGGCACTAGCTATTTCGACGCGGTCACGCAGACGGTGCAGGGCAGCCAGGCGTCGACGACCGCGCTCAAGGGATCGACCGAGGACGAGCAGTTCTTCGAAAAGCCCAAGGCCGAATTGCACGTGGCCAACGGCTAGCGGAGCGCCTGGGTGCGCGGCGGGCGGGTTGGCGCTTCGCGACTGGGGTAATGGAGCGCAGCGCCAACCCGCCCGCCGCGCACGCTCTCCGATGCCGCGCTATCCGCAAACGGGTGGCGCGGCATTTGTCTTTTGGCCGACCGTCGATCCTTTTCGCAAGTTGACCGAACCGCCGGCGGTGGCCGTGGTCGGATAGAGCATGACCGACACCGCCTCACTCCCGGTTCGCACGCCGGCCGACCCGGAAGCCCCGCGTCCGATACGTGCGTTTTTCGCACTTTCCCCGGACGACGAGGTGAAGGAGACGCTGGCCGCGCTGGGGCGCGACGTCGCCCGGCGCTCGCGCGGCCGCGCCGTATCGCCCGAAAATGCGCACCTGACGCTCGCGTTCATCGGCGACGTCGCCAAGTCGGAACTGCCGGTGCTGCAGAAAGTAGGAGAGGCGATGCCCCGCAAGGGATTCGTGCTGAGCTTCGATTCGCTGGGGGCGTGGCGCGCGTCGGGCGTGGCGTGGATTGCGCCGGCCGTTCTTCCGCCCGCGCTGCTGACGCTGCACTCGTCGCTGGCGGACGCGCTCGTCGCTGCCGGATTCGAACTCGAGACGCGGCCGTTTCGGCCGCACGTCACGCTCGCGCGCCGCTGCCTGCAGCCGCTGCCGCGCACCCGCCACCCGCCCATCCAGTGGCGCGCGGATCGGCTGTTCCTGATCGGCTCCGAATTGCGGCCGGAAGGACCGGTCTACCGCAATCTCGAGTCCTGGGAACTGCCGATTCGCTGACGGCGCTTAGGATCTCGCCCGGCGCGCAGGGCGGTCAGCTCCCGCGCTCGATCGGACGCGCGGGATCGGCGCTCCATTCGCTCCACGACCCGGGATAGAGCCGCGTGCCTGGCAGGCCCGCGATTTCCATCGCCAGGATGTTGTGGCACGCGCTGACGCCCGAGCCACAGTGGTGGACCACCGCTTCGTGCGACTTGCCATCGAGCAGCGCCGAGAATTCGGCGCGCAGGAAGGCCGGCGCCTTGAACGTGCCGTCGGCATCGAGGTTCAGCGTGAACGGTCGGTTGTGGGCGCCTGGAATATGGCCGGCAACCGGATCGATGGGCTCGACGTCGCCGCGAAACCGCTCGGGTGCTCGCGCGTCGACCAGGAACAGCGTGCGGCGGTCGAGGCTCGCGCGCACGCCGGTCGCGTTGACCGTCGGCGTGACGCGGCGGATGCCGAACGACGCTCCCGCGATCGCGGGGACCTCGGTCGTCACCGCACGGCCTTCGCGCGTCCACTTGGAGAATCCGCCGTCCAGCACGGCCCCCGCATCGTGGCCTAGCCAGCGCAGCATCCACCACAACCTTGACGCATACATGCCATTGCCCTGGTCGTACGCGACCACCTGCTTGCGCTCGTCGATGCCCAACCGCGAGAACAGGCTCGCGGCGGCTTCCGGCGTGGGCAGCGGATGCCGGCCGTTCCTTCCCGTCTTCGGCGCCGACAGGTCGCGGTCGACATCCACGAACTGCGCGCCCGGCACGTGCCCCTTCGCGTACTCGGCCGCGCCCCACCCGTCGCGCGCCAGATCGTGGCGCACGTCGCAGATCACGATGTCGGGCCGGCCGAGGACTTCGCTCAACTCGGCGGTCGATATCAGCGTGGTGAACATCGGTTGCGCCTTCAGGGGTTGGTCACCCGCGTGGCGGCGGCGCGGGTGTTACAGATGCGCCAGATTACAAATGAGCAATGTGCGCTTCCATTTCGCGCCGGTAGAACTCGTGGAAGTGCTGCATCCCGTCTTCCATCGGCGATTGATAGGGGCCGATCTCACTCCGTCCAGCACGGTACAGCGCCAGGCGGCCGGCGTCCATCCGTTCCGCGATCTCGTCGTCCTCTTTTGCCGTTTCCATGTACGCGGCCTGTTCGGCCTCGACGAATTCGCGTTCGAATAGCGCGATTTCCTCGGGGTAGTAGAACTCGACGACATTGAGCGTCTTGTCCACCGCTTGCGGGACCAGCGTGCTGATGACGAGCACGTGCGGATACCACTCGAGCATGACGTTCGGGTAGTAGGTGAGCCACACGGCGCCGTGCTGCGGGATTTCGCCGCGGTAGAAGTCGAGCACCGCCTTGTGCCAGCGCTCGTACGTGCGCGAGCCCGGCTTGGACAGGCTGTTGTTGATGCCGACTGTCTGCACTGAATACCAGTCGCCGAATTCCCACTTGAGATCGGCGCAGGTGACGAACTGCCCCAGCCCCGGATGGAAGGGACCGACATGGTAGTCCTCGAGGTACACTTCGATGAACGACTTCCAGTTGTAGTTGCACTGGTGCATCTCGACGCGGTCGAGCATGTAGCCCGTGAAGTCGAACTGCTTGACGCCCAGCGCGGCCAGGTCGTCGGCCACGTTGCGCGTGCCGTCGAACAGGAGTCCATTCCATCGCTGCAGCGGCGTGCGCCCCAGGCTGAGGCATGGCTTGTCGGCGAAGTGCGGGGCGCCGAGGAGCTCGCCCTTCAGGTCGTAGGTCCAGCGATGCAGCGGGCACACGAGGTTGCGCGTATTGCCGCGGCCGTTGTACATGAGCGCCTGGCGGTGGCGGCAGATGTTCGACAGAAGCAGGACGCCGTCGGCGTTGCGCACGAGCATCTGCGATTCCCCGCGCGCGGCAAGCGCCTGAAAATCGCCGACTTCGGGCACCATGAATTCGTGACCCACGTAGCCGGGTCCGCGCGACAGCAGCAAGCGCTGCTCCGCCTCGAGTACCCGTGGATCGCAATACCAGGAAACCGGGAACTGCGTGCTCGCCTGCCGCAGGCGCCCGGCCGTTGCGAGATCCGACATACGGCCAACCCTTTCGCGAAATTCGGTTGCTAGCAACCAACCCAACCCAACAACCCGGGTCCTGCTTGCCCCCGGACCGCTTTGCTAAGTCGGCCGCGCGAAAAGGAAACTATTCGCTCTGGCCGCGTCGTCAAAAAATGGTAGTATATTCCGCTTTACGCAAACAGGTCAAGACCTTAGCGCATCTTCCGCCGCGGCGCGCCCGGCACGCTTAGCGCCCTTCGCGTTGAATGCCGACATCATCGACATGGCCAAACCCACCGACACTGCGCCGACGTTCGAGGCCGCGCTCGCGGAACTCGAAGGGATCGTGGCAACGATGGAAGGCGGCCAGCTTCCACTCAAGGACGCGCTCGCCGCATACAAGCGGGGTGCGGAGCTGCTCACGTATTGCCAAGCCTCGCTCAAGGACGCGCAACAACAGGTCGATGTGCTGGAACAGGGCGTGCGGAAGGCCTTCGAACCCGACGGGTCGCAGCCAACCGAAGGCGACGCCGATGCGGCGTGACGTCTCGTCTCCAGGCCACCCTTCGAAGCGGAAAGTCGATGGATCCTGACCTTGCCTTCCCGGTCTGGTCCGGCGAGCGGCAACGCCGGATCGAGGACGTGCTGGAGCGTGTGCTGCCGGCGGCCGTCGCGCCGCCGGCCCACCTGCACGAGGCCATGCGTTATGCGGTGCTGGGCGGCGGCAAGCGCATGCGGCCGCTGCTCGCATACGCCGCCGGCGAATTCGCCGACGCGGACCCGGCCAACGTCGATGCGGCGGCCGCGGCGGTCGAGTTGATCCACGCGTATTCGCTCGTGCACGACGACTTGCCGTGCATGGACAACGATACGCTGCGGCGAGGCAAGCCCACATGCCACGTCGCATTCGGCGAAGCCACGGCGCTGCTCGCGGGCGACGCATTGCAAGCGCTGGCATTCACGCTGCTTGGCGAGAGCGCGATGCGCGCATCCGGTGCCGCGTGCGCGACGCTCGCAGTCGCGGCGGGGGCGTCCGGCATGGCCGGCGGACAGGCGATCGACCTCGCGAGTTCGGGGACCACGCTGTCGCTTTCCGAACTGCAGACGATGCACCGGATGAAGACCGGGGCTCTCATTCGCGCGGCCGTTCACCTGGGCGCCGCGTGCGGACGGCCGCTCGCGCCGGAAGAATTGGCCGCGCTGGATGAATATGCAGGCGCGGCGGGCTTGGCATTTCAGGTCGTCGACGACGTCCTGGACGTCGAGGGCTCGGCCGCCGCGCTGGGCAAGACCGCGGGCAAGGACGCCGCCCAGCGAAAGCCCACGTACGTTTCGCTGTTGGGGCTTGCCGAAGCCAAGCGGCACGCCGAAGCGCTGCGCGCACAAGCGCTTGCCCCGCTGGCTCCCTTTCGCGGCGCATCCCGCCGGCTGGTCGAACTGGCCGACTGGATCGTTCTGCGCAATCATTGACAATCATGTACCCACTGCTCGAGCGCATCAACAAGCCCGCCGACCTGCGTACGCTGGACCGCAACGAGTTGCGCGACGTCGCCCGCGAGTTGCGCGCGTTCATCCTCGCCTCGGTCTCGCAGACGGGCGGCCACCTGTCGTCGAACCTTGGCACGGTAGAGCTCACCGTGGCGCTGCACTATGTCTTCAACACGCCGCACGATCGCATCGTGTGGGACGTCGGCCACCAGACATACGGGCACAAGATCCTGACCGGCCGGCGCGAGGCGATGGGCAAGTTGCGGCAGGCGGGCGGGCCTTCCGGCTTTCCCCGTCGCAGCGAAAGCGAATACGACACGTTCGGAACCGCACATTCGTCGACGTCGATTTCCGCGGCGCTGGGCATGGCGCTGGCCGCGCGGCTGAAGCACGAGGACCGGCGCGTCGTCGCGGTGATCGGCGACGGTGCGATGAGCGCGGGGATGGCGTTCGAGGCGCTTAACAACGCCGGCATCAGCGGCGCGGACCTGCTGGTGATCCTCAACGACAATGACATGTCGATCAGCGAGCCGGTCGGCGCGCTCGACCAGTACCTCGCGAAGGTGCTGTCTTCGCGCCTGTACAACACGGTGCGTCGCAGCGGCAAGGAAATGCTGTCCAAGTTGGGGCCGATGCATGAACTCGCGCGACGCGCCGAAGAGCACGTCAAGGGCATGGTCCTGCCGGGCACGCTGTTCGAGGAATTCGGATTCAACTACATCGGACCGATCGACGGCCACGACGTCGACGCGCTGGTGAAAACGCTCGCCAACGTCCGCGAGTTGAAGGGTCCGCAGTTCCTGCACGTCGTCACCAAGAAAGGCTACGGCTATCCTAAGGCCGAGGAAGACCCGATCCTCTATCATGGCGTGACCAAGTTCGATCCGGCCGTTGGCATCGTTCCCAAGGCCGCCGGCAAGCCGAGCTATACGCAGGTGTTCGGCGACTGGCTGTGCGACGTCGCTGCCAAGGACATGCGGATCGTCGGCATCACGCCGGCGATGCGCGAGGGCTCGGGCCTGGTCCGCTTTTCGCAGGAATTCCCCGAGCGCTATTTCGACGTCGGCATCGCCGAGCAGCACGCGGTGACGTTCGCCGCCGGCCTGGCGTGCGAAGGGATGAAGCCCGTCGTCGCCATCTATTCGACGTTCCTGCAGCGCGCGTACGACCAGGCGATCCACGACGTCGCGCTGCAGAACCTGCCGGTGGTCTTCGCAATCGACCGCGCCGGCGTCGTCGGCGCGGACGGCGCAACGCACCTGGGCGCATTCGACCTTTCGTACCTCCGCTGCCTGCCCAATTTCACGGTGATGGCGCCCGCCGACGAGAACGAGTGCCGGCAGATGCTCTACACGGGCTGCACGCTCGATTCGCCGTCCGCTATCCGCTATCCGCGCGGGTCGGGTCCGGGTGTCGCGCAGGAAGCCGAAATGCGGGCGCTGCCGATCGGCAAGGGCGAGATTCGCCGCGAGGGCAAGCGCCGGCCGCACCGTGTCGCGATCCTCGCCTTTGGTTCGATGCTGCATCCTGCGCTGGCCGCCGCCGAAGAACTCGACGCGACCGTGGCCAATATGCGCTTCGTCAAGCCGCTCGACGCCGAACTGATCGTGAAGTTGGCGCACGAGCACGACGCGCTCGTCACCGTCGAGGAAAACGTCGTGGCCGGAGGCGCCGGAAGCGGCGTCGCCGAACTGCTCGCGGAAAAGGGACTCCTGGTGCCGATCCTGCACGTGGGCCTGCCGGACCGCTTCATCGACCATGGGGACCCCGGGACGCTGCTCACGCAGGTCGGTCTGGACGCCAAGGGCATCGCCGCGTCGATCACCGCGCACTTCGGGCCGCAATTTGGCCGACACAAGGCGGAACCACGCGTCAAGCCGGCGGCGTGACCAATGCCGCGGCACGTACGGCTACAATGACGAGATCATGAACCGTCCCGAACAACCCGGCCGCCTGATGCCAATCGCCGACGTGCAATCCGGAACGGACGAGCGCAACGTCGCCATCGACCGGGTCGGCATCAAGGGCATCAAGTTCCCGCTCTCGTTCGCCGACCACGACGGCGTCGCCCAGCATACGATCGCGCTGTGCAACGTCTACGTCGCGCTGGCCGCGGACCGCAAGGGGACGCATATGTCGCGGCTGGTGGCGCTGCTCGAGGAGCGCGCGGGAGCCGGCGCCGCGCCATTGTCGGTGGCAAGCTTGCACACGCTGCTCGACGACCTGGTCACGCGCCTCGACGCGCCCGGCGGGCGGATCGAACTCGCCTTCCCGTTCTTCGTGCGCAAGATTGCGCCCGTCTCGGGCGTGCCGAGTTTCCTCGATTACGAGGTGCGGCTTACGGGCGAACTCAAGGACGGCCAATTCTCGGCGACCGTCGCCGTTGCCGCGCCCGTGATGTCGCTGTGTCCGGCGTCAAAGGAAATCTCGGACTACGGCGCGCACAACCAACGCTCGACGGTGACGATCACCGTCCGGCCCACGCGACCCGTGTTCGTCCACGAACTGCTGCGCATCGCCGAGGAAGAGGCGTCGTGCGAGCTGTACGGAATATTGAAGCGTGCCGACGAGAAATACGTCACGGAGCGCGCGTACGACAATCCGCGCTTCGTCGAGGACCTGGTGCGCGGCGTCGCGGTGCGGCTGGCGGCCGATGCGCGCTTCGCAGCCTTTCGTGTCGAGGCCGAGAACTTCGAGTCGATACACAATCACAGCGCTTATGCGCGTATCGCTCGCGGGCTGTAATCGTCATTCATCGCGCTGTATCGCCGTTCCACCCTTCCCGGTCGCAATTCATCCTGCCTGGCGCAGCCGGCGCAAGCCGGCGCCTACAATGCGTGGGCCCCGTTGGGCCGCCACCGCAACCCGCTGATCGCATGACCGGCTCGCTACGATCCCGCTACTCAGCGTTCGCCGAACGCCTGCTCGAGTCGCTGTCCGAAATCGAACGGCGCGACGTGCGCTCGTTCGACCAGTGGTTCTATCACGGCGGCGGATGGCAATGGCTGGTAGGCACATTGCTGGTGACGACCGGCGCCGCATGGATCGCTTCGCACCTGCCATGGAACATGACGTTCCTCGAAGCGGCGATCCTGTTCAACGCTTTTGTCATCGTGATGCTGTGGGCCGGGCTGTCCGCCTGGTTCGGCTACCGCAAGTTCCGCGGCAAGGCATTCCGGCTGGCGGTGGTCGGCCCGCTTCTGGCACTTTTCGGCGCGTTCGTCGGCGCCAGCATCGCGGGGCTCATCAAGGGCGTCAACCCGTTCGACTGGCTGTACGACAGCGCGCTGTTGCGCCATATCGTGACCGGCGCGCTGGTATTCGGCTTCCTGTACACGTTCATCGTCGCGCTCATCGCCAACCTGCGCAACCGCGAATATCGCGCGCTGGCGGCTAACCTCGAGGCCGAAGCGCGACAAAGCGATTTGTCGCGCCAGCTGGCGGAGTCGAAGCTCAAGCTCCTGCAGCTGCAGATCGAGCCGCACTTCCTGTTCAACACGCTGGGCAGCGCGCAGCAGTTGGCGGAAAGGGATGCGCCCGACGCCGCACGGCTTATCAGCGATCTAATCCGTTTCCTGCGTGCGTCCACGCCGACGCTGCGCGACGAAGCGACCACGCTGAAGCACGACGCGGCGATGATCCGCGCGTACCTCCGCATCATGCAAACGCGGCTGGGCGCACGGCTCCGATGGTCGGTCGCCGTTCCTGAGGACCTGGAGGACGCGGCACTGCCTCCCGGCATGCTGATCACGCTCGTGGAGAACGCGATCAAGCATGGCGTCGAGCCCGTGCCGTCGGGCGGCCGAATCGACGTCATCGCCAAGCGTGAAGCACACGCCGACGGCGCCCGGGTCACCTTGACCGTCGCCGATACCGGTGCCGGTATCATCGGCGCGCCGGCTGTGCGCGGCATCGGCCTTGCCAACATCCGCGAGCGGCTGGCGCTGCTGTACGGCGAGCGCGCGGTGCTCGAGACCGACGCCAACGTGCCGCGGGGCTTTGTCGCCCGGCTGGTGCTGCCGCTCGAAGGATTTGCCGATCGCTCGCGCACACCTGTTCCCGAAAGCGCCTCGCCGTGACGCGCCCCACGGCGCTCATCGCCGAGGACGAGCCGCTGATGCGCGAGCGGCTGAAGGAAAAGCTGGCCGAAGCGTGGCCGGAGCTCGACATCGTCGCGGAGGCGGCCGACGGCAACGCCGCATTGTCGCTCTTCAACGAACGGCAGCCGCAGATCGCGTTCCTCGACATCCGGATGCCGGGAAAGACCGGTCTCGACGTCGCGGCGGCGATCGGCGGCGATTGCCACGTCGTGTTCATCACCGCGTACGACCAGTACGCGCTCAAGGCCTTCGATGCGGGCGCAGTCGACTACCTGCTGAAGCCGGTGGAGATCGAGCGGCTGGCGGAAACGGTGTTTCGCCTGCGCAGGAAGCTCGCGTCGCCACCCGCCGACCTCTCCGCGCTCGTCGCCGAGTTGCGCGCGACGATCAATTCCGACGTGCCGCGGATGAAATGGGTCAAGGCCGCGGTCGGCAAGCAGGTCAAGCTGATCCCGGTCGGCGACGTCCTCTATTTCCAGGCCGACACCAAGTACACGCGCGTCGTGCTGGCGGGCGGCGAAGCGCTGATCCGGACGCCATTGAAGGAGCTCATGGCCGAACTCGATCCGGAAAAATTCTGGCAGGTGCACCGCGGCACGATCGTCAATCTCGACGCCGTGTCCGGCGTGTTGCGGGAAGACGCCGAGCGCCAGTTCGTGCTGCTCAAGAACCGCCCGGAAAAGCTGCCGATCTCCCGCCAGTTCACCCATCTATTCAAGCAAATGTAGCTGTTAAAATCGCGGATCATGCGCCCCGTCGCCATCTTCCGCTTCTCGCCCACCGAGGGTCCGGGCCATTTCGGCGAATGGCTGTCGGACCAGAAGATCCCGATCGAACTCATCATGCTCGACGAAGGCGCTGCGCGTGCCGTCGACGCCGGACGCGTATTCGGGCATCGGCATGATGGGCGGACCGATGAGCGTCAACGACCGGCTGCCGTGGATCGCGCCGCTGTGCGGACTTGTGCGCGAGGCGATCGGCGATGGCGTGCCGGTGATCGGCCACTGTCTGGGCGGCCAGCTGATGGCCAAGGCGCTCGGCGCCCGCGTCGCGCGTGCGCCCACCACCGAGATCGGATGGCTGCACGTGGACGTCTGCGATCGCGGCGCGCGCCGCGAATGGTTCAGCGGGCTGCCGCGCTTTGCCGCGTTCCAGTGGCACTACGACATGTTCGACCTGCCGTCGATGGCCACGCGCGTGCTGACCAACGGCTTCAATGCGGACCAGGGCTACATCATCGACGACCGGCACATCGGATTGCAGTGCCACGTCGAGATGACGCGCGAAATGGTGGAGACGTGGTGCAGCTCCGGCGCCAACGAGCTGCCGGCGCGGTCGAACGCGCACCTGCAAAGCGCCGCGGACCTGCTCTCCGATCTGCCGGCGCGTCTGTCGGCGCTCAACCACGTCGCCGACAGCGTCTATGCGCGCTGGTCGCAGGGACTCAAGCGCTGATGCCTTCGATCCGGGCGCTGCCCGATCTCCTGATCAACCAGATTGCCGCGGGCGAGGTCGTCGAACGTCCGGCGTCGGCGTTGAAGGAGCTGCTCGAAAACGCGATCGACGCCGGCGCCACGCAAGTGGACGTCGAACTGGCCGCAGGCGGCGTCAAGCGCATCCGTGTCGTCGACAACGGCAGCGGAATCGAGCGCGAGGACCTGGGCCCGGCGGTCGCGCGACACGCCACGTCCAAGATCGGCTCGGTGCTCGACTTGGAGGCGATCGCGTCCCTCGGATTCCGCGGCGAGGCGCTGGCGTCGATCGCGTCGGTGGCCCGGCTGGGGCTGGCGTCGCGGGCCAGGAGTAAGCCGCACGCGTGGCGAATCGAGGTCGACGGTGGCACGGTGAGCCCGATCGCGCCGGCGGCGCTGGCCTCCGGGACGAGCATCACGGTCGAGGAACTCTTCTTCAACACGCCGGCGCGGCGCAAGTTCCTGCGCACCGAGGCCACCGAGTGGGCGCACTGCGAGGAGGCGTTTCGCCGCGTCGCGCTCGCGCATCCGGCGACGGGATTCACGCTGCAGCACAACGCGCGCGTCGTCCATCGCCTCGTCGCGGGCGGGCGGCGCGTCCGCGTCGAGCAACTTTTGGGCGACGACTTCTTCCTGCATGCGGCGGTGGTCGAGGCGGACACCGCGGGCGTCAGGCTCAACGGCTTCGCGGTCCGTCCCGCTTACGCCGCGCAGGGCGGCGGCCAATACCTGTTCGTCAACGGCCGCTTCGTCCGCGACCGCGTGCTGCAGCATGCGCTGCGCGAAGCGTACCGCGACGTGCTGCATCACGATCGCCAGCCCGCTTATGCGCTGTGGCTCGAACTCGACCCGCGCCGCGTCGACGTCAACGTCCATCCGCAGAAGACCGAAGTGCGCTTTCGCGATTCCGGCGCCATCCACCAGTTTGTCCGGCACGCGGTCGAACGCGCGCTGGCTGCGAGTGCCGCGGAACAGCCCGCGGTCTCCGCGGCGGAGCGCCTCGGTGTGGCGGCGGCGCACCTGCCGCCGCGAACCCCCCAGTTCACGGGTCCGCGCGATGGTTTCGGCGTTCCGGGGTCGGAGGCGCGACCGGGCGCTTCCCGGGGCGGCGCTCAGTCGCCGCTTTCGTTCCCCGCGGGCGAGCCCTCGGCGTTCTATGCGCAGCTCTTCGGAGCGCGCAGCGAGAGCGCCGCGCCGCCTGCGTGGCCCGTCGACGATCCGCATCCGCTCGGTTTCGCGCTGGCGCAACTGCACGGCGTGTATATCCTCGCGCAGAATCGCGCCGGCCTCGTGCTGGTCGACATGCACGCCGCGCACGAGCGCATCGTCTACGAGCGGTTGAAGACTGCGTTCGACGCGCGGCTGCCGGTGCAGCCGCTGCTGGTCCCCGCGACGTTCGCCGCCGAATCGCTCGACATCGCCACCGTCCAGGAAAACGGCGAGGCGCTGGAAACACTCGGCTTCGCGATGTCGACGCTCGGTCCGGGCACGCTTGCCGTGCGTGGCGTGCCGGCACCGTTGTCCGACTCCGATCCCGTGGCGCTCGCGCGTGCCGTACTGCATGAGATCCGCGAATTCGGCGGCACGCAGGTGCTGGCCGCGCATCGCGACGAGCTGTTGTCGACGATGGCGTGCCACGGCTCGGTGCGCGCCAACCGCGCGCTGGCGCCTGCCGAAATGAACGCGCTGCTGCGCGAGATGGAGGCCACCGAGCGCTCGGGCCAGTGCAACCATGGCCGCCCGACGTGGTACCAGCTGTCGATGTCCGACCTCGATCGCCTCTTCATGCGCGGTCGGTGACGCCGCATGCCACCGCGCCCGCGTTGTCGCTGATCCCCGCCATCCTGCTGATGGGCCCGACGGCGTCGGGCAAGAGCGCGCTTGCGCTTGCGTTGGCGGAGCACCTCCGCGGAGAAATCATCACCGTCGACTCCGCGCAGGTCTATCGCGGCATGGACATCGGCACCGCGAAGCCGTCGGCCGGCGAACGCTCGCGCGTGCCGCACCACCTTCTCGACATCATCGACCCGACGCAGCCGTATTCGGCGGCGGAATTCGTGCGCGATGCGCTGGCCTGCGCGGCGGACATCCGCGCCCGCGAATGCATGCCGATTCTGTGCGGCGGCACTATGCTCTATTTCAAGGCGCTGACGCAGGGCCTGTCCGCGCTGCCGCGCGCCGATGCGGGCGTGCGGGCGGAGCTCGATGCGCGGGCGGCGCGGGATGGCTGGCCGGCGCTGCACGCCGAACTTGCGCGCGTCGATCCGGCGACTGCAGCGCGCCTGGCGCCCACCGACGCGCAACGGATCCAGCGTGCGCTCGAGGTGCACCGCCTGACCGGGCAGCCCATCTCTTCGCTGCAGGGACGCCGCGACGCCGATTCCGCATCGCTCGGTCCGACGATTCCGGTTGCGCTGATGCCTCCCGACCGCTCGGCGCTCCACGCGGCGATCGCGTTGCGCTTCCAGGCGATGCTCGACGCCGGGCTCGTCGACGAATTGCGCGGCCTGCAGCGGCGTTTCGCGCTCGAGCCGGCGATGCCGTCGATGCGCTGCGTTGGTTACCGCCAGGCGTGGCAATACCTCGCGGGAGAAATCGACGCGGCGCAATTGCGCGAGAAGGGAATCGCCGCGACGCGGCAACTCGGCAAGCGGCAGCTCACGTGGCTGCGTGCCACACCTGCGACGACCTTCGACGCCACCGCGCCCGATGTGGTTGATCTTGTCCACGCTTTCATCCAATCGGAACGCGCGACGAGAAGCTGACCGAAAGGCCCGTGCGCTGACAGCACTTTGCTGCCGTGCAATAATAACAACCCGCCCATGACGTTCCGGCGTCTTGCGGGCGGACCGACATGAATGCGCGCACGCTCTACGACAAGTTGTGGGACAGCCACGTGATCCGCGAGGAAGCGGACGGCACGGCGCTGCTCTACATCGACCGGCACCTGGTCCACGAGGTGACGAGTCCGCAGGCCTTCGAGGGCTTGCGCCTGCACGGCCGCAAGCCGTGGCGGATGCAATCGGTTGTCGCCACGGCCGACCACAATACGCCGACCAAGGATTGGAGCCGCGGCATCCAGGATCCGACGTCGCGCACGCAGGTCGAAACGCTGGACGAGAACATCCGCGTTCATGGCGCGAAGGCGTACTTCCCGTTCCTCGATCGCCGACAGGGCATCGTCCACGTCATCGGGCCGGAGCAGGGCGCAACGCTGCCCGGCATGACGGTCGTCTGTGGCGATTCGCACACGAGCACGCACGGCGCCTTCGCGGCGCTCGCGTTCGGCATCGGCACCTCCGAGGTCGAGCATGTGCTGGCCACGCAATGCCTGCTCATCAAGAAGTCGAAGGCGATGCTGGTGCGCATCGACGGCCGGCTGCCGCCCGGCGTGACATCGAAGGACCTGGCGCTGTCGGTCATCGGGCGCATCGGCACCGCCGGAGGCAGCGGCCACGCGATCGAATTCGCCGGCGAAGCGGTGCGCGCGATGTCGATGGAAGCGCGGATGACGATCTGCAACATGTCGATCGAGGCCGGCGCCCGCGCGGGCATGATCGCCGCCGACGAGCGCACGTTCGATTACATCAAGGGCCGCGCATTCGCGCCGACGGGCGAATTGTGGAATCGGGCGCTCGCGCAGTGGCGCCAACTGCACAGTGACGACGGCGCCCGGTTCGACACGACGCACGCGTTCGACGCCGCGGCGATTCGCCCGCAGGTCACGTGGGGAACGTCGCCGGAGATGGTCGTCAGCATCGAGGACCGCGTGCCGGACCCCGACCGCGAGCGCGACAGCGCGCGCCGCGACGGCATGGAGCGCGCGCTGTCATACATGGGTCTGTCGCCCAACACGCCGATGACGAATATCCACATCGACAAGGTGTTCATCGGCTCGTGCACCAATTCGCGCATCGAGGACCTGCGGCAGGCCGCCGCCGTGGCGCGCGGCCGGCACGTGGCGAAGAGCGTGAAGCTCGCGATGGTCGTTCCCGGCTCCGGCCTCGTGAAGGCGCAGGCGGAGGCCGAGGGCCTGGACCGCATCTTCCGCGACGCGGGCTTCGAATGGCGCGAGCCCGGATGCTCGATGTGCCTCGCGATGAACGACGACCGGCTGGAACCGGGCGAGCGATGCGCGTCGACGTCGAACCGCAATTTCGAGGGCCGGCAAGGCAGTGGCGGTCGCACGCACCTGGTGAGCCCGGCGATGGCCGCAGGCGCCGCGATCGCCGGACACTTCGTCGACATCCGTCGGCTAGGCTAGAAGAAGGAGGCTCTACATGCTGACGAAGACATTGGCGCTCGCGACTATGCTGGGATTCATCCTCGCGTTGGCCGCGTGCAACACGATCGAGGGCGCCGGCAAGGACGTCAAGGCCGCAGGGCAGGGCATCGAGAAGGCGGCCGCGAAGACCAAGCCCTACTAGCATGCAGCCCTTTCGCGTACATACAGGTCTCGTCGCGCCGCTCGACCGCGCCAACGTCGATACGGACGCCATCATTCCGAAGCAGTTCCTGAAGTCGATCAAGCGGTCGGGCTTCGGGCCCAACCTGTTCGACCAATGGCGCTACCTGGATCGCGGCGAACCTGGGATGGACAATGGCGCGCGCCCGCGCAATCCCGATTTCGTTCTGAACGACGCGCGATACCAGGGTGCGTCCATCCTCCTCGCCCGCCGCAATTTCGGCTGCGGCAGCTCGCGCGAACACGCGCCATGGGCGCTGGCCGATTATGGCTTCCACGCGTTCATCGCTCCGTCGTTCGGCGACATCTTCTTCAACAATTGCTACAAGAACGGACTGCTGCCGATCGTGCTCCCGGAACCGGAAGTCGACCAACTCTTTGCCGACACCTTTGCCTTTCCGGGTTTCAGGCTGACCGTCGACCTCGAACGGCAGGTCGTGGCCACACCCGATGGCTCGCGGGTGTTCGCGTTCGACGTCGAGCCGTTTCGCAAGCATTGCCTGTTGAACGGGCTGGACGACATCGGCCTCACGCTGCAGCACGCCGAGGCGATTCGCGCGTTCGAAGCGAAACGACTGACCGAGCAACCCTGGATATAGCCGCGCGGAAAATTTCTCGTGGAGAAGCGGCGCCAGGGGTAAAGCGGCGCCGCTCTTTGTTTTTGGAGTTGATATGAAGGTTGCAATCCTGCCGGGCGACGGCATCGGGCCGGAGATCGTGGCCGAAGCGCTGAAGGTGCTTGCCGTGCTGCGCGCGGATGGTCTCGCCATCGCGACCGAAGCCGCGCCGATCGGCGGTGCCGGATACGACGCGGCCGGTCATCCTTTGCCGCCGGCCACGCTGCAACTCGCGCGCGACGCGGACGCCGTGCTGATGGGCGCCGTCGGCGGACCTGCGTACGACACACTGCCGCGCGAACTGCGGCCGGAGCAGGGCATCCTGGGGATTCGCAAGGCGCTCGGACTTTTCGCCAACCTGCGGCCGGCCAAGACGTATCCGGAGCTTGCCGCCGCGTCGACGCTGAAGCCCGAAGTGGTCGCGGGCCTCGACATCATGATCCTGCGCGAATTGACCGGCGACATCTACTTCGGTCAGCCGCGGGGGCGCCGCCGGAACGCCGCCGGCGACGACGAGGGCTTCGACACGATGCTGTACAGCGTGCCGGAGATCCGCCGCATCGCGCGGCTCGGATTCGAGACGGCGCGCCTGCGCGCCGGGCGGCTTTGCTCGGTGGACAAGGCCAACGTGCTCGACACGAGCATCCTGTGGCGCGAGGTCGTCACCGCGATGGCCGCGGATTACCCCGACGTGACGCTGTCCCACATGTACGTCGACAATGCGGCGATGCAGCTCGTCAGGAATCCGAAGCAGTTCGACGTGATCGTCACCGGCAACATCTTCGGCGACATCCTGTCCGACGAGGCGTCGATGCTGGCCGGCTCGATCGGGATGCTGCCGTCGGCGTCGCTCGATGCGAGCCAGAAGGGCCTGTACGAGCCGATTCACGGCTCGGCGCCGGACTTGGCCGGCCAGGACAAGGCCAATCCGCTGGCGACGATCCTGTCGCTGTCGATGATGTTCCGTTACACGTTCGCGAACCCCGAGGTGGCGGAGCGCATCGAGCGTGCGGTCGGCCGCGTCCTGCAGCAAGGCCATCGCACCGCCGACATCGCGCAGCCCGGCGAGAAGGTCATCGGCACGAAGGCGATGGGCGAAGCGGTCGTCGCCGCGCTGCGAGGATCGTGATGCTGCGCCTTTGCGCAATCGTGGCAAGAGGCAAGGTGCCGGCGAGCATGCGAAAACGACCGGCATGACGCCGCGCGCTGCGCAAGACTTTGCCTCCGAGATCATCTAAACGGGAATTCATCATGCGAGTCGGATTTGTGGGTTGGCGGGGAATGGTGGGGTCGGTCCTCATGCAGCGAATGCGCGAGGAGCGCGACTTCGACGTCATCGAGCCGGTCTTTCTTTCGGCGTCGAAGGCCGGCGGCAAGGGCCCGGACACCGGCCGGGAGACCGGACCTGTGCGCGACGCGAACGACGTTCGGGCGTTCGCCGGGCTGGACGCCGTCGTCACCTGCCAGGGCGGCGACTGGACCACCGCGATGCATCCGAAGCTTCGCGACGGCGGCTGGAACGGCTACTGGATCGATGCGGCGAAGACGCTGCGCATGAAGGATGACGCCGTGATCATCCTCGACCCGGTCAACCGGCCCGTCATCGACGCTGCGTTGGCGAAGGGCGTCCGCGATTACATCGGCGGCAATTGCACGGTCAGCCTGATGGTGATGGCATTGGCGGGTCTCTTTTCGCGCGACCTGGTCGAGTGGATGACGTGCATGACCTACCAGGCGGCATCCGGCGCCGGCGCGCAGAACATGCGCGAATTGCTCCAGCAGATGGGCGAGGCGCATCTCGCGGCGAAGGGGCTGCTCGACGACCCCAACTCCGCCATCCTCGACATCGACCGCGAGGTCGCGGGCATCCTGCGCGACGACCGCTTCCCGACTGAGCATACCGGGGTGCCGCTGGCGGGCTCCCTTATACCCTGGATCGACAAGGACCTGGGCAACGGCATGAGCCTCGAAGAGTGGAAGGGCGGGGCGGAGACCAACAAGATCCTCGGCCGCGATGCGGCACGGTCGATTCCCGTGGACTCGCTGTGCGTGCGCATCGGCGCCATGCGCTGCCACAGCCAGGCGCTGACGATCAAGCTTCGGCGCGATGTGCCGCTCGCCGACATCGAGGGCATGCTGGGCGGCGCCAACGATTGGGTGAAGGTGATCCCCAACCGCCGCGACGACAGCATGCGCGAATTGACGCCGGCTGCGGTCACGGGCACGCTCGCCATTCCCATCGGCCGCTTGCGCAAGCTCGCGATGGGCCCGGAATACCTCGGGGCCTTTACCGTCGGCGACCAGTTACTCTGGGGTGCGGCCGAGCCGCTGCGGCGTATGGTGCGAATCTTGCTCACGAGTTGATCGGATTGCGCCATCCGGCGCGGGATAGCGGATCGCGGCTTGCTGCAAACCGGGCAAGCGCGCGTGACCAGCGCCGGACGCCGCGTTTCCCCAAGCTTTATGCGGAGTCGCGAAGGGCCTGGGACGAGCGCGGATCGCATGTCCTGACGGCAGGAACGCAACAGCGTGCGGCGCCGCGGCCCGCCACTACATCTTGTAGCGGCAGCAAATGCGGTACGCTAGCGCTAGCGCTCGTCGTTAGAACAGTGGCATGAATCTCGTGCGAATCCGCAGGCGCGAGGGAGGAAAAATCCAAGCTAATACCGAGGTTTAGCTTGCACCGCTAAATCCATGATGTTATGTTAGCTTGAGCCAAACAAGCATTCCCGAAGGGGTCGGCATGCGAGTTAAACCCATCGTCACGTACGGCCTGGTTGCGGGCGCACTCATGCTGCCCCTGTCAGCCCATGCGCTCGGTCTCGGCAAGCTGACCGTCGAGTCGGCGCTGGGCCAGCCGCTTTCGGCGAAGATCGAGCTCCTGCCGGGTTCCCGCGAAGAACTCGATTCACTGGTGGCCAAGGTCGCCGATCCCGCGCTGTATCGTCAGAACAATCTGCAATACCAGGCCGTGTTATCGCGCGCGCGCATCACGATCGAGCGCGGCCCCAACGGCGAAACCTATTTGCGCATTTCGTCGCCCGCGCTGGTGAACGAGCCGTATCTCGATCTCATGGTGGAAGTGAACTGGTCGTCGGGCCGCGTGGTCCGCGACTACACGTTCCTCCTCGATCCGCCGGGTATGCAGACCGATGTCGCGCAGGCCGAGCCGGTCACACCGCCTCGCGCAGGAAGCATCGCGCCGCGCGGCATGCAACCCTCTGCCGCGCCGACCGCCGGTGTTGCGCCCGCTGCGCCGCGGGCCGAAGGCGACTCGTACACGGTCAAGCACGGCGATACGCTGTCCAAGATCGCCAAGGAGTACAAGCCGGAAACCGTCACGCTCGACCAGATGCTGGTCGCGCTGTTCAAGAGCAACCAGGCCGCGTTCGACGGCGCCAACATGAACCGTCTGCGCGCGGGCGCGATCATCACGATCCCGAACGCGGTCGAATCGTCGGCCGCGCAACCTGCCGAAGCGACCAAGATCGTGCACGTGCAGGCTGCCGACTGGCGCGCCTATCGCGATCGCGTCGCTGGTGCGGCGCCGATGGCGGATGAGTCCGCCAGCCGCGCAGTCGGCGGCAAGATCGGGACTGCCGTCGAAGACAGGACACCAGCCGCGCGTCCGGGCAGCGACCAGTTGAAGCTGTCGAAGGAAGGCGGTGTCGGCAAGGGCTCCGGCGCCGCGGAGACCGCGGTGGCGCAGGCTGCGGCGCTCAGGGAAGCGCAAAGCCGCATCGCCGATCTCGAAAAGACGTTGCAAGAACTGCAGCGCGCGGTCGATCAGAAGAACCAGATCGCGCAGTTGCAGGCCGACGCCGCCAAGGGCAAGGCGCCGGCGGCGGTGCCGGCGCTTACGGTGCCGGCCACGCCGGCTTCGAAGGCTGCCGATGCCGCGGCCGCCAAGGCGGCGGCGGACGCCCAGGCTGCGGCCGAGGCGAAGTCGGCAGCCGATGCGAAGGCTGCACAGGATGCCAAGGCTGCAGCCGATGCGAAGTCTGCGGAGGATGCCAAGGCCGCGGCGGACGCGAAGGCGGCGGCTGACGCCAAGGCTGCCGCGGAAGCGAAGACCGGCGCTCCGGCCCCGGCCGCTACCGTTGTCAAGCCGCCACCGCCCAAGGCCGCGCCGAAGACGCCGGTCAAGGCGCCCGAGCCGCCGGGATTCTTCGAAGACCTGTTGAGCGGAACGCCGCTGTGGGTGATAGGCGTCGTTGCGATCGTGATTCTCGGCGCGCTCGCGTTCTTCGTCACGACACGGCGCCGCAAGACGACCAAGTTCGAAGACAGCATCATCTCCGGAACCGACATCAAGACCAACACGGTGTTCGGGTCAACGGGCGGCGGCGTCGTGAACACCGGCGACAATTCGCTCGCCAGCGATTTCAGCCGCGAGGGGCTGGGCAACATCGACACCGACGAAGTCGACCCGATCGCCGAAGCCGAGGTCTACCTGGCCTACGGCCGCGACGCGCAGGCCGAGGAAATCCTGAAGGATGCGCTGAAGAAAGACCCGCAGCGCCAGGAAATCTATCTCAAGCTCCTGGAAATACACGCGCAGCACAACAAGCCGTCGGCATTCGAGACGGTCGCGTCGGAACTCTACGCGGTGTGCAACGGCCAGGGCGAAACATGGCACAAGGCCGTGGCGCTTGGCCGCCAGCTCGATCCCAACAATCCGATGTTCGTCGAAGGCGGCGCGGCCGGCGCGACGCAAGACGTTCATCCGCTTGCGATGTCGGGCAGCCCGGCTACCGCTGCAAAGCCGGACGAGGGTCGCGGACTCGAGTACCAGATGGACGAGGAGATCTCGATCTCGCCGTCGTCCGGCGCCGCGGCCAAGGCCGACGAGCAGATCCGTCAAAGCGACCTCGACAGAACCGCGGTGGCCACCGGCGCCGCGGCGGCAGGTGCGGCGACGGCGGCACTGGCCGGCGCGATGGCCGCGGGCAAGGCGGCCATGGAGACGCACACGGCAACGGTGGCGGACAAGGTCGAAGCCGCCAGGGAAAGTTTTGGCGAGGCCGCGAGATTCGACATGGATTTCAAACTCGACGATGCCGACAAGCCTGCGCCGATGGGCAAGCCGCGCGTCGAGCCCGCGCTTGCGACAACCGCAGCCCAGGGACCGTCGAGCAACATGGCGCCGCAATTGACGCGACCGGCGGCGGCGCTCGAACTCGACAAGCTCGACCTCTCGTTCGACCCCGACCGCTCCACGTTCGAGGACCCGACGCCGTCGGTGCTCGACGGCCAGTGGCACGACGCGGCCACCAAGCTCGATCTGGCGAAGGCGTACCAGGAAATGGGCGACGTGGAAGGCGCGCGCGAGATTCTGCAGGAAGTGCTCCACGAAGGCGACGACCAGCAGAAGACCGAAGCCAAGGCGCTGCTGGCCAAACTGGCCTGATCACCTTTCGCGGCAATCCGCGCAGCGGGCGGGCCGATCCGCTCGCACGGGGAGCGCGCCTTCCACGCTACATGGCGTCCGCCTGCGCAAACATCATCTGCAGTTCGCTGCGTCCCGCGTCATTCCATGCGCCGGCGTGCTCGCGCCATCGGGCGATCCGCCGAACCACCGTTTCATCCGTGGGAAAGCCCACACGCCAGTCTTCGAACCATCGCGCCTGCACACGCTCGTCGAGGATGCGGATGAGGTCGCGATGGCGTTCGTCGGCGCAGATGCGCTTCCACAAATCGGCCATGGGCTGCGGCGGACCCTCGAGTAACTGCGCGAAGTCGAGACCGGTAAACAACAGGAGTCCGCTGATGCCGAGGGCCTCGTTGTGGCGCCGGCAAGTGGAAACGATGCGTGGAATTTCGAGAAGCGACAAGCCGGGCTTGGGGCGGCTCAAGAACACGATGCGGCGAAACATGAGTAACCATTGTTGTTTGACGCTCGCGGTGCGCGAGCGAGGGGTCCCACTGTAGGAGCAAATGCCGCGAAGGCCTTGCACGGTCGTGCAAGGCTCTCGAAGTCGCAGCGATGAATCAGGCGCGGGCGGCGGCGAGCGTGCGCGCTAGCCCCCGCATGCCGTTGCCCTGGTAGCAGATCAGGCGGCCGATGTCGTCCTCGCGGAATCCGCATGGCCGGCACGTCCCGCCGGTACGGCCGCACCGGTGCAACAGCACTTCGCCGAAGAGGCTGCGCGAATAGCGAAAGCCTGCCTCGATGTCGTCGACGTGAACCCCCGGCAGCGCGTCGGAGAGCGCGCGTCGGAAATCGCGATCGACGTCGCCGAAGTAACGCTGATGCCACGCCTCGCCGTCGGCAGCCGAGGCGAGCCTCGCGATGACGCACAGGTAGTTGCTCCACGGCCGGTCGCTTTCGAGGTCGACGTCGGCGAACGGCTGCCACCAGGCTTCGAGGACATCCTCGACGGCCGGCCGGCCGCGCACGCGAACGGCGGCGAGTGCCGCGCGCCACGCTTCGCCCAACCGCGACGCGCGACGCTCGACCGCCGCTTCGAACAGCATTTCCTTGCTGCTGAAGTGGTAGTTGACCAGCGCCACGTGAGTCTTCGCCTCGCCCGCGATCATCCGATGCGAAGGAATCTGGAAGCCGTGGTCGGCGATCAACGACTCTGCCGCGTCGAGCAATGCGTCGCGGGTGGCCGCACCGCGCAGCCTTGGGGCCTTAGCAACGATTGCTTCCATGGAACGCTCCCTGGTCGAGGATTTGCCGGTCACTATGCGGCGGGAGGCCGGGGACGCCCATCGGTTGACGGCTCGCGGTGTTGTCGGCACCGTCCGACAGCGTGCCGCGGACGCCGGAGCGCCTCGGCCGCGCGACGCGGTCCATCGCCCCATGTAGGACTGATCCGGGAGTGGGCCAGCGCGGGTGTGTAGGACGCGTCCCACGCGCATTTCCGCCCGTCGCCTATGCGCCGCGGGCACCCCAATCCCTACGATGGCTGCATCAAAAAGCGGGGGAACGAAATGCCAAGCGAGGGAATGTTGGACAACATCGTCAGCCTGCCATTCATCGCGGCGACGCAGGTCGCGTCGGCGTCGGCGCCGGCGCAGGGGCGGTTCGGCCATCTCTTTGGCGGGTCGGCCGCGATGCAGGAAGTCTACCGACGCATCGACAAGGTTGCGCCGACCTTGGCCACAGTGCTCATCACCGGCGAGTCCGGCAGTGGCAAGGAGCTGGTTGCCAGGACGATCCACGATCGCAGCGGCGGCGCGCGCGCAGCGTTTGTCGCCGTCAACTGCGGCGCCATCCCGGGCAATCTCATCGAGGCGGAGCTCTTCGGTTATGAAAAGGGCGCGTTCACGGGCGCGTCGCGATTGCATCGCGGCTGCTTCGAGCGCGCGGAGGGCGGCACGCTCTTTCTGGACGAGATCACGGAAATGGCGCCGGAGATGCAGGTGCGCCTGTTGCGCGTCTTGGAAACGGGCTGGTATGCGCGGGTGGGCGGCGAATCCGAATTGCGCGCCCGCACGCGGGTTATCGCGGCTACCAATCGCGACCCTCGCCAAGCAGTCCAGGACGGGCACCTCCGCGAGGACCTCATGTACCGGTTGGCGGTATTCCCGATATTCCTGCCGCCGCTGCGCGAACGCGACGGCGATTCCGAACTGCTTGCCGAGCGCTTCCTTTCGCAACTTAACGATGCCGAGGGAACCGACAAGGCGTTTTCACGGCAGGCGACGCTGACCATCCGCTCGCACTGTTGGCCTGGCAATGTCCGCGAGCTCAAGAACGCCGTGCAGCGCGCATTCATCATGGCCGAAGATCTCGTCGAGCTCGACTTCGCGGGCCTGGCCAGCGCGGAACCGGTCGGCGATTGCTTGAGGCTGCCCGTGGGAACGCCGCTCGCGGAAATCGAAAGACAGGCGATCTACGCGACACTTGACCTGTGCGACGGCAACAAGCGACGGTGCGCCGAAATGCTGGGCGTCAGCCTCAAGACACTCTATAACCGGCTCAGCGAGTACCAGTCCGGCTCGATCGCCGCCTCGCCATGAGCTTGCTAGAATCCCAAGAATCGGCGCCGCGCGCCGGGAAAGGTCCGGAAGCCATGATCCGAATCCTCATTGCGGACGACCATGCGATCGTGCGCGCCGGCTTGAGGCAGTTCATCGCCGACCAGCCCGACATGCAGGTCGCGGGCGAAGCGGCGACCGGCAACGAAACCATTGCCCTGGTCCGCGCCGGCGAGTTCGACGTGCTGCTGCTCGATATCTCGATGCCGGACAAGAACGGCATCGACACGCTGAAAACGGTGAAGCAGGTTCGCCCTGAATTGCCGATCCTGATGCTGTCCGGCTACGCCGAGGACCAATACGCGGTGAACCTGTTGCGCGCGGGGGCCGCCGGCTATCTCAACAAGGAGGCGGCGTCCAACCAGCTGGTCGGCGCGATTCGCACGGTGGTTCGGGGGCGCAAGTTCGTGAGCCCCGCTTTGGCGCAGATCCTGGCCGATGGCGTCACGGGCGACGCCGACAAGCCGCTGCATGGCGAACTGTCGCAACGGGAGTTCCAGATCTTCTGCAAGCTCGCGGCGGGCGCAGCCGTGTCGAAGATCGCCGACGAACTTCACCTGTCGGTCAAGACGATAAGCACGTACCGGACGCGCGTGCTGGAAAAGATGGGCATGAAGTCGAATGCCGACCTGACCTACTACGCGATCAAGAACGGCCTGATCGATTGATTGTCGTCGACAACTCAAGGCAGGCTGGGGAATCATGGGCTAAATGTCGGACAAACGCCGACATCGCCATCATCAGCGCGGTGCTATGGTTTTCATGGTCTGTCCGGGGAACCGCAGCTCCGATGCCCGAATCAGACCAAGATGAGCATGGTTCTTGTCGAAAGCGAAAGCGCCGAATTCCCGAGCGGAACGTTAGTGGACCAATCGAAACTGCGTGTCGTGATCGTCGAGGACTCGGCGATAATCCGCGCTCGCCTTGCCGAAACGCTCGCCGAGATTCCCAACGTCAGCATCATCGGGCAGGCGGAAACGGAGGCGGAGGCCATATCGCTGCTGCGCATGTCCGAATGGGATGCGGCCGTTCTCGACCTGCAACTCAGAAAGGGCACGGGGCTCGGCGTGCTCAAGATGATCGGGCAGGGAAGCCGTCCGACGCACGCAAAGATCATCGTCTTCACCAACTACGCGTTTCCGCAATACAAGGAGCGCAGCCTCATGCTCGGCGCCGACTACTTCTTCGACAAGTCGCGCGAATTTCACCGGGTGCGCGAAGTGCTGGCAAAGCTGGCCGGCGGCGAGCCGTCGGCGGCGCACTGACAGCGTCGCTGTAGCAATTCCATCGCCGATGCGCACCGCTTACGCGGACCGCGTCGTCTGCACCTCCAACCCATTGGCGCATCGAGCAAGTCGATTGGCACGCGTCATGCAACGGCATTGTCGGCGCATGCCGATCGCGAGTTCCCAGAAAACAAGACGAGGAGAGACCCATTAGCGCCATACGCAGCGCGTCGGCAGCCGTAGCGGGCAAAACCGGCGGGCGGACAACGCCCGCTCCGCACGCGGCTGCGCCGCCCCCGGAGGCGCTCGCGCCTTCCACGGCGCCCATGCTGACCGCGATCGAAATCGCGCTCGTCGTCATTGCCGCTGTCCTGGTGATAGGCGCGGCGCGCATCGCGCAGCCGGTTCTCGTGCCGGTGATCACCGGCATCCTCATCAGTTACGCGCTGCGCCCGCTGGTGTCGATGCTCGTGCGCGCGCGGGTTCCGCGACCCGTCGGCGCCGTGCTGATCATCGGCGCGCTGGTCTCGCTGGTGTCAGGGTCGCTCTACGTCGCGCGCGACGACTTGAACGACGCGGTGGCGAGCTTCCCGTCGGCGGCGCGAAAGCTGCGGAGCATCGCGGCCGAGGCCGCACGCGGGGCGCCGGGTCCGGTCGGCAACATGAAGGCGGCAGCCGTCGAACTCGATCGCGCGGCGGCGGAGGCGACGGGAAAGACACCCGCGAGCGAACCGCCGACAGCCTCGGCGACCGCCAAGGTCCAGGCGTTCCTCGCCGAGCAGTCGGGGCAGGCGCTCGCGGTAATCGTCGAACTTGGCGTGGCGCTCCTCCTTGCATTGCTGTTGCTCGCCGCAGGAGATACCTTCCGCCGCAAGGTGACGAAGCTTGCCGGCGCATCGCTGGCGCGCCGTCGCGTGACCGTCGAAATGCTCGACGAGATCGACAGGAACATCCAGACCTACATGATCACGACGCTGCTTGCCAATGTGCTGATCGCGCTATGCACGTGGGGCGGTCTTTACCTGCTGCGCGTGCCGAATGCAGGCATCTGGGGCGTCGCTACGGGCGTGCTCCACATCATTCCCTACGCCGGAACACTGGTCGCGGCCACAGGTGTCGGCATTGCGACGCTGGCCGATTCGGGCGACGTGGGCCATGCGGCGATCGCGATGGCCATTGTGTTCGGCGCCGCCGAGGCGATTGGATTCGGCCTGGCGTCGTGGTTCCAGGGACGGGCGGCGAGCATGAACACCGTTGCGGTCTTCATCGGCCTCTTGTTCTTCGGCTGGCTGTGGGGGGGCTGGGGGCTGCTCCTCGGCATGCCGATTCTTGCGACGTTCAAATGCATCGCCGATCGCGTCGAGGGCATGAGTCATGTAAGGGAGTTGCTTGGCCGCTGACACGAAGTCCGCCGTCGGTTGATTCCTACGAGCGCCGCAAGTTGTCACGGACTTGTTGTAGACGGTACGTCGTGTACCGCGTTCCGTTGCGCAAACCCTTGATTTGTCGCGGGGACAAACCGGCACGCAATCTGCATCGGCTCCCCGCAGCCATCGTCGAACTCCATTAGAGGAGTGCCCATGAAAACACTGTCGATCGTACTGCTCGGACTGTTCACCACCCTCACGCTTTCGGCCTGCAACACGGTCGAGGGCGCGGGCAAGGATGTGAAGGCCACCGGTGCCGCCGTCGAGAAGGCGGCGGACCAATCCAAGCCGAAGTGACGGCATCGGCGAAGGTCATCGCATCGCCATGGTCCGCAGGCGGTACACGAGTTACGCCGCTGCCGGAAGGACTAACGGAGACGCGAATGACACGTATCCTCGCCGCACAATTCGATGATTTCGAGCGTGCCGAACTCGTGGCGAGCGAATTGCGGACGCTCGGCGTTCCCGCCGACGCCATCCAGCAATTCGCCCTCAATGCGCCGGGTCAGCATGGCCAGTTTCCGATCGGCGGAGATGAAGACGCCGATCGCGGCGCTCGCGGCGGAGAGAACGGCGCGGTGGCGGGGGCCGCCTTGGGCGGGGTAGCCGGAATGGCGCTCGGCGCCGCAGCGGCCGGCCCGTTGGCGGCCGCCGCGGGACTGGCCGTCGGCGCCTATACGGGTTCGCTCGCGGGCGCGGTCAAGACGATGGGCAACAAGCAAACCGAAGCGCACGATGAAATACCGCCGAGATCGGCGGGTGTGCGCGTGGCGGTCAACGTCCCGACAGAAGAAGATCGCGCTCGCGCGATGGGTGCGTTCTCGCGCCACCACGCCCACTCGATCGAGGAGGCGGAGGGCGCCTGGCGCAATGGTGCGTGGGCGACGTTCGACCCGGTAAGCCAGCCACGTTGGGTGATCCCGCCCGGACGCTGACATCGCGATCGTCCGCGGCGCGTGAACATCGGTGCCGCCCGCGTTCAACGGTCGTCCCTTTCCTACAGCGCGCCGCACCTTTACAAGTGACGCGTTGCGATGCCTACCAATTTGCCGGTTGACGCAGGCCTAACTCGTTGATTGCGGAACGCTTCAAGAGTGGCACGCCGGTTGCGTCCGGATGTGCGCGCTCGGGCAATCGGCGTCCGGCCATTTTGACTATCGAGGAGCCGCTTATGAATTGGGATCGCATCGAAGGGAACTGGAAGCAGTTCACCGGCAAGATCAAGCAGCAATGGGGGAAGCTCTCCGACAGCGACATCGACGTCATCGCTGGCAAGCGTGACGAGCTGGTCGGCAAGATCCAGGAACAATACGGGATCAACAAGGACGAGGCCGAAAAGCAGGTCGATCGCTGGGGCAATTCCTTCCGCGACGAAGACTTTCCGAAATACCAATGAGGAAACCGAGATGAACCTTTCGAAACTCACCATCGCGCTGATGTCGGCCGCAGCGCTCGGCCTTTCAGGCACCGCGCTTGCGCAAACGATGAGCAAGGATGCGCACGACACGGCGATCAAGAACGCCGAAGCGCAATACAAGGTCGACAAGGCCAACTGTGACGGCATGTCCGGCAACGCGAAGGACGTATGCGTCGAGGAAGCCAAGGGCAAGGAAAAGGTCGCCAAGGCCGACGCCGACGCCGCGCTCCAGAACACGCCGAAGGCCCGCGAAGAGGCGCGCCTCGCGCGTGCCGACGCGACGTACAGCGTGGCCAAGGAGAAGTGCGATGACCTGGCCGGCAACAACAAGGACGTCTGCGTGAAGGAAGCGAATGCGGCGCACGTGAAAGCGAAGGCGGACGCGAAGGTCGATCGCGTTGCGGCCGACACCCGTAAGGACGCCAATGAGAAGTTGAGCGACGCACGGAAAGAAGCCGCGACCGACAAGCGCAACGCCGACTACAAGGTGGCCGTGGAAAAATGCGACGCGCTGGCCGGTAGCGCGAAGGACAGCTGCGTGCGCGACGCCAAAATGCATTACGGCAAGAGCTAGCGCTCCCTCGCCGGTTCCACGCGGGGCCCATCGCGTTCCGCTGAACCGGACTTCATGGCCGGGGACTCCTCCGGGTGCCCCGGCCACTTTTCACCCTGTAGGACGCCGTGCGACAGCGGTATCGGGAGTCCGCCGATCGGCCGTTTGCGGGCATGAGGGCACAGTTTCAAAACAACACCGCAGTCCACCCGTATCTTGTCTCCAGCCCGAGGTGAATCATGCTGCGCTACGCCCTGATTTTTTTCATCGTCGCGATCGTCGCGGCGCTCTTCGGCTTCGGCGGCATCGCTGCCGGCGCGGCCGAGATCGCCCGGATCCTGTTCTTCATATTCCTGGTCCTTTTCCTGGTGTCGCTCGTCGCCGGCCTGCTGAGGGGTGGGCCGTGATGCACGCGGAACAGCGGAGACTTGCGCAATGAGCGAATCGCAACCGGCGGTGCCCGTGCCATTGGCGGTCGACGACTCGCGCGCCGCCGTGGCGCACGTCGAGTACGTCGTCGAAAGCCGGCATCACGGCGATATCGAGCGCTGGCTGGTGGTGCGCCCGCACGACGACGTGCCGCAGCACTTCGGGACGCTGGGTCGCCCGGTGTCGCCGGCTTGCCGTGTCGTCGTGGAGGAAGCGTCGCTGCGGCCGGTGGGCATTCTTTGCGACGACGTTCCCGTCGCGCCTTCTTACGCCGGCTACAACCCATATTTCGACGTGCCTCCGGCCTGACGCCGCGCGCTCCATGCGGTTCAGCCCACAGGAAATTTCGGGGAGTCGGGTCAGGCTGCGCTACAGCGTCGAACTCGAATACGAGGTCGCCGGCCCAACCGACTTCCTCCTGAACGTGCACGCTGCACGCACGCGACGGCAGCGTGTCGTCCAGGAATTCTTTTCAATCGTTCCGCACCGCGACGCAAGTCTCCCCGAGGACGCCGTCTCCGGCAACCGGATAGCGGCTTTTGCCGCTCCGTCGGGCTCGATCGCCGTCACGTACGCAGCGCTTGTCGAAGTCGTCCACAAGATCATGGATCCGGCGGACATCGTTGCCGAGACGCCCTCGGAGCTGCCGGTGCACGCGCTGCGGTATCTCTATCCCAGCCGCTATTGCCAGGCAGACCTCGTCCAGCAGTGGGCGTGGGACACGTTCGGGAGCATGGCACGCGGCTACGACCAGGTGCGCAGCGTCCGCGATTGGGTGCACCAATCGCTCAAATTCCAGGCGGGCACGTCGCGGCGCAGCACATCGGCCGTCGACACGATGCGCGATGGCGTCGGCGTCTGCCGCGATTTCGCCCATACGATGATCGCAGCCTGCCGGGCGCTCAACTATCCGGCGCGCTTCGTCACCGGCGTCGATTATGGAGCCGATCCTGCGCTGGGGCCGCAGGATTTCCACGCGTACGTCGAGGTGTTCCTCGGCGGCTCCTGGTACCTGTTCGATTCCACAGGGATATCGCCGACGACGGGACTCCTGCGTGTCGGCACCGGTCGCGACGCCGCCGACGTTTCATTCGCCACGATCTTCGGCCCCGCGCGCACCGGGATGCCGAAGGTGAGGATCGATGCCGACGAGGATGCGGCAAACGGCTTCGCGTTGCCGACGCGCACCGACCTCGCCGTATCGACGGCAGACTGAACCCGGACGTCTTCCGGCACGACAGCGAATCACGCGCCCAATGGCTCGGGCGTCTCCTGCTTTCCGGCGTCGCGATCGACGGGCATGTTGACTTCGATGATCGTTCCGCCTTCCGGCCGCTTCGCGATGGAAAAATCGCCCTGCAGCGCCCGCACGCGCTGGCGCATGCCGGCGATGCCGTGTGAGAGGAGGTTGTTCTGCGCGTCTTCGGGAATTCCGATGCCGTCGTCCTCGATGAGCAGCGTCAAGGCATCGGACGCCAGCGCAAGCTCGACGCCGACGTTCTTCGCCCGCGCGTACTTGACGATGTTGGTCAGCGCTTCCTGGACAATCCGGTAGAGCGCGATCGACACGGAGGGCGCGATCATGCTGTCGTCGGCGGGCGTCGTAATCGAGCACTTGAGGCCCGCGCGGTCGCAGATCTCGTGTACCTGCCAATCCAGCGCCGCCGACAGCCCCAGATTGTCGAGCAGGGTGGGACGCAGCTCCTCGATGATCCGTCGCTTGATCTGCACGCCATCGTCCAGCGCCTGCATCGCGCGCGCCAGCTTTTCGGCGGCCTCGGGGTCGCGCTGCTTGGTCCGGGCCTCGACCCATGCCATGTCCATCTTCGCGCTGACGAGGATGCCCCCCAGTTCGTCGTGGATGTCGCGCGCGAGCTTCGATTTTTCCTCCTCGCGGACTTCCTGCAGATGGTTGGAGAGCTCCGACAGCGAGGCGGTGCGCTCCTGCACCAGCATATCCAGCCGCTGGTTTTCCTGCTGGGTCGTCAGGCGGGACATTTCGCGCCGGTGCGTGTCGCGGCGAGCGAGGATCCACACGATCAGTAGCAGCGACACCGTCAGGGCCGTCATCGTCAACATTCCCAGGCGCGCGAACTCGATGTCCCGCGTCCAGCGGCTGGTCGCCTCGTCCAGCTGCCTGCGCTGCAGGCTGGCCATGCCGTCAACTTCGGCGCGGATCGCGTCCATCGACCGCCTGCCGATGTCCGTTTCGACCAGGGACATCGCGGCCTCGGCGCCGTCCTTCTGATAGAGCGCGATGGCCGCTTCCAGTTCGGCGAGCTTGCTGCCCACGAGCGTGTTCAGCCGTCCGGCGCTCTCGCGCTGCGCGACGCTGCCGTTGGCCACGAGCAATTCCTGTAATTTGCTGATTTCGCCTTCGAGCTTTGGAACGGCGTTCCGGTACGGCTCGAGGTATGCGTCCTTGCCGGTCAGCAGGAAGCCGCGCTGCCCGGTCTCCGCGTCGGTAATCAGCGCGAGCGTCTCGTGCAACGTGGACTGCATCTCGAGCGCAGCCTCCATTTGCCGGTTGGCGGCCTCGAGACGGCGGTATCCCAATTCGGCATACACGGCGATCGCGAGCGAGGCTACGATGCCCAGCACGAGGGGCGCGACAACTCTCAAGGGCAGCACCGACTTCACGAGCGGCGTCTGGCGCACGTAGCCAAGGGGGAGAGGAGCCGACTATACCCAAGAGCCGGAGAGCCCTCAATGGGCCGGCATGGACCGGAGGGGCGTTCAATCGCGCGGCGGGGCCGCTTCGCGGGCAGGAACAGCGCCGCCCTCGTTTTCCCAGGACTCGACTGGTTCGTCTCGCGCGCGGGCAATGCGCTGGTTGCGCCGATCGAGCCAGCGCCCGAGCATCAACGAGGTCGCGAACGCGGCGGCGACCACGGCGGCGGAAACGAGCGTCTTCATCGAAGGCCTCCCAAATTTCTGCGGGCGAAAGACGACCGCTGACGCAGAGCCTACGTCGCCCTCCTGATCGGCAATCATCGCCCGGAAGCGGAACCTCGTGTAGGACCCCGCCGACGATGGGGGCGCGAATTGCAACCGGGGTCGCAAGAAAAGGGCTGCGGATCAGGCAGCATGCGCGAACATTCACGGCAATGCGCTGAATTATCTGCGCATTTCTTCGTGAGCCGCTTGGCACGCGATGTGCGGAATAGGCCGGCGCGGTCATTTCTTCACGGACCACGGACCTGGATCAAAAGGAGAAAAGAAATGCTCTATTACGCGGTCGTATTCTTCATCGTTGCGCTCGTCGCGGCGCTGTTCGGGTTTGGCGGCATCGCGGCGGGAGCGGCAGGCATCGCCAAGATCCTGTTCTTCGCTTTCCTGGCCATCGCGATCGTCACGCTGGTCATGTCGCTCGCGCGCAAGTAGCGCCGCGACCAATCCAATCATTCGCGAGGGAGCTTTGCACATGCCTGACAAGACTGCCACCCGGCCCTTTCTTTCCGATGTCGCAACGCTGCGCAAGCGCGCGCGCCAGCACATCGACGAGGGCGCGGTCACGTCCAATTACCCCGCGGATACGCAGAAGGTGTGCGAGGTCCTCAACCAGGCACTCGCGACCGAAATCGTCTGCGTGCTCCGATACAAGCGGCACTATTTCATGGCGCAGGGGATGGCTTCCGAGTCCGTCAAGGCCGAATTCCTGGCGCACGCGAACGAGGAGCAAGCGCACGCCGACGAGATTGCCGGCCGCATCGTTCAGCTGGGTGGCGAGCCCGACCTCGATCCCAAGGGGCTCGCTTCACGCAGCCATTCCGAGTATGTGAAAGGTGCGACCCTGCGGGAGATGATCAAGGAAGACCTGATCGCGGAACGCGTGGCGATCGAAACCTACCGCGAAATCATCGCGTGGCTCGACGGCCGGGATTCCACCACGCGCAGGATGCTGGAAGGAATCCTCGGCGTGGAGGAAGAGCATGCCGAGGACATGTTGTCGTTGCTGGCCGGCTTGAAGGACACCAACTGACTACGGACCGGACGGAGCCTAGCGGCGCGCTTGGCCCTTTGCGGCCGGACAGGCTTTCATGCCCTTGTCGTCCGAATGCCTGTTCTCGAGACTACGAATCCGATCAATGCGGCCTGCGGGCCGGCGTGTAAGCGGCGGCCGACACTCGATCAATCCCGGCGCCGATGTGGAGTCCGCCGGGAAACGCGAATACTTTCGCCGTCGGCGCATGCCGACAATTTCGATCATGGAGAAAACGCATGAGCCATTCAAAGAGTCCGTCGCAACACGACAAGCAGCGTCGCCAGCAACAGCAAGGCGGGGGCGCCGGCGGCGATCACCGCCAGCAGCAACAGCAGCAGGAGAACTCGAAGAATCCGCGCCAGCCCGGTCAGGATCCCGACATGCTGGAGGGGCCCTCCGGCGACGACGTGGAAACGGGACGGCACGTGAGGCGCCCGAAGGTCGACGACGGGAACAGGTAAGGCAAGGCTCCAGATGCCACGGTGTCCGGCGCAACGGCCGTTGCGCCGGACACCCGCTGGCAGATTGGGCAAGCTAAGGGTTCAACGGCGGACGCTGGCATTCCGCATGGCCGCATCCGCACGCGGGACCCGGCCCGGCACCGACGATTTCGTCGACATGACGGGCGGCGTGGTCTTCGCAATGATCACTGCAGAACTGCTGCGCCGGTGGCGCCTTGCAGTTGCACGGCGTGTGCGCGCACTTGGCCCCGCCAAGGGCGCTGGAATTCTCCATCGAATCACCTCGAAGTCGCGGCCCGTGCCAAACGCGCCGCCCGATTGGCGATCCATGGTAGTCGCCGGGTGATGACCATCGCCTCGGACCGACGCTGAAACGGCTGTCAGCGTAGTCCTACACCCATCTGTGGGCTGTCTTGACACTGCTGGCCGAGGCGCTGGCACATCGCGACTGACGGCAGTTTCCCCCCCAGCTACAAGCGGCCGGTCATCAGCAGCAGCAGTAGGACCACGACGACGACTCCGGTGATTCCGCTCGGGGAATATCCCCATCCCTGACTGTAGGGCCAGCTGGGCAGCGCTCCGATGAGCAGCAGCACCAGGACGATGAGCACTATCGTTCCGATGGACATTTGTCGTTTCCTTATGTTGATGGCGCTCGCGGCGAGCGCCGATATGCGGATTATCGTGATGGGCCGCGGCGGCGGTAGGCGTCGAGCGCTGTTTGTGCGGTCGGCGGAAGGCCTACCGCTTCGCAGGATTTACGCGCCGCGGCGAGCATTGAAAAGGACTTCTTAGCCGTGCGCCTCGGCGGGTAAGACGGCACCTACACGCCTCCGGGCGCACCGCCGATTTGCCCGCAGCGCACCGCGCGGGATAGTTCGATCATTCGCAACGAGGAAATGACGAGAACGTCTTGGCCAATTGTCCGGCAGGCACCGAATCCCGCCACACGGAGGCCCGATCGTGACCCGCGCGCTGTGGAAAGGCGCGATCAGCTTCGGTCTCGTCAATATTCCGGTCGACCTCTACCCGGCCGAAGACCGCAAGGCTTTCGACTTCGCGATGCTCGACAGCCGCGATCTCTCGCCGGTCGGCTACAAGCGCTTCAACAAGAAAACCGGCAAGGAAGTGTCGTGGGAGGCGATCGTCAAGGGCTTCGAGTACCAGAAGGGCCGGTTTGTCGTGCTTTCGGACGAGGACTTCCGGCGCGCGAACGTCAAGGCGACGCAGACAATCGACATCCAGGCATTCGTTCCGCAAGTCGAAATCCCGGCGGAGTATTTCGATTCACCGTATTTCGTCGCGCCCGGCGGCAAGGGGCAGAAGGCCTATGCGCTGTTGCGCGAGACACTGCGCGCGACGGGCCGGGTTGCCGTTGCGCAGGTGGTCATTCGCACGAAGCAGCACCTGGCAGCCGTCGTCGCGCAGGGACGGGCGCTGATGCTCATTACGCTTCGCTATGCCGACGAACTGCGGTCGTCCACCGGCCTGGAGTTGCCGGCGGAAGGCTTGAAGGGAGCGGGCGTCACGCCCAAGGAAATCGATCTCGCCAAGCGGCTGATCGACGACATGACGAGGCACTGGAGCCCCGCCGAATACAAGGACACCTATCACGGCGACCTCATGGCGCGCATCAAGGAGAAAATTGCCAAGGGCGAGACGAAGGAACTGACCAAGCCGGACAAGAAGACCGCCGGCGAGCCGCGTTCCGCCCGGGTCATCGATCTGGCCGAATTGCTGCGGCAGAGCCTTGGGGGAAACGCGAAGCGAGCCGGCCCGCGCCAGGTTGCCGCCGCGCCGCGCGCCCGACCTGCGTTGCGCGTCGTCCCCGCGCCTCCTCGCCGCACGGCGAAGGCGCCGGGCCAGCGCAAGCGCGCCTGAAGGACGGTTGCCGGTGGACCTCGAGGGCATCGAGTTATCGCACCCGGACAAGCCGTACTTTCCTGAAGCCGGCATCCTCAAGCGCGACCTCGCTCAATACGTCGATTCGATGGCGCCGTGGATGCTGCCGCACATTGCGGACCGTCCGCTCAGCCTCGTGCGTTGCCCGGACGGATGGAGCAGCCAGTGCTTCTTCCAAAAGCACGCCGATCCGCGCATCTCGTCCGCGGTCGCGCGCATCACGGTGCGGGAGAAAGCGGGCAGCGCCGTCTACATGGGCGCAAAGAGCCCGAAGGCGCTCGTCGCGCTGGTCCAGTGGGGCGTGGTCGAGATCCATCCGTGGGCCTCGCGGAGCCCGCGTCTCGACCGTCCCGATCGCCTGATCTTCGACTTCGACCCCGATGACGGCGTGCCGTGGCGGGATTTGGTCGCGGCGACTCGGCGGCTGCGGACGCTATTGCGGCAACTGGATCTGCGAAGCTTCGTCAAGACCACTGGAGGCAAGGGACTGCACGTCGTCGTTCCGATTCGCGCGGACATGTCGTGGAGCGCTGCCAAGGGCTTCACCAAGGCCGTTTCGGAAAGGATGGCGGGCGAGTTTCCCGACCAATTGACGACCGCCGCGTCCTTGTCACGGCGCGCCGGGAAAATCTTCATCGACTACCTGCGCAACACCGAAGGCGGCACGGCGGTTGCCCCCTACTCGGTGCGCGCACGGGAGGGAGCGCCGGTCGCCACGCCCGTTGACTGGGACGAATTGACGGCCGACCTCCGGCTCGATCATTTCAACCTGCGCAACATTCCGGCGCGGGTTGCCGCGCGGCCCGATCCCTGGGGCGACTTCTTCTCGGTGCGACAACGCGTGAGCGCGCCTCACGCGCGGCGCATCGGCATCGAGTGGCCGAAGTAGCGCCGGCGCGGCGCGTCGTGGTCGACGACTTGGCTGGTGTGGGACAGCGGCCGACAACCAAATGACAAACCGGCCGATTTGCCCCGCCGATCAGCAAATCCAGAATGAGAATCATCGACGTGACCCCACGGAGACTTCCATCATGCGTACGTCGCAATCGAAGATAACCCCCATCTGGGCATCGGTCGTTGGCGGCCTGATCGCCGCATTGGCCGGAACGCCGGCGATGGCAATCGATACGTCTTTCGCGCGGGAATGGACAGCCGGGTTGCCAGGCTATCTGCTGTTCGGATCGATCGCGCTCCTCGTCCTGGGCGTGTTGCTCAAATTGTTCGGGGGCCCGGAAAAGGCTGCCAGCGACGAGTCGTACCCCGTTCCGGGGTCGATCGGCGTCCATCGCAACAGCGTGCTCGATCCTTTCCGTTAGGAGCTCGATCATGAGAACGCCCGCTCAACTTTCCTGGCACGTTCCCGCAATCGTGTTCTTTGCCGCGGGGGCCGTCGCGGGATGCGTGTTCATCGGGACGGCCCCGTTGGCCGAAATGCGCGTTCTCGGCGTGATCGCCCTCATGTCCGGCGTCGCGGGCGCTTCGCTGATGATGCTGGCGATGCAGATGGAAAACCCCCCGGGGTGGAGCCTGCTTCGTGAAAGGGCGCGCATCCTCGTCGCGAAGGTGCGAAGCAAACCGGTGGAATGGTGGCGAAGGGAAGCCGCTCGATGGACTGACGCCGAACATGCGAGGCTGCCATGAAACATCTGCTCGATCCGACGACGCTGCACGACGATGGCGAATACGCGCTGGCGATTCACGAACTCGAGGAGCTGCTGCTGGCGGACCCGGATACGCCCGCCGGTCGGCGCTTCGACGAACTGGTCGCATTGATCGAGGAATTCGACGCCCGCCGTGACGGCTACGTTCCCGCGGAGACCAAGCGCGCCGCTGCGTAGTGCCGGCCGACGGGCGTTCGGGCCGCCCGTGACACGAGGAGCAAACAATGCGTGACGACGCGACGGCCAGGCGAGCCCGGCTGGATGCCAGGCTCGGCAAGGCGCCGTCGACGCAAGCCGGCGAATTCGTCCGCGAGGAGATCCACCACATTCGCGAGGGAAAGCACGGTGCGCGCTCGGCGAAGCAGGCGATCGCGATAGGCTTGTCGAAGGCGCGCAAGGCAGGTGTCGCGCTGCCGCCGTCGCCAGGCGGGAAGCCCGCCGCAGCGACCGGCAGACGCGCCGCATCGACCGCCGCGGCGAACGCGACTCGCGCCCGCAGGTCGCTTGCTGCGCTCAAGCAAGAAGGCAAGGCGGCGGCCAACCATGTTGCATTGGCGCGGCACGCCCATCTGAGTGCCGTCGAGCGCGGCACCGGAAACATCCGCGCGGCCGCGCGCAAGGCGATCGCCACCAAGGCGGCCGCGCGAATGCGCGGCGCCGCGAAGGGCTGACGCCGCGCCACGGTCCGACACCGGAATCGGCCGAATGCCGAGTGAAGGTCGGGGAAACTGCGTCCAATATCGTCCTGCAGACCGTTCGCGGTCGCCCGCTCTGGAGAACGGTGCGAGCTCGAGAGTGGAACCCAACCTGACAAGGAGCAGCAATGAACGCAACAGCAACAGGCATGAATCTCGGAACTGATTCTGCATCGAGTGCAGCGAATCGCGCGCATCAAATGGTCGACAGCGCTACCGACCGGGCGGCGCCCGCCATTCAGTCCGCGGCAACCGCGGCGCATCAGGCGATCGACAAGGTGGCGAATACCGGCACGTCGGCGGCGGAGTGGGCGGCGTCGAACGGCAAGCAGCTCGTCAACAATGGAACCGCGTTGGTCGACGCGTGCGGCGGATACGTTCGTGCGCGCCCGCTGATGAGCGTCGCGGGCGCCGCGATGGTCGGGTACATCATCGGCCGGATGCTGCGCTGATTTCGGGCGTGGAGGCGACGCCGGGGGTTAGCCGCCCCTGGCGCCGGTGCGTTCCGTCATGTGCAAGTATGCTTCCGCTCCGTCGCGCACCGCCACGAATTGACGCGCAACGTGCAACGGACGGCGCCTACACGTGGTGCAGCCCGCTTCCTACAGCAACTGAGGGCAGCGGACTATGGGTGCATCGTGCGTGGCGTCGGATCATTGCTAGCGGCGGCATTTTCTGCAGTGGGTCCTTGTTCGCTGGATTGCTCGCCGCCGATCGGACCCTCAACAGGAAAGGAGATTTCCATGGAAGGATTCAACAGCAAGACGCTTTGCGTGGCGCTGGTGCTCGGCGCCGCGTTGACGGCAACAGGTTGCGGTCAGCGCAGTTCGTCGGAGACCGTCGGCCAGAAGATGGATCGTGCGACCGACAAGGTCGCGGCAACGACGAGCAACGCGGCCGGCAAGACAGCTGAGGCGATGGATGACACGGCGCTGACGGCCAAGGTCAAGGCCGCGATTCTTGCGGAGCCAGGCCTGCGCTCGCTGGAGATCGGCGTCGAAACCAAGGACGCCGTCGTGACGCTGAGCGGAACGGTCGACTCGCCGACGGCGAAGGAACGCGCGAAGGAAGTTGCCGGGAAGGTTGCGGGTGTTCGCTCGGTGGTCGACAACCTGACGGCCAAGACGGCCTAGCAACGGCGGAGCAGCGCGATGATCCGCAAACTCAATCAAGACCGGCGAGTACCGCCTCTATTCCGTCAAGAACGACGCGTCCGGACGCCGCCGCAGCCTGGGCACGTTCAGGACGCTCGAGGAGGCGAAGCAGCACGAGCGTGAAGTCCAGTATTTCAAACGGCGCTAGCCGCGCCAGATAACCTTCGAAAAGGAGAACCCATGGGATATTCAAGCTACGAGCCAACGAACCTTGGCAAGAGCGGCGGGGCCGCAATCATACGTGACCCGAACGACCGCCCGGACGGGCCGGGCCCCGATGTGATGGATGCGGCGACGCTCAAGGGCGACAACGTCGTCAACCTGACAGGCGATGACATCGGTTCGATCGAGGCCATCATGCTCGACGTCGCGTCGGGAAGGATCGCGTACGCGGTGCTGTCCTTCGGGGGGATATTCGGCATCGGCGCCAAGCTGTTCGCCATTCCCTGGTCACTATTGACGCTCGATGCCGAAGAAAAGCGCTTCGTGCTCGACATCGACAAGGAACGCCTCGAGAACGCCCCAGGCTTCGACAAGGATCACTGGCCGTCGATGGCCGATCCCTCCTGGGCGGCGCGCGTCCACGCCTACTACAACGTGCGGCCTTACTGGAATGACGAATTCACCCCGGCGAGGGACCCTCGGATGAGCGCGGCGGACGACGTTTCTCCGCTCCCGTGATCTGACAGCGACGGTTGCCCACGCGACCGTTCGCGCAGTTGATGGTCTGGGGCCGGCGATGATCCATCGTCGGCCCTCTTTCTCGTGGCTTGCGAAGGGGCGACTCGCGATGGAGAGGGAAGCGTCGCCTGCATCGATGATTCGCCCGAATGCGCGGCAGCTGCCGGCGTTGCATACACTGCTGGGCGCGGCGCGCGGTGAACGGATCCCGCTTCCCCGGCGGCTCGCGCGCATGTATGGGGAGCTTCGGATGCCGCTGCGTTCGCGTGCGCGCCCGCACGTCTTCAGCAATTTCGTCACCACGCTGGACGGCGTGGTCTCGCTCAATGCCAAAGGGCACGCAAGTGGCGGCGACATCAGCGGATTCAACGCGCAGGACCGGATGGTGATGGGCCTGTTGCGGGCCGTCGCCGACGTAATCGTCGTGGGGTCCGGCACGCTGGCGGCGGATCGCCACCATGTGTGGACCGCGGAGGCGATTTTCCCCGATTTCGCCGATGAATACCGGCGGTTGCGCCTGCGTCTGGGGAAGCGCGGGCCCGCGCTCAATGTCGTCGTCAGCGGCAGCGGCGATATAGACCTTGGGCTGCCGGTCTTCTGCTCGGGGTACGTGGAGGCGCTGGTCGTGACGACGCCCGCGGGCGCGGAACGCCTGCGGGCGCAGCGCGTTCCCGATTCGGTGCAGATCTCCGCTGTGCGCGCGGGCGCGCACGAAATTGCCGCAGGCGCGGTGCTGGACGAGGTGCGTCGGGCCTGCTCGCCGACACGTGTACTTGTCGAGGGTGGTCCGCGCCTTCTTGGCGGCTTCTATGCCGCGGGATTGCTGGATGAGCAATTCCTGACCCTCGCGCCGCAGATCGCCGGCCGCGACGCGGATGACCATCGGTTGAGCCTGGTGATGGGTCGGACCTTTGCGCCGCGCAATCCGCTGTGGGGAAGGCTGGTTGACGCTCGCCGGGGCGGTCGGCACCTGTTCCTTCGATACGCATTCCGGCGCGTCGCGACGAAATGAACGGCGACCCGCCCCGTCGGCCGGACAAGCCGGCGCTCGACAACTGCCGCAGGTGCTCGCTGTGGATGAACGCGACCCAGGGCGTGCCCGGCGCGGGGCCGCGCGACGCCGCGATCGTCGTCGTCGGCGAACAGCCGGGCGACGAAGAGGACCGCCAGGGCGTGGCGTTCGTCGGCCCAGCCGGAAGGCTGCTGCGAAGCGCCATGGCCGACGCAGGTCTGGACATCAGCCGCGTCTATCTCACGAACGCGGTCAAGCACTTCGGATGGGTCCTGCGCGGCAAACGCCGGATGCACAAGACGCCGCAGCAGCGGCAGATCGACGCGTGCGGCGTCTGGCTGAAGGTGGAGATCGAGCTCACGAAACCGCGCGTCGTCGTCGCGCTGGGCCGTACGGCGTTGCAGGCGCTGCTTGGCCAGTCGTTGAAGGTCTCCGAATCCCGCGGTCGCGCGCTGGCGCTCCCGGATGGGACGCCGGTCGTCGCCACCTACCATCCTTCGGCGATCCTGCGCGCGCCGGACGATGCCGGCCGCCGGGAATTGCTGGGCGCCATGGAAGCGGACTTGCGGCGTGCTTGCGATCTCGCGGGATGACGGACATCCTGTAGGCCGAGTCCTACAGCCCTGAATCGCAACGTCCTATTTATTCGTCAGCCATTGGCCAGCCATCATGGCGTACCCCGTTGCGCTCGCTCGCAGAAGACGTCATGAAGGCAGGATGGGTGTGGGACCCTGCCCACGGCGGTTTCCGCCTTTGTCCGACTTGTTCGTCCGCCACGATCCTGAAACAATGAACTTGTCATTGTCGCGGTTCCAAGTCCGGCGTCTCCTTCACCCGTCGGAGCGAGGACGTCGGGCGCGGAATGAAACAATCCCTGCATGACAATGACAAGCGGCCGCGCCCAGCGGCCGCTTCCCTTTGTGCCATCATCCGCACGGGCACACGACAACCTGAAAGGAAGCACGAATGAGCGTTCATGACACGATGGAAAAAACGAAGGCGCATGTCCTGCCGCCCCTCCCTTATGCGGAAAGCGAGCTGGACCCCGTAATTTCCGCGAATACGCTGGGCTTCCACTACGGGAAGCACCACAAGAACTACGTCGATACGCTGAACAAGCTGATCGTGGACACGGCGCTTGCCGGCCTTTCGCTGGAGAGCATCATTGCCAAGACGGCTGGCAAGGCCGACGAATCGGCGATCTTCAACAACGCCGCGCAAGCCTGGAACCACACGTTCTACTGGCGCAGCATGCGTCCCAAGGGCGGCGGAACACCCCCTGCTCAACTCCGGCAACGGATCGACGCGGCCTTCGGCAACCTCGACGCGTGCAAGAAGGAGCTGGCTGCCGCGGCGACTACCCAATTCGGAAGCGGGTGGGCGTGGCTCGTACAGGATTCCAACACACTCAAGGTCGTGAAGACCGGCAATGCCGAGACGCCGCTGACGCAAGGCTTGAATCCGCTGCTGACGATCGACGTTTGGGAACACGCGTACTATCTCGACTACCAGAACCGACGCGCCGATTACGTGAACGCAGTGCTCGACAAGCTCATCAACTGGGAGTTTGCCGCGGCAAACTTGGGCTAGGCGCGTCTCGTCTCAACGGAGGGAATGGCAAATGATCCGGAAGGCATGGGCCGTCTGGAAGGGCGGCCTCAAGGACGGCGGTGGCACGATCTCCACGGAATCCGGCGTTCTCGACGAAGCGGCTTACGGATTCAAGGCGCGTTTCGAAAACGGCAAGGGCACGAATCCGGAAGAACTGATAGGCGCCGCGCACGCAGGCTGCTTTTCGATGGCGCTTTCGCTCATCCTGGGCGAGGCCGGGTCGACACCGCAAAAGATCGAGACCCATGCGGCCGTCACTCTGGAAAAGGTCGGCGCGGGCTTCGAGATCGTTGCCAGCCACTTGACGGTGTCGGCAATCGTACCGGGAATGGACAGCGCCAAATTCCTTGAGCTCGCCAACAAGGCCAAGGCGGGCTGCCCCGTGTCGAAGCTCATGAAGGCGCAGATCACGATGGACGCCAAGCTGGAGGCGTAGACGTCGCGCTCTCCGGCAAATCGGTGTCCGCGGCCGCGAAGGGCGCCACCACCCACCGGCGGACATCGGCGATGTTGCTGAGTCGGTAGCGCGCATGCGAGCGGCCGCGGCCCACTTTGATGGACCAGCCGCCGGCGCTATCGACGACCGCGAAGCCGTATTCGTCCGGCTTGTCGTCGCCGGCGAATACGGGCCTGCGGCCCAGGAAGGGCGACTCGCGCATGAAGTCGGCGATGGCGGTTCCCTTGTTCTGCGATTCGGGCCGCAGTTCCAGCAGGCGCTTGCCGGGTTGAAGGTCGAAGCTTCCACCCCCTATCGTATCGGCTATCACGCGCAGCTTGCGATGAACATAGGCGGCGAGCCGCGGCACCTCGCGATAATGCAATGCAAGCGTGCAGCCCTTGTCTTCCAGCATGAGGCCTTGGTGGCGGGCGGCGAAGGTTTCCAGCGACTTTCGCAGCCGGGCATAGGTTTCCGGATCCGCCACCTCGACGTGGACCGGACCCTCGGCGTTGCGGCGCTCGCTGCCGTGCTGCCCCGCGATCGGCAGCCGGACGTCGGGAAACAACCGGTCGACCGATGCGATCGATCTGCCCGTGATGAGCGCAAGCGCGCCACCCAGGTAGTCGGCGACGCGCGGCAGCGTGCGGACGAATTCTGCGTCGATGCGAACGTCGTCGGCATTCGCCACGTGTTCGGCAAGCGTTCCGTCGATGTCGAGGAAAAGCGCGCAATCCGGCGCGAGCGGCGGCGGTTGGCCGCGCCTGCGCGGAAGGTTCGCGGCTCTCGGATCCGGCATCGCCCGGGATGGAACCTCAGCCAACGGCCATTGACTTGCTGTCGACGCGCATGTTGAAGCGCCTGCGCTGCCGCATAGCGGCGGCATCGAGCAGCATGCAACCGGCCCAGCGATACACATTGAAATCGCGGACGACGCTGCGCATCAGGCGCATGCGGTCGCGCTGCTCGTCGGCGGGCATTTCAAGCGCGAGTCGGAGGGCCGCGGCGCACTGGTCGGCATCATAAGGATTGACGATCAGCGCCTCGGGAAGTTCCCGCGACGCCCCGGCGAACTGGGACAGGATCAGCACGCCCTGTTCGTCGTCGCGCGCGGCGATGAACTCCTTGGCGACGAGATTCATGCCGTCGTGAAGGCTGCTGACGAAGCACAGGTCGGCGGCGCGGTGATACTCGTAGACGGATTCGGGCTCGTGGTGCACGGCAAGCAGAATGATCGGCGGGCGCGCGGCGGTGGCGAACTGGGCGTTGATCTCGTCGGCTAGCGCACGCACGCGGTCCGCGTAGTCGCGGTAAGCGTCGATCGCCGCCCGGCTGGGTGCGGCGATCTGCACGAACGTGAATTTGCCCACCCAGCGCGGGTCGACTTCCATCAGCCGGCCGACGGCGCGAAAGCGCTCGATGATGCCCTTCGTGTAGTCGAGCCGCTCGATGCCGACACCGAGCTTATGGTCGCGGGGCAGCCCCAAGCGCACCCGGACCGCTTCACGCGCTTCCTCGACGCTCTTCGCCTTCGCAAGCGCTGCCGGCGGCCATTCGATCGATATCGGATAGCGGCGCACGGCGGTGAGCTCACCGCCATGCGAGACGGTGAATGTCTCGCGGTCGACGCGCGCCTCGACCAGCCTGTCGACGGTGTCGAGGAAATTGTTGCAATGGAATTGCGTGTGAAAGCCCAGGATGCTGCTGCCGAGCAGGCCGTTCAGCAGCTCGGTTCGCCACGGGCAAATCGCGAATGCCTCGGGATTGGGCCAGGGGATATGCCAGAACGTGATGACGGTCGCGTTGGGAAGGCGTTCGCGAATCATCCGCGGCAGCAGCGCGAAGTGATAGTCCTGGACGAGCACGACCGGATCTTCGCTGGTCGCCTCGCTCACGACGGCATCGGCGAAGCGCGCGTTCACCAGCCGGTAATAGTCCCAGTCGGATTTTCGAAACTCGGGCCGGACGTAGGCGTTGTGGCAAAGCGGCCACAAGCCTTCGTTGGCGAATCCGGCGTAATAGCCCAACTCCTCTGCCTCGGTCAGCCAGATGCGGCGCAGCCGGTAAGCGGGATTGTCGGGAGGAACATCGAGGCGGTCGTTTCGGTCCACCGTTTCGCGGTCGGCGGTGCCGCTGCCATGTGCGATCCACGTGCCTGAACACGCGCGCATGACCGGCTCCAGGGCGGTGACCAGCCCGCTCGCCGGGTGCTGGATGCGAATGCCGTCCGGTCCGTGCACGTGGATGTACGGCTCGCGATTCGAGACGACGATGATGTCGTTGCCGCGCAACTCGCCGCGCAGCGTCGCGCGCAGCGTTTCCTGAGTCCAACGCTGCTGGCGGTCGTCGATCGGCCGGTAAACGCGCTCCAGATCGCGTAGCAGTGCGCTGACGTCGCGTTCGATGGGCTTGAGTTCCGGCGCCGTGGCCTTGGAGGAGCGGCGAATGATGCCTTCGCCATGCAGAAGTGCGCGAAGCCCCGAAACCCAGCCTCGCCATGAGATCTGCGCGATGACGACGGTGATCAACGCGACGCTGGCGGACAAGGCCAGGAAGAAGTAGAAGAGGTAGCGGCGCGATTCTTCGGTGCGGCTGGCGAGAAACGCCAGGTTGTGAACGACGATCAGGCTGGCGTGCGGAGCAGCTTCCAGGGGCATCGGCCGGACCGTCACGCGCAGCGTCCCTTCGGGCGTCGCCAGCGCGCGCGGTTGGCCGTCCGGGGCGGCGACATCGCCGCAACGGATATCCCGCGGAAAGGCGCTCGACGCGATGACCCGCGCGTCGCTGTCCGTGCACAACCCCACGGCGTAAAGACGATCGTTGTCGGTCAGGCGGTTGAAATATGCGGCGATCCTTCCGGTCGCACCCGCGCGCAGCAACTCGTCGACCGGCTCCTGGACCGTGTTGGCGACGAAGTTCGAGCGCGTATCGAGATCGCGAATGTACCAGCGCGTCATCCACGCGTCGACGAGCGGCACCGCCGCCCACGCGAACGCGCCGAGCGCGAGCAGCAAAGGAAGGACGAAGCGCAGCGACAGGCGCATGATTATCGATATGTCTCTTCGTGATCCCTGCGGGCGCAGATTTCAATTATGGAGCGCATCCTGCGTACCGTCCACAGGGATTCCGTGGCATTCGAGGTAGGAGTCGTCCCACGTCGCGGCCGTTCTCCCATGCGTTCGCGCCAGCCTCATTGCGGCGCGCACGTCGCCGCCTGTTCCGTAGCCGCTGGGCCCGTGCGGTTCCGGCCCTGCCGAAATGCCGTACGATGGCGGCTCGATGGACTGCTGCCGCTCCCCTTCTCCGGATGTCGTTGCCTGACATGCGCTTCGCACTCGCCGTCGAATATTCCGGCCACGCATTCTGTGGCTTCCAGGCGCAGCCTTCGCGTTGCGGCGTTCAGGACGCGCTCGAGAGTGCCATCGCCGAAATTGCCGGCCACGCCGTCACGGTGACTGCCGCCGGGCGCACCGATGCCGGAGTCCACGCCGTCTCGCAGATCGTCCATTTCGAATCGGATGCGACGCGTCCCGAGTCCGCGTGGGTGCGCGGCGTCAACACGCATCTGCCGACGGCGGCGGCCGTGTTGTGGGCGCGGCCGGTCGCGGACGATTTCCATGCGCGCTTCGCCGCCATCGGCCGCCACTACACCTACATGCTGCTGCCGCGCGCGGAGCGGCCGGGGCTCCTTGCCGGCTACGTGGGCTGGTACCATCATTCGCTCGACATGGAGGCGATGAATGCGGCCGGAATGCCTCTCGTGGGCACGCACGACTTCTCGACATTCCGCGCGGCCGAGTGCCAGGCGAAAACGCCGGTAAAGACCCTCACACGCATCGTGGTCGCGCAGCAAGGACCATTCGTCCGCTTCGACTTCTCGGCCAACGCTTTCCTTCATCACATGGTTCGCAATATCGTCGGCGCGCTGGTCAGCGTGGGCGCCGGAAGACATGACCCGGACTGGGTGGCGCAATTGCTGGCCGCGCGGGACCGCACGCGCGCGGCACCGACGTTTGCCGCCGATGGCCTGTACCTCACCGGCGCCGATTACGACGCGCGATTCGGGTTGCCGCCCACCGTGCGGCCCGTCATGCTCGCGGGGGCATGAACCACATGCGCACACGCGTGAAGATCTGCGGCATCACACGTGCCAACGACGCGCTGGCGGCGGCAGACGCGGGCGCCGACGCGATCGGTCTCGTGTTCTGGCCGGGCACGCCGCGCCGCATCGACGTCGCGCATGCGCGCGACATAACCGATGCGCTGCCGCCGTTCGTGACGCGCGTCGCGCTCTTCGTCGATCCGGACCCGCCGGAGGTGGCGGCGGTGCTCGACGCGGTGCCGCTCGACGTCCTGCAATTCCACGGCGACGAGCCGCGGGAGCTGTGCAGCGCTTTCAATCGTCCCTACATCAAGGCCGTGCACATGAAGGAGGGCGTCGATTTGCTAGAATACGCGGCCCGGTACGGCGACGCGGCGGGGTATCTCTTCGACACGTTTCGGTCGGGCGACCTGCCCGGCGGAACCGGGCACGCGTTCGATTGGTCGCGGCTTTCGCCCGCGGTGCGCGCCGGCCTGACGGCGCCGCTGATCCTGTCGGGCGGGCTCGATGCCGAGAACGTCGGTGACGCGATTCGCGCCGTGCGGCCGTGGGCGGTCGACGTGTCGAGCGGCGTCGAGGAGCGGGGTGCCGACGGCAAACCTCGCCGGGGCATCAAGGAAGCCGCGCGGATCGTGGCATTCGTCAAGGGAGTACGCGATGCAGATGTATGACCTTCCGGACGCGCGCGGCCATTTTGGCCCCTACGGCGGCATATTCGTAGCGGAAACGCTCATCCGCGCGCTCGACGAGCTCACGGAACAGTACGCGCGCTACCGCGTCGATCCGGCGTTTCGCGCCGAGTTCGCGCACGAGCTTCTGCACTACGTCGGCCGGCCGTCGCCGGTATATCACGCCGAGCGCTGGTCGAGAGAATTGGGGGGCGCGCAGATCTGGCTCAAGCGCGAGGACCTGAACCACACGGGCGCGCACAAGATCAACAATGTGATCGGCCAGGCGCTGCTCGCGCGCCGGATGGGCAAGCCGCGCGTCATCGCCGAAACCGGCGCGGGACAGCATGGCGTTGCCACGGCGACCATCGCCGCGCGTTACGGCATGGAATGTGTCGTCTACATGGGCTCGGAGGACATCAAGCGCCAGGCGCAGAACGTGTTCCGAATGAACCTGCTGGGGGCCACGGTCGTCCCCGTCGAATCCGGATCGAAGACGCTGAAGGACGCGCTGAACGAGGCGATGCGCGACTGGGTCACCAACATCGAGAACACGTTTTACATCATCGGCACCGTTGCCGGTCCGCATCCGTATCCGATGATGGTGCGCGATTTCCAGCGCGTGATCGGCGACGAGTGCGTCGTGCAGATGCCCGAATATGCGGGCCGCCAGCCCGACGTCGTCATCGCCTGCGTGGGCGGCGGAAGCAATGCGATGGGCATCTTCTATCCGTACATTCCCTACGAGAACGTGCGCCTCGTCGGCGTCGAGGCCGGCGGCGAGGGCATCGCTTCGGGCAAGCACGCGGCGTCGCTCACGGCGGGACGGCCCGGCGTGCTGCACGGCAATCGCACGTATCTCTTGCAGGACGCCAACGGCCAGATCACCGAGACGCATTCGGTCTCGGCGGGCCTCGACTATCCCGGTGTCGGTCCCGAGCATGCGTGGCTCAAGGATTCCGGCCGCGCGCAATACGAAGTGGTCGACGACGACGCGGCGCTTGCTGCGTTCCACCAATGCTGCCGCATCGAGGGCATCATCCCGGCGCTCGAATCGGCGCACGCTCTCGCCTACGCGACGCGGCTCGCGCCCACGCTCCCGAAGGACAGCATCCTTCTCGTCAACCTCTCGGGGCGTGGCGACAAGGACATGAGCACTGTTGCCGAGCGTTCAGGGCGCAAGATCGCGGGCGGCACGCCGACTTGAATCGCATCGACGAAACCTTCGCACGGCTCAAGGCCGCGGGGCGCACGGCGCTGATTCCGTACGTCACCACCGGCGACCCGTCGCTCCGTGCAACGCGCGCGATCATGGACGCGCTGGTCGCAGCGGGCGCCGACGTGATCGAACTGGGCGTCCCGTTTTCCGACCCGATGGCCGATGGTCCGGTCGTCCAGCGCGCGGGCGAGCGCGCGCTGGCGCGAGGCGTGGGATTGGGCGACGTCCTCGACCTCGTCCGCGAATTTCGCGCCAAGGACGCGGCGACGCCGATCGTGCTGATGGGATACGCGAATCCGATCGAGGCGATGGGCGCCGCACGCTTCGCCGATCGCGCCAAGGAAGCCCAAGTGGACGGCGTGCTGGTCGTCGATTACCCGCCCGAAGAGGCGGCCGATTTCGCGCAGCTGCTGGCAACTCGCGACATTGCCCCCATCTTCCTGCTGGCGCCGACCACGTCGCAGGCGCGGATCGCCGCCGTGGCCCGGGTGGCGCGCGGCTACGTCTATTACGTTTCGCTGAAGGGCGTGACGGGCGCGGCCCACTTGGACACGGCCGATGTCGCGGCCAAGCTCGTGGAAATCCGCAAGCTGGTGGGTCTCCCCGTAGGCGTGGGCTTCGGGATTCGCGACGCCGCCAGCGCGCGAGCCATTGCGGTGCACGCGGACGCCGTCGTCATCGGCTCGCGTATCATCGAGGAGATCGAGGCAGGGCCCCCCGATCTGGCGGCGACGCGCGCCGGCACGTGGCTGCAGGGGATACGGCAGGCGCTCGACTCCATGCCGGACAAGCGTGCAGCCTGATCCCAAAGGCTTTCGCAAGACCGCAGCAGTTGCAGTACACTTCGGCAGAATTTTGGGGGCACGACAACGATGAGCTGGTTGCAAAAGCTCCTACCACCGCGCATCAAGAGCGCGCCCGGCGAGCGCCGGACGCCCGTGCCGGAAGGCCTGTGGGTCAAGTGCCCGTCGTGCGAGGCCGTGCTGTATCGCACCGACCTCGAGAAGAATCTCTATGTCTGTCCGAAGTGCGCGCACCACTCGCGGGTAGGCGCCCGCGAACGCATCGAGCAACTGCTCGACCCGGAAGGTCGCTTCGAGATCGGGCTCGAAGTCGTGCCGGTCGACAGCCTCAAGTTCCGCGACCAGAAGAAATATTCGGAGCGCCTGGCCGACGCGCTGGAAGAAACCGGCGAGACGGATGCGCTGGTGGTCATGCAGGGCAGCATCAAGAGCGTGCCCCTCGTGCTGGCGGCGTTCGAGTTCAATTTCATGGGTGGTTCGATGGGGTCGGTCGTTGGCGAGCGGTTCGTCCGCGGCGTGCGCGTCGCGTATGAGAACCGCGTCCCGTTCCTGTGCATTTCCGCATCGGGCGGCGCTCGAATGCAGGAGGGCGTCAGTTCGCTGTTCCAGATGGCCAAGACCGCGGCGGTATTGCAGGAGCTGACCAAGGCGCGCCTGCCTTTCATCTCGCTCTTGACCGACCCGACGATGGGTGGGGTGTCGGCGTCGTTTGCGTTCGTTGCCGACCTGGTCATCGCCGAACCGGGCGCGCTGATCGGCTTCGCCGGCCCGCGCGTCATCGAGCAGACGGTCCGCGAGAAGCTTCCGGAAGGATTCCAGCGCGCCGAGTTCCTGGTGGAGAAGGGCGCGCTCGACCTCATCGTCGATCGCCGCAAGCTGCGCGACGAACTCGCGAATCTCCTGGCGCTGCTCACGCGCCAGCCCGCGCCGGCGACCTGATTTCCGCGTTCAGGCGGGTGCGCGTGCGCCTGACCCCATGAGCCCGCCGGACCGTCCCAAGGGCCGAGTTGTCCCATGAGCCGGAGCGCGCAGCGCGAAGGTGCACACCCTATGAGCCGCCCGGCCACCGTCGACGCCTGGCTCGCGTATCTCGAGACGCTGCATCCCAAGTCCATTGCAATGGGCCTCGAACGCGTGCGCGCGGTACGGGCGAACCTCGACGCGCCGATCGCCTGTCCCGTCGTGACCGTCACCGGCACCAACGGCAAGGGCTCGACGTGCGCGATGCTCGAGTCGATCCTGCGCTGCGCCGGCTATTCGGTGGGCTTGTACACGTCGCCCCATCTGACGCGCTACAACGAACGGATCCGCATCCAGGGCGTCGACGCCACCGATGCCCAATTGCTCGCGGCTTTCAACGCGGTGGAAGATGCGCGGCTCGCAACCCTGGTCCGCGACGGCGCGCCGACGCTCCTCACGTATTTCGAATTCGGCACGCTTGCCGCGTTGTGGCTCTTCGCGCGCGCCGGTCTCGATGCGCTGGTCCTCGAAGTTGGTCTGGGCGGCCGGCTCGACGCTGTGAACGTCGTCGACGCTACCGTCGCGGTGCTCACGAGCGTCGCGATCGACCACACGGATTACCTGGGACCGACGCGCGAGGATATCGGCCGCGAGAAGGCCGGCGTGTTTCGTGCCGGACGTCCCGCGGTCTGCGCCGATCCCCACCCGCCGGCGAGCGTGCTCGCGCACGCCGGGGAAGTCGGCGCGCCTCTTCTCCAGATCGGCCGCGACTATGGTTTCACGAACGAAGGCACGCAATGGAAGTACTGGGGGCCGGGCGGCGAGCGCTTCGGCCTGCCGTTTCCCGCGCTGCGCGGTGCGTATCAGCTGAACAACGCGGCGACGGTTCTCGCCGTGCTCGATCTCATGCGCGGCCAGTTGCCCGTGCGCAGCGGCGCGTTGCGCGAAGGTCTGCTCATGGTCGAGCTTCCCGGGCGCTTCCAGGTATTGCCGGGCCGGCCGACGATCGTGCTCGACGTCGCGCACAATCCGCAAGCGGCCACCGTGCTGGCCGACGAGTTGGGCGCGATGGGTTACTACCCCCAAACACTCGCGGTGCTGGGCATGTACGCGGACAAGGACATTGCGGGCGTTGCGGCGGCCGTGCATCCGCGCGTCGATCGCTGGTTCATCGCGGCGCTGCCGGGTTCGCGCGGCGCCGGCGCCGACGTCGTGCGAGAAGCGCTCGCGGCGTCTGGCGTGGATGCATCCGCCGTGCGGACATTCACTGACATCGGCGCCGCATTCGCGGCAGCGCGGGAAACCGCGGGGGAGGCTGATAGAATCGTAGTTTTCGGCTCGTTCCTCACGGTCGCCGCCGTGCTGGGGGCGACTCGGCGCTGAACGAATCCTGCGAATGTCCTCGATGGCCGAAGCCTCCGATATCAATGTCGATGAATTGCGCCGCCGCGCGCGGCGCCGCCTGCTTGGCGCGATCGTCCTGGCCTTGGGCGCTGCCGTGATCGTGCCCATGCTGCTCGAGAACGAGCCCAAGCCGCTCGGCGACGACGTGTCGGTCAAGATTCCGCCGGAGGACAACGCCAAATTCGTCAATCGGCTGTCGGACAAGGGGGCGAAGCCCGCGGCCCGCGAAGACGCCGCCAAGAGCGAGTCGGCCAAAGAGCCGGCAAAGGGAGCGCCGAAGGAGCCGGCGAAGGAATTGGCGAAAGCGGGACCGCCACCGGTGTCTGCGCCGCCGCCGTCCGCGCCCGCACCGCCTGCCTTGTCGGTGCCGTCCGCCGCGGGCAGCAAAGGTCTCGCGCCGAACAAATCGATCGCGCAGGCCGAGCAAGAGATGCTGGGGTCGGGCACGAAAGGTGCGCCCGCACCGGCTGCGGCACCGCCGGCATCGCCCGCTGCCGCACCGCCGCCGGCGCCAACGGAGGCGGCGCCGACGCCCGCCGACGCGCCGAGGGAGGGCTTTTCGGTGCAGCTCGCGGCGTTTGCCGACGACAAGGGCGCCAATGCGCTGGCCAACAAGTTGAAAAAGGCCCTGTATCCCGCATATACGGAGCCTCTGAAGACGAGCAAGGGCACGCTGTGGCGCGTGCGCGTCGGCCCGTATCCAACCCGCGATGACGCGACGATCGTGCGCGACAAGTTGAAAGGCGACGGATACAGCGGCATCGTCGCGGCGGCGAAGTAGGCCTGCGCACTCTGCGATGAACGCCTTCGACTGGACCATCATCGCCGTGGTCGGATTCTCGATGCTGTTCGCATTCTTCCGCGGCGTGACGCGCGAATTGATCGCGCTGCTCGCGTGGGTGCTGGGCTTCATCGCCGCGGTCGCATTGACGCCGTTGCTCGGTGGAATGCTTCCCGAGATCGGAAACAATCCGGTGTTTCGCTATTTGGTCGCGTTCGTCGTCGTGTTCATCGCGTGCCTCGTAATGGGCGCGCTGATCGCGTGGCCCTTGGCCAGCGTGATCCGCAGGGCCGGCCTAGGCTTCGTCGACCGCTTTCTGGGCGCGATATTCGGCGCCGCGCGCGGCGTGGTTGTGGTGGTGGCCTTTGTGCTGGTCGCTGGCCTGACCACCCTGCCGCGCCTCGATTGGTGGCAGAATGCCGCCCTTGCCCCGCCTCTCGCGGTCGCCGCGATGTCGCTCAAGCCGTGGCTTCCGCCCGAATGGGCCCAGCGACTCGATTATTCCCGCGAGGGCCGCGCGCCAGGCGCTGCCCCGGCGAACAGAAAGGTCTGAAAAGCTCCATGTGCGGAATCGTCGGCGTCGTCGCGCACACTGCCGTCAACCAGCTGCTGTACGACGGCCTCCTGCTCTTGCAGCATCGCGGGCAGGATGCCGCGGGCATCGTCACGAGCGAAGGCCCGATTTTCCACATGTACAAGGGCCCCGGCCTCGTCCAGAACGTGTTCCGCACGCGCAACATGCGCGACCTCGTCGGCTATGCGGGCATCGGCCACTGCCGGTATCCGACCGCCGGCTCGGCGTTCTCCGACCTGGAGTCGCAGCCGTTCTACGTGAATTCGCCGTTCGGCGTGACGCTGGGGCACAACGGCAACCTGACCAACAGCGAGGAGCTGAAGCGCGAGCTCTTCCAGCTCGACTTTCGCCATGTCAACACCAATTCCGACAGCGAAGTGCTGCTCAACGTGCTGGCGCTGGAGCTCGAGCGCGCGGCGCAGCATCACCGGCTCGACCCGGATGCGATCTTCCGCGCGGTGGCCGGCGTGCACAAGCGCTGCAAGGGCGCCTATGCGGTCATCGCGATGATCGCGGGTTACGGGATGCTGGCGTTCCGCGACCCCTACGGCATCCGTCCGCTCATCATCGGCAAGAACGAGCAGATGGGCGGCTCCGAATACATCGTCGCCTCCGAGTCGGTCGCCATCGAGCCGTTGGGCTTCCACGTGCTGCGCGACGTGGCCCCAGGCGAGGCGATCTTCGTCGACAACACCGGCGCCTTCCACGCCCGGCAATGCGCGGACAACCCGTCGCTCAATCCGTGCATCTTCGAGTTCGTCTACCTGGCGCGCCCCGATTCGATGATCGACGGCACGTCGGTGTACGAGACGCGGCTCAACATGGGCGGCGCGCTGGCGGAGAAGATCCGCGGCATGCCCGAGGCGCGGGACATCGACGTCGTGATCCCGATTCCCGACTCGAGCCGGCCGTCGGCGCTGGAGCTTGCGAACCGGCTCGGCATCAAATACCGCGAGGGCTTCGTCAAGAACCGCTACATCGGCCGCACGTTCATCATGCCCGGCCAGGCGATGCGCAAGAAAAGCGTGCGCCAGAAACTGAATCCGGTCGGCATCGAATTCAAGGACAAGGTCGTGCTGCTGGTCGACGATTCGATCGTGCGCGGCACCACGTCGCGCGAGATCGTGATGATGGCGCGCGAGGCGGGCGCGCGCAAAGTCTACTTCGCGTCGGCGAGCCCGCCGGTGCGCTTTCCCAACGTCTATGGCATCGACATGCCGAACATCAGCGAACTGGTCGCCACCGGCCGCACCGAGGCCGAGATCGCGCGCGAGATCGGCGCCGACCTTCTCATTTACCAGGACCTGGACGCGCTGAAGGAAGCCGTGCGTGCGGCCAACCCGGCGCTCGTGAACTTCGAAGCGTCGTGCTTCGACGGCAAGTACATCACCGGCGACATCACCGCCGATTACCTGTCGCAGCTGGCCTTCGAGCGCGACGAATTGCGCGGCCAGGCGGAGGCGGACCTGCTGGAAGAGGAGAAGCAGGCGGGCTAGACGCTCGCCTGCGCGACGCGGGCGAAGGTGCCTACAGCCCGAGCCAGGCGATCGTCGACGATTCGACCTCGGCGTTCGGGGCTACAAAGCCCTTGTAGCCGATCGCATCCAGCGCGTCGTGTCCCGGTTTGCTTTGCCCGATCGAGAGCAGCGCCGCGCGGATGCGCTCCTGTTCATCCGCAGGCATCGTGTTCGCAACCAGCAGCTGCTTGATCGGGACCGAGCGCGACTGCGCGAGCACCTTGCCCCCCTTGTCGGTCCAGGCCTTGATCACGGACCGCGCTGCCGTGGCGCCCGCCTGCGCAAAGCCGTTCTCGATGTAGAACGGCACCGCATCCTGATAGCGCGTCGTGATGATCCGGATGCTGGAGGCCATCTCCTTGGCGTTCGCCCCGTCCGGTTTGGCGGTCGTGAAGGGCATCTTGCCGGTGCGCAGCATCGCGCGCACCATCATCGCGGTGATCGAGTCGGGATCGGGCGTCACGAGCGTGCGGCCCTTGAGGTCATCGAGCGACTTGAGGTTCTCGTTGGCGTTGATCAGGATGGAGACAGTGTAGTCCGTGAATCCGCTGGTCCATGCGACGGCCTTGTAGCGGCCGTCCTTGATCTCGGCCATCGCGACGTGCGCGGGATGGATGAAGACCAGGTCGTATGCCTGTTTTGCCATGCCGGCGCGCACGTCGTTGTACGCCGGTACGAGGACGACCTTGACGCGCCGCCCCGTGGCCTTGCCGATGTATTCGGCGAGCGGCGTGAACTTGTCCCGGATTTCCTTGGGCGTTGCCTGATACGTGACACCTTCGGTCACGCCGAAGACGAGTTCCCGGTCCTGCGCCGCGGAACCTGCAGCCAGGATCATGGACAGTGCGATGATTGCGGCAAAGCGGTATTTCATGGACTTCCTTGATTTATGTATTGTCACGCCCCGTCCGCCGGAGGACGAGCGCGCCCCGTATACTACATTTATTGACAGCGAGGCCGCGCAGAGGTATGCTGTTTGCTGCGCCGATTTGAAGCTTCAGCTTGCGGGCGCGTAATAAATTCCGCTAAAGCGAGGTTCGCTCCAGCCAAGGGACGCAGTAGGCAAAATCCTGGCGGGGCACACAAAACCCGTTTGGCGGCCCGCCTGACGGGTTTTTTGTTTTGGAAAGGGCGCTCCGACCGAGCCATGAGTAACAAAGAAAAGCAACCGCGCGGATTCACGACGGCGATCCTTCATTCTGACCGAGATGCGGCCGTTGAGCACGGCGCGCTGCACAAGCCGCTGCACCTTTCGGTCGCGTACGGCTATCGCGACGCGCGCGAGCTCGCTGCGGTGTTCCAGGGCCGCGCCGCGGGCTACTCCTATGGCAGGCAGGGCAACCCGACGTCTTCCGCGCTCGAGGCCAAGGTCAACGCCATGGAAGACGGCGTGGGAACCGTTACGTTTGCCACGGGCATGGCGGCGATCGGCGCGATCCTTCTGGCGCTCCTCAAGGGGGGCGACCACATCGTCGCGAGCCAGTTCATCTTCGGCAACACCAACAGCGCGTTGCTCACGCTGGAGTCGCACGGTCATCCGGTCTCGTTCGTCGACGCAACGGACGTGTGCCACGTCGAGGCAGCGCTAACGCCGGCGACCCGCGTCGTGTTCGTCGAGACGATCGCCAATCCGCGCACGCAGGTGGCGGACTTGAAGAGAATCGGCGACCTCTGCCGTTCACGCGGAATCCTGTACATCGTCGACAACACGATGACGTCGCCTTGGCTCTTCCGGCCGAAGCACGTGGGCGCGGGCCTCATTGTCAACGCGCTGACCAAATACATCGGCGGCCACGGCAATGCGCTCGCGGGCAGCGTCACCGACACCGGCCTCTTCGACTGGACGAAGTTCCCGAACATCGCGGACGCGTACAAGTCGCAGCCGCCGCATCTGTGGGGGCTGCAGCAGCTGCGCAAGAAGGGTTTGCGGGACTGGGGCGGCACGCTGGCCGCCGAGCAGGCGCATCACATCGCCGTCGGGGCGGAAACGCTGGCGCTGCGGATGGAGCGCATCTGCGCCAACGCGCAGGCGCTCGCCGAGTGGCTGCTCGATCAGCCGCAGGTCAGCGCCGTCCACTATCCCGGGCTCGCCGGGCATCCGCAGCACGAGCTCGCCGCGGAATTGTTCCGCGGTTTCGGCGGCCTCTTTTCCTTCGAATTGCGCGACGGCATCGACCCGTTCGACTTCCTCAACCGCTTGCGCGTCGTCGTCCTGTCGTCGAACCTGGGCGACAACCGGACGCTGGCGATACCGGTCGCGCACACGATCTTCTACGAAATGGGCGCCGAGCGGCGCGCGAGCATGGGCATCGCCGATTCGCTGATCCGCATCTCGGTCGGCATCGAGGACGGCGCCGACCTCATCGCCGACTTCCGCCAGGCGCTCGCCTGACGCGGGCTACGATGACCGGTGCGTTGCCTCCGGCCCGCACCAAGCCGACGAGAACGATCGCGCCCGGCGCGGGAATCCATACGGGCGAGAGGACTTCCGGCGTCATCTCAAGCGATCTCGCGCTCGTGGACGCCTTGCTCGTCCACCGCGAGATAGTGGCCGCGGTCGTGCCAGTCCGCCATCACCCAGCGCTCGCGCGCCGTGCCGTCCACGGCGTGAACATGGCGCGCGGGCCGGTGCGTGTGGCCGTGAATCATGCGCTGCGCGCCGTGGGAGCGAAGCGCCTGCTCGACCGCGGCGCCATTCACATCCATGATGTATTCGGGCTTCAGCGCCTTGTCGCTGCTGCTCTTGCGGCGCAGCCATGCGGCCATGAGCCTGCGAACGGGATAGGGAAGGCGCAGCAGGCGCCGCTTGGCATCGGGCGCGCGGACGCGGGCGCGGTAGGCCTGGTATTTGGCATCGTCCGTGCACAGTTCGTCGCCATGGCAGATGAGCGTGCGCACGCCGTGAAGGTCCAGCAGCAATTGCTCCGGCAGCAGTGTGGCGCCGGTCGCGCGCTCGAAATCCCTGCCGAGCAGAAAATCGCGGTTGCCATGCGCCACGAACAGTGGGACGCCGGCGTCGACGATCGCGCGCAGCGACTTTTCGATCGGCGCAATGAACGGATCGCGCAGCTGGTCGTCGCCGACCCACCAGTCGAATAGGTCGCCCAGGATGTAAACCGCGGCCGCGTTGCGCGCCGGGCCCGCGGCAAACGCGTGGAATGCGGCGACGGCCGCGGGCCGGTCGGGTGACAGGTGGAGGTCGGACAGGAAGAGCGTCGGTCGCATGCGGTCCGATTCGGCTCTCGCCAGGCGTCTTTCGAGAAGGCCCAGGGATTCGCCGCCGCCCGCGAATCCGCTAGCCTTTCACTTCCTCGGCCTTGAGAATCACGACGTCCTCGTGCGGGACGTTCTGGTGGAAGCCCGTGGTGGCCGTGGGCACGGCCTTGATCCTGTCGACCACGTCCATGCCGGCGACGACCTTGCCGAACACGCAATAGCCCCAGCCGTTCGCGCTGGGCGACGTGTAGTCGAGGAAATCGTTGTCGGCGACGTTGATGAAGAACTGCGCCGTGGCCGAGTGCGGCTCCGACGTTCGCGCCATCGCCACCGTGTACTCCTTGTTCTTGACGCCGTTGGTCGCCTCGTTGGCCACCGGCGGCCGCGTGGGCTTCTGCTTCATCCCGGGCTCCATGCCGCCGCCCTGGATCATGAATCCGGGGATGACGCGATGAAAGAGCGTGTTGTCGTAATGGCCGTCGCGGACATATTCCAGGAAATTGGCGGTGCTGGCCGGCGCGTTGGCCGCGTCGAGCTCGAGCGTGATGTCGCCGTGATTGGTGTGCAGGACTACGGACATGGCGTCTCCTTCAGTTCGCGGGCGTGACCACTTTCGCCGACTTGATGATCACCCTCTCGACAGGCACGTCCTTGGGGAACGGCCCGCCGGCGCCCGTCGCGCCCTTGGCGATCTTGGTGACGACGTCCATGCCGGAGACGACCTTGCCGAATACCGTGTAGCCCGGATTGCCGGGGGCGAAGTTGAGCGACTTGTTGTCGTTGACGTTGATGAAGAACTGCGACGTCGCGGAATTGGGGTCGCTCGTGCGCGCCATCGCGACGGTGCCGGGTACGTTCAGGTGTCCCGCCTTGCTCGACGATTCCGCCTCGATGGGAATGGGCGGGCGGGTCGGCTTCTGGGAGAACTCCGGCGTGAAGCCGCCGCCCTGGATCATGAAGCCGTCGATCACGCGATGAAACTGCGTGCCGTCGTAGAACTTGGCCTTCACGTAGTCTAGGAAGTTCGCGACGGTCTTCGGCGCGGCATCCGGGTACAGTTCGATCTTGATCACGCCGGCGGAAGTGTCGAGTTCGACTTGCGGGTTGGCGGCGAGTGCCGTCGATGCGGCGAAGGCGAAGGCAGCGGCTACGAACAATCGATGCAACATGGAAGTGTCTCCTTGGAACAGGTTGGGGCGGAAATGATTACTTGGGCGATTCGGCGGCTGCCGCCGGCGCCGCGGGCGTCGTGGCCGCCGGGGCCGAAGCGGGCGGCGCCGTGCGCATGTCGAGCACGTCGCGCACGAGTTTCAGTTTGGGCGGAGCTGTCTTGTTGCGCGGGTCGCGGGCGATGGCCTTTTCATAGTTCACGCCGGCCAAGCGGGTATACACGTCGCCCAGATTCTCGTACGCGATGGCGTAATCGGGCGCGGCCAGCAAGGCTGCCAGGAGTTCGTCGCGCGCGCCCTCATAGTTGCCCTTTTGCGCGTACAGGACAGCGAGATTGTTGTGCGACTCGGGTAATTCGGGAAAGTCGGCGAGCAGCGACAGGTAGATCGCGATGGCGTCGTCCGTCTTGCCCGACTCCGCCAATGCCACGCCCCTCAGGAATCGCGCCTGCGGTTCGCGCGGCCGCTCGGCGGCCGTCTTGTCGAGGACGGCGATGGCCTCCGCATATTTCTTCTCGGCGATCAGCTTTCGCGCGTCCTTCAGGCCTTGCGCATAGGCTTTGCGCGCGGCCTCGGTCATCTCGCGCGGATCGATCGGCGGCGGCGTCTGCGGCGTCTGCGGCGTCTGCGCCAGCGCGAATTGCGCGCCCAGGGCAACGGCGATGGCGAACAGGATAGGATGAAGGCGCATGGGATCGGCCGGCATGGACGAACGCGGCCGCGGACCTTCGCGGCCAGACGCAGATTCTAACAGGCCGGCCCCGGTGCTCCTCACCCGCGTAACCGGGCGACGGTGGCGTCGATCAACCGGCGCGCGATCGAAACGTTCGGCGGAAGGGGCGGGAGCGCGTCGAGCTTGAACCAGCGCGCATCGGCGATCTCGGCATCCTCGAGCCTTAAGTCGCCGCCGGCGTATTCGGCGGTGTACGCGATCATCAGCGAATGCGGGAAGGCCCACGACTGGCTGGCGAAGTACGTGATGCCGTCCACTTCGACGCCGACTTCCTCGCGCACCTCGCGGCGCACGCAGTCCTCGATAGTCTCGCCCGGCTCGACGAATCCCGCGAGCGCGCTGTAGACGCCGTTGACGAAGCGATGCGAGCGCGCCAGCAGTATCTCGCGGCCTCGGGTGACGAGCGCCATCATCGCCGGCGACACCCGCGGGTACGCGACGTAGCCGCACTTCGGACATTCCTTGGCGCGCTCGTCGGCCTTGGCGCGCGTCGGCGTGCCGCAGCGGCCGCAAAAGCGATGCGTGCGATCCCATTCGACGACCTGGAACGCGCGACCCGCCAGCGCCAGCATCGCGTCGGGGACTCGCAGGAACAGCGTTCGCAGGCCCACATACCGCAGACCTGCCGGCTCCGGCGCATCGTCCGGGAGAGCCAACGCGATGCACGCGACTTGGTCGAGCGTGCCTAGAAAGTGCGGCGTCCCGGCGAGTCCCGCCGCGCCGAGCGACGCAAAGGACGGAATGGCGGCCGTGTCGTCGCTGCCTCCCACCAGGATCTTGCCGTCACGGTACGCGAATGCATACGCGTCCGCGCCAAGCGATTCGGGCATGATGTGCTGGGGCTTGAAACCGATGGGCGTGTACATGCGAAGAGCGGGTCCGGCGGCGCTCGATGCTCGCCGCCCCGATTATCGCCGCTCGGGTGGCGGCCTGGGAAGCCGCCACGGGTGAAACGCGCCGCAGCGCCTGCCGGATACTTCAGCGCAGGAAGCGTTCGTCCTTGCCGATCACCGTGAGTTCCACGAAGCGTGAGCCGCTATGGTTCGTGGGCGTGAACGTGACCAGGAAGCCGCCCACGTCGACGTCGCGCATGCCCTCCATCGCGGCGACGAATCGCTCGCGGGTGAGATCGGGTCCCGTGCGGCGCAGACCCTCGACCAACACCTTGGCGGCGAGGAATCCTTCGAGGCTGGTGAACGAGTAGTCGTCCTTCTTCGTCGAAGCCGTATACAGCAGCTGGTATTCCTTGACGATCGGCGTGGCGATGTTCCACGGAAACGGGACGACCTGCGTGACGCCGACGCCGCGTCCCGCGGGACCCGCCTCCGCCGCCAGCGCCTTGCTGCCGACGAACGACACGTTCATGAATTGCGGATTGTGTCCAGCCGCGCGCATCGCCTTGATGAACGCCGCGCAGGACTTGTACGCCGAGATCATCACCACACCCTGCGGATCGGCGCTGCCGATGGCCGCCACCGCCGCGGCGACGTCGACCGTGTTGCGTTCCACGGTGCCGGTGGCGACGATCTTCAAATCCCGCTTCTTCATCGCCAACTCGACGCCCAGCAGGCCGGCTTTGCCGTAGTCGTCGTTCTGGTAGAAGACGGCAATGCGGTCGAGCGTCTGGCCGACCAGCTGGCCGACGATCTTGTCGGTTTCGTCGAAGTAGCTCGCGCGGACGTTGAAGATGTAGCGATTGACCGGATTGCGCAGCGACTCGGCTCCGGTGAACGGACCGACGAACGGCACGCGGGCGGCCGTAAAGATCGGCTTGGACGCGTTGGATGTCGGCGTCCCCACGTAACCGAAGAGCAGGAACACGCCGTCGTCGATGAGCTTCTTCGTGTTGGCGGCGGCGCGATCGGGCTCGTAGCCGTCGTCGAGCGAGCGCAGTTCGATGCGCCGACCGTTGACGCCGCCGGCCGCGTTGATCGCCTGGAAATAGGCCAATGCCCCGGCGCGCATTTCGGTGCCGAGCGCTTGCGCGGGGCCGGAAAAGGCCGCCGACTCACCGATAACGATCGTTGTGGGCGTAACACCCGGATCCGCGTGAGCGGCGGCGGCGGCCATGACCAGCACCAACGCGGCCAGCCTGATGATCGCTTGAATCATGTCTCCTCCCAATGCCTCTTCTGGATCGCCCGCGTCGGGATGCTTATATCACGCGGGCGTCAGCGGCAGCGAGCGCAACCGTTTGCCGGTCGCAGCGGCCAGCGCATTGGCCACCGCGGGCGCTATGACGGGCACACCCGGCTCGCCGACACCGGTCGGCGGGTCGCTCGACGGGACGATGTGGACGTCTATCACCGGCATCTCGTTGATCCGCAACACCGGGTAGTCGTTGAAATTCGACTGCTCGACGACGCCATCCTTCAGCGTGATCTTTCCGTAGAGCGCCGCGGAGAGGCCGAAGCCGATGCCGCCTTCCATCTGGGCCTTGACGATGTCCGGGTTCACCGCGGTACCGCAATGCACGGCGCAGACGACGCGGTCGACACGAATCCTGCCGTCCTTCCCGACCGTCACCTCCGCCACCTGCGCGACAACGGTGTTGAAAGACTCGTGGACCGCGACGCCGCGGCCGCGCTTCTCTCCCGCCTTGCCCGGCGCCAGCGGCTTGCCCCAACCTGCCTTTTCGGCCGCGAGATCCAGCGCAGCGACGTGCCGCGGCTTTTGCGCGAGCAGCGTCTTGCGAAAGGCCACCGGGTCCTTGCCTGCGGCGGCCGCCAATTCGTCGACAAAGGTCTCCGTCGAGTACGCAGTGTGCGTGGAGCCGACCGAGCGCCACCACAGCACCGGGACGCCGAACGATGGCGAATGCAGGTCGACGTCGAGGTTGGGAATCGCGTAGGGCAGGTTGGCCGCGCCCTCGACGCTGGTGAGGTCGACGCCGTTCTTGATGATCGCGCTGGCGAGCGCCGTCCCGGCGTTGATCGATTGCCCGACGATTCTGTGCTGCCACCCGACGATGTTGCCGCTCCCGTCCAGACCCGCCTTCAGCGTGTGCAGATAGGCCGGGCGGTAGAAGCCGCCGCGCATGTCGTCCTCGCGCGTCCACACGAGCTTGATCGGGATGCCCGGCTTACCGTTGATGACCAGCGCCTTCGCGATGGCGACGGCCTCGAGGATGTAGTCGGATTGCGTGCTTGCGCGGCGGCCGAAACTGCCGCCGGCGAACAGCATGTTGAGCTTGATCTGCTCGGGCTTGAGGTCGGTGGATGCCGCGATGGCCAACACGTCGGGCGTCTGGAACTGCTCGCCGTTCCAGATCTCGCAACTGTCCCGCGTCAGCTTGACCACGCAGTTCATCGGCTCCATCGCCGCATGGGCCAAGTACGGGAATTCGTAGGAGGCGTCGAACGTCTTCGCGGCGCCGGCGATTGCCTTGGCCGCATCGCCGTCGACGCGCGCGGGCATTCCCGGCATCGCGGCGAGCTTCCTGTAGTCGGCCAGGATGTCCGCCGACGACCGGTTGTATCCTGACGCGTCGTTCCACGTGACCTTCAGTGCATCGCGGCCCTTCTTCGCGGCCCAGAAGGTCGTCGCGACCACGGCGACGCCGTTGGGCACCGCCACGACGAAGCGGATGCCGGGGACGCCGGCAACACTGTCGGTGTCGAAGTCGGTCGCCTTCTGGCCGAAGCGTGGCGGGTGCGCCACGACGGCGGTGAGCATGTCCGGCAGCTTCACGTCCTGCGTGAAGCGCGCCGTGCCGTTGGATTTGGCTTTCGAGTCGGTGCGCGGAACGCGCTTGCCGATGAAGACGAAGTCCTTCGGGTCCTTCAGTTTCACCGATGCCGGCACCGGCTGCTGCGCGGCGGCATCCGCCAGTTCGCCGAAGGTCGCTTTCTTGCCGCTGGCGTGCGACACGACGCCGGCCTTCACATCGATTGAGTCCGCCGGGACGTTCCATTGCTGGGCCGCGGCCGCGACGAGCATCGCGCGTGCGGCGGCGCCGGCCTGCCGGTACTGTTCGAACGAATTGGCCATCGCGGTGGACCCGCCGGTGCCTTGTCCCGGGAACTTGAACGCGGCTTTCCATATCGTGTTGTAGTAAAGCGTGTTGTCCGCCGGCGCGCCCTCGACGCGCACCTGCGACCACGCGCAGTCGAGTTCTTCGGCGACGAGCGTCGGCAATCCGGTGTAGACGCCCTGTCCCATCTCGAGGTGCTTGGCGACGACCGTGACCGTGTTGTCGCGGCCGATGCGCACAAAGGCGTTCGGCGGCGGACCCGCGGCGGCGGTCTGCGCCTGCGCGTTTTCCGCGTCGGTGCCGAACCACAGTCCGAGTGTGAGTCCGGCGCCCGCGGAGGCCGATGCCTTGATGAACGTACGGCGGGACATCGTGCCGGCGGAATCGCTGCTGTTGCGGTTCATGCGCATGGGGTTCATGGCGTCGCGTCCTTAACCAAGGGTCTTCGCGGCTTCGTGGATCGCCGCGCGGATGCGCACGTAGGTTGCGCACCGGCAGATGTTTCCCGCCATCGCGGCGTCGATGTCGGCATCCGTCGGCCGCTTCTTCTTCGCGAGCAGCGCGGCCGCGGCCATCACCTGTCCGGACTGGCAATAGCCGCATTGCGGCACGTCGAGCTTCTCCCACGCCGCCTGCACGGCCGCGCCTTCCTTGGTCTTCAGGCCCTCGATTGTGGTGATCTCGGTTCCCGGCTTCAGCGCCGACAGCGGCGTTACGCACGAGCGGACGGGCTGGCCGTCCAGGTAGACCGTGCACGCGCCGCACAGCGCCATTCCGCAGCCGTACTTGGTGCCTGTGAGGTTCAGGTTGTCGCGCAACACCCACAGGAGTGGAGTGTCCGTCGGAACGTTGGCTGCGACGTCGACGCGTTCCTTGTTGACGAAATAGGTCGCCATGGGGATCTCCGGATGACGGCGGTGAGGTTGGCGGGCGGCCGCGAAGCCGCGCGGGTTCGAGGCACCATTCTAACGGCCCGCAGCGGCGCTGGTAACGGCGAGTATAATTCCCTGTTTCGCCGAAGGAATTCATCATGGAAGCCGAGCAGCTGAATGCCCTCGCCAACACGCTGGCCGACCTTTCCACGCGCACGCGGGAACTGCGGAGGTATCTTTGACTTCGACGTCAAGGCCGAGAGGCTAGGCGCGGTCGCGAAGGAACTCGAAGACCCGAAGATCTGGGACGATCCGCAGCGCGCCCAGGAATTGGGCCGCGAGAAAAAGCAGCTCGAGGGCGTTGTGGACGTGCTCGCGCAGCTGCAAACGGAATTGGCCGACAGCACCGAATTGTTCGGGCTCGCGCGCTCCGAAGCCGATGACGCGACGGTGCGCGCCGTGCAAGGCGACGTCGCGAAGATCGGCAAGGTCGTCGCGGACCTGGAATTCCGGCGGATGTTCAGCCATCCGCTCGACCCCGCCAACTGCTTCATCGACATCCAGGCCGGCAGCGGCGGCACCGAGGCGCAGGACTGGGCGTCGATGCTCTTGCGGATGTACCTGCGCTATTGCGAACGCAAAGGCTACCGCACCGACGTGCTCGAGGAATCCGACGGCGAAGTGGCCGGCATCAAGAGCGCGTCGATCAAGGTCGAGGGCGACTACGCGTACGGCTTCCTGCGGACCGAAACCGGCGTGCATCGACTGGTGCGCAAGAGTCCGTTCGACTCGAATGCGCGGCGGCACACGTCGTTCGCCAGCGTGTTCGTCTATCCGGAAGTCGACGATTCGATCGTCGTCGAGATCAATCCGGCCGACCTGCGCATCGACACGTACCGCGCGTCCGGCGCGGGCGGGCAGCACGTCAACAAGACCGATTCCGCCGTGCGCATCACGCACCTGCCCACCAACATTGTCGTGCAGTGCCAGAACGACCGCTCGCAGCACCGCAACCGCGCCGAGGCGATGGCGATGCTGAAGTCCAAGCTCTACGAGCACGAGCTGCGCAAGCGCCAGGCCGAACAGCAGAAGCTCGAGGACTCCAAGACCGACATCGGCTGGGGCCACCAGATCCGGTCCTACGTGCTCGATCAGTCGCGAATCAAGGATCTGCGCACGAACTACGAAGTCGGCAATACGCAGGCCATCCTCGACGGCGATCTCGACGACTTCATCGCCGCGAGCCTGAAGCAAGGAGTGTAAAGAGGGAAATGAGCATGTCCGACAACAAGAACGCGCCGGAAGCGCCAGCACCGGTCGACGAAAACCAGATCGTCGCCGAGCGCCGCGGCAAGCTCACCGCGCTGCGCGCGCGGGGCAACGCCTATCCGAACGACTTCCGGCGCGACGCGCTCGCGGCCGAGTTGCACGCAAGGCACGGGGCGAAATCCAATGAGGAGCTGGAGCCGGCGGGCATCACCGTGGCGGTCGCCGGCCGCATGATGCTGAAGCGCGTGATGGGCAAGGCGAGCTTCGCGACGATCCAGGACATGTCGGGCCGCATCCAGCTCTACGTCACCGCGGACGCGGTCGGCGCCGACACGCACGACGCGTTCAAGCGCTGGGATCTGGGCGACATCGTCGGCGCGACGGGCGCGTTGTTCAAGACCCGGACCGGCGAGCTGTCGGTCAAGGTTTCGCAGATCCGCCTGCTCGCAAAGGCGCTGCGGCCGCTGCCGGAGAAGTTCCACGGCATGACGGACCAGGAGCAGCGGTACCGCCAGCGCTACGTCGACCTCATCACCAACGCGGCGACGCGCGAGGTGTTCGTCAAGCGCTCGCAGATCGTGCAGGCGATCCGCGAGTTCTTCGTGCAGCGCGGCTATCTCGAGGTCGAGACGCCGATGATGCACCCGATCCCGGGCGGCGCAGCGGCGCGGCCGTTCACCACGCACCACAACGCGCTCGACATGGAGCTCTTCCTGCGCATCGCGCCCGAGCTGTACCTCAAGCGGCTCGTCGTCGGCGGATTCGAGCGGGTGTTCGAGATCAACCGCAACTTCCGCAACGAAGGCATCTCGACGCGGCACAATCCCGAGTTCACGATGCTCGAGTTCTACGAGGCGTACCGCGATTACCTGTACCTGATGGACCTCACCGAGGAGCTCTTGCGCGAGGTGGCGCAGAAGGTGCTGGGCACGACGACCATTATCTACCAGGGCACGGCCATCGACCTCGGCAAGCCCTTCGACCGGCTGACGATGGCGCAGGCGATCCACCGCTACAACCCGCAATACCCGCTGGCCGATCTCGACCGGCGCGACTACCTGGCCAGTGCGTTGGCGCCGTTCAAGGTCGACGTGCTGCCGAGCGACGGCGTGGGCTTGCTGCAGCTGAAGCTCTTCGAGGAGACGACGGAGGCCAAGCTCGCGCAGCCGACGTTCATCGTCCAATACCTGACCGACGTGTCGCCGCTCGCGCGCGCCAACGACGCCAATCCGGCCGTCACCGACCGTTTCGAGCTCTTCATCACCGGCCGCGAACTCGCCAACGGCTTCTCCGAGCTGAACGATCCCGAGGACCAGGCCGCGCGCTTCCAGGCGCAGGCCGACGCGCGCGAGGCGGGCGACGAGGAGGCGATGTACTTCGACGCCGACTACGTCCGCGCGATGGAATACGGATTGCCGCCGACGGCGGGCGAGGGCATCGGCATCGACCGGCTCGTCATGCTGCTCACCGATTCGCCGTCGGTCCGCGACGTCATCCTCTTTCCGCAGCTCAAGAAAGAGACCTGAGCGCCGGATCGCGCCATGGACAGGCGTTTCGCGACGTTCGCCGAGTTCTATCCGTTCTACCTGTCCGAACACGCGAACAGGACGTGCCGGCGGCTGCACTTCGTCGGCACGTCGCTCGTCATCGCCTGCGTGGTCGCGGCCGTGGCAACCGGCAATGCCTGGTGGCTTGCCGCGGCGCCGCTTGCCGGATACGGCTTCGCGTGGATCGGCCACTTCTTCTTCGAGCACAACCGGCCGGCGACCTTCGCGTACCCGCTCTACAGCTTCTGCGGCGACTGGGTCATGTACAAGGACGTGCTCGCCGGCAAGATCCCGTTCTGACCGCGCCGACATACCCTTAGCGGGTATCTTGACATATACCCTGGCTAGGTATATGGTGCTTCCAATGGACGCTCCGGCCGCACTCCCGTTGCCCGCGCCCCGCGCGCCAACCGCGACGACGGACCGACTCGAACTCGGCCTGACGGGGATGACGTGCGCCGCGTGCGCCGCGCGCATCGAAAAGGCGCTGAACCGCGTGCCTGGCGTGCACGCGACCGTCAATTTCGCCACTGAAGTTGCGTCGGTCGGCTTCGACCCGACGCTGGTCACGCCCGAACAGATGCTCGCGGCGGTCGCGCGTGCAGGCTACGGCGCGAAAGTGCGGCGCGAATCCGAAGCCGAGCGCGCGAGCGACAAGGCGCGCAAGGCGCGAGAGTACGCAGCGCTCAAGCGGGAACTCATTGTCTCGGCGGCACTGACGCTGCCGTTGCTCGCGCAAATGGTGCCGATGCTGGCTTCCGGCGGCCTGCTGCACGCCGCACATGCCGACCTGATCCCGCGTGGATGGCAACTCGCGCTGGCAACGCCCGTGCAATTCTGGATCGGCCGCCGGTTCTACGTCGGCGCGTGGCATGCGCTGCGCGGCGGCGGCGCGAACATGGACGTGCTGATCGTGCTCGGCACGACGATGGCGTGGGCATTCAGTGCCGTCGTCACCGTCCTCGGACTTCACGGGCAGCATGTCTATTTCGAGGCGGGCGCCGCGGTGATTACGCTCGTGTTGCTGGGCAAGCTGCTCGAGGCGCGCGCGAAGGCGGGCACGTCGGCGGCGCTCGAAGGTCTGCTGCGGCTGCAGCCCAGGATCGCGCACGTGCTTCGCGACGGCGCCATCGTCGACGTGCCGCTGGCGCAGGTCGTGGCCGGCGACCGCTTCGTCGTGCGCTCGGGAGAACGCATCCCCGTCGACGGTGTGGTCCGCGAGGGCAACTCGACCGCGGACGAGAGCATGCTGACCGGCGAGAGCCGTCCGGCGCCGAAGAGTGCCGGCGCGAAACTGTTCGCCGGCACGCTGAACCAGGACGGCATGCTGACGTGCGAGGCGACTGGCGTGGGCAACGCGACGCTGCTGGCGGGCATCGTCCGCCTCGTCGCCGAAGCACAAGGGTCGAAGGCGCCGATACAGCGTCTTGCCGATAAAGTTTCGGGTGTCTTCGTCCCGGTCGTCGTCGCGATTGCGGCGCTGACCTTCGTGCTGACATGGCTGCTGGCTGGCGATGCAACGGCCGCGCTCGTCGGCGCGGTGGCGGTGCTCGTCATCGCCTGTCCGTGCGCTTTGGGCCTGGCCACCCCGACTGCGATCATGGTGGGGACCGGCCGCGGCGCGCAATCCGGCATCCTGATCCGCAACGCGTCGGCACTGGAACTGGCAGGGCGTCTGCAGACGCTGATCGTCGACAAGACGGGAACGCTGACCGAGGGGCGGCCGGTCGTGACGGACGTCATCGCGTTCGACGGCACGTCGCGCGCGTGGCTGCTGCGCACGGCGGCGTCGCTCGAGCAGGGATCCGCGCATCCGCTCGCCAAGGCAGTGCTTGCCGCCGCGAGTTCGGAAGGGATCGTGCCGGTGCCGCTCACGCGTTTTGCGCAGGCGCCGGGCAAGGGCGTGCAGGGGACCCTCGCCGGCGATTCCGACGAAACGCTGCTGGGGTCGCTCGATTACCTGTCAGCGAAGGGGGTGACTTTTGCCGATGGCGCACTTGCGCCGATGCAGGCAGGCGGCAAGACGCTGATCGGAATCGCCTCCGGCGGCCGCCTGCTCGGCGTGCTGGCGCTTGCCGACGCGGTGCGTCCGTCGTCGCCGGACGCGATCGCCCGCCTCGTGGCGGCCGGCATCCACGTGGTCATGCTCACCGGAGACAACGCCGCGACGGCGCAGGCGGTCGCGACGGCCGTCGGCATCACCGATTTCCGCGCCGCCGTCATGCCCGCCGGCAAGGCCGACGCGGTCCGCGCGCTGAAGTCGCAAGGCGTCGTGACCGGCATGGTGGGCGACGGCGTCAACGACGCGCCGGCGCTCGCAGCCGCCGACGTGAGCTTCGCGATCGGCGCGGGTTCCGACATCGCGATCGAAGCCGCAGACGTCACGCTCATCCGCAGCGACCTGAACGCGGTCGTCGACGCGATCCTGCTGTCGCGCGCGACGCTCTCGAAGATCCGGCAGAACCTGTTCTTCGCGTTCGCCTACAACGTGCTCGGCATCCCGCTGGCGGCGGCGGGGCTGTTGAATCCGGTCATCGCCGGCGCGGCAATGGCGGCGAGTTCGGTATCGGTCGTGGGCAATGCATTGCTGTTGAAGCGGTGGCGTCCCGGCCGCGCATGATTTTTTCAAAGGAGTTCAAGCGATGGAAACGATCACGTTGAACGTGCAGGGCATGACATGCGGCGGGTGCGTGGCCAGCGTCACGCGCGTGCTGAAAGCCGTACCCGGTGTCAGCGATGTCGCGGTGACTCTGCAGCCGGGAGCGGCCAGGGTGTCGTTCGATCCCGCGCGAACCGGCGCTGCGGCGCTGCGCACCGCGATCGAGGATGCCGGCTATGACGTCGCCGCGTAGTGCCGCCGTGCCGGCGCATCCGGCGGTCGCGCGGCCGGACAAGGCGGCTCTGGAAAAACGCCTCAACCGCATCGAGGGGCAGGTGCGCGGCATCGCGAAGATGATCGTCGACGACAGATACTGCATCGACGTGCTGACGCAGGTCAGCGCCGTGCAGTCGGCACTCGACGCGCTCGCGTTGCAGCTCCTGGAGCATCACCTGCACGGCTGTGTGCAGCACGCGGTCAGGTCGGGAGACGGCGATCGCGCGATGGACGAAGCGTTGACGGTAATCCGCAAGTTTGCCCGGTGATTTGGCCCGGCGACGACGGCTTTCAGCCGGGCGCGTTGCGCTCGATCCACTGCGCGAACGCTTGCAGGAATTTCATCATGAAATCGCGCGTGGCTTGGTTGGTCAGCGCGCCCTTGTCGTCGAACAGCGCGGCCGCGCCGCCAATGTAGGCCTCCGGCTGCGCCATGACGGGAACGTTGAGGAACACCATCGACTGCCGCAACGCATGGTTCGCGCCGAACGCGCCGATGGCGCCCGGCGAGACGCTGACGATGGCGCCCGGTTTTCCGCCCCATGAATTCTTGCCGTACGGGCGCGAACCGACGTCGACGGCATTTTTCAGCGCGCCCGGAACCGACCGGTTGTATTCGGGAGTCACGAAGAGCACCGCGTCGGCGGCCGCAAGCCGTTGCTTGAAGTCGATGACGACGGCGGGCGGGTCCGCCTCGTAGTCCGCGTTGTAGAGCGGAAGTTGCCCGATTTCGTGGATCGCGAGCTTGAGCGGGGCAGGCGCCACCGCGACCAGCGCCTCGGCCATCTTGCGGTTGAGCGAGTCCTTGCGAAGGCTGCCGACGAAGACGGCGACGTTGCGGGTCGTGCTCATGGAAATCCTTCTGGGTTGGGGCGAAACGGCGGCGCGGAGCGGGTTTGCGAACTGTCAGACCACGCAATTGTCCGGGATATCCACCGAAATGGCATAATTCGCGCATCGTCGGGGTGTAGCGCAGCCCGGTAGCGCGCTTGCTTTGGGAGCAAGATGTCGGAGGTTCGAATCCTCTCACCCCGACCACGAATGCGTCGGCAATCAGCCCCGCGCAACGCGCGATTGGCCGCGGGGTCCGGCCAACATCGAATTGGCCGCGGTCGCCGCCGCGTGACTCAGTTCAGGTCGCTGTCCTTGTAGTACTTGGTTCCCTTGGCGGTGAGTTCGAGCGCCAGGCCCTTTTCGGTGACCTGGTAGATCCAGACCCCCGGCCCGACCGCGACCGCGCCCTGGTAGGCGGAGCCTTTGTCGCTGGTTTTCGCCGCGGCGGTCGCCTGTCCGCCGAACTCCCAGCCGGAGTTGATGAAGTCGTTCAGCGCCTTGTCGGTTTCGAACACCCAGACCACCTGGAACTTCTTGGCCCCGAAGCCCAGGCCGGCCTGAATTTCGGCCATCTTCATGTACGTCATCGCCTTCGTCTTGTTGTTGACCGCGATGCCCTTGCCCGAACCGCCTCCGGCGACAAGGATCTTCATGCCGAAGTTGCTGAACGCGGCATAACCTGCCGCGGACTCGACCGCTTTGCGCGCCGAGGGTGCCGCGGCGTACACCGCAGCGAGCGCGTCCTGCCCCGCCTTGCGCACCTCCGCCTGCTCCTTCGCCTTGTCGGCTCCGAGCGCGATGCCGGGCGCGGCCAGCGTAAGAGCCATCGCGAAGACCATCATGCGACGATTCATGATTCTTCCCCTTTATGCATGTCGGCCGGCAAGCCCGCGCCAAAACGAAGCGAGCGCCCATCTCCGCGGACCCGGCGCAGCCACGTGGCCGCTGCGCCGGCCCGGGAAGCCGCCCGCGGTCCGGGCGGCGAAACTGTGGAGACTCAGCCGCCGGCGTTCGCGACGGATCCGGTCGACATCAGAGGCGCCGAACCAGACGGCGCGCCCTTCTTGTAGACGCGAAGCTCGTATTCGAACGTCTGCGAGTTGCTGTTGTGGTCATCGTACGCGTACTGGGTTGGCGAGATGAGCCGCAGCGGAAACTGCGCGGGCGCCATTGCCGCATTGCTTCCCTTGGCGGTGACGCTGTCGACGCGAAACTCATAGTCGGGGCTGCCCACGAGCTGCCAGATGATCGTTGCACCTCCGTACTTCGGCGCCAGCCGTATTTGATCGAACGAAACCCACACCACGTCGGCGCCGGAGACGTTCTTCACGACCTCGACCAGGACCGGACACCACGCAAGGGCGCACGGTGCCACCTTGGGCGCCATGCCTTGCGCCTGCGTGGATTGCGGTGCCGCGACAGCCAGCAGCGCCGCCGCGGCGATCGTACCAAGCGAAATGTTGCGCATCATTTTCATCCCCTGAAGTTGGTTTGCCTGCACGGACGCCCATTTCGAGTACGGTAATGAGCGCAAGCTCTATGCCGTCCCAACCCAGCGCCGCTCATGACTTTCAACTTCCAGTGCCCCGATGTCAAGAAGCACCCTGGGGAATGGTTGTCCTGGGTCAAAGCGGGGTATTCGCAGTGCCCGCGGGCCGATGGCCGCCCGTCAAGTTGATTCTTGACACCGGTCAATACACACCGGAAGCGCGAGCGTTAAATGTGTTGCTGTTGACTCTGCCGGGGAGTTCGTGGGGGGGCGGAGGTAGTATGCTGCCTGAATGGCCGGTGCAATCACTTTGGAGGAAGCCATGCTAAGAACGTTTCTTGTGCTCGGCCTGCTGGCGATGTCCATCGCCGCACCGGGCGCCCATGCGCAGACGCCGGCTGCCGGCGCCGCCCCGCCTCCAGCGATTGCGGTCGACCCGGCGTCGATTCAGGCCCTCAAGGACATGGGGGCGTTCCTGCAGTCGCTGAAACGCTTCCACGTGGCGACCGAGGTGACCGGCGAGCGCGTCCTGGCCGATGGACAGAAGCTACAGCACTCGGCGACCGCGAAGATGGATGTCGAGCGCCCGAACAAGATTCGGGCGCTGATGCAAACCGTTCGTTCCGCGCGAGAAATCATCTACGACGGCAAGACGGTCACTCTCTATACGCCCGCGCAGAAATACTACTCGACGGTGGAATTTACTGAATCGATCCGCGGGCTGATCGACAAGCTCGAGCAGAGATATGGCGTCGAGATGCCCTTGTCGGATCTCTTCCTCTTCGGCACCCCGGACGCGCCGCTCGACAAGATCGAGTCGGCGATGAATGCCGGACAGGATTTCATCGGCGGCGAAATCTGTGACCACTACGCGTTCCGCCAGGGCAAGATCGACTGGCAGATCTGGATCGCGACCGGCGGCAAGCCGCTGCCGCGCAAGGTCGTCATCACCAACCGCAACGACGACGAACGTCCGCAGTCGGTTTCCCTGATCGAATGGAACCTGAAGCCGACCTTCAAGGATTCGGTGTTCAAGTTCACGCCGCCCAAGGGTGCGACCAAGATCGAGATCGTTCCGCGGAAGTCCTAGCAGAGGAGCGCCATCATGAAGAAATCATTCGGAAGATTGCCCGCGGCCACGGTGGCCGTCCTCGCCTTGGCCGGCATGGCCATGGCTTCCGATGTCGATGCCGCCGGCGGCGGTCGGGGCGGTGGTGGCGGCGGCGGTGGCGGCGGTGGTGGTCGTGCCGCGGCCGCCGGGGGCGGTGGCGGCGGCGCTCGTGCCGCCGGCGGGGCGCAGGCGGGCGGTGGCGCCCGGCAGAACGCGCAGGTGAACAACAGCAAAGCCGACGCGCGCACCAACAACGTCCGGAACACCAGCGTCAACAACGTCAACAACGTCAACAACGTCAACGTGAACCGCAACACCAATGTGAACGTGAGCGGCAACAACAATTGCTGCAACAACGGTTGGGACAACGACTATCACCCGGTGGCTACCGCGGCGGCGGTCGGGGCGGCGGTTGCCGTAACGTCGGCGGTCATCGGGTCGATGGTGCAGACCGTCCCGCCAGGCTGCGCGCCGGTGAATTACGGCGGCATGGTCTACCAGCAATGCGGCGGCACCTGGTATGCCCCGCAGGGGTCGCAGTTCGTCGTGGTCAGTCCACCGTATTGATTGCTGTCCGGCGACGCAGGCGGCCGCCGCGGCGAAAACTTCACTGAAACGCACAGCCGGCGACACGTTTGGAGGATTAGCCTTACCGACATTCACGCAGGGCAGGCATCATGGACTTCTCGGCAATAGGCAATTCGTTGGGAAACGCAATGGGTGCGGAACTGCCTCGCATCCTCGGTGCAATCGCGATACTCATCGTCGGCTGGATCGTCGCCGTATCGGTGCGGGCCCATTGTCAACCGTGTGCTCGATGCGAGCGGCCTGGACGAAAAACTCTCGGCCAACGCCGGCATGCAGCCGATGCGCAAGAGCGTGGCCGGGCATCGCGCGGGTTGCCATTCTCGGACTGGTCACCGCGATGGGGCTGCGCGCGATGGGCGTCGCTGACGACATCGTGAACCTCGCGTTCCTGCTGGACTTCGGGGCCGTCGCCGTGGCTGTCGCGTTGTCGTTCGGACTCGGCGGGCGAGAGGCTGCGGACCGGCAGATGGAGCACTGGCTGGCGAAGCTCAGAAAGGACAATTGAGCGACTCGGCGGAACGTGGCTCGGCGGGGGCGCCGGCGTCTGCGTTCTGGCTCCAGTCGAGAAGGAGTGATTTATGACCAGGCAACGCATCAAGACTGCGGGCGGCAAGGTCGCAAGGGCCGCCAAGCATGCGGGGAAGAAGCTGGGCGAGGCGGCCGTCGTTGTCGGCGATCTGAACGACGACGGCAAAGTCGATCACGAAGATGCGCGGATCGCCGCCGCAAAGGCCAAGGTCTTCGCATCGAAGGCGGCAGATGATGCTGGAACATTCCTGAAGAAAGCCGGGAAGCACGACATGGTCAAGGACGCGGCAGCCGGTGCCGGCATTGGCGCTCTGGCGGCAATGCCCCTGCCGGTAATCGGCCCTGCCGTGGGAGCTGCGGTGGGCGCAATTGCCGGGGTCGTCAAGAACGTGAGATCTTCGTCCAAGTCCAAACCGAAGCGCCTCCGGGGTAAGTCGGGTACCCGTCAGGATTAGCGCACTCAGTTGACGTCGGGGATTCTGCCTGCGTTGGTGACGGCGCAATTGTTCCGCATGATGGCGCGGAGACACGTTCACACCGTCGTCGCTCGCGCGAGGCGACACGGAATCCGCACGGACACGCGCCGATCTATCCGGGGCGGCGCCGCGACGGATCTGCGTCAATCTATCCATCGGCGCAAGTCGATTACCCGTTAGACGCATCCCCCGGCGCGGCTCGACCCGAGGCTTCTTTCCTATCATTGACGGAGAGTTCGACCATGGGCATGATCGATTCAAGGGTCGTCAACATCGATGAATTGAAGCTCGAGCATTTCGCACAGGGCGACAAATTCGAGTGCGATGCCGTGCGCATCGCGCCGCTGCTCGGGGCGAAAGAACTCGGCTATTCCTACGATGTCGTCCCGCCAGGGAAACGCTCCTGCCCCTTCCACAGTCACCGCGGAGAAGAGGAGATGTTCCTTATCTTGAAGGGCCGCGGCACGCTGCGCTACGGCGACGAGACAAGGAAAATCCGGGCGGGTGACGTGATCTGCTGCCCTACGGGAGGCCCGGAAACGGCGCACCAGATCGTAAACGACTCCGAGGCCGAGCTCGCTTATCTGTCCGTCAGCACGATGTTACCGGCAGAAGTCTGCGAATACCCCGATTCGAGAAAGATCGGCGCTTTCGGCGGCGGTCTGCGTCACATGACCCGCGCGGGTGACGGCGTGGACTACTGGGTGGACGAGGCATGAGGCTTGCAGCCGCCTTGCTGGGTGAATGGCTACCCATGTCCTCGGTCGCCATTGCGGCTTGGATACCAGGCGCGACACACATCGAGCCCGGTTAACGCCCGGCGGTTCCTTTCGGCGTACAGGAGGAATTCATGTCTGAAGGAAGAGCGCGCATGGTCGGTTTCAATCACATCGCCCTCGAAGTCGGCGACATCGAGGAGGCGCTTGCCTTCTACGGGCGATTGTTCGAGTTCGAGCTTCGCAGCAAGAGCGACTCCATGGCCTTCATCGACCTCGGAGACCAGTTTCTCGCGCTCCAGAGAGGCCGCACGCAGTCAGCCGACGATGGACGTCATTTGGGTCTTGTCGTCGATAGCAAGGAGAGAGCTCGCGAAGCGCTGATCGCCGCCGGCGTTCAAGTGCTTCCTGGACCGTTTCTCGACTTTCGCGACCCCTGGGGCAACCGCATCGAGATCGTCGGCTATGACAACATTCAGTTCACCAAATCGCCAAATGTATTGCGCGGTATGGGACTGGCGCACCTGTCCAAGAACGCGACAGCCATCAAAGAACTCACGGACAAAGGGATGGCGCCAAACTGACGGGCGCAGCGTCAAACGATGCCGACTATCACTGCAACCGCGGAATCTTGCTCGCGGTGACATCCAGATCGGCGCGCAGGCGACGGAGCATCGCGCCTTCGTCGGCGGCGGAACCGCGACCGTAATAGACGTAGTAGTCGGCCACCGCAATTTCGGCCACGTTCGACAGGATCCAGATCCCGGCCGCGAGCAGCGGCGTGAGATCGGGAAAGTTCCCATGTTCCGCCGGCATGTAGCGGAACTGGTCGTTGCGAAAGTAGGGGGCGATGTCCTGGATGGCGCGCATCGCGTCGATCGGCGGTGACGGCATGCCTCGCGCGAGCGATTCCTGCAGGGCGTCCAAGAGCGAGTGTCCGATCCGCGTGTTTATGTCGGCATGCGGGACACCCTGCGCGCGCAGGAACGACTTGAGCGCGAATTCGACGCCCTGGGCCGCCAAATGGTGGAGCGCCTGCGATTCGTCGCAGGTGACCCGATCGCTCTCGGACAGCTTCTGCGCGGCCTTCAGGTAATCGTGTCCATAGCGCCAAAGCGCCAGCGCGGCGGTGCGCCGCGATTCATCGGGGTCAGCGGGATTCTGCATCAGCGCTTCCTCTTCAGTTCAATGATGCCGCACGCGATCCATTCGGCATCGTGCGCCGTGGAATACGCTCGGGAATTCGGACAGAGGCCGATTCCGACGTAGGAATCGAGGAGGGAGTGCCTATCGGCCCAAAGAATGCGGCTACGGAAGCGGTATCCACTCGTGCTCGCCCGCAATCTGCCCCATGCGCTGCGTGGACCAGTCTTCCTTGGCCCGCTCGATGCGCTCCCTGCTGGAAGACACGAAGTTCCACCAGATGAAGCGCGGGCCGTCGAGCGGCGCGCCGCCGATGACCACGCACCGTGCACCGCGAGGCGCCACGATCGTCACCGTTTCGCGGGGCGCCAGCACGGCCATCGTGAACGCGGGAATATCGGTGCCGTCGAGGACCAGCGGATGGTCGACGCTGTAGATCGCGCGCTCGAATTTGCTTGCATCAGCAGGCAACGACAAGGAAGCGCCCGGCGCCAACGCGAGATCGAGATAGAGCGTCGGCGCAAACGTTGCGACCGGCGATCGCACGCCGAACGCATCGCCGATCAGCACGCGGACGGTCACCCCGGGCTGCGGAAAGGCAGGAATGGCCGACGCCGGCGTGTGCAGGAAGTGGGGCGCCGATTCCTCGAAGGCCTTCGGCAGCGCAGCCCAGAGCTGCAGGCCGTGCGCGACGTGCGTCGTGCCTCGCAGGTCCTCCGGCGCCCGCTCCGAATGGACGATGCCGCGGCCCGCCGTCATCCAGTTGATCGCGCCGGGCTCGATCCGCTGCACCGAGCCCAGCGTGTCCCGGTGCATCATCGCGCCCTCGAAAAGATAGGTGACGGTCGAGAGGCCGATGTGCGGATGCGGCCGCACATCGTGGTTGTCGCCGGGCCGCGTGGTGACGGGGCCGAAATGGTCGAAGAACACGAAAGGTCCGACGGCTTGCCTGCTCGAATTCGGGCAGCAGGCGGCGAACCGTGAAGCCACCGCCCAGGTCCTTGTCGCGCGGGTGCAGTTGATCGATGACGGGCATGGCAGGCTCCTAGGCCAACGGGGCGAGTTCGGTGACAATCTCGATCGTGGCCTGCGTCATGAGTTTATGTACCGGACACTTGCCGGCGACGTTCCGCAACTCCTGCCGCTGCGAGTCGCTGAGTGCGCCTGTCAAGGTGAGCGTCGCGCGCAAGCGATAGACGCCGGCGCGCTCGTCGGCGTCGTCGCGTTCGACGTCCACGCGGATGTCCTCGACGGGAATCAGCTTGCGCTTGGCGTACCACAGCACCGTGAGCGCCTTGCACGCGGCAAGCGACGCGTCGAACAGGTCGTGCGGCGAGGGGCCGGAGTCCTCGCCTCCCTGTGCCTCCGATTCGTCGGCCGTCAAGACGTGCCGGCGCACGTGGACCAGATGCCGCATCTTGCCCGTGCGGTCGCGGATCGCCGAAATCTGCATCGCTTGCTCCCGAAAATCCGGATAATATTTCGAATTCCGCGCCCGTAGCTCATTTGGATAGAGCACCGGCCTTCTAAGCCGGGGGTAACAGGTTCGAATCCTGTCGGGCGTACCAACCCCCTTTCGCCGTGGACAACCCTTCGATCCTGCTCGCCACCGCAACGGCCGCGCCTTCGCCCGACGCGTTCCAGCAAATTCCGGGAACGCTCGAGCGCGGCGCCGCGGACGTCGAGCAGCTGCCGGTGTTCCAGCACTTGTCTCAGTTCATGCCGGCGGCCGACCTTTTCTTCGGTGGGGCGGTTATGGTCCTCATCATCCTCGTGCATGCCGCGGGCGTGCGGACGGTGACCACGCACGTCACGCGGCGCTCGCAGGCCATCATGCAGCGCCCGTCGCGCTGGCGCGCGGACCTCCTGATGGGAAGCATCGTCTTCATGCTGCTGGCGTTGCACACGGTCGAGATGCTCCTGTGGACGATGGCGCTCGTCTATTCGAACCTGATCCCGGACTGGCGATCGGCGGGCTTCTTTGCCGGCAACACGTACACGACTGTCGGCTATGGGGCGTTCATCCTTCCCGACGGATGGCGGATGCTGGCGCCGATCATCGCGATGTCGGGTCTGTTCGCGTTCGGCTGGTCCGGCAGCGTGCTGGTGGACTTCGTGCGCCGGATCAACCTGCTGAGGGATGCGGCGGGCGTGCCGGCCGCCGCCGCCCGTCCGGATCCTCACCAGCCCCACTAAGTAGCGGGAGCGGCATGCGAGCGCAGGCTGGACACCTTGGAGGACAGTGCACCAAGCATCTTGCAGCAATGCTGGTTTGGGCGCTGGCGGGCGGCTTGTCTGCCCCTTCGATACTCGCCGCCGAATTCCGCCAATCCGTACTGCAGAAGGGCACCTACGCCTTCGATTCATATGAAGACCCAAGTATTTGCGCGGACGTTCGCAAGGACTGTCCCGGCGTGGCGACGCGATTTGCAACGGATCCGTTCTGGGGCAAGTATTTTGCGGCCGTGTGCAACGAGAAAAACAAAGGCAAGTGCGTATGCAGCGCCGACGTGGTTTATCCGGTGCTGATCGGCGGAGACAAAGCATCAGTGGTCAATAAGGCCATGAAGAAAATTGCCGACGGTTATGCTTGCACGGCAGGCATGGCCATTACCCAATTGCGGTATGAAGTCACGTTCAATACGCCGGAGATCTTCAGCGTGGTTTTCGATGGCTACGGGCGAGCTACAGGCGGCCAGGGCAGCTGTCACAGTCAGGTATTGCCGATGACGGCCAACGGCAAGACCGGGCAGGTGTACAAGCTGAGCGAAGTGCTGAACAGGAGCGAAGAGACCGCGATAAGGGACGGCATCGTCGATTACGCGGCGACCTATTTCGCAAGCCGGGCAAGTGCGGACGAGGTCGGCCGGCTGAAAGATGAGGTGCGAAGCCTCCTTCAGGAGAGGTTGTGGACGCTGGGGTTCTATCTCAGGGACAGGCAGTTGTTCGTCGACCTCAATGACTACATCCTGGGCTGCGCCGAAGGGCCTTCATTCGCCATCCCCATTCCAGCCCGCTATATAACCGACAAGGACATCTTGGCAGCGTTAGGGGCCCACTAGCGCGCGGCGATGGGCCGTCCAACCGTGCGCCGTCGCGGCTAGTCCCTGGCCGCGCGCATTTTCGCCACCATCACCGAGGTGACGTTCGGCGCCGCGCTGTTACCCCAGTTCGTCCGGATGTAGTTGGCGATGTCCGCCACTTGTTCGTCGGTCAACTGATCCTTGAAGCTCGGCATCCGAATGTAGCCGCCGCGCGCCTTGATGCCGCCATCGACGACCTTGATGATGTCGTTGGGATCGGGCGCGACGACGACGCCGTTGCCGGCGAGCGGCGGAAACACGCCGGGCAGACCGCGTCCGCTCGCCTGGTGGCAGCCGCCGCAGTTGTCCATGTAGAGCGCGGCGCCTTTCGCCCGTGACGGATCGACGGGTCTGCGGCCGGTGCGCAACCGCGATTCAGGCGGAATCGACTTCAGGTATTCGGCAATGGCCACCAGGTCCGCGTCGGTCAGGTAGGCAAGGCTGTTCCGCACGACCTCGGCCATGGGCCCCAGCGTCGTCGTCTTTCCCTTGTAGGCGCCCGACTTGAGGTAGGTCGCGATCTCGTCGGCCGACCACGCACCCAGGCCGGTCGTGATGTCGGACGTGAGATCGAGCGCGAACCAGCCGTCGATGACGGCGCCGTCGAAATCGCGGCTCTTCTCGATGCCGCCCAGCAGGTTGCGCGGCGAATGGCAGTCGCTGCAGTGGCCGAAGCCTTCGACCAGGTAGCCGCCGCGGTTCCACGACGCGGACTTCGCCGGGTCCGGCTTGTCCACGCCCGCGCTGAAATACAGTTCGCGCCACGCGGCCATCGACCAGCGCTGGTCGAACGGGAAGCGCAGGTGGTTGACGTCCACCGCGTTGCGGACGGGCTTGACCGTACGCAGGTATGCGTAGATCGCGTCGATGTCCTCGCGCGTCGCACGCGTATAGAAATCGTAGGGCATCGTCGGGTACATGTCCTGGCCGCGCTTGTTCACGCCGTCGCGCAGCGCGCGGTAGAAATCGGCGCCGGACCAGCGCCCGATGCCGGTCGTGGGATCGGGCGTGATGTTCGGCGACAGCATGTAGCCGAACGGCGTGTCGAGGCGCAAGCCCCCGGCGAACGGCGCGCCGCCGTTCGCCGTATGGCACGAGATGCAATCGCCTGCGCGCGCCAGATACTCGCCGCGCTGCACCTGCGCCTGTTGCGCTGTCGCCGGTGCCGCGGGGATCAGCGCGGCGATCGCGAGGGCGGCCAAGGCCACCAACCCGCGCCCTGCGCATGGCAATGTCTTGTCGAACATGGGGGCTTCTCCTGCCTGACCCGCTGGTGCGGTCGGGGAAGTTTACAACCGATGCCGGCCAGCGGCGGCGCGGGTGAGGCTCGCCACCCGGCGGGACGCGGACATCTTCGCGCCGCGCTGTTACGCTATCGGGCCAGGCAGCCATCGCTCAACCTCGATTGCCCTACCAGGTCCGCATGAGTCCCGACCGCAACGACAACGACGCAACCCCCGCGCCGCCGGCTCACACGCAGATGCCGGGCACTGCCGAGGACATGCGCGACGCAATCCTCGCGAAGCTCACCTACATGGTGGGCAAGGATCCCGGCCGCGCGCTCGACCACGACTGGTTCATGGCGACGGCGCTCGCGGTGCGCGACCGCATCGTCGATCGCTGGCTCGAACCGGCGCACGTGAATGGCCGCAACGGGGGCAAATGCGTTTACTACTTCTCGCTCGAATTCCTCATCGGACGCCTGCTGACCGACGCGATGTCGAACTTGGGCCTCACGGCGACAGTGCGCGGCGCGCTCGACCTCCTGGGCGTCGATCTCGACCGGCTGTGCAAGCTCGAGCCCGATGCGGCGCTGGGCAACGGCGGTTTGGGCCGCCTTGCCGCGTGCTTCATGGAAAGCATGGCGTCGCTGGAGATCCCGGCCTACGGCTACGGCATCCGGTACGACCACGGCATTTTCAGGCAGGTCGTGAAGGACGGCTGGCAGCACGAATTGCCGGAGGACTGGCTGTCGTTCGGCAATCCGTGGGAGTTCGAGCGGGCGGACGTCGTCTACCGCGTGGACTTCGGCGGCACCGTGGAGGAGTTTGTCCACCGCGACGGAACGCCGGGCCATGTCTGGCATCCGGAGGAATCGGTGTCGGCCGTGGCATTCGACACGCCGATCACCGGTTGGCGCGGCCGGCGCGTGAATGCGCTTCGGCTGTGGTCCGCGCGCGCCGCCGATCCGATTTCGCTCGAGGACTTCAATCGCGGCGACCACGTCGGCGCGCTGGCCGATCGCGTTCGGCTCGAGGCGATTTCGCGCGTCCTGTATCCCAGCGACGAAACACCGTCCGGCGAAATCCTGAGGCTGCGTCAGGAATTCTTCTTCGCATCCGCGTCGCTGCAGGATCTCATCCGCCGGCACAAGGAGTTGCACGGTGAGCTGACGTTGCTGGCCGACCATGCCGCGATCCAGCTCAACGACACGCATCCGGCCATCGCCGTTCCCGAACTCATGCGGCTGCTGGTCGACTTGCACGGCGTTCCGTGGGACGTTGCGTGGACGATCACGACGTCGCTGTTCAATTACACCAACCATACGCTGCTGCCGGAGGCGCTCGAGACCTGGCCGGTGCCATTGCTCGAGCGAATGCTGCCGCGCCATATGCAGATCATCAGCGAGATCAACGCGCGTCACTTGGCCGCGCAGCGCGCGGGAGGCGCGATGAGAGCGGATTTCCTGAACGCGGTCTCGCTCGATCGCCGGCGACGACGGCGGCCACGTGCGGATGGGGCATCTCGCCTTCCTGGGGTCGCACCGCGTCAACGGCGTGTCGGCGCTGCATACCGAGCTCATGCGCCGCACCGTGTTCCGCGACCTGCACAAAGTCTATCCGGACCGCATCGTCAACAAGACCAACGGCATCACGTTCCGGCGCTGGCTGCAGCAGGCCAACCCCGGGCTCACGCAGCTCATCGTCGACGCTATCGGGCCGCGCGTGCTGGACGACGCGACTGCCCTCGCGGAACTCGCGCCGCTGGCGCAGGACGCTGCGCTGCGCGAGCGTTTCGCGGCCGTACGCCGCGCCAACAAGGTGGCGCTCTCGCGGCTGGTGACCGAGCGGCTCGACGTCCGCCTCGATCCGGACGCGCTGTTCGACGTGCACGTCAAGCGCATCCACGAATACAAGCGGCAATTGCTCAACGTCATCGAGACGGTGGCGCTGCACGAGGCGATTCGCGCGGATCCCGCGCGCGACTGGGTGCCGCGCACCAAGATCTTCGCCGGCAAGGCGGCGGCGGGCTACCACCAGGCGAAGCTCATCATCAAGCTCATCAACGACGTCGCGAAGGCGATCAACGGCGATCCCGACGTGCGCGGGCTGCTCAAGGTGATCTTCCTGCCAAATTACAACGTGAGCCTCGCCGAGGCGATCATCCCGGCCGCGGACCTGTCGCAGCAGATCTCGACGGCGGGCATGGAAGCGTCCGGCACCGGCAACATGAAGCTGGCGCTCAATGGCGCGTTGACGATCGGCACGCTCGATGGCGCCAACATCGAGATACTCGAGCGCGTGGATACCGCGAATTTCTTCCTGTTCGGCCTCACCGCCGCCGAGGTGGACGAGCGGCGCCGCGAAGGCGCGGGAACCGCTGCCGCGATCGCGGCGTCGCCGGCGCTCTCCCGTGCGTTGGAGGCCATCCGTTCGGGCGTCTACTCGCCGGATGATCCACACCGTTTCCGCGACATGGTGGACGGCATCATCCGTCACGACTATTTCATGGTGACCGCCGACTTCGATGCCTACCGTTCGGCGCAGTCGCGCGTCGATGAACGATGGCGCGATGCCGAATCGTGGTGGAGTTCCGCCGTCCTCAATACGTCCCGCGTCGGCTGGTTCTCCGCGGATCGCGCGATCCGCGAATACGCCGGCGAAATCTGGAACGTCGTACCGGGCACCGGATGATGCCGAACCTTGCAACGACGCCTGCGAGCACCGTGGCGGCCATCGTCAGCAGGCGGTACGGCGATCTTCGACAGGAGGCACCATGGACACGCACAACGATAAGGTGACGTACTCGACGCCGCTCGCGCGTTCGTCGATGGCCTATGTCCTGGCCGGCGGCCGCGGCAGCCGGCTGCACGAACTCACCAGCACGCGCGCCAAGCCGGCCGTGTATTTCGGGGGCAAGGCCCGCATCATCGACTTCGCGCTGTCGAATGCGATCAATTCGGGCATCCGGCGCATCGCCGTGGCCACGCAGTACAAGGCGCACAGCCTGATCCGGCACCTGCAGCGCGGCTGGAACTTCCTGCAGCCGATGCGCAACGAGAGTTTCGACATCCTGCCGGCCAGCCAGCGGGTCGTCGAGAACCAGTGGTACGCGGGCACGGCGGACGCCGTGTATCCAGAACATCGACATCATCGACAGTTACGCGCCGGAATACATCGTCGTGCTCGCGGGCGACCATGTCTACAAGATGGACTACGAGCGGATGCTGATCCAGCACGTCAACGAGGGCGCGGATGCGACGGTCGCGTGCCTCGAGGTGCCGATTGCCGCGGCGTCGGGCTTGGGCATCGTGCATATCGACGAGGCCGATCGCATCCGTGCCTTCCTCGAAAAGCCGGCGCACCCGCCGGAAATGCCCAACCGTCCGGGCCATGCGCTGGCGAGCATGGGCATCTACGTGTTCCGGCGCGATTTCCTGAACGATCAGCTGCGGCGCGACGCGGCGGACCCGCACTCGAGCCACGATTTCGGCAAGGATCTGATCCCGTACATCGTCGAGCACGGCGTCGCCGTGGCTCACCATTTCGCGCAATCGTGCATCCGGTCGCATTCGGAGAGCGGAATCCTACTGGCGCGACGTCGGCACGCTCGACGCTTATTTCGATGCCAACATCGACCTCACCGACATCGTGCCGGACCTGGACGTGTACGATCGCGACTGGCCGATCTGGACCTACGCCAAGATCACGCCGCCGGCGAAATTCGTGCACGACTTGGACGGTCGGCGCGGCATGGCCATTTCGTCGCTGGTCTCCGGCGGCTGCATCGTGTCCGGATCGACGCTGAGCAACTCGCTGCTGTGCGACAACGTCCACGTGCATTCCTATGGCGACATTGACCACGCGATCGTGCTGCCCGGCGTCGACATCGGCCGCGGTGTCCGGCTGCGCAACGTCATCATCGACAGCAACGTCCGCATACCGGCGGGCCTGGTCGTCGGCGAGGATCCCGAGCGCGACGCGGCGCACTTTCGCCGCACCGAGCGAGGCGTTTGCCTGGTCACGCAGCCGATGCTCGACCGCATGCCGCAATGAGGGGCGGCACTAACCTTCGCGTACTTTCGGTCGCGTCCGAAGTCTTTCCGCTGGTCAAGACGGGCGGGCTGGCCGACGTCGCCGGTGCGCTGCCACCTTCGCTTTCGCGCGAAGGCGTTGCGATGCGCACGCTGGTGCCGGGCTATCCCGCCGTCGTCGACGCGCTGCGCGACGCACAGACCGTGCGTACGTTCGCGGCCATGCACGGCGCCCCGGCGCGGATCCTCGCCGCGAACGTCGCGGGCCTCGATCTCTTCGTCCTCGATGCGCCGCATCTCTACGCGCGGCCGGGCAGCCCGTACGTCGGCGCGGACGGCCACGAATGGCCCGACAACGCACTGCGCTTCGCCGCGCTGAGTGCCGCCGCAGCCGACATCGGGCGCGGTTCCGTCGCGACCTTCGTGCCTGATATCGTGCACGCGCACGATTGGCAGGCCGGATTGGCTCCCGCGTATCTGCATTACGGCGGCGCGCCGCGGCCGCGCACCGTCATGACCGTGCACAACCTTGCCTTCCAGGGCCAGTACCCGGCGTCGCTGCTCGCGGCGCTCGGCCTGCCGCCGCACGCCTTTGCGATCGACGGCGTCGAATATTACGGCACCATAGGCTATCTCAAGGCGGGGCTGGCGCTCGCCGATCGCATCACGACCGTGTCGCCCAACTACGCGGCGGAAATTCGCACGCCGGAATTCGGGATGGGTTTGGACGGCCTGCTGCGGCACCGGTCCGCGGCGTTGATCGGCATCCTCAATGGCATCGACACCGACCGGTGGAATCCCGCGACCGACGTGCACCTGCCGACGAACTTCGACGCGAAGCGACTCGCGCGGCGCGCCGACAACAAGGCGGCGCTGCAGGCGCGAATGGGACTGTCGGTCGACGCGGCCGTGCCGCTCTTCGGCGTCGTCGGCCGCCTGACATGGCAGAAGGGGATGGACCTGCTGCTGGATGCGCTGCCGGGCCTGCTCGGCCTCGGCGCGCAATTCGTGCTCGTGGGTTCCGGCGACGGCCCGATCGAGGCCGGCTTTGCCGCCGCCGCCAGAGGCGATCCGCGCCGCGTGGCCGTCCACATCGGCTACGACGAGGCGCTCGCACACGTCGTGCAAGGGGGTGCCGACGCGCTCGTCGTGCCGTCGCGCTTCGAGCCCTGCGGACTCACGCAGCAGTGCGCACTGCGCTACGGCGCCATTCCGGTCGTGGCGCGGGTCGGCGGCTTGAGCGATACGGTGGTCGACGCCAACGAAATGGCCCTCGCGGCGGGTTCGGGCACCGGCGTCGTGTTCGCACCGGTGACGCACGAGGCGCTGGCGCTGGCGCTCGACCGCACGGTGCGGCTTTGGCACCAGCGGGCCACGTGGCACCGGATGCAACAGCACGCGATGGCCGTCGACGTCGGCTGGGCCCGTCCCGCCAAGCATTACGCGAAGATGTATCGCGATCTTGTCGCGGGCCATCCGCGCTGAGGCTAAGGCGACTTAAGTCCCGTGGAGGGACCAGCCGAGCATCAGCAGGCCGCTCGCGGCGATCCAGCTTCCTCCGACGCGCACGGCGATTCGCGTCCACGGCGCCCGCAGCCGAACGACGAGCGCGGCGGCTAAGACGACGAGCACGAACACCGCAGCCGCCAATCCGAGCGCGGCGACGGCCGCCTGAACCGAAACGCCCATTCCCGTTCCGTTGAGGTATCCGTGGACGATACCGAGCAGCGCGGCGAGTGCCGTCATCGACCGCAGAGAGAGCTTCGCATCGGCCACGACCAAGCCGCCCAGCAGCAGAAACCACAGCGAGGCGCCCAGCGTGCCGACGTTGGTCACTGCAGCGGACATTCCGAAAAGGCTACCCAGCAACCACGCCGCGGGCAGCACAAACATCGCCCTTCGTCCATAGGGCGCGCCCCGCAGCCCCGCCAGGAGTGCCAATGCCAGCGCGGGCACCAGATCCTCTGGGCTGGTCAGAAAGTGCATCAGGCCGTCGTAAATCGGGCCCATGCCGGTTGCATTGAGGTGGGCTTCGGCGGGCCCGCACCCGAGTGCTACGACGAGCACGGCGACAACGCGCGTACGCCACCGCAACACGTTAGCCGCCTTCATGCCAACGCCTTCCACAAGAAGAAGATGCCTCCCGCCGCGACCACCGTGCCAGCGCCGCGCAACAGTCGCTCTCCCCAAGGCCAGCGGTGGAATGTGCCGATGCCGATGCCCACCGCGTGCAGGCATCCGGTCGCGATGACGAAGCCCATGCTGTAGAGCAACGCGCTCTGGCCGGGCGGGAGTTCGGTGCCGTGCGCATGGCCGTGGAAGATCGCGAAGCAACCGACGACAAGTGCCGCGATGACCAGCGACGGCCGCAGTTCGAAGGCGACCGCGGCTCCGAGCACGATCGCCGAAGCGGCAATCCCGTATTCCACGCCGGGAATCGGGACGCCCAGAAATCCGAGCATTCCGCCCATCGCCATGACCAGCGGAAACGCCACCGGCAACACCCAGATCGCAGGGGCGCCGAGCTGCGCGCCCCACAGCCCGACGGCGACCATCGCGAGGACATGATCCAAGCCCGAGATCGGGTGCAGGAAGCCCGTGACGAATCCGTAGGCTTCGCCCTGCAGGACATGGCCAAGGGCCGACTGCGCCCATAGTGCCGCGAACATGGCGACCGCGATCGACCGAAGCTTCGGCGCCGGCGTCATCGCAACGCCCCGATCAGCAATCCCACGCGCTGGATCGTCCAGAACGCGCCCAGCGTACCCACGGTATAACCCGGAAGCGCCTGCAGCCAGCGCGGCCAGCGGACCTCGAGCACGCGAAACGAACGCTCCATCGCCAGAATCAGCGCGACGAAGCCGAGCTGCCCCACTTCGACGCCGACGTTGAAGGAGAGGAGCGCCAGCGGAAGCTCCTGCCGCGGCAAGCCGGCGCTGGTCATCGCGCTGGCGAAGCCGAATCCGTGCAGCAGCCCGAACGCGAAGGCCACCACCCACGGATGACGGATCGTGAAGCTCGTCTCGCCGCGCCACACGCGGACGATCTCGGGGCCGAGAAAGAGGATGCTCAAGGCAATGGCAGCGTTGAGCGGCAGCGCCGGCGCCGTCGCGTAGCCGAGCGTGGCGACGGCTAACGTGATGCTGTGGGCCACGGTGAACGCGGTGACCGTCTTCACCAGCATCCATCCGCTGCGCACGATCAAAAGCAGACCGAGCACGAACAGCAGATGATCGGCGCCGAACAGGATGTGCCGGATGCCCTCGACGACATACGTGCCCATCACCTCCGACCGCGATTGCGATGCGGCAATCTCGACCCACGGCTGCGACGGGCGCGCGATGGCCTGAATCGTCCTGCCGTCCAGCAACTCGACTCGAACCAGCGCATCGGTGATCGTCAGCTCCAGTCCCGCGATCTCGATGCGCTTGCCGGCGAGCCCGCTCGGCCCGGCGTCGATCCATCTCCGCTCGACGAGAGAATCGGCGAGCTCATCGACCACGGGCGGCTTCACGTTTCTGACGCTCTCCGGCATCTGCAGCACGAGCGGCAGCCGCATGCCTGCGAGCACCGGTGTTCGAAAGAGCACGGAGAACTGGCCGGGCGCCGTCTCCTTGATCTCGAGGTACGCCGGGCGTGCCTCGTGCGCTAACGACGCAAGCGGCATGAGTGCCATGGCGGCGAGCAGGAGCGCGCGAAGGCAACGCGCCGCCAGCATCGTCATTGCGGGCCTTCGCCGGAGGAGGTCGGAATTTCCTTCCGGCGCGGCGCGGCGGCGATGCGCGCGGCCGTCTGCGCGTCGGGCGGCGCAGGGAGGAACACCGTGTACTTCGCGCGCATGTCCTTGTACGCCTTCTCCCACGCCGTTGCCTTCTGCTCGGAAAGCCACGCCGTCTTCACGTTGCCTTCGATCTCCTCGAAGGACGGAACGCGACCGGGAACGAGCGTGTCGACGTAGACGAGATGCCAGCCGAATCCCGATTCGATGGGGCCCTGCCACGAACCTGGCGGCAGCTTCACGACGGCAAGCGCGAACACCGGGCCGAACTCCTTGCCGAGGTAATCCGGCGCGCGATCGCGGTAATACTCCTGGAACATGAAAGGATCGGCCAGCGTCGCCGCGAGCTTGGTGTCCTCCGGCTGACCCGCAATCTTGGCAAGGGCGTTGACGGCGTCATCCTTCGCGCGCGCACCGCGCTTGTCGGGCGAGAAATACAGGTGGCGGAAGGAAATGCGCGGCGGCTCCTGGAACTTGTCGGCATTCTTCCCGAACCAGGCCTTGAGCTCGGCAGACGTCGGCTCGCGTGCGGCGGCGACATCCTCGGCGAGAAACTGCATCTTCTGCGCCATGCGGCGCTTCACGATGGTGTCGTCCTTGTCGAGGCCCATGGCGAGGCCCTCGCGATACAGGACTTCCTCCTGCACCTTGGTCTCGACCATGCGGCCGAACTCCTCCGGGGTCGGGTCACGCTTCCACTGCGACTGGAACAGCACCGCGAGTTGTGCAAGGTCGTCGAGCGACAACTGGATCTGCTTCGACGGCTCGATCCCGCCGCGCCCGCGGTCGACGTACGCGTAGACAGCGAAAAGCAACGCGCCGAGCAGCAGGAAGTGGACGAGGGGTTCGCGCAACAGACGTTTCATGATCGGAACAGGCATACGACGCTTCGCGCGGCGCGGCCTGGGTTGAATGATTTAGGCCGCTACTTGGGCGGGGCGCCCACCGCGCTCGCCGCGCGTGCCGCGCCCGCCGGCGGTTCGGCGCCGGCCGGAAGCGGCAGGTCGATCGCGCCCGCATTCGGGTATTGCCGCAGATAGGCGACGATCGCAATGCGGGAAGGGTATTGCTGCTGGGCCCCGGATTTCATGAGCGCCACGTACTCGGGCACCGCGTCCCAGTACTGCCACGCCGCGAGATCCTGCGCCACGAAACCGGCCAGGTCCTGGCGCTCCCGCATGAACAGGCGATACGACTGGATCACGCGTGCCCGCGGAACCGCGGCATTCGCATTCCCGTGCACGGACAGCGCAAGCAGCGCTGCTTCGAGCTCGCGGGTCGAGCGCCGCTGATCGCGCATGTACCTCTCGTCCACCCACGCCATGCGCGCCGGTCCCCGGAGCTCCAGATCGGCGGCGATCATCGGCCCGACGTTGGTCGCATCGCCCGACGTCCACGCCGCGTCGAGGCGCTGCTCGAGGCCGGCGGCGTCATGTGCATTGCCGGCGATCCCCAGCAGCAGGAGATACATTGGCTGGCGCGCAAGGCGCTGCGGATCCGCGACCCACCGGCGGATCGCAGGCGCGTCGAGGTGCGATTTCAGCGTCCGCAATGCGGAATAGGGCGCGGCCGCGAACTCGCCGTACGCGATCTCCGCCGCCAAGGGCTCGCGACCCTCGAGATAGGGGAGCACGAGCGCGAGGCGAGCACGCCAGTCCTCCGGGCTCATTTCCACCGCGGGTTTTCCCGCCGCGAGCTTTCGTAGCCACGCCAGATGATCGGCGCCGATCGTGCCGAGGATGGTCCACGTCGGAAAGAGATCGTCGCGAACGAGCAGCAATGTCTTGCCAACCGTCGCATCCGCAACAGCGAGCGCAGGGCCATTGCGGGGGTAGCCGCCCTCGATCGTGCCGCTCGCCGGGCGCTCGCCCTTGACGACTTCGATGACCCGGAATCGACTCGGGTCGGCCGTCGGTACGGCCAGCACCGCATGCGGCGCGCTGATGAGTTCCTGCGCCTTGGACTGCTGGAACGCGCCCATGCACAGCGGACACGCGATTGCCGACACGCTCATGCACAACCACGCTCCCGCGAACAAGGCCCGGATCACTGGCCGCGCGCGCCGGACCGGATTTCTCGGCGCAGAACTCCGGTCCCCATCGGCCTCAATGGGCTGGGGCCGACCACCGCTGCAACGCTCCTCGGGCATCCGGTTCTACCTTCGAAGATGCTGCCTTAACGTCCGTACCCCATCAACGCCCCCTCCGCCCTTTGCTTCAACTCCTCGAGGTCCTCCTTGACCGCCCCCGCGACCTTGGTTCCGGCCTCGCTCGCCATTTTCTCGATGAGCCGCCGGCGAAACTCTTCGCGCATGGCCTGGAACTTCGGCTGCTGGTCCGCGTTGAGCAGCGGCTTGATCTTCTCGTCGAAGGAGACGCCGAGCTTCCGCAACGCCTCCACCTTCTCCGGGCCGCCGAGACTGGCGTTCTTCTTGATTTCGCCGAGCTGCTTCAACTCCTGCTGGAGGAGTGGAACGATCTGCTTCCTCTGCTCTTCCGTCAGCTTGAGCTCGACCGAGAACTGGTTGGAGATCGCGTTCAGCGGGTTGATGGCGATCTGCGGCGCCGGAATGATCTCGTAGTTGGCAAAGCCGAACTCGTTGCTGCGCGCGCCATAGTAGGTGTTGCCGAGCTTGTAGACAGTCACCGAGTACGGGTCCTGCGAGACGAAAGTGGTGAGCTTGCCGTCCGCGATCGCGTAGCGGCTGGTGTTTCCCTCGTAGCCGTCCAGCGCGACCTTGCCAAAACCACTTGGCACGGCGGTATTGAAGCCGGTGCGGAAAATGATCGCGTTGCCATCCGTCGTGAAGTTTGCGCTGAACTGCTCGCCGCTGACGTTGTTCTGCAGCCACATGGCCTTGCCGACGATGAGCGCCTTGAGCTGCGCGTCATTGAGGGCCGTGGCGCCCTTCTTCTTGAGGTCGGTGACGGTCATTCCCGCCGGCGCGTTCTTGCGCGCGTCGGCCGACGGCGTGTACCAGATCGGCGAGGTCCAGGCGCGTTCCTGCCCTGTGAGCGGCACGACGTCGGGTGGAGGAAGCCCCGACTTCACGGCCTGGATCAGCGTCCACCGGGGCGTCGGAATCTCGATCACGCGGGCATAGTAGAACGCATGGAGGCTCGCGTCGAAATCCGGATCCGACCACACCGTCTTCAATTCCGCCGAGCCGACGCTGTTGGTGTAGGTGGCGCTCTGCAGGTCGACCGTGCTCTGGATTGGCGGAACCTTGCCTGACCATTTGTCGGGCTTGCGGTCGCCGGACCAGACGACGTCGAAGACCTTCTCGAAACTCTGGCCGTTCTGCGTCCAGCCCTTGACGACCTGGATGCGGTCGAGGTTGGCGGAGGACGGATCCTTCACCGCCCATACCACGAACACCGGGGCCGCGCCCTTCCCGGACGGCATGGGCTTGAGGTCGGCGCCCATGGGAACCCCGCCGGCGTAGGATTGCTTCACCCAGTCGCCAGCCTTCAGAATGTCCTGGCTGTAGCCCCAACCGCCGAAGAGGCGAACCTTGATGTGCGGGCCGCTGACGCCGAAGGTCTCCTTGCGGTACATCGCGTCGAAGATCGAGGCGCGCGTGTTCTCCTCCGCCCACACGCCGGTCAGGCCGCCGGGATTCTCCAGCCGCACGTCCATCGTGCCGCCGATGAGCACGCCGGCGAAGCGCCGCTCGAGCGACCCGTCCGCATCGGCGTGAAGACCGTAGAAGTTGTCGTGGCGGTACGGGCTGCCGGTATTGTGCGAGTCGGAGCCGGCGGCCATGCCGAACTTGTATGGGTTGTAGCCGCGGACGTCCTGCATGGTGATGCCGTCCTTGTAGGCCTGGCGGGCGTAGCTGCCCGTGACGTGGTCGACGCGGCCGACGTTGGCCGGAAGGCCGAGAAGAGCTTCGATACATCTCGTAGCTGGCAAACTCGTCGTTCGGCGACAGCAGGGGGTGGGTCTCCGACTGCCCCTTGCCCTGCTTGATCTCGACCAGGCGCTCGTTGCGGTCGCGCGCGGCCGCCCAGGCGGCGTCGATCGGCCGCCCGGTGGTGTTGTCGACGTCGATCGGATACATCCAGCCGTCGCTGACGTTCGCGTTGTGCGAGATCGCGAGGAGCTCGTTGCCCGCCTTGCGCTGCGCGTCCATCCAGTTCCACAGTTCCGTGGGGCGAGTGGAGTCGAGCGAGCTGAAGGGATAGTCCGGCACCTTGTCGCAGGCCCTGAAGAAGACGTTGCGGTGCAGGTTGCGGTTGCCCGGCATCGACGTCCACTCGTACGAGCAGAACGCGGTGAACTTGCCGGGCTTGTTTTGCTCGTCGGCAATCTTGACGTTTTCCTTCCACACGGTAGAGGTGATCTTCGGGTCCATGAACGCCTTCACCGGCGCGCTTGGAGCCCAGCGAAAGCAGGTACGAGAAAACCCGGTTCTGCTCTTCCTTGCTGTTCGGATCCTTCATGATCATGGGCTGCGCCTCGGGCAGCTTGCTCACGTAGGACCCCGGGGTGTTGGCCTCCCGGGTGACGCCGACATACTCCGAGTGGTCGGTAACGCCCATGAAGTCCATCGGCGTGTCGATCTTGATGTCGTAACCCATCGGGTGCTTGATCGTCTCGCCCTGGGCGTACTTCAGCGCGTCCGCCGGGCCGGTGATGCGGTTCCCCATCACCCAAGCATCGACCGACCAGCTGGTGTGGATGTGTTCATCGCCAAAGTAGGCGTTGCGCTCGGGATTTGGTTGCAGGTCGGCCGCCGGCGCCACGGCGGCCACGGCGGCCGGGGCATCGGCCGCCTTCTTCGCCGCATTCGCCGCATTCGGCGCGTCGGCCTTCTTCGCCGCCTCGGGCGCGTCCGCCTTCTTGGGTTCAGGCGCCTTCTGGTCGCACGCCCCCAGTGTAGCGAGCGAAACCATGGCAAACGCAATTGCCAAGCGGTGTGAGGTATTCATGGTGCCATCCCCTATCGTGCGCGCACGAATCGCCGTGCGCGGTTGCGAACGCTATTGCATTCCCATCGGCATACAACTAAATGTCGCGCGGATTTGGCGGCCAGCACCCGCGCCCACCAAACGCTGGGACGCCAATTCTACCGGCCCGGGCACGCCGCTTGCCAGCGCTGGCAGCAAATCAATGGAGTTCGCGTTCTGCGCGAAAGCGGCCACCGGCATCCTGTCTTTATTTCGGAAACATCAGCTGGACCTGCGCCCGGATCTGCCAGTTCGCGCCGAAATCGGGCTTCACGACGTTGTAATACGCGCTCAACTGCGTGTTCACCGGCAGCTTCCCGAAGTGGAAGATCTTGCCGATGCCGCCCCCGAGGGGGACCGTCCACTGCTGTCCACCGTCCGCTTTCCAGTTGACCGTCAGGATCGGCCCGGAAGTGAAGTACAGGCCGTCGGGCAGGTTGTAGTTCAGGAACGGCTGGATGAGGCCGTTGTTGTAGGCCCCGCCCTGCTTGTCACTGGTGAGCGACCAGATGTTGTTGACCAGCACGCCGTAGACCCACGGGTCGCCGTGCTTGATGTGCAGCACCACCGCGGTCGGGCCGAGGCCCCAGTTCTTGTTGCCGAGCTCTTCATTGCTGTTGGTCGGAAATTGCGTGATCGCGCCGAGACCCCAGATCCATTCACCCGGATTCGCCGGCGACAGGAAGGCCGACAGCTGGATGTCGCCGATGCCGCTCTTGCCCGGCATGTCGGGCCCGAGCGAGGGCATCCAGATCACCGGCACGATGGTCCGCGTGATGATGTTCCAGTCGGGGTCGACCTCGATCGGGATCACCGGCTGGATGTTCAGGATGTTCTGCGTCCCCTTCTCCGGCCCGAAGTTGAGGTTGGTGTTGTTCTGGAACGGCACGCTGATGAGGTTGCCGACCGGATTCTGCGCGAGCTTCGCGAGTTCCTCAGCGCTCAACTCGGCGTGCACGGGTGTCGCGGCAAGCGCCGCCGCCACGGTCAAGCCTGCACACGCCTGCATCCGTAGACGCAGTTGATTCGTCATCACATCCTCACCATTTCTACGAGTATCTTCGCGCGAACCTTTGCGGCGTGTCTGCCAGATCTTTGTGCCGCGACGCGAATATTTCAGTTCAGATCGGGGTCCTTGAAGAATTTCGTCCCGCCGACGGTCAGAGTCGCCGAAAGGCCGGTCTGTGTCAGTTGGTAGAGGTACACCCCAGGCGACACGGCGGCCGCGCCGCTGAACATTCCTCCCTGACCGCTCGCCATCGCGGACAGGTTGACCTGACCACCGAATTCCCAACCCTGATTGATGAAGTTCCGCAGCGCCTGTTCGTTGGTGAAGACGAAGATCAGACGATTCTGATTCACGCCAAAACCCAGGCCGCCCTGCACTTGCAACATCTTCATGAAGGTCTGGCGACTGGTACGCTTGTTGACGACCAAGCCCTTGCCCGTCGTACCGCCGGCGAAGAAAAGCTTGACGCCAAAGGTGCTGAACACGGCATAGCCTGCCGCACCTTCGACGGCGCGTCGGGTGCCTGGCGCCGTCTCGTACAGGGTGGCCAGCGCATCCTGCGCCATTTCCCGCACCTGTTCCCGCGCCTGGATGATCTTGCCTTCGTTCGGCACGCCTCCGGGCAACGCCTCCTGCACGTCCTTCAGAGGATCCCACGAAAAAATCTGCGCCGCGGCCGGCAGTGAAACCAGACACACGGCTGTGGCAATCATTGCGAGGCATTTCTTCATGTTCGCGGCATCTTTCTCGAGCCCGCAGGCAGGCTCGCATCGTTAAGACCAATTACGCCTCCCGAAGCCTACAAAGAATTCCGGCCACCCTCATTGATCGGTGTCAAAGCGCTCCTGACGGAAACCTGACAGCAGGAGGGTGCGCGGCGGCCATCGACCTTCGCCATTATCGGAGATGGGGGTCAGGTGTCGGGAGAGGCGGTGCGCGCCAGCGCCCGAATCAATTCGCCCAGCGACCAGGCCTGGAACGGACAGCCACGGGGCATGTGCGGCGGATCGCCGTCGACGATTTCGCTCACGTGGCCTAGACCTGCGACCTGCAAATGGGAAAGCAGAGGGGTGAGGAATCGCTGGCGCGCCTCGAAACGGTGCGCGCCGTCGTCACCATTCACGTGGAGCCACGCGTCGACGAACGCACCGATGAGCCACGGCCACGCCGTGCCCTGATGATAGGCGCCGTCGCGCTGCGCGACGCCGCCTTCGCAGCGCGGCTGATACGCCGGGTCGCTGCGCGCCAGCGTGCGCAATCCCAATGGCGTGACGAGGTCGCGCTCGACGGCCGCGACGACGGCGCTCGCCCGATCGCCGGCGAGGAGACGGTGGGGCAGCCCGCCGACGGCAAGGATCTGGTTCGGCCGCATCCGGGCGTCCGCCGTTCCTGCGACGTGGTCGACGTCGACCACGTCATAGAGCGCGCCGGCGGCGGCGTTCCAGAAGCGAGCGGCGAACGCCGCCTGCGCACGTTCCGCGAGCACCGCGTGACGCCCACCGGCGCCGCGCAGCGCGTTGATCCACAGCGCCTGAATTTCCACCGGCTTGCCGATCCGCGGCGTGATCTCGTGGCCGTCGACGCGCGCGTCCATCCACGTGAGCTGCAAGCCTGGAACGCCGCACGCGAGAAGGCCGTCGTCGTCCATCCGGATGCCGAAGCGCGTTCCTGCCGCGTAGCCGTCGAGGATCGCTTCGACCGCGCCGGCAAGCCGCGCGCGCACCGAAGCCGCGGGACGCGCGGCCGCGAGGAATTCGTGGACGACGATGACGAACCACAGCGACGCGTCGACGGCGTTGAACTCGGGCTCGCTGCCGTGGTCGGGAAAGCGATTGGGCAGCATGCCTTCCGATACGGCGTCGGCCCAGGCGAGCAGGATCGACGCGGCAACATCGTAGCGAAGGCGAGCCAGGACCAGACCGCGCATAGCGATGAACGTGTCGCGGCCCCAGTCGGTGAACCACGGGAATCCCGCGATGATCGTGTGGCCGCTGCCGCGGCGCACGATGTACGACTCGGCCGCGCGGTCGAGTGGCGTCAGCGGCTTGCGCCGAGCCGCTTCCCGCGCGCGTACGCGCGCAGCGAGCGTTTCCGCGTCATCGTCCAGGCGGTCGTCGGCGCGCAACAGGATGACGGCTTCGCGCTGCGAGAGTTCGAACGTGAACGTGCCAGGTGCGGCCAGGTCCTCGATGTGGTCGAGACCGCGTGCCGCCTCCTGCGTGTAGTCGAAGTTGCGGTACCAATCGGGTTCGTGTGCATAGACGCCATTGGTCAGCGCGGAGATGGCCGGCAGGTCCGGATAGGGCCGCCAGGTCGCGTTGCTGCCTGCAACTTGCGCGGCGAAACGAAAGGCATTGTTTTCGCGCATCAGCGCGTGATAATCGCGCCCGGAAAGGAGCGGCCGCACCTGCAGCCGTATGCCCGGCGCGGTGTGCGCCAGAAACCAGCGCAACAGGACGGTTCCGTCGTCGCGATCGACGATGATTTCATGGATGACGTCTGTGCCACCGGGTCCACGGAACGTCCAGCGAGGCCACGGCTCGTGCGTGAATGTCGTCAGTGCGTCGATGCCGCGCGGATGATAGACATCCGGCGCGTAATGCTGCGTGCTGAGCGGGAAGTTGCCGCGCGGCGTATCGAGCCACGCCTCCACGCCGTTGACCAGGACGACGCGGTCCGACGGCGGATGCCGCGACGTGAGCAGCAGCGCGTGGTAGCGCCGTGTCCGGAAGCCGCCGACCGTGCCGGACGCGAAGCCGCCGCTGCTGTCGCTTTCGAGCCACTCGTCCTGCAGAGACACTGCATCCACGAGGCGCTCACCCCGACACGTGCGAGGCGCCAAGGCCGTCTTCGCGCGTGAGCCCCGGCGGCTTCCCCTGCAGCGCGTACTCGGCGTACTGGTGGATGAGTTTGGCGACCACGCCGGTCCACCCGGTCTGATGGCCGGCGCCCAGACCGTACCCGGTATCGCCGTGAAAGTATTCGTAGAAAAGGACGAGGTCGCGCCAGTGGGGATCGGTCTGATACTTGGCCAGGTTGCCGTTGACGGGCCGCTTGCCGGTCTCGTCCTTGAGAAAGAGGCTGATCAGGCGCCACGACAGGTTCGTGGTCACGTCCCAGAGTGTTGCCTCATGGCCCGACCCGGCGGGCAATTCGACCTTGAACGCGTCCCCAAGATAGTAGTGGTGCTTCTGCAGCGACTCGATGAGAAGGAAGTTGAGCGGGAACCACACCGGACCGCGCCAGTTGGAATTGCCGCCGAAGAGGCCCGACGTGGATTCCGCCGGCGCGTAGTCGAGCGTGAACTTCTGGCCGTCCAACGCAAGGACAAACGGGTTCGCCGCATGGCGCTTCGACACCGAACGCACGCCATGCGGACTCAGGAGCCCCTCCTCGTCCAGCACCTTGGCGAGTATGCGCCGCAGCTTCGCCGAGTCGACGATGCCCAGGCGGACGCGACCGTGCACGCCGCGGTGCGTCATGTCCGCCGTGCCCGCGAGCAGGTCCGGCCGGTACATCGTGAACCAGTTGAGCCGCGTCGCGAAATCGCGGAACGCCGCGACCCCCCTCTGCTCGCCAATGCCGATCGCGAAGATCGGGATCAGTCCGGCGATCGACTGCACGTTGATGCGGATGCAGCGGCCGTCGGGAAACTTGAGCGCGTCGTAGTAATACCCGTCGTCTTCCTCCCACAGCCCGCGTCCGCCCATGCTGTTCACGGCTGCGCCGATGTACACGAAGTGCTCGAAGAACTTGGTGGCGATGTCCTCGTAGACGTCGTCCTCCTTGGCGAGCTCGAGCGCGATGCCCAGCAGGTTCAAGCAATACATCGCCATCCAGCTCGTGCCGTCCGCCTGCTCCAGGTTTCCCCCGGTGGGCAGGCCGGACGTCCGGTCGAAGACGCTGATGTTGTCGAGCCCCAGGAAGCCGCCCTCGAAAATATTGTTGCCTTCGGCATCCTTGCGATTGACCCACCACGTGAAGTTGAGCAGCAGTTTCTGGAAGACCCTCTCCAGGAACGCGCGGTCGCGGCGGCCGTACATCTTGTGCTCGATCTGATAGACGCGGATCGCAGCCCACGCGTGCACCGGCGGGTTCACGTCGCTGAACGCCCACTCGTAGGCCGGGATTTGCCCGTTCGGGTGCATGTACCACTCGCGCATCAGCAAGAGCAGCTGGTCCTTCGCGAAATCGGGATCGATCATCGCGAGCGGGACGCAATGGAACGCCATGTCCCACGCGGCGAACCACGGGTATTCCCATTTGTCCGGCATCGACAGCACGTCGCCGGCGGCAAAGTGGCGCCACGTGTGGTTGCGGCCCTGCTTGCGCTCCTCCGGCGGCTTGAAGCCTGCCTTGTCGCCGTCGAGCCAGCGGTTCACCATGTAGCGGTAATACTGCTTGCTCCACAGCATGCCCGCGAACGCCTGGCGCTGGACGTTGCGCATGTCCTCGGACAGCGGGAAGGGCGTGACGCGATGGTAGAACGCATCCGCTTCGTGCTTGCGCGTCGCGAACGTCGCATCGAACGCCGGGTCTGAATGAGTGCCCCGCGGCGCGGGCAGGTTTCCGGCCGTGCACAGACGAAGCTTCACGACGACGGACCCGCCGGCCGGTACCTGCCGAAGGTAATGCGCGGCGGCCTTGGTGCCCGTGTGCGCGGGGTTCACCGCGTCCTTGCGGTCGTGCACCAAGTAATTGTCGAACGCGTCCTTGACGTACGGCTGCACATTGGGGCGGCCGAAGATGCGCTCGGTGTTCGTATCGTTTTCCGTGAAGAGCCACTCGTCGGGCGTGTCACAATAGAGCAAATACGGCGGCATCTGGCGATGCGTCGTCCTGAGCACGCGCACGCCGGGCGCGGCGTCGGCGATGGCGATGCGCGGCATCACCAGTCCCGGCGTATCCGGGTACCACGACCAGACGTTCTTGAACCAGAGCGTAGGCAGCAGATGCAGCGGCGCGGGATCGGGGCCGCGGTTGCAGGCCGTGATGCGGATCAGGATGTCGTCGGGCGCGGCCTTTGCATATTCGACGAACAGGTCGAAGTAGCGGTCGTCGTCGAAGATGCCGGTGTCGAGCAGTTCGTATTCCGGATCGGCGCGCGTGCGGCGGCGATTGGTCTCCACCAGATCCAAGTACGGATAGGCCCGCTGCGGATATTTGTACAGATACTTCATGTACGCATGGCTCGGCACGTTGTCGAGGTAGAAGTAGCATTCCTTGACGTCCTCGCCGTGATTGCCCTCGGGGCCGGTGAGGCCGAACATCCGCTCCTTCAGGATCGGGTCCTTGCCGTTCCACAGTGCGAGCGCGAAGCAGAGCTGCTGGCGGTTGTCGCAGATGCCGGCGATGCCGTCCTCGCCCCACCGGTAGGCGCGCGAGCGCGCGTGATCGTGCGGCAGGTAATTCCAGGCGTCGCCATTCGCGCTGTAATCCTCGCGCACCGTGCCCCATTGCCGTTCGCTCAAGTAGGGGCCCCACATCCGCCACGGCGCCTTGCCGTCGCGCGCGGCAGCCAGCCGCTGTTCTTCCGCGGTCAGTGGCGGATGGCCGGAAGCGGCGTTGTGCGGCGAAGGGCGGTCGTCGTTCGAAGCCATGGGCATGCGTCCCGAGCGCGGATCGAGGGCTCTAGTCTACTTGGCAATGCGCCGTCGCCTTCAGCACGCGGTCAGCGATTGGGTGCCGCGCCACGCCGCATCGGGGGCGAGCACGATCGGTGCGGCGGCCGCAGCCGCCTCGACGCACAGCATCGCGCGTTGCTGGTCAGCTCCCAGGTCGGCCAGCGCCTGCGCACCTGCCGCGCCGGGATTCCAGATGACGGTGTCCGGAAAGCCGGTCGCGCGCAACGCCATCGCACGGCTCGGCTCGTGGACTTCGAGGTCGGCAGGCGCGGCGCGATACACGCGGTCGATTGCGCCGTCGATGCGCAGGACGGCGTTCGTCTCGCGGCAATCGGGCTCGCCGCGGACCTTGTCGATGAAGGCGGCACGTTGCAATCCGTGGACGCTCGTCTGTGCCGCGTCGGCCACGGCCAGGTACGTATGGAGGGCCGCGGTGAACTCGAAGCGCGTGGCACCGGTATTCACGACACCAAGCCCGACGACGAGCGACACGCCGGACAGCCGGGCGCTCAACTCGAGCGCGAAAGCGTGCGGCCAGAGTTGCCGCGTCGCCCCCGAGTCGGTGAGGCGCAGGACGGCGGATGCGCTGCCGTCGTCATCGAGGTCCGCGCGCGTCAAATCCCAGCGCTGCGCGCGGGCGAAGCCATGGTTGGGCAGTGGACCTTGCGCGGCGAACTGGGGGAAGCTCACCGGAATGCCACCGCGAATGGCCGCGCCCTCGCTGAAGCGCGACCGCGCGCTCAGGAAAATGCGGTCGGCGGACGATCCCGCCGGGACCCAGGACGTGAGTTGCGCGCCATGCAGGTAGATCTCCGCGCGCGCGCCGTCGCGCGAGGACAGCACGACCTTGGGTAGTCCGCCGGCGCCAGGGAGGGTCGGAAAGGTCATCGGCGATCGTTCGCTTGGATCCAATGTCGTAGTAGAGTCTCACCGGCGCCCCGGGGCCAGCCGGCCCGGGCAATTGTCGCAGCTTAAGTCCCTTGTCCCCGTCAACGTTTTGCAGCCGATCTAAAAGGAGACCACGATGTCCAGAGAATCCTCCCCCGCAAGCCGCCGCCGCTTCTTCAAGATCACCGCCATCGGTCTCGCGGCCGCGCCATTCGCCAACGCGCTGTTGAGCGGAACCGCCCAGGCCGTCGACACGGTCAAGGAATCCGATCCGACGGCGAGCGCGCTGGGCTATGTGACCGACGCCACGAAGTCGACCAAGCGCACCGACAAGGCGGCCATGTGCGGCACCTGCAGCCTTTATTCGGGCAAGGCGGGCGCGCCGGATGGCCCTTGCGCGATATTCCAGGGGAAACTGGTCAGCGCCAAGGGCTGGTGCACGGCCTGGGTCAAGAAGGCCTGACGGGCCCGACCAGGATCACCGCGGCGCTGGCGGTTGCTTAGGGCGAGCGCGATGCCGCGCTTGCCCGGCAGGCGCCGCCGTCGCGCCCACGCGGACTGGTGCCCACGGGAAGATCGGCTCGTCGATCTTTGACCAACGCGAGCCTCTGGGCAGCAAATCAACTTGAGCCAGTAGCGGCGCGATGAGCGAAACCTTGCCGGTCGTCTACCTTGCGCGCCACGGCGAAACCGCGTGGAGTCTGTCGGGCCAGCATACGGGCTTGACGGACCTGCCGCTGACCGAGCGCGGCGAACGAAACGCCATGCGACTGGGCGCAAGGCTCGCGGGCATCACGTTCGCGAAGGTGCTGACGAGTCCGCTGCAGCGCGCCGCACGCACGTGCGCGCTGGCCGGATTTGGGGGCGTCGCGGAAGTCGACCGCGACCTGGTCGAGTGGGACTATGGCGAATACGAAGGGCTGACGACGCGCGAGATCCACGCGCGCCGCCCCGGCTGGTTGCTGTTTCGTGACGGCTGCCCCGGCGGCGAATCGCTGGCGGAAATTGGCGCCCGCGCCGATCGCGTGGTGAATCGCGTGCGCGACGTGAATGGCAACGCGCTCCTGTTTTCCTCCGGCCATTTCCTGCGCGTCCTAACGGCGCGTTGGCTCGGCCAGGACGTTCCGACGGGCCGCCATTTCGTCCTCGGGACCGCTGCCGTATGCATGCTGGGCTACGAACATGACCCGTCCGAGCCGGTGATCCGCCTGTGGAACGAAACGCCCGCGCCGGCCCCGTAACGGTGCTGGAGTTTCACCTCGCACGCCGCGGGCGCGCGAGGCCGGTGGGCGGATTCTGGAGTATGATTTGGGCGACTTTCCCCTGAGCGCCCCACGCAGGTCACCCGGGCGCTAAAGTTCTCGTCACCGCATGGAATCCCTAGAGGTGCAACGATGAAGGCGACCCGGAAACTTCACGATATCGGTCAGAGCCTCTGGCTCGACAACATCACGCGCGACCTGCTGGAGAGCGGAACGCTCGCGCGCTACATCGGCGAGCTGTCCGTCACGGGACTCACGTCGAATCCCACGATCTTCAACAACGCGATCAAGAACAGCGGCGACTACGATTCCGCGATCCGCAGCAAGTTGAAGTCCGGCAAGTCGGGCGAGTCGCTGTTCTTCGAGCTTGCGATCGACGATGTCGCGCGCGCCGCCGACCTGTTCCGCCCGGTCCACGACCGCACGCGAGGCGTGGACGGCTGGGTTTCGCTCGAGGTGTCGCCGCTGCTCGCGCATGACACCAACACGACGCTGGCGGTGGCCAAGGACCTGCATGCGCGGGCCGGGCGTCCCAACCTCTTCATCAAGATTCCCGGCACGAAGGAGGGCCTGCCGGCGATCGAGGAGTCGATCTTCGCCGGCGTGCCGATCAACGTGACGCTGCTCTTTTCGCGCGAGCAGTACGTCGCGGCGGCGGAAGCTTATTTGCGCGGCATCGAGCGGCGCATTGCCGCGGGGCTTTCTCCGGACGTGGCGTCGGTGGCGTCGGTTTTCATCAGCCGCTGGGACGTCGCGGTGGCGGGCAAGGTGCCGCCTGCGTTGACCAACACGCTCGGCATCGCGATCGGCCAGCGCTGCTACAAGGCGTACTGCGACCTCATCGCGTCAGCGCGCTATCGGCGCGTGATGAACGTCGGCGGCCGGCCGCAACGATTCCTTTTTGCCAGCACCGGCACCAAGGACCCCAAGGCGTCCGACGTGCTGTATGTCAAGGCGTTCGCGGCGCCGTTCACCATCGACACGATACCGGAGGCAACACTCCTGGCCTTTGCCGACCACGGCGAGGTTGGCGCGACGACGCCTGCCGACGGCGGCAATTGCGAAGCGGTGCTGGCCGAATTCGCGAAGGCCGGCGTCGACATCGACGCGCTCGCAGCGAAGCTCCAGAACGAAGGCGCCGAATCGTTCGTCAAGTCGTGGAACGAATTGATGGGCGTCATCGACTCCAAGAGCACGCTGCTCGGCAAGGCGGCCTAGCGCCACGCGTTCCGACGCGGCGAGGGGCGAATCGATGAAGGTTCTGGCGATCGATGTGGGTGGCACGAGCGTCAAGATCCTGGCGCAGGGTCAGGGTGAGCCGCGGAAATTCGCCTCGGGTCCGTCGATGACCGCGCGGCAAATGGTCACCGGCGTCAAGCGACTCGCTCACGACTGGAAATACGATCGCGTTTCCATCGGGTATCCGGGCGTGGTCAAGCACAATCAACCGGTGACCGAGCCGTACAACCTCGCCAAGGGCTGGGTCAGGTTCGACTACGCGGCCGCCTTTGGCTGCCCGGTGAAGATCATCAACGATGCGGCGATGCAGGCGCTCGGCAGCTACAACGGCGGCATCCTGCTGTTCCTGGGCCTGGGAACCGGTCTGGGCACGACACTGGTGGCCGACCATGTCGTGGTTCCGCTGGAACTCGCGCACCTTCCGTATCGCAAGGCAACGTACGAGGACTATGTCGGCGTCCACGCGCTCGAGCGCTTCGGCCAGAAAAAATGGCGCAAGCGAGTCGAGGACGTCGTCGCACGCCTCGTCGCGGCGTTCCGTCCCGATGACGTGGTGCTGGGTGGCGGCAACAGCAGGCAATTGAAGGAGCTGCCGCCCGGATGCCGGCTTGGGCGACAACGACAACGCTTTTCTCGGCGGGTTCCGGCTGTGGCATGGGTCGAAGCCGCGCCCGCCATCGCGCGCCGGTTCCCGCCCCTCGCGGAAGCGCTCGCGCTAGCGCTTCGAAGGACAAAACGCATGGCCGCGGCCGTCCCTCCCCTCGAATCACGACCGGCGTGGAAGGCGCTTGCCGCCCACTACGCGAGCGTTAGGAATCTGGAGTTGCGCAAATTCTTCGCCGACGATCCGACGCGCGGCGAGCGCCTGACGACCGAAGCCCAAGGCGTCTACCTCGACTACTCGAAGAACCGCGTCACCGACGAAACGATCGAGTTGCTGCTCCAGCTTGCCGCGGAGTCCGGCCTGCGCCAGCACATCGACGCCATGTTCCGCGGCGACAGGATCAACGTTTCCGAAAACCGGGCGGTGCTGCATGTGGCGCTGCGTGCGCCGCGCGGCGCGGCCATCGTCGTCGACGACAAGAACGTCGTGCCCGATGTCCACGCCGTGCTCGACCGGATGGCCGCATTCGCCGACCGCGTCCGCAGTGGCGCATGGAAGGGGCATACCGGCAAGCGCATCCGCAACGTGATCAACGTCGGCATCGGCGGCTCCGACCTGGGGCCCGTGATGGCCTACGAGGCGCTGAAGGCCTACAGCGACCGGTCGATGACGTTTCGGTTCGTCTCCAACGTCGACGGCACCGACTTCGCCGAGGCCGTCCGCGACCTGGATGCGGCGGAGACGCTGTTCATCATTTCGTCGAAGACGTTCACGACGCTGGAGACGATGACCAACGCGCACACGGCGCGTGACTGGTCGCTGGCGGGATTGGGCGGCGACGGCGCTGCCGTGGCGAAGCACTTCGTCGCCGTGTCGACCAACGCCGAAAAGGTCACGGAGTTCGGCATCGACACCGCGAACATGTTCGGATTCTGGGACTGGGTGGGCGGCCGCTATTCGATGGACTCGGCGATCGGCCTGTCGACGATGCTCGCTGTCGGTCCGGCGAATTTCCGCGACATGCTGGCGGGCTTTCATGCCATCGACGAGCACTTTCGCACGGCACCGTTCGAGCGCAACCTGCCCGTGTTGATGGGCATGCTGGCCGTCTGGTACACCGATTTCTTCGACGCGCAGACCGTGGCCGTGCTGCCGTACGAGCAATACCTGAAGCGCTTCCCCGCCTACCTGCAGCAGTTGACGATGGAGAGCAACGGCAAGCACGTCACGCTGGACGGGAAGCCCGTCGGCTATTCCACGGGTCCGATCTACTGGGGCGAGCCCGGCACCAACGGACAGCACTCGTTCTACCAGCTGATCCACCAGGGCACGCGGCTCATCCCCTGCGACTTCATCGCATTCGCCAAGGCGCTGAACCCTCTCGGCCGGCATCACGACATCCTCGTGGCTAACGTCTTCGCGCAAGCGGAGGCGCTCGCGTTCGGCAAGACGGCGGCGGAAGTCAAGGCGGAGGGCACGCCGGATTGGCTCGTTGCTCACCGCGTGTTCGAGGGCAATCGGCCGTCCAACACGATCCTGCTCGAGCAGTTGACGCCGTCCGCACTGGGCAAGCTGGTCGCGCTGTACGAGCACAGCGTGTTCACGCAGGGGACGGTGTGGCAGATCGACTCGTTCGACCAGTGGGGCGTGGAACTGGGCAAGGTCCTGGCGCAGCGGATCATCCCGGAGCTGCAAGCCGCGGCAGAGCCCAAGCTCGCCCACGACAGCTCGACCAGTGCGCTGATCCGCCGTTATCGTAAGGAAAGGCAGAAGTGAGCGCCGCCGGGCCGCCGCGCGACCGCAGGGCCGTCCCAAGGTCGCATCGCCCCCTCGGGGGGCAGCGCGCAACGCGCGCTTCGGGGGGGTCACATGCTGGCGCTCGCCCCCCTGGGGGGGAGCGGCGCGCAGCGCCGTTCGGGGGGGAGACGTGATTCCGCGCGGATACGACAAGCCGCTGTACATCCTGCCGTTTGACCATCGCGGATCGTTCGAGACGAAGATGTTCGGCTGGACCGGCGCGCTCAACGCCGAGCAGACCGCGCAAATCGCCGCCGCCAAGCAGGTCATCTACGACGGCCTCAAGTCGGCGGTTGCCGCCGGCGTGCCCAAGGCGAAGGCGGGCCTTCTCGTCGACGAACAATTCGGCGCGGCAATTCTTCGCGACGCGGCCGCGCGAGGATTCACCATCGCCTGTCCCGCGGAGAAGAGCGGCCAGGAGGAATTCGACTTCGAATACGGCGACGACTTTGCGGCGCACATCGAAGCGTTTCATCCGACGTTCTGCAAAGTGCTCGTCCGCTACAACCCGGGCGGCGACGCCGCGCTCAACCGGCGGCAGGCCGAGCGCTTGAAACGGCTGTCGGATTACCTTCAAGGCGTCGGCCGCAGCCTCTACATGTTCGAATTGCTGGTCCCGCCCGAAAAATCGCAACTTGGGGCGCAGGGCGGTGACGCCAGGGCCTACGATCTCACCGTGCGGCCGCGCCTCATGGTGCAGGCGATCGAGGAACTGCAGGACGCCGGCGTGGAACCGGATGTCTGGAAGATCGAAGGACTCGACCGGCGCGAGGACTGCGTCGCGATCGTCGCCGCGGCACGGCGGGGCGGCCGCGACCATGTCGGCTGCATCGTCCTGGGACGCGGCGAGGACGACCGCAAAGTCCGCGAGTGGTTGAGCATCGCGGCCAGCGTTCCGGGCTTCATCGGCTTTGCCGTCGGCCGGACGGACTTCTGGGAGCCGCTGGTCGGCATGCGCGCGGGGACGCTGACGCGCGATGCCGCGGTGGCCGAGATTGCGCGCAGGTATCGGGAGTTCGTCGACATCTTCGAAAAGCGAAACGCATCACGCGGATAAAGGAAAACTCGTCATGCAACTAGGAATGATCGGGCTGGGCCGCATGGGCGCGAACATGGTGCGCCGGTTGCTCAAGGACGGACATCAATGCGTGGTCTTCGACATGTCGCCGAAGGCCGTGCAGGACCTGGTCAACGAGAAGGCGACGGGATCGTCGTCGCTCGCGGATTTTATCGCCAAGCTCGCCAAGCCGCGGGCGGTCTGGCTGATGGTGCCCGCCGCCGTCGTGGACAAGACGATCGCCGGCATCCTGCCGCTTCTCGAGTCCGGCGACATCCTGATCGACGGCGGCAATTCCTATTACGTCGACGACATCCGGCGCGCGAAGGAGTTGGCGCCCAAAGGCGTCCACTATGTCGATGTCGGCACCAGCGGCGGCGTGTGGGGCTTAGAGCGCGGCTATTGCATGATGATCGGCGGCGAGCCCGCGGTCGTTGAACATCTCGACCCGATCTTCGCCACGCTGGCTCCCGGCATCGGCGACATCGACCGCACACCGGGACGCGACAAGGCCCGCGGCACGGCGGAGCAGGGTTACCTTCACTGCGGGCCCAACGGCGCCGGGCACTTCGTCAAGATGGTGCACAACGGCATCGAGTACGGGTTGATGGCCGCCTACGCGGAGGGCATGAACATCCTGCGCGCCGCAAATGTCGGCAAGGCTGTGCACGCAATCGACGCGGAGACCACACCGCTGCGCGACCCCGAGCATTATCAGTACGACCTGAACCTGCCCGACATCGCCGAAGTGTGGCGTCGCGGCAGCGTGATCGCGTCGTGGCTGCTCGACCTCACCGCTTCCGCGTTGATCAAGGACCCGACGCTCGCGCAGTTCTCGGGGCGCGTGTCCGATTCCGGCGAGGGACGCTGGACGATCAAGGCCGCCATCGACGAGGCCGTGCCCACGCCGGTGCTGACGACGGCCCTCTACGAGAGGTTCAGCTCGCGGGGTGAAGCCGCCTTCCAGGACAAGCTGCTGTCGGCGATGCGCTTCGAATTCGGCGGGCACGTCGAGAAGCCGGAAGGCAAGTGAGAAGCAAATGACCGCGAGCACCACCGGCGTCATGGCGGACGCCGCGCCTTCCGACGCGCTGGTGTTCTTCGGCGCCACCGGCGATCTCGCCTACAAGAAAATCTTTCCGTCGCTGCAGGCGATGATCAAGCGCGGGCACCTGAACGTCCCCGTGATCGGCGTGGCGAAGGCCGGCTGGAACCTCGACGCGTTTCGCGCCCGCGCTCGTGACAGCCTGGAAAAACACGGCGGGCTTGATCCGGCAGCGTTCGCGAGGCTCGTGGGGCTGCTGCGCTACATCGACGGCGACTACGCCGATGCGGCGACGTTCACGGCGCTGCGCCGCGAGTTGGGAACGGCAAAGCGTCCGGCGCACTACTTGGCCATACCGCCCAGTCTCTTCGAGGCGGTCGTGCTGCAGCTCGCGCAGGCCGGATGCACGGCTGGCGCGCGCGTCATCGTCGAAAAGCCGTTCGGCCATGACCTGGCGTCGGCGCGCGAGCTCAACCGGATTCTCTACAGCAACTTCGACGAGGCGCACATCTTCCGCATCGACCATTACCTGGGCAAGGGGCCGGTGCACAACATGCTGCATTTCCGTTTCGCCAACGGTTTCCTGGAGCCGTTCTGGAACCGCTATCACGTGGAGAGCGTCCAGATCACCATGGCGGAGGACTTCGGCATCCAGGGGCGCGGCGCGTTCTACGACCAGACGGGGACGACGCGCGACGTCATCCAGAACCACCTTTTCCAGGTGCTGGCGAACCTAGCGATGGAGCCGCCTTCGCGCACCGACAGCGAGTCGATTCGCGACGAGAAGGTCAAGGTCCTGAAGGCGGTGGCAACGTTGACTCCGAGGGACATCGTGCGCGGTCAGTTCCGCGGATACAAGTCCGAGCCCGGTGTGGCTGCCCATACCACGACCGAAACCTTTTCCGCCATGCGGCTCGCGATCAATTCGTGGCGCTGGCAGGGTGTGCCGTTCTACATTCGCGCGGGCAAGTGCCTGCCCGTCACCGCGACCGAGGTGATCGTCCACCTGCGGCAGCCGCCGTCCGTCTATTGTCTGCCGAACCAGCACCCCAACCACGTGCGGCTTCGCATCAGCCCGGACATCACGATCGCGATCGGTGTCAATGTACTGTCGCCGGCAGACGAGAGCGTGAGCCTGACCACCGAAATGATCGCGAGCCGACATCCGGGTGCCGGCGAAATGGACGCGTACGAACGCGTGCTGGGCGACGCGATGCGCGGCGACCAAACGCTCTTCGCGCGCGAGGATTATGTCGAGGAAGCGTGGCGCATCGTCGATCCGGTATTGCGTGCCAACACGCCGGTCCACGAATACCTGCAGGGCACGTGGGGACCCGAGGAAGTGCAGACGGTGTCGCCCGAAGGCGGCTGGCACGATCCGGTCGTGGACGACTGAAGGAGCGGGGACGCGAACGCCGCGGCTCCGGAGCCCGATTGCCCATCACGATCGACGTTTCGCCCGATGCCGGCGCCGTCGCGCAGCGCGCGGCGGAGTGCATAGCCAGCGCCGCGGCGGACGCGGTCGCCGCGCGCGGCATGTTCGCGTTCGCGGTCAGCGGCGGCCATACGCCGTGGGCGATGCTGCGTGCGCTTGCCGCGCTGCCGATGCCATGGGCGAAAACGCACCTCTTTCAAGTGGACGAGCGCGTGGCACCCCATGGCGATCCGGATCGCAACCTCACGCACATCGCCGAGAGCCTGCTGTCGCGCGTCGCGTTGCCGCCGGGCCACTTGCATGCGATGCCGGTCGAGGCGCTGGACCTTGCGCTGGCGGCAAAGGGATACGGATCGGAGCTCGAGCACGTCGCTGGCGCTCCGTCCGTGCTCGACCTGGTGCATCTCGGATTGGGGCCGGACGGCCACACGGCGTCGCTGGTTCCCGATGATCCGGTCTTGCAGGTCACCGACGCGGCCGTCGCGCTGACGGCGCCTTATCAGGGTCATCCGCGAATGACGCTGACGTTTCCGGTGCTCGACCGCGCGCGCCGCGTGCTGTGGGTCGTCACCGGACCGGAAAAGGCCGCGATGCTGGCGCGTCTTGCCAACGGCGATCGCGGAATTCCGGCGGGCCGCGTGAACAGCGCCCGCGCCGTGATCCTTGCCGATGCGGCGGCGGCCGGCAAGCCGCGCTGAACTCACATTCGACGGAGACCCCATGGCCGCGACGCAGGACCTCGACACCCTTTGCATCAACACGATCCGCACGCTGGCGATCGACGCCGTGCAGGCCGCCAATTCCGGCCATCCCGGCACGCCGATGGCGCTGGCGCCCCTGGTGTACACGCTGTGGAATCGCGTGATGCGCTTCGATCCGAAGGACCCGATCTGGCCCAATCGCGACCGGTTCGTCTTGTCCAACGGCCACGCGTCGATGCTCCTGTGGTCGGTGCTGTACCTGACCGGCACGCAGGCGGTGAATGCCGACTACGAAACCGTCGGCAAGCCAGCCGTCACGCTGGACGACATCCGCCATTTCCGCCAGTTCGGCAGCAAGGCGCCCGGCCATCCCGAATATCACCTCGTGTCGGGCGTGGAAGCGACCACCGGACCGCTGGGGCAGGGCATCGCGACGAGTGTGGGCATGGCCATCGGCGAAAGCTGGCTTGCCGCGAACTACAACCGTTCCGGATTCGACGTCTTCGACTACGACATCTACGCGGTGTGCGGCGACGGCTGTCTGATGGAGGGCGTCGGCTCCGAGGCGGCGTCGCTGGCCGGGCATCTCGCGCTCGACAACCTGTGCTGGATCTACGACAACAACCACATCACGATCGAAGGCAGCACGCAGATCGCCTTCACCGAAGATGTCGCCGCGCGGTTCATGGGTTACGGCTGGAACGTGCTGCGCGTGGGCGACGCCAACGACATCGTGCGCATCGAGCAGGCGATCGACGCCTTCCGCAAGACGCGCGGCCGTCCGACGTTAATTATCCTCGACAGCCACATCGGCTATGGCTCGCCGAATCGGCAGGACACGGCGGCCGCGCACGGCGAGCCGCTTGGCGCCGACGAAGTCCGCCTGACGAAGCGCGCCTACGGCTGGCCCGAGGATGCGCAGTTCCTCGTTCCCGCCGGCGTCCCCGAGCACTTCGCTGCGGGCGTGGGTGCGCGCGGCGCGAAGGCGCACCAGGCGTGGAACGAACTCTTCGCCGCGTATCGCGCGAAGCACCCGGACCTGGCGATCGCGATCGACGAGATGCAGCGCCGCGAATTGCCGGCGGGATGGGACAGCAAGCTGCCGGTGTTTCCCGCGGACGCGAAAGGCATCGCCGGACGGGACGCTTCGGGCCAGGTGCTGAACGTGCTGGCGCAGAACGTGCCGTGGTTTCTGGGCGGATCGGCCGATCTGGGCCCGTCGAACAAGACGACGCTCAAGTACGCCGGCGCCGGCGACGTCGAGCCGGGAACGCCCGGCGCCAAGAACCTGCACTTCGGCATCCGCGAGCACGCGATGGCCGCGGTGATGAACGGGCTGTCGCTCACCAAGCTGCGGCCGTTCGGCGGCACGTTCTTCATCTTCAGCGACTATGCGCGGCCCGCGATCCGGCTGTCGGCGCTGATGGAGCTGCCGACGATATTCGTGTTCACGCACGATGCGATGGGCGACGGCGAGGACGGTCCCACGCACCAGCCGGTCGAGCAACTCGCAAGCTTGCGCGCGATTCCGGGACTCACGCTGCTGCGTCCATGCGATGCGAATGAAGTCGTCGAAGCATACCGATGCGTCATGCAGCTGCGGCACCGGCCGGCGGTCGTCGTGCTGTCGCGGCAGCCGCTGCCCACACTCGACCGTGCGAAATACGCGCCCGCCGCCGGCGTTGCCTTCGGCGCCTACGTGCTCGCCGATGCTCCCGGCAGCAATCCGGAGGTGATTCTCATCGCCACCGGCAGTGAAGTGAGCCTCGCCGTGGACGCGCACGAGGCGCTGCTGAAATCGGGCATTCGCTCACGCGTGGTGTCGATGCCGTCGTGGGACATCTTCGAGCATCAAACAAAGGAGTATCGCGACAGCGTGCTGCCGCCGGCCATCACGGCGCGCGTCGCGGTGGAGCAGGCGTCGACGTTCGGATGGGAGCGCTACGTCGGAACGTCAGGACGCGTGATCGGCATGCACACGTTCGGCGCGTCGGCGCCGCTCAAGGCGCTGCAGGCGCACTACGGGTTCGAGCCCGACCACGTCGTCGCGGCGGCGAAGGAGCTGCTGGGACGCAAGTGATGCGACCGCCGTTTGCTGCCTGGTGCGGCGCTGAATCCGCGTCATGCCACCAGCATCGCGTTCTTGCCGAGCATCGTCAGCACTTCGTCGAGCTTCGCGCGGCCGTTGGGCTGCGCGAGCGGCCCGCCGACGATGCCCACCAGATCGTCGCGTGTCCTCGTGCCGTCGAGCAGGTCGAGCAGCTTGCGGACTATGGGGTCGGAAAACCGGACGATCTCGTGAAAAAGATTGGGGACGATTTCGCTTTCGCGGCTGATCCAGCGCGCCGCGGCGAACACTTCGGGACGCGACCCGGGGGCGGCCGCCACCTCGGTCGGCGATGTGCGCAGATCCACGAGACCCGCGACGTACATTTCGCACAGCACGACTTCGACCGGACGGCGCGATGCGCCCGCCGCTGGCGGCGTGCGCACCCACTGCTCAGCAAGCTCGGCTACCGGGACGGACAGCGGAAAGCGCGCGAGGAGGTGCTCCTTGATCGCCTGCGCATCCGGATCGGGATCGGGTACGGCGGTTCCCGCTGCGGCCGCGCGGCGGTAGTCGAACGAAGGTATTGCGTGCATGCCGACCGCGCGTGAAGGCTGCACGACGAAGCGCGACAGCGCATTCTCCCGACATAGCAGCGATTGCCTGAATCGGCGAAAATGGACGAAGTCGAGATATTGCTCGCGCGCCAGCCGATCGAGCTTGCCGAGCGCCTGGCGCACCGGCGGCGCCACGCCCGCGCCCAGCATCGTGTTGAGTTGCGTTTCCGCGAGAAACGTGAGTCCGGCACGCGTGGCATCGGCCATGAATTCGTGAAAGTACACGGGATCGTTTGGCTCGCTCATATCGTCGTGGGCCAATCCCGAGTCGATTCCCTCGCCGGCGTGGCGGACCTCGGCGCGCATCGCGGCGACGCTGCCGTACTCCCCCGCGACCGGCTCGGCCACCAGTGCGATGAACGCGCGCGCCGCGGCGACCTTGGCCGGCATGTCGGGAATGGCGCGCGTGTGGTACTTGAGCATTTCCCACACTGCGCGCCGCATGTGGCAGCCGGGCAGCGCGTTGTAGCTCACGTAAGCGACGCCGTTCGGCGCCAGGTGGCGCGCGATCAGCGGCAGCACGCGCGCGCGCACGTCAGCCGGAATCCACGAGTAGAGCCCGTGTGCAATGATGTAGTCGAAGATGCCGAGGTCAGCTGGCATGTCGCGCAGATCGAGTTGCAGCACCCGGATGTTCGCGAGCGCCAGGTCCTGAACCATGCGCTGCGCGTGCGCGACGGGCCGCGCGGCAAAGTCGAATCCTACGAACGTCGCGTTTGGCATTGCCGCGGCCATGGGCACGAGGTTCGTGCCGTCGCCGCACGCCATTTCCAGGACGCGGCAGGTCGCGACGGGCGCGGCATCCAGTCCCAGCAGCGTCGCGATCGTCGCGAGCCGGTGGGGATGGCTCGCGGTGTTCGGGAAGCTCGTGTATGCGACATCGTTGTAAGCCTTGACGAGGGCTTCGTCGCGAGGCCGGTCGGGCAGCGGGGAATCGGGCAAGGGGTTCCTCTGGCGGCGTTGCGGGGCCCGAAGTCTGGGCGCGGGACCGGGGTGAATTGTATCCTCGGCCCGCGCACGCCTTGCGGGTCCCTTGCGTGCCAAAGTCGGATAAAATAGCGCGTTGCGGGTGTGCCTCGAGAGGCATCGCCCCGCAGGCGGCGCCTATGTCTTCTCCGCGCGCCGCGACTGGTGTCCGCTCGATGGTGGCTGTAGCTCAGTTGGTAGAGTCCTGGATTGTGATTCCAGTTGTCGCGGGTTCGAGTCCCGTCAGCCACCCCACTCATTCCACGCAGCCGATCTGCATCGGGACGCAGCCCGACGGCCGTTCGTTGTCCGGGACCAGCTGCCTTGCACGCGACTATTACTGGGGCCACTCGAGCAGCAGGTCGTCATGCGATCCCCTGCGCACCGAGACGATGCGAGACTCCGTGATCCCGTCGTAGGTGCCCGTCACGTTGTAACGGCCGTCGGGCAGCGACGCAAGCACGATCGGATCTCCCGAGCGCTGGTCGAGCAACACATGACCATCCATGTCCCGAATGGACCAGTCGACGCCGGCGATATCGGTCTCCTTCGCCCCACGCCCCCACAGGAATTCGACTTCGAGCGGATACCGCGCTTGCGCGTGGCGCATCGCGGTCGCCTGCGCTTGATCGGAACCCCCGCTCAGATAGGTGACCGGTCCCGACTTTTGTGCCGGCGGCAGCGAGGAATCCGCTGTTGCCCATGCCGCTACGGGAGCGAGGGTGGTCAGCCCCGACAGACTCGCCAATATTGCCAAGTTTCGTGTACGCATCGATTTCTCCTTCTAATCCGAAAGGTCCCGTGGGGCGCGTTCCTGCCGATCCTGCCGCGCCCCGCCACCGCAGCTTCAACTTCGCTACGAAAACGGCCAGCGCGGTCTGGCCCCGTGCCGGCGTAGGCGGCCCGACGCGGAATTCGCGATGCCCAGATCCACAGCCACCTCGGCATCCCAGGCTCCGTTGACCGCTTCGATCTGACGGGCGATCGTTGTTGCGCACCCGACAATCGGCAAATCGTTGCGGATACCCCCGGCGGCCGGCCTGTGCGACACATACCCACCAGCTTCCTCGACGAGCAGCAGCGCGCCCATCAGACGAAGGGGAGCAAGCCCCAGCCCGACGAATCCGTCCAGTCGACCGGCCGCGACGTGCGCAAGTTCGAGCGCCGGCGCGCCCAGCACCCGTGCGGCTGCGCCGGCGTCAATCAGCTCGCGGCGCCGGGGAAGTGCTTCGGGGTCGCGTTCCCGTTCATCCAGCGCGATGGAAATCAGCGCGCGTTCGAGGCTCGCGCAGCGGGCCACCTCAAGCCTGCATTCATGGCCCCCACGCTCGCACCACGCTCCCTGACCGCGCAGCGCGTGAAACATTTCGTCGTGCTCCGGATCGTAGACGACGGCCACTTCGCAGCAGCCGCGCTCGGCATAGGCAATGGCGATGGCGTAAAACTCAATGCCCCGGAGGAAATTTCGCTCTCCCGCAACCGCGTCGATCGTCCAGAGCCGATCCGCGTCCGTTACGCTGGCGCGTTGCCCATCCGAGAAGACGTCCGCGGGGAATGCTGCGGTGAGCCTGGAAACGATGAGCGTGGAGATCGCGAGTGTGCCGTGAGCGGCGCGATCTTCACTCGGCTGGTCGTGGGCCGCCATCAAACTGCGATTGACGAACAACTCGTGCGCGAGCTGACCTGCGCGCCGCGCGATGTGCTGTGCGGCAATATAGCGTGCTGTGATGGGCATAACGGGCCTCCTCGACTTGCGATCGATTACCGGCGTCCGGAGCATCGTCGGGCGAAGCTGATCGGAGGATGCTCCACCCAATTGGGGAGGGACACCATGTCCTTGAGACAGCGCGGCCGCAATCATGTTCCGGGCGCGGGTGCGCGGGTGCGCACGCGTTCGCGCGCTGGCGTGCCGGAACTCGGGGTCGCAAGGTACGGTCGAATTTCGACGCAGACGCGGCATTGTCCCTCTCGGTTCCGGTTGGGCGCATCGCTCGACCGGCGGTGGCGGCGCGCGTCGAAATGCTTTGCACGCCGTCGGTCATCAACCCCTTGCAATCGCAACGAAGGAGGCAGCAATGAACTACAGGTATTCAGTTTCACTGAGCGCCCTTGTGGCCAGTATCCTGTTTGCCGTGCCGGCGGCGGGTGCGGGTCAGTATTCCGCAATGAGCAACCTGCCGGCCGAGCAGAAGCAGGGTGACGTGACTTACCTGATGGGCGGAATCGGCAAGGAAGAGGCCGCGGCGATGCGGAAGGATGAATCACGCTTTCCGCTGACGCTCGAGTTCCTCAAGCAAGGCAAGCCCCATGCCGAATATCTGAGCGGCGTCAACGTGACCATCCAGGACCACGAAGGAAAGACGATGTTGAATACGGTGGCCGACGGCCCGTTGCTTCTCGCGAAGCTGCCCGACGGCAAGTACAAGATCGCCGCCACGAACAGCGGCACCACCAAGGATCGCGACATCGTCATCGCGGCGCAGAAACCGGAGCGCGTCGTGTTCGAGTGGTAGGTAGGTTCCCGGGATGTCCCGCGCCGCCGCCAATCGTGCGCGGGACAGGCGCGGGAGCCGCCGTGACGCTTTGCCGTGGCGTATTCGCTCGTCCGGGTATGTCTGACACGACTTAAGCCACCTGCGCCACGGCCCGTGTCCGGACCGCGGCCCCAGATTTCCCGCTCCGTATATGCCATTAGCATCGTGCGGGTGCCGCCAGAACACAAAATCCCGCGCCTGACACCTGTAGGAATTGACAGTTGACCACGATCGTCAGCGCGTCATGCTGTCAGCGGCGCGTGATATGACTTGCGTATCCTGTCGAGCGGCGCGAAGTTGCGCCGCGACGGACGGCGCGCGCGCAACGACCTTGACGATAGTATGATTTCGACGGCTTGAGGGCCGTTGTCCGGTCGCCTGTTCGTGGCCTGCGGGAGTGCGGGCCTGGGGAACGAAGCTCAGCGTGCTATTCGCGCTGCAAGGGGAGAGGCGAAGAGCAGCATGCCGCGGATCGTGTCGGCCCGCGTTGCGCACGTCTTCCGGCTGTGTCTCGCCGCGCTGGCGGCCATCCTGTTCGCCGCGCCCGCATTGGCCCAGGATGCGGTCTGCGCCCAAGTCAAGATCGAGATCAAGCAGAAGCTCTCGCTCGAGAGGCAGGCGTTCGATGCCGTCATGCGCATCAACAACGGCCTCGACACGGACCCCATCCAGAACGTCGGCATCAACCTCACCTTCGCCGATCAGGCGGGCAATTCCGTCATCGCGACAACTGATCCGAACAACACCAGCGCCGCGTTCTTCATTCGCATCGACTCGCTGACGGGCATCAATGCGATCGACGGCAGTGGCGCCGTGGCGCCCAAGACGACCGGCGAAATCCACTGGCTGATCATTCCCGCTGCCGGCACGGGCGGGATTGCGCCGCAAGGCAAGCTCTATTTCATCGGCGCCAGCCTCACGTATTCGCTGCTCGGCAACACGTCCACGGTGGCCGTCACGCCCGATTTCGTCACCGTCAAGCCGCAGCCGCTGCTGGCGCTCGACTATTTCCTTGCCGGTGACGTCTATGCGGATGACCCGTTCACGCCGGAAATCGAACCGCCGGTGCCGTTCACGCTCGGCGTGCGTATCAAGAACGTCGGCGGCGGCGTCGCGGCCAAGACGTCGATCGAATCGGCGCAGCCCAAGATCGTCGACAACAAGCAGGGGCTGCTGATCGGGTTCCAGATCCTCGACAGCTACGTCAACGACCAGCCGGCCGACAAGACGCTGCTCATCAATTTCGGCGACATCGGGCCGGGAACCGCGGCCGTGGGCCGCTGGAACATGGTCACGACGCTGTCCGGCAAGTTCATCGACCTGGCGGCCGGCTACACGCATGCCGACAGCCTGGGCGGCGCGCTGACGTCGCTGATCCAGGGCATTTCGACGCACCTGCTCGTCCACGACGTCAAGGTCGACCTGGCCGGGCGCGACAACATCCGCGATTTCCTCGCACTGGACGTGGACGTGCTGCGCGTCTACGAGTCGGAAGGCGTCGACACGCTGGTCACCGACCAATCCGCCAACGCCCACCTGCAGCCGGGCACGCCGGGCAAGTACAACCTCACGTTCCAGGCGACGACCGGCTTCGCGTACGTGAAGCTCCCCGACCCCTTCGCCGGACAGGTGCAGCCGGGTCCCGTGCTGCGCTCCGACGGCAAGACATTGCCCGCCGAAAACGTCTGGCTGTCCCAGACGCGCAATGCCAATCTCACCTGGTCGTACTTCATCAATTTCTTCGACGCCGACACGACCGGCATCTATACGGTGGGATTGGCGGGCAGCGGGTTTGCGTCGCTATCGGGGACGGTGTTCGCCGATGCGAACAACAACGGTGTGATGGACGCGGGCGAAACCGGCCTGGGCGCCGTCATGGTCACGCTGACCGGCGTCGACGACCAGGGTGCGGCCGTCAACACATCGGGATTCACCGATGCGGGTGGCACATGGAGCTTCGTGCAACTGCGCCCGGGCACGTACAGCGTGAAGGTGGCGGCGGTCTCCGGTTATGTCGACGGCAAACTCGCGATCGGCACGGCGGGCGGCGCGGCTTCCGGCGACACGATCAGCGGCATCGTGCTTGGCGCGGGTGTCAATGCGACGGGCTACCTCTTCGCCAAGGCCAACCCCGCTCCGCTGAGCGCCGACGTGTCGGTGACGATGACGGCAAGTACCACGACTGTTCCGCTCAACGCCAACGTCACGCTCACGCTGGTCGCGGCGAATGCCGGACCGGGCACGGCGACGACGACCAAGGTCACGGACGCCGTGCCGGCCAGCCTCTCACTGGTCAGCGCGGTTGCCGGCGCGGGCAGCTACGATCCGGTGACGGGCATCTGGACGGTCGGCGACCTCCCCGGCGGCGCAAGCGCGACGCTCGCGCTGACGGCCAAGGTGTTTTCCGTGAGCGGCCCGATCACCAATGCCGCGACGATCGCGTCGGCGGTCACCGATCCCAACCTCGCGAACAACGGAGCGAGCGTCACGCTCAATCCCGACGCCGGCACGCTCGACGTCACGCAGGCGATTCTGCGCGAGTCGCGCGTGCTGGCGTTCATCGACTGCGGCAGCGGCAGCGGAGCGACCTGCGCCAGCGACCGCGCCAATTTCCTCTCCGCGTATCTGAGCGGTCTCGGCTACGGCGTGAAGGTCGTCCTCGATCCGGCCGCCTTCCTCAACGATTTCCGCGGCGGCCGCTACAACGCGCTCTGGCTGTCGTCGGATACGCCGCTGTCCGAAGCGCTGATGGAGGAAATCCGCGAGGCGGCATTCCGCGGCAACATCTTCATCTTCGACGGACCGGATGGCTCGGTGACCGATCCGCTCGACGAGGCCGCCGGCGTGCGCACGCAAAAGGGCTTGGTCGGCAAGAATCTCGATATCACCATCCCGGGCGTCGCCGGGACCATCGCCACGGCGGGCGACGCGCGACGGCTGCAGGTGCGTGGCGGCCAGACGTACGCGGCATTTGCCGGTGGCGGCAGCCCGCCGGCGATCGTCACCAACGACTACGGCCAGGGCCGCGGCGTCGTCACGTCGTTCGACCTGGTCGGGACGCTGCAGATACCGGCGTCGGAAACGGCGTTGCACGCGTTCGTCGTCGACATGCTGGGCACGCGCGCGCCGCCAGTGCCGGCCGCGTTCGTCGGCAGTTCGTACGTGCCCGTCACGACGACGATCGTCAACAAAGCTGCCGATGCCGACATCGAAGTGATCGCGACGCTGCCTGCCGGCGTCACGCTGGCGGACGCCAACCCGGCGCCGGTGGCGACCACCGCGACGCAGGTCACGTGGCGCTTCCCGTTGCCGGCCAACCAGACCGCGCTGGTCGACGCGGGCCTGCGGATGCCGCCGGTTTCGGGAACGTTCGCGCTGCAGACGGATGTGAACAAGCTGGTGGGCGCGTCGACGATTCCGTTCGGCAGCTATTCGTTCCCGATCACCGTCGCCGCGTCCGACCAGTTCGGACCGCAGCTCATCGCGGGCCTCACGGGGCTCACGTTCAAGAAATTGCTGGAGCGGGTCACTCGCGATGCCGCCGTGATCTTGCTGAAGGACGGACAGAACAATCTCGCCGACGGCCACGACCAGGTGGCCATCCAGCGATTCCTGTCCGCCGGCAACTTGCTCGAAAGCATCACGAGCATCGATGTCAGTCCTTACGAGATCGCGACGGGCCGTTGGCTGCAGGAGGCGGAGCAACGCTGGTTCCTGGGGCTGCCGCTCTGCGGCTCGGCCGACATGGCCCCCATTGCCGCGACGGGCGCGGACTTTGTCCAGCCGTCGCTCCCCGGGGCCGGCCTCGAAGTGCGCGGCGGACGGCGCGCGACCGGTCTCGACTGGGCGTGGAGCTTGGGCGCGGTGCCGAGCGTCGCATTCCTGTCGACGCAGCAGAGCCTCGACTGGGTTTCCGGCAAGACGTACGGCTGGACGCTCGTCTACAACGGCAGCGGCCAGGGCACCTATATCGTGTCCGACGGCGCCAAGCTGCTCTTCAGCCGAACGTATTCGGGCAGCTTGCTGCCGCTCACCGCCGGCAACATGCTCGAATTCCATATCGCCGCCTCCGCCGATGCCGGCGCGGCGACGATGGAAGTCGCCGTGCAAACGATCAACGGCAAGCCCGTGAATGCCACGCTGGCGACGCCGGGGAACAGCCAGCCGTACGAGGCGGCGGCCGATTACTACTATCCGGCCATGACGGGCGGCTTCCAGCTCGCGGGCAGCATCCGCGTGAGCTACACGTCGACCGCGCAGCTGCGCGATTCGCTGCTCGACTTCACCGTCGGTTCCGGCAATTCGACGTGCAAGGCGGCAACGCCGTGAGGACCGGGCGATGCGGGCGCTGATGTCGCGGGGCGCCAACGCATGGCGAGCGCTGGCGCTTGCGGCGCTGGTCCCGGCGTGGCCCGTTTCGGGTCAAACCGCGCCGGCTAACACGCTCGAGTGCACGCAAGTGGCGCTCGCCGAGCAGGTCGACGCCGCGCCGGCGCCGCGCCGCGATATTCGCCGCGAGCCGGTAGCGCGCGACGATGCATGCTGGCTCGACCTCGGAGCTGCGCGCGCGTGGGGCGGCGCCCGGCCGACGTGGGTGGATGTCCGGTCCGTCACGGAAACACGCGGCGTACGCATCGCGGGCGCATTGCAGATCCCGCTTGCGGATGTCGCGGGCAAGGCATTCCTGAAGGCCGCGCCGATCGTGCTCGTCGGCACGGGATTCGACGATGCCGATCTTCAGCGCGCATGCGGGGAACTGAAGCGTGCGGGATTTGCGCAGGGGCGACTGCTGCGTGGCGGCATTCGCGCATGGGAAGCGGCCGGCGAGCCGCTGGCGGTAACGGGGCCCGCGCAAGCGCTCGACGTGATGAGCGCGGGCGAATTCCACCGGCACGCGGGTGGCGCGCCATGGCTTGTCGTCGGCATCGACGTGCGCGCGAGCGACGAAGTTCCGCCGCTGCTGGCGCAGATGCGCCGCGTCGACGCGGAGGCGAGCGCGTCCCGCGTCGTGGCGGCCGTAGCGCAGGCGCGCGCCGACATCGCGCGCATGCCCGCCGCGGCGCGACCCGACACCATCGTCATCGTCGCGCGCGACGATGCGACGTCCATGCGGTGGCGCGAGGCCCTTCGCCGCGAGCACGCGCGCGACGTGTTGTTCTTGGGCGGCGGCCTCGCCGGTTACCAGCAATATCTGCGGGAACAGCAAAGCATTGCCGCCAATGCAGGCAAGCCGCTGACACGACCGTGCGGCTCGGGCTGATCATGTTTGCGCGCGCGTTCATCGCTGTCCTGCTGCTTGCGGCCGCGAGCGGATCGGCGCTGGCGGGGACCAATGTCGGCGGCCCGATCAACGTCAATACGAGCTGGACGGCGGCCGGCGCACCTTACACGGTGACGTCCGACGTGACGATCGGCTCCGGCGCGATGCTGACGATCGATGCCGGCGTGATCGTGTACATGAGCGCGGGAACGAACCTGGTCGTCGCCAACGGCTCGCTTTCGGCCGTGGGAACCGCGCCTTCGCCGATCGTCATCACGTCGTTCCGCGACGTCCCCAATCCCAATCCGGTGCCCGTGCCGGGAGATTGGGGCCAGTTGCAATTCGGCGCTGGAACGATCGCCGGCGCGACGCAGCTCGATTACGTTCAGGTGAAATATGGTGCCGGCGTCTCGATGACCGGTGCGTCTCCGGCGCTGAATCACGTCACGCTGCTCAACAACCAGGGCCCGGCGATCACGGTCGACCTCGCGTCGTCGCCGACGGGCGCGGGGCTCAATGCGGCCGGCAACGCGTTGAATGGCATCCTGGTTCCCGCGGGCGACATCGATACGGACGTCACGTGGGGCCTCACGGGCATTCCCTACGTGGTGGCGCAAGGCGTCGTCAATGTCGGCGCGCCCGCGCCGGTGCTCGCGCTTTCGCCCACCGACGCGACGGTTGGCATCGGTTACACGCTGCCGATGACCGTGACGTCGTCGCTTGCCGCGCCTGCAGGCGGGCTCATGGTGACGCTCGCCAGCAGCAACGGCGCCGCAGTCGGCGTTCCCGCCAACGTGACGATCCCCGCCAACGCGACGAGCGTCGGCTTCAACGCCACCGGCGTCGCCGCAGGGTCGGCGACGATCACGGCCCACGCGACCGGCTATGGGGACGCAACGGCGCTGGTCACCGCGCAAACGGCGAGCATCGGTGTCCCGGCGAATGTGCTGGTTGCGCCGGGCCTCAACATTTCGCTGCCGATCACGCTCTCGATACCCGCGCCGCCGGGCGGCCTCACGGTGAATCTCGCGAGCGACAAGGGCTCGGTAGCGACGGTGACCGCATCGGTCCCGTTCGCGGCGGGCGCGACCACGGGAAGCGCGACGGTGACCGGTGTTGCTGCGGGAACCGCGACGATCACGGCAACGGCGACCGGCTACGGTGCGGGCGCGACGGGCGTCACCGTCGCGAACGTCACGCTCGACGTCGCGCCGTCCGGAACGATCAACGTACCGCAGGGCGTCACGCAGTCCTACCAGGTGAAGCTGTCGCAGGCCGCGCCCGTCGGCGGCGTTACGATCGACGTCGGCACGGGCAATCCGGCGACCGCGACGGTCTCGCCGGCGAGCGTGACGGTGGCGCAGGGCCAGACGCTGTCCGCCACGACGATCGACGTGCAGGGCGTCGCGACGGGCGTCACGGCGTTGACGTTGAGCGCTTCCGGCCTCAATTCGAAGGTCGTCACCGTCAATGTCCTTGGACAAGGCAATCTCGCGTTCAATAACACGAGCGTGACGCTGGGCAAGGGCCTGACGATCACTGCCGGAACGTCGAATTACCTGATCAAGCTGTTCAGCGGCGCCGCGGTGTTCTTCAATCCGGTGCCGGTGACCGTGACGCTGACGAGCAGCGATCCGTCGAAGGTGTCGGTTCCCGCGACGCTGGTCATTCCCGCGGGCAACAGTTTCGCCGATCTGCAGCTGAGCGGCGTCGACATCACGTCCGCGCCCGTGACCATCAGTGCGACGGCGGCTGGTTACCTGCCGGCTCCGACGCCGATCTCGGTGTCCGTCGTCTCGCCGTCGGTGCTGTTCCAGTCGCTCGACAACGCGCGTGTCACGACAAACAGCCAGCGCGACGACTTCACGGTCCGTTGGTCCGTTCCCGACGGGTTCAATCCGAACCAGACCTCGACGGCGGACATCGCTCTCGACCTCTCCATCACCGACCAGAATCCGACGGGCATCGTCCCGGGCTTCCACAGCAGCGCGGTCGGCGGCAGCGTCGTGACGCAGCTGACGATTCCGGCTGGCCAGAATGCAAGCGGCGCCGCTTACGTCGATCAGCCGACCGTTGCCGGGACCTACACGGTCACCGCCAGCGCGCCGGGCATTGGCTCCGGCACGTCGGGCGTGCAGACGGTCACGAGTCCGGCGCTGCAACTTCCCATCGCCGTCACCGTCGGCGCCGGGATGACGTCGGTCCCCAACGCGGTGAAGGTCACGCGCACCGGCAGCACGACGACGGCCATCGATGTCACGCTGACCTGTCTGCCGTCCACCGTGTGCAGCGTGCCGTCGACGGTCACGATTCCGCCCGCGGCAACGTCGGCGAGCGTGCCGCTGAGTGGCGTGGCGAACGGGTCCGCGACGCTGACGGCGACCAGCGCCGGGTACACCACGGCGACGATGCCGGTGACCACGGAAACGCCGCGCTTCTTCACGAGCTCCAGCGGAACGACGGTGGCCGCGGGCGGAACGCTTCCGATCTCGATCGGCTTCGGAGGAGGCGGCGAGGTCGCGGAGACCTCGGCGGCCGACGTCATCGTTTCCCTGACGAGCAGCGCGCCGGGCGTCGCGTCCATTCCGCCCACGATGACGATTCCGGCGGGCGCCACCTTTGCGGACGCGCCGCTGCTCGGTGTTTCCGCCGGCACGGCCACCATCACCGTCTCGAGTCCTGGATTCCTGACCGCATCGACCGTTCCGTATACCGTGACCGCGCCGCCCACGCTGACGCTGGCTCCGCCGGTGGGCCAGGTGAACATCGGCAGCACGCTCGCGATGAGCGTCATTTCCAACCAGGCGGCACCGGCCGGCGGCATTGCGGTCGCGCTCTCGAGTTCGAACACCGGCTTTGTCAGCGTGCCCGCAAGCGTGGTCATACCGGCGTTCGGCGTCAGCGCGCCCTTCAACGCCACCGGCGTGGCGAACGGCACCGCGACACTGACTGCGCACGCCGCCGGCTATGTCGACGGAACCGCGTCGATCACCGGCGGCGCGCAGGCATTGGTCCTCGCCAACTCGCAAGTGGCGATCGGGCAGTCGCGCACGCTGACGATCACGCTCAGCAATCCGGCGCCGGCAGGCGGGCTGACCATTTCGCTGCAGAGCTCGGACACGAACATTGCGACCGTGCCCGCGTCGATCAACGTGCCGGCCGGGGCCACAACCGCCACATTCGATGCCTTTGGCGTGGGCAACGGCAGCCCGTTCGCCTTCACGTACATCAACGCCGGATTCTGGAACGTGACGCTCACGGCCACGGCTCCGGCGTATTCAACGGCGACGATGAATCTCGCCGTCAGCAACTTCGCGATCGAATTGAAGCCGGTCGCCAGCTTCGACATTCCGCAGGGCGTCGTACAGACGTATCAGGTCGCGCTCACGTCCATATCGCCCACGGAGACCGTGACCGTCAACCTGGCCAGCGCCGATCCGGGTACGTTGACCGTGGTCCCGTCGAGCGTGACCGTGCTGCCGGGGCAGAAGAACGCGACGACCACCATCGACGTCACGGGTATCGCCAAGGGCGCGACAACGATCGACGCCACGGCGGTTGGCCTCGCTCCCGCCACGTTCAATGCCAACGTGCTCGATCCAGGTCAATTGGCGCTCTCGCCCGGAAGCCTGATCCTCGGCAAGGGGATGCTGACATCCGACCTTGTCGTGCAACTGCTGGTCGCCGGCAGTCCGTATTACAGTCCGGTCCCGACGACCGTATCGCTGACGAGCGGTGATCCCGCCAAGGTCAGCGTGCCCGCGTCGGTCGTGATACCTGCGGGCTGGGGCAGTCAAGGCGTCACCGTCACCGGTCTCGACTTCGCTGCCGCACCCGTCGCCGTCTCCGCGTTCAATTCGGTCGGATACACCAATGCGGCTCCCGTAGACGTAACGGTCCAAGCCCCGTCGTTCGGCTTCCTTGGATTGTCCGGCGTGCGCGTTGTCAACAACCGGCGTGACGCATTCCAGTTGAGAGTCCTTCCGCCCGCGTCGAATGTCGCTCAGAGCTTGGTCAACTCTTTGAACGTTGGATTGGCCATCACCGACCAAAGCCCGGCGGGGATCGTCGGCGGGTTCCACGATCAGGTGACCGGTGGCAACGTAATCTCGCAGGTGACGATCCCCGCGAACAGCGGCTTCAGCGGCGTCATTGCCGTCGATACGCCGACGACGGCCGGCACTTACACCATCACCGCGAGCGTGCTGGGCCTGGCGTCGACGACGTCGGCGGCGCAGGAAGTTTCCTCCAATGCCCAGCTGACGTTCCCGGTCACGAGCTACGTCGTGGGCAAAGGACTCAGTTACTCGCTTGCGATCGAGCGGCAGGTCGACGGCGCGTTCTTCTACGACGACGGTCCTTTGGTCGTCAACCTGACCAGCAGCGACCCGTCGAAGGTCTCGGTGCCGGCGAGCGTGACGATACCCGCGGACAGTTACTACATCCTGGTGCCAATCACCGGTGTCGATCTGACGGGCGCGCCGGTTACGATCGACGCCGGCGCCGTCGGGTACGCGTCGCCATCGACCAAGCTGAGCGTGTCCGTGGTCGTCCCGCACCTCCTGTTGTTCGGCCTGGACGAAGTACGACGCCTGGACAGCGTGGAGGATTACTTCTATCCGTCCTGGTACGTGCCGGAAAACACGGTCAATCCGTACGGCCAGACGGCCGCCCAGGACACGACGGTGCAATTGACGGTGACCGACCAGAGCCCCGCAGGCATCGTGGATGGCATCTTCGGCGACAGCCTGGGAACGACGACCAGCAACCAGCTGATCATGCCGGCCGGCAGCAACCAAGGCACCGCCTATGTCGGGCGGCCGTTGGTGGCGTCGGGCACGTACACAGTCACGGCAATCGCGACAGGCGCCGCCGCGATGACGTCCGTGTCCGACATGCAAACCGTCACGACGACGGCGCCGGTCGTTGAGTTCACGCTGCTTCAGGCTGTCGTCGGCGCCGGATTCATGGCAGCTGCCGACGGGCAGATCCAAGTGACGCGAAGCGTGCTGGGATTCCCGTTCTACGCGGCCGATGACGCCACCGTAACTCTGAATGGCGCCGACTCCAACGCGGCCACTGTTCCCGAGACGGTCACGATTCCCGCATCGGACGCGTACGCGCCGTTCAGTGTCGTCGGATTGCAGCCGGAAATCATGTTAGTGACGGCCTCCGCGCCTGGCTATGTTACCGGTCAAGCGCTTGACCTTCAGATCGTTACTCCGATCCTCGAATTCGAGTTTGGACCCGATCCGCCGCAAGTTCCGGTCGGCGGAACGCTCGACTTCTTCGTCAACGTCTACGCGCCGAATGCCTATCCGTCCGGGCAGACGTCGGTGATCGACTTCCTCGTCAATCTGCAGAGTGCCAACGAGGCGGTCCTGACGCTGTCCGTGCCTTCGTACGTGATACCGGCAGGCTCGAACTTCCTGCAGGCGCCGTTCCAGGTCATGGGCGTCGCCGCAGGCACGACGACGCTGACCGCGAGTTCTCCCAATCTCTCCGATGTGGTGAGCGATCCGATCCAGGTGGTGCCATGAATCCGGCTCGGGCACCGCTCGCGACAACGATGGGACGCGCGGTCCGCTGGACGAATGTCGCGCTGGCCGCATGCGCGTTGAACGCGACCCTGGCACTCGCCACGACGCTCACGATCCGGGACGGCGTCGTCGTCAAATTCGGCACCGACGCAGGCATCACGGTGCGCGATGCGCTGCATACCGCCCAGGGCGTCGTGTTTACGAGCAGCAAGGACGACAGCGTCGCCGGGCAGACGGGCGCGACGCCGCAGACGCCGTCGCCGGGCGATTGGCGTGGCGTGCGCATCGATCCCTTTGCCGTTCCCGCCAACGTCACGCTCGACGGTCTGACGGTGCGCTTTGCGGGCGGGCTTGGGGGCGCCGCGCTGGAACTGCAGACCAACGCGTACAGCTTCGCCGCGCTGTTCGTCGGCGACAGCGTAACGGGCGTGCGCGCGACCGACGGCGGCACCGCGACATTCACCGGTTTGAGCCTCGTCAACAACCAGACCGGATTCGATGTCGACCGCAATTCGACGCCAACGATCGCCGGGTCCGACATCCACGGCAATGCGGTGATCGGCGTCACCAACCACACGCCGGCGAGCGTCGTTCTCGCGACCGGCAACTGGTGGGGTGCCGCGACGGGCCCGACGGATCCCATCGGCAATCCCGGCGGCACCGGCGACAAGGTGAGCACCGGCGTCAATTATGGCTTGTTCTTGAACGCACAGCCGCTTATCGCGTGCTCCGTGGTGCCCGCCGGTGGCAGCTACACGACCAACCTTCCCGACATCGTGCTCGCGCTATCGTGCCGCAACGCGACACAGTACCGCGCATCGGAGGATCCGGCGCTTACCGGCGCCGTGTTCTCGCCCATTGCGACGACGGCGCCATTCACGCTGTCGTCGACGCCGGGCTTCCACCAGATCTATGTGCAGTTCCAGGGTTCGGCCGGAAATACGGTGACGGTGAATCTGACACAGCCGGTCAACTTCACGCCCAACGCGCCGACGGTCACGCTGACGGCGCCGGCCGATGGCGCGATCGTCACGGCCAATACCACGATCACGGCGAACGCCACCGATGCGATCGGCGTGACCAAGGTCGACTTCTTCGTCGACGGCGCGCCGCTCGCGACGGTGACCACGCCGGCCTATTCGACGCCGTGGGACATTACCGCAGTCCCCAACGGCACGCACGTGATCAAGGCAGTGGCCACCAACGCGCTGCTGTCGACGGCGCAGGATACGCACACCGTCACCGTCCAGAAGACGGGTGACACGACCGGCCCGGCGATCACGGCGGTGCAACTGTCGGGTGTTCCGCTCAATTCGGGCGATACGGTCACGAATTCGGGGCCGCTGATATTCCAGGTGAGCGACCCCAGCGGCGTGCAATCGGCGCAAGTGCAGCTTGACGGGGCGGCGCTGCCTGGCGGCACACTCGCGGCGGGCAAGTTCACCGTCCAGCTCGACCTGTCCGGTGCGGCCAATGGCCCGCACATCCTGACGCTTCTGGCGACCGACACCGTGGCGAACGTCACCACGGTATCGCTCAATATCACTATCAACATTCCGGTGCCGGGCGCGCCGGTCATCACCGCGCCCGCGAATGGCGCGACGGTGAAGCAGGCGACGGTGCCGGTGTCGGGAACCGCGCTGGCCGGCAGCCAGGTGCAGCTCTATCTCAATGGCGCCGCGGCGGGCAGCCTCATCACCGCCAACGCGAGCGGCAACTTCGGCGGCAGTGTGGTGCTGCCGGCCGAGGGCGGCTATACGATTACTGCCGACGCGCGCAACAGCCGCGGCACCAGTCCGCAGAGCGCGGCAGTCTCCATCACCTACACGGTCGCGGCGCCGATGGTGCTCATCACGAGTCCGGCGGCCAACGCGACGCTGTCGACGGCGACAAGCGTCAGCGCGTCGGCCATTGACGCATTGGGCATCGCGAAGATCGACTTCTTCGTCGACGGAGCGGCTCTCGGCACCGTCACAACGTCGCCGTACACGGTGAGCTGGGACGTGACGCAGGTGGCCGACGGCGCCCACGCGTTGCTGGCGATAGCCACCAACACGGCGGGAAAGACGGGGCAGGCAACGCGCAACGTCACCGTGCAGAACATCGTGCCGCCGCCCCCGCCGGTGCAGACGTCCTATACCGGTGAAGTCACGAGCATCTCGCCGGCCACATCCTATGGCCTGCAGAACATCACGATCACCGGGCGCGCCAAGGACCGAACAACGAATCAGTCGGTCGGCAATGCGACGCTGAAGATCGTCCTGCAGGTCGGCGGCTTCCAACGCAAGATCAATATCGCCACCGATGGCAGCGGCAATTTCACGTTCAACTTCGTGCCGCAGTCGACGGATGCGGGGACGTACATCGTTTCCGTCATCCACCCGGACGAGACGACGCTGCCCAACCAGGGCACGTTCACGATCAATCGGCTGACGCTCAATCCGACGCGCTACACGCTGAATGCCGCGAAGGGCGTGCCGTCGATCATCCCGCTCAAGGTCACGGCAAGCGCCGGCACCGGCGCGCCCGGCTTCCACTTCCAGGTCGATGCGTCGGCGCAGCCGTCGGGAAGCTTGCCACCGGGCATCGTGATCGATCCAGGTGCGCCCGTCGATCTCGCGGCCGGCGGAAGCGCGACTGTGAATGTCACGTTCACCGGCAGCGGCAACATCGGCGACACGGGAACCGTGATCCTGACGGCGTACGCCAACGATTCGGGCAGCGCGAGCCGCGGCACCGTGCGCATCGATTATCGGCTGAACGCGCCGATGGCGGCGCTCTTCCCGACGCCGACGTTCATCGAGACGGGCGTCGCGCAAGGACAAAGCGTGACTGAGACGCTGACACTCGAGAACAAGGGCGTCATCGCGGCCGCGAACCTGCAGGTGCAACTGCAGAACAGCGACGGCACGACCAACGTTCCGGGCTGGATCTTCATGGGCAGCGCCGGCCAGCTCGGCTCGCTGGCCGTCGGCGGTAAGCAGACAGTCCAGATCACCGCGATGCCGACGGCCGCCGTCGTCGACGGCATCTACAACTTCAAGTTGCATGTGACCGCCGACAACGCGGGCGGCGGCGACGTCCTGGTCGCGGTGAGCGTCACGCAGGCGGGCAACGGCAACGTGCAATTCAACGTCGCCGACATCTACACGAACACGCTCGACTCGGGCGGGCAGCCGATCCCAGGCCTAGCGGGCGCTTCGATCAAGATCCAGAACGAGAACGTGCTGACCGTGCTCCAGACGGCGACGTCCGATGCGCAAGGGCAGGCGACCATGTCGGGACTGCCGACGGGGACGTACATCTTCCGCGCCAGCGCCCCCAACCACGTCGATGCCAGCGGCCGGTTGACCGTGCGGCCGGGCGTGACGACCGCGCAGAAGGTGTTCCTCGACTACAACCTCGTGACCGTCGAATTCTCGGTCACCGAGACGACGATTCAGGACCACTACGACATCACGCTGACGGCGACCTATTACACGCAGGTGCCGGCACCCGTCGTGCTGATCGAGCCCCTGTCGATAAATCTTCCGGACCTGCAGGTGGGCGAAGAGCTGACCGGCGAAATCTCGATCACCAACTATGGATTCGTGCGCGCCGACGACGTCGTCTTCACGCCACCCAATTCGGATCAGTACTACAAGCTCGAGATCTTCGGGACCGTGCCGCCGCAGCTGGAGGCGAAGACGCGCATATCGCTGCCCTACAAGGTCACGGCGCTGCAGTTGCTGCCGGGACTGATATCGGGCTCGGCGTCTGCGAAGTCTGGGCGTGTGATCTCGTTCTCGCAGCGTCCGTCGGCGCTGCAGCCGAAGGCGAGCTGTTGCACGTCATACGGAAGCGGCATGTCGCTCACCTACGACTACACGTGCGCCAACGGCGATACGCGGTCGGGCAGCGCGGGTTCGGGATTCTCCAAGGCGTTTGGAAGTTGTGGTGGTGGTGGAGCGTGGGGGTGGCGGCGGAGGTGGGGGCGGTGGCGGTGGTGGATTTGGCGGAGGCTTGTCGGCAGTCCGGCGGCGATACCGCTTACGCCGGGGTGCACGCCGGATTGTGGCAAGGGCGTCTGTTGCGTGGGACCCGGCGGCGGTCCGGCGGGTGGCTAACGAATTTCGAGTAATCAAACGATCCACTCGATTTCGATTAGGCAAGGAAACATGACGATGAATTATTGGGGCGCGCGGGCGATTCGATCGGTGTTTTGGCTGCTGCTGGCGGCTTTGTCGCGGCACACGCCGAAGTTCGCCTCCCCAACGGGGAGTACACCGAATCGACCGACGACTTGAAGGCGAAGGTCCTGGGTGGCTTCGTTACCGTCGAACGGAGTTGGACCAACGGCCGCTGGTACGTCAACCCGGCGTGGGCAGACCTGAAACTGACGATCGACAGCCTCGACGGAAGCGTTTCCGCCCTCGACCGCGCGGGTTCGATCTACGAGCGGTCCGGCAATGGGATCTACATCTTCGATAAACGCTTTTTCATTCAGACAACAGCGGGCGGCTATCGTTGGTACGACCAGCGGGGCAACTGGATCACCTATGACGCCAATGGTCATATGACGGCCTATGGCGATCGGAACAACGTGAAGGTCACGTTCCAGCTTGATGTCAACGGACAGCGGACCCAGGCTCTCGATCATTTCAACAATCCAGTACTAACCTTCCAGTACAACGGCGCGCTGCTATCGGGCGTGACGGATCGAACGGGACGCCGCGTTCAATATGTCTACACAGGGAACAACCTGACCCAGGTCATCGATGTCCTGGGCAATTCGTGGTCCTACACCTATGACGGCAACGGTCAGATAACCAGTCGCACCGATCCCGAAGGCCGCACGACGACGATCGTGTACGCGCAGTCGACGACCGCGGGTACGTGGCACGGTTGGCATGAAGAGCTATCTGGCCAATAACCTCTCAATCAGCGCCGGCGTCAATGCGAAGGCAAGCGCTTCGGTCAGCGCCGTCACAACGACTGGAAGTACGCCACGGGATTACAAGATCGCTCGTGTCTTCACCGTAACCGATCCCGAGGGCAACACGACGACTTACTCTCTACAGCTACGACCGGACCACGCTGCAATACACCGTCACGCAAAAATTTCCTGGCGGGACGCCAGGTGGCTAATGTATATGACCGCGATGGCTGGCTGCTACAGCGAGACGTGGGCACGCGCTTGGTTTATACGATGATTCGCGATGGTGACTCAGGTCGAACTGACCATTGACGAACGCGGGCTGACTACGCGAACCGAATACGACAGTGCCCGCAATCCGCTCAAGATTACCTACCCCGACGGAACAACCGTATCGCTACCTACGACAGCGTCTATAGCAACCTGCTTTCAAGGACCGATGAAGCAGGGACACTCACAACCTATCCCTATACGACCACGGGCAATCTGATAGAGATGATCGAGGCGGTTGGGCTGCCGGAGCAGAGAGTCACCAGCTGCACCTTCGATCAATACGGACAACCGCAGACAGTTACGCACATCGGCTTGCCGGCATTTGGAGATTCCGTCACGGCGTACGCGCACGACAATTTTGGGAACGCGACGACAATTATCGATCCGATGAACAATCCATCGCAATTTTCGTTCGACGTCATGGGAAACCCGGTGAGTGAAAGGGATCCGCGCGGGGGTATATGGCTGACGAACTTCAATGCCGCCGGTTGGCCGATTTCAAAGCAGGACCCGCTTGGCCATGGTCGTCAATACTCATACGACAAGGTGGGCAATCGGATTGCCATGATTGACGAATTGAACAATAAATCCACCTACACCTACACGAAAATTAATCGACTTCTCTCCGAAACGAACCCTCTTGGCGGACGAAGTCAATTTCAATACGACGCCGACGGGCGAATCACGAAGCAAATTGATGCGAATGGAGCCACGACTACGTATGAGTACGACTCCGATGGGCGCGCCATTAGGACTATCGATCCTTCGGGAAACATTATTCAAACAGTATACGGGGACGATACGAACGCATTAAATGGACTAATCAGCTCGCTCATCTATCCCACCTACACGGAACGATATAACTACGATCAGAGAAACCGCATCACCGTTATCACCGACGTCCTTGATACCAGCACGTTGCATACCCATTTGCAGGGCTATGATCAAACCGGAAATGTCGTCAGCCAAACGAATCCGCTTGGGGCCACTACGATTTACAAATACGACGCCTTAAACAGGCTAATTCAAGTTGTGGATTCAATGGGAGCCATCACGCGACTGACATTCGACAATCGCGACAATCTCATTGACGCAACTGATGCACGTGGGGCCACAACGCATTTTTCCTACGATCTCGGGAATCGGCCCGTTTCACAAACGTCGCCGACGGGTGACGTACGCGGGTACTCGTATGACGGCGGTAACCACGTCATCGTGCAGGAAAATGCGCGCGGAGATCAGCGGCGCTTCACATATGACGCCGCGAATAGAATGGTACAAGAACAGCATTTCGCGGCCGTCGGCGGTGTTGTGAGCGGGGCGCCCGTAAAGACGATAACGAATACCTATGACGATCGGAATTTGTTTATTGGATATGATGACGGAACGACATCGTCGACGATTGAGTATGACGCGCTCCGGAGAATTGCAAGCGAGACGATAAACTTCGGACCCTTCGCGAAGACGGCGCGGTACGGGTACCGATTAAACGGCCAGCGGTCCGACGTTACATATCCGGACGGGTCGCTGGTAACGTACCAATACGACGTTGGTAATAGGCTGCAAGCGATAGTTGCGCCGTTTGGCCAAATTGAGTACACGAGTTACCTGTGGAAAGCGCCAGCTATTGTCAGGACACCGGGAACGGTGAGAACCGTCACCCATGATTCGTTACTACGTCCCGTCGAAATCTTCGTTCAAGGAATTGGTGCTGGATCAGTCGGGATTCCGGCAGGGCCGATGCTATCAGACGACCGCTACACATACGACGCGGCCGGCCGATTGGTCGCAAAAGATACCACCGACGGCACGTTTAGCTATAAGTACGATGCTCGTGACCGACTTACAGAGGCAACGCCACCGGCCACGCTGCTTGGGATGTCGGGCAGTGCCGGCGGACTGCCGGCGGAGCAATACGCGTACGATCTTCTCGGAAATCGAATTGCAAGTGGTCATCAACCAGGCCCTTGGACATACAACGCGAGCAATCAGCTGACAAGTTTTGGACAGGGCTTGGATAAAGTGGATCTGTCCTATGATTCCAACGGAAATATAGCAACTCGATCCAGTCAGATTGAGGCACGCAACTTCGAATTCGACGTCGCGGAGCGACTGGTCAAAATAAGCGATGGCACTGGCACTGTGCTTGCGAGCTATTACTACGACCCATTTGGGCGACGCCTGAAGAAAACCGTCGGCTCAACTACGACGTATTTTCAGTATTCGAGTTCAGGCGTCATCGCAGAGTTCGACGCGACGGGGACGTCACGGGCCATTTATGGTTGGAATCCTACCGGCGAATGGGGCACGGCTCCCGAGTTCATGGTCGCCGGCGGCCTCGCGTACTTCTACCAAAACGATCGGTTGGGCACCCCACAAATGCTGACAGATGGATTGGGAATCAAGCGTTGGGAGGCGCGATACGAAGCGTTCGGTAGGATGAATGTCGATCCTTCGTCACTAGTACAAAATCCCTTGGGGCTGCCCGGACAATATGTTGATCCGGAAAGCGGCCTGTATCAAAATTTCATGAGGGACTACTCACCAGAAATGGGAAGGTACATCGAGAGAGATCCGCTCGGCCTATCGGCTGGGTCAAATTTCTATTCCTATGTGAAGCAGAATCCTCTGAATCTGCTGGACCCATTTGGTCTTATAGTTGACGATTGCAAGGGCCGCCCGAAATTTTCCATGCCACCGTCCGATCGGCCAGAATGTACAAGGAATCAGCTTGGAAGTGGCGTCGACACCACACATAACGAAACTGACGACCCAATTGGGCCTTGGATTTACCTCGGCATCACCTGGAAAAATCCCCAGATCTCCTATGGCATGGGCTTCGACGGAGGCCCGCATAGTGACGTGCCCTTCAAGCCAGAGTTCGTGACATTTGATTATTACAACCGTTGGTTCGTTCGAATGTTGCTAACCATCACTGACACCTCTACGCCATGGATTTGCGTGGAATGGTATTGCGATGAGACTCGCAACTGCGAGACGCGACACTTCAAAATTGGTCCCTATAAGTATGTCGGTGAGACATTCCCTACGGAAACGAAGTCAACACATTGGGAGACTAAGGAAGAATATATTGGACGATTCCCGTGGGATCAGCTCTTTCCTCCACATGCGCCACGCTGATAGTCCGATTTCCAGTTTCCCCAGCCGTAACGCGCCTAGGCAAAGGAGGGCGGCGAGGGGCGGCATAGCGGCGGGGGTGATCGTTGTCGCGCTATTCGGTTTTGTTTGTTATGCCGGGGCACAAACATCCAAACCACCGATAGTCGACACTGCGGTCGAAAGGTTGGCCGGCGCCAACTCCGAGGAGGACCTAAATAAGGCAATACTTTGGCTGTATGAGCAATTCGGAGACCCAAACTTGACTCCGTTGCTCGTCGCAATATGGAATGAGGATGTTTCTAGGTATCCAGGACTGCCGTGGGACAAGCTGAGAGCCGCCCAATTTCGTCTTGAGTTTGCAGGTCTTTTGGCACAGTGGCTTCGAGAAACAAAATCACACGTGGAAATGATGCCTTCGATCAAGGCTTATGTAATCAGCTATCGTGACTCGAAGATGCTCCCCCTGCGCGCAGCGGCGATAAACTTTACCGCAGATTCTGATTCATGCGACGTTGACGCGTTGGTCAAGATCGCACATGAAGGCAATGTATATTCCGCTATGGCAATTCACTCGTTGGCAACAATTCTCGGGACCGGCGCGGAGAGCCTCCTCTTAAACCTCCGAGCGAATGCGGGCAGTACAGAAATTCGCTCGGTAATTGATCGAGAGTTATCTTCATTGGGATCACATCCGTATCCGGATTCGAAGTATTTTCGGGAAAACGTGTCGTGCACTCAAACGAAGGCGCTTAGAAATGCTGTGAAGCAGTGAGGGAATTGGGCCGGATGCGCTAAAAATTCCGAGGCTAAGCCGCTTGGCGCCGTTGGAAGAAATGATCCACCGCCAGCTTCCCCGCCCCATAAAAGAAGATCACGAGCAACAGCGCCCCCCACAGCACGTGATCCTTGAGCCCGGCCACCGACAAGTCCGGATACGACGTCGCTGCGACGATGTTGAACACGAACAGCGCCGCGGCCGCGAATCGCGTTCCGAATCCAAAGAACAACAACACCGGCAACCCGAATTCCGCGCTCGTCCCCAGCACCGCGGCGACCGCCGGCGGCAGTACCGGGACATGATATTCGTTGCGGAACAGCGCGAGCGTGATGTTCCAGTCGTGCAGCTTGGTGAGCCCCGACAGGAAGAACACGCGCGCGACGTAGACTCTTATCGCCAGCGCAAATAGAGGCTGCAGGCGATCGATGAGTTGCGCGGCGCTCCCGTAGATGCGGACAGCGCGCTGCGGCAAGGACAACACGGCGGGGGACATGGACGGCTCCTCGGGATGGGGATTACCCGAGTTAGTCGTCATGGAGCGCCATAGCTTTCAATCGGCACGCAATTCCGCCAGCGTCCGGTTGGCGATGAAGTCGCGCAACGCCGTGCCGAGATCGAACAGCGGATCGGCCGTCATCGCCGCATCCAGCGCCGCCGCCAGGTCCCCGCCACCGCTCAACTCCCGCAGAAACGCGAAGTCGCCCGGCGCGAGCCGCTCGACCACTACAGCACCGTCTTCGCGCCGCACGAGCAACTGGTCGGTCGACCCGCCGAACTTCACGCTTGTGTCGCCGGTGAACGAGGGCTGATGCACGTGCCAGATCCGCAGCACAGGAAATTCGGAGATGACGAACCTGCAGCTCGGGTCGACGGCGAATCGCTGGGCCGTGATCCGGTCCGCCGGAATCCTGGCCAGTGCCGCGAGGATGGCCTCGGCCGTGCCCCCGGCGTCCTCGGCGCGGCTCGCCTCGTCGACCGCCCACTCGAGGCGCGCCACGTCGGGCAGGTAGGGCAATTCCTTCGCATGCGGATAATCGGCCAGGAAGTCGCCGAAACGATCGCCATAGACATTGAGATCGCCGCCCGTCGACGGATGCGCCACCACGTAGGCGTCGACGGCCGCGTTGAAGAAGGGCACGCCGACCAGCTGCTGAACGACGGGGAACGTGGCCCCCAGCGCATTGCGGTAATTGGCGAAGACCGTATTGCGATAGATGGCCATGCGTTCGCCGGGATCGCCGGTGTCCGCGAGCAACGAGATGGCGAAGCGCGTTTGCAGTTCACGCAGCGATGGCATGCTGCCTCTCGAGTATCGACTGGGCCCTGCCGGCTTCATCCTGCAGCACGCTGAAATCGGGAATGTCGGTGTCCCATTCGATCAACGTGGGCACGGGGCCGTAGCGCGCCAGCGCACGCTCGTACAGCGACCATACTTCGGGCGCGACCGGCGTGCCGTGCGTGTCGATCAGACACGGCCCGGTCGCGTCGAAGCCGGCCAGATGGATCTCGGCGACCGCCGCGGGCGGAATGGCGGCGAGGTACGCATCGGCGTCGAGGCCGTGATTGCGGGCGTTGACGTAGATGTTGTTGACGTCGACCAGGAGCTTGCAGCCGGTGCGCGCGGCCACGGCGGCGACGAACGCGCCCTCGTCCCACGTGGACTCCGGGAATGACACGTAGCTGGAGACGTTCTCGACGAGGATGGGACACCCCAGGAATTCCTGCACGGCCGCGACGCGCGTGCAGACGTGATCGAGGGCCTCGGCCGTGTAGGGCAGCGGCAGCAGGTCGTTGTAATGGCGGCCGTTGACGCTGCTCCAGCACAGGTGCTCGGAGACGCTCGCCGGCTCCAAGCGATCCGCCAGGCGCTTGAGCTTCGCAAGGTGCGCCTCGTCGAGCGGATCGGTCGACCCGAGCGACAGCCCGACACCGTGCATCGAAAGCGGATAGTCGGCGCGAATCCGCATCAGCGCCGCGAGCGCCGGTCCGCCGTCGGCAAAATAATTTTCGCTGTGGATTTCGAACCAGGGGACCGGCGGACGCTGCGCCAGCACATGGCTTACGTGCGGGGCGCGAAGCCCGATGCCGGCGGCGGAGGGTAGGGAATGGCCCATGAGCACAACAGCGCGCGGCCGGCCACTATCCGTGGCCTGGCCGCGCAATTTTGATGCAAAAACGGATTACTTGGGCGCCATGGTCTTGCCGCCCATCTTCTCGCAGGTGCCCTTGGCGACGTACTTCCACTCGGCGGGGTCGTTGTCCGTCTTGGCGCCCTGCGCGGCGCACGCGTGCTTCGCCGTGCCGCAGTCGTTCTGCCCGCCCTTGGCGATGCCGTAGCACTTCTCCGTGCCTTCCTTTTGCGGGACGGGCTGCGCATTGACGGCGGCGGCGAATCCGATGGCGACAAGGCCGGCAATGGCGGCTTGGATCGTGGCTTGCGTGTTCATGGTGCTTGGGCTCCTGAGAAAATGGGTCGGGGGCGACAGCGTCGTTGCCTGTCTCCAGCGTTGGTCGATCTGCCCGGGGCAAACTTACGCGCCTTTGCGCAAGTTGTGCAAGTCGTAGTGGGCGAATCCCGGGCGGGCCGAGGCTCCGCCACGGACGGGACACCAATTTGGGGGACGCTGCGGCACGATTTCCCGCTACCATTGCGTAGTGATCACTCCTTCCGCCATTGCGCGCCGATGAAATTCACCGTCGCGACTTTCAATATCCACAAGGGCTTCTCGCACCTCACGCGGCGCATGGTCATCCACGAGCTCAAGGAGAAGCTGCACGGGCTGTCCGCGGACGTCCTGTTCCTGCAGGAGGTGCAGGGTGTCCATCACCGGCACGCGGGGCGCTACCACGACTGGCCGGGGAAGCCACAGCACGAATTCATCGCCGACACGATGTGGCGGGAAGTGGCGTATGGCCGCAACGCCGTGTACCGGCACGGTCATCACGGCAATGCGGTCCTTTCGCGCTTCCCCATCGTCTCGCAGGAGAACGAGGACATCTCCGCCTACGTGTTCGAGAACCGCGGCATGCTCCATTGCGAGATCAAGCTGGCCGAAGGGGCGCCGAACCTGCATTGCATCAATGTCCACCTCGGCCTTTTCGAACGCGGCAGGCAGTGGCAGATCCGCTCGCTGGCCGAGCGCATCCGCGCCACGGTGCCCAGGGACGCGCCGCTCATCATCGCCGGCGACTTCAACGACTGGCGGCGCAAGGGCGACCGCATCCTTACCGATGAACTGGGCGTCTACGAAGTCTTCGAGGAAGTGAAGGGGCGGCCGGCGCGGACATTTCCTTCCGTGTTGCCGGTATTCCGTCTCGATCGCATCTACGCGCGCAAGCTCGATATCGACGATGTGCGGGTCCATTATGCCTTTCCGTCGGGACGCCTCTCCGACCACGCGGCGCTGGCCGCCACCTTCTCCCTGCCACGCCGGCGCAAATAGAAGGCGGACTTAGGGCCCCCGCGTGGAGCGCTTCACAACAGGCAACACGATCAAGCTGCTGCGCAATGGCGCCGAATTCTTTCCGGCGCTCATCGAGGCGATCGACTCGGCGCAACTGGAAGTCTGGCTCGAGACCTACATCTTCGCCGACGACACCTCCGGTCGCGCGATCGGGGCGGCGATGGTGCGCGCCGCGCAGCGCGGCGTCGAGGTGCGGGTCCTGGTCGACGGCTGGGGAGCGCAGCTATACCTGACGCCCTCGCTGTCGGCGATGCTCGCCGCGGGTGGCGTGCGTCTCATGAAATATCGCCCGGAAGTGGCGCCGTGGCAATTCCGCTCACATCGATTGCGGCGGCTGCATCGCAAGATCTGCCACGTCGACGGGCGCATCGCCTTCGTCGGCGGCATCAATCTGATCGACGACATGAATACCCCGCGGCACAAGCCGCCCCGCGTGGACTTTGCCGTGCGCGTGGAAGGACCGATGCTCGGGCCAATTGTAATGACCATGCAGCGCTTGTGGGTGCTGGTCGAGTTGACACAGCTCGACCGCAGCGACCTGCCGCTGTTTCCGGTTCCGATCACGACGCAGATCGCGGGCACGCAGATCGCCAAATTCGCCATTCGCGACAACCTGGGCCACCGCAAGGACATCGAGCACGCCTACCTGGCCGCGATCCGGACCGCGAAAAAAGAGATCGTCATCGCAACAGCCTATTTTTTCCCCGGTATTCATTTCCGCCGCGCGCTGACCGCCGCGGCGCAGCGCGGCGTGCAGGTGACGCTGCTGCTGCAGGCGCGCGTCGAATACCGGTTGCTGCACTACGCGGCGCGTGCGCTGTACGGTCAGCTGCTTGCCGCCGGTGTTTCCATCGAGGAATACCACCGGTCGTTCCTGCACGCCAAGGTGGCGGTCGTCGACGACCAGTGGGCAACGGTAGGCTCGTCCAACATCGATCCTTACTCGCTTCTCATGGCGCGCGAGGCCAACGTGTTCGTCCGCGATCCCAATTTCGCCGGTCAGCTGCGGCATGAGTTGATGCAGATGATCGGCAGTGGCGCGAAGCGCATGGCGCCGGAGCGATGGGCGGGGCGCTCGTCGCTCGAAAAAGCGCTGACCTGGATCGCATACGGCATAGTGCGCGTCGGCATGGGCGTTCTGGGCTATGGCGGCAACGAATGGTTCCCGCGGAAGAAGCGCCGCACCGAATGAGGGCGCCGCGGCGCGTAGCTGCTAAAATGCGACGCCATCCCGAGCCGCCCGCAGTGGCGCATTGCCGCGCCGGTCACGCCGCTCGCTGATTTTCGCAAACTCCGAATGCGCCACTCCTCCTCGACTGCGTTGCCCGCTCCGGTCAACACGAACGTCCCGCGGACGCAGCGCGGCGACTGGAACACGATCCGCACGCTGTTGCCGTACCTGTGGGAATACAAGTTCCGGGTGCTGGCCGCGATCGCCTGCCTGGTCCTGGCCAAGGTTGCCAATGTCGGCGTACCCGTCCTGCTCAAGCGCATCGTCGACAGCCTCGACGCGCAGACGGCGGCGCTGATCGTGCCGTTCGCGTTGCTGGTCGCCTACGGCCTGCTGCGGTTGTCCACGACGATGTTCACCGAACTGCGCGAGTTCCTGTTCGCGAAGGTGACGCAGCGCGCCGTGCGCAAGATCGCGCTGCAGGTATTTCGCCACCTCCATGCGTTGTCGTTGCGCTTCCACCTGCAGCGGCAGACCGGTGGACTCACGCGCGACGTCGAGCGCGGCCAGCGCGGGATCTCCACGCTGATCAGCTATGCGCTGTTCTCCATCCTGCCCACGCTCGTGGAGATCACGCTGGTGTCGGCCATCCTGATTGCGAAGTACGACTGGACGTTCATGGCCATCACCGCGGGCGCGCTCGCCGTGTACATCGCGTTCACCGTGTTCATCACCGAATGGCGGACGCACTACCGCCGGACGATGAACGAGCTCGACTCCAAGGCCAACACGCGGGCCATCGACAGCCTGCTCAACTACGAGACGGTCAAGTACTTCGGCAACGAGGAGTGGGAAGCGCGCCGCTACGACGAGAGCCTGCAGCGCTGGGAAAAAGCCGCGGTCTTGAGCCAGACATCGCTGTCGGCGCTCAACATCGGCCAGAGCGCGATCATCGCGATCGCCGTCACGCTGATCATGTGGCGCGCCACCGTCGGCGTCGTCCACGGCACGATGACGATCGGCGACCTGGTCCTGGTCAACGCGTTCATGATCCAGCTCTACATCCCTCTCAATTTCCTGGGCGTCATCTACCGCGAGATCAAGCAGGCGCTGGCCGACATGGAGCGGCTCTTCGCGCTGATCGAGGAGCACGCCGAGATCCGCGACAAGCCAGGCGCATTGCCCCTTTCGCTGCGGGGCGCCGAGGTGCGCTTCGAGCATGTGTATTTCAGCTACGAGACCAATCGCCAGATCCTGTTCGACGTGTCGTTCACGATTCCGGCCGGCCGGACGGTTGCCGTCGTCGGTCCCTCGGGCTCGGGCAAGTCCACGCTCGCGCGCCTGCTGTACCGCTTCTACGACATCAACGCCGGCCGCATCGGCATCGACGGCCAGGACATCCGCGACGTGCGGCAGTCGAGCTTGCGCGCATGCATCGGCATCGTGCCGCAGGACACCGTGCTCTTCAACGATTCGATCGAATACAACATCGCCTACGGCAAGCCGGGTGCTACGCACGATGAGATCGTCGCGGCGGCGCGGCTCGCCCAGATCCACGACTTCATCGCCGGATTGCCCGAAGGCTACGCCACGCCCGTGGGCGAGCGCGGCCTCAAGCTTTCGGGAGGTGAAAAGCAGCGCGTGGCCATCGCCCGCGCGATCCTCAAGGCGCCGCATGTGCTGATCTTCGACGAGGCGACGAGCGCCCTCGATTCCAAGTCGGAAAAGGCGATTCAGGCGGAACTGTCGGCAATCGCGCGCAACCACACGACGCTGACGATCGCCCACCGCCTGTCCACGATCGTCGACGCGGACGAGATTCTCGTCCTCGAGGATGGGCGCATCGTCGAGCGGGGATCGCATGCGAGTCTGCTCTCGGCCGGCGGCGCTTATTCGCGGATGTGGCGGCTCCAGCAGGACGAGGAGCGGCAGGCACCCCAGGAGTCGCCCGTCCTGTCGGCCAGACGCGGCGTCGAAGCGTTGTAATCCGGTTGCCCGCCCCGCCCCTTGCGGCGCCAGGGCCTTGGGCATGCCACTTGCAGTGGCATCTGCAACAGTTCTATGGTCGATAAGTCCTTGATACCGCTAGGGGATTGACGCATCGCCCCCAAGCATGCGATAAGACGCTTCGTGATATTAGGTCCAATCTGATGATTCGTTCGTTAGCCCTTGTTTTTGTTTGCGTTATCAGCCTGTTGGCGGCTGGCGCGTCGCGGGCTGCGCCCGTCCTTGACCCGGCCAAGCTGAAGCTCGCCTCGGCCAACGTGCTCGTCCTGGATGCCCAGAATGGTCGTTCGCTGTACGCCAAGGCGGCGGACGAAGTGACGCCCATCGCCTCACTGACCAAGCTGATGACGGCTATGGTCGTCCTCGACGCCAATCTGCCGCTCGACGAGCCCATGGCCGTCGACATGGACGACTTCGACTACCTGAAGGGCAGCCATTCGCGGCTGCGCATGGGGGCCACGCTTTCGCGCGGCGAAATGCTGCGACTGGCGCTGATGGCCTCGGAGAACCGTGCGGCGTCGTCGCTCGCGCGGCACTATCCTGGCGGCAGCGCCGCGTTCGTCGGGGCGATGAATGCGAAGGCCGCCGCGCTCGGCATGACGCACACGCACTTCGAGGATTCCACCGGCCTGACGCCGAACAACGTGTCGAGCGCCAACGACCTTGCGCTGATGGTCAACGCCGCCGCGCAATATCCGCTGATTCGCGAATACACGACCACGCCCGCGCATTACGTCGAAGTGCAGCCTACGGGCCAATGGCTGGGGTTCAACAACTCGAACGCCCTGGTAAAGAGCGTCTCCTGGGACATCCAGCTGCAGAAGACCGGCTACATCCGCGAGGCGGGACGCTGCGTGGTCATGCTGGCGACGATTGCGAGCCGGCCGATGGTGATCGTGCTGCTCGATTCCCTCGGCAAGTACACGCGGCTGGGCGACGCACAACGCATCAAGCACTGGTTGGAAACCGGCGAATCGCTGCCGCGCCCCACCGTCAAGGCGGTCAGGGTCAAACAAGCTGCGCCCAGGCCGGTCAAAGGCCGGTTCGCGCCCAAGCTCGCGAACAATTAACGAGCGGTACCGGGGCTCCTAAGGACCCGCGGCGCCCGCTGTTCCCCCGACGGCCGATGCCCGGCCCCTCGCAGCCGATCCAAGCAATTCCTTTGCGTGCGCGCGCGTCTTGGCCGTGACCGCGGCGCCGCCCAGCATCCGCGCCAGTTCCTCCACGCGATCGGCCGCCGAAAGCCGCGCCAACTCGCTTCTCACGCCTGAGCGGTTGCCCTTCTTGCTGACACGGAAATGCGCGTCGGCGCAAGCGGCCACCTGCGGCAGATGCGTGACGCACAACACCTGCCGGTCCGAACCGAGCTCCTGCAGCATATGGCCCACGGTGGCGGCGACCGCACCGCCGATGCCGCTATCCACTTCGTCGAAGACCAGCGTGGGAATCTGGCCGACTTGGCTCGCCACGACCTGGATGGCCAGCGCGATTCGCGACAACTCGCCACCCGACGCCACGCGCGCCAGCGGGCCCAGCGGCTGCTTCGGATGGGTCGCGACGCGGAACTCGACATCGTCCTGCCCGGACGACGCGGGCGCCGGCAACGGATCGACACCGATTTCCATACGGCCACCAGCCATGCTCAACGCCTGCATCGCATTGGTGACGCGATGCGCGAGTTCCGTCGCCGCGAAGCGGCGCTTTTTCGACAGTTGCCCCGCATGCAGGCGGTACTTGATGCCAGCCTCGTCCGCGCGCCGGGCCAGCGCCTCGGCATCGGCGGATTCGGCCAGCGCCGCCAACCGCGCCTCGGTTTCCGCCAGCAGCGCGGGCAGTGCTTCGGGGCGCACGCGATTGCGGCGGGCCATGTCGTGGATCGCCGAGAGGCGGGCTTCGACGCGCTCGAGTTCCTTAGGATCGAGGTCTAAGCGCCGCAAGTAGTCGCGCAAAGCGCGCGCCGCCTCGTCGAGCTCGACAGCGGCTGGCTCCAGCAATGCGACGACGGCCGCAAGCGCCGGGTCATTCACGGCGGAGGATTTGAGGCGCTGCGTCAATTGCGCGAGGCGGACCGCGAGCGCGTCCTCGCCTTCGGTCAGCGCTTCGCTGCCTTGCGTTGCGGCCGTGATCAAGTCTGCCGCGTTGGCCAAGCGCGATTGCGCCTTGGTGAGGTCCGACCATTCGCTTGTCGTGACGTTGAGCGCGGCGAGCTCGCGCCGCCGCGCATCCAGGAAGTCGCGCTCGGTGGACGTCGCCTGCGCCGCGTGGACGGCGGCGTCGCTTTTCTCGATCGCAGCGCGCCATGCACGCCAGCTCTCCGCCACTTCGCGGGACAGCGCCGTGAAGCCGCCGAAGGCATCGACCAAGCTGCGCTGCGCTTCGGCCTGCGCGAGCAGCTGATGCGCATGCTGGCCGTGCAGGTCGACCAGCTTTTCGCCCAGGTCCTTCAAATGCGCGAGCGTGGCGGGCCGGCCATTGATCCACGCGCGGCTTCGCCCCTGCGCGTCGAGGGTTCGTCGCAGCAGCACGTCGTTTCCGTCGCCGGCTAATTCCTGCTCCGCGAGCCACGCGCCGACTGCCGGCGCGTCGGTCACATCGAATTCCGCGGCGAGTTCGGCGCGCTCGGCTCCCGGACGCAACTGCCGCAGCTCGAAGCGGTCGCCCAACAGCAGCGACAGCGCGTCGAGCAGGATCGACTTTCCCGCGCCGGTCTCGCCGGTGAGCACCGTGAGGCCTGCGCCGAACTCGACGTCCAGCGCATCGACAACGACGAAATTGCGGATCGAAAGCAGGCGCAGCATTTAGGGGAAAACCGGGCGTGCTTTCAAGGCTTGCCGCCGGCGCTGGACGAGGAGGGCGGAGCGCCCAGCCTGATTTCACTCAGGTGCTCCGGCGTTTCGCTCCAGTGCAATTTTTCGCGCAGCATGGCGAAATAATCATGGCCTTCGGGATGCAGGAAGCGCGCGGCATGCGGCGCGCGCGACACTTCGACGCGGTCGCCTTCGGCCAGTGCAAGGTAAGTCTGGCCGTCGCAGTGGAAGCCGGCGTCGCGAGCGCGGAGCACCGTGATGGCGATGCGTGCGGCGTCGGAAATGGCGATGGGCCGATGGGTGAGCGCGTGCGGCGCCACCGGCACCAGCAGGAATGACGCGAGTTGCGGATCGAGGATGGGGCCGCCGGCGGAGAGTGCATAGGCGGTGGAGCCGGTGGGCGTGGCGACGATGATTCCGTCGGCGCGCATCGCGTAGACAAAGCGGCCGTCGATCTCGACCGCGCACTCGATCATGCTCCCCAGCGAACCGCGATTGACGACGATTTCGTTGAGCGCGAACGCTTCTTCGCGATCGCCGTTCGCCCGCGCGACCACCGCGGCCAGCAACGTTCGCCGCTCCTCCAGGTAGCGGCCGGCGAGCATCGCGTCGAGGGCGGCCTCCATCCTTGCCAGCGGGATGTCGGTCAGGAATCCCAAGCGCCCCTGGTTGATGCCGATCAGCGGCACGCCATAGGGCGCGAGACGCCGCGCGATCGACAGCATCGTGCCGTCGCCGCCAAGCACGATGGCCAGGTCGACCGCCTGTCCCAAGTCCTCCGGTGCGGCCGTCGGATAACCGGGCAGCGGCGCGTAGCACGCGGTTTCGCCTTCGAGGACGACGGCGTGGCCGCGGGCGGCCAGGAAGTTCGCGAGGCGCGCCAGGGGCGTCGCGAGGTCCGGACTCGCATAGCGGCCGACGAGGGCGACGCGCGGGAAGTGGGGTGCGACGGCGGCGGCGGACATGGTCACGATTAAACCACAGGCCGCGGCCGCGCAACCCTCGGCCGAAAGTGTGAATCGCGACGCGCCGCCCGCGGGACCGCGCAGGCGTTAGAATCGTCGCCATGCTGGAACCGCGAGCGCAGCATCTCCTGAAGACGCTCATCGAACGCTATATCGGCGACGGACAGCCGGTGGGTTCGCGCGCGCTGTCGCGTCATTCGGGGCTCGAGTTGTCGCCGGCAACGATCCGCAATGTGATGGCGGACCTGGAGGAGATGGGCTTCATCAGCAGCCCGCATACGTCCGCCGGCCGCGTGCCCACGCCCAAGGGCTACCGCTTCTTCGTCGACAGCCTGATGGTGATGAAGCCGCTGGAGCAGAACGAGATCGAGCGTCTCGAGGGGGAGCTCGTCGCCGACCGGCCGCAGCAGCTGATGAGCGCGGCCGCGGGCCTCCTTTCGCAACTGACGCAGTTCGCGGGCGTCGTGATGACACCCAAGCGGCGCGAGGCCGCGTTTCGCCACCTCGAGTTCCTGCGGCTGTCCGACCGGCGCGTGCTGCTCATCCTGGTAACCGCCGAAGGCGACGTGCAGAACCGCATCCTGCACACCGACCGTGCGTATTCGCAGTCGCAGCTGGTCGAGGCGACGAATTACTTCAACCACAATTTCGCCGGCCAGTCGTTCGCGTCGATTCGCGCGCGCATGGCCGACGAACTGCGCGCGCTGCGCGAAGACATCGCGGGCCTCATGACGGCGGCGGTGGACGCGGGCGAGGGCGCATTCGCGGAAAGCGAGTCGCTCGTCGTCACGGGCGAGCGCAACCTGCTGCACGCCGAGGGTTTGTCGTCCAACATGGAGCGGCTGCGGCGACTTTTCGACATGTTCGACCAAAAGACGTCGATCCTGCACCTACTCGACGTGTCGCAGCGGGCGCAGGGCGTGCAGATCTACATCGGCGGCGAATCGGGCCTGTCCCCGCTCGACGAGTGCAGCGTCATCACCGCGCCGTACGAGGCGAACGGCCAGGTGATCGGCACGCTGGGCGTCATCGGTCCGACGCGGATGGCGTACGAACGGGTGATTCCGATCGTCGACATCACGGCCAGGCTGCTGTCCAACGCGATGTCGGCGCAGCTGAATGACGAGTGAGTCGCATCCCGATGGCGAATGAGGGCGCGCTGATCGAGCGGTTCTTCGCGGCGTTCGCGCGCCGGGACGCGTCCACGATGGCGGCGTGTTACGCGCCGGATGCCCACTTCACCGATCCGGTATTCGACCTGACGGGCGCCCAGGTCGGCGCGATGTGGGCGATGCTCTGCGACCGCGGCCGTGACCTCCGCCTCACGTGGCGGGACGTGCGCGCCGACGACAAGACGGGCAGCGCGCACTGGGAGCCCACCTACACGTTCTCGGCGAGCGGGCGTCCGGTGCACAACCGAATCGACTCGGCGTTCACGTTCAGCGCGGGGCGTATCGTCCGCCACGTCGACACGTTCGACCTGTGGCGATGGAGCCGCATGGCGCTCGGGGCCAGGGGCATGCTGCTCGGCTGGACACCGCTGGTGCGCGGCGCGATTCGCGCGCAGGCGAAGCGCAGCCTCGATGCCTGGATGGAGCGCCATCCGGGTGCGGCGCCGACGCAATGATCTTTCACCGGAGTTCGCGGCATGGCCCACGCGCCTGAACCGCCGTTCGCGCACGACCGGCTGCCGCGCGTCGGCGTATTGCTCGTCAACCTGGGCACGCCCGACGCGCCCACGCCGTCGGCGGTGCGGCGCTATCTCGCGCAATTCCTGAGCGATCCGCGCGTCGTCGAAATTCCGCCGGCGCTGTGGAAGCCCATCCTCTACGGCGTCGTGCTCTCCACCCGTCCGGCGGCATCCGCGAAGAAATACAAGGCGATCTGGACCAAGGACGGCTCGCCGCTCTTGGTCCACAGCGTCAAGCAGAAAGCGCTATTGCTGGGTTACCTGGGCCAGCGGTTGAAAACGGCCGGCTTTCCCGCGGACCTGTGCCCCGTCGAGCTGGGAATGCGCTACGGCGAACCGGATGTCGCCGGCGCCATCGAGCGGCTGCGCGCGGCCCATTGCGAAAAGATCCTCGTCGTGCCGCTGTACCCGCAGTACGCGGCCAGCACGACGGCGTCCGCGTTCGACGCCGTCGCCACGCATTTCACGCATATGCGGCGGCTTCCCGGATTGCGCTTTATCGAGACCTTCCACGCGGACGCCGGGTACATCAAGGCGCTCGCGCAGAACGCCAACGATTATTGGGTCAAGCATGGGCACCCGGACCACGTCGTTCTCTCGTTCCACGGGTTGCCGCGCCGCACGCTCGACCGCGGCGACCCGTATCACTGCCTCTGCCAGGCGACGGCCCGGCTGCTCATGGTCGAACTGGGCCTCGAGGCCAAGCAATGGACGCTTGCCTTCCAGTCGCGCTTCGGCAGCGGCGCGTGGCTTACGCCGTACACGTTCGACGTAATGAAGGATCTGGGGCGCGCCGGCACGCGCCGCGTGGACGTGTACTGCCCCGGATTCGTCGCCGATTGCCTGGAAACGCTGGAGGAGATCGGCATCGAGGCGCAGATGGCGTTCCTCAAATCCGGCGGCAAGGAATTCCACGCCATACCGTGCTTGAACGAGCACCCGCGGTGGATTGTCGCGCTGGCCGACCTCGTGTTCCGGAATCTGACGGGCTGGCTCGCCGTGCCCCAGGACTTGCAAGCGCGCGGGCTCACGCAGGTGCGAGCCAAGGCGCTGGGCGCGAAACTCTAGCTACTTCGAGGCCCAGGTGCCGGCATCGCCAAGCGCCGCGCGCATGCCGCCGCCGCGCAGGAACTCCTTCGCCGAAGCATCGTCCTGCAGATAGGCCTTCCAGAACGCCAGCGTCGCGATGTCGACGTAGCGGGCCGTGGCGGGGTCCGCGGTCGCGAACGCGCCGTCCCCACCGTTGAACACCATGTGATCGGCGCCGTCGAGGACGAGCAGGTACTTGTCCGGCGGCGGCATGAAGCGAAAGGGCTGCGTGCGATTCTCCGGCGTCGTCCCGCGCTCCAGCACATCGCCGTCGCGCGTTCCCGTGATCGACAGGAACGGCACCGTGATGGCGCCGAATTTGCCCGGCCAACTGGCGGCAGGGGGCGGCGCGGACGGGCTGAACGCGATCGCCGCGCGCAACCGCGGCTCGCGGAAGCTCACGGTCGCCATGGCAAAGCCGGTGCCGCTGACGGCGAGCGTGGTCCACGCACCGAACGAGTGGCCGCTCATGCCGATTCTCGACAGGTCGATGCGCGCGGCGACGGCGTCCCCCGCCTCCGCGCGCCGCGCGATCTCGTCGAGTGCGAATTTGACGTCGGCGACACGGCGGAGCGCCGAGCGCACGCTGATGCCGCCCTTCATCGCGTCGCGCACGCCCGCGCGGTCGCCCGCCGAGATCCTGTCGCGCCACAGGCTCTCGTCGCTGCCCGAATGCTGCAGATGGATGGAAACAAGACCGTGGCTGGCCCAGTGGCGCCCCCACATGGCGCCGCTGTCGCGCGACCCGCCGAGCCCGTGAGAGAACAGCACGGCGGGCAGGTCGCGTCCCGCGGATTCGTCCGGGACATAGAGCTTGACCGGCAGCGTCCGACCCCCGGCGCTGTCGCGCCACTCGTCCTCCACGACGCGGACGGCGTACGGACCCGGCGCGGCCAGCGATTCGGCAAGGTCGGCCCCCCACGCGGGCGGGACCGCCAGGGCGAGCGCCGCGACGCCCAACAGCCAGCGCCGGCGGGCAAGGACGAATCTGGGTGGGAACATGGCAAACAAATGCCCGCCAAATCGCAGACCTTCAAGGTTAGCGCGCGCCGCCCGACATTAGAGTTGCTGGCGCGTAAAAGCCGTAACTGATTGTTACGGAAACGTTTTTCTATACGTCTGCGCGGCGGGCCTTGAATCGGACCGAATGACCCCAACGTGCGTGCGGATAGCAAGATCGATTCCAGGAAAACCGCATGACCCAACAACAGAACGGACCCGAAGCCCCCGTGCCCGCGGTGACCGCCGCCGGCGCGGAGACGATTGCCGATCCCGTCGAAGTGGGGAGCGTCGCCGACGATATCGCCGTCCAGCTGGCCAAGGTCGAGGCCGAAGTCGCGGACCTCAAGGACGCGTGGCTGCGCGCCAAGGCGGAGACGGACAACGTCCGCAAGCAGGCACAGGCCGACATCGTGAAGGCGCACAAGTATGCGGTCGAGCGTTTCGCCGAAGACCTGCTGCCGGTAAAGGACGCGCTGGAGAAGACGCTCGCCGCCGGCGATGTCTCGCTCGATTCGCTGCGCGCCGGCGCCGACCTTACCCTGAAAGCGCTGCAGTCGTCGTTCGACCGCGCGCAGATCGTCGAGTTGAATCCGGTCGGCGAGAAGTACGACCCGCACCGCCACCAGGCGATGCAGATGGTCGACTCCGACCAGCCGCCCAGCACCGTCGTCGACGTCTTCCAGAAAGGCTACGTCCTCAACGACCGGGTGCTGCGACCGGCGCTGGTGACCGTGGCGAAGAACAAGGCCGAAACGGCCTGACGGCAAAGAGCATAGGCACATTCTGAATCGGAATCTCGTTACGGGTGCTTGGCTGGGTTGATTGGCGACGAAAAATCCCCACCTGACGACCAGGCGATTCACATTCATTCGCATTCGAATCACGGAGGTTTCACATCATGGGCAAGATCATCGGCATCGACCTGGGCACCACGAACAGCTGCGTCGCCATCATGGAAGGCGGCACGCCCAAGGTCATCGAAAATTCGGAGGGTGCACGCACGACCCCTTCGGTCGTCGCGTACCAGGAAGACGGCGAAATACTGGTGGGCGCGTCGGCCAAGCGGCAGGCGGTCACCAATCCCAAGAACACGCTGTACGCGATCAAGCGGCTTGATCGGCCGCAAGTTCGAGGAAAAAGAGGTGCAGAAGGACATCAACCTGATGCCCTACCGGATCGTCAAGGCGGACAACGGCGACGCCTGGGTCGAAGTGCGCGGCAAGAAGATCGCGCCGCCGCAGGTCTCGGCCGAGGTGCTGCGCAAGATGAAGAAGACCGCCGAGGATTACCTGGGCGAGGAAGTGACCGAGGCCGTGATCACGGTGCCGGCGTACTTCAACGACTCGCAGCGGCAGGCGACCAAGGACGCCGGCAAGATCGCGGGCCTCGAGGTCAAGCGGATCATCAACGAGCCGACGGCGGCTGCGCTGGCGTTCGGCATGGACAAGAAGGAAGGCGACCGCAAGATCGCCGTCTACGACTTGGGCGGCGGCACGTTCGACATCTCGATCATCGAGATCGCCAACGTCGAAGGCGAGCACCAGTTCGAGGTCCTGTCGACCAACGGCGACACGTTCCTCGGTGGTGAAGACTTCGACCAGCGGCTCATCGACTACGTCGTGACCGAGTACAAGAAGGAATCCGGCGTCGACCTCAAGAACGACGTGCTGGCGCTGCAGCGGCTCAAGGATTCGGCTGAAAAGGCGAAGATCGAGCTGTCGTCGTCGCAGCAAACGGAAATCAACCTGCCGTACATCACGGCCGACCAGTCCGGGCCGAAGCACCTGGCGATGAAGATCACGCGCGCCAAGTTCGAGGCGCTGGTCGAGGACCTGATCGAGCGCACGATCGAGCCCTGCCGCGTCGCGATCAAGGATGCGGGCGTCAAGATGTCCGACATTTCCGACGTCATCTTAGTCGGCGGCCAGACGCGCATGCCGAAGGTGCAGGACAAGGTGAAGGAATTCTTCGGCAAGGACCCGCGCAAGGACGTGAATCCCGACGAGGCGGTCGCCGTGGGCGCGGCCATCCAGGGCGGCGTGCTGAAGGGCGACGTCAAGGACGTGCTGCTGCTCGACGTGACGCCGCTGTCGCTGGGCATCGAAACGCTCGGCAGCGTGATGACCAAGCTCATCAAGAAGAACACGACGATCCCGACCAAGGCGCAACAGGTGTTCTCGACGGCGGACGACAACCAGGGCGCGGTGACGATCCACGTGCTGCAGGGCGAGCGCGACGTGGCAGGCGGCAACAAGAGCCTGGGCCAGTTCAACCTCGAGGGCATTCCGCCCGCGCCGCGCGGCACGCCGCAGATCGAGGTCACGTTCGACATCGACGCCAACGGCATCCTGCACGTGTCCGCGAAGGACAAGGCCACGGGCAAGGAAAACAAGATCACGATCAAGGCGAACTCGGGCCTGTCCGAGGCCGAGATCGAGAAGATGGTGAAGGACGCCGAGGCGCACGCGGAAGACGACCGCAAGATGGTGGAAACCGTCCAGGCCCGCAACAGCCTCGACGCGCTGGTTCACAGCGTCAAGAAGTCGGTCGGGGAATATGGCGACAAGGTCGGCGCCGACGACAAGGCGAAGATCGAGGCCGCGGTGAAGGACGCCGAGGAACTCCTGAAGCAGAACGACGCGTCGAAGGAGCAGCTCGAAGCCAAGGCCGAGGAACTGGCCAAGACATCGCAGAAGCTGGGCGAAGCCATGTATGCGCAGGCGCAGGCCGCGGCCGGCGCGGGGGCGGGCAGCGCGGGGGCAGGACCGGAATCGGCGGGCGGCGGCGCGGGCGGACAGCACGGCGAAGAGAAGGTCGTCGATGCCGAGTTCACGGAGGTCAAGGACCAGAAATGACGATATTCCGTCGCGGCCGATGAACAAGACATCTCGGCGGTAACGCGCGACGTAATATCTGGCCGGATTCGAGTGGTGGCCTTAGGGCGCCCCTCAATCCGGCCTTTGCCGTTGTGGAAACGCAATCGATTGGCGACATTCGGCCCGCGAGGGCTTCATAAGTAAAGTTGCAAGGGGTAATCGGAACCATGGCGAAGCGGGACTACTACACGACACTGGGCTTGAGCCGCGACGCGACCGAAGAGGACATCAAGAAGGCCTATCGCAAGCTCGCCATGAAGCACCATCCGGACCGCAATCCGGACGACAAGGGCTCCGAGGACAAATTCAAGGAAGCCAAGGAAGCGTACGAAGTCCTGACCGACCCCAAGAAGCGTGCCGCATACGACCAGTTCGGGCACGCGGGTGTCGATCCTTCGGCCGGATTCGGCGGCGGTCGCGGCGGCATGGGCCCCGAGGGATTCGGCGGCTTCGCCGACGCGTTCGGCGACATCTTCGGCGAGATCTTCGGCCAGCAGGGCCGCGGCGGCGGCAGCGGCGTCTACCGCGGCGCGGACCTGCGCTACAACCTCGAGATGTCGCTGGAGGATGCCGCGCGCGGCACGGAAGTGAAGATCCGCATTCCGGCCATGGCGGCATGCGAAACGTGCCACGGCACGGGCGCCAAGCCGGGCACGCAACCCAAGACGTGCGGCACGTGCGGAGGCCGCGGCGAAGTCCGTGTGTCGCAGGGCTTCTTTTCCATTCAGCAGACGTGTCCCACATGCCACGGCACCGGCAAGGTGATTCCTGAGCCCTGCGTGACGTGCCACGGCGCGGGCCGCGTGAAGAAATACAAGACGCTGTCGGTGAAGATTCCGGCGGGCGTGGACACCGACGATCGCATCCGCCTCACGGGAGAAGGAGAAGCGGGCTTGAACGGCGGGCACTCCGGCGACCTGTACGTGGTCGTGAGCCTCAAGCCGCACCAGGTGTTCCAGCGCGATGGCGCCGATCTGCATTGCGAGCTGCCGATCAGCTTCGCGACCGCCGCGCTGGGCGGCGAGCTGGAAATTCCGACGCTCGACGGGCACGCCACGATCAAGGTTCCGGCGGAGACGCAGTCGGGTCAAACCTTTCGCCTGCGCAACAAGGGCATCCGCCCGGTCCGCGGCTCGGTGCAGGGCGACCTGTACTGTCACGTGGCGATCGAAACGCCCGTCAAGCTCACGGCTCGTCAGAAGGAGCTGCTGCGCGAGTTCGAGGAGATCAACGAAGAGGATCCGGGCAAGCACAACCCGCGTGCCAAGGGCTGGTTCGACAAGGTGCGGGACTTCTTCAGCGAGTAGGACCGGTCGCGCGGGGCGGCCGAATTTGGACCACTACTCCGCCAGTCCATACTTTCGCAGGAACACCTCCCACCGTGGATCGGCGCGTGGCAGACCTGATGCTTCCGTTCGATGTCGTCGTCATCGGGGCCGGCGCCGCCGGCATGATGTGCGCCGCGCAGGCTGGACAGCGCGGCCGAAGCGTGCTGCTGATCGAGCACTACCACCTGCTCGGCGAGAAGATCCGCATCTCGGGCGGCGGCCGCTGCAATTTCACCAATAGGGGTGCCGGCCCGGCGAATTTCCTGTCGCAGAATCCGGATTTCTGCCGCTCGGCGCTTGCCCGCTACACGCCGCGCGATTTCATCGGGCTGGTGGAGAAGTACGGCATCGCGTATCACGAGAAGAAACTGGGACAGTTGTTCTGCGACGACACGGCGCAGCAGGTCATCTCCATGCTCCGCGCGGAATGCGACCTCGGAGGCGTGCAGTGGCGGATGCCGTGCGCGGTCGAGCGCGTCGAGCGCGGCGCAGACGGATTCGCGCTTGCGACGTCGCAGGGGCCGGTGCGATGCACATCGCTCGTCATCGCCACCGGCGGCCTGTCGGTGCCCAAGATCGGCGCCACGCCGTTCGGATATCGCGTCGCGGAGCAGTTCGGGCTTGCCGTCGTGCCGCCGCGTCCCGGTCTCGTGCCGCTCGCGTTCGCGCCGGAAGCCCTCGCTCAGTACGGCGATCTGTCGGGCGTGTCGGTCGATGCCGAGGTTGCGTGCAACGGTGGGCGATTCCGCGAAAACCTCCTGTTCACGCATCGCGGGCTGTCCGGCCCGGCGATCCTGCAGATCTCGTCGTACTGGGACGGCAGGACGCCGCTGTCGATCGACCTGCTGCCGGGCCTGGACGGCGCGGCATGGCTGTGCGATCACGCTTCATCGCGAGCCCAGCTTCCGACGCTCCTTGGCGAACGGTTGCCCAAGCGGTTCGCGCAGCAGTGGTGCGCGGCGCACGGCGCGGCGCTGCCGATGCGGCAACTCCCCGAATCGCGGTTGCGGGAAATCGCCGCGCGGCTGCACGACTGGCGCGTGCTGCCGTCGGGCACGCTCGGGTACCAGAAGGCGGAGGTGACGTGCGGCGGCGTCGATACGCGCGGCCTGTCGTCGAAAACGATGGCCGCAATGGAGGTGCCAGGCCTGTATTTCATCGGCGAGGTGGTCGACGTGACGGGCTGGCTCGGCGGCTACAACTTCCAGTGGGCCTGGGCATCCGGCCACGCGGCCGGCCAATTCGCCTGACGGCTAAGCTCGACTTGTCCCGGACCGGGTGTTCGGCATAGCATGCAGCGCTTCGCTCGCCTTCCTCCAGGAGTCCTTCGTGCCCGTTCGCCTCGTCGTTGCCGCCATCGCGGTTTGCTGGTCCATGTTCGCTGTCGGGCAAGTGAAGATCGGCCTCATGGTCTCGGCCACCGGTCCCACGTCGGCGATCGGGATACCCCAGAAGAACACCGGCGACCTGCTGCCGAAGAAAATCGGCGACGCGACGATCGAATACATCCAACTCGAGGACGGCGGCGACACGACGCGCGCCGTGCAGAACGTCAAGAAGCTGGTGCTGGAGAACCACATCGACGCACTGATCGGTCCGTCGACGACGCCGAACGCCTTCGCCATCCTGGACGTCATCGCCGAGGCGAAGGTGCCGCTGATGGCGACGGTAGGCACGTCGTCGGTCGTCGAGCCGCTCGACGCGAAGAAGCGCTGGGTGTTCAAGACGACGCAGAACGACGATCTCATCGCGGCCGCGCTGCTCAAGCACATGGTCAAGAACAGCATTAAGACCGTCGGCTTCATCGGCTTCAACGACCCCTACGGCGAGAACTGGTACAAGGTCTTCACGTGCGATGGCCGAGAAGGCCGGCATCGCGATCGTCGCCAACGAACGCTACGCTCGCACCGACCAGAGCGTGACGGGCCAGGTGCTGAAGCTCCTTGCGGCCAAGCCCGATGCGATCCTGATCGCAGCGGTCGGCGGACCCGCCGTGCTGCCGCAGGCCACGTTGTTCGACCAGGGCTACAAGGGACGCGTGTACCAGACGCATGCGGTGGCCACCGAGGACTTCATCAAGCTGGGCCGCGAGAAAGTCGAGGGTACGATCCTCGCCGCGGGGCCGATGCTCGTAATCGACGAAATTCCCGATTCGAACCCGACGAAGAAAGTGGCGCTGGCCTACATCGCGGCCTACGAGAAGCAATTCGGCACTCGGCCGGCGACCTTCGGCGCGAACGTATGGGACGGAGGATTGCTGCTCGAACGCGCGCTGCCGGCGGCGCTCAAGGCCGGCAAGCCGGGTACCGAAGCGTTCCGCAGCGCGTTGCGCGACTCGCTCGAGAAGGAGCGCGAGGTGGTCGGAACGCAGGGCGTATTCAACATGTCGGCCACCAATCACAACGGCATGGACGAACGCGCCCGCGTGCTGGTGATCGTCAAGGACGGCAAGTTCCGCCTGCTCGCCGAATGACGCTCGGCGATCGGCCCGCCGTCACAGTCGCCGCGAGGAATCGCCCGCGGGTTCCGTGCAGCTGACCGGCATCCTGCTCGCCGCCGGACGCGGCGCGCGCTTTGGCGGCGCCAAGCTGCTCGCCGCGCTGCCGTCGGCTTCGCATGGCGTCAGTTCCGGGACGGCGGTCGGTGTCGCGTCGTGCCGGCATCTCATCGCCGCGATGCCGACGGTCGTCGCGGTCGTGCGGCCCGGCGACTCGATGCTGGCAGATGCCCTGCGCGCCGCCGGAGCGCGGGTCGTCGAGTGTGGACGCGCCGACGAAGGCATGGGTGCCAGCCTCGCGTGCGGCGTCGGCGCGGCGCCCGACGCGGACGGTTGGGTCGTGGCGCTCGCGGACATGCCGTGGATTGCGCCGGCGTCGATTGCCGTGGTCGCGGATGCGCTGCGGGCGGGCGCCGGCATCGCCGCGACGTCGCACATCGGGGTGCGCGGGCATCCGGTGGGATTCGCGCGCACGCATTACGCAGAGTTGGCGGCGCTATCCGGCGACGAGGGCGCCAAATCCATCCTTGCGGCGAACCGCGACAGCGTGCAACTGATCGAAGTGGCCGACAGCGGCGTATTGCGCGACGTCGACGCGCCTGCCGACCTCGGGTCCTAGCGCGGGTTGCCTACTCTTCAGCTTCGCGCTGCCAGAGATCGGCCTGGCGATCGCGGCCGTGGCGCCGCTCCTCCTGCGTGCGCCACCACGACCGCAACTGCGCCTCGGGCAGCGGACGTGCGATGAGATAGCCCTGCGCCTCCTCGCAACCGTGCGCGCGCAGGAAGTTGAACTGCGCCGCGGTTTCAACGCCCTCGGCGATGCAGCGCAGCCCGAGCGAGTGCGACAACGCGATGATCGCCTGCGCGATCGCCTCGTCGTTGCGGTTCTTCTCCAGCCCGTGGACGAAGCGCTGGTCGATCTTGACGCCCTGGATGGGCAGCCGCGCGAGGTACGACAGGCTGGAGTAGCCGGTGCCGAAGTCGTCGATCGTGATGGACACGCCCATCTGTTTTAACTTCATGAGCGTGGCCACCGCCTTCTCGGGGTGCGTGATGATGACGCTCTCGGTGATCTCCAGGTCGAGATGCGCCGGCGCGAGGCCGCTCGCGGTTAGCGCCTCCTCGACCACCGAGAGCCAGCTGTCGTGCTGCAACTGCTGCACGGACAGGTTCACCGACAATCGCAGCGGCATGTTGAGGCGGTGCCATTGCATGACCTGCCGGCAGGCGTCTCGCAGCACCCGCGCACCCAGCGCCTGGATCATGCCGGATTCCTCGGCAATAGGTATGAACTCGGCCGGCGAGATCACGCCGCGCTCCGGGTCGCGCCAGCGCAGCAGCGCCTCGACACCGCATGCGCGCCCGGTCTTCATTTCGATCTGCGGCTGGTAGACCAGGAAGAATTCGTCGTCCATGAGACCGCGGCGCATGTCCGTCTCGAGTTGCAGGCGCAATTGCACGCGCGCGTTCATATCGGCGGTGTAGAAGCGGTACGCGTTGCGGCCCGCCTCCTTGGCGGCGTACATCGCCGTATCCGCCTGCTTGATGAGGTTGCCGCCGTCGCCTGCGTCCAGCGGATACATCGCGACGCCGATCGAGCACGTGAGCGTGGGCATTTGGTCGGACAGGCGAAACGGCGCCAGGAACGATTCGCGCACGCGCGTCAGCACCGCCATCACCTCGAAGGCCGCGTGCTCGGGATCGAGCCCGGGCAGCACGATGACGAATTCGTCGCCGCCCAGCCGCGCAACCGTGTCGCTCTCGCGCACCGCGCTGATGAGCCGCTGCGCGATCGCCTGCAGCAGCTGGTCGCCGGCGTCGTGGCCCAGCGTGTCGTTGATGCGCTTGAAGTGATCGAAGTCGAGGAACAGGCACCCGACGTGCGTGCTGTCCCGTTGTGCGAGCGCCAGGATCTGCTTCAGGCGCTGGTTGAGAAGCGAACGGTTGGGGAGGCCGGTCAGGATATCGTGCTGCGCGAGCTTGTAGGCCTGCGCGGTAGCGATCTCCAGCTCCTTGGTGCGCTGCGTGACCTTGTCTTCCAGCGTGCGCTGGTAGTTGGCGACCTCCGATTGCGATTCGCCCAGCTTTTGCGTCATGTGGTTGAACGTGTGCGTCAGAAGGCCCAGTTCGTCGGACGAATGCGCGGGCACATAGACATCGAGGCGCCCTGCGCCGACCGCGCGCGCCGCGCGCATCAGCCGGTGCATCGGCGCCACGAGCCGCCGCGTGAGCAGCAGCGTGGCGATGATCGCGAACACCAGCAATGCGAGCACGACGGCGATCGCGCCGACCATCTGCTCGCGGAAGAGGCGGCGCTGCACCGGCTGCGTCAGCCCTAAGCGCAAGAAGCCCAGCGGCGGATCCCCGGCCTTCGGCTGCGCCACTGCCACTTGGGGCGTCTCGCCGGCGAACGCCGCAGTCGCCCGGCGCGGCCGGCTCACGAAGGCGACGAGCTCGATATAGCGCATGCCGCCAAGCGTGACCTCGTGGTCGGCGACATGGCCGGGCATGCGCGGCGTTTGCGAAGGCTGGAGCGGCGGCAGTTGCGCGCTGCCAAGGCCGGAGGCGAAGCGGCGTTCGATGAGCAACTCGCCCTTGGCGTCGAAAACGCCGGCATACGCAACGTCCGGATCGTTGCTGACGCTGTCCAGCATCTGCTCGAGATATGCTTTGTCCGACGCGAAGAGGCCGTATTCCGCGAGCTGCGCCATGACGCCGAGCATCGTCGCGCCCTGGTACCGCAACTGCTGCTCGTCGTCGCGCCACTGTTGTGCGAAGTGGAATACCGACAGCGCGACCGCCGTTAGGAAGATCAAGCCGACCGTCAACAGGTTGAGCTTGGTGAGCAAGCCCATCCGCACCGGCGGCAGATTCAGCGTCGTCACCGAGTCGCCGGCGAGCGGAGACAGGTGGCGGCGCAGGCGATTGACGATTTTCAAGGGGTAGACATGCTTTGGGTCGAACCCATAATCGAAGCACACTTCGTGCCATCATAGGCACTGCCCAGCCTGCGCGGGCTGGCGGCAAACAGCAGGTGCGTCAGAGGCGGAATGGCTCCCGTGGCGACGTCATTGCGCGAGGACGGGAATCTTGCCGATCCTTGCCTGCCATTCTCGCGGCGCGGTGTGGTGCACCGACGTTCCCCGGGCGTCGACCGCGACGGTGACCGGCATGTCCTTGACGGTGAATTCGTAGATGGCTTCCATGCCGAGGTCGCCGAACGCCACGACGCGCGACGCGCGTATCGCCTTCGACACGAGATACGCGGCGCCGCCGACGGCCATCAGGTAGGCAGCGCCGTGCTTGCGGATCGCCTCGATCGCCACGGGGCCGCGCTCCGCCTTGCCGACCATCGCGAGGAGGCCCGTCTTCGCGAGCATCATCTCGGTGAACTTGTCCATGCGCGTGGCCGTCGTGGGTCCGGCAGGCCCGACCGCTTCGTCGCGCACCGGATCCACCGGTCCCACGTAGTAGATGGCGCGGTTGGTGAAGTCGACGCCGTCCGGCAGGGTTCCTCCCGCCGCGAAGATGTCGGCGATGCGTTGGTGTGCGGCGTCCCGGCCGGTCAGCAGCCTGCCGTTGAGGAGCAAGCTCTGCCCGGGCTTCCACGCCGCCACTTTCCCGCGCGTCAACGTGTCGAGGTCGACCCGCGTGGCCGTCGGGGACGGCGTCCACTGGACATCGGGCCATCGCGAAAGGTCGGGCGGATCGAGCTTCGCCACACCCGAGCCGTCGAGCGTGAAATGCGCATGGCGCGTTGCCGCACAGTTGGGAATCATGCCGACCGGTTTGGACGCGGCATGCGTCGGGTAGTCGAGGATCTTCACGTCGAGCACCGTCGAGAGGCCGCCCAAGCCCTGCGCGCCAATGCCCAGCGCATTGACCTTGTCGTAGAGTTCGACGCGCAGTTCTTCGAGCTTGCTGGCTGGTCCCCGCGCCAGCAGCGCGTGCATGTCGATGGGTTCCATCAACGACTCCTTGGCGAGCACCATCGCCTTTTCGGCCGAACCGCCGATGCCGATGCCCAGCATGCCGGGCGGACACCAGCCGGCGCCCATCGTCGGCACCGTCCGCAGCACCCAATCGACGATCGAGTCGGAAGGATTCAGCATGACGAACTTCGACTTGTTCTCCGATCCGCCGCCCTTGGCCGCGATCTTCACCTCCACGGTGTTTCCGGGGACGAGATCGAAATGGATGACTGCCGGCGTGTTGTCGCGCGTATTCTTGCGGGCGCCCGCCGGGTCGGCGACGATCGATGCGCGCAGGCGGTTGTCGGGATCCATGTAGGCGAGACGCACGCCTTCGTTGACCATGTCGGCCGGCGACATCGTCACGCCCTCCCACTTCACGTCCATCCCGATCTTCACGAATGCGACGACGATGCCCGTGTCTTGGCAGATGGGCCGGTGTCCTTCCGCGCACATCCGCGAATTGGTGAGGATCTGCGCGATCGCATCCTTGGCAGCCTGGGATTCCTCGGCGCGGTAGGCGGTGGCCAGCGCCTCGATGTAGTCCTGCGGGTGGTAGTAGGAGATGAACTGCAGCGCGTCGGCGACGCTTTGGATGAAGTCGTGCTGGCGGATCGCGGTCATCGGCGGACTCGAAGGGAGGGTAGGGCAACCGACGAGTCTACCATCGCGACCCGGATGCCCATTGCGGTGCCGCGGGCGCCGGCATTGATCCCCGTCATTGCGCCCCTCGCCGCGGTTTGGTTAGACTCGCGAATCCCGGCAGTGAAAATCATCAGTCCCGTCGCAGTTCATGGAGGAGAGCGCCCCATGTCGTCCGCTATCGAGTCGGTCCTGCAGGAAAACCGCGTATTCCCGCCTTCCGAGGCCTTCGTCAAGCAGGCGAACATCTCCGGCATGGCCGCGTACAAGGCGATGTGCGCGGAGGCCGAGCGCGACTTCGAGGGCTTCTGGGCCCGGCATGCGCGCGAGAACGTGCTGTGGCACAAGCCGTTCACGAAGACGCTCGACGAATCGAACGCGCCGTTCTTCAAGTGGTTTTACGACGGTGAATTGAACGCGTCGTACAACTGTCTTGACCGGCACCTCACGACGCAGCCGGACAAGGTCGCGATCATCTTCGAGGCCGACGACGGCACCATCACCACGATCACGTACAAGGCGCTCTACCACGACGTCTGCCGTTTCGCGAACGCGCTGAAGGCGTCTGGCATCAGACAGGGCGACCGCGTCCTCGTGTACATGCCGATGTCGATCCAGGCGGTTGTGGCCATGCAGGCGTGCGCGCGCATCGGCGCCACGCATTCGGTCGTCTTCGGCGGCTTTTCCGCGAAGAGCATCCAGGAACGCATCGTCGACGCGGGCGCCGTGGCGATCATCGCCGCCGACGGCCAGTTCCGCGGCGGCCGCGAAATTCCACTGAAGAAAGTCGTCGACGAGGCCATCGCGCTGGGCGGGTGCGACGGCATCAAGACCGTATTCGTCTACAAGCGCACCGGGTCGGCCATCCCGATGCAGGCCGGCCGAGACGTGTGGTGGCACGACGCCGTCGCGAAACAGCCGGACACGTGCGAGCCGACATGGGTCAACGCGGAACATCCGCTGTTCATCCTGTACACGTCGGGTTCTACCGGCAAGCCCAAGGGCGTCCAGCATTCGACGGGGGGTTACCTGCTGCAGGCAATCCTGACGATGAAGTGGACGTTCGACTACAAGCCGGCGGACATCTTCTGGTGCACGGCCGACGTGGGCTGGGTGACGGGCCACACGTACATTGCCTATGGCCCGCTGGCGTGCGGCGCCACCGAGATCATCTTCGAGGGCGTGCCGACGTATCCGGATGCCGGCCGCTTCTGGAAGATGATCCAGGATCACAAGGTCACGGTGTTCTACACGGCGCCCACGGCGATCCGCTCGCTGATCAAGGCCGGCGGCGAACTGCCGAAGAAATACGACCTGTCATCGCTGCGCATCCTGGGCACGGTAGGCGAGCCGATCAATCCGGAAGCGTGGATGTGGTACTACCAGACGGTCGGCGGATCGCGCTGCCCGATCGTCGACACGTGGTGGCAGACGGAGACCGGCTGCCACCTGATCACGCCGCTGCCGGGTGTCACGCCGCTCAAGCCCGGCTCGTGCACGTTCCCGCTGCCCGGCATCATGGCCGACATCGTCGACGAAACCGGGCACTCGGTCGAACTCGGCAAGGGCGGCATTTTGGTCATCAAGCGTCCATGGCCGGCGATGATCCGCACGATCTGGGGCGACCCGGACCGCTACAAGTCGAGTTACTACCCCGACGATTTCCACGGCAAGTATTACCTGGCTGGGGATGGCGCCAGCCGCGACCTCGAGGGCTACATCCGGATCATGGGCCGCATCGACGACGTGCTGAACGTCTCGGGACACCGGCTGGGCACGATGGAAATCGAATCCGCGCTGGTCGCCAATCCGCTGGTGGCGGAAGCCGCCGTCGTCGGCCGTCCCGACGACCTCACCGGCGAGGCCGTGTGCGCGTTCGTCGTGCTGAAGCAGTCGCGGCCGGAGGGTGCCGAGGCCGACAAGATCGCGAAGGCACTGCGCGACTGGGTGGCGAAGGAAATCGGGCCAATCGCCAAGCCGAAGGACATTCGCTTCGGGGAGAATCTTCCCAAGACGCGCTCGGGCAAGATCATGCGCCGCCTGCTGCGCTCGATCGCCAAGGACGAGGAGATCAAGCAGGACACCTCCACTCTGGAAAACCCGGCGATCCTGGACCAGTTGAAGCAGGTCAACTGATACGCACGCGGCTGCCGAAGCGCTCCGGCGAGCGAAGGTCGAAGCGCGCGTTAGGAGGCGGGCGGCGCGGTTTCCTGGAACGACGGCCGCTTCGCGAGCTTGTCGGCGAGCCGCGCCAGGTTGGGGTACTCGCGCCGCCAATCGAGCTCGGCATAGCGCAGGTCGAGATAGCCCAGCGCGCAGCCGGTGGCGATGTCGGCCAGCGAATAGGCCTCGCCGTTGCACCACGCGTTTTCGTCGAGTTCGCGCGCCAGCTCGGCCACACCCGCCGCGATCTTCTGCCGCTGGCGCTCTATCCACTCCGGGTTCTGCTGCTTAGGCAGCCGCCGGCGTTCGAGCACGATCGCCTGCGTCGCGTCGCAGATGCCATCGGCGAGCGCTTCCCAGCGCTTGACTTCGATGCGCTGCCGGTGGGGCTCCGGGATGAGCCGCGATACCGGGCTCACCGTGTCGATGTATTCGACGATAACGCGCGAGTCGAACAGATGCGTACCGTCGTCCAGCACGAGCACCGGCACCTTTCCCAGCGGACCGTGGTTGTGGACCGGATTGCCCGGTTCCCACGGCGAGACGTCGCGAATCTGATATTCGATTTTCTTTTCCGCGAGAGCGATGCGCACCTTGCGCACATACGGGCTCGTCGGGGAGGAGATCAGGTTCAGCACGGATCGGGAATGTCTGATGGCGGACGGAAAGTATAGCATCGGCGCTGGTCGCGTTTCCTTCTCGGGCGGCGCGCAACGCACGCGGTGCGCCCGCCCTCGGCAGGCCGCACCGCATGCTACACTTCGCAAGCCTCGCGCGAGCTGAAACCAACCGACTGCGAAACGCCCAACTGCAACCGCTGCATCGTGTCCGCCGCCGCCGAATTTCCGTCGCTCACCGCGCTGTCGCCGCTCGACGGCCGCTACACCGGCAAGGTTGCAGCCCTCCGCGAACACTTCAGCGAGTTCGGCCTCATCCGCTATCGCGTGCGCGTCGAACTCGCGTGGCTCATCGCTCTGTCCGACGATCCCGCGATTGCGGAAGTGCCGCCTTTTGCGGCATCCGCGCGCGCGGCGCTGGAGCAGGCGATGCGGACGTTTGCGCCCGGCGATGCGGCGCGCGTCAAGGAAATCGAGCAGCGGACCAACCACGACGTCAAGGCGGTCGAGTATTGGCTGAAGGAGCGCTTCGCCGCCGTTCCGGATGTGGCGCGCGTCGCCGAGTTCATCCACTTTGCGTGCACGTCGGAGGATATCAACAATCTCGCGCACGCGCTGGCGCTCGCGGCCGCGCGGCAGGACGTGCTTCTGCCCGTGCTGCGCGACATCGCCGCGTCGTTTCGCGAGCTCGCGCATGCCAACGCCGCGGTGCCGATGCTGTCGCGCACGCACGGCCAGCCGGCCACGCCGACGACGCTCGGCAAGGAATTCGCCAACGTCTACGCGCGCATCGAACGACAGATCGCCGCGATAGAGCGCGTGCCGATCAAGGGCAAGGCCAATGGCGCCGTCGGCAATTACAACGCTCACGTTGCCGCCTATCCGGGCGTCGACTGGGAGCGCCTTTCGGCCCGGCTCGTCGCGGGACTGGGACTCGAATTCAATCCCTACACGACGCAGATCGAGCCGCACGACTACATGGCCGAGCTCTTCGACGCGATCGCCCGCGCCAACACGATCCTCATCGATTTCGACCGCGACACTTGGGGCTACGTGTCGCTCGGATATTTCCGGCAGAGAGTGAAAGCCGGCGAGGTGGGCTCGTCGACGATGCCGCACAAGGTCAACCCGATCGACTTCGAGAACTCCGAGGGAAACCTTGGGCTCGCCAATGCGATGCTGCGCCACCTCGCGGAAAAGCTGCCGGTGTCGCGCTGGCAGCGCGACCTAACCGACTCGACGGTCCTGCGCAACATGGGAGTCGCGCTCGGGTACACGCTCCTCGGCTGGACGTCGCTGCGGCAAGGCATGGACAAGCTCGAGGTCGACGCCGCGCGGATGGCGGCGGACTTGGACGCCAACTGGGAAGTGCTGGCGGAACCCATCCAGACCGTGATGCGGCGCTACGGCGTGGCCAATCCTTACGAGAAGCTGAAAGCGCTGACGCGGGGCAAGTCGGGTATGACGCGCGAATCACTGCACGCATTCATCGACGAGCTCGCGCTGCCTGGGGACGCCAAGGCGCGACTCAAGGCGCTGACGCCCTCGACCTACGTCGGCAAGGCCGCCGAACTCGCCAAACGCGTCTGACCACTCCGCGTCATTTGCTTCCGCGGCGTTCGCGGATGAAGGTCGTGATCGCCGGTATCAGCGAGACGACGACGATCGCGATCACGATCAGCGAGAGGTTCTGCTTGACCCACGGGATGTTGCCGAACAGGTAGCCTGCGTAGACCAGCAGGCTGATCCAAGCCACGCCGCCGATCACGTTGTACGACAGGAACCTGCGGTAGGTCATGCCTGCCACGCCGGCCAGGAAGGGCGCGAACGTGCGGATGATGGGAACGAAGCGGCCGATGATGATCGTGATGGCACCATACTTGTCGTAGAACGCCTGCGTGCGGCGCAGGTGTTCCTGCTTGAACCAGCGCGAATCGGGCCTGTCGTAGACCTTGGGTCCGACGTAGTGGCCGATCGCGTAATTGACCGAATCGCCCAGGACTGCGGCTGCGATCAGTACTGCCACCAGCGCATGGGCGTTGAGGCCGGCGGTGGCGACGACCGTGCCGGCGATGAACAGGATGGAATCGCCGGGCAGGAACGGGAACACGACGAGACCGGTTTCCGCGAAGATCACCAGGAACAGGATCGCGTAGAGCCACGGCCCGTATTGGGACGCCATGTTCGCGATCGTCTGATCGAGCGCGAAGAGTGTGTAGAAAAGCGTAGTCAGCACTGGCGTGGGGTCGGATTGGCAGACCGGCGAGGTGTCGCCGGCGTCCCCTACGGCAGGATCTTTTCGCCGCCGGGACCGGTCTTTCTCTCCGGCTTGACCAGGTCTTCGCGGGATACGCCCATCCACATGACGAGGGGGGCCATCACCAGCACCGACGAGTAGATGCCGAAGCAGATGCCGATCGTCAGCGCCAGCGCGAAGAAGTGCAGCGTCTCGCCGCCGAAGAACAGGATCGACAGCACCATCATCAGCGTGCTCCCGTGCGTGATGATCGTGCGCGAAATCGTGCTGGTGATCGCGTTGTCGATCACGTGCGTGACGGTGGCCTTGCGCATCTTGCGGAAGTTTTCGCGGATCCGGTCGGCGATCACCACCGATTCGTTGACCGAGTAGCCGAGAACGGCAAGGATCGCCGCCAGCACCGGCAGCGAGAACTCCCACTGGAACAGCGCAAAGAAGCCCAGGATGATTACGACGTCGTGCAGGTTGGCGACGATTGCCGCGATCGCAAAGCGCCATTCGAAGCGAAGCGCAAGGTACGCGACGATGCCGAGCGAAACGAGCAGGAGCGCGAGCGCGCCATTCTCATAGAGTTCGCGGCCGACCTGTGGCCCGACGAATTCGACGCGCTGCTGCTTGGCCGAGGGGTCGTCGGCGCGCAGTTCCGCCATCACGCGGTCCGACAGCTGCGCGCTGGACACGCCTTCCTTGAGCGGTAGCCTGATGAGCGCGGTGTCGGAGCGGCCGAAACTCTGCGCCGAATATTCTCCGATGTTGAGCTTGTCGATAGCCGTGCGAACATGGGAGAAGTCCACCGGATGCGCATACGTCACCTCGATGACCGTGCCGCCGCGGAAATCCACGCCGAGGTTGAGGCCCTTGGTGGCCAGGAAGAATACCGCGAGCAGGAACGTCACCAGCGAGATCACGTTGAACGTCAACGCGAACCGCATGAACGGGATGTCGCGGGTGATTCTGAAGAATTCCATCGTCGAGCCTTTTTGCGAAAAAGCGTTGTTCCCGCGCGATCGTCCTGTCGCGAACCGAGCGGGAACAGGGTCCTACATCCGGATCAGGCCTTTGGCGCGGCGGCCGTGGCGGGTCGCCACACCTGGCCGATCGATATGCCATCCAGCTTCTTGCGGCCGCCGTAGATCAGCGCGACGATGCCGCGCGACACGAAGACCGCCGAGAACATCGACGTCAGGATGCCCAGGCAGTGCACGACGGCGAATCCGCGGACGGGCCCGCTGCCGAAGATGAGAAGCGCGATACCGGCGATGAGCGTCGTCACGTTCGAGTCCAGAATCGTGTTCCATGCGCGCTCGTAGCCGGCTTGCAGCGCCGCGTGCGGCGTGGCGCCCCAGCGAAGCTCTTCGCGGATGCGTTCGTTGATCAGCACGTTGGAGTCGATTGCCATGCCCAGCGCGAGCGCGATGGCGGCGATGCCCGGCAACGTCAGCGTTGCCTGAAGCATCGACAGGATCGCAACCAGCAGCAGCAGGTTGAAGGACAGCGCGAGCGTCGAGATGAGCCCCATCAGCACGTAATAAATACACATGAAGATGGCCAGCACGATGAAGCCGTATTTCACCGAGTTGAAGCCCTTGTCGATATTGTCCTGACCGAGCGATGGCCCGACCGTGCGCTCCTCGACGATTTCCAGCGGCGCGGCCAGCGCGCCGGCGCGCATCAGCAGCGCCACGTCGCTGGCTTCGCGCGTGGTCATGCGGCCGCTGATCTGGACGCGGCCGCCGCCGATTTCCTCGCGGATCACCGGCGCGGTGATGACTTCTGCCTTTCCCTTCTCGACCAGCACGATCGCCATCCGCTTGCCCACATTGTCGCGCGTCACTTCCTTGAAGATGCGCGCGCCGCTGCCGTCCAGGTTGACGTGCACGGCGGGCTCGCTGGTGCGCTGGTCGAATCCGGGCTGCGCGTCGTTGATGCGATCGCCGGTCAGGACGACCTGCCGCTTGACCAGCACTGTCTGGCCATCGCGCTCGACGAAGAGGTCGCTGCCGAACGGCACGTTGCCCGCGCGCGCGGCTTCCAGCGCTCCCGGATCCTCGTTGACCATCCGGATCTCGAGCGACGCGGTGCGGCCCAGGATGTCCTTCGCGCGCGCCGTATCCTGCACGCCGGGCAGCTGCACGACGACGCGCTCGGCGCCCTGCTGTTGGATGATCGGCTCGGCCACACCGAGTTCGTTCACGCGATTGCGCAGGATCTGGATGTTTTGCTGGACCGCGCCTTCCTGGATGCGCTTCTGCGCTTCGGGCTTCAGGCCCGCGATGAGCAGCAGGTCGCCACTGCCGGCACCTCCTTCGGCGTCGCGCAACGCGAGGTCGGGGTAGTTCTTCTCGATGGCGGTGCGCGCCTTGATTCGCTCGGCGCCGTCCTTGAAGCGCATCACCACGTTGCCGCCGTCGCGCGCGATGCCGCCGTACTGCACCTTTTCGCCGCGCAACAGCGAGCGGATGTCCGTTGTGTAGCGGTCGCCGGCCTTGTCGAGCGCGGCCTTCATGTCGACCTGCAGCAGGAAATGCACGCCGCCGCGAAGGTCCAGTCCCAGGTACATCGGCAGCGCGCCGATCGACGTCAGCCACGCAGGCGACGACGACAGCAGGTTCAATGCGACGATGTAGTTGTCGCCGAGCTTTGCCTGGATGACGTCCTTCGCTTTCAACTGCGTGTCCGTGTCGGCAAAGCGGACCTTGATGCCGGTCGCGTCGAGCACCGCCCCGCGATAGGGCACGTTCGCCGCCTTGAGCGCGTCCTCGACCGTTCCAAGCAAGGCGGTGTCGACCTTGACCTTGGGCGCGCTGACCTGCACGGCCGGCACTTCCGGAAAGAAATTGGGCAGCGTGTACAGGATGGCGACGACGAGCGCGATGGCGATCACGATGTACTTCCAGAGCGGATAGCGATTCATGTCGTACGGCCGGTGTCAGGTGGATGGCGCCCAGGGGCGGGTTGTCATAATCCCTTGATCGTGCCTTTTGGCAGGAGCTGTGCGATGGCCCCGCGTTGCACGTTGATTTCGACGTTGGGCGCGATCTCGACGCTCGCATACTGGTCGCTCAGCCTGGAAATCTTGCCGACCATGCCGCCCGTCGTAACGACCTCGTCGCCCTTTTGCAGCGCTTCCAGCATCGCCCGCGTTTCCTTGGCGCGCTTCTGCTGCGGCCGAATCAGCAGAAAGTAGAACACGACGAAGATGGCGATCATCGGCAGGAATGTCATCAGGTCGCCACCGGGCAACCCGCCGGGTGCTTGTGCGTATGCGTTGGAGATCAACACGGAAAGCCCTCCTCTAGACATCGTGCATCCGCGATGCCGGCTTGAAGCCGGCGACGCCGGATGGTTTATTGGTGTCCGCTGCGGTGACGCGAGACTAGCGGAAAGCTTACGATTCTACCATGCGGCCCCTGTCCGCCTTGAAGCGCTGGACGAAGCCTGCCAGGGTGTCGTCCGCGATGGCCCCGCGCAATTCCGCCATCAACTGGTGGTAGTAGAAGAGGTTGTGGATCGTCGCCAGCCGGGCGCCCAGAATCTCGTTGACCCGGTTGAGGTGATGCAGGTAGGCGCGCGTGAAGCGGCGGCACGCGAGGCAGCCGCAGGCTGCGTCCAGCGGCTGCGTGTCCGCCTTGTACCGGGCGTTGCGAATCTTGATGTCGCCGAAGCGGGTGAAGAGCCACCCGTTGCGCGCGTTGCGCGTCGGCATGACGCAGTCGAACATGTCGATGCCCGCCGTGACTCCCGCGACCAGGTCCTCCGGCGTGCCCACGCCCATCAGATAGCGCGGCCGGTCGGCGGGCAGCCGCGGCGCGACGTGCGCCTGCACGCGCAGCATTTCCTCCTTGGGCTCGCCGACCGACAAGCCGCCGATCGCGAAACCGTCGAAGCCGATTTGGGCAAGTCCTGCCAGCGATTCGTCGCGCAAGTCGTCGTACATTCCGCCCTGCACGATTCCGAACAGTGCGTTCGGGTTGCCTGCGTCTTCGAACGCGTCACGCGACCGCCGCGCCCAGCGCAGCGACAACGCCATCGATTCGGCCGCCTCATCGCGGGTGGCCGGCCACGGCGTGCACTCGTCGAACACCATCACGATGTCCGCGTCGAGCGCGCGCTGGATCTGCATCGACAATTCCGGGGACAGGAAGAGCTTGTCTCCGTTCACCGGCGACGCGAACGCGACGCCTTCCTCGGCGACCTTGCGCAGCGGTCCCAAGCTCCACACCTGGAAGCCGCCGGAATCGGTCAGGATCGGGCGGTCCCAGCCCATGAAGCGGTGCAGCCCTCCGTGCGCGGCGATGACGTCCATACCCGGGCGCAGCCACAGGTGGAACGTGTTGCCCAGCACGATTTGCGCGCCGACGTCGATCAACTCATGCGGCGCCATCGCCTTGACGGTGCCGTACGTGCCGACGGGCATGAACACCGGCGTTTCGACGATGCCGTGCGCGAGTTCGAGCCGGCCGCGGCGGGCGGCACCCGACGTGGCGAAGACGGAGAAGCGCATGGAGGGAACGCCTTTCGCGCCCGCGGCGCAGCGCGCGGCGACGGATCCGGCTAGCGGCTGCGGACGATGCGCCGCCGCTGCGAAAACGCGATCGCGATGACGAGCAGCACGGTCAGCGCAAGGCCGCCGTCGGAGAGCGTCGGAATCTTCGGATCCGTGCCGCAGGACGTCGCCGCGTAGTCGAATGCGTTTTTCCAGAGAACATAGAAGCTGCCGGTGAAGTTGCCGTATCCGGCGCCTATGCCGACAGCGTAATCCGGGGCGATGCCGATCTGGACGACACATGCCGCGCCGGTGATGCGAAAGGCGATGGCGGGATCCGGCAGGCCACGCGCGTTCAACTGCGTCCAGTTGGCAAGGACCTTGGTTCCGGGCTTCGCCTGATTGCCTCCGGCGAACCCCGATGTCGCGGACAGCGCGGTCACGCCTGCCGTCAACGGGTGGACGACAATGCTGGCGGGGTCCAGCGTACGCGGAAAATTCGGTACACCGCTCACATCGGTCCGCACGCCGGTTCCGTCGGTCGTGTCGGGATCGATCAATTCGAGCGCTCCCCAACCGTGGGCCTGGCTGGCCAGCGCCGGGTTGCTTTCATCGCTGCGATCCTGGTCATAGAACGTGCCCAGAACCACTGCGCGACCCGTGTTGGCGAAAGCGGCGGCAACGTTGCCGACACCCAGCGAATTGGCATATCTGCCGTCCTCGAACACGAGCAGCACGTCGTATGCGCCGAGCAGCGACGCCAGCGTAGGCACGCTCGTCGATGTGTCCACACCGGTGAACGTATGGCCGGCGATCTTGGACGCAAAATCCGCCGCCGTGGCGGCCGCGTAGTTGTTGGAGAGGACGCCGACGCGGGCCGCTTGTGCGGGAGAGGCCGTCAATGCCACCGCGAAGAGGGTGAGCATTCCACACGCCGCGGCCATCCGCGCAAAAACCGGGGAACGAGCAGTCTTCATGGAATCGCGGATTCCGTGTCCCGGAATGAAAGTCGGGCGGTTTCCGCTACGAATTCAGTTGGCGCCAGAGTAGCGCGTTGCCCCGATGATGCCAAGACAAACCAGCCAGGTCTCGCCGTCCGCCCGTCGGTTTTGTTGTACAAGGAACAGACTTGGGCACGATTGTCGCCAACCGGCGACGCTTGTCAACGGCGAGTGTCGGGCTTTGACGTCAGATATCGGCCGGCAGGGGCGCCCGTTCGAGCAGCATCGCATCGCCGTAGCTGAAAAAACGGTAGTTGGCGGCAATGGCGTGGGCGTAAGCCGCGCGGATCGTTTCATAGCCCGCGAACGCGGACACGAGCATCAGCAGCGTCGATTTCGGAAGATGGAAGTTTGTGAGCAGGCGGTCGACGACACGGAACCGGAATCCCGGCGTCACGAAAAGCGTCGTTTCTGCCGATCCGGCGCGCACGCCGTCGCTGGCGGCCGCCGATTCCAGGGCGCGCAGGCTGGTGGTGCCGACCGCGAGGATGCGGCCGCCCCGGGCACGCGTGGCCGCCACGGCGTCGGCCGTCTCTTGTGGAATGCGATACCACTCGCTGTGCATCGGGTGTTGCGCAAGGTCTTCCACCTGTACGGGCTGGAAGGTCCCTGCGCCGACATGCAGCGTCACGAAGGCGCGTGCGACGCCGCGAGCGGCCAGTGCGGCGAGCATTGCCTCGTCGAAATGCAGGCCGGCCGTCGGTGCGGCGACTGCGCCGGGTTCGCGCGCATACACGGTCTGGTAGCGCGCCGCGTCCTCATCGCCCGGCCGGCGCGCGATGTAAGGCGGGAGCGGGACCTCGCCGTATTGATCGAGCCAATCGACAAACGGTCCGGTACCGGCGAATCGCAAGCGAAAGAACCGCTCGTCACGCGCGATCACCGTGGCGCTCCCATTGCCCGGCAAGTGCAACGAGGATTCGACGGCGGGCGGGTGACTGGCGCGCAATTGCACCCACGCCTCGTCGTCGGCGATGACGCGCTCGACCAGCATCTCGACCTTGCCGCCCGTCGCCTTGCGCGCGAATACGCGAGCCTTGATCACGCGGGTGTCGTTGAAGACGAGGAGGTCGCCCGCGCGCACCAGCTGTGGAAAATCGGCGAACGCCAAATCGGACAGTCGCGCCGCATCGACATGCAGCAACCGGCTGCCGGTTCGCGCGGCCGCGGGTGACTGCGCGATCAGTTCGGCGGGAAGGTCGAAGGCGAAATCGGCGAGCGTGTAGGCGGGCATCGATTGGAACAGATGCGGAGGCATTCCATTTCGCAACTGCGGCGGTCCCGGAGGTTCCTTGCGCGCGCCGGTGGTGCCCGGAGTCGGAATCGAACCGACATGGCCTTGCGGCCGAGGGATTTTGAGTCCCTTGCGTCTACCTATTTCGCCATCCGGGCATTAGAAGCGCGCGGGCGCGTTACAACCGATGTTGCCCGCTCGCTGCAAAGGCGGCATTATCCTTCGAAACGCGCGGCCACGTACATCCGCTTGCCGCCTCCGCCGCGGGGTTCCCCTGCGGTCCATCGCGGATGTCGTTCTACGTGGAGCCGCCGACGATGGAGGCTGCGTCGTGCGCGCCGCGTTCAGGTGTGCGCGAACGCGAGCGCGGCCACGACAAGGCTGCCCAGTCCGGCGCCGTAAGCCATCCACTGCAACCATTTCTGGCGCGTCAGCAACGTGATGGCGGCAAGCGCAATGGCGATCTGGATCAGCGTCATCGATTGCGCCCAGCGGTGGTGATCGTGCATCGCGCTCTCGCTGCTGGCATCGGCGTCCTTGCTGGCTTTCTCGAAGGCCTTCGCGTCCGCCATGATGGCGTCCTTCTCCTTCTTGTAGCGCTCGGCCTCCTGCCTGAAGTCATCGGATGTCTTGCCGGCGGTGAGCGTGGCGCCCAGCTCGGCCAAATTCTGCTTGCTGCTCTTGGCCTGGTAGAAGGCCCACTGATCCGACGCCTCGGTCTTCTTGATCGCGGCTTCGTTCTTGAAGAGCAGCGCCGCGTTTTGCGTGGCGCCGCCCTGGTAGCCGATCAGCGCGCCGACGGTGGCAAGCACCGCCGTCATCACCGCGATGCGCGCGGCGAAGGTGTCGCCAGAATGTGCCTGGTGTTCGACCTCGTGGTCGTGCGGTCCGTGCACGTGAAAGCCTTCCGACATGATTCGTTGTTCTCTTCATCTTCGTTGAATTCGGGCGACCCTAAAGGCGCTTGTCAACGCCGCTCGAAAGTCACGAACGCATAGTCAAACCCTTCCGGTGCGCGATGCTCTTCGCGCGCCGTTTCGCGCCACTGCGCAGGATCGTAGCCGGGAAAGCGCGTTTCGCCGGCGAAGTCGCGGTCGATCTGCGTGAGGTGAAGCGTCGCGGCCCGGTGCAGTGCGAGAGCATACAGTTCGCCGCCGCCAATGCAGAAGGCGGGCGGGGGCAACGTGACCGCGCGCAATGCCTGATCCAGCGACGCCGTCACCAGCGCCCCATCCGCCGCGTAATCGCGCTGCCGGGTCACGACGATGTTCTGCCTGCCGGGAAGCGCGCGGCCGATGGATTCCCACGTCTTGCGTCCCATGATCACCGCGTGGCCCGTGGTCAGGGTACGAAAACGCTGCATGTCGGCGGGCAGGCGCCAGGGAAGCGCGTTGCCGGATCCGATGACGCCATTCCTCGCGACGGCAGCGATCAGCGCGAGCGCGGGAGGTTCCGCCTCGCCGCCGGGTGGCGATGTCATAATGCGACGGATTATAACTGTCGCCTCTTCGCCGCCACCTCGGTCGCCTTCGCGTGTACTACCCGCGCTCATTCCTCAAGTTCATCCTGCTCGGCTTTCTGCTCGTCAGCCTGCCGCTGCTCTATGCGCTCGGCGAGCTCATCTATTCGCTCGACCGCCTGGCGACGCAGAGCCGGCAGGAGGTGCTGCAGGCAGCGCAGGCGGGGCGTTCCAGCCGGTTGCTATTCGAGCAGGCGACCACACTCGAGCGGCTCGCGCGGCAACAGCTGATCCTCGAGGATCCGGCGCTGCTCGAAGACTACGCGCGCGTGCGCCAGGACTTCCGCGTCACGACGAGCCAGCTCGCGCAACTTCCGCTCGAAACCGGACAGCTGAACGCGCTTGCCAAGCTGGGCGACAGCGAGACGCGGCTGCACGAACTCCTTGTCTCGCCCACGCGTACGGCGGACACGATCAAGGGCCTGGCCGACGGTTATGCGCAACTCGTCGAGAGTGCGCAGGGCATGCTCACCGCAACCAACCAGTTGACCCAGCGCGCGATCGAGCAGCTGCAGGAGACCGCTGCCCAGGGTCGTGAAAAGTGGATCTACCTGGCGCTGGCGACTGTCGCGATCGCGCTGGCGCTCGCGATCTTCTTCGCAGTGTTGATCGCGCGGCCCATTCGGCAGCTCGACCAGGCGATTCGGCAGATGGGCACGGCGGATTTCACGCATGCGATCGAAGTCAACGGCCCGCAGGACCTGCGCTATGTCGGGCAAAGGCTGGAATGGCTGCGCACGCGGCTGCACGAGCTCGAAGAGCAGCAGAACCGGTTTCTGCGTCACGTGTCGCACGAATTGAAGACGCCGCTGACGGCCGTTCGCGAAGGGGCCGAGTTGTTGCGCGACAACGTCGGCGGGCGCCTGGCGCCGGAGCAGCAGGAGATCGTGCGCATCGTGCGCGAGAACACGCTTTCGCTGCAGCGACTGATCGAGGATCTCCTCAGGTATCACCAGACCGGGGGCATGGAACCCGCCACGCTCGGTCCGGTGGCGCTGCCCGACGTCGTCCGCCGCGTGGTGAAGGAGCAGAAGCTCGCCGCGCTTGCGCGCATCATCAACGTCGATGTGGACCTGTCGCCGGTGCTCGTCGTCGGTGACACCGAGAAAATCCGCACCGTCGTCGACAATCTGGTGTCGAATGCGATCAAGTATTCACCGCGTGCCGGGCAGATCCAGATCAAGCTCGCGCCGCATGCCGGTTGCGCCGTGCTCGACGTCATCGACCAGGGTCCCGGCGTTCCGGCCGCGGAGCGCGAACGCATATTCGATTCGTTCTACACCGGCAAGCCGCCGGCGGACGGCAAGGTCAAGGGCTCCGGACTGGGACTCGCGATCGCCCGCGAATACGCACTCGCGCACGGCGGCCGCATCGAAGTGCTCGACCGCGCCGACGGGCACCGCGGCACGCGCTTTCGGCTGAGCCTTCCGCTCGCGGCCGGTATCGGCGAACCGTTGGCGAGGCGCACGCAGTCGCCAGCTGTCGCCGTCGGGGAGCGCAAGTGACGCCGCGCTTGCGAGAAGTTGTCGCGCTGCTGGCCGCAGCTTCCTGGCTCGCGGGTTGCGCGACGCCGTCGCAGCCTACGGTCCAGTTGACGCCGGAGGAGCAGATGGAGCCCGAAGCCGTTCCCGCGCCGACGCTGCTGATCGAGTATCCGCCGATCGAACCTGTCGAGCCGCCTCCAGCGGCGGCCGGTTCGCCCGCGGCGGATACTTCGTCGGCGCCGGATACCGTGGCGACGGCCGTTCCGCCGGCGGCTCCGCCTACCGCCCCTCAGGTATCCCCACCGGCGGCCAACGCGGAAGACCTGCAGCTGATTGCGCTGCTCTCCGACCTGAACCGATTCCACAGCCTGTCGCCCGACGACATCAAGCGTGAGCTGGCTTCCGCGAACCAGGCCTTTGCCAAGCAGCGCAGCGACGTCAATCGCGTCCGCCTCGCCGTTCTGTGGACGCTGGTCCGCACCAATCCGCACGACGACGACGCGCGCGCTTCGCAGCTGCTGGAAAACGTGATCAAGGGCAACGCCGGATCGCCTCCGATCAAACAGTTCGCCGTCGAGTTGCAGGCCCAAATCAACGAGCGCCAGCGCGCCGTCCGCGACGAGCAGCAGAAAGCCGAAGCCGCCGTGCAGAAATTGGAGGCGCTGCGCCAGATGGAGCGCCAACTCATCCGCGACCGCTCGCGTGGAGGTGGCGGGGGAGGCGGTGGCGGCGGCGGCGGTGGCGGCGGAGGAGGCGGTGGGGGTGGTGGCGGCGGTGGAGGCTAGATGAAGACTGGCGACATTCTCCTGGTCGACGACGATCCCGACCTCCTCAAGCTCATCAGCCTGCGTCTCACGTCGGCCGGCTACCGCATCCGCACGGCGGAAAGCGGCGAGACCGCGCTGGCCGCCATCGCGGTGCAGCGTCCCGCGGCGGTTGTTACCGACCTGCGCATGCCGGGCATCGACGGCCTGCAACTGTTCGATGCCATCCATCGGCAGCATCCGGCGCTGCCGGTATTGATCCTGACGGCGCACGGCACGATTCCCGATGCGGTGGCGGCGACCCAAAGGGGCGTGTTCGGCTTCCTGACCAAACCGTTCGACAGCCAGGAATTGCTGCAGCTGGTCGCCTCGGCGCTCAAGCTGTCCGGCGACGACGCGGGACCGGGGAATGCGGCCACCGGCGAGTGGCGCAGCGGGATCATCACGCGCAATCCCGGCATGGAGGACCTGCTGCGGCAGGCGAAGCTCGTCGCCGATTCCGACGCCAGCGTGCTCATCTATGGTGACTCGGGCACAGGCAAGGAGCTGCTGGCGCGTGCCGTCCACCAGGCGAGCCGCCGCCAAGACCGTCCCTTCGTCGCCGTGAATTGCGGCGCGATCCCCGGCGAGCTCCTCGAATCGGAACTCTTCGGCCATGCGCGCGGCGCATTCACCGGTGCCGTGCAGGCGCACAAGGGCCTCTTTCAGGCGGCCGACGGCGGGACGCTGTTCCTGGACGAAATCGGTGACATGCCGCTACCGCTGCAGGTCAAGCTGTTGCGCGTCCTGCAGGAGGGCGAGGTGAGGCCGGTTGGCTCAACGCAGGCCATCCCCGTCGACGTGCGGATGATTTCGGCGACTCACCGCGACTTGGACGAGCAAAAAGCCTCCGGCCAGTTCCGCGAGGACCTGTACTACCGACTCAATGTCGTGTCGCTCCGGTTGCCGCCGCTTTCGGAACGGCGGGAGGACATTCCGCTGCTGGCGGCATTCTTCCTGCGCAAGCTGGCGGAGCGCTATCACCGGCCCATACCTACGCTGGCACCGGAGGCAATGGCGCTGCTCGTGGCGGCGCCCTGGCCCGGCAATGTTCGACAACTCTTGAACCTGCTGGAGCAGGCGCTCGCGCTGGCGACCACGTCGATGATTCCGGCCACGCTCGTGCAGAACGCGCTGAAGGAGGATGCCGCCGCGCTGATCCCGTTCGAGGAAGCGCGCAAGACCTTCGAGCGCGACTACCTTGTCCGGCTGCTCAAGATTACCGGCGGCAACGTCACGCAGGCGGCCCAGCTCGCCAAGCGAAACCGGACCGAGTTCTATAAGCTGCTGCAGCGCCACAAGCTCGAGCCGTCGATGTTCAAGGAAACGAAGACCTGAACGCGCATAGCGTCCGAATCGGGCAACGAGTGTCGGCAGAAAGCGACAAACATTAGCCCGTTAAATCAGGGCTTTAATCCCATTGTCATAGAGCGTGTCTGTTTTCCGCGACACGCAACCCTCGATTTGCCGCGCCGCAATGTCTGCAAGGGACATGCCGCGACGCGCGTTCTCCTCGGTAATTCATCGTCCAGCGGCGTGACCTGCACAAATGGCAGATGCCTGGCACGTCGATTGCTTATAGGTTAGCGACAAGGACGCTCATCAACGATCGAGACGCACCATGGAAACGTTCGCACCGGAGTTCGCCCAGTACTGGCTCAACGGCCAGCCCGGCGACGCGGACGTCGCCAATCCCGATCGGGACAACCGCGACACGGCTTCCGAACAGGCGGCTCTGGTCGAACTGGCCGAACGGGTGACCGCAGCCCGAACCGTGATCTGATTTGCATGGCGCCGGAGGTTGCCTCCGGCACCGCAGTAGAAATCCCCCTTGCCCGCTGACCTCCTCCCGGCGGGCTTCTTTTTGTCCGTTGTTCGGGCAATTCTTCGTCAGAACCGATCGCGGCCCTAGACCGCCACCGGCGCCTTGAGCGCCGGGTGGAATTGATAGTCGGCGATCTCGAAATCGTCGTAGCTATACTCGAAGAGCGTTGGCGGCCTGCGTCGAATGATGAGGCGAGGTGGCGCGAACGGCCTTCGCGCGAGTTGCGTGTCCACCTGCTCCAGGTGGTTCACGTAGAGGTGGCAATCGCCGCCCGTCCAGATGAAGTCGCCTGCGGCGAGGTCGCACTGCTGCGCCACCATGTGCGTCAGAAGCGCATACGAGGCGATGTTGAAGGGGACGCCCAGGAAGATGTCCGCGCTGCGCTGGTACATCTGGCAGGAGAGCCTTCCGCCGGCGACGTAGAACTGGAACAGCAGGTGACACGGCGGCAGTTTCATCCGCGGGATCTCCGCGACGTTCCACGCCGACACGATCAGGCGCCGCGAATCCGGATTGCGGCGAATCTCTGCGAGCACGTTGGCCATCTGGTCGACATGTCCGCCGCCAGGCGTGGGCCACGACCGCCACTGGTAGCCGTAGACGGGACCCAGGTCGCCGTTGGCGTCGGCCCACTCATCCCAGATCGACACGCCGTTGGCCTTGAGGTAAGCGGTGTTGGTGTCCCCGGCCAGGAACCACAAGAGCTCGTGGATGATCGACTTGGTGTGGACTTTCTTCGTCGTCAGCAGCGGAAACCCGCGCGCCAGATCGAAGCGCATCTGGTAGCCGAACACCGACAGCGTGCCGGTCCCGGTGCGATCGTCCTTGCGGTGGCCGCGCTCGCGCACGTGGCGCATGAACTCGAGGTAGGGCTGCATCGGGGTTTCGTCGCGCTGTGAAAGGGCCCCTCGCGGGGATCGGACCCGCCCATTGTAACGGAGCGCCGAGACCATGCTGCGACGCGATCCGGCCCTGGCCCAGTCCCTTTCGGGCTGCTCCGCCAATCCGACGAACGGCTACTTGACAAGCGCCCGGTGCCGCCCGAAAATACGCAACAACATAACTAGTCCAGTAGTTATATGTAACGGAGGCACCGAATGCGACCGAGCTACGCCCGAGCCATCCCCCGCGCCTGGCGACGCACCGCCCGGATGTTCGTAGCGCTGGGCGACTCGCACCGCCAGCGCATCGTTCTCATGTTCGAGCCCGGCGAGCGGCTCAATGTGGGGCAGATCGTCGCGGCCTCGACGCTTTCGCGCTCCGCGGTCGCCCACCACTTGAAGGTGCTGCGCGATGCGGGCGTCCTGCACAGCGAAAAGATCGGCAAGGAAGTCTGGTATCGGCCCGACCCCGGCGCCGTCCGCACCGCGCTGACCGATGTGCTCGACTACCTCGAAGCGCACTGATTCGGCATAGCTGCGATACTCGTCGCCCACGCTGCCCGCCTCCACTTAACCGGACCCACGCATGCACCAGCCCAACCAGTTCGACCTCCTCAGCCAGCGTCGCTTTGCACCCTTCTTCTGGACGCAGGCGCTGGGTGCAGGCAACGACAACATCTACAAGAACGCGCTGGTCATCTTCGTCGCCTACCATGCGGCGCAATTGACCGCGATCGACGCGAACACGCTCGTCAATCTGGCGGCGGCGGTATTCATCGCGCCGTTTGTCCTGCTTTCGGCCACGTCCGGCCAGCTCGCGGACAAGTTCGAGAAGTCGCGGCTCATCCGCTACATCAAGATTTTCGAGATCGCGATCATGGCCATCGGCTTCCTGGGCTTCTGGCGCCAGAACCTCACGCTTCTCTTCTCGGCGCTCACGCTCATGGGGGTCCACTCGACGCTGTTCGGCCCGGTCAAGTACGCGATCCTGCCGCAGACGCTGAAAAGCGAGGAGCTGGTCGGCGGCAACGGTCTGGTCGAAATGGGAACGTTCGTGGCGATCCTGATCGGCACGATCGTCGGCGGACTCCTGGTGGCGGTCGAACCGAACGGCCCGGTGCTGGCCGGCGTGCGCTGCGATCGCCGTCGCCGTCGCGGGCTGGCTCATCAGCCGCGCGATTCCGGCGTTGCCGGCAGCGGAACCTGACCTTGCGATCAACTGGAATCCCTTCACCGAGACCTGGAAGAACCTCAAGTTTGCGTATGGCAACCGGGTCGTCTGGCTCTCGATGCTGGGGATTTCCTGGTTCTGGTTCTACGGCGCGACGTTCCTCACGCAGTTTCCGAATTTCGCGAAGAATGTACTGGGCGGGGACGAGCATGTCGTCACGTTCCTGCTCGCCAGCTTCTCGATCGGCATCGGCGTCGGGTCGCTGCTCTGCGAGCGCCTCTCGGGGCGCCGCGTCGAGCTGGGGCTGGTGCCGTTCGGGTCGATCGGCCTCACCGTGTTCGCCGTGGACCTCTGGGTCGCGACGCGTGGGATGCACGCGACGGGGCTCGCGGGCGTCGGCGCCTTCCTCTCGCAGACGGCGCACCTGCGCGTCACGGCCGACCTGGTGCTCATCGGACTCTTTGGCGGCTTCTATATCGTGCCGCTCTATGCTTTGATCCAGGAACGCTCGGCGCGGACGCACCGGTCGCGGATCATCGCCGCCAACAACATCCTGAACGCGTTGTTCATGGTCGTGTCCGCCGGCCTCGCCATTGCGCTGCTGGCCTTCGGCGTCTCGATCCCCGGGCTGTTCCTCGCCACCGGCATCCTCAACGCGTTCGTCGCGCTGTACATCTACCGGCTCGTCCCCGAATTCCTGATGCGCTTCCTCGCGTGGCTCTTGATCCACACGATGTACCGCGTGCAGAAGGAGGGCCTCGAGAATGTCCCGGAGGAGGGTCCGTGCATCCTCGTATGCAACCACGTGAGCTACGTCGATGCGATCGTCATTGCTGCCTGCGTTCGCCGCCCGGTGCGCTTCATCATGGATTACCGGATCTTCCGCGTGCCGCTGCTCAACTGGATCTTTCGCACGATGAACGCGATTCCGGTCGCGTCGGCGAGGGAAGACCCGGCGGTCAAGGAGGCTGCGTTCGTGTCCGCGGCCGATGCGCTGCATAACGGGGAGATCGTCGGCATCTTTCCGGAAGGCAAACTCACGGATACCGGAGAGATGTATCCGTTCCGCTCGGGCATCGAGCGGATGGTCAAGGACACGCCGGTACCCGTCATACCGATGGCGCTGCGCGGGCTGTGGGGAAGCTTTTTCAGCCGCTCGTACGAAGGCAAGGCAATGCGCCGTTGGCGCGGCATGTTCTCGCGCATCGCGCTGGTCGTGGCGCCACCCGTGCCGCCGCTGCATGCAACCCCGGAGGCATTGCACGCGGAAGTGCTGGCGTTGCGCGGCGATGCGCGCTGAATGAGACGCGGCCCGACGTCGTGGGCCGAATAGCCTGTTGAAGGAACATCCATGTGGTTTCTGGGCATCGTAATCGGGTTCATCCTTGGCGCCGTCGCGCTTCAGGGCTTTGGCGGCGGCCTTGCTGGCGCGCTGGCCGGGTTCATCATCGCGCTCGCGATACGCTCCAAGACGCAGACCATCGAGCGCCAGGCCGCGTCGCGTCAATTGGCGGGCGCCGCGGCGCCCGGTAACGTGTCATCGGAAGACGCGGCACCGACCTTGCGCTCCATTGCCGCCCGGCTGGCCGGCATCGAAGACCGCTTGCTTCGTCTCGAGGCGCGGCTGGGCGCACCGCGTACAGCCGCGGAAGCCGCAACGTCGACGCCGGCCATGTCGGCACCGCCGCCGGGCGCAGCGCCTGAGTCGACGCCCGAGTCGTTGCCCGCAAGCGCCTTCGCGGCCGCTCCACGCGCGTCGCAGATTGACATTCCGGCCGCACCCGAGCCCGCGGCAGTGCCGGAGGGATGGGTTCGAGCCTTCGACGGCACGCTGCAACCCCCGCCCGCTTCCAACGCTGCCGTGCCCGATGCGCAGAACGCGGAGATCGCTGCCATGGGCGCCGCGCCGGCGCGCGTTCCGCCGCCGGCGGTGGCCGCGCGAACAGTCCCGCCGCCGCGGACGGCGGCCGCCCCCAATCCGCTGTGGGCGTGGTTCACCGGCGGCAATGCGCTGACGCGAATCGGCGTCGTCGTCCTGTTCTTCGGCGTCGGATTCCTGCTCAAGTATTTCGCCCGGTACTTCACGATTCCGATCGAGCTGCGGCTGGCCGGCGTGGCGATGGCGGGCGGCGCGCTGATTGCGCTCGGCATCAGGCTCAGCGCCAAACGTCCCGGCTACGGCCTTTCGCTGCAAGGCGCCGGTGCCGGCATTCTGTACCTCACGGCGTATGCGGCGTTCCGCTTCTACGATGTGCTGCCGCCGACCGCCGCGTTCGTGCTGCTGGTGCTGATCGCCGCAATGACCGTCGGGCTCGCGATCCGCAACGATTCGCAGCCGCTGGCCGGACTGGCCATCGCCGGCGGCTTCCTTGCGCCATTCCTCGTCGAGACGCACGCCGATGCGCCCGCGCTGCTGTTCGGCTACTTCGCGGTGCTCAACGGCGCGATCTTCGCCGTGGCGTGGCTGCGCGCATGGCGGGCCCTGAACGTGCTCGGGTTCCTGTTCACGTTTGTCCTCGGATTGTTCTGGGGACACACGTACTACGTTCCCGAGCATTTCACGACGGTCGAGCCGTTTCTCGTCCTCTTCTTCGTGTTCTACGTGGCGATCGCGATCCTCTACGCGAAGCAGTCGCCGCTGACGGCGCGCGCGCCCGTCGACGCGCTGCTGGTCTTTGGCGTGCCGCTGGTCGGCTTTGCGTTGCAGGCCGGGCTGGTGCGCGACACGCGCTACGGCGTGGCATGGAGCGCATTCGCCCTGGCCATCGCCTACGGCGCGTTGCACACCGTCTTGCGCAGGCGATCGTCGCCCGGACTCCCGTTGCTGGCGCGCTCCTTTCTTGTGCTTGCCATCGTCTTCGCCACGATCGCGATTCCCTTTGCGGCGGATTCGCGCTGGACCTCGGCGTGGTGGGCGCTCGAGGCAGCGGCCGTTTACTGGATCGGCTGCGAACAGCGGCAGCCACTGGCGCGGGCGTTTGCGCTGCTGCTGCAAGTCGGCGCCGCGGCGGCCTTCGTGCTCGGGGGCCCGGCCGCTGAAGGCGAACTCTTCCTGAACGCGTCGTTCCTGGGCACGACGCTGATAGCGCTGGCGGGCTTCGCCACTTGCCATGTCGCCGACCACGCCGGCGATCGAATCGGCGCATCGGAACGCGCCGCGGCGCCGCTGATGTTCGCGTGGGGACTGCTGTGGTGGGTTGGCGGCGGCGCGATGGAACTGCACCGTCAATTGCCGCGTGCCATCGAAGGCAATGCCATTCTGGTCTTCGTCGTCCTTAGCACCGCGGCTGCACTGTCGCTGCGCGGGCTCCTGCGCTGGCCGCGCTTAGGCTGGTTCGGCGCCATACTGCTGCCGGTGATGGTGGCGGTCGCCTTGAAGGAGTGGCAGCGCGCGCACACGACGCTCATCGCGTGGGGATGGCTGGTCTGGCCGGCTGCGTGGGCGCTCCACTGGGTCACGCTGCACGCGGCCGAGGCACTGGCCGGAGGCACGTCGCCCGCGAAGAACGAGACGCGACGCAATGCGGACTGGCTGCCATTCGTGCACGCCGCGTCGGCAATCGCGCTGGTGGCCTGGACGGCGTGGGAAGCGAGTGAGTGGGTCGGGCGGTACATGCCGGATGGCACCGTCTGGATGGCCTGCGCGGCGGCGTGGACCGCCATCGCTTACGTCGCCCTGATGACGAACTATTCCGACTCGTCGCGCTGGCCGCTCGTGGCGTACCGCGACGCCTACACGAACAGCGCCGGCACGACGGTCGCGGCGCTCCTCGCCGTGTGGTTCGCCATCGTCAATGTCGTGTCGCCCGGATCTCCGGCCCCGCTGCCGTACGCGCCGCTCGCGAATCCGCTCGACGTGACGGTCCTCGCCGCGCTCGCGGCGCTGTGGAGGTGGGTGCGGCGATTCGGGCGCCTCGACGAACGCACGCTGTATGGCTGGTTTGGCATGGCGCTGTTCGTGTTCGTCAACGGCGTCGTGTTCCGGACCATGCATCAATGGGCGGACGTGCCGTGGCGATGGTCCGCGCTTCTCGCGTCGAAACCGCTGCAGGCGGCGCTGACGCTGACGTGGACGGCGACGGCGCTGCCCCTGATGGTGATCGCATGCCGGCGCTCGGTCCGGCCGCTGTGGATGGCCGGCGCCGTGCTGCTCGCATTCGTCGTGTTGAAACTCTTCCTGCTCGATCTGGCCGCGCTGTCCGGATTGCCGCGCGTCGTCGCATTCATAGGAGTCGGCGTGCTGCTGCTGCTGATCGGATACCTGGCGCCATTGCCCCCGGCGGTTCCCGTGGAGCGCGGATCGTCAGCGCGCTGAATTCCCCGCGGGCGTCGTCGGTGCGGGCCAGCTTGCGTCGACGAGCGCCGGAAGGACGTCGCCCGCGCTGCCGCGTACCGCGAAGTCCGCGCGGCCGGTCAATGGCGTGACATCGGGATTGATCTCGACGACGATCGCGCCTGCATGCTGGGCGAGTTGCGGCAGCGCGGCGGCGGGATAGACTTCCGCCGAAGTGCCGATCACCAGCAGCACGTCGCACGCTCGCGCGGCAGCCTCGGCGCGCGCCAGCGCATCCGCCGGCAGCATTTCGTCGAACCATACGACGTCGGGGCGCAGGAACGCACCGCAGGCCGAGCAGCGCGGCGGCTCACCATCCGCCGGTTCCTTCCACGCTTCCACGACCGTTCCCTCGCGCGAGCACTTGACGCGCTCGATGTTGCCGTGGAGCTCGACCACGCTGGCGCTGCCCGCGCGGCGATGCAGGCCGTCGACGTTCTGCGTCACGAGCACGAATTGCGAGACTTGCTCCTCGACCGTCACGAGCGCGCGGTGACCGGCGTTCGGCTGCGCGCGCGCCACGCTGTTTCGCCGCATCGCGTACCAGTCCCAAACGCGCTTGGGATTGCGAGCGAAGGCCTCCGGCGTCGCAAGCTCCAGGGGATCGAAGCGCGCCCACAGCCCCGATTGCGAATCCCGGAACGTCGGCACGCCGGATTCAGCCGAGATGCCGGCGCCGGTCAGCACGGCAACGAAACGTGCACGCGACAATGCCGTGACAAGGTCTGCGGGAAGCGGAAAGGGCGACGTCGGCATCCGCCAATTTTCGCACGCACAGGCGTGCGCCCGCGCATGCCGACGGGACGGACGCCGGCGGCCCCCGTGCTACACTCGAATTCGATTTTTCATAGCGGCGCCAAGCTGCTTATGCCCATGTCCGGCAACACGTTCGGCACGCTCTTCTGCGTCACGTCGTTCGGCGAATCACACGGGCCGGCGATAGGCTGCGTCGTCGACGGGTGCCCGCCGGGATTGGCGCTCGGCGAGGCGGACATCCAGAAGGAACTCGACCGCCGCCGCCCCGGCACGTCACGGCACGTCACGCAGCGGCGCGAGACTGATGCCGTCGAAATTCTCTCCGGCGTGTTCGAGGGCCGCACGACGGGAACGCCGATCGCGCTCCTGATCCGCAACCAGGACCAGCGCAGCAAGGATTACGCGAATATCGCCGATGCCTTTCGGCCGGGACATGCCGACTACACGTATTGGCAGAAATACGGCATCCGCGATTACCGCGGCGGCGGCCGGCAATCGGCACGCGAAACCGCCGTGCGCGTCGCGGCCGGCGCCATCGCCCGCAAATGGCTCGCCGAGCGTTACGGCGTGCGCATCCGCGGCCACCTGACGCAGTTGGGGCCCAACGTTGTCGCGTTCGAAGGATGGGAGCACGTCGACGCGAATCCATTTTTCGTCGCCAGCGCGACCGCGGTTCCGGCGCTCGAGGCGTTCATGGACGGGCTGCGCAAGTCCGGCGATTCCTGCGGCGCGCGGATCGAAGTCAGCGCCAACGGCGTGCCGGTCGGGTGGGGCGAGCCTGTCTACGGCAAGCTCGACGCCGACCTGGCTGCTGCCATGATGAGCATCAACGCGGTCAAAGGGGTCGAGATCGGCGCAGGCTTCGCCTGCGTGGCGCAGCGCGGCACCGAGCACTCGGACGAGATGTCGCCCGATGGTTTCCTCAGCAATCACGCCGGCGGCATCCTCGGTGGCATTTCGACGGGGCAGGACGTCACCGTTGCGATCGCGGTGAAGCCGACGTCGTCGATTCGCCTGGACCGCCATTCGATCGACAAGACCGGCCGCCCGGTGACGGTGAACACGCTGGGACGGCACGATCCGTGTGTGGGCATCCGGGCCACGCCCATCGCCGAGGCCATGCTGGCCCTCGTGCTGATGGACCACGCGTTGCGCCATCGTGCGCAGAACGCCGACGTGCGGACGGAGACGCCGCGCATCGCGGCGCAGGCGCCCGCCGGCGTCGCGTCGCGGTACAAGCGCGCGTCCGCCGTCGACGATCCGGATCCCGACGAGGCTTAGGCTTGGCCGTGCCTCGCGGTGCTGCGCTGCGCGCGTTGCTGCTGCTGCCGGCGGCGATCGCCGCGGGTTTCGTCGCCTCGGGCTGCAGCACTGCCACCGACACGGAAGTGACGCCGTGGCTGCGCGAGCGCGCGATCAAGTACAGCGGGTTTGGAGGTCTCAGCGGCGGCCACTACGAGCATCAAATCTACGTACGATTGTACGGATTTTTCTGGCATCAGCTGGACGAGTCGGGCTCGGGTGGCGTGCGCCGGTTGTCCGACGACACGGTCTTCTTCTTCGGGTCCGGGTACGGCAGGTTGATCGATCGTGGCGACCGGCGCTCTCGTCCGGCATGCGCGGCGCCGCGTGCCGGCGTGACGATTCCGCGCGAGAGCGCCTTCATCGACTGCGTCGACGTTGCCGCCGGTCCCGCCGCCGCCGCCGCGACCGCGCTGCATTGGCGCAGGTCCGATACCGCCGGCCGCACGCTGGCCGACCGCACGATCGCCGTCGATGCACCCGGTCGGGTGTTCATGGGGCCCCTCGTGGGCTTTTACGACGCGCGGGCGACGCCGCACTTCGTCACGATGGTCGACAAGGACTACGTGACGCCACGCTGCACGCTCATGGCGCTTGACGGCGACGGCGCCCACAGCGTCGTTGACCCGGCGCCGATCAAGCTGCACGAATGTTCGGACCCTCGGGTTTGGTCGCGGCTCGCCGGCTACCAGCTATACGACGCGTCACGGTGACGCGTCATCGGCGAGGGGCGGCAGGACGCGATCGATCATCGCTTCCGCCCCGCCTCGGGCGAACGTAAGAGCGACGACGTCTCCGTCGCGAACCTGCCGCGCATCCTGCACGATGGAGCCGTCCGCGGCGGCCACGATCGCATAGCCGCGCTCGAGCACGCCCTGCGGGTTCAAGTGCGCCAAATTCTGCGCCAACGTGGATAGGCGCTCCGATGTCCGCCGCACGCGTTCGCGCGCCGTGCGCTGCCAGTCCGCGCGCGCGTGCGCGAGGCGCTCTGCCTGGGGCGGCGGGGACGCGAGCTCGCGCAGCAGCCTTGCCTGCAGCGACGCGGCGAAGGCCGCGCGCATGGCGGCGTGCGCGCGCCACGCGTGAGTGATTCGCCGCGCCAACGCCTGCAGGCGCGTCTGCTCTTCAACGATGCGCGCCGCCGGATGGACCAGCCGGCGCGATGCGGAGTCGAGACGCTGGACGCGCGTCTGCAGCGCGTGTTCTCCCGTCCTGGCGATGCGTCGCGCCAGTTGTTCGACGCGATGCGCAATGGCGATGCGATCCGGCGTGACGGCCGCCGCCGCCGCCGTCGGCGTGGGCGCGCGCAGGTCGGCGACGAAATCGCATATGGTGAAATCCGTTTCGTGCCCGACGCCCGAGACGACAGGCAGCACCGAGTCAAACACGGCGCGCGCCACCACTTCCTCGTTGAACGCCCACAGATCCTCGATCGAGCCCCCACCGCGACCGACGATCAGCACGTCGACTTCCGCGCGCGTGTTCGCCGTGCGGATCGCCTGCGCGATGTCCGCGGCGGCGCCGCCACCCTGCACGGCGGTCGCGTAGACGACGACAACGGCAGCGGGCCAGCGTCGGCGCAACGTCGCGAGGATATCGCGCAACGCTGCGGCGTGCGTCGACGTCACGACACCGATCGCGCGCGGATACGAAGGCAGCGGACGCTTGCGCGCTTCGGCGAACCAGCCGGCCGCCTCGAGCTTGGCCTTGAGCTGCGCGAACCTTTCGTACAGCGCGCCCACACCCGCGAGACGCGCGGTCTCGACGTTCAGCTGGAATTCGCCGCGCGCCTCGTAGATCGACGGTGTCGCGCGCACCTCCACCTGCACGCCATCGCGCAGCGCAAACGCGACGTGCTGCGCCTTCTGGCGGAAGAAGACGCAGCGCACCTGCGCCTGCGCATCCTTCAGGTTGAAGTAGCAATGGCCCGACGAGGCGCGCATGAAGTTCGATATTTCCCCGCTGACCCAGACCAGGCCCAGATGCCGCTCGATGATGAGCCGCGCCGAGGACACGAGCAGCGAGACCGGCAGCACGGCGGTGAGAGGCCTCTCGGGGAGCCCATTTGCCGGCGGCGGTATCGCGCGCGAAGTCGGACCTGGAAAGAGCGGGCCAGTCATATCGGTCCGGGGTTCGACAACGCAGCCGCAACAAGCGCTTTGTCCAAGACACAGAGTCGGTGCGAACTTGAAACGAAAGCGTCATCCAGCATGTTTTCGGGCATGGATTTGCCGCCGCGCGACCGTAGTGAAGAATTTACAAATCATTGAAATAGATACGGAAAAAGGCGGTGCGATTTTAGGCATTGCAACCTTTTTCCCGGTCCCGGCACTACTTAGCGCACCAATTTACAAGATATGCACACTTCTATCCACAGGAATTGTGGAAAACATGGCGCGGCGGCGTGCCGCACCCCGCTGGAGAGCCTTGTGCGGCGCGGCTTTCGGGGGTTGCCCCCGCATCTCCTAGTGGCGCGCTCGATGACGGGGCATCCCCTCCCGGTTAGAATGCGGATTCGCCATGGATTGTTCATGAACAAAACGAAAGGTATGTTGCGTTGCAACAGGTGACGGGAACCGGCAAATCGCAGACGTCGATCGCGCCGATGGCCAAGGACGCGCCGGCGCTTGCGTCGAACTTCCTGCGCGCCATCGTCGCCGAAGACAACCGGACCGACAAGTACGGTGGACGTGTCGTCACGCGTTTCCCGCCCGAACCCAACGGGTACCTGCATTACGGCCACGCCAAGTCGATCATCCTCAACTTCGGGCTCGCGGCCGAGAACAACGGCACGTGCCACCTGCGCTTCGACGACACCAACCCGCTCAAGGAGGACGTCGAGTACGAGGACACGATCGCCGACACGGTCAAGTGGCTGGGCTACGACTGGGGCGGGCACCGCTACCACGCGTCCGATTACTACGATGCGCTGTATGGCTTTGCCGAGTGGTTCATCTCGCATGGCTTGGCCTATGTCGACAGCCAGTCGGCCGACGAGATGCGCGCGACGCGAGGCACGCTGACGCAGGCCGGCCTCGACAGCCCTTACCGCAATCGCTCCGTCGCCCTGAATCTGGATCTCTTCCGCCGCATGCGCGCCGGCGAGTTTCCGGACGGCGCACATGTGTTGCGCCTCAAGATCGACATGGGCAGTCCGAACGTCAACATGCGCGACCCGGCGATCTACCGCATCCGCCACGCGTCGCACCACCGCACCGGCGACAAGTGGTGCATCTACCCGCTCTACGACTACACGCATGCGATTTCGGACGCGCTCGAGCGCATTACGCATTCGATCTGCACGCTCGAGTTCCAGGACCACCGGCCGCTGTACGACTGGGTGATCGAGAAGCTGGCCGACGGCGGGCAACTCGAGCGCCCGCTGCCGCAACAGCATGAATTCGCGCGCCTCAACCTCACCTACGTCGTGCTGTCCAAACGGCGGCTGATCGAGCTGGTCGACAGGCACCACGTCGACGGCTGGGACGACCCGCGCATGCCGACGCTGGTCGGCGCGCGCCGCCGCGGCTTCACGCCCGAGGGATTCCGGCTGCTTGCCGAGCGGATCGGCGTGTCGAAGACCGACTCCTGGATCGAAATGAGCGTGCTCGAAGATTGCATGCGCGACGACCTCAACGTGCGCGCGCAGCGGCGCATCGCGGTGCTGGATCCGGTGAAGCTCGTGATCGACAACTACACGGAAGGCGCGAGCGAGGATTGCTTCGCGCCGAACCACCCGCAGCAGCCCGAGTTGGGCAAGCGCGCGCTGCCGCTGACGCGCGAGCTGTGGATCGAGCGCGACGATTACACCGAGGCCCCTCCCAAGGGTTACTTCCGCCTGACGCCGGGGGCGGAAGTGCGGCTTCGCTACGGCTATATCGTGAAATGCCTGGGCGCCGACAAGGATTCGGCGGGCAACGTCGTCGCCGTGCACTGCACGTATGACCCGGAAACCCGCAGCGGCACCCCGGGCGCCGATGCGCGCAAGGTCAAAGGCAACATCCACTGGCTGTCCGTCGCGCATGCCGTTCCCGCGGAAGTGCGCTTGTACGACCGGCTGTTCCAGGTGCCGTTTCCGGGCGCCAGGAATCCTTTCGGCGTGCGCGCCGACGTGGTGGCGCCGGAAATTCCTCTCCCGTCGCACCATGTCGTGGTCGCGGGGGACGACGACGACGCCATCGAGGTCGCCGAGCGCAACTACCTGGACGACCTCAATCCGGAATCGAAGCGCGTCATCACGGCGTTCGTCGAACCGGCACTGGCGGCGGCAGCGCCCGAGGAACGCGTTCAGTTCGAGCGCCATGGCTATTTCGTCGCCGACATGGCCGATCACGCGCTGGCCAGGCCGGTGTTCAATCGCGCCGTGACGCTGCGCGATTCCTGGACCAAGCCCGCGGCAGGTTGATCGTCCGCGGGGCCACGATCTTCGTTTCGCAGTTTTTCGCGGCGGCGCTTCCGCGCTAAGATGTCGCCGCGAAAACTCTCCCGGATCCGCCATGAAACGCATCCTCCTCTTTCTGGTCACCAATCTCGCGGTCATGGTCGTCCTGTCGATCGTGCTCCGTCTGTTCGGCCTCGACCGCTACGCGGCGCAGGCGGGCGTCAGCTACGGCGGCCTTCTCGCCTTTTCCGCCGTCGTCGGCTTTGGCGGCGCGATCATTTCGCTGCTGATGTCGAAGACGATGGCGAAGTGGTCGACAGGTGCGCACGTCATCGAGCAGCCGACGAACGAAGCCGAGGCGTGGCTCGTGGAGACGGTGCGCCGGCTCGCCCAGAAGGCCGGCATCGGCATGCCGGAAGTGGCGATCTACGAGGGCGCCGCCAACGCGTTCGCGACCGGTGCGTTCAGGAACTCGGCGCTGGTCGCTGTTTCGACCGGTCTTCTGCAGTCGATGAACCGCGAGGAAGTCGAGGCGGTGCTGGGCCACGAGATTGCGCACGTAACGAACGGCGACATGGTCACGTTGACGCTGATCCAGGGTGTCGTGAACACGTTCGTCGTGTTCCTGTCGCGCATCGTCGGGGCGATTGTCGACAAGGCGGTGTTTCGCACCGAACGCGGAACCGGGCCGGGCTATTTCATCACGGTGATGGTCTGCCAGATCGTCTTCGGCATCCTGGCGTCGATCATCGTCGCCTGGTTCTCGCGGCATCGTGAATTTCGCGCCGACGCCGGATCGGCGCAGTTCCTGGGAACCCCGTCACCGATGATCAACGCGCTGCGGCGCTTAGGCGGCCTCGAACCCGGCGCACTTCCCCAGGCGCTGTCCGGTTTCGGCATCACCGACAAGTCGGGATTCATGTCGCTCTTCTCGACGCATCCGCCCATCGAGGAGCGGATCGCCGCGCTCCAGTCGCGCGCCGCCACCTGATCCGCGGCCATGTTCAAGATCGAGGTGGAGGACGACAAGGGCATCTGGACCGACGTCTTCGGCGGTGACGGCAAGCTGCTCACGTTCGAGACCGAGGGCGCCGCGCGCGCCGCGCTGGCCGAGCGCTATCCGATACTCGTGCAGATGGAAAAATACGCTGGGGGCAAGCGCACGCGCGTAATCCGCATCCTCGAGGACGAGGATGACTGGCCGAAGCCGAAATAACTCTGCTGTGTGGAGTGGCTCGTTGGTGCGTCGCCGCCAGTAAGTGGGCAACGCTCGACTTCGCGCCACGGAGGGTCACGGCGTCGGCTACATCGGTGGAACGAGGCCGCGAAGGTCAGCGCGGAGACTCGCGCAGCAGACGGTATTCGCCGAAGTTGCCGAGCGGGACCAGCCCGGCGCGATCGGCCTCCGACCACGCCGCCAGGTCGCCTTCGCGGACGGCGAAGAAATCGGCCTCGGGGCTCGCGCGATAGACGGCCAGCGCCTTTACGTCATCGACTTTCACCGCTTTGCCGCCGGCATAGAACTCGGCCGAGATCGGGCGCTGGCCGACATAGACCAGCCGGTCGGCATCGCTAGTGCGCATCGCCAAGTACGTGCGCACGAGGGCGCGATGCGACAGGTCGACATCGAAATGGCGGCTTTGCGAAACGAGGACGCCGACGAAGACCGCGATCACCGCGGCGCCGCACGCGATCATCACGCGGACGGCGAAGCGGACGCCGCGCGCGTCGGCGGCATTGGGCCGCCAGAATTCACACAGCAGAAGCGTGAACGCGGGCATGCCGGGCAGCACGTACGTCGGGAGGACGTTGCCCGAACCCGTGAAGAACAGCATCGGGGCGATTGCCCAGAGCAGCAGGTACGCGCACCATGGATCGCGCACCAGGCGGTGCGCGTCGTCGCGGCGGCGCGCCACGGTGCGCGCAAGCCAGCCGACAGCGGCTGGCGACCACGGCAACGCCGCGACGAGCCACCAGACCCAGATCGTACCGCGGGGCCGGGCGTGCGCCTGCCCGTAAAGGTCGCCCTTCCAACCCGGCTCGACGAAACGCTTCCAGTGTTCGCCCACCAGAAAATAGTTGAGGAAGCCCGGCGACGCGCGTTCGGCGGCCCAGTACCACGGCACGGCGAGGGCGATCGTCAGCAGCGTCCCGGCAATCCACGGCACGCCTTTCCACGTGGCGCGCCACGAGTGCGTCCACAGCGTCCACAGACCGACCGGCAGCAGCGTGAGCACGACGGCAACCGGGCCCTTGGCCAGCAGCCCCAGCGCGAGTCCAATGAAGAAGACGAAGCCGGCGGTACGGCGCGTCGATTCGCGGCCGTGCAGCGCCACCCAGAACCCCGCCATCGAAAGCGTGGTCGCGAACACGAGCGCGGGGTCGGTCATCACCGCGCCGGCGCTGATGAAGACGAGAGCGGTGGTAGCGAACGCCGCCAACGTCCACAGCGCGGCATCCGCGCCCGCGCGCAAGGCCGCCAGCCGGTACACGAGCGCGCCACAGCCGGCCATCAGCAGCAACGACGGCAAGCGCACGGCGAATTCGTTCACGCCGAATGCCGCCATGGCGGCCGCCGACAGCCACGTGGACAGCGGCGGCTTGCCCCAGAAGGGGACGCCATAGTCGACCTGCGGCACCAGCCAGTCGCCCGTTTCGAGCATCTTGCGGGCGATTTCCGCGTAGCGGGATTCCGTCGGGTCGAGCAGCGGATACGCGCCGAGCGTAGCGAGGCGGACGGCGACGGCAACGAGAAGCAACAGCAAGAGCCCGCGGCGTTCAGCAGCGGTAAGGGATATCCCGCTCATGAACGAACCTCACGCCCACTACCCCCGGGGACGCTCATCGATCGGGCGGGGTGTCGCCTTCCGGCGCGGGCAGCGGTTGCCTCGGGGGCAACATCTGCTGCACCAGGTAGAGCGGACGCTGCTTGACCTCGATGAACATTCGCGCCAGGTATTCGCCGATGATGCCCAGCGCCATCAGCTGCAGTCCGCCCAAGAACAGCACGACGACGATGAGCGTCGGATACCCGCGGACCGGGTCGCCATAGAGCAGCGTCTTGCCGATGACGTATACGCCGTAGCCGAAGGCGAACAGCGCGGTCGCGAAGCCTATGTAGCTCGCGAGCTTGAGCGGCACGACGGAGAACGACGTGATGCCTTCCAGCGCGAAATTCCAGAGCCGCCAGTAGTTCCACTTGGTCAAGCCGGCGTGGCGGCCGTCGCGGTCGTACTCGATCTCGCGGCAGGGAAAGCCGATCCACGCGAACAGTCCCTTCATGAAGCGGCTGCGCTCCGGGAAGCGGCGGAGCGCCGCGACCGCGCGGCGCGACAGCAGGCGGAAGTCGCCGACGTCTTCCGGAATGTCGATCGTGCCCATGCGGCCGATGGCGCGATAGAACGCGCGTGCCGTGGCCCGCTTGACCCAGCTCTCCTGCGCGCGACTCCTGCGCCGCATCACCACGACGTCGAAGCCCTCGCGCGCGGCGCGCAGCATGTCCGGTATGAGTTCGGGCGGGTCCTGCAGGTCGGCATCGATGATCACGACGGCGTCGCCGTGCGCGTGGTCGAGGCCGGCGCTCATCGCGGTCTCCTTGCCGAAGTTGCGCGAGAGGTCGATGACCGCGACCCTCGCGTCGGACTCGCGCAATGCGACGAGCAGCTCCTTCGACCGGTCGCCGCTGCCGTCGTTGACGTAGACCACTTCCGCGCTGCCGGGCAACGCATCGAGGACCGCCGCGAGCCGACGGTGGAACTCGGGAAGCACCGCCTCTTCGTTGTAGACGGGGACGACGACCGATAGCGACGATGAAGCCGCGACGGGACCCGGCGCGACGACGCGCGGCGCGCTCAGAATGTCCATGCGCGATTCACGAGATGGCCAACCCCCAGCACCGCGCAATGCACCGTGGTGCCGGTGACGCCGGCGCCGGCATGGCGTATGAATTGGGGAGCATCGGTGCGCGGTGGTCAGGGAGTTAGCGTAACTCTACCGCGTCTGCCGACATTCGCCACGTGTGGCATCGCTCGGCGGAGGGGGCGCAATGAACACGGCCGGCGAGGCGCGAAAGTTTGCACCGGCCGGCCGTTGCGGCGCGAAGTTCCGCGCCGCGTATCGAGAGTGTGACTTACTTGAGGTGGTTCGAGACGAGCTTCGTCATCTCGAACATCGACACCTTGCCCTTGCCGCCGAAGACGGCGCGGAGCTTTTCGTCGGCATTGATCAGTCGCCGGTTCACCGCGTCCTGCAGCTTGTTCTTCTTGATGTAGTCCCAGATCTTCTTGGTGACTTCGGTGCGCGGCAGCGGCGCGCTGCCCACGACCATCGCGAGCATCGCGGACGGCGTCAGCGGCTTCATGAACGCCGCATTGGGCTTGCGCTTCGCTGCGGATTTCTTCGCAGCAGGTTTCTTCTTCGGCGCAGCTTTCTTCGGGGCGGCCTTCTTGGCCGCGGGTTTCTTTGCGGCCGGCTTCTTCGCAGCGGATTTCTTCGCGGCGGGTTTCTTTGCGGGCTTCTTCGCAGCTTTCTTGGCAGTTGCCATGGGTCTCCTTCCCTTCCTGTCGATTGGTGCGAGCGGACGATGCCGTTCGTTCTGAAGCGGTCCGTCCTGTCACGGGATACCACTCCATCGGCGGCGACTATACCGCATTTTCAGAGGAAGGGAACGCTTCTCATAGAGGAATGTTCCGCACTGTTGCGAAAATTGTCGTGGCGCTTTGCGCGCGGCACGCACCACGAGGCGAGGCCCGACTACCCCCCAAGGACCTTGACGAACGTCTGGAGGACGATCGCGTTGGCGATATCCACGAAGAATGCGCCGACCAGGGGCACGACCAGGAACGAGCGGGGCGAGGCCCCGTACTTCTTGGTGGTCGCGGTCATGATGGCGATGGCCGTCGGCGTCGCGCCCATCGCCAGGCCGAAGTAGCCGGCGGAGGTCACCGCCGCGTCGTAGGTGCCGCCCAGCAGCCGGAAGACGATGCGGGAGACCAGTTGCCAGCAGACGACCGTCTGCGCGCCGAGAATGACGAACAGCGGAAGCGCCACGCTGGCCAGGGACGCAAGATTCAGCGTCATCAACGACATGGCGAGGAAGAGACCGAGCGCGACATCGGCAAAGAGCGCCAGCGGCGCCGATCCGGTGGGCCAGCCCAGCTTGGGGAACAGGCGCGGAACGGTATTGGAGAGCACCATGCCGGAGAAGAGAGCGGTGACGAACTTGGGGAGCGTGAAGCCGACCGCGGAAAGCAGATCGTTGAGCTCGTCAGAGGCGGCGATCGCCACGGCGATGACCAGCAGGGTGGCCAGCACGCCGTTCGCGTCGAGCGAAGGCGTGGCCTCCTGGTCGTAGCTCACGCCGACGGTGAGTTCTTCGGCGTCCTTGCCGGACAAGCGATGACGGGTGATCAGCCTGTGGCCGAGCGGGCCGCCCAGAAGTCCGCCGGCAATCAACCCGAAGGTCGCCGCCGCCGCGCCCATCGCCGAGGCGCTCGGGATGCCAAACTTCTCGGTCAGGATCGGCGCCCAGGCGAGCACGGTGCCGTGGCCGCCCGACAGCGCGGCCGAGCCGGCCAGCAATCCTGACGCGGGGGGATAGCCCAGCAGCGCCGCCAGCGCCACGCCGAGGCTGTCCTGCACAATCAGATTCGTTACCGCCACTGCCGTCAGGACGATGAGCATCACGCCCCCCATGGCCAGCAGGCGCAGGTTTGCCGAGAGTCCGATGGTGGTGAAGAAGACGATCAGCAGTGCGTCGCGGGCCGCCAGATCGAACTTGACGTCGATGCCGGCCGTCACGATCAGGAGCGTCAGCGCGGTCGAGGCGATGAGACCCCCGGTGACGGGCTCCGGAATGCCGTATTCGCGCAGCCAGCGGATGCGGCGATTCACCCAGCGCCCGAGGAACAGGACGAGGATGGCGAGGATCAGCGTGTGGTGGTTGTCGAGCGTCACGGCAGGAAAGTTCACGGCGGGCGCCGGCCAGTGTAGTGCCGATCGGCGGTTGTCCGAAAGTAGGCACAGTGGGAAACGCGCCCGAAGCGTAAAATGGCAAATTGGAGCGCGTAATCGCATCGGCGCCCACCGTCATTGACCCCGTCGGGCCCGTCATTTGCCATTCCGCATGAGCGCCCCCGCCACGAATCCCGCCTCGTTACGCGTCGAGTACAAGCGCGAGTCGCTCGACCTGCGCGACGTCGATGCCGATCCGTTTCGCCAGTTCGCGCGCTGGTTCGACGAAGCGGTGGCGGCACAGGTGCCCGAACCCAATGCGATGACGCTCGCGACCGTCGCCGCGGCGCGCCCGTCCGCCCGTGTCGTGCTGCTAAAGGCCGTGGATGAGCGCGGTTTCACGTTCTACACGAATTACCAGAGCCGCAAGGCCCGCGAACTGCTCGCCGGGGCGCAGGCGGCGCTCCTTTTCTTCTGGCCCGAGCTGGAGCGGCAGGTGCGCATCGAAGGCACGATCGAAAAGGTCGACGAAGCCACGGCCGACGCCTACTGGGTGAGCCGGCCGCGGCAGTCGCGCATCGGCGCCTGGGCATCGCCGCAGAGCAGTGAGCTCGCCGATCGCGCGGAACTCGAGACGCGGTTCGCGCAAGCCGACGCGCGCTATCCCGGCGATGCGGTGCCGCGTCCGCCGCATTGGGGCGGCTATCGGGTCGTGCCGGATGCGTTCGAATTCTGGCAAGGCCGCGCGTCAAGGCTGCACGACCGGATAGCCTACCGGCCCAACGCCGCCGCCTGGCGGATCGCGCGGCTGGCGCCTTGAACCTCCGCGTGCGGAACCCGACGCTCTTCGCACTGATCGCGCTGGGAATCGCCAACCACGTCGTTCTCACAGGCAACCGCGTCACGGTGACGCTGCTGGCGATCAAGGAGGGCCATTCGACGGCGGTGGTCGGCGCGCTGGTAGCGCTGTTCGCGTTCCTGCCGATGCTGTGCGCGGTTGCCGCGGGACGGGTCTCCGATCGCGTCGGCGTCCGCAGGCCGATGCTCGCAGGATCGCTCGGCCTGGCGGCGGGGGCACTGATACCCGTGCTCGCTACCGGATTGTTCGCGCTCCTCGTGAGCGCGGCGCTCGTCGGCGTCTCGTTCATGGTGTTCCAGGTCGCCGCGCAAAACGCGACCGGCGAACTGGGCGATGCCACCGCCCGCGTCCACAATTTCAGCCTGCTGGCGCTGGGCTACTCGATTTCCGGACTGCTGGGGCCGCTCATCGCCGGATTCACGATCGACCATGGCGGATTCACGACGTCGTTTGCGGTCCTGGCGCTGGTTCCGCTGGTCCCGTTCGCCATCCTGGCGGCGGGCCGGCTTGCGTTGCCGGGACGCCATCCGGGGCGCGCCGGTGCCGCCGAAGGCAGTGTGTTCGAACTTCTTGTGCACCGGAAATTGCGGCGGGTGTTCGCCGTGAACGTGCTGCTGGCGATGGGCTGGGACCTGCATACGATCGTCATTCCGGTATACGGCGCGGCGATCGGACTGTCCGCGTCGCAGATCGGATTGGTCCTGGCGTCCTTTGCCGCCGCGACATTCGCCGTGCGCGTCTCGATGCGCTGGATCGTCCGTCGCGCGACCGAACATCAGGTGCTCACGATCGCGCTCTTCATCGCCAGCGCCGTGTACATGCTCTTTCCGTTCGTCCATACGGCGCCCGCGCTGATGGCGATGTCGTTCACGCTGGGACTGGGCCTCGGCATGAGCCAGCCGATGGTGATGTCGTTGTTGCACAGCCACGCGCCCCCGGGACGCATGGGCGAGGCCGCCGGCGTGCGCATGTCGCTCGTGCAGACGATGTCGTGCGCAGTGCCGCTCGTCTTCGGCGCACTGGGCGCGACGGTCGGCTTGACGCCGGTTTTCTGGTCGGTCGGCCTGTGCCTCGCGACCGGCGGGTGGCTGACCAAGCGTGCCGGTTAGACGAGCCGTCGCGCGGTTGGACTCCTACGCGACGGTGCGCTTCAGCCTTTCCGCAAACGCCTTGCGGAACTTCGCGACCTTGGGGGCGACGACGAACATGCAATAGGGCTGGCTCGTGTTCCGCTCGAAATAGTCCTGGTGGTAGGTCTCGGCCGGATAGAACGTCGCGTTGTCGGCCACCTCGGTCACGATGGGGCCGGACCAGAGCTTTTCGGCATTGAGCATCCCGATGACCTGCTTCGTCGTCGCGCGCTGTTCCTCGGACTGGCAGAACACCACCGACCGGTATTGTGTGCCGACGTCGTTGCCCTGGCGGTTCATCGTGGTCGGATCGTGGATCGTGAAGAACACCGTCAGCAGGTCGCGAAACGACAGCACCGACGGGTCGAACGTCACCCGCACGACTTCCGCGTGGCCGGTGCGGCCCGTGCAGATGTCCTCGTAACTCGGGTTGGCCGTCTTGCCGCCCGCATAGCCGGATTCCACGGCGGTTACGCCGTTCAATCCGCGAAAAACCGCGTCCAGGCACCAGAAGCAGCCGCCGCCCAGGACTGCAATTTCGGTCGATGCGGAGCCGGAGGAAGGGGAAAGCGGGGCGTTCATCGGGTGTTCTCCTTGCAGGACGGGCAGGTCGTGAGACCACGGCCGCCGCCGATTGTTCGGGAAAGCGTCGAACATCGTTGGTCGGGCAAGCGGCGCGCGCCTTACGTCTGCGATAATCGCATGACGTGAACCGCGCCGTCCTTCTGTCGCAATCCTCCTTGGGTCCCATACGCTTCGTCCGCAGCGTCGTCGCCCGCGTGAACAGCATCGGCTGGTTTCGCGCGGCCGGCGGCCTGTCCTTCGTCACGTTGCTGGGTCTGGTCCCGCTGGCCACCGTCGCGATCGCGTTCGTCGCGCGCTTCCCGGTGTTCCAGGACTTCCTCAAGGTTCTCGAGACCTTTCTCCTGCGCCACGTGCTTCCCTCGTCGGCGTCGGCGATCGTGCGTGAATACGTCGTCGTGCTGGCCGAGGGTGCCGCGAGCGTCATCGGCCCGTCGATCATCTTCGTGGTGATCACCGGGGTGCTGGTGGTCGACACGATCGAATCGGAAATCAACGAGATCTGGGGAATCCGGCAAAAGCGCCCGATCGGCCGCCGGATCCTGGTCTACGTCGCCGGCATCACCGCCGGTCCCGTCATGGTCGGCGCCGCCATTTCGCTGATCCGCTGGATGCTGGGCGAAATCGTGTCGGCCGTGCCGCTACAGCAAGCGTTTACGGAAACGGTTTGGCGCGGCGTGCCGATGGCGTTGGTGATGGTGGGCTTGACGCTTCTCTACCGCGTCGCGCCGGCGCGCAAGGTCCTGTGGCGCTACGCCATCGCGAGCGGCGCGCTCGCCGGTGTCGCCGTCGAGCTGACGAAGCGCGCGTTCACGTGGTACCTGACGCATTTCCCGAGTTACGAATTGCTGTACGGCGCGCTGGCGGCATTCCCGGCCCTGCTCGTCTGGATCTACCTGTGCTGGCTGATCGTGCTCGCGGGCGCGGCGGTGACCGCGACGCTCGCGGAAGCCGGCGGGCGCAGCTAGGTTACAGTTTCGAAGGCCTCGCCTTGCCGAATCGGGACCGGCAGGCTACATTTCAAGCGTCCTGGCGAAGGAGTCTCATCTCGTGTGGTCTCTGATACAAGCAGCGGGTTGGCCGATCTGGCCCTTGATCTTCGCGTCCATCGTGGCGCTGGCTTTGATATTCGAGCGGTTGTGGTCGCTGCGGCAGTCCGTTGTCGCGCCCGCCGGCATGGTGGACAAGGTCCTGGTCGATTTCCGCCAGGCCGGCGCCACGCCCGAGCTGCTGGCGAGGACCGCGGCGCAGGGCCCGCTCGGGCGCATCCTCGCCGCGGGCCTGGCGAACGTGAAGGCGCCGCGGCCGGTGATGAAGGAGGCCATCGAGGAAGTGGGCCGGGTCGTGACGCACGACCTCGACCGCTTCCTCACCACGCTGGGAACGATCGCCGCGATGTCGCCGCTCCTGGGACTCTTCGGTACGGTCGTCGGCATGATCGAGATCTTCGGGTCGCAGAGTTCGTCGGCATCCAACCCGATCCAGCTCGCGCAGGGCATCTCGATAGCGCTGTACAACACCGCGATGGGCCTGATCGTCGCCATCCCGTCGATGATCTTCTACCGCTACTTCCGCGGCAAGGTGGACGGGCTGGTCGTCGAGATGGAGCAGCAGGCCATCAAGCTCGTCGACTTCGCGCACGGCGAGCGCAAGTGACGGCTGCCTAGGAACTCGCGATGAACTTGCGCGGAACGCGGGGGCGGGACGACCCCGAAATCAACTTCATCCCGCTGATCGACGTACTGCTCGTCATTCTGATCTTCCTGATGGTGACGACGACGTACCAGCGCGTCGCGGAGCTGCAGATCACGCTGCCGGAGGCCGATGCCGACGCCGTCAAGCAGCGGCCGAAGGAAATCAACGTCGGCATCGACGCGCAGGGGCGTTACGTGATCGACAAGAACGTCTTCACGTTCACCACCGTCGGCGCGCTGGCGGACATGCTCAAGCGGGCGGCGGGCGACACCAAGGACCCGGTCGTCATCATCAACGCGGATGCCAACGCGACGCACCAATCGGTCATCCACGTGATGGAGGCCGCGCGCCAGGTCGGCCTCGTCCACATCACGTTCGCGACGCAGACGCCCGTGAAGTAGCGTGACCTTTGCCTCGCGTCTGTCGGCGGTCTGGCACACGCCGCGCATCACGCCGTTGGCCGCACTCCTGTGGCCGCTGTCGCTCCTCTTTCGAATGCTCGTCGCGATTCGGCGCGCGCTGTATCGCGTCGGCCTTCTGCGCGCCCGGCAGCTGTCCGTGCCGGTCGTCGTCGTCGGCAACATCACCGTCGGAGGCGCGGGCAAGACGCCGCTGGTTCAGACGCTCGCCCTGCAACTGGCACTGCGCGGCTTCCGGCCGGGAATCGTCAGTCGCGGCTATGGTGGCAGCAATGTGTCGCCGCGCGCCGTGACCGCGGGCGACGATCCCAAAATTGTCGGCGACGAGGCGCTGATCTTCGCCGACGCGGGTCTTCCCGTGTGGATCGGACATGATCGCGCCGGCGCGGGTCGCGACCTCATCCGGTCGAACCCCGGCTGCGACGTCGTCATCGCCGACGACGGCCTGCAACACTACGCGCTGGCGCGAACGATGGAGATCGCCGTCGTCGATGCGTCGCGCGAATTCGGCAACGGCCTCATGCTGCCGGCCGGGCCGCTGCGCGAGCCCGTTTCGCGCCTGCGCGACGTCGATGCGGTCGTGCGGCTGGTCGCGCGCGACGCGCCGCACCCGCTCGCGCCCAACGGACGACAAACGCTGATGACGCACGAGCCGCTTCCCTGGCGCAACCTGCGACATCCGGAACAGCAAGCGCGTCCGGCGGAATGGACAGCGCGCGAAGTCCACGCGGTGGCGGGCATTGGCAATCCGCAGCGGTTTTTCGACATGGTCGCAGCACTGGGGATCAGGGCTACGTGCCATGCGTTTCCCGACCACCACGCGTTTACGGCCGGCGACATCGCCTTCCCCGCCGCCGCCGCCATCCTGATGACGCAGAAGGACGCGCTAAAATGCGCAGCGTTCGCCGACGAACGCTGCTGGTACCTGCCGTTGCGCGCAAACGTCGATCCGGCGCTCGTGGCACTGGTCGAGGAGAAAGTCCATGGATTCCAAGCTGCTTGAGATGCTCGTGTGCCCCGTCACCAAGGGCCCGCTGACGTTCGACCGCGAGAAGCAGGAGCTCATCTCGAAGTCGGCGCGGCTTGCCTATCCGGTCCGCGACGGCATTCCCGTGATGCTCGAGGAAGAGGCGCGCAAGCTCACTCCGGCCGAATACGAATAGCGGCCGCGTGGGCGACGTGTCGTTCACGGTCCTCATCCCGGCGCGCTACGCGTCGACGCGCCTCCCGGGCAAGCCGCTGGCCGACATTGCCGGCAAGCCGATGGTCGTGCGCGTTGCCGAGCGCGCGCATGCGAGCGGCGCGGCGCGCGTGGTCGTCGCCACCGACGACGTGCGCGTCCGCGACGCCGTCGCCGCGCACGGCGTGGAGGCGTGCATGACTCGCAGCGACCACGCGACGGGCACCGATCGCCTGGCCGAGGCCGCGCAACTGCTGCACCTCGCGGACGACGAGATCGTGGTCAACGTGCAGGGCGACGAGCCGCTGCTCGACGCCGCGCTGATCCGGGCCATGGCGGCGCTGCTCGCGGCGCGACCCGACGCGGCGATCGCCACGGCGTGCCATCCGATCGACGACGTGGCCGAAGCATTCAACCCGAACGTCGTCAAGGTCGTGCTCGACGCGTCCGGCTTTGCGCTCTATTTCAGCCGCGCGACGATTCCATGGGCGCGCGACGCGTTCCGCGACAAGCCGGGCGCGTTACCGCCGGGATTGCCGCTCTACCGGCACTACGGGCTCTACGCGTATCGCGCCTCATTCCTGCGCGCATATCCGGCGCTGGCGCCCGCGCCGATCGAAAGCTTCGAGGTGCTGGAGCAGCTGCGCGCGCTTTGGCACGGCTACCGCATCGTCGTCGAAATCACGCAGGGCACGCCGGCGCCGGGCATCGACACGCCCGAGGATTTGACGCGCGCGCGCGAAATCTTCGCCAAAGGCGGCCAACGATAATCGTGGTTCGTTGACCGTCCCGCGGAATACGGCGAGAATCGGGCGACCATGCGACTCATTCTGTTGGGCCCCCCGGGCGCCGGCAAGGGCACACAAGCCAACTTCATCCGGCAAGCCTACGGCATTCCGCAGATTTCCACCGGCGACATGTTGCGCAGCGCGGTGAAGGCCGGCACGCCGTTGGGCCTTGCTGCGAAGAAGGTGATGGACAGCGGCGCGCTGGTCTCCGACGACATCATCATCGGCCTCGTCAAGGAGCGTCTGAAGGATGCGGATTGCGCGAACGGCTACCTGTTCGACGGCTTTCCGCGGACGATTCCCCAGGCCGACGCGATGCGCGAAGCGAACGTGGCCATCGACTACGTGCTCGAGATCGACGTTCCCGACAGCGCGATCGTCGAACGGATGAGCGGGCGGCGCGTCCACGTCGCCTCGGGCCGCACGTACCACGTCAAGTTCAATCCGCCGAAGGTCCCGGGCAAGGACGACGTCACCGGCGAGGACCTGATCCAGCGCGACGACGACAAGGAGGCCACCGTGCTCAACCGGCTCGCGGTTTACCACCAGCAGACCGAGCCTTTGGTCGCCTACTACGCGAAGTGGGCGGGGACGGGCGACCCGCGCGCGCCCAGATATCGCAAGGTGGACGGAATGGGATCGGTCGAGACCATTCGCGACGCTTGTTCGGCCGCGCTCAAATCCTGACTCGAACATGAAGAGGCGCAACGCGTTCTACGCGCAGTCGGGCGGCGTGACGGCCGTCATCAACGTGAGCGCCGCGGGCGTCATCGAAACGGCGCGAAAGCATCGCGACCGCATCGGCCGCGTCTATGCCGGCCGCAACGGCATCATCGGCGCGTTGACCGAGGACCTGATCGACACGAGCCGCGAGCCCGCCAAGGCCATCGCCGCGCTGCGCTACACGCCCGGCGGCGCATTCGGGTCGTGCCGCTACAAGCTGAAAGGCATCGACGAGAATCGCGCGCAGTACGAGCGCCTGATCGACGTCTTTCGCGCGCACGACATCGGCTACTTCTTCTACAACGGCGGCAACGACTCGGCCGACACGTGCCTCAAGGTGTCGCAGATCGCGGCCAAACTCGACTATCCGCTGATCGCCGTGCATGTGCCCAAGACGGTCGACAACGACCTTCCCATCACCGACAACTGCCCTGGCTTCGGCTCAGTGGCAAAGTATGTCGCGACGTCGATGCGCGAGGCCGCGTTCGACGTCGCATCGATGGCGAAGACGTCGACGAAGGTCTTCGTGCTGGAGGTGATGGGCCGCAATGCCGGCTGGATCACCGCGGCCGTGGGCATGGCCGACAGCAAGGACACGCCGATTCCGCTGGTGCTGCTGTTTCCGGAAATCGCCTTCGACGAAGCGAAAGTGATGGCGGCCGTCGAGGCGAAGGTCGCCCGCTTCGGCTATTGCTGCATCGGCGTCTCCGAGGGGCTGCGCAATCCCGGTGGTGAGTTGATGGCGGAGGCAGCTCAGTTGTCAAATTCGCGCGACGCCTTCGGCCACGCGCAACTGGGCGGCGTCGGCCCGATGATCGCAAAGATCGTCAAGGACAGGCTCAACTGCAAGTACCACTGGGCGGTCGCCGACTACCTGCAACGCGCAGCCCGGCATCTCGCGTCGCGCACCGACGTCCTGCATTCGTACGCGGTCGGCAAGGCCGCCGTGGAATTGGCCCTGGCCGGCCGCAACGCCGTGATGCCCGCGATACAGCGCACGTCGGACAAGCCGTACCGATGGAAGGTCGCCGTCGCGCCGCTCTCCGAGGTCGCCAACGTCGAGAAGAAGCTGCCGCGCCAATTCATCACCGGCGACGGACTCGGCATCACGCCGAAGGCGCGTGCGTATTTGACGCCGTTGATGAACGGCGAGGACCCGCCGCCTTTCAAGGACGGGCTGCCGCAATATGCAAGGTTGAAGAACGTCGCCGTGGCAAGGAAGCTTGCCGCCGGGTTTGCGGTCTGACGCGAAACGGGAGTCGGCATTTGGCCGCGGTCGTCGATTACTACTTCGCAACGATTTCCCCGTTCGCCTATCTGGGGCACGACCGCTTTGTCGCAATGGTGGCCAAGCATGGCGCAACGGTGGCGGTGAAGCCCATCAACCTGGGGCAGGTCTTTCCGGTGTCGGGCGGACTGCCGCTGTCGCAGCGCGCGCCGCAGCGGCAGGCGTACCGGCTGGTCGAGCTGGCGCGCTGGTCGCAGTTCCTCGGCAAACCCATGCATGTACAGCCGGCATTCTTCCCGGTGAACGGCGACCTCGCCGCATACTGGATCCTCGCGACGAACGAACTCGGATGGGCGCGGGCGCTCGATTTCGCGGGCGCGGTCGGCCGTGCCATCTGGGAACAGCAGCGCAACGTCGCGGACGCCGCGACGATGCAGGCGATCGCCACCGAGTGCGGACTACCATGGTCAGAGTTGGCCGCGCGAGCGCAAGCCCCGGATATCGCGGACAAATATCTGGCGTTGACGCAGGAGGCCATCGGCCGCAAGGTGTTCGGCGCGCCCACCTACGTCGTCGCCGACGAACTCTTCTGGGGACAGGACCGGCTCGACTTCCTCGACCGCAAACTGGCAAAATAGCGTGTTTGGCGCACGAGGCCCGCATGAAGGCCGCGGCGCTCCACTGCATATCACATTACAAAGGGAGTTCAAGCCATGACCACAGGCCTTATCTTCGCGCTCGTCTGCGCGGTGGTGGCGATCGTCGTCGGCATCTACTGGATCAGCACGATCCTCGCGAAGCCCGCCGGTAATCCGCGCATGCAGGAAATCGCGGCCGCCATCCAGGCCGGCGCCCAGGCGTATCTCAATCGCCAGTACCGGACCATCGCCATCGTCGGCGTCATCCTGCTCGCGATCATCTGGTGGGCGCTGGGCCCCCGCACGGCGGGCGGCTTCGCGGTCGGTGCGATCCTGTCGGGCTTGACCGGCTTCATCGGGATGAACGTGTCGGTGCGCTCGAACGTGCGCACGGCGGAAGCGGCGCGTACCGGCCTGAACGAAGCGCTGGCCGTGGCGTTCCGCGGCGGCGCGATCACCGGCATGCTGGTTGTCGGCCTCGGGCTCCTGGGCGTGGCGGGCTTCTATGCGTTCCTGCTCGGCTCTGCGCACTGGGCGCCCGGCATGAAAGGCCAAGACCTCCATCACATCATCGAGCCGCTCGTCGGGCTCGCGTTCGGCGGGTCGCTGATCTCGATCTTCGCCCGGTTGGGCGGCGGCATCTTCACCAAGGGCGCGGACGTCGGCGCGGACCTGGTCGGCAAGGTCGAGGCAGGCATTCCGGAAGACGATCCGCGAAATCCGGCGGTGATCGCCGACAACGTGGGCGACAACGTCGGCGACTGCGCGGGCATGGCAGCCGATCTCTTCGAAACCTACGCCGTCACGCTGGTCGCGACGATGCTGTTGGGCGCGCTGCTGCTGCCCACGATGGCCGAAGGGGCGGTGCTGTACCCGTTGGTGCTCGGCGGCTTCTCGATCCTCGCGTCGATCGTCGGTTGCTATTTCGTCAAGGCATCGCCTGGCGGCAAGATCATGAATGCGCTGTACAAGGGGCTCGCGGTCGCGGGCGTCCTTTCGGCGATCGGCTTCTGGTTCATCACCGACCGGATGACCGGCGGCTTTGCGACGGTGGACCCGTTGCTGACGCCGATCCGGTTGTTCGGCGCCGCGGTCGTCGGCCTCGTGCTGACCGCGCTGATGGTGATCATTACCGAGTACTACACCGGTACCGACTTCAAGCCGGTCAAGCACGTCGCGCAGGCGTCGACGACCGGCCACGCGACCAACATCATCGCCGGCATCGGCGTGTCGATGCGGTCGACGGCGCTGCCGGTGCTTTCCGTATGCGCCGCGATCTTCGCGTCGTACTGGTGTGCCGGACTGTACGGCATCGCCATCGCTGCAACGTCAATGCTGTCGATGGCGGGCATCATCGTAGCGCTCGACGCGTACGGTCCGATCACCGACAACGCGGGCGGCATCGCCGAGATGGCGGATCTGCCGGAATCCGTGCGCGCGATCACGGATCCGCTCGATGCGGTGGGCAACACGACCAAGGCGGTGACCAAGGGCTATGCAATCGGTTCGGCGGGTCTCGCGGCGCTTGTGCTGTTCTCCGACTACACGCATGCGCTGCAATCCTCGAACATGTCGACGTCGTTCGACCTGTCGAACCACATGGTCATCATCGGCCTCTTCATCGGCGGCCTCATTCCGTATCTGTTCGGTGCGATGGCGATGGAGGCGGTCGGCCGCGCGGCAGGCGCGGTGGTCGTCGAGGTGCGCCGCCAGTTCAAGGAGATCAAGGGCATCATGGAAGGCACGGCCAAGCCGGAATACGGCGTCGCCGTCGACATGCTGACCAAGGCCGCGATCCGCGAAATGATTGTGCCGTCGTTGCTGCCGGTGCTCGTTCCTGTGGTCGTCGGTCTCGTTCTCGGTCCGCAGGCGCTGGGCGGCCTGCTGATGGGCACGATCATCACCGGACTCTTCGTCGCCATCTCGATGACGACCGGCGGCGGCGCGTGGGATAACGCGAAGAAATACATCGAAGACGGCCACTTCGGCGGCAAGGGCTCGGACGCGCACAAGGCGGCGGTCACGGGCGACACGGTTGGCGACCCGTACAAGGACACAGCCGGCCCCGCCGTGAATCCGCTGATCAAGATCATCAACATCGTCGCGCTGATGATCGTGCCGCTGCTCGCCACGTGGGGCTTGAACTCCAAGGCGCCCTTCAACGCGGCGGCGCCGATGGCTACGCCGCCGGCGATGAGCGCCGCCGCGCCCGCCGCGATTTCGATCGACGTCGTGAAGATCTATTTCGTCACCGGCAAGGCCGACCTTCCCTCGGATGCCGCCGCAAAGCTGGCACCGCTGGCGGACAAGGCGAAGGCGGGCGGCAAGAAGGTGAAGGTCTCCGGCTTCCACGATGCGACCGGCGATCTTGCCGCGAATCAGGAACTCGCGAAGCAGCGCGCGATGGCCGTGCGCGATCAGCTGAAGTCGGCAGGCGTGGCAGAGGACAAGATCGAGCTTGCGAAGCCCGAACTGACGCAAGGCTCCGGCGACAACGCGGAAGCTCGGCGGGTCGAAGTCAGCATTACGCCGTAACGAGGCACTCCCGCATGGAAAAGGGGCAGCGGAATACTCGCTGCCCCTTTTACATTTGCGCCTCGCCAGGCTCAACGATAGTTGATCTGCCGCAAGATTCGCCACAACCTGCGAGCGCAGAGTCCTACTCTGCAGAGCGCTGTCCAACCGGGCGGTGACTGCGGTTCTTCCCGTATGGGGACCCAGAAATGCTTGAGGAAGAAGACGACCTCTCCTGGTACGCGCGGAAGGCAGACACCCTCCGGAAAGGCATCGCTGTGGCACGCGCGGAGGAAGACGCGGACCGTGCCGAGCGGGTGTCGTCCCTGCTCGAGGCCCTGCGCCGCGGCGGCATCAAAGGTTCGCTCCCGCGCCGCACGCTCTACACGCGGCACCTGCCGCCGGGCTGCCGAGGCTGCCTGGGGGGTAAGGGGACCAACGCCTTCATCACGGGCCTGTGCACGCGCGACTGCTTCTTCTGCTTCAATCAGAAACCGCGGACGGATGAACTGGTGGTCCATGGCATCCGCCTGGCCGAACCGGAGGAAGCTCCTGAGGTCGTGCGGCGCTACGGCCTGCGCAGCGTGGGCGTCAGCGGCGGTGAACCCACGATGCGGCCGGACCGCCTGTTGCGCCTCGTGCGCGCCTTGAGAACGCTGCCCTTCCGCGTCCGCATCGACCTCTATACGAACGGCGACCGTCTCTCCGACGGGCTGCTCTCCCAGCTCAAGGACGCTGGCTTGGACGCCCTGCGATTCAACCTCGTCGCGCGCGAGTTCGACACCGAGCCGGTGGAAAGGGCTCTGCGCTACTTCGACGAGACGGCGGTCGAGGTCCCCGTCGTCCCCGAGCGGCTAGCGGACATGAAAGACATGGTCCTGCGCCTGGACGCCCTCCGGGTCCCTTTCCTCAACATCCACGAACTCTTCGTCTGCCGCGAAAACTCCGTCCGCGTGGCCGAGAAAGGCTACAGTTCCGAAGGGGGAACCAGCGAGGCGCTGCAGTGGGAGCCTGTCGCCGCGGCAGACGAGGCGGCGTTGTCACTCCTGCTTTTCGCCTTGGAGAATACGGCCCGACTATCGGTCTACTACTGCTCTTGCAGAACCCAGCAGGACATCTCGAGCCGCGGCATGCGGCGGCGTCTCCGGCTGGCCGCGCACGCACAACGTGGGGACTCTGCGGCGCGGTCGTGAGCGGCGGCGAGTCGTATTTGGACCGGCGGCGACAAGACCGAGATCGGCCAGCAGCAGACGTTAGCGGCATCCGCGTACTCCTTTCGTCGAGCAACGATTCGAATAATTTGACTGGCTTCAACGCGGTGATAGGTGGGTATAGGCGCCTGGACTTCGAGGAAGAGGAGCGCAGCGGCGTTCCCAGGCAAGAACTCGCCACGGCTGAGCAAGACCTCGGGACGCTGCGGCGTGAGAACGCCAGGCTGCGGGAGGAGAACGTGATCTTGAAAGAAGCGGCCATCTACTTTGCGAAGGCGTCGCAAATGGGACTATGTCAGGCCGTACCGCAACCCCGATCACTGCCAAGCCGCCCCAAGCTACTTGGCTGCGCTGAACAACGCTCGCGGAATCCACAACTAGGCGACCGTTCCACGTCCACTGGATTACCTTGCTCGAACGTCATCGCCTAGCACCCCAGCGCATCTGCCAGTCCAAGGAAACTATCGGTCACAATATCCCAGTCCTCCTCGGCCCCGAGATCAGTCTTTTGGTTTGGACCGTACTCGGTGGGGCGCAGAACGAATCCGGTGCGCATTCCGTGCGAACGAGCTGCGCGTAGATCGTAGTTATGCGCCGCGACCAGCATCACTTCGTGCGGCTTGCGATTCAGAAGCTCGATCGCACCCAAATAGACTTCGGGATCGGGTTTGTAGTGACGGAATATTTCAGCACACAAGATCAGGTCCCACGGCAAGCCAGCACTCTTCGCCATGTCGACGAGACATTCGACATCGCCGTTTGATAGCGTGGAGATCACGTATTGCTTTTTGAGGCGGACAAGTCCGGCAACTGCATCGGGCCAGGGATTCAGTCGATGCCATGCGCGGTTCAGATAAGTTTTCTCGTCTTCTGTGAGCGTGTCGATGCCATATTCAAGAAGAATCGCTTCGAGCTTCGAGCGATAGATCTTGCCCACGTTGGTCCACGGACACGCGCCGCTGCGGACGGCATCCATCCCGAGCCGGTAGGCAGTCTTCCACTCGTCGACGAGCGCCCCCCACGGGGCGTCGATCGCCTTCTGCTTACCGAACGCCCGAAAATCCGCCGCGATGCTGGAACGCCAGTCCACTACCGTACCGAAAGTGTCGAATACAACCGCTTTGATTTGGTTCACCGCCATCGCCTTCTTGCTCAGGAGAGCAAATCCAAAAAGTTCAACGGCGGCGATCGCGGAGCTGCTGCGATAGATCGCCCAATTGATTGCCCGCGCAAGCGGCCGCTTGCGACCCGAAGCGGACGACGGCTGCTCCCAACAGCAGGCGTTCACGAGCTCGTTGTTGACAAAACGTGCGTGCTGCCTAATGCATGTCGCGCATCGCGAGCATTGCGCGAAACAAGTGTGGATCGTCCCATGGGACGTCGGTGCGCGCGGATTCCAAATACGGGCTCGACGGGTCACGCAGCCACTCCTGCGGAAACTCGGCGATAAGATGCTCCTCTCCCGTCGGAAGATCGGTGCGCTTCGTATTGGCGCGGCCGGAAAGCGCTGCCGCCAGTGCGGCACAGAGATCAACTCCCACGAATCCTCCCAGTTGCACCCCGTTCGTTACACGACGATTGATTTCGATCAGGTAGGTTTCCCCAGTCTGATCGTGCTCGATGAACTCCGGGCCGAAAAAGCCGCTTATTCCCAATCCAGCCGCGAGTAACCCGGAAAAGCGCCGGGCCTCGGGCGCATGCCGGCAACGCACGACGGTCGAAGGCCCGGTTGACGAGTAACGCACGAGCACTTCGCGCGTCATCCCCGCGTGAGCGGTGCCTCCCCATGCCGCCACGGCGTGCAGCAGCCCCTTTCCAGGTATCCATGCCTGAATCAGCAGGTTGGGGGAACTCCATACCGTCGTTCCCGGCACCCCCCGCAATTTCCTAAACGCCAGCTCGAGCCTTGCCTCATCCGGAATCACCTCGACGGCGTCACCGCCTGTGCCGAACGCGCGCTTCAGGACAACTGGATAGCCATGCGCCTGCGCGAACACGCGGGCGTCGGCCGTGTTGCCAACGATCGCGTACGGAGGCACGCGCACGCCGAGTGCCTCGGCCGCCGACGGCAACAATGTCTTGTCGATGCTCGTCCGATAGTATCGGGGATCCCCGAGAGATTCACTGAACAAGGTGACCAGGCGCTCGCGCTGCGGGCCGCTCAGACCGGTCGCCGGTTCGTTTACGTACGACATCATCAACTGCACTGCAGTGTCGTCGCACGGGATGATCAGGCGCGGCGTCCAGCTCGCGACGATAGCGGCGACCATGTACAGCCAGTGCATCGGCGTTGCGGTGTCGGGCAGGTGATTGACACTTGCAACGTGGCCGCTTTGAGCGACCAGAGCCGCTTTCGGCGCCAGGACCGCAACATCGAAGCCCGCCTGCGCCAGTTCGCGCGGCAGCCGGGCCGGACTGGCCCACTTGGTCGCGGTCGCCACCAGCAGCACCGGAATTCCCACGCGCGCTTTCCTCAAATTGTCGTCTGTTTGTCTATTCGAGTCCGCGTCGTGCGGACGAGCCCCGGCACCTTGGACGATGCCAGCGGGCTAAGAATTACGCATGGATTCCTTCAAGTCAAATCGGGCAAATAGGGTGACCGGCCTTTGCTGCCGAAGCAGCCGTTCGGCGACAGTGGCGTCGCGCGACGCTCTTGCAGGTGCAACTGGCGAGCTATTGCAGCGGTTACTCGGAGTTTACCGCGCTGCGCGATGAGGAGAAGGCACGGCTTGGCGAGAAGTTCAGCCTGCGTGAGTTCAACAACAAGTTCCATTCGTACGGCAACGCCCCCGTGCGCTCCATCCTCGAGCTGATGCACGATGGCAGTTGATGGGGGCCCAATGACCAACTCGCTCCGATCGACGGCTGCAATGGAGCACAATTTGCGACGGCTGCTCTTGCCGACAGCAGACGGTCACCGACGATCGCTATTGGACTTCCCCTGGTTCCGTGAGCAGTGCTCGCCTATGATTGGACTTAGGAGGTCCGTGTCATGGAACGCAAGGAACGCAGGCACCATACCCGGGAGTTCAAGCTCGAGGCGGTGCGATACCTGGACCTCATTCGGAGGCACGGGATCCGCCAGAGCATGACCGCCGTTCGTGGGTAACATCAAAAGCGGACGCTGACGCCTGACTGCTTCCGGCCCAGGAACGGCCTTTGAGCGGTAGCTGAAGATGCGGTTGAGTGATTGCGGCGACGATGGATACGCGCGCAGCGTCGGCCTTCGATCCATTCTTTGGAGTACCATTCACGCCTTCGCTCGCACCCGCGACCCATGCCCGCCGAAGACATCGCCGCCCAGCTCGACGCGCATCGCGGTTACCTGCTGCGCGTGGCCAGGTTGCAGCTGCGCGACGAGGCGCTCGCCGAGGACGTCGTGCAGGAGACGCTGCTCGCCGCCCTTGCGGGAAGCGGCTTCTCAGGCAAGTCGAGCCTCAAGACGTGGCTCACCGGCATCCTCAAGCACAAGATCGTGGACGCCATCCGCCACAAGCAGCGCGAGCCCTTGCTGGCGAGCACCTTTGACGACGAGTGCGACATCGAAGACCTGGACGGCCTCTTCAAAGGTCCCTTCCGCTCCTGGGACGCGCCTCCGGCTGACTGGGGTGATCCGGAGCAGGCGCTCAACCGAAGCCAGTTCTTCGACATCATGGACTTCTGCCTCGAAAAGCTGCCACCGAACACCGCGCGGGTGTTCATGATGCGGGAGGTCATGGGACTCGAGGCGGCCGAGATCTGTAAGGAATTGGCGATCACCGCGAATAATCTATGGGTGATTCTCTATCGGGCACGGGTGTCGCTTCGCGAATGCCTGGAAAAGAACTGGTTCAAGGACGGCGTCGCAAGCGCCTGACTTCGTCACCTATTGCCGGCACAATCCATGTTCCTCCGACAACTTCTGGGCCACCTCATCAATTGCAAGCGCGCGACCCGCCTGGTTTCCAGGATGCAGGAGCACCCGCTGGGCCGGATCGACCGCCTGTTGCTGAGGCTCCACCTGGCGTGGTGCGTCGCGTGCCTGCGCTTTGAATCGCAAGTGCGCTTTCTGCGCCACGCGATGCAGAGATACCGGGAATAGTCGCGGTCTGCGCTCCGGTCGGCCCGCGCAAGCACGGAGAATCCATGAATGAACGCTTCGACGCCATCGTGATCGGCACGGGCCAGGCGGGTCCGTCGCTGGCCGTCCGACTTGCCGGCGCGGGCCGCAAGACCGCGATCCTCGAGCGCAAGCGCTTCGGTGGTACCTGCGTGAACGTTGGCTGCATACCGACGAAGACGCTGGTCGCGAGCGCCCGGGCCGCGCACGTGGCGCGCCATGCGGCGGACATGGGCGTGGTGGTCGACGGCGCCGTCCGCGTAGACATGCCGAAGGTGAAGGCGCGCAAGGACGCGATCGTTGCCGAATCCACCGGCAACGTCCAGAAGTGGCTGCGCGGCACGCCGAACGTCACCGTTATCGAAGGTCATGGCCGCTTTGCGGGGTCTCATGTTGTCCGGGTCGGTGACAGGTTTCTCGAGGCGCCCGAGATCTTCATCAATACGGGCGGCCGCCCTGCCGTACCCTCGATGGATGGCCTCACCCAAATCGACTACCTGACGAGTTCCGGCATGATGGACATCGACTTCCTGCCCGAGCACCTGCTGGTGCTGGGCGGCAGCTACGTCGGACTCGAGTTCGCGCAGATGTACCGGCGATTCGGCAGCCGAGTGACGGTCGTCGAAATGGCGTCCCGGCTTGTGTCGCGCGAAGACCCCGACGTGTCGCTCGAGCTGCAGGCGATCCTCGAGCGCGAAGGCATAAAGGTCCGCCTCAATGCCAAGTGTTTGCGCGTCGAGAAGCACCCGGATGGCGTAGCGATGCGCGTAAAGTGTGACGAAGAGCCACGCAGCATCTCCGGGTCGCACCTGCTGCTAGCCGTGGGTCGCGTTCCCAATACCGACGACCTGGGGCTCGACGCGGCCGGGGTCGCCGTGAACGCGCGCGGCTTCATCGAGGTCGACGACCAGCTCGCCACGAACGTCCCGGGCATCTGGGCGCTGGGCGATGTGAACGGCCGCGGCGCGTTCACGCACACGTCCTACAACGATTACGAAATCGTCGCCGCCAATTTGCTGGACCACGACCGACGACGCGTCTCCGACCGCTTCCCGGTTTACGCATTGTTCACCGACCCGCCGCTCGCGCGCGCCGGAATGACGGAGTATCAAGCGCGCAAATCGGGACGCCCGATCCTGGTCGGCCGGCGCGCGATGGCGCGCGTCGGCCGCGCGCGCGAGCGCGGCGAGACGCAGGGCTTCATGCAGGTGCTGGTCGACGCGGAGACGAAGAAGATCCTTGGCGCGGCGCTGCTCGGCATCGAAGCCGACGAAGCCATCCACTGCATCATCGACGTCATGAACGCCGGCGTCCCTTACACCGCGATCAGCCGCGCCGTGCACATCCACCCGACGGTCTCCGAGCTCATCCCCACGCTGCTGGGGCAATTGCAGCCGCTCACGTAGCGCCAGAACGGCGGTTCTCGGCCGCTCAAGGTTCGCCGGACGCCGGGCTACAATGAGGCGGCCACCATCATCCGGAACCGCTACCATCCAACCGAAATCGACCCCATATATGAGTAGAAGGCGAGAAGTCGATGGAGCCCCCACATAGCGGACCGCATCGTGTCGTCATCGTCGGCGGCGGCGCCGGTGGTCTGCCGCTGGCCACGCTCCTGGGTGAGCGTCTCGGCCGGCGCAAGCGCGCCGACATCACGCTCGTCGACCAGAACGCGACGCATCTGTGGAAGCCGCTGCTGCATGAGGTGGCCGCAGGGCGCATGGATGCCGACGCGCACGACCTCGACTACCTCGCCATCGCCCACTGGCACCATTTCCGCTTCAAGCAGGGCTCGGTGACGGCGCTCGACCGGGCGCGTCACGAGATCACGCTTTCCGAAGTGCGCGACGACGATGGTGCGGCGATGCTGCCGGCGCGCGTCGTTCCCTACGACACGCTGATCATCTGCGTGGGCAGCATCAGCAACGACTTCGGCGTGCCCGGCGTCGCGAAGAACGCGGCGGTCCTCGACATGCTGAGCGACGCGGAACGATTCCATCGCCGCCTGCTTGCCGCGTGCGTGCGCGCCGATGCGAATGCCACTGCGGGCAAGCCCACAGGCGTCCACATCGTGATCATCGGCGCGGGCGCCACGGGCGTGGAGCTCGCGGCCGAGATACGGCACACGACTGCCGCGCATGCCGCCTACGGTCTCGAACATCTCGACGCGCGCCGCGACATCCGGCTGGCGCTGGTCGAGGCGGCGCCGCGGATTCTGCCGCTCCTGTCGGAGCACGTCGCGGAGGCCGCCACCGAATTGTTGCGGCGCCTCGATGTCAACGTGCGCACCCACGAGCGCGTAACGCAGGTGACCGAGGAGGGCGTGATCACCGCGGCCGGCGAATACTTTCCCGCCGACCTCGTGGTCTGGGCCGCTGGCATCAAGGCGCCGGACTGGCTGGCCTCGCTCGACGGCCTCGAGGTCAATCGCGGCAATCAGCTAGTCGTCACGTCGACGCTGCAGACGACGCGCGATCCGGACATCTTCGCGTTCGGCGACTGCGCGGCGGCGCCCTGGCAAGGCGCGCCGCATGCGGGAGCGATGGTGCCGCCGCGGGCACAGGCCGCCTACCAGCAGGCGAAGATGCTCAGCAAATCCGTTCGCGCGCGAATCGACGGCAAGCCGCTGCCGACATTTCGGTTCCGCGACCTGGGTTCGCTGGTGTCGCTGGGTGAACTGTCGGCCGTCGGCAATCTGATGGGACGGCTGATCGGCGGCAACCTGCTGATCCAGGGAATGATCGCTCGCTGGATGTACGTGTCGCTGTACAAGATGCACCAGATATCCATACACGGAGTGCTGCAGGTCGTTCTCGACACGCTCGGGCGAACGGTGCGCGGCGGCGTCGAGCCACGCGTCAAGCTACACTGATGAACGCCGACCTCTTCTCCGCGACCATTCTGCTGATCCTGGTCCTCGACCCTTTCGGCAACCTGCCGATCGTCGTGTCGGTGCTGACCAAGGTTCCGCCCGAACGACGCGGACGCGTCGTGCTGCGGGAATGCTTCTTCGCCTACGCGATCCTGGTGGCGTTCATGGCCGGCGGGCGGACGTTTATGCAGTGGCTGCAACTCTCGGAGGAGTCGCTGACGATCGCCGGCGGCATCATCCTGTTTCTCATCGCGCTGCGCATGGTCTTTCCGCATCCGGATGGTGTATTCGGCGACGCGCGCGGCGGCGAGCCCTTCCTCGTGCCGCTCGCCGTGCCGTCGATCGCCGGGCCGTCGGCGCTGGCGACGGTGATGCTGATGGCCTCGCGCGATCCCGCGCACATGACGACGTGGGTGATCGCGCTCTCGGTCGGAATGGCGGTGACGACGCTCGTGCTGCTCGCGGCGCCGCGGCTGCAGGCCGCGTTGGGCGAGCGCGCAATACAGGCGTTCGAGCGTTTGATGGGCCTGGTGCTGACGGCGCTCGCCGTCGAGATGCTGTTGAACGGGGTCCGCACGTTCGCGGCGCAGATAGGCCACTGAAGGGCCACTAAGCGGCGTCACGCCGCCGGCACCAGCCACTCGCCTTCGCGTTTGGCCGCGCCGGCCTTCTGAAGGCCTTCCACCAACATCCCGGCCAGTTCCAGCGGCGGCAACCGCAGGCAAGCCGCATTGACGTCGCGATAGAGGCCGATGCGCTCCACGTACGCCGGTAGATCGGCGATCGCCAATCGTCGCCGGTCGAGCAGGCAAAACGTCAGCACGACTTTCAGCGCATGCCTGGCCATGCGCGCGTCGTCGGCCTCGAACGCCGCGGTGCGCGCGAAGGCGCGCTCCAGTGCCGGCGCCACCTCCGTGAACACGTCGCCGTGGCCGGGAATCACGACGCGAACATCGAGCGCGGCGATCATTTCCAGCGTCGCGCGCGTCGCCGGCAAAGCGGCCGGGTCCATCGCGCGCGGCATCACGAAGCCGTAGCCGTTCTGCCAGAGCGCGTCGCCCGAAATCAGGATCCGGTATTCCGGGTTGTAGAAGACGAACGCGCCCATGTCGTGGCCGGGCGCAGCCAGCGCGCGCCACTCGAGGCCGCCCCAGACGTGCGTCGTGTCCTCGCGAAGCGTTTCGTCGGCGGTAAACCGATCCGCCGACTGGTCGGCATAATCGAGCAGCAGCGCCTTCGTGTCCCAGCGCTCGACCAGCCGCGCCTCGCCTTCGGGCAGGACGATCGGACATCCATAGGCACGCTTGATCGATGCATTCCCACCCATGTGATCCGAGTGGCAATGCGTATTGACGAGCTTGGCGAGCGGTTCGCGCCCCAGCCCGCGCTGCGAGCGCAGCAGCGCGAGCGTCAGCGGCGCATGCCGCGACGTAGCTGGAATCGATGAGGACGTGTCCATCCGGACTCTTGAGGAGGATGTTGTTGGCCGAGAGCCAGTCGCGGACGAAGACGCGTACCTGCGGTGGCAGCACTGCTGCCCTCATTGCAGCCTGCCCAAGAATTCCCGCACGAGTGTTACGCGATCGGCAAGCGCGGGCGCCCCGCGCTCGATGCGGATGCGATCCTGTCCTGCGAAGCGGATGCGGCCATCCTTTTGCACGAGCAGGATGAGGTTGCCTGCGTCGAAGGGCGGCTGCTTGACGAACTGCAACGTCGTACGTTCCGGCCCCGCGTCGATCTTGGCGACGCCCAGCGCCTTGGCGGTGAGCCGCAGCCGATGGCAGGAAAGCAGCGCCTGCGCCGATTCCGGTGTGGGCCCGAAGCGGTCGACCAATTCCTCCTGGATCGCGTCCAGTTCCGCCGGCGTGTCCGCGCTTGCGAGCCGCTTGTACATGACCAGCCGCTCGTGCACGTCGTTGCAATAGAGCGCGGGCAGCAACGCGGGAACATGAAGGTTGATTTCGGTCGTCACCCCGAGGGGTTGCGAGAGGTCGGGCTCGCGCCCAGACTTGAGCGCGCGCACCGCGGCCTTCAGCATGTCGGCGTAGAGCTGGAAGCCGATCTGCTGCATTTCGCCCGATTGCGACTCGCCGAGGACTTCGCCGGCGCCGCGAATCTCGAGGTCGTGCATCGCGAGGTAGAAGCCCGAGCCCAGATCCTCCATCATCTGGATCGCCTCGAGGCGCTTCTTGGCGAGCGCGGATAACGCGGCACCGGGCGGCGTGAGCAGGTAGGCGTAGGCCTGGTGGTGCGAGCGTCCGACGCGGCCGCGCAACTGATGCAATTGCGCCAGGCCGAACCTGTCGGCGCGTTCGATGATGATGGTATTGGCGGTCGGCACGTCGATGCCGGTCTCGATGATCGTCGAACACAGGAGCAGGTTGATCCGCTGCTGGTAGAAGTCGCGCATCACGTGCTCGAGTTCGCGCTCCGCCATCTGGCCGTGGGCGACGGCGATGCGCGCCTCGGGCAGCAGCTTGGCCAGGATCTCGGCCTTGGTCGCGATCGTGTCGATGTCGTTGTGCAGGAAATAGATCTGGCCGCCGCGCTTCAATTCGCGCAGTGCCGCCTCCCTGATGATGCCGGACGAGTAGGTCGCGACGAACGTCTTGATCGCCAGCCGCCGCTGCGGCGCGGTGGCGATGACGGAGAAGTCGCGGATGCCCTCGAGCGACATCGCGAGTGTGCGCGGAATGGGCGTGGCCGTCAGCGTCAGGACGTCCACTTCGGCGCGCAGGCGTTTCAGCTGTTCCTTCTGCCGCACGCCGAAGCGATGTTCCTCGTCGATGATGACCAGCCCCAGGTTCCTGAACTTGACGTCGGACTGCAGGAGCTTGTGCGTGCCGATGACGAGGTCGAGCCGCCCTTCGGCCAGGCCGGCGAGCGCGGCCTTCACTTCCTTGGCGCTGCGAAAGCGCGAGAGCTCGGCCATGCGCACCGGCGTGTCGGCGAAGCGGTCGGAGAAGGTCTGGAAATGCTGTTCGGCCAGCAGCGTCGTCGGCACGAGCAGCGCCACCTGCTTGCCGTCGGCCAACGCGACCCACGCGGCGCGCAGCGCCACTTCGGTCTTTCCGAAGCCCACGTCGCCGCACACCAGCCGGTCCATCGGCCGGCCGGACGTCATGTCGCCGATGACGGCCTCGATTGCCGCTGCCTGGTCGCCGGTCTCCTCGAAGCCGAAACCTTCGGCGAACGCCTCGTAGTCGTGCGGATTGAAGCCGAATGCGTAGCCTTTGCGCGCGGCCCGCTGCGCGTACAGGTTGAGGAGCTCGGCGGCCGTGTCGTGCGCCTGCTGCGCCGCCTTCTTCTTCGCCTTGTCCCATTGGCCGCTGCCCAATTCGTGCAGCGGCGCCGCGTCGGGCGAAGCGCCGCTGTATCGGCTGATGAGGTGCAGGCTCGCGACGGGGACGTAGAGCTTGGCGTCGTTGGCATAAACAAGCTGCAGGAATTCGTTGGCGCCGTCACCGAGGTCGAGCGTCACCAACCCCAAGTAGCGGCCGATGCCGTGCTGCTCGTGGACGACCGGATCGCCGATGCGCACCTCGGAGAGATCGCGCACCATCGCGTCGACATTCGACCGCCGCGCCGATTCGCGCACGCTGCGGCGAACCACATTGGCGTAGAGCTCGGCCTCGGTGACGAACACCAGCTTCGCTGCGGGCCACTCGAAGCCGGAAGCGAGCGGGGCAGCCGCGAGCGCGACGCGCTCGATCCCGCGCGCGAAGGCGGCGAAATTCTCGACGAGCGCGGGCCGCAACCCGTATTCGGCGAAATACTGCTGCATCGTCTCGCGGCGGCCCAGGCTTTCAGCTACGATCGCGACGCGCGCGCCGGTGGTGGCCAGGAATCGCTTCAGCGCGGCGAGCGGATCGCCGGCGCGCCGGTCCACTTGCACTGGCGGAATGGGCGCGGTCGGCCCCTTGCCGGTGCGCGCGAATTCGATGCGCGCGAAGGATTTCAGCGCGCCGTTGAACTGGTCGGGCGGCAGGAACAGCTCGGTGGGCGGCAGCAGCGGCCGCGCCTTGTCGCCGCGCAGCAGCATCCAGCGCGATTCGGTGTCCTGCCAGAAGCGCTCGACAGCGCCGGTCACGTCGCCGTGGAGCACGACGGTGGCTTGCGGCGGCAGGTAGTCGGCGAGCGTCGCGGTCGTCTCGAAGAAGAGCGGCAAATAGTATTCGATGCCGCCGGGGACGACGCCGTGCGAAATGTCCTTGTACAGATCGGACTTCGACGGATCGCCTTCGAAGAGTTCGCGATAGCGGCTGCGAAAACGCGTCCGGCCCGTCTCGTCCAGCGGAAACTCGCGCGCGGGCAAGAGGCGCACGTCGCGCACCGGGTACAGGGTGCGCTGCGTGTCGACGTCGAACGTCTTGATGCTCTCGATCTCGTTGTCGAAGAGGTCGATCCGATAGGGCAGCGGCGAGCCCATCGGGAAGAGGTCGATCAAGCCGCCGCGCACGCTGAATTCGCCGGGCGATACCACCTGCGTCACGTGCGCGTAGCCGGCCAGCGCCAGTTGCGCGCGCAGCCGTTCCACGTCGAGCCGCTCGCCCTGCTGCAGGAAGAACGTGAACGCCGCGAGGTACGAAGGGGGTGCCAGCCTGTACAGCGCGGTGGTCGCGGCGACGACCACGACGTCGCACTCGCCGCGGGAGACGCGATACAGTGTTGCCAGCCGCTCGGACACCAGGTCCTGGTGCGGCGAGAAATGGTCGTACGGCAGCGTCTCCCAGTCCGGGAAGAGCGCCACGCGCAACCCGGGCGCGAACCACGGGATCTCCTCGGTGAGGCGTTGCGCGGACAGCGGGTCGCCGGTGACGACCGCGACGATGCGTTTGACCTTCGCGCAATCGCGCGCCAGTTGCGCGAGCGCCAGCGCATCGGACGAGCCCGCGAACGGTCCTGCGGCAGTCTTGCGGCCCGCATCCGGAACCGCGAGCAGCAGCGACGGCAGAGCAAGCTCCTCCGCGTCCGGAGGCGCGGCGGGCGGCGACGGCAGGGTGTCGGGCGCGTTCAAGGACGCGATTATACGGTGGCGAAACGGCCACTCCTTCGCTGCGGTTCCGCCAGGAATCCGTATACTTGCGCGATGGCAGCATCGTCAGCGCAATCCCCCGGCGCCTCTCCCTATCTGCTGCTGACGCTGACGCCGCTGTTCTGGGCGAGCAACTGGATCGTCGGACGCGCGCTGCACTCCGACATCCCGCCGATGGCGATGACGTTCTTCCGCTGGTTCTTTGCGATCCTGATCCTGGCGCCGTTCGCGTGGCCGCACGTGCGCCGCGACTGGCCGGTGCTGCGCGCGCGCTGGAAGACGATGCTGGTGCTCGGCGCCATCGGCGTGGGAACGCACAACGGCTTGGCATATCTCGGCCTCAACTACACGACTGCGACCAACGGCGTAATCCTCAATTCGTTCATCCCGGTGATGATCATCACGCTCTCGTGGATCTTCCTGCGCGAGCGGCTGGCTCCCGTGCAGGTCGCGGGAGTAATCGTGTCGCTCGCGGGCGTGCTCACGATCCTGTCCGAAGGCAGCATCGACATGCTTGTGGGGTTTCACATGAACGTGGGCGACATCTTCATCCTGCTGTCGATGTCGATGTGGGCTGTGTACACGATCGGCCTGCGCTGGCGGCCGGCCGGCATCAACATGCTGTCGTTCCTGCTGGTCATCGCGGTGATCGGCGACCTTTGCGTGCTGCCGCTGTGGCTGGGCGAAATGGCGCTGGGCCGGTACGTGCAATGGTCGTGGACGAATCTGGCCGCGCTCGTTGCCGTCGCGCTGTTTTCGTCGGTGCTCGCCTACACGTTCTGGAATCGCGGCGTCGAGGCAATCGGCGCCAGCGTCGCCGGGCTCTTCGTGCACTTGATGCCCGTATTCGGCGTGGTGCTCGCGTGGCTGTTCTTAGGCGAGCGCATGGCGCCATTTCACGTGGCGGGCATTGCGCTCATACTGTGCGGCATCTGGGTGACGAGCCGATTCGGCGGCAAGCGTATCGAGGCGGACGAGGTTGCCGCGGTAGGCACCGACTAGGAGCCGGCATGGACGACAACATCGGCAATCCCGAGCGGGTGGCGCTTCAGCAGCGCGTCGTGGAACTCAAGATGGAGCACCGCGACTTGGACGCCGCGATCGAGCGGCTCGAGGCCGACCAGGCGCACGACGAGTTGCAGATCCGAAGGCTGAAGCGCCGCAAGCTGCTGCTCAAGGACCAGATCGCGCGGCTGGAACGCGATATCGATCCCGACGTGCTGGCGTAAGACGCTGGCCGGCCCCGCTAGACCGGTACGCGGCCGTACTTGTCGTCGAAGCGGACGATGTCGTCTTCGCCGATGTACTCGCCGCACGCGACTTCGATGATCGAAAGCATTTCCACGCCGCAGTTCTCGATGCGGTGACGCGTGCCGACGGGAACGAACGTCGACTCGCCCTGCGGCACGTCGTAGACGCGCTCGCCGCAGGTGACGCGCGCGGTGCCGCGCACGACCACCCAGTGCTCGCTGCGACGGTTGTGCAATTGCAGCGACAGCGACCCGCCGGGCTTCACCTCGATGCGCTTCATTTTGAAGCCGGGCCCTTCCTCCAGTACCGTGTAGGTTCCCCACGGCCGCGCGATGGTCTTGTGCAGCTTGTAGGAGTCGTGCCCGCGCACTTTCAATTCCGCCACGACTTCCTTGACCCGCTGCAGGTGATCCTTGTGCGCGACCAGGACCGCATCGCGCGTATCGACGATGACCAGGTTTTCGACGCCGATCGTGGCGACGATGCGGTCCTCGGAGTGCACGAACGTGCCGCGCGTGTCGATGGCCACCCGTTCACCGCTGCCGCGATTGCCCTGCGCATCGGGGTCGGATAGTTCCGAAATGGCCTGCCAGGACCCGACGTCGCTCCAGTCGAACTCGCCGCGAACGATGGCCACCTTGCCGTCGGCCGCCGCGTGCTCCATCACGGCAAAGTCGATGGAGATGTCGGGCACGGCGGCGAACCCGGCGGCGTCGATCTCGAGAACGGCCTCGCGGAATCGCGCGGCGAGAGGCTGCCACACGGGTCGCAACGCTTCCAGCACCTGGGGCGCGTAGCGCGAGAACGCCGCGAGGATGGCGCCGGCGGTGAACGCAAACATGCCCGAGTTCCAGACGTAATTGCCGGCCGCGAGGTAAGCCACCGCTTGCGCGAGCGGAGGTTTCTCCACGAAACGCGTCGCCGCGAATGCATGGCTGGCGAGGGCGTTGCCGCATTCGATGTAGCCGTAGCCGGTTTCCGGGTGCGTGGGCATGATGCCGAAGGTCACGAGCCGGCCGTCGCGCGCCAACCCTGCCGCGATGGACACCGCCGCGTCGAACGCGCGCTCGTCGCGGATCAGGTGATCGGCGGCCAGCACCAGCATGACGGCGTCGGGTCCATGTCGCGCCTGCACGAGCAGCGCCGCAAGCGCTACGGCGGGCGCGGTGTTGCGGCCGAAGGGTTCCAGCAGGTAAGCGGCGTCACGCGGTTCGGCGGCACCCAGTCCGGCATAGACATCCTTGGTCCGGAAATAATAGTCGCGGTTGGTAACGGTCACGAGTCCCGTGACGCCGGTAAGCGCCGCCGCGCGATGCGCGGTCTTGGCGAGCAGCGTCTCGCCGTCGGGCAGCGGCATGAACGGCTTGGGCGCCGTTTCGCGCGACAACGGCCACAGGCGCGTTCCCGCACCTCCGGAGAGGATGACGGGAACCAAGGCAGATATCGCTTCTTTGCCGCTCATGCGTACACTTTGAATCGTGGAAAGGGCCAAGTTTACCGCACTGCCTTTGCCGGACAGGCCGCACGCCGCCCGGAAAGGAACCTTTGAAATGTCGGCAGGAGTCCCCATCTTCGCCTCAGCGCCATCGCACGAGCGGGCCATCGTCGGGTCCACGCGTATAATGGTGATTCCGAGCATTGGCCGGAACCGCCCGAACGGGCGGCGCCGGACCCATCGATCACCGGGGGTGAACTGGTCTCGACGGGGGTAGTGAAGCAGCTTGGGGCATGCCGAGGTGTTGGTCCTCGTAAAACCCTGACAATCGCAAATTTAACTGCGAACGACTCAAACTACGCTCTGGCGGCTTAATCCCGCCGGACCTTGCACCGGAGGGCGCTCACCCCGGGTGATGTAACAGTCACGGCAAGGACATTTCGAGCGATCGCGTGCGTCCGGGTCACTTGGGCAACACGCTAAATCTAGGTGACTGGTTCCCGCGCCGTCTGTCCGTCAACGGTTCGGGGATGAGAGCACAATGACGCGACTAAGCATGTAGTCCTGACTGTGGAGCGCTTCCGGACGCGAGTTCGATTCTCGCCACCTCCACCAGACCCAAGAATGGCGGCCCCCGAGCGGGGCCGTTTTCTTGTCCGCTTCATAGTACATACGGGTCTTGCGTTGTCCATGCAACTGGCGCCATCGGCCAAGAGCCGCCACACGGCCAAGTCTCCGAAAGCGGTCGTTCGCGGGCCTTATCCCTGCGCAGAGTTTCAGCGACTCGCGACGCTTTGGACACGCGATGCAGCAAGGTATAAACGCACGCAGGCCTCGCGTTCAGAGATGAACGCATGATTGGCGCAGGCGTGTTCGGCGATCACGACTTGCTCAAACGGGGAGCCGTCGCGCTGGAATAGGCCGGTGACGGCAGTGAGGAGTCCGATCGCGATGACGGTCGACAGCGCGGCGGCGGCGACAGTCGTGACGACGCGGGGGCGGGCTAGCGTGGGCTTGGCGTTCATGGCAGTCTCCTTGCGGTCGTGGGGAAAGTCCCGTGTTGCTGGGGCGTACTTTCCTAGCGGCATGGCGCTTCAGTCCTTTAGCCGGGCTTAAACGTTCTGAAAGACCCTCTTCAGGAACGGCGTTGGGGTAAATTCGCGGCAAATCCTCCCGACGTGCCGAACCATGGCCCCCGCATACCGCTTTGGCTCGTTTGAACTGCGACCGAACCAACGCCAGTTGCTGGCGGACGGCCACCCGGTTGCGCTCGGTGACCGGGCGTTCGACGTATTGCTGGCCCTGGTCGAGCGCGCGGGCCAGCTGGTTACCAAGGATGAATTGCTCGCCCTGGTCTGGCCCAACCTGGTCGTGGAGGAGAACAACCTGCAGGTCCAGGTCTCCACACTGCGCAAGGTTCTGGGGGCGGGGGCCATCGCCACCGTAGCGGGCCGCGGCTACCGCCTTACGCTGGAAATCGCCCCTGCCAGCGAATCGTCATCACCGCCCGTGGCAAAGCGACACAACCTGCCGCAACTCCTGACCAGTTTCATCGGCCACGAAGATGATCTCGACGAATACGCAATTCTGCTTGGCGAGACTCGGCTGCTGACCTTGACCGGTATCGGCGGCTGCGGCAAGACGCGCCTCGCGATCGAACTCGCTGAACGGGCGCTGTCCTCGTTTCCGGACGGCGTGTGCTATGTCGATCTTGCGCCTCTCCTTGACGCAGAGCGCGTGGCACTGACGGTTGCAACGCTGCTCGGGATTCGAGAGGAGAATGACCGACCGATCATCGACACGCTTTGCGACCGCCTTGCCCGTCAACACATGCTGCTGGTCCTCGACAACTGCGAGCATCTGGTGGCGGCATGCGCGGCTTTGGTCCAGCGGGTTATTGGCGCCGCCCGAGGCGTGCGCGTGTTGGCTGCCAGCCGCGAAGGGCTAGGTGTTTCCGGGGAGCGCACAGTCACTGTTCGTTCGCTGTCGTTTCCACCGCCCGGATCGAAGCTTGACCCCCGAGCACTGGATGCCTGCGAGGCGGTGCGCCTCTTCGTCGAGCGGGCGCGACTGTTGGTTCCTAAGTTCTTGCTGGCAGACGACAGTCGTGATGCGGTGGCCGAGATCTGCCGACGACTGGATGGCATTCCGCTGGCTATCGAACTGGCCGCAGCCCGCGTGAAAATGCTTTCGGTGGAGGAAATCCGCACCAGGCTCGACGATCGGTTCCGGCTGCTGACGGGAGGCAGCAAGACCGCCATGGCGCGGCAACAGACGCTGCTGGCCACGATCCAGTGGAGCTACGACCATCTTGCGCCCCACCAGCAGCAGCTGTTGCGGCGGCTGTCGGTATTTGTCGGTAGCTGGACCCTGAGTGGTGCAGTGCATGTGGCCGGTGAGTCACCGGACGAGTATGCGATGTTGGACCTCCTCTCGCGTGTGGCCGACCAGTCACTCATTATCACGCACCGTGTCGAGGGGGGCACGACGCGCTACTCGATGCTGGAAACGGTGCGCCAGTACGCGCAGGACCGGTTGCGCGAGGCCGGCGAGGACGAGGCGGCGCGTAATCGCCATCTCGAGTTCTACGTGGCGCTTGCCGAGGAGGCCGAGTTGGAACTTGTCGGCCCGGAACAACGCGCGTGGTTCGCACGGATTGACCAGGAGCACGAAAACCTTTTGGCGGCGCATGTTTGGTGCGATCACGCCGAGAACGGCGCCGAACTGGGGTTGCAGCTGGTCTTCGCGCTGCGTCAGTACTTAGTGCATCGCGGCCTGATAGCGCTGGAACATCGGGTGGCCACAGAGGCCTTGGCGCGGCCTGGAGCTCAGGGGCGCAACCTCGCTCGGTGCCGCACGCTCTGGCTTGTGGGCGACGCCGGCTATTTTATGGGCCGTTACGGAGAGGCCAAAGGTCACGGGGAGACGAGCCTGTCTATCGCCAAGGAGATCGGCGACAGGGGAAGAGAGGCCGAAGCGCACCGGTTGCTGGGGTGGGTGTTCGTTGCCCTAGGGAGCTGGGCCACAGCGAAGGAGCATATGCAAGAGTCGCTTGCACTTTCGCGACAGCTGGGAGACAAGCGTCAGCTCTCCAAAGCGCTCGGCGGCCTCGCGGAGCTGCGCCTTGCGGAGGCGAAGCTGGATGAGGCGCGGGCGCTATACGATGAAGCGTTGGCTCTTGACCGCGAGCGGGGAGATCTCGCCAGCGCTGGCTTCAATCTTTCCAACCTCGCAATGACATTGATCAGTCGCGGATTGGGGGCGCGCGCCCGCGGGTTGGTGCGCGAGGGGCTCGCCATCGCCGAGGAGATCGAGTCGAAGCGGGTTGGCGTCGGACAGTTGGTGTGCTCGGCTGGGCTTGCGGCCTCATTGAGTGAGTGGAAGTGCGCCGGATGGCTCTATGGAGCAACCGAGGCGCTATGGGCACAAATGGGTTTTCAGCGCGAGCGAGCGGAGGAAGCGTTCCTCATGCCGCTTATCGCGCGGGCGCGAGGTGCACTAGGTGACGCGGCTTTCACGGCCGCCGAGTCTGCGGGCCGCTCACTCTCATATGACGAGGCTATCGCCCAGGCACGTGCGTGGTTGGATGAGGGTTCCTGACTATTTAGTTGACACTGGGCGCGACGGTCCGCAAACGGGATGAACGGTGCGTCTCCAGACCTCAGAAATAAGGAGGTGCAAGTAATGAATGATCCGATGGCAACCGTGGCTGCGCGGTCGGCTCGTTGCTGCGCTCATCCTTTGCGCTGCCGGATTGCCTATTGCGGGTGCCAGGTCAGCGGCCCTGACGGGGGACGTCGACGCGATTATTACGTGGGTAACCCCTTGCTGGTATTTATGCCTCATTGTGTAACGGATTGTTTTTGTTGATAAATCGCGCGCATAGATTCCGGTTGTCGATCTCCAGGCGTCGCCGATCAACGGGTTCGACGAAGCCATCCGACCATGATGCCCGACCTCGCCGACATCTTTTGCCAACAAGTTATTGTGGTGCGCACATGCTGACCGAGTCGGTTCCGTACCCTTCGGCGATGTATCCCTTTTACCCACGTGCATTCAACTGTCGTCTGTGGTGCGGCGTACAGAAGAGAGAGGCGACTTGTAGTAAATGTACTGGCAGGACGGCGAACGATGCCCCAATGCCGATCTCCCGACGCCGACCCCACTCGAGCCGGCGAATGGAACTGTCCTACAAGACTTTCACTAGCGTGCCGACATTGGCTCCTACAGCGAGCCGGCAATATAGGGGCATCAACAAGACGCGGGACACCATCATGGACTATGCATCCGCATTACCTCTTGTGTATTTTGTGTTTGCACTGATGCTGGCCTTGGCGGGTGCTGCCGAGTTCGCTGAGGCAGCGGTAAAGGGTGACGCAGCCAAGATGGAGTAACCATGATTACGAACCCTGCCAATCCTTCCAGTTCCGAGTCCGATGATGCCCCCGTCGTTTCACGTGAACGATCTGAGCGTGCACAGCGTCTTTGAGGACGAGTTCATTCGCATGCCCCTTCATCACGTGACATCACCTCTACCGTCCAAGCGGAGGATGGCAGAAATGACGTCAGAATTGACCTACCCGAACATCGGCGTCCATCCGGCTTCTTCCGAGCCAGCGCTCGCTGATGATGAAGCCGTCATCGATGCTATCCCGTCATACGGCTCTGGCTGAACGCGGGATGCTCCCCTATCGATGACCAAGCGGCCGCTCAGCGCGGCCGCTTTCTTTTGCGCCGCGGGTCGCTCGCGTCGTAAGGAACTGTTAAGCGATGGCCATTTAGGATTTGCGGATGAAAAGAAAGCGCTCCGCGTTCCTGCCGCCCGTCGTGTTCCTCGCGCTAGCCTTTGCGTTCGATTATTTCAGCGTCGCGGCCGTCTTTGAAGTTGGATTCGAAGGTCTCCAGCGTCTCCTTCTGATGACAATTTGCATCGTTGTCGGAACGGTCTCCGCATACCTGCTTACATCGACGCTGATACGCGGGTACCGCGGACGCTAAGATGACAAAGGGCCGCGATGTGCGGCCCTTGTCGTTTTTGCGCCTACGGTACCAAGCGTCCTTTGCCGACACCAAATTGAAAGCTTTTCGGAGAGTCGAAGCGGCCTCCGACGAGCAAACTTGCTGCCAGCGATCGGAGACGATTCGCCGTCCCTTTTTCGATATGGAGGCTGTCATGAACATAAAACAAGCGACATGTTGCGCCAGCGCGGTTTCGCTCGCGTTGTTGGTTTCGACGTCCTATGCAGCCGACGACGCGAAGGCGCCATCGAGCGACACTTCGACGAAGACCACGCAGTCCTCGCCGACGTTGACGGGCAAGCAAAAGGCCACGGCAATCGGCGCGGGCACGGGTGCGGTCGCCGGTGCCGTCGTTGGCGGCCCGGTTGGTGCCGTTGTCGGCGCCGGCATTGGCGGATACGTGGGGCACGAGGGCACGGACGCCAATGGCAAGGTTTCGACGACCCGAACCACGTCATCGGCGATGGCCTCGGACAGCACGGTGCGCGATGCGCAAGCGGCACTCAACAGCCAGGGTTACGACGCGGGCGCGGTGGACGGACAGTGGGGCCCGAACACCCAATCCGCCGTTCGTCGCTTCCAGACGGAGCGCGGCCTCGCGCAAACGGGCAAGCTCGACAGCGCGACGCTGAACGCATTGGGCGTGAACACGTGATAGACGGTCCGAATGACGGCCCCGGTCGGGGCCGTCTTCGTTTCCGCTGGCACGCCGTCCGGGGGTGACGGAGGCCGCCGGCGCGTTCCAGAAGGCGAAATACCTCCTCTATCGCCACGGCGAAATGCAGATCCTGAACCGGAGCGCGCTGGAGCGCGCGGCGTGTCCTTGCTACCAGGCCTTCAACGAAATGTACCGGAAGTACCTGGGAACCAAGACCGAGTCCGAGAAGTAATCGTCAAGGCGCCGGCGCGGCAACGCGTCCGCTCGGGTTCCTGTTCCCCAGCAAAGCGATCAGGATAGGCACGGTGGACACCGCGCCCAGCGCGAACAGCGTCCAGCCCAGCGCGCGCCGCGTCTCCCTTTGCATCGAGCCGCCGACCAGCAAGCCGAGGCCAGCGCCGGCCATGCCGCGCGTGAGCGCCACAATGGCCATTTCGGGGAGGGTCACCGGATAGGTTTTCATTTGCGCTCCTCCTACTTCAGATTGAAGTTGCCGCCGAAAAGGCCCAGCAATCCGATGACGATCAGGTACAACGCCACGATGTAATTGAGCAACCGTGGAATGATCAGTATGAGGATGCCGGCGATCAGCGCCACCAGCGGTCCGATGGTGAGGTTGAGATTCATGGCGGCTCCTCCGATACGGCGAGATTGAACATTCCGTAGGCAATCTTCTGTCCGTGTGCGTCCGATTCCGGCGTAAGGCCGTCGCGCGCGAATGCCGCCACCGGGCGCTCCGCGCGCCCTGTGCCAGAACTCCGACAACGAAATGGGCGGTCCGCCGATCGGCACTTCGCCGCGCGCGCGCGTACGCTTCGCACTGGTGACGAAACCTATTTGAAGACGGCTATTTCGCGGTTTGCCTGCCGCAGCATCCCCGTCAGCCCCAGCGCGAGATTCTCGAGCAAGCGAATCTTGATGGCGGGCGCCTCGCGGTCGAGTTGACCAAACATGTCGCGCGTAAGCACGCGGCATTCGACCGCACCCAGCGCGGTCACGTTGGCCGACCGCGGTGACCGATCGATGAAGGCCAGTTCGCCAAACGTCATGCCGGAAGTGAATGCGGCGAGGCGGGCGATGCCATCCTGCGTGGGCTGGCTCACCATCGCCGCGCCATCGGTGATGACGAAGAGTTCATCCGAGGCCTGGCCGGCTGCGATGATCGTTTGTCCCGCCTGATAGGTGCGGCGGGCGAAGAGCCGGTCGAGAAGCGCCAAGTCATCCTCGGCAAACCCCGCAAACATCGCGCAATCGGCAAGGGTCACCTGAGCTTCCCACCGTCGATGCGGAAAGCGCTGGGCGAGGAGCAGGCTTTCGCCGTGCTCGAGCGCGAAGTCGTCATCCGCATAGAAGGCCTCGCGATCGAATCCCGCGTCGATCAAGCGTTGCCACCACGCGCTGGCTTCGGCGACGACGAGGTGCTTTCCGCGACTTTGCAGTTCCGTACGGCAGGCCGCCAGCAACCGCGCCGCTGCGCGGTCCATCCCTTGGACCATCCCCAGGTTCACGATGAAGTACTCGGCGTCCGCCGCGCGTGCCATGAGTTCGCGCACGACTGGCTCCACGGAAGCGAACGCTAGCGCCCCCTGGAGGTGATATAGGCGAAGGCGGTTTCCGACATGTCGCAGATGCTCGGAAGCGAGCGTCGTGCGGCGCCGCTTCGAGGCCACGTTGCGACGCGTCGTCGCGAGGCGCACCGCCGGTACCGTGCGTTGCGCAGGCCCGAATACGTGTAATCCGAGATCCGCCGCCAGTTCCCGGCAGGCGGCGATGCCGCGAACGCTGTTGCCTTGGGCGTCGAGGCGGGGCGAAAAGACGCCGATGCCGAGGCGGCCGGGCTCGACCGCGAGGATGCCGCCGCCGACGCCGCTCTTCGCCGGCAAGCCGGTCTGGTAGAGCCATTCGCCCGAGAAGTCGTACATCCCGCAGGTCGCCATCACCGCGAGCACGTTGTCCACGTACTCTTCGGCGAGAGCGCGGATGCCGGTGACGGGGTTCACGCCGCCGTTGGCGAGCGTGGCGCCGATCATCGCGACGTCACGGCAGGTGACGCGGATCGAACATTGCCGGAAGTAGGTCTCGAGCGTCGGTGTCGGCTCGTCGGTGAGGATCGAAAAATTCCGGAGCATCCAGGCGATCGCGCGGTTGCGATGTCCGGTGGCGCTTTCGGACGTGTACACGTTCTCGTCGATGTCGAGGGGGCGCCCCGCATAGCGGGAGAAGGCGTCCAGGATCCGCGCGGTCTTGCGTTCGACCGTGCCGCCGGGGATCAGTCCGCACGCCGTGATCGCACCAGCATTGATCAGCGGATTCAGCGGAGCACCAGTTTGGGGCCTCAAGCTGATCGCATTGAAGGCGTCGCCGGACGGCTCGACGCCCACTTTCGCGAGCACGGCATCCTCGCCGTTCTCTTCGAGCGCGAGCCCGTACGTCAGCGGCTTGGAAATGGACTGCATCGTGAACGGCTGGCCGGAATCGCCGACCTCATAGACGAATCCGTCACGCGTGGCCATGCAGATGCCGAACCACCGGGGATCGGCCCGGCTTAGTTCCGGAATGTAGTCGGCGACATTGCCGTCGGAAAGGTCCTGCAGGCGGGAATGAAGCGATTCGAGGTAATCGAGGACTGGAGAAGGGGACAAAGGAGGCGCCAGGAGTCGGAGAGTCGCCAAGGCATCGCAAATTTGATGCCTGCCGGCGCCGATCCCCGCAAAATCCCTCGGGTGCGGGATTTCCATTTCATTTATCATCCGCGATGACCATAACAATCAAGTCAGGGAGATGACGATGGCCGACAAGTCGCGGCGCCCGAGCGGAACCGAAATGGGTCCGGTGATGCGGCGCCTCAGGCAGCTTGGCCTCGCCTGCGTCGGGTTTGCGCTCGCAGGCTACGCCAACGCGGTGTCGTTCGCGTACATACCCAACTCCGACTCGAACAACCTCTCCATCGTCGATACGTCGGCCAACGCCGTCATCGCTACCGTGCCGGTCGGCGACGGCCCCGGAGGCGTTGCCGTCAACGCTGCCGGCACCCGAGTCTACGTTGCCAATTCCGTTTCCAACAACGTCTCGGTCATCGACACGTCCACCAACGCCGTTGTCGCGACGGTGCCGGTGGGAATGGATCCGGCCGGAATTGCCGTGAATCCCGCGGGTTCCCAGGTCTATGTTGGCAATGCCGATGTCAGGAGCGTGTCCGTCATCGATACTTCGAGCCTGACCGTGGTGGCGACCATACCCGTGGGAACGACGCCGATCGGCATCGCCTTCAATCCGGCGGGAACGCGGGCCTACGTGGCCAATTACGACTCGGACAGCGTCTCCGTCATCGACACGTCGACGCGTGCCGTGATCGCGAACGTGGCCGTGGGATTCGGTCCCTTCGGCGTTGCAGTCAATGCGGCGGGAACGCGCATCTACGTCTCGGACTTCATCCTGGGCGCAGTGACCGTGATCGACGCGGCGTCGAATGCCGTGGTGGCAACGATATCGGTGGGACTCTTCCCCGAGGGCATTGTCGTCAATCCCTCGGGGACGCGCGTTTATGTTGCCGAGGGACTCGATTCGGTCAGCGTGATAGACACCACCTCCAACACCGTTGTCGGCTCGATCGCCGTTGCCGGCCAGCCGACGGGCATCGCGACGACACGCGACGGAAGCCGGGTCTACGTGGCGGACGCCGCGGCCAACCAAGTCACGGTAATCGACGCCATCACCAACGCCATCGTCGCGACCGTGCCGGTCGGTACGTCGCCCATCGCGTTCGGCCAGTTTATCGGTCCGGACATCGCGCCGGTGCCGGTCGTGGTCGTGGAATTCTACAACGCCGGCCTCGACCACTACTTCATTACGTGGCTGCCGCAGGAGATCAGCGACCTCGACACCGGCGTCCATGTCGGCTGGGTGCGCACCGGCAAGGTGTTCAAGACCTTCACGTCCGCCGTGGCCGGAACATCGCCGGTCTGCCGTTTCTACATTCCGCCGGCGCAAGGCGACTCGCATTTCTTCGGGCGCGGCCAGACGGAATGCGACGAAACGGCGCAGAAGTTCCCGACGTTCACGCTCGAGGACCCGAAGTTCATGCAGATGTTCCTGCCGGCGGCGGGAGTGTGCCCGGCCGGCACCATCGAGGTCTATCGCGTGTTCAGCAATCGGGTCGACGCGAACCACCGCTACATGACGGACAAGGCGGTGCGCGACTCGATGGTGGCGAAGGGCTGGGTGGCCGAAGGCGACGGGCCGAATCGCGTCGTGATGTGCGCACCGGTGTAGCGCGCCGATTCGGTTGCCGCACTGGCATGCGTCCGTCAGGGATGCTTTAGCGCGGGATCCCAGTGTTCGGCGATCTTGCCGTTTTCCATCCTGAACATGTCGAACCACGTCGTCGTGTACTTCTTCGCGGGATCCTTCGGGTCATCGAGTTCTCGCCTGAAGACCATTACGACCAGGTCTCCGTCAGCGAGAATGGCCACCAGCGGCGCCTTGACCTGCGGCTCGATCGGCTGCGGCGGAATGTTCTTGGAGAAGAAATCGACGAACGCGGCTCTGCCGGTCGGCACATTCGGATTGTGCTGGATGTAGCCTTCGGCCATGTACTTGGGGGCAAGCTCCATGTGGCCCGCTTCGAAGACCTCGCGCCAGAAGTCGTAAACGAATCGCTTGTTTGACGCCAGACGCGCATCCGGGCTCGCGAGCATGAGGTCGTGATTCGCCTGCGGGACGACGGCGACCTGCGCCGTCGCCATCGCGGCGACGAGGGAGAGCAATGCCAATGCGGCGCGGGAAATTGTCATCGACGCTTCCTTCGATCGCGGGCGAGGATGCGCGGAGCGTATCGCTACTCGGCGAACGCGTCCAGGACCGCCGCGGATAGTACACTGCCGCACATGCCTGCGTTTCTGCACGCAAGCTGGAAAGGAAGGTCCCGATGCCCGCCACCAACCATCAATTTCGGCTCGCGGCGCGGCCTGTCGGCCTGCCGAAGGACAGCGACTGGCAGCGCACCGAGGAGCCGGTGCGCGATCCCGCCGACGGCCAGGTCCTCGTCAAGATTCTGTACATCTCCCTCGATCCCGCGATGCGCGGCTGGATGACCGACGCCAGGTCCTACATCGCGCCCGTGGGTTTGGGCGACGTCATGCGCGCGGGCACCGCGGGACGCGTCATCGCGTCGAAGAACGCCAGGTTCGCCGTCGGCGATCACGTGGTGGGCATGCTCGGCGTGCAGGAATATGCGCTGTCCGACGGCAAGGGCCTGTTCGTCGTCGATGCATCGCGAGTGCCGCTGCGCGTCTACATGAGCGCCCTGGGAATGACGGGCATGACGGCCTATTTCGGCATGCACGACATCGGTAAGCCTAGGCCTTCCGAAACGGTCGTGGTCTCGGGCGCCGCCGGCGCCGTCGGCATGGTGGCCGGGCAGATCGGCAAGATAATGGGCTGCCGCGTCGTCGGCATCGCCGGCGGCAGCGCCAAATGTGCGTACCTGGTCGATGAGCTCGGCTTCGACGCCGCGATCGACTACAAGGCGGAGGACGTCCACGCCGCGCTGGGGCGCCACTGCCCGAAGGGCATCGACGTCTTCTTCGACAACGTCGGCGGCGACATCCTCGATGCGGCGCTGGCGCGGCTTGCGCTGCACGCGCGCGTCGTCTTTTGCGGCGCCATTTCGCAATACAACAGCACGTCGGGCGTCAAGGGGCCGGCGAATTACCGGTCGCTGCTGGTGAACCGCGCCAGCATGACCGGAATGATCATCTTCGATTACGCCGACCGCTACGCCGAGGCGGCGCGCGCGCTGGGAGGATGGATGGCGGCAGGGAAGCTCAAATCGCGCGAGGACATCGTCGAGGGCTTCGACAAATTCCCGCAAACGCTGCTGATGCTGTTCCGGGGCGAGAACACCGGCAAGCTGCTGCTCAAGGTTACCGAGTACTGAGCCCGCTTTTCGCTCCGACCAGAAACTGCATGTCCGGCCTGCCTGAGTTGAATGGGATGAAGGCATAAAACTGCCTTGCGGCTTCGTCGTAATAGAGAATTCCGTATTGCCTCAAGCCGGGCCCGCCAAGGCAAGGGCCGGAATCTGCCTGGATGGCGAGGTCGAACACATTCACCGAGGCGCGCGGCGTCGCCGTGCCCGAGAATTGGCAACCGCCCGGGTTGCCCGCCGAGATGACCCCGTTCGAATCGATGGATGCCGTCATTGTCGACCCCGCATCGTCCAGGTGTCCGGATAAGCCGTTGTAGCTTCCAGACAGCGCGGAAAGGCTTGCCGGCTTTCCGTAGGCCGCGTCGTAGGTTACCGAGACCGTCGACGCGAAACCGAAGCCGCCCAGGCGCAACGCGAAGTCCCGCGCGTCACTGGATGTAAAGACGCCGTCGGCCGCATTGCCCGAACCGTGCACCACGCCGGAAAATGATGCGACGCCGGCAAATGATGCGGCGCCGGGAAGGGAATAGGCGATGTAGTAGGTTCCTTCGTTGAGCACGATCGCGAAGAACGTCCGGTTGTTGGGCGCGGTGCCGCGCCACAATCCTTCCGCGGCCTTTGCGCCGGGTGCTGACGGAACGCACGCGAACACCTTGGTATCGCCGTTGCCCTCGGATACCCACCCGGCGGCTGCCATCGTGTTGAACACCGTGAGGCTGGTTGTGTAGCGATGATTGGGCGCGCCGCCCATCCCGTTGTTGTACAGGCGGTAGAGCGGGACAGTCCCGGCGCCGCAGGTCCCGTCGGCAGCAGCCTGCTGGATATAGAAGGCGATGGACTCGAACTGCCAGTCGGGATTGCCCTTGACGGTGTCGCACTCGGTGGCGAATGGCGTGTAGAAGTGCGAGCTCTTGGGGGAGAAGCTGGTACTGAAGAAGCGGCAGGCTGGGGAGGCCGTCGCGGTGGCTGTAGGCCAGACGTTGAAGGTTTCGCCGGTGCGCTTCCAGACGCCGCCGAAGGCGCCGCCGTCAAGGAGGGCGATCTCGTCGGGGAAGGCGGTTATGAAATAGTCGTCCCACGCCGCGTAGTAGTACTCGACCGCGGGCACGGTCTGCGCAAGCGCCGTGTGGCTGGCGAGCGACGCGGCGGAGGCCAGTAAGAACATTTTGGCGAAGATGTGGGCAAACCTTCCGTTTGGCATTCTCACTATTCCGTTGGAGACACTGTCGACAGGATACTCCCCCACCGCCGGTCATATTGGCAGGGAGTGCGCATTGGGCGCAAAATGCGGGGTCGATCCGAACGGCTCGGGTCCGCACGAACGCCACGCGCAGGAACACGATGAAGACGAGGTCGATCGAGTTGGCGATCCGCGGCACCGCGGTCGCCCTAGCGGCAGCGGCCATGGTGGTCGGATGCGCCACGCCTCCTCCCGCGGCCGATTCCGGGACGCCGGCCGGAACTGCCGCCAAGCCGGCGGCCGCAGCGCCCGCGCCGCCGCCGCCCCCACCGGTCCCGGAACTGACGCCGGCGCAGGCGAAGGCCCAAGCACAACGGCTGGCGGTCGACGCGGTCGACCAGTTGCAGAACGGTGACGAGGCGTCGGCGAGGCAAACGCTCGACAAGGCCCTCGCGCTCGATCCGAACAACGAACTCGGTAAAAAACTGCAGGACCAGGTCAAGGCCGACGCGCAAAAGGAACTGGGACCGGTGTTCTTCCGCTACACGGTGCAAAAGGACGATTCGCTGTCCAAGCTCGCGCAGCAGTACATGGGCGATCGCTTCCGCTTCTACATCCTCGCCAAGTACAACGACATGCCCAATCCAAACCGGCTCGCCGCCGGCCAGGTGATCAAGATTCCGGGGCGCCAGCCCGCTACCCCGCCACCCGTGGCGGCGCCGCCCGCGCCGAGCCCCGACGTTGCCGCGCCGGCGGTGCCCGAGGCCAAGCCGCACGACGACGTGGCCGATCTGCTGCAGAAGGGCAGGGATCTCGAAGCGAAGGGCGACCTCGAGGGCGCGTACGCGGCCTACGTCGAGGCGGCGAAGAAGACTCCGGTGAGCGCCGAGGCGGTCCGCCGCCGCGACGCGACCCGAACTGCTCTCTTGCGAAAACTGGATCGCGAAGGCACGCAGGCGTTCCAGCGGCAGAATCTCGACTTGGCGATCACCAAGTGGGATCGCGTCCTCGAGATCGATCCCAACAACCAGAAGGCCAAGCTCGAGCGTGAGCGCTGCATCGAGCTCAAGAAGAAGATGGCCGAGAAGTTCGGCGGGGCCGCGCCCGTAGCTGCTCCCCCGAAATAGCGGTCGCTACTTCGCTGGCGAAGTGGCGGGGGCGATGCGCTGCAGCTTCTCCTGGGCCGCGTGCGCATCGCGCAGCCGCGTCGATGCCTTGAGATTCTGCGGATCGTATTTGAGGCTTGTCTCCCACTGCTTGATCGCAAGCGCGACGTCCGTCCGGTACGCGCGCTCGCCGTTGCTGTAATACTCTTCCGAGAGCGCCTTGCGCAGGACCTGTATCTGCGCGGTCCAGTCGGGTGTGGATTCGCCGCGCAGCGCGACGGCCTGCTCGTAGAGCATGTAGGCCGCCTCGCGTGACCCCTTGCTCTGCAGCTCGTGGGCCTGTTCAGCCACGGCGCTGCCGATCTTCTTGCGGGCGGCGCGGTTCCCCGGATTCGCGTCGACGTAGGCCCTGAGTTCGCGCAGTCCGCCGTTCACGTCGCCGGCGCGAAGCATTTCCAGCGGCTGTTCGAGGTCGTATTGCGCGCTGGCCTCGGACGCCCCGGCTTTCACGCCGGCGATGTCCACGGGACGCAATTTCTGCGCGCGATCCCCCTGGATGCGGGAGATGTGCCGGCGATCGATTTCGCGCAACGCCTTCGCCGCGTCGTCGTTGTCCGGATCGAGCGCCAGCGCGCGCAGCATGGCGTGCGTCGCGCGTTCGCTTTCGCCGTTCTTCAGCGCCGCGTTGCCGGCCTGCAGCTGTTCGCGCACGCCCTGCCTGATCGCCGCGTTCACCGCATCCAGTTCGCCGCGGTAGTTGGGCTCGTCGGGCGCCAGGAGGACGACCACATGCAAGTGATTGGCGGCGGCGGCCAGGTCGCCCGCGGCCTTGGCCTGATGCGCAAGCTGCAATTGCGAGGCGATCGCCTGCGCACGCGGGTCGGCGGAAGAGCGCGCGGGCGCCATGTCGAGCGGCGCATTGGTGGCAACTGGCGCGGTCCCGCACGCGGCGAGCACGACGACGCCCGCCAGCGCCAATGCGTCACGCAACCGTGGTGCCAGGCTCAACGGGACGCCGCCTGCGTGAACGTCGTGAGCTTCGACTTGAACGCGTCGAGGCTGTCGCCGCCGAAGACCATGCTCCGGTGCAGCATGAACGGATAGGCGAAGAAGCCGTTTCCGCCGGGCGTCACCGTGACGCCCATGCGAATGCCGTGGCGCTTCAGCAGGTCGACGACCGCTTCGTTGACGTCGCCGTACGGAAACGCGTAGGTCGTGCTGGGAACGGCGAGGCGCTCCTGGATCGCGCGAATGGGCGCGTCGACTTCGGTGCGCAAGCGTTCGCGATATTTGGCGTCCGTCTCGCCGGCCAGCCGCAGCGTCAGGTTGGCATGCGTCTTCGAATGCGGCTGTATGTCGACCAGACCCGAAGACTCCATCTCCTTCATCTGCGGCCAGGTCATCGCGTCGGGCGCGCCGACAAAATCGCTGTACAGGAACACGGTCGCGTGAAAGCCGTACTTCCTGAGAATCGGGAACGCGACCTCATGGGTCGACCGGAATCCGTCGTCGATCGTCAGCACCACCGATTTGCGCGGGACGGGCTCGCCACGCTCAAGGAACGCAAGGACGCGCGACAGCGGGAGCACGTGGTAGCCGTTTCGCGCGAGGTAATCCATCTGCGCCTCGAACGCCGCCGGCGTGACGACGAGCTGGCTGGCGCGCGGTCCGAAGCGGTGGTAGCAGAGGATCGGTACCGTCACGAATCCGTTGGCATAGACACCCGACGGATTGGTCGCCTTCAGGGGTATGACGACCGTCTGACCCGGCTTGACCTCGTCGATGTTGTTGAACTCGGCGATCCACCAGCGCCTGCCGCGGTCGCCAAGATAGCGCTGCGCCAGCGCACCCATGTCCTCGCCCGCGCCGGCGACCACGACGGCAAAGCTGTCGTCGCGCGCGAGCACTACACCCGTTTCGGGCCCCGGCGCTGCGGCTTCCGGCGCAGGCGGCGGACGCTGCGGCGCCTCCGCGCAACCCATCAAGACGATGGCCGCGACGATCGCTGCTCCGAGCGCAACCGCGCGCATGCGCTAGCCCTGCTTCGGAGCGGAGGCGTCGGCCGGCGTTGCCGCCTGTGCCGCGGGAGGCGCCATGGCGGGGCCATCGCCGGTCTGCGGCGGATCGTGGCGCGCTTCGAGCGCCGCCGCAGTGCGGTCGAAATCGGCATACAGCTCGCCCAGTTCGTCCGTCCGCTTGTCGGCAATCCGATAGTCGTAGCGTCCGTTGGCGAGTTCGTCCAGCGAGTTGCGCAAGACGCGTATCGGTCCCGCGAGGCCGCGCGCGAGCAAATAAGTGCCGCCGCCGACCGCCGCGATGGTGACGAGCGTCAATATCGCGAGCATGCCGAGCATGAAATTGGCGACGCGGGACAGCGGCGCCTCGTAGATGCCCAGGTGGACCTGTCCTATTTCCTTGCTTTGGAAGAGCACCGGCGTACCGAAATCGAGCACGTCGCGCCCGTCGGCCAGCCGCTGGCTCGTCACCTTGACGTCGGCGTTGGCTGCCGACAGCAGCTTGCCGTCCGGCGGCGCGTACTTCTGGTTGACGCGCTCGGCCTGGTTGCTGCCGCGGACGACGCCTTGGTAGTCGACGATGGTGATGTAGTTGAAGTCCTGGCGGCCAAGCGTTTCCTGGATGAACACGTCGAGCGCCGTCCAGTCCTCGTCCAGCAACGGCACCGCGCTCTGCGTCGCGATGAACTTGGCGAGCGACCCGCCGTAGTCCTGCACCTGGTCCATCATCGCCTGGTACTGGCGCTGGTAGAGGATGGTGGCGGTCACCGTCATCGTCACCGCGACCAGCGCCACCATCATCAGCGCCCAGCGGATGCCCAGCGGGATGCGGCCGGTGCCCTTCTTGGTCTCCTCCTCGTTCAGCTCGCGCGCGACGCCGATCAGCGCCTGCGCGAATTCCTCGCCCGTCTGGAAGCGCTTTTCCGGCTGCTTCTTGAGGGAGCGCTCGATGACGCGGCGCAGAGTGAGCGGAATGTCGGGCCGCAGCGTCTGCACGGGCGGCGCTTCGCTCTTGGCGATCTTGTAGGCGACGCTGATCACCGAATCGCCTTCGAAGGGAAGCGAGTTGGTGAGCAGCTTGTACAGGACGACGCCGACCGAGAAGAGGTCGGAGCGCGAATCGACCTTCTGCCCCAGCACCTGTTCGGGCGACATGTAATTGGGCGTGCCCAGCACGTCGCCCAACTGCGTCTGGCCGGCTCGCTCCGTGCCCTCGGGATCGTCGATCCGGCAGATGCCGAAGTCCGCGACCTTCACCGTGCTGGTCTCGTTCACCAGCATGATGTTGCCGGGCTTGATGTCGCGATGGATGATGCCCTTGCGGTGTGCGTAATCCAGCGCGCGCGACAGCTGGATGCCGATCTCGACGATTTCCTTCACCGACAGCTGCCGGTCGGTGCGCAGCACGTCGCCCAGCGTCATGCCGTCGATCAGCTCCATCGCGATGTAAGGTTTGGTGCCGTCGACGCCGACGTCGAAGATGGTGACGATGTTCGGATGCGACAGAACGCCGGCAGCCCGGGCCTCTCTCAGGAAGCGCAGCCGGTACTGGTCGTCCTCGGCCAACTGCGACTTCAGGAGCTTGACCGCGAGCGTGCGGTCGATCTCCGGGTCGTAGGCCTTGTAGACGCGCGCCATCGCGCCTTCACCGACGATTTCGCGGACCTCGTACCGCCCTAGTTTTTCCATCGAACAGAACCCCTCGATGCGGCTTCTTGCGCCCCAAAATCCTGCGCGAGCGCCGAACATTACTGCGGCCCCGCGCGCCCGGCAAGCCCGGGCTATGCTCTTGTACTATACTTTGTTATTTCGCGTCACGCGCCGGCATGGATTCCGCTCCCCGCCAACTTGCCATACTCTTTGCCGACGTCGCAGGCAGCACCAAGCTCTACGAGACGTTGGGGGATGCGGAGGCGCTGCAGACCATCGGCCGCTGTCTCGAGATCATGAAGACGGTGTGCGAGGAGCACGGCGGCCGCATCGTCAAGACGATCGGCGACGAGTCGATGGCGGTGTTTCCGCTGCCCGCCAATGCCGCGTACGCGGCGATCGCCATGCAGGTGCAGATATCGTCGCAGCGCACGAGCAAGGGCGCGCCGCTGGCCATCCACGCCGGCTTCCACTTCGGCCCGATCATCGACGACAACGCCGACGTCTTCGGCGATTCGGTCAACGTGGCCGCGCGCCTGTCGTCCCTGGCGAAAGCCGGGCAGACGCTCGTGTCCGGAGAGACCGTCGACATTCTTTCGCCGGCGCTGCGCGCACGCACCCGCGACCACGATTCGCACACGGTGCGCGGCAAGCAGAGCGACATCCGGACGTTCGAGCTCATCTGGCAGGAGTCCGAGGAGGAACTGACGGCGCTTTCGACGCGTCCGGCAATCCGGCCCGTGGGTTTGAAGCTCACGCACGGCGCGCGCGAGCTCGACCTCGACCAGAATTCGCCGCCGGTCTCGTTGGGCCGCGACGCGCAAAACGACATCGTCGTCATGGACCGCAAGGCCTCGCGGCTGCATGCGCGCATCGAGCGGCGGCGCGACAAGTTCGTGCTCGTGGACGTGAGCTCGAACGGCACGTATTGCACGGTGAACGACGAGCCCGAGATCATGCTGCGGCGGGAAGAGCTGATCCTGCGCGGCAGCGGCCGCATCTGTTTCGGCCACGCCTACGGCGACGACGCGGCGGAGTCGGTCGAGTTCGTCTGTCTCTAGCGCGCCGGGTCGGCATTCGCGCGCGGCTTCACCGCGGCCGATCCGCCTCGGGGCATAGCGAGTGGAATTTCAGCGCGATCCGGCGGCCGCGGACTTCGGGATCGCGAGTGCGCGCTCCAGCACGCGTACGACATGCAACGCCTCGCGCATTCCCGATTCGCGCGTTCCGTCGGCGATCTGGTGGCGGCAACTCGTGCCGTCGGCGACGATCAGCGTATCCGCCGTCGCCGCCCGCACCGCGGGGAGCAGCGACAGCTCGGCCATCCGCATCGAGATGTCGAAGTGCGCCGCCTCGTACCCGAAAGTGCCGGCCATGCCGCAGCAACTCGACTCGATGGCGTCGACCGCAAGGCCGGGAATGAGCCGCAGCACGGCGAGTGCCGGCGCGGCCGCGTCGAACGCTTTCTGGTGGCAATGCCCGTGGAACAGCGCGCGGGCCTGCGGCAGCGCCGCCAAAGGGAGCCGCAGCCGGCCGGCACGATGTTCACGGGCCAGGAACTCCTCGATGAGGAAAGAGCCTTCCGCCAGCCGCTGTGCGGCGTCTCCCAGTCCCATGACGAGGAATTCGTCGCGCAACGACAAGAGACACGATGGCTCGAGGCCGACGACAGGCACGCCGCGCGCGACGTGCGGCGCCATTGCCGCGACCACGCGCCGCGCTTCGCGCTTCGCCTCGTCGACTAAGCCCGCCGCAAGAAAGGTTCGTCCGCAGCACAGGGGCCGCGCCGGTTCGCCGTCGCCGGCGACGGCGCGCGCCGCATGCACGCGATATCCGGCGGCGCGCAGGACGGCGACGGCAGCGTGCGCATTCTCGGGCTCGAAGTAGTTGGTGAAAGTGTCGACGAAGAGGACGACGTCCGCTTCGCTTGTGGCCGCCGATTCGGTGTCGCGCAAGAATGTGTCGCGGCGCCAGCGTGGCAGCGGACGCCGCGCGGCGATTCCCAGCCATCGCTCGCCGAGCGTCGCCACGCCTGGCACCGCGTCGCGCAGGTTGGCGAGCCACGGCAAGAAGGCGGCGCGCGGTGCCCAGCGCGGCAGCCGCGCGATCATCCGCTCGCGCAGGTCGAGGCCGTGCGCGCGCTGCCAGTGGTGCATGAACTCGATCTTCATCTTCGCCATGTCCACGCCGGTCGGGCAGTCGCGCCGGCAGCCCTTGCAGCTCACGCACAGGTCGAGCGCCGCGCGCACCGGTTCGCTGGCGAAGTCGGGACCGAGCTGGCCCGAGAGGGCAAGCCTCAGCGTGTTGGCGCGGCCGCGCGTCAGGTGCTGCTCGTCGCGGGTCACGCGGTAACTCGGACACATCGTTCCCGCGTCGAACTTGCGGCAGTGTCCGTTGTTGTTGCACATCTCGACGGCTTTCCCGAATCCGCGCGCGGGATCGCCGCCGGTGCCCGGCGCCGATACGCTGTCCGCCACCGGGTCGTTCTGCACATCCCAGGCCGACCAGTCGAGCGCCGGCGCGATCGGCATCGTGGAATAGCCGGGCGGAAAGCGGAACAGCGACGCGTCGTCCATGCGCGAGGGCCGCACGATCTTGCCCGGGTTCATGAGGCCGGCGGGGTCGAAGAGATCCTTGATGTCCTCGAGCGCGCGCGTGAGACGCGGACCGAACTGCCACGCGACCCATTCGCTGCGCACGAGGCCGTCGCCGTGCTCACCCGAAAACGCACCCTTGTACTCGCGGACGAGGGCGCTCGCTTCCTCGGCGATCGCGCGCATCTTGGCCGCGCCGTCGCGGCGCATGTCGAGGATCGGCCGCACGTGCAGCGTGCCGACCGACGCGTGCGCGTACCATGTGCCGCGGGTGCCGTGCTTGCGGAACAGTTCCGTCAGCCGGTCGACATAATCGGGCAGGTGTGTGAGCGGCACCGCGCAATCCTCGATGAAGGACACCGGCTTGCCGTCGCCGCGCAGGCTCATCATGATGTTGAGGCCCGCCTTGCGGACGTCCCACAGCGCCTTCTGCGCGCCGGCGTCGGTCATCCGCACGACGGCGCCGGGCAACCCCAGGTCGCCCATCAGGACCACGAGTTTCTCCAAACGGAGCGCCGGATCAGTCGCGTTCTCGCCGGTGAACTCGACAAGTAGAATCGCCTCCGGCTCGCCGACCAACGCACCGTCGATGACAGGCCGGAACGCGGGATTGCCGCGCGCGAGATCGATCATCGTCCGGTCGACCAGTTCGACGGCCGACGGCCCGAGCTCGACTAAGTTTCGCGCGCACTCCATCGCGCGGCGCAGCGTCGGAAAATTGACGACGCCGAGCGTGCGATGAACGGGCAGCGGGCACACGTTCAACGTGAGCGTGCGTGTCCACGCCAGCGTGCCTTCGCTGCCGACGAGCAGGTGGGCGAAATTGACGCTGCCGTCGGGCGTGTACGGGCGCTCGCTCTGAGGATGGAAGACGTCGATGTTGTAGCCGCCCACACGACGCATCACCGCCGGTACCCTCCGGGCAATCTCGTCGCGCTCACGCACGCCGATGGCGCGCAGCTTGTCCACGAGATCGTGCGCAGCCGATCCAGGGGCGCCCATTTCCGCATCGGGACCGAATCGCACGCGGGCGCCGTCGGCCAGCAGCGCGTCGATCGCATGCACGTTGTGCACCATGTTGCCGTAGGCGATCGAGCGCGAGCCGCACGAATTGTTGCCGGCCATGCCGCCCAGCGTGGCCTGCGCCGACGTGCTGACGTCAACGGGAAACCACAGGCCGCGCGGTTTGAGCCACGCGTTGAGCTGGTCGAGCACGACGCCGGGCTCGACGGTGACCGTCCCCGCCGCCTCGTCCAGCGAGACGATGCGATTGAGATGCTTGCTGTGGTCGATCACGAGCGCCGCGCCGACGGTCTGCCCGCATTGCGAACTGCCGGCGCCCCGCGGCAGCACCGGCACGCGCAGTTCGCGACAGACGGCAACGGCCGCCTGGACGTCGTCGTCGGTGGCGGGGACCAGCACGCCGACGGGGTCGACCTGGTAGATGGACGCGTCGGTGGCGTACCGGCCGCGCGACGCCCGGTCGAACAGGACGTCGCCCTTGACGGCGCGCCGCAGCCGGGCGGCCAGTTCCCCGTGCCCGCCGCTCGGGTGAAACAGCACAGGCTGCGGGATGGGCGCGTTCAATGGGGTCCCGACAATGCGAAGGCGGCGAAGGGCTTTTCTCGGAATGCGCCGCGTGACTGCACTCTGGTGCCGCGGGTACCATGCTATTTTGTAGACCCGGCGCGCGCGAAGCAAGCCTTTCCCTGTGCGTCGACGATCGAGGTTTGCCATGCTCACGTTGGACACCCATCCTTCCGGCCGCCACTTCCTGCAGATCCCGGGCCCGACGAACGTGCCGGATCGCGTGCTGCGGGCGATCGACCAGCCGACGATCGACCATCGCGGCCCGGAGTTCGGCCGGCTGACGCTGGAAATCCTCGAGGGGCTGAAGGACATCTTCCAGACCACGCACCCCGTGATCATCTATCCGGCGTCCGGCACGGGCGCGTGGGAGGCGGCGCTGGTCAATACGCTGTCGCCCGGCGACCGCGTGCTGATGTTCGAGACCGGCCATTTCGCGACGCTGTGGCGCGCGATGGCAGAGAAGTTGGGTCTCGTCGTCGATTTCGTGCCCGGCGATTGGCGAAGCGGCGTCGATCCTGCGGCGGTGGAAGCGAAGCTCGCCGACGATCGCGCCCGCGACATCAGGGCCGTGATGGTCGTCCACAACGAGACGTCGACCGGCGTGACCAGCCGGGTCGCGGCCATCCGCCAGGCCATCGATCGCACCGGGCATCCGGCGCTCTTCATGGTCGACACGATTTCGTCGCTCGCCTCGATCGACTATCGCCACGACGAGTGGGGCGTCGACGTCACCGTCGCGGGGTCGCAAAAGGGACTGATGCTTCCGCCGGGACTGTCGTTCAACGCGGTGAGCGACAAGGCGCTTGCCGCGAGCGGGAAGGCAAAGCTGCCGCGTGCGTACTGGCGCTGGGACGAGACGATCGCGATGAACAAGCAAGGCTACTTTCCCTCGACGCCGGCGACGAACCTGCTATACGGCCTGCACGAGGCCATCGCAATGCTGCGCGAAGAGACGCTTCCCGCCGTGTTCGCGCGGCACCAGCGCCACGCCGAAGCCACGCGTCGCGCCGTCCGCGCGTGGGGCCTCGAAGTCCTGTGCCGCAATCCCGACGAGTACAGCGCCTCGTTGACGGCCGTGACGATGCCCGAGGGCCACGACGCGGATGCGTTTCGCCGCGAAGTGCTGGCGCGCTACGACATGTCGCTTGGGACGGGCTTGGGCCGTCTCGCCGGGCGCGTCTTCCGCATCGGGCATCTCGGGTTCTTCAACGACCTCATGTTGTGCGGAACGCTGTGCGGCGTCGAGATGGGGCTTGCCGCGCGCGACGTTCCTTTCAAGAAGAATGGCGTCGCGGAAGCGCTCGCCTACCTGCAGCAAACGGGCAAGCAGACGAGCACGGCGGCGCAACGGCGCGCCGCATGAGCCGCCGGCACGCCACATCGATGGAGGAGCAAGCAATGAGCAAATTCGTCAAGACAACGAGCGCCGCATTGGCGGTGATGCTGGCGAGCGCGCCGGTCGTCGCGTGGGAGCCCACGAAGCCCGTCGAGATCGTCGTGGCGGCCGGCGCCGGCGGCGCCTCCGACCAGATGGCGCGGATGATGCAGGCGGCGATCCAGAAGAACAAGCTGATGAGTCAGCCGATGATCGTGTCGCTGAAAGGCGGCGCGTCGGGCGCCGAGGCGCTCATGTACATGAAATCGAGCGAAGGCGACCCCAACAAGGTACTCATCGCCTATTCGCTGATCTACATGCTCCCGCTCGCCGCCAAGATTCCGTTCAACTGGCGCGATCTGACGCCGGTGTCGGTCATCGCGATGGACGAGTTCGTGCTGTGGGACAACACGACGCTGCCCTACAAGAATGTGAAGGAGTTCGTCGCTGCCGCGAAGGCTGCCGACCCGCCGTTCAAGATGGGCGGCACCGGAAGCAAGCGCGAGGACCAGGTCGTCACGGCGTTCATCGAAAAGAGAACCGGCGCCAAGTTCGCGTACCTGCCGTACAAATCCGGCGGCGAGGCTGCCACACAACTCGTCGGCAATCACACGGCGTCCAACGTGAACAATCCCTCCGAGAACCTCGAAGTGTGGCGGGCGGGCCAGGTGCGCGCTCTGTGCGTGTTCGACAAGGAGCGCATCCCTTACAAGGCCAAGGTCACCGACACCATGTCGTGGAATGACGTTCCCACCTGCAAGGAGGAGGGACTGGACGTCCAGTATCTGATGCTTCGCGCTATGTTCCTTCCCGGCAAGGTGACGCCCGACCAGGTGGCCTTCTACGTCGACCTGTTCAAGAAGGTCGCGCAGACGCAGGAGTACAAGGATTACATGGAGAAGCAGGCGCTGAAGCCCGTGTTCCTCACCGGCCGCGACATGCTGACGTTCCTCGAGGAAGACGACACGCTGAACAAGGGCCTGATGACCGAGGCCGGCTTCGTCGCGCCGTAGGCCGGGCGCAGCCGGCCGATTCGCCGCGCGCCGGGTGCCTGCTCGCGCGCGGCGCGCGCAATCGCTGACCCCATGACCTCCGACACCGATCCTGAAATCGTCGTCGACGATCCCGACGCGCCCTTGAGCGATTCGCCGGCGGTGACGACCATCCGAACGGCGGAAATCGCCGTGTACATGCTGCTGCTGCTGCTGGCATTGGTGCTGGGCTACGACAACTGGCGCAGCGGCATGGGGTGGGCAAAGGACGGCCCGCAGTCGGGCTACCTGCCGTTCTATCTGTGCGTGATCCTGGCCGGCGCGTCGCTGTGGGGACTCGCCGTCGTGTTCGCGCGGCGCGCCGATTTCACGCGGACATTCGTCACGCGCGACCAGCTGCGGCGCGTGACGCAGGTCTTCGTTCCGACGTTCCTCTTTTGCCTCGCGATGCAGTTCCTGGGTCTCTACGTCGCGAGCTTCCTGCTGGTGGCGGGCTTCATGCGCTTCATCGGCAGGATCGCGTGGTGGAAGTCGCTGCTCACGAGTTTCCTCTTCGCGTTCGCGATGTTCGCGACGTTCGACATGGCTTTCGACGTCATCATGCCGAAGGGGCCGATCGAAGCGCTCTTCGGTCGTTAGCGGAGTCCGGATGGAAGCCGTAAACCTGCTGCTCCACGGCTTCGCCGTCCTGCTGACGTGGAAGATCCTGCTCCTGATGCTCGTGGGCCTCGTGCTCGGTATCTTCGTCGGCGTGCTGCCGGGACTGGGCGGCCCGAACGGCGTCGCGATCCTGCTGCCGCTCACGTTCACGATGGACCCCACGTCGGCGATCGTGATGCTGTCGTGCATCTACTGGGGCGCGCTGTTCGGCGGCGCGATCACGTCCATCCTGTTCAACATTCCCGGCGAAGCCTGGTCGGTCGCCACGACGTTCGACGGCTATCCGATGGCGCAGCAGGGCAAGGCGGCGGAAGCGCTCACCGCGGCGTTCACATCGTCGTTCATCGGTTCGCTGGTCGCGGTGCTGCTGATCACGTTCCTGGCGCCTGGAATCGCGAGCTTCGCGCTGCGCTTCGGCCCGCCGGAGTTCTTCGCCGTGTACCTGCTGACATTTTGTTCGTTCGTGGGGCTGGGACGCGAGGAGAAGCCGAAGACCATCATTTCGATGACGCTCGGCCTCTTGCTGGCCGCGATCGGCATGGACACCGTCTCGGGTCAGTTGCGCATGACGTTCGGGTGGGACCCGCTGCTGCGCGGCATCAATTTCCTGGTCGCCGTCATCGGCCTTTTCGGGATCAGCGAGATCCTGCTGACGATGGAGGAGCGGCTCGCGCTGCGTGGGCATTCGGCGAAGATCAGCCTGCGCGTGGTCCTGAAAGTGTGGAAGGAGATGCCGCGCTACTGGGTGACGCTGTTGCGTTCGTCCGCGATCGGCTGCTGGCTCGGCATTACCCCGGGGGGGGCGATCGCCGCGTCGTTCATGGGCTACAACCTGGCCAAGCGTTTCTCGAAGGATCCGGAATCGTTCGGCAAGGGCCGCATCGAGGGCGTCTTTGCGCCCGAGACGGCGGCGCATGCGTCGGGCACTTCCGCGCTCCTGCCGATGCTGGCGCTGGGAATCCCCGGCTCCGGGACGGCGGCGATCCTGCTCGGCGGCTTGATGATCTGGGGACTCAATCCGGGGCCGCTCCTGTTCGTCGAGCACAAGGACTTCGTCTGGGGCCTCATCGCCTCGATGTATCTCGGCAACGTCGTCGGGCTGGTCATCGTGCTGACGACCGTCCCGATCTTCGCCGCGATCCTGCGCGTGCCGTTCGCCGCCGTCGCGCCGATGATCATCGTGTCCTGCGCCATCGGCGCCTATGCGATCCAGAACGCGATGTTCGACGTCTGGCTGATGCTGCTCTTCGGCGTCGTCGGCTACGTGTTCAAGAAGATCGGCGTGCCGCTTGCGCCTTTCACGCTGGCGCTCGTGTTGGGCAATCGCACCGAGGACGCGTTCCGCCTGTCGATGATCGGCGCCGGCGGAGACATGCGCGTGTTCTGGTCCAATGGGCTCGTCGGCTCGATCACCACGCTGGCGTTCTTCCTGCTCTTCTGGCCGCTGCTGGCGCGGCTTTTCGGGAGTGCGAGCCGACTCCTTCGCCCGGCGAAGGCGTGACCGGCTCCGGCCGCGGTCACGCGAGTTTTATCTCGCCGTCGAAGTCGACCTTGAGGCCAAGGCCGGCGACATGCAGCGTCACCCGCGCCGGATACGTCTCGTTGCCCGAGGCCGCGCCGCTTGCCACGGCTGCCGCGACGGCGCGCTCGATTTCGCGCTGCGAGTTGATGCCGACCATCTTCAGGAACTTGCGGATGCTCAGGTTGAAGGTTTCTTCGTTCATGCGGATCTCCTTGGTCGGCGCAGCGCAATGTCACCGGGGGCCGACATTCCCGGTTTGGCGAATCTTGTCATGAACAGGAGGCGAGCGGGAAGACAGCGTGGCCGCGGGTGCGCGGCGTCTCACTCGATGCCGTAAAGCGTTTGCAGACGGGCGCGCGCGTCGGCGCCGGCTTCCGGCTCCTCGCGGCTCGTGCGAAGTCCGTGCGACGCGAACCTGCGAACCGCCTTCCGCAGCGCCGTCGTCAGCCGCGAACGGCTGGCGCCGTGGTAGTGCCGCACGTCGCCCCAGAGAGCCTCATCGAGCGCGGCGAATCGGTAGCCGTTGCGTTGGAGTGACGCGTGCATCCGCGCGCCCGTGTCGTACTCGACGATCCGCGGCGGCGGATCGCCTTGATCAAGCGGGTTTCCGCGAGCGAGACGGTGCAGCCCCGGGATCCAGTGGCGATAGCCCAGCCACCGCGATAGCACCGGCCGGCCCGGCCATTCGAGAAACGCCCGCTGCTGCGCGAAACCTACGCCCTTGGCCAGCGCCTGTCGTATTGCGGCCGTTCGCAACAGCACGAGCGGGATCCACATCCGTTCCGCGTAGAGGGCAACGCGGTCCGGCAAGCCGTGCGCCGCGCCCATCCATTGCGCCCGATGCAGGAAGCCCGCGCCATATGCGTCTTCGCGTGCGCGAAGCGCGTCGGCCATCGCCACGACCACGCGCCGGTCGAGGATCTCGAGGTCGGAGTCGATCAGCAGCACCAGCTCCGCCGGAATGCCTTGGAACAGCGCATCCAGCGCGGCGCCGTGCCGGCGCAGCGGCCAGTCGAGCCAGTAGAAGTCGAGTCCGTGGCGTTGCGAGAGCCGCGCGAAATGTTCGCGGCTGCGGTCGCGGGACTCGCAATCGATCAGCAGGATCGGCCAGCCGGTATTCGCGCGCGCGGCCGCCAGCGCGAGCGACGTGACCCACTTCGTCCCGCAATTGATGATCACCGAAACGGCCGGCTGCCACGGAAGATCGGCGAGGGACGCCAGTGCGCGCAATCACGCTCCCTGCGTGACGAGCATCGGGCATCCCCGACCGCTTCGCATTACGCTGCCGCGCCGAACTTGCCGGCCTGGTAGTCCTGCACCGCCTGTATCAACTCGTCGCGTGTATTCATGACGAACGGACCGTGCTGCGCGATCGGCTCGCCCAGCGGAATGCCGGCAATCAGCAATGCGCGCGTCGGCTCCTCGGCGCGAAGCACGACACCGTCGGCGTGTCCGGAATTCCTGAGAATCGCCATCCGCTGCGCGGGAACGCGCGTCTCGCCGATAGCCAACGTACCGCGGTACACATAGACGAATGCATTGGCCTTGGCTGGCACCCGTTGCGTGAATTCGGCGCCGCTGTCGAAATGCAGGTCGAGATACAAGGGCTCGGTCACCTCGCGCTCCATGGCCCCCGTGACGCCGTGGCTGCGGCCCGCGATGACGCGCGCGGTCACGCCTTCGGGTGTGGTGAACTCCGGAATCTCGGCGCTCTGGATGTCGCGGTACCACGGCGCGCGCATCTTGTCCTGCGAGCGCAGGTTGAGCCAGAGCTGGAAGCCCTCCATGCGCCCGTCCGCCTGCTCGGGCAATTCCGAATGGATGATGCCGCGGCCGGCCGTCATCCACTGGACGCCGCCGTTCTGCAGCAGCCCTTCGTGGCCGAAGCTGTCGCGATGGCGCATCTGGCCCGCGATCATGTATGTCACGGTTTCGAAGCCGCGATGCGGGTGATTCGGAAAGCCGCCGATGTAATCGTCGGGGTTGTCGGTGCCAAAGGCGTCGAGCATCAGGAATGGATCGAGCCGGCGCTGGAACTGCTGCGTCAGCACGCGCGTGAGTTTGACGCCTGCGCCGTCGGACGTAGGCATGCCGGCGACCAGTTGTTCCACGCTGCGCTGGCGCGTGACAGTCTCAGGCTGGAGTGTCTTGGCGATCGTGGTCATGTCCTGCTCCTTCAGTGGGCGCGCGGTCGGAAACGAATCCGTTCAGGCTGCCGCGAGTTCTTCGATTTGCGATTGCGCGGAACGCAGGGCATTCTGCTCGGCCTCCGGTCCCATCGCCAGTCCTTCCGCATACACGAACTGCACGTCGGTCATGCCGAGGAACGTGAAGATCGTCTGCAGGTAAGGCACCTGCGTATCCCGCGGCGTATTCCGGTACAGGCCGCCCCGCGTCAACGCCACATAGACCCTCTTGCCCTTGAGCAAGCCTTCGGGCCCGTTGGCGGTGTAGCGGAACGTCACCTGCGCGCGCGAGATCGCGTCGATCCAGTTCTTGAGCTGCGCCGGCACGCCGAAGTTGTACATCGGCACGCCCAGCACCACCACATCTGCGGCCATTATCTCGGCAATCAATGCGTCGTCCAGCGCGACGCGCGCCGCCTGTTCCGGCGTTCGTTTGTCGGCCGGCGTGAAGAGCGATTGCAGCGTGGCCTCGTCCAGTTGCGGGTGCGGCATCCGGGACAGGTCGCGCAACGTCAGCGTGGCTTCGGGATTGTCGCGACGGATCCGCTCGACCAGGGCCGTGGCCAGCTTGGTCGAATGGGAATCGTCGGTTCGGGCGCTCGAGTTCACTTGCAGGATGTTCATGGTCACTCCTTCGGGGTTGACGCGGTTGGTGGAGTGAATATAATTGTCCCGAAATAGATACAGAAGACGCATAAAATGGTTAACATTGTTGCTGTAGTGGAACAATGGCGCTCATGAGCATCGAACCCAACGATCTTCTTCTCTTCGCCCGGGTGGCGGACGAGGGCAGCTTCAGCCGGGCGGCCGAGCGGCTGGGATTGCCCAAGTCGACCGTATCGCGGCGCGTGGCGGCGCTGGAAGTGCAGCTGGGCGAGCGTCTGTTGCTGCGGACGACCCGCAAGCTGACGGTCACCGACTTCGGCCTCAGTGTCCTCGACCACGCCCACCAGCTGGTCGCCGAGGTGGAGGCGGCCACGCTTCTCGCTCAGAACCGCCAAGTCGAGCCAAGCGGGCGGCTGCGGGTGTCGATGCCCGGCGACTTCGCGACGGTGGTGATGGGGGCGTTGCTCGCGGAATTCATCGGCAAGTATCCGGCCATTGGGCTGGAAATCGATCTCTCCCCGCGGCGCGTCGACCTGATCGGCGAGAACTTCGACGTGGCCATCCGCATGGGCGAACTGCCCGACGACGCCTCGCTGGCTGCGCGGCGGCTGGCTGTTTTCTCCTCCAGCCTGTATGCGTCGCCCGACTACCTTGTTCGCCGCGGGACGCCGTCCGAACCGGAGGCGCTGATGGAACATGACGCGCTTCGCCTGCTGATGCGCAACGGAGAGCCGATGCCCTGGGTTCTCACTCGCGGCGAGCAGCGGTGGGAAGGCATCCCGCCGGGCCGCGCAACGGCCAATTCTCCCGAGCTCCTGATCCGACTCGCCCGATCCGGGGCCGGCATCACGACAGTGAGCGACCACTTCGTCGAGCCTTACGTCCGCAGCGGCGAGTTGGCTCCGGTGCTCGCCGACTGGAGCCTGCCGCCCATCCCGGCGTGGGCGGTATTTCCCGGCCGCAGGCTGATGCCGGCCCGCACGCGCGTCTTCCTCGATGCGCTCGGGGCGGAATTCTCGGGGCCAAGATGCCAGGCGGAGCAGGCAAAGGTCGAGGCGACCAAGCGCGACATGCGGGCCAAGGCGGCAGCGAACGCGGCGTGAATGGCGACAAGACTTGACCCGCCGCGATGATCATCTTCAAGGCGCTGGCGCCGGTCGTCGCGCCAAGGCCGCGTGACCGACTGACGCTACGCGGGCGCGGCCGACGCAGGCTCGCCGCGCATCCGCCACACCTGGTACGCGGCACCCAGGACGAATAGCACGAGCAGCACGCCGGTTGCCGTCTTGAGCTCGGGCGCATCGGCATTGGGGAGCAACGGCGCGCCAAACGGAAGGCGCGTCGACGTTTCCGTGATCGCCGGAATCATGTGGAAGAGAAACGTCATCGTGTAGAGCACCGTCTCGACATACCGGGACGCGCGCCCGAACAACGCAGTCCTGCCCGCGACGGCCGCCATGGCCAGCACGACGAGCGTGATAATGCCGAGCGCATGCGGCTTGCCGAAGCCGCCATGCTGGAAGATCCCGAATCCGGTGAGGCACGTGAGGATTGTCGTGACGATGTAAACCTTGCCGGCTGTGTTCGCCGGGGAGATCCTGCCGTAACGGAAGAAGGCGATGATGCCCGCGGCGACCGCGATCAGGCTGATGGCGGTGTGAATGACGCCGAGCTGGGTCAATCCGTAGAACATGGGGAGCTCCCTTGGGTGGTTGCCGCGATGGCGTCAGTTCACTGCCTCGTCGGCGACCTGGCGCAGCGTCGCGGTGAGATGGTCGACGACGATCCTCTCGCACACGATGAAGAGAACGAAGCAGAGAACGCTGAGCGCCAGCATGCCGAGGATTTCGACGAGCTGCGTGAGAGCGCCGTCGTCGATCACCGCCATGCCGTACTTCCGGAACAGCTCGAAGTTGGCCTTGAGCACCACGTACAGGTCGATGGAGCTGATGCCGGACGAGAGGAAGAACGCGCCCATGAGGACGAACGTCAGCAGCGGATGCCGCCTCAGGAGCGCTATCGACGGTCGCAGGACGCGCATCGCGGTCATCCAGACAATCGCGCCGTCGGCGGCGCGCGGGGTCCAAGTTTACAAGAAATCGAAGCGCTTCATCGCGAACGGTGAGAGGTCGAGGCGCGGCGCGCCGTCGGTGACCCACTCGGCGAGCGCCTCGCCGATTGCGGCGGAGTGCTTGAAACCGTGACCTGAGCAGGGCGAGGCGACAATTACCCGCTGCGCGCCCGGAAGCGTGTCGATGACAAATCCGAAATCGGGCGTGACCGTATAGAGGCAACTGGCGGCCTTGACGCATCGGCCACTCAATCCGGAAATGCACGGTGCAACATAGTCGTCATACAGCGCCCGAATCTCGGCGTTGGTCACCTCGCGATCCACCGTGTCGGCAGTTGTCGTGACGTGGTATTGCTCGCTCGCGACTTTGACGCCGCCGCGAGCGCCATCGATCGCCGGAAAGCCGTAGATCCCCTGTCTTTTCCCTTGCAGTTCCCAGATGAACACCGGGAAATTCTCCGGAAGGAACGGCGTGACCGGTCCGTCGATGTCGAACCAGCAAAGCACCTGCCGATAGATGGTGAGATGCCGGGTGAATGGATCCGCGACCAGACCGGGAAGCCACGGGCCCGCGGTGACGATCAGCCGATCGGCGAAATACGTGTCGTTTCCGGTCGTGACGGTGACGCCGCCATCCGAAGCGGAAAAGCCGGACACGGCCTCGTCCCGGTGCAGTGTCGCGCCCGACCGTTCCGCAAGGCACAGCTGCACGGAGACGCATTCCTCCGGCCGCAGATAACCGGCACTGGGCTCGAAGTATCCCGATTCGTCGTGCGCGACATTGAATTGCGGATGGCGCCGCCTTATCGTCGCGGCATCCCAGATTTCGTGCGGGATGCCGAATTTCTCCGCGGCCGCGACCGTGTTCGCGAAGAAGTGGTCGCCATGGCTTTGCGACGTCTTCGCGCGACTCGAAATGACGAGGCCACCGGTGGCCGTCAGCAGCGTGGCGCCCGTCTCGCGTTCGAGTTCGCGCCAGATCTCGTGCGAGCGCATCGCGAGGGGCGTGTATTGCGCGCCCTCGCCGATCCCGAGGCGCGTGATCCGGGTGTCGCCGTGCGTCGACCCGAAGGGGTGCGGCGGCGAGAATCGGTCTATGCCGAGCACGCGGTTGCCCTTGCGCGCAAGTTGATAAGCGGTGGCGCTGCCCATGGCGCCCAAGCCCAGGACGATGGTGTCGAATCGTTTCATCCGGTCGAGCGCGTTGCGGAACGGATGACTGGCACTGCAGCCTGGTCAGACGCTGAGGCTGGCCGGCGACAAATAGTTCTGCCGGAAGGTCTCGAAGGGCAGCGTGTCGGCGGCCTCGATATCGCGCTGCTTCGCGAGCGACGCGCCGGCGAGATTGGCAAAGCGCGCGGCGACGTCGGCGGAAAACGGCAGTTCGAGGATCGTCTTGCGATGTGCGACCGATTGCGCGAGGACGAAGCGGACATAGGAGTCCTCGTATCGACTCGCCATCGCTTCCAGCACCCGGGCGGACGGCGTCGTGGCCGGCTCGTTCAGAGCGGCGACTGCCCGAGCGAGCGACGCGCCGTGCGCCGTGGTTCCGTTGGCGGCGTCCAGCGCCGCTGCGATCGGCGCGCATTCGGCGAGCACCTCACCTCCCCATTCGACGAGGGGCACTTCCTGCGCCCCCCTTGTCAGCCGCAGACCCGGTTCACGGCCGCGTGTTGCGACCCGCTGCTTGTTGCGCAAGATGGCGGCCAACTCCTCGGGCGTGTCGGGAGGGCTGTCGCGCGTGAGGCAGTTCAGCAAATACATGTCGAGGAAGTGAAGCGTGCCCTCGGTGATGCCGATCGGGCAGAACGGGTCGAGGTCCATGAGGCGCACCTCGACGTACTCGACGCCGCGCTCGCGCAATGCGTGCAATGGGCGCTCGCCCGGCCTGATCACTCGCTTGGGCCGGATGGTGCCGTAGAACTCGTTCTCGATCTGCAGCAAGCTGGTTGCGAGCTGCCGGTAGTCGTCACCGGTCCGGATGCCGACGTTCTCGTAAGGCGGATACGACCGCGTCAGCGCGTCCTGCAGCGACGCCGCATAGCTGTCCAGGCTGTTGTAGCTCACCTTGAGCGACGATTGCGCGTCGCTCTGGTAACCGAGGCGCCCCATCCGCAGCGACGTCGCATGCGGCAGATAACGCGTTCCGTCCCCCAGACGCTTGAGCTCGTGATTGCGCCCGGCGACAAAGCTCGAACACACGGCCGGCGACGCGCCGAACAGGTACAGGAGCAGCCACGAATGCCGCCGGAAATTGCGGATCAACGCGAAATACGCGTCGTTCGACTGCGGGTTGGGCAGCGAAAAATTGTAATGAATGCCCGAGATCGTCTGCATGCGCCGGCCGTAGCGGTACGAAAGCCCCGTGCGGTAGACGTGCTTGGCGCGGCCGACATTGGACGTGCCGTAGCGGCCGAGCGGAATGCTGTCGTCGGACGGCAAGCCGCACGGCATGCTTGCGCACCACAGGAGCTCGTCGCCGATCGCGCGGTAGACGACCTGGTGGATCTCCGTCAGCTCTTGCAGGCAATCGTGGGCATTCGCGTGCACGCCGGTGATGAGCTCCAGCTGCGACTCGCTGAAATCGGTCGTGATGTGCGGATGGGTGAGTGCCGATCCCAACGACGCCGGATGTGGCGTGTTGGCGAGCATCCCGTCCGGGCGCACGCGCAGGCTTTCCTTTTCGATGCCGCGGCGAAGGCCCTGCAGCACGTCCTGCGGCAGCGACGCCAAGCGAGACTCAAACGACATGACGCGCCCCGCGAGAAACACGGCCGGCTGGTCCGGAGAAGCGTTTGCCGCAGGGTGGCGGCGCATCGGCAAACTTAGAAGAAGCAAAGGTCATCGCGGGTCCGTGCAGGCGCGGGACGCGCATTGTATACCGGGTACGTCGGTCGGCATGGACGACGTGCGGGGCGGGTAGAATGTGACGCGCCATGAATGCACTGCCCAACGGCAACGTCACCTTCCTCTTTACGGATATCGAAGGATCGACGCGGCTCATCCAGCAGCATCCCGAGGCGATGAAGGTTGCGCTCGCGCGTCACCATGCGCTGCTGCAAGGAGCAATCGGCGCCCACCGCGGGCACGTGTTCCAGGTTCTGGGAGACGGATTCTGCTCGGCGTTCGAAGACGCCGGCGATGCGCTCGCCGCGGCGTTCGCCGCCCAGCGCGCGCTGCATGAGGAAAACTGGGGCGAGGTCGGCGAAGTGCGCGTGCGGATGGGCTTGCACACGGGGAACGCCGAGGCGCGCAACGGCGAGTACGCGTCGTCGCTGACGCTGGCGCGTGCGCAGCGCGTGATGTCCGCAGGGCACGGCGGCCAGATGCTGCTGTCCTCCGCTGCGGCGACCCTGGTCGGCCGTGCGCTTCCGGTAGGAACGACGCTGCGCGACCTGGGTCCGCACAAGCTGCGCGGGCTGGCCGAGGCCGAGAATCTCTACCAGTTCGTCGCTGCGAACCTTCCCTCCGCATTCCCGCCGCTGCGCGTCGAGGACACATCCGCATCGTCGGCTGCGCCACTGCAGCAACTGGTGCGCGGCCAGCTCGTCGGCCGCACGGCGGAATTGCAGCAATTGAAGCAGCACTGGGGACTGGCGCAGCAGGCTCGCGGTCAGCTGGTGATGCTGTCGGGCGAGCCCGGCGTGGGGAAGACTCGACTCGCGCAGGACCTCGTCGACCACGCGCAGAAGAGCGGCGCGACGATCCTGCGCGGCGGATGCTACGAGTACGAGGCAACGACGCCGTACCTGCCCTTCGTCGAGGCTTTCCGCGAGTGGACGCACCGGCAGAGCCCGACGCAACTGCGCACGGTGCTCGGCGCCGCGGCGCCGGAAATCGCCAAGTTCGCCCCGGAGATCGAATCGAAGCTTGGCACGCTCGCGCCCAACCCGCCGCTGTCGCCCAGCGAGGACCGGCTGCGCCTCTTCGACAACACGGCACGGCTGCTGCAATCGCTCGCCGCGGATCGCGGCCTGCTGGTGTTCGTCGACGACGTGCATTGGGCGGACCAGGGCACGCTGTCGCTGCTGCACTATCTGCTGCGCCACTTGCGCGGCGACCGCGTGCTCTTCCTGGTCGCGTATCGCGAGATCGAGCTCGACCGTGCACACCCGCTTGCTTCGGCGCTGGTCGAATGGAACCGCGAACGTCTCGGGACCCGCGTCGCGCTGGGTCGGCTGACGCGCGCCGACACCGGCGCGCTGCTCGCAACACTCTTCGGTGTCGCCAGCGTTTCCGACGAACTGGTGTCGGCGCTTTACCGCGAAACCGAGGGAAATCCCTTCTTCATCGAAGAGGTGATCAAGTCGCTGATCGAACAGGGCCAGATCTATCGCGACGGCGACGGCTGGGGACGCAAGGAGACGCACGAACTCGCCATTCCGCAGAGCGTGAAGGAGGCGATCGGCCGGCGCTTGAGCCGGCTGAGCGAGCCGACGATGGACGCGCTGCGGACCGCGGCAGCGCTCGGGAAGATCTTCGCGTTCAGGGAATTGGCCGCCGTGTCGTCGTCGACCGAGGACGCGCTGCTCGACGCTCTCGACGAGGCCAGCGCGGCGCAGCTCATACGGCCCAGCGGCGGAGGCCCGGGCGCATCGTCGTCGGGCAGCGAAGACAGCTTTGCGTTCACGCACGACAAGATCCGCGAAGTCCTCTACGAGGAGCTGAATCCCATTCGCCGCCGCCGGTTGCACCAGCGCATAGGGGAGATGCTGGAAACGCTGCACGGGGCCCGCGTCAGCGATGGCGTGGCGGAAGGCAAGGGCGCCGACGAGCACGCGCAGGACCTCGCCCATCACTTCATGCAGGCCGGCGACCTCGGCAGGTCGCTCGCGTACGCTCGACGCGCCGCCAACAACGCGCAACGAATGTTCGCGCACGACGAAGCCCTCAAATTCCTGGACCAGGCGCGCGAATCGGCTGAGGCGCTGCACAGCACCGCCGAACTCGACGCCATCGACGAGCAGATTGGCGACGTCCAGGAAGTGCGCGGCACGATCCGTCCCGCTGTCGAGAGCTACGAGCGCGTGCTGGCGCGGGTAACCGCGCCCGAAGCGCGTGCGGCGCTCAAGGTCAAGCTCGGCACCGCATACGTGCCGATCGGCGATCCGCGCGGCTTGGCGTACCTCGAAGAAGCCATCAATGAACTGAATCCGCAGACGCAGACGAACATCCTGGCGCTTGCCACGGCACTAGTGGGCCGCTATTACCACTACCGCGCGGAGCACCGGAAGGCGATCGAATTCCTGGAGCGCGCGCGGCTGCTGGCCGAGCCGCTCGACGACCCCGGGACGCTCGCGGCCATCTATTCCTTCCTGTGCGGCGCCAACCAGCATCTGTTGGAATACGCGGCAAGCGATGCCTGGGCGCGCAAGAGCATCGAGTACGGGGAACGCAGGAATTTTCCCCACGCCATCGCCAATGGCTACGAGTTCCTGGCCGAGAACGCCGCCGGCCGTGGACAATGGGACGACGCGCTTGCCTACACGCAAAGGGACCGCGAGTACGGCGCAAAGAGCGGCTCGCTCGCCCGTGTGGCGTGGGCCGACTTTGCGGGTGTGCAGGGTCTGCACGGCAGGGGCGAATTGGCGGCGGCACAGGCAACCGCGCAGGCGGCCCTGGCAGTTTGCGATCAGATCGGCGAAGCGCGCCTTGCGACATGGCTCGTCCCGACGCTCGCAATGGTCGCGGCGGACTTGGGCGACGACGGCGCGGCGCGCGCGCGCGCAGAGGATGCGCTGGCACGCTCGCGGGCGTTGGGACAACTCGTACTCGCCGCCTGGGCGCTGCACGCGGCCGGCTACGCCGCGCTTCAGCGCAACGAGGTTGCTGCCGCGCTCGACTTTTACGGGCAATATGTGGCGCTCGTGCAGGACACCGAGAACGGCATCGTGAAGACGCTGATCATGGCGTCGGCGGCGCATGCGTTCGCCCGCGGCGGCCGGCTTGAGGAAGCGGCCGCACTGGCCGACCAGACCGTGGCGATCACCAAATTTGCCGGCGCGACGCATTACGGGGCCATCGCCCGGAGCGTGCAGGGCCAGATAGCCGCCGCGCGCGGCGAGCATGACGACGCGCGGCATGCCTACGACGACGCGATTGCCGTGCTTGAGCAAACGGGCAGCCGGCTGGAACTCAATCGCGCCCTGTATCACCGCGCGGCGCTGCAGCTGGCGCACGGCGATGCGGCGGCGAAGGAATCGGCGCGCGCCGAGGCAACCCATGTGCGCGACGCTTTCGCCGACATGGGCGCGGTCCACGATCGCGAACGCGTGGAGCACCTGCTGCGCGCGTGACGCGCGAAGGGCGATCGAAAGCATGACGTCGAATGCGGACCCGCCGGACAACGCGAAGCTCGACCGCATCGTTGCGGAAGCGCGGCGCGCCGGCGAACAGCGCGCAAAGGGCTACCGCGAGCAGGCGCTCAAGATCTATCCGTGGATCTGCGGGCGCTGCGCACGCGAATTCGACCGCGGCAACGTGGCGCAGCTCACCGTCCACCACCGCGATCACAATCACGACAACAATCCGCCGGATGGCAGCAACTGGGAGCTCCTGTGCGTTTACTGCCATGACAACGAGCACGCAAGGCAGCTCGAGGCCGCGCGCGGGCAGGCATCGCAGGGCGACGCGACGCAGACGGGCGCCACGCACAAGCCGTTCGCCGACTTGAAGGCGCTGCTCAAGAACCGCCCGAAGTAGCGATTCGCGCTACGTCGCGCGGTTGCCGATCAGGTTCAGGAATTCCTCGCGGGTGGCAACGGAGTCGCGGAATTGGCCGACGACCGAGGACGTCACCATCACCGAATTCTGCTTCTCCACGCCGCGCATCATCATGCACAAGTGGCGTGCCTCGATCATGACGCCAACGCCGCTGGCGTCGATCGAATCCATCACAGCCTGCGAGATCTGGTCGGTCAGCCTTTCCTGCAGCTGCAGCCGTCGCGCGTACATGTCGACGAGCCGCGCCAGCTTGCTGACGCCGAAGACGCGGCCGTTGGGAATGTAGCCTATGTGACAGCGGCCGAAGAACGGCAGCATGTGGTGCTCGCACAGGCTGTAGACCTCGATGTTCTTCACGATGACCATGCTGTTGGTCTTCTGCGTGAAGATAGCGTTATTGATCAGCTTGCCGATGTCCTGCCGATTGCCGGACGTGAGGAACGCCATTGACGCGGCGACGCGATGCGGCGTGCGCAGCAGGCCCTCGCGATTCGGGTCCTCGCCGATTTCGATCAGCAGCTCGCGGATCAGGGCCTCGATCTTTGCCACGTTCGGTTCCATATACTTTCGCCCTCCCTCGTCATCATACGACGGTTGCCATCGATTCAGCGTGCATCGTGCTCCTCGAACTGCGGGCTGACGCCGATCAACCGGGAGACGCGAACCGGGATATCCGGCCGCTGCATTTCCACGACGCGGTCCTGCAGCTTGCGATCGGCCATCGTCATCCGCGTCCGCAGGCGGACATACTCCGCCCAGGAGGCGATGACGTAGCGCTCCACGAAGCGGCCGTCCTCCGCGAGGTCGCGAAAGACACGCCAACTCGACGCGCCGTTGCGGCGCCGCGTGGCTTCCACGGCGTGGATGGCGCGCAGGAAGTCCTGGCGCTGCTCGGCCGCAATCTGGTATTCGATCTGGATGAGGACCGGACCGTCATCGGGAAGCGGCTCGAAGGCGATGGCCAGGTCCGGCAGTTGCACGGCGGGCGCGACGTCGGCTTCGCTGCCCATCGCGACGCGCACGCGACGGTTCAGCACATTCAAAAGGAACATGACCGTTGCCGCCGCGGCGAGCGCGATACGCGTGCCGCCCGCGGAAGCGAGCACTCCCCAGATCACGCTGCCGACAGCAAGGCTCGCCTGCACGGCGACCAGGTTCATGGCGACGGCCCTCGCGCGCACCCACGCCGGCGCCGTGCTCTGCGTTCCCGCGGAGAGGCTGGCCAGCACGCAGACCCAGGCCACGCCTGCGCCGAAAGCGCCGACCAACGCGATCGCCGTGATGTCCGTTGCCGCGATCAGGAGGGTGGCGACCGTCCACAGGAGGACGCCGGACGTGACGACGGCGTTGAGCGTCCGGCTTTGCAACTGCCGCGGAATCGACAGCGCCCCCACGACGGCGCCGATGCCGAAGCTCGCCGACAGGAGACCGTAGCCGCCGGCGCCCAGTCCGAGCTGGTCGCGCGCGATCACGGGCAGCAGCGCCCACAGGCAGCTCGCGCATACGCAGAAGTTGAGGTTGCGGATGATGAGCGAGCGCATCGGCCGCGAATGGCGCGCGTAACGCAGTCCGCTCAGCACGCCCGAAAGAAGTGTCTCGGGAATGCCGGGGAGCGCCATTTCACGCGACTTCCAGCTTCGCACGGCCACGATCATCAGAATGAAGAAGCAGCCGCTGGCAACGAGCGCGCTGCCCGAACCCAGCCACGCGGCGAGGGCGCCGGCGATCGCCGGACCGATGGCGCGCGCGACGTTGAAGGCCACGGCGCCCAGCGCCACGGCGCGCGGCAATTCGGCCCGCGACACGAAACTGTTGATGCTCGCCTGTTGCGCCGGCATGTAGAACGTGAAGCCCGCGCCGATCAGGAAGGTCAACGCGAGCAGCGTGGCGGGCGTCGTCAGGTGGGCAAGCGTGGCGACGCCAAGCAGCAGCGTCGCCGCCAGCAACACGATCTGCGTGACGAGGATGATCTTGCGCCGCTCGACGATGTCAGCCAGCGCGCCGGCAACGAGGCCCAGCAGCAGCGACGGCGCCGTGCTCGCCGTCTGCACCAGGGCCACCATCAGCGCCGACGGCGTCAGCGTCGCCATCAGCCACGCGGAAACCGTCGCCTGCATCGTGTAGCCGACCGCGGTGCCGATCGAACCCAGGTAGAACAGCCGGAACGCGGCGTGCCGCAGCGGCGACGACGCGAGCATCTGGGAGACGAGCGAAGCCAATGGACCGGTCACTCCGGAAGTCTAGCAGCCCGGTCGAGTCGCGGAATGCATGGACCGGGCCGCCGGCGCCGGGAACCGACCGCGCTTGTCATGCGCTGCCGGCCACTTCATCATCCGCCGTATGGAGTTGCACGACGAAGTCGACTACGTCTCGGGCAAGACTCGGGTGTTCGGCATCGTCGGGCATCCGATCGAGCAGGTACGTTCGCCGGAGATGTTCACGGCGGAATTCAGGCGCCGCGGGCACGATGCGATCCTCGTGCCGATGCACATCCTGCCCGACGATTTCGATGCGGCGATGCCGCAACTCCTGCGGCTGCGGAATCTCGGCGGCCTCGTGTTCACGATCCCGTTCAAGGTGCGAGCCTGCGCATTCGCCGACGAGATGGGCGACCAGGCGCGGGCGGTCGGCGCGATCAACGCGCTGGCCAAAGGCGCCGATGGACACTGGCACGCCGACATCTTCGACGGATTGGGCTGCGTCGAGGCGTTCCGGCGCCGGGAAATCCGGTTCACCGGCAAGCACGTGATGCTGCTGGGCGCCGGTGGCGCGGGCTCGGCGATCGGCGTGGCGATCGGCTTCGAGCGGCCCGCGTCGCTGCGCGTATTCGACGTCGATCCGAGCCGCGCGCGAGCGCTGGCCGCAAGGATCGAGCACGCCAGTCCGGGCGTTGCCGCTGCGGCGGCGGAGGCGACGACGGTCGGCGTCGACATCCTCCTCAACGCGTCGCCCGTCGGCATGCTGGATGATGCGCGGCTGCCCATCGCTGTCACGACATTGCCTCGTGAACTGGTCGTCTTCGACGCCGTCGTGAAGCCCGAACGCACGCCGCTCATCACGCTCGCCGAAAGCTGCGGCTGCGCCACCGTATACGGGCGCGAAATGATGCGCGGCCAGATGTCACGGATGACGGACTTCTTCTTCGCGGCGATGTGAAGCTCTCCGCTGCGCTGCACAAACCGCCTGCTTGAATCAGCCAGTAGATGCGAGCCGCCGTGTGGTGATACCTTTGCGGCGGCGGACGCGCCGCGGGCGGAGCCGCGGCGCAGCCGACAGGAGGACGAGACATGCCGTTGTGGGCACGTGTTGCGCACGGGGACCGCGAATGCTTCGGCATCGTCGACGGCGATTCGCTTCGCGTGCATGCGGGCAACATGTTCGCGGATCCGCAGGAGACTGGAGAAGTGATCCCGTTGAGCGTGGCGAAGCTCCTCGTGCCGGCCCGTCCCAGCAAGATGATCGGACTGGTCGACAACTACCGCGCCCTGGTGGCCAAGCTGGGCCACGCGGTCCCGCCCGAGCCGCTCTATTTTCTCAAGGCCAGCAACTCGTTTCTGGCCGGCGGCGACACGATTCGCGTGCCGATGAGCTACACGGGAAAGGTCATCTACGAAGGCGAACTCGGCATCGTCATCGGCAAGCGCTGCCGCGCGGTGTCGGACGCCGACGCTCCGAATTGCATCTTCGGCTACTGCTGCGTCAACGACGTCACCGCGAGCGAAATCCTCAACAAGGACCCGGGCTTCGCGCAGTGGACGCGCGCCAAGAGCTTTGACACTTTCGGCGTGTTCGGCCCGGTGATCGCCACCGGGCTCGACCCGTCAAATCTCACGGTCAAGACAATCCTCAACGACCAGGAGCGCCAGAACTATCCGGTGGCCGACATCATCTTTGCGCCGGCGGCGCTCGTGAGCCTTCTTTCGCGCGACATGACGCTCGAGGCCGGCGACGTCATCGCGTGCGGCACGTCGCTGGGCGTCGGCTCGATGAAGGCCGGCAGCACCGTCAGCATCGTCATCGACGGCATCGGCACGCTGACCAACCGGTTCGAATAGACGATGAGAATCGCAGTTGTCGGCGCAGGCGCCATTGGCGGCATACTCGCCGTCCGGCTCGCCTTGTCGGGCCAGACGGTCACCGTCGTCGAACAGGGCGAGCACCTCGAGGCGATACGCAGGAACGGACTCAAACTCGTCCAGCACGACGGCACCGAGGAGGTCGCCGCCAACATTCGCGCGGTGGCGAAGTGCGCCGACGCGGGCGAGCAGGACCTCGTGTTCCTTGCGCTGAAGGCCTACGTCATCACGTCGGTGGCGCCGCAGATGCCCGCGCTGTTTCACGAAGAGACGGTGGTCGTTTCGACGCAGAACGGCCTGCCGTGGTGGTATTTCCAGAATTTCAGCGGACCGCATGCCGGCTACCGGATCAAAACAGCCGATCCCGACGGCGCGATCGAACGCAGCATCGACGCGCGCCGGCTCCTGGGTTGCGTCGTCTATCCGGCCGGCGACATCGTGGCGCCGGGAGTCGTGAGGCGGCTCGAAGGCGACCGCTTCCCGCTGGGTGAATTGGACGGCACGGAGACCGAGCGCGCGAGGAACGTGGCGGACGCGCTGGTTGGCGCCGGACTCAAGGCGCCGATCCTGGCGGACATCCGTTCGGAAATATGGCTCAAGCTCTGGGGCAACATGAGCTTCAATCCGATCAGCGCGCTGACGCATGCCACGCTGGTGGACATCTGCAACGAGCCGGCGACGCGCGCGCTTGCCGCCGACATGATGCGCGAGGCGCAAGCCGTCGCGGAAAAGCTGGGGGTGACATTCCGGGTGCCGCTGGAGAAGCGGATCGACGGCGCGGCGAAGATCGGCAAGCACAAGACGTCGACGCTGCAGGACGTGGAGGCGGGGCGGCCGGTCGAAGTGGACGCGCTGATCGGCTCGGTGATCGAACTGGGCGAACTGACCGGCACGCCGACGCCCGCCACGCGCGCCGTGCATGCGCTTTTGCTGCTTTTGGTGAAGACGATGCACGCGGACAATGCGCGCGTCGTCCTGCAGCCGGTGTGATCGCCGCCGGCGGTTTGCCGCAGCGCGCGCTATTGTCGAGCGGCGCCCGCGGGCGCGCGCAACAGCCGCAGCATCCGGATGGCGGTCTCGCGTCCGGAATAGTAGCCGGGAAGCCGCAGCGTCTCCGCAAAGCCGATCGCCCGGTAGAACGCGTACGCGCCTGAATTGCGTGCGCGAAGCTCAACGTGGATCGATGCAACCCCTGCCGTCGCCGCCGACGCGACGAGCCATTCGACGATGCGCCGCGCGATGCCGCGCCGCTGATACACGGGGCGCACGGCGAGCAGCACGAGGTGCGCGCGCTCGTCGCCGAAATTCATGATGCCGAATCCGGCCAGCGATTCGCCGTTGCGGGCGACCAGCGTTACCGCTTCCGGATTGGCGATGAGGTCGCGGACCGAACGTGCCCGATAGCGCCAGCCAAGGCCGGCCTCGACCAAGTCCCGCGACATCGCCGCAAGCGGTGTGGCGTCGCTGCTGTCGGCAAACTGAAGGGTGATGTCCTGCGTGCTCACGGAGAGCATTCTGCCACGGCGTGCACCGGCCCGGCATGAAGCCGCCTGCCGTCGACTTGGGCGATAATCCCCATTCCTCGCGAACAAGCGAGTAGCGGAGTCTCCAATGAAGGAAAAGCGTAAACGCACGTTCTCGATAATGTTGACGGGCATCGCGGCGGCGGCGCTCGTCCTGCCCGCGCTCGGCCAGGGCGCTTATCCGTCCAAGCCGATCAAGATCATCGCGCCGGTGCAGCCCGGCGGCGGCGTCGACCTCGTCGCACGCACGATCGCCGACCGGCTGGGCAGGGTCCTCGGCCAGTCGATCATCGTCGAAAACCTGAGCGGTGGCGGCGGCGTCGTCGGGTCGATGGCGGCCGCGCGCGCGGCGCCCGATGGCTACACGCTGATGGTCGGCTATGTCGGCACGCACGGAACCAATCCGGCGGTGCGCAAGCTGCCCTACGACGCGGTCAGGGATTTCACGCCCATCGCGATGGTCGGCGGCACGCCGAACGTGCTGGTCGTGCCGCCATCGGTGCCGGTCAACACGCTGGCGGAATTCGTCGCCTACGTGAAGGCCAACCCGGGCAAGCTGTCGTACGGCTCGTCGGGCCCGGGCACGCTGACGCACCTTGCGATGGAACAATTGAAAGTCGCCGCCGACCTGGACATCGTGCACGTCCCCTATCGCGGCATCGGCCCGGCCATCACCGACATCCTCGGCGGGCAGACGCAGGCGCTCCTTCCGGGGCTCGCCGCAGCGCTGCCTCACATCAAGGCGGGCAAGATGAGGCCGCTGGCCGTCACCGGCACGCGGCGCCATCCGCTGCTGCCGGACGTGCCGACATTCGAGGAGTCGGGCTACAAGGACTTCGACGGCGTGCAGTGGTACGGCATCGTCGGCCCGGCCAACATGCCGCCGCCGATCGTGAAGCAGCTCAACGCGGAGATCAACATGCTTCTGGCGAATCCCGAACTGCGCGAGCGCCTGTCGAGCGAGGCGCTGGAGCCGATGCCGATGACCCCGGAGCAGTTCGGCCAGTACATGCGCGACGACATCGCCAAATGGTCGAAGCTCGCGAAAGACCGCAACATCCAGATCGGCGACTGACAACCGATGCGGCGCGGCGGCGTGGAGACCTAGATGGCGCACAACACCAAAGTCGCGGCGGACGCCAACGCGCCACCCATTACGCGGATGCTGTGCGAATTCGTGACAAAGCATCCATCGCAAGGCTGGGATGCAGGCGTTGAGCGCGAGGCGCACCGGACGCTGCAGAACTGGGTCGGCTGCGCGATCGGCGCGTCGCACCATGCCGCCGCCGATGCGGCGCTGGCCGCCGCGCAGGAGCTTGCGCCGAGCGCGCAGGCGTCGATCCTCGGCCGCAGCGAACGCGTCGACGTGGGCAGCGCGGCACTGGTGAACGGCATCGCGTCGCACACGTTCGACTTCGACGATACGCACCTCAAGACGATCATCCATCCGGCGGGACCGGTGGCTTCGGCTGCGCTGGCGTTGGCCGAGCACCGGGGCGCGACGGGGCGGCAGTTCGTCGACGCGCTGGTGCTGGGCATCGACGTCTCGTGCCGGGTCGGCAACATGATCTATCCCGATCACTACGACCGCGGCTGGCACATCACCGGATCTACCGGAATGCTCGGCGCCGCGGCCGCCTGCTCGAGGCTTCTCGGGCTCGACGCGGCGAAGACCGCCATGGCGCTGGGCATCGCCGCGTCGCAGCCTATCGGCGTGCGCGAGCAGTTCGGATCGATGACCAAGTCGTTCCACGTCGGCGGCGCCGCGCGCGCCGGTTTGATGTCGGCCCTGATGGCGCAGCACGGATACACGGCGTCGCCCCGGGCGCTGGAGGCGCCGCGCGGCCTGGCGCAGACGTTCTCGGCCAAGTGCGACTGGCGCGAGATCACCGACCAGCTTGGGCAGCGCTTCGAGATCTCCTTCAACACCTACAAGCCGTTCGCGTGCGGAATCGTCATCCATCCCGCCATCGACGGCTGCGTGCAGCTGCGCAATGCACATGGGCTGCGTGCCGAGGACATCGAGCAGATCGACATCAACGTGCATTCGCTCGTACTCGAGCTGACCGGCAATAAGGCGCCGCGCACGGGCCTCGACGCCAAGTTCAGCGTCTACCACGCCTGCGCGGCGGGAATCATCTTCGGGCAGGCGGGCGAAGGCGAATTCTCCGACGCGATCGTCGCGCGGCCCGACGTCATCGCGCTGCGCGATCGCATCAGGGTGGGCGTGGATGACAGTATCGGCGAGGCGTCCGCCGACGTCGTGGTCACGCGCAAGGACGGCCGCAAGCTGCATGTGTTCGTCGAGCACGCAATCGGCAGCATGCAGCGGCCGATGGGCGACGCCGATCTCGCGCGCAAGTTCCACGGCCTGGTCGACCCGGTGCTCGGCGCGGCGGCCGCGGACGGGCTGATCGCGCAGTGCGCGGCGCTTGCGGGGGCGGCCGATGTCCGGGGACTGACCGCTCTGGCGCGGAAGCCCGCGCCGTGATCGCCGCAGGCCAGGCGGCCGGATGATGCGCGACGACGCCGACTTCTACGCGCGCCTGCCGATCTTCGAAGGTTTCGCGAACGTCATGGATCCGGCGCGATACCGGCCGCTGCCCGACGATTGGCAGATCGGACTCACCGACGTCGTCAGCTCGACGCAGGCCATCGAGAATGGCCGCTACAAGGCCGTGAACACCGCGGGCGCAGCCGTCATTGCCGCGGTCAACAACGCGCTGCCGGGCCGCCAATTCCCCTATGCGTTCGGCGGTGATGGTGCCAGCTTCGCGATCGCGGCGGCCGACAGCGAATCGGCGCGGACCGCTCTGGCCGCGACTGCGGCGTGGACGCGCGACGACCTTGACCTCGACCTTCGCATCGCCCTCATCCCGGTTTCCGCCGTCAAGGCGCAGCGGTTGACCGTCAGTGTGGCGCGGTTCGCGCCGTCGAAGAACGTGTCGTTCGCGATGTTCATGGGCGGCGGCCTCGCGTGGGCCGAGCGCGCGATGAAGGCCGGCGGCTTCGCGATCGCACCCGCAGCCCCGGGAACGCGTCCGGATTTGAGCGGCCTGTCCTGCCGCTGGAACGACATCCCGGCGACGCGCGGCTTGATCCTGTCGCTGGTCGTGGCGCCTGTCACGCACGGCGACCCGGCGTTTCGCAAACTCGTCGAGGAACTGGTGGCCGAATTGGAAAGCAGTCCGGAGGTGGCGCGTCCGGTGCCCGAAGACGCACCGGGTGTCAGCTGGCCGCCTTCAGGATTGGACCTCGAGGCGCATGCGTCGCGCAAACGGGGCGAATCCTTCTCGACGCGCCGACTCAAGGTGCTCGCAAAAACGCTCTTCTCGTACATCGTGTTGAGGTTCGGCATCCGCGTCGGCGGCTTCGACCCAGCGACGTATCGGCGGCAGGTTGTGGAGAATTCGGACTTCCGCAAGTTCGACGACAACCTGCGGATGACGCTCGACTGCACGCCGGCGCTCGCCGACCGGGTCGAAAAGCGCCTCACCGAAGCCCGCGCCGCGAGCGTCGCGCGGTTCGGCATGCACCGCCAGCCCGCCGCGATCATGACATGCATCGTGCCGTCGGCAACCGACAGCGACCACGTGCACTTCGTCGACGGCGCCGCGGGCGGCTACGCGCTGGCGGCGAAACAGCTGAAGCAAGGCGGCTGATCCGGCTAACGCCTCGCTACGAGAAGGCGAGGTCGGCAGCGCACCCCGGTCGATGGCCACATGAGCGAGACGGTCGCGTTTGCCGTGACTGATCGTGCCGTGCGCATCTACTCGTGAAGCGCGCGCCACACGCGCTCCGGGGTGAGCGGCATCTGCAGCGCCAGCGCGCGCTCGGCCTTGCCCGCGCGCGCGAGCGCGTCGACGACGGCGTTGACCACGGCCGGCGTCGCGCCGATGGTGCCGAGCTCGCCGACGCCCTTGACACCCATCGCGTTGTTGAGGCACGGCGTCGACTCGTCCATCGTCATCTCGAAATGCCGGATCATCAAGGCGCGCGGCAGCGCATAGTCCTGGAAGCTGGCGGTGAGCGCCTGGCCGCTTTCCCGGTCGTAGACGAATTCCTCGCACAACGCCTGGCCGATGCCCTGCACGGCGCCGCCCTCCAGCTGGCCAATGACGATCATTGGATTGACGACGCGGCCGACGTCGTTGACGGACCAGTACGCTGCGACCTCGACGGTGCCGGTGTCCGGGTCGACGTCGACCTCGCAGATGTGGCAGCCGTTGGGCCATGTCGGGCCGGCGACCGAACTCGTCGAATCGAGCACGATCCGCTCGTGCGGCTGCCGCCGCGCGAGATCGAAGAGGCCGATGCTGCGATCGGTGCCGCCGATCCGGAAGACGCCGTCGTGGTATTCGATGTCGCTGACGGCCGCCTCGAGCTCCTTCGCGGCCAGTTCCTGCGCGGTCTTGACCGTGCGTTCTGCGCCAACGCGCACCGCCGAGCCGCCGACGAAGAGCGAGCGCGAGCCGGCGCTGCCAAATCCCGTGCCGCGATCCGTGTCGCCCTGCACGATCCTGATCTTGTCGATCGGCACGCCGAAGACGTCGACGGCGATCTGCGCAAACGTCGTGGCAAGCCCCTGGCCCATCGCCTGCAGCGCGTTGAAGATCTCTATGTAGCCCTTGCCGGACACCGTGACGGTGACGCGCTCCTCGAAGAGATCGACGCCGGTCCACTCGAGAAACGTCGCGATGCCGCGGCCGCGCAAACGGCCGCGCCGCTTCGCCTCGGCAAGCCGCGCATCGAAGCCGCGCCAGTCGGCAAGGGCGATCGCCTTGTCCATGACCGACGCGAAGTTGCCGCTGTCGTACGTCTTGTCCATCGGATTCGTGTACGGCATCTGTTCCGGGCGGATCATGTTGCGCCGGCGCAGTTCGATGGCGTCGATGCCGGTCTTGCGGGCGGCCGCGTCCATCAGGCGCTCGATCGTGTAGATCGCCTCGGGCCGGCCCGCGCCGCGATACGCGCTCGTCGGCGACGTGTTGGTGAGCACGGCCTTGATCCGGATGTCGATCGTGCCGATGTCGTAGACGCTGGTGGATACCCAGGGGCCGATCATCAACTGGATTGCCGCGCCCGCCGGCGTGGCGTAAGCGCCCATGTTGGCCAGCGAATCGATCCGCAATGCGAGCACGCGCCCGTTCGCGTCGAGCGCGAGTTCGGCCTTGCTGCGCAAGTCGCGCCCGTGCGACGCCGCCAGGAATTCCTCGATACGTTCCGCGCACCACTTGAGCGGACGGCGGAATTCGCGCGCGCAAAAGGCCAGCACGACGTCCTCCGGATAAAGGCCGGTCTTCATGCCGAAGCCGCCGCCGACGTCGCCGACCTGCACGCGGACCTTGTCCTGCGCAATGCCCAGCACCTCGGCGCACAGCGAGTCGCGAAGTCCCGTGGGCGTCTGGTTGGAGACGCGCAGCGAGATCCGGTCGGCGGCCGCGTCGTAGCTCGCGAGAATGGCGCGCGGCTCGATCGGGCACGGTGCCAGCCGCTGGTTGACGAGGTCGAGAGAGACGACGTGCGCGGCTCCGGCGAATGCCGTGGCCGCGGCCGCCGCGTCGCCGTAATGCGCCTCGGACGCGATGTTGCCGGTCGCCGCGGGCCACACCAGCGGCGCGCCGGGCGCAACGGCATCGCCCAGGTCCACGACTGCGGCCAACGGCTCGTAGCGGACATCGATGGCTTCCATCGCATCGCGCGCTTGCGCAGCGCTTTTGGCAGTCACCGCCGCGACGGCTTCGCCGACGAAGCGCACGATGCCGACGGCCAGCGCGTGCCGCGGCGCCGATGCCGTGGGCGAGCCGTCGCTGCGCTTGAAGTCGGCCGACGGCGGCAGCGGCCTGACGCGCGCCCGCAGGAGGTCGTCTCCGGTCACGATGGCGACGACGCCGGGGAGCTTCGCGGCGGCGGCCGTGTCGATGGCGGCGATTCGGGCGTGCGGATGCGGCGAGCGCAGGAACAACACGAACGCCTGGCCGGGCAGATTCGCATCGTCGGCAAAGTTACCGGCGCCCGTCAGCAGGCTCTGGTCCTCGACGCGGCGGACGGACTTGCCGCTGCCAAAGCGCGCATATTGCGATTCTGCGGTCACGACCTGTCCCTTATCCTGCCTAGCGTGAATTCTGCGCCATGAAGCGCGCCAGCACGCGCTCCCCATTCCGCAATTCGAGCGTGTCGCCGGTCAGCGTATAGCCGGTCGTCATCTTGAGCGCGGACACGAAGTCGCTTTCCTGCTGCATAAGGTCCTCGGGGCAGGCCATCATCGTCGTGCCGCCCGGGGCGAACTTCAGCGTATCGCTGCCTGCTTCATAGCTTCCCATGAGCCGGTTGCAGCCGCCCGAGCCAGAGAGCCGGTGGTCGGCCGGGTGCAGCATGAAGCTCGCCTCGCGCGCAGCGGGCGCCGCAATCGCGGGCGTGTCGCCGACGGCGACCAGTTTCCAGTAGGTATTCTCCAGCGGGACCGCCGGCCGGGCCGTTTCGGCGGCCCCCGGAAGAATCATGTAGACCTCGACCACCACGCGGTTTCCCGCGCCGTGCGTGAGCACCGGATGCTGGGTCGTCGACGTGTACTGGAGCTTGTCGCCGACGGTGATCATCGCGCGAACCGAATACGTGTGCGACGGATCGATCGCGGCGGGATCGTACTCGATGCGAAAGGGAATCGGTACTTGCGCGCCCGCCGTCGTGATCGTCGTCTGTCCGATGTCGCGCGCCGCCGCATCGGTACGCGTCGTATCCTGCAGCCGAACCACGACCACGGCATCGGGCGGGAGCGCGATCCCGCGGCGGTACGTCACGGTCCCGACGACGGCGTCCGGGGCCGCCACCTGCGCCACGACCGCATCGGTCGCAAGCGTCGCAACGAGGAGGACGACAGGCAGTGTTCGGATCATGGGAGCCTTTCGCGATCGGAGCGGAAGCGCGGGCGGATCTGGTGCCGGACAATTCGCCCGTTGCATTATAGTCGCGCCGGAATTGCGCGCGCGCTTCGCTACAATGGCGCGATGAAAGCCGCCCCGGATTCGGTCGCCCGCCGTTGCTGGTGGTGCGGCGAAGATGAACTCTACGTCGCCTATCACGATCGCGAGTGGGGATTCCCCGTCGCCGATGACCGGCGCCTGTTCGAGAAGGTCTGCCTCGAAGGCTTTCAGTCGGGGTTGAGCTGGCTCACGATCCTGCGCAAGCGGGAGAACTTTCGCGAGGCATTCGCCAATTTCGAGTTCGACCGTGTCGCGCGGTTCGCGGCCCGGGACATCGAGCGCCTCGTGAACGATGCGGCAATCGTCCGCCATCGCGGCAAGATCGAGTCGACGATCAACAACGCAAAGCGCGCCCGCGAGCTCGCGGACGAGTTCGGCTCGCTGGCCGCGTACTTCTGGCGCTGGGAGCCCGACGCCTCGGCGCGACCGGCGAAGATCACGCGCGAGGTCGCTCGCGGCGATGCCGACTTCGCCTGAGTCCATGGCAATGTCGAAGGACTTGAAGAAGCGCGGCTGGTCGTTCGTCGGCCCGACGACCATCTACGCGTTCATGCAGGCGATGGGACTGGTCAACGACCACGTCCATGTCTGCGATGTGCATGCCCGGGTCGCGCAGGCGCGCACGAAGTTCAAGCCGCCGCGCTGACCGGCGCGCGCGGCGTTACACGCGGCGCTTGTATTCGCCGGTGCGCGTGTCGATCTCGATCTTGTCGCCGGTGGTCACGAACAGCGGCACCGGGACCTCGAAGCCGTTTCCGAGCTTCGCGGGCTTCATCACCTTGCCGGACGTGTCGCCCTTGACCGCAGGCTCGGTGTAGGCCACTTCGCGGACGACCGTGTTGGGCAGTTCGACCGAGATCGCCTTGCCTTCGTAGAACGTGAGTTCGCACGGAAGGCCTTCGTCGAGATAGTTGAGCGCATCGCCCAGGTTGTCCTTCTCGACGTCGAACTGGTTGAACTCGTTGTCCATGAACACGTACATCGGGTCGGCGAAGTACGAGTACGTCACTTCCTTCTTTTCCAGCTGGACGGTATCGAACTTGTCGTCGGCGCGGTACACGGTCTCCGTGCCGCTGCCCGAGAGCAGGTTCTTCATCTTCATCTTGACCACCGACGCGTTGCGGCCGGACTTCGTGAATTCGGCCTTCTGCACGACCATCGGGTCCTTGCCGACCATGATCACATTGCCGGCGCGAATTTCCTGTGCGAGTTTCATGACGATTCCTGCGGGTTGTCAGGCGAGGCGCGTCCTTTGAGGCTCGCGCGCGCCGCGCCTTGCGTTTGCGTAGCTGAATGTCCCCAAATGGGGGAAACCCATAATTATAAACGATTTTCGCTGAAGGTGACCAGCCCGCGGGCGAGGTCCGTCTGCCGGGCCAGCGCGCGGGCCCACGCCCGGCCGCGCGCCTCGAGCAGCGGCAGGGCGGCGCGAAAGGCGGGCCACGCCGCCCCCGTTGCCGCCGCATCGCCCGAATTCCACGCCTGCCAGAAGGCGCGCTGGGCCAGCGCGGCCACCGGATCCACGCCCGCCTCGTACCGCGTGAGCAGCGCGTCGAGTTTCATGAGGTGCACATCCTCGGCTTGCGGGTAGATGTGCCACACCAGCGGGCGCGTGGCCCAGAGTGCACGAACCAGTGAATCCTCGCCGCGGACGAAGTTCAGGTCGCACGACCACAACCGGCGGTCGAAGGCGTCCTGGTCCACGAACTTCGCGACGGCGAGCGCGAGATGGCCGCGGACGACCGGCTTGCCCGGATGCGGCACGGCGCCGCCGGTCCAGCGGTCGAGTTCGGCGGTGGCAACACCCTCGGGCACGACGCACGCGATCTGCTCATCGCCTTCGGCCCACGCATCGAGCAATGCCGGCAGCGCCGGATTGGCATAGCAGAAGAGCGAAACGGTCAATGCGGTCGCGGACGGCTCGACGCCGATCGACCGCCACACGCCTTGCCGCGCGTGCGAGTTGCGGGAGAACGCGTCCCGCTCTGCCGCCAGCCCGTCCTCGCGCAGCAACCCGCCGGTGTTCGCGGTAAAGCCCGGAAAGTAGAACCAGCACGTGAGCGGTAGCCGCGGATGCGGTGAGGGCAGCGCGTGCGCGCTTTCCACCCAGGTCTCCGCCGACAGATATTCCAGGTTGACCCATACGGGCGGACGCGGCCTTGACGCCATCGCGTCGCGGTAGGCGTCGGGCAGCCCGCAGCCGAAGCCTTCGATTACGACATCAGGATCCAGGAACGGCAGCGCCTGGGTATCCGCGCATCGGCGCACGCGGACCGAGCGCGCGACCTGGTCGTCGCGCCGCGGATCGAGCGCGGGCTCGATGTGCGCGAGCGTGGCCACGTCGTCGATCCACAGCGTGACCGCGAGTCCGTGTTCCGCCGCGAGCTGACGCGCGAGGCGCCAGCAGACGCCCCCGTCGCCAAAATTGTCGACGACGCGGCAGAAGATGTCCCAGCGCAGCGACGGAGTCATGGTTCGAAGCGGGCCTCGGCGAAAGTCCGTCCCGCCGGCACCCTGCGGCATCCATTATGGCAAGCGCGGGGCGGCGAGCATAATCGGGATTCTCCGGCGATGAGGTCCGTCGCATGACCGACGAATTCGAGATCGATGTCATCTCCGATGTGGTTTGCCCGTGGTGCTACATCGGCCAGCGCCGGCTCGCGGCGGCGCTTGGACGGCTGCCGGACGGCGACGAAGCGCGTGCTGCGGTCGTTCGCTGGCATCCGTTTCAGCTCAATCCCGATCTGCCGCCCAACGGAATTGCGCGCAGCGCCTATGTCGAGGGCAAGTTCGGTGGACGCGAGCGCGCGGCGCAGGTCTACGCGCGCGTCGCCGCGGTCGGCGCGGCAGTGGGCATCCCGTTTGCGTTCGAGCGCATCGAGCGCCAGCCCAACACGCGCGACGCGCATCGGCTGATCGCATGGGCGCAGGCACGACGCGACGCGAGCGACCTGGTCGAGCGCCTCTTTCGCGCGTTCTTCATCGAGGGTCGCGATCTGGGCGATCGCGACGTGCTCGCGGAGATTGCCGGGGAAGTGGGCTTCGAATCGGCCGAGGCGCGCCTCTTGCTCGACTCCGGGGAAGGCGATGATGCCATCGCGCTCATGGATCGGCGGGCGCGCGAAATCGGCGTGCAGGGTGTGCCGTTCTTCATCTTCAACCAGCACATCGGCGTGTCCGGCGCGCAGGAGCCCGACGCGCTGCTCCGCGCCATCGCGCAGGCGCGCGCCGGTTAATGGAAGATCAGGCGGCTGACCGGGTGCTGCGCGAGGCCAGCGCATTCCAGCCCAGGATGGCGAATACCACGGCAAGGCCGACGACGTCCGGCAAGAACTGGTTGAACACGAGCACGAGGCCCGCGAACGACAGCGCGATCTTGGCGAATCGCGAAAGCGGCGCACGGAAGTAGCCGATGTAGGCCGCCGACAGCGCCACGATGCCCACGACGCCGCAGAACGCCCCAGACAGGAAGGCGCTCCACGTGAAGCCTATGAACAGGAGCGCGGGCGTGTAGACGAACATGAACGGCACCAGCGCCTTGCCCATCGACAGGCGGAATGCCGTGAGTCCCGTGCGCATCGGCTCCGAACCGGCAATGCCCGCCGCGGCGAACGCGGCCAGCGCGACCGGCGGCGTCACGTCGGCCAGCACGCCGTAATAGAAGACGAAGAAGTGCGTCGCCAGCAGCGGCACGCCCAGCAGCACCAATGCCGGCGCGGCGATCGACGCCAAGATGATGTACGTCGGCGTCGTCGGTATGCCGGTGCCCATCATGATGCAGGCGATTGCGACGAAGATCAGTCCGAAGAAGACCTGCCCGCTGGTTGCCGTGAAGAGGTTGAAGGGGTCGACGGCGCGAAAGGCGTCGGAAGCCGATGCCGCCAGCTCGACGACGGCGCCGGAGAACTTGAAGCCCAGGCCGGAGAGCGTCAGCGTCCCGAGGATGAGTCCCACGCACGCGCACGCCGCGCCGATCGCGAGCGCGTATTTCGCGCCTTCGGAGAGTCCCGCGATCAGCGGCTTCCACGTCAGCGTCTGGCCGTGCAGGCGATCGTTGCCGAAATGGCGCGCGACCATCGGAATGTACGAGCACACGAAGCACAGCACGATGCCCCAGAATGCCGACAGGAACGGCGTGAAATCGAGCATCAGCATCGTCACCAGCGCGACCAGCGGAAACACCAGATGCCAGCTCGATGCGATGACGGCGCCCAGCCGCGGGATCAACGCCCGCTCGACGCCCTTGAGCCGGAGCCGCCGAGCCTCGAAATGCACCATCGTCAGACACGCGAGGTAATGGAAAAGCGCCGGCACGATGGCGACGATCACGAGCTCCTTGTACGGAACGCCGAGCAGCTCGGCCATCACGAACGCCGATGCGCCCATGACGGGTGGGGTCACCTGGCCGCCGCACGACGCCGACGCTTCGACTGCGCCGGCGAAGCGCGCGGAGAAGCCGTACTTCTTCATCAGCGGAATCGTCAGCGACCCGGTAGTGACCGCGTTGGCGATGGCGGAACCCGAAATCATCCCGAACAGCCCCGACGACACGACGCATACCTTGGCCGGGCCGCCGGAGTAGCGACCGGCGACGATCGTCGCGAGTTCCATGAACAGCCGGCCCAGCCCGGTCATCTGGGCCAGGATACCGAACAGGACGAAGTGGAAGACGTAGGTCGCCACGACGCCGACGGCGATACCGTAGATCCCTTCGGTGCCGACGTAGATGTGATTGACGACGCGCACGACGCTATAGCCGCGGTGCCCGAGGACGCCGGGCATGTAGCGGCCGAGCAGCGCGTAGAGAAGGCACAGCATGCCGATGGCAGGGAGCAGCGGGCCCATCGTGCGCCGCGCCGCCTCCATCACCATGATGATTGCGAGCACCCCCATCATGTAGTCCTGCGCGATGGGAGAGCCGACGCGCTTGATGAAGATGTCGTCGAAGAAGACGAGAAGATAGAGCGAGATCGCGGCGGCGAACAGCGCAAGCGGCCAGTCGATCCACGAAGGCTTGTCGTCGTAGCCGCCGAATCGTTTCACCGGAAGCGTGATGGCGGCGGCGAAGGTGATGAACGCGAGGAACGCCCAGCCCTTGCGCAGTTCGCCGGTGGCGGTCAGCTGGTCGACTAAGTCCCACGCGAGATAGACATAGAACGCGGCGAAGGCCAGTGCCCACGCCCACTCCTTGCCGATGGCCGGCGCGCCGCGCGCCGGGCGCGGGCGCGGGAAGACGAGGAAGATCAGCGCCAGCACGAGTGCTAAATGAAATGCGCGATGCTTGATCTCGACGAGCAACCCGAAGCCTGCCGTGTAGATATGAAAGCTCGACAGGACGACCGCGATCGTGGTCACGAGCATGCCCACCGGACCCGCGAGCTTGCGGAAGTTCGACTCGTGGTCGTACTGGCGGATGAGCTTCGCCTGCTGCTCGGCCGACACGGCCTCGATCTGGTCGGTCAGCGTGCCGCCGTGCGGATTCGGTGCGGCCTCGGTCATTGCCGGATCTTCGCGCGGTGCGGGCTCATGGCGGGGCGCAAGGTCCCGAAGCCGCCGTCAGGACGAGCGCGCGATTGCCCCAATGCGCGAGGTCGCTCGATCGTGAATCCGCGACGAGCCGCGGCGACTGGTCGGCGTGGACCCGCATCACGATGACCGGAAAGCGCCGCTGCATCGTCACGATGAAGCGCCCGTCGCGGCGCGTGAAAGTGCCGCCCGCGTCGGCTTCCGTCGGCAATCCCGGCCCATGCTGCTCGAATTCGATGGCGGTCTGCACGATCTCATTGCCGTCGATGCGGTACCGCTCGATGACCGGCGTGCGGGTGACCGAATGCACGTACGCGATCGAGAACGCCGCTGCATCGCCCGGCAGCGCGAGTCGCGCGAGCGGCGCGCCATCGGGGTGGCTCGCCAGCGTGAGGCAGGCGGCATGGGCAACGCACGGACCCAGCGCCGCCGCGACGAGAAGCCTCGCCATCAGCATGCAACGGGCGATCGAGCGGAGGCGTCGCTGACCGGGTCGGGGCCGATCGCGCGGCGTTGCGCGCAACCGGCCCCGGCGATCACTTGATGAGGCCCTTTTCGCGGTAATACTTCTCCGCGCCCGGGTGCAGCGGTATCGAAACCGAGAGAAGCGCCGTCTTGAGCGAGATTTCCTTGCCCTTCGGGTGGACCTGCCCCAGTGTCTCCGTGTTTTCGTACAGCGCCTTCGTCACCTCGTACGCCATCGCGTCGGTCACGCCGTCGTGCGTCGCCCAGATCGCCATCACGGCCAAGGTATCGACCGGCGCGGTCTGTCCCTTGTAGGTATTGGCGGGCATCTGCACGTTCGCGTAATACGGCTGCTTCTTGCGCATCGCCTCGATTTCCGGCCCGGCGAGCGGGACGATGCGGATCTCCCGCGCATTGGCCAGGTCGACGATCGACGACGTCGGCGCACCCGCCGTGATGAGCGAGGCCGTCAGGTTGCCGTCCTTGATCTTGTCCACCGACTGCGCAAACGACGACAGGTCCTCGCCGATATCCTTGCGTGTCATCCCATAGGCCTCGAGAAGATCGCCCAGCAGCTGCCACTGGCCCGAACCCGGCGAACCCGACGACACCGACTTGCCCTTGAGATCGCGGAAGCTCTTGATGTTGGCCGACGCCAGCGTGACGAGCTGCACCTGCTCCGGGTAAAGGGCGCCCAGCGCGCGCAGGTTCTTGAGCGGCTTGCCGTCGAACTGGCCGGTGCCCTTGTACGCGGCGTCGAGGATGTCGGCGGCGACGAACGCGCTCTCGATATCCTTGCGGCCGAGCAACTGGGCATTGGCGACGGACGCGCCGGCCGTTTCGGCGGTCGCGGAGAGCTTCTTGCCGTTGATCGTGACCTTGTTCGAGATGAGCTGCGCGAGCATGCCGCCCAGCGGGTAGTACGTGCCGCCGGTGCCGCCGGTGGCGATGCCGAAGAAGACGCGCTCCTGTGCGACGAGGGACATCGGAAATGCGAGTGCCACGGCAAGCGCGCTCGCGGCAATGTAGCGGAATTGAATCGCCATGACGGAAACCTCCCCTGGGAAATACCTGTTGTTGGACAACTTCATCAGTATGCCCAAGACCGGTGGCGGACGCTACGAGACCGCGCCGGCGCCGTAGCGGCCGCGCAGGAGGCGCCCGCCGGCAAATCGCGCCAGCGAGTAGGGCTCGAGCGCGAATTCCGGGACGAGCCCGAGGGCGCCCTGGGCGATCAACCGTCCGACGATCGGCGAGAGCTTGAACCCGTGCCCCGAAAAGCCGCAGGCGATGTGCAACCCGTCGACGCCGGGGAGCGGCCCCAGCAGAGGATTCCAGTCCGGCGTGACGTCGTACACGCCGGTCCACGACGCGGCCAGCCCGGCGTCGGCAAACGCGGGCAGGCGATGCGTCACCTGCTCGCCGATTTGGGCCACGTAGTCGAGCGGAACGTCCGCCTGCTCGGTGTCGGGTTCCGGAATCGTTTCGCCTTCGTTGCCGTCGCCAACCAGCAACTGCCGGCCGCCGTAGCAGCGCATGTAGAGCTTGCCCTCCGATGCCAGGTCCTTCAGCACGGGAAGCGTGCGTGGGTAAGGCGTTGGCGCCTCGAGCGTGAATACCGCGTGCCGCGACAGCGTGAGCGGGATGTCGATTCCGGTCCAGCTCGCGATGTCCCGCGACCAGATGTTCTGCGCGCTGATCACGAGGCCCGCGGCGACGCCGCCTTCGGCGGTGACGACGCCGGTGACGCGGCCTTGCGCGTTGCGCGTGAGTCCTGTGACCCCCACGCCTTCGCGCAACGTGGCGCCTTCGCGGCGTGCGGCGCGCGCAAATGCCATGAGCGTGAGATACGCGTCCGCATAGCCGGCGTCCGGTTCCCAGCCGATCGCCGCGATGTCGTCGAGGCGCACGAGCGGGTGAATCTGCCGCGCGTCACCGGCAGCGATTTCCCGCGCGTCGATGCCGAGCGCCCGTTCGATCGCCAGTGTCTCGCGCAGCGCGATCGCGCGCGGCCCTTCGCCGGCGACGAGCATGAAGCCGCAGCGGTTGTAGCCCGATTCGGCGTCCGGGTCGGACAGATAGGCGGGGAAGTCGTCGAAGATGTCCAAGGCCGCCTTGGCCAGCGCGACGTTTTCCGGCACCGAATAGTGGGTGCGGAGGATGCACGACGATTGCGCGGTCGTGCCGCTGCCCAGTTGGCCGCGTTCGAGCAGCAGGACGCGCCTGCAGCCGAAACGGGCGAGATGATAGGCGATCGAGACGCCGATTACGCCACCGCCCACGACAACGACATCGAATTTTTCCATGGCGTCGGGCGTGCGCTTCAGTCGCCCCGCACGAGCGTGCGCGAAAGATCCCGGTGCCGTCCAAGCACCTTCGGCAAATCCACGGTCGTCAGTTGCCCCTCGCGGATGACGACACGCCCGTGCACGAGGACCAAGTCCGCGCGCGCCGGTGCGCAGAACACGAGCGCGGCCAGCGGATCGTGCTCGCCGCCAGCGAAGCCGACGTCGTTCAAGTCGAACGCGACGACATCCGCGGCCATGCCCGGCGCCAGGTGGCCGATGTCGTCGCGACCGAGCACGCGGGCACCGCCGCGCGTGGCAAGCGTCAGTGCCTCGCGCGCGGTCAATGCCGCGGGGCCCGCGCCCACCCGTTGCAGCAGCAGCGCCTGGCGCGTCTCGGCCAACAGGTGCGATGAGTCGTTGGATGCCGCGCCGTCCACGCCGAGGCCGACGGGGACACCGGCATCGAGCATCGCGCGAACGGGAGCGATGCCGGACGCGAGCCGCATGTTCGACGACGGGCAATGCGCAACACCGGTGCCGGTGCGCGCGAAGAGCTCGATGCCGTGCGTATCGAGCTTGACGCAGTGTGCGTGCCAGACGTGGGGTCCGGTAAAGCCCAGTTGTTCCGCAAAATCGGCGGGCGTGCAGCCGAAATGCTCGTGCGTATACGCGACGTCGCCATCGTTCTCGGCTAGATGCGTGTGCAGACCCACGCCATAGGCGGCCGCCAAGTCCGCCGTCTCGCGCATCAGGTCCCGCGACACCGAGAACGGCGAACACGGCGCCGCGGCAACGCGCAGCAGCGCGAACCGACTGCCGTCGTGGTGTTCCTCGATCACGCGGCGCGTGTCGCGGAGGATGGCATCCTCGCGCTCGACCAGCGCGTCGGGTGGCAGGCCGCCGTCCTTTTCGCCGACGCTCATGGAGCCCCGGCAGGCGTGGAAGCGCACGCCGATCGCGCGCGCCGCGTCGATCGTGTCGTCCAGGCGTCCGCCGTTGGGGAAGAGATACAGGTGATCGCTCGTCGTCGTGCACCCGGAGAGCATGAGCTCGGCCATCGCCACGGTCGCGGAGACGTTCAGCATCTCGGGCGTGATGCGCGCCCAGATGGGGTAGAGCGCACGCAGCCACGCGAAGAGCGCGGCATCCTGCGCCGCGGGAACGGCGCGCGTGAGCGTCTGGAAGAAGTGGTGGTGCGTGTTGACGAGCCCGGGCAGCACGACCTTGCCGCTGCAGTCGATCACTTCGTCGGCGAACGCCGGCAGCTCCGCGGGAGAGCCGACCGAGACGATCGTGTGGCCGCGAATGAAGACGCCGCCGCCGTGGATTTCCCGCCGCACGTCGTCCATCGTCGCGACGACCGCGGCGTTCTTGAGGAGCAGCGTCCGGCCCGTGCCCATGACGGCAATTTACATCATTCGCGCTGCAACGAGCCGGTAGAATGTCGCGTTATCCGATCTCCTGCGGAACCCATGGACACGACGCGAATCCTGCCTCTTCGCACCGGCGTATCCGGCGACAGTTTCACGGCGCTCGCCTATGGACTCTCCAGCGACGAGCTCTTCGCCGACGAGATTCTGTTGTGACGCCGATCCCCGAACTCGACCGGCTGTTCGCGCTGCAGCGCGCGGCGTTCACCGCCGAACGCTATCCCGATCTCGCGACGCGTCGCGATCGCCTCGCGCGGCTCGCGGCGCTCGTCTCCGAAAACGAGGCTCGGTTCGTCGCCGCCATCGACAGCGACTTCGGCCACCGCGCATCACAGGAAACACGGCTGGCCGAGCTGTATATCGTCACCTCGGGCATCCAGCATGCGCTCTCCCATCTCGCACGCTGGATGAGACCGGAACGCGTCGCAACACCTCTGCATCTCATGCCGGCGCGCGCGCGCATCGAGCGCCAGCCGCTGGGCGTCGCGGGGATCATCAGTCCGTGGAACTATCCGGTGCAGCTCGCCTTGTCGCCGGCGCTGGGCGCGCTCGCCGCCGGCAATCGCGTTCTGCTGAAGCCCTCCGAGCTGACGCCGGCAACGTCCGCGTTGTTGCGCGACCTCGTTGCCGGGCGTTTCCGCGACGACGAGTTCGCCGTCGTCGAAGGCGACGCGGCGGTCGGGCAGGCATTCAGCAACCTGCCTTTCGATCACCTCTTCTTTACCGGTTCGACTCTAGTTGGCCGGCAGGTGGCGCGCGCCGCGGCGGAAAATCTGACCTCGGTGACGCTGGAACTCGGCGGCAAGTCGCCCGCGCTGTTCGACGCCGACACCGATTTCGCGCAGGCCGCACCGCGCCTCATGGCCGGCAAGCTCCTCAATGCGGGACAGACGTGCATCGCGCCGGATTACGCGCTGGTGCCGGCGGCGAGGATGGATGCATTCGTGGACGCGGTTACAGCGGCGACCGCTAGGCTCTATCCGTCCTTTGCCGCGAACCCGGATTACACGTCGATCGTCAACGAGCGCCATCTGCGGCGCCTGAACGCGCTTCTCGACGACGCGCGCGCAAAGGGCGCGCGAATCGTCACGCTGGGCCGGGCGGGCGACGCGCCCGATCCGGGATCACGCCGGATGGTTCCCGTGCTGGTCGTCGGCGCCAACGACGGAATGGCGGTGATGCAGGAGGAAATCTTCGGGCCCATCCTGCCGGTGGAGGCCTACGCGTCGCTCGACGAGGCAATCGCCCGGATCGACGCGCGGCCGCGGCCGCTGTCGTTCTACTACTTTGGGCGCGATGCGGAGCGTCGCGGCCGCACGCTGCGCGAGACGATTGCCGGTGGCGTGACCGTCAATGACACGCTGTGGCATTTCGCGCACGAGGAACTGCCGTTCGGCGGCGTCGGCGCGTCGGGCATCGGCGCATACCACGGCGAGGCGAGCTTCCTCACGTTCACGCACCGGAAGCCCGTATTCACGCAGCCGCGCTTTGCGGCTACAGCACTGCTGCAACCGCCCTACGGGAAGACGTTCGAGAAGGTGCTCGCGCTGCTCGGAAAGCTGAACGGCTAGGCTGATATCACTTCGACGCAGGCAGCTTGCCGACGACACCTTCAACGTAGTAGTCCATCTTCAACAACTCCGCGTCGGTGATCGTCTTGCCGGCCGCGAGCACTTCCTTGCCATCGTTGGTCTTCATCGGGCCGGTGAACGGATTGAGCCTGCCGGCGGCGACCTCGCCCTCCGCTTTCATGACCAGCGCCTGCACGTCCACCGGGACGACCTTGTTGAACGGCGCCAGCTTGATCATCCCGTCCTTGATGCCGCCCCAGACGTTGTCGGGCTGCCATTTGCCGTCGAGGACCGACTGGGCGACCTTCGTGTAATAGTTGCCCCAGTGGTGAGTCACGGCGGTGAGCTGCGCGTTCGGGCCGTATTTAGACATGTCCGAATGGTAGGCGATCGCATAGACCTTCTTGGCCTCGGCCGTCTGCACGGTGGCGGTGGAATCGGTATGGTGCGTCAGCACGTCCGCGCCCTGGGAGATGAGCGTGTTCGATGCCTCGCTTTCGCGGCCCGGGTCGAACCAGGAGTTGGTCCAGATGACCTTGACCTCAGACTTCGGGTTCACGCTGCGCATGCCGCGCGCGAACGCGTTGATGCCCATGACGACTTCCGGAATCGGGAATGCCGCCACGTAGCCCGCGACACCCGACTTGGACATCTTGCCCGCGACGATGCCCGCCAGATACCGGCCCTCGTAGAAGCGAGCGTTGTAGATGCCGACGTTCTTCGCGGTCTTGTAACCCGTCGCGTGCTCGAAATCGACATTGGGAAAGGCCGCCGCGACCTTCAGCGTCGGATTCATGTAGCCGAACGACGTCGTGAAGATGAGGCCATGGCCCGACTGCGCGAGATCGCGGATCACGCGCTCGGCGTCCGCGCCCTCTGGCACACTCTCGACATACTTGGTCGTGACCTTGCCGCCCAGCGCCTTTTCCATCTCCTTGCGGCCGGTGTCGTGCTGGAACGTCCACCCGGCGTCGCCGATCGGGCTCACGTAGACGAAGCCGATCTTGAGCGGCTCCTTCGCCTGGGCGGCGGCGGGCGGGGCGAGCGCGGCGGCGCACGCGGCCATGGTCAGGATGGTCAAGCAGCGGGTCACGCGGATCATCTAGGTTCTCCTCGAAGCGGGAAGGGCGCGGGCAATGCGACGTCGGCAATCCCCAATTCTATACAAATCGTCCAAGACGCAGCGCTCGCGGCGCGGGCGGTCATGGCGCACGGAGGCTCTCCGCCAGGCTTTCGAGATTCTGCGGATGCACGCGGATGAGGCCGCCGCGAGGGCTGTCGATGTCGGCAATCAGCATGAGCGTGATCGCAACGACCATCGGCAACACCACCATCAGCTTGCGCTCCAGCCTGGCGTTTTGCGCGCCGTAGCCCAACAGGAGGTTGCACACTATCGCGATGGCCGCCATCAATATCCACGCGGTGCGAGGAATCCGGTTCCACCATGCGGCTTGTGTGTAGCCTTGCGAATTGAGCACGTCGTTCATGCCGGCTGCGGCAAGCGCGGTGATGGGCGACGGCTGCGCAACGGCCGGCACTTGGACGGCATTCCAAAGCTCGGTTTGCACCTTTGCCGTGCGGGCGCTGATCTCGCGGGCCAGCTCGACGTCGCGAACGACATAGAACTGTAACCGCTGGTCCAGGTAATCCTTGAGCAGCCCGCGCACCTTCGCGGCGTCCGTCGCGGGCAGCAGCCCCGCGCGCAGATATTCGGTGCCGATCGCGTTCGCTTCCTCCTCCTCCAGGTTCTTGCGCTGGTCATAGCGGCCGATCGCCATGGAGAAGCTGAAACCGAGGATCAGGCCCAGCAGCGTCAGGGTCGCCGCCAGCACTATGTCGAAGTCGCCGCGAACGGCCTCGTCGACCTTGCGGTGCCGGCGCAGGAAATTGGCGCCGATCCACGCGGCCAACCACAGCAGGAAGAACGTCACCAGGCCAAAGATGATGGGATAGTCGGTGAGTCTGGGAAGTTGCATTGTCAATCCTCGTTGGTCAATCGCAACCGGTACAGCCGTGCGTCGCCGAACCGCTTGGCGAGCTGCATCGTGCCGATATAGTCGCACGTGAACCGGTCCTGGTCCTCGGCCACCAGCGACGCGGCGAACTCCTCGGTGACGAAGATGTAGTGCGGCTGCACAACCGGTTCGAGTCGCGCGGCGCGGTTGACATGGGTTCCGTAGAACGTGATTCTTCCCGTGACCGGATCGAAGATGCGGAAGAGCGGGCCCGTGTGCAGCGCGATCCGGACCCCGGTTTCGGCCGGCAGACCGAGCGCCGGCCAGTCGAATTTCGCGATCGCCCGCTGCAGCCGGACGGCGAATTCCGCCGCGTGGCTGGGCCGCTCGAACACCAGGAAGAGGCCATCGCCATGCGTATTCGCATGCACAGGCCGGTGTTCGAGCGCGTCGATGGTGCTCTTGCAGCTCCCGAGAAACAGCTCGGCAAAGCCGGGCGCATATTGCTCGGGCATCTTCGAAAAGCCGCTGACGTCGGCGAAGAGAAGGCTCATGAGGCTTCTTCGCCGTGCCGACTGCGCCGCCGCCATCGCGGGCCGCTCGACTTGGCGCGCCGCGGGCGCAGCATCGCCACGCAACGCGGCGAGGTCGATGTTCTCGATCTGCCCGCCCGTTCGCGTCCAAATGCGCGCGGTCGATGCGGCGCCGCCCACGAGCTCCCGCGAGCCCGGGTCGCTGACCGTCAGCAGCAACGGCCGCGTCGCGAGTTCCCGGGCGCGCAGGAACGCCATCCCCTGGATCAGATTGGCGGCGTGTTCGAACAGCACGTCGTCGCCCTGGAAGGCCTCTTCGGTCGCCAGCACCACGCGGTTCGCGCGCGCCAGTACCGCCTCGAAGCGCGCGGTCCAGGCGTCTCCCGCAAAGCTCACGCTCGTCTCGACGAACTGCTGCGGCGGGAACGGCAGCACGATCTGTGTCTGCATGCCGGCGTCCTGCATGGCCTCGAGGAAGAGGATATCGGCGCCGTTCGCGGCTTGCGCATAACCGAGCGAAGGACCGAACCGCGCGATCGTGTCGCGCAGCATGGTCCGCACGCGCGGCTCGAGACTGGCGGGAAATCGGGCCGTCGCGCGATCCGGGCGATCGATCATGTGCCCGGAGAAGGCGATGACGCGCGGCGCGGGCAGGACCTCGAGCAATGCATGTGCGGCGTCCGAACCGATCAGCAACAGTTGCCGGCGCATCGATGCGACATCGCCGAACCTGTTGCCGGCTAGGCGATGCGCTTCGGCGTAGCGGCTGCGCGCCTCGTCGGTTCGACCGAGAAGGAACAGGGCTTCGGCGGCGGTGGCGAGTTGCCAGTGATCGCCCTTGGCGCCTGCCGCCGCCAAGGCCTGCTGCGCCAAGGTGCGTGCAAGCGGCCCATCGCCGCAGAGCATCGCCATCGTCGCGGCGTTGACGGCGGGGTAGGGCGCGCCGCCAAGGGCAAACGCTTGCTGGTAACACGCGATCGCGCTTTTTGCCTGCTCGCGCGCGGCTGCGCTCGTCCGGTCGCGTGACGCGGCGAACCGTTCCTTGGCGACGCGGCCGGCCAGGCTCCACACTTCGACGGCGAGAGGACTCCTGCCCAGCGGCTCGCGATCGATGCCCGCCAGCCACTTTTCCGCCTCGCCGGTCGCGCCCAGTCGTGCGGAAGCCAGCGCGCCCAGGTAGCGGATTTCGGCCGCGGGCGCGGATTCGGCCATCGCACCGCGCGCCACGTCGAGCGCCTGCGCGTTGAGGCCGGCGTCCAGGGCCTCGCGAATCGTGGCTGCCGTATCGCTCAACGAACGTGAAGGGCTAAGGACCGGCTATTTGCGCCGGCTCGCCTGCTCGTCGGCGATCTGCTTGCGGATCAGAGTCGTGCTCTTCAGGCTCCGCATGGCCGGCGGCAGACCATCGATGATCGCGGCGGATTCCGCCAACGCAGCCGCATCGTTGGCGGCGAGCGCCTGCGCGAACAGCGCCTGCGCATATTCGATGCGCAGCGTCAGGTCTTCGCTGTTGCGCGATTTGAGGTCGCGGTAGAACTTGAGCGCCGGCGCCACCGCCTGCTGCGCCTCGGGTTGCCGATCGAGACGCGCCAATGCCATGGCAAGGATGATCTGGTTCAGTCCTTCTTCGCGCAGCCGCTCCAGCGTGCGCTCGGGCACGCGCTTCTGGTAAACCATGCCCTGCCGGATCGCCTTCTCGGCGTCGGCGTACGCCATCAGGTTGTAGTCCGCCCACGCCAGCTCGCGGTGGCGATTCTCCATGTTGACGTTCCAGATCCATTCCGCCTGGCCGCCCGAAGGCTTGGCGACGCTTGCGTCCGGTATGGCCTCAACGAGCATCCGGCGCACCGTTACGAAGTCCCAGTTCGCCTGGGGAATCACGATCCGGAAGCCGGTCTCGAGCATCTTGAGGCTGGCCTTGGAGGAGCCGGGCTCGCGTCCATCGTCGGCGATCTTGGCGAGGCGGTGAACCTCCGCCAGCGCCGCTTCGGCCTTGGCCGGATTACCCGTGTCGGCCTCGAACTGCGCCAGGAAGCCGTTCGGGAAGATCATGTTGACGGCGAAGAAATTGGACATCTTCGTGCGTTTTTCCACCGCGGCGGCTGCGACCAGCAGGTCGCGGCCTTCATTGATGCGTCCGAGGCGAAACAGCGAATAGGCGTTACGCTCGTAGTTCGCCGCAAGATTGTTCCAGGCGATCACATTGCCGGGGTCGAGCTTCAGGAAGTCTTCCCAGTCGCGAGTCCCCGCGTCGCCAAGGGCAAGCGAGCGGTTGAGGTGCAGCTGGTCGGCTTCGATGTCGGCCAGGTTGCTGTTCATGAGGGCGCGCGCGCGCAGCGCTCCCATGTAGGCCGGGCGCTTCTCGAGGACTTTTCCGGCGACTTGCACACCCTCTTCGCCTCTGGCTTTGGCATCGGCCAGCCGGCCCTGGCTCCTGATCGCTTCCGTTTGCCACGCGGTGGCCTCGGCGTAGCCGGCGGCGGCGGCGAGATCCGTGAACGCGAGGTTGTCGATGCTCTTGTAGGCCTGGCGCGACGCCTCCAGGCTCTTGACCGATTGATCCAGTTCGGCGCTTCGCAACTGGGCGTAGCCGCGGTAATTCATCACGGACCCGTAGGCGCGACGCAGCGGCACCGACGGCGACGGGGCAGCCATCAGCGGCGCGAGAATCGCCTCGGCCCGCTCGGAGAATTTCGCCGCTTCGGCGTATTGGTTGAGGCTGTCTGCCGTGCGCGCCTGCGCCGCCAATCCCAGGCCCAATCCGATCGCCGTGATTTCCGATGTGTCTCCCTGCAGGCGCAGCCTGTCGAGGATGGCGACCGCTTCGGTCAGCGCCTTGCCGCCTTCGTCGAGCCGCGACAGGTTGCGCAGCGCCGCACCGTAGCGCACCAGCGCCAGCGCGCGATTGCGGTCCGTCTCCGCCGTGCGCAGTTCGGGCGGAAGCTCGTGATAGTAGTTGACCGCGCGCTTCGCGAGTTCGGCAACGATGTCGAGGCGGCCGACGGGCTCGAGTTCGAGATAGAAGTCGTCCAGCAGGTAGACGATGAGCTTTTCGGCCTCGCCGCGCGCCTGCTCAGCCAATTGCCGCGTCTGCTGCGCCTTCAATTCGGCTTCCTGCGCGCGCTTCATGCCGAAATAGCCGAAGACCGCGCTGCCCGCCGCGGCTACGGCCAGCACTGCGCAGACCGCCGCGATCTGCCGCGCGCGCACCAGCGCCTTGCGCGTTGCCAGCTCACGTTCGCGTTGCGCCGCGAGCTTGCGCTCCGCTTCGTCGCGCGCTTCGCGCTCGAGGCGAAGGTCGCGGCTGGCGCGCACGACGCCGCACAGCACGTCGTGCGTCAACTCGACGCGGCGTACGTCGAGCCGCTCCTCGATGCGCAGCAGCCGCCGGTTGACGAGCGTGGCGAGAGCATCGGGCGAGGCGCCGGCGGCGGTGAGGCCCTTCTGCACGCGTTCCTCGGCCAGGCTCTCGCGATGGCCGGATTCGGTGAGCAGGTTGTCCTCGATGAACTGCCGCACGCCTAGGGGCTGGTCGGCGAGCGCGCGTTCGTAGAAGTCCGTGAGGATCGTGTCGCGCGAGCCTGCCAGCAAATCCGCGGAAATCTCGCTGCGGCCCTGCGCGATGCGCGCGTTGTTGAGCTCGCGGCAGATGAGGCTCAGGAGCGCGGGTTCGACCTCGGCATTGGCGAGTTCGGCGCCGCCGGCGATGAAGCGGACGATCGAGCCTGCCACCTCCTCGGAGACCAACTTGCCGCCCGGCTTCAGCACGGCGGATAGCGCTTGCGCGCCGGTCATCCGCGCGAGCCGCATCCGGTTCTGCGAGATCGACGGCATGCTGCCCTTCAATCCCTCGAGATGGGCCAGGTAGTCCTCGCGCAATGCGATCAGGATGCGGTAGTCGCTGCGCGTGAAGTCGAAGCGCTCGACGGCCGAATCGTCGCGATCCAGTTTCGCCTCGAGCGCCTTCGGTGCGCGGTTCTCGACCAGGTCGGCCAGGTCCTCGATGAACTGTGCCGCGCGCTTCCGGCCGAAGTCGTCGCCTTGCGCCAGCGTGAACAACTCCTCGAACTGATCGAAGATCAGCAGCGGGATGAGCGTCTTGCCCGACCCATCGCGGAGGACATCGTCACGGTGGTGCAGGAACTCCCACAGCGACTCACCGGTGACGGCGGTGCCTGGCTGCGTCCACGCGCCCGCCGCGTGCGTCGCGCGGAAAATCGCCAGCTTGATCTGCTCGGTCGGCGCAGGCGAATCGGGCGAATAATCGATGCGGACGTAGACGGGGCAATAACCTTCCGGCCGCAACCGGGGGACGATGCCCGCGCGCAGGATCGACGTCTTGCCCAGTCCCGATTGCCCGAAGAGGATCGTCAGCAGCTTGCGCTGCACGCGGCGGCAAAGCTCGCCGACCTCCTCCTCGCGCCCATAGAAGTATGCGCGGGTCTCCTCGGTGAACGAAGCAAGGCCGAGCCACGGGTGCTCCGCGTCGACGGTGAGCGTCGGATCGGCGGACGTTGGCGCGGCGTCATTCATGGGGAGTAGGCGTCCGCTGCTGGATACGCGGGAGGGTGATGCGAGGTCCCGCCGGGCACCGCCGCATGCTCATGGATTGCGGGCGGAGAGGAGATCCCGGATGCGGTTCGCGAACTCCGGCGACACTTCGCCGCCGGGCGCCTTCGTGAAATGCACCGCACGGAACTTGTCGGGCACCCGGGCTTCGTTGGTGCCCGTGTCGTCGATGCACACGGGCAGGATGAACAACGCGCCGTCGGCAATGTTGCGCGTGCGGTCGATCGCATAGCTCCATTCGCGCCGGAAGAATCCCTCCAGCCGCCGCTGCGTCGTGGCGGACACGACGGGAATGAAGAACGAGCAGCGCGCGATGTTGCGCTGGATCTTGCGGTCGTAGTCGTCGCCGCCTTCGAGGCGGTCCAGGTCGAACCACGTCTTGATGCCGGCCGCGTCGAACCCCGCCTTCATCTTCTGCACTTGGGCCAAGTCTTCGCGTGCATAGCTGATGAACACGGCATTGTCCGGCATCTCGTGCTCGGGCGGCAGGAAGCGCTGCGGCGCCGCGTGCAGCGGAATGACGTCGCCGGGCTTGCTCCGGATCTGCCAGCGGCGGTGCAGTTCGTTGACGAAATTCTCGGCCCCGCTGTAGATGCGCGTGCGCACGCTTACCTGTTGCAGGAATGCCATCAGCCGCCCGTCCTTGCCGGAGTGATTGTCGGCCAGCACCTCGCCCACGTCGCGCGGATCCGACAGGCGTCGGCGCTTGGCCATGCGCAGGAAGAGGCGGGCGAGCCAGTTGGTGAAGCTGCTGCCGATGAAGAGCAGGTGGTTGTGCTCGAGTTCGTGGAAGAGCTTCTCCGGCGTCAGGTGCTCGCTTTGCAGCGCGCAGATGAACTCAAGCGTGTCCTCGTCGGAAATCACGTACGTGGGCGACGCGGACAGCCGGCCCAGCAGGTGGTAGATCACGGGGCGCTGCAGCCCTTCGCGCTCGGTCGTCAGGTCGGCGACCCGATTCGGCGCGTACGCGATGACCTCGGTGGATTGCGCGCCGGCGAAGCGCTCGGCGTTGATCGCCTGTTCGAGCAGCGGATCGAACGTCGTCGTGACGAAGAGGTCGAAGTCGGTGATTTGTGCGAGCCGGCGCAGCGCCAGCGGCGGCGCGAAGTTCGCTTCGCGCAGGATGCTGCGCAACCGCGTGTAGGCTTCTTCGCGACGGCCACGCGACGCCAAGAACCAGCAGACGACGTCGTTCAGCGTGTACGGCTGCGGCAGCTGCGTCGTGTCCACGCCCAGCTTGGCGGCGAGTTTTTCGGCGATCCAGTCGTACAGCAGGCGGGGACCGGTCTCGGTCTCCACGGTCAGGAGTTCCGGACCGAGAATGGGAATGACCCGCCGCTCCTCGATGAAGTTGAGCAGGTCCTCCCACGCGTCCTCGTCCAGCGTGGACAACTGCGGGTGCATGGGCAACAGGTTGCTCACGTGAGAGGCTTCCGGGGCAGGAACATCATTTCGAAATGGCCAGTTGCACGGCTGGCGCGAAGGCACACCGGGGCAGTTTCGACGATTCCGGAACCCCGGTCAACATTCGGCCGCCCGCGGCTTCCTCTGGCGCCCGGCTACGAATCGGGATGGTAGGGCTTGCCCAGCGAGGCGGGCGCGTTGAGGCGGATCGTCGCGGCGTCGCGCGAGATGATCGCCAGTACGACGATCGTCGCGATATAGGGGAGCATGGAAAGATACTGCGACGGAATGTCGACGCCCAGTCCCTGCGCCTGGAATTGGGCCAGCGTGACGCCGCCGAAGAGATAGGCGCCTGCCAGCACGCGCCACGGCTTCCACGTGGCGAACACGACCAGCGCCAGCGCGATCCAGCCGCGTCCCGCCGTCATGCCCTCGACCCACAGCGGCGTGTAGGCGACCGCCAGGTACGCGCCGCCCAATCCGGCACAGGCGCCGCCGAACATCACGGCGAGGTAGCGAATTCGCGCGACCGGATATCCGATCGCGTGCGCCGATTGCGGAGACTCGCCGATCGCGCGGACGATGAGGCCCGCGCGTGTGCGGTACAGAAACCGCTGGATCGCCGCGAACAGCACCAGCGACAGGTAGACAAGCGGGTTGTGCGAGAAGAGGAGCTTGCCGATCACCGGCAGCGTGGAGAGCCCCGGAATCGCGAGCGGCTTGATGGGATCGATGACGACGCTGACGTAGTTCAAGCCGACGAATGCGGAGAGGCCGATGCCGAACAGCGACAGCGCGAGGCCGCTCGCCACCTGGTTGGCCATCAGCGACAGCGTGAGCACGCCGAAGACGAGCGACAGGGCGGCGCCGGCGGCCATGCCCGCGGCGACGCCGAGCCACGGCGACTTCGTGGTCGCCGCCACGACGAACGACGCGACCGCGCCGACGAGCATCATGCCTTCGACGCCCAGGTTCAGCACGCCGGACTTTTCCGTCACGAGCTCGCCCAGCGCCGCGTACACGAGCGGCGTCCCCGCGGCGAGCGTGAGCACGACGAGCTGCGCGAGCGTGTCCATCAGGCCGCAGCCGGGCGAGCCGCCGGGCGCCTGACGCGCAGCCGGTAATTGATGAAGACGTCCGCGGCGAGCAGGAAGAAGAGCAGCGTCCCCTGGAACAGTCCAGTGACGGCCGACGGCAGCGCCAGGTTGATCTGCGCCGATTCGCCGCCGAGATACAGGAGCGACATGAGGAGGCTCGCGAACACGATTCCCAATGGGTGCAGCCGGCCGACGAAGGCGACGATGATCGCGGCGAAGCCGTAACCGGGCGACACCGACGGCAGCAATTGCCCGATCGGACCCGCAATTTCGCTGACGCCGGCGAGCCCCGCGCAAGCGCCACCGATCAGCATGCCCAGCCACACGGTGCGGCGCGCCGAAATTCCCGCGTAGTTGGCGGCGGCGGGGGCAAGTCCGGCGACGCGCATCTGGTAGCCGGCCAGGCTCTTGCGCATGAAGATCCAGCTCGCGGCGACGACCGCAAGCGCAAGCAGCAGCGCGATGTTGAGCCGCGTTCCGGGGAGCAGCACCGGCGAAAGCGCGGCATCGCCGAACATCTTCGACTGCGGAAAGTTGAATCCTTCGGGATCGCGCCACGCGCCATGCACGAGCAGCGACAGCGTCAGCGTCGCCACGTACACGAGCATCAGCGACGTGAGGATCTCGTTGGCGTTGAAGCGCGTGCGCAGGTACGCCGGAATCGCCGCCCACAGCAGGCCGCCCGCCGCGCCGGCGGCGAACATCAGCGGCAGCACGAGCGGCGACCCGGATTCCTGGAAGGCGAGTGCCAAGCCGCCGCCGAAGATCGCGCCCATCGTCAGCTGGCCTTCGGCGCCGATGTTCCAGACGTTGGCGCGATAGCCGGCCGCGAGTCCCACGGCGATCAGCATCAGCGGCGTCGCCTTGAGCAGCAGTTCCCCGACGCCGTAAAGCGTCGCGACGGGCTTCACGAAGAACGCATGGAATGCCGTCCACGGACTCTTGCCCATCGCGGTGAAGAGGATGAAGCCGACGACGAGCGTCGCCGCCGCCGCGAGCAGCGGCGACAGCCAGCCAGCGACGCGCGACGGCTCCGGACGTGCTTCGAGCTTGAGGGAGATCAGGGCCGGCCCTCTTGCGGCGGCAACGACGACTCGACCGCCGGCGCAACGAACGCCCCCGACATCAGCATGCCGATCTCCTCGGCGTTGGTCTCGCGGACGGGCTTGGCCTCGGACAGGCGGCCCAGCGCCATGACGGCGAGGCGGTCGCATATCTCGAAGAGCTCGTCCAGCTCCTCGGAAACCACGAGGATGGCGACGCCCGCGTCGCGGAGATCGAGCAGCGCCTGCCGTATCTGCGCCGCGGCGCCGACATCGACCCCCCATGTGGGCTGCGCGGCGATCATCACCTTCGGCCGCTGGCGGATCTCGCGGCCGACGATGAACTTCTGCAGGTTTCCGCCGGAGAGGCTGCGCGCCACGGCGTCGGGTCCGCCGGCCTTCACGCCATACGCATTGATCGTGTCGATTGCGTAGGCGCGAACCGCACTTTCACGAATGAAGCCGTGGCCGACCATGCCTTCGCGATGCGCGGTCAGCAGCGCGTTGTCGGCAAGCGACATCTCCGGCACCGCGCCGCGGCCCAAGCGCTCCTCCGGAACGAACGCGAAACCCAACGCACGCCGCTGCGCGGCATCGAGCCGGCCCGCTAGCCTGCCGAGGATGGTCACCGTCGACGCATCGGATTGCGGCCGCTCGCCGGAAAGCGCCGCCATCAACTCCTTCTGCCCGTTGCCCGACACGCCGGCTATGCCGACGATCTCGCCCGCGCGAACATCGAGGCTGATGCCGCGAAGCGCCGTGCCGAACGGATCGTCCGCCGGCAGCGACAGGCCGGACACGACGAGCGCCGCTTCGCCCGCGTGCGCTTCGCGATGCCGCGGATGCGGAAGGTCGGCTCCGATCATCATGCGCGCGAGCGACGACGACGACTCCTGGCGCGGATCGCATTCACCGGTGACTTGTCCCGCGCGCAGGACTGTCGCCTTGTGGCACAGCGCGCGGATCTCGTCCAGCTTGTGACTGATGTACAGGATGCTGCAGCCTTCGGCGGCCAAGCGCCGCAGTGTCTCGAAGAGCTTCTGCACCGCCTGCGGCGTCAGCACTGACGTCGGCTCGTCCATGATGAGGAGCCGCGGGTCCTGCAGCAGGCAGCGGACGATCTCGACGCGCTGGCGCTCGCCGACGGACATCGTATGGATGTGGCGATGCGGGTCGAGCGGCAGCCCGTATTTCGCCGACACGTCTTCGATGCGTGCGGCCAGGCCGGCGCCGGCCTGGTCCGCCTCGAGCGCCAGCGCAATGTTCTCGGCGACGGTCAGCGTTTCGAACAACGAGAAGTGCTGGAACACCATGCCGATCCCCAGCCGTCGCGCTCGCGCCGGATTGGCGATCGTCACTTCCTTGCCTTCCCAGCGGATCGCCCCGGCATCCGGCTCGACGACGCCGTAGATGATCTTCATCAGTGTGGACTTGCCGGCGCCGTTCTCGCCCAGCACCGCATGAATTTCGCCGGGCTGCACGCGCAGGTCGATGCCCTGGTTGGCGACCACCGACGGATAAGCCTTGGTGATGCCCTCGAGCTGCAGCCGTGGCGGCATGGGCGGCGTCAGTCCCGACGCTTGTTCACGGCCAGCAGCTTGCCGGCGCCGCGCTCCGGCGCGCTGTCGGACCCGGCCTGCGCGGCATCTCTTGCCGCGACCATTTCCGCCGCGACCGCCACGGCGATCGCGCCGGGCTCCTTGCTGTGTATCGCGATGCCGCTGCGCACGCCGATCGGGCAGGTGACGCGGGCGAGAACCTCCGGCGCCATGCCACGGGCGGCCATCCGGCGTTCGAACTGCGCGCGCTTCGCCCGCGAGCCGATTAGGCCCAGGTAGCGCCAATCGTCGCGCGCGAGCGCTGTTTCGACCAGCGCGAAATCGAGCGGATGGCTGTGCGTGAGCACGACGATGAACGCGCCGCTCGGCGCATGCGCGATCTCGTCCTCGGGCGAATCGGTGACGACGATCTCGGCGTTGGCGGGAGCCGATGCCGGAAAGTCGTCCTTGCGCTCGTCGACCCAGCGGACATGCGCGGGAAGCGCGCCCAATACGTGCACGAGCGCACGGCCGACATGACCGTTGCCGAAGATGAGCACGGGGAATGCGTCCGGGCGCACGACGTCGATCAGCAGCGTCGTGGCATCGCCGGACGGCGACCCGGCGAGGCTCGCGCCGGCTTGCCCGGCGACGAGTTGCGTGCGCGCCGCCGCAATGGCCGCGGATTCGAGCGCGCGATCGGCCAGCGAACCGTGCGTGTCGTCCAGCGTGACCAGCAACTTCGAGGGCGTGTCGCGCGCACCACCGACGCGCGTGACGAGCGCGAAAGGCGTCGATGTACGAACGCACGCGACAGCGGCATCGAGCCAAGGATGCGCGCCCGCGGCGAGCGTCGTGAAGGCGAGCGTGGCCACGCCGCCGCAGCATTGCCCCAGGCGCGCCGCCAGCGGGAAGCGGACGATCCACGTGGAGGCCGGCGCGGCGGCATTCGTGAGCGCGTCGCGCGCGATGCGCAGCGCCTCGAACTCGAGGTGCCCGCCGCCGACGCTTCCACGAAAGCCACCCGCCGTGACGATCATCGTCGCGCCTGCTTCGCGCGGCGCGGACCCCGCCGTGTGGGCCACCGTGACGACGACGGCGCGCTGTCCTTGCGCGAGCGCGTGCGCGAGGTCGGCCACCCACGCCGTCATGAAAGGACTCCTGCGACGGGATTCATTGGCGCCCCCGAATCTCGTCGACGGCCGCCAGTATCCGCTCGTCGGTGGCGGGTGCGTCGAGACGGGGAGAATGCTTGCCGTCTGCGACACTCGCGATGGCGTCGCGCAGTGCATGGAATGCCGATAGCGCGAGCATGAACGGCGGCTCGCCGACCGCCTTCGAGCGATGGATCGTGTCCTCGCGATTGGCCTCGCGGTAGAAGTCGATGCGAAAGTGCGACGGAACATCGCGCGACGTCGGTATCTTGTACGTCGACGGCGCGCAGGTCTTGAGTTCTCCGTTCGCGTTCCACCACAACTCCTCCATCGCCAGCCAGCCCCATCCTTGCACGAACCCGCCCTCGATCTGTCCGCGATCGATGGCGGGATTCAGCGACTTGCCGACGTCGTGGAGGATGTCGACGGCGAGCATCCGGTGTTCGCCGGTGAGCGTGTCGATCGCCACCTCGGTGACGGCGGCGCCATAGGAAAAGTAGAAGAACGGGCGGCCGGTCAGCGTCTTGCGGTCGTAGTGGATCTTGGGAGTCGCGTAAAAGCCGGGGGCGGACAGCTGCACGCGCGCGAAATAGGCCATCCGCGCGAGTTCGGCGAAGGGAAGTGTCCTGGGACCCGCGTGGACGACGCCGTCGCGGAACTCGACGGTCTCTGCGTCGCAGTCGAACTTGCGCGCGGCGAAGGCGGCCAGGCGTTCGCGCAGCGTGCGCGCGGCGTTGCGCGCGGCCATGCCGTTGATGTCGCTGCCGGAAGAGGCAGCCGTCGGCGACGCGTTGGGTACCTTGCTGGTGTCGGAGGCCGACACGCGTATCGCGGCCATTGGCACGCCCAGCTCCTGCGCGACGACCTGCTGCACCTTGGTGAAGAGGCCCTGGCCCATCTCCGTGCCGCCGTGGTTCAAGAGCAGCGTGCCGTCGCTGTACAAGTGCAGCAGCGCGCCCGCCTGGTTGTAATGCGTGGCGGTGAACGAAATGCCGAACTTGACGGGTGTGAGCGCCAGGCCGCGCTTGATCACCGGATTGGCGCGATTCCAGTCGCCGATTTCGCGCCGCCGTTCGCGGTAGCGCGATGTCGCCTCGAGTTCGGCGACGAGCTCGGGCGCGATGTTGTCCTCGATCACCATGCCGTAGGGCGCGACGTTGTTCGTGGACTTGCCGTAGAAATTCACGCGGCGCACGTCGAGCGGGTCGCGGCCGAGCGCGCGCGCGACTTCGTCGATCACCATCTCGATCGCGAACATGCCCTGCGGGCCGCCGAAGCCGCGAAACGCGGTGTCCGACACCGTATGCGTCTTGCAGCGGTACGAATGCAGCGCGACGTTCGGAATCCAATACGCGTTGTCGGCGTGGAAGACCGCGCGGTCGTTCACCGGGCCGGACAGGTCCGCCGAGAAACCGCAGCGCGAAGCGAACGTGAGGTCGAGGCCCAGGATGCGGCCGTCGTCGTCGAAGCCCACGTCCCATGCGTACTGGAACGCGTGGCGCTTGCCCGTCGAGCGCATGTCGTCGTCGCGGTCGAGGCGAAGCTTGGCCGCGCGCCCGTTGCGTCGCGCGACGATGGCGGCGACGCACGCGAACAGCGACATCTGCGTCTCCTTGCCGCCGAAGCCTCCGCCCATGCGCCGGCATTCGACGACGATGTCGTGCGCGCTGATGCCAGAGCGCGCGCGCGACCATCTGCTGCACCTCTCCGGGATGCTGCGTGGACGTGTAGATGTGCATGCCACCGCGCTCTCGCGGCACGGCCAGCGCGATCTGGCCTTCGAGGTAGAAGTGGTCCTGGCCGCCCGCTCGCGCGGAGCCATGCAGTCGATGCGCCGCCGCGTGGATCGCCGTTGCAGCGTTTCCGCGCGTCACGTGGATCGGCGGCAGTACGTACGACTCCGCTTGCATTGCAGCGTCGATCGTAAGGATGGCGGGCAACGGCGTGATGTCGAAGCTGGCCAGGCGGGCGGCGCGGCGCGCCGCGTTTACGCTGGTGGCGGCGACGGCGAATACCGGCTGCCCGGCGAACTGAACGGTATCGGCGGCGAATATCGGGTCGTCGTGCTGGATCGGACCCACGTCGTTCGCGCCGGGAATGTCGGCCGCGACGATTACGTCGACGACGCCCGGCGCGGCGCGCACGCCGGTCAGGTCGAGCGCGTCGAGGTGGCCATGCGCGACGGGACTCACGCCCAGCGCGATATAAAGCGTGCCGCGTGGCTCGGGCAGGTCGTCTGTGTAGTCCGCCGCACCCGCGACGTGCAGCGCGGCCGAGTCGTGCGGCAGCTCTGCGCCGACGACGTCGGATGCCGCCGCGAGGAGGGGATCGGCGAGCGGAGGGTGCGGGGCGTTCATCGGTTCATTCGGGAATCGCGGCCAGCGCGTCGTCGACGCGCGACGCAACCTGCGCGTCGGTGGTTTCCAGCCGGAAGCGTCGCATCAGGTTGCCGAGCGCCGTGCGCCGGTACGCGGCCGATGCGCGCATGTCGTCAATGGGCGTGAACTCGCGCTCGAGCGCGGCTGCGGCCCCCGCGGCCGCGGCGTCATCCCATGGGCTGCCGACGAGCAGCGTTTCCACGCCGCGGGCCCGCGCGGGGACGGGCGCCACGCCGCCGCAGCCCAACCGTGCCGATGCGACTTTTCCGTGGAGAATTGTCAGCGCGAAACACGCGAAGACCGCGGAGATGTCCTGGTCGAAGCGCTTGCTGACCTTGTACGCGCGCAGCAGCAGGTTGTCGCGGCGGTGCGGAATCCTGATCGAGGCGACGAACTCTCCGGGAATCAGCGCGGTCTTCTGGTAGCCGAGATAGAAATCCTCGAGCGCCATTTCGCGCGTCGCCTGGCCGTGCCGCAGGACGACGCTGGCGCCCAGCGCGATCAGCGCCGGCATCGAGTCGCCGATCGGCGAACCGTTGGCGACGTTGCCGCCCAATGTGCCGCTGTTGCGGATCGGCACCGACGCGAAGCGAATCCATGCCTCGCGCAACTCCGGCCACTCGCCGTCGAGCGCCATGAACGCGTCGGCGAGCGAAACGCCGGCACCGATGTCCAGCGCTTCTTCGGTGTCGCGAAGCGATTTCAAGTCGCCGCAATCGCCGACATGAATGATGTCGCCCAGGTCGCGATGCTGCTTGGTGATCCACAGACCGACGTCGGTGGCGCCGGCGACGATGCGCGCCGCCGGGTTTGCCGCGCAGACCGCCGCCAGCGCGTCGAGCGTGCGCGGCGCAAACCACTTGCGGCCGTCGGCTTCATATTCCAGGCCGTCCGGCTCCGCCAGCGATTCGAGCTGTGCCGCGATCCGTTCCTCGTCGACGCTGCGCAGGCGGCTGCCGTCCGCCGCGACGCCGGGACCGCGCCAGCCCTCCGTCGCACTGAAACCGTACATGCGCTCCGCGGCGGCGAGGATCGGACGATAACCGGTGCAGCGACACAGGTTGCCCGACAGCGCGTCGTCGACGTCGCGCCGCGTTGGCGCATGCGCGTTCTTGTAGAGGCCGAAGAGGCTCATCGCAAATCCCGGCGTGCAAAAGCCGCATTGCGAGCCGTGACATTCGACCAGCGCACGTTGCGCCGGATGCAGTGTGCCGTCCTCCGATTGCAGGCTTTCGACGGTGAAGACCGCCTTGCCGGCAATGGACGCGAGCAGGCGAATGCACGCATTGACGGGCTTCCACGCGAGCCCGCCGACGCCGTCGGGCTCGGCGATGACCACCGTGCAGGCGCCGCAATCGCCCTCGGCGCAGCCTTCCTTCGTGCCGGTGAGTCCGCGCTGCTCGCGCAGATACTCGAGCAGCGTGACGTGGGACGAGGCCGACGTCACCTCGACCGGTTCACTGTTCAGCAGGAAGTGCAGCGCGCGCGCCGGCATGGAAGCTTTCGTTGGCCCCAACAAAGCCACGGATGGCGCGCCCATTTTGCCAGCAACCAGCGGCCGCGCGGGAATCCGGCCGTGCCCGCACAAAGCGAAAGGGCCCGCGCGGGCCCCTTCGAGAGGTCGACTTGCGGGAACTCGTCTACTTCTTGGTGGCCTTGGTCACCTGGGCGAGCAGCGCGTCCGCCTGCTTGTTGTGCACCGACTGGCGGATCAGGATGTCCGGCGGCAGCACGCTCTTGTGGTAGTACGCGTCGTTCCAGTCGTTGGACGGAGCCACCACGGTACCGTCGAGATTGAGGCCGCCGTACACGCCCTTGGCGCGGCTGAACGTGACCAGGTCGGCCACGACGTCCGACTTGGCGCCGGCGCCGACCGGACCCGCGGCGACGCTTGCATCACCACCCAACTTGACGGAATTGGCGAGCAGCGAGTTGAAGCCCTTTTCGGTCATGACCAGCGTCACGTTCTCCGAGACCGACACGCCCGCCTGGAATCCGACGCTGGCGGTCGCCAACGTGTAGAACGCCGGGCCGCCCCACTTGCCCGCGGGCGCCTCATGCGCGACAAGCACGCCACGGCCACCCGAGCCGCCGAAGATGAAGCCGGCCTTGGCAATCGCGGGGGCGATCAGAACCGCCTTCGCACGACCGATATTGTTCTGCAGCCACGTCATGTCCGGGTCGCGCAGGAAATTCGACAGCGTCTTGCTTGCGTCATTGACGAGCTTTTGCTGATCGGATTGCGCGTGCGCCGGCGATGCCAGCAATCCCAGCGACGCCAGCACGACGAAGCCGGCGGCGGCGATGCGTTTCAACGATGAATTCATGTCAATCTCCTCTGCATGAGCAGCGCGATGCGCCGCAGGGTTACTGCCAAGCAACGATGATGGAATCAGCGAAGGAGCTCGATTCCGGTGGAGGTCACGCGCACGCGGTCGCCGATGCGCAATCCCGGCGCCTGGGTTTGCTGGACCGTCGTGTAGCTGCCGTCATCATAGCGCACGCCGATCCGCCAAACGAGAGTGCGGTCCTTTTCCGCCAGCTCGTTGCCGACGAATCCGCCGCCGATCGCGCCCACGACGGTGGCCACCGTTTTGCCGGTTCCGCCGCCGATCAGGCTGCCCAGGCCGCCGCCGATCAGCGCGCCGCCGATCGCGCCGACCGCATTGGGCACGTTCTGCACCGAGTCCTGCTGGATCGATTCGACGGTCCCCACGCGCGCGACGGGTTGCTGGCTGACTTCGTAGGCAGGCGGCGTGCTGCAGCCGGCCAGAAGCAGCGAGGCGGCCGCCGCGAACGCTGCCGCTGCACGTTGGAAGGAATTCACGACCGACATTGCAATTTTCCTCCTTCGATGGTCCCGATCACTCGGGAATTGCGTTGAGAAGGTACATCGCGGCCAGCAATCCTGACGGACGGCCGAGCTTGCCCAGCCATTGCCCGAAGATCGTGTCGATTTCGCCGGATACGTAGACTTGCGTCAGCGCGCGGTTGACCTCCAGCCTGAACGCGGAGTCGTTCCGCGGCAGCGCGAACGCATAGGGCTCATATGACAGGTCTTCGGTCAGCAGCGAAAGCTTGCCGGGGTCCTTCGACTGCGCAGCCAGGCCGATCAGCTTGATCTTGTCGCCGGCATAGGCATCGACCGCACCCGATTCGAGCATTGCCACGCCTTCCATGCCGTCGTTGATCTGCACCAAGGTTGCATTGATGAGGCGGCGCGCGAACTGCGCATTGAGCCTTGCCTCGGTCGTCGTGCCCTTGATCACCGCGATCTTCTTGCCGCCCATGTCGGCAATCTTGTTGATCGGCGAGTCGGTCTTGACCATGAAGCCGCCGGCGTCGATGAAGATCAGATTCGAGAAGTCGACGACGGCGAGGCGGGTGATCGTCTGCGTGGTGTTGCCGCATTCCAGGTCGGCCTTGGCCGAAGCGACCATCTGGACGCGCTCGGCTGCGCTGCCGACGATCCAGTTGACCTTGAGGTTGGGCTCGCCGACGGCCCGCCCGATCTGGGCGATCACACGGTTGCACAGGTCGATCGAATAGCCGGCGGGCGTCTTGTTCGATGTGACCCAGGAAAAGGGCAGCGAATCGCCGGCGAACGCGACATTGATGGCCTTGGCGGCCTTGATCTTGCCAAGCGTGTTGGGGGCCGTCTGCGCATGAACCGCGGATGCGGCCAGCGCGACGATGACGAATATTGCAAGCGTTATGCGTTTCACTTGGGTTGCCTTCCGGTCGTTGAGCGAGAGGGTGCTGCGGGTCGTTGCGGAGGGCGCGTGGAATCGGGCGCCGGCGGGCTCGAGTGCGGCCCGGAACGCGTCAGTTTACACCAGCGCAGACGGTGCGGGCGAGGCGGCGTTCGCGTGCATCGCGCATGCTAGACTGCGCGCTGCAAACCTTTTCGCGCCGACCGTGACCGCCGCCGACAAACTGCCTCGAATCTTTCTCTGCGCGCTGGCGATCGCGGCCATCGCCGGCGCCGCCAACGCCGCGTCACCGACGCTCGATCGCATCAAGGCCTCCGGCACCGTAACCTTTGCCTATCGCGACGGCGCCGCACCGTTTTCGTTCAAGGCGCGCAACGGACGGCCGCAGGGCTATTCGGTGGACCTTTGCGAAAAGGTGGCCGCGGCAATCGGCAAGGCGCTCGCCATTCCGGCCCTGAAGATCGAATGGCGGCCGGTCGATGCGGCCAACCGCCTCGACACCGTCGCGTCCGGACAAGCCGACGCCGAATGCGGAACGACGACGATCACGCTCGGCCGGATGGAGCGCGTGGACTTCTCGGTCCCGATCTTCGTCGACGGCGGCAGCGTCCTGGTTCGGGAAAAGGATCACCTCTCGCGGCTGGTCGACTTGAAGGGCAAGAAGATCGCGATCATCCCCGGAACGACGACGCTGCCCGCGCTCGAGAAAGCGCTCAAGGTCATCGAGGTCGCGGCCGAATTCGTGCCCGTCAAGACCAGCGCCGAAGGCGTATCCATGCTGACCGCCGGCAAGGCCGACGCCTACGCGAACGACCGCGTCGTGCTGGCGGGCATCAAGCTCGCGCAGCCCGGCGACGAGCTCGAACTCATGAACAACGACTTTTCGTTCGAGCCGTACGGATTGGTCGTGCGCCGCGACGACCCCGACTTCCGGCTGGCCGTCGACCGCGCGCTCGTCGCGATGTACAAGTCCGGGGACATTGACGCCGTCTACGTGAAGTGGCTGGCCCCGCTCGGACGTCCGGGGCCGCTGCTCAACGCGATGTTCTACCTCAATTCGCTTCCCGATTGATGAACTGCACAGCGCGCGTTGCGATGCTCGGAATGGCGATCGGTTTCGCTGGACCCGCATGGCCGCAAGGCGCGGCCGCCGACTGCGCCAACTGCGGAGTCGTGCAGTCGATCGTTCCCGTCAGCGTGCGGCAGGAATGGACGCCGCTTGGCACGATGTCCGACTCCCGCGTCGTCGGCGGCGGGCCGACCGGGCAGCCGGGCAGCGCGACGATGCTTTCGATCGGCCCCGGTCTCACCAACAAAGGCATGGTCGTCGTTGGCGCCGCCGGGGGCGCGGCCTACGCGCAGAAGCCGAATGCGTACCAGCGGCAGCGCTGGGACGTCACGATCAAGATGGACAGCGGACCGCCGCCACGCGTCGTGAATCTCGCCTACGAGCCGTTCTTCCAGGAAGGTGATCGCGTCCGCGTTTTCGGCACCCAGCTCGAGCTGGTCAATCCCAATCCTTGATCGTTCCCGGTCATGACCGCCGCGGCCCTCGCGATCACCGACGCATCGGATGGGGGTCGCGTGTTGGCCCTGTCGGGTCGCCTCGATTCGCAATCGGTGACGGGGCTGTGGGCGTCGGTGCGCCGCGCGGTGGCCGACGTGCCGTCCCGGCGGGTGGTCGTCGATGCCAGCGGCGTCGACTACTGCGACGGCGCCGGCATCGCGCTCTTCGTCGATCTGCTGCGCCATCCGCGCGATCCGCAGGTCGAGATCGCGAACCTTCCGCCCGCATTCGAAGTCCTGCTGAAGCAGTACGACCCGGGCATCCTCGAGCACGACCTCGACCCGGAGCCGCCGCGCGGTCCGGCGATCGAGGAGATCGGACGCTGGGCCTCGATCGTCTGGCGCGACATGCGCGCGCAGGTCGCGTTCGTCGGCGAGACCACGTCCGCGCTCGCGCACGCCATCCGCAATCCTGCGAGCGTGCGCTGGCGCGACGTCTGGCGCATCTGCGAACAGGTCGGCGTCGACGCGTTGCCGATCGTCGCGCTGATCTCCTTCCTGCTCGGCATGATCCTCGCGTTCCAGTCCGCCGTGCCGATGAAACGTTTCGGTGCCGAGATCTTCGTGGCCGACTTGATCGGTCTGTCGATGCTGCGCGAACTGGGGCCGCTGATGACGGCGATCCTGCTGGCCGGCCGCTCGGGCGCCGCGTTCGCCGCGGAGATCGGAACGATGCGCGTGAATCAGGAAGTCGACGCGCTGACGACGATGGGCCTGGACCCGGTGCGCTTCCTCGTGACGCCGCGGATCATCGCCGCCGTGCTGATGACGCCGCTCCTGACGCTCTTCTCCGACCTGGTCGGGCTCATCGGCGGCGCGATCACGATGCAGTCGTTCTCCATTCCGATCGTGACATTCCTGAAGGAAGTCGACACCGCCGTCAACATGACCGATTTCCTCGCGGGCTTCATCAAGTCGTTCGTGTTCGCGATCCTCGTTGCGGGAATCGGCTGCCTGCGCGGCCTGCAGACGGGCGCCGGCGCTTCGGCGGTAGGCGATTCCGCGACCAAGGCGGTGGTCTCGGGCATCATCCTGCTCGTCGTCGTCGACGGCATTTTCGCCGTCGTCTATTACATGCTGAACATATGAGCATGAGCGCCGCAGGGCCGTCCCAAGGCGCGAATGGCGCCCCCTCTGGGGGCAGCGCAGCGGCCGCAGTTTCGGCCGCGAGCGTGGGGGTTCATCCGAGCGCCGCAGGGCCGTCCCAAGGCGCGAATGGCGCCCCCTCTGGGGGCAGCGCAGCGGCCGCAGTTTCGGCCGCGAGCGTGGGGGTCCACGCCGACGACCCGCGCGCCGATCCCATCATCCGCGTCGTCGGCGTCGACGCCGGCTATGAGGGCACGCCGGCGATTCTCGAGAGCGTCAACTTCGACGTGGCGCGCGGACAGGTCTTCGGCATCCTCGGCGGCTCGGGCTGCGGCAAGAGCACGCTGATGAAACATATGATCGGGCTGTTGCCCCCGCTGGCGGGACAGGTGTGGATCGACGGCGCGGACATTGTTACCGCCGACGGACCCGACCTCCTGGCGATCCGCCGCAAGTTCGGCGTGATGTACCAGTCGGGCGCGCTGTTCGGCTCGATGACGCTGCTGGAAAATACCCGACTGCCGCTCGAGGTATGGACCGACCTGCCCGACGACGCGGTCGACCTCATCGCGCGCATGAAGCTGGAACTGGTCGGCCTCGAAGGTTTCACCGGACACCTGCCAGCGGAATTGTCGGGCGGCATGCAAAAGCGCGCCGGCATTGCCCGCGCCATGGCGCTCGACCCCTCGATCCTGTTCCTCGACGAGCCGTCGTCGGGCCTCGACCCGATCACTGCCGCGTCCCTCGACGCCACGATCCGCCGGCTGTCCGACAGCCTGGGCGTCACGTTCGTGATCGTCACGCATGACCTCGGCAGCACGTTCGTTGCGATGGACCGCGTGATCCTGCTCGATCGCAGCGCGCGCGGCATCATCGCCAACGGCGATCCGCGCAAGCTGCGCGACGAAAGTGACGATCCTCGCGTGCGCGCGTTCTTCCGTCGCGAAGCCGAAACGGTGGCCGCCTGATGAGCCTCAAGGCCAACTACTTCAAGCTCGGCCTGTTCGTGATCGGCGCCGTCATCGCCGGCATCATCCTGCTGGTCGTCATCGGCTCCGGCCGCTGGTTCGCACCGAAGCTCACGATCGAGACGTACTTCAACGAATCGGTGCAGGGCCTGGACCTGGGCTCGAAGCTCAAGTACCGCGGCGTGGCCATCGGCGAGGTGACGCGCATCGGCTTCACATACAACAAGTATGAGCTGGACAAGCCGATGTCGGACCGCCAGCGCTACGTGCTGGTCGAGGCGCAGATCGAGCCGCGGCTCCTGGGCGGCCGCGCCACCGCAGGGGATCTGACCCAGCCGGAAGGCGCCCGGCTGGAAGTCGAGCGGGGCCTGCGCATACGGCTGGCGCCGCAAGGGATCACCGGCACGAGTTACCTGGAAATCGATTATGTCGACCCGCCGCCGCCGCTGCTTCCGATCTACTGGCAGCCCGAGAATATCTATATACCGAGCGCGCGGTCGACGGTGACGCAGTTCGTGAACGCCGCCGAGGAAATCATCGACCGGCTGCACAAGCTGGACATCGAGGGCACGCTCGTCAACCTGAACCAGCTGATGATTACCGCCAACGAGCGCCTCGCCGCCATCGACACCCGGTCGCTGTCCGACCGCAGCGTGCGCGTGCTGGGCAAGATGGAAAGCACACTCGACAGCATCGCCGCGAAGAAGCTGTCGGACGAGGGCGTGGCGCTGCTCGCGGAACTGCGCGCATCCAATGCCGATCTGAAGACGCTGCTTGCCAAGCCGTCGCTGCAGAAATTGCCGGACGACGCGGAAGCGGCGATGGTGCGCATCAAGGACATGGTGACCGACCCGAAGCTCGCGAAGGCGATCTCCAACCTCGAGCGCACGCTGACGCGCGTCGACCGCCTGTTTGGCGGCGGCGAAGCCGACCTGGCGTCGTCGATCGAGAACCTGCGGCAGATCACCGACAACCTGCGCGACCTGACCGAAGAGACCAAGCGCTATCCGGCGAACTTGATCTTCGGCGCGCCGCCACCCCCGCTGGAGCGCAAGCCATGACGTCCCACGATACGGTTCGCCATTCGGGGTTTACCGCCGCGCTGATCGTCGCGCTGTTCTCCATGGCGCTCGTGGCGGGCTGCAGTTTCACGCGATCGGCGCCGGTCAAGGATTCCTACCTGCTCCAGCCGGCGCTGCCGGAGCCCGCCGCCAAGGCACGACCCGGGTCGCTGCGCATTGGCACCGTCAACGTCGGCGCGGCGTTTCGCGGGCGCTCGTTCGTCGTGCGCGACTCCGAGTTCAAGTTCGACTCCGACTTCTACCATGAGTTCTTCGTGCCACCGGGCGTGATGATCGCCGACTCGACGGCGCGCGCGCTGGGCAGGGCAAAGGTTTTTGCCGAGGTGGCGCGTCCAGGCGTGGTTGTCGACGCGACGTGGGTCCTCGACGGCTTCGTTGGCGCGCTGTACGCCGACGCGCGCGACGCCGCGAAGCCCGAAGCCGTGTTCCAGGTGACGTATTACCTGTCGCGCGATGACGGCGGCGCCAGCGCACCCGTGTGGTCGCATGCCTACGTGAAGCGCGTGGCGTTCACGTCGTCGAACACGGACGCCTACGTCGGCGCACTCAACACGGCGTTCACCGAGATTCTCGCGGAATTGACGCGGGATCTGGCGGCAGCGGAGCTCCCGGCACAGTAGGGGCGCGCTAGAACAGTGGGGGCGGACCGGTGCCGAGTTCGCTCTCAGGCGTCGGCGGCTTGCCGGTGGTGAGCGTGTCCGCGGCGACGACCCATCCGCCGCCCATCGCCTTGTAGATGTTGACGTTCGCCGAGAAGACCGACGCGCGCACGGCCGCGAGCGTGAGTTCGGCGGGGAACAGCGACTGCTCCGCCTGCAGCACCGTCGTGTACGACGTGTAGCCGCCGTTGTACTGCAGCGTGGCCAGCCGCGCGTAATCCTTGAGTGCGGCGACGAGCTTCTCCTGCGCCGCCTGCTGCTCTTTCAGCTTTTGCGCGGCGACCAGCGCGTTCTCGACATCGGCAAACGCATTCTGGATCGAGAGCTGGTAGCTGTAGAGCGCCGCCTGCTGCGCGGCCGTGGCCTGGACGACCTGGCCGCTGATGGCGCCGAACGAGAAGATCGGGCCGATCGCCTGGCCCGCGTAACTCCACACGCGCGCCGGGCCGGTGAACAATTTCGACAACTCGAAGCTCGAGCTGCCGGCCGTGCCGGTGAGCGATATCGCCGGGAAGTACAGGGCCTTGGCGGCGCCGATCTGCGCGTTGGCCGCGATAAGCGTCTCCTCCGATTGAAGGAGATCGGGACGGCGCGTCAGCAGGTCCGAAGGAAGGCCGGAAGGAACGCTGGGAAGCGACAACTCGTTGACCGACTTGCCGCGCGGGATCGGACCCGGATTGCGGCCGAGCAGCACCGACAGCGCATTTTCCGTCTGCGCGATCTGCGATTCGATCTGCGGAATCTGCGCCGCCGCGGTCTCGTATTGCGACTGGACCTGCGCCACGTTCATCTGCGACACCTGGCCATATTGGAACTGCAGCGTGAAGAGCCTGACCGATTCACCATAGGCGTCGAGCGTGGATTTGGCGACAACGAGCTGCTCGTCGAGCCCGCGCAGCGTCAGGTAGTTGCCGGCAACGGAGGCCACCAGCGACAGGATCACGCCGCGGCGCGCCTCGTCGGTGGCGAGCAGGTTGGCGCGCGCCGATTCGCTCAGGCGCCGTATCCGTCCCCACAGGTCGATTTCCCAGGTGACGTTGAGCAGCGCCTGGTAGGAAGTCTGCGGATTGTTGAGAAAGCGGGCGACTTCCGGCGACACGCCGGATTCGGTCGTGCGTGCGCGACCGGCGATGGGATCGTAGCCGACCTGCGGGAACAGCGCCGAACGCGTTTGCGTGAATACGCCGGCCGCCTGCTCGACGTTGGCGACCGCGACCTTGACGTTCAGGTTGTGCTGGAGCGCCTCGACGATCAGCGCATCGAGCACGGGATCGTTGAATTGCTTCCACCAGTCGGTGTTGACGGTGTCGGCGGCATCCTTCGTCTCGTAGATGAATGCCTTCGGCGTGTCCACGGGGGGCCGCTGGTAATCGGGGCCGAGCATGCAGCCCGCAACGAGCACGGCGCCTGCAACTGCGGCGACCCGCGCGGCGACCGGCCCGGTGGCTGCTGCGCGCACGTCAGTCGCCCTCCGGACGCGGCGCCGGCATGACGGCGGACTCGGTCGGCGGCACGTCCGGCGGCGGCGGGGGCTCCGCTTCCGAGCCTTCGGACTTGCCCTCTCCGCGCTCCTTCAGCCGATCGAACAGATAGAAGAGGAGCGGCACGTACAGCATCGCGAGCGTCGTCTCGCCCAGCATGCCGCCGATGATGCCGGTGCCGATTGAATGGCGCGCATTGGCGCCGGCGCCGACGGCGAGCGCCAGCGGCAGGCAGCCGATCGCGAACGCGAGCGACGTCATGATGATCGGCCGCAGCCGCTGTTCGCCAGCGAGGATCGTCGCCTCCATGATCGACTTGCCTTCGGCGCGGAATTCCACCGCCGCCGACACGCGCAGCACGGCGTTCTTGGCACCCAAGCCGATCAGCACCAGGAGCCCGATCTGGAAGTACACGTCGTTGTCGAGGCCGCGAAGGTGATTGGTCAGCAGCGCGCCTAGAATGCCGAACGGCACCGCCGACATGACGGCGCCGGGCAGCGTCCACGACTCATACTGCGCGGCCAGCACCAGGAACACGATGATGAAGCCGAACACGAATGCCAGGCCCGACGTTCCGCCGGACTTCTTTTCCTCGTACGAGAGCCCCGACCATGCAAACGCGTAGCCCGGCGGCAGCACCTCCTTCGCCACCGCTTCCATCGTCGCGATGGCGTCGCCGGAACTATAGCCGGGCGCAGCGCTTCCGTTGATCTTCGCCGCGGTGAAGCCATTGAAGTGCGGCAGCAGGTCGGGGCCTGCCGTCCAACTGGTCGTGACCACCGACGACAACGGCACCATCTGGTTCTGGTTGTTGCGCGTGTACAGCCGCGTGAGGTCCTCGGGATTCTGCCGGTATTGCGCGTCGGACTGGACGACGACCCACCACACGTTGGAGAAGAGGTTGTACTGGCTGACGGTCAGCGAGCCGAACTGCGCCTGGATCGCGCTGTAGACATCCTGGATCGGAATGCCCAGCAATTGCGTCTTCTCGCGGTCGACGTCGGCCTTGAGCTGTTGCGTGCTGGCAGAATAGGTCGTTGCAAGCCCGGTGAGCTCGGGGCGCTCGCGCGCCTTCTTGAGGAACGCCTGCATCACGCCGTCGAGCGCCACGGGGTCGCCCGTGCCCGTATCCTGGATCCAGAACTCGAAGCCGCCCGTGGTGCCGATACCGGGAATGGCCGGCGGCGCGATGGGTATCACGATCGCGCCCTCGATGTTGCGCGCCTGCGCGAAGAAGGCCTGCAGGATCGCCCGCGCATTCTCCTTCTTCGCCGTGTCGATGTTCTCGTAGCGCTTGTCGAAGTCGGAGAACGTGACGAAGATCGTGGCGGCGTTGGTCTTGAAGCCGCTGTCGAGCAGGCTGTAGCCGGAAACGACCGTGCGCGTCTGGACGCCGGGGAGGCCCTTGAAGATGTCGTCGGCCTTCTTCGCGATGTCCTCCGTGCGGCTCAAGCTCGCCGCCTGCGGCATGATGATGGCGGCGAACGCGTAGCCCTGGTCTTCGTTGGGCACGAAGCTCGTCGGCAGGACCGTGAAGAGGTGGTAGATCGAGTACAGGAACACGGCGAGCAGGACCAGCGCGATCAGCGCAAACTTGATGACGTACGTGACGGCGGCGCCGAACGCCTGGGTGACGCGGTCGACCTGACGATTGAACCAGATGAAAAGGCGCACCTGCGTGGGCTGGTGCTTCAGCAGGGCCGCGCACATCGCGGGCGTGACGGTCAGCGCGATGAACCCGGAGACGGACACCGAGATCACGATCGTGATCGCGAACTGCTTGTACAGTTGACCGGTGGTGCCCGGCAGGAAGGCGGCCGGAATGAACACCGAGCACATGACGAGGACGATGGCGACGAGCGAGCTCGAGATCTCCTCCATCGAGCGGATCGTCGCCTCCTTCGGCGCGAGATGGTGCTGGTGCATGTTGCGCTCGACGTTTTCGCAGACGACGATCGCGTCGTCGACGACCATGCCGATCGCGAGGACGAGCCCGAACAGCGTGAGCAGGTTGATCGAAAAGCCGAGCGCCAGCATGCCGCTGAACGTGGCGATCAAGGCGATCATGATCGCCACCGTGCAGATGAGCGTCGTGCGGAAGCTCTGCAGGAACAGGTAGACGACGAGGATCACCAGCACGACCGCCTCGAGCAGCGTCTTGATGACCTCCTTGATCGACAGCTTGACGAAGTCGTTGGTGTCGAGGGCGACCAGGTACTCCATCCCGTCCGGAAAGGAGGCCTTCATCTGCTCCAGTGTCTCGCGCACGGCCTTCGACACCACGAGGCCGTTGGCGCCGGGCTGCTGGTAGACGGCAATGATCGTGGCCGGTACGCCGTTCATCTTGCTGTCGACGATGTACTGCTGGAGGCCGAATTCGGCGCGCGCGACGTCGCCGACACGAACGATCGCGCTACCGTCCTGGCTTGCGCGGAGGATGATGTTCTCGTACTGCTTGGGCTCCGTGTACTGGGGCTGCGTGATGACCGGGAACGTGAGCTCCACTGGCCCCGAGTTCGGCTGCTGGCCGATCTGGCCGGCGCCGAAGAGCTGGTTCTGCTGGCTGATCGCGTTGGCGATATCCGACGTGGTGATACCCAGCGACGCCATGCGGTCGGGGTTCATCCAGATGCGCATCGCCTGGTTGGGCACGCCCATGATCTGCGCCTGTCCCGCGCCGTTGACGCGCTTCAGGGCGTCGAGGACGTAGACATTCGCGTAGTTCGCGATGTAGTTGGCGCTGTAGCGGTCGTCCTTCGCGTACACCGCGACCAGCATCATGATCGACGACGACTTCTTCTGCACGTTCACGCCCTGCTGGACCACCGCGGACGGCAGCTGCGGCATCGCGAGGTTGACGCGGTTCTGAACCTGCACCTGCGCGATGTCGGGATCGGTGTCGAGCGAGAAATACACGGTCATCGTCAGCTGGCCGGTCGACGAGCTTATCGACGACATGTAGAGCATGTTGTCGACGCCGTTGATCTGCTGCTCGATCGGCGAGGCGACCGAATCGGCGAGCGTCTTCGAATCCGCGCCCGGGTAGGTGGCCGACACGGTGACCTGCACCGGCGTGATCGACGGGTATTGCGCGACCGGCAATTGCGTCATCGACACGAGGCCGGCCAGGCAGATGATCAGGCCGACGACCGCCGCGAAGACCGGGCGCTCGATGAAGAACTTCGAGAACATGAGGCGCGCTTCCCGACTACTGTTTGACGCGGACGTCGACGCGCCGGGCCTGGTCGTCGCTTTCGCCGCCCGTCACGCTCACTGGCGGGACGAGCTGGATACGGCGGGGCTCCACGCCGAGCGTCACGAGTTCGTCGCGCACCGCCGCGGCGCGCTTCTTCGCGAGTTCGACGTTGGCCGCGACGTTGCCGGTCTTGTCGGCATACCCGGTGACGAGTATTTCCGTGCCGATCCCCACGTAGGCGGCCGCGGCGAATCGCAGCGCGCGCTGCGCGTTGGTATCGAGCGTCGCCTGCGCCGGCGGAAAGTAGACGGCGACACTCGACGGCGCCGCTGCGGGATAGGATGCGCCCGCTGCCTTGCCCGCAGCGCTCGGCGCGGGCGCGGTCGGCACGTACGGCGTGGCCTTGACCGGCGCCGACTGCGTCAGGCGGATGCCGCCGTCGACGACGACCTTGTCGCCGCTGCTGAGCCCTTCGGAGATGAGCCAGCCGTCGCCCTTCCACTCGCCGACCGTCACCGGGCGCAACTCGGCCTGGCTGTCCTTGTTCACCACCCAGACGAAGTGGCCCTTCGCGCTCTGCTGCACGGCGCGCTGGGGAACCACGACCGCATTGGGACGGATCGCTCCCTTGAGGCGCACGCGCACGTACTGGTTGGGCCGCAGCACGCCGGCCGGATTGTTGACGGTCGCGCGCAGCAGGAACGTGCCCGTCGTCGGGTTGTACGACGGGTCCGCGAACGTGATCGCACCCGTATACGGAAAGAGATTGCCGTCGACCATTTCGACTTCGACGATGAACTTGCCGCCCTCGGGCAGCTTCAGGAGCCCGTTCCGGACGTCGTTGCGGATGCGCTCCAATTCGTTTTCCGAGACGCTGAAATTGATCCACATCGGCGTCAGCACCGAGACGGTCGTGAGCTGCGCGTTCTGCGGATTGAGATAGGTGCCGTCGGCGACGGCGGCGTAACTGGAGACACCATCCACGGGCGAGCGGATCGTCGTGTACGAGAGGTTGAGCTGTGCCGTTTCGACCTGCGCCTTCCCTTGCTCGACCGCCGCCGCCGCCTGCTGGTATTGGCCCTGCGCGTCGTCCAAGTCCTTCTGCGACAGCGCGTTCTGTTCCGCGAGCGGCTTCGTGCGCGCGAGGTTCTGTGTCGCCACCTGCAATGCCGCCTGGTTGCGCTGCAATGCCGCCTGTTGCCCATCCAGCTGCGCCTGGAACGGCTTTGGGTCCATCTGGAACAACACCTGACCGGCCTTGACCACCGAGCCTTCCATGTACATGCGCTTGTCGAGCCAGCCCGAAACGCGCGCCTGGATATTGACCGCTTGCGAGCTCTGCGTCTGGGCGACGTAGATGGCGGTCACCGGGACGTCCTTGCGCTCTACGGTGAGGACGGTGACGTTGGGCGGCGCCTTCTCCGCGGCCGGCGGCTGTTTCCCGCAGCCCGCGACGATGAGCAGCGAGGCAAGGAGGACGACAACGAGCTTGGAGACATGAAAGGCGGCACGTGCGTTCATCGTCGGGCGGTCCGGAAGTGTTTCACGGCGATAGCCAGGGCGGATTGCATGCCTGCGGCCGAAAGCAGCGGAACGTTTTACCACGAAACGGCCGAAATGATGATTCTGCGGCTCGGCTACTCGAGGCGCGCCTTCGAGGGCGCCGGGCATGTCGCCGCGGCGGCCCCGCGACGCGGCGATGATCCGTGGAAGCTCGTGCTATCGTTGAAATTCCCCTCCTATGCTCATCCCATTTCAATGGATCGGCCTGTTCGCCACGGCGACGATATTCGCCGTCATGTTCGCGCTTGGGTTGATGCTGGGACGCGAACAGTGGGCGGCAGCGCTGCGGCGCCGCGTCGTTCTGGCGGCCGTGGCCTTCGCGGTCGTCGTGCCGGTGCCGGCCCTCGTCGTGCTGTCGTTGCAAGCGTTCAGTCTGAGGGGACCGGTCGCCGTGGGCATCGTGCTGATGGCCATCTCGCCCGGTGCGCCGGTTGCGCTGCGGCGCGCGCTGGATGCGGGCGGCAACCGCGAGTTCGCGCCCGCGCTTCACCTGGCGATCGTGATGCTGGCGGTCGTTACCGTGCCGGCGAGCGTGGCAATCCTGGACTGGATATTCGCCGCCGATTTCACGGTCACCCCTTTCCATATCGGCCGCCAGGTTTTTTTCGCCCAGTTGCTCCCGATGGCGCTGGGAGCTTCATTGCGCGCCTTTCGTCCCGACCTCGCGGCAAGACTTGAACGACCGCTCGTGCGCGCCGGCAACATGCTGCTGATCGCGCTCGGAATCATGGTGATTGCCGACCTGCCGGCGATCATTGCCGCCGTCGGCTGGACGCCGATGATCGCCGGCGTGGCGATTACCGTGTGTTCGCTGGCGATCGGCGCGGCATTTGCGTGGCGCGCGCCCGATGTCAGGCCCGCCGCCGCTGTCGCGGCCGCCATGCGCAACCCGGGGCTGGCGCTCGTCATCGCGACCGTCAATCGCGCGCCGCCCGACGTGATTTCGTCGGTGATCGGTTATGCGCTCGGCCTGGGCGTGACGATGATCCTGTTTCTGCAGTGGTGCAAACGGCGATGAGCGGCCAGGGGACCGGGGACGTCACGTTGCGCGACGGCCGTACCGTGCACGTTCGCGCGACTCGCGCGTCCGACGAGGACGAATTCCTGCAGGCGTTCAGCCGGCTCAACTCCGACGCCCGCTACATGCGCTTCATGCGCTTCGTCAGCGAGCCCAACCTCCCGCGCCTGCGCAAGGTGCTCGCGTCGTTTCCCGATGACGGAATGGGCGTCGTGGCAACCGTCCCGGCCGCGGATGGAATCGACATCGTCGGAAGCGCGATCTATCTCGTCGGCAATGACCGGACGAACTGCGAGTTTGCCCTGACCGTCGCCTCCGCATTCGGCGGCGCAGGACTTGGGCGGGTGCTCATGACGGCGCTCATCGGCGAGGCGCGGCAGCGCGGGATAAAGGAGATGGAAGGCTTCGTGCTGGCAGCGAACCATCCGATGCTGCGCCTTGCCGACCGCCTCGGATTCAGCATCGAGGTCGACCCCGACGACAGGTCGGTCCGAATCTGCCGCCTGCGTCTATCGGCGCCCTAGGTTTCCGCGGGGGCGCGCGGGCGGGCGTTGCCCGCCTGCATCGCCTGATAGTGCTCGATGGCGGCGCGGGCGTTGAACAGCATCCGCTCGCGGCCGAGGCGCTCCTCCAGGCCGGCATGTCGGACGACCTCCAGGACGCCGGGATTGAGCGCCACCAGCCAGACGATCGTGCCGCCTTCGGTTGCGCGCTTTTCGCCTTCCATCAGCGCCTGCAGCGCCGAGTATTCGATGTCGGGCACCCGGCTCATGTCCAACGCCAGCACGCGCGGCTTGTACTGCGCGACGAGCGCACGGAGCCGCTCCGCCACGTATTGTTCATTGACGAAGAACAATCGCCCCTCGGGCCGCACGATGAGCAGGCCCTCGAAGGTCTCGTCGTCCGGATGTTCGGGCGACAGCGGCCGCAGTACGTCGGCACCGCGCTTGCGGACGATGACGGACACGCGCGGGCGGGCCGTCTGGCTGGCGAGGCCGATCATCGACACGATGATCGCCACGACGATGCCCTCCAGCGTTCCGAAGATCAGCACACCGAGCGCGGCGATGACCGCCCAGCGGAACTCCATCGTGCGCACCTTGCGAATGGCCGCGAACTCCATCGGCTGGATCAGTCCGACCGAGTAGACGATGACGACGGCCGCGAGCGTGGCGTTGGGCAGCAAACCCAGCAAAGGCGCCAGCAACAACATGGTCGCCACCGCCGCACCCGCCGTCACCAGCGAAGCCTTCTGCGACTGTCCACCTGCAGACCGCACGACAGCCGTCTGCGACGTGCCGCCGCCTGCCGGCATGGCGCCGAACAACGCCCCTCCGACGTTGGCCGCCCCGGTGGCGACCAGCTCCCGGTTCGCATCGATCGGAGGATCGGCCGGCCGGGCAAAGGCGCGGCCAGCCGCGATCGTTTCCGTGAAGCTCATGAGCGCAATGCCGAGCGCACCAGGCACCAATTGTTGGACCAGCGTGAGATCGGGCAACGTGAGCGAAGGAAATCCCTGTGGAATGAGGCCGACCGTCGAGACGCCGAGCGCCTTCAGACCGAAGTACCACGACGCCGCGATCGCGCCGCCGACGGCCACGAGCGGCGCCGGGGAATGCGGCCGCAGCCGCTCCATGCCGACGAGTATCGCGAACGTCGCGGCGGCGACCGCCAGCGTCAACAGCGACGTTTCGGGAACGTGGTGCGCGACGCTTTGCAAATCGGCAAAGAATCCTTGCTTGGTGATATGGATGCCCAGGAGCTTTGGCAGCTGGTCCAGCACGATCACCAGCCCGATTCCCGCCTTGAACCCTGTCAGCACCGGCGCGGATATGAAGTTCGCGACAAATCCCAGCCGCAGCAACCTTGCCAGCAACAGCATCGCGCCGACCAGCGCGGTCAGCGTGGCGGTTGCCGCGACGAGCTTCGCCGGATCGGCATCCGGTACAACCAGGCCGAGTTCAGTACCGGCGAGGATTGCGAGCGTCGTGGTGGAACTGACGCTCAATACGCGCGACGATCCGAGCAGCGCGTAGATCGCCATCGGAATGAAGGCGGTATAGAGGCCCACGGCGACCGGCAGGCCTGCGACCGTCGCGTACGCCATCGCCTTGGGCAGCACCACCGCCGCCGCCGTGAGGCCGGCGACGACGTCGAAGCGCAGCGCGCCCGTGCCTGGCGGTGTTGCCGGATTGCTTGTGGCGGGTTTATCCATTGTGTGTCCGCGATGGGTCGATCAGAATACCCCCAATGGATCCGAAAATTGAAATTGCGCCTCTTGCCATTGGTCAACGCCGATGACGCACGGTAGCATCCCGGCGGAAGAGTCGCGGGAGCCGGTGTTAAGTCCGGTCGACCGTGTGTCGGAAATGCTCTTCGGCCTGTTCATGGCGCTGACGTTCACGGGCGCTATCTCCGTCGCGGATTCCGGCCGGGCGCAGATTCGCGAGATGTTCATCGCGGCGTTGGGCTGCAATCTCGCATGGGGATTGGTCGACGCGGTGATGTATGTGGTGCGCACCGTCACCGATCGCGGCAGGCTGATCACGATGATCCGTTTGGTGCGCGAAGCACCGGACGCCGCCGTGGGGCGGGAAATCATCGAACAATCGCTGTCGCGGGTCGCGGCGGGCCTGGTTGCGCCGACCGAGATCGAGGCGATGCGCGGCCGGATCCTCGCGCTGAGCGCCCTCCCGGCACGACCGAAACTCAGTCGCGAAGACCTGACCGCTGCGCTGGCGATATTCCTGATCGTTGTCGCGGCCACCTTCCCCGTGGTGTTGCCCTTTGCGATCTTCGAGAATGTCGGGATAGCCAAGCACGTGTCGCGCGGCATCGCGCTGGCGATGCTGTTCATCGGCGGCCTCGCCCTTGGGCGCTATGCCGGCTACGGCAGCTGGAAAGTCGGGTTGATGATGGCGGGGCTGGGTACCGCGCTCGTGATCGCGATCAACGCGCTCGGCGGATGAAGACCGCTCTCTGCGCCTTTGGGGCGGTCGCGGCCGTTGCCGCCACGTCCGCACTCGCCGCCGAGGACGAACCGAGCGGGCGGCGGGCTGCTCCACCCGAGAAACCCTCGTGGGAGTTCGCGATCACGGCGTATCCCACCGTCGTTCGCGGCGGCGAGAACTACTGGTCGGCCATCGGCGTCGCCGACCGCGGGCCGCTGCACCTCGAGGCCCGGTACAACTACGAGTCGATCGGCGCGCGCTCGGCTTTCGTCGGCTGGACGTTTTCCGGCGAGGACGCGGTCACGTGGGAATTGACGCCGCTGCTCGGGGGTGCGTGGGGCACGACGCAGGCATTCGTGCCCGCGCTCGAGGCCAGCGCGGCGTGGAAGACGATTCGATTTCTACATCGAGGCCGAATACGTGCTCGACAGCCAGCAGCGGAGCGACAGCTATTTCTACGCGTGGAGCGAACTGGGCTTCCGGCCGGTCGAATGGCTTCGCGTCGGGATTGCCGGCCAGCGCACGAGGGCGTACAGCAACGAGCGCGACATCCAGCGCGGACCTTTCGCGCAGGCGACGTGGGGACCCGTCACGATCGGAGGATATTGGTTCAACCCGGGGGCCAATGATCAGGTCTTCGTCGGCATGGTCAGCGCGACGTTCTGATTCCCGACATCCCAATGACGATGGATATCTTGCGATGATTCCTGACACCCCCCGAAGTGTCACACCCGCGCCGTCGCTGGCCGAGCGGAGGCGCCAGTTCCGGCGCTTCGTCCGGACCAAGGTGACGTGGGGCAGGGTGTACCGCACGACCAGCTACTTGAAGTCCGCATTGTGGACGGTCCCGCTCATCGCCATCGCAATCGAGCTGCTCGTGGCGCCGATGATCCACGCGCTGGACGACTGGCAGCGCTGGAATCTCACCCACCTCGAGGTTGCCGGCGCAACGGCGCTGTACCAGACCGTCATCACGCTGACGCTTTCGTTCGTCGTATTCACGTTCGGCTCGCTGCTGGTGGCGATCCAGGTAGCCGGCGGTCAGCTCACGTCCCGGATCATTGCCACGACGCTGCTGCGCAACAACGTCGTCCGCTACAGCGTCGGCCTGTTCGTATTCACGCTGGTGTTTGCCGTCGGAGCGCTCAACCGGCAGGTGGAGACGGTGCACGAGCTGGTCGCAACGGTCACCGGAGTTCTCGGCGTCGCGTGCATCGCCGACTTCCTGTTCCTGATCGACTACGCGGCGCGCATGCTGCGACCGGTCAGCGTTGTCGCCAGCGTCGGCGACGAGGGCATGGCGATGATCAAAGCCGTTTATCCCGACCCGGCCACCGCGCTGCCTCCGGAAGTCGCCGCGCTGCACGCACAGCCGGCGATGCAGAGTCGCGTGGTCGAGCATCGTGGCGCGTCGGAGATCGTGCTCGCCGTCGACATCGCGACGCTCGCGACATTGGCGCAGTTCCATGACGGCATCATCGAGTTCCTGCCGCAGGTGGGGGATTTCGTCGCGGCGGACGAGCCGCTGTTCGTGCTCTACGCCGGAGCGATGGCGATCGACGACCGCGTGGTGCGGTCGACCGTGGCCTTTGGCCCCGAACGCACGCTCGAGCAGGACCCGATGTTCGCGTTCCGGATCATCGTCGACATCGCGCTGAAGGCGCTGTCGCCCGCGATCAACGACCCGACGACCGCCGTGGTCGCCCTTGACCAGGTGCATCGGATGCTTCGGCAAGTGGGCCGGCGTCAGCTGCGCGGCGAGGTCATCCTCGATGAGAGAGGGCAGCCGCGCGTTATCTTCCGCACGCCGAACTGGGAGCACTATGTGCAGGTCGCCTGCAGCGAGATTCGCGACTGCGGCGCCAACAACCTGCAGGTCGCGCGGCGGATGCGCGCGATGCTGGTGAACCTCCGGAGCACGTTGCCGGAACACCGCGGCCCCGCGTTGCAAACGGAACTCGACTTGCTGGACTGGGCGATCCAGACGCACTTCAGCCGCCCCGAGGAACTCGCGCTGGCCCGGATCCCCGATACGCAGGGACTGGGCGGGTCGGGCGCGCGCTGGAGCAATCCAGCCTGACCGATCCGGTTCCCCTTGAGCAGTCCGGCCCGTCGGGGACCACGCCGCAGTCCCGCCAGGTCAATGGCGGGACGGCAAGGAAGGACGTGCCGGCGATGGGCTATCATGGCGCCGGAAGGGTGATTCCCACCCATGTCGGGCATCAGCATCGTGGCACGACCGTGCACGATGCGCCGGCGCACCGATAAATTTCCATGGGACACGGGAGCAGCACGATGGAATGGCCTTGCATTTCCAACCTTGAACCGGGCGAACCGAGGCTGCGCGCAGATCGCGTTCGCCGGCGGGCTCGCGCGCCTGCACGGGCGCCGGGTGTCGCCGCGGCGGCGCTCGCTGCGGCCGGCGTCGCGTTTGCCCCTTTCGCGCACGCGTCGTTCCTGCCGCCCGAGATGATGGATACGATGGCGACCTACATTTCGTGGTTCGTCGTCGTCGTCGTTCCCATCGGCGCCATCGTGCTGTTCTGGATGCTTCATGTGCTGCCGGAGAAGATCGCTGAAAAGCGCCACCATCCGCAGAAGGACGCCATCCACACGCTGTGTCTGCTGTCACTGCTTTTTGGCGGCTTGCTATGGCCCATCGCATGGCTGTGGGCGTACACGAAACCGATCGGGTACCGGTTCGCCTACGGCACCGACAAGCACGAGGACTATTACCACGAGGTGGGCGCGAAGGCGAAGGCCGGGGAATTGCTGGAGCATGACCTCGCGCACCTGCGCGAAGAACTGGACGCGATGGCGGAAAAAGGAACGTTGACGGCGGAGCTCAAGGTGCTGCGCCGCGATCTGGCGGCGGCAATGCCCAAGCCGGACGACGCGCCGGCGACAAGTACGGCCGCCGATATTGCGGCTAAGGGAGGAAACGCCTGATGGAAGCGATCCTCCTTGCCATTTACGCGTTCTTCGTCTGGCTGATCTTCATCAAGTTCAAGTGGCTGCCATGGAACACCGCATGGCAGGTCACCGTGGTGATAATACCGATCGTGGCGATGGCAGTACTCATCCTCACGCTCAACGTCGTCGCTCCTTCGACGGCCGACGTTCGGGTCATCAAATATGTCGTGCAGGTGATCCCGCAGGTGCGCGGTCGGGTGATCGAGGTGCCGGTCGAGCCCAATCGGCTGGTCAAGAAGGGCGAATTGCTGTTTCGCATCGACCCGACCCAGTATCAGAACGACCTCAACGTCGCCAAGGCAAAGCTCGCGGCGGACGAGGCGAAATTCGCACAGGCCGGTGCGGGCCTGGTGGAAGCGTCGGCAGGCGCGCGGGAATTGCAGGAACAACTGAAGTCCGCCAGCGGACAAGTCCAGGCGCTGCAGCCCAGGCTGGAACTCGCACAGCTGCGCGTTCGGCAGAACAAGGAACTGGTCGCGACGGGCGCCGGCGACAAGTTTGCGCTGGAACAGGCCGAGGCCAACGTGATCGAGCTCGAGGCCCAAATCGCAACGGCAAGGGCGAACGAAGCGCAGGTGACGCAAAAGCTGTCGGGGCTGGTGAATGGCGAGCAGGCATCGGTTGCCTCGGCCAGGGCTGCGCTCGCGACCGCGAAGGCGCAGGTCGACGTGAGCCGCGCGGACCTTGCGAACGCGCAGTGGAATCTCGACCAGACGTCCGTCTACGCGCCGGCCAACGGTTATGCGATCAACGTCCAGTTGCGTCCAGGTTCTTTCGTGACGGCGTTTCCGGTGGCACCGGCGATGAGTTTCGTCGAGGAGACCTATCAGGTCATCGGGCTTTACGCACAGAACGAACTGCGCCTGGTCGAGCCCGGCGACGACGCGGAATTCGCGCTCAGGACGTATCCCGGCCATATCATCAAGGCGAAAGTCGACTCCATTGTCTGGGCGCAAGGCCAGGGCCAGGTGGCGCAATCCGGAATGCTGCCGCAAACCGGCGCATATCCGCAGGTACCGGGGCGGTTCCCGGTCAAGTTCAATGTCGGGGAGCAAGACCGCGAGCTGTTCCTCGCCGCGGGCGCCGACGGCGCGGGCGCGATCTACACCGAGCACGTGCGTGCAATCCACATCATTCGCATGGTGATCCTGCGCGTGGGATCGATCACCGATTACCTCGTGCTGAAACTGCATTGATGCGCACAACGTTGCAACGGCGGATTGTCGCGGTGGCCCTCGCGGCCGCGCTCGCCGGCTGCGCGCTCAATCCGCCGCCCACCGCGGACGAACTGCGCAAGGACGCGCTGCCGCACACGGACATACCCCCGGCGTGGAAGGCCGCGGGTGGCACGGGTGCGCCTGTGGCCGATCGCTGGCTCGCGACGTTCGACGATCCCGCGTTGACGGCGCTGGTCAACGAAGCGCTGACCTACAACGCCGACTTGCAGGTGGCGGCGGCGCGCGTCGAGCAGGCATCGGGGTATGTCGCGGTGGCGAGCGGCTCGCTGTGGCCGTCGGTGGGTCTGGCGGCGACGCAGAGCGGCAAGTCCGGCGGCGGCGGCGGCCTGAATGCGGTTTTCCTCAACGCGTCGCTCGAACTCGACGTCTGGGGCCGCCTCCGCTATGGCGAGGCTGCGGCAGAATCCCAATCCGCGGCCGTTCAGGCCGACTACGCGTATGCACGCCAGTCGCTCGCGGCGATGGTGGCCAAGGCCTGGTTCGTGGCCATCGAAGCAGGATTGCAGCGCGCAATCGTCGTCGACTCGCTGCATTCGTCCGAGTCGCTGTCGAAGCTCGCGCAGGAGCGTCTGCGCATCGGCAGCGGCAACGAGCAGGCAGTCGCGGAAGCGCGCGCCAACGTCGGCTCCTATCATGACACGCTGCGCCAGGTCGAACTGGCGCGCGAGCAGGCGTTGCGCGCGCTTGAGCTTCTCGTCGGACGCTATCCGGCGGCGGAGATCGCGGTGGCGCAGCAGCTTTCGCCGATGCCCGCGGCGGTTTCCGTGGGGGTGCCTTCGGAGTTGCTCGAGCGCCGGCCGGACGTCGTCGCCGCCGAGCGCCGCGTCGCCGCGGCATTCAACCGGATCGGCGAGGCGAAGGCCGCGCTGTTGCCCCGCATCAGCCTCACCGCCGGCGGCAGCTATATATCGAGCGACGTGTTCGTGCTGCAGGATAGGGCCAATCCGGCCTTCAGCTTCGGCGCCAATCTGCTTGCCCCCATTTACCAGGGCGGCGCGTTGCGGGCGCAGGTCGACATCCGGACCGCGGAACAGAAGGAGGCGGTCGCGAACTACGCGCGCACCGCGCAGCGCTCGTTCGCCGAAGTGGAGAATGCGCTGGCCGCCGAGAACGCGTTGCGTGATCGCGATGCCATTCTCGGCGCGAACATCACCGACAACGCGCGCGCGCTCGAACTGGCGCAGATCCAGTTCCGCGTCGGCAGTGTCGACCAGCGTGCCGTCGAGCAGCGCCAGCTTGCGCTCTACACCGCGCGCATATCGCTCTTGCGCGTGCAGACCGAACGCCGGGCGCAGCGCGTCAACCTCTACCTTGCGCTGGGCGGCGGGTTCGACCTCCCGGCGATGGCGCCCGTGGCGGCGCAGTGACGCAAGGGCGGAATACGCTGCGCTAGACGGTCGCTTTTCCCGCGCGCCAGCGCACTTAATTGACTCCCGTCAAGGGGTTATCACTCTGGATCGTCGAGAATGGCCACTGAATGGCGGGGGGGCTATTGATGCATATCGCGGCCGATTCCTCCGTCTCCGTCGGAAAGGTCATGGCAATGGACGCAGTCAAGCAAGTCGCACGAAGCTACGACATCGCAACCAAGGTCGCGCAGCTCTACCAGAAGCGCACAAGCCTGGCGCGGGAGCACTTCAGCGAGCGACTCGGCAAGGCGTATGCAGAATGCACGGCAGCCCTTGCGGAGAAGCCGATCACTCCCATGGACGCCTGGTCGAACTGGCTTCAGTACGCCACGGATACGGCGCAGCGCTCGATCCTCTTCATGGACACGCTGCGCGAACGCGGCAACAACTTCGTCGAGCATAACCGCGAGGGGCTGACGCCGGTCCTGCATTTCGACTACGAAACGGTGGTCGACGGACGCACGCTCGCGCGGCCGGTCAACTACGCGCTGGTCCGCATCATCCCGCCGGACGGCGTGAAGATCGACTCGAAGCTGCGGCCCTACGTGATCATCGACCCGCGCGCCGGTCACGGCCCGGGCATCGGCGGGTTCAAGGACGATTCGCAGGTCGGTGTCGCGTTGCGTGCGGGACACCCGGTCTACTTCGTGATCTTCTTCCGCGACCCCGAGCCCGGACAGACACTGCTCGACGTTTGCACTGCCGAGCAGCAATTCGTGAAGAAGGTGCGCGAACTGCATCCGGCGAGCGCGAAACCCGTGATCGTCGGTAACTGCCAGGGCGGCTGGGCGGCGATGATGCTCGCCGCTGCCGGCCCGGAAGACACCGGCCCGATCGTCATCAACGGCGCGCCGATGTCGTACTGGGGCGGAGCGTTCAACGAAGGCGCAGGTGACAACCCGATGCGCTACGCGGGCGGCATGCTGGGCGGCACCTGGCTGTCGTCGTTCGCGGCCGACATGGGCAACGGCATCTTCGATGGCGCGTATCTGGTCGAGAATTTCGAAAACCTCAATCCGGCCAACACGTTCTGGGACAAGTATTACAACCTCTACGCGAACGTCGACACGGAGCCCGCGCGCTTCCTCGAATTCGAGCGTTGGTGGGGCGGCTTCTACCTCATGAACCGCGAGGAGATCGAGTGGATCACCCGCAACCTCTTCGTCGGCAACAAGCTGTGGACCGGCACCCAGGGCGCGAGCGGCAAAACATTCGACCTGCGCGACATCAAGGCACCGATCATTCTCTTCGCGTCTATGGGTGACAACATCACGCCGCCGCAGCAGGCGTTCAACTGGGTGGCGGACGTCTACGGCTCGACCGACGAGATCAAGGCGCGCGGCCAGGTGATCGTCGGATTGCTGCACCAGGATATCGGCCACCTCGGTATCTTCGTTTCCGGCAAGGTCGCCAAGAAGGAGCACGCGCAGATCGTCGAAGTGCTGAAGTCGATCGAAATGCTGCCTCCGGGTCTCTACGGAATGCGCATCCACGAGGTCAAGGGCCGCGATGGCAAGGTCGGGTATGAAGTCGATTTTCAGGAGCGCCGGCTCGAGGACATCGCCAAGCAGTTGAACCGCCTCGAACGTACAGACGAGAAGCCCTTCGAGGCTGTTGCCGCGCTGTCGGAATTCAACCAGCGTGCGTATGAGCTCTTCGCGCAGCCATTCATCCAGTCGCTGGGCAACGAAGTCACGGCCAAGGTGTCGCGCCAGTTTCATCCGCTGCGTTTCCAGCGCTGGGCGTTCTCGGACCTCAATCCCTGGCTCGCGTGGCTCCGCCCCGCCGCGGAGGCGGTCAAGGCACAGCGCAAGGCGGTCGCGCCGGACAATCCCAACAGCAAAGTCCAGAAGCTGATGTCAGAGGCAATCAGTGCATCGCTCGACTTCTACCGCGAAAGCCGGGACGCGACCAGCGAGGCGGCGTTTTTCCAGACGTATGGCAACGTGTTCTCACTGTACCTCGCCGAGAAGCACGCAGCGGACTTGCGCGTTGCGGATCTCGCAGCCGAGCCGCGCGACCTGCCCTTCGTCAAGGAAGCCCTGGCTTCGATTGAGGAGGGCGGCTATGCGGAGGCGCTGGCCCGCGTCGGATCGCTGCTAGCCCGGCGGGGTGCGCCGCTTCCGCTGGAGCGGCTCGCACTGAAGCAGGAACTGGCAGTCGAGTACCGGGATCTGCTTCCCGACGTTGCTCCGGACGAGTGGCGGCGCATTCGTGGCGAACAGGACATCGTCGTCCGCTACGAGCCCGATAAAGCGGTGGCGACACTGCCGAAGCTCTTGTCCAGGCGTGGCGATCGCGAGCGGCTGGTGACGCTCGTCCAGCGGCTGCTTGCCGACGAGCGGATGCGGCGCTTCGAGCCGACTACGGAGCAGCTGTCGATGATCGAGAACATCGGCGAGACGCTCGACGTGGCGCCCGCGAAGGGCCGCGGCCGCGCGCCGGCGCGCAAGCCCGGACGAATTCCGACGGCGAAGCGGCCACGCGTCGCCTGACCGCCACGAAGGGATATGGCAATGGACATGGAACGCAAGCACGACAAGTACCAGCGCCTGATCGATGTCTGCAAGACACTGGCACCGACGCCGACGGCGGTCGCGCATCCCTGTGACGAGAGTTCGCTGCGAGGCGCAGTCGACGCCGGCAAGCTCGGCCTGATCGCGCCGATCCTGGTCGGACCGCGCGCGCGTATCGAAGCGATTGCCAAGCAGCACGGCATCGACATTGCGGGTCTGCCGATCGTCGACACACCGCACAGCCAGGCGTCGGCCGAGAAGGCGGTGGAGCTCGTGCGCGAGGGCAGGGCCGAAGCGCTTATGAAAGGCAGTCTGCACACCGACGAGCTGATGGCTGCCGTGGTGAAGCGCGACACCGGGCTGCGTACCGCCCGACGAGTCAGCCATTGCTTCGTGATGGATGTGCCGAGCTATGCCGAAACACTGATCGTCACGGATGCCGCGGTCAACATCGCGCCGACGATGGAGGACAAGGTCGACATCATCCAGAACGCGATCGATCTGGCGCATGCGTTGCGTTTTCCGGAAGTGCGCGTGGCTATCCTGTCGGCGATGGAGACCGTGAACCCGAAGGTGCCGTCCACCGTCGAGGCAGGCGCGCTGTGCAAGATGGCCGATCGTGGCCAGATAACGGGCGCGATCCTCGACGGGCCGCTGGCGCTCGACAATGCAATCAGCCTGGAATCCAAGGCGATCAAGAAGATCGACTCGCCCGTGGCTGGTCGCGCCAACGTGCTGGTCGTTCCCGACCTCGAAGCCGGCAACATGCTCGCCAAGAGCCTGTCGTTCCTCGCGGGCGCCGATGCGGCGGGCATCGTCCTCGGGGCGCGCGTACCGATCATCCTGACCAGCCGCGCCGATTCGCTGCTGACGCGTCTCGCATCCTGCGCGGTCGCGGCGCTGGTCGCGGCCGCGCGACGCGAATCGTCGGCGAAGGCCGTCTCCTGAAATGAGTGAAGCGATCGCGGTCCTGAATGCCGGCTCGTCGAGCCTCAAGTTCTCGGTGTATGCAGAGCGGGATGGCGCGCTCGAGTTGGTGATGCGCGGCCAGGCCGAAGGGCTCTACACCTCTCCGCAATTCGTCGCGAAAGATGCCGCGGGAACCGTGGTCGGCGAAAAATCCTGGGGCGACGGCGTCAAGCTGGGACACGAGGACGCACTCCTGCATCTGGTCGCGTTCCTCCGAGCCGAGCTTGCGGAGCACCGGCTTGCCAGCGTTGGCCACCGCGTGGTGCACGGTGGAAGCGAGTTCACGCGGCCCGTCCGCGTGGATGCGACGATCCTCTCGGCTCTCGAAAAATACATTCCGCTTGCGCCGCTGCATCAGCCGCATAACCTGGCCCCGATCAGGACACTGCTCGAGCGCTCGCCGCAGCTGCCGCAGGTGGCGTGCTTCGACACATCCTTTCACAGCGGTGCGCCGCCGGTCTCGCAGGCGTTCGCGCTGCCCAAGGAGATCACCGACCGGGGCGTGCGGCGGTACGGCTTTCACGGGCTCTCGTACGAATACATTGCCGACGTTCTGCCGCAGTTCGACGAACACGCTGCACGCGGCAAGACCGTGGTCCTTCATCTTGGCAACGGCTCGAGCATGTGCGCGATTGCAGGCGGAAGAAGCGTCGCCAGCACGATGGGATTCACCGCGGCGGATGGACTGCCGATGGGCACGCGCTGCGGCAACCTGGACCCCGGTGTGATCCTGTACCTGATGGACGAGATGAAGATGGACGCGCGTGCGATCGAGAAGCTGATCTACCAGCAGTCCGGCCTGCTCGGCATATCGGGCATCTCCAGCGACATGCGGACGCTGGAGGCAAGTACCGCGCCGGAGGCAAAGCTCGCCATCGACGTCTTCATCTACCGGATCGGTCGCGAGCTGGGATCGCTCGCCGCGGCGCTGGGCGGCCTCGACGCGATCGCATTCACGGCCGGCATCGGCGAGAACAGCCGAAGCTTGCGCGAGCGCGTTTGCCGCGACGCCGCGTGGCTCGGGGTCGAACTGGACGCGGCGGCCAACGACCGTAACGGGCCGCGCATCAGTACGGCGGGAAGCCCGACTTCCGCGTGGGTGATCCCGACCAACGAGGAGCTGATGATCGCCAAGCACACGCGGAAATTGCTGAATGGAGAACGACGATGAAGCTCTGGCTCGCAAACCTCGCGCCGGGCACGACCGACGACGAGATCAAGGCTTTCGTTAAGAAGTATGGTCCGGAACTGGAGTGCGTGCGTATCCAGCGCGAGGATGGCGACGGATCGCGGCCCGGCGCAGTGCTCGAATTCACCGGGTCGAGCGAGGCCCTGGGCAAGCTCAACCTGCGCTTGAGCGGCCTGTATTGGAAGGGACGTTCGCTGATGAGTTCGATGGCGATTACGTCCTGACGCGGTCCAGCGGTAAGCTAGCCGGCCGCGCGACCCGCGCGTGAACAATGTTGAAGGAGAGAAGGACATGACGCTGGAAGTTCCACGCCCGGTGCTCAAGGGAAGCCGGGCTCTGGTCGTCGGAATCGCCAACGAACATTCGATCGCGTATGGCTGCGCGAAGGCGTTCCGCGAGCTTGGCGCCGACGTTGCCATCACGTACCTGAACGACAAGGCGCGCCCCTACGTCGAGCCGCTGGCGAAGTCGCTGGAAGCCCCGCTGCTCCTGCCCCTCGACGTAAGCAAGGAGGGCGAGCTGGAAGCGGTGTTCGACGCAATCGGCAGGACGTGGGATCGGCTCGACATCGTCGTGCACTCGATCGCCTTCGCGCCAAAGGAAGACCTGCAGGGCGGCCTCCTCAACTGTTCCGCCGCAGGCTTTGCGAAGGCGATGGACGTGTCCTGCCATTCCTTCGTGCGGATGGCGCGGCTCGCCGCGCCGCTCATGACGAATGGCGGGACGATGTTCGCGATGAGCTATCATGGCGCGACCAAGGTGATTCCGACGTACAGCGTCATGGGGCCGGTGAAGGCGGCACTCGAATCGAGCTGTCGCTACCTCGCCTACGAATTGGGCGGCAAGGGCATCCGCGTGCACGCGATCTCGCCCGGTCCGCTGAAGACACGCGCGGCATCCGGCCTCAAGGACTTCGACCTGCTGCTGAGCGAAGTCGAGCAGCGCGCGCCGATCGGGGAGCTGGTCGACATCATGGACGTGGGATTCACCTGTGCGTATCTGGCGACACCGTACGCGCGGCGGCTGTCCGGCGAGACGCTCTACGTTGACGGCGGCGTCAACATCATGGCGTAGGCGTGCCGGCACGCGAGCGATTCAATTGATCGACCCAGGAGACGACGATGGGCAAGAAGAGCACGAAAACCCGGAACGAAGCCAGCAGCAAGCCCACGAGGGCCAAGGGCGCCAAGGCGGCCACTGCCAAGCGCGGTGCCAAGGCGCAGGACAAGGAGCTTTCCACCAAGGATTACGACAAGGAACTCAAGAAACTCCACGTCGAGCTCGTCAAGCTTCAGCAATGGGTGGTGCACAAGGGACTCAAGGTCTGCATCGTGTTCGAGGGCCGCGACGGCGCCGGCAAGGGTGGCACGATCAAGGCGATCACGGAACGCGTGAGTCCGCGGGTGTTTCGTGTGATCGCTCTACCGGCGCCCACCGAACGGGAAAAATCCCAGATGTACGCGCAGCGCTACTTGCCGCACTTTCCAGCCGCGGGTGAGGTCGTCATCTTCGACCGCAGCTGGTACAACCGCGCGGGTGTCGAGCGTGTAATGGGATTCTGTACCGATGACCAGGCACAGCAATTCCTGAAAATGGTGCCACTGATGGAGCAGCTGATGGTCAAGTCCGGCATCCTCCTCTTCAAGTACTGGCTGGAGGTGAGCCCCGAGCAGCAGACGCGGCGGCTTGCGGCGCGCATCGACGACGGTCGCAAGACGTGGAAGCTGTCGCCCATGGACGTAAAGTCCTATGACCGATGGGACGACTACACCAAGGCGCGCGACGAGATGTTCGCGGCAACCGATAACCCGTGGGCACCGTGGTACGTTGCTCGCTCCGAGGACAAGAAGAAAGTGCGCCTCAACGTCATCAGCCACTTCCTGAAACACGTGCCTTACAAGGTCGTACCGGCCGAAAAGGTCAAGCTGCCCAAACGCAAGATCGGCCGCTACAAGGCGGTGGATTATCCGTTCAAGTTCGTTCCAGAGGTTTTCTGACGGCGGCGGCGCCTCCGATCGCCGATCAGCAACTCAACCGATGCCGGCGATGCGCGCGTGCAGGTCGTGCTCGTCGGCCGCCGTGACGGTCACTCGAGCGAACGCACCCGGCTCCAGGTTCTTGCCGCCGGCGACCCTGACGACGCCGTCGATTTCCGGCGCGTCCGCGCTGGAGCGCGCGATCGCCGTGTCGCCGTCGATCGCGTCGACGAGCACGTCGAACGTCCGGCCGACCTTGCGCTGCAGGCGAACGGCGCTGACGCGCGCCTGCGTTTGCATGAAGCGCACCTGCCGTTCCTCGCGCACGTCTTGCGGCACCGGATCGGGCAGTGCGTTGGCTGCGGCGCCGTCGACCGGCGAATAGGCGAAGCAGCCGACGCGGTCGAGCTGCGCCTCCTCGAGGAACGCCAGCAGTTCCTCGAATTCGGCGTCGGTTTCGCCGGGGAAGCCCGCGATGAACGTCGAGCGGATCGTGATGTCCGGGCAGATGGCGCGCCATGCGCGGATGCGCTCCAGCGTGTTCTCGGCGTTGGCCGGGCGCTTCATGAGCTTCAGGATGCGCGGACTGGCGTGCTGGAACGGCACGTCTAGGTAGGGCAGGAGCTTGCCGTCGGCCATCAGCGGCACGACGTCGTCGACGTGCGGATAGGGATAGACGTAATGGAGGCGAACCCACACACCCATCTCGCCCAGCGCCTTCGCGAGCTCGACCATCTTCGTCTTCACCGGGCGGCCCTGCCAGAATCCCGTCCGATATTTGACATCCACGCCGTAGGCACTCGTGTCCTGCGAGATCACCAGTAGTTCCTTGACGCCGGCCTTCACCAGATGCTCCGCCTCGGCCAGCACCTCTCCGATCGGGCGCGACACGAGATCGCCGCGCATCGAGGGAATGATGCAGAACGTGCAGCGGTGGTTGCAGCCCTCGCTGATCTTGAGGTACGCGTAGTGCGTCGGCGTCAGCTTGATTCCCTGTTTCGGCACCAGGTCGACGAAAGGATCGTGCGGCCGCGGCAGGTGCGCATGCACGGCCGACATCACTTCCTGCGTCGCGTGGGGGCCTGTCACCGCGAGCACGCTGGGATGCGCGTCGCGCACGAATCCGCCGCCGTCCTTGGCGCCCAAGCATCCGGTGACGATGACCTTGCCGTTTTCCGCGAGCGCCTCGCCGATCGCGTCGAGCGATTCGGCGACCGCGGCGTCGATGAATCCGCACGTGTTGACGACGACGAGGTCGGCGCCGGCGTAGGAGGGCGAGATTGCGTACCCCTCGGCGCGCAACCGGGTCAGGATCTGCTCGGAGTCCACCAGCGCCTTCGGGCATCCGAGCGACACGAAGCCCACCTGCGGCGCGCGCTTGGCTGCGCGCGGCTTGCTGCGGGCGGGGGCGGTGGGTGGCATAGGGTAGGGACGCGGGCCACCCCGCGCGCGGCGGGGCCTGCCGATAATAGTCCTGGGTGATCCGCGGTGACGCGCGCCCTAACGCAATGCAACAACGCGCCGCAACAAACTAGGGATGCTGCAGCGCTTCTTGTGCATCAGCGCTTGGGGTCGTCCTCGGCGCCGGTTTGCGGCGGCGCACCGAAGTTTGGAAACGGAAACGCGGTGAACATGCCGCGCGTCTGGTCCTGCATCCGCTGCTGCATATCCATGAACAGCTTGGCGCTCTGTTCGAGGTAGTTGCCCAGCATGCCCTGCATCGCCGGCGCCTGCATCTGCATGAACTGCTTCCACAGGTCGGGCGTCAGCAGCATCTTGTCGCCGTAGACCTGCTTGGCCTGATCCTGCAGCTTCTTCTGAATGGTCAGGAACGCCTTGACGTTCTGCTCCATGTACTGGCCCATGATCGTCTGCTGCGCGCTGCCGTAGAAGCGGATCATCTGCGACAGCATGTCGGAGCTGAACATCGGCACGCCGCCGCCTTCCTCGTCCAGGATGATCTGCAGCAGGATGCTGCGCGTCAGGTCGTCGCCCGACTTGGCGTCGATGACCTGGAACTCGATGTTCTCCAGCACCATCTGCTTGACGTCGGCCAGCGTGATGTAGCCGCTGTTGGCCGTGTCATACAGCCGCCGGTTCGGGTATTTCTTGATCGTGCGTACCGCATCGCTCATTAAAGAGGCTCCTGCAAGTGGTGCGCCATTATAACCCACTGATTTATCTGGCGTTTGACTTTCGGACGCCCGGAGAATGGGCGGGTTGGTGCGGTGCACAAAAAAATCCTTGACTTAAGGGGGGGCCGTCCCTACAATTGTGTTTGTGCGGTGCAGCAATCCCCTCGCAAACGCAGTCCAAACCGGGGGAAAACTGAGGCCGCGGGCGGTTCGTTCGGATTATCCGGGCCGCTCAAGCGCCCCATCAGTCAGGCGATGAGCCGGGGGTGGCGGGTTCGCCGGCAACGGCGGGCCCCGGAAGACGAACCGCTAAACAGTGACTTCAAAGGAACCGACCATGTACAACGCTCAAGAGCAATTCGCTGAATTCAACAAGACCAACGTCGCCCAGGCGACGAAGTTCGCGGCCCTCTCGCTCGAGAACGCCGAGAAGCTCGTGAAGTTCAACCTCGCGGCCACCAAGGCGGCGATCGCCCAGTCGGTCGAAGGCGCGCAAGCCGCGTCGTCGGTCAAGGACGTGCAAGACCTGCTCGCGCTGCGCACCAAGCTCGCGGAAGCGCAAGTCCAGCACGCGATGGGCTACTCGCGTCACCTGTACGAGATCGCCACGGAAGCGCAAGCCGGCTACTCGGCTCTGGCGGAAGAAGTGTTCGCCGTGTACACGAAGGGCATGGCGTCGTGGGTCGACAAGGCCAGCAAGTCGGCCCCGGCCGGTTCGGAATCTGCGATCAACGCGTTCAAGTCGACGATCGCCGCGACGACCGCCGCGTTCGACCAGTTCCAGAAGGCTTCCAAGCAGGTCGTGAGCATGGCCGACGCGAACGTGCGCCGTGCCGCCGCGACCGCGACGAAGACCGTCAAGGGCCGCAAGGCTGCGTAAGTAACAAGCTTGTAACGCGCCGGTGGTAACAATCGCCGGCGCGGGCTTCTTCGAGGCGGTGCGACAGGGACTTGAAAAGTCCTGCGCCGTCCTCATGTCGGAAGCGTAGTCTCCTTCCGTATCAACTTCCTCCTCCTGATTGATACGGCCTTGGAACCCCGCGATGCGAATCGCGGGGTTCACTTTTTTGCGCTTCCGTTATTGCGTCGGCGCGGAGCGGCGCATCCGCTGCGGGCTCAGCTGCCGCCAGGCGCGTCGTCGGGTGCGTGTTTCGCCGCGCGGCGGGCAGTCAACACACGACTACCCGTCGCGCGCCGCACGCACTGCGCCGACGGCGACAGATTCGCCCGCACCGGATGCACTGCTCCGCGTTGCCATCGACATCGCGGCGGTTGGGGCCGCCTGGGCTGCACGTGGGTCGCGCCGGCCGTCGCGGGTGGCGCGTCAAGCGAAGTCTTGTGTTGACGAGCGCCGACGCGCCGGGAACCCGCAGGCTGGCGGTTGCGACCTCCGTGCAGCCCAGGCGGCCCCAACCGCCGCGATGATCAGCGAGGTCGGCAGTTGCGACCCCCGCTTCGTGCGGCGCCGCCACTGCAGTCGGCCGACTCATTGCTGCGCTCGAGAGCACTCGACGGCCATTTCCTTGCACACGCGCAGCACGCTGTCCATGACCAGTGTGGCTGCGTTCGGCTGCGCGCCGGCGTGCGCGGATGTGACGAGGAGGTGCGACAGGTTGTCGCCCAGCGCACTCACCTTGATGCCGGCGATCTGTTCTCCGTTGGTGAACTGGACGAGCATCCCGGGGGCGTCTTCGCGCGTGATCTTGATTCCCTTGTCCTGCGCGCGCGCGATCCCGCGCACCACCGCCGCATAGACCCTGTCGGCCGGCGCCTCGAGCATCACGGCGGCGGAGTCGTAGCTTGCGCCGCCGCTTTGCGTCGATTGCTGGGACATCTGCTCGACGCGGCCAATCGCGCGCCTGGCCACCAGCGCCCATTGGGCGAACGCGAAATCGGAAGCGAGCATCAGCGCGATGCCGAGGCCCGCCATGGCGGGACGGAGTGCCGGAAGCGTCATCTGGATCTCCTTTGTCGCCGTAGCCGGTCGCCGGCGCGAATGCAACCGCGATCGGAATGGATCAGCGCCGCGCGGCGCCGCTGCGCGCCGCCGTGCCCCGCGAACCTTGTGCGGCCGCGCGCGACGCGTTGAACTGCTGCTGCCGCTGGGCGCCCTGCGTCCGCGCCTGGCGGTCCTGGTCCAGCTGCTTCGCATTCTCGTTGCCCGCGGTCGCCGCGGTGCGCGATGTCGTGCTGCGCTGCGCCGCAGTCGAGCTCGCCTGGCTGCCCGAAGGTTTCTGCACGGGGTTCCACGAGCCGTCGTCGTACTTGGACCAGCCGTCTGACGTCTTCTTGTAGACATTGCCGTCGGCGCCCGCGTAGACGTCGCCGCCGGGGCCTTTGACGACACCGGCGCTGTTGCCGCCCGCACCGGACACGCCGGCACCCTTGGCGCCGCTGGTCGACGTGAACGAACCGGCCGAACCTCGCGCATTGCTCTGGCTCTGCGTGTGCACGGTCTGGCTGGGACCGGAGATCGTGCTCGAGCCCCAGCGGCCATAGGCATTGCTGTTCTGTTGCGTCGAACCGGAGCGACCGGTGTTCGCGTTGTACCAGCTCGCATTGCCTGCCGCGCCGTTGGGTCCCCATACTGCGCCACCGTGCACATAGCTGCCCGTCGACGGGTTGTACGCGGAGAATGCGCCGGCGCCCCCGTACGGACCATAGATCGCGCCGCCCTGCGCATGCGCGCCGGTGTTCGGGTTGTACGCGTAGCCGACCTTCGCTGCGCCGCCATACGGACCATAGATCGCGCCGCCTTGCGCCCACGCACCGGTCGCCGCGTTGTAATACCGCGCGCCGGCGTACGAATACGGATACGGATAATAGATCGGGATGGGCGCGGGATAGATGTAGGGCGGATAGTAGTAACCCGTTCCGTACACGATGACACCCGCGCTGACATATCCCAGCGTATAGCCCGCCGTGTAGCCGTACGTCACGCTGTCGGGTGTCGCAGCGTAGACGCGCACAAACGTGCACGGATACATCGGGTTCGACGGCGGTATCGCGTAGATGACCGCGGGCACTGTCGCCGCGAGCGTCCACGGCCCGGCCGGCGCCGGTGCCGCGAACCATGCGCCCTGGTAGCACGAGAAATAGCCCTCGCCGGTCTGGATCACGTTGAACGACGTGTTGACGGCGTATTGCATCGGCGTTCCGGGAATCGCGGCAAACTGCGGCGCCCCCGCGTAAACGACGTCGAGTTTCGCGGCGTCGCGGCGCAGCGTCGCCTGCTGCGGAATCTGCGCCTCGACCAGTGCCTCCTGAGCCTCGGGCGTTCCGGGGACCGACACTCGCACGAATCCGCGCGGGCCGTTGGCCGGAATGCGCGCGAAGTCGGCTGGAAGGCTCGGCGTCGCGAACGTCCATGGCCCCGAGAATGAAGGCGCCGAAAACCAGCGGCCGGACACCAGGAAATACACGCGGCCGCCGGCGGTGTCGTTGAACACGGCGGCGTCCGTGTTGGCGACGTACTGGAGCGAAGTGCCGGCGATCGGCTGGTATTTCGGCGACCCGTTCGTCACGATGATTTCCGCGGGCACCTTGGACACGAAGATCGTCGGCGCGTCCTTCGCGGCGATCGTTCGTCCGGGAACCTGCTTCTTCACCGCAGCGAAATTCTCGTCGTCCGGCAGCGCCGAGAACGACGACGGCAACTTGGCCGCGAGCTCCCACGGCCCGGTGGCCTCCAGCGCGATGAACCACACGCCGTTGTTGAGCAGATACCACCGCTTGCTTGCCGTGTCGGTGAATACATCCCAGTTGGTGTTCACCGCGAACGACAAAGTGGTGCCGGGAACCGGCGCCAGCACCGGCCCGCCGTCGAACACGACAAGGCTCGCCGGACGCGTGCTGACGAAGATCTGCGGAGGTGTGTCGTCGAGCACCGCTTCCTGCGGCTTTTCCCTTTGCTGGCGCAGGCTCATGATCACCGCCGCCAACGGAACCTGCTTCTCCGGCAGATTGGCGAGTGCCGCCTTGATGCGCTCTTCGAACTGTGCCGCCTGCGCGGCGTCGACGGACGGAAAGTGCGCGGACAGGAGCCTGGGTTCGGTAAGTAGGACAGTGCGCTCGGCTAGATTGGCCCGCGTGGCGAACGCGACCTCGATCACGCCCAGTACCGGCGCTCGCGCCCCGTTTGGCGTGATGCCGATCGCGACGCGGGCGTTCAAGGTCCGGCGATCGGGCCAGGAGATGACCTGCGGTTGATATACGGTCGCAGTGCCGGCCTCTCCGGCGATCACGTGCGGCCAGGTGTCCGGCGCCGGAAGCACGGCAGCCAACGCGCCGGCCGACAGGAACAGCAGAGCGCAGGCAAGCAGGAACGCCGGTCGGCTGTGTCGGGTTGCCTCGCTCATGTTGGCCTTCGGTTGTGAATGCTGTTCGGTGCGGATCGCCGTGGATGTCTTGCGCGGTATCGCCCGGACGCAAAAAGATGGCGCACACGCAGGCGCCATCGCTCCCCCGCGAAGAGCGGATGTCAGAACATGTGCTGGCCGCCGTTGATCGCGATGTTGGCGCCCGTGAGGAACGCCGCTTCCTCGCTGGCCAAGTACGCGACGAGTCCCGCGACCTCCTCGGGCTTGCCCAGCCGGCCCATCGGGATCTGGGGAATGATCTTCGAGTCGAGGACCTCCTTCGGAATCGCCATCACCATCTTGGTGCCGATGTAGCCGGGCGAAATCGTGTTGGACGTCACGCCCTTGCGCGCGTATTCGAGCGCCAGCGCCTTGGTGAAGCCGTGCATGCCGGCCTTCGCAGCCGAGTAATTCGTCTGTCCGAACGCGCCTTTCTGGCCGTTCACCGACGAAATGTTGATGATCCGCCCCCAGCCGCGGTCGGCCATGCCGTCGCAAACCTGCTTCGTCATGTTGAAACACGAATCGAGGTTTGTCTTCATCACGATGTCCCAATTGGCCTTGTCCATCTTCTTGAACGTCATGTCGCGCGTGATGCCGGCGTTGTTGACGAGGACATCCACCGGGCCGACCTCGGCGGTGACCTTCTTCACGCATGCCGCGGCGGATTCAAAATCGGCGACGTCGCAGGGATAGGCCTTGAACGACAACCCTTGCGCCTTCATCGCGGCCAGCCACTCCGCGGCCTTCGTGTTGCCCGGCGAATGCGTCGTGACGACCGTATACCCGAGCGCCGCCAGCTTGATGCAGATGGCTTCGCCCAAACCGCCCATGCCTCCGGTCACGAGTGCCACGCGATGCTTGTCCATGGTCGAACTCCTCCTTGCAGTGATGTTGGTCGTCCCGGTCTTGTCGATGATTGTTACCGCTCCACCGCCATCGCGACGCCCATGCCGCCGCCGATGCACAGCGACGCCAGGCCCTTCTTCGCATTGCGGCGGCGCATCTCGTACAGCAGCGTCACCAGCACGCGGCAGCCGGAGGCGCCGATCGGATGTCCGAGCGCGATGGCCCCGCCGTTGACGTTGATCCTCGACGTGTCCCAGCCCATTTCCTTGTTGACGGCGCACGCCTGCGCGGCGAACGCCTCGTTGATTTCCATGAGGTCGAGATCGGAGGGTTTCCAGCCCGCCTTTTCCAGGCAGCGCTTCGACGCGGGCACCGGTCCCATGCCCATGATCGCGGGATCCACGCCCGACGACGCATAGGCGTGAATGCGCGCGAGCGGCGTGATGCCCAGCTGCTTCGCGCGCTCGGCGGTCATCACCAGCACCGCGGCCGCGCCATCGTTCAGGCCCGACGCGTTCGCGGCGGTGACCGAGCCATCCTTCGCGAACGCCGGTTTCAGTCCGGCGATGCCCTCGAGCGTCGTGCCCTTCTTGATGAATTCGTCGTCGGCGAACGCCACCGGATCGCCCTTGCGCTGCGGAATCATCACCGGGACGATCTCGTCCTTGAACTTGCCGGCTTTCTGCGCGGCCTCGGCCTTGTTCTGGCTCGCCACCGCGAACTCGTCCTGCTGCGCTCGCGAGATGTCGTATTTCTTCGCGACGTTCTCGGCGGTCGTGCCCATGTGGTACTGGTTGTAGACGTCCCACAATCCGTCCACGATCATCGTGTCGGTCAGCTTGGCGTCGCCCATCCGGAAGCCGTCGCGCGATCCCAGCAGCACGTGCGGCGACGCGCTCATGTTCTCCTGGCCGCCGGCCACCACGACGTCGGCGTCGCCGCAGCGCACAGCCTGGGCCGCCAGCATCACGGCCTTGAGTCCGGAGCCGCACACCTTGTTGATCGTCATCGCCGGAATGGAGTTCGGAAGTCCCGCCTTGATCAGCGCCTGGCGCGCGACGTTCTGGCCGCTGCCGGCGGTGAGGACCTGGCCCAGGATCACCTCCGAAATCTGCTCGGGCTTGACGCCGTGTTGCGCGAGCAGCGCGCGAATGACGGTGGCGCCCAGGTCAGGCGCCGCAACCTTGGCGATCGCGCCGCCAAATTTGCCGATGGCCGTGCGCAGCGCGCCGGCGATGACGATGTCGGTCATTGTGGTGAGACTCCTTGGACAGTAGCGTTGCCCGGAGCGCGTTCCCGCGCGACGAACGCGCTCATCTTAGCGCAGCACGCGAAATCCCGTCGCACGACCAGCCCGGGACAACGGCGTGCCACGGTAGCCGTCGCTTTCCGGTCAGGCCGTCGCACGTACGTAATCTCCGGGCGCCGGCGCGAGGGGAGGATGGGCCGCATTGCCGGCGTGGCGTGGCGCCCGGTGGCGCGCGCCGCCGTGACCGGCCAGCCATGCGTGCCAGTGCGGCCACCAGCTTCCCTGAACGCTTTGGGCCCGTTCCAGCCAGGCGTCGGCGTTGCCCGTGAGAAGGTCGTTGCACCAGTAATTGCGCCGGACCGGTTGCGGCGGATTGATGACTCCCGCGATGTGGCCCGAGGCTCCCAGCACGAACGTGCAGTCGCTGCCCAGCAATTCGGTCGTCTGGTAGGCCGAGCGCCATGGAACGATGTGGTCTTCGCGCGACGCATAGACGTAGGCCGGCATCGTGATCCGCGACAGGTCGATCGGCGCACCGGCCATCGTCAGCGCGCCGGGCACCGTCAGCCGGTTGTCGAGATACATGTTGCGCAGGTAGTACACGTACATGGGTCCCGGCAGGTTGGCCGAATCCCCGTTCCAGTACAGGAGGTCGAACGCGGGCGGCGTCTCGCCTTTCAAATAATTGTTGACGACGTAATTCCAGACGAGGTCGTTGGCGCGCAGGCTTGCGAACGCGCCGGCCAGTTCGCTGCCGTGGACGCGCTGGCCCGCGAGCAGCGCCGGCTCGCGCGCATCCAGGAATTCGCGCGACACATACACGCCGATTTCGCCGGGGTCGGCGAAGTCCAGCATCGTCGTCAGGAACGTGACGCTGTTGACGCAGGCGTCGCGGCGCGCGGCGAGCACGGCCAGCGCGCAGGCGAGGATCGTGCCGCCGACGCAGAACCCGAGCGCGTTCACCGTCCGGCTTCCGGAGATTTCGCGCGCCACGCGGATCGCCGTCAGTGCGCCCTCCTCGAGGTAGTCGTCCCAGGTGAGGCGGCCCAATTCCGGCGGAATGTTGCGCCACGACACGATGAACACCGTGTGGCCTTGCGCGACCGCATGGCGCACCAGCGAATTGTCCGGCTTCAAATCGAGGATGTAGTACTTGTTGATGCACGGCGGGACGATGACCAGCGGCCGCTTGTGGACGGTGGGGGTCGTCGCGTCGTACTGGATGAGTTCGATGAGTTCGTTGCGGAAGACGACGCTGCCTGGCGTGACCGCCAGGTTCCTGCCGACCTCGAACGCCTTCTCGTCGGTCATCGTGATGCGTCCCTTTTGCGCATCGTCGGCGAGGTTGCGAAGGCCCTGCACGAGACTCCCGCCTTCGGTCTCGTACGCCTTCGCGAGCACGTCCGGATTGGTCGCCGGGAAATTGGTGGGCGCGATCGCGTCCAGGTATTGCCGCGTCGTGAACTCGAGGCGGCGCTTATCCTGGTCAGGCAGCGGCGCGAGACTCACCAGTTCGCGCACGTATTCGGCGTAGAGCAGGTACGCCTGCTTCAGGAACGCAAAGTAGGGCTGCTCGCGCCATGCCGCGGCCTTGAACCGGCGGTCGTCGGTGGAAACGACGAATTCGGGAAGCACGCCGCCGGACGAGGGGACATTGAACGCGGCTTGCGCGAGCGCCTGGAAGCGCGGCTGAAAGCGCTCGTTCAGCGCGGCGAGCGACGCGGGATCGGGCGTCGGCAGCAATGACGGCGGCGCTGCTTGGGGAGGGCCCGCGCCGGTTGCCGCCGCGGCCCGCTGCCACCAGCCCAGCCAGTCCTGCCCGACCGCGCCCCACTGGCGCATCAGTTCCTGCCAGGGTTGCGGATCGTGCGGATCGAGGGGTGCCATGGTCTTCGGGCCGGGCAGGACTTGCGGCGAGGGCCCGGAATGGCGATGGTATCGTGAGGACGACCGACTCTCAATGCGGCAGGACGACGTGGACGCCGTAGATGATCGCCAGTCCCAGGCCGATCGCCACCATCTGCTTGGCCGTTTCCACCGGTTCCGCGCGGCGATGCAGACTCGGGATGAGATCCGCCACCGCGACATAGAGCAGGCTCGCGGACGCGATGGCCAACACGGTCGGCAGTGCCTGCTGCATGTCGGCCAGCGCATAGTATCCAGCCAGCGCTCCGGCGACCGTGGCCACGCCGGCCGTGACGTTGAACGCGAACGCGCGCGACCTCGTGAAACCCGAATGGATGAGCACGGCGAAGTCGCCGACCTGTTGCGGAACCGCGTGCGCGACGATGGCCAGCGTCGTGGCGATGCCGAGCCCCGGATTGGCGAGGAACGCCGCGGCGATGACGACGCCGTCGCAGAAATTGTGGACCGCGTTGCCGATCAGGATCATGAGTCCCGAGCGTCCCTGGTCGGCGCCCGCTTGCGCGTGCATCGCGTGATCGTGCTCGCTCTCTTCCACGTCGGGCCGGTGCTCCTCGTGGCCGTGCGCGTGCCGCCAAAGCACGAGCTTTTCCAGCAGGAAGAACGCAAGCAGGCCGGCGAGCACCGTGATCATCACGCGGTCGGCTTGGCCTTCCTCGAGCGCGTGCGGCAGCAATTCGAGAAAGACCGCGCCCAGCAACGCGCCCACGGCGAATGACACCAGCCGCGATATCCAGCCGGCGTGCAGCGCGAGCGTGCCGGCCGCGGCGACGGTCGACAAGACACCTCCGGCGATCGCGGCGGCGAGGATGGAGGAGAGCGTGGTCATTGCGACGGAGAAGGCGAATCGGATGGACGAAAGACCGCGTGGCAGCCGATCCCGCGCCGCAGCCCCATTATAGGGCGCGGGGTTCGGGCGTGAGCCAGACCAGCGTGGCCATGCGCCCCGCGGCTTTGTCCCTGCGCCACGAAAAGAAGCGGCCGCTTTCCGTGCGCGTGCAGTGGCCGCCACCCGCGATCGCCGTCACTCCCGCGCGCGAAAGCCTTCGCCGCGCGAGTTCATACAGGTCGGCGAGCCATTTGTCGTCTCGATGTCTGGCGAAAGAAGCCGCCGCATCCGGGTCGGGTACGCAGAACGCGTCGAAGACGTCGCGGCCCACTTCGAATGCAAGCGGGCCGATCGCGGGCCCCAGCCACGCCACGATGTCGGCAGGCGGCGCGCGCATCGCGTGCAACGTCGCTTCGAGAATGCCCGAGGCGAGCCCACGCCAACCGGCGTGCGCGGCGCCCACGACCGTGCCTGCGCGGTCGGCGAACAATACCGGCAAGCAATCGGCGGAGCGCACACCGAGCACCACACCTGGCGCGCGCGTGACCGCCGCGTCCGCCGTGGGCGGCGACGACGTCAGCGCTGTCACGTTGTCGCCATCGACGATGACGACTCCCGTCGCATGCACCTGCGACAGCCATACCGGCGCAGAAGGAAGAAACGACCGCAGGCGACGCCGGTTCTCGAGGATCGCGGGCAATTCATCGTCCTGGATTGGCAGAGCCGGGCCGACGTCGAGCGTCGCGCGCGTACCGATGGACACGCCGCCGTTGCGCGTCGTCGACAGCGCGCCCACGTTGGACGGCGCATCCCAGACCGGAACAATCCAGTCGAGTCCGGCCTGCGCGACGCGTTGCGCGAGCGATGCCGTCATCGCGCGGACGACCCGCGCAGCGCTGTCACCAGCGCGGCAAAGTCGGCCGGCGGCGCCGCTTCCCATTGCATCGGTGCGTGCGTTGCCGGATGCGCCAATCCCAGCCGCTGCGCATGCAGCGCCTGTCGCGCGAAGGTCCGCGCCGCGGGCGGCAACGACGCGGCGGCAGCGCGACGTCCGCGATAGGTCGGGTCGCCCAGCAGCGGATGGCCGAGCGCGGTCAGGTGGACGCGGATCTGATGCGTGCGTCCGGTCTCGAGGCGGCAACGGATGAGCGTCGCGGCGCCGAATCTCGCGACGATCTCGATGTGTGTCCGTGCCGGCTTGCCGGTGGCAACCACCGCCATCGACGTGCGCTGCGTCGGGTGGCGGCCGATGGGCGCATCGACGGTGGTGGCGCGCTTTAGGTCGCCGTGCACGACGGCCACGTACTCGCGCGTCACCGTGCGCGCCTGCAACTGGCGGACGAGGTCCGTCTGCGCCTCCCGCGTCCTGGCCACGACCATGAGGCCGCTCGTTTCCTTGTCGAGCCGGTGGACGATGCCCGCGCGCGGCAGCGACGCCAGCGCAGGGGCGTGGTGCAGCAGCGCGTTCAGCAGCGTGCCGTCCCAGTTGCCGCTGCCCGGATGCACGACAAGCCCTGCCGGTTTGTCGAGCACGATGATCGCGGCGTCCTCGTACGGAATCGCCAGCGGAATGGCTTCGGGTGCCGCCGCCGTCGCGTGCGGATCCACGCCTTCGGTGACCGCGATGGTTTCGCCGCCGCGCACTTTCGCCGACGGTTCCGTGGCCGCGACGGCGTCGACGGTCACGAGTCCGGCTTCGATCCAGCCCTTGAGGCGGCTGCGCGAGTGTTGCGGCAACAATTGGGCGAGCGCCTGGTCGAGCCTCTGCCCGGCGGCCGTCCGCGGCACGGTCAGCGCATGGCGCAACGGTACGGCGACGCTGGATGAAGCCGGGGCCATGGGTCGGTTATAATTGCCGCACAGGAATCAAGTTGCGGCGGATGCGGATGTCGAAGTCGATCGAATCGTGGCGCGTGGCCATTGCGTTGGTGCTGCTCGCGCTTGCGCTCGCCGGGTGCAGCCTGCTGCCCAATGCCGGCAAGGACGAGACCGCGGGATGGTCGGCCGACCAGATCTACCGCGAAGCACACAGCGCGCTGCTGCAGGGCAATTATACGCGGGCGACGAAGCTCTTCGAGACGCTGGAGGCGCGCTATCCGTACGGCCGCTACGCGCAGCAGGCGATCCTCGAGGCCGCGTTCACCAACTGGCGCGCCGGTGAACCGGCCGCGGCCATCGCCAACTGCGACCGCTTCATCCGCACGTATCCCAATCACCCAAACGTCGACTACGCGTATTACCTGAAGGGCCTCGTGCATTTCCGCGAGGACCAGGGCCTCTTCGGCTACGTCTACGAGCTCGACCCGTCGGAGCGCGACCCCAAGGAGATGCGCGCGTCGTTCGCGGCATTCAAGGACCTTGTCACGCGCTATCCGGAAAGCCAGTACTACGACGACTCCATCCTGCGCATGAAGTACCTCAACAATGCGCTCGGCACATATGAGGTCAAGGTCGCGCGCTATTACTACAACCGCGGCGCCTATATCGCGGCCGCCAATCGCGCGCAGCTCAACCTCATCAACAATCCGCAGACGCCGTCCAACGCCGATGCGCTCGACGTGCTCGTGGCGAGCTACGAAAAGCTGGGGCTGGTGCAATTGGCTCAGGATTCGCGGCAGATCCTCGCCAAGACGTTCCCGGACAGCAAGTACACGAAGGGCTTCGTCGACAAGCCGTGGTGGCAGATCTGGTCGCCGGACAACACGACCCTTGGCGTGCAGGCCACCGGCGAGCTCGCAACCAAGCCGTGGTGGAAGTTCTGGTAGCCCGGCGCCTTCCGGCCAGCGGGCGTTCCTGACTCAGTTTCCACGCAAGAACGCGACCGCGTCTCCCGCCTCGCGCGTACGCTGCATCGGCGGCAGCGCCTGCCAGATGCGCCGCCCGTAAGGCTTGTCCACCAGCCGCGGGTCGCAGATCATCAGCACGCCGCGGTCGGTCTCGGTGCGAATCAGCCGTCCGGCGCCCTGCTTGAGCGCTATGGCTGCCTGCGGCAGCTGCCATTCCATGAACGGATTGCGCCCTTCGTCCTTGAGGCGGTCCAGGCGCGCCGCGAACAGGGGATCGTCCGGCGGCGCGAACGGCAACTTGTCGATGACGACCAGCGACAGCGCGGCGCCCGGCACGTCGACACCTTCCCAGAAGCTTGCGCTGCCCAGGAGGACGGCGTTGCCCAGTTCGCGAAAGCGCACCAGCAGCTCGGACTTCGATCCGTCGCCCTGCACCAGCAGCGGATAATCGAGGCCTTCGCGCTCGAATGCGCCGGCGAGCCGCTCGCGCGCGTGCTGCAACGCGCGCAGCGTGGTGAAGAGCAGGAAGGCGCGCCCGCCGCTCGCGCGCAGCAACGGCAGCGCCGCGTCGACGACGGCGTCCGTGTGCTCGAGCGAATTGGGTGGCGGCAGACCCTTCGGGACGTAGAGCAGCCCCTGCGTCGAGTAGTCGAACGGACTGTCCCACGCGCCGCTGGCCGCGTGGTCGAGGCCGAGTTGCTGCACATACAGGGAAAAATCGCCGGCGACGGCGAGCGTGGCCGATGTGAAGATCCACGCGCGCGCCGTGGACTCCACCTGGCGGCGAAAGAGCGGCGCGATGGAAAGCGGCGACGCCTGCAGCTGGAAGCCGTAGGGCGTCACGTCGATCCAGCGGATCCAGTCCTGCGTGTCGTCGGGGCTTTCGGGAATGGCGGTGTGTCCGTCGCGCCAGCGCGCGACCTGGCGCGCGGCTTCTTCCGCGCGCCGCGCGACCAGCGCCAGCTCCTCGCCGCGTTCGGCGAAGTGACCGAGCTCGGTGGCGAGCCGATCGAGCACGGCGGCGAGGCCGTCCAGAGCGTCGGCAAATCCGGCGCGCGCAAGTGCCGCATCGCGCGGGAACTTGCCGGGAATGTTGCCGGCGGCCAGGCGGAGTTTCTGGATTGCGGGAATGAGTTCCGCGGCGGCGTCGGGAAGGTCCGGCACATCGCGCGCGGCCGTGCGCGAGACCACTTCCGCATCGCGCGCCAGTTCGGCGAGCTGTCCGGCACCGACCTGTTCGCCGAAGAAGAGCGTGGCCGTGTCCGGCAGCTGGTGCGCCTCGTCGAGGATGACCGTGTTGCAGTTGGGCAACAGCTCGGACACGCCTTCGTCGCGCAGCATGACGTCGGCGAAAAAGAGGTGGTGGTTGACGACGACGACATCGGCCTCGAGCGCGTCGCGCCGCGCCTTCAGCACGAAGCAGTCGCCGTGATAGGCGCAGTTCTGGCCGAGGCAGTTGTCGCGCGTCGATGTGACGAGCGGCCAGATCGTCGCGTTTTCGGGAACGTCGGCCAGTTCCGCCCGGTCGCCGCGCTGCGTCGCACGCGAGAAGGCGATGATCTTCGAAAGATGGCGCACGTCGTCGCGCGACGGCAGCCGGTCCTCGTGCGACGCGCGCTCCAGGTGGTAATGGCAGACGTAATTGGCGCGTCCCTTGAGCAGCGCGATGGTCACCGGCACGCGCAGCGCGTCGCGCACCAGCGGAAGGTCGCGCTCGAAGAGTTGGTCCTGCAGCGTCTTGGTGCCCGTGGAGACGATCACCTTGCCGCCATACAGCAGCGCCGGGACCAGATAGGCGAATGTCTTGCCGGTGCCGGTGCCGGCCTCGGCGATCAGCTGGCCGCGTTCGGCGATGGTCCGCGCCACGGATTCCGCCATGGCGAGTTGCTGCGGCCGGAAATGAAAGCCCGGAAGTTCGCGCGCCAGCGTGCCGCCTTCGCCGAAGATGGCGGCGAGCGCGGAGTCGTCGGGAATGGTCGCGGCGGTGATGTCCGGCGAGGGATCGTTCGTCAGTGCGACCGGCTCGCCCGCGCGGGGCAGGGCGTGCGGCGCGGGGTTCAGTTGACGGCCGCCTTGACCTTGGGCTTCTTCGCAGCGGGAGCCGCGGCCGCGGTTTTGGTCTTGGGCATAGTCTTGGGCATTTCGGCCACGAGCTTCTTGATGGATTCCGACCATTCGACGAACGCGACATAGGGCCGCGCGACGCGGACCTTGTATTCCTCGTCCGTTTCGCCCGTCTTCCAGGTGAGCCCGGCCAGCGCTTGCAGCCACAGCTCCTGCAGCGTGCGCAGGCCGCTGGCCGCTTCCTTCGATAACTTGGCTTCAGCCAGCGCTGCTTGATAGGGCCGCACGATGTTGGCCTTCTGCTTGTCGATGCAGGAGTCGCTCTTGGCGCCGTTCACGCCTTCCTGCGACTTTTCGTAGCCGAACTCGATGACCTCAATGCTCTTCACGTTGCGGCACATCGTGTACAGGTGGCGCACGGCGTCCAGATAGCAGTCGAGTCCCGTGTCGGAATTGTTGGGACAGATGTAATTGCTGGCGGGCTGGAATTTCTTCTGGGCAGCGGCGGTGGGCGCAAGCGCGGCTGCGGCAAAGGCCAGGACGATGACGAGCAGGCAGGAACGGTTCGGCATGGCGGTCGCTTAAGGCTTCGGGTGACGAGTCACGAATGCTACCGCGCGGAGAGCGTGGGCGGGAAGTCCGCCGAAAGTGCTAGCGACAAACGGGCCTGGGGCCGCCAGAGTCGCGGTTTCCGGAACGACCCCGGTCCGTCAGATGGTCACGCCGCCGGAAACCTCGATGACGGCGCCGTTGATGTAGGAGGCCTCGTCCGAGGCGAGCCATGCGTAGGTGTTGGCGATTTCCTCGGGCTGCCCCAGGCGCCCCATCGGAACCTTGTCCTCGATCATCTTGAGAACCTTCGCCGGCATCGACGCGAGGATCGGCGTGTGGATATAGCCCGGGCAGATCGCGTTCGCGCGAATGCCCTTGCTGCCCAGTTCGCGCGCCCACGTCTTGACCATGCCGATGACGCCGAACTTGGTGGCCGCATAGTTGGTCTGGCCGAAGTTGCCGTAGATGCCGACGATCGACGACGCATTGAGGATGCAGCCCGAATTCTGAGCGAGCATGATGTCCACGACGGCCTTCGTGCAGTTGTAGACGCCCTTCAGGTTCACGTCGATGACGCGGTCGAACTGCTCTTCGCTCATCTTCTTGAATTGCGCGTCCTGCACGATGCCCGCGTTGTTGACGAGCGTGTCGATCCGGCCCCACTTGGCCATGACGCCTTCGACCATCTGCGCGATGCTGGCCTTGTCGGTGACATCGACGCGGTAGCCGGCGGCTTCTCCGCCCGCGTCCTGGATCAGCTTGACCGTTTCGTCGATGGCGACGGTATTGACGTCGCACACGGCGACCTTGGCGCCTTCCCTGGCGAATTTCACGGCCGTCGCGCGGCCGATGCCTTGGGCCGCGCCGGTGATGATCGAGACCTTTCCCGTCAGACGCATGGATTTCCCTTGGTTGTTCTTCTGATCGCACCGCCGGGCGATTCCGGGGCGCCAAACCATTCAAATATAATGGGAAATGGTGCGTTGCACAAGGACGAATGTCGGTTTCGTGACGCTTTCGCGGTCAGTGTTCACTAACCTCGTTAATTGTTTAAATAACAATATGTTACGGTCATAGCTGTTCACGCTTGGGAACGGGTTCCGCCGGTCGGGCCGAAGCATCCGCAGAACCGCTATGCTGCGAGGGTGCGAATGCCGCCAGGCGCTGGGGTCAGGCAGGCAGCCAGTGCTCTATCGTCAGTTGCAGCGACGTCGTCCCTTGCCACTCGTTCACCTCCGGCCGGAAAGCGGCCCGGATGCGGCGGGGAAGCACTTCCGCGTGGTGGAAGAGGATGGCGTCGAAGCGCTCCTTGCCGCGCCGCAACGTGAGGCGCGAGTGCTTGCCGCCCACGACCCGGGCGTCCTGCACGTCGAACGTGTCGTCGAAGGCGGGCGCCGGCATCCCCTGGCCCCAGACCCGTTCGCGCAAGGTGGCGGCCAGTTCCAGCGTCAGCTCGCCGGGAGGAAGGGCACCGTCGGATTCGTGGGTCCGATGGAGCAGGGCCGGCGTCAGCCATTCGCGGGCGACCTCTTCGAACGCCGCGGCGAAAGTCGGCAACGCGGCCTCGTCGATGGACAGTCCCGCGGCGAAGGCGTGGCCGCCAAAGCGCGCGATGAGACCGGGCTCCCGCTTGGCCACGAGGTCGAGCGCGTCGCGCAGGTGGAAGCCCTCGATCCCGCGGCCGGAGCCCTTGAGTTCACCGTTGGCCCCGCGCGCGAAGACGATCGCGGGCCGGTGAAAACGGTCCTTGAGGCGCGAGGCGACGATCCCGACCACGCCCTGATGCCAGCCCTCGCGGAAAAGGCACAACGTGAATTGGCCTGCGGCGGCCACGTCGTCGGCATCGCGCAGGTCGGCCAGCGCCGCTTCCTGCATCGCGGCTTCGACGTCGCGGCGTTCGCGGTTCAGACGGTCAAGTTCTTGCGCGAGCGCCATCGCCTCGCCGTCCGTCGTCGCCAGCAGGCAGCGAATGCCGACCGTCATGTCGGCCAGGCGTCCTGCCGCATTGAGGCGCGGACCGGCGACGAAGCCCAAGTCGAAGGCGGTGGCCCGGCGCGCGTCGCGTCCGGCCACGGCGAACAGCGCAAGCACGCCGGGTTGCGCGCGGCCAGCCCGTATGCGAGCGAGCCCCTGTTCGACGAAGATCCGGTTCACCTGGTCCAGGCGCACGACGTCGGCGACGGTGCCGAGCGCCACCAGGTCAGCGAGGCCGGCCAGGTTGGGCTCGTCGCGTCCCGCGAACGCGCCGCCGGCGCGCAGCCGCGCGCGCGTGGCGAACAGAACGTAGAACATGACGCCCACGCCGGCTAAGTGCTTGCTCGGGAACGTGCAGCCCGGCTGGTTCGGGTTGACGATGATCGCCGGCGACGGCAGCGTCGCGCCCGGCAGGTGGTGGTCGGTGATCAGCACGTCGATTCCGCGCGCGGCCGCCGCCGCCACGCCGTCGACGCTGGCGATGCCGTTGTCTACGGTGACGAGCAGGCGCGGGTTCATCTGCGAGGCGAGTGCGACAATCTCCGGCGTCAGGCCGTAGCCGAACTCGAACCGGTTGGGAACGATGAAGTCGATGTCGGCGCCCATTGCGCGCAAGCCGCGCACGCCGACGGCGCACGCGGTGGCGCCATCGGCGTCGTAGTCGGCGACGATGACGATCCTTTCGCGTGCGGCGATCGCCTCTGCGAGACGCTCCGCCGCCGCGGCGATGCCCATCAAACCGTCATGCGGCGGCAGCGCCGCGAAGCCGTGGTCGAGTTGGGCGACGGCGGTGATGCCGCGCGCCGCGTAGATGCGCGCGAGCACGGCGGGCAGACCCGCCGCTTCCAGCGTCTGCGCTGCGGGCGGAACGGCGCGACGGACGATGTCGACCGTCATCGGTCGTCCGCCGCGACGGATGGTGGCGCGAAGGATTGCGCCGCGAAGCGGGCACGCGCGCGGCGTATGAACGACGGCCGTTGCGCGCGCCAGGCCGCCGCCACGCCGTTGCCATCGGCGACGAGCACCAGCGTCGACAGCGTTCCGCTTTCCAGCGCGGCGACCGCTGGCGAGAGCCACAAGCGATCGACGGCGGTCGCGTGCGAGGCGCTGGGCGGATCGAGAACGACGATCGCGTTGTCGTGCTCGCCAAGGGCTGCGAAATCGGGCGGCGGATCGCCCGCGGCATTCCCAAGCAGTTGCGCCAAGCCGCGCGAGACGTCGCCGGGCCGGCCGCGCACGGCGAAGATCGCGGCCGTCGGGTCGCCCGCCGCGTCGCTCAAGCGGCCACCCTCGGAAATCCAGATTCCCGTCACCGGCACGCGGCCGCGTTTCTCGCGCGCGACGCTCACCGGATGCTCATGCAGCAGCATCTGCATTTCGGAGAGCCAGCGGCGCCAACGTCCCGCGTCGGCGCCGGAAGGCAGGTGCGGATAGATCGCGCCATGCACGGCGGACAGCGGCGTCGATGCAAGGTCCGGCGGCGCACGCACGGTGACGAACCACGCGTCCGGACGCGGCGCGTGGAACACGAGGCCATCTCCACGGAAGTGCGCGTTGAGTGTGGCCGCCAGCGCCTCGGTTTCCGCCACGTCGAGGTCGTCGATGCGTGCGCCGAGCACGACGTCGGTATGGCCGGCGACCAGCGAAACCGGATCGGCGCGCAGCACATAGCGCTCGCCTGGATCGAATCCCGCACCCAGTGCGGCGAGCGGTGCGATCGCCGCTGCCGGTGGTGCGGAGACCGCGCGAAGGAGAAATTCGTCGAGATTTCCCCGCCGCACGTCGGGCGCGCTCGCGTAATGAACGAGTCTCGCGAGCGCCGGCATCGCGTCCAGCATTGCACGGTCTTGTGCCAGCAGATCGGGAACGGCGATGGTGAGGCGCATGAGGAGTGGCTAGCCTAACATGCGATAATCGCGCTTAAGTGTCTCCCTACGAACTGGCAGTCGGCCTTCGCTACACGCGCGCCCGCAAGGGATCGGGCCGCAACACGTTCATTTCCTTCATCTCGCTGATGTCGATGGCCGGCATCGCGCTCGGCGTCGCGGCGCTGATCGTCGTGCTGTCGGTAATGAATGGATTCCAGCAGGAGCTGCGCAACCGCATTCTGTCGGTTGCGTCGCACATCGAGGTGCAGGGCATTCCGCAGCTCGCGAACTGGCAGAGCATTGCGGCGCTCGCGAAGCGGAATCCGCGCGTGATCGGCGCGGCGCCGTATGTCCTCGGGCAGGCGATGCTCGTGGCGGGCGACGCCAATCGCGGCGTGCTGATCCGCGGCATCGACCCGGCGCTCGAGGGCTCGGTGGCCGACATCGGCGAACACATGCGCCGCGGCGCGCTGTCGGATCTCGTGCCCGGTTCGTTCGGCATCGTGCTGGGCGGCGAGGTCGCGCGGGCGCTGGGCGTGCTGCCCGGCGATTCGGTCGTCGTGATCACGCCACAGGGCACGATCACGCCGGCCGGGACGCTGCCGCGCGTGAAGAGCTTCAAGGTCGTGGGCATCTTCGAGGTCGGGATGTACGAGTTCGACAGCGGGTTGGCGCTGGTCAACATCGAGGACGCGCAGAAACTCTATCGCCTCGACGGCGTGTCCGGCGTGCGCCTCAAGCTCGACGATCTCTACGCCGCGCCGGCGGTTGCGCGCGAACTCTGGCAGCAGATGCCGGTGTCGGCCAACGTGCGCGACTGGACGCAAAGCCACGCCAACTTCTTCCGCGCCGTGCAGATCGAAAAACGCGTGATGTTCATCATCCTGACGCTGATCGTCGCCGTGGCCGCGTTCAACATCGTGTCGGCGCAGGTGATGGTCGTCACCGACAAGCAGGCGGACATCGCGATTCTGCGCACGCTGGGATCGTCGCCGCTGTCGATCATGGCGATCTTCATCGTGCAAGGCGCGCTGATCGGGATCATCGGCACGGCGATCGGCGTGCTGGCGGGCATCCTGCTGGCGCTCAACATCGGCACCGTGCTCCCGTTCCTCGAGCGGCTTCTCAACACGCAATTCCTCGACAAGTCGGTTTATTACATCAGCGAACTGCCCTCCGACCTGCAGCGCGCCGACGTTGTCACCATCGCCGCCATAGCGCTCGGGCTGGCGCTCGTCGCGACGGTTTACCCCGCGTGGAAGGCCGCACGGGTCAATCCCGCGGACGCGTTGCGCTATGAATGACGCGCCCTTCGACGCGGCGACGCCGGTCATTGCCTGCCGCGGTCTCGCCAAGACCTACACCAGCGGTCCGCTGGATGTCGCCGTGCTGAACGGTGTCGACCTTGCCGTCATGCCCGGAGAGCGGCTTGCGATCGTCGGCGTGTCCGGGTCGGGCAAGAGCACGCTCTTGCATCTGCTGGGCGGGCTCGACTCGCCGACCGCGGGCCATGTCGAAGTCGACGGCGTCGATTTCGCCGCGCAGTCTGAAGCGCAGCGCGGGCAGGTGCGCAATCGCGCGCTTGGCTTCATGTACCAGTTCCACCATCTGCTGCCGGAGTTCAATGCGGTCGAGAACACGGCGATGCCGCTCCTGATACGCCGGATGTCTCCGCACGATGCGAGCGAGACCGCCGCCGCGATGCTCGCGCGCGTCGGCCTCTCGCATCGGCTGAAGCACCGGCCCGGCGAACTGTCCGGCGGCGAACGGCAACGCGTGGCGCTTGCGCGCGCATTGGTGACGCAACCCAAGTGCGTGCTCGCGGACGAACCGACCGGCAACCTCGACCGCCGCACCGCCGGCGAAGTGTTCGACCTCATGCTCGAGCTCAATGCCGTCGGCGGCACGGCCATCGTGATCGTCACGCACGACCCGGACTTGGCCGCGCGCACCGATCGCACGCTGCATCTCGTGGACGGAAGACTCGGCTAGCGCGAGCCCCCGCTAGTAATCGACGGGGATGGGATCGAGCGAGCGCCACAGATACCACGTCGCGACGCTGCGCCACGGCGCCCAAATCGCAGCGAATTCGCGCAGTTCCGCGACGGGGAGCCTGTTGCCGTCGTGGTAGTGCAAGGCGATCGCTTTTTGCAAGCCGATGTCGGCCACCGGCAATACGTCCGGGCGCAGTTCGTGGAACATGAGGAACATCTCCGCGGTCCAACGGCCGATGCCTTTCACGGCCGTCAGCCGTTCGATCAGGTCTTCGTCGGAGAGCACTGGCCATTCGCGCGGGTCGAGGGCGCCGGACACGAAATGGCGGGCGAGGTCACGGATGTACTCCGCCTTGCCCTGCGACAGGCCGACGCGGCGCAGCGTCGGCATGCGCGTGCGACCGACGCGCGCGGGATCGAGGTGGATCGGCCGGCCGGTGCCGCCGGTCGCGGCGACGAGCCTTTCCCAGATCGTCTGCGCGGCCTTCACGGATATCTGCTGGCCGACGATGGCGCGCGCCAGCGTCGTAAAGGGGTCGCCACGCCGAACGACGTGGATCCCCGGGAATGCCGCGACGAGGCGCGCCATGACGGCATCACGCTCGCCAAGGGAGCGCGTCGCCTCGTCCCAGTAGGCGGGTTTCACCGGAGCCTCGCGTGGCTCGTCGCGGGCCGGAACAGTGCGGCTGGCGGAAGGCATGAGCGAAGGGGCAGAACGACATGGCGCGGATTGGGTGTGGAATGGTACATTGGCAGGCTTTTTTCAAGGCGGCGACGGCTTCGGCTGCGGACGCCGACGGATCACCCGGGAGAAAAATGATGTGGAGCGTCTTCTGATGCGGTTTCCGGTTTTTCTGCGCACCGTCCCCGCTGTACTGCTGACACTGCTGGCCTGCGCCGCGCCGCTCGCGCCCGCCGCGGACATGAACAAGGTGATCCGGGACGTGTTTCCCGCGGGGGAAACGGGCTTCGATCCCGTCGCCGGCAACGACCTTTATTCCGGCACGATCATCCAGGCGATCTTCGACACGCTGTATACGTACGACTATTTGGCGCGGCCGTCGAAGATCGTGCCGCTCGCCGCGGAGTCGCTTCCGCAGATCACCGATAACGGCAAGACGTACACGATCAAGCTCAAGAAGGGCATCCTGTTCAACGACGACCCGGCCTTCGGCGGCAAGAAGCGCGAGCTTACGGCGGACGACGTCATCTATTCGCTCAAGCGCCTGGCCGACCCGAAGATCCGGTCGCCGTGGGTCTTTCTGGTCGAGGGCAAGTTCCTGGGCCTGGACGAGGAAATCGCGGCGGCGAAGGCCTCCGGCAAGTTCGACTACGACAAGAAGCTTCCGGGACTGGAGGCCGTCGACAGGTACACGATCAGGCTGCGGCTCAAGGACACCGACTACAACCTGCCGTATGTCCTCGCGCACGAGCCGACGGCCATCGTCGCGCGCGAGGTCGTCGAAAAATATGCGGGGGTCGACGGCCGCGTGATGTCCAACCCGGTAGGCTCGGGCCCGTACAAGCTGGCGCAGTGGGTGCGCAGCTCGAAGATCGTGCTCGAGGCGAACCCGAATTACCGTGGCTTCATCTGGGACTTTGTACCGCAGGATGCCGCCGATCAGAAGCTCGTCGCGCAGATGAAGGGCAAGAAGATGCCGCAGGTCGGCCGCGTCGAGGTCAGCATCATCGAGGAGGACCAGGCACGCTGGCTCGCCTTCCAGAACCGCGAGCTCGACATCATGAACATGGAGGGTCCGCTCGCGCCGCAGGCGATCTCAGCCGACGGCAAGCTGAAGCCCGAGCTGGCGGCCAAGGGCATTCGCCTCGACCGCATCGTCGATCCGGAAATCTCGTACGTTTACTGGAATCTGCAGGACCCGGTCGTCGGCGGCCTCACCAAGGAAAAGATCGCGCTGCGCCGCGCGATGGCGATGTCCTACAACGCTGCCGAAGACATCAAGGTGATCCGCAACGGCCAGGCGGTGGAGGCGCTGTACCCGATCCCGCCGGGTGTGGTCGGCCACGTGCCCGACTGGAAGAGCAGCATCAAGTACGATCCCGTGGCGGCCAATGCGCTGCTCGATCGTTTCGGCTACAAGAAAGGGCCGGACGGCAAGCGGATGACGCCGGATGGCAAGCCGCTCGTCGTCACGCTATTCTCGCGGCCGGACACGCTGGGCCGCCAGCAGGACGAGATGTGGAAGAAATCGCTCGACGCCATCGGCATCCAGATGGACGTGCACAAGGACAAGTTCGCCGAGCTCCTCAAGATGGAGAAGCAGTGCAAGGTCATGAGCCGGCCGGCGGCATGGATCGCCGATTATCCCGACGGCGACAACTTCATGCAGCTCCTGTACGGGCCCAACATCGGGGCAAGCAACGGCGGCTGCGCGAAGATTCCGGAATATGATGCGCTCTATGCGCGGACGCTGAAGATGCCTCCCGGGCCGGAACGCGATAAGCTTTATCAGGAGATGACGCGCATCGCCGAAGCCTACGCGCCGTGGCGGCTCACCATCAGTCGCTACCGCAACCAGCTGATCCAGCCGCGGGTGGAAGGCTACAAGAAGCATCCGATCCTCCACGCGCAGTGGCAGTATCTCGACGTGGCGCCGAACACGAAGTAACGCGCAGGAAGGCAGCGAAACCACGATGGCTGCGTACATCATCAGGCGGTTGTGGCAGATGGCCCCGACGATGCTCGGCGTCGTGCTGCTCGTGTTCTTCCTGTTCAACTGGGTGGGTGGCGACCCGGCCTATGTGCTTGCCGGCAAGATCTCCAACCAGGAACAGATCGACAACATCCGCCGCCAGCTGGGCGTCGATCAGCCGTACTACGTGCAGCTGGGGATCTTCGTCAAGCAGATCCTGACGGCGGACTTCGGCGCGTCGTGGAGCACCAACGAAAGCGTGTCGCACATCCTGGCGACACGCCTCGGCCCGTCGCTGACCGTGCTGATTCCGCTTCTGATTCTGGTCACGTTCATCGCCGTCGGCCTGGCGCTCGCCGTCGCCTACGTCAGAGGTTCGCTTACCGACCGGATGGTGATGATCGTCTGCACGGTGGGACTGTCGATATCGATCCTCGTGTACATCATCGTTTTCCAGTATGTGTTCGCCTACAAGCTGGGCTGGTTCCCCGTGCAGGGATGGGGCAACGATTTCTGGGAAAACCTGACCAAGTACGCGTCGCTACCCATCCTGATCGCGCTGGTGGTCAGCATCGCGCCCAACCTGCGGCTCTACCGCACGTTCGTCTTGGACGAGATCAACCAGGACTACGTGCGCACCGCGCGCGCGAAGGGCGTTGGCGAAAACCGGATCATGTGGATCCACGTGCTGCGCAACGCGTCGATCCCGATCATCACCAACTTGATGGCCGAACTGCCTGGACTGCTGCTCGGTTCGTTCCTCATCGAACGCTTCTTCTCGATCCCGGGCATCGGGCGCGAGGTCATCCTGGCCGTCGAGCGCTCTGACTTCCCGGTCATCAAGGCCATCACCGTGTACGTGGCGTTCGCCACGATCATCACCAACCTGCTCGCCGACTTGATGTACAAGGCCGTCGATCCGCGGGTCCAGTTGAAATAGGGGACGGTGATGCCGAACGACACCGCATTGAAGTCCCCGATCGCGCCGGCGCGCGAAATCGCGCACACCGTATCCCCGGGCCTGTGGACGCTCGCGTGGCGGCGTCTCAAGACCGACAAGGTCGCGATGGTGTCGCTGGCCATCGTCGTCGCGTTCATTCTGCTGATGGTGGCCTCCGCCGCCGGTCTGGTGGCGAAGGACTGGGCGAAGGAAGTCGGCGTCAACTACGCGCCGCCGTCATGGCTCAACTATTCGCCGGAGCCCGCGGCTCCGTCGTCCGGAGCGCCGGCAACAACAACCGGTGCCGCGTCCGAAGGCGCCGCGAGTCCGTCCGCCGCTCCGCCACTCAAGAGCGAGACGGCTGCGCCCACGGCGGACGAGAACAAGGTCATCGACCCGCTCGCCGACGTCATGAACGACATCCGCAAGAGCGAGAGCGGCGCCAAGGTCGCGGCCGCGGAGGAGCGCCGCGCGACGCTGCCCTTCGGTGGCGACAAGTGGGGCCGCGACATCATCGCCAAGACGATCAAGGGCTCCGAGACGTCGATCTTCGTCGGCCTCGCGTCGGCCGTTCTCGCCGTGTTCATCGGCACCGTGCTGGGCGCGTTCGCCGGTTACTACGGACGCTGGGTCGACGACGTGCTGAACTGGTTCTACAGCGTGTTCAGCTCCATCCCCTACCTGCTGCTGATCCTCGCCGTCGCGGCGGTGCTGCAGCAGAAGGGAACGTTCACAATCGTCCTGATCCTGGGCCTTACCGGCTGGAGCGGCGTTTTCCGCCTGATCCGCGCCGAATACCTGAAGCACAAGGGACGCGAATACGTGATGGCCGCGGATGCGCTCGGCGCATCGAACAGCCGCCGGATGTTCCTGCACATCTTCCCCAACGTCTCGCACGTCGTGCTCGTGCAGATGTCGATCCTCACCGTCGGATTCATCAAGGCCGAGGTCATCCTGTCGTTCCTTGGATTCGGCGTGCCGGTCGACGTCGTGTCGTGGGGCTCGATGCTGAACGAGGCACAGAACGAACTGATCCTCGGCAAGTGGTGGCAGCTCGTGGCCGCGACCCTCGCGATGGCCACGCTCGTCACCGCGTTCAGCCTCTTCACCGACGCGCTGCGCGACGCGCTCGACCCCAAGCTCAAAGGCAGGACGGGATGAACCCATCCGACATCTCGCTCGACCCGCTGGTCCGCATCCGCGACCTGCGCGTCACGTTCCGGTTGGACAAGCACACGACGTTCGACGCCGTGAAAGGCATCTCTTTCGACATTCCGAAGAACGCGACGATCGCGCTGGTGGGCGAGTCGGGCTCCGGCAAGTCCGTGACGTCGCTCGCTATCCTCGGCCTCCTTCCGCCCGAAAATACGATCATCGACGCCAAGAGCCAGATCATCTACGGCGGCCGCAACATCGTCGGTATGCCGCCCAACGAGCTGCGAGCACTGCGCGGTGCCGACATCTCGATGATCTTCCAGGAGCCGATGACGTCGCTCAACCCGGTGTTCACCGTCGGCTTCCAGTTGGAGGAGGTGCTAAGGCTCCACATGGGCCTGCGCGGGGATGCCGCGCGCAAGCGCTCGATCGCGCTGCTGGCCGAGGTCGGCATTCCCGAGCCCGACCGCAGCATCGACAAGTTCCCGTCGCAGATGTCCGGTGGCCAGCAGCAGCGGGTGATGATCGCGATGGCCATCGCCTGCGAGCCCAAGCTCCTGATCGCCGACGAGCCGACGACGGCGCTCGACGTCACGATCCAGAAGCAGATCCTCGACCTCATCGCCGCCCTGCAGAAGAAGCACCAGATGTCGGTGCTCTTCATCACGCACGACCTTGCCGTGGTGGGCGAAATCGCCGACCGTGTCGTCGTGATGCGCAACGGCGAGATTCGCGAGCAGGGCTCCGCGAAGCAGGTCTTCGAGGACCCGAAGGACACCTACACGAAGGCGCTGCTCAAGTGCCGGCCGCAGATCGACCGCCGCCCTGCACGGCTTCCCGTCATCGACGACTTCATGACCGGCGACGGCGAAGGGCCCCGCGACATTCCCGAGCGGCTGCGCGGCCTCACTGCCAGTGACACCGTGGTGCTCGACGTCAGGAACCTGGGCAAGAGCTTCTATTCGCGCGAGGGCATCTTCGGCAAGCGCGAATTCAAGGCGGTCAAGGACGTGTCGTTCACGCTGGCCAAGGGCAAGACGCTGGGCCTGGTCGGCGAATCGGGTTCGGGCAAGACCACGGTCGGCCTGACGCTGATGCGTCTGCACGAGGCCACCACCGGCGAAGCGCTCTTCGACGGCCGCGACATCCTCGCGATGTCGCCCAAGGAGTTCATGCAGTACAAGCGGCGCATCCAGATCATCTTCCAGAATCCCTACGCGTCGCTGAACCCGCGCTTCATCGTCGGGCAGATCCTCACCGAGCCGATGCAGATCCACGGCATCGGCGCCAACGCGCAGGAACGCACCGACTTGGCGTTCGAGCTGCTGCACAAGGTCGGCCTGCCCGAAGTCTCGTTCTACAAATACCCGCACGAGTTCTCGGGCGGGCAGCGCCAGCGCATCGCGATCGCGCGCTGCCTGACGCTCAAACCCGACATCCTGATCTGCGACGAATCGGTGTCGGCGCTGGACGTGTCGGTGCAGGCGCAGGTGCTGAACCTGCTGCAGGACCTGCAGGCGGAATACTCGCTGTCCTACATCTTCATCTCGCACGACCTGGCCGTCGTGAAATACATCTCCGACCAGGTGATGGTGATGAACGAAGGCGAGATCGTCGAAATCGCCAATTCCGACGAGATCTACCGCCATCCGCGCGAGGCCTACACGAAACGACTGCTGGCCTCCATCCCCAAGGGCTGGCACCCCGGGCAGGCGCACGCGGGAGCAGGCGCCGCCTGACGGATTGCTCCGTGCGCGCTATGCGGGCGCGCACATGACGACGAGGTTGGGTCCGTCGCCTTCCGCGAGCCAGCCCTTGTCGACCATCATCTGCCGCACCGTCTTGTCCGTCATGTAGCGGTGGTTGGCGTCGGGCCGGTTGCTGAACACGCGGTAGATTTCAATGGTTCCTGCCGGACATACGCCGGCGACCGGCAGGAACATCTGCATGAACGCCGGATCCTCGTTCACGAAGCTCGGGTTCTTCTCTCCGGTGGCGTCGCATTCGTCAGTGCCGCGCCCGAAGAAGTGCGAGTCGCCTAGCGCTGGCGGAATGTAGAAGCGGCACACCGGCGAGGTCCCTGCCTGCGCGGTCGTGTAGGTCTTGAATGAATAACCGGTGCGCGCCCAGCCCTTGTGCACGCCGGTGTCGAGATCGCTGATCTCCTGGGCTCCATACGTGATGAAATAATGGTCGAGGTCCATGTTGTAGAACTCGACGACAGTCACCGGCGCCGGCGTCATCCCTGGCGCGACCGACGCCGACGCGCCGGCAAGGTTGGTCGCAACGTTCTGGATGGGCGTGCCGTCGAATCTGAGGGCTGTCACGCCGTCGTTCGGGAGCGCGATGTATGACATGTAACCCACACCGGCGAAGCTGACGGCGCCGCCGGGCATTTGCAGAAAGCCGTTCGGGATGACGTAATCCGGTGCGACGATCCCCAGCGTGGCGAATCCATCGGTGGCGATGAGCATGTGGCGGCCCGAGGTCCTGCAGGTCGGAAGATTCGTAGGAAAGACGTACTTTTGTTGCGGGCCCGGTCCCGTGCTTATCAACGACAGGCCGGCCCACTTATTCTCGCCCGCGTCGCAATCGTTCTCACCTTTGTCGTAAATCACCACGAACTGCACCGTGCCGTCAGAGTTGGAGAAGATCTGCTGGATCGAGAAGGTCCCGGGCAGTGCCCCCGCGGCGCCGGCCACGACGGAGAGCACGAATGCAACGCACCACAAAGCAAAATACTTCACAATAGGTCCATGAAGAGTTTGAACGGCGGCAATTCTAGGGCGCGCGAGTGGTTCGTGTCTACGGAGTCATTACCCGTATGGCGTGAACGCGATCTCCTCGACCGGCGCGCCGGGGAGCCTAGGCGGGTGTCGCGCGCGGCACCGGCGCGTGCTGGGGCGAGCGCCGACTGACGGTTCTGCGCGGTGCGCGCTACGTGGGTGCGCACATGACGACGAGGTTCGGCCCGTCCCCTTCGGCGAGCCAGCCCTTGTCCACCATCATCTGCCGCAGCGCCTTGTCCGTCATGTAGCGATGGTTCGCATCCGGCCGGTTGCTGAACACGCGGTAGATTTCAATGGTTCCTGCCGGACATACGCCGGCGACCGGCAGGAACATCTGCATGAACGCCGGGTCCTCGTTCACGAAGGTCGGATTCTTCTGCCCGGTCGCGTCGCACTCGGCCGTGCCGCGCCCGAAGAAGTGCGAGTCGCCGAGCGCGGGTGGAATGTAGAAGCGGCAGACCGGGGAAGTTCCGGCCTGCGCCGCCGTGTAGGCATTGAACGAGTAACCCGTGCGCGCCCAGCCCTTGTGAACACCGGTGTCGAGGTCGCTGATCTCCTGCGCCCCGTACGTGATGAAGTAATGGTCGAGGCCCGCATTGTAGAACTCGACCACCGTCACGATGGGCCCCGGCCCGGTCGGGCCGCCTACGCCGGTGATGGAAACGGGGTAGGTCGCATTGAAGTTGAGGCCAGGAGCTGCGTACTTTACATTCAATTGCAGCTCCGTCGCGCGCGGGCCGCTCGCCGTCGGCTGGAACGCGATCATGGCCTGGCAGTTCGTGCCCGGGGCAAGCGCGACGCCAGCGACGCAGGTGGAGGATGTCAACGTGAATTCACTGCTGTTGCCGCCGGCGAGACCGATGCTGACCAAGCCAAGATTATTCGTGCCGATGTTGGCGATGGACAGGGTCTGCTCCGCTGCTGGCGCGCCGAGTGGCAAGGCCGGGAAATCGATCCACTCGGGCGTCGGCCGTGGTGCCTCGAAGGCGCCGAGGTCGAAGACCGAGAAGGTGGTCAGCGCGACGTCGGGCGCCGGGACCGACGAATCCGACTGCAGCGAAAATGTCGCGTGGCTCGAATAACCGCCTACGTAGAAAGTCTCGTTTGCGTCGTACACCGTTAAGTCGACGCGGCACCGGGCGTTGGGGGGCAGCGTCAGCGGTGGCGTGCAGGTCCCGGCCACAATGAATGCGGCCGCCGGGGCGGGGCTGCGGGCGCCGATCGTCAACCCGGAAATGGTCAGCGGAGCATCACCCGTGTTGGTGACAAACACCGGCTGGACGCTACTCGGCCTTTGGACTCCGATATGGTCGAAGGCCACGATGGTGCGGCTCAGGCTGGCGATCGGTCCGGCCAGCGCCGGCACGGCCGAGACCGCAAGAACCGTGGCAAATGCCGGAATGAAAAGCGATGTGGCGATCCATCTTGCCGAGCCATTCGTGAGCATGCGTCCCTCCCCAGGTGGCACCTCGACCTGCGCCGGCTTGCGGGATAGTTCTTATTTACACCGGGCAACAGGCATCGCAAGCATAGGCGCTGGCGGATAGGGCGTCCACGCGAATATTCCAACTCCCTGTGATCACCCTCTCGCTCACCCCGGTGCGCACATGACGACGAGGTTCGGCCCGTCCCCTTCGGCGAGCCAGCCCTTGTCCACCATCATCTGCCGCAGCGCCTTGTCCGTCATGTAGCGATGGTTCGCATCCGGCCGGTTGCTGAACACGCGGTAGATTTCAATGGTTCCTGCCGGACATACGCCGGCGACCGGCAGGAACATCTGCATGAACGCCGGGTCCTCGTTCACGAAGGTCGGATTCTTCTGCCCGGTCGCGTCGCACTCGGCCGTGCCGCGCCCGAAGAAGTGCGAGTCGCCGAGCGCGGGTGGAATGTAGAAGCGGCAGACCGGGGAAGTTCCGGCCTGCGCCGCCGTGTAGGCATTGAACGAGTAACCCGTGCGCGCCCAGCCCTTGTGAACACCGGTGTCGAGGTCGCTGATCTCCTGCGCCCCGTACGTGATGAAGTAATGGTCGAGGCCCATGTTGTAGAACTCGACCACCGTCACTGTCGGCGCCGGCCCGGCCGTTCCTCCGATACCTGTCACCGAAAAGTTGTAGGCGCCCTTGATGGATCCGACGGACAGCGCGAATTGCAGCTCGGTGGACCGGGGGCCGTTTGCCGTCGGCATGAAACCGATCGTCGCGTCGCAACTGGTGCTGGAGTTGAATTTCTGTCCGGGCATGCAGGTGGACGACAGGGAAAAATCGCCGCCGTTGCCTCCGACGAAACCGATGTCGTCGATGCGGAAGTCGATGTCGCCGACGTTGGCGAGGGTCATCGTCTGCGGAGTCGCGGCCGTTCCCGGCGACTGCGCCGGAAAGTCGATCCAGCCTGGCGTTGGCTTGGCGGGTTGGTACGGGCCCAGGTCGTCCAGCATCCCCGACAACGCAATATCGGGAGCGGGCGGCGACGAATCGGACTGCATCGAAAACGACCCGAGACGCGCGCCGCCGCCGACCGCCAGCATTTTGAACTCGAGACGACAGCGCGCGTTGGGCGGTAGCGCCAGCGGTGGCGCGCAGGTTCCCGACACGCTGAAGTTGCCCGCATTGGCGCCCCCGATCGACAGCCCGGAAATCGTCAGTGCTGCATCGCCGGTGTTGGTGACGAAGACCGGCTGGATGAAGCTTGCGACGCCGGAATGGATTCGGCCGAAGGAAACCGCGTCGCGGCTGAAACTGGCCAGGGGTCCGGCGAAGACGTTTGTGACGGGTGAAGCGAGGGCAACGACGATCGTGGCCGCGGACAGAATTGCGGCAGCGCTCGGCCGTGAGCGGTTGCGCATATCCGCCTCCCTGCGGTACGAACAACGTCCAAGACGTATTCGGCGATCGGCAAGCGTGCTGCGCCTGCTGGCCCATGCGGCGCAGATTAAACCTTCGAACGCCCGGTGTGAAGGCGAATAATCCCGAGCTAAAGCGTGAACGCCATCTCCTGGACTAGCGCGCCGGGCAACCGCAGGCTCGAGAGCTTGCGACAACCGTAGGTACCGGCGTCGAGCAGCAGTTCGGTCTCCGTCGTCAGCGCTTCCAGGTTCGACCCCAGCATCCGGTACACCGTGTCGTCGAAGCGCAGCACGTCGACGGGCGCGACGATCTTTCCATCCTCGACCCAGAATGTCGCGAAGCGAGTCATGCCCGTGATACGGCACGCGGGACGGTCCGAGTAGTTTAGGTAATGCAGGTTGCCGATCGCGAGGCCGGTGCCCAGCGCGTCGAGTGCATCCTTCTGTGCGAGCGTTCCGGCCGCCATCGCCAGCGACTCGGGCGACTCTTCGCCGTTCGCGCCGTTCTCCGGAAGGCCGAATTCGCGCGCCGTGCGCGGACTGACGAGGGAGCCGACCAGTGCGCCGCGATCGACCAGGTTCACGTTCGACGGGCGGGCGAAGCCGTCCGATTGGAACGAGGGCGCGACGCCGCCGGCGGTGTCTTCGGTGAGCGACACGCGAGCGTCGAGCGTTTCACCCGAGCGCATGCGCGCGAGCGCACTTTGCTGCGTCGCCAGCGCACGACCCGAGAAGCCGCCCCAGCACAAGAGGCTCGCGATGTCGTCCATCGCCGACGGCTCGAGATATGCACGGTATTTCCCCGGCGCCAGCGACTTCGCCGGTCGGCTGATCAACGCCAGCCGCTCCCGCGCGCCGGCCATCTTTTGCGCGAGCGCTGCGCCATCCCACGTGAATCCCGCGTGGCTCGTCTTCACCGCCTTGTCGGCGCGGTGGTAGAGGCTCCACTGCAGGTTGAACGTCGTCGTCTCGTGCCAGTTGCGCTGGCCCTCGGAATTCGCGAAGCCGCGCCACACGGGGCCGGCGGCATAGATCCCGACGAGGTCGGTGCCCTGCGCGGCTTCCAGCACTTCGGCGATGACCTGTTCCGACGAGGGGATCGGGCCTCCGCGCTGGGAGCGGCTCGATTTGACATCCCCCGGCAGCAGCAACAGCGGATCGTCGGCCAACTCCGGCAGCGCCGAGCGCAGGCCCGCGACGGCCGAGCGCACCGCCGCGCCGTCGACGGTCAAGTCCCCGGTCAGCGACAGCACGTGCATTGCGTGGCGCTGGCCGCGGATCAAGCGTACAGCGACGTAGCGCTGCGCGACGGTGCCGGGCTGGCGCACGCGGCCACGGTTCATCCGCACGAAGTCGGTCTGCTCGGCGTCGAACGACGCGGTGTAGCGCTCGCCGGCCTGCAGCGATGTGTCGATCACTTCCGCCAGCGCGAGGAAATAGTTCTCCATGCTTCAGGCCTCTCCGCCGAATACGTCGACATTGGCGAACACGCACGCGGGCGACGCGTGGCCCACGCGGATCACCTGTGACGGTTCGCCCTTGCCGCAGTAAGGCGTGCCCAGCACCTGCAGCGTGTCGGCATTGCCCACGCGCTTCAGGCTGCGCCAGAAGGAAGCCGAGATGCCGCGGTAGTTGGGGTTCCTCACGACGTGTTTCACCTTGCCATGTTCGATGATCCGGCCGCGTTCGCAGCCGAACTGGAATTTGTTGCGCGAATCGTCGATCGACCATGACCGGTTGGTCTCGAGCAAAACGCCGTGGTCGATGCTCGCGACCAGGTCGTCGAACGTCGCATCGCCGGGTTCGAGGTTCAGGTTCGCCATGCGGTCGATCGGCGGCCGGTTCCAGCTGTCGGCGCGCGAATTCGCGACGCCGGGCAGGTCCGCGCGCGCCTGCGAGACGGCGCCCCCCAGCGGGCGCTCGAGAATGCCGGCGCGAATGAGGTGCGCGCGTTTCGCCGGCGTGCCGTCGTCGTCGAACGCATAGCTCGCAAGTTCTTCGGGCCGGGACGGGTCGAAGGTGATGTTCAGCAGGTCGGAGCCGTACCGGTAGGTGCCGAACATGTCGGGCGTGACGAAACTCGTGCCGGCAAAGTTGCGCTCGTCGCCCAGGATGCGGTCGAGTTCGAGCGGATGCCCGATCGATTCGTGGATCTGCAAAACCATCTGGTCGGGCATCATGAGCGCATCCATCGTCCCGCTCGGACAGTTGGGCGCCGCGAGGAGCTCCAGCGCCTCTTCGGCAATTCTCCTGCCGGCGCCGACGAAGCCGAAGCGAGCCAGGATCTCCGTCCCGCCTTGCTGGCAGAGACCGCGATAGCCGTTGAGCGTGCGGTCCTGCGTGACGCCGTCGGCGTGCGCGGTGACGGCCATGCCCGGCAGCAGGAACCGGTAGCGCTGGATGACGTCGCCGCCCGTGCTGGTCACCAGCCGATGGATTGCGGTGCGCACGTCCACGGAAGATTCCCAATCGACGATGCGCGGATCGCATCCCGCCTGCGCCGATTCGGCCGCCAGCAGGTCGTACCATTCGCGGCGCGCGGGAAACCGGTCGGCGAAGGACGGCGACGCATACTCGCCGCGCGGCGCGGGCCGCGGCAGCGCGCTGGTATCGAAGAGCGCCAGCTTCGACGTGCTGCGCGCCCAGTGGGCGGCGCGTTCCAGCGCGTCGCGCAGGCCGGAAGGAGAGATGTCGCCAGTGGCGGCATAGCCGTAACCGCCGTCGACATACACGGTGGCCATGGCGCCACTGTCGGTGGAGGCGACGAACGGCATCGCGACGTTCTTGCGGACTGCGTAGGTCTCGCAGCGTTCTTCGACGAAGCGCAACGACCAGAAGTCGGCGCGGATGTCGAACTGGGGGAGGGGGCCGTCGAAGGGCATCGGGGTCGTGGCTTCTGGGAAGGCGGAATGAAAAGCGCCGCCCGGCCGTAGCCGGCGGCAGCGAAGGCAGGATTATCCCCGAAACCGGCCGCACCGACTTGGCGCGACGCGTTTGGCCGGCCTTGCGCCGTCTCGCGCGCCGTCAGGCCGCGGGGTCGATGCCGAACCGGGCAAGTGCCTCGCCGGTAACCCGGGCAATCCGCCAATCGGGCAAGAGCGTCGCGCCCATCGCTTCGTAAAAGCCGATGGCCGGAGTGTTCCAATCGAGGACGGCCCACTCGAACCTCCCGCAATCGCGCGCCCGGGCGATGGCCGCCAGCCTGGCGAGAAGGTCCCGGCCAAGGCCTTTGCCCCGGGCCGCCGGATAGACGAACAGGTCCTCCAGCCACAGCCCCCGCCGACCGAGAAATGTCGAGAAAGTATGGAAAAACAGCGCAAACCCCGCTGCAATGCCATTTTCACCACGTTCACGAGCGATCAGCGCTTCCGCGGCAGGACGGGTTCCGAAAAGCGCTTCACCCACCGAAGCTTCGGTGGCCACCACCAGGTGGGAAAGGTTTTCGTACTCCGCGAGTGCACGGATCATCGCCAGCAGATCCGGGACGTCGGCGGGGGTCGCGGCGACGATCGAATACTCGCGCGCGGTCATGCAAAAACCCGGGGGCAACAACGCCAATCGCGTCCCGACGAAACGCGCCGCATCGAAACGCGAGCCGTAGTTCGTCTGGCCATTCCCGCAAGGGCGAAAAGGTCATTTGCGGTGGCGGCCAGGATGATTGCGGCGGCGAGATGCGCAGCATGGCGGCAACGAAGTATCCGTATCCCGGGCATCTCGACGGACGGGCCCGCGTTTCGGCGGCGCCGTTTCGGGCAGCGCGATTCCATGCTGCGGCGCACACGGCTTGTGGCTGCGCTGGACGCGTCTTCGAGTCCCGATCCAGCGTGCAAATGAGGTGCCGCCAGCGAATCGCGCCGGCGGATATTCCGGGTCAGTTTTCGCAAACGATTCTCCCGTTCGCCCACGCGAGGGGAAGAGCCGGAGGCACTACCATTCGTCGGGGGAATCGAGGCATTGTGGGAGACTATGATGTCTTGCGAATCATGGGGTTGCAGGTGGTGAAGCGCCACGATTGGCGAAATTGCAACAAAAATGTCCCGGGCATTGTAACTAATGTAACCATTCGTTGCCGGTGAAAACGGTGTTGTTGTAACGTGGCGACGTGTGCCGGAGGGCGGACGCGCTGTCCGTTCAGGGGGCATCATCCTTTTCTGGGGGTTTTCAATATGAAATTTCAGCGGAAGAAGGTCGCGACCGCACTCGCCTATGTCTTGGGTGCAAGCGGCGCAGTGACACTGCTGGCAGGACCCGCACAGGCGGCCGACATCAAGGTCGAAGTGACGGGCTCGAACATCAAGCGAATCGAGGGTGAAGGCGCACTGCCCGTCCAGATCATCGGGCGCGAGGAGATCACGAAGAGCGGCGCGACGAACGCGATGGAGATCATGAACCTGATCTCCGCCAACAACAGCGCCGGGAATGTCAACCTTGGCCAGGTCATCGGCGCGACGACGTTCAGCAACCAGAGCGCGTCATTGCGCGGCTTGGGCGGCCCGTCGACGTTGGTGCTCGTCAACGGCAAGCGGCTGGGCACGTTCGCGGGCGGCATCTCGGGTGCTGAAGGCGTCAACCTGACGGCGATTCCGTTTGCGGCGATCGAGCGTGTCGAAGTGCTGAAGGACGGCGCTTCGGCCGTGTACGGCAGCGACGCGATCGGCGGCGTCATCAACTTCATCATGCGCCAGGACTTCACGGGCGTGGATGCGACGGCCTGGTACGGCGCGCCGACGCGCAGCGGCAGCGGCGACCAGTATCAGCTGATGGCTACTGTCGGCTACGGCGACCTGGTCAAGGACAAGTGGAACGCCTTCTTTTCGGTCAACTACTCCGAGCAGAAGCCCGTCTATCAGAACCAGCGCGATTTCTCGAAGACGAACTACATTCCTGAGGCGAACGTCAACTCGACGTCCGGTCAGACTGACCCGGGTTACGTCTACGATCCTGCGACTGGCGCGGGACTAGGCAACCCTGGATTCCCCAATTGCGAACCGTCCATCGTCGTCGGCTCGCGCTGCCGCTACGACCCGGCGCGGACCAACGGCGTGGAATCGCTTCCCGACACCAAGCAGCTCAACCTGTTCGGATCGGGACGCTACCAGATCAACGCCGACTGGCAGGCGTATTTGACCGGGTTGTATTCGAACCAGGAAACGCGCTTCATCATTCAGCCGACGCCGCTGTCCGACCAGATCTTCACGACGGCCACTGCGACGGGCAATTCGGAAATCATCCTTCAGCCGACCACGCCCTACTACCCGCATGCCTTCGCGGCGGCCAACGGCCTAGATGGACAACCGCTCGGCGTGCGCTATCGCTGCGACGTTTGCGGAAATCGCGACAACACGGACACCAACGCAGCCTGGCAGATCGTCGCAGGCGCGAAGGGCACGGCGTGGAACTGGGACTTCGACGGCTCGTTCAACTACAGCGAGAACACGGCGAAAGAAACGCCGAACGGCGGCTTCTTCCAGTACACGCAGATCGTTCCGCTGCTCAACACCGGCATCGTCAATCTCTTCGGTCCCTCGTCCGACGCGGCGCAGCAGGCGGTCAATGCGTTGAACTACACGCAAACGACTGCAAACAGCAAGTTGAGCGGCTATGGCGTCGACATCAAGGGTTCGGGGGATATCTTCAAGCTGCCCGCCGGGCCGATGGCGCTGGCGCTGGGCATGCAGGCCGGCAAGGAGACGCTGACGCAGTCGTTCAACCCGCTGCTGCAGGTGGGCGACATCACGGGCTACGGTGGAAACCTCCAGGACATCGACCACTCGCGCACGGTGTGGGCGGTATTCGGCGAGTTGAACATCCCGATCCTGAAGAACCTGGAAGGCAACATCGCGGTCCGGTACGACCACTACAGCGACTTCGGCAGCACGACCAACCCGAAGGTGAGCTTGCGCTGGCAGCCGATCCCGTCCTTGCTGCTCCGCGCTTCGTATGGCACGGGCTTCCTCGCGCCGTCGCTGTACCAGTTGTACACGCCGGTAACACCGGGCCTGTCGCAAAACGGGGTGTCCGATCCGCTGCGCTGTCCGAACCCGGACGATCCCGCCTCCGGCAGCAACCCGGACTGCAACACGCAGTTCACGGCAACCTTCGGCGGCAACCCGGACCTGAAGCCCGAGAAGGCCAACCAGACGACGGTCGGCATGGTCTGGGAGCCGCTGAACGGCGCCTCGCTCGGCGTCGACTGGTTCTACATAGACCTCCAGGACATCGTCACCAACGGCGTGTCGATCGCGACGATTCTGTCCCCGAGTACCTACAGCCTGTACAGCAGCCTCGTGACGCGCGCGGCGACGTGCGCGGGCGGCCAGCCCTGCCCGATCACGGCGATCGCGCAGAACTTCGTCAACATCGGCAAGGAAAAGATCCAGGGTCTGGACGTCGATGCCCGCTTCACGACGCCGTCGACGGGTCTCGGCCGCTTCCGTGCCCTCGTTACCGGCACGTACTACATCTCGTACGAAGTGTCCCAACCGGACGGCAGCTTCGCGGGCTTCGTGTCCAACGCGTACGCGGCGCCGAACACGGGTGTCACGCCGCGCTGGAAGAGCTACGCCGCGCTGTCGTGGGACTACGGCCCCTGGACGGCAACGCTGGCCAACAACTTCGTGAGCAGCTACATCGACGTCAACACCGACAACGACGGCAACCTGCGTCGTGTGGGCGAGCAGAGCATCTGGGATCTGCAGGGCTCCTACACGGGGTTCAAGGATTGGACGTTGACGTTGGGTGTCAAGAACCTGTTCGACACCAACCCGCCGTTCACCAACTCGTACCTGACGTTCCAGAGCGGCTTCGACCCGGCGCAGTACGACCCGCGCGCCCGCTTTGTGTACGGCTCGGTGCGGTTTGTCTGGAAGTAACAAGGGAAATAAGCGGCAAGCGTCGCAATAGGCACTGCATGCGGGGACCTTCGGGTCCCCGTTTTTTTTGGGTGCGTCGCGCGCGGCGGATGCGCGGCGGCTGTCGGGCCGCGCATCCGTCCCCTGCGGCGGAAAAGTGTGCTAAAAGACGCGCTGGAAGAAATCCGGCAACAACAGCCACCAGGGAAGAACCATGAAGAGAAGCATTGCCTCCATCCTGTTCGCCTTCGCGCTGGTCGCGGTCCCCGCGGCTTGGGCCCAGGACAAGGCCGCCGACGTTACCGACATGGCGGCGTTGCGCGCTGCCGTGCGCGCGGACAAGAAGGCCTACGTCGCATCGATACTCAAGCTGACGGACGCGGAGGCCAAGAAGTTCTGGCCGGTCTACGACACCTACCAGCGCGATCTCGACCTCGCCAACCAGCGCAGGAACATGGTGATCGTCGAGATCGTCGGCACGAACAAGCCGATCTCCGACCTCTATGCCAAAAACCTCGCGACCGAACTGTTCGCCGCGGACGATGCCGAGATCAAGGCGCGGCAAAAGATCCAAAATCGTCTGATCAAGCCGCTGCCCGGACGCCGGATCATGCCGGTCCTCAAAGCGGCGCGCTACCTGCAGCTCGAGTCGAAGATCCGCGCGATGCAGCTCTACGACATCGCGGAAACCCTTCCGCTCATCAAATAACAAAAGCGAAGGGCCGGACGCCATCGCATCCGGCCCTTCGGCACCCGCTCTCTGGAGGGGAAGCGGGCGCGGGGGAAGCGCGTGCTGCGTCAGCCCTGCTTGCCTTTCGGTTCCCGGACCCGCGTCTGCGCCGAAACCAGCTTGTGTTCGCGCACGCCGATCACTTCGATGCGGGCGGGGACGATCGTCGCAGTGACCACTTCTTGCGTTGCCGGCATCGCGGCGGCGAGTGCAGGGCCGGGTCGGGCTGCGAACTCGGTCTTCGCGGGGGCGACGATCGCCAGGCCCAGTGTCATCGCCGTCAGCGCAACCGCCGCGACGCCGAAGGCGAATCGGGGCATGTTCGTTTCGTAACCGTTCATCGCAGGTCTCCTCTTTCGATTCGTGCCGCCATGTCGATTGGATGCGATGGCGCGGGTCGGTGGATTCAGATTGGTCGTCGTGGGACCGGACGCATCGTCAACTCGAGCGCATCGTAGGGCGGCGCCATGACACGCTCAAGACGGACGCGACGAACCTCGCGATTGGCGGCACGAAATCACCGGGCGGGCGACGAAGCGCGCGGCCGGGTGGACTTTTCAGCGGTTTTGTGTAGAATCCTGCGTCTTTCCGAAGAACGCTTGGCCCCGCCCCACGGACGGGGCCAAAGCGTCTTGGCGATTGTGCACCCGGCCCTGGGCTGGTCCGTGCTGCGGTCACCCGGAGTCGACTATGGCGGGGACCCTAGGCATTTGCCGGCAATATCCTAGAAGAACCGGAGCACATCCCGTGGCCGTTGCGGCCGCAGGAGGGGACTCACCGCTTGTCGATTGCGGCGTCCGAACAAGGCGGCCCCTTTAGCCAATTGTCTGACCGAACAACCCTCTGTCTGGAGACATCATGTTGAAGAAAACCCGTCTGGCCGGATTGGCCGCGGTCCTGCTGATCGCCACCGCGACGCTGGTGATCCCGCACGCAACGCTGGCCCAAACGCCGGCTCCGGCTCCGGCTGCGGCGCCCGCCGCGGCTCCGGCGGAGGCCCCGGCGGAGGCCCCGGCGGCCGCGAAGGCCCCGACCAGCGCCAAGGCGACCGAAGTCGTCGACAACCCCTACGGGCTCGAAGCGCTCTGGAAGGGCGGCGATGCCGTCGCGCGGATCACGCTCGGGATCCTGGTGATCATGTCGGTCGGCAGCTGGTACATCATCATCACCAAGGTGTACGAACAATGGAAGATGGGCGGCCAGGCGCGCGCCGCGCAGAAGCACTTCTGGAACGCGCCCACCGTTCGCCAGGGCGCCGAGACGTTGAAGAAGAGCAGTCCCTACCGCTTCATCGCCGAGACGGGCCTTGAAGCCACGGCGAAGCACGTGGGGTTGTTGGGCAATGTCGACATGAACGAATGGATCACGATGTCGATCCAGCGCGCGATCGACAACGTGCAAAGCCGCACACAGGACGGTCTCGCGTTCCTGGCCACCGTGGGCTCGACCGCCCCCTTCGTCGGCCTCTTCGGAACGGTTTGGGGCATCTACCACGCGCTGACCGCCATCGGTATTGCGGGGCAGGCGTCGATCGACAAGGTTGCCGGTCCCGTGGGTGAAGCGCTGATCATGACGGCCTTCGGCCTTGCGGTCGCCGTGCCTGCGGTGCTCGGATACAACTGGCTCGTGCGCCGAAACAAATCCGCCATGGATCTGGTAAAGGGATTCGGTGCGGATCTGCACGCCGTGCTGCTGAGCCACCCGAAATCCGCGGCCAAGGCCTGAAAACATGGCAATGAATGTCGGCTCGTCGTCCGGCGACGAGAACGAGACGATCTCGACCATCAACACCACGCCGCTGGTCGACGTGATGCTGGTGCTGCTGATCATCTTTCTGATCACGATTCCGGTCGTCACGACGTCGATCCCGGTCCAGTTGCCGAAGGAGCGCAACGAGATCCGCGAAACGAAACCCGAAAACATCGTGCTTTCGGTGGATCTGGCCGGCAACATCTACTGGAACGACCTCAAGATTCCCACCACCGCCGCGCTGATCGAAAGGCTGAAGAAGATCTCGGTGCTGACGCCGCAGCCCGAGGTGCAGATCCGCGGCGATGGCGGTGCCAAGTACGATTCCGTCGGCCGGATCATCTACGCGTGTCAGCGCGCGGGAATCGCCAAGATCGCATTCATTACCGAACCGCCGGCGCGCGGCAGCTGACGCGGCGCCGGATCAGAACTTTGCACGAGGAAAATTCATGGGTATGAGCGTGGGCGGGGGCGGCGGGGAGAAGGAACCCGAAGTCATGATGGACATCAACACGACGCCGCTGATCGACGTCATGCTGGTGTTGCTGGTCATGCTGATCATCACGATCCCGATCCAGCTGCATTCGGTCAATCTCAACATGCCGACCGGCAATCCGCCGCCGCCGCTGGTGCTGCCCGAGGTCGTCAAGATCGACATCGACAGCACCGGGGTCGTGTACTGGAACGGCGAGGTGGTGCCGACGCGCGCCGAACTCGAGGACAAGCTGAAGGCGGCCGCCAACCAGGCCGTCCAGCCCGAGTTGCACCTGCGCCCGGACAAGGGTGCCAAATACGAGATCGTCGCCGCGGTCATGGCGTCGTCGCAGCGCCTTGGCCTGACCAAGATCGGCATCATCGGCAGCGAGCAATTCGTCAACGACGAGTAGCTCGTCCGCGAGGCGCACTGGAACGTCGCAAGGCAAACGGAGTCAATACGAAATGGATTACGCACGGCAGCAGAGGGACCCGACCAAGCATGCCATCGGCATCACGTTCGTGGTCCTGTTTCACGTGCTGATCATTTGGGCGCTCTTGTCCGGTCTCGGCAAGGCCATCGTCGAGGTGGTGAAGAAACCGCTCAACGCGACGATCATCGAGGAAATCAAGCTGCCGCCACCGCCGCCGCCGCCGCCCAAGAAGATCATCGAACCGCCGAAGACGCAGCAGATCGTCCAGCCCTACGTTCCGCCGCCCGACATTCCGGTGCCCACGCCCACGACGGAACCCGTGATCTCGTCGGTGACGTCGACGGTGCCGACCACGCCGAACGTGATCGCGCCGGTCGCGATAGCGCCACCGGCGCCGAAGCCCGCGATCCGCCAGGGCGTCAGCTGCCAGAAACAGGACAGGCCGACGTTCCCGCGCGCGGCCATCCGCGCGGGAATCTCAGAAGGGCACCGTCATGGCATTGCTGAGCATCGACGAGAAGGGCAACGTGACCGACGTCAAGATCACGGCGGCCGATCCGCCGCGCGTTTTCGACAATTCCGTCAACGAGGCGCTGCGGGAATGGAAATGCCTGGGAGACGGGACCAAGTACCAGGCCAGCGTCGAGGTGGGGTTCAAGCTCGTCGACGAGTAGCCGTCCAGTCACCACGAAGCAAAAGGCCGCCTTGCGAGGCGGCCTTTATCATTTTGCACCTGCGGCGCCTTGCGAGGCGGCCTTTATCATTTTGCACCTGCGGCGCCTTGCGAGGCGGCCTTTATCATTTTGCACCTGCGGCGCCTTGCGAGGCGGCCTTTATCATTTTGCACCTGCGCCGCCCACGAGGCGGTGTGGCGAGTCGTCAGTCGGACGAGCGGAGCGCATAGGCGGCGGCGCTCCAGGTCAGCGCACCCGCGCAGAGCAACGCCGCACCGATGCCGGACAGCGACACCGGCTGCGCGCCCAGCAGCCTGTAGACCTCGCGCGCGACGTCCACGGCGGCGCCCGGCAGGGCCAGCGAAACGCCTGCTATCGCAACGCCCCACAGCGCGATGACCGCGGGCCGGCGCCACGCGGGCAATGTCAACCCGGCCGGCAGCGCGATCATGACGCGTGCGGTGAACCCGTCGTCGGCGATGTAGGCCGAGCGCGCATCGCGGGCGTCCGCGTCGAGGATGCCGTCGAGCCAGTCGCGGTCCATCGTCGAATCGGAATCGTGCGCGCTCGTTTGCATGTTCCGGGTCATCGTCAGTTGGCGTCGGGCGCCCAAGCGGCCAGCGCCAGTTTCAGTTTCTGCTTGCCGCGCAGCACGTGGGTCTTCACCGTGCCGACCGGGCAATCGAGGACGTAGGCCGCTTCCTCATGCGTCAGGTCATTATGGTAGCACTGCACGATCGCGGCCCGTTCGCCCTCCGATAGGACGGCCATTGCGCGCTCGAGGTCGACCTTGAGCGACCCGCTTCGTGAATGGTCGCCATGAACATGTTCGCCGTCGGCCGGTTCGGCGTCATCCTCCTGGGCAAGAGCGCTCGTCGCGGTCACCCAGCAGCTCTTCTTTCCGCTTGCGGGCATCCGCCAGCCAGCAGTTCGTCGCGATCCGGTACAGCCAGGTCGAGAAGCGAGCTTCCTGCCGGAACGATTTCAGGTTGCGCCATGCGAGCACGAACGTCTCCTGGGACAGGTCATCGGCCAGCGCGTGGTTGCCCGCGGTCAATTTGCGCAGGCACGCGCGCACCGTCGACTGGTGGCGGCGCACGAGTTCGCCGAACGCGTGACGGTCGTCGCCAACCACGACGCGCGCGATGAGTTGTGCATCGGAGACCTCGGGAGGCGACATCCGGGTGCGGCTAGCGTCGGGCGCGGCATGGCGTGTACCTCACGCGCCTCCCGCAGGCGGAGGCGGGGGAACATTGGACGGCGCGGCGAGCTGTCGGTCCTCGAAGAACCACAGCACGGCGTAGCCGACGCCCAGGAACAGGAGCACCAGGCCGACCGAGTTCGGCGTGCCGTCGTCGAGCATCGAGAAGAACGTGAGCCCTAAGCCGACCGCGCCCAGGATCACGCCCTTGCGCAGGTCCGACCATGCCGCGCGGGTGCGCAGCGCCTTGGCCTGTTCCACCAGCGGCGTTCGCGCCGCCATCGTGTCGACGGCGGCCGACGTCCGGCCCGTGTTCAGAGCCTGCAGCGCCTCGGCGGGCGGGACCACGCCCTTTTCCGCGAGCTGCATCATCGTTTCGTTGAGCATCCGGTTCTTGCGCAGCTTGTACCAGATCACGAGGCCGATGATGAGCACCGGCGTAAGGAAGACCACGAAAACGATGCCGAACACCATCGACGCGAGTGCCTGGTCCTCGTGGACGAATTGGTCGAAGGAGTCGTACTCCCGGTCGGTGCCGCCCAAGCCCACGATCACGCGCTTGTGCTTCTTTCCAGGGGACCCGTCCTCGACGCGGATCCCGTGGCTGTCGATCGTCATGTTCGGCGCCTCGTCGACGTTGGCCGCCGAGTCCTTTGCCGCCTGCGCGGCGTCCCCGGCAGCCTGCGCGGCATCCTGGGTCGCGGACTTGGCCGCGCCCGCCGCGTCCTTCGTAGCCTGGCTTGGTGTCGGCCTGCGCGACCATGACCGCATGCATGAACCGCGGGGGCGGCGGTTTGTATCCCGCCTCCACGGTCGGGGCGTAGGGCCCGAAGGCAACGACGAGGGCCCCCAGGATGGCGCCCCCGAGGACGATGCGCCGGGCGAGCGGTGACAGACGGTCGTTCATTGGTTCTCCGTTCAAGGTCTGGTTCCTCGATTGGATGCAGTGACGCGGCAATTCGGATTCGCCAGCCGGCGCCCCGGTCGCCGGAGGGGCGTCGCCGCCGGCCGGAAACGCGGGGGCGGGCGTGGTCACCATGCTATTATCGCCCGCGATCATTCATTCGCGGCGTCGCCTCCCAAGGCCGCCGCCGCTGCCGATGGCTGCCCCTCCCGCCGGTCCGGCCTTACCTATTACGACAAGTCTTCTCCGCCGCCTCCGCAGCGCCGCCATGCTTGCCGCCGGGGGCCTCTTCGCACTGGCGCTGACGCTCGTCGGCGGCCGAAGACACCGTCACGCTGAATTTCGTCAACGCCGACATCGACGCCGTGGTGAAGGCGGCGGCCGAGATCACCGGCCGCAATTTCGTCCTCGACCCCAGGATAAAAGGCACGGTCAATATCGTGTCGGCGCGGCCGGTCCCGCGGGAATTGGTCTATCCGACGCTGCTGTCGGCACTGCGGCTGCAGGGCATCATCGCCGTCGAAAGCAACGGGGTGACCAAGCTCGTCATGGAAGCCGACGCGAAGCAGCAGGGCTCCGAAGTGATGCGCGGCCCGATCAGCGGCAGCGGCGATCGCCTCGTCACGCAGGTCGTCACCCTGCGCTACGAATCGGCGTTGCAGCTCGTCAACGTGCTGCGGCCGCTCATCACGCCGAATAACACGATCGCCGCCTACCCCGGAACCAACTCCCTCATCATCACCGACTTCGCCGACAACCTGCGGCGCATCGACAAGATCATCGCGTCGCTCGACCAGGCCCCTTCCGGCGAACCGATCATCGTGACACTCAAGAATGCGTCGGCGATCGACCTGGTGCCGATGTTGAACCGGCTCGTCGGTGCCGAAACCGCGACGCAGGGCGGACAGCCGGGCGACGCGCAGCAGCGGGTGATGATCGTCGCCGATCCGCGCTCGAACAGCGTGCTGCTGCGCTCGGAAAATCCCGGCCGCGCCGCGCGCATCAAGGCGCTGATCGAACAGCTCGACACGCCGTCGCGCGCCGGCGGCAACATGTTCGTCGTCTACCTGCGCAATGCCGATGCCGCGCGCGTCGCGCAGACGCTGCGGGCGCTTTTGTCCGGCGGCGCGACATCGCGGCGCCGGCCACGACGCTCACGCAGCCGATGTTCAACAGCCAATCGAGAGCGCGGCGGGGCCCAACGCGACGCCGCCGCACCCGGCCGCGTCGACCGCCAACCCCTTCACCAGCGGCGCGGGTGGCGGCGGCAATACCGGCAACGTGACGATCCAGGCGGACATTGCCAGCAACGCGCTGATCATCATGGGGCCGGAACCCATCTACAACAACCTGCGCGCGATCATCGACCGGCTCGACGTGCGCCGCGCGCAGGTATTCGTCGAGGCGCTGATCGTCGAGGTGACGTCCGACAAGGCGGCGCAGTTCGGCATCCAGTGGCAGGTGCTGCAGGGCCTCAACAAGCAGAACGTCCAGGGCTTCGGCGGCACGAACTTCGGCGCGCCCGACAGCGGCAACAACATCGTCAGCGGATCGGTGAACCTGAGCAATCTGGGGCAGGGCCTCAACCTGGGCATCCTCAACGGCACGATCGCCATCCCGGGCTTAGGCGTCATCACCAATCTCGCGCTGCTCATCCGGTCGCTGGAGCAGGACGCCAACGCCAACATCCTGTCGACACCCACGCTGCTCACGCTCGACAACGAGGAAGCGCGCATCATCGTCGGACAGAACATCCCGTTCGTCACCGGGCAGTATGCGACGACCGGCTCGACGTCGACGGTCACGCCGTTCCAGACGTTCGAGCGGCACGACGTCGGCGTGCTGCTGCGCGTGAAGCCGCAGATCACCGAGGGCGGCACGATCCGGCTCAACATCTACCAGGAGGTCTCGCGTGTCGAATCGGTGACCTCGACGACGGGCATCGTGCTGTCGAAGCGCGCGCTCGAGTCCACCGTCAGCGTCAACGACTCAGCAGATCGTCGTGCTGGGCGGCCTCATCCAGGACAGCCAGAACAACGGCACCGACAAGCTGCCGGTGGCGGGCGACATTCCGGTCCTGGGCCAGCTGTTCCGCTACGACCAGCGGCAGCGAACCAAGACGAACCTGCTGGTGTTCATCAAGCCGTCGGTGGTGCGCACCGACGCGCAAGGCCGCGCGCTGACGTCCGAGCGCTACGACTACATCATGAACCAGCAGGAAACGAACCTCGGCAAGCCGTTGTGGTTCTGGGACGACCCGACAGTCCCTGTGCTGCCGCGTGAAGGCGTGATGCCGGGAACGCCTGAGGCCAATCCGGGAGGGGCGCCGCTCCAGCCCGTTCCGCCCATTCCCAGGGTGTTGCCCTTCCCCGGGCAGTTGCCCTACCCGGGAATCGGCACCGGCGGCGCCACTGCCGGCGACGCCCAAATAGGTCGCGCAATCCGAAGCGCGCACGTCCTCCCGATGACCGCCCGCCAGACGCTACCGCCCGATGCCGCCAGTTTCGCGGCGCAGATTCCTTACGCGTTTGCGAAGGCGCATGGCGTGCTCGCGGCGCGCGTCGAGGGCGACGCCGTCGTCGTGCTCACGCGTCCGGGCGCCACGCCCGACGGCGTTGTCGAGATTGAAGCGCGTGCTGCAACGGCCGCTGGTCACGCGCGCAGTCAGCGTGGAGGAGTTCGCGGCGGAATTGGCGCGCGCCTACAACCAGGCCTCGCCGACGGCAGCGGCGACATGGGCCGGCGACCTGGCGCGCGAGACCGACTTGGCAAGGCTGATGCAGGACCTGCCGGCGAGCGAAGACCTGCTCGACAGCTCGTCGCAGGCGCCGGTGATCCGCATGATCAACGCGCTCTTGCTGCAGGCGTTGCGCGAGCGCGCATCGGACCTGCATTTCGAGCCTTATGAAGCGCGCTCGGTGGTGCGCTTCCGCGTCGACGGCGAATTGCGCGACGTCATCGAGCCGCCGCGCGCACTGCACGCCGCGCTGGTGTCGCGGTTGAAGATCATGGCGAGCCTCGACATCGCCGAGAAGCGGCTCCCGCAGGACGGCCGCATCGCATTGAAGCTCGGCGACAAGCAGGTGGATGTGCGCATGTCCACGCTGCCGACCGGCGCGGGCGAGCGCGTCGTGCTGCGCCTGCTGGACAAGGATTCAGCGCGCCTCGATCTCACCGCACTCGGCATGAGCGACGCCACGCGCGATGCGATCGACCGGCTGATCCGCGAGCCGCACGGCATCGTCCTCGTGACGGGACCGACCGGCTCGGGCAAGACCACAACCCTTTATGCCGCGCTGTCGCGGCTGCCGCGCGGCTCGGTGAACATGATGACGGTCGAGGACCCGATCGAGTATGCGTTGGACGGCGTCGCGCAGACGCAGGTCAATCCGCACATCGAACTGGATTTCGCGCGCGCGCTGCGCGCCATCCTGCGGCAGGACCCGGACGTCATCATGATCGGCGAAATCCGCGACTTGGAAACCGCGCAGATCGCCGTGCAGGCATCGCTGACGGGCCACTTGGTCCTCGCCACGCTGCACACGAACGACGCCACAAGCGCGGTGACGCGCCTCGCGGACATGGGCGTCGAGCCCTATCTGCTGGCGTCGAGCCTGCTCGGCGTCCTTGCGCAGCGCCTGGTGCGCGTGCTGTGCCCGGATTGCCGCGTTTCGCATCCGCCCTCGGCTGGCGAGGCGAAGCTCAATGCGAGTCTCGGTTTACCTCCGGAAACGCCGGTGTGGACGGCGCCGGGTTGCGACGCGTGCAATCACACCGGTCATCGCGGGCGCACGGGCGTCTACGAACTGCTGCCGGTCGACGACGCCATTCGCCGCAACATCCACGATGGCGCCGGTGAATTGGCCTTGCGCGACGTTGCGTCGCGTGGCGGCATGCGCTCGCTGCGGTTGGATGGGGCGCGCTGGATAGGTGACGGATCCGTGTCTCTCGCCGAACTGCTGCGCGTGACCCGCGACGCCTGACGCGTGGCTGCTTCGGCATTCCGCTGGGAGGCGGTCGACGCGCAAGGCCGCGTAAGGCAGGGCGTGCTGGAGGCGGCAAGTCCGCGCGCCGCGCGCGATCACCTGCGCGCCGAAGGACTGACGCCGACGGCGGTCGCGGAAGCGACGGCGCGCGCGGACACGCTGCAGCTTGCGCGGCTGCCGGCGGCGCTGGTGACGCTGACGACGCGCCAGCTCGCGACACTCGTGCAATCGGGCATGCCGCTCGACCAGGCGCTGGCCGCCGTTGCGGAACAAGCCGACGATGCGCGTGCCGCGAAGATTGTCGCCGCTTTGCGCACGCACGTTGCGTCCGGCGAAGCGCTGCCGACAGCGCTCGCGCGCTATCCGCGCACGTTTTCGCCCTTGTATCGCGGTTTGGTGGGCGCGGGCGCCGAAACCGGGCGCCTGGCCGACGTGCTGGCGCGACTCGCCGACTATCTCGAGGCGCGCGAGGCGCTCCGGCAGAAAGTCGTGCTGGCGCTCATCTATCCGGCGATCGTCACTGTCATCGCCTTTTCGGTCATCGCCGTGCTGCTGGTGTACGTCGTCCCGCAGATCGTTTCGGTCTATCAGCAAAGCCGTCAGACACTGCCGTGGCTCACGCAGGCGCTTATCGCGACGAGCGCGTTCTTTCGCGCCACCGGATGGATGTGGCTGGCGCTGGTGGTCATTGCGGCGGCAGCGTTTGCGCTTGCCAACCGGCGGCCGGCATTTCGCTCACGGTGGCATGCGTGGCTGTTACGCGCGCCGGTGATGGGCAAGCTCGCGCGAAGTCTCGACTCCGCGCGCTTCGCCAGCACGCTCGCCATCCTCGTCGGCAGCGGCGCGCCGCTGCTGCGCTCGCTCGACGCCGCATCGGACGTCGTCCGGATGATCCCTCTGCGCCGCGCGGCGCAGGCGGCGGCGGCATTGGTTCGTGAAGGTGTTACGCTGTCGCGCGCGCTCAAGGAACAGGCGCAATTCCCGCCGGTGCTCATTCACCTCGTCGGCAGCGGCGAGGGCAGCGGACGATTGGCGCCGATGCTGGTGCGCGCCGCAGACGAGCTGGAGCGCGATGCCGAGCGCCGCCTCGCGTGGCTTGCCGCGCTGCTGCAGCCCGCGCTGATCGTCGTGATGGGTGCCATCGTGCTCGTCCTCGTGCTGGCGGTGATGCTGCCAATCGTGTCGATGAACCAGTTGATCAGATAGGGCCTTTGGCCCCGTCATCTGAAAGGAGAGGACCCATGATCCATTTCGAACTGCTACGCGACCGGGGTATCCTGATCGTCACGCCCCAGGGTCCGCTGGAGAAGACGGACTTCGAGCTCGTTGGGCAGGAAGTCGATCCGTTCATTGCGGCAAAGGGGAAGCTCACCGGCCTCATGATCTATGCAAGATCCTTCCCCGGCTGGAAGAACTTCGAAGGGCTCCTTTCGCACCTCAAGTTCGTCGGCGGGCACCAACGACACATAGGACGCGTCGCCGCGGTGACCGACAATGAATTCCTGTCGATCATGCCGACGATCGTCGCTCATTTCGTGAGTGCCGAGGTCAAGCATTTCGCCTTCGACGAGAAGGAACGGGCGCTCGCGTGGCTCGAAACGGGTCGCTGAAACGGATCCTATCCGCGCACAACCGTGGCATCGGGCGTGTCGACGATGTAATGCATTCCGCCACCACCGCCCATCGTGGCACAGCTGCAGACGGAACCCGCCATGCACGCCATAAACAGCCTCGTGACCCATTTAGCCATGCGCATGACTGAGCTCCTTGGAATCGGCGGGTTGCCGTCCGTGCGTAAACAGCGCTGCGGCCTCCGCCATTCCTCGGTAATGTAAACAGGTCGACCATGCCGACCGCCTGCGTGTCCAGTTCGACGAACTGCATCGAGAGAGTCTTGCCCAGCCACTCTCGCAACGCCATGGCACAGGTCTTCTCTTGGGGGTCCGTGAATGCACTCTAGACTATTTCGCCAAATCGCTTTCTACGATTTGCTTCAAGCGCGAACTCCTCCAATTCGGGATCCAACGCGCTTCGCGCCGAGATGATCCCGATGAGCTTGCCGTTCTGGACAACGGGCAAGTGACGAAATCCCCGTTGGTGCATCACCAACAGCGCATATCCGAAGGGCTTCTCGGAATCGACAGTGTGTGGCGCGAGGGTCATTACGTCCGTAAGCCGAGTGGTTCGCACATCGAGTCCTCGCGCAACAACGCGAAACACCACGTCGCGCTCAGTGAAAATCCCGACGAGCTGATCGCCTTCAACAACCATGATCGCGCCAACATTCTTGGCTGCCATTAGCTCAGCGGCCTTGCTGACGAGCGCTTGCGGCGCGGCCGTGAGAACCTTCTCTGGCTGCATGATGTTTCGGACCGGCTCGTCGAGCATCGACCCCCCTCAACGGGTTTTAGTGGCTCGGCCAAGGCCCAGCCCTCCAGGCAACATTACCCCGACGTCAACGGGCGAGGTTGACCGAGATCAATCGGATCGCCTGTGAATATCCGGGTTCGGTGGCGGATTCAGCCAGTCGCCGCGTCCGAGATCGGCCAGTTGCGGACGGTCGGGGTCGCGGCCCAATTTGCCCGAGAAGCGGACGGCGCGCAGTCCACCTTATCGCAGGCGGTGCAGCGCCGGACGATCCGATTTTCGCGGACCGTCGAAATGCGGTACCGCTCCTTGCCAGCCCCGCGGTGGGCCGATTGTCCCCAGACTGAAGCCAAATTGTCATGAGTAGCCTGCCAAAGCCCGCGCCTACGAGATGGATTTCGTGCTGCACTTATTTGCAGTGTTCGCAAATGAAGTGCGAGAATTTCGATCCTGCGTGGCCGACCGCCGGTGCTCCGCGGCCCGCCAAAGCTCGACCGCAAACCGAGACCGTGCCCAAGGAGACGAAATGACTCGATCCATTGTTCGGACAATGATGCTCGGAACCACGATTGTCGCCATCGTCCTGTCGACCGGCGCAGCTCTTGCCGCCGACAGCATTAAAGGGCTGGTCTCTTTGGGTGCTGCGCCGATTGCAAGGTCAACCGTGACGCTGTGGGAAGCCAGCGCCGACGCACCCAAACAACTCGACCAAACAAAGTCAGGCGACGATGGCCGTTTTGAAGTCAACGCAAAGGCCGCGCGCGCCGACGGCGTGCTCTACCTCGTGGCTGCGGGCGGCGTGCCGAAGGCGGGCAAGGGGGATAGCGACAATCCGGCAGTCGCTCTTCTCGCCGTGCTCGGCAAAGCGCCGGAACAAGTGGTCGTCAACGAGTTCACCACGGTTGCGTCAGCCTTTACCGCCGCACGGTTCATTCGAGACGGGTCCATTTCTGGGAACGCGCTCGGCTTGCGGATCGCCGCGATGAACGTTCCGAACTTCGTGAACCTGCAAAGTGGTAGTTGGGGATCCGTCATCACGGATGGGTTCAACCTCACCCGCAGCACAACGATGGCGAACTTCAACACCCTCGCGTGCCTCATAACGTATGCCGGGACTTCCGCGAGCAGTGACTGGCGCTCGCGCTTCTTCAAGGCGGCAACGCCAGGCGGAGGAACGACTCCCACTAACACGCTGGGAGCGATCGCCGGCATTGCGCGCGAGTCGTGGGCACATCCCAAGGACCTCTTCGCGCTATTCGTGGAAGCCTACCCGCTCACTAAGGAGGGGGCGCTGAATGCGGCGCCATTCGTGCCGTACCTTCAGTTCGTGCCCGCCGACTTCGCACTCACCCTGCGCTTTTCGGGCGGTGGCAACTACGCCCCGGGCCGGGTGATGATCGACGCCGAGGGCAATGCCTGGAGCGGTTCGAATTGGATGGCGGGATCGCAGTCCAGCGCTGCGAAGGGCATCGGCGGAGGCGTCGCCAAGTTCGGCCCGGACGGCTCCACGCTCTCGCCCCCGGTCACCGGCTTCATGGGTGCGGGCATCAACGGGATCGGCTGGGGCACGGCCGTGACAAAGGATAACGTTTGGGCATCGAGCTTCAACGGGAAGATCCTCGTGATGGATTTGCAGGGTCATCCGGTGGCAAGCGAGCAGGACTTCCCGTTCGGCGGCAAGACGCGCGGGCTGATGGGTGTCGGCGTGGCGGCGAACGGCGATGTCTGGATCGCCGAGAACGAAGGCGATCAACTGCTCTATTTCCCGGGCGGGCGCGTGAAGGAGGGGAAGATCCTCAAACCCGCCGGCCTCGCGGGGCCGTTCGATGTCGTCATCGACGATCAAAATCGCGTGTGGGTTTCGAACTCGAAATCCGACACGGTCACGCGATTCCCCGCGGACGATCCGACGAAGACGACGACCTTCCGCGTGGGGTTGGCGCCGCGCGCCTTGGCCCTCGATTCGAAGAGTAACGTCTGGGTGGTCAGCTTCATCTCGCCGGGCTTCCCGGGTCTCAAGCCACTTCCGCCGCATGCGACGATCATGCAAGAGTTCCAGGCGTTCCGTGCCCTCTACGCCCCACTCGCGTCGGGGCGCGTAAAGGCAACCGGCTTCGTCAGCATGATCCGTCCGGATGGCACCCAACTACCCGCGGCGGGCAAGGGCTTCACGGGCAATGGCGCCGTCAGCATTCCGTGGGGTGTCAACATCGATGGCAACGACGATGTCTGGGCGACGAACGGATGGTCGCACGGAGTGGTGTACATGGCCGGCGAGAACACGAAGGGCCACCCGGCCGGCACGAAGACCGGCGACGTGTTGCATGTGTTCGCCAGCGGCGTCTACGAGAGCATCATTGACCTCTCGATCGACGCCGCGGGCAATGCCTGGTCCACCAACAACTGGAATGATCTCCCCATCGCCAGCGGCATGACTCAGGATCCCGCGCGCTCCACGTGGGGCGGAGGGACCGGGATCAATGTCATTTACGGGGTGGCCGAACCGGTGATGCCGCCGCGCATGGGCAAGGTGCGACGGCCGTAAAAATAGGAACGCCGAGGCGCGGAGAAACGGCGCTCGTGTCGTTTCTCCGCGTTCTCCGGCGTTTGCGCCCCGCCGTGCTCAAACCGACTGCGGGCCCCGACCTGAATGCCTGAAGGGCAGCTTCCCTCAATTTCAATATCCGGTTCCGGACCCACGCTGTGTCGGCAACGCGTCGAACTCGGTCATTGGGAAGAGGGCATCGAATTTGCCGACACGGCCGCTGACCGTTGGGTCGGGAATCGACCGGGGTATTCCTAGCCTTCTTCAGTGTTCCGAACTCCGGATGCCGATCGCCGTTGCCGCGCGAGCGCCCACGCGACGTGCTCGCGCACAAGGGGCGAAGCGTCGTCGGCGCGGCGTTCGAGCGCCGCGATGACGTCGGCACTCGTCGGCGCGTTGCCGAGACCGACCGCCAGATTGCGCGACCAGCGTTCGTAGCCGATCCTGCGAATGGCGCTGCCGCGCATCCGCGTGTCGAATTCCGCCTCCGTCCACTGGAACAGTTGCACGAGACTCGCGCGGTCGAGGCCATGGCGGACCGCCTGGAAATCCTGCTCGCCGGCCACCTGCGCGAAGCGATTCCACGGGCAGGCCAACTGGCAGTCGTCGCAGCCGTAGACGCGATTGCCGATCAGCGGTCGCAGCTCTTCGGGAATGGCGCCGGGCAGTTCGATCGTCAGATACGAAATGCAGCGCCGTGCGTCGAGTTCGTACGGCGCGACGATGGCGCCGGTGGGACACGCGCCGATGCACGCCGTGCAGGTTCCGCAGTGATCGGGGGCCGCCTCGGTCACCGGCAGCGGCAGGTTCGTGTAGATCTCACCAAGGAAGAAATACGAGCCCATGTCGCGCGTGAGCAGCAACGTGTGCTTGCCGCGCCAGCCCAGCCCCGCCTTGGCCGCGAGCGCCACTTCGAGCACCGGCGCGCTGTCCGTGAACACGCGGTAGCCGAAGTCGCCGACCTCGTCCCCGATGCGCGTTGCCAACTGCTGCAGCCGCGCGCGCAGCACCTTGTGGTAATCGCGGCCGACGGCGTAGCGCGCGACGTACGCGGAGCGCGGGTCGGCGAGCACTTCGCCGGCATCTGCACTGTCGCCTGGCCAGTAATTCATCCGCGCGGTAATGACGCGAACGGTGCCTGGAACCAGTTCCGCCGGACGCGCGCGCGCGGCGCCGTGCCTTGCCATGTAATCCATTGCGCCGTGCCGGCCTTCGGCTAGCCAGCGCATCAGGTGGGCTTCCTCGGTGGACAGTTCCGTGTCGCTGATGCCGACGGCCTCGAATCCCATCTCGCGACCCCAGGCCGCAATGTCGGCCGCCAGCGCCGCCCAATCGCGCGTCGCCGATGTTGCCGCAGGTGCCCCGGTATCATTCATCGCAACTAGCCTAATGCAGATTGCGCAGGCGACCGACCGATTCCCTGGCATGGCCCACCCATTCCACTTGCCGACGCCGCCGCGACCGAAAGGGTGGGGGCCGCGCTCGCTCGGGCACTTGCGGGTGGAATGGTTGTCGCACTCCACGGCGACCTGGGGACGGGCAAGACGACGGTGGTGCGCGGCGCGCTTCGGGCGCTGGGCTGGACCGGGCCGGTTAAGAGCCCGACCTATACGCTGGTTGAACATTATCCGTTTTCGAGTTTATACTTCTATCACTTTGATTTCTATCGGTTCGCCGATCCAAGCGAATGGGAAACGGCGGGATTCGCCGATTGCTTCCGCGACGACGCGGTCTGTCTGGTCGAGTGGCCGGAGCGGGTCGCCGGACTGTTGCCGCCGGCCGATATCGACGTCCTGCGTTAGCGCTATCGCCAAGCAGGCGGCACCGGGCGCGACCTGTCGCTTGTCCATCCATACGGAGGACGGGTGAACGATGCCTGGCCGCAATCATGCCGACGCCATCGCGCCTCGGCACGCGCCGGGCTGACCCGCGTCTGCATCGAGAGGCGCCGCGGCTGTGCCAGTGGCTGCTGGTGCCCGCGGCGCAGCTTCTCGCTCCGCGCGCCTGGGCAGATGCCGGGCGCATCGCCTCCGCACGGCTGTGGCCCGCGCAGGAGTACACGCGCGTCATCCTCGAGTCGTCGGCGCCGATCGCGCATCAGATGTACGCGCTGAAGAACCCCGACCGCCTCGTGCTGGACCTGGAGAGTGCTCGAACTCACGCCCGAACTTTCGCAACTGCCGGGACGCGTGCAGGCCTCGACGACCCGTATATCGCGCGAATCCGCTTCGGCAAACTGCGCCCAACATTCGTGCGCGTGGTCCTCGACGTGAAGAGCGAGGTGCAGCGCCGAGTTGTTCGCACTGCAGCCGTTCGCCGAATACGGCCACCGGCTCGTGCTCGACATCTATCCGTTGACGCCCATCGACCCGCTGCTGGCGCTGCTCGAAGCGCGAACTGCGCGAAGGCCGGGCCGCGCCCGCGCAGCGGGCGCCCGAGACCGTCGTCCAATCGCGCGGACGTCCTCGCGCAAAGGCGCCCGGAACGAAGCCCGCACCGCGACGCATCACCATCGCCATCGATCCGGGGCATGGCGGCGAGGATCCGGGCGCCATCGGCCGGCGCGGGACGTACGAGAAGAACGTCGCGCTCGCGATCGGCAGGAAGCTCAAGACAATAGTCGACGGCGATCCCAACATGCGGGCAATGCTCACGCGCGACGACGACTATTTCGTTCCGCTGGCCGAGCGCGTGCAAAAGGCGCGGCGGGTGCAGGCCGACCTCTTCATCTCTATCCACGCCGACGCGTTTCGCGAGCCCAACGCGCGCGGCTCGTCGGTATTCGCGCTGTCCGAGAGCGGCGCCACCAGCGCCGCGGCCAAGTGGCTCGCGCAGAAGGAGAACAGCGCCGACCTGATCGGTGGCGTGGACCTCGACCATCGCGATCCGGTGCTTGCGCGCACGCTGCTCGATCTTTCGCAGACGGCGCAGATCAGCGACAGTCTCAAGGTCGGCCGCCAGCGTGCTCGAGGGCATCGGCACGCACAACGCGCTGCACAAGGCGACGGTCGAGCAGGCAGGCTTCGCCGTGCTGAAGGCGCCCGACATTCCGTCCATCCTGGTCGAAACGGCGTTCATTTCCAACCCGGAGGAGGAGCACAAACTTCGCAGCGAAGGTCACCAGCAGAGGTTCGCGGAATCGATCCGTGACGGCGTTGCACGCTACTTCGCGCAGAATCCTCCGCTGGCGCGAGCATGACCGTCCCCGACGCTGCGAACCTGTAGAATCCGCGGCATGCTGCGCTTCTTCCTCCTCTTCATCCTGCTGCTCGCCGCCCTCTTCGGGCTGGAACTGACGCCCTGGGCGCAGCAGTCTGGTTCGTGGAACCGTGGACCGATGCGCTGGCGTCGATGGCGTCGTGGCTCGTCACGCTCTTCGACGGCAACGTCGTAGCCGTCGGCAAGGTCTGCGCAGCACGACGAATGGCTTCGCGGTGTCGATCGAGGCCGGCTGCAACGGCGTCGAGGCCACGCTGGTCCTGCTCGCCGCCATGCTGGCGTTCCCGGCCCCCTGGAAGCACAAGGTGGTCGGGCTGGTGATCGGCATACTGGCCGTACAGTTGCTCAACATCCTGCGCGTCATCAGCCTGTTCTACCTCGGGCAATGGAACTACGACGTGTTCGAGTTTTCGCATCTCTATGTGTGGCAAGCGCTGATCATGCTCGACGTGCTCGTCGTCTGGCTGATCTGGGTCCGGCGCGTCCCGCGCTTCGACGACACGGGTACGCCGCCCTCTCCGCCGCCCGCGCTCGCGGCCGGATGAGCGACGCGGAAACGCCACCGCGCGGTGGACGGCGGACGCTCGGCGCCGCCCCGCTTCCGTCAAGAGCCCGTTGACGCGGTTCGTCGCCGCCGCGCTGGCGTGGCTGCCGGTAACTTTCGCCGCGTGGTATCTGCTGGCGCCGGTCCTGTTGTGGCCCGTGCGCCTCGTGGTCCAGCTCGTCGCGAAATTCGGCTTCGGCGACCTCGTTCGCGCTATCGAGCCCGGAGGCTCCGCGCTGTCGTTCATCACTTCGTTGCGCCCCGGCGAGGGCATGGGCGTCGGCGACGTTAGTGTCGACGTCAACATGCTCGTCTACGCGTTCGGCATGCCGTTCTTTGCGGCGCTCACGCTCGCGGCGCGCGAAGGGAAGTGGTGGCGCACGCTCGCACTCGGCTATTTCGTGATCGTGCCTTTCGTCGCGTGGGGCGTGCTGGCCGATTTCCTCAAGGGGATCGCAATCGCCGCGCCGCCCGCGATCGCGTCGCAGACCGGCTTCGTGTCATGGCAGCGCGAGTTGATCGCGTTTGCCTATCAATTCGGCTCGCTGATATTGCCGGCGGTCGTGCCCGCCGTGCTGTGGGTGCTGTTGCACCGCGCGTTTCTCGAGCGGCTGCGCCGGCGCGAGGCGTGAACCACGCCGACTAGCCCTCGGCGCTGACGCGGTGGCCGACGCGCTCCAGCGCCGCGATCGCCTGGCGCTGCTGGGCGTGCGGAACCAGAACGTAGTCGGTGTCGTAGGTCGCGACGGCGAACACCGACACGTGCGCCGCCGCGAGCGGCCCGGTCACGCTGGCGAGTATGCCGGTCTGGTCGAGCGGCAACGGCCCGGCAAACCGGATCGCGCGCCAATCGCGGCTTGCCGTGACATCGCGCGGCACGACCGACTCGGGGACCACCACGGAAAGCTCGTCGGGCGTTCGCGTCATCGACCAGAATGCCGCAGCCAACGCCCATTCCGGAACCGTCGCATCGGCGGCAAGCCGGCAGATGGCGATGGGTTCCCTCAGGAATGCCAGCGTAAGCCTTGGCGTCATCGGTTTATCGGCCGTTTGCGGCAGACTACCGCATATTGCAGGCGTCGGCTCGGGAGTATCCGCGGCGCCTTGGCCGGCAGACATGCAGCTGTCCGGACCAGTGCCGAAGTCAATTGGTCGTAGAACGAAATCGTAGTATGAAACCGCGAAGCTACTTGCCGGCCACGCGCGCGGCCTCACGCTCGCGAAGCAGTTTTCGCTGCACCTTGCCGGTCGTGGTCATCGGCAACGCGTCGATGAACTCGATGACCTTGGGATATTCGTAGGGTGCCAAGAACTTGCGCACATGCTGCTGGATGTCTTCCTCGAGCGACGCGGAAGGCCTATGACCCGCCGCGAGCACGATGAACGCCTTGACGACGCTGCCGCGCGTCTCGTCCGGCGAAGGGACGACGGCTGCATTCGCCACGGCGGGATGCTTGACGAGGCAGTTCTCGATCTCCGACGGCCCGACGCGATAGCCGGCGACCTTGAACACGTCGTCGGCGCGCCCCTGGTACCAGAGATAGCCGTCCGCATCCATCGTCGCGATGTCGCCGGTTCGACACCAGTCCCCCGTGTACTTCTTGCGCGTGCCTTCCGGGTTCTTGAAATATTCGAGGAAGAATACGGGGTCCGCCGTACCGTCCGGCGCGACACGATGGACCGCTATCTCGCCGGGCTCGCCCTGCGCGACGGGATGGCCGTCGTCGTCGATCACGGCGATCCGGTGGCCGGGATAGGGCCGCCCCATCGAGCCGGGCTTCGCGGGCCACTGCGTGTGTGAGTTGCCGACGATGTAATTCATCTCGGTCTGACCGAACATTTCGTTGATCGTGACGCCCAGCGCCTCCTGCGTCCACGCGAACACGGTGGTGCCCACCGCTTCGCCCGCGCTCATCATGCTGCGCAAGCTTATGTCGAAGTGGTCGCGCGGCCTGGGATACGCCTTCATGATGAGTTTCAGTGCCGTTGGAAAGATGAACGTGTTGCGGACCTGGTATTTCTCGATGAGCCGCAGCGCGCGTTCGGGATCGAAGCGGCCGCGATAGCCGACGACCGGCTGCCCGAAGTAGAAGGTCGGCAGCAGCGCATCCATCAGGCCACCCGTCCATGCCCAGTCGGCCGGCGACCAGAACACGTCGCCGTCCAGCGGAAAGCCGTCGTGCGAATGGACGAATCCGGACAGGTTGCCCAACAGGCACGCATGCGGCATCAGCGCGCCCTTCGGCGGCCCGGTGGTTCCGCTGGTGTACACGATGAGCGCCGGATCGCCGGCCCGCGTGATCAAGGGCGCGAATTGCGGCGACGCCGCCGCCACCAGCGACTCGTACGGCGTGATTCCGTCGCCATGGGCACCGGCCACGCCGATGACGTGCTCGAGTTGCGCGAGCCGCGTCCTGATGGGTGCCAAATTCGGCAGCGACTGCGGGTCGACCATCGCGACCTTCGCCTCGGAATTGGCGAGCCGGTATTCGAGGGCTTCGGGCCCGAACAGAAACGACAGCGGAACGGCCACGGCGCCCATCTGGTAAATCGCGATGTGCGCGACGGCGGTCTCGCGCCGCTGCGGCAGCACGAGCGCGACCTTGTCGCCGCGCTGCACGCCCAGCCGCGCGAGCGCGTTCGACACCCGGTTGGCTTCGCGTTGCAGGTCCCAGAACGTGTGCGCGGACGTGGCGCCCGACTCGTCTTCCCAGTACAGCGCGAACCGCGTCCGATCGGCGGCCCAGCGGCCGCAGCAGGCGTGCGCGATATTGAAGTGCGCCGGCACCTCCCATCGGTGCGCGGCGTGCAGCGCGGCGTAGTTGTCGGCGGCCATGCGCATCCCGCGGACGTTCGTCGCGCGCGCTTGTCTGGCCGCTACTTGCCGGCCCGGATTGCCGGCGGCAGTCCGCCGACCGTAATGGCGGAAGTCGACGGATGCAGCTCCAGTGGCTCCACCGTGGCCCATACCCAATCCGGCTGCTGTTCGATCAGTCTTCCGTAACGTATCGGATTGACGGACTTCGCCGTCATGAGCTTCAGGCGGTTCGCCGGCTGGAATTCCACGGCCGGGACGATCAGCGATTGCACGCCGGCATCCGCTTCGCGCTTCCGCAGCGCGAGAAAGAGTCCCTGGAAGGTGCGCCCGTTGATTGTCGTCTGCTCGCCGTCGACGGAATAGTCGTTATCGGCATTCTTGCGCTGCTCGACCAAGTCGACGCCTACGAGCGTGTTGGCGATGACCTGCAGGCCGAGTTCCGCGCGGTCGGCGGTCAGCCGGCGCATTCGCCGGACGATACCCAGCGTCCACAGCGACTGCCCATGCGGACGAATCGCCGCCAGTGTCCCCAGCGTCACGGCATTCGCTGCACTCATCGGCGCGATAAGGCGAAAGCCGGTCTGCGAAACGTCCTTGACCTCCCAGGGCCCGCCAGGCGCGGCGAATGTGGCGAGCCGCCGCCGTCCCATTTCGATTCGGCGATCGCGCTCGTTTCGCACGTGGCCGAAGACCGCAAGTTCCATCGTGCCGCCGAAGCTCTTGCCGGATTCGATCATCGGGATCGGGTCACGTTCCTCTTCCTTCAGATACCCGCAGATCTTGCCGAAGCCCACGATCGCGTCGACGGTTCCCGCCGCTGCCATGCGCTCGCCTCGCCGCGCGAACGGCTTGAACTCCGGATCGACCTGCGATGCCAGCTTGGTCATGAGGGCGAGTTGTTCGCTGCGCCGCGGCGTGCGATCCGACAGCGGCTGGCCCTTGATCTTCTGTTCGAGCACGATGACGTTCTGCATCAACACCGCGTGCAGCGGACGCGTCTCGAGGAACAGCACGCGACCCTCCAGGGGGCCGGGCGTGCGGCGGCGGAATCCCTCGCGCGCGCCCAGGTCCACGTAGAAAGAAGTCACCGACGAGGCCTCGAGCGTCAACCGGAGCGGCGCGCACCATTCGTCGAGCTCGCCCGCCACCCACTCCAGGTGCCTCGCCGTCATGTTGCCGGAATTCATGAGCTGCAACAGCAGCGTGATCAAGTACTCGTGCTCGATGGTGGTCGTGCTGCCGGAGGTGCCCATGATGATCTGCTGGCGGTCGATCTGGCGCGAGCACGCCAGCGTGAACAGCGTATGCAGCTCCGCCCACTTCGCGGGAATCCACTGCTCGTACCGGTACAGCCGGATCTTGGCGTCCTGCCCCAAATGGATGATCTGTCGCGCGACCAGTCCGGGCAGCAGCAGTTGCCACTTGGCGCTCTGCGCGTGATCGGAGACCTCCCGCGCGAACGCCTGGTACGCCTGCAGGAATGCCTGCGTCAGGTCGAAGAGAGCCGACCACAGCTGGTTCTCGATCTTGGAACTGCGGCTTGCGTGCTCGATGTATTGCGCCGTCAGCGTCTTGCGCAATCCGGCGGCGCGACTGTCCACGTAGAACAGGGTTTCGAGTCGCGCAGGCGTGCGCCGCGCCGCCTGGTCGACGACGAGTCCCAACTCGGCCAGCAATGCCGAGTGCGCCGCCAGCGGGTCGCTGTCGGGAAAGGACGCGAACCAGCGCTCGGCCGATTTGCTGTCGGCGAGTGGATCGCGGCTGGTACTTCCGAATCCGAACATGACGGCGTCCGCTGCTCCCGTTGCCGGACAGATTGCAAGAATTGGTCCGGACCTTCCGCGCCGCGGTGTTCGCACGTCCGCGGCGGTGAAGAAAAACGGCGGCCACGGGCCGCCGCAAGTTGCTGCCGGTCAGGCGCCCATCATCCCGCATTGGAGCGAAACCGGCAAGGCGAAGCGGCGCCCTTGGCACACATCGTGCATAAACGCCTCGTGTAGCACAGCTTTGCCGGCCGCCCTTTGGGCCAGACGACGGCGCGCCGGGCAGGGCCCCGAGGACTATACTTGTGCAGCACAAGACCGCACCATTCAACTGACGCAAAACGAACAGGGACGACGACGATGGGCATTCTGATCAAGGCACCGAACCGGCGCCGCGAGCCGCAACTGGCCGCGGTGGGTGCGGAAGAGGTCGCGACCAACCTGACCGGCTCCCTCCATATCCGGGAGGTCGTGCGCATTACCGGCCTGCGGCGCGAACAACTCTATATGTGGCAGCGGCGCTACGGCTTTCCGTTGCCGTTGCGCGATGCCTTTGGAGACCGCGTCTATCCGCCAGAACAGCTGGCCCGCCTCAAATTGATCAAGCAGCTGTTGTCGGAAGGGTGGCGGGCCGGAGCCGTGGTGCCGCTGGCCGACTCGGCGCTGCAATCGATGCTCGGCTTGGCCGTTGACGAGCCCACGCCGCTGCCTGCGGAAATCGAGACCGCGGTCAAGCTCCTGGCCCAGCACCGTATCGGCGAGATGCAGAACCACTTGTCGAAGCTGCTGGTAGGGCAGGGCCTGCGCAAGTTCCTCGAACACACGCTGATCCCCCTCAACGAGGCCGTGCACGAGCGCGTCGTCCGCGGCGAAATGCAGAACTTCCAGGAACTGCGCTTTGCGGACCTGGCCCAGCGGCTGCTGCGCGATGTGACGCGCCTCGTCCGTCCTACGCGCGATGCGCGGCACGTCCTGCTCGCGACCCCGCCCAACGACCCCAACCAGCTCGGGCTGGCCATCCTCGAATTGCTGCTCTTCACCGAAGGCGTGAATTGCCTGACCCTGGGTGCCGGCGTCCCCGCGCAGGAGATCGCGGGCGCGGCGCGCGCCTACAAGGTGGCCCTTGTCGTGCTGCTGTTCGACCGCGGCATCTCGGGCAAGATCGCCGGCCAGGAAATCCGCAGCCTGCGGGCTAGCCTGCCGTCGGACCTGCCGCTCGTGGTCAGTGGCCGCGCCGTGAACCTGCTGGCCAAGCCGATCGCCGATGCCCATACCGCGGCCGATTTCAGTTCGGTGATGGCGAAGATGCGCTCGTTGTCCATCATGCCCGTTTCGCCGGTATCGCTTGTGGGCGTGTTGCCGGACCTGCCGCAGCGGGCGTAATCTCGATGGTGTGACGGAACCTCACCTCGACGACGATCAAGTCCGGAATCACGGCGCGGCGACTTCGCCGCGCCGCTTTTTTCCCGCCGCACTTTCTGGCATTCCGTCGGGGTGCTGCTCGCGCTGGCCATCGCCTGGCTGGTCTTCCGCGCCTATCGCCAGCCGGATTTCCTGATCGACCTCGTCAACATGCAGTTGTGCTGACGGCTCCTTTTGGCCGGCTCACGGCTCGTTGAGGAAATCCTCGAGCTTCCTGCGCTGGCGCTTGGTCGGGCGTCCGGGGAATCTCGGTTGCGAAGCTTCCGCGGCGCGCCGCTCCTGCAATGCCTGCTCGCGTGCGGCGGCGCTGGCCTCGGTCTCGCGATAGAGCTTCGCCGCGTCCGCCGCCCCGCCGCGGCGGTCGGAGAGCGCCGCGACGAGGACTTCGCAGACGATCCCCGACTTGCGGACCGAGACCCTTTCGCCGACGCGCATGGCACGCGCAGGCTTGGCGCGCTCTCCGTTGACACGCGCCTGGCCGGCGTCGATCGCCTGCACGCACAGGCTGCGCGTCTTGTAGAAGCGCGCGGCCCACAGCCACTTGTCGAAGCGGATGCGGCCGTCGTCCGCGCCGTCATCCGCGCGGTCAGGATTGCTCATCGCGGCCGCTGTCCGGATTGGCGTAGAGATGCATCCACTCCGCCGTTTCGTGGGCCCCGGCGTAGCCTTCGGCGCGCAGCGCGGCGATCACCCGCGCGCGGTCGTCGCGGCTCCTGTTCTGCGACAGCTTGAACTTGGCGTCGATTCGCCGGATGCGCATCCGGAAAGGCACGATCGCGCCCATCAGCGCGTCCCTTTCCCGCTCGTCGCGCTGGAACTTCCAAGGTTGCGCGCGCGTGCCTTCGAAGCGCTGCACGAGCGCGGCGATGATGCGCTGCGCCTCGATCGCGTCGCCGACGATCTCGAGCGTGCCGTGCGCGTGCACGGTCGCGTAATTCCACGTCGGGACCATCCGTTCGGGCGCGCCGTACCAAGACGGCGAAATGTAGGCATGCGGTCCATGAAAGACGGCAATCGATTGGGCCTGCTCCGCATGCTGCCAATGCGGATTCGCGCGCGCAAAATGCCCGAGCAGCGTGCCGTGCGGCTCGCAGCCAGGGATCAGCAGCAGCGGCAGGTGCGACACCATCGGCTCGGGCGAAGCCGGCGTGATGAGCGTGGCAAACGAGTGCTCGTGCATGAGGCGCGCAACGGCAGGCCGATCGTGCATCTCGAAGTGTGCGGGCGCGTAGAGGCTCATGGAGGTCAATGGCGGGCCGTGGCCGCCGGTGCGAATACTGCGCGCGCCTCGGCTGGCGCAAAGGCATACGTGCGATTGCAGAATTCGCACGTCACGACGACGTCGCCGCGCTCGGCCAGGATCGACTCGACTTCCGCCCGGCCGGCGATGCGAAGCGCCCGCTCGACGCGCTCCCGCGAGCACGTGCACTGGAAGCTCACCGCCCTCGGTCGGAATACGCGCACGTCGTCGTGAGGAAAGATCTGGGCCAGCAGCGCCTGCGCCGGGGCCGGCGCCACCAGCACGGCGGGATCGAGTTGCCCGAGGCGCTCGCCGGCACGGGCCCACGTATCATCCTGCCCCGGTTCGTCGACGGCGTCGACATCGGGGAGCCGTTGCGCCAGGAGTCCCCCGGCGCGGCCCGCATTGGTCGCCAGCACGAGGCGGCTTGCCAGTTGCTCCGACGTCGCGAGGTAATGTTCGATAAGGCCCGCAACCGACGCCGTCTCCAGCGTCACGATGCCCTGGTAAATCGTGCCCTTGGCCCCAGGATCGAGCGTGATGACCAGCCGGCCTTGCGTCGCGCCGCCGGCGAGTTCCGCGAGCGTGGCGTCCGGTCCGAGCACCGCCGTGCGTTCCGCGTCCCACTGCGCAGTCGCGCGGAGTTCCAGCCCGTCGTTGCATTCGACGACCAGCAGGCGCACCGGTCCCTCGCCTTGCAGCTGGACGATGAGCCTGCCGGTGAACTTGAGCGTGGACGCGAGCAACGCCGACGCAGCGAGCAGTTCCGCAAGGACCCGTCGCAGCGCCGGCGGATACGGGTGACAGTCGAGGATGGCGCGAGAGGCCGCGTCGAGCGTGATCAGCGCACCGCGAACGGCGGCACCCTCGAACACGAAGCGCGTGAGCGCGTCGGAGGACGGCGTTTGCGTCACGGCGAACCCAAGTCGGCTCCGTCCACGGTCAGGCGGGGCGGGCCTTGAGCGTGTAGAGCGTCATCGGCAGCGCGGAATTCTTGTCGAACAGCGCGCCGGCCTCGACACCCGCCCTGGCGACGGCCTCGGCGGAGCGCAGGCGCGGGTATTGCGCGTGCATCGCACCCAGCGCGAATTCGCGGCCCGATCCCGCGGCCCAGAATTGCGTGTACTCGAACACCTCGCGCATCGAATACACGCCGAAGATGCCGTGCTCGTTGGCGATCAAGGCGGTGAATTGCGACGATTCGTACGGATCGTCGTCCTCTTCCTTGGGGTTGAGGAAATGCTGCTCCTTGAGGATCGGATGCAGCTTCTGGAAGGTTTCGAATATCGAGCCCTTGGTGGTGAGATCCAGGTCGATGTGTTTCTTGAGCAGGTTGTCGAAGACGAGCTGGTGCGCAGCCGACCCGCACAGTCCGACGTAGCTGCCGCGGTACTGGACGATCTTGTCGTACGTGCGGTCGTGCTGCGCGGCAAGGCGTGTGTCGCCGAAAGTCGTGAGGGAGTCGGCGGCGATGGCAATTTCGTCGCCCTTGCGGACGACAACGATGGTGGTCATGGCGCGCGGTTCGTAGAGAGTGGGTGCGGGAAGCCTCCGCGGTCCTGCGGGCCTCGCGAGAGAACCCGTGATTATACCCGCCCGGCGTGTCCTGCCTCACGCCAGGATTCCGGCGCCTGACTCAAGGCGCGGCAGGCAGCATCGGCACCGGCGGGAGCCGCGCGACGCGCCACGATGCGATCGCCCAGCCCCAGAATTCCGCGGCGCTGGCCGGAGCGTCCGGCGGCGGCAACTGGTCCAGGAAGCGCCACGCGGCGACGAGTGCCTGCACCGGTGCGACAGGCAGCGGCGCGGCGCGCGTCTGCTTCGACAGTTTTTCACCGGCGGCGTTGATCGCGACCGGAACATGCAGGTACGAAGGCGTTGGGAAGTCGAGCAGGCCTTGCAGAAAGACCTGCCGTGGCGTCGACGCCAGCAGGTCGGCGCCGCGCACGACATCGGTGATCCGCTGTTCCGCGTCGTCGACGACGACCGCGAGCTGATACGCGAACAATCCGTCGCCGCGCTTCACGACGAAGTCGCCGACGTCGCGCGCAAGATCCTGTCGCTGCGGAATCTGCAGGCGGTCGCGGCATTCGAGCACCGCGTCACCGACGCGCACGCGAAAAGCAGGCTGGCTGCGTCCGTGCCGCAACTGCGCAAGGCCGTCGCGGCACGTGCCCGGATAGACGCGTTCGCCGGACACTCCGACGGGAGCAACTTCCAATTGGCGTCGCGTGCAGGCGCATGCGTACACGTGACCGGCCGCCTGCAGTTGCGCGAGCGCCGCCTCGTACAGCTCGACCCGCTCCGATTGCCGGGCAACCGTGCCATCCCACGCGAAGCCGTAGCGTTCGAGCGCCGCAAGGATCTGCGCTTCGGCACCCGGCCGGCGGCGCGGCAGGTCGACGTCCTCGATGCGGAGCAGCCACTCGCCGCCCACCGCACGCGCGTCGCAGTAGCTCGCGACCGCCGCCACGAGCGAGCCGAAGTGGAGGGGACCGGTGGGCGAAGGCGCGAAGCGGCCGCGGTAACGCGCCGGCGCTTTCGCGTCGCGCGCACCTTGCGCCGCGAACGACACGCTCACTGCGGCAGTGACGTTCGCGTTCCGACGACGTTGGCGGTGGTCGCGTTGGCCGGCTGCGTGATCCGGTAGCGATTGCTCGCGGCGAGCACGGCACTCGGATATTCGCTGCGCCCGAGGCTGCCGTTGTAGCGCCCGAGCGCGCGAAACTCGTCGCCCGCCTCGCGATCCACGAGATAGTAGCGAAGGATGACGCAGCCGTAGCGCAGGTTCGTGCGCAGGTTGAAGAGATTGTGATCGCGCGAACCGATGAGCTTGGTCCAGAACGGCATCACCTGCATGTAGCCGCGCGCGTCGGCAGACGAAATTGCGAATTTCCGGAAGTTGCTCTCGTGCTAGATGACTCCGAGGACGAGCTCGGGCTCCAGGCCCGCACGCGTCGCCTCGTAGTGCACGGTGGCGAGGAAGTCGCGCCGTTCGCCCTCGTTGGGGATACGGTCGCCGATGCGCCGGCGACATCTCCGCGACCCAGGCGGCACGTTGGGCCTGTTGGCGTAGTCGCGCGGCGTGGGGTCGTCGGCGATCGCTCGGGCAAGGCCGGCCACCACCGAAGGCGCCAATTGCTCCTCGACCTGGGCTCCTGCGACGCGGACGGTCAGCGGCGCGAACGCGGCCGCGGCCAGCAGGGCCGGGAGCATCAAATCGATCGCAGCAGGTCTTGATGCATCATGCGCTTTCCCGTCGTTCCAGCCGTAGGCCGGCATGTCATGCGGCGATCCGCCCGCGGATGAAAGAGGCGATCTCCGCAGCTGGCACGGCCGTAGCCCCCGTATCCCGCCGCGCCTGGTATTCGACCTGGCCCGACTTGAGCCCACGTTCGCCTATCGTGATGCGGTGCGGAATGCCGATCAGCTCGAGATCAGCAAACATCACGCCAGGGCGCTCGCCGCGGTCGTCGAGCAGCACCTCGACACCCGCCGCCGCCAACTCGGCATGCAATTTGTCGGCCAGCGCCTTGACTCCCTCGTTACGGTCGTAGCCGACCGGCGCAATGGCCACGGTGAACGGGGCCAGCGGCATGGGCCAGCAGATGCCTCTTTCGTCGTGATTCTGCTCGATGGCGGCGGCGACGACGCGCGTGCAGCCGATACCGTAGCAGCCCATTTCCATGACCTTCGCCTGACCATCGGCATCGAGAAAAGTTGCACCCAGCGCCTTGCGAATACAGGCTGCCGAGGGCGAAAACATGGCCGACCTCGACGCCGCGCAGGATCTCGAGCGTCCCCTTGCCGTCCGGCGACGGGTCGCCGCGGGCGACGTTGCGGATGTCCGCGACGATGTCGGGTTCGCGGCAGTCGCGGCCGAAGTTGACGCCGCGCAGGTGGTAGTCGGGTTCGTTGGCGCCGCAGACGAAGTCGGCCATCACCGCCACCGAACGGTCGGCGATCAGCGGCATGTCCTTGGGGATGCCGACGGGGCCCAGGTAGCCGGGCTTGCAGCCGGTGGCTTCGATGATCTCGGCGTCCGACGCCCAGCGCCAGCCCTCCATGCCCGGCAGTTTGCCGATCTTGACCTCGTTGCCCATGTGATCGCCGCGGACGAGCAGCATTTGCACACGCCCGTCGGCCCACGCCATCAGGCATTTCACCGTGCGCGACAGCGGCAGTTGCAGCAGTTCCGCCACCTCCTCGCAGGTCGACTTGCCCGGCGTGGGCACGCGCACCTTGGTCTCCCCGGCGGCGGGACGCGATGCGGCCGGCGCGAGAGCCTCGGCCTTTTCCACGTTCGCCGCGTATTCGGAGCCGTTGCTGTACGCGATCGCATCCTCGCCGGAATCGGCCAGCACCTGGAATTCGCACGACATGGCCCCGCCGATCGCGCCGGAGTCGGCGTCGACGGCGCGGAATTTCAAGCCCATCCGCGTGAAGATGCGCACGTAGGCGTCGTGCATGATCCGATAAGAGCGCAGCATGCCGGCTTCGTCGACATCGAACGAGTAGGCGTCCTTCATGACGAATTCACGCGAGCGCATCACGCCGAAGCGCGGCCTAATCTCGTCGCGGAACTTGGTCTGGATCTGGTAGAAATTGAGGGGCAGTTGCCGGTAGCTCTTGACCTCGCGGCGCACGATGTCGGTGATGACTTCCTCGTGCGTCGGCCCGACGACGAAATCGCGTTCGTGGCGGTCCCGGAGGCGCAGCATGTTCGGTCCCATCTTTTCCCAGCGCCCGGTCTCCTGCCACAGTTCGGCCGGTTGGATCACCGGCATCACGAGCTCAAGGGCGCCCGCGCGATTCATCTCCTCGCGGACGATTTGCTCGACCTTGCGCAACGTGATGAGCCCCAGCGGCATCCACGTGTACAGGCCGCTGCCCAGCTTCTTGATGAGGCCGGCGCGGAGCATGAGTTTCTGGCTCACGACGTCGGCTTCAGCGGGTGCTTCCTTCAGTGTCGAGATGTAGAATTGCGAAACGCGCATGATGCTGTTTTTGTTGGGAAAAATAGCATTGTACCCGAAGGGGGTCCACGGTCGTCCCGGGCGCTCGAAATGTTCCATGAAGCGGAGCACCCGGGCAACTGGCGCTATGATGAACGTCCAAGCCTCCCGCGCCCCGCTCTTGACTTGAAGATTTCCCTGATCCTTCCGCTGTTCGACCGGCGCAATGCCGGTTGGAATGCACTCGAGTCGGCGCTGCGCCAGTCCGTCGCCCGCGATCGGTATGAAATCATCGCGGTCATGGGCCGGCCTTCCGGCGAGGAACCCGCAAGCGATGCCCCCGCCGATGCTCTGCTGGCGGCGTGCGATGCGGTCGTCCATATCGATGCGGACCCGTGCGATCCCGCCCAGGAAATCCCTTTCCTGCTGGCTGGATACGAAAGGGCCACAGGTGATGCATTGTTCTTCATGGAGGGGCACACCGTTCTCGCCGACGACTGCTGCGCGATGATTGCGGCGTACTTCCGCGAGTGCCCGCAATCGCAGGTTGCCTGGGCGCCCAGGGTCCATCGCAGCGAGACGCCACTCGGGATGCTGATCGGCATGCACAGCAAGCGCCATGAGCAGTTGGCACGGACGCGCGGGGGCTTCTGGCTGGGCGCCAACAGTGTCATCACCCGCGAGCTCTTCGAGCGCATGGGCAGGCTGGACACCGGCTACATGCGCTTCTGCGAACGCGTCTTCCAAGAACGGCTCGTCCGCGAGAACGTCGCCATCGGAAGGCTGCCATTGCCGCTGGCAACCCACTACGACGACATGCCGCTGTCGCAACTGATTGGCGTGGCGGCGGCCGCCGGCGAGGCCAAGTTCAGGTACTACAACCTTCCGCCGGCTTGCACCGGCGGCTCACCGGTCAAGGTTCGCCACGGCATCTACCTGTACGCGAATCACGACGCGCGCGCGCTGATCCTGTATCCGCTGGCTTCCGTGCTGGGTGCGCTTCTGTTGCGCTCCGCCATCGTCATGTGCCGGTTCAGCCGGTCGTGGGCTTATCGCCTCTATGTGCCCGGATTCGGATTCGCCGATCTGGCGGGATTCTGCAAGGCGCGGCTGCGCGCGGCGCACTCCCATCGCTTGCCGCGCGCGCCTGCGACGGAAGCAGGACGACCCGAGCCGATCGAGATCGCCTGACCGGAGCCTAGCGTACGACCAGCACGGGCAACTTGCCGTGCGTCAGCACCTTTTGAGTTTCGCTCCCCAGCAGCATCGCGGTGATGCCGCGGCGGCCGTGCGACGCCATGACGATGACGTCGCACTTGGCTTTTTTCCCGGCGGCGAGAATCGCCTCCCACGGCGAGGATGCGATGCTGTGTATTCGCGTGCAGTCGACGCCCGCCGCGGTGGCTTTCGTCATCGCGCGATCGAGGACCTTGTCCGCTTCCTTGGCGGCGAGCAGCGTGTATTCGCGCTTCGACACCGGCTCGTACACGACACCGTCGGCATAGGCGGGCAACGGATAGTCCGGCGACGCGTAGAAGAAAGTCACCTTCGCCTGCAGCGCCTGCGCCAGCGCAATTGCGTGCGTGACGGCCTTGTCGGAGAGCTTCGAGCCATCGGTCGGAACCAGCAGGTTTGTGTACATCGTGGACTCCTCATCCGAAGGATGATCCAATCGTACACTTCGACGAGAATTTCAGGTTGACCGAGGTCAACGCTGCCGCGCTCGCGCCGCGACTGCGCCAGGTCAAATCCGCCAGATTTTCGCCTTGACCCCTTCGTCGCCGCGGCCGTACAGTCCCCGGATGTCGGCAATCGCCTCCGCCATTGTTCGTGCCACGCGCTCCAGGGCGCACAACGGCGCCCACGAGCAAGCGGCTCTGTGTTTCCATTGCGGCACGCCCAATCCACGCAATCGCGTGTGGCGCGATGTGGTCGCGGGCGCGCCGCGGAGCTTTTGCTGTGCTGGTTGCCTTGCGGTCGCGCAAACCATCGATGCCGCGGGACTCGCCAGTTTCTATGCGAGCCGCACCGAAGACGCGGTTCGACCCGCTGCCGAATCCGCCGACGACTGGACACAATGGGACGAATCCGCCGTGGCGGCCGGCCTCGTGCGCGACAACGGCCCCGGGCGTCGCGAAGCCGCACTGCTGCTGGAAGGCCTGACCTGCGGCGCCTGCGTCTCGCTGATTGAGACATGGCTTGCGCGGCAGCCGGGAATAGTCGAGGCCCGCATCAATTTCGCCAACCGGCGCGCGACCGTCGCCTGGGATCCGCGCGAGACGCGCCTCTCGTCGATACTGCGCGCCGTGGCCGCGATCGGCTATCGCGCGCATCCCTATGACCCCGCCCGCGGCGAGGTGCTTGCCCGCGCCGAACGGCGCGCGCTGCTGTTGCGCATGGCGGTTGCGCTCCTCGCCATGATGCAGGTAATGATGTTCGCCGTCCCTGCCTATCTCGCGCCCGAGAGCGTCTCGCCCGAACAGCGGCGGCTCCTCGAATGGGCAAGCTTCGTGCTGACGCTGCCGGCGCTCGTCTATTCGGCGGCGCCGTTCTTTCGCGGCGCAATACGCGACGTCACGAACGGGCGCCTCGGCATGGACGTGCCGGTCGCGCTGGGGATCGCCGCGGCGTTCGCGGCGAGCGCATGGACGACGTTCACCGGTGTGGGCGCCGTGTATTACGACTCGGTGACGATGTTCATCGCGCTGCTGCTCATAGCGCGCTACGCCGAACTTGTCGCGCGACAGAAGGCGGGCGCCGCGATCGAGGTTGTCGCGCGGCAACGACCCGCAATCGCCGAGCGTCTGCCCGGATGGCCCGGCGATGCGACGCCCGCGATCATTGCCGCTGCGCAACTCGCTCCCGGAGACATCGTCCTCGTCCGTCCGGGCGCCATCGTGCCCGCCGACGGCGAGATCGTCGACGGCCGTTCGCATGTCGAGGAAGCGATGCTGACGGGCGAGAGCGCGCCCAGGGCCCGGGCCAAGGGCGACGCCGTGCTGGCGGGTGCGCAGAACCGCGACGGGCCGCTGGTGGTGCGAGTGCACGCCGCCGGTGAGGCGACGCGTCTCGCATCCGTGCTGCGCTTAGTCGAGCGCGCCGCCGCCGAGCGCCCGGCCGTTGCGCGACTGGCGGACCGCGTTGCAACGTGGTTCGTCGGTGCTCTGCTGTTGCTTGCGCTGGCGACGGCGATCGTCTGGTGGCAGTTCGATCCGGCGCGCGCGTTACCCGTCACGGTGGCGCTGCTCGTCGTTTCGTGCCCCTGCGCGCTGTCCTTGGCCACTCCCGCCGCGCTCGCGGCCGCGGCCGGTTCGCTCGCTCGTTCGGGTGTCGTGCTGGTGCGAAGCGACGCGCTCGAAACGCTGGCGCGCGTGACGCACATCGTCGTCGACAAGACGGGCACGCTGACCGGAGGGTGCGTCCGGCTGGCGAGCTGCGCGACGCTGGGTGCCATTCCGCGGGCGAAGGCGATCGCCCTTGCGGCGGCGGTCGACGCGCGCTCGGAACATCCACTGGCGCACGCGCTGCGCGACGCCGCCGACACAACGGCCGAATCGCATACGCCGACCATGGTAAGCGATATCCGGCAGACAACGGGCGAGGGCGTCGAGGGCCGCGTGGCCGGCGCTCGTGTCCGCGTGGGCCGGATCGATTATGTCGCCGCGTTGGCGGGGCCCGTCCCCGCCAGGTTGCGCGCGCTGGCGGAAGACGGCGCGCATCGCGGCGCGCTGGCCGCGCTGGGTGATGAGCAGGGTTGGCTTGCGCTCTTCACGTTCGCGGATACGCTGCGTCCGGACGCGGCGCGCCTGATCGGCGAATTGCGCAAGCTGGGGATCGTGCCGCTCATGTTGTCCGGAGACCGGCAAGCCAGCGTCGACGCGGTGGCGCAGATGCTGGGCGTTGCGAAGGCGCAAGGCGACCTTACGCCTGCGGACAAGCGCGACGCCATCGCGCGGCTGCAGTCGCGTCGCGCGGTCGTCGCGATGCTGGGCGACGGGATAAACGACGCGCCGGCCCTCGCGCAAGCGCAGGTGTCGATCAGCCTGGGCACGGCCTCGCCGCTCGCGCAGCACACGGCCGACGTCGTGATCCTTTCCGACCGGATCGAACGCGCGGCGACGGCGATTGCGGAGGCGCGCCGCGCGCTGGCGGTGATTCGCCAGAACCTCGCGTGGGCGGCCGCCTACAACGCCATCGCCATCCCGGCGGCGGCGTTCGGCCTGGTGACACCACTGGTCGCCGCCGCGGGGATGTCCCTGTCGTCGCTCTTTGTCGTCGCCAACGCGCTGCGGCTGGTGCGGCGGCGCGACGAGCGCGAGAAAGCGGGATCCGTATCCGTCGCCGGCGCGCGTATCGTGGGAGCCTCATGGAAATCCTGATGCTCCTCATTCCGATGTCGGTGGTGCTCGTGCTGCTGATAGGCGCGGTCTTCTGGTGGAGCGTGCACAGCGGCCAATTCGACGATCTGGAGGGCCCGGCTCACCGGATACTGGCCGACGACGACGGCGCGGCCGCGCCGGAGAAGGCTGGCGCGCCCTTGACGCGGGTCAAACCGGCGGCGGGAACGGGGCCGTAGTATTGCGGATCTTTTTTACGGAATCGCGCGCACTTCGTATCACGGCGCGCCAGCGGGGAGACGACGGGAATGGCAATTGCGAAAGCAGCGGAAACCTTCAACTACCGGGTCGTGCGGCAGTTCACGCTGATGACCGTCGTCTGGGGCATCGTAGGCATGCTCGTGGGCGTGATCATCGCCGCGCAGCTCCTCTGGCCCCAGCTCAACTTCGACATCCCGTGGCTGTCCTACGGACGGTTGCGGCCGCTGCACACCAATGCCGTGATCTTCGCCTTCGGCGGCTGCGCACTGTTCGCGACCTCGTACTACTGCGTGCAGCGCACGTGCCAGGCGCGCCTCTTCGGCGACGGGCTCGCGGCGTTCACGTTCTGGGGCTGGAATGCCGTCATCGTGCTCGCGGCCATCACGCTGCCCCTGGGCTACACGACCGGCAAGGAATACGCGGAACTCGAGTGGCCGATCGACATCCTGATAACGGTTGTCTGGGTCTCCTACGCGATCGTGTTCTTCGGGACGATAGCCAAGCGCAAGACGCCGCATATTTATGTGGCCAACTGGTTCTTCGGCGCATTCATCCTGACCATTGCACTGCTGCACGTCGTCAACAGCGCGGAGCTTCCCGTGTCGCTGCTGGGCTGGAAGTCGTACTCGGCCTATGCCGGCGCGCAGGACGCGATGGTGCAGTGGTGGTATGGCCACAACGCCGTCGGATTCTTCCTGACCGCGGGCTTCCTCGGCATCATGTATTACTTCGTGCCGAAGCAGGCCGGGCGCCCGATCTACTCGTACCGGCTCTCGGTGGTCCACTTCTGGGCGCTGATCTTCACCTACATGTGGGCGGGTCCGCATCACCTTCTCTATACGGCGTTGCCCGACTGGACACAATCGCTCGGCATGGTCTTTTCGCTGATCCTGCTGGCGCCATCGTGGGGCGGCATGATCAACGGCATCATGACGCTGTCCGGCGCGTGGCACAAATTGCGCGAAGATCCGATCCTCAAGTTCCTCATCGTGTCGCTGTCGTTCTACGGCATGAGCACATTCGAGGGGCCGATGATGTCGATCAAGACCGTCAACGCCTTGTCGCACTACACCGACTGGGGTATCGGACACGTGCACTCGGGTGCGCTGGGCTGGGTCGCATTCATAACGATCGGTGCGATGTACTACCTTATCCCGCGGATGTTCGGCAAGATCGAAATGTGGTCTGTTCGACTCATTACCGTGCACTTCTGGATCGCGACGATCGGCGTCGTCGTGTACATCGCCGCGATGTGGATCGCCGGCGTGATGCAGGGTCTCATGTGGCGCGCCACCAATGCGGACGGCACGCTTACCTACGCGTTCGTCGAGGGCCTCAAGGCGACCTACCCGTTCTACGCGATCCGGCTGCTGGGCGGCGTGCTGTTCCTCTCCGGCATGCTGATCATGGCGTACAACACCGTGCGCACGATCGCCGGCAGCAAGCCTTACGAGGCGCCCATTCCGACCGGCGTGCCGGCACACGCGTAGGACTGACCATGAAACTCAACCAGGAAAAGATCGAGCAAAGCGTTCCCTGGCTCGTCATCCTCGTGCTCCTCGTCGTCAGCGTCGGCGGGCTCGTGGAAATCGTGCCGCTATTCTTCCAGGGGTCGACGACGCAGCCCGTGACGGGGCTGAAGCCGTATTCGCCGCTTGCACTCACTGGCCGCGACATCTACGTCCGCGAAGGCTGCTACAACTGCCATTCGCAGATGATCCGTCCGTTCCGCGCGGAGACCGAGCGCTACGGCCCGTATTCGGTCGCCGGCGAATTCGTCTACGACCATCCGTTCCAGTGGGGCAGCAAGCGCACCGGTCCGGACCTGGCGCGCGTCGGCGCGCGATATTCCGACGACTGGCATCGCGTGCACCTCAACAATCCGCGCGACGTCGTCCCCGAATCCAACATGCCGGGCTACCCGTGGCTTGCGACAACGCCTGCGGACGCGGCGACGATCCAGGCCAGGATGCGGACGCTGCGCGTGCTCGGGCTGCCGTACACGGACCAGGAGATCGCCGACGCCCCCGCGGCACTGGCGAACAAGACGGAGCAGGACGCGCTGATCGCGTACCTGCAGGGCATGGGCGTGCTCATGCGCAACGCGAGGTAGCCATGGACACGTCGACTCTTTTGCACAGCATCATGACGTTGATCACGTTCATCACTTTCGTCGGCATCGTGTTCTGGGCGTATAGCCGGAAGCGCAAGACGGCCTTCGACGAGGCCGCCAACGCGCCCTTCGCCTTGCCCGACGACGCGGAGGGGCCGCAAGCCAGTGCGGGTTCCGAACGCATGGGACAACCGTCATGAGCGATTTCACGTCGGGTTTCTGGAGCATCTACGTTGCCGTGCTGGTGGTGGTCTCCATCGCCGGCTGCGCGTGGCTGCTGTGGGCCACGGGCAGGGTCAAGGTGACCGCACCCAAGGGCGCCCCCAAGGCCGCGCCTGGCGCGGCGAATCGCGTGGAGGTGACCGGCCACGTGTGGGACGGTGATCTTCAGGAGTACAACAATCCGTTGCCGAAGTGGTGGTCGAACCTGTTCTGGCTCACGATCGTCTTCGGCATCGTCTACCTCGCGCTCTATCCCGGATTGGGCAGCCTTCCGGGCGTGCTGGGCTGGACGTCGCGCGGCGCGTACCAGACCGAGACGAAGGATTTCGATGCCCGCGTGCAGCCGCTGTACGACAAGTACGCCGCGATGGAAATTCCGCACATCGCCGCGGATCCGGCAGCGCGGCAGACCGGAGAGCGCTTGTTCCTCACGTATTGCTCGCCGTGCCACGGCTCGGACGCCGGCGGCTCCAAGGGTTTTCCCAACCTGCGCGATCACGACTGGCTCTACGGCGGCGAGCCGGCCAACATCGTGACGACGATCACCGGCGGGCGCATGGGCGTGATGCCGGCGTTCGGCCCGATTTTGGGCGATGAAGGCGTGCGGGACGCGGCCGCCTACGTGCGCTCGCTGTCGGGATTGCCGCACGACTCGCTGCGGGCGCAGCTGGGCAAGCCGATCTTCGCGCAGAACTGCGCCGCGTGTCACGGCGCGGACGGCAAGGGCAACCAGGCGATCGGCGCGCCCAACCTGACGGACAACATCTGGCTCTTCGGGAGTTCGGAGGCCGCGATCACCGAGGGCATCGCCAAGGGGCACAACACCAACCCGACCGCGGGCGTCACACCCATGCCGTCGTTCGGTCCGGCATTGGGCCCGGCCAAAATCAAATTGCTGGCGGCCTACGTCTGGGGATTGTCCAACCCGGCCACGACCGCGGCGAAGTGAGCGTCCGACGCTGCGCGGCGCCGCGACGGCGCTGAAGAGAAAGCCGCATGGAGAGCGAATCGCTTCCGGTCCGTACGATCCCGATCGCCGCGGTTGCCGACGCTGACGAAGAGGTCGGCCTCTACGAGATCCGGAAGAAGATCTACCCGCGGTCGGTCACCGGGTGGTTCGCGAGCTGGCGCCTCGCGCTGGTGATCGGGACGCAGGTCGTCTTCTACGGATTGCCGTGGCTCTACTGGAACGGCCGGCAGGCCGTACTGTTCGACCTCACCGCGCGCAAGTTCTACATCTTCGGTCTCGTGTTCTGGCCGCAGGACGTGATCTATCTCACGGTTCTGCTGATCCTGTCCGCGTTGTCGCTGTTCCTGTTCACGGCGGTCGCCGGCCGGCTCTGGTGCGGCTACGCGTGCCCGCAGACCGTCTATACCGAGATCTTCCTGTGGATCGAACGCAAGATCGAAGGCGACCGGCTGGCGCGCATCCGCCTCGACGCAGCGCCGCTGTCGCTGGAGAAATTCGTCAAGAAGATAGTGAAGCATACGGCCTGGGTCACGCTCGCGATCTGGACCGGCTACACGTTCGTCGGGTATTTCGAGCCGATCCGCGATCTTGGCATTCGCACGGTCACGTGGAGTTTAAGCGGCTGGGAGTCGTTCTGGATCGTGTTCTACGGCTTCGCGACATACGGCAACGCCGGCTGGATGCGCGAGCAGGTGTGCAAGTACATGTGCCCCTACGCGCGGTTCCAGTCCGTGATGTTCGACCACGACACGCTGGTCATCGGGTACGACCGCCAGCGCGGCGAGCCGCGCGGTGCGCGCAGCAGGAAGACCGATCACAGGGCAGCGGGCTTGGGCGACTGCATCAATTGCGACATCTGCGTGCAGGTCTGCCCGACCGGCATCGACATCCGCGAGGGGCTGCAATACGAATGCATCGGCTGCGCCGCCTGCATCGACGGATGCGACCAGGTGATGGACAAGATGGGCTATCCACGCGGCCTCATCCGCTATGCGTCGCAGAACGCACTCGAACATCGGCAGCCCGACGGCGCGATGTGGCGCAGCGTGTTCCGGCCGCGCACGCTCCTATACACGGCGATCCTGCTGCTGGTGGCCGGCGCCGCGGGCGTGTCGCTCTACCTCAAGAATCCGCTCAAGATGGACATCATTCGCGACCGCGGCGCGTTGGCACGCGAGAGTTCGCCCGGCATCATCGAAAATGTCTACCGGATCCAGATCATGAACACCGACGAAAAGCCACGGGCGTTTCTTCTGTCGGTCGAGGGCTTGCCCGGAATCCGCGTGGCCGACCTGCCGCAACCGGTCGAGGTCGAGGCGGCGGCGACGCGGTTGTTGCCGTTGCGCCTCCAGGTGCCGGCCGATGCCGCCGCGCCGGGGCCGCACAAGATCGAAATTGAAATCAAGGCGGTGGACGACCCGAAGATCGAACGTAGCGAAAAGTCCACGTTCATCCTTCCGAAGCCCTGAAGAACCTCCGAAGCAATGGAAATCGCGATGCCTTCCCGGATGCGAACTCCCTGGTACCGCCAGCGGTGGCCGTGGCTCCTGATGGCGGGGCCGGCCCTCGTCGTCGTCGCGAGCCTGTACAGCGGCTGGCTCGCGGTGACGAGCGACGACGGCGTCGTCGCCGACGACTACTACAAGCGCGGGCTGACGATCAATCGCAGGCTCGAGCGCGTGGACCGGGCGGCGGCGCTCAAGCTTTCCGCGGCCGTGGATGTCGCGGCGGACGGCGAAGTCCTGGTGACGCTGGATTCGCCAATGCCGGACCCGGACGCGCGACCCGCCGTCGTGCGGCTTTCGATTACTCACCCGACGCGCGCGGGCAACGATCGCAAGGCGGAGCTGGTGCGCGGACCGGATGGCCGCTACATCGGTCGCACCGGTCCGGTGCCGCCAGGACGGTGGCTGGTCGGCGTGGAAACCGATGCATGGCGACTGCCGCTCGTCGAAGTGACGGGTGCCATTCGCGACGTGCGGTTGGGCGCGCCGCGCGGTTGACGGCGACGTCGAAGGAATTGTCGATGACGACATCGAGATCGGACGGGCAATGAATACACCGACGGGAATGACCGCGCGACGTCTGATGTGGGTGATCTGGCCGGCGTTTCTGGTGGCCGGGGTCGCCGAGCTCGTCTTCTTTTCGGTGTTCGACCCGTTCGACCTGCATTTCTTCGGCGCGCCGCTCGAAATGTCCCGCCAGGCGATCTACACGATGGGTTTTTTCGGCTTCTGGGGACTAGGGATCGCGTCGTCCGCGCTGACGCTGTTCCTCGAACGCGGTCCCGAGGCGCGCCTCAATGCCGCCCGCGACGCGGGCGATGGCGATTAGCGCCGTCCGACCAGCTCCTGCAGCACGGCCAAGTCGACGATCCTCACCGACCGGCCATTCACGATGACGAGGCCCTCTTCCTGGAATCGCGAAAACAGCCGGCTGACGGTCTCGAGCTTCAGGCCCAGGAAGCTGCCGATTTCCTCGCGCGTCATGCGCAGCACGAACTCGGTCGACGAGTAGCCGCGGCACTTGTACCGCTCGGACAGGTTGATCAGGAACGCGGCGAGGCGCTCCTCGGCGCGCATGCTTCCCAGGAGCAGCATGACACGGTGGTCGCGCTCGATTTCGCGCGAAAGGAATTTGTGCAGGTTGCGCTGCAATGCCGGGACGTCCCGCGCCAGTTCCTCGATGCGCGTGAAGGGAATGACGCACAATTCGGAGTCTTCGAGGGCGATCGCCTCGCAGCCGTGGCGGTCGTCGCTCATCCCGTCGAGGCCCAGCAGATCGCCGGGCATGTGGTAGCCCGCGACCTGCTCGCGGCCGTCGCCGGAGAGCACGGTGGTCTTGAGCGAACCCAGCCACACCGCATAGAGCGACGTGAACTGGGCTCCGTTGTGAAAGAGGGCGTCGCCTTTCCGGAGCTTGATCCGGTTGCCGAGCACCTTGTCGAGCTGGGCCAGATCGCTTTCCGTCAATCCGACGGGCAGGCACAAGGCGCGCATGCTGCAGGTGGCGCAGTGCGACCGCAGCGTGCCGATCGTCACGATGGTCGGCGTTTCCGTCGCGGTGGCGTTGGGGGCGGGACTGGACATGGTCGGATTGGGGTGACACCCCCAATCGGGGCAGGGGCGCGCACGTGTGGGCGTAGTGTAGCAGCCTGACGCAGCGGACAACCCATGCCTCAATCCGCATTGATCGGCGCCTTTCTGGCGGGCCTGCTCGGCGGGCTGCACTGTTTCGCCATGTGCGGCGCCTGGCTGGCCGTCGTTGCGCGGCCCGCCGGGACAAGCGCACTGGTACCCGCGCGGGCGCTGCGCGCCGGACAGGCGGCAACCCACGCCGGTCGCATCACGACCTACGTGCTGCTGGGCGCGGCCTTCGGCGCGGCTGGGGGGGCCGCGTTCGCGGCGGCGGTCGCGCCGCTGCAGCGTGGCCTTTATGTCGCCGCCAACGCGATGCTGCTCGTGCTCGCCTTGTCCCTCGTCACCCGCGACGGCGCCTTCGGCGGGTTCGAGCGCGCCGGTCTCGCCGTGTTCCGCAAATTGCTGCCCACGGTGACGAAGCTCGCACCCCGCGACGGCATGACTTCGCGCTACGCGCTGGGCATCGTCTGGGGATTCACGCCGTGCGCGCTTGTCTACGGTGTTCTGCCCGTCGCGCTGCTCGCCGGCGGCGCGGGCGACGGCGCGCTCGTGATGCTGGCGTTCGGACTTGGGACGCTGCCGAATCTGCTGGCGGCGGGTTGGACGCTTTCGCGATCACGGCGCTGGTTTGCCGGGCGTCGCTACCGGTATGCCGCCGCCGCGCTGATCGCGGGATTCGCGTTGCTGGGTCTCTATCGCGCGTGGTTCGTGCCGGGCGCCCTGGGGCAGGGACCTTTCTGCATCGTGGGCTGACGGCAAAGGATGCCCGATCGGTCGGCGCGTGCGAAAATGCCGCGCGCCGACCGCATAATCCCGGCCGGTTGCGTGGTGCAATGCAACCCGACGACGATCCGCGACTATTTCCCGACGCCGCCGCGGCGCCCGCGGAGGCGGCTGGCCTGCACGCGCTCGCTGCGGCTAGCCAGGCCGCCATGGGGCAGGAGGCTGCGCGGCTCGACGGGCAGATCCAGGAAGCGTTGGCCGCGATGCTGTCGCCGGGCAGCGGCGCGCGCCTCGCCGCCGTTTTCGACACGGCCCCGTCTTCCGCGGTATATCGCCATCTGTGGCGGCTGCTGGTGCCATGCGAGCATGGGCGGTCCGACGGACCGCTCGGCATCACCGTCTTTGCGCTGCCGTTGATCGTCGTCGCGGGTATCGATGGAGGGGGACAGTCGCGTGTCGCGATCGACGGCGTGCTGAACGATCCCGCCTCGCTCTGCGCGATCCTGCGGGAGCACGGCGCGCTGGCGGGGAACCAGTCGTTCGGCTTGGCCAACACGCTCGTCGCGGCCGGCGCGATCGACGTCGAGCAATTGCCGGACGTGCTGGCTTGGCGCGAACTGCCCGATGTCCCCGCCTCGGCACGTGTGCTCGATCCCGCCCCCATCATGCTCTCCACCGGACCCGAAACCGTTCATCTGCGGTTCATCGTCGGCAGCGCAATCGCCGCACCCGACGCGAAATTGCTGGAGGACTCGAGCGTCGGCAAATGGGGAATCCCTTTCACCCAGGCGCTGGGGCGTCAGCTGGCCGTGCCCGGCGCTTCGATGCTGGCGCTTCCCCGGGCGCCACAGTCGCTGCTGAATGCCCTGTGGCAGGGGCGCGTGGCGCACCGCGACGTCGGCGCGCATATCTTCGCGAGCAACGCGATACGCAAGTTGCGTGCATCGGTGGGCGAACCCACGGCGGTAATGAGCTGCCATCGATGCGTCGACGTGCCCGGCGGCGGCGAAGTCCGGCTGTCGCTGTCGTCGCCGTTCGACCCTCGCGGAGCGGAAGGCTTCCGCTGTCCGTTGTATCCGCTCGACCGCGTCGCCGATGTCGTCGCCGGTTTGACGGCACTGATGGCCGAGTGTCGCGTCACGGACGTGCGCGTCGTTCCCGGCGTCCACGGCGATCGCGATCCGGCGACGGGGTTGCCGCTGCTGTTCAAGGGCGATGCGGCGCCGCTGCCCGTCGCGCGTGGAAGCGAAATCGCCTAGTTCGTCAGTGCGACATGCGGGCCCGCGACTTCCGCCGATTCGCGACGCTTGACGCGGCCGATGCCGCTGATGCTTTCCTTCACGACCGGGTCGCCCAGGTATTCGACCACGCCTGCGCCGGAGATCCTGGCGGTTAGCGTCTTGCGGGCGTTGACGACGATCTTGCCGGCGCCGCTCACGTCCACGACAGCGTTGTCGCTGACGAGTTTTGCGGCCTGATAATCACCAGCGCCGGAAACGGAGATGCTCTGGTCGGTCACCTCGCCTGCCAGTACGGCCTTGAGTGCGCCGGCGCCGGTTACCCGCAGCGTAGACGCGCGCAGGTCGTCGATCGAAAGCGACGTGCCGCCCGAGCCGTCGATATGGAGCGATGGCACGTGCACGTCGCGCGCCGCTATCCGGACGCCCCCGGCGACTTCGATGGCGTCCAGGTCCTTGAAATGGATCGTAAGCTGGGGCGCGCTGCCTGAACCGCGCCCGAAGATCGACCTCCACCAGCGGAAATTGTCGCTGGCGAAGACGATCAGCGTGTCGTCCTGCACCTTGGCCGTGACCCGTGGGACGTTGCGCGACGCGGCGCCGATGACCAGCGGGCCATTCGTGTCCTGCACCAGGTTGACGGTCGTGGACCCCGAAAGCTGGATGCGCTTGAACGGCGCCAATGTGCGAGTCTCGACGGCAATCTCGTCCCTATCGCGGCGGCCGACGCCCCCCAGCGCGAGCCACGTAAGGACCAGGGCGATGGCGATCGCGGCCAGGATGACCAGGGGGAGGGAATAGCGGCGCATGGGAGCCTTCGGGCGATGCTCGGTCGACAGCAGATTAGATGCGCCCTAACCCGGCGGCGGATTCGCGGGCAGCCACCGGATGTGGCGTGGCCGGGAGTCCGGCCGCCTCCTAGGATTGCGCGGCGAGTTGCGCCAGGTATCGCCTCGCTTTGGCGACGTAGCTGGCGGACATCGCGCGAATTTCCGCGACCTCGGCGTCCGTCAGCGGCCGGACGACTTTCCCCGGCGTGCCCATGACCAGCGAGCGGTCCGGGATCGCGCGCCCCTCCGGGATAAGCGTACAGGCGCCGATCAGGCATTCGCGACCGATGACGGCGTGGTTGAGGACGACGGCCTTGATGCCGATCAGCGACCCCTCGCCGATCGCGCAGCCGTGCAGCATGACCTGGTGCCCGACGGTCACCGCCGGCCCGACCGTCAGCGGCACGCCTTCGTCGGTGTGCAATACGGAACCGTCCTGGATGTTGGAACCCGCGCCGATGACGATAGGTTCGTTGTCGCCGCGGATCACCGCCTTGAACCAGACCGACGCCTCGTGCTCGAGCACGACGCGGCCGATCAGCGTCGCGTCGGGGGCAACGAAGTGATGGCTGCCGCGCAATTCGACGCGGTGTTCACCCAGCGAATAGAGCGTGGGCCGCTTCAATGCGCGGGAACGAACCGGATGTCGCCATACCACGCCTCGGCGCTGCCGCCGGTGTTGTCGGTGTCGGTGAGCACGCCCACGTCGGTGAGCATGCCCGGTTCCTCGCCGAAGGCGCGGCGGAAGTCCTCGAGCACGTTGCGCGAAAGCGTCTGCCACTTCCCGACGCCGGCGGGCCCGGACGACGCGACGACCATCTGCACCCGCTTCGTATGGGGATTGGGGATTATCGCGCCCACCGGCGCCTTGTTCGACCAGATGTACATGAGTTCCGAGACGGGCAGGTCGCGGTTGTTGGCGCTTTTCGACACCGCCGCCGACGCGCGTTCGAGAACGCTGAATTTGGACCGGTCGCCGTCAAAGCCCAAGACCAACCTCGCCGGCGAGTCTTCCTTCGACGAGACGCTGTTGTCGGCGCCTTCGATCAGGTTGGCGACCTTCCAGCGCCATTCGATCACCGGCGCCGAGCGGATGTCGAATTTGACGGCGGAGGATAGTGCGCTCGCCGCGCCTTCTGCTTTGGCATTCAACACCGTTTGCCCCTGATCATCGACCAGCCGGTATTCGGTGGGCCGTTTGCCGGTGGCAATGATGAACGGCACCCATCCGGGCGGCATGGACGCGCCGGGCTTTGCTGACGAGAACGGCGCGACGAGTGGCGCGCCCACCATGCTCTGCGCGTTGGCGATGGCGGTTGCCGCGAGCGCGGACGCGGCCAGCATGATTGCGGGGAGTCGCATGGGAAAGGGATCGTAGTGGAGAGGGGCCGCGCACCTATGATATCGTGAATTTTTCCGGTGTCACCTTTCCGAAAGTCCCGCAATGAGCTTCGACCGCGTCCCGGCCGGCAAAGACGTCCCGAACGACTGCAATGTCGTCATCGAAATCCCGATGCGGGCCGACCCGATCAAGTACGAAGTCGACAAGGAGACCGGCGCCGTGTTCGTCGACCGCTTCATGTCCACGGCCATGCACTACCCGACCAACTACGGATACATCCCCCACACGCTGTCCGACGACGGCGATCCGTGCGACGTGCTGGTGCTGTCGCCGGTGCCGCTGATCACGGGCGTCGTGGTCCGCTGCCGTCCGATCGGCATGCTCAAGCTGGACGACGAAGCGGGCGGCGACGCGAAGATTCTGGCCGTGCCGATCGACAAGCTCTCGTCGCTGTACCGCAACGTGCAGTCGCCGCGCGACCTGCCGGAGATCACGACGCGCCAGATCGCGCACTTCTTCGAGCATTACAAGGACCTCGAGCCGGGCAAGTGGGTCCGGGTCGGCATCTGGGTGGACGCCGCCGAGGCGAAGCAGGAAATCATCGACGGCGTCGCCCGGTACCGCAGCGCGATGCCCAAGGAATAGGTGCCGCCCGCGCGTATGCCGTCCGCGGCACTCGACATTGCAGTTTCGGTCCGGCGCGGTTGCGACGAAATCACGACGGCGCGCGACCGCCTCGACGCCGGCCTCGCCACCTGGCTCGTCGCGTCGGCGCTGACGCACCCGGCGCTCGCCGGCCTGCGCCGCGTGCTGCTCGTCACGCGCGATGCGCATGCGGTCTATGCGCGGTGCGGCTTCGTGCCTCTGGCGCGCCCCGAGCGCTTCATGGAGATCAACCGTCCCGACGTCTACCGCGATACGTGGACTTAGAGCGCAGCGTCAGCCGTCGGTGACGACGCGCGTTCCGGCGATCCTGTCGTGCAGGAACTGACGATCGGGGTCGACCGCCGCCCACGCGAAATTGACGACGAGCAGCCACGCGGCAAATCCGGCATGGCCCGTACCGCGCAGCGCCACGGAGCCGACGAGCGCGAGCGCAGGACCGACCCACGCGGCGAGGTAGCGCAGCAACGCCGACTTGCGCGTGAGGGCGCCGCCGCGCGTCGCCGCGATGCGCAGATGCCACGTCTTCATCGGAAGCGTGCGCCGGCCACCGGTCCAGCTCCAGACGAAATAGAGCGCCAGCATCGCGAACAGCACGCAGAACAGCGCGACGCGCGACGGAAGCGGAGGTACCGTCAGCGATGCGCCCGGCGCGGCCCCTCCAGGCGACATCAGCGGCAACATGAGGAAGCTCGTGACGAACACCAGCGCCGCCACCAGCAGTGCTTCGTAGATCGCGGCGCCCAAGCGGGGCAGCAAGCCGGCGCGCGGCGGCGGGCCCGGCGCAGTGGGCGCGGTGTCGGTCAATGGGGGAAGCGTCGCAGCGGGCTAAGGCGGCCGCGGACCTATTGAGGCCGCGCGCTGCCGGCCGGCTTGGCGCCAAGCGATGGGGGAGTCCCGGCGCCCGGCGGCGTAGCCGTGGGCGGCCGGGGCGTCGGCTGCTTGGCGAGTTCGCGCTTCTTCTCGGGGGGCAGGCTCTGGTATTCCTGCCACAGCTGGCGCACTTCAGCCTTCTTTTCGGGCGGCAGCTGCTTCAACGTCTTGTATTGCTCGCGCGCGACCGCCCGCTGCTCCGGCGACAGCGACGCCCACGAGTGCATCTGTTGTTCGATTCGCTGTTGTTGCTCCGGCGCCATTGTCGGATAGCGCTGCGCGATGCCGCGCCACTTGAGCTTGCGCTGAGGCTCGAGTTTGTCCCACTCGGGCGCCAGCGGTGCCAGGATCCTCTGCTCTTGTGGCGTGAGCTGCGACCACGACGGCGATCGCATCGTGATCTGGGCGTGCGCGGCGGTGGGGAAGAGTGCGGGTGGCAGGGCCAGCGCCAGGGCGAGCCCCAGCGCTGCCGTCAGTTTACGTCGTGGGCGAGCCAATTCCGGAATCCCTGGTCCAGATACGCGTCGATGGGCAGGTCCGAGGACAGGATCTGGGCGTCCAGTTCTTCGATCTCGCTGGTTTGCTGGTAGATCTGCCACTGCTGGTACCCGAACCCCGCGGCCACGATGATAGCGATTCCCAGCCAAAGCCGGGCGCTGGTCCAAAGATTCCTGCCGCCGCCGGCGCCTGGTCCGCCGGCGCCCGCAAAGGCGGGCGAAAGACGCGATGCCGGCGCGCGAACGGCGTTGGGCTCCGTAAGGCGGGCGATTGCCGCTGCCCGGGCTTTTTGCAGACGATAGGCCGTGCCGGCCTTCAGGTCCGCGGTCCCGCGGTCCAGATAACCCGTTAATTTCTTGGCAAATTCGTCGTCGTGGGCGGTCATAGCGTCAACCCCTTCGCCTTGAGCATCTCGGCCAAGGCCCGGACGGCGCGCGAGCAGTGGGTCTTAACGCTTCCTTCCGAACAACCCATCGCGGCGGCGGCTTCCGCCACGTCCAGTTCTTCCCAATAACGTAGCAGGAAGGCTTCGCGTTGACGCGCGGGAAGGCGGAAGAGCGCCTGTTCGATCATTCCGACAACCTGACCTTGTTCGAACTGCGCGGCGGGATCGGCGGTCGCGTTTGAATCGGATTTCGCCGCCAAAGTTTCCAGAATGTCGAAGTCGTCGTCCTTTTCATCACCTTTCCCGAACGCCGAGAGGAGCGTCGTCCACGTATTGCGCACTTTCTGGCGCCGGAAATGGTCGTGGATGGTGTTCTGCAGGATGCGCTGGAACAGCATCGGCAGCTCGCCGGCTGGCTTGTCGGCGTATTTCTCGGTCAGCTTGAGCATCGCGTCCTGAACGACGTCGAGCGCCGCGTCGTCGTCGCGGACGGCGAACATCGCCTGCTTAAAGGCGCGCCGTTCGACTTCCGCTAGAAAACCCGAAATTTCCTGATGCGATGCCAGTTTGGGCGATCCGGAGGGCAAAAATCGAAGATTATAGGGTCAAAGCTGAGCATGCCCTTAACAAATGCCGCCGCCTCGATGCTGCGGCACAACACCGCTCCTTGACCAGGATGGGGATTTCCCGCTAATGTCTTGATTCCGGATCGCGAGATCCGGATGCTGTATTGCAATAAAACAGCCGTTCGCATTCCCTCCAGAAGGGCCAAAAGCCCCGCGGAGAATCCCTCGGGATGCGGCCGGTGTTTCCGAATCGCGGCTTTCTACCCGACGAAAAGCTCGGTTTCGCGCACGTCAACCCTGTGCGCAAGGCGTTTCAAACGCATCTCCCGGTCCCCGCGACAGCGGTGAGCCGCGGTGAGGCCCATTTACGGGAAGGGTAAGCCATGCAACTCACGGGTGCGGAAATCGTCATCCGCTGTCTCCAGGAAGAAGGCGTCGAGTACGTCTTCGGGTATCCGGGCGGCGCGGTCCTCAACATCTACGACGAGCTGTTCAAGCAGGAAACGGTCAAGCACGTGCTGGTGCGCCATGAGCAGGGCGCCGTGCACGCGGCGGATGGTTACTCGCGCTCGTCGCACAAGACCGGCGTCGCGCTTGTCACGTCGGGGCCGGGGGTGACCAACGCGGTCACCGGCATTGCCACGGCCTACATGGATTCGATCCCGATGGTCGTGCTCACCGGGCAGGTGCCCACGCACGCGATCGGCCAGGATGCGTTCCAGGAGTGCGACACCGTCGGCATCACGCGGCCGTGCGTCAAGCACAACTTCCTGGTCAAGGACGTGGCCGACCTGGCACTCACGATCAAGAAGGCGTTCTATCTGGCGGTCACCGGCAGGCCGGGACCCGTGCTGGTCGATATCCCCAAGGACGTGACGCAGGCCAAGGCCGAGTTCATCTATCCGAAGACGGTCTCGCTGCGCTCCTACAATCCGGTGACCAAGGGCCACGCCGGGCAGATCAAGAAGGCGGTCGCGCTGTTGCTCGACGCCAAGCGTCCGATGGTTTACGCGGGCGGGGGCGTGGTCCTCAACAACGCGTCGGCCCAGCTCACGCGCCTCGTGCGGCTGCTGGGCTTTCCATGTACGAATACGCTGATGGGCCTGGGCGGATTTCCCGGCACCGATCCGCAGTTCACCGGCATGCTGGGAATGCACGGCACGTACGAGTCGAATATGGCGATGCAGCACTGCGACGTGCTGATCGCCGTCGGCGCGCGTTTCGACGATCGCGTGATCGGCAATCCCGACCATTTCTTCAGGACCGATCGCAAGATCATCCACATCGACATCGACCCGTCGTCGATCTCGAAGCGGGTCAAGGTGGACGTGCCCATCGTCGGCTATGTCGCCGACGTCCTCGATGAAATGTTGAAGCTCATCGAGTCTTCGCCGCAGCGTCCCGACCCGGCTGCGCTGAAGGCTTGGTGGGCCGACATCAAGGAATGGCAGCGCAAGGATTGCCTGAAGTACGACACCAACAGCGATCTCATCAAGCCGCAGTACGTCGTGCAGAAGCTCTACGAACTCACCAAGGGCGATGCGTTCGTCACGTCCGACGTCGGCCAGCATCAGATGTGGGTCGCGCAGTACTACAAGTTCGACAAGCCGCGACGCTGGATCAACTCCGGGGGCCTGGGCACGATGGGATTCGGCTTGCCCGCGGCGATGGGCGTTCAGCTGGTGAATCCCGGCGCGACCGTCGCCTGCGTCACGGGCGAGGCGTCGATCCAGATGTGCATCCAGGAATTGTCCACGTGCAAGCAATACCACCTGCCGATCAAGGTCGTGAACCTCAACAACCGGTACATGGGCATGGTGCGGCAGTGGCAGCAATTCTTCTACGGCAACCGCTACGCCGAGTCGTACATGGACGCCCTGCCGGACTTCGTGAAGCTGGCCGAGGCGTACGGGCACGTCGGCCTGAAGGTCGAAAAGCCGGCGGACGTCGAAGGCGCGCTGAAAGAAGCGTTCAAGCAGAAGGAGCGCCTCGTGTTCCTGGACTTCATCACCGACCAGACGGAGAACGTGTTCCCGATGGTGCCGGGCGGCAAGGGATTGACGGAAATGATCCTGGCGGAGGAGCTATGAGTGCCGCGCGGCAAGCGACTTCGGGGGGAGATATTCGCGCCGCCGGGCCTTCCCAAGACGCGAATTGCGCCCCCTTGGGGGGCAGCGCAGCGGCGCAAGCCGCAAGCGTGGGGGCCCACCAACCATGAGACATATCCTGTCGATCCTCGTCGAGAACGAGGCGGGCGCGCTGTCGCGGATTTCGGGTCTCTTCTCCGCGCGCGGATACAACATCGAGTCGCTCACCGTGGCGCCCACCGAGGACCCGACGATGTCGCGGATGACGATCGTCACCGTCGGGTCCGAGGACGTCGTCGAGCAGATCACCAAGCAGTTGAACAAGCTGGTCGAGGTCGTGAAGGTCGTGGACCTGACCGAGGGCAACCACATCGAGCGCGAGTTGATGCTGGTCAAGGTCCGTGCGTCCGGCAAGGACCGCGAGGAGATGAAGCGGCTCGCCGACATATTCCGCGGACGCATCCTCGACGTCACCGACAAGAGCTACACGATCGAGCTGACCGGCACCGGTTCCAAGCTCGACGCATTCATCCAGTCGATCGAACCCGGCGTCATCCTCGAAACCGTCCGCACCGGCGCCTCCGGCATCGGCCGCGGCGAGCGGATACTCCGCGTCTAGAACAATCGCGGCCAAGAAGGCCAGGAGACACAGCAATGATGAAGGTCTACTACGAAAAGGACGCCGACCTCTCGCTCATCAAGGGCAAGAAGGTCACGATCGTCGGCTACGGCTCGCAGGGGCACGCGCACGCGCAGAACCTCAACGATTCAGGCGTCAAGGTGACCGTCGGCCTGCGCAAGGGAGGTGCGTCGTGGGACAAGGCGAAGAAGGCGGGCCTCAAGGTCGCCGAGGTCGCCGATGCGGTGAGGAGCGCGGACATCGTCATGATGCTGATGCCCGACGAAGGAATCGCCGCAACGTACGCGACCGACGTCGAGCCCAACATCAAGCAGGGCGCGATGCTCGCCTTCGCGCACGGCTTCAACATCCACTACGGCCAGGTGAAGCCGCGCGCCGACTTAGACGTCGTGATGATCGCGCCCAAGGCGCCCGGCCACACGGTGCGGTCGACGTATGTCGCCGGCGGCGGCGTGCCGATGCTGATCGCCGTGCACCACGACGCGTCGAAAAAGGCGCGCGACGTCGCACTGTCCTATGCCGCCGCGATCGGCGGTGCGCGCGCCGGTGTCATCGAGACCAACTTCCGCGAAGAGACCGAGACCGACCTTTTTGGCGAACAGGCGGTGCTGTGTGGCGGCACCGTCGAGCTGATCAAGGCCGGCTACGAGACGCTGGTCGAGGCGGGCTACGCGCCGGAAATGGCTTACTTCGAGTGCCTGCACGAGTTGAAGCTCATCGTCGACCTGATCTACGAGGGCGGCATCGCCAACATGAACTATTCGATCTCCAACAACGCCGAGTATGGCGAATACGTGAGCGGCCCCAAGATCGTCACCGCGGAGACGAAGAAGGCGATGAAAGAGATGCTCACCCGCATCCAGACCGGCGAGTACGCGAAGGACTTCATCATCGAGAACCGTGCCGGCGCGCCCACGCTGCTTTCGCGCCGCCGCCTCATGGCGCAGCACTCGATCGAGGTCGTCGGCGAAAAGCTGCGCTCGATGATGCCGTGGATCAAAAGGAATAAACTGGTCGACCAGACCAGGAACTAGCGGCAGCGGGACGCCGCGGCGGCCGACAGGAGGCGCGATGAATGGACGCAAGGGCAGGCAAGGGGGATGGTTCATGATCGTGCTTCTCGTGGCCCTGGCCATCGCCGCGTATCTGTACAAGGACGCGCTGAAGGCCTACCTGATGCAATCGATGCCCCCCGCACCGTCCGCGCCGACACAGGCCGGAACGCCCGGCGAGCGCGCCCGGTCCCCGGGAGCCATCGGCGGCGAAGCGATGGACATGTCGGCGGCCCCTGCTGCGTCGCAGGCTCCGATGGACCGCGCGCGCGGCATCGAGGACATGGTGAAGCAGCAGGCGCAGCAGCGCGCCAACCAGGGCGACGGCAGTTCCCGCTGAAAACGCGCTGCGGCGCGGGCCGGGCAAGACGCGGCGAGTAGGGCATAATCGGTCCGGCTTCGGGCGTCGGCCCCGGCCGCCTTTCAATGAACAACGCCTACCCGCATCCGATCATCGCACGCGAGGGCTGGCCGTTCCTGGCCATTGCGGCGATCGTGGCGCTGGTGCTGACCGCATTGGGCTGGACCATCCTGGCGCTGCTGGCGTGGGCCGCCTTCGTCTTCATCCTCCAGTTCTTCCGTGACCCGCCTCGCGTGATTCCGCAGGGCGCCAATTCGGTGCTGTCGCCCGCCGACGGCCGAATCGTCCTGGTCGGCGCGGCGCGCGACCCGTATCTCGACCGCGATGCGCTCAAGATCAGTGTCTTCATGAACGTCTTCAACGTCCATTCCAATCGCAGCCCGGTCGACGGCACGGTGGTGAACCGCTGGTATCACGCCGGAAGCTTCCTCAACGCGGCGCTCGACAAGGCGTCGCTCGAGAACGAGCGCAATGCGTTGCAGCTGCGCACCGCTTCCGGCCAGGAAATCACGTGCGTGCAGATCGCCGGGCTCATCGCGCGGCGCATCCTGTGCTATGTCGACACCGGCGCGACACTTGCGCGGGGTCAGCGCTACGGTTTCATCCGCTTCGGTTCGCGCGTGGACGTCTACGTCGATCCCGTCGCGAAGCCGCGGGTGGCGGTGGGCGACGTCGTCGCCGCGACCGAAACGGTCCTGGCGGAATTGCCCTGATCGGTGACGGCCGCGATTGTGGCGCGGTGGCCTAGCTGCTAGTCTTCGATCCGCCATGCACGACGACTACATCCAGGAGCGCGCGGTACAGAAAAATCGCATCCGCCGCCGCGGCATATACCTGCTGCCCAACCTGTTCACGACGGCTGCGCTGTTCGCCGGCTTCTATGCGATCGTGCAGGCGATGAACCTCACGTTCGACCAGGCGGCGATCGCAATTTTCGTCGCCATGGTGCTGGACAGCCTGGACGGCCGCGTGGCGAGGCTCACCAAGACGCAGAGCGCGTTCGGCGCCGAGTACGACAGCCTGTCGGACATGGTCTCGTTCGGCGCCGCGCCGGCACTGGTGATGTACGAATGGGTGCTGCGCGACATGGGCAAGCTGGGCTGGTTCGCGGCGTTCGTCTACTGCGTGTGTGCCGCATTGCGACTGGCGCGCTTCAACACGATGCTCGACGTCGCGGACAAGCGCTGGTTCACCGGCATACCCAGCCCGGCGGCGGCAGCGCTGGTGGCAGGCTGCGTCTGGATCGTCGACGACTACAATCTTGATCCGCTGGCGATCAAGTGGTGGGCGTGGTGCGTGACGGTCTTCGCGGGCCTGACGATGGTCAGCAATCTCAAGTACTGGAGCTTCAAGACGATCAACCTGCGCAAGAGCGTGCCGTTCGTAGCGGTGCTCCTGATCGCCGTGTTCATCGGGCTCCTTTCCTACCAGCCGGCCATCGTGCTGTTCGCCGGCTTCGTGGCCTACGCAATCTCCGGTTACGTCGTATCGGGCTGGTTGCTGCTGCGCCGGCGCCGTGCCGGCCGCGCGAAGTGACTCGCCGCTCCACGAGTCGCCGCATGCCGGCAGGCTGCCGATGACGACGCGTTCGATCCTTCTGACACTGACCTGCGTCTTGCTCATCGCGGTGGGACAGTTGCTGTTCAAGTCGGCCGCGGGACAATGGCGGATCGATGGTTGGTCGTGGGCGACACTGCGCGCCTTCCTGTCGCCGGCCATGCTCATCGCGCTCTTCATCTACGCCGCGGCGACGCTGCTGTGGGTCTACGTGCTGCGGACCGTTCCGTTGTCGACGGCCTACGCGCTGTTCTCGCTCGCGTTCCTGATCGTCCCGGTCCTTGCCCGCGTCTTCCTCGGCGAACCGATCTCCACCAACACGATGCTCGGAAGCGCTGTCATCGTGATCGGCGTGATCATCGCGGTGCGCTGACGATGCCGGATTCTCCCGCCATGGTCGCGGTGGTGATTCCGTGCTACCGGGTCAGCCGGCAGGTGCTCGATGTCGTCGCGCGAATCGGCCCCGAGGTCTCCCGCATCTTCGTGATCGACGACGCGTGTCCGGAGCACTCGGGCGATCTCGTCCTGGCAAAGTGTGGAGACACTAGGGTGACCGTGATCCGGCACGCCGAGAACCAGGGCGTGGGCGGCGCGATGGTGACCGGCTACCGGGCGGCTCTGCAGGCGGGCGCCGACATCGTCGTTAAGGTCGACGGCGACGGGCAGATGGACCCGGCCTTGCTCCCGCGCTTCATCGCCGCGCTCGCGCAGGGCCAGGCGGACTACACCAAGGGCAACCGGTTCTACGATCTCGAGTCGCTGCGCGCGATGCCGCGGGTGCGCCTCTTCGGCAATGCCATGCTCTCGCTGGTGAACAAGATTTCCAGCGGCTATTGGGACATCATGGATCCGACGAATGGCTACACGGCAATCCACCGGACGGCGCTGGCTCGGCTGCCGCTGGCCAAGATCGATCGCGGCTACTTCTTCGAGTCCGACATGCTGCTGCGACTCTACACGCTGCGCGCTGTCGTCCGCGACGTGCCGATGACGGCGCGCTACGACGACGAGGTGAGCAATCTTCGGGTGGGGCGCGTTCTGTTCACGTTTCCCTTGATGTACGTGCGATCGACGTTCAAGCGGATTTTCTACTCGTATTTCCTGCGCGATTTCAACGCGGGCACGCTGCAGCTCATGGGCGCGGTCCTGATCGGCGGCGCGGGCGCCGTGTATGGCGCGGTGAAATGGGCGATGTCGATTCGCAGCGGCATCGCCGCGACATCCGGCGAGGTTATGATCGCCGCGCTTCCGGTTCTCGTCGGAATCCAATTCCTGCTGGGCGCGCTGCAATTCGACATCCAGAACGTGCCGCGAGTGCCGCTGCCGCGCGACGCATAGAGGGCGGATCAGCGGCTCGGCGCAGGCCGGATCTCGGCGACGACGACTCCGTTCGCGCGCCAGACCGGCACGGTGAACTGCTCGCGAAATGCCTTCATCGCCGCGTTCTCCCATTCGTAAGGCGGATCGCGGTATACGATGTGCGTCAGCCGGAATTTCCGCGCATGGGCAAGCACGTCGTCCGCCGTTTGTGCCGTGGCCAGCGCACCGTAGGTCGGAACGTCGTGCCAACTGGCGACGCGTGAATAGCCGACGTAGCCGCCGGGCGTTCCTCCTAGCAGGTAGAAGCCGACGCGCGCACGCGGAAGGTTCCGGTTGAGGTAATCGCCGGCGATCCGCTCCGGCGCGTACTGCGCCAGGTATTCGTATCTCGCACGTGCGTCGGTGGCGCACGCCGTGCAGAGCGTGAAATTGAACCAGGCCGCGGAGTAGATCAACCTCACGTTGACGGCGCACAGGATGCCGCCTATGACCAGCAGGGCGATCCTGGTGGCGCGGCCGTCCGGGATCGCGGCGATGGCCCACCCGCCAAGCACGGCAATGAGCGCGAACGCCGGCAACAGGTAGCGGATGTACGACTGCTGCGTGAAGACGCCGACGAAAAACAGCGCGGCAAGCGCGAGGCACAGCCACTGCGCGAGCGGGCGCCGTCGCGTGAACGCGAGCGCAATCACCGGAAACAGCAGCAGCCACTGGAGGCCGGCGGCGCCATCGGATCCCTCGATGAATTTTCCGCTCGACGAGATCAGTTCATAGATGCTCCAGGGCCGAAGCGCCGCGTTGTACAGCGGGTTGTTGAACGATGTCGCCGTATCGAACAACGGCGACTTGAACAGCGCATTCATGAACGGAAACACGGGGTTGCCGGTTCGCGCCCACGCGTTGGCATAGGGCCACGCGGCGAGGGTGACGGCGACGGCGAGCAACGCCAACTCGCGCGCGGTGAATTCGCGATGGGCCCGGCGCCGCCACGCGACATAGCCGGTATACAGCAGGAGCGGCACGAGCCAGATGACCCCGATGACCTTGCACTGCATGGCGCCGGCCGCGAGGAATGCTAGGCCGATCAGCGTGCGGTTCGCCGGCGTGCGCAGATAGGCGAGCGCCTGCAGCAGCGTGCCGAGCAGGAAGGCCAGCCACAGGTTCTCGACGTAAAGCGTGCCGGTCTCGAGAAACGCAAACGGCGACGACGCGAACAGGCACACGCTCGCCAATGCGATGTCGCGCCGCGCATAAAGGCGAATCAGCTCGAACACGAGCAGGCAGGCGAGTCCCGCGAAGCAGAAATTCAGGAACCTTGCGGCACCTTCGCCCCCCATGAGGTAAGCGACGGTGTACGCCCAATCGGAGCCCAGTGGCATGACCGCCCAGACGTAGCGGGTGACATCGAACGACCACCTTTGCGCGTCGGCCATCAACAGGGGGAGCTGCAAATGCATCGCCATCGCGTCGTAGCCGACCTCGGGCTTCGCCACGATGAATAGATGCAACGTGACGATCGTCATCAGCAGCACGGTCCAGCTGCGTTCCGATGCGCTCGTCGGCGATCCGCGGCGCACCAGCGTTCGGCCCGCGGCTCGCAGCGCCGCCGCGGACGTGCGCCACCAGAAGATCAGGGGCAGGATCAGGACCGACGCATAGACCGGGCCGGAATGGACCCGGAAAGGTGCCGCGATCGAGATGAGGCCGATTCCTACGCAAGCGCCGATCAATATCGCGATGGCGACGTGGGGGACGCCGGCCGTCGCGCCGGGCAAATCCGTGCGTGCGAGCACGCGATGGCCGATCACGTAGGCATTCAAGAGCTGCAGGCCGACGACCAGCACGACGGCCGGCGTCAGGAGTGCGGAGGCGACGAGGATGCCTCCGTTCCACGCGATTGCTCGCGTGTAGCGGCCCCGAAGCGCGACCGCGGCGCCGAAGACGACGAGCGCGATGAGGCCCGCGCGCAGGTAACCTTCGGGACGGTAATAGGGCGCGGGCGCCGCGAGCGCATCGCTGACGGCCACTGCGAGGATGCCGGCGTGAACGGCGAGCAGCAACACGAGCCAAGGTAGGTATGCGCGGGGGAACGGCGCGGTCGCACCTGGCCCGGGTGTCGCAGCGAGGGCGGGATCCACCATGGCGCAGCGATTATGCCACCCGGGCCCTTTCTTCCCGCCGACCAGGACGCCCCTTGCAGTGCAGCACGAATTCGGTTAGTGTCGTATGCATGAGCAGCCCCATTCGCCCCGTTACCAGCGCCCGGACCGGTCTTCCGTCCGTGCTCGCGCTCGTCTGCGCCGGCCTGCTGCTCCTGCTGCGCCCCGCGCGCACATAAACCCCACCCTTCAATTCGAGTTTGGCCCACGCAGCGTCCTCCGGAGCACCGGAAGGGCGAATTCGCAATCCGTTGATCCGAGCTAAAGCGAGCGTCCCATGACCATCGACCCATCAACCAAGTACAAGCCGTTCACGCCCATCGGGTTGCACGACCGAACGTGGCCTTCGCGCGTCATCACGGAACCGCCCGTCTGGTGCAGCGTCGACCTGCGCGACGGCAACCAGGCGCTGATCGAGCCGATGGACGCCGAACGCAAGCTGCGGATGTTCCGGCTGCTGGTCAAGCTGGGCTACAAGGAAATCGAGATCGGCTTCCCGGCGGCTTCGCAGACGGATTTCGATTTCGTCAGGAAGTTGATCGAGCAGGACCTGATTCCGGACGACGTGACGGTGCAGGTTCTCACTCAGGCGCGCGAGCCGCTGATCCGGCGCACGTTCGAGTCGCTGAAGGGTGCGAAGCACGCCATCATGCACCTCTACAATTCGACGTCGACGACGCAGCGCCGCGTCGTGTTCAATCTCGATCGCGAGGGCATCAAGGACATCGCCGTGACGGCGGCGAAGGTGATCCTCGATTGCGCCGCGGCGCAGACCGATACCGACTGGGTCTTCCAGTATTCGCCGGAGAGCTTCACCGGCACCGAGCTCGATTTCGCGAAGGAGGTCTGCGACGCGGTCGGCGACGTATGGCAGCCCACGCCCGAGCGGAAGATGATCATCAACCTGCCGGCCACGGTCGAGATGGCCACGCCGAACATCTACGCCGACCAGATCGAGTGGATGTCGCGCAATCTTAAACGCCGCGATGCGATCGTGCTGTCGTTGCATCCGCACAACGACCGCGGCTGCGGCGTCGCGGCGGCCGAACTGGGCATCATGGCCGGCGCGCAGCGGATCGAAGGGTGCCTGTTCGGCAACGGCGAGCGAACGGGCAACGTTTGTCTCGTAACGCTGGGCTTGAATCTCTTTTCGCAGGGCGTCGACCCGGGCATCGACTTCTCCGACATCAACGAGATCATCCGCACGGTCGAGCATTGCAACCAGCTTCCCGTCCATCCGCGCCATCCGTACGGTGGCGATCTCGTGTTCACGGCGTTTTCCGGGTCGCACCAGGACGCGATCAAGAAGGGCCTGGCCGCGCGAGCGACGGAAATGGCGCGCGGCAACCCGGTGTGGGACGTTCCCTATCTCCCGATCGACCCGGCCGACGTCGGCCGCACGTACGACGCGGTGATCCGCGTCAACAGCCAGTCAGGCAAGGGCGGCATCGCCTACCTGCTCGAACGCGACTTCGGGCTGGCGCTGCCGCGCCTCCTGCAAATCGAGTTCAGCCAAGTGATCCAGCGCATCACCGACGCGACCGGAAAGGAACTGGTCCCGGCCGACATCCGCGCAGCATTCGAGCGCGAGTACATCGCGGCGACGATGCCTGTCGCCTATGCGGGACACCGCGCGCAGCACAACGTCGCGGACGGAACGATCGAGCAATTGAGCGCGCACCTCACGATCGACGGCATCGAAACGGTGCTGACCGGCTCAGGTAACGGCCCGGTCGACGCCTTCGTCCACGCGCTGCGCCACGACGGCGGGTTCGACATCCACGTGCAGAATTACCACGAGCACGGCGTCGGCGCCGGCGAAGATGCCACGGCGGTCGCCTACGTGCAGCTGCGCATCGGCGCCGAGCAGACGGTGTACGGCGTCGGTCTCGACCCCAATATCGTCACGGCCACGCTGCGCGCGGTTGTGAGCGCGGTCAACCGCGGCATCGCGCAGGGGATGGTCGAGCGACCGGCGGCGAAGCGCGCCACGTACGCCTGACGGCACACGCGTCGTACGCCTGACGCGCGACCGGCGCGCCCCGAATTCGGCACCTCGGGATGCGGGTCGCGCGGTTCCGCCCGCCCGTCACGGGGGCGGCATTTGGGGTAGAATTGTGCACTGCGGCAAACGGAATCTTGCCTGTGCCGGCGGCGCCCGAATCGACCGTGCCGGCGTGCATGCCGCGATGACCCGACAAGGACCCCGATGAGCACGCCCACGTACGCCCCCGGCATCGAGATTTCCGGCCGTATCACGCCGGAATACGCGCAAATCCTGACCCCGGAAGCCGTGGCGTTCATGGCGAAATTGCAGCGGGCTTTCGGCGGACGGCGCGACGAACTGCTCGCACGACGCGCCGCGCGCCAGGCGGAATTCGACGCCGGCAAGCTGCCGGATTTCCTGCCGGAAACGCGCGCCGTGCGCGAAGGCGACTGGACTTGCGCGCCCTACGGCGCCGACATCGCCGACCGCCGAGTCGAGATCACCGGACCGGTGGACCGCAAGATGATCGTCAATGCGCTCAACTCGGGCGCGCAGGTCTTCATGGCCGACTTCGAGGACGCCAACACGCCGAGGTGGGACAACAACATCGAGGGCCACATCAACCTGCGCGACGCGATCCGCCGGCGCATCGACTTCGTCTCGCCGGAGGGCAAGCAGTACGCGCTGAAGGACCGAATCGCCACGCTGTTCGTGCGCCCGCGCGGATGGCACCTGCCGGAGAAGCACGTCAAGGTCGACGGGCAGCTGGTGTCCGGCGGCATCTTCGACTTCGCGCTGTATTTCTTCCACAACGCGAAGGAACTGGTCGCGCGCGGCAGCGGTCCCTATTTCTATCTGCCCAAGCTGGAAAGCCACCTCGAGGCGCGGCTGTGGAACGACATCTTCGTGATGGCACAGGACGAACTTGGCATCGCGCGCGGCACGATCAAGGCGACCGTGCTGATCGAGACGATCGTCGCCGCCTACGAGATGGACGAGATCCTCTTCGAGCTGCGCGAGCATTCCGCCGGCCTGAACTGCGGACGCTGGGATTACATCTTTTCGTGCATCAAGAAATTCCGGAACAACCACGACTTCTGCCTGGCCGACCGCGCGCTTGTCACGATGACCACGCACTTCCTCAAGAGCTACGCTGAGCTGTGCATCAAGACCTGTCACCGCCGCAACATCCACGCGATGGGCGGGATGGCGGCGCAGATCCCGGTGAAGAACGACGAGGCGGCCAATCGCGAGGCGTTCGCCAAGGTGAAGGTCGACAAGGAACGCGAAGCCACGTACGGCCACGATGGCACGTGGGTGGCGCATCCCGGCCTGGTGCCGGTGGCGCTGGAGGCGTTCAACCGTCTCATGCCCACGCCCAACCAGATCGCATTGACGAAGCGCGACGACGTGAACGTGGGCGCGGCGGACCTGATCAAGTTCGAGCCCGAGCAGCCGATCACGGAAAAGGGGCTGCGTCTCAACATCAACGTCGCGATCCAGTACATCGGCGCGTGGCTGGCGGGGCAGGGCGCCGTGCCGATCTTCAACCTGATGGAGGACGCGGCCACGGCAGAGATCTCGCGCTCGCAGGTGTGGCAGTGGATGCGCTCGCCCAAGGGCCGTCTCGACGATGGCCGCAAGATCACGAAGGAGATGGTCGCGGCAATGATTCCCGAGGAAATGAAGAAGATCCGCGACCTTCTGGGCGACGCGTTCGGGAACGGCAAATACGACGACGCGGCGAAAATCTTCGAGGACCTGGTCGACAACGACACGTTCGTCGAATTCCTGACGCTGCCGGCCTACGAGCGCATCGACTAGAGATTCGGGGAATCCCCGGGCGCGTTCGCCTCCAGCGGATGTTGCCATTAGTCAAAGTTATCGTAAATATTGGCATAATTAATTGGACCCATTCTGCGCGTGCGCGCAGAATGGATCGCACAACGGACGCGCACGCTCTGGTAATCGCGCGCCCGGCCATTTGACGAGGAGAACCGCATGAAGAACCTGAAGGGTACGAAGACGCACGAGAACCTCAAGGCCGCGTTTGCCGGTGAGTCGCAGGCAAACCGCCGTTATCTGTATTTCGCCAACAAGGCCGACGTCGAAGGCCAGAACGACGTGGCGGCGCTGTTCCGCTCTACGGCTGAAGGTGAAACCGGCCACGCGCATGGTCACCTCGACTATCTGGCGCAGGTAGGCGATCCGGCCACGGACCTGCCGATCGGCTCCAGCCGCGATAACTTGAAGGCCGCGGTTGCCGGCGAAACGCACGAATACACGGACATGTACCCGGGCATGGCCAAGGCCGCGCGCTCCGAGCAGTTCGACGAGATCGCGGACTGGTTCGAGACGCTGGCAAAGGCGGAGCGGTCGCACGCAAACCGCTTCCAAAAGGCCTTAGACGTATTAACTGACTGAGTTCTTCCACTCGCGTTGGAGCGTCGCTGGGGATCGCGACGCTCAACGCTCGGTCGGTACGTCGCCTGCCGGCGGCGTACCAACTGCGATCCTTTCGCACGGCCCGGAGTCCGATGACCATCCGCGAAGGTAGTCTCGAAGCGCCTACCCGGCATCCGCTGGATTGGCGCAACCCGGAGTTCTACGACCAGGCGTCGCTCGACGACGAGTTGACGCGCGTCTTCGACATTTGCCACACGTGTCGCCGCTGCGTCAGCCTGTGCGGCGCTTTTCCCACGCTGTTCGACCTGATCGACGGCAGCAAGACGTGCGAGCTGGACAGCGTACCGAAGTCCGACTTCGGCAAGGTCGTCGACCAGTGTTATCTGTGCGACGTCTGCTTCATGACCAAGTGCCCGTACGTCCCTCCGCATCCATGGAACGTCGATTTCCCGCACTTGATGCTGCGCGCCAAGGCACAGAAGTTCGCGAAAGGCGACGTCAAGGTCCGCGACCGCATCCTCACGTCGACGGACAGGCTCGGGAAGCTCGCCACCATCCCGGTGGTCGTGCAGATGGTCAACGCCGCAAGCACGACGCCGTCGTTGCGCAAGCTGGGCGAAAAGGTGATGGGAATCGCCGCGGCAACCGAACTGCCGCCCTACGCGTCGCGACGTTTTCTCGCGCACGCCGAACCGTCGATGGTTTATCCCGTACGCAATGGCGAGCGCACGCCCGGCAAGGCAGCGGTCTTCGCGACGTGTTTCGTGAATTACAACGAGCCGGGCATCGGGCATGACCTCCTCAAGCTCCTCGCGCACAACGAGATCCCTTACCGCGTCGTCGAGAAGGAGGCGTGTTGCGGAATGCCCAAGCTCGAACTAGGCGACTTCGCGACGGTAGAGAAGCTCAAGAACGTGAACATCCCGCCGCTCGCGGCGCTGGCGCGCGAAGGCTATGCGATCCTGACATCGGTGCCGTCGTGCACGCTGATGTTCAAGCAGGAGCTGCCGCTGCTCTTTCCCGGCGACGCGGATGTCGCGGCCGTCGCCGACGCGATGTTCGATCCCTTCGAGTACTTCGTGCTGCGCGACAAGGACGGCCTGCTCAAGAAGGAATTCAAGGCCGCGCTGGGGCGCGTCAGTTACCACATCCCGTGCCACTCGCGCGTTCAGAACATCGGCCAGAAGACACGCGAAGTTCTGCAATGGATACCGGGTACCGAAGTAAACACCGTCGAGCGTTGCGCCGGTCACGACGGCACGTGGGGTGTGAAGGCCGAGTTCTTCGCCGAATCGATGAAGATCGGCAAGCCCGTGTTCAACCGGATGCACGACAGCGATCCCGATTTCGTGAGCTCCGATTGCCCGATCGCGGGCCGCCGGATCATGCAGGGGATCACGGACAAGGATGGACACTCGCGCGCGCGCCGCGAGCACCCGTTGACGCTGCTGCGCATCGCCTACGGACTGGAGTAATCGGTGCCCGCCATCCAGCGCGACAGCCTCATGACGCTCGAAGCCTACGCGAAGGCGCGCAAGGAATTCCGCGCGCGAGTCCTCGAGCACAAGAAAGCGCGCACCCTCCACCTGGGCGATCACGTCACGCTGATCTTCGAGGACGAGCTGACGCTGCGCTACCAGATCCAGGAGATGCTGCGGATCGAGAAGGCCTTCGAGGAAGACGCAATCCAGGACGAGATCGATGCCTACAATCCGATGGTGCCGGACGGCAGCAACTTCAAGGCGACGATGCTGATCGAGTACGAGGACGTCGAAGAACGGCGTGCGGCGCTGATGAAGTTCAAAGGCATCGAAGATCGCGTCTGGATCGCCGTTCAGGGTTTTGGGAAGGTTTTTGCGATCGCCGATGAGGACCTGCCGCGCGAGAACGAAGTGAAGACCTCCGCCGTCCACTTCCTGCGCTTCGAGCTGTCACCTGAGATGGCGGCGGCGATGAAGCGCGGCTCCAGCCTCGCGATCGGGATCGATCACCCGGCGTATCAGGCGGAAATTCCGGCGGTGGGCGCGGCGACGCGCGACTCGCTGGCGGCCGACCTGGCTTAGCTGCTGTCGTCCTGACGGCCCTCGAGCCGGAAGTCAGTCGCGGAAGTTGTTGAACTGCAGCGGGAAGTCGGTGATCGACTTCTTGACTAGCGCAATCGCGTTCTGCAGCTCGTCTCGCTTGGCGCTGGAAACGCGCACGGCGTCGCCCTGGATCGATCCCTGCACTTTCAGCTTGCTGTCCTTGAGGATCTTGACGATCTTCTTCGACAGCTCCTGCTCGACACCGGTGCGCACCGTAATCGTCTGTTTGACCTTGTTGCCCGAGACCTTCTCGACGTCGCCGTACTTGAGCGACCGGATGTCGACGCCCCGCTTGGTGAGCTTGCCCGTGAGGATGTCGGTGACCTGCTTCAGCTTGAAATCGTCGTCGGCGTGAAGGGTGAGCACCTTTTCCTTCACTTCGACGCGCGCGTCCGAGCCCTTGAAGTCGAAGCGCGTGGAGACTTCCTTGTTGGTCTGGTCGATTGCATTGTGGATTTCGACCTGGTCGGCTTCGGAAACGATGTCGAATGAGGGCATGGCGTGATGGGGTCGGCTTGTTGTGGAACCTGTGACGCTAGCACGATCGCCGGTCGCGCCACAACTCCGGAGCGTGCTTGTCAGCCCAGTTCGTCGATCGACCGCGGCCAGCTCTTGTGCAGGAGCCGCGACAGCGCGCGGTCAGCGAGGATGACGCCGCCCGTCTGGCAGCGCGCGCAGTAATTGCATTCGTTCTCGGCGTACACGATCCGCTGGACTGGTGCGCCGCAGACCGGGCAGGGCTTGCCAAATTTGCCGTGGACGGCCATCTCGGGGCGGAACGCCGTCACGTTTTCGGGGAATTCGCCGGCGGCTTCTTCGCGCAGGCGCTCGGTGAATTCTGCAAGCACGGCGCGCGTCGCGTCGTAGAGTCGGGCGACTTCGCCATCGTCGAGCTTCGATGTCAGCGTCAACGGCGACAGCTTCGCGCGATGCAGAATCTCATCGGAATAGGCGTTGCCGATGCCGCTGAAAAGGTGCGGGTCGGTCAGCGCGCGCTTCAACGTGTGGTTTTCGCTGCGAAGGCGCGGGGCAAACGCCGCAGCGTCGGCCTCCAGCACCTCGAGTCCGCCCATGTCGAAGCCGCCAAGTGCGACCAGTCCGCGGATGCAATGCAGCGACGCGCGGCGCTTGGTACCCGCTTCGGTGAACACGAGCTTGCCGTTCGCGAATTCGAAGACCACGAGAGTGATCCTGCCTGGAGGTTTGGCGGTGTTGCCGAGCCAGCGCAACCGGCCCGCGATCATCAAGTGCAAGACGAGGTAGAGATCGTCCTCCAGCGCGATCAGGATCCGCTTGCCGAGGCGCTGCACGCCGAGCACGCGCTTGCCTTCGGCGTCGGTGATCGGCGGCACGGCGGTGCGGAGCACGAAGGGGTTGATGACCCGGACGTGCTCCAGAATCTGGCCCCGAATCCTCGCGTCGAGCGCTTCGCGGTAGACCGTGATATCGGGCAGCTCGGGCATGGGCGCAATGGTCGCACAGCCATTACGTTCGCGCGTTCCGGGTCGGCTAGAATGTGCGGTTACCGCCCCCAACAAGACGCCCCATGTCGCACATCCTGCAAGACCTCCCCGTCGGCCAGAAGGTCGGCATCGCATTCTCCGGCGGCCTGGACACCAGCGCCGCGCTGCACTGGATGCGCGCCAAGGGGGCGATTCCCTATGCGTACACGGCGAACCTCGGCCAGCCGGACGAACCCGACTACGACGAGATTCCGCGGCGTGCGCTGCAGTACGGCGCCGAGAAGGCGCGCCTCGTCGATTGCCGCGCTGCGCTCGTCGCGGAAGGCATCGCGGCGCTGCAGGCCGGTGCGTTCCACATATCTACCGGCGGCGCGACGTACTTCAACACGACGCCGCTCGGCCGCGCGGTGACGGGCACGATGCTCGTCGTCGCGATGCGCGAGGACGACGTCAACATCTGGGGCGACGGCAGCACCTACAAGGGCAATGACATCGAGCGCTTCTACCGGTACGGCCTTCTCGCCAATCCCTCGCTGCGCATCTACAAGCCATGGCTTGACGCGAAGTTCATCGACGAGCTGGGCGGGCGCAAGGAAATGTCGGAATATCTGGGCCACGCCGGCTTCGGTTACAAGATGAGCACGGAGAAGGCGTACTCGACCGACTCCAACCTGCTGGGCGCGACGCACGAGGCGAAGGATCTCGAGTTCCTGGACAAGGGCATGAAGATCGTCGAGCCGATCATGGGCGTCGCTTTCTGGCGCGACCGATGTCACCGTGAAGCCCGAAACGGTTTCGATCCGCTTCGCCGAAGGGCGGCCGGTGGGGCTGAACGGCGCAACGTTCGCCGACGACGTCGCGCTGATGCTCGAGGCCAACGCGATCGGCGGCCGCCACGGGCTTGGCATGAGCGACCAGATCGAGAACCGGATCATCGAGGCCAAGAGCCGCGGCATCTACGAAGCACCTGGCATGGCGCTGCTGCACATCGCCTATGAGCGCCTCGTGACCGGCATCCACAACGAGGATACGATCGAGCAATATCGCGACAACGGCCGCCGGCTCGGCCGTCTCCTGTATCAGGGTCGATGGTTCGACCCGCAGGCGATGATGCTGCGCGAATCGGCGCAGCGCTGGGTCGCGCGCGCGGTCAGCGGCGAAGTGACGCTCGAGCTTCGCCGCGGCAACGACTACTCGATCCTCGATACGACGAGCCCCAACCTGACCTACCAGCCCGAGCGACTCACGATGGAGAAGGGCGCGTCGTCGTTCACGCCGCAGGATCGCATCGGCCAGCTGACGATGCGCAGTCTCGACATCGCCGACACGCGCGAAAAACTGCTGACCTACATGAAGACGGGCTTGCTGCAGCCGTCCCAGGACTCGCCGTTGCCGCGGCTCGCTGGCGCCGACGACGAGTCCCCGTAGCGAGCGCGGCGCCTAGTCGACCTTGACGCCGGCCTTCTTGATGACCGGCACCCACTTCTCGGATTCGGCTTTGATGAGGGCGCCGAATTCCTCGGGCGTGCCGCCGACCAGGTCGAACCCTAAGGCATTCATCTTCTGCACGACGTCGCGATCCTTCAGCACGGCGTTGATCTCGGCGTTGAGCCGCTGCACGATCGGCTTAGGCGTGCCGGCGGGAACGAGAACGCCGTTCCACGCGAGGGCCTCGAAGCCGGGATAGCCCGACTCCGCGATCGTCGGCAAGTCGGGCAGCAGCGGAAAGCGCTTGGCCGACGTCACCGCCAGCGCGCGCAGCTTGCCGGCCTGGATCTGCGGCTGCAGCGGCTGCATCACCGCGAAGATCATCTGCGTCTCGTTCTGGATCGTCGCGGTGACCGCCGGCGGCGAGCCGTTGAACGGAATGTGCACGATGTCGATGCCCGCCATCGACTTCAGGAGCTCGGCGTTGAAGTGCGACGAGCTGCCGTTGCCGACCGACGCGAAATTGAGCTTGCCGGGATTGGCCTTGGCGTAGGCGACGAGTTCCTGCACGGTCTTCACGGGCAGTGCGGCGGTAACCGCGAGTACATTGGGCTGGCTCGACGTGATGACCACGGGCGCCAGGTCCTTCTGCACGTCGTAGGGGACTTTCTGCAGCAGCGGCGTGATCGACAGCGGACCGTTGAACGCGAGCAGCATCGTGTAGCCGTCCGGCGCCGACTTCGCCACTTCCGAAGTTGCCACGGTGCCGCCGGCCGCCGGCTTGTTCTCGACGATGACGGGCTGGCCCAGCCGGTCCTTGAGCTTGTCGCCGATCGTGCGGCCGAGAACGTCGATGGAACTGCCGGCCGGCGCCGACATCACGAACTTGATCGGCTTGTCGGGCCAGGCCTGGGCAAGCGTGGACGACGTTGCCGCCAATCCGGCACAGGCGATCAGCGAAGCGAGGAGGCGACGCACAGTCATCGAGATAACTCCAGAGAGCAAAGCGGGTCAGGCCGGCGTGTGGCAGACCGCTTCGATGTTATGGCCATCCGGGTCGAGCACGAATGCGCCGTAATAGTTGTCGTGGTAATGCGGCCGCAGTCCCGGTGGGCCGTTGTCGCGGCCGCCGGCGGCCAGGCCTGCGCGATAGAACGCGTCGACAGCCGCGCGCGTCTCTGCGCGAAACGCGACGTGAACGTGCGGCTCGTTCGCCACGCCCTGGCCGATCCAGAAGTCGGGCTTGGGCGCCACGCCGAAGCCGGCAAAATGCTCCCACTCCATCAAGAGACCGTAGCCGAGCGGCGCCAGCGCGGCGCGATAGAACGCCTTGGACTTGGCAACATCGGTCACGGTGACGCCGGTATGGTCGATCATCTAAGTCTCCTACGGATTCACGCGTCCGCAAACCAGGTATTCGAGCAGCGCCTTTTGCGCGTGCAGGCGGTTCTCCGCCTCGTCCCACACGACGCTTTGCGGCCCGTCGATGACGTCGGCGTCGACTTCCTCGCCGCGATGCGCCGGCAGGCAGTGCATGAAGAGCGCGTCGGCCTTCGCCTGCCGCATCATCGCGGCGTCGACCTTCCAATGCGCGAAGTCGCGCAGCCGCTCGTCGTTCTCGGCCTCGAAACCCATGCTTGTCCAGACGTCGGTCGTGACGAGGTCCGCGCCGCGGCACGCATCCATCGGGTCGGCGAAAGCCTCGAAATGGGATTTGGTGCCGGCGTCCATGCGCGAGACGTCGAGTTCATAGCCCGGCGGGGTGGAGACGTGCACGCGAAGCCCGAGGATCGTCGCGGCCTGCAGCCACGTGTAGCAGACGTTGTTGGAGTCTCCGATCCACGCGACGGTCCTGCCTTCGATGCCGCCGCGATGCTCGACGTACGTGTAGATGTCGGCAAGGATCTGGCACGGATGATATTCGTTGGTGAGCCCGTTGATCACCGGCACGCGCGAATGCGCGGCAAAGCGCTCGATGATCGACTGCTCGAACGTGCGGATCATCACCACGTCGACCATGCGCGAAATCACGCGCGCGACGTCCTCGATCGGCTCTCCGCGCGACAGCTGCGTGTCGCCGCGATTCAGGTTGATGGCGATGCCGCCCAACTGGTTCATGCCCGCCTCGAAGGAAACGCGCGTGCGGGTGGAAGCTTTTTCGAACACCATCGCGAGCGTCCGGTCGCGCAGCGGCTGGTACAGCTCGTAGCGCTTGAACCGGTCCTTGATCCACTGCGTGCGCGCGAAGAGGTGCGCGAATTCGTCGCGCGTGAAATCGCGAAACTGCAGGAAATGCCTGGGACTCCCGACCATCGGAAAATACTAGCATGGCCCGGCGGACGGTCCGCGGGCGGCCCGCCCGTGCGGAAAGTTAGTGGGGCAGGGCGCCGGCGGGCGGCGCGGCCACGATCGACTGGGTGCCCAGCAGCACGCGCAGGTCGACGAAGCCGTCGCGCCACGCCTTTTCCAGGTCGGTGTCGACGGCGGCCAACGCGTCGTCGCCGGAGCGAAGCATCCGGCCGACGCCGTAAGCGCGATTGCGGCCGTGAAGCTTTGCCATGTACAGCGCCTTGTCGACCAGCCCGATCACGCGTTCCCAGCCGAGCGAGACGTCATCCGGCGGCAGCAGCACCGGCGAATAGCCGATCGAGACCGTGACGTGGATATAGTGGCCCATGTACTGGATGGGCTCGGCGGAAATATTGTCCATGACCCGCAGGACGATTTCGTCGAGCCTGTCCACCGGCGCCACGGGAACGAACACCAGGAATTCCTCGCCGCCCCAGCGGACGATCATGTCGGTTTCGCGCAGCGTCTCGCGCAGCCGCCGCGCGACCGCGATCAGCACCGCATCCCCCGCGGCGTGGCCGAACTGGTCGTTGATGAGCTTGAAGTGGTCGAGGTCGATCAGCAGAAGCGCCTGCACCGGCCTTTCGATCGCACCGCGCCGCCGCTCGAGTTCGCCGCGGCCCTCGTTGATGAAGTTCTGGAAATGGCGCCGGTTGTAGAGTGCGGTCAGCGGGTCGCGGCTGCTCTGGAAGCTCAACTCGCTGTTCTTGTCCGCGAGCAGCCGGTTGGTCTCCCGCAGCTTGCGGTACAGAAAGGCCACGATGGCGAACGACGCCGCGAAGACCGCGGCCAGCAGCCACCAGATCCGCTGCTGCCACTGCCGGTTCTGCAGTTCGATCGACTGCAGATTCTTCTCGCGGTTGAGGAGCTCGATTTCGCGTATGCGCTTCTCGGATTCGAACTTGCTCTGCATTTCCAGCACGTCCTTTTCCCGGACGGCGAGCGCGATCTTGTCGTTGACCCTCTGTTGCCGGTCGCGCAGCGCCAGCGCGGCCTTGAAATCCCCGGCGCTGGCCAGGTACTCCCCGTAATCGCCGAGCAAACTGGCGATTTCCGCCAACGCGCCCCTGCGCTCGTATTCGGCCAGCGCCTCCTCCGCCAGTCGCTTGCCTTCGGCGATGCGGTTCAAGCCGAACAGCGCGAATCCCATGTTGGCCTTGCTGACGGCGATGAGTCCGTTGTCGTCCTGTTCCTGCGCGAGCTTGAGCCCGCGCTCGGAAATATCGTAGGCAGCCTTGTAGTCCTTCCTGCGCAGATAGATGTCGGCCAGGTTGATGAGTGCGTAGCATTCGGTGACGTCGGACTTGGCGGCGCGCGCGATGGCGAGCGCCTCCTGCATCGTCGAAAGCTCCTGCTTCGGCTTGTTCAGCACCTCGAGCGTGGCCGACTCGGCCATCTTGGCCTTGGCCATGGCCCAGGAACTGCCCGCGAGCTTGGCCTCGGCGAAGGCCGCGACGCTTTCGTCGAAGGCCTTGTCGCCCTGCTTCAGGTACAGGTCGAGAACCGAGAGTTGGTAGAGCGCGGCGCTGCGGCGGTAGTGGTCCTTGGCGGCGTCGGCGAGCGAGAACGCATCCTGCAGGCTGCTCAACGCTTCGTCGGAGTGGCCGAGCAGCCGCGCGGAAATGCCCACCGACATCGCGGCCCAGTATCGGATATTGCGGTCCGTCGACGTCTTGACGAGATTGCGCGCTTCGTTCGCCAACGCGTTCGCCCGGGACGTGTCGCCGGCCCACGATTGGACGGAACTGCGGATCAGGAGCGCGATCGCCGCCAGCGCGTCGTCGTGCGACGCCCAGCCCTCACTCTCGATCTTGTCCGCTTGCTGCAATGCGCTGTCCTTGCGTCCGGACTGGACGAGTGCCTGGCCGTGCAGCGCGACGATGAAGTGGCGTGTGTCGGCACCCGCGGGGCGTGTTTGCGGCAATAGCGCGTCGAGTTCTGCCAGTGCCTGCTTGGGGAAACCCATCAGGTTGGCCTCGATCTCGCGGCCGCGGCGTTGCAGTTCCGCGTCCGTCGCCCCGGCGCACGGCAACGCGACGAGCGCCGCGCACAGCGCCAGCGCGGCAATGCGCCATGTTCGCGCCGGCGTCCCGATCCCCTTTTCATCGCGGGCGCGCGGCAAGCGTGGGCAAGGCGCTGCGCGACGGGTGGTGATGGAAGGGGGCTTCATGGCCGGGTGATGGTTTGTTGTTATGGATTGGGGAGGAGCGTGCCGCCTGCGCAGGTGGCGCATTCTGAGCCAATTGGCCCGATACGGGCATGGCGGCTGTCGATTGTTGTCATCTCTTGAGCAATTGTCGTGCCCGGGTCCCTTGGACGGGGGCAGCGGGACCAATGCCATTCTTGGCGTTTCATGGGCGTAGTCGCCCTCCGGAAGCACGCCATTCCCGGTCTTTTCCCGCAGCCGCGCGAACCGGTGTGAGGGGAGGCGCACAAAGCAAGAGGGCGCCCGAAGACGCCCTGCTGCATGAGAGTACCGAGCCGCGACGAGTCAGGCCAGGGTCTTGATCGCCGAGGACAGGCGCGACTTCGTGCGCGAGACCATGTTCTTGTGAACGATCTTCTTGTCGGCGATCTTGTCGATCACCGCCTGCGATTCCTGCATCGTCTTGGTGGCGGCGGCCTTGTCGCCGGTGGCGATGGCCTTTTTCACCTTCTTGACTGCCGTGCGCAGCGCCGACTTGAGGCTCGCGTTGCGCATGCGCGTCGCTTCCGCCTGCCGGGCGCGCTTCCTTGCTTGGGCCGAATTGGCCATGACAGTTGCCCCTCAGTTGACCTTAGTTGACTTGAAAATTTGTGGGATGCGTGAGAAGCCCGACATAATAGCGGATTTCCGGCCTTCGGGCAACCTTGGCGATACGCCGCCGCCCGCACCCTCAAGGCCCCAATTTTAGTGAACCTGCTCAAGGCCTTAACCACAGTCAGCGGCATGACGCTGCTGTCCCGCATCACCGGGCTCGATCCGCGAGATCCTCAGGCCGATCCTGTTCGGCGCGGGCCTGCAGATGGACGCGTTCCAGGCGGCCTTCCGGCTGCCCAACATCCTGCGCCGGATGTTCGCCGAGGGCGCCTTCTCCCAGGCCTTCGTGCCGATCCTCGCCGAATACCAGCGGCAGCGCGGCGACGACGCCACGCGCGACCTGGTCGGCGCGGTCGGGAGCGCTGCTCGCGCTGGTGCTGCTCGGCGTTACGGCGCTCGGCGTTCTGGCCGCGCCTGCGCTCGTCTACGTGCTCGCGAGCGGGTTCGTCCAGACGCCCGGGAAGATCGAGCTGACTGCCGGATCTCATCCGCATCGTGTTTCCGTACATCCTGTTCGTGTCGCTGGTGTCGCTCGCGGGCGGCGTGCTGAACGTCTACCGGCGCTTCGCGGTCCCGGCGTTCACGCCGGTGCTGCTCAACCTTTCGATCATTGGGGCGGCGATCTTTCTCGCCCGCTATTTCGACCCGCCGATCAAGGCGCTCGCCTGGGGCGTGTTCATCGGCGGCGTCGCCCAACTCGCGTTCCAGATCGCGCCGCTCGCGCGACTCGGCATGCTGCCACGCTTCGCGCTTCGACTGGCGCGACCCGGGCGTGCGCCGCGTGCTGCTGCGATGGGGCCGGCGCTGATCGGCGTGTCGGCGGCGCAGATCTCCGCGCTGATCAACACGCAGCTTGCCTCGCTGCTGGGCGACGGCCGCATTTCGTGGATCACCTACGCCGACCGCCTGATGGAGTTCCCGAGCGCGATGCTGGGCGTCGCGCTGGGCACCGTGCTGCTGCCTTCGCTCGCCAAGCACTACAGCGACGCCAACCACGACGAGTATTCGTCGTTGCTGGACTGGGGATTGCGCCTTGCGTTCCTGCTGGCGCTGCCCGCGGCCGTCGCGCTGTGGCTGCTCGCGCTACCGCTCATCACCGACGCTCTACCAGTACGGCAAGTTCACTGTGAACGACGTGTGGCAGACGCGGGCGGCGCTGCTGGGCTACAGCGTCGGCCTGCTCGGGCTGATCCTCGTGAAGATCCTGGCGCCCGGCTTCTATGCGCGGCAGAACATCAAGACGCCGGTGCGCATCGCGTTCTTCACCGTGTTCGTGGCGCAGACGCTGGCGGTGATCCTGATGTGGCGCATTGGCCACGCGGGGCTCACGCTCGCGACGAGCATCGGCGCCTGCGTGAACGCCGGCGCTGCTGTTCTGGTTCCTGCGCCGCGAACGGTTCGTACCGGCCGCAGCCGGGCTGGCTCCCGTTCCTGTGCAAGCTCCTCGTCGCGCTGGGCGTGCTGGCGGCGTTTGCTCTGCGCTCTCGCGGCCCCGCCGGAATTCTGGCTTGCGGCCGGGTCTATGGCAGCGGGTCGGGCGGCTGGCCGGCATCATCGCGGCGGGCATCGCCGTCGTATTTCGCCACGCTGTTCCTGCTGGGTTTCCGGCCTGGCCGACTTCGACCGGCGCGAGCATTAAACAACATCGCAACCCCGAAGTGCGATACGCCGGAGGGGCGGCGTTCTAGCTTCACGTCGCCAGTAAAACAGGCGCCGAATTGACCAGGAAAGTCGCGCTGACCATACACCGTCTTAGCTTCACGTCGCCAGTGACGATCGAGTCTGTCCCTACTTGCGCGGTGCGGGCAGCGGGGCTTCGTGCAGTCGGCGTACAGATAGAGCGCGTGCTCGCTGATCTTGAAGCCGCGGTCGCTCGCGACCTTGATCTGGCGCTTTTCGATTTCGGCGTCGTAGAACTCCTCGACGCGCCCGCACTGCATGCACACGAGATGGTCGTGATGCGTGCCCTGGTTCAGCTCGAACACGGCCTTGCCGGACTCGAAGTGATGGCGGACCAGCAGTCCCGCCTGCTCGAATTGCGTCAGTACGCGGTAAACCGTCGCGAGGCCGATGTCGAGGCCCTCGGCCAGCAGCAGCTTGTAGACGTCCTCGGCGGTCAGGTGGCGGACCTTGGACGCTTCGAACAGATTGATGATCTTGAGGCGCGGCAGCGTCGCCTTGAGGCCGGCGCTCTTAGATCCTGGGGGTGCTCATCCTGGCATTCCCCAAGGGGTCGACACGGCTATAATAACCGGTTATGAGAGTGCAGCCCAAGCGCTCCTCGCGCCCATTTCCAGCGCCCTCGTCCGCGTGTCGCGGCGTCGCCGTTGCGGTCGCCTGCGCGCTCGCGCTCGTCCGGCTGCTGCAGCATGACGGCGCCCTTCGACAACTTCATTCCCGTACGTCACTCAGTTCGGCGTCTACAAGATCGACGTCAACCAGGGCAATTACATCTCGCAGGACATGGTCGACAAGCTGAAGGAGGGTCAGACCAAGCAGCAGGTGCGCACCGGTCCTGGGCACGCCGCTCATCACCAGCGCGTTCCGCGACAACCGTTGGGACTACATCTACGAATACCGCAAGAATGGCCGCGTGCAGAGCATCGGCAGTTCACCGTGTATTTCAAGGACGACTCGCTGGCCCGCTGGGAAGGCGACGAGATGCCGCAGTCGGTCGCCGAGCTGAACCGCACGGCGGCGACGCGCGCGCTGCCGGAAGATCCGTACGGCGAGGACGCTGGTATCATCGGCAAGATCATCGACTGGTTCAGGAAGATCGGCGATCCCGCCGGCGCCGCCGGTGCCCTGAGCGTGGAACGCGGTCGCGGCTCGTCGATCGCCGGCGCCGGCGGCCGGATGGGGCAGGCGCTGATCGAGGCGTGCGCTCGCGATGCCCGAGGTCGCGCTGGCCGCGGCGCTCGACGTTGCCGGCAGCCCGGCGCAGGGCCGCGACGCGGGCGAGCGCTTCGGCCGCGCGACGGGTGTGCAGCGTCGGCCACGATGTCGCCGCGGCGCTGCTGCCGTGCGCCGACGTCCTCATCGACTTCACGCGGCCCGACGGGCACGCTTGCGCATGTGGCGGCCTGCGCCGGCACCGGCGTCGGCGCGGTCGTCGGCACCACCGGACTGACGACGCGCAGAAGGCCGCAATCTCGCGCTGCGCGCAGCGGTGCCGATCGTCTACGCGGCCAACATGAGCGTGGGTGTCGTCGTCCTGCTGTCGCTCGTCGAAGCGGCGGCCGCGAAGCTGGGTCCCGGCTTCGACATCGAGATCGTCGAGATGCATCACAAGCACAAGGTCGACGCGCCCTCGGGCACGGCGCTGCAGCTGGGCGAAGCCGCGGCCGCCGGCACCGGCCGCAAGCTCGCCGATTGTGCGGTCTACGCGCGCGAAGGCCACACCGGCGAGCGCGCGTCCCGGCACGATCGGATTCGCGGCGCTGCGCGGCGGCGACGTCGTCGGCGAGCACACGGTGATATTCGCCGGCGCGGGCGAGCGCGTCGAACTGTCGCATCGCGCGACGTCGCGGCAGAACTTCGCGGGCGGCGCGTTGCGCGCCGCGCTGTTCGTCGCGCGCCAAGCGCGCGGCGCGGCAGGCCGGCCTGTTCGACATGCGCGACGTGCTGGGATTGCGATGAGGGATCGCGCTGGCAACATCCTTTCGATCTTTCCGGCCGTCGTCGCCGTCGTCACGGGCGGCGGTTCCGGGTCTGGGACTGGCGATCGCCCGCGGCCTGGCGCAAGCAGGCGCGCGTGTCGTCGATCAACGGCCGCAATCGCGCCAAGCTCGACGCCGCGGCCGCAGCGCTCGCCGGCGGGACACGCCTGCGAGCGTCGGTCGCGCTTCGACGTCACCGACGAGGCGGCGGTGACGTCAGCGGCATCGCCGAAATCGAACGCACGGTGGGACCCGTCGACATCCTCGTCAACAATGCGGCGGTCAACAACCGCAAGCCGTTCGACGAATTCACGCTGACCGAGTGGCGCGCGCTGCAGGACGCCAATTTCGACGGCCCTTTCCTCGTCACGCGCGCCGTGCGTGCCGGGCATGAAGGCGCGCCGACGCGGCAAGATCATCAACATCTGTTCGCTCGCGTCCGACATCGGGCGGCCCAACATCGTGCGCGTACGCGGCGAGCAAGGGCGGGCTCAAGATGATGACGCGCGCGCTCGCGGTGGAGCTGGCGCCGCACAACGTGCAGGTGAACGGCATCGCGCCGGGTTTCTTCAAGACCGAAATGAACACGGCGCTGATCGACAACGCCGAATTCTCGGCGTGGGTCGCCAAGCGCACGCCGGCCGGACGCTGGGGCGATCCGCGCGGAAATCGCCGGCGCCGCGGTGTTCCTGGCGTCGGGCGCCGCCGACTACGTCACCGGGCACCTGCTGTACGTCGACGGGGGCTTCAGCGCCGCCTACTGAAAGCGAGCTGGCGCCAACGCTTGCCCATTGAGGCGCGGCGTCGGTTTCGCGTATCATTGCGAGGATACGAAAGCGGGGAAGGCCAAGCCTTCCCCGTTTGCACGTCCGCCGTGCATCCGATCGACGCACCCGATGAACGCCCCCGACGCCACTTCCGCCGCGACCGCCGCGCTGTTCCCGAAGGCAACGCCCGCGCTGCTGGCGCTGGCCGACGGCACGGTGTTTCGCGGGCGCGCGATCGGCGCGCTCGGCAGTACCGACCGGCGAAGTCGTGTTCAACACGGCGATGACGGGCTACCAGGAGATCCTGACCGACCCGTCGTATGCCGGCCAGATCGTCACGCTCACCTATCCGCACATCGGCAACGTGGGCGTCAATGCGGAAGACGTCGAGTCGCAAGCGCGTCTTTGCCGCCGGACTGGTGATTCGCGACCTGCCGCACCTGGCGTCGAACTGGCGCGCGGCCGGCGACCTTGGCGATTACCTGCGGCAGAGCAACGTGGTCGGCATCGCCGACATCGACACGCGCAAGCTGACGCGCATCCTGCGCGAAAAAGGCGCGCAGAACGGCTGCATCGTCGCGGCGGTGAATTTGAGCGCGAGCGCGGCCGAGGACGCGATCGCCAGCGGCCAAGGCAGCGCCATCGATGGCGGGCCTGGACCTGGCGAAGGTCGTCTCGTGCACGCAGCCGTACGAATGGAGCGAAGGCACGTGGTCGTTGGGCGGCGGCTATCGCGCTGCGGCGGCGCCTCGCTTCCATGTCGTCGCCTACGACTACGGCGTCAAGCACAACATCCTGCGCATCCTGGCCGATCTGCGGCTGCAAGCTTACCGTGGTGCCGGCGCAGACGACCGGCGCGCGACGTATTCGCGCTGCGCCCGGACGGCGTGTTCCTGTCGAACGGCCCGGGCGACCCGGAACCGTGCGATTACGCCGTGGCCGCGATCCGCGAGATCGTCGACAGCGGAACGCCGACGTTCGGCATCTGCCTCGGCCACCAGTTGCTGGGATTGGCCTCCGGCGCGCGCACGGTCAAGATGAAGTTCGGCCATCACGGCGCCAACCATCCGGTGCTCGACAAGGAAACGGGCCAGGTGCTGATCACCAGCCAGAACCACGGCTTTGCGGTCGACGCGGCCACGCTGCCCGCCAACGTTCGGGTCACGCACGTTTCGCTGTTCGACGGCAGCCTGCAGGGCATCGCTCGAACAGACCGTCCGGCGTTCAGCTTCCAGGGCCACCCCGAGGCGAGCCCGGGGCCGCACGACCTCGCGTATCTGTTCGACCGCTTCGTCGGGCTGATGGCGAAATGAGGATGGCCAAATGAAGATGACGAAACTGCGCGCGGCGAAAGAGTAGCGATGCCCAAGCGCACCGACATCGAATCAATACTGATCATCGGCGCCGGCCCGATCATCATCGGGCAGGCGTGCGAGTTCGACTACTCGGGCGCGCAGGCGTGCCGCGCGCTGCGCGAGGAGGGCTACCGCGTCATCCTCGTCAACAGCAACCCGGCGACGATCATGACCGACCCGGAGATGGCCGACGTCACGTACATCGAGCCCATCACGTGGCCGATGGTCGCGAAGATCATCGAGCGCGAGCGCCCGGACGCGCTGCTGCCGACGATGGGCGGCCAGACGGCGCTCAACTGCGCGCTGGACCTGGCGCGCGAGGGCATCCTCAACAAGTTCGACGTCGAGATGATCGGCGCGACCAAAAAGGCCATCGACAAGGCCGAGGACCGCGAGAAATTCAAGGCGGCGATGACGCGCATCGGTCTTTCGTCCGCGCGCTCGGGCATCGCGCACAACCTGGAGCAGGCGCTCGAAGTGCAGGCCGACATCGGCTTCCCCGCCGTGCTGCGGCCGTCGTTCACGCTGGGCGGCACCGGCGGCGGCATCGCCTACAACAAGGACGAGTTCATCGACATGTGCAAGCGCGGCCTCGACCTGTCGCCGACGCACGAGCTGCTGATCGAGGAATCGCTTCTGGGCTGGAAGGAATTCGAGATGGAGGTTGTCCGCGACAAGAAGGACAACTGCATCATCGTCTGTTCGATCGAGAACCTCGACCCGATGGGCGTGCACACCGGGGATTCGATCACCGTCGCGCCGGCGCAGACGCTGACCGACAAGGAATACCAGATCATGCGCGACGCGTCGATCGCCGTGCTGCGTGAGGTCGGCGTCGACACCGGCGGGTCGAACGTTCAGTTCGCGATCAATCCCGCCGACGGCCGGATGATCGTCATAGAGATGAACCCGCGCGTGTCGCGCTCGTCGGCGCTGGCGTCCAAGGCCACCGGCTTCCCGATCGCGAAGGTCGCCGCGAAGCTCGCGGTCGGCTATACGCTCGATGAGCTGCGCAACGACATCACGGGCGGCCAGACGCCGGCGTCGTTCGAGCCGACGATCGACTACGTGGTCACCAAGGTGCCGCGGTTCGCGTTCGAGAAATTCAAGCAGGCCGACGACCGGCTGACCACGCAGATGAAATCGGTCGGCGAGGTGATGGCCATAGGCCGCACGTTCCAGGAGTCGCTGCAGAAGGCGCTGCGCGGACTGGAAGTGGGCGTCGACGGCTTCAACCTCAAGACCGTCGACCCCGAGAAGATCTCGGACGAGCTCGCCTATCCGCGCGCCGAGCGGCTGTGGTACGTCGCCGACGCGTTCGGCGTCGGCATGTCGCTCGAGGAAGTCCATCTGCACACGAAGATCGATCCGTGGTTCCTGACGCAGATCCAGGAGATCGTCGACCTTGAACTGAAGCTCGACAAGCGCACGCTCGACTCGCTCTCGCCGGAGGAGCTGCGCGAGTTGAAGCGCAAGGGCTTTTCCGATCGCCGCCTCGCTTACCTTTGCAAGGTCACCGAGGAAGCCGTGCGCACGCGGCGACATGCGCAGAACATCAGGCCGGTCTTCAAGCGCGTCGACACCTGCGCGGCCGAATTCGCGACGAAGACCGCGTACATGTATTCGACGTACGAGGACGAGTGCGAGGCCGATCCTTCCGACCGCAAAAAGATCATCGTGCTGGGCGGGGGTCCAAACCGCATCGGGCAGGGCATCGAGTTCGACTATTGCTGCGTGCATGCGGCGATGGCGCTGCGCGAAGACGGCTTCGAGACCATCATGGTCAACTGCAATCCGGAAACCGTCTCGACCGACTACGACACGTCGGACCGGCTGTACTTCGAGCCGGTAACGCTCGAGGACGTGCTCGAGATCGTGCACGTGGAAAAGCCGTGGGGCGTGATCGTCCAGTACGGCGGCCAGACGCCGCTCAAGCTCGCGCGCGACCTCGAAAAGTACGGCGTCCCGATCATCGGCACCTCGCCCGACATGATCGACATGGCCGAGGACCGCGAGCGCTTCCAGCAGATGCTGCACCGGCTCAACTTGAAGCAGCCGCCGAATCGCACGGCACGCACCGAGGAGGCCGCGATGGCCGCCGCGGCCGAGATCGGCTATCCGCTGGTGGTGCGGCCGTCGTACGTGCTGGGCGGGCGCGCGATGGAGATCGTCCACGAGCAGCGCGACCTCGAGCGGTACATGCGCGAGGCGGTCAGCGTCTCCAACGATTCGCCGGTCCTGCTCGACCGTTTCCTGAACGACGCCACCGAAGTCGACGTCGACGCGATCTGCGACGGCACCGACGTGCTGATCGGCGGCATCATGGAGCACATCGAGCAGGCCGGCGTGCACTCGGGCGATTCGGCGTGCTCGCTGCCGCCGTTTTCGCTGTCGGCCGAAGTGCAGGAGGAGTTGCGCCGGCAGACGGTGGCAATGGCGAAGGGGCTCGACGTCGTCGGCCTCATGAATGTCCAGTTCGCCATCCAGTACGATGCGCAGGATCGCCCCGTCGTTTACGTGCTCGAGGTCAATCCGCGCGCGTCGCGCACGGTTCCCTACGTGTCGAAGGCGACCGGCCGGCCGCTGGCCAAGATCGCCGCGCGGTGCATGGCCGGACGCACACTCGAGGAACAGGGCGAGTCCGGGGAAATCGTGCCTCCGTATTTCTCGGTGAAGGAAGCGGTCTTTCCGTTCATCAAGTTTCCGGGCGTGGACACGATCCTGGGGCCCGAAATGAAGTCCACCGGCGAGGTGATGGGCGTGGGCGAGTCCTTCGGCGAGGCGTTCGTGAAGAGCCAGCTCGCCGCGGGCGTGAAATTGCCGGAAAGCGGCAACGCGTTCATCAGCGTCAAGAACGCCGACAAGGCGAAGGTCATCGAGATCGCGAAGATGCTTAGCGGCCTGGGCTTCCGACTGGTGGCCACGCGCGGCACCGCGACCGCGCTGTCGCTTGCGGGCGTGCCGGTGGCGATCGTGAACAAGGTGGCCGAAGGGCGGCCGCACATCGTCGACATGATGAAGAACGACGAGATCGCGCTGGTCGTCAACACGGTGGAGGAAAAGCGGGCGGCGATCCAGGACAGCTACGTCATCCGCCGCGCGGCGCTCGTCGACCAGATACCGACCTACACGACACTCGCCGGCGCCCGTGCGGCGGCGATCGGCATGCGCGTGATGCGCGGCCTCGTGCCCTACTCGATCCAACAGCTGCACGGGCGGCTCAACACAACGGCGTAGCGGACTGACATGGCAAAGATACCCATGACCGTCGAGGGCGCGCAGCGCCTCAAGGTCGAATTGCACCGGCTGCGGACCGTCGAGCGGCCGGCCATCATCCAGGCGATCGCCGAGGCGCGGACGCACGGCGACCTCTCGGAGAACGCCGACTACGACGCCGCGAAGGAGCGGCAGGGATTCATCGAGGGCCGCATCAAGGAAGTTGAGACCAAGCTCGCCAACGCTCAGGTGATCGACCCATCGGGGCTGGATGCCGACGGGCGCGTGGTCTTCGGCGCGACCGTGGATCTCGAAGATATCGAGAGCGGCGATACGGTCACGTACCAGATCGTCGGTGACGACGAGGCCGACATCAAGCACGGCAAGATCTCCGTCAGCTCGCCGATTGCGCGCGCGCTGATCGGCAAGAGCGAAGGCGAAACGGCCGACGTGCAGGCGCCCGGCGGCGTGCGCAGCTACGACGTCCTCGCCGTCCGCTACGTCTAATCCAAGCGCCATCGATTCCACCACTGCGCTTTGTTGGCACTAGGGGTGTGACCTCAAGCGGCCGCTTCCGGCCAACTCCGGCCGGTCGCGGTCGCCGTGGAAATTGCCGGTAAGCGACCAGTGACGGCAGCCAAAATTGGTAAGCGCCGCGCGGCTGAGAACGGTGAACCTATGCTCAAGGTTTACGGTGATCGATATCCCCGTGACTGTACGCCCGTCCTGCAGCAACCCGACGGGAACTAATGGCCCGGTTCGCCGGTCGGATAATTCCGTACCGGTTTACGAAATTGGTAGTAAGCGTTTGTGTATTCGTCGCGATCGATTTGTCAGGCTACCGACAGATTGATCGTGCAATATTGTCGCAATGACGTTCTAAAAGGTCGTCAAGGTAAAGTTCGTTCGAGACAAGCACCTTTAAAAATCTAAATGCCCTCTCAACATCGGAGTTCATCTATGTATCGTACATTCGCCCTTACCGCCCTTGGCGCTCTCGCCATTCTGATGACCGGACCGACTCTGGCCGCTGGCCACTGCAGCACAGCGCCCGCGGCGAAGTTCAAGCCCAAGGCAGCGTTGGAGTCGCAACTCAAAGCCCAAGGCCTTACGGTCCGTCAGATCAAGGTTGAGAAGGGCTGCTATGAAGTCTATGCGGTGGACAAATCCGGCAAGAAGGTGAACGCCGCCTACAACGCCGAGACTTTGGAGAAGCTCGCCAATGCCGAAGCTGGCGAGAATTGATCGCGGCTTGTCTCCACCCGTCCAGGCGCGTCGATCCCCAGCGATGGCACGCGTCTGGGATCCGATTGTCCGGATTTTCCACTGGAGCCTCGTACTGAGTTTTGCAGTCGCATGGTTCACCCGCCATTCCTCCGAGGGCATTCATTATGGGGCGGGGTACTTCGCCGCCGCCCTCATTGGGATGCGGCTGCTATGGGGAAGAATTGGCACGCCGTATGCGCGCTTCTCGCAATTCGTCCGCGATCCTGCGACCGTAGCGCGCTATCTGCGCGCCATGCTCAAAGGCCGCGAACCTCGCTATATAGGGCACAACCCGGCTGGCGGCGCTATGGTACTCGCGCTTATGATCGCAATGGTCGCAACCGCTGTGACGGGCTGGATGATGACCACGGACACCTTGTTCGGCGTTCAATGGGTCGGATGGACCCATGATCTAGCCAGCTACGGCCTCCTATTCCTGGTATTGATACATATTTGCGGCGTGATACTCGCGAGCCTTCGGCATCGGGAAAATCTGGTCGGAGCCATGATTACTGGGCGAAAGCGCATTGCCCAAGCGGAGGACGAGATTCAGTGCGTTGAGCGAAAGGAAGAGTCGGTTGCTGAGCTGGGCTAGCGCGCACCGCTGTCAGGTTCATCAGATTGATTCGCGCACGAGCGTCCGGGGGTTGCTCCACGGGTGGCGCAAGCGTTCCTGTCTATCAGACGGTCGTAGTGTGATGCCGGCGGTTGTCTATCCTGTTGTCCCGAACCAAAGGTCACACGCGCACGAATTCCTTGCCTTTGTTGGGGTCGACCACGTACTTGTAGAACGCCTCGTTGACCTTGGCCCAGCTCTTCAGCGCTTTCATGTTGCCGAGCCAGCGGCAAATGTTCGGATAGGCGCCAAACTTGCAATCGATAGCCTCGCCGCCCAGGACCATCATCGAGCCCAGATAGTCGGCAATCGTGATGTCGTCGCCGCAGAGGAACGCGCTTTGCGGTCCGATCAAGCTCTCGTCCAAGACCTTGAGCCAGCCCAGTGCCTTGTCCTTGCCCCATGCCACGGTCCCCGCTTGCACCTTGTCGTCCGGCCGTTTCATGAACGGAAAGATTTGCGGGTAGAGGAATCCGTAGGAAAAGTCCCGATAAAAACCCGTATTGAGCCAATCCATCCGCTCGTTGACGCGTGCGCGCTTACGGAGGTCCGATGGATACGCCGGAGAACGAGTCTTCTCGGCGAGATACTTGAGGATCGCCGAGCTCTCCGTCAGGCGGAAGTCGCCGTCCTCCAGGACCGGCACCTGGTGGCTCGGATTGATCGCCGCATATTCCGGCTGGTACTGCTCACCGGTGAAGAGATCGACAACCTGGTACTCGAGATCGATGCCGGACTCGGCCGCAAACAACACGATCGGCCGACTCGTCGTCGACACCGGATGGTAGTAGAGCTTCACGCTTGCCTCCTCACGCAGTATGACATTGTGACGCTACGCCTTTGGCCTCGGGGGATCAAGAAATACTGTGTGCCCGCGACGCGGCGGCTGCCTTCGTCGCTGGACTCCGCGCATTGACTAGTGCAATGCCCGCGCCGACCAGCGCCGCTGCGGCAAGAAACGCCGGCGTGATGCGGTCGCCGAGCACGAGATGGCCGAACGCGACGCCGAAGAGCGGCGCCATGAACGAAAAGACCGCCAGCCGTCCGGCAAGGTATGTCGTCAGCAGCCAGAACCACGTGAGGTAGCTCGCGAACGCGACGACGATGCTCTGGAACGCGAGACTCGCGACCGTCACCGGCGTCAGCGCGATGATGCCCGGCTCGCGCAGCGCGAGCGAAACGAGCGGCAGCAGTGCCGCCGACACGGCAAGCTGGTAGAAAAGCACCTTGGTGGCTGAGATGCGCGTGAGTTTCGTCGCGCGAATCACCACGGTCGTCGCCGCCCAGCCGACGGCGGCGCCGATGCCGAATGCGTCGCCCGGCAGCGTCGACCGATCGGTCGTGAATCCTTCGCCAAAAGCCACGACGATGCCGCCAAAGGCCAGCGCGACACCCGTCCATTGAACCGGTGTCAGGTGCTCGCCCGGCACGAACAGCGAGAGTCCCAGCGCCGTCAGAACGGGCGCAAGATAGACGAAGACGACCATTCGCGCCGCGGTGGTGTAGGCGAGACCGGCATAGATCAGCGCGAACTCGGCGGCGAACAACAGGCCCGCGACCACGCCGGGCACCAGCGTCCCGTCACGCTGCCATAACGGTATCCGCCGCGACTGCGCCCACGCGAGGACGAGCGCCGCAGCGATGGCTGAACGCAGGGCGCCTTGCATCACCAGCGAGATCCCGGGCGCGGCTAGCTTGATCGCCACTTGCTGGAAGCCCCACAGCGACGTCAGGACGATCATCGACGCGACGGCTATCGAGTCGAGCGGGCGCCTGGTGTCGATCATGCGAGATTTGTGCGCGGCGCGCGCGCATATTTCCGGTGGGACCGGCGCATCACTGCGGCGCACGGGATCTCATGCGCGAATTGGCGGATAAGTTTCAGGCCTTGCGCCGGCGGCGCGCGGTGCCGCTTGCCGGCTTGCCGCTACCCGACGCCGGCTTCTTCGCCCACGCTTCGCGCGGGTTCGGCTTGGCGCTGAACGATCGGGGCTTCGTCTTCGGCGTATAGGAGGACTTGCGCGAGGCCGCCGGCGCCTCCTGGGTGGAACGCGCCCGCCGAACGGGCAGCGGCGCGCCCTCGGGAAGCGCGTTGAAACGTGCCGCACCTCGCGTCCCTTTACCGAGGACCGGTGTATCCGCTTGCGCGCCGCGGCGCCGTTCGCGCACCGGATCCACGGCCGCGCGCGGCCCGGTCTTCGGGGCCTTCGGGCGCTTGGCCCCGGATTTGGTCGCGGCCCGCGGCTCGCGCTTCACTGGCGCGGTCTTTGCGACTTCCGGACTCGGGCGCCACACGACGAGCACCTTGCCGAGGTGCTGGACGGCGGCGCATTCCTGGTCCGCGCAGATCTTCGCGAACAGCGCTTCGCGTTCGTCGCGCGCGTCGCTGAAGACGCGAATCTTGACCAGTTCGTGCTTGATCAGCGCGAGGTCGATCTCGTGCGCGACCGCGGGCGTCAGTCCGTGTTGGCCGATGGTGACCACCGGATGCAGGTGATGCGCCTTGGCGCGCAGCGCACGGCGTTGGGCGGGGGAGAGAGGGTCCATGTGGCCATTTTATAGGAGTCGCCCAAGGCCCCTGCCGGAAGAGCCCTGGAGCGAAGGCGTTTCGTCAGCATTCCGTCAGCGTCCTGACAGCTGCCGACAGGCGAATTTCTGATCGGTTGATCTGGATCAGTGACGAATCGTTTCGTCGGCACAAACTTTCCTCGACGAGCGCGGAATGTCGCAACAAACGCACGATAGGAGCATGACGATGTTCAGGCGAGAGGCAACGAAGGTCATCGGTGGGACCGTGCTGGCATTGCTGGTCCTCGCGTTCGCGGATGGCGCAAACGCCGTCCCGTCGTTTGCCCGGCAGACCGGACAGGAATGCCCCGCCTGTCACGTGAGCTGGCCGGAGCTCACGCCCTATGGCCGGTACTTCAAGCTGACCGGCTACACGATCGGCAAGACGGCCATCACGTCGGAGGGCATCCAGTATTCGCCGCTCGCCGTCATGGCGCAGGCGTCGGTCACCAGCACGAAGAACAACAACACGACGGATCCGGAGACCGGCGAGACGGTTCCCGTCACCCAGCGCAACAACAGCGGGGTCTTTTCGGGCGGAAGCGTGTTTCTCGCGGGGAAAGTGAACGACTACCTGGGCGGATTCATACAATGGACGTACGACAACTTGGCCACGGTGACGGACGGGACGCTCGGCGGGCACAGCAGCGTCGACAACATCGATCTGCGCGGCGCCTACAAGTATTCGCCGGCCGGTGCCGGTGAGCCGGCGTGGGTGTTCGGAATGACGCTCAACAACAACCCGACGGTGCAGGATCCGTGGAACAGCTCGCCGGCGTGGGGTTATCCGTATACCACGCCACCGCTTGCGAACACGCCGGCCGCGGCCACGATCATCGATGGCGGACTGGCGCAGCAGGTAGCCGGGCTCGGCGCCTACGCATGGTGGCAGAAGACGATCTACGCGGAATTCTCTGCCTACCGCACCGCCAACGTCCTGGGAGATGTGTTCCGGCTGGGGCTGCCGATCAATACGCCGGGCGGCGTCTACAGCATCACCAACTTCAACCCCTACTGGCGGCTGGCCTACACGCACGACTGGGGGCCCAACTCCATCATGGTGGGCACGTACGGCATGGTAGTGAACGTCTATCCCGACAACCTCGACACATCGACGCCGACGGACAAGTACCAGGACGTCGCGCTCGATGCGCAGTACCAGTACATCTCGGACGAACACACGTTCACGGCGCAGACGACCTACATCTGGGAGAAACAGAAGTACAACGCGAGTTATGCGGCCGTCCAGGAGACCGGCGCGGGGTATGGCGCGGGGCCGACGCCGGACAACCCGACCGACACGCTGCGCACGTTCAAGCTCAAGGGTTCGTACTACTTCCAGCGCAAGTATGGCGGCACGCTGGCGTTGTTCCAGACGACAGGCAGCGCGGACGCCGGGCTCTACGGGACCAATCCTGACGGGAACGCGCTTACGCCGAACAGCAGTGGCTACATTGTCGAACTCGACTATCTGCCCCTCCAGAACGTGCGTCTGGTGCTGCAATACACCGGCTACACGAAATTCAACGGCGGCAGCTCGAATTACGACGGCACGGGCCGCAACGCGAGCGACAACAACACGCTCTTTGCGGACATATGGGTGGCATTTTGAGTTGCGCAGCTCGCCGGCGCCGCGATTTCTCGGCCATGCGCATCGGGCGAGTCGACCATCATGGAGATCGCAAAATGAATTGGCGACGTCGTTTGTTTTTCGGGCTGGCTTGGGCAGGTTGCGCCGGCGCCGCCTTGGCCCAGGGAACGCCGGCAGACATCAAGGCCGCGGCGGCGACCAAGGCGGTGGAGTTGTGTTCCACTTGCCATGGACCCTATGGAATCAGCAAATCGCCGGACTTTCCCATCCTTGCGGCACAACGCGAAGTCTATCTGCAGGCCCAGATCGATGCATTCCGTGCGCATACGCGTGCCGAGAAAGACGCCCACGACATCATGTGGGGCATTGCCGGCAATCTCGATCCGGCCATCATCAAGGGCATCGCCGAGTACTACGCGGGGCAGCCGCCGGCAAAAGGCAGGGTCGTGGATCCCGCGGCCGTCGCCATCGGCAAGGAAGTGTTTGACAAGGGTGTCCCTAGTCGCGGAATCCCAGCCTGCGCGACATGCCATGGAGCAGATGGGAAAGGCCAGTCCATATTTCCGCGGCTTGCCGGTCAGCACGCCGCGTACGTCGTCAAGCAGTTGAACTACATCCAGTCGCTGGTCCGCGCGGCGCCGGTGATGCACGGCATCGTCAAGGACCTCACGCCAGCCGAAATTCAGGCGGTCGCGGCCTATGTGCAGTCGAAGTAATCGGTCGGTCGGCGGATCGCGCCATCAATTCGCGCCGATCGGCCAAGTCTCGTTGGCGTGCCGGAGCAGCCGGGGCTCGGTGCGGCATCTCCCGATGAATTCGCGAACCTCGGTCGTCCGCCAGGCGTCCCTGTAGGCGTCCCACGCCTGCGCGAGCGATTGCCGGCGCAGATCGGCAGGTGCGAACGGAAGGGCGTTCAGCAGCTTTACCTTCCCGTTGGGAACGACCAGGAGCATTGCCTGCGGACTTTCCAGCCGGCGCTCCATTTCGGTGACGATGTCCCACGGATAGATCGAAAGCGCGATGCGCGCGCCGGTCCTGGCGGCGCGATCGCGCAGCGCGTCGGCCGAGCGCTGCCAATCGTCGTCGCTGCAGGCAATCTCGTCCCACGCCGCCGCGGCGCGGCCGATGCGCATCATCGGACCGGTGACGAACGCGTCGCAGCCGAGCGTGATCGCCAAGTCGTAGGCGGCGACGATCTCGTGGATGTTGAAACGGTTGGGGACGAATACGAACTGCGGCGGCTGCCCACGCGTCGCGAGCCGCGCGATGGCGGACGTGGCCGCGGCGAAACTCGATCCCGGTCGCACGCGCTCATGGGTCGCCGCGGTCGCGCCGTCGACGGAAATCTGCACGCATTGGACGGCAAGTTCGGCCAGGCGGTCGGCGGCGGCATCGTCGATGCGGCTGCCATCGGTCTCGAGCTTGAGGGCGACGCCGCCGTCGGTGAGAATTTCGAAGAGTTCCCAGCAATGCGCGGCGCCGAGCGGCTCGCCGCCGCCGAAGGCTGCGTACGGGATGCCGGAATCGACGATGCGGCGCGCGAGGTCCAGTGCCTCGTCGCGCCGGAGTTCGTCGCCCCACGCGGCATCGGGCCCGGATTCCTCGCAGCACGCGATGCACCGCGCGCTGCAGCGGTTGGTCAGCTGCCAGGCGACGAACAAAGGGGCGCCGTACTCGTCAACCGAGCGCCCCTCCATGACGAACCGTGATGGATGCTACGTGAAACGGATGTACGGCTGGGCCATCACCTGTTCCGAAACATCCTCCAGCTTCGGGGTCACCCACGCGGGTTTGTCGCCGCCAATGGTTGTGGTGACTGCCGGATCGTCGGCCTGTTTCGGGACGTCATTGGTGAATTTCATGTCGTTCATTTTCCCTCCGTGGGGTCAGACGTGGGCGACCGGTAACAACTGCCAGGTATTCGCTTCCGCGTGACGCGATGCATCCGCAATCGCGCTACGTACTGCCAACTGCACTGACGCATCATGCCACGCATGGCGGTAGGCTTGCCACGCCTCGGCCAAAGTCTGGCTGCGCAAATCCGCGCAAATGTGCGGAAGCGCCGCCGCGACCTTCACCCGTCCATCGGGCAACACCAGCAGGGTGGCCGGCGGTTCGGCCAGGCTCCCCCGCAGCCCCTCTTCCATGCTGAATGGAACATAACAAAGTTCCATGCCGCCCACAACCTTTCCCTGACGCTCCAGCACGTCGAGGAACCGCCCGTATTGCGCATCGTCGGGTTCGAGCCGGTCCCAAAGGCGGGCGGCCGTGCCGATGCGCATGAGTTTGCCGGTGTTGAACCGGAATGCGCCGAGCGACCTGGCCCGCTCGATGACCCGGTCCGCTTCGTGGATGTTGAGGCGGGTGGGGGCAAACGTGACTTCGAGCGGCAGGTCCGCTTCCCGGGCGGCGCGGCAGGCTGCGTGGGCACGGGCCAGCGAGCCCCCCGGCCGCTGGCGCTGATAGACGTCCTCGGTGTCGCCGTCGAGGCTCACCTGGATGGATCGTATCGGAAGACGGGCGAGGCGGCCCGCGACTTCCCCGTCGAATTTCTGGCCATTGGTTTCGACCTTGAGCTGCACGCCGCCCTGCCCGAGTGCCTCGGCCAGGGCAAAGAAGTGCGGGACGACCAGCGGCTCGCCGCCGCAGAGCATCACGTAGGGGACGTCGCTGGCGACGATGTCGCTGGCCAGGGCCAATGCCTCGTCGACCGCAAGCTCCCCCGGCATCTTCTTGCCTGGCGCGGACTCCGTGCAGCAATGCAGGCAGCAAAGGTCGCAGTCGCGCGTGATCTGCCACGAGACGAACAGTGGCGCGTTGAGCCCGTCGATCCAGTGCACTGCGGGCTTCAAAGCCATTTCCCGAGCAGGACCCCGATGGTGAACAGGCCGACTGCCATGGCATAGCAACCCACGATGCTGCGGATAGCGGCGACGAATTGCCGCGGCTGCTCGAACGTTGGGAACGCGCGCCGGGCGCTGGCCACGAGCAGCGGCAGCGCGAGGAGCGCGGCGAGACACGTCGGCGGGAACACGCGGGCTACCACACCGGCCGCGGCCGCCAGCAAGCCGCCGGCGGCCAGGCCGAGATAGAGCCAGACGGCGCGGCGCCGGCCCAGGCGCACCACGAGGTTGCGCTTGCCGACGAGGCGATCCTGGTGGAAGTCGGGAATCGCATTCACGACGGCGAGCGACATGATGAGCAGTCCCGGCACCAGCGATGCCCAAAGCGCGCCCCACGACACCTCGCCGGTGTGCAGATAGAGGCTGCCCAGCACCATCCACGGACCGTACGACAGGGCGATAACGGTCTCGCCCAGGCCGCGATAGGCCCATCGGATAGGGGGTGCCACATAGAAGATGGCGGCCAGGCCCCCGAGCAAGGCGAAGGCCAGGATCGGCCATCCGCCGCGCATCGTCAGGTACACGCCGACCGCGAGCGCGCCGGCGAACGCGGCCACGCCCAGCCACAGGATCGCGTCGGACATCGGAGGCAGGTCGTCAGGATTGAAGACCCGGTCGGTTCCCATCCGCGAATCGAAATATTCGTTGAAGGCCTCGACGCCGACGACGGCCAGCACCACGCCCGCAAGGCCGCTCCAGAAGATCGGCGCGTCGAACCGGCCGGCAATGGCGTACGCCCAGGCGGCGCCCAGCAGATAGGGAAGCAGGCCGGCATAGAGAAAGAACCGGTAGCGCACCATGCTCACCACGTGCAGGAAGCGCCGGAGCGGCGATTGCGCCGCGCCGAACCGAGAGTGGGGCGCCGCGGTCAGAGATGGACCCATTGGTGCAGCGTGGACGTCTTGAGCGGATCGTTGGCAAGGTCGTGCACGAATTGCGCAACTCGCGGATCCTGCCAGGCCCGCTGGAAGTTGTCCCAGACCTCCGCAAGCGTATCCGTACGCAGGTCGCCGCAGATGAACGGCAGTGCGTTGATGAGCTTGACCAGTCCGTTGGGCAGGACGATCAGCAACGCTGCCGGGTGATGCAGCCGGTAGCGCAGCTCTTCTAACAATCCCATCTCGTGGAAATGTACGCGCATCCGGCCGCGATACTCATCCGTTTTCGCGTGTAGCGTGCGGAAGAACTCCTCGTACTCCGCCTCCGACGGTACGAGCAGGTGCCACGTCTTCACGGCATTGCCGGTATACATCGTGCGGCCCGTGTAGAAGCTGTAGGCGCCCAGTTCGTATGCCATGTCCACCGCGGCGCCGATTTCATGGATGTTGAAGCGCGTCGGGGAATAGTTGATCTCGATCGGCACGCCGGCGGCGCGCAGGTTGCGCGTGCCGTCGAGCGCGGTGTTGAATTCCCCGCGCACCCGCATCTTGTTGAAGGTCTCGCGCGTGGCGCCGTCGAAGCTCACCTGCACGGCCTTCACGCCCAGGCGCTGCAGGCGCTCGCAGTTGGCCGGCGTGAGGAAATGGCCGTTGGTCTCGATCTTGAGCTGGCCGCCGCGCTCGCAGACATACTCGACCATCTCGAAGAAATGCGGATGGACCATGGGCTCGCCGCCCGAGAACGACAGGTACGGCACCTCCTGGTCCAGCAGTTGGGCGAGCACCCCCAGCACCTGCTCGCGGGTCAGCTCGTCGCGAAACGCCTTGCCCGGCCCGCTCTCCTCGATGCAATGCAGACACGCCAGGTTGCATTCGTTGGTGATCTGCCACGCGACATACAGCGGCGCGCCCAGATCTCCGGATTCCGTCGCGGCCGGCGTCTTGGCGGGAATGATCGCCGCCGCATTGGACGCTGCGGTGCTCACGTCGCCGTTCCGTCCAGCAGGCCCTTGTCACGCAGGTCGGCAAGAAAGGCGACGACTTCGCGCTCGACCGCGCCGTCGGTGTCGCGGAAGCGCTCCTTCAGCACCGACACGATGTCCCTCTCGTCGCGACCGGCTTGCAACTCGCGGACGACCGCCGCGGCCGTGGGGTTCAGCGTGTAGACCTTTTCGGAGCGCGTCTCGAAGAGAACCGCGCCGAATTTTTCCTCACGAAACTTGACGTATTTGGCGAGCCGCATGCAAAAGTCCAGTCCAAAGAATGGAAGTCTAGCGAGAAATTGGTCCGGCGGGGCGCCGGCCGCGCGACAGGTCAGCGTGGCCCGGACTTTCACCGCACCGGCGCCCGCCGACGCACGAGCTCAGAGGGAACGCCGGCCGCGCGTGCGGAATTTCAATTGCGCTTGGCGTCGAGGCTCAATTCCGGCCACTTGCGACCGTGGCACGCCGGATTCGCGCAGAAGTTGCCGCCTTCCGTGCCCCACTTGAGGGGACCGTGGCAAAGCGCGCACGAGTTGTCGACGCTCGACCGGTGCTCGTGCATCCAGTTCGGCGCCAGGTGGCTGTCCGGTGGCGTCAGGCCCGGCGTGATCGTCGAGGCGACCGAGTGCCCCCCATTTTCCAGCTGGACCTGCGGAAGCGCATGGCACAGAGTGCATTGCAGACGGATGGCCTCGCCCTTTTCGTTCGTGTGCTTGCCGTCATGGCAGCGGAAGCACCCCGGAAAGTCCTTGTGGCCGACATTGTTCGGGAAGTTCTTCCATGTCAGGGACTTGCCGTCGCGCTCTCCGCTGAATGAAGTCAGCATGAGAATCCGCTGCATCGTATTCGTGAACTTCTGCTCGGCATCCTTCCTGGCCGGAGGGCTGTCCTTTGGCGCTGCCGCGGCGATCAGCTGCGCGAATTTCGCGGAGCGCTCCTTGTCCGGCCCGCCGATGCCGGCGGCGCTCTTGATGATCGCGTCGGACCTTGCCTTGATCGACGGCAGCGCGCGATCGATGCGTCCTTCCTCGATGGCGTCGTCGACGAGATCGGCCGGATTGGTGAACGGGTGACCTGACGCGTTGTGGCAGTCAATGCAATCCATTCTGCGCTTTTCCATCTTCTCGGCGTCGGCGCGGGAGATCCCGGCGGTAGCGTCGAAATAGGTCTCCTTCACCTTGCCATCCGCGCCGAGGATCTGGATCAGCGCCATTTTCTGTTTTTGCGGTCCGAGCGCGACGTACTCGACGTCCTGCGTGATGTGCCAGTGGATGCCTTTCGCGAAGGCGCCTCCGGGCCGCAGCTGTGGCGCGATCTCTACGTCGCCGCTCGCGGTCCCGGTGCCGGTGCCCGTGTGCATCTGCAGCGTGGTCCTGGCCTCGCTGCTCTTCGGGTCGTCGCCATAGCGGTACTTGATGCGAATCGTGTCGTCATGGCGGGCCTCGGGCCAGTGACACGCTTCGCACGACTCACGCGCCGGACGCAGGCTGTGGGTGGTTATCGGGCGTTCGTACCCGGTGATCATGCCGATGAGCTCGTTGATGTGCGTCGGCTTGATCGCCATCAGCTGCAGCGTCGACAGTCTGCCCATGTGGCATTCCACGCAGTTGACGCGCGCATGGAATGACGCGGCGTGCGCAACCGGCTCTTCCGGGTGGACCGCATGGCACATGTTCGTGCAGAACGCGTTGCTGTTGCTGTATTCCCAGGCGACGATGCCGCCGGCACCCAGGACCGCGAGCGCGATCGCGCCGACGACGAGTGTCGTCATGGTTCCCAACATCAACGTGCGCGGTCCCAGCCTGATCTTCATTGCCCGCCCCTCCAATGTCGTCGCCGGTTCCTGCCCCAGGCCACAGGCCCACTCGCTTCCCGTGCGAGCCGTCTATCCCGTCGCCGACCACGCTGCGAGGTTACTCGAATACGCTGTAGACGATCAAGACAATTGCGATGATGCCAAGCGCCAGGGCCGCCCCGCCGACGACCCAGCCAAACCAGCGTGACTCGTGGGTGGGCGGTGCCGCCTCCATATCGGCGAGCCGGCCTTCGCGCGTCAGGCGCTCGTATTCCATCGCGCGCTCCGTCTTCATCTCGTGCTCGGAAATGCGACCCGTGAAAATCACGGTGTCCATCGGAAATTTCGCGGGCCGCACATGGCCATTGAAGAAGTGGAATGTGAAGATGAAGCCGACGGCGAGCAGCGCCTCCTCGCCGTGCACCAGCGACGCGATGTTGAACATCCAGCCGGGCAGCACGCGCGAGAAGAACACCGGAAACCAGAGCAGGAGTCCGGAGCCGCCGATGATGAACATCCCCCAGAACACGGCCCAGTAGTCGAACTTTTCCCAGTACGTCCAGCGGTCGAACTGCGGCTTCGGGCCGCGGCCGACAAACCATTTGAAATTGCGCCAGATGTCGACGATGTCCTGCGGCTGCGGGACCATCGAATCATGACCCCAGAGGATCCCCAGCAGGCCTCTTCCTGCGAAGGCCCTCGCGAAGACCATCACCACGTGGCTCAGGAAGATAACGATCATCACTAAGGCGCAGAACCTGTGGATGAGCCCGGCGTTTTCGAAGCCGCCGAATGCGTGCGCGAGCGTCGTCGCCCATGGCTTCCCCGAATACAGGAGCGGCAGGCCCGAGAGCGCGCAGCCGACAAAGGTCAGCATCAGCGCCGAGTGCATCACCCGCTCGATCGGTGTGAAGCGCCGGTAGTAGCGTTGCCTGAGGTCGGCGCCGCCGGCGCCGACACCCGTGGCCGCCGCGGCCGAATTACCCGTAGCGATCGTCATCAGTTCCTCTCGTCGCGTTTGCTCTTGCCGAACTTCTCCCGCAGTTCGCGATAGAGCCAGAACGCGGTGTGGATGCCGAAGAATGAGAACACGCCGAGCAGCAGCAGCTCCATGAACTTCGCCGCATAGTAGTAATAGGGGTCGCGTGCCTTGTCGTGCCGGTTCGCGTGCGGATCGAAGCTCGCGAAGTTGACGCTGGCGCCCACATGGCATTTCTGGCAGGTCCTCAAGCGGTTCTGCTTCGAGACCTGCGAGGCCGGGTCGGAGGCGGGTCGAACGTCGTGTGCGCCGTGACACGAGGCGCACGTCGCCATGCGCGCGTAGCCGAGCGCGGTGACCTGGCCGTGGAACGTGTCGCGATAGGTCGAAAGGTAGTCGGAGTGGCAGGTGCCGCACTCCTTGATCACCTCGGTCTGGAAGCTCGCCACCTCGTGCTGCTGGATCGCGTGGGCGGTATGGCAGTCGTTGCATCCGGGTGCCGCGAGCACGCCGTCCTGGCGCAGCTTGCCATGCATGCCCCTCATGTACGCCGCGCGCTCCGGCTTGTGGCAGGTACCGCAGGTGTCGGGCACTCTGGCGCGATTGGTCCGGCTCTCCGCTTCGCTCTTCGCGAGGATGTTGTGCGACCCGTGGCAGTTCGTGCAGGTCGGCGCCGAGCCCTGCGCAGCGCCCTGCAGCGCCTTGCCGTGGATGCTGTCGTGGAACTTGCCTGCGACGTTGCCGCTCGGGAGCTTGCCCTTGGCCATCGTTGCCTCGTTGCCGTGGCAGCGCGAACAGGTCGCTTCGATGTTGGCGTGACTAGTGCGCGACGCCGGATCCTTCGCCGGCAGGATGTCGTGCGTGCCGTGGCAATCCGTGCAGGTGGCGGCGATGGTGTTTCCGTCCTTGCGCGACTTGCCATGGACGGTCACGCTGTACTCCTTCACCGCCTGCTCGTGGCACGTGGCGCAGTTCACCGGCTTCAGCTTCTCGGCGTGCGGGAGCTTGTCCGCGGACACGTCGGTGTGGCAATCGGTACATTTCAGGTTGAGGCTGCCGTGCACCGACGTCGCGAACTTCCCTCCGTCGACGGCGATCGACCTTCCGTCGGCGCCCTTGGCGTCGGCGGATGCATGGCACATGAGGCACGTGTCGTTAACGCTGACGGCCGCGGTGTCGGCCGGCGCAGTCGTCCTGGCCTGCGCCGTGGCGACGAGAAGCGACGCCAGAACCGCCCAAACTGCTGCAACCGAGCGGACGGCAATCATCAGGCTTCCTGGCGGTGCGCGTGAATTGTTGTCTCCCCTGTTGGCCGCTGCCCCAACTGGCGCGACCTGCTAAAGCTTTGGGGGGCGGGGAATGCTGACACGCCCGCTGGGACCCGGTCTTGACTTGCATCAAACCAGTGCCCAGCCAGGCTGCCAGAATGCCCAAGAGGGGCTCTTCGATGATAAAGACGCCATTCAAGGTTTCGATGGTAGTCAGTCTCGCGCTGGGACTGCTGATCGCCCCAGACGCGGTGAATGCGCAGAGCGACGGGCGCAGCGGCAAGGACGTGGTCGACGCGGCGTGCATCTCCTGCCACGGTTCCGGCGCCAAGGGCGCACCAAAGATCGGCGACAAGAAGGCCTGGAGCAAGCGGGCCGCGCTGGGTCTCACCGGCCTTACCGAGGACGCACTCAAGGGCATCCGGCAGATGCCCCCGCATGGCGGCAGTGCCGGTCTGACCGACATCGAGATCGAGCGCGCGATCAGTTATATGGTCAACCAGTCGGGCGGAAACTGGGCCGAGCCCGTCAACAAGGCGAGCCCAGTCGCCAGTCGCAGCGGCGAAGAGGTCGTGAGCCTTCAATGCGCCAGGTGTCACGACGCCGGCGTCGGCGGCGCACCCAGAATCGGAGATCCGGCTGCCTGGATACCGCGGCTCAAGTTCGGCATCGATCCCCTGGTCCGATCGATGATCAACGGGCACGGCGGCATGCCTCCCCGCGGCGGGACAGCCAATCTTACCGATGCCGAGGTGCGTGGCGCGATTGTCTACATGCTGAATGCCGGCACCGTCGCCGGGACGGCGAGCCCGGTCGCAAGCGCCGCAGGCGGCCCGAATTTGAAGGTGATCGAGGGGATCACAATCTACTCCTGGGTCGTTTCCGCCGATGCGATCCGCGCAAATCCCAAGGAATACGCAGCGGGCGTCTACGGCGTCCCGCCGTCCGCGCCCGAGCAGTATTACGTGAGCGTCGGCCTGCATAATGCCGACAACGGTCAACGGATCACCTACGCTTCAGTGCGCGCCCGCGTCTCGAGCGCAGCGGGAGCGGGTCCCGAGAAGGCCCTGAACGCCACCGCCGGCGCGGGTTCGCCGACCTACGGGAATTATTTCGCGATGGCGGGGACGGGACCATACCAACTCACGTTGCACATCAGGCGACCGGGCATGCCGATGACCCAGGCCCAGTTCGAGTTCACGCGCTGATTCAGCGGTCCCGCCGTCCCGTCGCCGCATTCGGGTTGCCACGCGCGCGCAGCATGGACTCGGCGACAAGTTCCGCTATGTCGCGGACGGCAATGTCGTCCAATTTTCCCAGGGCTGACACGCCGTCGGAAACCATCACCGCGCAATACGGGCAAGCGGTGGCGATGACTTTCGGCGCGTGAGGCAGCGCCTGCTCGACTCGCGCCACGTTGATCCTCTTGCCGATCTTTTCGTCGAGCCACATTCGCGCGCCGCCGGCGCCGCAACACATCGATTTCTCGCGCGCGAGGCCGAACTCGAGCGGAACGTCGCGCGCCATATGTCGGATGATCGCGCGCGGCGCCTCGTATTCGCCATTGTGCCGGCCGAGATAGCATGGCTCGTGGTAGATCACGCGCTCCAATGTCGCGTCAAGCCGAATCCGGCCCTCGGCAACGAGCTGCGCGATGAGCTGCGTGTGGTGGATCACTTCAAACCGCCCGCCGAACTCCGGATATTCGTTCCTCAGCGAGTTGAACGCGTGCGGGTCGCCGGTAACGATCCTGGTGACGCGAAGCCCGTTCAGCGTGCTGACGAGCGTTGCGGCCAGTTGCTGGAACAACATCTCGTTGCCGGCGCGGCGCACGCATTCCCCCGTCGAGGTCTCGGCCACGCCGAGAATTCCGAACTTGACTCCGGCCTCGCGCAGGATCGCCACAAACGCGCGGGCGACCTTCTGGCCGCGGGGGTCGAAGGACTCCGCCGACCCCACGTAATAGAGGAAGTCGAGTTCTTGCACCTGTTCCGGTGTCGTGACGATCGGAACGTCCAGGTCCCGTGCCCAGTCGGCGCGCGTGTCGGACGAAAATCCCCATGGATTGCTCTGCGACTCGTAGGCGGCGAAGACGGCCTTGAGTTCATGCGGGAACTCGCCGTCCATCATCACCCGGTGCTGGCGCATCCGGAAGAATCGCGGCAGATGTTCGAGTTCGATCGGGCAGGCCGTCTCGCAATATCCGCACGTCGTGCACGCCCACAGCGTGTCCTCGCTGATCACGCCGCCAATGAGCGGCGGCAACGCATCGTTCCTGAGTTCGCGCGTGACGATGTGTTCCCTTTGTTCAAGGAGGTGATGCTTGAGGCTGTCGTGCACCCATTTCTGCGACAAGGGCTTGTCGGTGAGGAACGTGGGGCAGGCGTCCTTGCACCGGCCGCACTCGGTGCAGGTGAAGACATCGAGTCCTTCCTTCCAGGTGAGGTCTGCCGCGGTGCGCACGCCGACGCGAAGGTCGGCCGCGTCCGCGTCGTCGCCGAGCATTTTCTCGAGGTCGACCGACGGCACCCGGTTGGCGGGACGTCCGCGCCGAAAGTACAGCGTGGGCAGTGCGGTGACGATGTGGAAATGCTCGCCAATCGGAAGGATGACCAGGAAGGCGAATACGACAACCAGTTGCGTCCAGTAGGAAAAGGCGTAGCCGAGCCGAAGCGATTCTGGCGAGAGAGCGGCGAGGGCGTCGCCTACGCGGCGTCCGGCGAAGGCGTAAGCGCGCTCGTGCGCAATGCCCGCATCGCTGCCCGCGAACAGCGCAAAGCGGAAGCCGTCGAAAAGGAAATCGGTGATCATGATCGCGGTAATCAGCGACAGGATCAGCAACGCCTCGCGATTTGCCTCGAGCCGAGCCGGCTTCTGGACGTAGCGTCGCCAGAACGCATAGGCGAGCGCGGCGAGCACGGCGAGTTCGACCACATCCTTGCCGGCGGCGAAGAGGCCGCCAACGATGCCGGGAAAGACAAACGGCTCGTGGTAGCCGATGACGATCAGCTGCACCTTGCGCGCAAGCAGCGCCATGAAGCCCAGGAAGATCACCGCGTGCATCACTCCCGGCTTCCATTCGCGGCGGATCATGCGAAACTGCAGGAAGCCGTTGGTCGCAACACTCGCAAGCCGTTCCAGCGGACGGTCCCAGCGCACCTCGGGCTGCAGGTGCGTGACGATCGCGAGTTTCCTTGCGGCGAGAAATCCGAATGCCGCAAACGAGGCGAGCATCAGCAGCGTTATGGCAATCGGACCCATCAGTTTATGGTGTGTCTCATCCGCGGCCGTCGATGCTCGCCGGGCCGGGTGGAAATGACCTTCGACGACGTCAGATCACGCGATCTGCCGACGCAGCGCCGCGTACCGCTCCTGCGCGTGCTCGCCGAACAGGGGATCGTCCATATGCTGAATTGCGGCGTTGATCTCGCCCCAGTCGGCGTCGCTCAGCAGTTTGGAAGCCATGGGAAGGATCGCCGTTTCCTCGAGGGTCATGTGGCGACGGAAATCCGACAGGTATGCCCTGCCGGGCCCCTCCACGTGCTCGCGCGACGTGATTGATCCGTCGATGATTTCATCGAGTGCATGGACCAGCGCGCTGCCGGTCTTCTTCAGCTGCGCGTGCTGGCCGGCAAGTTCGTCGACGATCGCGCGTGCGCCGGTCTCGCGCTCCCTGATCCTCGCGAATGCCAGATCTTCCTTGGGATGATGCAGGACGTCCGGGTAGTGCGTCATGTAGAACATGATGTCCAGCATCAGTTCGTAGTCGGGCGAATCGCCGTTGTGGAAGCGGTCGAGCTCGGCCTCCAGCCGGTTGAGCAGCGCCGCGAAATTGACGTGCTCGGCATGCCAGAGGGCGATGGAGTCGGGCATGGACTATCTCGCTACTGGAATGCGGCGGCACGTTGCAACAACTCGGGGAGGTTCGGCTCCGAAGGGTCGCGCGGCTTGCCCGGATGGATGATCGAAACCTGGCAACTTTCGGCTGCCTCGACCAACTGCGCGTAGGTACCCGCCGCCACGTCCGCAATATAGGCCTGTTTGTTCTCATTGTAGGCGAACATCTTGTTGTTGATGCCGGTGCATTCGTTGCAGGTCGTGCAGCGCGGGGTCTCGATGTAGGCCTCCTCGGAGGACCTGGGGGCTTCCGTCTCGACACTCGGGGCCGTTGCGGGCGCGGGCGTTGCAGCGGTTGCTGCTTCCGGCTTCGCGGCAGCGGCGGGAGTCGCGGGCTGAGGGCTCTCTTCGCGCTCCATCCGCGCCTGGGCGAGCAGGCGTTCGGCGTGCGAATTGTGAACTCCACCCAGCTCCTGGAGACTGTGCCACATCTCCCGGCAGCGGCGCGCTTCGCGCAGCATCTTCTCGTCGACGATTACCTTCTGCAACGTATCGTCGCGGCCAACCATCAACAGGCACGGGACGCTCTCCAGCGATTCCGTGTCGTCGCGCTCGAGGCATTGCCCGGCAGCGAGCATGTTAGGCGTCCAGCCGGAGCGCGGAACCTGCGCAAAGTGCCGCGCGTAACGACGATCGCAGGCGACGAAGTCGACCGGCGTGAACGGAAGGTCCTGCGTGGCCATCTGGTGATTCTCGTCCTCGTACGCGAAGCTGCGCACCGGCCAGTCCACTCCGACATCGGGATTGGCCTGCAGGTCGAATCGCGATGCCCAATCCGAGCCGGCCGAGGGGTCGTAAGTGAACGCCGGGAATACGCGCGAGTCCATCGCCGCGGCCGCGCAAAGGTAAGGTGGCAGATCGCCGGTCGTCCCGGGCGCGCCCGAAAACACGCAGAAGAGCGCGGCGCCTGGATAGGAGAATCCCTTGCCCAATTGCGCGCGGAGCTGGAAGAGGTTGGAGCTTGTCGATTGCAGCACGTAGACGTCGCCCAAGCCGATCGCCATGTGCGCGAGCTGGCGGCTGCGCAAGCCGAAGCCGATAGGGCCGCCGCCGACCACGGATTCCTCCAGGACATCGTCCGTCTGCACGAGAATCTTCATCGGCAGGCCGGCCGACAGTATCTCCGCCAGCATGGACATTTCGGCCGCATCGAGCCGCCGCGCGTTCACGCACACGAGGTAGTCCGGGAACAGCGCGGCATCCGCCGGTTCGAGTCCATCGGCTCCATACCCGTCGAAGAATGCGCCATGTTTCGCCTCGCGATATTCGCCGGCGATCTCGACTTCCGCCACCGCAATCGCCTTGGCGACCGCCGCCAGTTGCGGCAGCCGCTCGCGGTACGCGGCGAGCGCCTTTGCGCACGATGCATACACGAACGTGTAGGGCAAATTTGCGCCGCGCACAGGTCCGTTGCCGAAATGGAACGGCTGCGACTCGAGGAGCGTCAGAAGCGCGCCGATCCGCTTCCGGCGCGATTCCGGCAGCGTCGATTCCGGTGCGGCCTTGGTGAGGAGGCGCGACATCGCGCCGAAGTCGAACAACTCGGCGTCCACGGCCCCGATCGACGCCTTGAGGCTTTCCGCGCTTCGGCCGGCATCCGAGCGGTTGAAGTCCGCATGGAGAATGTCGGAAAGCTTCTGCGTGAGACGGGCGACGATGCCGCGCAACCGCGCTGCCTTCGCATCCTGCACCACGCGCCATGCGTGGGTGAGGAGGCGTCCGGGCAACGCGGCATCGCAATCGACGAGCGCTCCGTCGATCCTGAGGGCGGTGCGGGCGCGGCCGAGGCTGTCGCGCAGCGATTCGTCGTCCCGCGCACCGAGGCGCTCCGCGGCCACGTCCCACAGGGTCGAAAGCGATCCTTCGGCGCCCTCGGCCAGCAGCGTCCGGAGCTGCCGCTCGAGGCGCAGCACGTGGCGGGTCACCCGCTCGCCGTCGTCGCCCTGGGCCAAATCCTTCAGGAGGCGATCGACGATGGCGGACAGCGCCTCCACGCGTTCCGCGCCAGGACCGTCGCCGACCAGCACGAGCGGAAAGTCGTATCGCAGTTCGGTGAGATCGCGGTAGCGCGCGAGCAGCGCGGGCCGCAGCGCGAGCGCCTCGACGGCCTCGAGGCCGGCGGCGGGCCGCTTGCCCGTAAGGTGAAACGCAACTTGCGATTGAAGCAGGGCTTCCATGAGGGTTCCCGGATGTCAGGCACTGCGGCGCAGGTCACCATCCGATCCCTGCGGCCACACGGTGAACTTGTCGAATTCGCCTTCCAGCCCCGCCCTGATGCGCGCGGTGGTTCGCAATTCGCCGGTGCTGCGCAAATCTTCGTAGCAGGGGACCTCCGGATTGCGATACAGGATTCCGACGGGAATGGGGTCGATGCAGGACGCGACAGTGCGCGCGCGATCGAGGTCCGCCGGATCGTGCTGCTCCTGGTTCCTGTAGACCTTGGCTAAGCTGGGAGAGATGGCGAGGCCCCGATCATGGTGCAGCAATTTCACCTTTTGCGGGTCGTGCAGCCACGGCTCGAGCAGTTTCGGCAGCCACTCCGGACAGCGCTGGACGATGCGCACGAACGAGAGTCCCCTGTGGTGAAATGCCGCCTTGACCACGTCGTAGAGAAGTTCCGGTATCCAATCGACGACCTGGGCGACAAACGATACGTTCTGGACGCCGAGCGTGACGGTGAGGGGATTGAGCGCTTCGAGGTAGCTGCCGCGCGGCGTCGTGTTGCTCTTCAGTCCCTTCGGCGACGTCGGCGACGCCTGCATCTTGGTCAGGCCGTAGATCTGGTTGTCGTGCAGGAACACCGTCATGTTCATGTTGTAGCGGATCGCGTGAATCCAGTGCGCCGCGCCGATGCTGCAGCAGTCGCCATCCCCGGTGTTGACGAATATGTTGAGGTCGGGACGCGCCATCCGCACGCCTTCGGCTATCGGCAGCGCGCGGCCGTGAATCCCGTGGAAGCCATAGGTCTTCATGTAATGCGGGAACCGGCTCGAGCAACCGATTCCTGACACGAATACGGTCTTCTCCGGTCGCAACTGCTCGTCGCGGCAGAGGCGCTGGACCGCGGCCAGAATGGCGTTGTCGCCGCAACCGCTGCACCAGCGCGGCACACCGCTCTGGTAGTCCTCGAGTTCGTGGCGCTCCTCGTAGAGCTTGATCATGCAGCGGCTGGTTGCGGTCGTCATCTTCATTGCCCCAATGTTGCGATACGCTCGTGGATCAGCTGGCACAGCGTCCCGGGCTTGATCGGTTGGCCGCGTACCTGGCTCCAGCAGTCGACATCGACCAGGTACCGGGCGCGCAGCAACATGGCCAGCGCGGAATACCGGCGATTCGTCTCGTCGATGATCTCGTCCTCGGGGCTGTCGCTCCAGTTGCCTTCGATCGTCATGACCTTGCGGAAGCGGCCCATCACCTCCTTGATGCCCGGCGGCAGCGGCTGCAGGAAGCGCACGTGCATCGACGACACTTTGGCGCCCTCCGAACGCGCGCGCTCGACCGCTTCCTCGATCGTCCCCTTGGTGCTGCCCCATCCGATGAGCAGCAGATCGCCTTCGTCGTCCCCGAGCAGCGTCGGGGCCTTCAGCGTCTTGGCCAGCGCTGCGAGCTTCAGGCTCCGTGCGCGCAGGCTCTGCTCGTTCGTTTCCGGATCGTAGGCGACGTGGCTCAGCCGGTCGTGGGCGAGGCCGGTGACCGTATGCATGCCGTTGGGCTGGCCGGGGATGAAGCGGCGCGCGATGCCGGTGGTCTCGTCCCAATCGTATGGTTTAGCACCCGGCGGCAGCGGACTCTGGTCGATCGGCGGCGCGACCCAGGCTTCGCTGAATTGCGGCCTCGTGAACGGCGTCTGCGATGTCGCAAGGTTGGCGTCCGAAAGCACGACCACGACCATGTTGAACGTCTCGGCAATCCTGCGCGCCGTGATGATGTCGTAGAAGCAGTCCTCGATAGTCGCCGGCGCGAGCACGACCTTGGGCGCGTCGCCGTGGCTTCCGAACATCGCCGTGAGCAGGTCGCCTTGCTCCGCCTTGGTCGGCTGACCCGTCGAAGGCCCGCCGCGCTGCACGTTGGCGACGACCAGCGGGATCTCGGCCATGACCGCGAGCCCGATTGCCTCCTGCTTGAGCGAATAGCCGGGTCCGGACGTGATGGTCACCGTGCACTTCCCGGCGTAGGAGGCGCCGATCGCGAATGCGCAGGCGGCGATCTCGTCCTCGGCCTGGTGTACGACGCCTCCGACGCGTTCAAAGACGTCGGACAGGTAGTGCGACGCGGACGTGGCCGGCGTGATCGGATACATCGCGCAGATTTCCATGCCCGAGGCGAGCACGCCCAGCGCCAGCGCCGTGTTGCCGTTGACGACGATCTGCGGCTCCGACGACCGGACAGCGGGAATCGTGTACTGGAAGTCGAGGTTGGCTTCCGCCCAGGCGTAACCGTGCTCCAGCAGAGCCACATTGCTCTTCACCACTGAGGCAGCCTTCTTCCCGAAGGCAAGCGCGATCTGCTCGCGGGCAAGCTGCAGGTCCAGGCTGTACAGGTTGCAAAGCATGCCGAGCGCGAACATGTTCTTCCCGCGACGCGCGTCAGCGACGATGGTGCGGCACTCGCGCTCCATCGGCACCTCGTGCACGTTGTAGCCGGAGGCGACCAGCCGCTCGTACGTTTCCGTGTAGGCATCGGCAATCTTCGGGTCCGCATCGTCACGCCACATGCTCTCGAGAAGGATCGTGCAGTCCGCCTTCAGTTCACCGGCGCGGACGCGACCGAGCAGCACCTGCTCGTTGAACGCGACGACGAGATCGGTCTCGTCGCCACCGTTGGTGACCTTCCCGGACCCCAGCCGGATGCGGTTGCCGCTGGCGCCGGCAACGCTGCGCGCCGGCGGACGGATCTCGGCGGGGATGATTTCGACCGTCCACACGCCGTTGCCCATGCGCGCGGCAATCGCGGCCAGCGCCTGGCCGCAACGCTGCGCACCCTCGCCCGAATCGCTGATCACTTCGACCACGTGCTGGTTCAGCGGCACGGCGGTCTTTTTCCTGGACGACGGCTGCGCGGGGCGTGGCTGCTTCGCAACGGGTTTTTCGATGGTGATTTCGGACATTGCCTTGGCTCGTGTACGGTGGAGAGTTCTTGGAGGTGCGGCGGTCGGTCAGGCTACGCGGATGCGCACGAAATTTTGTTCCCGGGCGTCGATGCCGAAGCACCGGCCCGACGCGCCCGTGCTGTCGCCCATGTAGGGCGCGTCGATGTCGTGCAGGCCGAGATAGGCCTTCATGCTGCGCGCAGCCTTGCGGCCCGCGCCCATCGCTTCGATTACGGTGGCGGCGCCGGTCACGATGTCGCCGCCGGCGAACACGCCCGCGACCGAGGCTGCCTGATTCGCATTGGTCTCGATGTAGCCGCGCTTGTTGAGCTTCAGCTGCGACGTCTGTCCCATGATGGGATTGGCGTTGGTTCCGATCGCAAACACGACCAGGTCGACGTCGAGGTCGTGCTCGCTGCCCGCCACGGCGATTGGGCGCCGCCGCCCTGATTCGTCGGGTTCGCCCAGTTCCATGCGAACGCAGCGCATGCCGCGGACTTCGCCGTTGCCGTCGTCGAGGACCTCGACCGGATTGGTCAGCCAGTGAAATTCGACGCCTTCCTGTTCGGCATGGTGGACTTCCTCGGTGCGCGCCGGACACTCGGCGCGACTGCGCCGATAGACGCAATAGACTTTCTTCGCGCCGAGCCGCAAGCACACGCGCATCGCGTCCATCGCCGTATTGCCCGCACCGACGACGGCCACGCGTTGACCGACCGGCAGCGGCGTGTCGAATTCCGGGAAATCCTTCGCGCGCATCAGGTTGCAGCGCGTCAGGAGTTCGTTGGCCGAGAGCACGCCGTTGAGCGAGTCCCCGGGAATGCCGAGCATCGCCGGATAGCCCGCCCCGGTTCCGATGAACACGGCGTGGAAGCCCAACTCGTCGATCATCTGCTCGATCGTGAAGAGGCGCCCGACCAGCGTGTTGCATTCGAACTTGACGCCCAGGCTGGCGAGGTTCCGGATCTCGGCGTCGACCACGTCGTTGGGCAGCCGGAAATCGGGAATCCCGTACTTGAGCACACCGCCCGCCTGGTGGAACGCCTCGTACACCGTCACGTCGCAGCCGGCCTTGGCCATATCGGCGGCGCAGGCCATTCCTGCCGGACCGGAGCCGACGATTCCGATCTTGAATTTGTTGCGCTCGATGTAAGGCACGTTGGTCCAGCCTTCGGCGATCGCGCGATCGCCCACGAAGCGCTCGAGGCGCCCGATCGCCACAGGCTCCAGCGTATCGCCGACCGTGCAGACGCCCTCGCACTGGTTTTCCTGCGGACACACGCGGCCGCAGACTGCCGGCAGGAGATTGGTCGCCGTGATCACGTCGTAAGCGCCGCGGAAATCCTTCTGGCCGAGCTTCTCGATGAAGCCCGGGATGTCGATGCCGACCGGGCAGCCGCGCACGCAGGGCTGGTCCGGACAGCGCAGGCACCGCTCGGACTCGACCAGCGCGTCCTCCTGGGCGTACCCGCGGGACACTTCCGAAAAATTCTTGACGCGCTCTGCAGGATCCTGCTCGCGCACGGGAGTCCGCTGTTGCGGAATGGTTCGAATGGTGCGCTTCTTGGCCATCTAGCCCCCCTGGACCTCGTCGTAGGGGTCGGGCAGCTCGAGCAAGGCGGCCGACCGCCCTTCGGCGCCTGCGCCCAGCTGCGACGCGAGCGCCCCCAGGCTCGGCACCGCCGCCATCCTGCACGTTTCCGACCATCGCTCGCGCGCGGCTTGCTCTTGCGTGGTGAAGCGCCGCAGTCTCGACATCAAGTCGTCGAAGTCGACCAGGTGGCCGTCGAAGTCCGGTCCATCGACGCAGGCGAATTTCACCTGTCCGCCGACCTTGACGCGGCACCCGCCGCACATGCCCGTCCCGTCGACCATCAGCGGATTCAGGCTGACGATGGTCTTGATCTTGTGCGCACGCGTCGCCTCGGCGCAGCCGCGCATCATCACCGGCGGACCGATCGCCACGCACTCGTCGACATCGGCATGCTTTGCGATGGCGCGCGCGATGCCTTCGGTGACCAGACCTTTGATTCCGCTCGATCCGTCGTCCGTGCACACGATGAGCTCGTCGCAGCAAGCGGCGAACTTGTCCGTCCAGAACATGAGATCCTTGCTGCGGAATCCAAGCACGCCGATCACGTAGGCGCCGTTCTCCTTGAACGCGCGCGCCTGCGGAAAGATCGGCGCCACGCCCAGGCCGCCGCCAACGCAGATCACCTTTTTTGCGCCGCTGATGGGGCTGGGGATGCCCATGGGGCCGACGACCGCATGCAGCGAGGTTCCGACCTTGCAGAGCTGCTGCATTTCCTTCGTCGTCTTGCCGACCGCCTGGATGACGAGCGTTATCGTTCCCTTGTCGCGGTCGAAATCCGCGATCGTGAGCGGGATGCGCTCGCCGTGCTCGTGCGCCATGACAATCACGAACTGGCCGGCGCGCGCGGCGCGCGCCATCAACGCATGCCGGATCTCGAGCAGATAGGTAACGTCCGAGAAGTCCTGTCGCGCGACGATTTCGAAGCCTGACATCGCACCAACGCTCCATTCACCCTGGCTGGTCCGAGCATTCATTACGTCGCCGTCGGATCTGTTAAGTGCACCAACCCGGACCACGGCCAATGGGGAAACTATCCTACGACGCGGCCCTGCCGCCTTTGATCTGCGTCACGATCCGGGAGGAAGCACTCAACAAAAAAGCCGGCATGCGCCGGCTTCTTCTTCCTGCAACGGGTCGGTCGTCTACTGCGCCAGCACCCACTTGACCAGCGACTTGATATCGTCGGGGCTGGCCTTGACGGCAGGATGGCCCTTCGCCCCGGAAATCTCGGCCACCAGCTTCGCTTCCGCATCCGCCTTGCCCTTGTATTTGGCGGCGACGTCCTTGAATGCCGGCCCTATCTTCTTCGTGTCGACCGCATGGCAATTAAGACAGCCACTGCTCTTGGCGAGCGCCTCCTGCGCGCTCGCCGTTCCGGCCGCGGCCAAAGCCAGCGTCGACAACGTAACCATCACAATGATCTTCATATTCGAAAGCCTCCGGAGGACGTCGCACGCAGCGGCGAACGTGGATAGTATACCGGGACAACGTCGTGCGGGAAGGGCGGCCGGGGCGGTTGACGTGGATCAACGAAGCCCCGGGACTTAGGCGCTAGCCTTGGCCGCAGGAGGAGACTGTGCATGCCATCCGAACCGACGGTCGCGGCGCTGGCAACCGGCAGCGTGGCATTCGCCCGGCTGACGGCCTGCGGGGGCGCGTCGTACGGCCGCGCCCGATGATCGTTCGCAAATCGGCGTTGGTCATGTACCCGGCCGAACAGATGTTCGACCTGATCGAGAGGGCGGAGGATTACCCGGCGTTCCTCCCCTGGTGCGCGGCCGCGAGTATTCTCTCCCGCGACGAGGCCGTCGTCGCCGCGGAGATAACCATCGACTTCCACGGCGTCCGATTTCACCTCACGACGCGCAATCCCAAGCGGCGACCGGAACACATGGCCATCGTGCTCGAGCGCGGCCCGTTCCGGCGGTTCGAAGGTGAGTGGCAACTGACGCCGCTTTCGGCCAGCGGCTGCAAGATCGACTTCGGCCTGCACTACGAGTTCGACAATCGGTTGGTGGGCCGGCTCGCCGGGCCCGTTTTCGACCGCATAACCAACACGCTCGTCGATGCATTCGTCGAGCAGGCGCAGCGCGTTCACGGCCCGCCCGGCGATACATGAATGCCAATCAATTTTCACTGGAGCAGTCGGCAATGACCACCCTGGACCCACTCGATATGTTGCGCGCCTCCCGGATCGGCGCTGAATTGTCGCCTGAACAATCCGCTGTGCTGAGCGGGCTCATCAAGGTGTCCCGGCTCGCGGATGGCGAAATCCTGGTGCGGGAAGGCACAAGCGACAACCATCTGTACGTGCTCGTGAGCGGAACGCTAGCGGTGGTCCGCAATTGCGGCAACCCCGATGAGGTCACGCTCTTCACGTTGAGCGCCGGCGACTTGGTCGGCGAGCTCAGTTTCATCGACGGCACCCAGCATTACGCGTCGCTGATCGCGCGCGGCGACGCCCGGGTATTCGGGCTGGAACGCGAACAACTGGAATCGCTGCTCCCCACGCATCCCGAGGTCGTTTATCAGGTCATGCGCGCAATCATAAGGACCGTCCATCAGATCCAGCGGCGCATTTCCATGTATTCCATCGAACTGACGAACTACATCTACAAGCAGCACGGGCGCTATTGAATCGGCGCCGACAGCCGGGGCGGCCACCTGCCCGGCAAAAAAAGCCCCGCTCGAGGCGGGGCTTTTCCGTGCCGCGGTCGCTGCGATTACTTGGTCGTCTCGCCCTTGGCTTCTACTTCCACGCGGCGATTCGGCTGCAGGCACGCGATAAGCTCCTGGCGGTTCTTCTGGTCGCACTGCACGACCGGCTGCTTTTCACCCAGGCCGAGGGTCTCGATCTTGGCCTTGTCAACGCCCTTGCTGACCAGGTAGTCGCGCACGGCATCCGCGCGGCGTTCCGACAGCTTCTGGTTGTAGGCCTCGCTGCCGAGGCGGTCGGTGTAACCCGTCACCAGGACGACCTCGAGCTTCTGCACCTGCGCAAGCTTGCCGACGACCTGGTTGTCGATCGCCGCCTTGCCCTCAGGCTTGAGCACAGCCTTGTCGAAGTCGAACAGCGCCTTGGAGTCGAGCGAGATCTTTTGCACCTGAGGCGGAGGCGCCGGTGCCGGCGGCGGGGGAGCCGGCTTCGCTACGGGCGGCGGGGGAGGGGCTTCCGCCATCCGCAACGGCGCGACCGGCAGCGGCGGCGCGTCGAACTTGTACGACACCGTCAGGTAGAAGATGTTCTGATGGCCGTTGTTGAACGCGTCGTAGCCGTTCAGGTAGCTTGCGCTGGCGTTGACGGTGCCCGGCGCCGGGATCGGCGCCACGTAGTAGTAGCCCTGAGTGGCGATGTCGTTCGAGTTGTATTTCTCGTACGCATAGCCGGCCGTTAATGACCAGTTCTTGTTGTACGCGTAGACCGCCTTCAGGTTGAAGTACTGCTGCTTGGAGTCGTCGAAGTTCCCGATGTTGAGCGGGTTGCCCAAGCCGGCGGGACCGCCCACCATGTCGTAGGGCGCGCCCTGGGTTTGCGACGAGAACGAGGCCTGTCCGTCGTTCTGCACGTACAGGTACGACGCCTTCAGCATCAACGACGACATCGCCGGCCAGTCCAGACCCGCGCCGATCATGTACGTCGTGTCCTTCGTCGCCGAGTTCCAGTTGTACGAACCGCCGGCCGGGCCGGGAATCGCGACCGGGTCGTAGCAGCCCGGATTGGCTGCCGTGCAATAGCCCGGTGGCGGATTCGGTCCGCTGGCGACCGTGCCGATGTAGCGGTGGTCGGACGGGTACTTCGTTTGCTCCCAGCTGCCGAAGGCCGTCAGCATAAGCTTGCTGGCCTCGCCCCAGTTGCCGGTCAGGAAATAGCCCTGACGGTCCGCCGTGATGCGGCCGTAGGTGACGTCGTCATAGTCCTGCTTGGCCCAGTTGCCCTCGAACGAGAAGCCCAGGTTCGCCATTGGGTTGTAGTCCAGGTACAGCTTGACCTTGTTGGTCGTGCTGGACTGCAGGTCGAACGCCGACGTGTAGGGTAACAGGTAGTTCGGGTCATTGGTCGACAGGCCGGCATTACTGTAATTCAGCGTCGAGTCGCGCTTCACGTAAAAGTACTTGACCCGGCCGCTGACGGTGTCGAGCATCGTGTTCTTGTACTCGACCCAGACCGTGTTGGTGTGCGACTTGTCATAGTCGACGCGATTCTGGTCGATGTTGAAGTAGTCGTAGCCGAAGCCCAGTTTGTTGCCCCTCATGAAGCGCCACCACACGTCGAAGCCGACATCGTTCTTGGTGTAGTTGTAGAGCTCGTTCTCGCAGTTGCCGCCGATCGTCGTCGGCACCCCGTTGGCCGAGAGATTGCCGCAACTGAGACCGGTGGGAAGCGTCGGCGCATTCCCGTAGGTGATTTCATCGGACTTGTTGTCCAGCTTCGTCCAGTAGTAGTAGACCCGCGTATCGACGCTCGCGACCGGCATTGCCGTCCAGCCCAGCGCGAACGACTGGTTGACGTTGTCGCCGTTGAACGAGGGCTGGTTAGGCAACGACGGGGTGTAGATGTTGTTTCCGTTCAGTGCGCTCTGCCCGAGATTGACGTCGCTCGTGGTCTCCGCCCACGTGTAACGCGCGGAGATCACCGAGCGCCACGGCAGGTCGCGATAATTGGCTGTCGCCGTGAACTTGTTGAACGTGTTGTCCGGCGGCAGATACGTCCGGTCGAGCGAGTTGCCCCCGAAGAACGGGTTGGTCCACTGGAACGAATCGTTCGAATTGTCGAACTTGCTGTAATCCCAGCGCACCGAATACGTCGCCTTGCTCGACTGGTAGCCGCCCTCGACGCCCCAGTTGCTCGTCTTGTACTGCACCGGGAACGCGAGGTCGACGAAGCCGTTGCCCGGGCTGGTGCCGTTCGCCGCGGAGCCGACCTTGGTGCCGTCGAACTTCACCTCGTTGCCGTCGACCCGGAAGTACCAGGGGCTGTTCCTCTGCCACTCGAAATAGCCGCCGGCGTCCTTGCGCTCATACCCCTCTCTGAAGGAATTCCAGGTGTTCGGGTTGTACTGCGGGAACACCGCGGTCAGCAGGTTGCTGCCGCTGCCGGAGTAGGGCGTGATCGCCGACGAGTTGAAGGTGTGCGGGATTTCGTTGAAGTACGCGCCTGTCTTGAAGATGTCGTACATGCCGCCGCGCAGGTACATGAACTGGTCGGTGCGGCCGAAGTTCTCGCCGTAGCCGTCGAACCAGGTCGTGCTGCTGCGGCCGCGGGCGCCGACGTTCGACAGCGCGCCGTTGCTCAGGTCCTGGTATTGCTGGAGTTGCGAGGTGTCCTGCACGTTCACGTTGTTATAGATGCCCCCTAGCGTCGCGCCGCCCTCGACCCGCATCGGGTCCTCACTCTGGGCAAGGGCTGGCGCGGCTGCGAACAGGCTGGCGAGCACGGTGGAAAGCAGCTTCTTGTTCATGGTTGTCTCCGACCTTAGCGCGTGAAGAACTTGCCGCGATTACCCGGCGCGTTCGAGCCGTGGATCGCGTTGTGGCAGTTCAGGCACGCACGGGACACCAGCCGCGTGTTCACGGCGGAATTGGGTTGTCCGGTCTTTCCTGCACAGGCGGCCGAGGGATCCCCCGGCGCGCACAGGAAGCCGCCGGCTGCGCCGTACACCGTTCCCGGGTGCCGCGAACCGTCGTGGCAATCCTGGCAGAGGTTCGGCGCCGATTCGTTGAGCAGCTTGATGTGGACCGAGCCGTGCGGGTTGTGGCAGGTGACGCAGTTCTCTTCCACCGGCGGATGGTTGAACACGTACGGGCCGCGCTTGTCGGCATGGCACGAGTAACACTGGTCGTTGATCGTCGGCTGCTTGACCATCGCGGGCGTCAGCGCGCCGTGCGGGTTGTGGCAGTCGGTGCACTTGACCTTGCCTTCGATGATCGGGTGATGCGACGGCTTGAAGTTCGCCGCGCGGATCGGCTGGTGACACTGCCAGCACGTTTCCGCCTGGTTGGGCAGGAACGTCGTCTGGAACTTGTTGACCGACGGTGCGACGCTCTTGCCGTGGATGCTGTGGCAGTTGCTGCAGGTCACGTCGTTGATCGCATGCTTGCCGGACGTCCAGAAGGCGAGGTTGCGGTTCCCGCTGTGGCACGTCAGGCAAACGGCTGTCCGCGCTTCCACGGTGCCGCCCTTGCCGAACGGATTGGCGGGCTTGGCCTTCATCGGGTCCTTCAGGTGCTCGGTCGCGTCGCCATGGCAGGCCTGGCACATACTGCCGCTGGCGTCATTCTTCGCGCCGTGCGGCGTGAGGTCGATCGCGTTCCACTGCGCTTCGTGGCAATTCGCGCAGACGGGAGCGACCTGTGAAGCGGCGTAGGGCTTGGGCTGGGCCAGTGCCGGAAGGGCAACAAAGGCCGCCAGGATCAGGACCCCTGAGACGGGGATGAAGGACTTGATTCGCATGATGCCCCCTTGAAACCGCGCGGAAAATGCCTCTTACCTACCCATTCATTTACCCGCACGATACGTCGGCGATGTTGACGTGGATCAAGACCCTTCGCCGATTCCGGTCTTCGTCGCGTCGGCTGCGCGGAAAAACAACACTCGCCAATTACTACGGCCCGGGTGGCTCAACCCGCGACGGGAACGACCGTCAGGCTCCGAATGCCCTGGGCGCCGTGGATCAGCACGCCCTCGATGTCCGCCGTGGCCGACGGTCCGGTCATGAATACGCCGTAGGGGGCGTCGAAATCCGCCCGCCGCCGGTACGCGTCGTGCATGGTGGCGACGAGTGCCGCCGGGTCGAGCAGGACGACAAGGTGTTGCGCGAGGAAACCCAGCGCCTCGACCTTGAACTCGCGCTCCGTCATCCACACGGAACCGGTCTCCACGACGCCGTAGGCTGCGCGCACGATGCCGACATCGACATCGTGCAATTCGGCCGGCGCCTGCACCTGCTCGATGATGCGGTTGCCCGTGACCTCGGGCGTTGCCGAGCAGAACACTTTCGCCGCGGGAAACAGGCTGCGCACGAACGCGGTGAGATCGCCTGTCGCGGGCGCCTCGACGAACTTGCCGCCCATGCGCGTGAGATTGGCCTTGAATGTCGCGAGCGGCGCCTTGGGCTCGCGGCCGAAGGAGGGCAGCGACGGCAGCGGTTGCGCCGGCGGCTGGTTCTTCCGCACCCGCGCGAGTATTTCGTCCCGGCTGCTCATGGGCGGCCCCCTTTCCGGATCCCTTTCTTCTTCCCCCGATTCTCGAGATACCACTGCCGGAACGTCGACGCAGGCGCCTGCGGGACCTCGCGCTGCCGGCCCCACGCGTTGAGCCGGCTGTACATCATGAAACGCGGCAGGTGTTCGACACCGGCGTCCGCCGCCTCCACCGCCGCGCGGTAGAGTTTGGGGCTGCCGAGGATCTTGCCGGCGATGCGCATCGCCTCCCTCTTCACGATGGGCAGCTGGTTGCGCTCGGCGATGATCTGCCGCCACTTGTAGATCTGCTCGTGGATGTTGATCTTGACCGGGCACACGCTCGTGCAGCTTCCGTTCAGCGTCGAGGCGAACGGCAGCGAGCTGTATTTGCGCAGGTTGAACGTCGGATCGATGATGACGCCGATGGGCCCCGAATACGTTGCGCCGTAACTCAAGCCGCCGCTGCGCCGATAGACGGGGCAGGTGTTCATGCAGGCGCCGCAGCGGATGCACTTCAGCGAATACCAGAAATCCGCCATGCCGAGCCGCTCCGAGCGGCCGTTGTCGACCAGCACGACGTGCATTCGCGTTCCCTTGCGCGGGGCGCGGAAGTGGGACGTGAGCTGGGTGATGGGCGAGCCCAGCGCGCTGCGCGACAGCATCCGGATGAACACGCCGAGGTGCTCGATGCGCGGCAGCATCTTCTCGATGCCGATCGACGCGATGTAGAGCTTGGGCAGGTGGACGCTCAGGTCGGCGTTGCCTTCGTTGGTGCAAACGACGACGCTGCCGGTTTCGGCGACGGCGAAATTGGCCCCCGTCATGCCGGCGTCGGCGGTGAGGAAATCCGGGCGCGTCGCCTGGCGCTGGCTCTCCGCCAGATAATGGACGTCGCTGTTCTTGGCATCGGTGCCGAGGGTCGCCGCAAAGACCCGGGCGACATCGGTGCGGAGCTTGTGCACGGCGGGCAGGACGATATGGCTCGGGGGCTCGTCGTCCAGTTGCTGGATGCGCTCGCCTAAGTCGGTCTCGATCACCTTGATTCCGCGAGACTCGAGGAAGGGGCGCATGTCGCATTCGTCGGTCAGCATCGACTTGGATTTGACCAGGGTGCGCGCCCGTTCCGACGCGAGAATGTCGAACACGATCGCGTTGTGCTCCGCCGCGTCCCTCGCCCAGTGCACTTTCACGCCGTTTTGGGTGGCGTTGCGCTCGAATTCCTCGAGGTAGTCGGCTAAGTGCGTCAGCGTGTGCTCCTTGATGGCCGAGGCGAGCGAGCGCAGTTCCTCCCACTCGGGCAGCGCCCCGCTTTCCCGGTCCCGCTTCTTACGCAAGTCCCACAGGCGCCGGTCGTGAAACTCGATATGGTCGCGGGCCTTGATGAAGACCGAGGACGCTTCCGCGTGGTCGATGCGCTTCATCCCCGGGCTCCGTTCAGTATCTGCGCCACGTGGATGAACTTGACCGGCAGGCCGAGACGCTCGGCGCAACCCTTCTGGTGCATGAGGCAGGACATATCGGCGGAAACGATGTATTCGGCGCCCGCCTTGCTGTGATCATTCACCTTGTCCTGGCCCATCTTCGCGGAGACGGGTTCCTCGAATACCGAGAACGTGCCGCCGAACCCGCAGCACTCGTCGGGCCGCTCCGGCGTGACGAACTCGATGCCCTTGACCGCGGAAAGGAGGCGCAAAGGCTTCGAGAAATGCGGCTCGACAATCTCCGACGCGCTGGCCTCGCGCAGCGCGCGCAGCGTGGCGCAGCCGTTGTGCAACCCCACCCGGTGCGGGAACAGCGCCCAGGGAAACGCCTTGACCTTCACGACGTCGTGCAGAAATTCGACCAGTTCGAACGTCCGTTCGCGGACGGCCTTCACCGCCGGCGTTTGCGGAATGCCGATGAAATGTTCGCGCACGTGGTGGACGCAGCTCCCCGACGGGCCGACGACGTAGTCGAAGCCGGCGAAATTCTTGACGAACAGCTTCTCGGCGCCCGCAGCGTCGTCGTGACACCCGCTGTTGGCCATCGGCTGCCCGCAGCAGGTCTGGTCCAGCGGATAGACGACGTCGATGCCAAGGCGCTCCAGCAGCTCCAGCGTGGCAATTCCGACTTCCGGGAAGAAGGCGTCGACGTAACAGGGAATGAACAGCGCGACTTTCACCGTTGCACCTCCTCGCTGTCTGTTTCCACGCGCGAATTCGCGCACGCATCGACCAGGTAGACGATCGACTCGTAGGGGAAGCCCGCATACTCCGAAAGTCCGATTTCGCAGGTCCGGCTGGTCGAGTAGCCGGTCGTGCACTGCGGCGGCAGCGAAGGCTTCAGTCGGCGCAGCGCGTGCCCGTTCAACTCCGGCTGGCTGAACCCCTTGTCGCCGGCGAAGCCGCAACACAGCACCTCGTCCACCGTCACCACTTCGGCGCTGCAGCGCTGTGCGATGCGCAGGAGCCGGTCGACCGTTCCCATCTTGCGCACGCTGCATACGGGATGGATCGCCACCGGCGTTGCCTTGCGCTCGATGCTGACGCGCGGCAGGACCGTGTCGTGGATGAACTCGATGCTGTCCAATATCGTCAGCCGTCCGGCAAGATATCGCTGCATGCGGTACGCGCACGGACTGGTGTCGAAGACGATGGGCAGCCTGCCATCCTCGCTCGCCGCGCGCAGGATCCGTTCCAGTTCGGCCGATTTGCGGTCTGCCGTCTCATGCAATCCCTTGCTCTCGAACGGCTGGCCGCAGCAAAGTTCGGCCAGGTTCTCCGGGTACACGGCGCTGAAGCCGGCCTTGGCGAACAAGCGCTCGGCGGTGTCGGGCAGCGTGCCGGCGCCGTCGTTCCCCCGCTGCGAACCCATATTACGCGCGGCACAGCTGGGAAAATAGACGATGCGTTCGGCGCCGGGCGGTATCGGCGCGCGGCGGCCGGGCTTGAAATGCACGGGGCGCGCCAGCGTGGGCGACCATTTGGGGAGCGCACCGCCGGAAAGCTTGCGCAGGCCACCCAGCGAACTCGTCATCGCGCGCGTGCCGATGAGCCCGTGCAATGCGTCGGCGACGCCCAGCCCCATGCGCAAGCCGGCGGTCACTGCGCCAAAGTTGCCGGCCACGACATCGGCGACGCGATGCGCGAGCGGGCCTGCCCGCCGGCCGCGCAGCGCCTTGATGAGAATGCCGGTTTCGATGCCGACCGGACACGCGGTCGCGCACAAGCCGCACGCGGCACAGGTATCGATCCCGTGATAGTCGTAGAGGCGGTGCAGCGTCGCCAGCTGCGGCGCGTCCGCGAGGGTCTCCTCGAGTCGGGCAATCTCGCGCCAGCCGACGATCCGCTGTCGCGGCGACAGCGTGAGGCCGTGCGACGGGCACTTGACCTCGCAAAAGCCGCACTCGATGCATTTGTCCACGATGGCGTCGCACGCCGGCAGTGGCTTCAGATGCTTGACATGCGCTTCCGGGTCGTCGTTGAGCACGACGCCCGGATTGAGCAGGCCTTCGGGGTCGAGCATCCGCTTGAGCGCCCGCATGATGGCGTACGCCTCCGCGCCCCACTCGAGTTCGACAAAAGGCGCCATGTTGCGCCCGGTCCCGTGCTCGGCCTTGAGCGAGCCGTCGTAGCGCTCCACGACCAGCCGGCAAAGCGCCTCCATGAAGCCGCGGTACCGCGCGATCTCGGAAGCCGCGTTGAAATCCTGCGTGAACACGAAGTGCAGGTTGCCTTCGAGCGCGTGCCCGAAGATGATCGCTTCCGGATATCCGTATTCACCGAGCAGTCGCTGCAAATCGAGCGTGGCCTCGGCCAGCCGCGGAACCGGAAAGGCTACGTCCTCGATGATGACGGTGGTGCCCGCCTCGCGCATTGCGCCGACCGACGGAAACATCCCCTTGCGCACGTTCCACAGCCGGGTGCATTCCTTTGGGTCCGCCGTGAAGCGGACCGGGCCCAAGGTGCGCATGCCGGCCAGCGTGGTCTCGATGGCGCGAACCTGCGCATCCAGCGCGGCGCCGTCGGCGGCGCGGGTTTCGACCAGCAATGCGGCGCCGCGCGGGCCGACGGTGCGAATCGCGTCCGGCAGTCCCGGTTTGCCCTCCACCGAACGCAGCGCCGCGCGGTCGGCGAGTTCCACCGCGGCCACCGGCGCGCTCTTCAATGCGCTGACCGCGCGGCAGGCGGTTTCGAGATCGTCGAACAGGATCAGCGCGCTGGCCTTGTTCGCGTACTCCGGGACGGTGCGATAGGTGATCTCGCTCAGGAATCCGAGCGTGCCTTCCGAGCCGATCATGAGGTGCGCGAGAATGTCGATCGGGTCGGTGAAGTCCACCAGCGCGTTGAGGCTGTAGCCGGTGGTGTTCTTGATCCGGAACTTGTGCCGGATGCGCGCGGCCAGCGCTTCGTCGGCGCGCGTGTCCCGGCCGAGGGCGTCGAGCTCCCGCACGAGGTCGCTCTTCCGTGCGCGGAATGCCGCGCGGCTCGCGGCATCGCGCGTGTCGAGCACGGTGCCGTCGGCCAGTACGATGCGCAGTCCTTCGAGCGTCCGGTAGCTGTTCTGCGCCGTGCCGCAGCACATGCCACTCGCGTTGTTGGCCGCGATGCCGCCGATCATGGCGGCGTCGATCGACGCAGGATCGGGGCCGATCTTCCTGCCGAAGCGGGCGAGCCGGCGATTGGCGACGGCGCCGATGACGCCCGGCTGGAGGACGATTGTCTCGGCGCCGGGACCGACTTCGCAGCGGCGCCAGTTTTCGCCCAGCAGCATCAGGACGGAATCGGTGACCGCCTGGCCGGACAGGCTGGTCCCGGCGGCACGGAAAGTGACGGGCGTGCCCCGCTTCGCGCACTCGGCGAGCAGCCGCACTACTTCGTCTTCGCTTTCGACGACGACCGCGAGCTTGGGCACGAGCCGGTAGAAACTCGCGTCGGTGCCCCAGGTCAGCAGGCGCAGCGGGTCCGTGACGAGGCGCGAATCCGGAATGAATTCGGCCAGCGATTGCTGCAGAGCCCGATAGGATTCGATCGCCACGTGGCACCGTTACGGAAGCGTGCGCCTTTCGGCCGTCCAATGCACCGGCAACGGCGCAAGTTACGCTGGGGACCTCCCGCCGGGCTTGATCTGTGTCATGCAATCTTGCGGAATGGCAGCGGCTCCCTCGGTTGATCCAAGTCAAACGCGTAATCAGCCCCGGCGCTTACTGTAGCGGCCAGAGTCCTGCCGGGTCCCTCGATGAATCCTTACGTCGCCTTTATCCTCTACCTGCTGGCGATCCTGGGCTTTGTCGCCGTCACGCTCCTCATGAATCGGATGCTCGGCCCCAAGCCCGTCGCGTCTGCGGCCAAGCTCGAACCGTTCGAGTGCGGCGCGCCTCCCATCGACGCCGTCAACGTCAAGGCGGTCCAGATCAAGTACTACGCCGTCGCCGTGGTCTTCATCCTGTTCGACCTCGAGACGATCTTCCTCTTCATCTGGGCGCTCGGTGCGCAGCCGCTCACGGGATTCATGCTGGCCACCTTCGCGATCTTCGTGTTCCTCCTGGTGCTGATCCTGCTCTACGTCTACCGCGGCGGAATCCTGGAAGCCGTGACGGAGTAGCGATGGCCAGGGCGACGATTCCGATCCGATCGGCCAGCGCTCCGTCGCAGGCCTTCGAGTACCTCACGACCAAGAAAGACGAATTCGTGGGCTGGGCGCGCAAGTTCTCGCTCTTTCCCTATCCTTTCGTCACCGCGTGCTGCGCGATGGAATTCATGGCGGTGAGTTCCACGCCTTACGACACCGACCGCTTCGGTGCCGCGCTGCCGCGCTTCTCACCGCGCCAGGCGGATCTCCTGATGGTGGTCGGCACGGTCACGCACAAGCAGGCGCCGATCCTCAAGAAGGTCTACGACCAGATGTGCGAGCCCAAGTGGGTCATGGCCTTTGGCGTTTGCGCGACCAGCGGCGGGTTCTACCAGAACTACGCGGCGCTGGCGGGCATCGACAAGGTCATCCCCGTGGACATCTACGTTCCGGGCTGCCCGCCCCGGCCCGAGACCGTGATCGACGCCATCATGAAGCTGCAGGACAAGATCGCCCGCTCGCGGCATCCGATCCTCACCAAGGACTTCTGACCGATGAGCGCGCTGATCATCGAAGGGGTACAGAAGCGCCTGGCGCCTGGTGTTGCGGAGGCGTCGTTCGCCCATGGCATGCTCGTGCTTGCGCTGCCGCCCGCGCATCTGCTCGACGCCGTGCGAATGCTGAAGGCGGATTTCGGCTTCGACATGTTCCTCGACGTGACCGCCGTCGACTGGCCCGGCCGTGCGCCGCGCTTCGACGTCGTCTATCACTTCTATTCGACGCGCGACTTCGTCCGCATCCGCCTCAAGACGCAGGTGCCGGAGGCGGACCCGACGGTGGATTCGCTCATCGAGCTCTACGGCTCCGCGCATTTCATGGAACGCGAATGCCACGACATGTACGGCATCGTCTTCCGCGGCAATCCCGATCTCCGGCCAATCCTGCTCTACGAGGGCTTCGTGGGCCATCCGCTGCGCAAGGATTATCCGAAGCGGCAGGAGCAGCCGCTCGTTCCCTACATTTCATGATGGAAACACTGCTGCCCGGCCCGGTTCGTCCCGCGTTCGAGAAGATCGAAACGGACGGTGGCGTCATCGTCAACATCGGTCCTTCGCATCCGGCCACCCATGGGACGCTGCAGGTCATCGCCGCATTGGACGGCGAGAAGATCACGCGCGTGGACGTGCACTGCGGCTACCTGCATCGGGGTTTCGAGAAGGAGTGCGAAGACCACACGTGGGCGAACCTGATTCCGTACGTGGATCGCCTCAATTACTGCTCGGGGCTCATCAACAACTTCGCCTATTGCGAGGCCGTCGAGGCGTTGATGGGCGTCGAGATCACGCCGCGCTGCCGTTACCTGCGCACGCTGCTCTCCGAGTACTCGCGCATCGCCGATCACCTCACGTGCGTGGCCGCATCGCTGATGGAACTGGGCGCGATGACGGCCTTCCTCTATCTGGTGATGATCCGCGACTACATCTACGAGCATCTGGCCGACCTCACCGGCGCGCGCGTCACCTATACGTACGGGCGCATCGGCGGCCTGGCGCGGGATCTGCCTAAAGGCTGGTTGCAGCGCCTCGGCGTCATCCTCGACCAGTACGAGGACTTCACCGGACGCGTCCACGGCCTCATGGACCGCAACCGCATCTTCATCGACCGCACGCGCAACGTGGGAGTCATCTCCGCGGCGGATGCCATCAACTGGGGCTTCACCGGGCCCATCCTGCGCTCGACCGGCGTGCCGCGCGACCTGCGCAAAGATATGCCCTATCTCGCGTACGGCGAACTGGACTTCGAGGTGCCGGTCGGCATCAACGGCGACAACTACGACCGTTACTACGTGCGCATGCGGGAGATGGACGAGTCTGTCCACATGATCCGGCAACTGATGGACGCGCTGCCGGCAGGGCCCATCAACGTCGACGATCGTCGCTGCGTGTTGCCCGAGAAGGAGCTGGTCTATGCGGAAATCGAGTCGCTGATCAACCACTTCAAGCTGATCATGGACGGGCCGCAGGTTCCCGCGGGCGACGTCTACACGGCGCAGGAGGCGCCCAACGGCGAACTCGGCTTCTACCTCGTCAGCGACGGGACGGGGACGCCGTACAAGGTGCACGTGCGCGCGCCGAGCTTCGTGCACATGGGCGGATTGCACCGCCTGCTCGAGAACTACCAGCTCGCCGACATCATCCCGACGTTCGGATCGGTGAATATGATCGGCGGCGAGTGTGACAGGTGAGTGACCGATGAGCGACAGATGAGCGATCCCATTAAACAACTCATCCCCGAATTCGACGCGCTGCGCGCCCGGTTTCCGGCGGGCTTCGAATCCTCGCTCGTGCTGCCCTGCCTGCGCCGCGTGCAGGAAGAGCGCGGCTACGTCGCGGACAGCGACATCGACGGATTGGTCGAATATCTCGGCGTGCCGCGCATCCAGATCGAGGAAGTGCTGAGCTTTTACGGCCAGTTCCGGCGCAAGGCCGTAGGCCGCTGGCACATCCAGACGTGCCGCAACGTGTCCTGTTCGCTGCTGGGCGCGGAACGGATCATCGAGCATTTGACGACGAAGCTCGGCATCGCGCCCGGGCAGACCACGGCGGACGGCCGCTTCACGCTGTCGACGGTCGAGTGCCTGGCGTCGTGCGGCAGCGCGCCTGTCGTGATGATCAACGACACCTATCACGAAAGCGTCAGTCCCGAAAAGCTGGACACGCTGCTGGACGGCCTGGCCTGACATGCCGAACACCAAGCTCATCATGACCTTTCCGGTCACCGCGACGTCGCACACGCTCGCCGAGTATCGAGCGCGGGGCGGCTATGGCACGCTCGCGAAGGCGCTCACGCAGATGAGCTCCGAGGAAGTGACCAAGGAAGTGACGGATTCCGGCATCCAGGGCCGCGGCGGCGCCGCGTTCCCGATGGGACGCAAGTGGGGCGTCATCAATTTGGACGACGGCCAGCCGCATTACCTTTGCGCGAACGCCGACGAGGGCGAACCGGGAACATTCAAGGACCGCTGGATCCTCGAGAACGCTCCCCACCTGCTGCTGGAGTCGATGCTGATCGCCTCCTATGCGCTGCAGGTGCGCAACGCGTTCGTCTACATTCGCGGCGAATTCGACAAACCGTACCGTCGGCTGGCCGCGGCGCTCGAGGAGGCCTATGAGGCCGGCTATTTCGGCGAGCGGATATTGGGAACGGATTTTTCCTGCGACGCGGTGATCTACCGCGGCGCCGGGTCCTACGTCTGCGGCGAGGCGTCCGCGCTCCTGTCGTCGATCGAAGGCAAGCGAGGCTATCCGCGCAACCGCCCGCCGCGGCTGACCGTCCGCGGCCTCTATCAGAAACCCACCGTCGTCAACAACGTCGAGACGCTGTCCAATATCGCCGGAATCGTCGCGCACGGCGCCGCCGCGTTCCGCAGGGTCGGCACCGCCAAGAACCCCGGCACGCGCCTTATCTCCATCTCGGGGCACATCAATCGGCCGGGTGTTTACGAGATCGAAATCGGCGACCCCTGGGCCAAATTCATCTACGAGGACTGCGGAGGAATCACGGGCGGCCGCGCGCTGAAGGCCGTGATTCCCGGCGGCATTTCCACCAAGGTTCTCACGGGGGCCGAGATCGCGACGCTCAATCTCGACAACCAGGAGGTCGAGGCCGCCGGCTCGTCGTTGGGTTCGGGCGGCATGGTCGTCATCGCCGAAGGCACCTGCATGGTGCGGCTCCTGCAGGTGATGCTGCGCTTCTACCACCACGAATCCTGCGGACAGTGCACGCCGTGCCGCGAAGGCATGGGTTGGCTGCATCGCATCATCGATCGCATCGTGGCGGGGCAGGGCCAGTCGGACGACATCGACCGCCTCTACCAGGTCTCGCGCCTGAACGACGGCAACACGATCTGCGGCATGGGCGATGCGGCCGGCTACGCCGCGATCGGGATCCTGAACAAGTTTCGCGACGAATTCGAATATTTCATCGAACACAAGCGTTCGCGCTACGACGGAAATCTGGAATGCCTCAAATCTTCATAAACGGACAGGCGATCGAGGCGGACAAGAGCCAGACCGTCATGCAGGCGGCGACGGCGAACGGCATCGACATCCCGGGCTTTTGCTGGCACCCGGCGCTGTCCATCGCGGGCAACTGCCGCGTATGTGCCGTGCAGATCGAGGGTCGCAGCTGGGTCGAAATCGCCTGCAACATGCCGGTGAGCGAGGGCCTGCGCGTGCTCACCGACTCCGAGCCGGTTCGCGCCTATCGCAAGGAGCTCCTGCAGCTCGTCACGCTCAACCACCCGGTGGACTGCGGCATCTGCGACAAGTCCGGCGAGTGCATGCTTCAGGATTATCACTACAAATACAATGGCTCGCCGTCGGTCTCCCGCGACGCCAAGGTGCGCTCGACCAAGTTCCATTCGCTGTCCGAGCGCATCGTGCTCGACAACGAGCGCTGCATTCTGTGCTCGCGCTGCGTGCGCTTCACGCGCGAAATCTCGAAGACAAACGCGCTCGGGATCGTGCAGCGCGGCGACACGTCGCTCGTCCGCGCCAGCGAAGACGGGGCGTTCGGCAACGATCAATATTCCGACAACGTCATCGACATCTGCCCGGTGGGCGCGCTGCTGTCGAAGCCGTTCCTGTACAAGGCGCGGGTCTGGTATCTCAAGCCGACGCCATCGGTGTGCCCCGGTTGCGCGCGCGGCTGCACGGTTGAGATCTGGCACCGCAAGGCCGAGTGGAAGCTGAACGCGCTCGACCCGCGCCAGGACGCCTCGATAGCGCGCGTCACGCCCCTCGAGAATCCCGCCGTCAATGGACCCTGGATCTGCAACAAGGGACGCGATCTGGCGCGCATCTTCGAGCGTCCGCGGGCCGTTCAGGCACTGGCGAAGGGCCGGCCGGTCGACTTGTCCGTAGCGATCGAGGCTGCGGGAAAGCTGATCCGCGAGGCCCGGCACGCGGTGGCGCTGGTGTCGAGCTGGGGCTCCAACGAGGAGCTCGCGGCGTTCTCCGTGCACGGCGGCCGCTTCGAGTGTCTGGTGAAAACGGACCGCTCGCCCGAGCCGGGCGAATGCGTCGAGGACGATCTGCTGATCCGGGCCGACAAGAATCCGAACACCGCGGGGGCCCACGCGTTGTTCCCCGTCAGTGACGACGGCACGCGGGCGCTCCCGGAAGGCACGGATTTGGTTCTGGTCTGGGGCGAGGGTTTCGACTTCACACGCCTGCCCGCCGGAGCACGCGTCATCTTCATCAATGCCTACGCGGCGCCGGAAAACGCGCTGGTCGATGTCTTCATCCCCATCAGCATCCAGACCGAACGTCGTGGGCATTACACGAACTTCGACGGAGTCGTGAGCGCGTTCGAGCCGTGCTTCCCTAGACCTGCGTCGGTCGCTGATGCGCAGGCGCTCTTCGCGGCATGGGCTACCGCTGACGGCGGCCGGCGATGATCCAGGACCTCGTCATCTACGTGCTGTTTGTCACCTATGCGATCGCGGTGCTGCTGGTGTTCGGCACCGTGCTGACGTGGGTGGAGCGCAAGCAGGCCGCGATCATGTCCGACCGCATCGGCGCCAACCGCTGCTACGTCCGCATCCCCTTCACGCAGTACAAGATGGTGTGGCTGGGGCTGTTCCACGGTCTCGCCGACGGCCTCAAGATGATGCTGAAGGAAGACTGGAAGCCCGAGTCCTACGACCGGTTCGCCTACGCGATCGCGCCCTGGGTCGTGTTCACGCCGGTGTTGCTCGTGTTCGCGGTCATTCCCTTCGGCGGCACGCTCAACCCCGCGTCACTGCTGGACGCCTTTCCCGCCGCAGCCGCGTGGTTCGGCGACAGGACGTACCCGCTCCAGATCGCCCGCGTCGACGCCGGCCTGCTGGTCGTCTTCGCGTTCGGCGGCCTGACGATCGTCGGCGCCATGCTGGCCGGCTGGTCGTCCAACAACAAGTTCTCGCTGCTCGGCGGCATTCGCGCCGGCTCGCAGATGATCTCGTACGAACTCATCATGGGGCTCACCGTGCTGGGCCTCATCGTCATCTACGGCACCGTCGACCTCACGGCCATCGCGCAACAGCAGTCGGGAGTGTTGCTGGGCTTTCTGCCCGCGTGGGGCGTCTTCTACCAGCCCTTCGCCGCGATCCTCTTCATGACGGCCGCGATCGCGGAGAACAAGCGCATACCGTTCGACCTGCCCGAGGCCGAGTCGGAGCTCATCGCCGGCTATTACACCGAATACAGCGCGATGAAGATGGGCCTCTTCATGTTCGCCGAATTCATCGAGATCGCCATCATCGGCGCGCTGTTCACCACGCTGTTCCTGGGCGGCTACAACCTTCCGTTCATGACCGACGCCGGGTTCGTGCTGCCCGGCAACCACGTGATCGCGATGAGCCACGGCCTGGTCGTCGTCACCCAGCTCGTCGTGTTCCTCGTCAAAGTGATGCTGGTGTGCAGCTTCCAGATCCTCGTGCGCTGGACGCTGCCCCGATTCCGATACGACCAGCTGCTGCGCTTCGCGTGGAAGTTCATGTTCCCGCTGGCACTGGCCAACCTTGCCGTCACCGCCGTCGCGGTGTGGGCGCTGCACGCCAAATGAGTCCACCGCACGTGAACCGAAAAGCCTACGTGCGCCGCGAATACTGGAACAACGCGACGATGTCGTGGTGGGAGCGCGCGTACCTCCCGGAGATCGTGCGCGGACTCTCCATCACGGGCGGCATTTTCCTGCGCAACATGTGGCGCTGGGTCACGCTGCGCAAGGGCGCGCTCACGACCTACTACCCGGAGGAGACCCGGGCCGACTACGCCCTCGGCAACCGCGGCAAGCACGTTCTGACGCAGCGCCCCGACGGCAAGCCGCAGTGCATCGCCTGCAACATGTGCGCGACGGTGTGCCCGGCCAAGGTGATCGAGATCGACGCCGGATTCGATCCCGACGACCCGGCACATCCCAAGTACCCGATCCGCTTCGAGATCGACTACTCGCGCTGCGTCTTCTGCGGGCTGTGCGTGGAGGCGTGCCCCGAGGACGCGATCCGGATGGTCAAGGAAGTGCCCAACCTGCCCACGTACGACCGCCAGAACATGTGGCTGTCCTTGGACGAGTTGCTGCACTGGAACCCGCAGAGCGATGTCGCCAAGCCCTATCCGGCAAAGGGCAGCAGCGAGACACGATGAGCCGCCGATGATCGAAACGCTGCTCCTCTATCTCTTCGCGGGTTCGGCGCTGGCGGCGGCGGCGCTGATGCTCGTGCTGCGGCACCCCATGCGGGTCGCGCTGGCGCTGATCGCGACGATGCTCTCGCTGGCCGGTATCTACGCGATGCTCGGCGTCCACGTGATCGCGGTGTTCCAGGTGCTGATCTACGTCGGCGCTGTGATGGTCTTCATGGTCTACGCCATCATGCTGCTCGACGTGCGCGATCGCGCCTTCACCCGGCGCTTTTCCAGGATGCTCGTGCCCGGCGTCGTCGCCGCATTGGTGTTCGCCGCCGTGTTCGGGCGCGACCTGTGGATTCCCGCAACCTTGGCGACGCCAGGTGCTACGCGCGGCGGGCTCTTCGGCCTGCAGCAATTCTCGATCGACTTTCTGAGCGAATACTGGCTGCAGTTCGAACTGGTTTCGGTGCTGCTCGTAGCCGCCGTGGTGGCGGCGCTGGCGGTGCTGCAGGTGGGCCGGCGGGACCATGGATAACGCGCAGATGCTCATCGCGCTGAGCGCCGCGCTGTTCGCGCTGGGCTTTTTGGGCGTCATCGTCCGGCGCAACGTGCTGGTGATGCTGATGTGCATGGAACTCATGCTCAATGCGGTGAACCTGAGTCTCGTGACGTTCGCGCAGCAGACCGGCACCACGGGCGGCGCGGTGCTGGTCTTCCTGGTGTTCGTCGTGGCCACCGCGGAGATCGCGATCGCCATTCCCATCGTGCTTCTCCTCGTTCGCCACAAGCGCACGATGGATGTCGCGGCGTACACGGAACTGAAAGGATAGCGTGTGGACCGCCTGCTGACGCTCATCGTCATCCTGCCGCTCGCGGGGTTCGTCCTCAACGGGCTCGCCGGCAATCGCCTCGGCAAGCGATTCGTCTCGTTCGTCGGCTGCGGCTTGCCGATCCTCGCCTTCGCCGCGACGGTTTCGTGTTTCCTGCGGCTGCAGGCGGGCGGCGGAGCGCCGTTCATCGAGCCGGCCTACACCTGGGCGGCGATCAACGGCCGCGTCTTCGAGGTCGCCTTCTATTTCGACCGCCTCACCGCGGTGATGGCGCTGATCGTGACGGGCGTGGGTTCGCTGATCCACATCTACTCCATCGGCTACATGAAGGAAGACTCGAGCTATGCGCGCTACTTCGCCTATCTCAACCTGTTCCTGTTCTTCATGCTGCTGCTCGTGCTGGGAAGGTCGCTGCTCGTCCTCTTCGTGGGCTGGGAAGGGGTGGGGCTCGCGTCGTACCTGCTGATCGGCTTCTGGTTCGAGGATCCGGACAAGGCGCGGGCCGGGAAGAAGGCGTTCATCACCAACCGGATCGGCGACGCCGGCTTCCTCCTCGGCATGTTCCTGCTGTACGCGACGCTCGGCACGCTGGACATGGACCGGATCAACGCCGCGTTCACGAGTGTTCCCTTGCCGGCGGTGTCGGCCAGCGCGGTCGGCATCCTGTTGTTCATCGGCGCCACGGGTAAGTCGGCGCAGATTCCGCTGCACGTCTGGTTGCCGGATGCGATGGCCGGCCCGACGCCCGTTTCCGCGCTGATCCACGCCGCGACGATGGTGACCGCCGGCGTGTACCTGGTCGCCCGGCTGTCCGGCGTGTACGTGCATGCGCCGGAAGCGTCGCAGGTCATCGCCATCGTCGGCGCGCTGACCGCGTTTTTCGCCGCGACAGTGGCCGTCGTGCAGACCGACATCAAGAAGGTGCTCGCCTATTCGACCATCTCCCAGCTGGGTTTCATGTTCGTGGCGCTGGGCGTGGGCGCGTACGGCGTCGCCATCTTCCACCTCTACACGCACGCCTTCTTCAAGGCCTGCCTGTTCCTCGCGGCGGGCAGCGTGATCCACGCGCTCTCGGGCGAGCAGGACGTCCGCAAGATGGGCGGCCTTGCGCGGAAGATCCCGCTCACGTTCGTCACCTTCGCGGTCGCGACTGCCTCCATCGCCGGTATTCCGCCGCTCGCGGGATTCTTCTCCAAGGACGAAATCCTCTGGTTCGCACTCTCCAGCAGCAGCGGCGGGTCGCCGCTCCTCTTCGTCGTGGTGGCAGGCACCGCACTGCTGACCGCCTTCTACATGTTTCGCCTGTTGTGGCTCGCGTTCTTCGGCGCGTCGCGCATGGATGCCGCGACGGAGCACCACGTGCACGAGTCGCCGCCGTCGATGACCGGCATCCTAGTCGTGCTGGCGGTGCTGTCGGCGGTCGGGGGCTTCCTGGCGATACCCCACTTCCTGCAGCCGCTGCTGCCCGTGCCCGAAGTGCGCCCGGAACTGGAGCATCTGGAGACGACGGTCGTCGTCGGCTCGGTCGCGCTGGCGCTGATCGGACTCCTGGGTGCGGCGTGGCTCTTCGGCGGCAACGGCGCGCGCGCCGACCGTCTGGGCAAACGCTTCGCCCCGCTGCATCGGCTGCTCTCCGGCAAGTATTTCATCGACGAGCTGTACGACCGCCTGCTCGGGCGGCCGCTGTACTGGATTTCCAGGACGGTCTTCCTGCGCCTGGGCGATCGCGTGATCCTCGACGGCTCGCTCAACGGGCTCGCACGCTACGCGCAAGTGACCGCCGGAAGGCTGGGCCGCGCGCAGACCGGCAATCTGCAGCTGTACATCCTGTTCGTGCTGCTTGGGGTCATCGGCGTGCTGGCGTGGAGTGCCGGCCATGGCTGACGCCGTCCTGCTGAACATCGTCCTGTTCCTGCCGGTGGCAGGCATGGCGCTGCTGCTCGCCATTCCCGCAGGGCAGGAACGCTTCATGCGCTCGCTGTCGCTGTGGGTGATGCTGGGGCAGTTCGCGTTGACGGCGATCCTCTATGCGCGATTCGACAGCTCGGTCGCCGGCCTGCAGTTCGAGACCCGGCTCGCGTGGATTCCGACGTGGGGCGTGTATTACCAGATCGGCCTCGACGGCTTCAACGTGCTGCTGGTGCTCATGACGGCGTTCCTGGGGCCGCTCGTCGTGGCGGGAGCCTTCACGGCCATCCGCGAGAACGTCAAGCTGTTCTACGCGATGGTGTTCTTCATCCAGTTCGCGATGCTGGGCGCCTTCGTCGCGCAGGACCTGTTCCTGTTCTACCTGTTCTGGGAAACGATGCTGATCCCGATGTTCCTGCTGATCGGCATCTGGGGCGGCGAACGGCGCATCTATGCCACCTTCAAGTTCGTCCTCTACACGGCATTCGGCAGCATCCTGATGCTTGCCGCGCTGATCTACCTCGTATACACGCTGCAGACGACGACGGGCATCACATCGTTCGCGTTCGCCGACCTGTACCAGACGAAGCTGCCGGTCGACGCGCAGATCGTGCTGCTGGTGGCCTTCGGGCTGTCGTTCGCGATCAAGGTGCCGATGGTGCCGCTGCACACGTGGCTGCCGGACGCGCACGTCGAGGCGCCGACCGCGGGCTCCGTGATCCTGGCCGGCGTCCTGCTGAAGATGGGAACGTACGGCTTTCTGAAGCTGGGCTTCCCGCTCTTTCCGGACGCGACCAGGCTGCTGACGCCGGTGCTCATGACCCTGGCGGTGATCAGCATCATCTACGGCGCCTGCCTGGCGCTGGTGCAGGAGGACATCAAGAAGATCATCGCCTACTCGTCGATCAGTCACTTGGGCTACGTGATGCTGGGGCTCGTCAGCCTCGATCTCATCGGCATCCAGGGCGCCATCATCCAGATGGTGAGTCATGGCCTCACCGCGGCCGGTTTGTTCCTGATGGTGGGGATGATCTACGAGCGCTGCCACACGCGCGAGCTCGCGGCCTACGGCGGCCTGGCCAAGCTGTTGCCGGTGTACTCGCTCTTCTTCATGATCCTCACGCTGGCGTCGATCGGCCTGCCCGCGACCAGCGGCTTCGTCGGCGAGTTTCTCGTGCTGCTCGGGAGCTTCAACGCGTCGTGGCCGCAATACCAGCACGGCGTCGCGTATCCGCTGGCGGTGAGCGCAAGCGCCGTGGCGGGCGTGGTGCTCGGTGCGCTCTACATGCTGCGCTTTGCGCAACGCTTCCTGTTCGGCGTCGCCAAGGTTCCGCACGCGCCGGTGGTCGATCTCGACGGCCGCGAAAAGGTCATCCTGATCGCGATCGCGGTGGCCATCTTCGCGCTCGGACTGTATCCGGACGAGCCGATGCGCAAGTCGGAACTGGCGGCGATTCAATACCGGCAACAGGTCGCGGGCGAACGCTTGCCCGCGAATCCGCCGAAACTGGCTGGCAGCGAATCGCTGCCCGGGAGCCCGCGATGAACTGGCAAGGAGCGCTGGTGGCGATGCTGCCCGAGCATCTGCTGCTCGCCGGAATCGTGCTGCTGATCGTTCTCGAGATCGTGCCGGGGCGACCGCGCGGCGCACTCGCGCTGGCGCTCTTGTCCGTGACCGCGGCAGCGGCGGCCGCGTTGACGATGCATGCGAGCGGCTACGCGGGCTCGCCGTTTCCGGGACAGTTCTCGGTGAATCCATCCGCGCTGCTTGCGAAGGCGCTGGTGCTCGCGCTCGCGATCCCCGTGCTGCTTCTCTCCCGCGATGAATTCGCGCGCGGCCCGTTCCACATCCTGCTCTTGTCCTCGCTGTACGGCTTCTGCCTGCTGTTGTCGGCGGACAGTTTCCTGACGTTGTTCCTGGGCCTCGAGTTGATGTCGCTCCCGGTGTATGTGCTGGTGCTGCTGGCATTTCGCCAGCCTCAGTGCGTCGAGGCGGCGCTCAAGTATCTCGTGCTGGGGGGCACGGCGAGCGCGATCTTCCTGATGGGCGTCTCGCTGCTGTACGGCGGGAGCGGTTCCCTCGGGTTGCCGGCGTTTACGGCGGCGCTGGCGGCGTCGGACCCGATGGCGAGCGCGGCGGTGGTGCTGGTGGTCGTCGCCTTCTTCCTCAAGGCGGCGGTGGTCCCGTTCCATGCGTGGGCGCCGGATGCCTACGAAGGCGCGAGCCTGCCGGTGACCGCGTACATGGCAACCATCATCAAGGCGGGCGTTCTGCTGGCGGCGCTGCGACTGTTCGGCACCGCACTGCTGTCGCCGGCGCTGGCGGGGCTTCTCGCCATTCTGCCTCTGATCTCGATCGTCTGGGGCAATCTCACCGCGATGCGGCAGACGAGTTTCCGTCGCATGATCGCGTATTCGTCCATCGCCCACGCCGGGTACCTCTTCTACGCATTCTTAGGCGACGGGCCCGGCCGGTTCCAGGCCATCGTCTTCTACCTGGTGGCCTACGGGCTCATGAACCTCCTGGCGTTCGCGTCGCTCCCCGGCGCCGCCGACGACGTCGCCCGCGATCGGCTGGACAACCTCAAGGGACTTTTCGGCCGCAAGCCGTACGCCGCCGTCACGATTGCCGTGGCCATGCTTTCGCTGGCCGGCATCCCGCCATTTCCCGGATTCATCGCCAAGTTCCTGATTTTCAAGAACGTCATCGCGGCCGGATACACGGTCTATGCCGTGCTGGGCCTGATCGGAAGTTACCTGGGGATCTACTTCTACCTGCGCGTCGTTCAGTTCCTCTTCATGAGCGCGCCTTCGGAGGAGGCTGCACCCGTCGCGTCGGGCCGGCTGGCATTGGGCGCGGGCTTGCTTTGCCTCATCCCCGCCATCCTTCTGTCCGTGTTTCCCGGCTGGTTCATCGGACGTTTGTAAGCCGCCCCGCGCTCCCCGCGTCTTCGTCGCGGGCGCCGCCGCAATCGATCAGTAGATTCATCGCAACGCGGTCAAGCAATTTGACGCCGCGCCCTTGCACCTGGATCAGCCCTTCGTGCTGAAATCGCGAAAACAGGCGGCTTACGGTTTCCAGCTTGAGCCCCAGGTAGCTCCCGATCTCCTCGCGCGTCATCCGCAGCACGAACTCGCACGACGAATAGCCGTGCTCGCAGTACCGCTGCGACAGCTCGAGCAGGAATACCGCGAGCCGCTGTTCGGCATTCAATTTTCCCAGCACGACCATCATCGTGCGTGCGCGCGCGGCTTCCTGCGACAGGAGCTTGAACAGGTTGTGCCGGAAGCGTTCGCTATGCCGCGCGATATCCTCGATCGCGTCGAACGGAAGCGGACAGACTTCCATGTCTTCCAGCGCAGTGGCCTGGCAATCGTGGATGTCGGTGCCGATGCCATCCATGCCGATGATCTCGCCGGCCATGTGGTAGCCGGCGACGTGGTCCTGGCCGTCCTGGGCGAGCAAAACGGTCTTGCAGGAACCGATATGTATCGCGTAGAGCGCATCGAACCCATCGCCGACGCGAAACAGCACATCGCCCTTGCGAAATCGGTTTCGTTTGGTCAGGAGTCGCGCGATGCGCGGCGTGGCGAGCGGGTCGAGCCCGGCGGAAAGGCAGAAATTCGCCAGCGTCCAGGCAGAATATTGCGTCGCGCTCCGCTTGACTTCGCGCAGGACGGGCCCTGTTGCCCCAGCCAAACGACTGCCGGGCATTTCGGATTGGACGACGGCTGGCATGGCCCCTCCGTTGCGATTGCCACTTCGCTCTGCGTCGCTTAAAGCCCATCCCCGGGGCAGCGGGACAGGCCGTAACGCCTTAGCCTGGCACAATAAGCCGTCTCGACGGCTACAGTATGTACGCTACCGCACAGAATTGGAACATCTTTGCCCGGGACTTCGCGTCCCGCGCGAGCGCAAGGGGCCTCGCCTGCCTGCTCAGGCCGGGTCGGCCTAAGTGCCCGCGCGCTTCGCCACGGGGGAGTGCATGTCGAGGAGTTGCAGCCGGGTGGCCTGCAGCCGTCCGGAAACGACGCCCAGCAGGCGGTACATCAGCGCGAATCCGAACGCCTTGTCCTTCCGGCACTCCTCCAGCAGTTCCGCCCCGTCGAGCGCAAGGGCTTCGACGGGCTCCAGGGCGCGCGCCTGGAAATGCTTCGTTCGTCCCATCAGGATCGCCGACCAGCCGAGTTCGTCGCCGGCGGTCAGCGTCTGCACGCGCAGCATGTGGTCGGGCGCCTCGATCTCGAGCGCGACGCGTCCCGAGACGATCAGGTAGAAATCGGAGCACTCATCGTCCTGGTGGAAGATGATCTGCCCGTTATCGAAATGGACGCTCCTGGCGTGCGCCGTGAGCTTCTCGATGTCCCGCGGCGAGAATTCCTCGATGAACGGATGCTTGTTGAGCACCGTCAGCAGTTTGTCTGTCCCCATCGTTGACGCTCCTTTCGCGGATCAAATAGTCTCCGGCACCATCTTGATCGCGCCGCACGGACACTCGGACACGCATATGCCGCAACCCTTGCAGTAATCGAAGTTGAAGGCGAAACGCTTGCCAGGACCCAGCTTGATCACCGCGTTGTCGGGACACACACCATAGCAGTTGTCGCATTCAAAGCAGTTGCCGCACGACAGGCAGCGGCGCGCCTCGAACAGCGCGTTGGTCTCATCGAGGCCGCTCACCACCTCGTCGAAGGTCGACGTGCGGCGGGCGAGCTCGAGGACCGGCTGCACGGTCTTGGGCGCGTCGGCGTAGTACCAGGGATTGAGCTTGCCATAGTCGGCCAGCTCGTGCTTCGGCGGCGGGTCGTAGGTCGTCCCGCGCAGCCACGCGTCGATGTGCCGCGCGGCCTTCTTGCCGTGCCCCACCCCAACCGTCACCGTCCGCTCCGACGGCACCATGTCGCCGCCGGCGAAGATGCCCTCGTGCCCCGTCATCATGTTCGGCCCGACCTCCACCGTGCCGTCCTTGATCGCCAGTCCCGGCACGCCGTCGAGCAGCGACAGGTCCACATCCTGCCCCAGCGCCAGCACCAGCGAATCGGCTTCCAGCGTCTCGACTTCGCCGGTCGGCTGCGGGAAGCCCTTTTCATCCAGTTCCATCTTTTCGACGGTGAGCGTGCCCTCGTCGGACATGTTCTTGATCGTCGACAGCCATTTGATCAGCACGCCTTCCTGCAACGCCTCCTCGACCTCGAAGTCGTGCGCCGGCATGCGCTCGCGAGTGCGGCGGTAGACAATGATCGCATCGGCGGCCCCCAGCCGCTTCGCGGTGCGCGCGACGTCGAGCGCGGTGTTGCCGCCGCCGTAGACCACGACACGCCGGCCCAGCATCGGCTTGTCCTCGCCCTCCATGCTGCGCAGCACTGATACGGCATCGAGCATGTGCGCGGCTTCGCCCGCCGGAATGTAGGCGCGCTTGGCGATGTGCGCTCCGACCGCGAGGAAGGCCGCGTCGAACCTCCCTTCCCGCATCGTCTCGAGAATGTTCGTCACCTTGTGGTTCAGCTCGAGCACGACGCCCATGTCGAGAATCCGCGCAACTTCGGCGTCGAGGATTTCGCGCGGCAGCCGGTATTTGGGAATGCCGAAGCGCATCATGCCGCCCGCCATCGGTCCGGCATCGACGATCTTCACGCGATGACCCAGTCGCCGCAGGTGATAGGCGGCCGAGAGCCCTGACGGGCCCGCGCCGACGACCAGCACGTGCTTGCCCGACTCGGACGCCGGGGGTTCGAACTTCCAGCCGCGCTTGATCGCCTCGTCGCCTAAGAAACGCTCGACCGAATTGATGCCCACCGATTCATCGAGCTTGCCGCGGTTGCATGCGCCCTCGCAGGGGTGGTAGCAGACGCGCCCCATGATCGCGGCGAACGGATTGTCCGCGGTCAGCAATCGCCAGGCCGCTTCGTAGTCGCCGCTCTCGCAAGGATAGAGCCAGCCCTGGATGTTCTCGCCGGCGGGACAGGCGTGGTTGCAAGGCGGCAGCCGGTCGAGGTAGACGGGCCGCGACGTGCGCCACGAGCCGGTCTTGTTGGCCAGGCTCGAGCCGGGATTGAGCGTAATGGCGTAGGGCTTTTCCATGGTATGCGCTAGTCGAGCAAGCCGAACTTGGCGATGGTGCGGTCGGCATTCGCCTGGATGTGCGCCAGGCGTTCGACGTCCGGCGTCGATCCGAACAGGTGTGCAAAGCGCTTCTGCAGCTTGAGATATTCCTCCACCGGAACCTTGTGGCGGATCTTCGTGCGGCCGGTGATCTCGCCGTGCTCCGCCTCGAACAGCGGGAAGAGCCCCGACTCGACGGCGAGCCGCGCCAGCTTGATGGTGTCCGCGGGTGCGGAGCCCCAGCCCAGCGGGCACGGAACGTGGATGTGGATGTACCGCGCCCCTCTGATTCCCATCGCCTTCGTCACCTTGAATTCGAGGTCGTGCAGGTTGGCGACGCTCGCGGTGGCGACGTAGGGAATGAAATGCGCCATGGCGATCAGCGGCACGTTCTTGCCGGTGCCGAACACATTGCCGGGTTGCTTGCCCACGGCCGGCGTCGTCGCCGTGCGCGCCGTCGCCGGCGTGGCGCTGGAGCGCTGCACGCCGGTGTTCATGTACGCCTCGTTGTCGTAACAGATGTAGAGAACGTCGTCGTTGCGCTCGAACATGCCGGACAGGCAGCCGAAGCCGATGTCCGTGGTGCCCCCGTCGCCGCCCTGCGCGACGACGCGTGTGGCCGTGCGGCCAGTCACGCGCAGCGCGGCGGCGACGCCCGAGGCGACCGCCGCGGCGTTGCCGAACAGCGAATGGATCCACGGAATCTGCCACGAGCTCTCGGGGTAGGGCGTCGAGAACACTTCGAGGCAGCCGGTGGCGTTGACGGCGACGAGCTGGTTGCCGGCAGCGCGCATCGCGGCGTCGATCGCATAGCGGGCGCCGAGCGCCTCGCCGCAGCCTTGGCACGCGCGGTGCCCGGAATTGAGCGAGTTGGTACGCTGCATGTTCGCCTGCACGGTTCGCTCGGTTTCTCCGAGCAAGCGGTTGCCGACGGTGAACGTGCCGGTCTGGTAGAACTTCACATCCTGCATTTCGCCGGTCATGAGGTTTCCTGTGCCTTTCAGCCGATGTTCGAGGCGACCGTGCCCAGGCGGCGCAGGATCGCTTCCGCGGTCGGCCCGGTGCGCCGGGCCTGCGTCTCGCGCTCCAGCTCGTGGCTTACGACTTCGGCATTGAGGTCTAAGAACGTCACCTCCTCCAACTCATCGGCGATCGCATCGTCGAACAGCTGCCGCAGCGAGCTGCGGGTGATCGCCCGGCCTCCCAGTCCCGCGATGACCGTGTAGCCCTTGAGCTGGATGCCCGACAACGATTTGCGCACGCCATCGGAGACGATGCCGCCCAGACCCACCGCGAGGCATTTTTCCAGCACGACGACGCGCTGCGCATCCTGCAATGCGTCGCGCAATGCGGCGATCGGAAAGGGCCGGAACGAGCAGATCGAGACCGCGCCGATCTTCACCCCGGCGTCGCGCATGTCGTCGACGACCTCCTGCACGGTGCCGATCACCGAGCCCAGAGCCACGACGATCGTTTCCGCATCCTCGGTGCGGTAGGAGCGGATGAGGCCGCCCGAATTGCGCCCGAACTGCTTCGCGAATTCCGCGGCAAGCTTAGGTATGAGCGTCAGCGCGCGCAGTTGCTTGTGGTGGCCCAGGTAGCGCACTTCGGTGAACGCCTCGGGGCCGACCAGCGCACCGATCGTGACCGGATCGGCCGGATCGAGGATCTGGCGCGGCTGGAATGGCGGCAAATAGGCGTCGACCTGCGCCTGCGTCGGGATGTCCACTCGGTCGTAGGCGTGCGTGAGGATGAATCCATCCATGCAAACCATCACCGGACAGGAAAGCTCCTCGGCCAGCCTGAAGGCCTGGATGTGCAGGTCGAGCGCTTCCTGGTTGGTTTCTGCATAGAGCTGGATCCAGCCCGCGTCGCGCATCGACATGCTGTCCGAGTGGTCGTTCCAGATGTTGATCGGTGCGCCAATCGCGCGGTTGCCGATGGTCATCACGATCGGCAGCCCGAGACCCGCGGCGTTGTAGACCGCCTCGGCCATGAACAGCAGGCCCTGGCTGCTCGTCGCCGTGTAGGTGCGCGCGCCGGCGGCGGAAGCGCCGATAGCCACCGACATGGCGGCGAACTCGGATTCGACATTGATGAACTCGCAGTTGGTCAGCGTGCCGTCCTTCACCATTTCCCCGACGCCTTCGACGATGTGCGTCTGCGGTGTGATCGGATAGGCGCAGATCACCTGCGGCCGGCAGAGTGCGATCGCCTCGGCGACCGCGTGCGAGCCCTCGGTTTGCTTAAGCATGGATGGTCTCCAGCCCCTTGGCTGCGACGGCGAACGCCTCGGTTGCGGCGGCGACGTTCTTTTCCGCGATGGCGCTCGGGAATTTGTCGCGGATGGCCTGGATCACGGATTCCTGCCGGATCTGGCCGGTGATCGCCGCAAAGGCGGCAAGCAGCGGCACGTTGGGCACCGCGCGCCCGACATGCTTCAGCGCAATTTCGGTCGCGGGCAGCGCGCACAGGCGATTCCCGTGGAATCCGCGCACGAACTCGGCGAGCCCCAGTTCGTCGAAGGTCCGCGTCGAATTGAGCAGGATGTAGCCTTCCTTAGGCAGACCTTTGAAGAGGTCGACCTGGTGCAGCAGCGTCGGGTCCTGGATGATCAGCGCATCCGGCTGCATCACGGGTTCGCGCAACCGGATCTCCCGGACGTCGATGCGGCAGAACGCCATCACGGGCGCGCCCATGCGCTCGGAGCCGAAGCTTGGGAACGCCTGCGCGTACCGCCCCTCGAGGAACGCCGCCACCGACAGGAGCTCGGCGCCGGACACCACGCCCTGCCCGCCGCGGCCGTGTATGCGCACCTGGAACATTTCTTCGCCTCCCGTCCTTGATGATGCGGGCGCGCACCCGCAGCGTTTCGTTGCGGCAATCCTGCGCCCACCGGCTGCGAAAGCGTTGATGCAAGTCAACGCAATGCGTCGCGGTTGCCAATTCCGGGCGGGGGCCTCAGGCCAGCGCAATGCCGGCGCCGACCGCCGCGGTGTGCCGCGTACCGGCCGGCCGGCACCGGACGCCGACTTCTTCGTCCGCGCTTCGCGGCGATCTGGCTTGGCGCACCGGGGCTTCGTCTCGGGCGTACATGAGGACTTGCCCGCCACGCGGGCATCTCCGGCGGTGCGAGCGAGCCCTTCTACGTGTCGCTGTGCATGCGGATCCCTCGACAAGTTCGTGCTTGATCAACGCGAGGTCGATCTCGTGCACGACCGCCGCCAGCCGGCGCTGGCCGATAGTGACGACCGGGATGACGCGCGCTGGATGGTGTCGCAAATGCGACACATCCGACTCGAACGCGTGACAGCCGCGTGTTGTTTGACGCAGATCATGACGTCCGGAATTCCGGCGCAGAAACTACGCATCAGGTCTGGTTGCCCTGATGAATCATTGCAAGGAGTTATGCAGATGGGAACGAGAATCATCCTTAGTATCGCGGCCGTTGCCACAAGTCTCCTGCTGGCTCCGGCCGCGCTCGCCGCTGATGAGGCCGCCGCCAGGACGCTGGCGCGGCAAAGCAACTGCTTCAAATGCCACGCGGTCGACAAGAAGAAGGAAGGACCCGCGTGGAAGGACGTCGCCGCCAAGTACAAAGGCAAGCCGGATGCCGAGGCGCGACTGATCAAGCACATCACCACCGGCGAAAAAGTCAAGTTCGACGATGGCCACGAAGAAGATCATGCCATCGTCAAATCCAAGAATCCGGACGAGATCAAGAACCTCGTGGACTGGATTCTGTCGCTGTAGCACAACGGCTCGCGCTCTCGCTTGACGCGCCCCGGGAGGGCAGCGATGCGCGGCAAGTCACGGGCATGTGCCGTAAGGGGAATGGCATGAGGCGTATTCGACAGTTGCTGGCCGTCACCGCGATCGTTGCCGGCTTCGTCGCCCTACCCGCTGCATACGCCGCGGACGAGCAGCCGGCCAAGTCGGCAGAGGCCACTTCCGAAGTCGTCAAGGCCGCGCTGGCCAAGGACGCCGTGTGCACGAAGTGCCACGACGAGAACGACAACAAGCCGATCCTGTCGATCTACCAGACGCGCCATGGCGTCAAAGCGGACCCGCGTACGCCCGGCTGCCAGACCTGCCACGGCACGAGCGACGCGCACGTCAAGAATCCGCAGGGTGTGACGCCGCGGCCTTCGCCCGAAATCGTCTTCGGTGCCGAACTCGAAGACGCCGGTGGACGACAAGAACGCCGTCTGCCTGACCTGCCACAAGTCGGGCATTCGCACGTTCTGGACGGGGAGCGAACATCAATACCGCGACCTCTCGTGCTCGAACTGCCACGTCGTGCACGCGCCCAGGGACAGCGTGCTGGCCAAGATCACGCAGCCCGACGTCTGCTTCACGTGCCACAAGCCGCAACGCGCGCAGATCCATCTGGCCTCGACGCATCCGATCCTGGTCGGCAAGGTCACGTGCTCGGACTGCCACAATCCGCACGGGTCGACGGCGCCGAAGATGATGGTGAAGGACACGGTGAACCAGACCTGCTACACATGCCACGCCGACAAGCGCGGCCCGTTCCTGTGGGAGCACAGCCCGGTCGTCGACGATTGCACGAACTGCCACACGCCGCATGGATCGACCAAGCCCGCGCTGCTCAAGGCGCGCATCCCGTGGCTGTGCCAGGAATGCCATAGCGGCGATCACGGTGCGGCCGTCAACAGCGGCGCCAATCTTCCCAACGGCAACGCGACGACGGTCAACGGCCTGCAGGGCTTGGCCAACCAGAGCCCGCGCGCACAGACCAACGCCCGCGCCTGTCTCAACTGCCATGTGCTGATCCACGGGTCGAACCATCCGGCGGGTGCCAAATTCCAGCGGTGATCGCATACGAATTGGGGAGCAGTCATGAAGAAGAACAGGGGCTTTGCGGTCAAGGCATCGGTACTTGCGGTTGAGGCGGCGCTGCTCGCCCTTGCCGCAGTATCGGCGGCCAGGGCCGCCGACGGCGATGACGCGGTTCGGGAGCTGACGCAGCCCACGAATACGGTCAATTTGGGCATCGGCTACGTCACCCAGGATTCGTTCAAGTTCGGCCAGTACAACGGCCTGTTCGACAATGGCCCTTACGCAATCTTCGACGTCGACTGGCGCGGCGGTGGAACCTACGACAGCGACAGCGCGGTACGGTGGCGTCTGTTCGGAACCAACCTGGGCCTCGACACGCGATCCGCAGGCATCGAATACGGCGAGCAGGGCAAGTTCCGCTTCTTCCTCGGCTACGACGAGTTGCGCGCCAACTACTCGGACACGTTCCAGACGCCGTACCTGGGTTGGGGAACCAACACGGTCAGCCTCCCGGCCAACTGGGTGAGGCCGGTGGTGCCGCAAGTCAGCGCCACCGCCGGCAATTTTCGGGGCCTTTCCCCGACGACCGGACTCGCGCCGGCGCTGACCAATGGCGTGCTGACGCCTCCGACGGCGGGCCAGGTAAACACGGTTGGCACCGTCCTCGCGAACGACGTCCCGGCGTTCCAGGACGCCAACCTCGACACCATCCGCAAGACGGCCTCCGGCGGCTTCTCCTACGACATCGATCCGAACTGGCGGGTTGTCGTCAGCGCCAGCCAGATGAATCAGACCGGCCTGAAGCCGCTCAACATGATCAGCCTCACGTCGGGCACGTTTTCGGCAACCATCCCCAACCTCATCGACCAGACGACGAACCAGTACAACGCGAGCCTCGCGTACACGGGCGAGAAGTTGTACGGCCAGCTGACGTACTACGGCTCCTATTTCGACAACCACGTGCAGTCGATGACGTTCGAGAACGGCTTCGTGCCGGGGACGTTCGCGACGATGAGCACGGCGCCCTCCAACGAATTCAACCAGTTCGGCCTGAAGGGCGGCTACAACTTCACGCCGACGACCAAGCTGGTCGTGGGTGCGTCGTACGCGCGCAATACGCAGAACCAGGCCTATCTCAGCGATCCGACGGACTTGCCGGTCGGCACTCCGGTGTCGTCGCTCGACGGACTCGTCGTGTCCACGCAGGCCTTCGCGCGCCTGTCCGCGAAGCCGATGAAGGACCTGAGCGTCAACGTCGGCTACCGGTACGACGACCGCGACAACCAGACGCCAGTCAACATCTACCAGTTCTACGATGCCGGCGAATCCAAGTCCGGGACTTCGCCGTTCAACTCGACGCTCGTCGCGCTGGGGCTCAATCCCGCAGGGACTTCGCTGGGCAGCAACATCAACATCTACGCCAACCGGCCCTACAGCAGGTCGTCCAACACGTTCAACGCCGATGCGAGCTATCGCATTGCACCCGGGCAATCGGTCAAGGGGGACTACGAGTGGTCAGCAGATCGACCGCTCCTGCCCCGGGTCGTGGATCAACTGCGCCGACGCGACCAAGGCAACGACCAATACGCTTCGCGCGGCGTGGGACGGGAACGTGATGGAGAGCCTGAGCGGGCGCGTGAGCTACGCGTATGCGCAGCGCCGCGTCGACTATGACCCGAATGCGTGGCTGGCGCTGGTGCCGATGGCGCAACTACGTGCCGGCGAACGGGGCGACGTCCAGTGTCGCCGCCTTCCTCGCTGCGACGGGCCTCGGCGGCTTTGGTCCGAACGCGCCCTGGGTCCCGACACAGTCCGGCAACCTCGGCATTTTCTTCCCCAACAACAGCGCGCTGCCGCAGGCTAATTACGGCAGCCGCAACGACATCCACGAGTTGCCCGGCATGCAGCGATTCAACATGGCCGACCGCGACCAGCAACAAGGTGCGCGCGACGCTCGATTGGGGCGCGACCGACAAGCTCTCGCTGCAGGGCAACGTCGAGTACAACCAGACGACGACTACAACAATTCTGTCTACGGCCTGCAGAACGCGAAGAGCCTGGCAATCAATCTCGAGGGTTCGTATCAGGTCAGCGAGAACTTCAACGCCAACGGCTTTCTATACCTACGAGGAGCAGAAGGCGCAAAGCGCGGGCGACTCCTACAGCGCGGGCGCAGATCACGAACACCGCGAACGTAGGCGGTGTCGCCGGAAATACGGTGGTGCAGGGGGGCTGCTTCGCCACGGTGATGGACAAGAACATGAACGCCAAGATCGACCCCTGCCTCAACTGGGCGACGGACATGGTCGACAAGGTCAACACCTTCGGCGCGAACTTCACCTACCGCGGCCTGATGGGAGGTAAACTCGATCTGCTCGGGAATTTCCTCTATTCGCAGGCGAAGACCAATGTCGGCGTCACCGGCGGAACCTATGCCAACAACCCCTACGCGGTCTCCGGGAAGCCGGCGGTGAATCCCGCGGTAATCTTCATCTCGACAGCGAACCTGCCGGAAGTCACGACGACGATGTGGGAATTCCAGATTGGCGGCCAGTATGCAATCGACAAGCATTCCGGCGTGCGCCTGACCTACTGGTATCAGCAGATGCGCAATACGGACTACGCCTACGACGGGATGCAATACGGGACCATCACCAGCGTTATGCCGACCAATCAGCAGGCGTGGCACTACAACGTGTCGGTCATCGGCCTGTCGTACGTGTACAGCTGGCAATAGATCGGAATCTGCATGAGCGAGGAATCTCCGGAAACTCCACCTCCTCCCGAACCGCGCTGGCGGCGCGCGTGCAACTTTCTGCTGCGGCCGTCGTCGTTCTCACTCATCGCGGTCGTGGCGGTCGGGATGATTTCCGGGCTCGTGTTCTGGGGCGCGTTCAATACCGGCATGGAGGCGACCAATTCGCTGGCCTTCTGCACGTCGTGCCACGAGATGCGCGACACGGTTTTCCAGGAGTACAAGGAAACGGTTCACTACAAAAATGCGTCTGGCGTCCGGGCGGTGTGCCCGGACTGCCACGTACCGAAGGACTGGACGCACAAGTTCGTGCGCAAGGTCCAGGCGAGCCGGGAACTCTACAGCAAGTTCGTTTCGCATTCGATCGACACGCCGGAAAAATTCGAGGCGCGGCGCATGGAGCTTGCGGAGAACGTCTGGAAGACGATGAAGGACAGCGACTCCCGCGAATGCCGCAACTGCCACTCCTGGGACGCGATGAATCATGCGAAGCAGCGTCCGCGAGCTGCCAAGGAGATGCAGCAGGCCGAGAAGGACGGCAAGACGTGCATCGACTGCCACAAGGGCATCGCTCACCTGCTGCCCAAGGAATACCATGAAGACGAGGAATGAACCGCCCTTCGCCGCGGATTCGCTGACCGGGACAATGTGATGGCGACCATCGTCTGGACCTTGTTTGCCAGCGCCGTCATGATCGGGATCCTCGCCGGCTGCATAGTCGCCGTGTCCGTGGGAACGCGGTTTGTTGAGGATGCGCTGGCGAGGCGTCGCGACGGACCCCTCGTCTGACGCAGTGCCGTCTATTCACGGCGTTATTGACGTTCGTCAAGGCACAGATTCCGCAACGGCGCCTACTTGCAACCGTGTCGATTTCGCGTCTGACAGTCGATCAGTTAATTGTCGTGCGGCGGTTCCGCACGGGGAAGACAAGATGGATGGATTAGGCCGAATTCCCGTCGCAATGCGCGCGTGCTCCAGGAAGCTGCTGACCGCACTTTCCCTTGCGGCAACTGTCGCCGTTGTCGTTGCGGCCATGCCGGGGGCGGCGAATGCTCAGGGCGGTACGCGCACCGGCAAGGAAGTGGTGGACACCGTGTGCATCGAGTGCCATGGGTCGGGCGCCAAGGGCGCGCCGAAGATCGGCGACAAGAAGGCCTGGAGCAAGCGGGCGTCGCAAGGCCTCACCAGCCTTACGCAGAATGCGCTCAAGGGCATCCGGCAGATGCCTTCCCACGGCGGCAATCCCGGCCTCTCCGACTTCGAGATCGAAGAAGCCATCACTTACATGGTCAACCAGTCGGGCGGAAACTGGGCCGTACCGATCAACAGGGCAAAACCGGTCGCCGATCGCAGCGGTGCGCAGGTCGTGAGCCTCCAGTGCGTCAAGTGCCACGAGACCGGCGTCGGCGGCGCGCCCAGAATCGGCGATCGAGCCGCATGGATACCGCGTCTCAAGCTCGGCCTCGACCCGCTCGTTCGTTCCGCGATCAACGGACACGGCGGGATGCCTCCGCGCGGCGGCATGGTCAATCTCACCGACAACGAGTTGCGAAGCGCCATCGTCTACATGCTGAATGGTGGTACGCCGGCGAAGTCGAGCACGGTGGCGGCGAGCGGTCAGAACTTCAAGATAATCGAAGGCGTGACCGTGTATTTCGGCGTCGTTTCCGCCGATCGGATCCGCGACAATCCCAAGGAGTATCCGGCGAACGTGTATGGCGTCGCGCCGGACATGCCCGACCAGTATTACGTGACGGTCAGCCTGTTCGACGCCAACAACGGGCAACGCCTTGCCGACGCGACAGTGAGGGCGCGCGTCACGACGGCCGCGGGAGCGGGCCCGGAAAAGGTGCTCGAGCCTACGGCAATTCCCGGCGCGCAGGCCTACGGGAACTACTTTGCGATGGGTGGAACGGGCCCCTATCAGGTCACGCTGCACATCCGGCGAGCGGGGATGGCAAGCCCTATTCTGGCCCAATTCGACTACGCGCACTGACGCGGGCGGAGGAGCGGCGCAATGGGGTAAGCTTGCGGCCCCACCGCAGGTGGTGCCGGCATGCCGCTCAATCCCTCGGGCAAGAAGAACAAGTTCGTCAAGGCGTGGATGCACGAGCACGTCAACGATCCCTACGTGCAGGATGCCAGGCGGCGAGGATACCGTTCGCGCGCGGCGTTCAAGCTGATCGAACTGGCCGAACGCGACAAGCTGCTGAAGCCCGGCATGACGGTCGTCGACCTGGGGGCCGCGCCGGGCAGCTGGTCGCAGGTGCTGCGCGAGCGGTTGGGACCGGCAGGGCGGATCGTGGCGATCGACCTGTTGCCGATGGATGGCATTGCCGGGGTGACCTTCATCCAGGGCGACTTCCGCGAGGAGGACGGACTGCGGCAGCTTGAAGGAGCGCTCGGCGCGGCGCGCGTCGACCTTGTGGTCTCGGACATGGCCCCCAATCTTTCCGGAATCGATGCGGCGGATCAGGCACGAAGCGTGCATCTGGGTGAACTTGCATTGGAATTCGCCGTCGGACACTTGGCGCCGGGGGGCGATATGCTGGTGAAAGTGTTCCAGGGTGCGGGCTTGGCGGAATTCCAGCGGGCAATGGCCGGGCATTTCACCAAGGTCTATGTGCGCAAGCCCAAGTCGTCACGCGATCGCAGTCGCGAGACGTTCCTGGTAGGCAAGGGATTACGTGCTGCGATTATCAACTGAGTTGTCGTTTACGGGCGACAAGCACGACGTTGAGTGACTTTGTCGATTTATTTCATGTTTTAGCGCGCGTTCCGCGCCCAATTGCGTCATGGAAAACGGTTTTACGGGTGGAATCACGGCTAGAATGAAGTCTGCCGCCATGGCCCCAAGGCGTGTGGCGGTGCAAAGCCGGTGCGCGGCCTGCCGGATTTACGACGGCCGCAAGGAGCCTTAGTTTTGAACAATCTGGTCAAGAACGTCGGCATCTGGGCCGTGATCCTGATGGTGGTGCTGGTCGTCGTCAAACAGTTCGACGCACGGCAGCCGGGCAAGGACGCCGTCTCCTATTCGGAATTCATGGACTCGGCCAAGAGCGGCAAGGTCGAATCGGCCACGGTCGAGGGTCGCAAGATCACCTGGACGTCGACCGACAAGAAGAAGTTCACGACCTACAGCCCCGGCGACATCTGGATGGTCGGCGACCTCCTCAAGTACGGCGTCAAGGTCGACAGCAAGCAGGAAGAGGAGCAGTCGTTCCTGTCGCAGATCTTCATCTCGTGGTTCCCCATGCTCTTGCTGATTGGCGTGTGGATCTTCTTCATGCGCCAGATGCAAGGCGGCGGCCGCGGCGGGGCGTTCAGCTTCGGCAAGAGCAAGGCGCGGATGCTGGACGAGGCCAACAACACCGTCACGTTCGCGGACGTGGCCGGCTGCGACGAGGCCAAGGAGGAGGTCGCCGAGCTGGTCGAGTTCCTGCGCGACCCATCCAAGTTCCAGAAGCTGGGCGGGCGCATTCCCCGCGGCGTGCTGATGGTCGGAAGCCCTGGCACCGGCAAGACGCTCCTGGCCAAGGCCATTGCGGGCGAGGCCAAAGTCCCGTTCTTCTCGATCTCCGGATCGGACTTCGTCGAGATGTTCGTCGGTGTGGGCGCGGCGCGCGTGCGCGACATGTTCGAACAGGCGAAGAAGAACGCGCCGTGCATCGTGTTCATCGACGAAATCGACGCGGTCGGCCGGCAGCGCGGGGCAGGACTCGGCGGCGGCAACGACGAGCGCGAGCAGACGTTGAACCAGCTTCTGGTGGAGATGGACGGCTTCGAAGGCAACGCCGGCGTCATCGTCATCGCCGCCACCAACCGGCCGGACGTGCTCGACCCCGCGCTGATGCGCCCCGGTCGCTTCGACCGGCAAGTGGTCGTGCCGCTGCCGGACATCCGCGGCCGCGAGCAGATCCTGCTGGTGCACATGCGCAAGGTGCCGATGTCGCCCGACGTCAAGGCCGACATCATCGCGCGCGGCACGCCGGGCATGTCCGGCGCGGATCTCGCCAACCTCGTCAACGAGGCGGCGCTGTTCGCCGCGCGGTCCAACAAGCGCCTGGTGGACATGTACGACTTCGAGCGCGCCAAGGACAAGATCATCATGGGCGCCGAGCGGCGCTCGATCGTGATGCCCGAGGAGGAGCGCCGCAACACCGCGTACCACGAATCCGGCCACGCGATCGTCGCGGTGCTGTTGCCCAAGACCGATCCGGTGCACAAGGTCACGATCATCCCGCGCGGCCGCGCGCTGGGCGTGACGATGCAGCTCCCGGAACAGGACCGCTACAGCATGGACCGCAACCACATGCTGAACATGATCTCGGTGCTGTTCGGCGGCCGCATCGCGGAAGAACTGTTCATGAACCAGATGACGACGGGCGCATCGAACGACTTCGAGCGCGCCACCGAGATCGCGCGCAACATGGTCACGCGCTACGGGATGTCGGACGAACTGGGGCCCATGGTGTACGGCGAAAACGAGGGCGAGATTTTCCTCGGCCGGTCGGTTACGACGCAGAAAAACGTGTCCGAGGCGACGATGCAGAAGGTCGACCAGGAGATCCGCAAGATCATCGACCAGCAGTACGCCGTGGCGCGGAAGCTCCTCGAGGACAACCGCGACAAGGTCGATGCGATGGCCAAGGCGCTTCTGGAGCTGGAGACGATCGACTCGGACCAGATTTCCGACATCATGGCCGGCAAGCCGCCGCGTCCGCCCAAGCCGACGCAGTCCGGTTCGGGACCGACGGCGGGAGGCACGATCATCGGGCCCGAGGTCGCGCCGTCCGCCAATCCGGTGTAGGGCCTAGATCGGAAGGCCAAAGGGCGTGCGGGAAGAATTCTAGTGGGCCCGGGCGCGCGGCGGAGAAGACTTCTAGTGGATCCGGGGCGCGGGCGCCCCGTCTTTGAAGTTGTCTGATCTCGCCCTTGGCAATCATCGCCTCGGCCTTGAACGGCCGAGGGTGATGGGCATCCTCAACGTCACGCCGGACTCCTTCTCCGACGGCGGCCTCTTCGTCGACCGCGACAAGGCGCTGGACCATGCGCGCCGGATGATCGCCGACGGTGCCGACATCGTTGACATCGGCGGCGAATCGACGCGGCCCGGCGCGTTGCCGGTCCCGGAGGACGTCGAGTTGGAACGCGTCATTCCGCTGGTGGAAGCGCTGGCGCGCGAAGGAGCTCGGGTCTGCGTCGACACGGTCAAGCCGGCGGTGATGCGCGCGGGCGCTGGCGTCCGGCGCCGTCATGATCAACGACGTGCGGGCCTTGCGCGAGCCCGGCGCCATCGGGGCCGTCGCCTCGGCGCGGGCCGCCGTGTGCCTGATGCACATGCAAGGCGAGCCCCGTACCATGCAGGCCGATCCGCGTTATACCGACGTGGTCAGTGAGGTCCGGGATTTCCTCGTCGCGCGGGCGCACGCATGCGAGGTGGCGGGCATAGCTCGGGATCGAATTGTCATCGACCCGGGCTTCGGATTCGGCAAAACCGTGGCGCATAATCTTGCCTTGCTGCGGTCACTCGATGTGTTCGCGGCGACCGGCTATCCTGTTCTGGTTGGGATTTCCCGGAAGTCGACGCTGGGGAACGATTACCGGGCGTCCCGTCGGCGATCGCGCGGCCGCGGGCGTCGCGGCGGCGCTGGCGGCGGTGGAGCGGGGCGCCGCCATCGTCAGGGTGCACGACGTGCGCGAGACGGTCGACGCGCTGAAAGTGTGGCAGGCCATTCACTCGTGTTGAATCGTTGATGAAACGCAAATATTTCGGCACCGACGGCATCCGCGGCCGCGTGGGCGAGTCGCCGATCACGCCCGACCTGGTGATGAAGCTGGGGTGGGCGGCCGGGCGCACGCTGGCGGCGGCGGAAGCCGCGCGGCCCAACGAGCGCCCCGGCGTGCTGATTGGCAAGGACACGCGGATATCGGGTTACCTGATGGAAGCGGCGCTGGAGGCGGGACTGTCGGCCGCGGGTGTCGACGTCTACCTGTGCGGGCCGCTGCCCACGCCGGCCATCGCCTATCTCACGCGCGCGCTGCGCCTCTCGGCGGGCATCGTCATCAGCGCGTCGCACAATCCCTTCGACGACAACGGCATCAAGTTCTTCTCCGCGTCGGGCACCAAGCTGCCGGACGCCATCGAGGCGGCGATCGAGGAGGGGATGGAGGCGCCTCTTGCCTGCGTGCCTTCCGCGCAGCTGGGGAAGGCGCGGCGCATCGACGACGCGGCGGGACGCTACATCGAATTCTGCAAGAGCACGTTTCCGTCGGAACTCGACCTGCGCGGCATGCGCATCGTCGTCGACTGCGCGCATGGCGCGGCCTATCACGTTGCCCCGCCGGTGTTCCATGAACTCGGCGCCGACGTGGTCGCCGTCGGTGCGTCTCCCGACGGACTCAACATCAATGCGGGCGTCGGCGCCACGCATCCCAACCACCTGATCGAACAGGTTTTGGCGCATCATGCGGACCTGGGCTTGGCGCTCGACGGCGACGGCGACCGGCTGGTGATGGTGGACAGCGCCGGCGCGCTCTACGACGGCGACCAGTTGCTCTACGTCATCGCCACCGATTATCGGCGGCGCGGCGTGGCCAACGGCGGGGTCGTCGGCACGCTGATGAGCAACTTGGGATTCGAGCAGGCGCTGGCGCGCGAAGGCATTTCGCTTGCGCGCGCGCCCGTCGGGGACCGTTACGTCCTCGAGCAGCTGCGAGAGCGGGCATGGCTTTTGGGCGGCGAGAATTCGGGCCATGTGATCTGCCTCGACAAGCACTCGACCGGCGACGGGATAATCGCGGCACTCGCCGTGCTGCGCGCGCTGATCGAACAGCGGAGGACATTGGCCCAAGCCACCGCCGGCGTGACGATGTTCCCGCAGCGGCTCATCAACGTGCCGGTGAGGCGCGACTGGGATTGGAAGGCAAGCGAGACGGTCTGCAGCGCGGAGCGTGCAGCGGTGGCGTCGCTGGGCAATGCCGGCCGCGTGCTGCTGCGCCCGTCCGGTACCGAGCCCGTGCTGCGCGTGATGGTCGAGGCGCACGAGCGGAGTCTTGCCGACCGCCACGCGGAGGCGCTGGCGGACACGATCGCGGTCGCCGCCGGCGCCCCGCTCTAGCCCGCGTTCAGCCCAATTTCAGTACTGGATGCTGCTGGCGATGTCCGACAGCGGCACGAAGTGCTTCGCCGGGTCCTTCGCCAGCGTCGCGTCCAGCGCGCGCAGGTCCTGCTGGAACTGCGCGACCAGCGCTATCAGCGCAGGCGTGTCGAACGCATAGTTCTGGTTGGGGTCGCCGTCCATCGTGGCGGCCACGTCCATCAACCGGCGCGAGTTGTGCGGCATGTAGAACAACAGGTCGGCCCAGTGCGCGTGCAAGAGGTCGGTGGGCCAGCACAGCGGCGTGTTGCGGGTCAGGTGCTCGATGAACGCCTCGGCTTTTTCGAGAAAGTGCATCCCCGACGTGTCCATGCTGGCAGGTGTGAGCTTGTAGTCGCGGGACATGGGCGGCGCGACGCGCATGATGAACGGCACGGGCTTCGCCGGCTCGATAACCTTGCCGCTGGCGTCGCGGCGGCCGTCCATCATCTCGTGCAGCGTCTGGTGGTCCGCCGAATGGCGCACCGACGCGTTCCAGATGAAGTGCGCGAGCGCGTCCGCGAGCAGGTCCTTGTTCGGGGCAACGCCATCCGCGCCGGGCCCGATCAGGTCGTCGCCCGAGGGAAATCCCGGTATCCAGACCGTGACGTGGTCGGCCCAGTAGCGGACTTCCCTCCAGTCGACGTCGCTCATCTGGTCGACGACGCCGCGCACGAACTTGCGCACGGGGGCGAAATACGCATTCAGAAACTCGCCGTAGCGCGATGCAATCTGCGGCGGCACGGGATCGTAGCGGTACGCCGGGTACGAACTGTTGGGCTCGTCGAAATAGGCATCCTTGGATGCGTCACCCGGCGACAACTTCGCCGAATAGTATTGCGAACCGTACCAGCCGAACGGCAGCAGCTTGCGCACTTCGTCGCCGGCGGCGACGAACGGGCTCCACGGATACCACGTGTTGCGGTTGATCAGCGATCGCTGGCCCTCGAGAACCGTGTTGTTGACGCACATCGACAGCCACATGTGCGGCCGCAGCAGGCGCAGCACCAGGTTGTCCTTCGGCAATACCGTCTTGGTGATCGCGTTGATCGCGTCCGGCGGGAAGTGGACCTCGGTATGGTCGATCAGGTTGATGCGCTGGATCGCTCCCTGCAGCAGGAAGTAGCGCGCGATGCGCCACGCCTCGCCATCGGCGTTCGTGAACACCGGCGAGATGACGAACTTCTTCGCGTCCTTGTCCCAGTGCTGCAGCTGGATGGCCACCACCTCGTAATTGAAATCCTTGTCGTTCTTCGGCCGGCGGATCAGCGCGACGGACGCCGCCGCGGCCTCGCCCGGATGGGTTTGCCTCACCACGCGCATGCAGCTGTAGTCGGACTTCAGGTAATCGAAGCGTTCGGTGTCGGTGATCAGGTCCTTGAATGTTTCCTTGTCGCGCGGGTCGAGATCGGACAGGAACTTGCTGTACAGGCCTTCGCACACGAGGAGGTTGAATTCCGCGTCGGTGATTTCCGCGTATTCCGACGCGGTCTCGAGGGCGTCGTGGACGGCGATTTCCGCCGACTTCACGCCGAACGGCGCCGCCTTCTCCAGGTAATAGTCACCGACGAATCTAGTCCAGTCGTCCCACTCCGCCTTGGGAATCTGGTAGATGCCGGGTGCCAGGCCGAACGGGTGGTCGCGGCTGGGCTGCGGCCACGGTCCTTCGTGCCCATAGAGGAAGTCGTCGATCGCGAGATCGGGAAACGGGCTCTCGCGCGATGAAGTGCGTGCTGCCATGTTTTTCTCCGTTGAAGTGTTCAGGCGGGGAGCGACTGCAATTGATGGGTAGCTTCGACAAAGTCGCGGCTGCCGGAAAGGGTGCTCAAGTCCGACAGCGCCGCCGCGAGCTCGGCCCGCGCGTCGGCCGTGCGGCCCTGTGTCCGCAGGCAGGAAGCCAGGCTCGCCGCCGCTCGCAACTCCCAGGCCTTGGCGCCACGTTGCCGTGCGCTTGCGAGCGCGCGCCGATGGCAGCCTTCGATAGCGGTGGCGTCCTCGCCGCGGCGCTCGAGCAAGAGGCCGCGGATTCGATGCAGTTCGGCTTCGGCCCAGCGCTCGTCCGTCGCCTCCATCGCCGCGAACGCATGGTCGAGCAGCAGGCCCGCTTCCGCGTGGTCACCCCGCGCGGAAAGCGCGTCGGCGTGGAACGCGTCCCAGTACGGAAGGAAGCAGCGCGAGCCCGTGGCGCGGAAGAAGTCGAGCGCCGACTGCATGGCCGCCGGACCCGTGGCATCGCCTTTTTCGCATCGCGACCATGCGGCCATCACGTGGCCGTGCGACAGGAAGACCGGGATTTCCTCGTCCGTGCAGAGCTGGATCTCTTCGGCGGTCAGCGCGTCGGCGCCCGGCAGGTCGCGACAATACAGGCGGTGCCAGCCGGCGAAGGCGAGCGCGAACGACAGCGTAAACGGATGCTCGAGGCCGCGCGCGAACGTCAGCGCCCGCCCGCTCGTCTCGAGCGCGACGCCTGTCTCTCCGCGCAGCCAGTGGATCCACGACAGGTAGTTCTGCGCGACCGATGCCGGATCCTGGCCGAATTGAAAACGATGGCCGGCGTGTCGCGTGGGGTCGTACATCGCGCCCACGCGCTCGAAGTGCGCCTGCGCGTCGGCCAATTCGCCCAGGAAGAACAAGGAGATGGCCATCGCCAGCCGCGCCTCGATCAGCAGGTCGTCGCTGCCGACGGCCTCCGCCCGCCTCACGATATTCTCGGTCAGGAGCAGCGCGGCCCGATGATGGGCGCCCACGCATTCGTACATCCACAAGCCGAACAGTGCCGGAAACTGTTGCGGCACGTCGCCCACGATCGCGCACAACTGCTGCGCTCGCGACCACGTGGCCTCAACGTCGGGCGACGCATAGCCCTTGGCGGCGACCAGCGCCGTGCCCAGCGTGATCTGCATGTCCAGCTCTGAGAGGGAGCGCTGCGGCGTGTCGGGTGTTTCGGCGAGCGTCGCGAGCGCGCTTCGCAAATGCGCGGCAGCTTCCACGTGCGCATTGCGGCGCAACGAGCGCTGGCCCGCGTCGAACCAGAGCTGCGCCGCGCGTTCCGGAACGCGGCCGGCGGCGTAGTGATGCGCGACGACTTCGGGCTGCTCGGTCATGACGTTGGCGAACTGCCTCTCGAGCACCTCGGCGATGCGCCGGTGATGCGCCACGCGGCTGCTCTTCAGCAGCGACTCGTAGGCGGCGTCCTGAATCAGCGCATGCTTGAACAGATACCGCTCGCGCGCGCCGTCGCTTGACCGATAGATGAACTCCGCCTGCACGAGCCGCGCAAGTCCCGTGCTGAGCGAATCCGCCGAGCCGGTCCACACGGCCGCCAGGACGTCGCGGTCGAACTCGCGCCCGAGCATCGACGCCAGCTGGGCGATGCCCTTCGCTTCGCCCAACAGGTCGAGCCGCGCGAGCAGCGAATCGTGCAGGCTCGCGGGAATGACGACCTGCGACGTTGCGGCCGAGATGGCGGCTTGCCGCGATTCGACGACCGCCTTCGTGAATTCCTCGATGTAGAGGGGAACGCCGTCGGTCTTTTCGATGACCTTGCGCAGCACGTCCGGCGCGAAGTCCTGCTCGCGGAACGCGAGCCTCACCAGTTCCGACGCATCGGCGCCGCGCAGCCGCGCAAGCGCTACGCTGGTGACGTGCGCCTGCGGCGCCAGCGGGTGGTCGAACTCCGGCCGGTGCGTAAGCAGCACGAGGATCCTGGCATCGCGCATGCGCTCGATGAAGAAGTCGACCAGGTCGAGCGTGGACGGATCGGCCCAATGCAGGTCCTCGAGGATGAAGATACCGGGACTGGCGCGCGCCATGTCGATCAGCACCGTCACGAGGAAGTGCCGCATCAGGAGGCGCGCGCGGTCCGGCGTGATCGCCGCGGGCGGCCGGTCGGCGGGCGGCGGCACCGACAGCAGGTTGGCGAACAGCGGCAATGCATCGTCGACATTGAGCGATGTCGTACGCAGGTAAGCTTCGATGGCCGACCACCGCAAGGCGTCGTCCTGCAGCCTGTCGTCGCCGAAGATCCGCTGCCGCAGGTGATCGGCGACCGGATAGAGGGAACTCTGCGTGTGGAAGGGTGAGCATTGCAGCTCGATCACCCAGACGGCGCTGTCGTCGCGCGTCTCGTCGATGATGACGCGCGCCAGCCGCGACTTGCCGATGCCCGCCTCGCCGCCGATGCCGACCACCTGGCCGTGGCCGGCGACGACCTTCTGCCACCGGTCGCGTAGCAGGTTGCATTCGGCCTCGCGGCCCACGAGCGGCGTCAGCGGGGCGACGCGCGCGGCCTGGAACCGGCTCTCGACGTGGCGCTCGCCGATCACTTTCCACGCGCGAACGGGCTGCGCGATGCCCTTCAACGTCTGCTCGCCCATGTCCTGGAACTCGAACTGGCCGCTGGCCAGCCGCTGCGTGGAGGGGGCGATGATCACGGAATTGGGCGGCGCCAAGCTCTGCAGCCGCGCCGCGAGGTTGGGCGCATCGCCGATGACGTCCTTCTCGGACGCCCACCCGGAACCGACGGTGTCGCCGACGACGACCAACCCGGTCGCGATGCCGACGCGCACGCGCAGCTTGAGCCCCGGCATCGGCTCGAGCGCCGCGACCGCGTCCACGACGTTCAGCCCGGCGTGAATCGCGCGCTCGGCCGCGTTTTCATAGGCGCGCGGATACCCGAAGTAGGCGAGGATTCCGTCGCCCATGTAACGCGCGATGAAGCCGTCGAACTCGGAAATGACCCTGGAAGCCGTCTCCTGGTACAGCCGGATCACCTCGCGCGTGTCTTCGGGGTCGAGCCGCGCGGACAGCGCCGTCGAGTCCGCAAGGTCGCAGAACATCACCGTCAGTTGGCGGCGCTCCGAAAGATTTTGACGCGACCGGGCGTCGGGAATGACACCCGCAACAGCTCCCCGGACAAGGTTCCGGCCGCAAAACCCGCAGAATTTCGCGCCGGTGACGTTGGCGGATCCGCAGTCGGGACAAGTGAGGGGTAGCGCGGTACCGCATTCGCTGCAGAACCGCTGTCCTTCGCCGTTTTCGAAACGGCATTGCGCGCATTGCATGAGGCTTCGAGAGTTCCCTTGTCGGCGTGCGTTTCGTCAGTGAACACTGCCCGGCACGACGGCAGTCCATGCCCGGACCGCGGTATCATAGCCGCTGTTCACCACAAACAACACGCGGCAGCGCGTTGGTGGGCGGTGGCGCGGCACTATTGTTGCCAAACGCGCGCTTCGCGCACGCATCGCCACGACGGCCGCTGCACTATCGTCCTGATGGCCGCAAGAGGCGCCCCGACTCCACCCCGTCCCGGACACGCCGTCGTGCTGGGCGGCAGCATGGCCGGGCTGCTGGCCGCGTGTGCGCTTGCGCGGCACTTCGCCGGTGTCACCGTCGTCGAACGCGACGCCGCGCCCGAGGCGCCCGGACACCGCAAGGGCGTGCCGCAGGACCAGCACATCCATGTCCTGCTCCGCTCCGGCGCGGCGGTGCTCGAGCGATTCTTTCCGGGTTTCACGGCGGATCTGATCGCAGCCGGCGCCGAGACGTTCGATTGCGGCCGCGATGCCCGCTGGTTCCATCATGGCGTGTGGAAATCGCGGCCGTTGTCCGGCGTTCCCCTGCTCGCGCAAAGCCGGCCCTTCCTCGAATGGCATCTGCGGCGACGCTTAGCGCTGCTGCCGAATGTCGCGTTCGCAGCAGGTGACGCCTGCGAACTCCTGACGGACGCCGACAGGCGCGCGGTGCGGGGTGTGCGCGTCCGCCGCCGAGGCGGGTCGAGCGCGGTCGCTGACCTCGCCGCCGACCTCGTCGTCGAATCCGGCGGCCGCGGCAGCCACGTTCCGCAATGGCTCGAGGCGATGGGCTACCCCAAGCCTCCGGAGGAAACCGTGGTCATCGACCTGGGCTATTCGACGCGCGTCTACCAGCGGCCCCCGCAGGCTGGCCGGGACTGGCGGATGCTGTTGGTCTACGCCAAGGCGCCGCACGGCACGCGCACTGGCATCGTGTCCCCGGTCGAAGGCAACGGCTGGATCGTCACGCTGTCCGGGTGCCTCAAGGACTATCCGCCCGGCGACGACGTCGGCTTTCTCGAATTCGCGCGGAGCCTCGAGCGCCCCGACATCTACGACGCGATCAAGAACGCGACGCCGCGCACGCCGATCACCACGATCCGCTTTCCCGCGCAGCGGCGCCGGCATTACGAAAAGATGCGCCGCTTTCCCGACGGCCTGGTCGTGATCGGCGACGCGATGTGCAGCTTCAATCCGCTCTACGGGCAGGGCATGAGCGTGGCGGGACTCGAGGCGGCGGCGCTGGACGACTGCCTGCGTGAACAGCTAAGCCTCGCGGGCCTTCCACGGCGGTTTTTCCGGCGGGCGGCGCGCATCATCGACGGCCCGTGGCTGCTGGCGACGGGCGCCGATTTTCTCTATCCCGGCGCCGTCGGCAAGCGGCCGGCGGGCAGCGGCATGCTTGGCTGGTACAACGTCAACGTGCTGGAGCTGTCCGCCGAGCATCCGCGCGTCCTGACGCGGTTCCTCGAAGTGATGCACTTGACGCGCAGTCCCTTCGCGCTGTTCTCCCCCGTTGTCCTGATCCCCGTATTGCGGCGCACGCTGGGACTCGTCCCACGTGCGCCCCGAACGAGCGCCGACGGCGTGAAGGAGGTCGCCTAGGTAATTTGCTAAGGCCGCGCGATTGCAAGGGGGTGCCGATGCGCCACGTATAATTCCGCCATGGTTGCCGTGCTGCATGCCGCGCCGGAAGCCGCCGCGCCGCAGGCGGTCGCCGCGTGGCTCGACTCCCTTACCCAGGATTACGGCGCCGATGAGCGCACGTCGTTCGCGGCGGCTTTCGACTACGCGCGCGCACTCGGCACCGATGTGGCGATGCCCGATGGCGAAGCGGTCCTCGACCGCGCACTGGGCACGGCGACGATCCTGGCCGGCCTCAAGCTCGATCCCGATTCCATCCGTGCCGCGCTGCTGCTCGGACTGCCCGTCGCGGGCGCATTCGATGCCGACGCGGTAACCGCGCAATTCGGCGCCGACGTCGCCACACTCGTGGCCGGCGTGGCCCGCATGGGCGCCATCCGCACCACACCGTCGACCGGCGATCGCGAGGAGCGTGCGGCGCAGGCCGAGAACCTGCGCAAGATGCTCCTCTCGATGGTGGAGGATATCCGCGTCGTGCTGATCAAGCTCGCGGAACGCACGCAGGCGTTGCGGTCGCTGATGACGGGCGACCCCGCCGTTCGCACGCAGGTGGCTCGCGAGGTTCTCGACCTCTTCGCGCCGCTCGCCAACCGACTGGGCGTCTGGCAGCTGAAGTGGGAGTTGGAGGACCTGTGCCTGCGCGCGCTCGAACCGGACGCGTACAAGTCGATCGCCAGGATGCTGGATGAGCGCCGGCTCGACCGGCAGCGCTATATCGAGGACGTGCTCGGCACGTTGAAACGCGAGCTGGCGGCCGCCGGCATCACGGCGGAGGTGACCGGACGGCCGAAGCACATCTACAGCATCTGGAACAAGATGCGCCGCAAGCAGGCGGGCATCGACGCGCTCTACGACATTCGTGCCGTGCGCATCCTCGTCGAATCGGTGAAGGACTGCTACGCGGCGCTGGGTCTCGTCCATCACCTGTGGACGCCGCTGGCGCGCGAGTTCGACGACTACATCGCCAAGCCGAAGGCCAACAACTACCGGTCGCTGCATACGGCGGTGATCGGTCCCGAGGGCAAGCCGCTCGAAGTGCAGATCCGCACCTTCGAAATGCACCAGCATTCGGAATTCGGCGTCGCCGCGCACTGGCGTTACAAGGAAGGCACGTTGAAGGGCGTGCGGCACGACCCGACCTTCGACGAAAAGATCGGATGGCTGCGGCAGGTGCTCGACTGGAAAGATGCCGTCGCGGATTCGTCCGAGTGGCTGTCCGCGTTCAAGGAGAGCCTCTTCACCGACTCCATCTACGTGCTGACGCCGCAGGGCAAGGTCGTCGACCTGCCGCGCGGGTCGACACCGGTCGACTTCGCGTACGCCGTGCACACGAACCTGGGCCACCGCTGCCGCGGCGCCACTGTCGACGGCCAGATGGTGCCCCTGCATTACACGCTGAAGAATGGCCAGCAGGTCGAGGTCGTCACGGTGAAGCAGGGCGGACCGTCGCGCGACTGGCTGAATCCGGATCTGGGCTACGTGCACAGCCATCGGGCGCGCACCAAGGTCCGGCAATGGTTCCGCGCACAGCAGCACGATGAGACCGTCGCGCAGGGACGCGCACTGGTCGAGCGTGAACTCGCTCGAACAGGTCACACGGCGCTCAAGCTCGACGCCCTCGCCGCCAAGGCGGGTTTCGACAAGGCGGAAGACTTCTTCGCGGCCTTTGCGCGCGACGAAATCAACACCAAGCAGGTGCAAACGGCCATCCAGGCGCTCGCTGCGCCGCTGGCACCCGCGCCGGCCGCGCCGGAACCCGAAGTGCAGATGCGCAAGAGCCGCGCGGCGGGCTCGGGCGGCGGCATCCTCGTCGTCGGCGTCGACCGCCTGCTGACCGGCCTCGCACGCTGCTGCAAGCCCGCGCCGCCGGATCCGATCGTGGGATTCGTCACGCGCGGAAAAGGCGTGACCATCCACCGCGCGAGCTGCGTCAACGTCACGCGGATGCGCGCGACGCAGCCCGAGCGGCTGATCACCGCTGACTGGGGCGCGCCTCGCGACGAGGTGTTTCCCGTCGACATCGTCGTCGAGGCGATGGACAGGCAGGGGCTGCTGCGCGACATCTCGGAAGTCCTGTCGCGCGAGAAGATCAACGTCACCGCGGCCAATACGCTGACGCGCAACATGCACACGCGGATGGCGTTCACCGTGGAGGTGCAAAGCCTTGCGGTGCTGAAGCGCGCGCTCGCGCTGGTGGCCGATGTCCGAGGCGTGACCACCGCCGCCCGGCGCTAGGCGACTATTCGCAGCGGCTGCCGAGCTCGGTCTTGCTCTCAACTGACGGAACAATTCCGGCATTGATCAGCGGGGCCACGACCTGCGCGCGAAATGCGGCGACCGCGTCCGCGTCGTTGGAGCCTCCGCGCGAGACTTCGATGACCCGGCGTTCCCCCGCGAAGCGCCACTCTTCGACTTTGAGGCCGGCCTTCTCCCACCGCCGCACGTCCGCCACGCACGGCCTGACGCTGGCGGCGATGCCGGGCTGCGGGTCGAGCGACCTGGCGCTCGTGCAGCTGTACGAATACGCGCGATCGACCGCCTCCCTGGCCGCGAAGGCGACGTCAACCTCGGCCTTGCTTTGACGTGCATCCTTGAGCGGACACGCCCAATCCCGCAACGCGTGATCACCGCGGAGCTTCCACGTGAGGTCGCCCCGCCCCGACGCGGCCGTGCGCCTTCGCAACGACACCGAAAAACCCGCGGGCGTTGCCGTCGTGGCGGGGACGTCGTAGTACTCGACGCGGTATGCGCTCACCTGCGGCCTCTTCATGTCGAGCAGGACGATCGCCGACTGCGCCGTTGCCGGTCCGCCTTCGGCCGGGTTCCAGCGAATCGCGTACTCGGCGAGCGCGGGTTCGCCGGGGACCGCCGATGCCGGCGCGCCCGCGAGCGCGAACAACGCGGCCGCCGCGATCAGAAATCGATGAGAAATGGCGCGGCCAGCAGCGCCGCGCCGATCGCGCATTGGGCGAACAGGCCCTCGACAAAATACGGGTAGATGCACAACACCACTCCCGCGACGACGGCGACGACCTTCGTCTGGCGCCGTCCGTAGACGATGTACGCCATGCCGAACGCACCCGAGATGATACCGACGACGAGACTGTTCATGAGCGAAGCGCGTTCATGGCGGAACAAGGATAAGATATATCGGGGGCGGAAGTAAGCTTGGGACGCGCGGCATGCAGCATGAGGAATCCATCCTGACCCACCTTATTCGCGGTGCCGTTGCCGGCGCGATGGCCGCGGCGGCAACGGCCGCCTTCGCGAGCTTCCACACGTTCGAGATCGAGCAGGTCTACTCGAATGCCGATGGCACCGTGCAATTCGTCGTGCTGCACGAGGCGCAAGGTGCCAACGGCGAAAACGGGTGGTCGGGACACACATTCACCAGCACCCACGCGGGCGTCGCGAAGACCTTTACGTTCCCGGCCGACCTGCCCGGCGCCGCGACGGCGGGCAAGCGAGTGCTATTGGGAACCGCCGGCCTGGCGGCGCTGGGCTTGATCGCGCCGGACTACGTGATTCCCAACGGCTTCCTGGCCACGGATGGCGCGACGCTCGATTACGCGGGGGTCGACACGATGACCTACGCGTCGCTGCCTGCGGATGGACTGGGCGCGCGCAATCGCGCCGGCGCGGCGATCCCGAACGTCGCCACCAATTTCGCCGGCAAGGCGGTGTCGCTTCCCGCTCTCTTCGTGACTTCCGTCGAGTTCTACAACGCCGCGCTCGACCATTACTTCATCAGCAATTTGCAGCCCGACATCGACGCGCTGGACACGGGGCGCATTCCGGGTTGGGCGCGAACGGGGCAGTCGTTCAAGGTCTTTCCCAGCCAGGCCAGCGGCGGGGCCGGCGTGAATCCCGTGTGCCGCTTCTACATTCCTCCTGCGCACGGCAATTCGCACTTCTTCTCCGCATCGCCTGCGGAGTGCAATACGATCCAGCAGAAGTCCACGACCGACGCCAATTACAGCGGCTACGTCTTCGAATCGCCTGCGGTCTTCTTCATCGCGCTGCCCGATACGACGACGGGGGCCTGTCCCGCCAACACCGCGCCCATCTACCGGCTTTGGAACCAGCGCGCCGACTCGAATCACCGCTACACGGGGGCGCCGGCGATCAAGGCGCAAATGATCGCCGCAGGGTACGTCGCGGAAGGTTATGGCCCCGACGCCGTCATCATGTGTGCGCCGGTCTCCGGCACGGCTACGCTCGCGTTCGCCGCGGGCTCCGGAGCACCCGACGGCGCGCTCGTCAGCGACGGCTCGAGCACGCCGTCCGCGGCCTACCAGGGCTTCGTCACAGCGACGGACAACGTCAATGTCGGCGTGCGGGCCGGAACCGGCGAGGTCATCGCATTTACGCGCGACCGGCCGGTCGCGCTGCAGCCGGTGCTGTGGGCGACGGCGTTCGGCAATCAGACCGTCACCGTCCCGTTCGCAGGCGCATTCGACACGCCGGTCACGATCTGGGTCGTTGCCGGACCGTATGTGACCACGCAGCAGACGGCGCTGACGCTGTGGCAGACAGCGCAGCAGATCTACACCGACGAGCGGATGGGCGTGCACATGCCGGTGGAGATCGTGGACGCGACGACGAACCCCAAGGCCGCGACCTACGCGTCGTTTGCCTGCGGCGCCGCCAACGCAACCGTCACGGCGATACAGGCGGACATCGGCGCGCGCCAGGGGCGCCTCAACGTCTACCTGGTCGGACTGGTCGACGGGTCGACGTCGCGCGGCAACGCGTGCGCGATCGGCGGCAGTTTTGTCGCGATCGCTGCCGGGTCGGGTGCCGAATTGCTCGCGCACGAGCTGGGGCACGATTTCGGCCTCGAGCACATCGACGACCTCACGTCCGACTTCGGCATGACCAACGTGATGCATTCGGCCAGCAGCTACCGGCAGTTCTTCACCGAGGGGCAGACGTTCCGCGCGCATCTGCGGCCCAACTCGGCGATCAATCAGGTGTTCAACCTGCGCCCGGGCTTGCCGACGCGCAACTGCGACCGCGACACCCTCACGCTGGATTGCCCTCCGATCAAGAAGCGCCTGTGGGACGACGGCAGCTGGCCGGCCAATTGAAGGGCGAGACGACGATGACACCTGCCAACCCCATCGTCCGCCGCGTCCTGCGGTGGGCGGTTTTCGGATCCTTCGCGATTGTCTGCACGTTCGCCGCCGCGCAACCGCGCTACGGACTGTCGCCCGAAGTCCTTTCGGTTTTCAACCGCTGGGTGCTCGCGACGTGCGTCGGCGACGAGGAGCGCGCGCTGATCGAGGAGATGCGGCGGTATCGCGAGCCGCTGTCCGCCGCCTTCCGCAAGGCCATCGTCGACGGGCCTCCGCCCGAGGCGCTGCGCGACGCGCGCACGGCGGCCGAAGAGCGTTACGCGGCGCGCGCAAAGTTTCCGCTCGACGAATACAAGATCGAAGGCGTCAGCAAACAGGATCTCGATCGCTTCCGGCGCACGTCGCGACAGGCGTACGTCGACGACCAGGTAAGGCGCTTTGCCACTGGATATCGGGCGAACGCCGTGGCCGGCCTCGGCATCGTCGCGGGTCCGGCTTCGCGGGAGGTGTTGTCGCGAATCGCAAATAGCCGCGGCGATCCGCTGGCGCCGGCCGCGCGGGAAGCGCTGAAGGCCGCGGACCGGCCGTGAAGCGCGCGCGAGTCAAAGTTTCAGCGCGCTGCCGTAACCGGTCAATTCAAGATAGCCGCGTCCGATCTCGCGGCCTCCGGCTGTTGCGCGCACGGCGCCTTCCCAGTAGATCGTCCCCACGCTTGCGCGCGAATCGAGTTCCTGGTCGTCGAACAGCGGTTCGAGCGTGATGTCGCGGCCGCCGGCTTCGACGCGCATCGCGACCGGATACTCGATACCCGTTCGTGGCGAGCGCCAGAGGCGCAATGGCGTGAACCGGACTTCCACCGGCGGCAGATCGCGCGCCGTGCCTGCCGTATCCTGCAGCGCGCCGCCGGACCAGTACGTACCGCCGCCCAGGTCGCGAATGCGGAACGCCATCAGCGCCGATCCGTCGTCGAGGTCGAGGCCGACCCAATCCCACCCTCGCGCCTCCGCTGCCAGGTACTCGCTCGACCATTCGTGATCGAGCCACCCCTCGCCGCGCACGGCGGTGGCGCGGCCGTCCACCGCCACCGTGCCTGACGCCGCGAGATGCGGCCGGCTGTAGTAGTAGCTCGCCTGTCCTGCGCGCGGACCCTTGCGGCTGACACCGCGCGTTCCCTGCAACAGCGGCGGGCGATGGCTCGTGAACTCGAGGTCGATCGTGAAGTCGCGCGCGTTGACCCGCGCCGCGTACGTGTCGTCCGCGAGGCGCAGCGACCAGTCGCCGATATGGATGTCGGTCGTCGCCTCTGCCGCCTCCGCCAGCCCGAAGCCAGCGCGCGCCGCGCGCTGGTCGTGTCGGAGCCGTCCCCAGCGCGGATCCGCAATCGCCGCGTGCGCGAACAGGAGCTGCCGCGGCGCGAAGCGGCTCGTTCCGTCTTCGGCGACGCCAGGGCGGTTGCGAAAGAAGGTGATCTGGGCGCCGATGTCGTGTCCATCGCCGTCGCGCAGCCACGCAGTGAAGTACCACCACTCGGTGCGAAACGCCGGATGGCTGCCGTGGTCCCGCGGAAACGAAAGCGCCGTATCCGCAGTGACCGCCGGATAGCGAGCTCGCGCGCGTGCCGGCGCGCCGGCCAGCGCGAGCGGGACGAGCAGGAACGCGCGCCGCTTCACCAGTCATCCTTGACGGCGCGAACGGCGTCGCTGGTCATCGCGCCGCGCGCGCTGACGAGCGTCGTCGCCGTCGACAGGACGAGGAGCATCGCGGCGAGCGCCAGGAGCGAAAGCCACGGCATGTGCAGGTCCATGCTCCAATGGAACGACTGGCGGTTGACGACGAAGATCAGGATAAGGCTCATCAGCCATCCCAGCCCTAAGCCCGCCGCGAGGCCGATGCCGCTGATGACGAGTCCCTCGGTGGCCAGCATGCCGGCAATCTGCCGTCGCGACATGCCGACATGCCGCAGCATGCCGAACTCGCGCCGCCGCGCGAACACCAGCGCGCCGAAAGCGGACGACAGCCCGACGAGGCCGATGCCCACCGCCGCGGCCTCCAGCGCGTACGTCACGGCGAACGTCCGGTCGAAGATCCGCAGCGACACCGCCCGAATGTCGCCCGGCGTGGCAAACGTCAGCCGGCTGGCGCCGCCCAGGCGCGCCTCGATTTCGCGCCGGACGCCATCGGCGCGCGCACCCGGTTCGAGGACGAGCGCCGCTTCGCTGGCCGTTGCGTCGCCCGTCAGCGCCACATATCGCGAGCGCTCGATCACGATGGCGCCCTGCTGCCGCGCGTAATCGCGCCACACGCCCGCGACGGTGAAGGCGACGGCACGCCCGCCGAGCGGCAACTTGACCTCGAGTCCGGGACGGTAACCGTAGAGATCCGCGGCGGCTTCGCTCACCCACATCGGACGCGCGTTGCCTGTCACCCGCGGTCCCATCTGCACCAGCGGCAATGCGCGCGCCGGATCGTCCGCCGGAAGGTCGCGCGCCAGCAGGACGACACGTGGCTGACGCGGATCGACGACGATGCCTTGCACGCGCATGAAGGCAACGCGGCGCACGCCGGGCAGTCCGTCGAACTTGCGCTGATCGTCGGCGCTGAAATACGCGCTGTCGCCCGAGGCGCCCGCGCGCACGTACAGGTCCGCAGGCAGGATCGTCGTGAGCCAGTCGTCGAGCGACTGCCGAAACGACGCCACCATGATCGCCATCGATACCATAAGCGATACGCTGGCGACGATCGTGACCACACTGACCGACGCTTGTCCCGGCGCGCCGCGCAATTGGTCGAACGCGAGCGCCGCTGGGACCGTGCGCGGATCGGGCACGTTCGCCAACAGCAGCGATGCTGCCCGCGGCATCAGCAGCAACGCACCGAAGAGCAGCGTCGCGATGGCCAGGTACCCGAACAGCGGCAATCCCGCTATCGGCGGCAACAGCGCGGCCAGCGCGCCCGCGGCCAGCAGCACCATGCCCGGCCACGCGCGTTGCAGCGGACGAAATGCCGCCTGTTCGCCGCCGGCCTTGAGCGCCGCCGCCGGCGCCGCGCGCGCAGCCTCGAGCGCCGGCGCGAGAGTGCCCAAGACCGCCACCGCTATCCCCAGCGCCCCGAAGATCAGGGCAGCGAAGGGTGCGACAGTGACGGTCGGCGTGACGCCGCGAAAATAGCCGGCGCCCAAGTCGCCGCCGAACGCGCGCATCGCCGCCACCGCGAGCGCATACCCTGCGAGCAAGCCGAGCAGCGAACCCAGCGCGCCGACGGCCGCGCCTTCGACGACGAGCAGGCCGACTAAGCGTCGGCGGGGAAGGCCCAGCGTGCGCAGCAGCGCGAATTGCGCACGCCGTCGGACGACGGACAGCGCCTGCGTCGAGAACACCAGCAAGCCGCCGGTGAACAGTGCGACGAGCGCCAGCACGTTGAGATTGACGCGGTACGCGCGCGACATGCGCGACGTCGCGTCGGTGCGCGCCTGCGGCGCTTCGATCGCCACGCCCGCGGGCAGCGCGGCCAGGTGCCGGCTGCGCACACCGCGTACGTCGACGCCGGGACGCACGCGAAGGTCGATGCGCGTGAGAAGACCCAAACGACCGAACTGTTCCTGGACGGCGGCGATGTCCATGACCGCATATCGCTGTCGCGTCGGCGATTGCACGGGACCCGCCACGGTCAGCGGCACGTCGCGCAGCCCGGACTGCAGTGTCACCGTTGCGCCCGTCGGAGCGTCCAGCCACGTCGTGGCGGGGGGCGTCAGGAAGATCCGATCCGAGCGCAGCACGTCGAGTGCGTCGGCGGCGTTGCCCACCAGCGCCGGGGTGACGGCACCCGCGCGGAACGAGTCGACGCCGAAGATCGGCAATGCCTCGCCGCGCCCCTTGATCCGCGCATCGACCTCGACGATCGGGCTCGCGACGGCGATGTCCGGATCGGTTGCGAATCGGGTGAGGAGATTCTCGTCGAAGCCGGCGCCGGACCCGCGCACTTCGAGGTCGGCGTCGCCCGACAGCGTGGCCATGCCGCCTTCGAATTCGCCGATCGCGGCCTCGTTGACGAGCTGCACGGCAAAGCCCAGCGCCACGCCGAGCGCGATCGCGGAGACCGACAGCAGCAGGCGGCCGCGGTTGCGGCCGAGCGCGCCGCCGAGCGTCGCAGCGAGAATGTCGACGTGTGCCGGTCCGGCCGTCATTGCATCGCGGATCGTGGCGTCTCGCGCAATCCGTCGCGGCCCAGCACCAGCACGCGGTCGGCGGCGCTCGCGGCGGCGAGCGAATGCGTGACCAAAATTCCGGCCGCGCCCTGTGCCTTCAGTTGGCCCCGCAGCAGCGCGATCACGCTCGCGGCGTTCTCGGCGTCGAGGTTGCCCGTCGGTTCGTCGGCGAGAACGAGCGCCGGACGATGGATGAGCGCGCGGGCGATGGCGACGCGCTGCAATTCGCCTCCGGACAATTCGCGCGGCATGCCGGGGCCCCGCCCGGCGAGGCCCACCGCATCGAGAATGGAAGCCACGCGCGCGTCGGCATCGGGTCCGCGCACGCCGAGCAGCGCCAGCGGCAGCGCGACGTTGCGCGCTGCCGTGAGGTAGGGCAGCACGTGGAATGCCTGGAACACGAAACCCATCCGCTCGCGGCGAAGACGCGTCAGCGCATCGTCGTCGAGCGCGGCAAGGTCGGCCCCGTCGACCGAAATGACGCCGCCGTCGGGCCGCTCGAGGCCGGCGATGAGATTGAGGAGTGTCGACTTGCCGCTGCCCGACTCGCCCATGATCGCGACGAACTCGCCGCGCGCGACGTCGAGCGAGACATTCCGCAAGACGGTCAGCGGGCGCGGTCCTGCGAAGGTCTTGGTGACGGCGCGAACGGAGAGCACGGCGGGCTAAGGAGAACGTCTGGCCACGATGGTGGCGGCGTTGCGGCAAGGGTAACGCATCGCGGCGTCGCCGCGCGGTGCCCCGACGTCAGGCCGCTTCGGATTCCGGAAGCGGCGTCCAGACGCGCGCCAGGACGTCGCGCAGCGCGCGCACGACGGGCTCGTCTTCGCGCTCGGCCAGGTGGATGAACGAGAGTGTGGTCAGCAGCCGCTTGTCGCCCCACAGTACGATCTCGTCCCGGTCCGCCGCCGCGATCGCCAAATCCTCGCGCATCAGCGTGACGCCCAGGCCTGCCGTGACCAGCGAGCTGATCACCGCCTCGTGGTCGGCCTCGACGCGCCGCGCGGGGGAAGCGCCGTGCTCGCGGAAGAGTTCGCCGGCCAGCGCGCTGTGCGTGCTAATCGGCGGCGTCATGATCCACGGCATCGCGACGATCTCCTCCCACGGCGCGTTCAGGACGCGCTCGCGCCACGCCACCGGCGCGACGACGCGGTAGGCAAAGTGCCGCAAGGGAATGGCGGCCACGGCCGGATGCGTGAGGTTGCCGTAATAGAAACTCGCGTCGAGGGCGCCGTCGCGCACCTTCTCGAAGGCCGCACCTGAAACCTCGTTGTGCAACTCGATTTCGAGCAGCGGGAACGACGCGACGGCCTGCGCGAGCAGGTCGCCGACGCGTATGAACTCGGGGTCGGACACGGTGCCCACGCGGACGCGGCCGGCGACCTCGCCCTTGAACGCGCTGGCGTGGCTGCGCAGCACTTGAGCCGCGGCGACGACATTGTGGGCTTCCGGGAGCAGGCGACGCCCGGCCGGCGTCAATTCCATGCCGCTGGGGAGGCGCTCGAACAGCGCGACACCCAACTCATCCTCGAGCGCCTTGATCTGGGCGCTCAACGCCGGTTGACTGATGTGTAAACGGTCGGCTGCGCGGGTGAGGTGTCCCAACTCGGCGACCGCCGCGAAGCTCCTGAGCTGGTAGAGCTCCATAGGACTCCGTTCTTGTCTGCCAAAGTTGGATTATACCAGAATATGTTGCATCGCACCAAAGGCGCTGGTTGGACATAATTCAAACGAATAGCATTGATTCAAAAGAATGATTGGACGATTCCCGGCGTCACCCCTACCTTGGTATTGTGCGATGCACCAATATTGCACAGGAATCGCCCACAAGGCGCAAAGGAGCTAAAAACATGAGAATTTCCACCCCCACTGCAGCCGAACCCGGCTTTATCGCGCTGTGCATCCAGCTGGCGCAGGCGACGTTTTCGGACGTCATGCCGTCCGCGCCCGCCCCCAAGGCGCCAGCCGCTTCGTCCAGGACAAATGGCTGCACCCCCACGATTCGTGCAAGCTTGACCCGGAGATTGAACGATTGGTTCTATCGCCAGCAGGTCGACCAGCGCGAGGCGTACCTCGCCCAGTCGACGGACATCTTCGACCTGGAACGCCGGATCCGGCATCTCGAACGGCGGCCCTGCAACTGATCGCTAGCGGAGGAGCGCCGCGACCAACCCCGCTGCGCCGCACGCCAGGATGACGGGGATCACACCGATCTTGAAGCGGAATAGCGCGACCGTCGCAGCGACGGCTAGGCTAAGCGCCAGCGGATCGAGCCCGGCGAGCGTAGCGGTGGGGCGCCACCCGCCGGGCCAGAACACGTGCCATGCGAAAAAGCCGGCGAGGTTGACGATCACGCCGACGACGGCGGCGGTGATCCCCGTGAGCGGCGCGGTGAACCGCAACTGGCCGTGCGTCGTCTCGATGACGGGTCCGCCGGCCAGGATGAAAAGGAACGACGGCAGGAACGTAAAGAAAGTCACGACGCAAGCGGCGCCGATGCCGGCCAATGGAAGCAGGTCCGGGCCGAAGATCTGCTTCGCCCAGCCGCCGACGAATCCGACGAACGCGACGACCATGATCAGCGGGCCGGGCGTCGTTTCGCCGAGCGCCAGGCCGTCGATCATTTGCGGCGGCGAAAGCCACGCGAACGATTCGACCGCGCCCTGGTAGACGTACGGCAATACGGCGTACGCGCCGCCAAACGTCAGCAGCGCCGCTTTCGAGAAGAACCATCCCATCTGCGCGAGCGGTGATTCCCATCCCCACGCCGCGACCAGCGCACCGAGCGCCAATCCCCATAGCGCCATGAACGCGACGAGCACGGCGGCTAAGTGCCGCCAAGTGAAGTGCGCATGCGCGGGCGTCGGCGTGTCGTCGTCGATGATCGACGGAAGATGCGCTCCATCGCCGGCGGCGTGCGCCGATTTCATCGTGAACGCCGACGGCGCGACGCGCCCGCCGACGTAGCCCACCAGCCCGGCCGCGAAAACGATGGCAGGGAAGGGCACGGAAAACGCCGCGATCGCGACCAGCGCGGCGGCCGCGACCACCCACAGGACCGGATGCCGCAGCGTCCGCGAGCCGATGCGCCATGCAGCGTGCAAGACGATCGCGACGACAGCGGGCTTCACGCCGTAGAGCACGCCCGCGACCGCCGGCACGTTGCCGTACGCCATGTAAAGCCACGACAGCGCGATGAGCACGAACAGCGACGGCAGCACGAACAGGCCGCCGGCGACGATGCCGCCCCACGTCCTGTGCATCAGCCAGCCGATGTAGGTGGCCAGTTGCTGCGCCTCCGGGCCCGGCAGCACCATGCAGTAGTTTAGCGCGTGCAGAAACCTTCGCTCCGAGATCCAGCGCTTCTCGTCGACCAGCTCGCGATGCATGAGCGCGATCTGTCCCGCCGGGCCGCCGAAGCTCAAGCAGCCCAGGCGAAACCAGTAGCGAAGCGCATCGGCGCGCGTGGGTGGGCGCGGCGTGACGGGCGTGGCAACGCTCACGCAGGTTCCGGCGCGCGGAGTTTTTCGGGGTACCAGCCGTGCGTCTCGCCTTGCGCTTCGCGGCACCACGCATAGAGCGAGTCGTAGACGAGCATTCCCCACTTCAGCATCGTGTGGTCGTCGGCGAACATCGCGGAAAGCCCGAGCGAGACCGACAGAAGTCCGGGAGCCTGCGCGGCAAGATGCAGCGCGGACGTGTCGGCGCCGCGCACGATCGTGGCGAGCGCCGCCAGCGCCGGATGCTCGAGCTTGTGCAACCGGATGAACGCGTCGAAGCTGCACTCCGGCCCGACGTGCGTGTAGGTGACGCCGGGAATGTCGTAGGCGGTGGCACCGTGCTTCTCCGCGAATTCGCGCACTTCGGCGTTGGGAACGTAGAAAAATTCCGCCGCCGGATCGACGAAGCGCCGAACGAGCCACGGGCACGCGATTCGATCGATCTTCGGGCGCGCGCGCGTCACCCATCGCGACGGCGGAGCAAAGCGCGCCGTCGCGCCGCCACTTTCACGCCAGCCCTCGATGCCGCCGTCCAAGTATCGCACGTCGAATCCGGCGGCCTGCAGCGCGGCCGCTGCGTCCTGCGACACCGAATGTCCGAGCACGCAATAGACGACGACCGGACGCCACGGCTCCAATTCGCGCGACCATTCGGCGACGGTCTCGGGAGTCCGCCGCAGCGCGCCCTCGATGATCCGCGGATCGGCGTCGAACGCGGGCTGCCGGCGCACGTCGACCAGCGCGGGCGGCGGAAACGCGCCCATTCGTCGCTGCAGGTCCTGCGGGGAGATAGGCCTCGGTTGTCTCGTATCCATGCTCATCTGTTTGCTCCTGTCGCGGCGTGGCGCGGCGATGAAGCAGAGCTTGGATGGCGCGAGAGCCATCAGTGCGCGGGGCGTCTGCGTGAAGGCCCCTGCGGCCGATGATAGCCGCCGCGTGCGCCTAGATCAACCCTTCGAGCAACTGCACGTCGACCATTTCGCCCGCGGCGACATTGCCGGTGGCCGTGGGCAGCACGATGAAGCAGTTCGCCCGCGACATCGACGACAGGATGCCCGAGCCCTGGTCGCCGGTGGTGCGCACGGTCCAGCCGCCGGCGTCGTCCGGCGACAGGATGCCGCGCTGGAATTCGGTGCGGCCCGGCAGTTTCTTTATCGGCGCCGACAGCGCGGCCCTGAACATTGGCATCGGACCCGCGTCGCGCCGCCCGGCGAGTATCAGCAGCGCATCGCGGACGAACGCGTAGAACGTCACCATCACGGCCACCGGATTGCCCGGCAGACCGAAGAAATGCGCCTGGCCGATCTTGCCGTACGCAAGCGGGCGACCGGGCTTCATCGCGATCTTCCAGAACAGCACCTCGCCCAACTTGTCGAGCAGGCGCCTGACGAAATCCGCCTCGCCCACGGAAACGCCGCCGGACGTGATGACGACGTCGGCGTTCGCCGCCGCAGCCGCGAACGCGCGCTCCAATTCCTCGGGCACGTCGGGCACCACGCCCATGTCGACGATGTCGCAGTTGAGGCGCCGCAGCATTCCGTAGAGCGTGTAGCGGTTGCTGTCGTAGATCTGGCCCTCGGCGAGCGGCGTGCCGATCGACTTCAGCTCGTCGCCCGTCGAAAAGAACGCGACGCGCAGCTTGCGGTAGACGGTCACCTCGTTGATGCCGAGCGACGCCAGCATGCCCAGTTCTGCGGGCCGCACCGGCTGGCCGACCTCGAACACGACCTGTCCCTGCTTTAAGTCCTCGCCGGCAAAGCGCCGGTTTTGCCCGGCCTTGCCCAGCGCGGCCGCCGGGATGCGCACGCCGCCCTCGATTTCCGTCGCGCGCTCCTGCATGACGACCGAATCGGTGCCCGCCGGCATGATGCCGCCGGTGAAGATGCGCACGGTCTCGCCGGGGCCGACCGGGCCGCCATGCGGCTTGCCGGCGAACGAATCGCCGACGCGCTTCAATTCGGTTTCGCTGTCATTGCGCAGATCGGCGAAGCGCACGGCCCAGCCGTCCATCGCCGAGTTGTCGTGGCTGGGCACCGCGATCGGCGACACGACGTCCTGCGCGAGCACGCGGTCAAGCGCCGCGCGAATCGCCACGCGCTCGGTGGCGGTCACCGGCGCAAGGAAATGCCGGATCATCGCGCGCGCCTTGTCCACCGCCATCGCATTCGGATCGTAGTCGTCGGCGCAGGAAGCCTCGCGCAGCGTCTTGGGTGCGTTCATGGAGTCGGTTCCGTTCGCCTGAATCGCGATTTTAGTCCGAGCGCGGGCCGCTCGACGCAATGCCAGGAGAAGGCGGCCACGGCAAGCGTTGCGGCGAGCGCCAGCGCGAACAGCGGCAGCGGTGTGAGGCCGGGGATGCGCTCGAGCAGCGTCTGCTGGATCGGGAACGAATACACGTAGACACCGTATGAATAGTCGCCTACGCGATTGAACGCCGGCCATTGCAGCCGAGGATGGTAGGCGGCGACCAGCATGGCGTAGGCGAGCAGCGGCGCGAACAGCGCGCCGCGCGCGAGTCCCGCCGGATCGGCGATCACCAGCGTCAACGCGATAGCCGCGGCCGCGAGCGACACCGGGATGGCGCCGCGCCACACGTAGGCGAGAGATCCCAAGGCGAACAGCAGCACGAGGTTTCGCGTGACCTCGTCGTACGGCGGCATCGGGAACAGGTCGGGCCGCCACGCGAAGAGTTCGAGCAGCAGCGACAGCGCCAGCAGCCACACGACGGGCCGCGCGAGCAAGCCCAGGACGCCGGCAGCCAGCACGGCGACGTACAACCGGAGTTCGATCGGCAACGTCCACAGCGACCCGTTGACGTCGTGCGGCGATGGGGTTCGCAGGGAATGCGCCCGGCAAACGGTATTTCATCTCCCAGCCGGGCGCCACGTGAACGATATAGTCGCGCGTTTGCGCGTGCCCGAGAAAGTCCTGCCAGTCGAGCGCGCTCGACAAGCCGGCCAGCAACACGGTGAACACGACGGCGCCGATGAGCGCCGGGTAGATGCGCAGCGCACGCGCGGCGACAAAGGGAACGATGGCCGCGCGCGCAAGCCAGCTCTGCGTGACCAGGAAGCCCGAGATCACAAAGAAGCAGGCCACGCCCAGCGCGCCGAAATTGAGTTCGGGCATCACGCGCCACAACGGCTCGTCCGTCCAGTGGTTGGTCAGCGCGTAGCTGTGGAACAACACGACGGCCGCCGCCGACAGGAGGCGGATCAGCTGAAAATTGTTGTCGCGGCCATGCGCCAGTTCCGACAGCCGCGGCGTCATGCGGCCCCCAGCGGGATTTCGGTCCCGCGCTCGATCCGTCCATCGCTGCGCAACGTCACCACATTCAGCGCATGCACCGTGGCGGCGATCGGCTGCCGCAGGTCGACGGCGGCACGGGCGAGCGCGGCGTTGCAGGCGTCGACGTCGGCGGCCACGCCGATCGTCAGGTGCGGCTCGTAGGGAAAGTCGTGGCGGAGGAACGGCGCCAGCACGCCGCGGTAGAGGCGGTCATGCAGTTCACAGAGCGCCTGCCGGCCGCGCGTGACGCGCAGATACAGCCACTGTGCGGCGAACGCGTCGCTGCCGACCATCTCGACGGGCAGCACCGGCCAGCGCGCGGCGACGCGCCGCACGTGCGCGGCCACCTGCACGGAAGTCAATGCGGACGCGAACGGAAACACAAGCGTCACGTGCGCAGCGAAGGCGGCTGCGCGCGGATCGTGTTGTGCGCGAAACGCCTCGACGTCGCGCAGGACCTCCGCCGGCGGAAACCAGACGACGGCGCGGCGCGCGAGCGGCGGACTGGCGGCCTGGCCGCCGCCGCGTCGCATCCGCCGCTGCCGGGGCTTCAACGTGCGCCGCCCGCGGTGGCCGCGGCGGCAAGCTCGTCGGCGGTATTGATGTTGCGAAAGGCGGCCTCCTCGTCGTCGAACGCCACTTCCACGACGCGCAACGTCGCGTACCACGCGTCGATCTTGCGTCCGCCGCCTTCGAGGAACGCTGCGAGGTGCGGCAGCACGTCGCGCCGCGCGAGTGCGAACACCGGATGCGGCTGGTCGAGGGTCTTCGCGACCGCCAGTTGCGCGTCGTCGCGGACGATTCCCTCGCCCAGGCGCGCGACGAGATCTGCGGGCAGAAACGGCGAATCGCACGGCACGGTGACGACAAAGGGCGTCGTCGCGATGGACATTCCGGCGTGCAGTCCGGCCAGCGGACCCGCAAAGCCGCCCACGGCGTCGGCGACGACGGAATGGCCGAACGTCGCGTAGCGGTCGGCGTTCTGGTTGGCGTTGATCAGCAGCGGGCCGACTTGCGGAGATAGCCGCGCGAGCACGTGCGCGACCATCGGCTTGCCGTCGAGTTCGACGAGACCCTTGTCGACACCTCCCATACGGCGGCCCATGCCGCCCGCGAGGACGATGCCGGTGACGTCCGCGCGCGCGATCATTGGACCCTCACGCCTGCGGCCTCATTGGCCAATTCGTGCCGCTTGCGCTGCCCCCGGAGGGGGAGCTATTCGCGCCTTGGGGCGGCCCGGCGGCGCGAATCATCATCGGACGCCGAACCCGGCCGGCAGCCAGGGCACGTGTTCGTCAAAGAAGGCGTCGCCCTGCGGCGCGCGATCGACGGGTTCGTCGAATGCCGCAAGCGTCACGTGCGTTTCGCCGGCCCATCGCGCCGATTCGAAGAAGAGCTTGGTGCCGCAAACGCGACAGAACTTGCGAGTCGTTCCGGGAGATGACTCGTACGCGGCAAGGTCGTCGGCGCCGGCCGTGATTTGCACCTGCGGCGAAAGGAAGCCGACCCACGTCACGAAGGCCGCGCCGTGCGCGCGGCGGCAGCTCGCGCAGTGGCAATGCGCGCAGAAGCGCGACGGAAACGTCGCGACGAAGCGCACGCGCCCGCAGTGGCAGCGGCCGTGTGCTTCTCCATCACTCATGGTGTGAAGCGTTGCGCGCCCGTGAACAGCAGGTAATGGCGGTTGGTCGCGCGGCCGATCATCGTGATGCCGACCTTCTCGGCGATCTCGTAGCCCATCTGCGTCAGGCCCGAGCGCGAGACCAGGAATGGGATGCCCATCTGCGCGGCCTTGATCACCATCTCGGATGTCAGGCGGCCGGTTGTGTAGAAGATCTTGTCGGCGCCGTCGAGACGGTCGAGCCACATCCGGCCGGCGATGGCATCCACCGCATTGTGACGGCCGACGTCCTCGACGAACATGATGATTTCGGACTGCGCTTGGTCCATTGGTCGCGAGCGCGCAGCCGTGCACGGCGCCCGCCTGCTTGTAGATCGTTTCGTGCAGGCGTACGCGGTCGAGCAGATCGTAGAGCGTCGCCTGCGACAACGTTGCGCCGGGCGGCAGCCGGATGTCGTCGATCTCGGCCATCAGGTCGCCGAACATCGTGCCCTGGCCGCAGCCGGACGTCTTGGTGCGCTTGGAAGTCTTCGCCTCGATGTCGGCGAGGCCAGTGCGCGTGCTGATCGCGCAGGAATCGGTGTCCCAGTCGACCTGCACGGCGACGATGTCGTCGATCGACGCGACCAGCCGCTGGTTGCGCAGATAGCCGATCGCGAGCGCCTCGGGCGCCGCGCCCAGAGTCATCAGCGTGATCAGTTCCTTCTTGTCGACGTAGAGCGTCAGCGGATGCTCGCCGGCCACCGGCACGCTGCGCGACTCGCCGTGCTCGTCCATCGCCTGCACGTCGAAAGTCGATCGGCCGCGCGGCATCGGTCAGCACCGGGCGATAGGGAACGTTCGGGGCGTTCACGCTCAACCCCCGATGTAGCTCATCTCGACCTTCGGCGCGCGCGGGGTGTTCGCCGTGCGCAGTTCCGAATAGCGGTCGGCGCGCCGGCCCCAGACCGCGGCAATGGCGTTGCGCATCTGCGCGTCGGTGAAGCCGCCGCGCAGGAGGTCGCGCAGATCGTGGCCGTGCGTGGCGAAGAGGCACGTATAGAGTTTGCCCTCGGTGGATAGGCGTGCTCGTGTGCAATCGCGGCAGAACGCCTGCGTCACCGACGCGATGACGCCGATCTCGCCGCTGCCGTCTGAATAGCGCCAGCGCTGCGCGACTTCGCCGCTGTAGTTGGGGTCGGCGGGCTCGAGCGGCAGTTCCGCCCCGATCATCCGCACGATCTCCGCGGCGGGCACGACGTCGTCCATTCGCCAGCCGTTGGTCGCGCCGACGTCCATGTATTCGATGAAGCGGACGATGTGGCCCGTGCCCTTGAAGTGGCGCGCCATCGGCACGATCGACGCTCTCGCTCATGCCTGTTCTTCACGACCATGTTGATCTTGAGCGGCGACAGTCCCGCGGCGTCGCGCGGCGTCGATGCCCGCGAGCACGCTCGCCACCGGGAAGTCGACGTCGTTCATCGCCCGAAACGTCGCGTCGTCGAGCGAGTCGAGGCTGACGGTCACGCGCGACAGCCCCGCGTCGCGCAAGCCCTGCGCCTTCTTGGCGAGCAGCGCGCCGTTGGTGGTGAGCGTGAGGTCGAGCTCGCCTAGTCGTGCCAGCATCTCGACCAGCTGCTCGAGATTCTTGCGCAGCAGCGGCTCGCCGCCGGTCAGCCGGATCTTGCGCACGCCCAGCCCCACGAACACCTTCGGCGACGCGCGCTGATCTCCTCGAAGGTCAGCAGGTCGGCGTGCGGCAGGAACGGGTAATCGCGGCCGAACACGTCCTTCGGCATGCAATAGACGCAACGGAAATTGCAGCGGTCGGTCACCGAGATGCGCAGGTCGGTGAGTGCGCGGCTTCGCGTGTCGAGGGCCGGACCCGCGTGCGTCACGGACCCAGCGCCGGCTTCGCGCAGCGACGCGCCGCGCGCTTTGCGCGGCGCGAGAGTCGGCAATGGGTGTGAGCGGAATGACGGTGGCCATGGTTTTCTTGCGGGCGACAGGCAGGCCAACCCGCATCGCAAATGGTAGCAGACGGCATGGCGCCGTCCCGGGCGCAGCCAATCGCAGGTGTATGATCGACTGGCTTGGACAACCCAGGGCCGGAGTCGATCCAATACCCATGAAGCCATTGTATTTTTCCGTCGACGTGCTGATGGAACGCATCCCTCTCGCGAACCGCTGGGTGAGTGAGCAATGGCGGCCGGCGGCCGTCGTGCCGTTGGCGGAGTCTGTGGAATCCGGCACAGCAGAATCGGGCCTCGCCGAGCGCCTCGCCGACGGTCCCGCGGGCACGACGTGGCGATTTCCCGGCCGCGCCATCGAACTGCACCCCACCGAGGCGCAGGGCTATTACCTCAACATCACGTCGGAGACGCCGCTCGTCTTCGTCATGTGGCGCCCCGCCGAGGACGGCAGCGAACCTGCCGCGCGTCCGGAGGTCGTCACCGTGAGCTACGACCAGGCGGGCCGCCTCATGGATGCCGGAGAAAAAGTCGATCCGGTGCCGATGCCGGTGGAAATCCTCGCGTGGATCCGCCCGTTCGTCGCCGAGCACTACAAGCCCGAGGCGCGCCGGAAGATAAAGCGCAATGACCCCTTCAGCGGCGGCGCGTACCAGCGCGACCGTCCGCCCCGCGGGTGAAGCCCGCGCCGCCGAAGCGCATGGCCGACGACCGCACGACGCCCTCGCCTTTCTCGCTCAAGCGCTGGTCACAGCGCAAGTTGGCCGCCGCGCGGAAGGCGGAATCCGACGCGCTGCCTTCGCCCGTCGCAGCGCCGGTGGCGTCGCCGCGTCGCCGACCCCGGATGTCGCGCCCGGGTAATTCCCGAGGCTGTTCCGCTTCCGCCGGTGGAATCGCTGACGTTCGATTCCGACTTTGCCGCGTTCATGCAGCCCAAGGTCGACGAGGCGACGAAACGCGCGGCGTTGAAGAAGCTCTTCAGCGATCCATCGTTCAACGTGATGGACGGACTCGACATCTACGTCGGTGACTACACGCGGCCCGATCCGATGCCCGCGGGAATGCTGGAGAGGCTGGCGGCCGTTTACAAGATGCTGGATCCGGCGGAGCCGCCGCCGGAAGAGGCGAGCGCCGCGGGGAGCATCGCTCCGGCTGTCGGCGCAGTGCCCGTCGCCGAAACCCTGCGCTCCGCCGAAGAGAGTCCCGGGGCCGAGGCGGCGACGGCGGTCGAAGCCCCGTCCGCCGCCGAGGGCGCCGCAAAGGTGACCGCCGATCCTTCCGAGACCGGCGCGAACGACGCGGACGCGACCGAGCCCACATGAGTCTCGCCGGTAAGAAGCTCTTCCTCTGCTCGTGCAACGGCACCATGCCGCTCGACGGCGACGCGCTCGCGGAGGCGCTGGCGCTGGACGGCGATCCCGGCGTGCACACGATGTTGTGCCAGCGCGAACTCGCCAAATTCGCGGCGGGCGCGCACGGCGATGTCGTGGTCGCGTGCACGCAGGAACAAAGGCTCCTGTCGGAGGTCGCCGACGAAGGCGGCAACGTGCAGTCGATCCGCTTCGTGAACATCCGCGAAACGGGCGGCTGGTCGGATGAGGCGCGCGACGCCACGCCGAAGATCGCCGCGTTGCTGGCGATGGCCGCGCTCCCCGATCCCGATCCGGTGCCCTCGGTCGGTTACGAGTCGGGCGGACAATTGCTGATCGTCGGTCCGATGGCCGCGGCGTTGCACTGGGCCGGCGCACTGAAGGATCGGCTGGAAGTCACGGTGCTCGCCACTGGCCGCTCGATGGGCAGCGAGCTGCCGGTCGAGCGCGCGTATCCCGTGTATTCGGGGGAGTTGAAATCGCTCAAGGGCTGGCTGGGTGCCTTCGATGTCGAATGGTCGCAGGCAAACCCGATCGACCTGGACGTCTGCACGCGCTGCAACGCGTGCATTCGCGCATGCCCGGAAAAGGCGATCGACTGGAGCTACCAGATCGACCTCGACCGCTGCCGCGACCACCGCAGTTGCGTCGCCGCGTGCGGCGCGGTGGGCGCGATCGACTTCGACCGGCGGGACGCGCGGCGCGCCGAGCGCTTCGACATCGTGCTCGACCTGCACGCGGTGCCGTGGATCAAGCTGCACCAACCGCCGCAAGGTTATTTCGCGCCCGGTGCCGATCCGGTGGCGCAAGCCAAGTCCGCGACGGAAATCGCGACGCTGACCGGCGAATTCGAGAAGCCGAAGTTCTTCAACTACAAGGCGTCGATCTGCGCGCACAGCCGCTCGCGGAAGCCAGGCTGCACGCAGTGCATCGACGTCTGCTCGGCGGCGGCGATTCGCTCCGACGGCGACAAGATCTTCGTGGAGCCGCACCTGTGCGTCGGATGCGGCGCATGCACGACCGTTTGCCCGTCGGGCGCGCTCACGTATGCGTATCCGGCGGTGCCCGATCTCGGCGGCCGGATCCGGACGCTGCTGTCGACCTATGCGAAGGCGGGAGGGCGCGACGCGTGCGTTCTGCTCCATGCCGAGGACAGCCGCGACGCCATCGCGAGATTGGCCCGCCGCGGCAAGGGCCTGCCGGCCCGAGTCATTCCGGTCGAAGTTCACCACATCGCGTCGGTGGGTCTCGACGTCTGGCTGGCGGCGCTGGCGTGGGGCGCGTCACAGGTCGCCGTGCTGGCCACCGGCGACGAGGCGCCCCAGTATCGCGAAGCGCTGGCGTTCCAGATGAAGTTAGGCGACACGATTGCCAACGCGCTCGGCTACCAGGGCGAGCATTTCCGGATCGTCGACGGCGCGGAGGTCGCGCCATTCGAGACCGCGGTCTGGCAGTGGCCGGTCGCGCTGACTGCACGCGTTCCGGCGACCTTTGCGCCCGCGCCGGAAAAGCGTACGACGCTCAGTCTTGCGCTCGAACACCTCGCGCTGCACGCGCCGGTGCCGCGGCAGGTGATTCAGCTGCCCTCCGGCGCCCCGTTCGGCGCGATCGCGATCAACGCGGACACGTGCACGATGTGCCTCGCCTGCGTCGGGTCGTGCCCGGAGGCCGCAATCCTCGACAACATGGAAACGCCGCAGGTTCGCTTCATTGAATCGAAATGCGTGCAATGCGGCATCTGCGCGGCGACGTGCCCGGAGCATGCGATAGCGCTCGCGCCGCAGCTTGACCTGACCGCTGGCGCCAAGTCTCCCCGGGTGCTGAACGAGGCGGCGATCTTCCCGTGCATTCGCTGCGGCAAGCCGCTGGGGACGGACAGGATGATCGCGACGATGCTGGGGAAACTTTCCGCCCATTCGATGTTTGCCGCACCGGGTGCGCTCGACCGGCTGAAGATGTGCGCCGATTGTCGCGTCGTCGATCTCATCAGGAACGAGAACAGCGCGGATATCCGCGACACCTGACGCTTTGGAAGCCGCTCCCATCAAGCTCACCCACCGGCTCGAGCCGGAGGACGAGGCGCGCGCGCAGTTCTATGCGCTGTTCGCGCGCCTCTATTCGGCTGGACCCGACGCCGCGCTGCTGGCGGCGATCGGCGGCTCGGAACCGTGGCCGGAATCCGCAGACAATCCCCTTGCGTCCGCATGGAATACACTCATCCTGGCGAGCCGCGCCATGGATCCGGAGGCGGCCGACCAAGAATATACGGACGTGTTCATCGGCGTCGGGAAGAGTCCCGTCAACCTGCACGGATCGCATTGGCTCACCGGGTTCATGATGGAGCGGCCGCTGGCGCAGCTGCGTGCCGACTTGGGCGAGCTGGGATTGGCCCGCAGACCCGGCTCCAGCCTGCTGGAAGATCAGCTGGGCGCGCTGTGCGAGACGATGCGGATCCTAGTCGCAGGGGACGGGGAGCGCAGACCTGCGCCGATCGACGTGCAGCGCGCATGGTTCGAGAGCCACATCGCACCGTGGGTCTTCGATTGCTGCGATGCAATACTCGAATGTCCGCTTGCCAACTACTATCGCCGAGTAGCAGAATTAACCAGTTTGTTCATGGCGGTCGAACGTGACTCGCTCGCCATCGGATGATGAACCGTTGCGGCGGCTCCGCACGGAACGATAACGTCACGGGATCACTTGTTCAGGAGGCTGCATGAGCACTTCGTCGCAGCGCACGTCAACGGCGCCGGCCCCGACGCACCCGGTCACCCCCACCGATTTCAAGCGCCGCCGCTTCCTGCTGGCCTTGGGTGCCGGCGGCGCGGGCGCGGCGGCTATCGCCACGCAATCGCTGGCCGCACCGGTCGTTCCCGCTGCGGCCGAGGCTGATCGGCCGCAAGGTTATCGCGAGACGGATCACATCCGCGATTACTACGCCACGACCCGCATCTAGGAGCCTTCCATGCTGCTCACGCGCAAGACGGACACCGCCCGCACCGCGGGTCCCCGGCTGAAGAGACAGGCGGGCGCCCGGATGTCCACGATGGATCGCCGGACGTTCCTCAAGCGCTCGGGCCTGGCGGCCGGCGCAGGCGCATTCGCGAGCCAGTTGCCCTACGGCGCCATCGGCCCGGCGACGGCCAAGGACGACACTCCCGCAACCACCGTACAACGGCGCACGGTCTGCACGCACTGCTCGGTCGGTTGCGCCGTCGATGCCACCGTCGAGAACGGCGTGTGGACGCGGCAGAACCCGGTGTTCGAATCGCCGATCAACTTGGGCGCGCACTGCGCGAAGGGCGCGTCCGTGCGGGAACACGGCCACGGCGAGCACCGGCTGAAGACGCCGATGAAGCTCGTCAACGGCAAATGGCAGCGCCTGTCGTGGGAACAGGCCTTGAACGAAGTCAGCGCCAAGATGCTCGCGATCCGCAAGGAATCCGGACCCGACGCGGTGTTCTGGGTCGGCAGCTCGAAGCACAACAACGAGCAGTCGTACCTGCTGCGCAAGTTCGTGTCGTTCTGGGGAACCAACAACTGCGACCACCAGGCGCGGATCTGCCACTCGACGACGGTCGCCGGCGTAGCCAACACATGGGGCTACGGCGCGATGACCAACTCGTACAACGACATGCAGTACACCAAGTGCGCGCTCTACATCGGCTCGAACGCCGCCGAGGCGCACCCGGTGTCGCTGCTGCACATGCTGCACGCGAAGGAGACCGGAGCCAAGATGATCGTCGTCGATCCGCGCTTCACGCGGACGGCGGCCAAGGCGGACGACTACATCCGAATTCGCTCCGGGACAGACATTCCGTTCCTGTTCGGCATGCTCTATCACATCTTCAAGAACGGCTGGGAAGACAAGCAGTACATCAATGACCGCGTCTACGGCATGGACAAGGTCAAGGAAGACGTCATGGCCAAGTGGACGCCCGACAAGGTCGAGGAAGTCTGCGGCGTGCCGGAGGCCGAGGTGTACAAGGCCGCCGAGATGATGGCAAAGAACCGTCCGTCGACGATCGTCTGGTGCATGGGGCAAACACAGCATACGATCGGCAACGCGATCGTCCGTGCATCGTGCATCCTGCAGCTGGCGCTCGGAAACATCGGCGTGTCGGGCGGTGGCGCGAATATCTTCCGTGGCCACGACAACGTGCAGGGCGCGACCGACGTCGGCCCCAATCCCGACTCGTTGCCCGGCTACTACGGTTTGGCTGCCGGCTCGTGGAAATACTGGGCCGGCGTCTGGGGTGTCGACTACGAGTGGATCAAGAAGCAGTACGCGGAAGGCATGATGGAAAAAAGCGGGATGACGGTGTCCCGCTGGATCGACGGCGTGATGTACCCCAACGACACGATCGACCAGGGCCCCAATCTGCGCGCGATGGTCTACTGGGGCCATGCGCCGAACAGCCAGTCGCGCGGCAAGGACATGCTCGAGGCGATGAAGAAGCTCGACCTCATGGTTGTCATCGACCCGTATCCTTCCGCCACCGCAGCGATGTGCGCAATGGTGCGCAAGGAGGGCGTCTATCTGCTGCCCGCGGCAACACAGTTCGAGACATCGGGGTCGGTCACGGCGTCGAATCGCTCGCTGCAGTGGCGTGAACGGGTCATCGAGCCGCTGTTCGAGTCCAAGCCCGACCACACGCTCATGGTCGCGTTCGCCGACAAATTCGGCTTCAAGAAGGAGCTCGTCAAGAACTACGAAATCATCAAGGACAAGGACGGATGGGACGAGCCGACGCCAGAGTCGATACTCAAGGAAATCAACAGCGGAACCTATACGATCGGCTACAGCGGACAGTCGCCGGAGCGGCTGAAGCTGCACATGAAGAACATGTCGACCTTCGACGTGAAGTCGCTGCGCGCGCGCGGCGGCCCGTGCGATGGCGATTACTACGGTCTGCCTTGGCCATGTTGGGGAACGCCGGAATTGAAGCATCCGGGAACACCCAACCTGTATCAGACGTCCCGCGCCGTCATGGACGGCGGCGGCTGCTTCCGCGCTAACTTCGGCATGGAACGCGACGGCGTCTCGCTGCTTGCCGCGGACGGCTCGCATCCTAAGGGCAGCGACCTGACGACCGGGTATCCCGAGTTCGACCATGTTCTTGTGAAGAAGCTCGGGTGGTGGGATGAGCTGACGGACGCCGAGAAGAAGGCGGCCGAGGGCAAGAACTGGAAGACCGACCGTTCGGGCGGCATGATCCGCGTCGTCATGAAGAATCACGGCTGCTATCCGTTCGGCAACGCCAAGGCGCGCGCGGTCGTCTGGAATTTCCCGGATGGCATCCCGCAGCACCGCGAGCCGCTGTTTTCGCCACGTCCGGACATGGTGGCGAAATACCCGAGCTACGACGACAAGAAGGCCTTCTGGCGGCTTCCCACGCAGTTCAAGACGCTGCAGGCCAAGAATGTCGAGGACAAGGTGGCGCAGAATTTCCCGCTGGTGCTGACGAGCGGGCGCCTGGTCGAATACGAAGGGGGCGGCGACGAGACGCGCTCCAATCCCTGGCTTGCCGAACTGCAGCAGGAGAACTTCATCGAGATCAACCCGAAGGACGCGAACGACCGCAAGATCCTCGACGGCGAATACGTCTGGGTCAAGTCGCCGACGGGCGCCCGGATCTGGGTCAAGGCGCTGGTCACCGACCGCGTCGGCGCGGGCACGACGTTCATCCCGTTCCATTTCGCCGGCTGGTGGCAAGGGAAGGACATGCTCGAGTTCTATCCAGAGGGTGCCGCGCCCATCGTCCGCGGCGAGGCGGTGAATACGGCCACGACCTATGGGTACGACGCGGTGACGATGATGCAGGAAACCAAGACGACGCTGTGCCAGGTCGAAAAGAACGCCGCGTGAAGCGCCTTAGTTGCAACTGAGGGAAGGTCCCGCCATGGCTCGAATGAAATTCATCTGTGACGCCGAGCGCTGCATCGAATGCAACGGCTGCGTCACCGCATGCAAGCAGGAAAACGACATTCCGTGGGGTGTGAACCGCCGGCGTGTCGTGACGATCAACGACGGTGTGCCCGGCGAGCGCTCGGTGTCCGTCGCGTGCATGCACTGCTCGGACGCGCCGTGCATGGCCGTGTGCCCGGTCGACTGCTTCTACCGCAGCGAGGAAGGTGTCGTGCTGCACGACAAGGACCTGTGCATCGGCTGCGGCTACTGCTTCTACGCCTGTCCGTTTGGCGCGCCGCAGTTCCCGCAGGCGGGCGCATTCGGTGTGCGCGGCAAGATGGACAAGTGCACGTTCTGCGCGGGCGGTCCGGAAAAGGACAACTCGGAAGCCGAGTTCAAGAAGTACGGCCGCAACCGTCTGGCCGAAGGCAAGCTGCCGGCGTGCGCCGAGATGTGCTCGACGAAGGCGCTGCTAGCCGGCAACGGCGACGAGATCGCCGACATCTATCGCCAGCGCGTGCTGGTGCGCGGCAAGGGCAGCGACGTCTGGGGTTGGTCGACGGCCTATGGACGGCCCGAGGCGCCGAAGTCCGCGCCCGCAACCCCGCCGGCGCCGGGAGGTAAATCATGATGTCGCGCCTGATGCGGGCGATGGTCATCGCCTCCGGCGCGATGGCGGCGCTGATGCTCTCGGGCTGCGGCGAGCGGCCGCAGGTCATCGACTACAAGCAGGGCAAGTACCAGGGCAAGCCCGATGAGGCTCCGTACATGGCCGCGCCATTCAACGGCAACAAGGACCTATGGGAGCGCGATATTCGCAATCGCACGCAGAACCAGAACGAATATCGGCGCATCGGTTCCTGACGGTGCCCACGATGCAACGATCCTCGAAGTTCACGGTGGCGCGGTCCGCTATTCTCGCGGTCGGCTTGGCATTCGTGTGCCACGCCGCCGCACAGTCTCCGGCAGTGTCGTCGCAGGAGGCCACGCAGGCTAAGTCGCAGGCCAGCCAACAGCTTGCGCAGCCGCTCAACAATCAGCCGCTGTGGAAGGAAATCCGTTCCGGAGAGCCGCAGTTCACGAGCATTCCCGGGCGTGAAACGAACGTCCTGATACAGTCGCGAGGCCAGACATGGCGCGCGCTGCGCGTTCCGGTTGCAACCGCCGGCGGGTTCCTGGTCGCCTTGGCGGTGGTCATCCTGGGTGCCTTCTACCTGTGGCGCGGACCGATCACGCTGCACGCCGCACCCACCGGGCGCCTCATCGAGCGCTTCACGGTCGTCGAGAGGTTCGTGCACTGGACGGTGGCCATCACGTTCGCCACACTCGCCATAACCGGCCTCATCATCACGTTCGGCAAGACCGTGCTGCTGCCGCTGATCGGCTACACGCTGTTCTCGTGGTTGGCGATCCTCGCCAAGAACCTGCACAACTTCGTCGGCGCGGTCCTCGTGGTGGCGCTGCCGATCATGATCGTGCTGTTCGCGCGCGCAAATATATTCCGCGCGTACGACTGGACCTGGTTCAAGAAGGGCGGCGGCATGCTGACCGGGGAGCACGTTCCGTCGGGCAAGGCAAATGCCGGCCAGAAATTCCTGTTCTGGACGATGGTGGTGTTCTTCGGGCTCACGCTGATCGTCACCGGCCTCATCCTCGACTTCCCGAACTTCGACCAGACACGCCAGACCATGCAGAGCGCCAACGTCGTGCACATGATCTGCGGCATCCTGGCGACTTGTCTGCTGATGGGCCATGTCTATCTCGGTACGATCGGGATGAAGGGCGCGTACGACGCCATGCGCACCGGCTATGTCGACGAAACGTGGGCGAAGGAGCACCACGAATATTGGTACAACGATGTGAAGAGAGGGAAGACGCACGCGGCCGCGACTCCATCGGGTGCGGCACAGCGTCCGGCGTGAGCGTCCGCAACGAGCAATAGGGGGAGGAAGCGCAACGATGAAGACGATCCGTGCATTGCTTGCGGCAGCATTCGTGGTCGCGTCTTTCGGCATTGCCGTGGCGAAACTGCCACCGGCGCCGCCGCAGACCGACGCCCAAAAGGCCGAGGCGAAAGCCAAGGCCGATGCCGCGGCCGACCTGGCAAAACAACAACTAGCCAAGGCCGAGGATCGCGTTGCCGCGCACTATTTCGCCAGCATGAAAGCCCAGGGGAAGGCCGTCCCGCCGCCGCCGATGGCAGCGGCGACACCGGTTGCCGCGGGCGGCTCGGCGAAGAAGGCGGCGACGCCCGCAAAACAATAGCGGCGTCCGGTTGCGAAGGAGTTTCCGCGGGGGCCTCGTGCCCCTGTTTTTTTTGCCTGCGGCAGCGGCATCGGCGCGGAGAACGGTCCGCCCGTGTGTTTAGAGGCGCCTCTCCAATCGCGATATAATGCGCGACTCGCGGAGAGATGGCCGAGTGGTCGAAGGCGCTTGACTCGAAATCAAGTATAGGCGGAAGCCTATCTAGGGTTCGAATCCCTATCTCTCCGCCATTTCCCATCCGCTTCCAATGCAGGCGGATGGTCGTTCCGTCCCTAGCCCAATTTCGCCTTCAGCCGCAGAGCGAACTTGGCGCGATCGATGATCATGCGCTCGTGGGTCCCGGCCCCGATCTCTTCGATGCCGTCCGTCGCCTGAATCCGGAATTCGACGCGCCGCCCGTCGACGGCGATGACTTCCGCATTGGCCGTGACGCTGCGGCCGACGGGCGTTGCCGCCAGGTGACGCACATCGACGCGGGTGCCAAGCGCACTTTCGTTTGCGTCCAGGTAGGGCTTTATGGCGTTGAGCGCCGCGTTCTCCATCATCATGATCATGATCGGCGTCGCCAGAACCGGAGGCAACATCGCATCCTTGAAGCGATTCGCCAAGTGTTCAGGAGTCACGACCAGGGAAAACGCGCCCTTGGCGCCAACCGGGATCGTACGCATCGGATGTTCAGGCGCCAGGTCCTGCGGCGATGTCGCCTCTCCCGCGTTCCATGCGGTCCTCCAGTTCTCCGATGAACGCGAAAATCGAATTCTCCGTGTGTTCGGCTGTCGCACGCAGGTCCCCTTCGAGCCGGTCCACACGGCTCTCCGTTCGGGATTGTGCGTCGGAGACCGCCGCTTCAATGGTCCGAAGCCGTTCCTCCAGAAATCCGCGCAATTCGGTAAAACGCGAAGCCTCCGCCTGGTCGGCAAGGTCGCGTTGCGCCGCAAGCTCGCGTGCGGAGCGTCGCGTGTCCAGTATCACGGTGGACTGGATGTACACGAGGTAGGCTAGGAACACCGCAGCGAGGAAGCCGGTGACGGCGAGCATTATGAATCCTATGGGCGCCTGGACCGTGGCGAACAGGAGCGACAACGTCGTGGGCGCCATGATCGCGCTCCAATTGAGGACCGCGAATGTGCCGAGCAGCACCAGCAGGAATACCAGGAATATCGCGCGTAATGGCATGACGTCCTCCCCTCGAATGCCCGTGTCCGGATTGCCATCCTACGCCCGGCGGACGACCCAATCCGGGCTGGTGTGCTCGCGTCCGGCCGCGGCCATTGGACCTGTCCGAAGCGGATGGCCAATCTTACCCGGTGCGACCGGTGCGGCAGGCGACAGATTCAGGCCACTGGGCGGATTCCCGGCGGGATCCACTTGCCGTCGACAACTTCCTGGCGCGGCCAGTAAATGCGCAGGATGAGATTGAAGCTACCTTTGGGTGCGGGCAGCCAGTTCGACTCGCTGTCGGGGCCGGGGTTCGCGTTCTGGATGGCGATATCGAGCGATCCATCCGCGTTCATATGCAGGCCGCTGTCGCTTCCGATGTTGTAGCGGTTGATAGGATTGGCCGTGAATTGCCCGTCGTCGTCGTAGAGGCTGAGAGACCAGAATCCATCCGCGGGTGGCATCTCGTCCTTGCCGAAGTGCAGCGTGTAGCGGTTTGTCCCTTCCAGACGGTGCCCGGTCGCGTCGACGCGCGTCGCCATGAAGATGGCGTCCTCGGGCGCATTGAGGCCGATGCCGATGTACGCCGCTACGGCGCGCTTGCTGTAATCCGTGCCCCAGCGGCCGAGAGCGATGTCGAACGTCCAGCCATTCTTGAGTTCGCCGCCGGTACCACGTGCCGCGGCCGAGACGATCGCATCGCGTGCCGTCTTTACGCCTTGCTCGATGCTGGCTGCCGACAGCGCGTCCATCTTTTGGACGTCGAACGGGCGGCCGGCCACTATCCCCTGTTTTTGCATCTTCTCGCGCATTGGCGCGTCGTCCTTGGCCGGTGCGTTGGCGACGAGCAGTTCCGCAAATCGCGTGAAGAACGCAGAGGTCTCCAAATGCGGCACTTGATCGCGTGGCGAAGAGCCGACCGCGATGCCTTCGCGCCTGCCCGCGGGGGAATTGGCCTTCGCCCCGTTCTTCCCGGACCCCGCCAGTCGTGCGAGCTTGAACTCGTTCTGGAATCGCGCAGCGGCGTCACGGTCTGCCGGGCCCTTAACCTGGGTCCTGGCAAAAAGCCACGCGAGGTCCGTCGGCGAGCGAACCTCGGATACACCTCCAGGCAACTTTCCCTTCCAATTGGGACCGACGATCACGAAACGCCCTTTGTCCGAACCGGTCGTTCGACTGCCAAGCGACGCGGCCACGTTGGTCCAGGCATCGAGCATCGCGATCAGGTAGTAGCGGCCATGCGAATCCGGTACCGAGACGGCGACCGGCCCTTGCGCCAGATCGAGCCACGCCTTGGAGTACAGGAAGTCCGCGTTCGGATCCATAACGTGGCGCGACGCAAGGTCGGGAAGCGAGCGCTCGTGGCGGAAAGTATCCGCGGGCATGCTTGCGGCGTCGGCCGCACGCGTGATATCCGTCAGAATCAGCGGGAACGCGTAAATGTAGACCTCCGCGGCAAGCCTCTTCAATTCCTCGTTGACCGCGGGAGCGGGTGCCTTTTGGACCGCCGGTCGCGGTGGCGGCGGCGGAGGCTCGGACTTGCCGCAGGCGGCGAGGGCGGCGACTGCCAGGACCGCGCAGCAACTCGCGGCGCGCGATAGCGCATGACTCATTGGAAGCCCTCCTTGGATCGAGCAAGGAACGGACGCCAGCAATTGCCGGCCGCCAGCAGCGTTACGTATACAGCGTCGCCATGAAGACCCTCTTCCGCGATCCCGGCAGTGGAACCATTTCCGACAAGCATAGCTCCAACGCAACAAATATTGGGCAATAGCATGCTCCCTCGCTCGAATTGGAGAAGATCATGAAACCGCGAATCCTCTATCCGGCAGGCTTTGGGGCCGCTTTGGCGATGTTCGCGTTGTGCGCCGTTGGCCAGACCTCCGGTAGCATGTCGCGTGCGACGATGCCCACCGGCAGTGCCGCGAGTGGATCCGCCGCGACGAGCGCTTCCGGCAATTCTGCGAATACGCCGGCGATGAGCGCGCACGAAACGCAAGCAACGCATCACAGGGCGCACGCGAAACACAAGCAGACGGCGGCCGCGACATCCGGCGGCGATCGGGAGTCGGCGTATCATACTGCGCTGCAGCAATGTGTTGCCGGCCCGGCCGCTGCAAAGGAAGTATGCCTGGACGCCGCCATCGCGCGATTCGGGCGGACATAGGCCGAAACGAAAGTGTCGTGATTGCCGATGCCGAGGTGCAATGCCCATGACCAATGCCGAGCAGATCATCGTCGACGATTCCGATGTGCAAGAGAGGGCGGCCCTGCGCGCGGCGCCGGCCTCCTCGCGATGGAGGCTGGCCGGGTGGCTGGCGGGAATTGCGGCCGCGGCGGCGATCGCCGTGGGCATCTACTATTACTTTGGACGACCGGCACCCGTTGTAGCAACGCCCTCGCCATCGGCATCTTCGACGGAGACTCGTCCCGCACCCAACGAAACCGTGCCGACCGCACCGCGGTATCCGATCCCCGAGGCCTTGGTTCAAAGCGCTCCGCCAACCCCCCTTCCGGCGCTTGAACACAGCGACGATGCCCTGCAGGTCGCGTTCACGGAGCTTTTCGGTTCGTCAGCCCTTCGCGGTGTCTTCGTGCCCCATGAGATCGTGCGACGCGTGGTCGTTACGGTCGACAACCTGCCGCGCAAGAAGGTGCCGGTCCAGTTGCTGCCCGTTCGTCCGGCCGCGGGCTCGTTCGCGATCACGCGAGACGCGAGCGGTATCGTCATCGCTCCGGAAAATGGCGGGCGCTATGCGCCCATCGTCTCGGCGGCAGCGGGAATCGACGCGAAGAAGTTCGTAGCCGCTTACGTCCGCTTTTATCCGCTCTTCCAGGAGGAATACAGATTGCTGGGGTACCCCTCCGGCAACTTCAATGACCGGGTAATCGAGGCCATCGACGATCTCCTCGCCACGCCGAATACGACGGGCGCCGTATCTCTCGTGCAGCCCAAAATTGTCTACGAATTTGCGGACCCTGATCTGGAGGCGCGATCGGCGGGCGAAAAATTCATGCTCAGGATCGGCGCCGAGAACGCCGCCGCAATCAAGGGCAAGCTTCGCGAAATTCGACACGAACTCACCGCAAGCAATGTGAATGATGCGCGGCGCTGAGCCGGCGGCGGTGCGGAGGGTCGATGTTCCGGGGAAGCCGGGCGCGCGGTCCCTCAGCGTAACGCGCCACCCCAGCCAATCCGCGCGGACCAACGCTAAAGGCGCGTTTCGCCAAGGGCGTGTTCCCGCGATTACGGCGCGCGTTGTCGTCGATGGACCCGATGCCCACTGACCGCAGCATTGTGAGAGCGCCTTCGACCGCGCGTCGCCAACCGAAGGCTCGAACGCGGCGTGCGGTGGCGAAAGCCGCGCCGCGAAGTCCGGTCGCCGCGATGGCCGTTCTGCAGCAGCTCCGGGAGCTCTTTCGCGTCTCGCAGCAGCATTTCCAACGAATAGAGTCGCTTTGCGGCGTCAGTGGTTCGCAGCTCTGGGCGCTGTCCGAAGTCTCGCGCGCTCCGGGGATCACGGTTTCGCAGCTCGCGCAAAAAATGTCCCTGCACCTTTCGACGTCCAGCAACCTCCTCGACAAGCTCGAAGCGCAAGCATTGATTCGCCGCAAGCGCGGCAGCGACGATCAAAGGATTGTCCGTATCTACCTCACGGCCACTGGTCAGCGTATTCTGAAAAGGGCGCCCCGCCCGGTTGAAGGCATGATTCCGGAGGCGCTGTCCAAGATGCCCGAACGCGCATTACAGAGTCTTCGGCGTGATCTTGGCCGGGTCCTCGATCTTGCCAGCGTGCGCAATCGCCGCGCCGCGCTCAAGCCGTTGGCCGACACCTGACGACGCGCCGGATTCCGGCACAGAGCTCTCGCCGTCCCCGCGGATTCGATCCGTTGCGAGCCACGCGTCACGGCGGTTCCTGCTAGACTCGCCGCGACCATGAGCGTCAGCCCATGAAAACTCGCCCCTCGCGCATCGACGAGTCGATCACGATGGTCGTTCTCGGGGTGCTGGTCATCGGCGTTTTCCTGGTCATTGCGCCGTTCCTGACGGCCATCGTGTGGGCGGCGGTGCTGGCGGCGGCGTCCTGGCCCATCTTCACGTGGCTGCGAGCGCAGCGCTTTGGGCGGCCGCTCCGGCGCTCGCGGCAACAGCGATCACCGTGGCCATCCTCGCTCGTTGTCGTCACGCCCTTCGTCATCGTCGGCGTCGACGCTTGCCGAGAATTCCGACCGCGTTTCGACGTTCGTGCGCGGATTTGTCGAGCGCGGGCCGCCCGATGCCGCCGGCGTGGGTTGCGCAGTTGCCGATGGTCGGCCCGCAGCTCGCCGACTATTGGGCGTCATTCGCGCACGACAACGTCGGCGACTCTTCGACGAACTCAAGAAATAGGTCGAACCGGTCAAGGCGCTTCGCGCTGAAGGGCGGCGCAAGCGTTGCCGGGGGCCTGGTGCAACTCACGCTCTCCGTGCTCATCGCCTTCTTTTTCTTCCGCGACGGCGACGCGATCGTCAAGCGGCTTCGCGAGCGCGGTCAGCCGCATCGCGCCGGAAAAGGGCCTGCACATGCTGCGGGTCGCGCTCGACACCACGCGCGCGGTGGTCTACGGGATCCTCGGCACGGCGCTCGCGCAGGGCGTACTGATGGCGATCGGGCTGTGGATCGCCGGCGTCAAGGCCGCGCCATTGCTGGGGCTGGCCACGTTCTTCCTGTCGCCGGTGCCGGTCGGACCGCCGCTGGTATGGATTCCGGCAAGCATCGTCCTGTTCATGGCAGGCGAGCAGAGCTGGGGCGTCTTCCTGTTTCTTCTGGGGGCTGCTCGTCGTCTCGTCGGTCGACAATTTCATCAAGCCGATGATCATCAGTTATGGCAGCGACTTGCCGTTCATCCTGGTACTGCTCGGCGTGTTGGGCGGCGTCGTCGCGTTCGGCTTCATCGGCGTGTTCCTGGGCCCGTGCTGCTCGCGCTTGGCTTCGCCATGGTCAAGGAGTGGGCGGGCTCCGCGCCTTCCGCCTCCGCCGACGAGCCGCCGACACGCACGCATTCGGACGCGCCCACATGACAACGGCCGGCAGGCGAGCTGCCGGCCGTTGCGATTGCAGGCTTATCAGAACACCGAGCAGAACGCGACGGCGTTCGGGCCGTTGCCTTCGGGCACCCAACCGCGGTTCAGCATTGCGCGACGAACCGAAAGATCCACGCTGTAGCGGTGATTGGCGTCGTTGCGGTTGTTGAAGAAGCGGTAGACCGGCAGCGTGCCTGTCGGGGCAGATTGCCGCTGGCCGTCGGGGATCTGGATGAAGAACGCCGATGGTGTTTCCAGGTTCCACATGCCGGGCCAGTGCACGAGCACGAACTGGCACTCGAATACACTCGCGGTATAGATAATGCGAATTGATGAGGCCCGCCCGCATAGAACCGGCACACCGGCGCCGACCCCTGCGGCGCCACGAGGGCGATCAGGTAGGCGATAGAAATACAAGCCCGTCCGCTGAAATATGCCCGACAGGAAGTGTCGATGTAGTTGATTTCCGCCGGTGAGGCAGTGATGAAGTAGTGATCGAGGTCGGCGCGGTAGTACTCGATGACCGGGAACGCGCCCGGTGGCGGCGTGCCGCCGCCGGGAAGCGTGCTCGGGATGGCCGGCCCGTGTCGAGCAGGCCGGCGCCGCAAAGGGCCACGTCGGCGCAAATCGACGTCGCACGCGAAATCGCGCGCGGTGCCCTGTCACGATGTCGAGCACGCGGCCCGCGTCAGCATGGGGTTGCGCGCGAGCATCATGCGCCGCAGTGCCCGACACCATGGCGCCGCGAAACTGGTGCCTTGCGTCGCTGCCAGGTAGTCGGGTTGCTGGGGATCGTCGTGCCGTCGTTGCCGCTCGAGACGATGAGCCCTGCCGTCGGCAGGTCGCCTCCTGGCGCGGACACGTCGATCCGGCTGCCGAAGTTCGAGTAGCTGGCCAGCGTGCCGTCCTGCGTATGCGCGGCGACCGTGATGACGCCGCTGCAGTTCGCGGGGGTGAAGTCCTGCGACGTTGGCCGACGAATTGCCGGCGGCGGCGACGACCACGGCACCCTGTCGCCAGCGCGTCGTCGATGGCTTCCTGGATCGACTGGTCGCAAGCGCCGAAGCCGCCCAGGCTGAAATTGATGACCTTGGCGGGAGTGGTGTTCGGCGGGACGCCTGCGATCTGCACGCCGGCGGCCCAGAGCATGCCGCTCGAGGATGTCGTCGAACGTACCGCCGCACTTACCGAGCGCGCGCACGGGCAGGATTCATCGCGCCCGTCGTGAGACCCGCGACGCCTATGCCGTTGTTGGTGTTCGCGGCGATTTGCCCCGAAACGAAGAGGCCATGGAAGAAGCTGTCTTCGGCCTGGCCGCATTCGCCGCTGCTCCAGTCGCCTTCGTCGCGCGGATCCGGGTCGCGGCCGTCGCCGTCGCGCGCGCGGTTCGGGTCGCTAGATGAAGTCGTATCCGGGGAGCACGCGTCCCTCCAGGTCGGGATGCGGCAGGATGCCGGTGTCGATGACCGCGACGACGATGCTCGACGAGATCGGGCTGCAGCGCCCACGCTGCTTCGGCGTTGACGCCCGACAGCGCGTCGTGCAGCGACCATTGCTGCGAGTAATACGGGTCGTTCGGGGCGGCGAAGGGCATCGCGCGCCTGACCGGATCGGCATACTGGACCGCGCCATCCTGCTGCAGCGCGTCCGCCATCTGCGCCAGCCGGGAAGGCGATTGGGGCGAGTCGACGCGCATCACCCAGACATTGCCGATCTGCCGCTCGACGGCAAGATTGGTCCCGATGCGGCTACCCAGCCGTGACAGCAGGGTCGGCCAATCCGGCACGGTGCCATCCTTCAGTCGCACCATCAGCTGCTGTCCCGGGGCCGTGGCGTAGGGCGGAGTGCCGGCGCCGCCTTGCCTGGCGACTCGGCGCGACGCGTGGCGTTTCCGCCCACAGGACGCCGCGGTCATTGCGCAGCGCCTCAGGGCGGTCGCGATCGCCGCGCTGTCCTGCGGTACCGCCAGCGCGAGATCGAGCGCGCCCGTTCGCGTCGTTCCGGTCAACGTCAGCCCGGTCCCGACCAGCGCTTCCAGCTTGGCCTTGGCCTCGGGCGGCAGCGTCCCAGCGGCCGCCATGTAGGGATGCAGACGCACGCGGATGGACGAGACCGTGGCGGCCGTCGCGGGCAGGGCCAATACAGCCGTGATGGCCAGCATGGCCGCGAATACCGACCAATTTCGATGCGCGAAAATGCATGCTCAACGCTCCCAGGCAAACGATCTCGACGGAACTCCGGTTCGAATTAATGCGAGCAAGTCCGATGCCAGCGGCCGCGATTGCCGCTGACCCCCTCATGACAGGAGGATACGCCGGAGCCACATGAAATGGCCAGCCGAAGCCTTTGGACCGCTTAGGTTTTTGGCGAGCTCCTTGCACCGTTGCTGCAGCTGCGGTCGCGCTCCATGTTCTGGCGGTAAGGCGCGAGCGCGGTGACCATCTGGGCGAAGATCTTGGGGCTGGCCGCGATGACCTGGCCGCCGTACAGGTAATCGCCTTCGCCGTTCAAATCGCCGATCAATCCGCCCGCCTCGAGGACCAGCAGGCTGCCTGCCGCGACGTCCCACGGGTTCAGGCCCACTTCCCAGAAGCCATCGTAGAAACCGGCGGCGACGTAGGCCAGGTCGAGCGCCGCGGCGCCCGGGCGGCGCAGCCCGGCCGTCTGCATGACCATCGCCTTCATCATCTGCAGGTAGGTGTCGAGGTAGCTGCCGTCTCGGAATGGGAAGCCCGTTCCGATCAGGCAGTCGCGAAGATGCTGGCGGCGCGCGACGCGGATGCGCCGGTCGTTGAGGAACGCGCCGCGGCCGCGCGTGGCGGTAAAAAGATCGTTGCGCACCGGATCGAAAATGACGCCCTTGCTGGACGACGCCCTTGTGCGCGACCGCGATCGACACGCAGTACTGCGGAAAGCCGTGCAGGAAATTGGTCGTGCCGTCGAGCGGATCGATGATCCAGACGTATTCGGCGTCCGGATTCGCGCCCTTGTTCGTGCCTTCCTCGGCCAGGATGGCGTGGTCGGGATAGGACTTGAGGATCGTCTCGACGATGGCCGCCTCGGCGCCATGATCGATTTCGCTCACGAAGTCCTTCGGGCCCTTCGCGGTGACGGCGAGGAGATCGAGATCGCGTGCGCCGCGGTTGATGATGTTGCCGGCGCGGCGCGCGGCCTTGACGGCCGTCGTGAGCATGGGATGCATGGCTTGGTGTTGCGGCAAAGAGGCCGCTGCTCTCGTGGCGCCGCGTGTCAAAAGAGCGGAATGCGGCTATTTTACCTGCTTTCCCGCACGACCTCCGATAAGTGACCCATCCAAGCGCCGCACTCGCGCGCATTCGCATCGTCCTCGTGCGCACCCGCCATCCCGGCAATATCGGCGCCGCCGCGCGCGCGATGCTGACGATGGGACTCGCGCGCATGGTGCTGGTCGCCCCCGCGCGCTTTCCCGATGCCGAGGCGGTGGCGCTGGCCACCGGTGCGACCGGCGTACTCGACGCCGCGCAGGTAGTGGAAACACTCGACGAGGCGCTGGCCGGCTGCGCGCTGTCCATCGGCCTGTCGGCGCGTCCGCGTGAATTGCGGGGCGCGTGCTGGCGATTCGCGAAGCCGCCGGCGAAGCGATTGCGGCAAGCGCCGCCGGCGATGTGGCGCTCGTCTTCGGCACGGAGATGTCGGGACTTTCCAACGAGGAGCTCGCTCGCTGCGCAATAGCCGCGACGATTCCCGCCAACGACGAGTACGCATCGCTCAACGTCGCCGCCGCCGTGCAGGTCGCGGCCTACGAACTCAGGGTCGCGTCGGGCGCCGGGCACGTATGGTCCGCGAAGCGCTTCACCGCGGCGACGCACGACGAAGTCGAATTGCTGTATGCGCACGCGCGGCGCACGTTGACGGCGCTGCGCTTCCTCGATCCGGGCAATCCGCGCCGCCTGCTGCCGCGCCTTCGGCGGCTCTTCGGACGCGCGAAGCTGGAGCGCGAGGAGGTCAACATCCTCCGCGGAATACTCGCCCGCGTCGATGAATTCGTCAGAAAGGCGGGCAAACGATGACGCAGTGGTTTGCACGGGTCGGCCTACCGCTTTCGGAGGCCGAGCGCGCGGTCGTCGCCGACTGGGCGCGCAGCGTGGCGCCGGCGGCGCCTTCGTCCGTCACGGCTGTCGCGTCATGGCAGGAGGCGGCAGGCATCCTTCGCGCAAACGAATTCGATTCGACATGGTGGGATGACGAGGAGGCGGAGCGGGAACGCCTTTGGTTGCTGGCGTCGGAGCGGTGGAGCGAATCCGAATTGCTCGAATCGCTCGACGCGGCGACGCGCGGTCTCTGCGTGGAGATCCATGGTGCGGCGTCCGCGGCTGCGGCGGGCATGGCCGACGAACGCATCGTCGCCGAGGCGTCCGGCATGGCGTTGCTGGCGGCGCATCAGCGCGCGCTGGCGGAAATGGCCGGCGCGTTGGCGGATCACCGCTTCGTCGCTCAAATACGCGCTATTCGCGGCCGGCCGCTGGCCGCTCGGTTATCATTTCGCGCGCCTCGTCGTCTTCTGAAGCGTTGATGCGCGCCCCGATGCGTACCGAATCCGCCCGCGCCGACACGCTCGAATCGCCGGTTGCGTGCCGCAACTGCAACGCACCCACGACCGGCGAATATTGTGCGACGTGCGGCCAGGAGACGCGGATCAAGCTGCCGACGGCGCGCGTCTTCCTGCGCGAGGCCATGGGCCGCTATGTCGCCCTCGACGGCCGGCTGTGGCGGACGCTCGCCGCGCTTCTATTTCACCCGGGATTTCTGACGCGCGAATATCTGCTCGGCCGCAGGCGCCGCTACATCCGCCCGGCGCGACTCTTCCTCGTGCTCTCTCTGGCGCTCTTCGCCGCGATCCGGTTCTTCGCGGATGTGCCGGTCATCATCAGCGACATTCGACCGCGAAGGGGAGCGTGGCAGGGGTCGAAGCAGTCGTGAAGTTCGACAAGGACGAAGGAGGCGGCGACATCGGGCTCGTTCCGGGCGTCGCAATTCACGTCGACCGCGACTTGAAGCTCAGCGTCGAGGGCCCCGATTCGCCGCTGACGCGGCAATTGAGGAAGCGCTTCGAGCATTTCAACGGGCTCAACAAGCAGGAGAAGTCGGAGCAGGTCTTCGGAGGCGCCGTGCGCTATGGCCCATACGCGATGTTCGTGCTGATGCCCGCTTTCGCGTCACTGCAGATGATCGCGTACGCGGGCCGGGGACGTCGCTATCCGGACCGGCCCAAACGGTATGCCGAGCATCTTGTATTCGCCGCGCATACGCACGCGTTCCTGTTTCTGGTTGGGGTGCTGGCTTTGGCGATCCCGGTCACGCCGCTGCGCGTGGCGCTCGCGATCTGGTGCGCGGTCTATGGCCTGTGGGCCACGAAGCTGGTGTATCGCGGCCGATGGATCGGTCTCGTCGGGCGCGCCTGCCTCGTCGGCTTCTCGTATCTCATTTTGTTCGGCTTCGTCGTCGCGGGCCTGTTGCTGGCGGCGATCCTGTTGCGCTGATCAGGGTGGGGCGCAGGCTTTTGCCGCGTCTTCCTTGAAGCGCGCGAGGCGCGTTTCGTGGCGTGCCTTGCGCTTTTCGGTGTGCTGATCGCCGTGTCGTAGCGCTCGCACATGCTCTTGCCGGAGCAGCTTTCGCGCCCCTTCTTGTCGTGCGCGAGCGAATCGATGGCCGCGGTCAGCGAGCGTTGCTCGGCGGCGACCTTCTTCATGGCCCTCACGCATTGTTTGGAGGGCTCGGAGGTCGCCGGACTGGCCTGCAGGCTGGGCCCGGGCCGGAAACGCGATGGCGGCGGACAGAAGCAACGGGAGCAGGCATGCTGCGCGGGTCATTTCTTAAGTCTCCCATGGCCTGGCGCCGAAGCCCGCGCCAAGGATAAGCCGCAATGCTTGGCCCAGTTTAGCAAACAGGCCCCACCCGTGCGCTCAATACTTGAGTGAATTGATCGGAAATGGGATAATGAAATCGATGTTCGACCGACTTCGCGAAGACATGGCGGTGGTGTTCGACCGCGACCCGGCTGCCCGGACCAAGTGGGAAGTGCTCACTTGCTACCCGGGGCTGCACGCGCTCGTCTGGCACCGCGACGTGACCCACCCGTTGTGGGGCGCCGGCCTGCGCTGGCTGGCGCGCTGGCTTGCCCATTGGGCCAGGTGGCTGACCGGCATCGAAATCCATCCGGGCGCCACGATCGGCCGGCGAGTCTTCATCGACCACGGAATGGGCATCGTCATCGGCGAAACCGCCGTCATCGGCGACGACTGTACGCTGTATCACGGGGTTACGCTCGGCGGAACCTCCTGGAACAAGGGAAAGCGCCACCCGACCCTAGGGCGCAACGTCGTGATCGGCGCCGGGGCCAATGTCCTCGGCCCGATACTTGTCGGCGACGGCGCCAAGATCGGCTCCAACGCGGTCGTCGTGCGCGACGTACCCGCGGGGGCCACCGCCGTCGGCATCCCGGCGCGCCTGGTGACGGCCGACGACCGCGAACGGCGGGAGGCACAGGCCGCGAAGATCGGATTCTCGCAATACGCGATCTCCGCGGACATGAACGACCCAGTGGTCCAGGCCATCCATCGGCTGCTCGACCACGCGGCAGCGACGGAAGACCGCTTCGAGAAGCTCGTCGCCCTTCTCCAGCGCGACGGCGTCGATTGCGGCGACGCCAAGGCGACCGCCGAGAGGTTCGACCCGACCCAGATCAACAAAATGCTTGAGTGAACTTGTGGGTCTTTTAGTTGACTAATTTGTTCGGGTATAGGACAATGTAGCCTGTCCTGGACAAAATCTACCTGGCGGCTTTCAAGGCTGCCATGATGCACAGAGGACTCAAGACCATGCGCCTGACCACCAAAGGACGATTTCGCCGTTACGGCGATGATCGATGTAGCGATGCACGGCTGAAAGAGCCGGTGACGCTGGCGGCCGTTTCCGAGCGCCAGCGCATTTCGCTTTCCTACCTGGAGCAACTCTTCGGAAAATTGCGGCGCCACGGCCTGGTCGACAGCGTGCGCGGCCCGGGCGGTGGCTACAACCTGGCTCGCGGCGCGGACACGATGTCGGTGGCCGACATCATCCTGGCGGTCGACGAGCCGATCGATGCCACGCAATGCGGCGGCCGCGAAAATTGTCATGACGACCGCCGCTGCATGACGCACGACCTCTGGGCGGGCTTGAACGACCACATCTATTCGTACCTGCATGGCGTCACGCTGGCGCAGCTTGTCACGCAGCAAAAACCCGCCGAAGTCTCCGTGCTGCAGGATCACCGCCCGACACAGAACGCGCGCCGGCATGCAAATCGCCCGTATTGCCACCGCCTGATCGCCCTGACAAAACGCCAGCCCGATGTCCAAGACCTTGAAGCTTCCGATCTATCTCGATTACTCGGCGACGACGCCGGTCGACCCGCGCGTCGCGCAGAAGATGGTCACGTACCTCACCGAGGAATTCGGCAACCCGGCCTCCCGTTCGCATTCGTTCGGCTGGACCGCGGAGGCGGCCGTGGAAGAGGCGCGCGAGCATGTCGCTGCGCTGGTCGGCTGCGATCCCAAGGAACTGGTGTGGACATCCGGCGCGACGGAGTCGATCAACCTCGCGCTCAAAGGCGCGGCGCACTTCTACAAGGACAAGGGCAAGCATCTCGTCACGGTCCGGACGGAGCACAAGGCCACGCTCGATACGATGCGGGAACTGGAGCGCGAAGGTTTCGAGGTCACGTATCTCGACGTCAGGCAGGACGGCCTCCTCGACCTCGCGGCTGTTCGAGGCCGCGTTGCGTCCCGACACGATCGTGGTCTCGGTGATGTTCGTGAACAACGAGATCGGCGTGATCCAGGACATCGCCGCGATCGGCGAGATCTGCCGCGCGAGGGGCATCATTTTCCATGTCGATTCCGCGCAGGCTACCGGCAAGGTGCCCATCGACCTCACCAAGCGCTCAAGGTCGACCTCATGTCGTTCTCCGCGCACAAGACGTATGGGCCCAAGGGCATGGGCGCGCTGTTCGTCCGCCGCAAGCCGCGCGTGCGCATCGAGGCGCAGATGCATGGCGGCGGGCACGAGCGCGGCATGCGCTCGGGAACGCTGCCCACGCACCAGATCGTCGGCATGGGCGAGGCGTTCCGGATCGCCAAGGCCGAGATGGCGACCGAGAACGAGCGCATCCGGATGTTGCGCGACAAGCTTGTGGAAGGGCCTCTCGGAAATCGAGGAGGTCTATGTCAACGGCGACATGGAGCACCGCGTGCCACACAACCTCAACGCGAGCTTCAATTTCGTCGAGGGCGAGTCGCTGATCATGGCGATCAAGGATATCGCCGTGTCATCGGGGTCAGCGTGCACGTCGGCATCGCTCGAGCCGTCGTATGTTCTGCGGGCGCTGGGGCGCAGCGACGAGCTCGCGCACAGCTCGATCCGGTTTTCGATCGGTCGCTTCACCACCGAGGCCGATGTCGACTACACGATTGCGCTTCTGAAGCGCAAAGTTGGAAAATTGCGGGAGTTGTCCCCGCTTTGGGAAATGCATCAGGATGGCGTTGACCTGAGCAAGATCGTTTGGGCCGCACACTAGTTTCAAGGAGCAACGATCATGGCGTACAGCGAAAAAGTACTGGACCACTACGAGAACCCGCGCAACGTCGGCTCGTTCGCGAAGGACGCGACGACGTCGGCACGGGAATGGTCGGCGCGCCGGCCTGCGGTGACGTGATGAAGCTGCAGATCAAGGTCGGGCCGGACGGCATCATCGAGGATGCCAAGTTCAAGACCTACGGCTGCGGCTCGGCGATCGCGTCGTCGTCGCTCGTCACCGAATGGGTCAAGGGAAAGACGCTCGACCAGGCGATGACGATCCGCAATACGCAGATCGCCGAAGAGCTGGCCCTGCCGCCGGTGAAGATCCACTGTTCGATCCTCGCCGAGGACGCGATCAAGGCGGCGGTGGCCGACTACAAGCACAAGCACGGCACGGTTCGCGCGCAAATGAGCCGCATGAAATCGGGGCCCGCGCGAAATTGGCGTTGCGGCGGACTGAACCCGGCAAGCCACAAGAGCGACGCAAACGCATGGAGAACGACGATGGCGGTGACCCTCACCCCGAAGGCGGCGCAACACGTGTCCGCGCACCTCGCCAAGCGTGGCAAGGGCCTGGGCCTGCGGCTGGGCGTGCGCACGACCGGATGCTCGGGCTGGCCTACAAGATCGAGTATGCCGACGACGCCAAGCCCGAGGACCTCAAGTTCGAGAGCCACGGCGTCACGGTCGTCGTCGATCCGAAGAGCCTGCCCTACCTGGACGGCACCGAACTCGATTTCGCGCGCGAAGGCTTGAACGAAGGCTTCAAGTTCAACAACCCGAACGTCAAGGACGAATGCGGGTGCGGCGAATCGTTCAACGTGTAGTCCGCAAATTGCAATCGCTTGCGAGTAGACCTGCATATGCGCGTCGCCATTTTCCAGCACCCCCGCACCTCTCGGGACCGGACTCGCCGGCATGATCGATTTCTCCCGCAACTATTTCGACCTGTTCGGCCTGCCGCCCGCGTTTCGCGTCGATGGGGCAGTGCTAGACCGCGCCTATCGCCAACTGCAATCCGACGTGCATCCCGACCGTTTTGCGGGCGGCAGCGACGCGCAAAAGCGCGCTGCGTTGCAGTCGTCGGCGCGCGTGAACGAGGCGTATCGCGCGCTGAAGAATCCCGTGAGCGCGCGCAATACCTGCTGCGCCTGCACGATGTCGATACGGTCGGCGAGACGGATACGGTGCTGCCGCTTGCGTTCCTCACGCGCCAGCTCGAGCGGCGCGAGCAGGCCGCCGATGCGCAGGCGGACGGCGACGTGCGCACCCTGTCGTCGCTGCTCGCCGATGCCCGCGCGGAAAGCGCAGAGCTCGAGGCGCAGCTGGCGCAACGGCTGGACGTCGAACATGCATACGCGGAGGCGCGCATGCAGGTCCGCGAACTGACGTTCCTGTCCAAGCTGGCCGAGCGACATCGACGCGATGCTTGCGGCGGTCGAATCCTGATGGCGCTCTTCCAGATTTCGGAACCGGGCGAGTCTCCTGCGCCGCATCAGCGCAAACGCGCGATCGGCATCGACCTCGGCACGACCAATTCGCTCGTCGCCACCGTCCGCAATGGCCTGGCGGTCGTGCTGCCGGACGCCGAAGGGCGCCCGCTGGTGCCGTCGATCGTCCGCTACGGCGAGCATGGCGTGGAAACCGGGTACGACGCGATGGCGCACCAGACGGATGACCCGCAGAACACGATCGTCTCCGTCAAGCGCCTGATGGGCCGCGGCCTGGCGGACCTGGCCGATGCGCGGCGCTTTCCCTATCGCTTCGTCGATGCGCCGGGCATGGTGAAGATCGGCACGCGCGCCGGCGTGAAGAGTCCGGTGGAAGTTTCGGCGGACCTGCTGCGCGCGCTGCGTGGCGCGTGCGGAATCCGCGCTCGGCGGACCGATCGACGGCGCGATTGTCACGGTGCCGGCGTATTTCGACGACGCGCAGCGGCAGGCGACGAAGGATGCGGCCAAGCTCGCCGGATTGCCGATCCTGCGCCTCCTCAACGAGCCCACGGCCGCCGCGATCGCGTACGGCCTGGACAACGCGTCCGAAGGCGTCTACGCGGTCTACGACTTGGGCGGCGGCACGTTCGACATCTCCATCCTGCGTCTGTCGCGCGGCGTGTTCGAGGTGCTGGCGACCAACGGCGACTCCGCGTTGGGTGGCGACGACTTCGACCACCGGGTGTTCTGCTGGGTCATCGAGGCCGCAAAGCTGCCGCCGTTGTCGCCGGCTGACGCGCGGTTGTTGCTGGTGAAGGCGCGCGAGGCCAAGGAGAACCTGTCGGAGCACGACGCCGCGACGATCCTGGCAACCGTTGCCGGCGGACAATCGGTGAACCTCACGCTGACCAAGGCCATCTTCACCGAAATCACCGCCAACCTCGTGGCCAAGACGCTGCAGCCCGTCAAGCGCGCGTTGCGCGACGCGCAACTGCGGCCGGATGACATCAAGGGCGTCGTGCTGGTCGGCGGCGCGACGCGCATGCCGCAGGTGCGCCGCGCCGTGGCTGAATTCTTCGGCCAGCCGCCTCTCACCAATCTCAATCCGGACGAGGTCGTGGCGCTCGGCGCGGCGATCCAGGGGAACAAGCTCGCTGGAAATCGCGAGCACGACGACGACTGGCTGCTGCTCGACGTCATTCCGCTGTCGCTGGGGCTGGAAACGATGGGCGGGCTCACCGAGAAGATCATTCCGCGCAATTCGACCATCCCGATCGCGCGCGCGCAGGAATTCACGACGTACAAGGACGGGCAGACCGCGATGGCGATCCACGTCGTGCAGGGCGAGCGCGAGAAGGTTGCCGACTGCCGCTCGCTGGCGCGCTTCGAACTGCGCGGCATTCCGCCGATGGTGGCGGGGGCCGCGCGCATCCAGGTGACCTTCCAGGTCGACGCGGACGGCCTGCTCGACGTCGCCGCGCGCGAGCAGACGACCGGCATCGAGTCGACGATCACCGTCAAACCGTCGTACGGACTCAGCGACGGCGAGATCGCGAAGATGCTCGCCGATTCCTTCACGCACGCGGCCGACGACATGCAGGCGCGCGCGCTCGCCGAAGCGCAGGTCGAGGCCGACCAGATCGCGCAGGCCACCGAGGCCGCGCTGGCGGTCGATGGCGAGCTCGTCGGCGATGCCGAGCGGGTGGCGATCGATGCCGCGATCGCCAATCTCCGGCGCCTGCGCGGCGGAACCGACCATCGCGCGTTGCGCGCAGCCGTCGAGGCGCTCAATCACGCAACCGGCGAATTCGCCGCTCGGCGGATGGACAGAAGCGTGTCGCGGGCGCTGACCGGCCGGCGCGTCGACGCGCTTTCGGACTAGCACGGCGATGCCCGAAATCGTCGTCCTCCCGCACGCCGACATCTGTCCCGAGGGCAAGACCTTCGAGGCGCAATCCGGCATGTCGGTCCTCGACAACCTGCTCGAGCACGACGTGATCGTCGAGCACGCGTGCGAGAAATCTTGCGCGTGCACGACCTGCCACGTGATCGTGCGCGAGGGATTCGACTCGCTGCCGCCGTCGTCCGAGGACGAGGACGACCTGCTCGACCGCGCGTGGGGCCTGACGCCGCTGTCCCGGCTGTCGTGCCAGGCGATCGTCGAGGACAAGAAGCTGGTGATCGAGATTCCCAAGTACACGATCAATCAGGTGAAGGAGGGGCGATGAAGTGGACCGATGTGAGTGAAATCGCCATCGCCCTCGCCGACGCGCACCCGGACGTCGACCCGCGGTACGTGCGCTTCACCGACCTTCATCGCTGGGTATGCGAACTCGAAGGCTTTGCCGACGACCCGGCGCGCAGCGGCGAGAAGATCCTCGAGGCGATCCAGATGGCGTGGATCGACGAGGTCTAGCCGCGCGATGATTCCCGTCCCGATCACCGCGTTCTATGCCGGATTGCTGGCGCTGCTCATGCTGACGCTGGCATCGGCACCGTCGGCGTGATGGTGGTGATCGCCGCCGTCGACATCGCGGCGTTCCTTCGCTAGCAGAAGAGGTTCAGCACGCCGTCCAGTCCGCAATGGTCGATCGCGTGCGTCGCCTTTGCGCGCACGACGGGCTTGGCGCGGTAGGCCACCGAGACATCGCTTTCCGCGAACATCGGCAGGTCGTTCGCGCCGTCGCCGATGGCGACCGTCAGGCCCGAATTGCCCGCCAGTTCGCGCCTCAAGCGCGCGAGCGTCGCGGCCTTGACGGCGGCGTCGACCAGCGTGCCTTCGATGCGTCCGGTCAGTTTTCCGTCCGCGACCTCGAACGTGTTGGAGATCGTGTAGTCCAGACTCAAACGCGCCTTGAGACGGTCGGTGAAGAACGTGAAGCCGCCGGAAAGGAGCGCGGTCTTGGCGCCGATGGCCGCAAATCCCTTGAGCATGCGCTCGGCGCCGGGCGACAAGTGCAGGCGCTCGTCGTGGACGCGTTCGAGCGCCGCGACCGGCAGCCCGGCCAGCAACGCCACACGGCGGCGCAGGCTCTCGGCAAATTCGATCTCTCCGCGCATCGCGCTTGCCGTGATTGCGGCAACCTGAGGCTTGATGCCGTGCATGTCGGCGATCTCGTCGATGCATTCGATGGTGATCAGCGTCGAGTCCATGTCCATCGCGACGAGCCGCACGTCGGCGAGTCGCCGGTCGCGCGGCACGAACGCCGCGTCGCAACCGCGGTCCACGGCGGCCGCGAGCAACGCGTCGTCGGCACCGATTCCGGGAAAGCGATAGGCGGCCGGGACGCCGGCGCCGAATGGAATGATGGCGCCCGCGCGCGTTCGCGCGGCCAATTGCGCCAGCGCCTCCGGCGTCACCACCGGGGCCTGCACGATGAAATCGGTCGCAGCCACCTTGCGCCTCAGGCGCGAAGGCTGACCCGGCTCGCGCACTCCTTGGCGCGCGCACGGGCTTCGTCGATGTCGCGGCCGCGCGCGAGCGCCACGCCCATCCGGCGCTTCTTGTACGCCTCCGGCTTGCCGAAGAGCCGCAGGTCGGAATCGGGCACGCGCAATGCGTCGGACACGCCTTCGTAGCGCAGTCCGCGCGCGTCGATGCCGCCATAGATCACCGCCGACGCCCCAGGCGAGGCGAGCCGCGTGTCGACGGGCAGCCCTAGGATCGCCCGCGCATGCAGGTCGAATTCGGTCTGCGTCTGCGTGCACATCGTCACCATGCCGGTGTCGTGCGGGCGCGGGCTCACTTCGGAGAACCAGACCGCGTCCCCCTTGACGAACAGTTCGACGCCGAAGATCCCGCGGCCGCCCAGCTCCGCCGTCACTTTGCCCGCGATGTCGCGCGTCTTCGCGAGCGCGACCGCCGACATCGGCTGCGGCTGCCACGACTCGACATAGTCGCCATTGACCTGGACGTGTCCGATCGGCTCGCAGAAATGGGTCTCGACGTCGCCGCCGGCGCCCAAGGCGCGCACGGTAAGTTGCGTGATCTCGTAGTCGAAGTCGATGAAGCCCTCGACGATTGCGCGCGACGAACGCACACGGCCGGCGCTTTCGGCGTATTGCCACGCGGCGGCGACATCGGCCTTCGTCTTGACGAGCGACTGTCCCTTGCCCGACGACGACATCACGGGCTTGATCACGCACGGATAGCCGATGCCGCCGGCGATCGCGGCCTCCACCGTCGCCAGGCTGTCCGCAAACCGGTACGGGGATGTCGGCAGGCCAAGCTGCTCGGCGGCGAGTCGCCTTATGCCCTCGCGGTTCATCGTGAGCTGCGCCGCGCGCGCGGTCGGGATGACGATCGCGGTTCCCGCCTTTTCGATCTCGACCAGCACATCGGTCGCGATGGCCTCGATTTCCGGCACGATGATGTCGGGTCGCTCCTGCTCGATGAGTCGCTTGAGCGCGGCTGCGTCGGTCATCGTGATCACGTGCGCCCGATGCGCGACCTGGTGGCCCGGCGCGTTGGCGTAGCGATCAACGGCGATGGTTTCCACGCCGAGGCGCTGCAGTGCAATGATGACTTCCTTGCCGAGCTCGCCGCTGCCCAGCAGCATGACGCGGGTCGCGGTCGGGGAGAGCGGGGTGCCGATGTGCATGGAGAGGCTGTATGAAGTGAGGCGAATGGTTATTGCAGTGCAATATTATAGGGGACAAACGCCCTAGCGGTTGTGAGGACCGCTCGCCGCCGCTTTGGGCTTGCCGCCCTTCGTCGCGGGTTCTTCCTTTCGCCCCCATATCAGCATTGACGGGTCCGCCTTGATCTCGCTCGTCACGTCGGCAACGTCCGAAACCGCCTTCGTGGCCTTGCCTTCGAGTGAAGAGAGCTTCGCGATGACACGCGGCAGCTGATCGAGGAGGTTGGCGAGGCTGCTCTTCTCATAGGGAATCTCCGGGATCTGGCCGGCGGGTGTCGCGTCGACGAGACTCTTAGCCGCCGGACTTCCGCCGTTGAGTTCGACGTACACGGCGCCGGTGATGCCCTTGAGCTTCAGGGTAGCCTTGGTGTCGGTCTTCACGGGCGCGTCGCGGCGCAGCCGGACGTCCACCTGAACGAGTTGCGAATTTGCGGGATCGAGCCTCAATGTCTTGACAGTTCCGACGTCCACGCCATGGAACTTGACCGGGTCGCCCAGAGTCAGGCCGCTGACCGATTCCGCGAAATGGATCCGGTAGATGACATCGTCGCTCCTGCCCGTGTTGGTCAGCCAGACGGCGAACAGCGCCGCGGCGACGGTAAACCCGATGATGAACAGGCCTTCGACGAAATAGCGCTTATCCGTTTCCATGATTTTGCTTCCTCGCCTTCATCGCGCCCCGCGCGCGTGGACCGTGGAGGAACGCGTGCACCCACGGTTGGTCCGATTGCAGCAGCCGGTCCAGCGTGTCGACCGCGATCTTGTGGTCGACGAGAACGGCCACGCGGTCGCACAACGTGAACAGCGTCGTGAGGTCATGCGTTACGACGACGACGGTGACGCCCAGGCTCCGGCTGAGTTCGCCGATCATCGCGTCGATGGCACTGGCCGTCAGCGGGTCGAGATCGGAGGTCGGCTCGTCCAAGAACAGTATCTCCGGGTCGAGCGCCAGCGCGCGCGCCAGTGCAGCGCGTTTGATCATTCCGCCGGAGAGTTCGGCGGGGAACTTGATTCCGGCGTCGGCGGGCATGCCGGCGAGCGCCAGCTTCATCGCAGCTATCTTTTCCTGCGTCGTCGCGGGCAGACTCGTATGCTCGCGGATCGGCAGCATGATGTTCTGCGCGACGGACAGCGAGGAAAAGAGCGCGCCCTGCTGGAACAGGACTCCCAGGAGCCGTGCGCGTTCGTCGCGACCTAGTTTCGCGATCGCCTTCCCCTTGAGGAGGACCTCGCCGGCATCCGGTCGACGCAGGCCGACGAGCGTCTTGAGGAGCACCGATTTCCCCGAGCCCGAGCCGCCGGCGATGCCGAGGATCTCTCCGCGCAGGACATCGAGGCCGATATGGTCATGCACCGTCTGCGCGCCGAACCGGTTGACGATGCCGCGCGCGGAAAGTATGGGCTCGGCCGGCTTGGCGGCGCGCATGGCGGGGGCGCTCACAGCCCGAGCTTCTCGAACAGGATCGAGAACAGCGCGTCGAGGACGATCACGAGGAAGATCGCCTTCACGACGGCGCGCGTCGTCTCGCGGCCGACGCTCTCCGCCGAACCGCGGACGCGCAGCCCATGCATGCAGCTGACGACGGCGATCACGAACGCGAAGACCGGCGCCTTGAACAGGCCGACGAACAGGTCGCTGCCGTCGACGGCGTGCCTCACGAGATCCACATACTGCAGCGGCGATATGCCCAGCAGCGCATTGACGATCACCGCGCCGCCCGCGAGCCCCATCATGTCGGCATAGAACGTGAGCAACGGCAGCGTGATGACCAGTCCGACGATCCTGGGCAGGACGAGCAGCACCATCGGATCGAGCCCCATGACCTTCAGCGCGTCGATTTCCTCGCGCGCCTGCATGACGCCCAGTTCCGCCGTGAACGCGGAGCCCGAGCGGCCCGCGACGAGGATTGAGGTGATCAACACGCCCATTTCACGCAGCACGGAAACGGCGACCAGATCCACGGTCAGGTTCTCGCCGCCATAGGGTCGCAACTGTGCGATCCCCTGGTAGGCGATGACGATGCTGATCATCACGGCCAGCAGCCCGACGATGGGCAGCGCATAGACACCGGTTTCGGCGACCTGGCGTGAAATGGCCGGCAACCGGAACTCGCGTGGATGCAGGACCGCATGACCGACGCCGCTCGCCGCGCGACCGACGAAGGCGATCACGTCGAGCGTGTCCTTCCACGCTTCGTCGGCGCCCTTTCCCAGTTCCACGACGAGCTCCCGCCACCGCGGTGGAGTCCGCTCCTGCGGCAGCGGTTCCAGGTCCAGGCCGGACACAAGTGCAATGAGTGCCTTGTGCTCCGGGCGCACGCCGGTCAGCTCGACGTCCTCGTTGCGAAGCATGCGCAAGAGCAGCGCTCCGGGCGTGTCGAGGCTGTCGAGCCTGCTCAAGTCGAGTGCGCGACCTTTGCGGTTCGACCTCGAGCGCAGCAGGACTTCCTCGGCGTCGGCCAACGAGCGTATGTCGAGCGCACCCGTGGCGACCAGCCGGTCGCCGCGCGCCTCGATTGCGAAGGAGGGCGGCGAATCCGGCGACGGCTGTGCCCTCGGCTCGATCACGGGTCTGGGGCGGACCATGCGATGCCCGCGGCGATGCGCGTCGGATGTCCGCGGGACAGACGACGTGCCGGCTTCCGGGCTTTCAGGAACTCTCGCGGCCCACGAGCGGCGCCGGGGAGGCATGCGTGGCCATGCACTCGGGATGACCGCAGTTGCAGACGTCGTCATCGGCTGCCGCATGGTCGCCGTTGGCCATCGACGCGCAGTAATCGCCGCAATATGTTTCACCGGACTCGACGGTGCAGATGCAGCCTGAATGCGCGCATTTCGCGAGCTGGGCGAGCTTGTGCGTGACGTCGGATTGTGTCGTTTCCATGCGCCGCTCCTCGCAACGTGAATGTTCCGCCGGAGCGCCGCCCCCTCCGTGTCGTGCGGCCGCGCCGGTTCTGTGGTCAACCGTAGCATCGCTCCCGCGAGCGGTGCTGTAGGCTGCCGACCGAACGCCCAGTCGGCGTTCGCCTACACCTCGCGGCTCCCGCGTTGCGGGCCCGAAGAACTCCGCACTGCGCCGGTCGGACACCGTCGGTCCTGGCGCTATAATTCACGGGTCCCGCGCGCCTTCCCGACCTGGAAGCCGCGGCCGATCAGACATTGGAGGGACCACCATGCAATTGCGCATTGGCGACGAAGCGCCTGACTTCACGGCGGACACCACCGAAGGAAAGCTGCACTTTCACGATTGGATCGGCAACGGGTGGGCGATCCTGTTCTCGCATCCGAAGGATTTCACGCCGGTGTGCACGACTGAGCTGGGCTACATGGCAAAGTTGAAACCGGAATTCGACAAACGCAACACCAAGATCGTCGGACTGTCGATCGATCCGGTGGCCGATCACACGCGCTGGGCGAAGGACATCGAGGAGACGCAGGGGACGGCGGTCAACTATCCGATGATCGGCGATCCCGACCTCACGGTAGCCAAGCTCTACGACATGATCCATCCCAACGCGAGCGGCGCGCAGCCGCGCACGGCAGCCGACAACGCGACGATACGTTCGGTGTTCGTCGTGGGACCGGACAAGAAGATCAAGCTGATTCTGACCTATCCGATGACGACCGGCCGCAACTTCGACGAAGTCTTGCGCGTCCTCGACTCGCTGCAGCTGACGGCGAAGCACAAGGTCGCAACGCCGGTGAACTGGAAGAGCGGCGAGGACGTCATTATCTCCGGCTCGGTGAGCAACGACGAGGCGAAGGCCAAGTATCCGGGCGGCTGGAAGTCGCCGAAGCCTTACCTGCGCATTATTCCGCAACCAAAATAAGAAGCGCAGCCCAAATAGTCGGCTTGAGGCGCCCGGGGGCCGCTACTTTCGGGGGCGGCCTTTCGGGCGGCTGTCGCGCGACAGCGGCTCGCTGAAAGTCGGGCGCGCCGCTCTCGTCGATCCCGCCGGCGCGGCTTCCTCCGCCAGCGTGAAGTCGATCTTCGTCTGTTCCATGTCGACGCGCGCGACGCGCACGCGGATGCGCCCGGCCAGCTGGAACACGCGGCCACCACGCTCGCCGATCAGCGCGTGCCGTCCGGCGTCGTAGTGAAAGTAGTCGCGGCCCAGTTCGGTGATGTGCACGAGGCCGTCGATGTTGAGGCCGTCCAGCGTGACGAAGAGCCCGAAGCTGGTCACGCCGCTGATCGTGCCGTCGAAGTCCGCGCCGACCTTGTCCTGCATGAAGTGGCACTTGAGCCAGTTGGTGACGTCGCGCGACGCGTCGTCGGCGCGGCGCTCGGTCATCGACGTGTGCTCGCCCAGTTCATCCCACGTCATTCCCGACGGCGTGTAGCGCTTGCCGGCGAGCACGGCCTTCACCGCGCGATGCACGAGCAGGTCGGGATACCTTCGTATCGGCGACGTGAAATGCGTGTAGGCGTCGTAGGCCAGGCCGAAATGCCCTTCGTTCTCCGGCCGGTACTGCGCCTGCGAAAGCGAGCGCAGCAGGACGGTCTGCAACAGCTCGAAGTCCGGGCGGCCGCGAATGGAATTGATGAGCTTCGCGTAGTCGGCGGGCGCCGGCGCATCGCCGCCGCCCAACTGTAGCGCCGACGTTCGCAGGAAGTCGCGCAGCACGGCCAGCTTGTCGGGCGGCGGACCCTCGTGCACGCGGTAGAGCACGGCGTGCCGGTGCTCAGCCAGGAACTGCGCGGTGCAGACATTTGCCGCCAGCATGCATTCCTCGATCAGCTTGTGCGCGTCGTTGCGCGGCGCGGGAACGATGCGCGTGATCTTGCCATGCTCGTCGAATTCCAGCGCCAGTTCGACGGTGTCGAAGTCGATGGCGCCACGCTTGTCCCGCGCCGCCGCCAATGCGTGATAGAGCGCGTACAGATTCTGCAGGTGGGGCAGCAGCTCACGCGCCGTGGCGTCCGTGGCCTTCGACGGCGCATCGAGCCATTGCCTCACCTGCGTGTACGTGAGCCGGGCGCGTGAATGCATGACCGCCGGATAGAACGCGTAGCCTTTGATTGCGCCGGCCGCCGTCACTTCCATGTCGCAGACCATGCAAAGGCGGTCGACGCCGCCTTTGAGCGAGCACAACTCGTTCGACAGTTCTTCGGGCAGCATCGGGATCACGCGCCGCGGGAAATAGACGGACGTTCCGCGCTCGCGCGCGTCGCGATCGATCGCGTCGCCGTCGCGGACATAGTGCGAGACATCGGCGATCGCGACGATCAGGCGGAAATTCCTGCCCTTTCGCTCGCAATAGACGGCGTCGTCGAAGTCCTTGGCGGTTTCGCCGTCGATGGTGACGAGCGGCAGCGCCGTCAGGTCGACGCGATCCTTGCGGTCGGCGGCGCGCACTTCGGCCGGCAGGCGCTGCGCCTGCCGCTCCGCTTCGGTCGAGAACTCGAACGGCAGCGCGTGCTTGCGCAGCGCAATCTCGATTTCGATGCCCGAATCCGCGGCGCTGCCCAGCACTTCCTTGATGCGCGCGATTGCTTCGCGGTTGGCCGCGGGCTGCTCGACGATCTCGGCGACGACCACCTGCCCCGACGTCGCGCCGTTCAGGTCGCCGGGAGCGACGAGGATGTCCTGGTTGATGCGGCGGTTCTCGGCGACGACGAACCAGATGCCGTGTTCCTCGTGCAGACGCCCGACGACTTCGCGATTCGCACGTTCCAGCACTTCGACGATCTCGCCCTCCGGCCGCCCGCGGCGGTCGATGCCGGATTTGCGCAGCGCGGCGCGGTCGCCGTGCAGCACCTTGTGCATCTCGCGCGGGCTCAGGAAATAATCGTCGCCGCCTTCGTCCGGAACAAGAAATCCAAAGCCGTCGGGATGTCCCTGCACGGTGCCGATGACGAGGTCCAGCTTGGCGACGACGCAGAGCTCCCCCTTCCGGTTGGTGAGGAGCTGCCCGTCGCGCTCCATTGCCGCCAGGCGGCCATGGAACGCTTCGCGCGCGACGGGTCCTACGGCGAGTTCGCGCGTGAGGTCGGCAGGGGGCAGCGGCGTTCCGGCATTGCGCAGCGCCGCCAGGATCGCCTCGCGCGAAGGCAGCAGCGCGGGATCGATGTCGGCGCCGCGCGCGTGGCGTGCATCAAGGCTGCGCGGCAAGGCGGCCGCAGACGGTCTCTGCGGAGCGGGGCGGTCGCTCATCGTGGATTTCTTGCGCGAACCGATTTGTGCGCGGGACGAAAGCTTGGCGGACTTGGGTGGCTTCTTTGACAAGATTCTGACGGAAAAGTAAAATTACAGGTTGCGTTGCCCAGGTGGCGGAATTGGTAGACGCACATGGTTCAGGTCCATGCGCCGCAAGGTGTGGGGGTTCGAGTCCCTTCCTGGGCACCACTTTAACATCGGGGCGTGTGCAACACGCTCTCGATCAATGCCCGCATTCGCGGGCGTTTTTTTGCCTATGTCATTTGCCTACCGCCGGCCAGTATCGCGGCCAGCGCCTCGGGGCTGCGCCAATGGTGGCCGCAGGTGAAGCGCGGCAGGCGCCAGACGCTCTCGCTGCCGTCGATGACCTTGGGCTCGGTCGTGAATGCGGCGCGCAGCCCCATCGCGCGGCCTTCGCGCGGCAGGTAATGCTCGAGCAGGAAATCGTTGTGGTGCCCGAACGGGAACGCGAAGAACGGCGCGGCGCGGCCGCCCGTGCGGTCGCTGATGTGCGCCATCGCTGCGCGGATCTGCGCATGGGCGTCCGCCGCATCCGTTACTTGCGTGAAGTCGGCGCGCGCCTGCCGCGAGTGCGCGACGGTATCGAGTGCCGGATGCAGGTGGTCCCAGCTGTGGTTGCCGATAGCGATGAGCCCCGTCGCGATGGCAGGTGCCCACCAGTCGTCGCCCAGCGCGCCCGGACGCAAATACGTGTATTCGGCGTCGAACGTCGTTTCCATCACGCGCCGTGCTTCCGGCGACGCGATCACGAAACTCGTGGCCGACAACGCAGGCTGCGAGCGGCCGGCTTCCGTCGCGCGGAAGTCCTGAAGCACGTTCGCGAATCCCCGCTGATATCCCAGCACCGGGTGGACAAAATCCGCAAAGTCCCACACGGGGCCATCGTCGAACGTGAGCGCCACCAGCGTCTTATCGCAATCCCGCGCGGATCCCGACTGGTGCGCTTCGATCGCGTCGACAAGCGCCGCGAGCGAAACGATGCGTGCGCCGGACGTGGTGATCGTGTGCAGGTCTACCGGCAGCGCGACGTGGTCGTTGTGCGCGTAGTCCGGTCGCTGGACGTGATGGGAATGATAAGTCAGGACAACGGCCTTCACGCGGCGCTTTCGTGGTGATCGGACCCACGCAAATTACCACGGACGGCCGAGGCGCGGCCGCGGGTCAATCCTTGTAGGTCACCTGCACGGGCCTGCCGTTGACGCGCAATTCGCCGGTCGTGACGTCGACCTCGAACAGCGGCTTGTCGCCGTTGAAGAGCCCCCAGCGGCCCGTCTGCGGGTCGAACTTGCTGGCGATCTGCGCGGACTCCTCCCACGCCATCTTGTTGCCGGCGCGCATTGCGTAGCAGGCAAAACGGCACTGCGACCACACCATCATGCCGAAATTGACGTCGGCTTCGCTGTCGTCGAGCCCCACCGGCGCGATCAGCACGCCGTAGTCGACGGTCGCCTTCGGCCCGGTGTTGCCTGCGCGTCCCAGCACAATGCCCATCGCGACGCGATCGCCCTGCTGCGAACCCGGATAGGCGCTCGGGCCTCGCGTGAACGCATCGATCTCGACGCCGTAGAACCCCCCGGCCCCGGTGTGATCCTCGAGCTCGAACACGCCGGCCCACGACGTACCCTGCGCAAACTTGTTGGCTTGCCCATAGACCGCGACGTTCGCGCCGAAATCGGAGCGATTGTTGAGGATCGACAGGTTGGCCCACTCCAGCGTGCGCGACGTCGGATCGGTCGTCACGTGCGTATACAGCGTGGGGATGACGTCAGGCGACCCGCCCGGCGGCGCGCTTCGCGTCACCGTCAGGCTCGCGGGCAGGTCGTAGACGTCGGCCGGCCGCGGCGTTGCGCCCTGGAAATATCCGGTCTGCGCGATGGCGCCGGTGGTTGCGAAGACGGCCAGAACTACGGCTAGCAGAATGCGCATGACGAACCTCTCGGAGAAGACGGGCCTTCGGGCTCCGGCGATATCGGAGCCTCTTCGGGAAACCTGGACGACCTATGACATTAGCATGATTCCGGCGGGCGCCGCGACGGCGATCGGCGGTTGGGCGCCATCCCGTGTGGACTACAGCGCTTCGTGGTCCGGCCCGCCGGCTGCGCCTACATAAGGATGCCACGAAACAGGGCCGGAATTTGCGGGCCGTCGCACGCGAATATTCGCGTTCCGGGACGACGCTAGTCTTCGAAACGCGCCTTCAGCGCCTCGGGCCGCAACGTGTCATAGACCTCGAACGGCTGGTGGATCCACGGATTGTCGGCGAGGTAGTCGACGTAGAAATCGGGCTTGAACACCGAGCACGCCTTCCACCACAGCACGGCGGTCTTGAGCGCCGTGATATGCGGGAACCGCTTGCGGCAGCTCCTTGTAGACGGCCTCGAGCGTGTGGCCCGAGTCGACCATGTCGTCGACCAGCAGCACGCGCTCGCCCAGCCGCGGCTTGGTCATCGTCATGTGCTCGGCGATCACGAGTTCACCACGGATCGTGCCGCCCTCCGCCGTGTACGAATGCGTGGACAGTATCGCCAGCGGCAATTCGAAGACGCGCGACAGCACGTCGCCGACGCGCAGGCCTCCGCGCGCGACGCAGATGATCTGGTTGAACTCGAAGCCGGACTCGTGGACGATCAGCGCGAGGCGCTCGACCATCCGGTTGTACTCGTCCCAGCTGACGTGGAGGTTCATGCGGCGTCGCTCCGGCCGTGCCCTAATTGAAAGGGTGATGCACGAGGATCGTCTCGGTGCGATCGGGACCGGTGGACACCATCGCGATGGGCACGCCGGTGAGCGCCTCGATCCGCTGCAGATAGGCGCGCGCATTGGCGGGCAGCGCCGAGAACGATTTTGCGCCGACCGTGGATTCGCGCCAGCCGGGCATCGTCTCGTAGACAGGCTTGCAGCGCTCGACGGCTTCCGCGCCGGTGGGAATGAGCTCGAGCGGCACGCCGTCCACGACGTACGACGTCGCCAGCTTGATCTCGGCCATGCCATCGAGAACGTCGAGCTTGGTGATGCACAGTCCGTCGACGCCATTCAATTGCAGCGAGCGCCGGAGGGCCGCGATGTCGAGCCAGCCGCAGCGTCGCGGCCGGCCGGTCACGGAACCGAACTCGTTGCCGCGCTTGGCGAGCCCGGCGCCGATGTCGTCGGTCAATTCGGTCGGGAACGGTCCCGTGCCGACGCGCGTCGTGTAGGCCTTTACGATGCCCAGCACGTAGTCGAGCATCTGCGGGCCGATGCCGCTGCCCGGCGCCGCGGCGCCGGCCAGGCAGTTGGAGCTGGTGACGTAGGGATAGGTGCCGTGGTCGATGTCGAGCAGCGCGCCCTGCGCGCCCTCGAAGAGCAGCGATTCGCCGCGGGCGCGCACCTGCTGCAAAAGGCCCGCCACGTCGGCGACCATCGGCCGGATCTCGCCGGCCAGCGCAAGCAATTCGTCGCGCGTGCGGGCGAACGGCACGGGCTCGGCCTTGTAGTAATTCGCCGAGCATGAAATTGTGCAGCTCCAGCAAAGCCTCGAGCTTGGCGGCGAACAATTCCGGATGCAAGCAGATCCTGCACGCGCAGCGCGCGGCGCGCGATCTTGTCCTCATACGCCGGCCCGATGCCGCGGCCCGTGGTCCCGATCTTGTCGATGCCCATCGCGGCCTCGCGCGCCTGGTCGAGCGCGACGTGGATCGGCAGCACCAGCGGGCACGCCGGCGAGATCTTGAGGCGCGAGCGCACGTCGACGCCGGCCGCCTCCAGCTCGCGGATCTCGGTGCAGCAAAGCCTCCGGCGATAGCACGACGCCGTTGCCGATGTAGATGGCCACGCCCGGATGCAAGGCGCCGGACGGGATGAGTCGCAGAACGGTCTTCTTGCCGCCGATCACCAGCGTGTGGCCGGCATTGTGCCCGCCCTGGAAGCGAACGACGCCGGTCTGCGCTTTCGGCCAGCCAGTCGACGATCTTGCCTTTGCCCTCATCGCCCCACTGGGTGCCGATGACGACGACGTTCTTGCCCATGTTCCTGTCCCGTTGAGATCATTGCGAGTGACGACTCGCCATTCGCCGCTGGCGCGAACCAGCACCCGCCGGGCCCGCGATCCATCCGCCGCCTCGCCGGGAAGCGCTGACGATCACCGCCTCGCCTTGCGCGCGCAACCGTGCGATTTGCTTGCGCCAATGCCGGATCGGGATCGTCCGGCGCAGGATGATCGCGTCGCGCGCAACGCCGCCGCCGATCAGCATCGCGAGCCGCCGCAGGTCCAGCGTGAAGCCCGTGGCGGGCCGCGCGCGGCCGAACGCGCGGCCCACGCCATCATAGCGGCCGCCGCGTCCGCAATCGACGACCGCGCCGCTGCCATCTGGCGCGAACACCGAAAACGTGGCGCCCGTGTAGTAGTGATAGCCGCGCAGGTCGGCGAGATCGACGTGGATCGCGTCGACGCCGGTAGCTGCGGCGGCGAGGTGGCGACGGCGTCCAGCGCTTCCGCGACTTCGGGCAGCGCGGGCAGCACGCGCCGCGCGCGGTTGCAATCGTTTCGCTGCGCGGGCCCGTACAAGCGCGGCCAGCGCGCGCAACGCGTCGCGGGAGCCTTCCGGCAGCGCGTCGGTGAGCTCGCGCACGGCCGGCGACATCCTTGTCGCGCAGCGCGTTGAAGAGCTCGCTGTCGTTGCCTTCGCCGGTGGCGTCGAGCCCGGCGGCGCGCGCCAGCGCGCGATAGACGCCGACGTGGCCGAGGTCGAGATGCAGGCCGCGATGCGCCGGCGCGCGCCAGCGCCGACAGCAGGAGCTGCATCACCTCGCGGTCGGCCGCGATGCCGCCGATGTCCGTACAGCTCGCCGCCGATCTGCATGACTTCGCGCGTGTCGCCCGGCCCCGCCGGTCGTCGTGCGCAGACACGCTGCCGGCATAGCAAAGGCGCGTGACGCCGGCTTCGTTGAGACAGGTGCGCGTCGATGCGCGCGACCTGCGGCGTCGTGTCCGCGCGAAGGCCCGAGCATCCGGCCCGACAGCGGATCGACCGTCTTGAACGTCTGGAGGTCGAGGTCGCGCCCGGTGCCCGTCAGCAGCGAATCCAGGTGCTCGACGAGCGGCGGCTGCGACCAGGCGATAGCCATGCGCGCGGAACTGGTCGAGCAGCGTGCGGCGCAGCGCCTCGACGCGCGCCGCCTCGGCAGGCAGCACGTCCTCGATCGCCTCGGGCAGCAGCCACTTACGCATAGTGAAGAGCGACCAGCGAAATCGACGCCCGAGCGTCATCGATATGAGGCCGATGAATCGCAACTGGCCGTCGCTCATTTCGGTCAGCTTGCGAAACGTCTCGCGCCATATGCGCGGCGCGCGCAAACGGCAGCACGCCTTCGACGATCAACAGCAGCGCAAATGCCGGCCACAACGAATCCACTAGGCGATCCCCGGACGCGCGAAGATCGGCAGCCGCTACTTCGCGGGCGCGCGCGGCGCGCGTCCCGACCCCGTACTGCTTGAAATACTGGAAGAACTCGGCGCTCGGGTCGAGGACCATGAGGTCGCTCTTGTTGCGGAACGTCGGCCTTGTACGCCTCGAGGCTGCGGTAGAACGCGTAGAACTCGGGATTCTGGCCGTAGGCCTGCGCGTAGATCGCCGATGCCTTGGCGTCGCCTTCGCCCTTGATCTTCTGCGCCTGCCGGTACGCGTCGGCGAGGATAACCTGGCGCTGGCGGTCGGCGTCGGCGCGGATCTTTTCGGATTCCGCCGCGCCGGTCGAGCGCAGTTCGTTAGCCACCCGGCGGCGCTCCGATTCCATCCGCTGGTACACCGGCCCGGTGACGTCGGGCGGCAATTCGATGCGGCGGAGTCTCACGTCGACGACTTCGACGCCGATCGTCTTGGCGTCGGCGTCGGCCTTCTGCCGGGTCACGGCGGTGATGCGCTCGCGGCCGGTCGAAATCGCATCGTGCATCGTGCGCTTGTTGAATTCCTCGGCCAGGTTGGAGCGGACCGTCTGCGAGAGCCGGCGGCGCGCGGCTTCCTCGTCGCCCTGAACGGAAACGTAGTACTGCTTCACGTCGTTGATCCGCCAGAGGACGATGAAGTCGACCAGCAGCGGCGTCTTCTCGGACGTGGTGACGCGGTCGGGTTCGGTGTTTTCGAGCGTCAGGTTGCCGGTTGTCGTAGAAGCGTACGTTCTGCACCAGCGGAACCTTGAAGTACAGGCCGGGCTGCGTCTTGGTCTCGACGATCTCGCCCAGCTGGAACTTGATCGCATACTTTGCCTGGTCGACCGTATAGATCGACTGCGACGCAACCAGCAGGAGCGCAACGACGAGCGCGAGGATGGGCATGGTGAATTTCATCATGGCCTCCCCTAGCGTTCGCGGCTGCGCATGCCATCGCGCGTCCGGCTGGGGTCGAGCGTGCCCGCGGGTTCGGGCGCCGTCGCGGACGGCTGGCGCGCGGAGGACGGGACGGTCGGGCGTCCCTGCGGCCGACGCCGAGAGGCCTTGCTGCATCAGCTTGTCGAGCGGCAGGTAGAGCAGATTGCCGCCCGCCTTCTGGTCGATCAGCACCTTGCTCGAATTGCCGAGCACCGACTGCATCATGTCGATGTACAGGCGATCGCGCGTGACGCCTGGCGCCTTCGCGTACTCCGACAGGACCGACCGGAAGCGCGAGGCGTCGCCCTCCGACTTCTGGATCACTTCGGTGTTGTAGCCGTTGGCCTCTTCCAGGAGCCGCGAGGCCATGCCGCGCGCGCGCGGCACGACGTCGTTCGCGTACGCCTGGCCTTCGTTGACGAGGCGCACGCGATCCTGGCCGCGCCTTCACGGCGTCGTCGAACGCGGCCTGCACCTTGTCCGGCGGCTGCACGTTCTGCAGCGTCACCTTCTGGATGTAGACGCCGGTCTTGTAGCGGTCGAGCGTCTCCTGCATGATCTTTTCGCGTCTGCTTCGCGATCTGTTCGCGGCCTTCGTACAGCGCGAAGTCCATCTTGGCCTTGCCGACGACCTCGCGGATCGCCGTCTCCGCAACGAACGCGACCATCGCGTCGGGCTTGCGGTTGTTGAAGACGTACGCTTCGGCGTTCTTGATGTTGTATTGGACCGCGAACTGGATGTCGATGATGTTCTCGTCGTCCGTCAGCATCACCGCTTCCTTGTCGACCTTGTTCTTGGGCGTATTGCGGTAGCCGATCTCGACCGTCTTGACCTGCGAGAAGTCGACCAGCTCGACCGCCTCGATCGGGAAGGGCAGGTGCCAGCGCGGGCCGGGCAGCGTCGTCTCGGTGTACTTGCCGAAATGCGTGACGACGCCGCGGCGGCCTTCGTCGACGATGTAGAAGCCGCTCGCCAGCCACACGAGCAGCGACGAGCGCCACGAGCAGGCCCGCGCCGCCCAGCGCCAAGGCCGCGGCGCGGCGGGCGGTCGCCGCCGCCGCCGGCATCGTCCGTTCCCTTGCGACCGAAGAGCTCGCCCATGCGGCGGTTGACGTTGCGCCAGATCTCGTCGAGATCCGGCGGCCCGCCGCCATTACCGCGCTTGCCCCATTGGGGATCGTTCAGCGACATCGACTTACGAAGTCGTTTGAATGTGGAACCAGTAAGGCCAAGGGGACGCGCCTCAAGCGGAACCGATGTCTGGTGAGCTCGGCTCGATTCGGTCACCGACGCGGTCGCTGGCGTGGACGGGAAACGCTCAGCCAGCGCGGCGCGCAATTCGGCAGTACCCGCGCCCGTCAGCGCGCTCAATCTAACGGTCGAAATGGTACCACAGCCGTCGCGCTCGACGCCCGGGACGAGACCGGCTGAATCGCATCTTGTTGAACACGCGGATCTGCGGCACCGTCGCTGGCGCCGATCTCGGCCAAGACCCGGTCGACCGCCGCAATCTGCTCGTCGCGATTCTGCGCGGATGCATCGATCACGTGCAGCACGAGGTCGGCGTCCGCGGCTTCGGCCAGTGTCGCGCGGAAAGCCGCGACCAGGTCGTGCGGCAGGTCGCGGATGAAGCCCACCGTGTCCGACATGCACGACGGGATCGGCGCCCTCGACGTAGACCTTGCGCAGCGTCGTGTCGAGCGTGGCGAAGAGCTGGTCGGCGACGTAAGCGGTGGCGCCCGTCATGCGGTTGAACAGCGTCGACTTGCCCGCGTTGGTGTACCCGACCAGCGCGACGGTGCGCACGCGCGCGCGGCGGCGCGTGCGGCTTTGCACGGCGTGGCTGCGGGCGACGCGCGCCAGGCGCGCGTTGAGGAGCTTGACCCGTTCGCCGATGAGCCGGCGGTCGGTCTCGAGCTGCGTCTCGCCGGGCCCGCGCAGGCCGATGCCGCCTTTTTGCCGCTCGAGGTGGGTCCAGCCGCCGACCAGTCGCGTCGACATGTGTTTAAGTTGCGCCAGTTCGACCTGCAGCTTGCCCTCGGCGCTGCGCGCGCGCAGCGCGAAGATGTCGAGGATGAGGCTGGGCCGGTCGACGACGCGGCACCCCAGTTTTTGCTCGAGGTTGCGCTGCTGCACGCCCGACAGCGTGTGGTCGAATATCACGAGGTCGGCCGCGGTTCGCGGTGACCTGCGAGAGAATTTCGTCGACCTTGCCTTTGCCGGCAAAGAAGGCGGGATCGGGACGCTGGCGCCGGCCGGTGAGCGTGCCGACGACGACGGCACCGGCGGACGTTGCGAGCGCCGTGACTTCCGAGCAGTCGAAACGCGCGGTCGGTCGCGCCCGTATCGAGCGCGACGACCAGCGCGCGGTCGCCGCCTTCCGGACGCTCAAACATCGGGTTGCCGGCGGCGGGAGGAAGACGCTAGGGGCGAACGCCGAGCGCCCGCCCGATCGACCGCATCGGGCGCAACGCGGGTCTGCCAGGACGTGCCCGCAAACAGGCGCTTAGGCTTCCGCGTCGTTGTTGGGGGCGTGGTGCGGCATCGAGACCGGACGCGCCGGGACAACCGTCGAGATCGCGTGCTTGTACACCATCTGGGTGACCGTATTCTTGAGGAGGACGACGTACTGGTCGAAGGATTCGATCTGTCCCTGCAGCTTGATGCCGTTGACCAGGTAGATAGACACTTGTACGTGTTCCTTGCGCAGCGTGTTCAGGAACGGGTCTTGTAGCATTTGCCCTTTGTTGCTCATGGGAGCTGCTCCGCTGTTTTGTTGTTGCCCGCAAATTTGCCGATTGAGTTGCCAATTGCGATGCGCCCTTCAAGGTCCGGCGCCGCGCGGGTAGCGAAGTCGGAGGGCTTAGCGGCGTGCGGGAACGTCCGCGTACGGGTTGGCGCCGACCTTGAATTGTATCCTAAGGGGCGTTCCCCGCAGTTGGAACGCGTCGCTGAAGAAATGTTCCAGATAGCGCCGGTAGGCGTCCGGAACGTGGTGCAGCGCGGTCCCGTGGACGATGATGAGAGGTGGGTTGACGCCGCCCTGGTGGGCGTAGCGGAGCTTGGGGCGCACCAAACCGGCGCGGGGCGGCTGCTGCCGCTCCACCGCCTGCTGCAGCGTGCGCGTCAGGCGCGGCGTCGGCAGCTTGGCCATGGCCGCCGCAAAGGCCATGTCGACCGACTTCAGCAGCGGAACGACGCCCCTGCCTTCCCGCGCCGACATGAAGTGGAATTGCGCGAACGCCAAAAAGCCCATCTTGCGATCAAGGTCTCGCTTGACCTGGTCGCGCTCCTCGGTGGCGACGGCGTCCCACTTGTTGATGCCGACGACCACCGCGCGGCCCGCCTCGAGCACGTGTCCGGCGAGATGCGCGTCCTGCTCGGTGATCGCGTGCTCCGCGTCGAGCAGCAGGACGACGACGTTGGCGTCCTCGATCGCCTGCAGCGTCTTGATGACCGAGAACTTCTCGATCGCCTCGAAGACCTTGCCGCGGCGGCGCACGCCGGCCGTGTCGATCAGCGTGTACTTCTGTCCGTCGCGCTCGAAGTCGAGGTAGATGGCATCGCGCGTCGTGCCCGGGCTCGTCGAAGGCGATGACGCGTTCCTCGCCGAAGATCGCGTTGACGAGCGTGGACTTGCCGACGTTGGGGCGCCCGACGATCGCGACCTTGATCGTGTCCGGCCGCTCCGGATCCGTCGACGTGTTGCGCGTCCTGTCGTCGGTGAGGCGATCGGCGCCGGGAATCGCGGCGAGCGCCGTGTCGATCATCGCGCGCACGTTTTCGCCGTGCGCGGAGGAAATCGCGATCGGCTCGCCCAAACCCAGTTCGTGGAACTCGGCGACCGCGCGCTCCGGCTGCAACCCTTCGGACTTGTTCACCGCGAGCACGACGGGGCGGCCGGATTTGCGCAGCAGGTCGGCAATTTCGCGGTCCTGCGGCGCGAGCCCGCTGCGCCCGTCGACCAAGAACACGACGACGTCGCACTCGGCGATCGCCTGTCGCGTCTGCTTGGCCATTTCATGCAGGATCCCGGACGTGGCCACCGGCTCGAAGCCGCCGGTGTCGACGACGAAATACGGCTGGTCGCCGGCGAACGCGCGGCCGTAGTGGCGATCGCGCGTCAGCCCGGGGAAGTCCGCGACGAGCGCGTCGCGCGACTTGGTCAGCCTGTTGAAAAGCGTGGACTTGCCGACATTGGGCCGGCCGACCAGCGCCACGGTGGGGAGCATGGGTTGAGCAGACGAGCGTGATCGCGCGGGAGAGCCCGCACTACTTCGCCGACACCGCGTAGAGCGTGCCGGAGGAGGACTGCCACAGCGCGCCGAAAGGCAGCAGCTCCGGCTGCGCCGTGGCGGCCTTGCCATCCGTCGCGAGCCGTCCGACGTAGGCGCCATTTTGCGCAGACAGGAGGTGCAGGATTCCCTCGACGTCCACGACGCCGACATAATCGCCGACCAGCTGCGGGCCGCCGATCTTGCGCGCGGCCAGCAGCTCCTGCTTCCACACCGACGCGCCGGTGGACCGGTCGAGCGCCTGCACGGCGCCCTTGTCGTCGGTCAGATAGATGTTCTTGCTGTCCGCCGTCATGCTGGCCAGGCTCGAGATGTCGCGCGACCAGTTGAGCGTGCCGCGATTGATGTCGAAGCAGGCGACGCGGCCCTGATAGGCGACGGCGCACGCGTCGTGCTCCAGCACGAGCGGCAGTCCGGTGACGTCCGCGATACGTTCCAATTCCGTGGAACCCTTGGGATTGGCGACAGTGGCGTCCCAGCCGACGATCCCTGTGATGACATCCATGGCGATAAGATGGCCGCCGGCCGTGCCCAGGAAAAGACCGCCGCGCTTGACGACGCCGCCCGCGTAATTGCGAACGATGAGCGCGGGCGCGTTGCGCTGGTTGACCCACTTGCGCGTGCCGTCGGCCGCATTGAGCGCATACACGCTTCCGTCGCCGACGAAGACCATCACGACGCCGTCGGCGACACGCGGAGGAGCAACGACCTCGGTGGGTACGCGCGACTTCCACGCCAGCTTGCCATCGGGAAAATAGGCGAACACATCGCCCTTGTCCGTGCCGACGACGACGAGCGTCGCATCGGCGCCCACGCCGGCGGAGAGTTTCTGGCCTGTGCTGACGCGCCAGACGTCTCGGCCGCTGGCCGGATCGAGGCGGACCAGCGTCCCGTCTTCGGCCGCGGCGTAAACGGCGTCGGGCAGCACGGCCGGCGAGAATCCCGGACCTGCCTTGCCGACTGCCGCTTGCCAGCTGACGGTGGCACGTCGCCGAAGGCTTCAACTCGGGCAGCGGACCTGGCTTCTTCGAGTTGTAGAGCCACTTGAACGACGGCGCCGGGATCGTCGGCATCCACTCCTTGATCGTTGCACAGCCGGAGAGCGCGAGCGCGACCACCGCCAGCGCCAGCATGTGCCCGGCGGCTTGAGCGGTCGCGCTAACGGCGTGCCTGCAACTGTTCTCGATCATTGCTTGGGCGCGGGCGCCGGCTGCGCCGGTGCCGCAGGTTGCGTTGATACCGAAGCTTGCGCGGGCGCTGCCGGCTGCGCCGATGCCGCGGGTTGCGCGGGCGCGGCGGCGGCGGAAGGCGCGGTGCCCGCCGCATCGGGCAATGCGCCGCCCAGCGCGTCGAGTTTCACCTGCACGTAGTTGCGGTACGGTGACTTCGCGTCGAACTTGGTGAGCGCTTCCTGGTACGCGGCGCGCGCGTCCGCGGATCGCCCCGCGGCGGCGTAGGCATCGCCCCGCAGGTCCGCATAGAGTCCGGTGAACGGATCGCCGTGCTTCGCGTCCAGTACTTTGAGCGCCTCGTCGTATTGCTTGTCGTTGAGCAGCAGCTCAGCTAACCGGTATCGCGCAATTTCCTTCAGCTCCGGCTCGTCGGCATGATCGACGACCCACTGGAACTGCGCCCTCGCGGCCGCGGTATCGCCGGCATCGAACTGCATCTTCGCCAGAAGGAACGCCGCGCGCGGCGCGTAGCCGGTGCCCGCGTATTTGTCGACAATCTGCGCCGTCGCATCCCTGGCCTTGGAGATGTCGTTGGCGCGGGCCGCCTGCGCCACGGCGGAGAACAATGCCGCCGCTTCCTCGGATTGCCGGAACGTCCACCAGCGCCAGCCCTGCACGGCGAGGGCGATGACGCATGCGATGACGAGTGCCGTAGCCACGGTGTTGCCCCAGCGGTCCCACCAGGCCTTGAGGTCGTCCAACTGTTCCTGTTCTTCGAGATCGTAGACTGCCATATTCCGTCCTTCGTGCTGAAATGATTATCCGGCCATTCGGGCCAAGTGTTCGGCGAGCGCCGCCGCGGGCACCGCGACCTGGTCGCCTGGCGTCCGCAGCGGCTTGACGGCGACCGTTCCGGCCGCCACTTCGTCGTCGCCGATGACGAGCGCGAACCGGGCGCCGCTGGCATCGGCCTTCTTCATCTGCGACTTGAAGCTGCCGCCGCCGGCGTTCACGACGATCGCGTGGCCGTCATCGCGCAGCGCCTCCGCCACCTTGCGCGCGAGCGGACCGGCTGATTCGCCGGCGTGCACGACGTAGGCAAGGGGCGCATCGTCGACCCGGCGGCCGGCGCTCTGCAGGAGGAGCAGCACGCGCTCGGCGCCGACGCCGAATCCGCAGCCGGGTGTGGGTTTGCCGCCCAGCTGCTCGAACAATCCGTCGTAGCGCCCGCCCGAGCAGACGGCGCTTTGCGCGCCCAGGCGGTCCGTGACCCACTCGAATACGGTGGCATTGTAATAGTCGAGTCCGCGGACCAGGCGCGGATTGATCCGGAACGCGATGCCTGCCTCGCGAAGTCCCGCCTGAACCGCCTGGAACGCGTTGCGCGATTCGTCGCCGAGCGCGTCCCACAGCTTCGGCGCCGCCTCGATCAGCGATTGCATCGCCTCATTCTTGCTGTCCAGGATACGCAGCGGATTGGTGTGGAGCCGCCTTTGCGAGTCCGCATCCAGGAGGTCGACGTTCCGCGCGAAGTGCGCGGCAAGGTGTTCGCGGAAAGCCTGTCTTTCCTGCGCGCTTCCTATGGTGTTGATCTCGAGCGTGATGCCGGCGAGCCCGAGGCGCTCCCACAGACGCTGCACCATGACGAGCAATTCGATGTCGACGTCGGGCGCCGCGAAGCCCAACGCCTCGGCGCCGAAGGAGTGATACTGGCGATAGCGACCCTTCTGCGGACGCTCGTGACGGAAGAGGGGGCCGCTGTACCAGAGCCGCTTCGGACCGTCGTACAACAGGTTGTGCTCGAGCGCCGCGCGCACCGTCGGCGCCGTTCCCTCGGGGCGCAGCGACAGGCTTTCGCCGTTGTCGTCGAACGTGTACATCTCCTTCTCGACGATGTCGGTCACCTCGCCGACGCCGCGGACGAAGAGTTCGGTTTTTTCCACGATCGGCGTGCGGATGTTGCCGGTAGCCATACTGGTGGAACACGTCCCGTACCGTGTCCTCCAGGAACGCCCACAACGGGGCGTCGTCCGGCAGCATGTCGTTCATGCCGCGCACGGCCTGCAGTGCCTTCGCCATCGCCATGCCGCCCTACACGACCGCCTTGACGTGAATCGTTTTCCGGTCCGGTTTGAGGTGCGGTGCGGGTTCCTCGCCGCCGTAGGTTGCGCGGACATAATCGTTGACGAGCGCCTGGAACTCCTCGGCGATGCGATCGCCTTTGAGCGTCACCGTCTTGACGCCGTCGACGAACACCGGCGCGACCGGTGTCTCGCCGGTCCCGGGAAGCGAAATGCCGACATTGGCCATCTTCGACTCGCCCGGACCGTTGACGACGCAGCCCATGACCGCGACCTGCATGTTCTCGACGCCGGGATAGCGAAGCCGCCATGCCGGCATCGACGCGCGCAGATACGTCTGGATCTGCTCGGCCAGCGACTGAAAATAGGTGCTCGTGGTGCGGCCGCAGCCCGGGCACGCGATGACGAGCGGCGTGAACGAACGCAGCCCCATCGTCTGCAGGATCTCCTGCGCGACGATGACCTCGCGGGTGCGATCGCCGTCCGGCTCGGGTGTGAGCGAAACGCGGATCGTGTCGCCGATGCCCTGCTGCAGCAGCACGGCCATCGCCGCCGTGGAGGCAACGATGCCCTTGCTGCCCATGCCGGCCTCGGTGAGACCGAGGTGCAGCGGATAGTCGCAGCGTTGCGCGAGCTCCGCATACACGGCCACCAAATCCTGCACGTCGGACACCTTGCACGACAGGATGATGCGGTTTCCCGGCAGCCCCAGCTCCTCGGCGCGCTCCGCGCTGCCGATGGCGGAAGTGATGAGCGCCTCGCGCATGACGGCATCGGCAGAGTGCGGTTCGGCGCGCTGCGCATTCGCGTCCATCAGCCGCGCCAGGAGGTCGGCGTCGAGGCTGCCCCAGTTGACGCCGATGCGCACGGGCTTCCCGAATTCGATGGCTTTCTCGACCATCACGACGAACTGCGGGTCGCGCTTGCTGCCCTTGCCGACGTTGCCGGGATTGATCCGGTACTTGGCGAGCGCGCGTGCGCAATCCGGGTAATCGGTCAGGAGCTTGTGTCCGTTGAAATGGAAATCGCCGACGAGCGGAACGCCGCAACCCCGTTCATCGAGCTGCGCGCGAATCGCGCCCACGGCCGCGGCCGCCTCCGCCGTATTGACGGTGATCCGCACCAACTCCGAGCCGGCATCCGCGAGCGCCTTGACCTGCGCCACGGTCGCCGCCACGTCGGCGGTGTCGGTGTTGGTCATCGACTGGATGACGATTGCAGCGCCGCCACCGACCTTGATCCCGTCGATGTCGACCTGGCGCGAAGCGCGGCGCGCGATGTGCGTGGGCTGCATGCGGCCTACCTCAACGTGAACCTGGCGACGTTTTGCTTGGTGTACGGCGCCGTGTCGAAGGCCTTGCCGTGCCAGCTAACCGTCACTGCAGGTGCGTTCCCCAGGATGACATCGAACGGCGCGCGACCGTTCACTGTCTCCGTGGCGCCCGCGTTGCCCGTGGTCTGCACGACGAGCGCGCCGGAAGCGTCGCGCACTTCCACCCACGACGTGCCCTTGAAAGAAAGGGAGATCGGCGCATCGGCGGCGTCGGCAGCGATCGCCGTTGTTGCCGCCGGCGGGGCGGTGTCCGTCGCGGGCGGCGCCGCAGCCTCGGGTGCGGCGTCGCCCTTGGGTTCGGCAGCGGCCAGCGGATTGGGCAATGCGGACGTGATGCTCGCGGGCGCTGCTTCCGCCTTGTTGTCGGCAACAGGCGCCGCCGGGGCGAGCGGCGCCGCTCTTTCCAACGCGACCGGCTTCGGCGGTTCGGCTTGCGGCCGCGTGTATTCGTAAACCGCGGCCACGCAGACGACGGCGATCAGGGCAAGGGGAATGGCCCACCGCGCCGGATTCGATTTCGCCTGGACATCCGCGGGCAACTCGCCGATCGGCCGCGGCGATGGGGCCAGCGACGGGGTTTCGAGCGACGGCGCCAATGCCGTTTCGGGCAGCGCAGCGAGGACGGCGTCGGCGTCGAGGCGCAAGAGCCTCGCATAGTTGCGCACGAAGCCGCGGACGAAAGTGCGGCCGGGAAGCTTGGTGAAGTCCCCGTCCTCGATGGCGGCGACCTGGCGTGGCGCGAGCTTCAGCTGCTGCGCTACCGCAGCGACCGACAGACCGGCTGCCTCGCGACCCGCGCGCAGCAGCGTACCCGCGGCGACGGCGTCGTGCGGCGGCGGTTCCTGCGCCAGCGTGTCGGCGCCTTCGGTCACTCGCACCCTCCCGTCGCGATGGTCTTGGCTTCCTTCGAATTGGGATAACGGTTGCGCAACTGCGACGTGTACGAGGCCTCGGCGCTCTTGTCGCCCAGCTTGCGCTCGATGCAGATGCCGAGCGCCAGCGCATCGGGAGGCGGACTGGTCTGCAGCATGACGGGTTTCATCAGCGCGCGCGCCTCGGCGAGCCGGCCTTCCTTGTACGCGAGCTGCGAGAGGCTGAACGCGGCCTGCGGATTGTTCGGCGACAGGCTGAGCGCGCGGCGGAAGAACGCCTCGGCGCGCTGGGTTTCGCCGAGCGAGCCCGCGCAGCGGCCGGCGTTGATCAGCGCGATTTCGGGTGTCTTGTACAGCGGGTTGCCCGCGGCCATTTCGAACTCGGGAATCGACTCGCGTGCCTGGCCGTGCGTGCACAGGTACCAGCCCCAGTTCTGGCGTATTTCGGAATCGTTGGGCGCCAATTCGAGCGCCTTGTGGAAATTCTGCACGGCGTCGCTGTCCTGACCGAGCGTGGCGTAGACCAGGCCGTAGACGTTGTAGATCTTCGGATTGGTGGGGTCGATCTTGACCGCCTCGTTCAATTCCTGCAGCGCCACGTCCATCTGGCCGCGTTCGTAGTAGCCCGCCCCCAATTCGGCATGCAGGTTCGCGCGGACTGGGGCAGGTGCTTCCTTGATGACCGGCGGTGGCGCAGGCGTGGGTGGAACGACCGGCGCCACGGTGGTGGTGCTCGTCGACGAGCAGCCCGCCGCCAGCGCGAGCGCGGCGAGCATCGGGAACGACCAGGAAACATAGCGGCGCATGGCGTTCTTCTTGCCTTCGGAAAAGGAATCTAGTGGGTCGGAGCGGACACGATGCGGGTCGCGAGCCGGCGCTTGGTGCGGTCCTGCACCTTGCCCGCCAACTGGCCGCACGCGGCGTCGATACCTTCGCCGCGCGTCTTGCGGATCGTCGTGACGAGGCCCGCGTCGGCAAGGATCGCCTGGAACGCGACGATCCGCTCGCGCGGACTCACGCGAAATTCGGTGCCCGGAAACGGGTTGAACGGAATCAGGTTGAACTTGCAGGGCACGTTGCGCACGAGTTCGGCCAGCGCGTACGCGTGCGTTGCCGTGTCGTTGACGCCATCGAGCATCACGTATTCGAACGTGACGAAATCGCGCGGCGCGCGCTCCAGGTAGCGGACGCAGGCCGCCAGCAATTCGGGCAGCGGATACGTGCGGTTGATCGGCACGAGCCGGTCGCGCAGCGCATTGTCGGGCGCGTGCAGCGAAACGGCGAGCGCCACCGGGCATTCGTCGCGCAGTCGGTCGATCAGGGGGACCAAACCGGACGTCGAAAGCGTCACGCGCCGCCGCGACAACCCATAGGCGTCATCGTCCAGCATGAGGCGCAGCGCCGGCACGACGTTGTCGAAATTGGCGAGCGGCTCGCCCATCCCCATCATCACGACATTGGTGATCGGGGGCCGTCCCTGCTCGATCCAGGGGGCCGTGACGCCGTCGGCGAGCAGCGTCCGGTTGGCAAGCCAGAGCTGGCCGATGATCTCGCCGGTCGAAAGATTGCGGTTGAAACCCTGCTTGCCGGTCGAGCAGAACGCGCAGTCGAGCGCGCAGCCGGCCTGCGACGAAATGCACAGCGTGCCGCGGTCGTCCTCGGGGATGTACACCGATTCGACGGCATTGCCGTTGCCCGCGTCGAGCAGCCACTTGCGCGTGCCGTCGGGGGCGGTCGTGTCCTTGATGACGGTCGGCGCGCGAATCGCGGCTTCGGCGGCCAGGCTCTCCCGCAGCGGCTTCGCGAGGTCGGTCATCGCGCCGACGTCGTCCGCGAAGCGCTGGTGGATCCAGTGCGACGCCTGCTTGGCGCGAAACGGCTTCTCGCCGCGTTCGGCGAAGAACGCTGCGAGGCCGGACGGGTCGAGGTCGAGCAGGTTGATCATGTTCGCGGTAGTGGGACCTTCACGTGGTTCGCGCTCCTCGCGTCGTCGCTAGCGGCTGTAGACCGACAGCGCGGGAAAGAAGTAAGCCACCTCAATCTTGGCCGTTTCCGGCGCGTCCGAGCCGTGAACCGCATTGGCGTCGATCGATTGCGCGAAATCGGCGCGGATCGTCCCGGGGGCCGCTTTCTTGGGATCGGTCGCGCCCATCAGCTCGCGGTTTTTCGCGATCGCGTTTTCGCCTTCGAGCACCTGGATCATGACCGGGCCGGAAACCATGAAGTCGACCAGCGGGCGAAAAAACGGGCGCTCACGATGAACGGCATAAAAGCCCTCGGCATCGGCGCGGGACAGCCACGCCATCCTCGCTGCCACGATTTTGAGGCCCGCCTTCTCGAAACGGGCAAGAATTTCTCCGATCACGTTCTGGGCGACCGCGTCAGGTTTGATGATGGAAAGCGTGCGTTCTACCGCCATTGTGGTGCCCTCATCGAAATAAAAGCTAATAAACTCATAAGTATAGCATGCGCACTCCCCTCACAGCGACGCGCGCTGGGGGAGGCAGCCAGGGACGAAGGGCCACCGCGGACCCTGCCCGACCCGGAGGGCGGCGCGGCTTTAGAACAGGAGGTTCGGCAGGAACAGCGACAGCGACGGCATGTAGGTAACGATCACGAGGAAGATCAGCAGCACGGACAGCCAAGGCAGCGCGGCGCGCACCACCTCCACGATCGACATCCCGGTGATGCCGGAGGTGACGAAAAGGTTGAGGCCAACGGGTGGCGTGACCATGCCGATCTCGAGATTGACCACCATGATGATGCCAAGGTGCACCGGGTCGATACCCAGTTGTGAAGCAATCGGAAAAAGAATGGGCGCAAGAATGAGAATGATCCCGGTCGGCTCCATGAAGTTGCCGGCGATCAGCAGCAGGACGTTGACGACGATCAGGAACTGCCACGGCGCCATGCCCATGGCCACGATCTGCTCGGTGATGGCCTGTGGAATGCGCTCGGTGGTGAGTACATGCGCGAACAGAAGCGCATTGGCGACGATGAACATGAGCATCACGGTGACCCGGGAGGCGTCGATCAGGACCTTGGGCACATGGCCCATGCCGATGTCCCTGTAGACGAAAACCGCGATGAAGAACGCGTAGACCGCGGCCACGGCGGCGGCCTCGGTCGGGGTGAAGATCCCGCCGTAAATGCCGCCCAGGATGATCACCAGGAGAAGCATCCCCCACAGCGATTCCCTGCCGGCGACGATGACCTCGCGCATCGTTGCGCGGGGCTGCCGTGGCAGGTCGATCATGCGGGCGCGGATGTAGATGGCGATCATAAGCATAAGTCCGAGCACGATGCCGGGAATGATGCCCGCCATGAACAGCTTGCCCACGGAGGTCTCCGTCGCCGCGGCGTAGACCACCATCACGATCGAGGGCGGAATCAGGATGCCCAGCGTCCCCGCATTGCAGATCACGCCGGCCGCGAACTCCTTGGTATACCCCGCCTTGACCATGCCGGCGATGACGATCGAGCCGACTGCGACGACCGTCGCCGGAGAAGAGCCCGACACCGCGGCAAACAGCATGCACGCGAGCACGGCGGCCATCGCGAGCCCCCCCCGCAGGTGACCGATGCACGCGATCGCGAAGCGGATCATCCGCTTCGCGACCCCGCCCGTCGTCATGAAGGCACCGGAAAGGATGAAGAAGGGAATTGCCAGAAGGGTGAAATGCTCAGACGTCTCGAAGAGCTTCAATGCCAGCGAGGCGAGCGAGTCGGTGCCCAGGAACAGAATGGTGAGGAGGGATGACAGGCCGAGCGCGACGGCGATCGGCATGCCGATCAGCATGAATGCAAAGAGCAGCACGAACAGGACCAGCGTCGTCACGGCTGCTTTCCGCTTCCGGCCGGGTCCTCGGCCCGCAGGCGCAAGGCTTCCGCCGCTTCATCGGCAAGGTGAAGTCCTCGCTCGCGCCCGGTGACGATTCGGTAGAAGGTCTCGCCGAAGCGCACGGCGAGCAGAGCGAATCCGATGGGTAGCACCAGGCGCGGGATCCACTGCTCGATCGGCAGGTCCTCCGCCATGATGCCGACGTCGTAGATCTTCTTGACGTAGACCGTGGCCGCGAGCAATCCGATCAGCGAATACGCGACACAGAGCAGCGCGGCAACCGCGCCGGCCACGCGGGCCGGACCGGGCTTTAGCGACTTGACCAGCGCGTCGATGCCGATGTGCGCGCCGACGCGCACGCCATACGCCATGCCCAGGAAGATCAGCCAGGCGAACAGATAGGTAACGAGTTCCAGCGCCCAGACGAAGCTGTAGTTGAATACGTATCGGGCGATGACCTGGCCGAAAGTGATCAACGTCATGACCGCGAGGATGGCGCCGATCAGCCATTCCTCGAACTTACCCAGCCAGGTCCAGGGCACGGCACTCCCCCTTGCCGCCGACAGCGATCAGCCCGCGTTCGACTTTGCGGCGGCGTCGATCACATCCTTGCCTATGCCATCCTCGAATTTCTTCCACACGGGCTGCATGGCCTTTTTCCACTCCGCGATGTCTTCCTTCGTCAGCTCCTGGATTTTGGCCTTGTTGGCGTCGGCGATCTTCTTGCGGTCGCCCTCGTTCAGTTCGTTGGCGAGCTTGTTTGCATAGACAGTGGCCTCCTTCATCGATTCTTCCAGACCCTTGCGGATGTCCGGCGGAAGTCCGTCCCACCACTTGGCGTTGGTGATCACCATGTAGTCCAGGACCCCGTGGTTGGTCACTGCGATCGACTTCTGCACCTCCTGGTATTTTTGCGACCAGATATTCGACCACGTGTTTTCCTGGCCATCGACCACACCCGTCTGCAGCGCCTGGTAGACCTCGCTGAAGGCCATTTTCTGCGGGTTCGCGCCAACGGCCCGGAACTGCGCCTCGAGCACGTCCGACGCCTGGATGCGGAATTTGAGCCCCTTGACGTCTTCCGGCCGACGCAGACGATCCTTGTCGTCGGACAGCTGCTTCATCCCGTTGTGCCAGTAGGCGAGCCCCTTGATGCCCTTGCCGGTCATCGAGTTCAGCAGCTTGTGCCCGACCGGGCCGTCCTGGAACCGGTCGACCGCCTCGATGTTGTCGAACAGGAACGGCAGGTCGAAGACCTGGAGTTGCTTGGTGTAACGGTCGAACTTGGACAGCGAAGGCGCGATGATCTGCACGTCGCCCAGGAGCAACGCCTCGAGTTCCTTGGCGTCGCCAAAGAGCTGCGAGCTCGGGAAGACCTGGACCTCGACCTTGCCCGGGAACCTCTTCTCGACCAGTTCCTTGAACTTTAGGGCACCCTTGCCCTTGGGCGTTTCGTTCGCGACTACATGGCTGAACTTGATGACCAGCGGCTGCGCGGACGCACTGCTCGCGGCGAACGCGAGCGCCGTGCAGGCAACTGCAAACGCGAGGGCGATTCTGGTGTACTTCATGGTTCCTCCGATTGGGTGGTTCCCTTGCGCGACGCCGTACGCTGCGGCGCCGCGATTGGGGTCATTAGGCATTTGAGCCCGGGAGCTTGTCAACTAAGCCGCTGGCCCCGGGCGCCGAAACGGTTGCGCTGGATCAACGCGCCTTCGGATTCCAGGCGATGGTTACGCCTGGCTGTCCCGGCTGCGCCCGGAACGCCGTATCCACGCCTACGCCCGCGACCGCGGCGAGCGCCTCGCCACAGAAGATAAGCGGCAATCCGGCGCGCTCCCAGGACGGGATGCCGGCGTCGCGCAGGATGGACTTGAGCGCGCGGCGCGGTCGGTCGGGCGCGAGCTGGAAGCGCTCGCCGCCCGCACGCGAGCGCACCCGCACCGGTGTCGACGCCACAAGCTTCTGGTCGAGACCTGCGCCTTCCGCGCGGCCGAAGACCAGCGTCCCATGCGGAAGCGACAACAGCGATTCTCCGTGCCACGCCGCGTCGAAAGGCGAAGGCGCCGGGGCGTGCAGCGCGATGCGGCCCCGATGCACGCCGATTTCGACGCCGGCATGCAGGAGACGGATGGCGGAATCGTTGCGGCCAGCGCGAAGCTGGTCGAGCATCGCGGCCAGACGCGCCGACGACGGGGCCGCCAGTCCCTGGGAGCGCAGGTACCACCGCAACAGGTTTCGCGCGCGATGCGGCGCGAGGCGGACGAGCGCATCCCGTCGCAAACCGCCGGCCTCCACTGCGCCCACGGCGTCGTGCTGCGCGAGCTCGTCCACGAGTTGCGCGGCTTCCGCCTGGTGCGAGGCGGCGCGCGCCAGAGTCGCCGACGCCCGCGGCGCGAGTGCGGCAAGCGCGGGCATCACCGTCTTCCTGACGGCATTGCGCGCATGGCGGGCGTCGGCGTTGCTCTCGTCGTCGATCCAGGACAGGCCGCGGGCGCGCGCGTACGCGTCGATGTCCGCGCGCGCGACGTCGAGCAGCGGGCGCCACCAGGTCACATCGCGGTCCCGTCGAACAGCGGGCATTGCGGCGAGGCCATGCGGCCCCGCGCCGCGCAGCAATTGCAAGAGCAGCGTTTCCGCCTGGTCGTCTTGCTGATGGGCAAGCGCGACGACGTCGGCGCCCGACTCGCGCGCGATTTCCGCCAGCGCGGCATAGCGCGCGCGGCGGGCCTCGGCCTCGAGGCTCGTCCGCGGCTTCCGGCCCATGGCAACGCGGCGAATCACACACGCGACGCCGAGTTCGGCGCAGCGCTCGCCGCAGAACGTCGCCCACGCGTCCGCGTTCGCCGACAAGCCGTGATGGATGTGGATCGCCGTCAGCGCGTGGCCGCGGGAGTGGGCGAGCGCGGCGAGAACGTCCAGGAGAACCGCGGAATCGCGGCCGCCCGAAAATCCCAGCGCCAGCGCGCCACCTTGCGCGACATGCGCGTCGAGCGAATTGCGTACGGCCTCGTGCAGCATCGCGGCCGCGTCGTCGGGTGGTCGCCGCATCGGGTCGTCTTGAATCGCCGCGATTGGCCGTGACGTTTCAGCCGGCGGTGATTTCCTTGAACTTGCCGTACGCCAGGATCTTGTCCTCCCGCGTTTCGATCAGCGCGTCGATCGTCTGGTCCTGAAGCTGGCGCAGCGCGTCGGTGAGGGCCTTCTTGAGCGAGACCATCATCGCCGCGTGATCGCGGTGGGCGCCGCCTAGCGGCTCGGTGACGACCCTGTCGATAAGTCCCAGTTGCTTCAACCGCGCGGATGTGATGCCGAGGGTTTCGGCCGCCTCCGCGGCATACTCGGCGGACTTCCACAGGATCGACGCGCAGCCTTCGGGAGAGATCACGGAATAGGTCGCGTACTGCAGCATCAGCGTGAGGTCGCCGATGGCGATGGCAAGCGCGCCGCCGGAGCCGCCTTCGCCGATCACCGTGGCGACGATCGGGATGCGCATGCCCGCCATCTCGTAGAGGTTGCGGCCGATCGCCTCCGACTGCCCGCGCTCCTCGGCCCCGATGCCCGGATAGGCGCCGGGCGTGTCGACGAACGTGAAGAGCGGCAGTCCGAATTTCTCCGCGAGCTTCATGAGCCGCAACGCCTTGCGGTAGCCCTCGGGCCGCGGCATGCCGAAATTGCGATGGATCTTTTCCTTGGTGTCGCGGCCTTTCTGGTGGCCGATCACCATGCATGGCTGGCCGTTGAAGCGCGCGAGACCGCCAACGATCGCCGGATCGTCGGCGTACGTGCGATCGCCGTGCAGTTCGCGAAAGCCGCTGAACATGCCGTCGATGTAGTCCAGCGTATAGGGCCGCTGCGGATGGCGCGCGACCTGGGCGATCTGCCACGACGACAGCTTGCCGTAGATTTCCTTGGTCAGCTGCTGGCTCTTCTTGTTGAGCCTGCCGATCTCGTCGGAAATGTCGACGGCGGAGTCTTCGTGCACGAACCGCAGTTCGTCGATCTTCTGCTGCAGCTCGGCGATGGGTTGCTCGAAGTCCAGGAATGTCTGCTTCATCGCTTTCAGTGCGTCAGGCAGCCCGTGAAGGGGGAGGCGGGCATCATAGCGCAACGCCGCCGGCGACGCAGGACGCGCCGGCCGCGTTTCACGCGCGCATCACGGACCCGGCGCCGGATCGTGCAACGCCGGGTCGCGGCCGCGCCAGGCCGCGAACGCTTCGTTGGCGACGACGGCGGCGAGCACGATGACGCCTCCCAGCAGCGCGTTGCCGCCCGGGTCCTCGCCCATCAGCAACCAGACCCAAAGCGGCCCGACGATGGGCTCGAGCAACGCGAGCAATCCGATTTCGGTGGCGGACAGATGCCGCGACGCCGCCGTTGCCAGCAGGCATCCGGCGCCAAGCTGCACCGATCCCATGAAGGCGAGGATCGCGACATCGCGCGGCGTGGCCGTGAACGTGCCGGCCAGGAGAAACGCGGGCGCCAATGTCCAAAGGCCCGCGATCATGACCTGCGGCAGCATGTCCACCGTCGCATGGAACTTGCGCAGCATCGTGACCTGCGCGGCGAAGCAGATCGACACGCCGAAGGCGAGCAGGTTGCCGAACAGGCGTCCCGAATCGATGGCGTCGCCGAACATCACGACGATGCCGGCGAAGGCGACGGCCATCGCGAGCCACGTGCGCGCCGGCACCGGTTCTTTCAGCACGAGCCTGCCGGAAAGGGCGACGAGGAACGGCGACACGCTCATCAGCACGAACGTGTTGGCGACCGTCGTGTGCGTCAGCGACGCAATGAAGAAGAAGAACGTTCCGGAGAGGAACAATCCGGACAGGAGACCCGGCCGGCCGACGGCGCGCACGGCGGCGGGCATGCGGCGTCCGTGCATCACGATAAGGACGCCGGCGACGAACGCGGCCATGAAGAACGATCGCCAGAAGACGATTTCCCATGTGTTGGTGATGGACAGCTGCCGAACGAGGATGCCGCCGGACGACCAGCAGATGGCCGCGACGATCATGAACAGGATTGCGCGGCGATGACGCCCCGCGCCGGTGGAAAGGGTCACGCCGGCATTGTAGCCGGCTGAAAATCCTCGACGAAGTTACGGCCCATCGCCGCGGCGATGATCGCGAAATCGGACTCGGGCACGCGCAGGTAACCGAAGCGGAACGCGGCGCCCCAGTGCATCTTGCTGCGGATGAACGACAGGCGCTCGATCAGTGGCTTGACCGGGGCATCATGCGCCGGGAAGTAATCGACATCCAGGCGGAATGGCCGGAAGTCCTCAATGCGTCCCTCCGCGCCCGGGCCGCTCGCGGCCTGGTAGACATTGCCGTCGCGGATGCGGCCGATGGCGGTGAACGCCTGCAGCGGCGCGCCGTCGGGATACGTCGTCCGCGGCGAGTAGAACGCGAAGCCGTCGCCGGCGCGCATGCGCTCGAGCGGGCCGGCCTTGCCGTGATTGAGCTGCGTGAAGCCGCCGGCGACTCCCACGGCGACATGGTCCTTGGAAACGACGCCGATCCAGTAGTTGCGTCCACTCATGCCTCACCTCCGTGCTGCCGATATTACTGGCGCTGGAGTCCGACGCCGATAGGACATTCGGATTAGGTTGACCTAGAATTGAGCCCAAGCGGAGGAGACGCGCGTGGCCAAGCATCCAGCGGGCAAACATCCGGAGAGTAAGCATCGCATAGCCGTCATGCCCGGCGACGGGATCGGCAAGGAAGTCGTCCCGGAGGGACTGCGCGTGCTCGAAGCGGTCGCGCGCGAGTTCGGCGTCGAATTCGAATTCACGGAATTCGACTGGAGCTGCGATTACTACGCGCAGCACGGGCGGATGATGCCCGAGGACTGGTTCGAACGGCTGCGCGGTTTCGAGGCGATGTTCTACGGCGCGGTCGGCTGGCCGGCCACCGTGCCCGACCACGTATCGCTGTGGGGCTCGCTGATCCAGTTCCGGCGCGGCTTCGACCAGTACGTGAACCTGCGGCCGTGCAAGCTGATGCCCGGCATTCCGTCGCCGCTCGCCAACCGCAAGCCCGGCGACATCGACTTCGTCGTCGTGCGCGAGAACACCGAAGGCGAATATTCGTCGGTCGGCGGCCGGATGTTCGAGGGCACGGAGCGCGAGATCGTGTTCCAGGAGTCGGTGTTCACGCGCAAGGGCGTGGACCGCATCATGAAGTTCGCGTTCGAGCTCGCGCGCACGCGGCCCGCGAAGCACCTCACGTCGGCGACCAAGTCGAACGGCATCTCGATCACGATGCCGTACTGGGACGAGCGCTTCAACGCGATGACAGGTCGCCTATCCGGACATCCGCACCGACCATTCCACATCGACATCCTGAGCGCGCACTTCGTGCAGCGGCCGGAGCGCTTCGACGTCGTCGTCGGCGTCCAACCTCTTCGGCGACATCCTGTCCGACCTGGGGCCCGCGGTGTGCGGAACGATCGGCATCGCGCCCTCGGCCAACCTGAATCCCGAGCGCGACGTTCCCGTCGCTGTTCGAGCCTGTGCACGGCTCCGCGCCCGACATCGCCGGCAGGGCATCGCCAATCCGATCGGCCAGATCTGGTCGGGGGCGCTGATGCTAGACTTCCTCGGCCACAAGGACGCGGCGAACGCGGTCGTCGCCGCCATCGAGCGCGTGCTCGCCGACAAGAGCGCGCCGCGGACGCCCGACCTCGGCGGCCGCGCGACGCACCGTCGATCTCGGCCGCGCGATCGCCGCGCAGATTTGAAGCATCCATCGCATTACCAGAGATTCGCGGACGCGCCGCGCCGAAAGCTTAGCGCCACCTGCGGTCGCATCCAGGGAGAAGCGCAATGTCGTTGCTGATCGGAGTGCCCAGGGAGGTCTTTCCGGGCGAGAAGCGGGTCGCGACCGTGCCCGATGTCGTCGAGAAGCTGATCAAGCTGGGCTTCCGCGTCGCCGTCGAGGCGGGCGCGGGCGACGCCGCGCAGATCAGCGACGACGCCTATCGCGCCGCCGGCGCGGAGGTCGTCGCCGACCGCGCACGCGCTGTGGGCGACGGCGGACATCGTGTTCAAGGTGCGCGCGCCCGAACGCCGAAGAAGTCGGCGCTGCTGCGCGAAGGCGCGATGCTGGTCAGCTTCATCTGGCCGGCGCAGAACCCGGAGCTGATGCAGCAGCTCGCCGCGCGGAAGGCGACGGTGCTGGCGATGGACAGCGTGCCGCGCATCTCGCGCGCGCAGAAGCTCGACGCGCTGTCGTCGATGGCGAACATCGGCGGCTACCGCGCCGTCATCGAGGCGGCGCACGAGTTCGGCCGCTTCTTCACCGGCTCGATCACGGCGGCGGGCAAGGTGCCGCCGGCGAAGGTCTTCGTCATCGGCGCGGGCGTCGCGGGCCTCGCGGCGATCGGCACGGCGTCGGGCCTGGGCGCCATCGTGCGCGCCAACGACACGCGGCCGGAGGTCGCCGACCAGATCAAGTCGCTGGGCGGCGAGTTCGTGCCGCGTCGACTACGTGGAGGAGGGCAGCGGCGTCGGCGGCTACGCCAAGGTGATGAGCGAAGGCTTCCAGAAGGCGCAGCGCGAAGTGTTCGCGAAGCAGGCGAAGGACGTCGACATCATCATCACGACGGCGCTGATCCCGGGCAAGCCCGCGCCCAAGCTCATCACCGAGGACATGGTGCAAGTCGATGAAGCAGGGCAGCGTCATCGTCGACATGGCGGCGGAGCAGGGCGGCAACTGCGAGCTGACCGTGCCCGGGCGAGGTCGTGGTGCGGCACGGCGTGACGATCATCGGCTACAAGGACCTGCCGAGCCGCCTCGCCGAAGCAGGCGTCGACGCTGTACGCGACGAACCTCTTCCGCCTGATGGAGGACATGATCAAGACCAAGAGCATCGAGGGCGATGCGATCAACGTCGACATGGACGGACGAGGTGCTGCGCGGCACGACGGTGATCAACCAGGGCGAGGTCACGTGGCCGCCGCCGCCGCCCAAGCTCTCCGCGGCGCCGCGCCGCCGCGCCCAAGGCCGCCGCGGTCGTGCCGCCGAAGCCGAAGGGCCACGGCGAGGCGAGCGGGCCGATGTCCGGCACGCAAGACCGCCGTGCTGTTCGGCGGCGGCGCGCTCATGTTCCTGCTGGTCGGCCGCTTCGCGCCGCCGACGTTCCTCGGCCACTTCACCGTGTTCATCCTGGCCTGCTTCGTCGGCTACATGGTGGTGTGGAACGTGAAGCCCGCGCTGCACACGCCGCTGATGAGCGTCACCAACGCGGTGTAGCAGCATCATCGCGATCGGCGCGCTGGTGCAGATCGCGCCGGACCTGTCGAAGATCTCGGCCGACCTCGTCGCGCCCGGACGAGTGGATCCGCTGGCTGGCGGTGGGCGCCATCGCGCTGGCCACGATCAACATGTTCGGCGGCTTCGCGGTGACGCAGCGCATGCTGCAGATGTTCCGCAAGTAAGGACGACGATGAACATGACCTCCAGTCTCTCGACCGTCTCCTACCTCGGCGCGACGATCCTCTTCATCCTGTGCCTGGGCGGCCTCTCCAACCAGGAAACCTCGCGGCGCGGCAACCTGTACGGCATGATCGGCATGGCGATCGCCGTGCGTCGCCACGGTCTTCGGCGTGCAGGTCACGCCGCACGGCCTGCCGTACATCATCGGCGCGATGGTCGTCGGCGCCGCGATCGGCCTCTACGCTGCGCGCATCGTGCAGATGACGCAGATGCCCGAGCTGGTCGCGCTGATGCACAGCCTGGTCGGCCTCGCCGCGATGCTCGTCGGCTACGCCAACTTCATCGACCCGGCCGTGGCGGCGAGCCTCACGCCCGCCGAGAACACGATCCACGAGATCGAGATGTACCTGGGCGTGCTGATCGGCGCGGTGACGTTCTCCGGATCGGTGATCGCGTTCGGCAAGCTCTCCGCGCAGGATCACCGGCAAGCCGGTGCTGCTGCCGGGCCGGCACCTGCTCAACCTTGCCGGCCTCCTCGCCGTCATCTACTTCGGCTACGCGTTCGTCAACGCGCACAGCGTGGCCGAGGCGATGACGCCGATGATCGTCATGACCGTCGTCGCGCTGCTCTTCGGCGTGCACATGGTGATGGCCATCGGCGGCGCCGACATGCCGGTCGTCGTGTCGATGCTCAACAGCTACTCGGGCTGGGCGGCGGCGGCGACCGGCTTCATGCTCAACAACGACCTGCTGATCGTCATCGGCGCGCTGGTCGGCTCGCAGCGGCGCGATCCTGTCGTACATCATGTGCGCGGCGATGAACCGCAACTTCATCAGCGTGATCGCCGGCGGCTTCGGCACCGACAGCGGCGCGCCTGCCGCCGTCGGCGGCGTGCAGCCGGCGGGCGAGGTGAATCCGATCACGGCCGCCGAGACGGCCGAGCTCCTGAAGGAGGCGAAGAACGTCATCATCGTCCCCGGCTACGGCATGGCGGTCGCGCAGGCGCAGCACACGGTGAACGAGATCACGCAGGCGCTGCGCGAGCGAGGGTGTCAACGTGCGCTTCGGCATCCATCCGGTGGCCGGCCGCATGCCCGGCCACATGAACGTGCTGCTGGCCGAGGCCAAGGTTCCCTACGACATCGTGTTCGAGATGGACGAGCTCAACGACGACTTCCCGGACACCGACGTCGCGATGGTGATCGGCGCCAACGACATCGTGAATCCGGCGGCGCAGGAAGACCCGACGAGCCCGATCGCCGGCATGCCGGTGCTCGAGGTCTGGAAGGCGAAGCACTCGATCGTGATGAAGCGCAGCATGGCGTCGGGTTATGCCGGCGTCGACAATCCGCTGTTCTACAAGGACAACAACCGCATGCTCTTCGGCGACGCGAAGAAGATGCTGGACGAAGTCCTGGTCGCGCTGAAAGCCTGATCCCCGCGTGGATGCGGGCGGCATGAACGATGGGCCCGCTCTCGCACCTGACCATCCTCGACCTGTCGCGCGTGCTCGCCGGTCCGTGGTGCACGCAGCTCCTCGCCGACCTGGGCGCCACAGTGATCAAGATCGAGCGGCCCGGGAACGGGCGACGACACGCGCGCGTGGGGTCCGCCGTTTCTCAAGGACGCGCAAGGCAGCGACACGTCGGAGGCCGCGTACTACCTCGCGTGCAACCGCGGCAAGTTGTCGGTCGCCGTCGACTTCACCAAACCCGAAGGGCAGCGCATCGTGCGCGATCTCGCGCTGCAGGCCGACGTGCTGGTCGAGAATTTCAAGGTGGGCGGTCTCGCCAAATACGGACTCGACTACGCGAGCATCGCGCCGTCAATCCGCGCCTCGTCTACGCGTCGATCACCGGCTTCGGGCAGGACGGCCCCTACGCCGAGCGCGCCGGCTACGACTTCATCATCCAGGGCATGAGCGGATTCATGAGCGTCACCGGCGAGCGCGACGATCTGCCGGGCGGCGGTCCGCAGAAGGCGGGCGTGGCGATCACCGACCTCATGACCGGCATGTACGCGGCGGTGGCGATCCTGGCGGCGCTCGAGCATCGCGACCGCACCGGCGAGGGCCAGCAGGCTCGACCTGGCGCTCTTCGATTCCGCGGTGGCGATGATGGCGGTGATGGGAATGAACTACCTGGTCTCCGGCACGCCACCCGGGCGCGCCGGCAACGCGCACCAGAACATCGTGCCGTACCAGGTGTTCGCGTGCGCCGACGGGCATCTGATCGTCGCCGTCGGCAACGACAGCCAGTTCGCGAAATTCTGCGAAGTCGCCGGCCATGCCGAGTGGGCGCGCGACGAACGCTTCGCGCGCAATGAAAACCGCGTGCGGCACCGCGCCGTTCTCGTGCCGATCATTGCCGGCGTCGTCGCGACGCGGACGCAGCGCGACTGGCTCGCCGCGCTCGAGGCGGTCGGCGTGCCGTGCGGCCCGATCAACAAGTTCGACCAGGTGTTCGCCGATCCGCAATTGCGCTCGCGCGGCATGCTGCTCGAACTGCCCGCACGCGCTGGCGGGCCGCGTGCCGCAGGCGAATTCGCCGGTGCGCATGTCGGGAACGCCGCCCGCGCCCGACCGGCCGCCGCCGCTGCTGGCCGAACACACGCTGCAAGTGCTGCGTGACCGGCTCGCTCTGGATGACGCCAAGCTTGCGCGCCTCGCCGCCGATGGCGTCATCGAGATGAGGAAGCCATGACTGGTCTCATGTACCAACCCATGCGCAAGCCGGCGTTCTGGGTCGCCTATGCCGTCGTTGCGGTTGCGTGCGCCGTGCTGGCGTGGCGCCTCTTTCCGCTCGCGATTCCGCTCGTCAACCTCGACATCAAGATGGCGCTGCACGAGGCGGTCGCCAAGGCGGAAGGCATCGCGCACGGCGAGGAAGCTGGTCCCCGGCGATGCGCGCACTGCTGCGCGCTTTCGCAACGACCAGTCCACACAGAACTACGTCGAACTGGAAGGCGGCGGCAAGCCCGCGTTCGCGCGAATGGTCGCCGGCACGGCGTATGCGCCTTACTGGTGGGAAGTGCGGCTGTTCAAGCCCGGCGACGTCGAGGAAGCGGTCGTGCGCTTCCGTCCCGATGGCACGCTCGACGGCTTTACGCACCGCTTGGCGGAGACCTACGTCCGCGATGCCGCGACCAAGGCGCTCGAACCGGCGGCGGCACTCGAATTGGCACGCGCGCGCGCGCACGACGACTGGAACGTCGACTTCGGCCCCGTACACCAAGATCGAGGAATCGCAGGAGACGCGACCGACGGGACGCGTCGACCACCAGTTCGTGTTCGAGCGCGACGACGGCTTCGGCGACGCCCGCATCCGATTGCGCCTGACGGTCACCGGCGACGAATTGACCGGCGTCGAGCGCTACGTGCACGTTCCCGAGAAGTTCGAGCGCCGTTTCCAGGAATTGCGCAGCGCGAACAACACGATCGCGAATTTCGCGACACTGGCCGCCGGCGCACTTTACGGTCTGGGCGGATGCATCATCGCCGTCCTCTGGCTCCTGCGCCAGCGCTGGTTGTTGTGGCGGCCGGCGCTGGTGGCGGGCGGCGTGATCGGCGGTCTGATGGCGCTGATGGTGCTGGCGTCGTATCCCGAAGCGTGGTTCGGATTCGATACGGCGGAAACGGCCGGATCGTTCTGGGTGCAGCAGGTGGGAATGGCATTGCTTGCGCTGCTCGGAGGCACCTTCGGCTACGGTCTCGTGTTCATGGCCGCGGAGAGCCTGGCGCGGCGCGCGTTCCCGCGCCAGCCGCAGCTGTGGCGGCTGTGGTCGCGCGACGCGGGCGCGACGCGGCAGGTGCTGGGCCGTACCGTTGGCGGGTATCTCTTCGTGCCGCTCGAACTGGCGCTCATCTCCGTGTTCTATTACGCGACCAACCAATGGCTCGGCTGGTGGCAACCTTCCGAGGCGCTGACCGATCCCAACGTCCTGTCGTCCGCCGTTCCGGCGCTGGGCCCCGTCGCCCTCTCGTTGCAGGCGGGGTTCATGGAGGAATGCCTGTTTCGCGCGATCCCGCTGTCGCTGGGCGCACTGCTCGGCGCGCGATTCGGGCGGCGCGGGCAGGGCATCGCGATCGCGGTCGTCGTGCAGGCGGTGATCTTCGCCGGCGCCCACGCCAACTATCCGGGACTTCCGGCGTATTCGCGGCTTGTCGAACTGCTGCTGCCGGCGACGCTGTGGGCGCTCATCTTTCTTCGCTTCGGATTGCTGCCGACGATCCTGCTGCACGCTGTCTTCGACCTGTCGCTCTTCTCTATTCCGCTGTTCCTGGTCGACGCGCCCGGTGCATGGTTGCAGCGGGCGCTCGTTATCGCCGCCGCCGTTGTTCCGCTTGTGGTGATCGGCTGGCGGCGCAGGCAGCACAGCGCGTGGGGCGAGTTGCCGGCGGCGCTATGGAACGGCGCCTGGCGGCCCGCGGCCGACGTGGCCGCGTGGTCGCGGCACGCGCACACGCAGCTCAGCAAACCGCGTAGCGCCAGCCTCGACCGCGCGTTGCCCTGGCTGGGGCTTGCCGGTGCGCTGGCGTGGATCGCATGCACGCCGTTCACCGCCGATGTTCCGCCGCTCACGATCGACCGAGCCGGCGCGGAAGCCGCGGCTGGCGCGGCGCTAGCCCAGCGCGGCGTCACGCTCGGCCCGGAGTGGCAGCGCTTTGCGAAGATTCGCCTGGCGGCTGGCGAAGCGCAAGGCGAGTGGCACCGTTTCGTATGGCGTGAAGCGGGCCCGCCGGCCTATCGGGCGCTGGCCGGCAATGTGCTGGCGCCGCCGATGTGGGAAGTGCGCTTCGCGCGCTTCCATGGTGACGTCGCCGAACGCGCCGAGGAATGGCGGGTGACCGTCGTCGGCGACGGTGCGATTCGGCAGGTCCAGCACCGGCTGCCCGAGGCCGCGCCGGGCGCCAGCCTCGAGCGCGACGCGGCGCTGGCCATCGCTCAGCGGGTCGTGCGCGACCAGTTCTCGCTCGATCCCGCCGCGCTCCAGCTGCGCGCGGCGGATCAGACGAAGCGCGAGGCGCGCAGCGACTGGACATTCGTCTTCGCCGACCCGAAGGTCGACGTTGGCAAGGATGGCGAGGCGCGACTGCAGGTCGTCGTCGCCGGCGACGAAGTTGCGTCGGCCGGTCGCTTCGTATTCGTTCCGGAAGCCTGGCAGCGCGCCGAGACCGAGCGCAACGACCGCCTGCAGATCGCCAAGATCGCGGCCATGTTCGGCATTGCGCTGGGCGGGCTGGCCGCGCTCGTGTTTGCGGTGGTCAGCTGGAGCCGCCACCAGTGTGACCGGCGCGCACTGTTGATCGTCGGCGCGCTGGTGTTCGCCGCCGCCGCCATCGACCTCGCCAACGGTTGGCCCGACATCGCGATGCGCCTCACGACGGCCGAGCCCGTGCTGTCACAGGTGGCGACGACGATCGCCGGCGGATTGTTCGCCTCGCTGTTCGTGGCCGGAGTTGTGGGACTCCTGTCCGGCGTCGGGTCCTGGTATGCGCGTGCGCAGGCGCCCGGACATTTTCCGACGCGGCTGCCGGCGTGGGCCGCCGGTGTCGCGGTCGCGCTTGCCGTCGCGGGGCTGGCTGCGGCGTCGGGCTTGCTGGCGCCGCGCGAATCGCCGCTATGGCCTTCGCTCAAGTTGCCGGAACTGGCATGGCCATTCGTTGGCGCGCTCGTCGACCCCACGGGGCTGGTGGCCGCGTGCGGCGTCGCATTGTTCGTGCTCTACCTGCTCGATCGCGGCACGCATCAGTGGACGCGCCGCCTGTGGCAGGCGGCGCTGGTGCTGGTTCTGATTTCGTGCGCTGCGGCGCTCGCCGGCGGCGGCGATCCGTTGGCGGCGCTCGTGCGCGGCTTCGTAAAGGGTCTCGTAAGCTTCGTGCTGGTGTGGCGGATCCTGCGCCACGACTTGCGCGCGATCCCGGCCTTCCTTGCGACCGGCATCGTTCTCGAGTCCGCGCGCGACGCGGCGCTGGAGGCCACCTCCGGCGCCTGGGTCCTTCTCGCCATCGAGACCGGCGTCACCATCGCCGTGGCGTGGGCGGTGACGCGCTACATCGCGCGCGGAATCGCGACGCAGCCCACGTCCGACGCGGCGCCTATTGCACCGTCACCCAGAGCGGAATGACCTGGTTGTCGGCGCGGTGCACGGCGCTCACGTTGCTGCGCGTCGCCCACGGTAGCACGCGAAGGGACACGCGAAGAATTGGGGAGCGCATCGGATGGACCTCCGGGTGGGCATGCGCACGCCGGCCCGACGCGTACCAAGCGATAATGATGACCCTTCCCATGCCGACGACCGCCGCCTCGCTTAGCTATTCCCGCCTCGACTCGCTCAAGGCCCGCCTGCCGCTCGCGATGACCCGCGACGCCGCGCGCCTCACCCGCCGGATCGACCGCGCGCGGACGCAGCACGCGCTGGAAGCCGAGTGGACGCGCCTCGAAGCCGATGTCGAGCGGTCGATCGCCAAGTGCGAGGCGCGCGCTCGCGGCAAACCGCCCATCACGTACCCGCCGGACCTGCCGGTCGCACAGCGCGCCGACGAAATCGCGCGCGCGATCCGCGCGCATCCGGTGGTCATCGTCTGCGGCGAAACGGGCTCGGGCAAGACAACGCAATTGCCCAAGATCTGCCTCGCTGCCGGCCGCGGCGAGCGCGGCCTCATCGGCCACACGCAGCCGCGCCGCATCGCCGCGCGCGCCGTCGCCGCGCGCATCGCGCACGAACTGGGCCAGCCGGTTGGCGAGGCCGTCGGCTACAAGGTGCGCTTCACCGACCACACGAGTCAGGACGCGTACGTGAAGCTGATGACTGACGGCATCCTGCTCGCCGAGACGCAGGGCGATCGCCGGCTCGACGCCTACGACACGATCATCGTCGATGAAGCGCACGAGCGCAGTCTCAACATCGACTTCCTGCTGGGTTACCTGCGGCAACTGCTGCGCACGCGGCCCGACTTGAAGGTCGTCATCACGTCGGCCACGCTCGATGCCGAGCGTTTCGCGCGGCATTTCGGCGCGGAGGGGGAGCCGGCGCCGGTCATCGAAGTGTCCGGCCGGATGTTTCCCGTCGACGTGCGCTACCGGCCGTTGCGCAAGGCGGGCGACGCAGCGTTGCAGAACGAGGCCGACGACGAGGAAGAGTTGGAAGAGGCGATCGTCGGCACGGCCGAGGACCTGTGGCGCGAGGGCCCCGGGGACATCCTGGTGTTCCTGCCCGGCGAGCGCGAGATCCGCGAGACCGGCGACCTCCTGCGTCGCGGCCTCGCGCGCCGTCCGTATGCGGCGCAACTCGAGATCCTGCCGCTCTTCGCACGGCTGTCGGTCGCCGATCAACAGCGGATCTTCGCGCCGAGCAACGGCCGGCGGATCGTGCTCGCCACGAATGTCGCGGAAACGTCGCTCACGGTGCCGGGCATACGCTACGTGATCGATGCCGGGCTCGCGCGCGTCAAGCGCTATTCGCTGCGCAACAAGACGACGCTGCTGCAGATCGAGAAGGTGTCGCAGGCCGCCGCCCACCAGCGCGCCGGCCGCTGCGGCCGCGTTCAGGACGGCATCTGCGTGCGGCTTTACGGCGACGATGATTTCGCGGCGCGCCCGAAATTCACCGACCCGGAAATACTGCGCTCGTCGCTCGCCGCGGTGATCCTGCGAATGGCGTCGCTCGATCTCGGAGCCGTCGATGCGTTCCCGTTCGTCGAGGCGCCGGGACCGCGGGCGATCGCCGACGGCTATCAGCTGCTGCAGGAGTTGGGCGCCGTCGACGACCAACGAAGGTTGACGCCGCTCGGCCGCGAACTCGCGCGGCTGCCGCTCGACCCGCGCATCGGGCGCATCGTCCTGGCCGCGCGGGACGCGGGCTGCCTGCCCGAGGCGCTGGTGATCGCGAGCGCGCTGGCCGTGCCCGATCCGCGCGAGCGCCCGCTCGAACGTCAGCAGGCCGCCGATCAGGCCCATCTCAAGTTCCGCGACGACCGGTCGGATTTCCTGTCGCTGGTTGCGCTCTGGGAATTCTTCGGCGACGCGTTGGGACAACAGCTCTCGCACCGGAGACTGGTCGACGCCTGCCGCGCGCAATTCGTGTCGTATCTGCGGCTGCGCGAATGGCGCGACGTGCATCAGCAGTTGGTCGCCTCGCTCGAGGAGGCGGGCTGGAAGTGGTCGCCGCAGTTGCCGAAGGCGCTGGACGCGGCGCGTTATGCGGTGCTCCACAAGGCCGTGTTGGCCGGACTCCTGGGCAATATCGGCGTCAGGGCCGACGCGGACGACTTCTACCTCGGCGCGCGCGGCACCAAGTTCCACCTGCATCCGGGTTCGGGGCTGGCGCGCAAGGGTGGAGGCAGCGCAGCGGGTTCGGCGAACAAGTGGATCCTTGCCGCGGAACTCACCGAGACATCGCGGCTTTTCGCGCGCTGCGCCGCCCGTGTCGAGCCCGAGTGGATCGCGGAGGTCGCGGGAGATCGGGTCACGCGCGAGCACTTCGAGCCGCACTGGGACGAGAAGCGCGGCGAGGTGATCGCGAGCGAGCGCGTCTCGCTGTACGGGCTGACGCTCATCGCAAGGAAGCCCGTCGCGTACGGGAGGATCGATCCCAAGGTTTCGCGCGACGTGTTCATCGGCGAGGCGCTGGTACCCGGCGCGCTGGCGACCAAAGGCGCATTTCTCGCGCACAATATGAAGCTCGTCGCGGAAATCGCGGAACTCGAGCACAAGGCACGGCGGCAGGACGTGCTCGTCGACGACGCGACCATCGCCGCGTTCTATGCGGAGCAGCTGCCCGTGCACATGCATTCGCTGGCGGCGTTCGAGCGCTGGCGTGCGCAGGCCGAAGGCACGAATCCGCGCGTGCTGTTCCTGACCCGCGATTACCTGATGCGCCATGCGGCGTCGCAAGTCACCGTCGACCTTTTCCCGGAGCAACTCGAACTGGCCGGCACGACGCTTCCGCTCAAATACCGGTTCTCGCCGGGCCATCCGCTCGACGGGCTGACGTTGACCGTGCCGCTGTCGCTGTTGAACCAGGTCGACGACGCGCGCCTCACGTGGCTCGTTCCCGGCATGGTCCGCGAAAAGGTCACGCATTACCTGAAGGCGCTGCCCAAGGCGTGGCGCAATCGCCTGATCCCGCTGACGGAGGTCGTCACCTCCTTCCTCGAATCTTCTCCCGACATGGCGCTGCCGCTGGCGCATGCGCTGCGCGGCTACCTCGAGGAGCGCCTGGGCGATGCGCCGCCGCCGGACGCGTGGGACCAAAGCGAGCTGCCCGCGCATCTTGGCGTCAACGTGCGCGTCGTCGACGCGGCCGGCGACGAACTGGCGATGGGCCGCGACCTCGCCGTCTTGCGCGCGCAATTGGGCGAGGCGGCGCAGTTGTCGTTCGCGGCGAGCGGACCCGCGATCGAGAAGCGCGGGATACGAAGCTGGGATTTCGGCGACCTGCCGGAGACGCTCGCGGTAGCACGCGGCACGCAGCGGCTCACCGGTTATCCGGCGCTGGTCGATGACGGCGACAGTGTCTCGCTGGCGATGCTGGACACGCGCGAGTCAGCCGACGCCTCGACGCGCGCCGGCGTGTTGCGGCTCTTGCGCCTCGCGCTCAAGGCGGCGGCCGCCAATTTCGACAAGGGCGGTCCGGGATTCACGCAGGCCGCGCTGCAACTCAAGACGGCGATTCCCGCCAACCGGCTGCTGGCCGACGTGCTGGCCGCCGTGACGGACCGGTCGTTCCTGGGCGACGACCCGCTGCCCCGCAACGAGCGGGCGTTCGCCGAGCAGGTGAAGCGTGCGCGTACGCGGCTGCCCGCGGTTGCCGACGGCGCATTCCGGCTGCTGTCGGCCATCGCGACCGAACACGCGGCGCTGGGGACAAGGCTCTCGGACCTTCCGCCTGCGCGCGGAAGGCTGGGTGCCGAAGTGAGGGCGCAGCGCGACGCGCTCGTCTACCCAGGCTTCTTCGGCGCCACGCCCTGGGTGCAATTGCAGTCGCTGCCCCGGTACCTGAAAGCGCTGGACCGGCGCCTTGCCAAATTTGGCGAGCGGCCCGAGCGGGACGCGAAGCACGCCGAGCAGGTGGCGGCGCTGTGGCAGCGCTACCGGGAGCGGGCGGACCGCAACCGCCAGGCAGGACGCACCGAGCCGGCGCTGGAGGCGTACCGGTGGCTGCTCGAGGAGCTCCGGGTATCGCTATTTGCCCAGGAGCTCAAAACGCCCGTCCCGGTGTCGTTCAAGCGGGTGGAGCGGGCCTGGGCCGACCTCGCCCGCTAGGCAAATCCCCGTTTGGCGTGAGGTCGGGGCGCGTGCTACAGTAAGTTCGCGGTTTTGTTGCCTAAGGGCTTGTCTCTCAATAAATCGCGCGATTTATTGACCTGCGAGCTCCAAGGCCTTGAACGGGCAGGCCGACGACGGAGTCAGGCGATACGACAGGCCGGATCCATAAAGTGAACGCAACGACCAAGACCGAGCCAGCCGGGCCCCGCGCGATGACGCGCGAGACCTCGAAGATCCTGGGCGACTGCCGGGATCTCGCGATCTCGCGCCTCACGATCTCGTTCGCGCAAATGATGGACCGCGTCGGCGACCTGTTGATGGACCGCGCCAACAAGTCCGACGTGCGCGAGGAGCAGCAGCTCTTTCTCGATGCCCGGCACGCGCTGAAAGGCGAGCGCCCGGCGCTGATGGCCGAATTCGAAAGGCAACTCCGGCGCTCGATTAACGACCGCATTGCGGGCAAGGCGCAGCGAAAAGGCCGACTTTTCCAAGGCGGATGCGCAGAACCTGACGCTCGTCGAAACGTCGTCGATGGACGAGTCGGTGCTCGTCGGCAACATCACGCGGATCGTCGAGAACCTCTCGCACGACGAACTGCAGATACTGAACCGCGGGCTGGGCTATTTGCTCGGCCGTCCCGATCTTGGCACGGATGCGAATCCGCTCGCGCCCTCGGCGATCGTCGACGCGTTTGCCGAGGCGCTGAAAAGCGTCAAGACCGAGCGGCGCATCAAGTTCCAGATCCTGAAGGAGCTTAACCAGGCGCCGATGGGCGACATCGCCACTATCTATGCCGAACTGAACCAGCACCTGACCAAGCTCAACGTGGTCCCGACCAACTTGCGCCGCATCCATCATCAATCGCGGCAGTTCGGCCGACCGCGAGCGCGCACGGGCCGACGCGAAGGCCAAGGCCGCCGCCAACGCGCCGCCGGCCGAAATGGACGTGATGGCGATGTTCAAGCGGATGTATGGCAGCGCCACGCCTTCCGCCGCGCCGCCTCCGCCGCCTCCGTCGCCTCTCGGCGCGCTCGGCGCCGCGATGGGCGCTCTGATGAGCCAGCAGCCGACTGCCGATTTTCCGCAGATCCAGGTGCCGGCGCAGCCGCAAGGAGGCTACTCGTTCGCGCCGATGGCGCCGACCCCGTCGGGCTACATCCCGGGCGCGCCGATCATCTCGTCGCAAGACTTGCATGAAGGCCTGACGCGGTTGCAGGCGGGGCAGACGGACTTCGACGTCGGCGGCGCCACCGTCGGGTTCTCCGGCATTCCGCAAGGGTTGCACAACGTACTGCGCGACCTGCAGGACTCGCCGCTGGGCAAGAAGGCGAACCAGCTCGAGTCGATGACGATCGAGATGGTCGCGATGCTGTTCGACTTCATCTTCGAGACGCGCGACCTGCCCGACGGCATCAAGGCGCTGCTCGCGCGCCTGCAGATCCCGGTGCTGAAGGCGGCGATGCTCGACGGCGCGTTCTTCGCGAAGAAGTCGCATCCGTCGCGGCTGCTTGTCAACGCGCTGGCGCAGGCGGGCTTGGGCTGGTCGCCGGTGATGGGCCAGGACGATCCGCTGTACAAGAAGATCAATGGCATCGTCCACAAGATCCTCGACGACTTCTCCGACGACCTCGCGATCTTCGACACGGAGCGCGAGGAACTGGAGGCGTTCCTGGCGGAAGAAGAGAAGGCCGCCGAAGCGAACATCCAGACGACGGCCGAGGAGATCAACCAGAAGGACCGGCAGCAGATTTCGACGGCGGTCGCCAAGGCCGAGATCGAACGCCGCGATCGAGGAATACCCGGTGCCGAATTTCCTCGCGACGTTCCTGCGGCAGAACTGGGAAGGCACGCTGTCGCACGTCTACCTGCACGACGGCGAGGAAAGCGAATCGTGGAGTTCCGCGGTCACGACGCTCGAAGACCTGGTCTGGAGCATCCAGCCCAAGAAGACGCCGGAAGACCGCAGGCACCTGGTGGCGCTGCTGCCGTCGCTGCTGAAGCGCCTGTCCGCCGGCATGCACAGCCAGGGATGGCCGCCCGCCGAACGCGAGATGTTCATGGCCAACCTGGTCGAGGCGCACGCGGCGTCGGTCAAGCCTTCGCTCGCCGCAGTGCGCTCGCCGACCGCCGCCGTGGCCGAGGCCGCGAAGGTGCAGGCGGAAATGGCCAAGGCCGCGGGCGACACGACGCTGGCCGCGAAGGCCGAGGCGCTGGCCGAGGCGATGACCGATGCGGTGCCCGAGCCGCTGGAGGCGGAACGCGAGGTCATCGACGACGACTATCTCGAGATCGCGCGCAGCCTGGAGCGCGGCATGTGGATCGAGTTCGAGGCCGACGACGGCCAGCTCGCGTTCGCGAAACTCGCGTGGGTCAGCCCGCTGCGTGGCACGTACCTCTTCACCAACCGCCAGGGGCAGAAGGCGCTGTCGATGACGGCCGAAGAACTGGCCGACCGCTTCCGCAACGACCGCGCGCGCTTGGTCGAGGCCGAGCCGCTGATCGACCGCGCGTTCTCGAGCATGATGACGCAAATGGAAGAGAAGATGCCGGTTGCGCGCCGTTGACTAGTGGTGGCGGTCATGGCCATTGGCGCGTTGATCATCGGCGATGAAATCCTGTCGGGAAAGCGGGCCGACAAGCATCTGCCGCACGTCATCGAAACGCTCGCCGTGCGCGGCCTCGACCTCGACTTCGCCCACTACCTCGCCGACGACCGCGGCCGGCTCACGGCGCTCTTGCGCGACTCGTTCGCGCGCGGCGACGTCGTGTTCAGCTTCGGCGGCATCGGCGCAACACCCGACGACCACACGCGCCAGGCGGCCGCGGCGGCGCTCGGCGTTCCGCTCGTCCGTCACCCGGAGGCCGTTGCGGAAATCGAGGCGCGCTTCGGCGCCGACGCCTATCCGCATCGCGTGCTGATGGCCGAATTTCCTTCGGCAGTCGCGGATCATTCCCAATCCGGTGAACCGCGTCGCCGGGTTCGCGATCCGCGACCACCACTTCTTCCCGGGCTTTCCGCAAATGGCGTGGCCGATGCTCGACTGGGTGCTGGCCAACGTCGTATCCCGACCTGCGGCGCACGCCGCCGCAGGAGCGCGCGATCGTCGTCTACGGCGCCGGAGAATCGCAGCTGCTGCCGCTGATGGACGCGAACGTCGCCCGCTTTCCGATGCTGAAGCTCTTCAGCCTGCCGTCGTTCATGCCCGATGGCGGGCGCAGGATCGAACTCGGCGTCAAAGGGGATCCGGCGCACGTGGACGAAGGGATAGCGCATCTGCGCGAGGGCGTCGAGGCCGCCGGATTTCGCTGGGAACCGCTCGAGGTCTCCGCATAGCCGCGATGCCGACCGCGCAGGACGCGGCACCGCGCGGCACGCGCAGTGCGACACTTCGGGCGCCGCTGCGCGCGCTCGTTCAGGCCATTCCGGTGCTGTTCACGCCGCGAATCCTGGCGGTCGTGCTGCTGCCGCTCGTCGCGTCGGCTGGCATCTGGACGGTCGTCGGCTGGATTGCGTGGAGCCCGTTGACGCAATGGCTCCGCGCGACAATCTACGGCGCACACGGCGGCTGGAGCGAATTCGCGGCAGGCGCGAGCGCGGCGCTGCTGCTGATGCTAGCCGCGGTGCTCACGGCGCTCGTGGCCGTCGCGGTGCTCGCGATGCCGGTCATCGTCGAGACGGTGGCGGAGCGGGACTATCCGTCGCTCGCAAAGCTTCGCGGGGGCACGTTCACCGGTGGTCTCGTCAACGCCATCGCCACGATTCTTCTTTTCCTGCCGCTCTGGCTGCTGGCGCTCTTCCTCCTGCCGCTGCCGCCGATCTACGTTGCGGTCTCGCTCCTCCAGAGCGCGTGGCTCAACCAGCGACTGTTCCGGTACGATGCGCTGGCGCTGCACGCGGACCGCGACGAGTTGCCCGCCGTGATCGCGACGGCGCGAAGGCGCCTGTTCGTGCTGGGACTGATGCTGGCGCCGCTGTCGCTCATCCCTTTCGTGAACCTCGTCGCGCCGCTCTACGCGGGCGTCGCCTTCAGCTATCTTTGTCTCTCCGAACTCACCGCGTGGCGCGCGCGTCCTGCGGCCGATCCCGCGACGATCGTGAACTGACCATGGACAACGGCGGCAGATGGTTCGACGAAATATTCGAAGGCGACACGTTCGGCCGGTCGGTCACGATCACCGAGGCGCATCTCGTGGCGAGCCCTCAAGCGCCTCATTCCGCTGCTTGCAGGCCCTCGCCATCACCCGGCAGGAACGTGACGGTGGCGAGTGTGCACGCCGCGATGACGGCGAGCGCTGCGAGCAGCACCGGAAATCCCGCGGCCTTGACCACGGGCCCCAGAAGCGCCACCGCGACCGAACTCACGCCCAGCGAAACGGCGAGCCGCATCCCCGCGACGCGCGAGCGCATGCGGTCGTCGACGTAGCGCGCGATCAGCACGTCGGTAAACGGAATCGCGCCGAACACGGCGGTCATGAAGAGGATTTGCAGCGCGTAGAGCTGCCAACCCTGCGCGTACGCCGCCAGCACGAACAGCGGCGGCTGCAGCGCCAGTATCGCGATGTAGATTCGCTTCAGCGGAAAGCGGTCGAGGAGCCACCCAACAACCAGCTGCGCCAGCGATGCGACCGCATAGACGGCGGCCATCAGCAGTCCCAGCGCCGCAGGGTCGTTGACGACGCCGGAGAGCCGCTCCTTCAAGAGTTCCGGGTTGCCGTTGGTGGTGAAGTTGAACAGCATGCTGCCCGTGGCGGCCGCGGTGGTCATCACCAGGAACACACGCGCGACGACATCGGGCGGTATCGTCGCGTGGCGCGTCGGCCGCTTCGCCGGTGCGTGCGATTCCACCGGGGTCATGCGCGCGAACATGAACCCGCAGCCAATGGCAAGCATGCCGGGAATGGCGAACGCGGCGCGCCAGCCCAGGAATTTCACCGCGAATCCGGTCGACAGCGCCGCGAGCGCGATTCCCAGGTTGCCGGAGAGCCCGTTGATGCCGATCGTCCATCCGGGACGCCGCGTGGTCTGCAGCAGCATCGGTATGCCGACCGGATGGTAGATGGACGCGAATGCGCCGAGCAGCGTGAGCGCGCCGGCCATTTGCCACGCGTTTTGCGTCGCGGCGGCGAGCAGCGCGGCGACGCCCATGCCGAAGAAGAACACGAGCATCATCGGCCGGCGTCCCCACAGGTCGCCCAGCCGGCCCGACGGAATCGCCCCCAGGCCGAACAGCAGGAACGCCGCGGCGCCGTAGGGCATGAGTTCCTCCCAGTTCGCGAAGCCGAAGTCCGCGGCGATCACGGAGATCGCCGTGGCGAAGATCAGCAGGAACATGTGGTCCAGCGCATGCGCGATGTTGAGCAGGATGGTCGTGCCGAGCGAATGCGCCGGCAGTGCCGTCGCGATGGGCTGGGTCGGCGTCATGGAAGTGCCAGCGCCTCCGCGCATTCGGCCACCAATCCGGGGCCGCGGTAGATGAGGCCGGTGTAGATCTGCACCAGCGACGCGCCGGCGGCGACTTTCTCGCGCGCGTCTTCGCCGCAGAGGATGCCGCCCACGCCGATGATCGGCAGCGCGCCGTCGAGCGCCTTGGCCAGCACCCGGATCACAGCGGTCGACCGCTCGCGCAGCGGGCCGCCGGACAGCCCGCCGTTTTCGTCGGCATGCGGCAAGCCGGCGACGGCATCGCGCGCGATCGTCGTGTTGGTCGCGATGACGCCGTCGCAACGGTGACGGGCGAGCAGCTGCGCGACGCCGCGCAACTGTTCGTCGGTGAGGTCCGGCGCGACCTTCACGACGAGCGGAACGTGGCGGCCATGCCGCTGCGCGAGCGCCTGCTGTTCCCGCTTCAATGTGGTCATCAACGCGGACAGCGCCTCGTCGGACTGCAGGTCGCGCAAGCCCGCAGTGTTCGGCGACGAGATGTTGACGGTGACGTAACTGGCCGCTCCATATACCGCGCGGAGGCATTTCACGAAGTCCTCGGCCGCGCGCTCGTTCGGCGTGTCGAAATTGCGGCCGATGTTGATGCCGAGGATCCCGCGATAGGACGATGCCGCGACGTTGGTCAGGAATTGCTCGACGCCGTCGTTGTTGAAGCCCATCCGGTTGATCAGCGCGTCGGCTCGCGGCAGACGCCACATCCGCGGCCTGGGATTGCCCGGCTGCGGGCGCGGCGTCACCGTTCCCGCTTCGAGGAAGCCGAAACCGAACGTTGCCAGTCCCGCGAGATGCGCGGCGTTCTTGTCCAGGCCCGCGGCGAGCCCGACGCGATTCGGGAACGTGACGCCCATCACCGACACCGGCGACGCGCGCAATCGTGGCGCGGCGAATTTGGCGAGGCCGACGCGCGCGGCAAGATCCAGGCCGGCCAGGGCCAAGTCGTGTGCGGTTTCCGGATCGAGTGCGAAGAGGAACGGGCGGGCGAACGGATAGAACTTGTGCATTGATTTGGGGCGTCGGCGCGCAGCGGGCGGCTCTGAAAGCGCGACGCGAAGGCGATGATACCATCGGCGTTCGTCGATTCCTGGTGGGCTTGCTTTTGGTGTCGTACCGCGCATTGGCTCTGTTCGCGCTGCTCGCTGTGCCCTCGGCGCAGGCGCAATCACCTGTGTCCCCCGTCACCGCCTCTGCGCCTGCGTCTTACGCGCGGCGCGCCGACGTGCGCGCGTTCGCGGCGGAGGTGGCCGACGCCATGGGCCTTCCACACCGGCAGGTCGAACGCTGGCTCGCCGCCGCGAAATTCCGGCCAAAGATCGTCGCGGCGATGGACCGGCCGCTGCTGGTGCCGCCCCAGTGGTTCGAGTACTCGCAGCCGCTGCTGGCGCCCGACCGCGTCGCCGACGGCGTCGCGTTCTGGCGCTTGCATGAGGAGACGCTGGCGCGCGCGGAAACGGAGTACGGCATTCCGCCCGAGGTCATCGTCGCGATCCTGGGCATCGAAACGATATATGGCCGAAATACCGGTTCGTATCGCGTGCTCGACGCGCTGGCGACGCTCGCGTTCGATTACCCGCGGCGCGCGCCTTTTTTCCGCGGCGAACTGCGCGAATACCTGATGCTCGCGCACGAGCAAGGCTGGCCGCCGCAGAAGCCCACCGGCTCGTTCGCCGGCGCGATGGGTGTCCCGCAGTTCATGCCCGGCAGCTATCGCGAATACGCGGTCGACTTCGATGGCGACGGCAAGATCGATCTCTGGCGCGACAACGCGGACGTGGTCGGGAGTGTTGCGAATTACCTGGCGCGCCACGACTGGATCGCGGGACAGCCGGTGCTGTTGCCCGCACGCATCGCGCCCGAGGCGCGCGATGCCGCGCTGCGGCGCTTAGATGGCGGCATCAGCGAGCGCCGCGCGCTGTCCGCGTGGCGGGCCGACGGCGTCGACGCGGAGAACGCGCCGGCGGATCTCGCCGCCGACCCAGTGGGCCTGCTGCTGCTGGAGGAACCGCCGGAAAATGGCGAGCCCGGCGCGAGCTACTGGATCGCGTGCCCCAATTTCTACGTGATCACGCGCTACAACAAGAGTCGCCTTTACGCCGCCGCGGTATTCGCGCTGTCCACCGCGATCCTGCAGGCGCACGACGCGCTGAGGTGAAGCGGTGGCCGGCGACACTGCCGCATCCGGCGACGGTGAACGCGCCAGCGCCCGCCGGCGCCAAGGATCTTCCGCTCAAGGAGGACACGCGGCTCCTGGGCCGTCTGCTGGGCGACGTGCTTCGCGCGCAGACCGGAGACGACGGCTACGCGCGCATCGAGGCAGTGCGCCAGACGGCGATCCGGTTCCGCCGCGCCGCGCCCGCCGAAGCCGCAGCCGTGCGCGCCGAGCTCTCGGCGCTGCTCAACGACCTCTCCATTCCGGTCACGCTCGACGTGGTCCGCGCGTTCTCGTATTTCTCGCACTTGAGCAACATCGCGGAGGACGTCCATCAGAATCGACGCCGCCGCGAGCACGCGTACGCGGGGTCGCCGCCGCAGGTCGGCAGCGTGGCCTCGGCGCTGGCCAACGTGGCGCGCAACGGCGTGACGAGGACCGAGCTCGATGCGTGGCTTGCGGAAGCGCTGATTTCGCCGGTGCTGACCGCGCATCCGACCGAGGTGCAACGCAAAAGCATCCTCGACTGCGAGCGCGAGATCGCGCGGCTCCTCATGTGGCGCGACCGCGTGGCGCTGACGCCGGACGAGGCGTCGGAGTTCGCGACCGGCCTGTACCGTCAGGTCCTGTCGCTGTGGCAGACCGCAATGCTGCGACTCTCGAAGCTGCAGGTGCAAGACGAGATCGACAACGGCCTCGCCTATTACCGGTATACCTTTCTCGCCGAAGTCCCGCGGCTGTACGATGGCCTGGCCGCCGGCATCGCGCGCACGTTCGGATCGGATGCGGCGCTGCCGCCGTTCCTGCGGATGGGCTCGTGGATCGGTGGCGACCGCGACGGCAACCCGTTCGTCGTCGCCGACACGCTCGATTACGCGATACGCACGCAGTCCGGCGTCGCCTTCGACCATTATCTGGACGAAGTGCATCGGCTGGGCGGTGAATTGTCGCTGTCCGCGCGCCTCGTGCATCCGACGGCGGAGTTGCTCGCGCTGGCCCGCGCCGCGCACGACGGCAATCCGCACCGCCAGGACGAGCCCTACCGGCAGGCGCTCATTGGAATTTATGCGCGGCTCGCGGCGACGATGCGCGAGCTGGCCGGGCGGTTCCCTGCGCGCGCGCCGCACGCCGACCGTCCGCCGTATCGGACCACCGACGAATTCCTGGGCGACCTGGACGTCATTCGCGCGTCGCTCGCGACACACGGCGCAAGCCTGCTTGCTGCGCGCCGGCTGCTGCCGCTGCGGCGCGCCGTGGAAGTGTTCGGCTTTCACTTGGCGTCGCTCGACCTGCGCCAGAACGCCGACGTTCACGAGACCGTCATTGCCGACCTGCTCGCGCGCGCCGGCGTTGCCGACGACTACCTGGCGCTGCCGGAATCCGCGCGCGTCGACCTGCTGACTCGCGAATTGGCCACACCCCGGCCGCTTCATTCGCCGCACCTCGACTATTGCGAACGGACGTCGGGCGAGCTCGCGGTCCTCAATGCGGCAGCGGCCATTCACGGCAAGTTCGGCGCCGTGGCCGTGCCCAACTACGTCATCTCCAAGTGCCAGTCGGCGTCCGACCTGCTCGAGGTCGGCGTGCTGCTGAAGGAGGCCGGCTTGGCGCGCGGCGACAAGGTCGCGGTGAACATCGTGCCGCTGTTCGAGACGATCGACGATTTGACGCGTTGCGGCGCGATCATGCGCGACGCGTTTGCGGTTCCGCTCTACCGGGCGTGGCTTCGCGGAAACAACGACTGGCAGGAAGTGATGCTGGGCTACTCCGACAGCAACAAGGATGGCGGCTACGTCGCCGCAAATTGGGCGCTGTACCGCGCGGAGATGCGGCTCGTCGAAGCGTTCCGGGAGCATGGCGTCAAGCTGCGCCTCTTCCATGGCCGCGGCGGCACCGTCGGCCGCGGCGGCGGCCCGTCGTACGAGGCCATCCTCGCGCAGCCGGCAGGCAGCGTGACGGGCGGCCTGCGCATCACCGAGCAGGGCGAGATCATCGCCAGCAAGTATTCGGACCCCGAATTGGGCCGCCGCCACCTCGAGGCGCTGGTCGCGGCCACGCTCGAGGCGAGCCTCGCGGATGCCGAGCAGATCGGCGCGCGTGCGCCGGAATTCCACGCGGCGCTCGACGCGCTGGCCGCGCATGCTTACCGCGCCTATCGCGCGCTCGTCTACGACACGCCCGATTTCGCGGCGTATTTTCGCGCGTCGACGCCGATCGCCGAGATCAGCGAGCTCAACATCGGCAGCCGTCCGGCATCGCGCACCGGTTCCGCGCGCATCGAGGACCTGCGGGCGATTCCCTGGGTGTTCAGCTGGGGCCAGTGCCGGCTGATGCTCCCGGGCTGGTACGGCTTCGGCTCGGCGATCGACGCCTGGCTGTCCGAACGTCCGGAGGGAATGGCACTGCTGCGCGAGATGCATGCGGCTTGGCCCTTCTTTCGGAGCGTTCTGTCGAACATGGCGATGGTGATCGCGAAGACCGACCTCGCCGTGGCGTCGCGTTACGCCGAACTCGTCCCAGACGCGGTGTTGCGCGAGTCGGTCTTCGCGCGCATCGCCGCCGAACACGCGCGGACCGTCGCGCACCTGCTCGCCATCACCGGCGAGGCGGCGCTCCTCGACATGCATCCGGGACTCGCGCGCAGCATCCGAAACCGCTTCCCCTATCTCGACCCGCTCAACCACCTGCAGGTCGAATTGCTGCGCCGTTATCGCGCGGGCCAGACCGACGATCGGACCAAGCGGGCGATCCACCTCACGATCAACGGCCTGGCCGCGGGACTGCGCAACAGCGGCTAGCAGTGCTGCGCGCCATGTCTGCACGCGTATAATTGCCCCTGCCGCGCGCCGCGAAAATTGCGCGCACAAAGCCCAATTGCGAATCCTCATCTCCAACGACGACGGCTACTTCGCGCCGGGCATCGAACGACTTGCCGCCGCGCTCGGACCCAAGGCGGACATCACGGTCGTCGCGCCCGAGCGCGACCGCAGCGGCGCTTCCAATTCGCTGACGCTCGACCGGCCGCTGACGGTGCGCCGCGCCTCCAACGGATTCTTCTTCGTCAACGGAACGCCGACCGATTGCGTCCATCTCGCCGTCACCGGATTGCTCGACGAGTTGCCGGACATGGTGATTTCGGGCATCAATCTGGGCGCCAACATGGGTGACGACACGATCTACTCGGGCACCGTCGCCGCGGCGACGGAAGGATTCCTGCTGGGCATTCCGTCGATCGCGATTTCGCTGGCGTCGAAGGCGGCGCGCCATTTCGAGACGGCTGAGGCCATCGCCGTGCAGCTGGTCGAGCGCCATGCGCGGATGCCGGCGGGCGCCTGGCTCCTCAACGTGAACGTCCCGGATATCCCGCTCGCCGATTGCACGGGGTTCGCGGTCACGCGCCTCGGCCGCAGGCACAAGGCGGAGGACGTGATCCGCGCGCAGAACCCGCGCGGCGAGACGGTGTATTGGGTGGGCGCGGCCGGACCGGCCGCGGATGCCGGCGAGGGCACGGACTTCCATGCGGTCGAGACCGGCCGCGTGTCGGTGACGCCGCTGCAGATCGATCTCACGAACCGCGAATTGATGCAGGGCGTCGCGGCCTGGATGGACGCCTAGGGCGCGGCAGCCAAGCAAAGGGAGGCGGGCGAAAAGGGGCGCTCGGCGACGACAAAATGGACCAATCCGGCATCGGCATGACGTCGGCGCGAACCCGCGCCCGCATGATCGAGCGCCTGCGCGAGCAGGGCATCGTCGACGAGGTCGTCCTGGCGGCGATGAGCGCCGTGCCGCGCCACATCTTCGTCGACGAGGCGCTGGCCATCCGCGCCTACGACGACGCACCGCTGCCTATCGGCCACGGCCAGACGATCTCGCAGCCATGGATCGTCGCGCGCATGACCGAACTGGCGCGCAGCGGCCGCGAACTGGACACGGTGCTCGAAGTCGGCACCGGCTGCGGCTACCAGACCGCGGTGCTCGCGCACCTCGCGAAACACGTGTTCAGCGTCGAGCGGATCGGAGCGCTCGCCGCCAAGGCGCGGCGCAACCTGCAGTCGCTCAAGCTCAGGAACGTCTCGTTGAAGCACGGCGACGGCAGCCACGACCTCGGTGAAAGACTGGAAGTCGATGCGATCATCGTGACGGCAGGCGCGACGCACGTGCCCACGGCGCTCATGCGTTACCTCAAGATTGGAGGCCGGATGGTGTTGCCGCTGTCGCAATCCGGCGACGAACGCGGTGTGCAGCGGTTGACCGTCATCGACATGACGCCGGCGGGCCTCAAGGAACAGACGCTCGATGCGGTAAGATTTGTACCTCTGCTCCCCGGTGTCGCCTGACGTGAAAGGTCCGCACCGGCCGTTCGAACCTGCCCGATGCGCGATCCGACCCTTCCGCCACCCGTACTGATGCCCGTGTTGCGCCTTGCGGCGATCGCCATGCTCGCGGTGCTCGCCGCTTGCGCGTCGCGCACCCGTGCGCCGATCGAAGACCGAACGACGCAGCCCGCGCCCGCGCCTCCGCCAGCGCCCGTCGTCACGCCCGCGCCGGCGGCCCCGCCGGAGGCCGAACCGCGACCGACCACCTACACGGTCAAGCGCGGCGATACGCTCTACCAGATCGCGCTCGACCACGGCCTGGACTACAAGGACCTGGCCGCGTGGAACAACCTGGACAATCCGAATCTCATCCTCGTCGGACAGATCCTGCGCGTCACCGCGCCCGGCGAGACGTCGGCTGTCGGGCCGGGCGTCACGACCGCGCCGCTCAAGACGCCGCCTCCGGTGACCGCCGCGACGCCTGCCGCAGCCGGCACGCCAGGCGCGGTCTGCGCCGACTCCCGCTGCGCGCAATGCCGACAACTACAAGTCGTCGCCGAAGGCGGTGAGGGAGCCGTACTCGGAGCAGGCGGTGCGCGATGTCGCGCGCGGCGCGCAGGCCGCGCCGGAAGTCGTCGCGATGGCGCCGCCGTCGACCGCCGCGAAACCGGAGGCGCCGCGGCCGGCGGCACCGGCCACGGAACCGGAGGACGACGACAGGATCGACTGGCTGTGGCCGGCCAAGGGAAAGGTTGTAAGCGGTTTCTCCGAAACGGCGAACCTGAAAGGCATCGACATCGCCGGCACGGCCGGCGACCCCGTGATCGCCAGCGCCGCGGGCAAGGTCCTCTACGTCGGCACCGGCTTGCGCGGCTACGGCAAGCTCGTCATCGTCAAGCACAACAAGTCGTGGTTCTCCGTCTACGCGCACAACCGGGAAATCCTGGTGAAGGAAGGACAGCAGGTCACTCGCGGCCAGAAGATCGCGGAGATGGGCAACACGGACGCCGACCAAGTGAAACTGCATTTCGAAATCCGGCGGATGGGCAAGCCGGTGGACCCCGCCCGCTACCTGCCGCCCGGATGAGCGCGGGCACGCTGCCCTGCAACCCGCGTGGCGTGGACGGCGACGCGCCGTTCACCGAGGAAACGCCGGCGCGCCCGGAACCCGACCTCTACTCGGCCGACTTGCCGCTGGAAGAGCCGCCGGCCGGGCTGTCGGCGGATTTCGTCACCGACGTCACGCAGCTCTACCTCAACGACGTCGGCCAGCATGCGCTCCTGTCTCCGGAAGAGGAGTTGCGGCTCGCGCGGCTCGTCCGCGAAGGCGACTTCGCGGCGCGCCAGACGATGATCGAGCGCAACTTGAGGCTCGTCGTCAGCATCGCGCGCCATTACACGCATCGCGGCGTCGCGCTGCCTGACCTGATCGAGGAGGGCAATCTCGGGCTCATCCACGCGCTGACCAAATTCGATCCGGAGCGTGGCTTCCGGTTCACGACGTACGCGACATGGTGGATCCGGCAGTCGGTGGAGCGCGCGATCCTCAACCAATCGCGGACGATCCGCGTGCCGGCACACGTCGTGCGCGAACTGAACGTCGTCCTGCGCGCGCAGCGGCACCTCGAGACGCACATGCCCGCCGGCGGACGCGAAACCACGCTCGAGGATGTCGCGCACCTGCTGGACAAGCCGGTCGCCGAGATCGAACGGCTGCTCCGACTCCAGGAGCATGTGCTGTCGCTCGACGCGCCACTCGACCGCGAATCGGGGACGACGCTCGCCGACGGCATCGCCGACGACGACGCGCGCGCGCCCGAGCTTCAGCTGCACGTCGCGGAGATCGAGTCGGCGGTGGGCGGGTGGCTGACGGAACTCAACCCGCGGCAACGCCTGGTCATCGAGCGCCGCTACGGGCTCAACGGGCACGATGTCGCGACGCTCGACAAGCTCGCGGGAGAAATGGGCGTGACGCGCGAGCGCGTGCGGCAAATCCAGGGCGAAGCGCTGGACAAGCTGCGCGTCGAAGCTCACGCGCCGCGGCTACACGCGCGAAGCGCTGCTGTAGCGGAATCGGGCTAGATTGCCTGCCGCAGCGCCGCCGGCGCGGGCAGAACTTCGATCGCGCGCTCGAGCGTGGCGACGAGCGCGTCGCGCTGGCGATGCGCCGCAACGTCGCCGTAGCGCAATGTCGAGAACGACTGGCCGATGGCCGCGAACGCGATCGCGAATTGCGGCCAGCGCTGCGCGGCGCGCTGTGCGAAAGCGACCGGACCCTCGTGCGCTTGCCGCGGCAGGCCGGCGCGCGCCAGGCGCCGGCACAGATCGTCCCACAACACGAGGGCGCGCTCCTGCCGCCGGCGGCGGAACAAGAGCCACGCCGCGAGCAGGCCGGCCCACGCGAACACCGCCGCCGCCGCCATCGCCGCCACCTGCCACGGCGCGAATCGGTCGAGCTTCAAGTCGCGCCAGAACGAGCGCTGGCGCTCGTAGTTGAAGCCGACGACGTTCCGGCGCCAGTCGTGGTTGATCGCGTCCCACGTGAGTTGCAGACTCTTCAACCACGACGCGTCGAGGCGCGCCAGGAACGGCACGCGCTCTCCTGACGGCAGCGCGCCGCCCAAGCCCATCTCGATCCGCGACGGCGACACGGCGGCCGTCGGGTCGAAGCGCACCCATTGGCCATCGATCAGCGCCTCCGCCCATGCGTGCGCATCGGATTGGCGCACGATCATGTAGCCGCCCTGCGGATTCATCGCGCCACCCTGGTAGCCGGTGACGACGCGCGCGGGGATGCCGGCGGCACGCAGCAGCACGACGAACGCGCTCGCATAGTGTTCGCAGAATCCACGGCGCGTGTCGAACAGGAATTGGTCGGCCGTGTCCTCGTCGAGCCTGGGCGGCGACATCGTGTACGTGAAATTCTCGCGCGAGAACCAGGCCAGCACGGCGGCGATCAACTGCCGGTCGTCTGGATACCGCTCGCGCATTTCCTTTGCGAACTGGCGCGTGCGAGGGTTGTTGCCGGGCAGCCACAGGTTGGCCTCGGCGTCGACCAGCGGGTTGCCGGGGTAGGCGTCGCCCAGGACCGATTGCTGCACGTAGCGCAATGGCTGCGTCACCGGCGCGCGCGCGATGAGCTGGTGATCGCGCGTGAGGCTGGCGACCTCGCCGCTCCCCGCGTCCTTGCCCGTGCGCGGCAGAGACGCCGGCTGGTCGAGCGCGAAGAGCCACATCCGGTATGAGGGCTCCAGAGTGACCGTGTAGGTGATCATGCGCTTCGTGGACTTCCCCGGCACGCCTCCATATTGCGGGTTGCCGATGGTCCACGTGCGGCCGTCGAAGCGCGACAACACCGGACCGCGCCAGTAGCGTTCCCGCGACGGTGGCACGGGTCCGTCGAAATCGACGCGGAACGCAACTTCGTCGGAAAGCGTCAGCTCGCTGATCTGTCCCGGGGACATCGTCTCGGACAATCCCGTCTTGGCCGACTGGTCCGACGGCAAGCCCCACAGCGGCGTGGCCAGTCGCGGAAAGAGGACGAACAGCAGGACGGCAACCGGCACGCCTTGCAGGATCATGAGGCCGCTGCGGCGCAAGGCGGCGCCGCGCGCCTGCGCCGCGCCGCCATCGGACAGCACATCGAGCGTCGCACCGGTCAACACGATGGCCGGAAGCACGGCGAGCGCGGCCACCGGCGACTGCCCGTAGAAGAACGGCGTGATCAGCAGGAAGCACGACAGGCATACCAGCAGCGTGCCATCGCGCGTGGTTCGCGTTTCGAGGAACTTGATGGCGACCAGGATGTACAGAAACGCGACCGACGAATCGCGGCCCCACAGATAGCCGAATGAATTGCGGACGGCGAGCGCCGCCGCCACCGCGAACAACGCCAGCGTCCAGGAAGGGATGCGAGGCGGCGGCGCCTGTGGCCGCTGACGGTCGTGGCGCAGCAGGAAGTGACGTAGGCCGACAAGCAGGATGCCCGTGGCGGCAACCCAGATGGGCAGGTGCGGCGCCTGCGGCAACTGGGCCGCCAGCAGCAGCGCGGCGAGCCAGCCGATCTGCGCGGACGTGAGATTCGCGCGGCGCTGCGTCGCCGCGCTTGCGCTTCGACGCCGGAAACCCAGCGCGCCGGCGATGTTCACGATCCCGCCTCGCGCGGAAACAGCGCGAGCGCGACCAGCGCGTTGCGCAGGTGGTCGCGTCCCTGTCCTGGCGTGAGGCTCGTGCCGGGAATGCGCAGCGCAAACGGCCGCGCGGCGCGTTCGGCCGCCACCACCCACGCGGTGAGCCGCGACAGGCGCGCTTCGTTGGTGAATGCGTCCGGAAGCGACGTCCAGGACAACGTCACCGGGCCCCCGCCGCCGACACCGTCGAATTCCTTCGTGTACCAGCCGGCGCCGCGCGCCACCGCCTTCCACGCGATGCGCTGCGGCGGGTCGCCCTCCTGGAATTCGCGGAGCCCCGCAAGGTCGGCATCCTCGCTGCGGCCCGCGGCAAGCGCGTCGGGGCCGGCCGCGCCATGCGGCAGCGGTGGCGCACCCGATTTCCGCGGCGGGATAGACGATGCCTGCGAGCGGAAAGTGGACATACGCCCATCCGCGCCACAGACCCATCGGAAACGCCGACGAAAGCGTCACGCGTCCGAGTGGTTGGCGGCCGCGCAAAGGCGCCAGGACGTCGAGGGTGATGGTCAATGCCGCCCCCGCGGGCACGTCGCCGGATGCGGTGGCGCCAGACGCCGTGAGGGTCACGGCGCTGCGCGCCAGCGCGCCGCCGTGCAACGACAACGTGAACGCAACGTGGCCGCCAGCAAACGATTCACCGGCGGATAATGGCGTGACCTCGATGCCCGCCAGGTTGCGAAATGTGTGCAACAATGCCGCGGCCAGCAGCCCGGCCAGCAGGAACGTGACGCCAACGCCCAGCGACAGCGCATAGTTGAGCGAGGCGACCAGCATCGTCGCGACCGTCGCGATCAGCGCCCAGCCGCGCCGCGTGGGCAGGATGTAGATGCGCGAATGGCGCAGCACCACGGGCTCGCGGTCCGCCGGGGCGCCACGCGAAATGCGCGCTGGCGCGCGCGCGCGACCCATCCGGCTACCCAGGTCGCGTCGCTGCGGCGGCCATCCGGCAATGGCGCTGGCTAGGGCAGGGGAACGGCGCGCATCGAGCGTCTGCGCCTGTACCGCCCCAGCGCGCGCGCCGCCGGCCAGGCGATGGCCGGCGACCGCCGGAAATACCGCCTGCACATCCTCGGGCAAAACCATCGGCCGGCCGGCGATCATCGCCCAGGCGCGCGACGCGGCAAGCAGCATGAGGCCCGCGCGCGGGCTCAAGCCCCGGCGTCCGCCGTCGTCGCCGCCATTGGCCGTGTGGCCCCCGGGGTTGCCACGTGAGGCAGCGATCAGCGCCTGCACATAGTCCAGCAAGTGCCGGCGCAACGTGGATCTCCGACGCCTCGCGTTGCCATTCGGCCAGCGTCGCAGCGTCGGCGGCGGGCGGCGTATCGGCGATCCGGGCGCGGCGGTCGCCGCTACCAGCAGATCTCGCTCGGCCGCGGGGTCCGGGTACCCCAATTCGATCGCCATCAGGAAGCGGTCGAGCTGCGACTCGGGCAGCGGATAGGCGCCGATCTGCTCGACGGGATTCTGCGTGGCGATCACGAAGAACGGGTCGGGCAACTTGCGCGTCTGCCCGTCCTGCGACACCTGCCGCTCCTCCATCGCTTCGAGCAGCGCGCTTTGCGTCTTGGGCGGGGCGCGGTTGATTTCATCGGCCAGCACGACCGAACTGAAGATCGGGCCGGCGTGGAAGCGGAACGTCTGCGCGCGCTCGTCGAAGATCGACACGCCCAGAACGTCGGCGGGAAGCAGGTCGCTCGTGAACTGGATGCGCGAGTACTTGAGGCCGAGCGTAGCGGCCAGTGCCTGCGCCAGCGTGGACTTTCCCACGCCGGGAATGTCCTCGATCAGCAGGTGGCCCCGCGCAAGCATGCATGCTAACGCGAGTTTCAGCGGCTCGTCCTTGCCGACGACGATGCGGGCAACTGCTGCAGGACGGCCGACGAGCCGTCCGCGGCGGGCGTATTGGTTTGGGAAGCGGGGCGGACGGTCATGTCTTGTCTTTCGTTCCTGTCGAGGGGTGGACCCGATTGGCGCAAGTTACGTGCCTTGAAAGGCGCCCTCGGCACTTTAACTGCGGGGCCCGCATCTCGTCACGACCGGCGGGCCCGAGGTAAACTCCGCTCGGCGGAAACTGTGCTTCTGGCAATGCCCGGGCCGGACCGACCGCAACCCTTCGTCTGCCTGCCCGTCCGCGAAGTTCACCCACTCACCAAAAATACCAGCCCGCCCGCCGTGCCGTGACCACCGCGTTCATCTCCCACCCGACGTTCGTGCTCCACGAGATGGGGCCGTACCACCCCGAGTGTCCGGAGCGAATCGCCGCCATTTCCGACCGGCTGATCGCGTCGGGGCTCGACGCGTACCTGCACCACTACACGGCGCCGGCGGCGACGCACGAGCAGATCGCGCGGGTCCACGGCCCGCACTACATGCGTGAAGTCGAGGCGTCGAGCCCGGAGTCGGGGCTGCACTTCATCGACCCGACACCGCGCTCAACCCGCATACGCTCGACGCCGCGCGGCATGCGGCGGGCGCGGCGGTGTTTGCCGTCGATCTCGTCATGCGCGACGAATGCCGCACCGCCTTTTGCGCGGTGCGGCCCCCGGGCCACCACGCGGAGCGCGGACGCGCGATGGGCTTTTGCATCTTCAACAGCGTGGCGATCGGTGCCGCGCACGCGATCGCCGCCCACGGCCTGGACCGCGTCGCGATCGTCGACTTCGACGTCCACCATGGCAACGGCACCGAGGAGATCTTCTCCGACGACCCGCGCGTGCTGATGGTGTCGACGTTCCAGCATCCGCTGTATCCGTACTGCGGACTCTACGATCCGGCGCCGAACATGTGTCAACGTTCCGCTCGCCGCAGGCAGCGGCGGCGAAGAATTCCGCGCTGCCGTGCGCGATCGCTGGCTGCCGGCGCTCGCCGCGCATCGGCCGCAATTGATCCTCATCTCCGCCGGATTCGACGCGCATCGCGAGGACCCGCTTGCGGGACTGCAGTTCGTCGAAGCCGACTATGCGTGGGTCACGCGCGAACTCGTCGCGGTGGCCGAGCGCCACGCGAGGGGCGGATCGTGTCGATGCTGGAAGGCGGCTATGCGCTCTCCGCCCTCGGCCGCAGCGCGGCCGAGCACGTGCGCGAGCTGCTTGCTGCCTAGCCTCTGGCATCAAGCGCTGGACGATAGACCCGCAAAAGGAGCAGCCGATGGAGCGGCGACAGTTTCTCACCACCTGTGCAGTGCTGAGCGGGGCCGGCTTGCTCGCCGACGAAGTGCGCGAGCCGACGCGCCGCCGCACTGGTATGCGCGCACGCGATTCACCGACATCCACGGCCGTCCAACTCCGCGCGCGCGACCTCGCCGCGGACACCAATTACGTTTTCCAGTATCCGTTCGCGGCCACGCCGTGCCTGCTGGTCAAGCTCGCACGACCGGTTGCGGTCACTTCGAGCCTGAAGCGCGAAGACGGCGCCGCCTACGCGTGGCAAGGTGGCGTGGGCGAGGACCGCAACGTTGTCGCGTTCTCCGCCATCTGCGCGCACAAGCTGGCCTATCCGACGCGCGAAGTTTCGTTCATACGCTACCAGCGCGAGCGTTCGGCGACATCGGGCGGGCAGGTCATCCATTGCTGCGCCGATCACAGCGTCTACGACCCGGCGCAAGGTGCGCGCGTCGTCGCGGGCCCGGCGCCGCAACCGCTCGCGGCAATCGTCCTCGATTACGACAACGCCGACGACGGCCTCTACGCGCTGGGAACGGTGGGCGCCGAGCAATTCGATGCCTTCTTCGTGAAATACCGCCTGAAGCTCGCGCTCGACTATGGCGGCGACGGCGGGCGCGGCGCGGTCGGCGAAACCACGATCCTGCGCGAACTCACGAACTATTGCCGGACGACGATCCAGTGCTGACGCAAGGCGAGGCTTGTCTCGCACCGCCTTTTGCCGGGGGCCGCGTGGCGTGTCAAGGGAATATTCGCGCGGGGGTGGCCGTCTCGGCCTGACGTCCGCGTCGGCTACAATCGTCGCGGCTGGACCGGCGCCTGCGGTCCGCCCAATCCGTCACGATGGATGCCCCTCGCTATCCCCGCGAATTCGCCGCGAGCGACGCTGCGATCGTCGTCCGCGACCTGCGCAAACGCTACGGCGATGTCGACGCCGTCAAAGGGGTCTCGTTTGCCGTGCGCGCGGGAACCACGACGGCGCTCCTGGGCGGAAACGGAGCAGGCAAGACCACGACACTGTCGATGCTGCTCGGCGTGCTCGCGCCGACGGGCGGGACGATTTCGGTGCTGGGCTGCGACATGTTGCGGGACCGCTATCGCGTGTTGCCGCGGATGAACTTCACGTCGCCCTATGTCGACTTGCCGAAGCGCCTGACCGTCGGCGAGAACCTGCGCGTCTTCGCCGACCTCTACGGCCTGCGCTCGCCCAAGGCGCGCATCGCGCTGCTCGCCCGCGAATTCGACTTGGCCGGCCTGCTCAAGCAGCCCTACGGCAATCTCTCCGCGGGACAGCGCACCCGCGTGTCGCTCGCGAAGGCGCTGCTCAACCAGCCCGAGGTGCTGCTGCTGGACGAGCCGACGGCGTCGCTCGACCCGGACATCGGCGATCGGATGCGCACGTATCTCGAAGGATATCAGCGCGACAGCCATTGCACGATGCTGCTGGCCTCGCACAACATGGGCGAAGTCGAGCGGATGTGCGACGACGTGATCATGCTGCGCGAGGGATTGGTCGTGGACCAGGGCTCGCCGCAGGAGCTCATTGGCCGTTACGGCCGCGAGAACATGGAGGAGGTGTTCCTGGACGTCGCGCGCGGCGTTGGCGACGAGAGCGACCGTGACCCGTCGTCGCGCGAGATCGCGGCTTAAGCCATGCGCGCCGCCAACGAACCGAATCCGACCTTCTACCCGCAGACCGGCCTCCCGGCTTCGGCGCGCCGCGTGCGCGCGCTGATCCGCCGGCATGCGTACCTGCTGCTCAAGTCTTGGCCGCGGATGGTGTCGATGGCCTACTACCCCACGGTGACGATGGTGCTGTGGGCGTTCCTCACCGTGTACCTGAAACCCACGACGAATTTTCTCAAGGACGCGCCGGGATTCTTCATCGGCGCGGTCCTCCTGTGGGATGTGCTCTTCCGCGGCCAGCTCGGCGTTTCGCTCACGTTCATCGAGGAGATGTATTCGCGCAACCTGGGCAACCTGTTCGTGAGCCCGCTGCGCCTCGGCGAGTTCATCGCCGGCCAGCTGACGATGAGCGTGCTGCGGACGCTCATCGGCGTCGGCGGCGCGTGCCTGTTCGCGTGGCTCCTGTTCCGCTATTCGATCTTTTCGCTGGGATTTCCGCTGGTCGCGTTCTTCGCGCTGCTGCTCGCGTTCGGCTGGAGCATCGGCCTCGCCGTGTCGGCCATGATCCTGCGCTTCGGGCTGGGTGCGGAAGAGTTGGCATGGGCGGCGATCTTCCTCGTGGCGCCGGTGTCGGGCGTCTACTACCCGATCGGCGTGCTGCCGGCGTGGCTGCAGTCCGTGGCGTGGGCGCTGCCGTCGGCCCACGTGTTCGAGGGCATGCGCGCGGTACTGCTGCACGGCGATTTTTCCTGGAGCCACTTCCGGGCGGCGGCCGTGCTCGACGCGGTCTTCTTAGGCATCGGGATCGTCACGTTCCGGTTCGCGGTGAAATACGCGCGAGTCCATGGCAAGCTGCTGCAGATGGGCGAGTAGTACCCGAGGTTACCCCAAGGCGTCACCCGACGACCAGCGCCGCGACCACGCGCCGGTCCTCGGCGATCAGGATGTTGAACGTCCGGCACGCGGCGCGCGTGTCCATCACCTCGACACCCACCCGCGCGCTTGCCAGCGCCGCGGTGAGACGGGGATGCGGAAAGTGCTGCGCCGCCCCCGTGCCCAGCAGCACGATCTCCGGCGCGTAGTCGAGCAGCGACGCGAAATCCTCCGCGGTCAGCGCGGCGAAGCCGGCTGGTGCCCAGCCGGTCGCGACCGCGTCCGGCGTCACGATCACGCTCTGCCGGTATTCGGTCTCGCCGATCCGTATCCAATCGTCGCCCAGGGCGGCGATCAGGTTGGCGGCAGGCGTCTGCAGGTGGAATTTCATGAAAGTCGAGCGTCAGCCCGTGGTGATGGTGCATTGCGGCAAAGCCCTTCGGCCGCTAGAATGATACGGGAGTAGTGGATTTTCCCGCTTCTTACGTCGCTCGGACGGTTCCGGGCGCTTACGCAAGAAAGAGCCTCATGTCCTCCCCCCTCATTGCAAGACCGCTCGAAACGCAGTTCTCGCGCATCGAGCGCCTCCCCCCGTACGTCTTTTCGATCACCGCCGAGCTCAAGATGGCCGCGCGCCGCCGCGGCGAGGACATCATCGATTTCGGCATGGGCAATCCCGACGGCCCCACGCCCAAGCACATCGTCGACAAGCTGGTCGAAACCGCGCAGCGCCCCGACACGCACGGCTATTCGGTGTCGAAGGGCATCCCGCGTCTGCGACGGGCGATCTGCCACTGGTACCAGCGCCGCTGGGGCGTCGAGTTCGACCCGGAGACCGAGGCGATCGTCACGATCGGTTCGAAGGAGGGCATCGCGCACCTGGCGCTTGCGACGCTGGGGCGCGGCGACACGGTCCTCGTCCCCAATCCCAGCTATCCGATCCACATCTACGGGCCGGTGATCGCCGGCGCGGACATCCGCCAGGTGCAGCTCACGCCCGACGTCGACTTTTTCGCCGAGCTCGAGCGCACGATCAAGATGAGCTTCCCCAAGCCGAAGATGCTCATCATCAACTTTCCGGCCAACCCGACCGCGCAATGCGTCGAGCTGTCGTTCTTCGAGAAGATCATCGCGATCGCGAGGGAATACGGCATCTACGTGGTGCACGACCTGGCCTACGCCGACATCTGCTTCGACGGCTGGAAGGCACCGTCGATCATGCAGGTGCCGGGCGCCCGCGACGTCGCCGTGGAGTTCTTCACGATGTCGAAGAGCTACAACATGGCGGGCTGGCGGATCGGCTTCATGGTGGGCAACCGCAACCTCGTCAACGCGCTCGGTCGCATCAAGGGATATCACGACTACGGCACGTTCACGCCGTTGCAGGTCGCGGCGATCGCCGCGCTCGAAGGCCCGCAGGACTGTGTCGCGGAGATCGTCGCCAAGTACCAGAGCCGGCGCGACGTGCTTGTGAAGGGGCTGCACGAGGCCGGCTGGATGGTCGACAACCCCAAGGCGTCGATGTATGTGTGGGCGAAGATTCCGGAAGCCTATCGCGCGATGGGCTCGCTCGAGTTCGCGAAGAAGCTGCTGTCGGGTGCGAAGGTATCGGTGTCGCCGGGCATCGGATTCGGCGAATACGGCGACGGCCACGTGCGCTTCGCGATGATCGAGAACGAGGCGCGCACGCGCCAGGCGATCCGCGGCATCAAGCAGATGTTCCGCGAAGACGGGGTGGACATTCCCCCGGAACGCGCCTACGCGCGTCTCCCCCCAAGGGGGCAGCGCGCGCCCTTGGGCGGTCCGGCGGGCGCGGCCGGTGGATGCCGGACGCGCGAATGAAGCCGCTCAACGTCGGCCTCCTGGGCTTTGGCACCGTGGGCAAGGGCACCTGGGACGTCCTTCGCCGCAACGAAGAAGAGATCACGCGCCGTGCGGGCCGCCCGATCCGCATCACGTGGATCGCCACGCGAACGCCCGAACGCGCGCGCGACGTCACGCGCGGTGCTGGTGGTGGAATGAGCGGCGTCAACCTCACCGGCGACCTTTCCGTGGTCGTTCGCCATCCCGACGTCGACATCGTGTGCGAACTGATCGGCGGGATTACGCCGGCGTTGTCGCACGTGCAGGACGCCATCGCGCACGGCAAGCACGTCGTGACGGCCAACAAGGCGCTGCTCGCGCACCACGGCAACGAGATCTTCGCCGCGGCTTCCGAGCGCGGCGTGATGGTGGCATTCGAAGCCGCGGTGGCGGGCGGCATTCCGATCATCAAGGCGCTGCGCGAAGGCCTGAGCGCCAATCGCATCGAATGGATCGCGGGAATCATCAACGGCACGTCCAATTTCATCCTGTCGGAGATGCGCGCCACCGGCGCGTCGTTCGCAGCGGCGCTCGCCGACGCGCAAAGGCGCGGCTTTGCCGAGGCCGATCCGACGTTCGACGTCGAGGGCATCGATGCCGCCCACAAGCTGACCATCATGTCCGCGATCGCCTTCGGCGTGCCCATGCAGTTCGACAAGGCGTATGCGGAGGGCATCTCCAGGCTCACGCGCGAGGACATCCGCTACGCCGAGGAACTGGGCTACCGGATCAAGCTTTTGGGGATCACGCGCCGGGCGATGGCGGACGGCAACGAGGGCATCGAGCTGCGCGTGCACCCGACGCTGATTCCGCACAAACGCCTGATCGCCAATGTCGAAGGCGCGATGAACGCCGTGCTGGTCAAGGGCGACGCGACGGGGCCGACGCTGTACTACGGCGCGGGTGCGGGCGCCGAGCCGACCGCCAGCGCCGTCATCGCCGACCTGGTCGACGTCACGCGAATGCACACGGCGGATCCGGAGCATCGCGTCCCGCACTTGGCGTTCCAGCCCGATCAACTGACCGACGTGCCGTTCCTGCCGATGAGCGAGGTCGTGACCAGCTACTACCTGCGTATGCGCGTCGAGGACCGGCCCGGCGTGCTGGCCGACATCACGCGCATCCTCGCCGACCGCGAGATCTCGATCGACGCGATGATCCAGAAGGAGCCGTCCGAAGGCGAGGAGCAGACCGACATCATCCTGCTTACCCACAGGATCGTGGAAAAGAACGTCGTCGACGCGATCGCCAAGATAGAGGCATTGCCCACGGTCCGCGGCAAGGTCGTGCGCATCCGCCTGGAAGAACTCAACTGATGCGCTACGTTTCCACCCGTGGCGCATGGAGCGAGGACCCGCTGCCGTTTTGCGCAATCCTGCAGGAGGGGCTGGCGCCCGATGGCGGGCTCGCCGTGCCGCAGGCGTACCCGCGCTTCACGCCGGCGGAACTGGCGGCGTTGCGGCCGCTCGGTTATCGCGAGCTCGCGTTGGCCATGCTGTCGCGCTTCATCGACGACATCCCGTCTGCGGATTTGAAGCAGATCGTCGCCAAGACGTATACGGCGTCCCGCTTCGGGTCGGACGAAATCGTTCCGCTCGCGACGTTCGAGCCGGGTTTTCACCTGTTGTGCGTGTCGAACGGCCCGACGCTCGCATTCAAGGACATCGCGCTGCAACTGCTGGGCAACCTCTTCGAGTACGTGCTGGCGCGCGCGGGCCGCTCGATCAACATCCTCGGCGCGACGTCGGGTGACACCGGCAGCTCGGCCGAGTACGCGATGCGGGGGAAGCACGGCATCGCGGTCTTCATGCTGTCGCCGAAGGGCAGGATGAGCCCGTTCCAGCAGGCGCAGATGTACTCGCTCGTCGAGCCCAACATCTTCAACCTCGCCATCGAGGGCACGTTCGACGAATGCCAGGATGTCGTCAAGGCCGTGGCCAACGACGCGCAGTTCAAGGCGCGCTGGAAGATCGGCGCCGTCAACTCGATCAACTGGGCGCGCATCGCGGCGCAGGTCGTCTACTACTTCAAGGGTTATTTCGCCGCCACCGCGGACAACGCGCAGCAGGTCGACTTTGCCGTGCCTTCCGGCAATTTCGGCAACATCCTCGCCGCACACGTGGCGAGGGAAATGGGCCTGCCGGTGCGGCGGCTGATCCTTGCCACCAACGAAAACGACGTGCTCGACGAGTTCTTCCGCACCGGCCGCTACCGGCCGCGCTCGGGCGGCGAAACCCACGCGACGTCGTCGCCGTCGATGGACATCTCGAAGGCCTCCAACTTCGAACGCTTCGTCTTCGACGTGACCGGCCGGAGCGCCGCATCGGTCAGGGAGCTCTGGGTGAAGATGGCGGTCGAGGGAGGCTTCGATCTCTCCGCCACGAGCTGGTGGCCGAACGTCAAGGCCTCCGGCATCGTGTCGGGCCGCAGCACGCATGCCGACCGGCTGGCAACGATCCGTGCGATCGCGACGCGCTACGGTCGCGTCATCGATCCTCACACGGCCGACGGCGTCAAGGTCGGGCTCGAGTACCGCGACCCCGCAACGCCGCTCATCTGCGTGGAGACGGCGTTGCCGGCAAAATTCGCCGCGACGATACGCGAAGCGACGGGCCGCGACCCGGCGCGGCCGGCCACGTGGCGCGGCCTCGAGGAACGGCCGCAGCACAGCACGACGCTGCCCGCCGATCCGGAGCGGGTGAAGGCGTTCATCGCCGAGCACGCGGCCGCGGCCTGACGCCGCGCGTTCCCGCGCAACCTTTCAAGCCGCCGCCCTCTCCAATCGCTCATGCGCCACGCCCTTGCCTCCCTGACACGCAACCTCGTCGCAGGTCTCAAGTTGTCGCTGTTCATGCCGGTGGCGCGACTCGCGTTCCGGATCGATCTCGCGCAATTGCTGCTGCTGTTCGTGTTGTCCGCGGCCATCGACGTGACGGGCGACTGGTTCCGGGCCGGACCCGCGCGCGAGTTCTCGCTGTACGGCGCCGGCACCGAGCTCTACTCGGCCGCGCTGCTGCTGCTTGGGGGCGCCGTGCTCGCGCTGGTCTTGCGGCAGCGGGCGCTCGCCATGGCCATTCCTGTCATCGTGCTTTCGGCGGTGCCGCTGGCGCAAGCGCTGAATTTCGTGCTGCCGTTTCTCAACGGCGATTCGCTGGTAATGGGACTCAGCTTCGAACTCGTCCGGCGGCTGTTCATGCTGTGGATGGTGGCCATCCTCGTGCGCAGCGTCGCCGTGGCACTCGCGCCACCCACGCCGCGGATGTGGCTGGCTGCGGTCGGCGGCGGCCTGCTGCTGGCAGTTCCGATCTGGCTGTCGAATGAACTCGCGCCCAACGAACCGTGGTGGCGCGGCCAATCGGAGCCCACGGCGTCGTCGGAAGGCATGTCGGCGGGTTCCGAGGCGGTGCTCGCGACGCAGAATTTCCTGCTCGATCACGTGCTGACCGAACTTGAGGACGAGCGGCCCGGCGTGACCGATCTCTATTTCGTCGGCTTTGCGCCCGACGGCCGCCAGGACGTCTTCCGCAAGGACGTTGAGGCCGCGCGCGCCGTGATGGACAAGCGCTGGAACACGACCGGGCGTTCGCTGCTGCTCGTCAACAACCCGCAAACGCTGCTCACGACACCATTCGCGACGGTTACGAACCTGCGCGAGTCGCTGAACGAGATCGGCGCCGCCATCGACGCCGAGGATGACGTCGTGATGGTCTATCTCGCGAGCCTCGGCAGGCGCGACTTCCGCTTGAGCGCCGACCTGCCTCCGCTGTCGCTCGTGGAATTGACGCCGCCCGGATTGCGCCAGTTGCTCGACGACGCCGGCATCAAGTGGCGGATCATCGTCGTGTCCGCGTGCTACTCGGGTGGGTACATCGAGCCGCTGCAGGACGAATACACGCTGATCGTCACCGCGTCGCGGGCGGACCGCAAGTCCTTCGGCTGCGGCAACGACAGCGACTCGACGTTTTTCGGCGAGGCGTTTTTCCAGAAAGGGATGGCCACCGCCGATTCGCTGGCCGCGGCTTTCGACGTGGCCAAGGTCCGCGTCAGCGAGCGTGAACGGGCGGGGGGCTTCTCACCGCCATCCGAGCCGCAATGGTGGGTCGGTTCGGCCATGGAGGCCAAGCTTTCCGGCCTGCGCAAGAACGGCGCCGCCGGCGGTGTCACGACGCGCTTCAACGCGCCGCGCCGTGGCGCACGGCGGCAATCGCCCTATGTCAGCGCGCGTTTGACGCAAGCTCCGCGCGCCCTGACAATGGAACACCGGTTGACGTCGACCTGCCAATAACAACGTTTGGAGGATTCCATGGTTCGTTTCCTGACGCGCATCGCGGTTGCGCTGGCCGCGGTGGCCGCGCTCTGTCTGCCCGCTCTCGCGCAAGCGCCCGAAAAGCCGAAGCTGACGGTCGGCGTCGGCGGCAAGCCGCTGTTCTACTATCTGCCGCTGACCATCGCCGAGCGCAACGGCTACTTCAAGGCCGAGGGGCTGGACGTGGAGATCCTCGATTTCCCCGGCGGCGCGCGCGCGTTGCAGGCACTGCTGGGCGGCAGCGTCGACGTCGTGTCCGGCGCCTACGAGCACACGATCACGCAGCAGGCCAAGGGCCAGTTCATCGAGGCGTTGGTGCTGCAGGGCAAATACGCGGGCATCGTGCTCGGCATGTCGAAGGAGAAGGCCGCCGCGTACAAGTCGCCGGCCGACCTGAAGGGCATGAAGATCGGCGTCACCGCGCCCGGCTCGTCGACCAACATGTTCGTCAACGTGCTGCTGGCCAAGGCCGGACTGAAGCCCGATGCGGTCGCCATCATCGGCGTGGGCGCCACTGCGGGCGCCGTGGCCATCATGAAGCGCGGCGAGATCGACGCCATTTCCAATCTCGATCCCGTCATCTCGCAGCTTGAGTCCGACGGGTCGATCGTCCCGGTGGTCGACACCCGGACGGCCAAAGGCATGCAGGACGTCTACAGCGGCGCGTATGCGGCCGGCTGCATCTACGTTCCGGTGGATTTCGCGAAGAAATATCCGAACACGGCGCAGGCGTTCGTCAACGCAATGGTGCGCGCGCTACGGTTCATCCAGACATCTACACCCGACCAGATCGTGGCCGCCGTGCCCGCCGAGTACTACACGGACAAGGCGCTGTACAAGGCCGCGTTGATCAAGAACCTGGACGGGTTCAAGCAGGATGGCTTCATCAGCCTCGAGGCGTCGCAGAACGTCTACCGCGACTTGAAGTCGTTCGACCCCGGCGTGCAGAAGGCCACGGTCGACCTGGCCAAGACCGTTAACATGACGTTCCAGCAGAAGGCCGTGCAAAAGTACAAGTGATGGCCCCCGCCCTCGAGTTCGAGGACGTCACCTGCGCCTTCGCGGCGCGCGGCAATGGCGGCCGCTACGTCGCCGTTCGCGACACCACTTTTTCGATCGGCGCCGGCGAGTTCGTTTCGGTCGTCGGGCCCACGGGCTGCGGGAAGTCGACGCTGCTCAACGTCGCCGCGGGACTGCTCGCGCCGTCGTCGGGGCGCGCGCTCGTGCACGGCGCGTCGCTCGTAGGCGTCAATGCGCGCGCCGGCTACATGTTCCAGTCCGACGCGCTGTTGCCGTGGCGGAACACGCTCGATAACGTCACCGCCGGCCTCGAGTTCCACGGCACCGGTAAGTCGGCGGCCATCCCCAAGGCGCGCGAGTGGCTGTCGCGCGTGGGGCTCGCGGGCTTCGAGGACCGCTATCCGCACCAATTGTCCGGCGGAATGCGCAAGCGCGTGGCGCTCGCGCAGATGCTGATCCTCGACCCCGAGATCCTGCTGATGGACGAACCGTTCTCGGCGCTCGACATCCAGACGCGGCAGCTGATGGAAAACGAACTGCTCGAATTGTGGTCGGCCGATCGCAAGTCCGTGCTGTTCATCACCCACGACCTGGAGGAGGCGATTTCGCTGTCGGACCGCGTGATCGTGCTGTCGGCCGGGCCGGAGACGCATCCGATCGGCGAGTTCGCGATCGACCTGCCGCGTCCTCGCGACGTGGCCGAAATCCGCATGCAGCCGCGCTTCAACGAGCTTCACGAGGCGATCTGGGCCGTGCTCAAGTCGGAAGTGCTCAAGGGCTATGCGCAAAGCCGGCAGTGACGTGAAGGTCAGTGGCGCAACACTTGCGCTCTACCAGGCGCTGCTGCTCGTCGTCCTGTTCGGCGGCTGGTATGTGCTGACCGAGACGGGCGTGCTCGCGCCGTTCTTCTTCGGGCGCCCGCTCAAGGTGGCCAACGTCGTCTGGGAGTGGTTCTCCGGCGGCAAGATCTATCCGCATCTCGCCATCACGCTGATCGAGACGCTGCTCGCGTTCGCCGCGGGCAGCCTGCTGGGCCTCGGCATCGGCTTGTGGCTCGCGCTGTCGCCGTTGGCTTCGGCATTGTCCGATCCCTACATCAAGGCATTGAACGCGATGCCGCGCGTCATCCTGGCGCCGATCTTCGCCGTGTGGTTCGGACTGGGTATAACGTCCAAGGTCGCGCTTGGCGTGACGCTGGTGTTCTTCATCGTGTTCTTCAACGTGTACCAGGGCGTCAAGGAAGTGAGTCCCGTCGTGCTCGCCAACGCGCGGATGCTGGGCGCGTCGAAGCGCCAGCTATTGCGCTACATCTACCTGCCGTCCGCGACGTCGTGGGTGTTTTCGAGCCTGCACACATCGGTGGGCATGGCGTTCGTCGGCGCGGTGGTGGGCGAGTACCTGGGTTCGGCGAAGGGCGTGGGCTACCTCATCCTGCAGGCCGAAGGGGTGTTCGACATCGACACGGTGATCGCCGGCATCTTTGTGCTGACGGTGTTCGCGCTGCTGCTCGACTACATCGTGACGCGCATCGAGTCGAAGCTTTTGGTCTGGCGGCCGAAGACCGCCGAGACCGAGGCGATGTGATTCGAATTTGACGCGCGGCGACGCCGCGCGCTATAATTGTTCTCCTACCGCGGGGTGGAGCAGTCTGGCAGCTCGTCGGGCTCATAACCCGAAGGTCGAAGGTTCAAATCCTTCCCCCGCAACCAAACAATAGAATCAAACGGCCGACGGTTTCGTCGGCCGTTTGACTTTAAGCGAGACGGCGTATCGTTCACTACCTTTAGGCATCCAGCGGACGATTTGAACCTTGCAAAGTGCAGCCTCGAACGCCATGACGCTCGCGCGGACGAAGATCGAGGCGGCGCAGCGGGGAAACCCGCAGATGCTGCTTCGCAGACTGCGCTGGCCTGCTGGATAGCGGCCAGTCGCGAGGTTCCTTTCGGGTCGAAATTGCAGTTACCCACGTTTCGTGGACAGTTCCAGGCAGGCACAATGGCCTTAGGAGGTCTGTGTCATGGAACGCAAGGAACGCAGGCACCATACCCGGGAGTTCAAGCTTGAGGCTGTGCGGTTGGCCGCCGTTGGAGATAAGACCAAGGCCAAGGTAGCGCGGGAGTTGGGCGTTCGGGTAAACCAGTTGCGCCAGTGGCGCCTCGACTTCGAGGAAGAGGAACGTAACGGGGTTCCCAAGCAAGAGCTGGCCACGGCTGAGCAAGACCTCGGGGCGCTGCGTCGTGAGAACGCCAGGCTGCGGGAGGAGAATGAGCTTTTAAAAAAAGCGGCCATCTACTTTGCGAAGGCGTCGAGATGAAGTATGCCTTTGTCGAATGCCAGCGCCGGCAGCATTCGGTGCGTACGCTGTGTAGGGCCTTGCGCGTTTCACCCAGTGGGTACTACGCAGCCCGGCGCCGGCCGCCCAGCGCTCGGGAGGAGCGGCAATCGTCGCTGACCAGCCAGATCCGGGAAGTCCATCTTGCCAGCCGCCAGACGTATGGCGCGCCGCGAGTGCACGCGGAGCTCTCGGTTCAGGGGATTGCCTGCTGTCGTAACACGGTCGCCAAGCTGATGCGCAGAGCGCAGATTGTGCCCAGGGCTATCCGGCACTTCCGAGTCACGACCGACTCGCGCAATACGAAGGAAGTCTTGCCCAACTTAGTGAGGCGGTGCTTTAAAGCCGAGCGGCCCAATGCTTGCTGGCTCAGCGATGTGACCTACATCCCAACACGCGAGGGCTGGCTGTACCTGGCCGCGGTTCTGGATGTGTATTCCCGCGCTATTGTGGGCTGGGCGATGAGCCAAACGCTGGGCGGCCAGCTGACCACCGACGCGCTCGCCATGGCAATTTCCAGACGTGGCGTTCCAGAACTCGTACACTCCGATCGAGGATCAACCTACGCAACGTCGATATACCTGGCACTCATTCGGAAGCACGGCATCCGCCAGAGCATGAGCCGCAAAGGGAATTGCTGGGACAACGCGCCGATGGAAAGCTTCTTCCACTCTCTGAAGACGGAACTTGTAATGCACTGCGACTACAAGAGTAGGGACCAAGCACGCGCCAGCCTGTTCGATTACATGGAAGTCTTCTACAACCGCCAGCGTCGCCACTCCACCATCAGCTACGTGGCTCCGCTCGCTTTCGAGGAATCAAGAAACGCCTGATCGGACTGTCCACCGTTCGTGGGTAACATCAAAATCGGCCGCCCACACATCGGAAAGCACCGTAGCGCCACGGCATGAAGGACAACCTCATCGCACTCGAAGCTTTGGGCTTCACCCTGCCCAGCACTTCGTACATTATCGGTGCCGTCATCTTCGGCATCATTGGTTGGGTCGCGTGGCGGTATGGGAAAAGGAGGTCACTTCCAGCCACCAAATGGATCGGGGTCGCCTTGATGCTCTATCCGTATGCCATATCCGCAACGTGGCTGCTGTACGTCGTGGGTGCGGCGTTGTGCATCGGAGCGTACCTTTCGGCGCGGGCGTGAACAGGCCGGCCGGCCGCGCTCGCCAGGAAAATCTACACAAGCGGACTCTCATCCTCCCCTATATTGCGTAGGTTGTTCCGGCTGAAGCTCGGGTTAGGGCACGCGATCGAATGTCCGTTTTCCAGTACAGATTCACTCGCAGCTCCCGGCGGGCGCCTCCCTGCCGCTACGCCACGCGATCGCGCGGACCAAGGAAGAACCAGAGGATCAGGCCCAGCACCGGCAGTATCACTACCGCGAGTATCCAAATCAGCTTCTTCTCGTTCGAAGCAGAGCTTTGAAGAATATTGATAATTGCCCAGATATCTCCGACCAGTATGAGGAGGCCCAAGATGCCGCTGTATCCGAAGTTCATCATATTTGTTCCTTCCCTGTTCAGTGGGGAGCTGACAATCCCTGCCGCCCGTCACCCCTTGCGAAACAAGCTAACCGGCGGCCCCGCCCGTTCATGGATGTTTCAGAAACCTCAAGTAGAACGCGGCGAACACCAGGACGATTCCCGCGTTCACCATCAGCCGTTCCCAGAATCGGTTCCTGAAGAACAGCAAATCCACGCCGACCACGACGACTATCATGAACACCACATAGAGCACGATCGCCGCCGACCTTCCCATTTCCGTTGTCCTCTGGACGCTTGACGATAGCTCGCGTTCAGGTCGCATTCACCGCCTCGTGCCACCGCCGCCCGCCTACGAGCCCCATACTACGCGTTCCCGGCCGGGCCGATCACACCCTATTGCCAGCACTACGCTTCATGATCAGTTCTCCCATGAGGTTGGACGCAGGCCCAGGTTTTTGTCCCTAAGTCCGCGGGACAAATCCGTCGGGCCGGATCAAAATTTAGGCTGGTATCAGCGCATTTGCTACGCTGCTTTGGTGAGGGTTTGTGAGGGCCGTTGGCGAATCGGCGGATCATTACCGCGGCGATTGCCACAAAGAGCACGTCCGGCGTCAATTACGCGCGCGAGGCGCGCACCTTGGTTCGATCTGCTCGACCGATGCGGGCCGTTTAACTTTCAGACGCTTGGCTAGGCCTAATTCGAGGGGCCGCTTGTGAAGTTACCCACGTTTCGTGGACAGTTCCAGACAGGCACAATGACCATAGGAGGTCTGTGTCATGGAACGCAAGGAGCGCAGGCACCATACCCGGGAGTTCAAGCTCGAGGCCGTGCGGTTGGCTGCTGTTGGAGACAAGACCAAGGCCAAGGTGGCGCGGGAACTGGGCGTTCGGGTAAACCAGTTGCGCCAGTGGCGCCTGGACTTCGAGGAAGAGGAGCGCAACGGCGTTCCCAAGCAAGAACTCGCCACGGCTGAGCAAGACCTTGGGGCGCTGCGGCGTGAGAACGCCAGGCTGCGGGAGGAGAATGAGATTTTAAAAAAAGCGGCCATCTACTTTGCGAAGGCGTCGAGGTGAAGTACGCCTTTGTCGAAGGCCAGCGCCGGCAGCATTCGGTGCGTACGCTGTGTCGGGCCTTGCGCGTTTCACCCAGCGGGTACTACGCAGCCCGAAGCCGGCCGCCCAGCGCCCGGGATGAGCGGCAATCGTCTTTGACCACCAAGATCCGGGACATCCACCTGGCCAGCCGCCAGACGTATGGCGCGCCGCGAGTACACGCGGAACTCTCGGTGCAGGGGATTGCCTGCTGTCGCAACACAGTCGCCAAGCTGATGCGCAGAGCGCAGATTGTGCCCAGGGCGACCCGGCGCTTCCGGGTAACGACGGACTCGCGCAATACCAAGGAGGTCTTTCCCAACTTGGTCAGGCGGTGCTTCAAAGCCGAGCGGCCCAATGCGTGCTGGCTCAGCGACGTGACCTACATCCCAACGCGCGAGGGCTGGCTATACCTGGCGGCCGTTCTGGATGTGTACTCGCGGGCTATTGTGGGCTGGGCCATGAGCCACACGCTGGGAGGCCAGCTGGCGACCGACGCACTCGCTATGGCCATTTCCCAACGCGGCGTTCCCGAACTCGCGCATTCCGATCGAGGCTCAACCTACGCAACCTCGGTATACCTGGACCTCATTAGGAAACACGGGATTCGCCAGAGCATGAGCCGCAAAGGGAATTGCTGGGACAACGCGCCGATGGAAAGCTTCTTCCACTCCTTGAAGACGGAGCTTGTAATGCACTGCGACTATAAGAGTAGGGACCAAGCACGCGCCAGCCTGTTCGATTACATGGAAGTCTTCTACAACCGCCAGCGTCGCCACTCCACCATCAACTACATGGCTCCGCTGGCTTTCGAGGCATCAACCAGCGCCTGATCGGACTGTCCATACTTCGTGGGTAACATCACTTGCGGCCACAACCGGCCACAGAAGTGTATTCTCCAAAGCGGTCGGTCAGGCGTTCCGGTTGTCAAGGGAGGGAATGTGGTCAATCGACTCCGAAGGCTTCGGTGCCTTGTTTGTGGAGTACTGGTGGCTGCAGCGGTCCCATGCGCCGCACTCGTGGACATACCCTTTACGAGGGAAGCCCTTCCGGTGCGGTGCCTGCCCGGGAATTGCTACTACGTGGATGGCATAAACGGCTCGGACGCCAACGACGGAACCACGCTGCAACGTGCCTGGCAAACCTTACGACATGCTCACGACGCGATACCCGGTGGGGCAACGGTGCTTGTGGCCGACGGGGTCTACACGACCGACGCTTCGGTCAACCCCGTCGTACTCCGCATCACGAAGTCCGGCAGCGCGGCTAGCTGGACGACCTTTGCGGCGCTGACAGGACATCGGCCCGTCATTCAGGTCCCGAAGGGCGCGTACATGGGAATTCACGTGCCCAGCACGCATCACGTCCTGATCGACGGCTTTGAGTTCGTCGGCCGCGCCCAATCTATGACCTTGGCGGATACCCTCCAGGATTCAACACCAAGCGAACGCTGCCTGGGAATCGGTGGCGGTGATTTACCGCAGTCGCGCGACGTGATCATCCGCAACTCAGTGTTCCATGATTGTCCCGGCGGCGGGATTCTTTATTTTGCCGCTGACTCGGCGTTCATTCTGTACAACCATGTCTACAATAACGGTTGGTATACGGTCGAAGGCAACGCCGGGATCAATATAATCCGCCAGGCCGACAGCGCTGGAAGCGTGGATATCGCAGGTTACAGAAGCTACGTCGTAGGCAACCTGTTGGAGCGCAACTGGAACTACCTGCCATGGAGTGGTCTTCCGCCTCCGCTCGCAGGAAAGATCTGCGATGGGGACGGAATCATCGTTGATGACAACAAACATACGCAGCCAGGGCACGGGTTGCCAGGTGATGTCACCGGGGTTCCATATAATGGCCGTACCTATATCGCCAATAACATCGTTCGCGACTCAGGAGCTCAGGGAATTAACGCCTTCAAATCATCGCACGTCGATATCGTAAACAACACGACGTACAACAGCCTCCTGACGGAGACCTGCAACATTCACGGCGAAATCACCGTGACCGATTCCTCGGACGTGAACGTCATCAACAACGTCGCGGTCAATCTCAACGGCAAGGGCGCAGTCAGCGCGAACGGCGGCTTCCTCGATTACAACGTGTGGAGCGGCGGGCAAACAAACCAATCGCTATTGGGAGCTCACGACATCCAGGACGACTCAGTGTTGATTGCACCGGCGGATGGCGATTTTGCTCCATCCAAAACATCGCCCGCTATTGGCAATGGGTCAGAAGCGCTCGCCCCGGCAGTCGACTTCTTCGGCAATCCGCGGCCCGCATCGCGGATTGATCGCGGCGCAATCCAGATGAGCTCGCCATCGGTCGTTGAATACTTTCACGCTGCCTTCAATCATTATTTTGTCACTGCACTTCCCGTAGAGATCTCAAAACTCAACGCGGGGCTAATCTCTGGATGGCAGCGCACGGGGCAAATATTCAACGCCAATCTCACTGGTGCGTCAGGCACAGCAAACGTATGCCGGTTTTTCAGCACGAGCTTCGATCCAAAGAGCTCCCACTTCTATACCCCCTATGCTGCGGAGTGTGCAGAGGTTAAGCAGAACCGCGATTGGCAGTTCGAAGGAGAGGTGTTCGCGGTCGTGTTACCGGATTCAAACGGGAGTTGCGCGGTCGGAACAATCCCACTGTACCGACTGTGCTACATGGGCAGGGGGGAGCGCCGAATCATCGCTACACAACGAGCTTAACTATTCGCTCGTCCATGCTCTCGCAGGGGTGGATTCCGGAGGGCGCCGGAGCCGTTGGCGTTATTGGATGTGCGCCAATTGCAAACTTTACGATTAGAAATCACCTGGTCATACAGCTGTGGGCTGACGTCAAGAATGCTTCCAACCCGTCGGTGTTAGTCAAGGTAAACGGCACGGTGGCGCTACCCGCGACACCGGTTAATACAAACCAAAATGGGCAGTTGCAGACGCTTAAGATCGACACGACCCCATTCGAGCCTGTTGTATCGATCGAGATCGATGCCTTGGGGCCTCCGAATTTGAATTACCCGAATAGCTATACCAACATTCAGTTGCAGAGCATGGCCTACCAGGGAAGCGCGATTCCATTCAGTGAAGGTCTATACAAACCGCCGGGCAGCATGCCGTTAGGCGCCGGCGCAGCAGCACTCTCAATCCCGGATTTAACGTGATCTTTGGCGCGCAACCCTTCCAAGGGCTCCGCCTCCCCAGTAATCAGATGTATTGGGACACGCGCTAACACGCGGTCAGGACACGACAACTATGGGAATGCGCGGCCCGCGGAGCCCAGGACCGTCCGCTTTGCAGTCTTACGACGGCTGCAATGGGTCGTGCCCGGGTGTAGAACTACACGAGTCCAACAGCAACTCCATACCAGTTAGCTTACCTTGGAAGGTCGAAGTCGACGGACTCGACCCGGCCACAAGCAGACGGTCGCCCTTACATTTCAATTTTGCTGGGACGCAGTCGTTGACGAGGCGGCCGGCGCCTGGCGATCCCACGCCGCCGCCGGGCAATCACGGCGTCGCGGCGAAGCCCGATCACCCCACCTTCCCGTCGACCCGCGCAAGTCAGCCGTGCTACGCTATTCTCCACGGTGCGTCGAGGCGTTGGATTTACTATTCCATACCGTGGAAGCGCGAAGGAGCCGACTCGCGTTACCTTACTGCGAGCACGTTGCGCGTTGGAAACGAGCCGCGGATCGCAACCGTTACTCCTGATCAGGGTGGACCATGGGTGGCGTAGTTAGGATCGAAGCGGTTCTGGCCATCGTGTCTTGGGGATTTGCCCTTACCGCAGGGAGCGCGCCGCTTGCCTTCGTCGCGAAGGGAGCGGGCTCGTTTGCCGGCAGTGGCGTCGAAGCCTATATCACTGCGATTGCCAGTGCCCGATTGACGCGACCGGGAGTGGACGACATCGTCGTCGCCCGCGGAGTCTTTCCGCCTACCCCGGCGACCAATATTCCGCTACGTTTACTGGCGCCGCAGTCTGACTGGACCGTCATCGATGTAACAGCGGCGGCCTTAGGCCCCAATCCACCAGCGCGAACCCACCCGCGGGAGATTATTTTTGGGGACATCAACGGGGATGGCCTCTTGGATATCTTCGTTGCTGCCCACGGCTACGATCAACCACCGTTTACCGGCGAAACCAACGTCTTGCTCCTGAGCCGTGCTGGCGGCACCTACGCCGATGCGACCGCCATTCTTCCCACAAAGCCCGACTTCAGCCATTCCGCGGTAACCGGCGATATCAATGGCGACGGCAAATCCGACATCTGCGTGATTAACATCTACAGCCAGCTTTTCGTTGGCCCCTATTGCTTGCTCGGGAATCGAGGCACAGCCTTCGCTCCGGGGGGCCAATTGCCCTCGTATGCGACATCGCTTGTCCAGAAATACACGACATCCATCATGCTCGACGTCGACGGCGACGGCCACCCGGATCTGGTATTGGGCTCCGACGCGAACGGACCCACGGGTCCTTCAATCATTTTGTTTAACGACGGGACCGGAGATTTCACCAAGCGCAATCCCTGGAGCTTTCCGCCAGGGCTGTTTGGAGACACAACCATCAACCTCAGCATTGCCGTCATCGACATCAATGCGGACGGCTTTCCTGATCTCCTTTTCTCGCAGACCTCGCTGAATTATGTCGGGCACGCGATTCAAGTCTTCATTAACGATCATCATGGCCGATTCGTCGACCAGACTGCCACGTATCTCCCGAGCGCGATTGCCTCCACAGGGCCTTGGCTTCAGTTCATTCGCATCCTTGATCTCAACGGGGACGGAGTCCCCGATATTTATGCTCAAGGAGTTTCGGGAATCGCGCCCACCAACAGTCCGGTCGTATTCGCGTGGGTGAGCGATGCTCCGGGACATTATGTTCCAGTAGATTCGAGCGTGATTGGTGGCAGTTTTCCGTTCATGGTTGTGTTTGCGGACCTGGATGGAGACGGCCTGCCCGATTTGATTAGCCTGTCGAATGGCCCGCTTGGGCAGACCAACTACAAAACCTTTCAAAACGTCACGCCGAAGGTGGCAAAGGTCACAGTCACCGAGTTCTACAACGCCGCACTCGATCACTATTTCATCACCTACGGGGCGCAGGAAATCAGCGACCTCGACAACGGCGTGCACAAGGGTTGGGCGCGTACCGGCTACTCATTTAATGCCTATACGACTGCGCAAGCTGGAACGTCGCCGGTGTGCCGCTTCTACATCCCGCCTGCGTTGGGCGATTCGCACTTCTTCGGTCGTGGCACCGCCGAATGCGACGCGACCGGCCAGAAGAACCCGACCTTCACGCTCGAAGATCCTGCGTTCATGCAGATGTTCCTGCCGGCGGCGGGCGTGTGTCCGGCGAATACGACCGAGGTGTATCGCGTATTCAGCAACCGGGCCGACGCCAACCATCGCTACATGACGGACAAGACGGTGCGGCAAACCATGGTGGACAAGGGCTGGCTAGCCGAGGGTGACGGGCCGAATCTGGTCGTCATGTGCGCGCCACAGTAGTCGTCTTCAAGCGGTAACTATCGGAAATCCGACGGATGTCCGCTTCGGGGAGATTCGACCGTCCGAGTTGGGAGGTTAGCAGACGGTGTCGGGCAAGACGATGGGAATCCATCCCCCGCAGCCAACCAATTCAACGGCTTGCTTTCGCGCGGGCCGTTTTCATTGGGCGCGGTAGCCGTGCGAACCCACCGCCGCGATCGGCCTGCCTCACGAGTGAGATTGGGGTCCGCCGGAAAAGGCGTTCTCCAGACGCCGCGCGAATTCCGGCAATGCGTCACGCGGCAAATGGTTGATGCCGGCCGCCTCCGCTCGGCCGCCACCGGTCTTGAACTGGCGGCAGAACGCGTCTGCGCCGGTCCGGAGTGTCAAGGGTGCACGCACGCTCACCGTGTATCCCCCTTGCGCATTGGGTGCAAGCACCGCATGCGCCAGATCGGGAAATCGGTTCGCCAGATGATTGCTGAAGACGCCGCAGACACGACGGCTCCAGGCGGCATCAGGCAGGACGTAGATGGTGGCATGGTCAAACGCCAGCCGGGGATCGACCTCGCTGGCCATCGCGAGATCGTCGCGTCGAGCTTTGTTCATGCGTGCGATGATCGGCTCCGAGCGGAGAAATTGAAACGGATCGGCGTAACGATGCATGAGCTGATACAGCGCCGCGGGCGGAATCATGAGATCGCTCATGTTCTCGCCATAAGCGTTGTACGCGAGGTCCTCGCCAAGTTCCCGCAGCTGGGCGAGCCGCTCGCCGCTCAGAGCAAAGGATCGGGCGAGCTCGCTTGCGGCGTCAGGCAGGTTGTCGCCGAACGCTGCCACGATGGCCCAAATGCGATGTTTCCCGCCAAGGTAGCGGTCGACGAGCATGGCCGTACACACGCCGGGCGAAGGGTCGATGATCGCCGTTAGACCCGGATGGCGCGGCAAGTCGCCGGCATGGTGATGGTCGAAGTATTGCACGACCACTCCCCGATCGAGCAGCGTAACGAGCGCATCGTGGTTAGTCGCAGCTGATATGTCGAGTGCCGTCACCGCATCGCCGCGCTGCGCAGCTACGCGCTGAAGCAACGCAATGTCGCGTTTGACGCCGCTCACGAGCACCGATTCGAGCGGCATCTCCAGCCGGAGCTGGTGCAGCGCGCACAGTCCGTCTGCGTCGCCGTTGAAGACGTCAAACTGGGTCATGGCCGGCAATCCCGATCCGCTCGGCTAGCCCGCGCCAGGACGCTGGCTCACGGGCCCTCGCGAGCGGGGCCTCGCTGTCGTAGGTGATCACGTCTGCGCGCTCGTCCAGCGCGAGCGGCTCCTGCACGAGCAGCTGATGGTCGAGCACGGCCAGGTCTGCGTCCGACGCATCGTTCCCTTCAATCGCGCGGCGCGTAATGCGTTCGCGCAGCGTCGATTCGCTGGCGGAGAAGGACACGATCACGAACGGAACCTGCAGATCGGCCGCGAGCTTGCGAAACAGATCGCGCTGCCAGCGCTTGAGGAACGTCGCATCGACAAGGGTGACATGCCCGCTGGCTGCGACGAGGCGGGCCAACTTGCACACGTGCCGATACGTGGCGACGGTCGCGTCGGGGGCGTAAAGGCCGCGAGCGATGCCGGCGGTCGATCGGTCGCGCGGCGCCAGCCCATGCAGGCGTTTGCGCTCGACATCGGTACGAATGCGTATGGCGCCCAGGACTTCCAGCAGCGCTTGAGACAGGATCGTCTTCCCGGACCCGGCGAGGCCATGCGTCAGGACAATTGCCGGGCGCGGCGGCTGCGCATATGACCGGGCGAGATCGACATAGCCATGGTACTCGGCGAGGACGGCTTGGCTCGCGTCGCCGGAACCCAGCTGCACGGCACGCAGGCGTGCGACCTTGGCCCGCACCATCGCGCGATAGGCGAGATAGAAGCGCAGAACCGACAGGCCCGCGTAATCCCCCGTGATCTCGAGATAGGCATTGAGAAAGCGCTGCCCCAGATCGACGCGACCGCGATCCTGCAGGTCCATTACCGTGAAGGCGATCTCGCTCATCACGTCTATCCAGCGCATCGCATCGTTGAATTCGATGCAGTCGAAGATGGTGAGCTTGCCCTCGATGCGCGCGATGTTGCCGAGATGCAGGTCGCCGTGGCACTCGCGGATGAATCCGTCACGCTGCCGTCCGCAGAGCTCGGTGTGGCGGGAATCGTGCTCGCGCTTGGTCCATAGCGCGAGCGCGTCGAGCTCCGCGTGGTCGGCGGCCACTGCCGAGAGCGGGCGGATCTGCGCAAAATTTTGCAGCGCAATCCCCAGGATGTCATCGGGCCGGCCGAATGCGCTGTCTGGCGCGGCGACTTCAATCGAAGCATGAAAGGCGGCGACCTGGGCGGCGAGCATGTCGATATCGGCCGCGCCGAGCCCGTCACGCGAGAGCAGCCGGCTCGCGAGCGCTTCCTGGGAGAACTCGCGCATCTTGACGGCATACTCCAGCGCCTGACCATCTCCGCCAACGATCGGGGCGTCGATCGTTCCGGTAATGGCCACGACATCCAGATAGAGCGCCGGCGCAAGGCGACGGTTCAGCCTGAGTTCCTGCTCGCAGTAGTATCGCCTCTTGGCAAGCGTGGTGAAGTCGAGAAAGCCCAAGTCGACGTTCTTCTTGATCTTGTATGCGTGCGTCCCCGTCAGCAGGACGTAGGAGATATGGGTTTCCAGGACGGTGACGCATGCGCAGTCGTCACCGAAGACCGCCGGCGCGCGCAGGGACGCAATGAGCCGCGCCTGATCGCTGATCGGTCCTGGGATCGGCGGGGAGCCCGTTAAGGCCGTCGGCGCATCCATATCGCATCTTCCTGTTCCAGCTCCTCGAGTCGCGATTCAATCTCGTACACCGAGCGATCGAGCTCCGGCAGCAGCACGTCCTGCAGTGCGCGGGCACGTCGCACCGATCGTTGGTATTCGAGCGACAGGCGCTCGAGATTGCCCGCGACCGCGGCAAGCGGCGCCGACGCGACCAGCAACGCCGCGAACGCGCGGCGGCAGGCCAGGGCTTCGGGCGAAAGGTCGAAGGCAGGCAAAGCGGCCACGGCGCCGATATCGAGCGCCACATCCTGCAGCCGCACCCCCATCAGCGCGCGCCGCGTGTCGCGCAGGTTCGCGCTTCCCGCATCCGGCGCCGGGTAGACCTGAAGTCCGTGTAGACCATGACGGGCAACGGCCGCTTCGAGCGCCTCGATCGCGGCCGAACGTGCGGCCGCGAAATTTTGCTTGAGCGCGCCGTAGCGCCCGAGCTCGCGCAGAATCTCGCCGGCGAGGAGCAGGCACTTCTCGTCGAGGAACACGTAGCCGTCGTGCATGGCGCGACGCTCGTCCTTCATTTCGAGCACCGCGCTCCGGGTGGGCGTGCCGTCGCTCATGTTCGCGCCGCCCCTCCCGCGAGATGCCGCTCGATCTGCGCATCCGACAGGCGTGAGAGCTCGCTCGTAGGCAGCTTCGCAAGCAGCTCCCATCCCGTGGCCATGCTCTGCTCCAGCGTGCGCGTTCCCGTCTGGGCCACCAGCTTCTCCTCGAAGGCGGTACCGAAGGCGAGGTAGTGACGGTCGGTATCCGCGAGTCCTTCCTCGCCGACGACGCTGGCGAGCACGCGAGCCTGCACCGCGCGCGCATACGCGGCGTAGAGCTGACTCGACAGCGCCGGGTGATCGGGGTGCGTATATTGACCGCCGGTGCCGTCCTTCATCAACCGGGACAGCGAAGGCAGCACGTTGATCGGCGGGTAGATGCCGCGCCGGTCGAGATCGCGCGAGAGGACGATCTGGCCTTCGGTGATGTAACCGGTCAGGTCCGGGATCGGGTGACCGATGTCATCGGCGGGCATCGTGAGTATGGACAGTTGGGTCAGCGTTCCCGGGTAGCCGCGCAAGCAGCCCGCGCGCTCGAACAGCGTTGCGAGATCGGAGTACATGTAGCCCGGGAAGCCCTTGCGGCTGGGAATCTCGCCTTTCGACGATGAAACCTCGCGCAGCGCCTCCGCGTAATTCGTCATGTCGGTGAGGATGACCAGCACGTGCTTGCCGCAAGTGAAGGCCAAGTATTCGGCCGCGGTGAGCGCGAAGCGCGGCGTCAGCAGGCGCTGCGTCGACGAATCGCTGGCGAGATTGAGGAACAGCGCGGTGCGCTCGAGCGCGCCGCCCTGCTCGAGGCTGCGCCGGAAGTATTCCGCGCTGTCGTAGGGGACGCCGATGCCGGCGAACACGATGGCGAACTCGCCGCCCCGCGCATGCGTGAGTCGCGCGTGGGTCGCGATGTCCATCGCGAGGCGGTCGTGCGGCAATCCGCCGACGGAGAAGAGCGGCAGCTTCTGGCCGCGCACGAGACTGTTCATCAAGTCGAGGGTCGTGATGCCTGTCTCTATGAAATCGCGCGGCATCGCGCGCGCGACGGGATTGATCGGCAATCCGTCGATGCGCAGGTGCTCGCGTGCGGCGACCGGAGGGCCACCGTCGATCACCTGGCCGACGCCGTTGAAGATCCGTCCCAGAATCGACGGCGCGACGCCGAATGTCAGCGGCTCGCCGAAGAAACGCACGGTCGTGCCGGCGAGCGTGAGTCCCGCGGTCGACTCGAGGACTTCGATGGTCAGAACCTCGGTGTCGATGGCCGCCACGCGTCCGAGGCGCACGCGTCCGTCGCCGCCGCGGACCTCGACGGCGTCCTGCAGGCCGACGTCGAGGGTACGCCGCAGGAACAGGAGCGGCCCTTCGAGACGCGTCGCCGCGCCTTCAACCGTGGGACGCATCGCGCGCCTCCGATCGCTCGGTGAGTGCCACGAACTCGCGTTCGACCGCAGCCTGCAATGCGTCGAACTGCGAAAGCTCCGTGTCCGCGATGTCCTCGCCCGCCCGCTGCAACGGGCGGACGCAAGCCATCTGCGCAATGTCCGCCGGCGCGACGCCTGCGGCGACCGCGTGCTCCGCCAGATCGAAGAAGCGATCGAGGAGGCGCATCATCGCCGCCTGACGTGCGGGCCCGCACACGCGGTCGTTATCCGAGAATGCGGACTGGCGCAGGAACGCGTCGTTGACGAGCCCGGCGCAAAACAACGTGACTTGCTGGCGTACCGGCAACGCATCCTTGCCGATGATGCGCGCCATCCGTTCGAGTCGTGCCTCTTCGTCGAGCAGTGTGAGGAATCGCCGTCGCAATGCGAGCCAGCGATCGTTGCCCTGCGTTGCCCACCAGGGCGCGAACTCGAGCGCGTCTTCGGCGTACGATTGCAGCGGGTGAATGGCCGGATAGAACCGCGCCTGGGCGCGCTTGACGTCGAGCGCCCAGAAGGCTTTCACGTAGCGCTTGGTGTGCGACGTGACCGGCTCCGAGAAATCTCCGGAAGGCGGGCTGATGGCGCCGATGATGGTCACCGAGCCGGTGCCGCCGCAAAGCGGCTCGACCAGCGCCGCGCGCTCGTAGAAGTCGGCGAGGCGCGACGACAGGTACGCAGGATAGCCGCCTTCGCCGGGCAATTCGCCGAATCGCCCGGACACCTCGCGCAGCGCCTCGGCCCAGCGCGACGTCGAATCGGCCATCAGTGCAACGTGCAAGCCCTGGTCCCGAAAGTACTCGGCGACGGTCACGGCGGAATAGATCGACGCTTCGCGCGCCGCGACCGGCATGTTCGACGTGTTGGCGATGATCACCGTGCGCTCCATCAGCGGCCGGCCGGTGCGCGGATCGACGAGCCCGGGAAATTCATCCAGCACGCCGGCCATTTCGTTGCCGCGCTCGCCGCAGCCCAGATAGACGATGACGTCGGCGTTGCAGCCCTTGGCGAGCGCTTCGAGCAGCACGGTCTTCCCGGTGCCGAAGCCGCCCGGGATAGCGGCCTTTCCGCCGCGCGCCACCGGAAACATGCTGTCGAGGATCCGCTGGCCGGTGACCAGCGGCTCGGTCGAGGGAAAGCGGGCCGCGACCGGACGCGGCGCGCGCACCGGCCATCGATGCATCATGGCGAGCGTGCGCTCGCGACCACCCGCGTCGCGCAGCGTGCACAGAACCGCGTCCTCGGCGTACTCGCCGGCATCGACCATTGCGAGGATCTCGCCCTCGGCATCCGGGGGCACCAGGCACTTCTGCGGAATGCTGCCTGCGCCGGCGATCTCGCCGAGGACCGCGCCGCCGCGCACCACGGTGCCTTGCCCGACGCGCGGCGTGAACAGAAACGGTCGCGAGCGCGATTGGCGCATGCCGGGTTGCACGAACGGCGTATCGGCTCCGGCGAGCGGCCGCAACAGTCCGTCGAAAATGTGGCCGAGCAAGCCCGGACCGAGGGGTATGGCGAGCGGCGCAAGGTCGCCCTCGACGATCGCGCCGGGCTTCAACCCCGTCGTGTCTTCGTAGACCTGAGCGACGATTTCGTCGCCATCGATGCGCACGACTTCGCCCAGCAACGCGTCGTCGCCGACGCGAACGGCTTCGCGCATCGCAAACGGACCCGAAGCCGTCGCGTGCAGCACAGGACCGGCGATCCAGCGAATCGTCGCGCGGCTCACGCGCAGCCTTCGAGCGCCCGCAGCAGCCGGGAGCCAATCTCGGCGCGATCGGCAGTGAGCCCGGCAAGCGTGCCGTCGATGACATTGCCGCCTGCGGAAACCTGGAGTCCCGCGCGGGCGGCGTCGGCGACGACGAATTCCGGTGGCTTGCCCAGCGACGTCGCCAGGGTCATGGCAAGCGCGCGTCGCTCGTCGTCCGGCCATTCGGTGGCATAGGCGATCCGCCACGTCCCGCGCGGCAGCAGCTTGTGCGCTTCCGCGATCACGGTTGCGACCCAGGATCGGCGCATTTCGGGCTCACGCCAACGATCGCAAAGTGCCGCGGGCAGTTTTCGCCATCCGGCCGCGAGCAGATCGCCTGCGCGCCGCTGTTCGTGCAGGCGCCGATGCGTCGCGAGCCGCGCCTGCGCTGCCGCCAGGCGGGCCCCGGATCGCGCCCGCTCTTCCTCGAAGGCCTCGCGCATGCGGCCCCGCGCCTCGGCGTGTGCCGCCGCAATTGCCTCCGCTGCACGCGCCTGCGCATCTCCCATGATCGCGTCGCAGCGGCGCTTGCGATCGACCTCGACGAGGTCGAGAAGCGCCTGCATGCGCGATTCGAGCGTCATGGCGCATCCTCGAGGCCGAGCTGTTGGCGAAGTCGCGTCGCAAGATCGGTCAGGGGTATTTCCTCCCTGAGATCCGGAACGATCAGCGTGAGCGGTTTGAGCGCCGCCTGGGCGGACGCGAGATCTCGCGTCGCAATGCGGGTTGCGACATCGGCGGCGACCAGAATGAGCGTCGCGCTTTGGCGTGCCGATGCAAGCGACAGCGTCTCGTCGCCGGCGGCTGGCACGATGACGCGTGCGCCCGCGAGGCGGAACCCCGCGGCGCTGACTTCGTCGCCGATGTAGCAGGTAACCGACATCACCCGAGGCGGTTGAGGATGAGGATCGAAACGATCAGGCCGTAGATCGCGATGCCTTCCGCGAGACCGACGAAGATGAGCAGTCGCCCGAAAAGTTCGGGCTTTTCCGCCAGCGCGCCGATGGCCGCGGCACCGACCTTGGCAACGGCAAATCCTGCCCCTAGGGCCGCGAGGGCAGTTGCGATCGCCGCTGCGAGGAATCCGTAGCCCCCATGCTCTATTCCGGGAGCGCTCCCCGCAACGACCGCTTCGGCGGCGAACGCGTGCGGCGCAAGCGAGAGCAGGACCGTTCCCGTAATTGCCAGCACGGCCGACAGCGCCACCAGCGCCAAAGTAAATCTCAACCGAGGTTTCATCTAATGCTCCTTCACGGCAAAGGGAGGCGCCTGCAACGGGCGAAACGTGCGACCCGGCGCGACGAGGAAGCGGGTGAAGAATTCGAACAGCACGAGGCGCGTGGTCTGGATCGAAACCACCATGCCTTCGAGCACGAGCACGATGACATTGCCAACGATGAGCACCAGCGCCTTCCCGACGATGCTGCCGGAAGCGTCCATCAGCGCGACGATCGCGGAGGAGAGTCCGGCGTGGGCGAGTGCGAATGCACCGACGCGGGAGAACGAAAGCGTGTTGATCAGGATCTGCAGAGTGCGCTCGACGACTTCGGCGATGGCGGCGAGTCCCGCGGAGAGCGCACGCGCCGCGGCCGCGCGACCGATGCAGAACGTGGCCGCGCCGATCGCCGCGATGAAGAACGCAGACGGCTTGAAGATGCCGACGAGGAGCGCGACGTAGACGACCGCGAGCCACACCTCGCTGCAGAACCAGCCGCGGAGCTCGCCCCGCCAGTACGCTTCGACGGCATTCAGGAGCAGCCCGATCGTCAGAAGTGCCGCACCCCCATAGAGCGGAACGAGAAGCACGGTCAGCGGGTCGGCGAGGGGCTCGAGCCACAGTGGCCGAACGACGCCCGGAAGGCTGAACACGCTGCCGAAGAGAACGCCGAATACCGTTGCGCCCATGCCGCCGACGACGAACAAACGCGCGAGCGGCCACCGCTTGCGCAGGGCAAATCCGGCGACGGCGATGACGAGTCCCTGGCCCACGTCGCCGAACATGTAGCCGAAGATCAGCGGCACGACGACGGCGAGCAGCGTCGTCGGATCGGCCTCGTTGCGTTCGGGCATTCCGAGCGCACGGCTGAAGACCTCGAACGGCCGCGCCCAGGCGGGATTGGCGAGGACCAGCGGCGCGGCGGTTCCGGGCGGCGCGGGCGGGTAGCGAAGGATTGCCCGCGCACCGGAGCGCTCCAGCGCTTGCGCCAAGCGGTCGCCGGAAAGCTCGCTGGTCCAGCCCGTGATCCAGCAGAAGAGCGCTCCCGACTCGAGCGCATGAACGTTCTCGATCACCCATTGCAATCGCTCGGCATCGCCGAGCGCGGCGCCAAGGCCGTGCCGAGCGCCGAGGGCGTCAAGCCGTGTCGTGAGTTCGGCGGCCTCCTTCTCGAGGGCCCTGATGCGCGACGATACGTATGCGGAGTTCTCTCGAGGGTCGGACTTGAGCCACGAGGGCATCGAATAGGTTCGGCCTTTGCAAGCGGCCACCTGTTGTGCAACCGCCTGCAACTCGCCTTCGGTACCGACGGCAAGGGCATAGACCGCGCCCTCGATCTCGAAACGGCGCACGAGCAATCCGGGCGGAGCCGTCGGCTCGCTCTCCGGCGCGAACACGAACAGGCGAGCCTGAACGAGCGGGCCGGCCGTGACCGTCCGCGCGAGATCGACCGCGACGTTCGCCATGGCGCCAAGCGCGCGTTGCCATGCCAGCAGTTCCGCTTGTTCCGCCGTGCCGCGCTGCAGCTGCCCGATCACCGGGAGGGCATCGAGCTCCCAGGCGGCGAGGCGCTCGAGGCAGCGCGTCAGTGTCGCCGCCGGCGGCTCCGGAAACGCCGCCGGTGCACGCGTGCTCGGCGGCCAGTAGGGATGGTAGCGAAGCGAATATTCGGCGTAGCGCTGCAACGACGGCCGCAGATCGGCGAGCACCGCGGGCAGGACGGCCGACGGTCGCGCCTCGAGCTCGGTGGCGTTCGTCGTCGCGAGCGCCTCCAAGGCGAGCGTCGTGTCGTCGCGTGCCACGAGAATTTCGAACCACCGCGCAAGCTCGGGCCGAATCATGCGGCGAGTCCCAGGCGGGGAAAGATCGCGCGACGCAGGAGCTCGCCGCGCAGGCGCTCCATGTCGAGCGCGGACAAGGCGAGGAAGATGAACGCTGCCGCGGGGTCCAGCGTCGCCCGCCGATAGAGCGCCGACAACCGCGAAACCAAGACACCACGCAGGAGGATTCCGTCCTTGATCGCGGGATCGGCGAGCGCGCTCCGGTGCGCGAGCAGAAGATGCGCGCAGTCCGCGATCGGCGATCCCGCCTCCCGCGCACTTCGCGGGACGCGCTGCGATAACTCGCCGCACCACGCGCGAAACAGTCCTTCCGGGTGGGTCCATGTGGCGGCGAGAGGGGCAAGCGGGCCATGAGTCGGCGGCGCCCCCGGATTGCGACCGAACTCACGGTACCGCGGATCGTCCTGCATCCAGGGAAGCATGTCGCCCCCGCGCGCCAAGTATTCCGCCACCGGCAGATCGACGAACGTGCCCGCCCACGAGAGTGCGGCGTGCCAGGGCTCCGGCATCCATTCGCACAGCTCGTCGATGAGCGCGCGCCAATGCCCGACCAGCGCAGCTTCGATGGCGTGCGGCCCAGCATCGGCGGCGATTCCGCTGATCCAGCGGCGAAACGGTGGAGAGCGCGCCGCGTCGAGAAAGGCCGGAAGGCCGCGCACGATGGCGATTCCGCGCCACGCCGCCTCATTCGGACGCTCCCCGAAGCGCGAGGAGATCCGGGCGTAGGCATACTCGAGATCGCCCGACCTCTTCATGCGCCACCCGCGGTGAGTTCGTTCGCAAGCGCCACGACTGCGCGGTCCAATCGGTCGAGATCGTCCGGCGCAAGTTCGCGCATCGCGTCCTGGGCGAGTGCCTGCGTGTCGATTGCCGCAACTTGACGAGCCGTGCGCCTCTCGAAGCTGTCGCGAAGGGTGCGAATGCGACGCTCGGTGCGCTCGGCGATGGCGCGTGCGATCGCGCGGGCGTCCTCGACGATTGCGGCAGCATCGCGGGTCGCCCGGGCGACGTCGTCATGCGCGGCGCGCTCCGCGTCGAGCACCCGGCTGATCGCGGCCTCGACAGGAGGGATCGCTGATGAAGGCGTGGCCATGGACACTTTTCGTCCTTGCACGACGAGCGGGGAGTCGCATTGCGATGCGCAAACCGATCCGCCGCCGCTCGTCCTCCGGTGCAGGATCCATCCTCGCCCCGGTGTGCCCGGCGCGGCTTGATCTGCGTCAGCCCGTGGTCGATCGATGGCCGCGCGGCCCGCCTGCGCGCGAGGCGGGCGCTATCGTACGGTGACCGCGCTTAGGACCCAGCGACCAGGGCGGCGCCGGCGAGCGCGATGCACGCCCCGGCGATCCGCAGGCGGTTCCCGTCGAGTACGCGTGCGAAGGCGATTCCCGTGACGTGCAGCAAGCCTGTCGCCGTCAGGAATCCTGTCGCGTAGATCCAGGGCGAAGCCATCGCGGGCAGTTCGGTGCCGTGCGAGTGGCCATGGAACAACGCGAATGCGCCCGCGAGCGTCATGCCCGCCGCAAGCGGAAGCCGGATGGCGAACGCGACCAGCAATCCCAATGCGAGGACCGACGCGGCCACACCGGATTCGACGGACGGCAGAGGAATTCCAGCCACGGCGAGCAGCGCGCCGCCGCCCATCATCGAAACGAATGTCAGCGGCACCGCCCACAGCGCCCGACCACCCATCTGGGCCGCCCAGAATCCGACGGCGAGCATGGCGAGGAGATGATCGGGACCGAACAGCGGATGCGAGATGCCGGCCGTCCATCCGCCCGCTTCCTTGAGTATGTGCGCCGACGCGCCGAACGGGACCAGGATCCCGGCGACAGCGACGCAGACAAACAGAACTGACCTCAGTTTCATTGCGCTCCTCCTTGTTCAGCGGGTGTTACCGTAGCCGTAACACCCATCGAGGCATTCAACGCGTGGACGCGCCGCGTTCCAGTGTCAAAAAATATCGCGTCCGTCAACCCACGATATTGACCAGCATCAAGTAGCGGCGTCACCGATCGGTTCTAAATAAACGCTCGAAGAGTCGATTGCGCCGAGGGCGGAAATTGCAGGCGCGGCCGACGCCATGTGCGAGTCGGAGGACTGATCGTGATCGATACCTACTATGACCTGATGCGCCGGCAAGGCATCACGCGTCGCAGCTTCCTCAAGTTCTGCAGCCTCACCGCCGCGTCACTGGGACTCGGCGATGCCGGGGCGCAGGAAATCGCGAAGGCCATGGAAACCAAGCCGCGCACGCCGGTCGTGTGGCTGCACGGTCTCGAATGCACGTGCTGCAGCGAGGCGTTCATCCGCTCGGCGCACCCGCTCGCCAAGGATGTCATCCTGTCCATGATTTCGCTCGACTACGACGACACGCTGATGGCCGCGGCAGGTCATCAGGCCGAGCAGCAGCTCGAGGACACGATCACAAAGTACAAGGGCAATTACATCCTCGCCTGCGAGGGCAACCCGCCGCTCGCCGACGACGGCGTGTATTGCATCCCGGGTGGCAAGCCCTACGTGGAAAAGCTGCGGCGGGTCGCGGCGGACTGCAAGGCGATCATCTCGTGGGGTTCGTGTGCGTCGTGGGGGTGCGTGCAGGCGGCAAGACCGAATCCGACGGGCGCCGTGCCGATTCACAAGGTCATCACCAACAAGCCGATCATCCGGGTGCCCGGCTGTCCGCCGATCCCCGAGGTGATGACCGGCGTCGTCACCTACATGCTCACGTTCGACCGCCTGCCGGATGTCGATGCGCAGGGGCGGCCAAAAATGTTCTACAGCCAGCGCGTGCACGACAAATGCTACCGCCGGCCGCACTTCGACGCGGGCCAGTTCGCCGAGCGCTTCGACGATGCCGGTGCGCGGATGGGCTACTGCCTGTACAAGGTCGGATGCAAGGGCCCGGTGACGTACAACGCTTGCTCGGCGACGCGCTGGAACGAGGGAGTGTCGTTCCCGATCCAGTCGGGCCACGGCTGCATCGGCTGCTCGGAGGACGCGTTCTGGGACAAGGGCTCGTTCTACGATCACCTCACGACGATCCGGGCGCCGGGCCTCTCCGGGATCGAGGGCACGGCGGATCAGATCGGACTGGGCGTGGCGGCCGTCGCCGGCGTAGCCGTCGCGGCGCATGCGGCGGTCAGCGCCATCAAGCAGGCGCGGAGCAAGTCCCGCAACGACAAGGTGAGTGAGGTAGAGGAATAATCATGGCCGCCTATCAGACGCAAGGCTTCACGCTCGACAACAGCGGCAAGCGCATCGTCGTCGACCCGATCACGCGCATCGAGGGCCATCTCCGCATCGAGGTCAATGTCGACAAGGACAACGTGATCCGCAATGCGGTGTCCACCGGCACGATGTGGCGAGGACTGGAAGTGATCCTCAAGGGACGCGACCCACGCGATGCGTGGGCGTTCACCGAGCGGATCTGCGGCGTGTGCACGGGCGTGCACGCGCTCGCCTCGGTACGCGCGGTGGAAGACGCGATCGGCATCAAGATCCCGAAGAACGCGAACATCATTCGCAACCTGATGCATGCGACGCTCTACGCGCAGGATCACCTGGTGCATTTCTACCACCTGCACGCGCTCGACTGGGTCGACATCGTGTCGGCGCTGAAGGCCGATCCGAAGAGGACGTCCGAGATCCAGCAATCGATCTCCAACCATCCGAACTCGTCGCCGGCGTATTTCCGCGACGTCCAGAACCGGCTCAAGAAGTTCGTCGAGGGGGGACAGCTGGGTATCTTTGCGAACGCCTATTGGGGCCATCCGGCGTACAAGCTGCCGCCGGAGGTCAACCTGCTCGCGACGACGCATTACCTCGAAGCGCTCGATTTCCAGAAGGACATCGTCAAGATCCAGACCATTTTCGGCGGCAAGAATCCGCATCCGAACTGGCTGGTCGGCGGCGTGCCGAGCCCGATCAACGTCGACGGAACGGGCGCCGTGGGCGCGAACAACATGGCGCTGCTCAACATGGTCGGCGACATCTGCAACCGCACGGCGGATTTCATCGACCAGGTCTACATACCGGACCTGCTGGCGATTGCGGGCTACTACAAAGACTGGGCGAAATGGGGCGGCGGACTGTCGGGCCAGAACCTGATGTCGTACGGCGAGTTCCCCGAGATCCCGAACGACTACTCCAACGCGAGCCTCGGGCTGCCATCCGGCGTGATCATCGGCGGCGACCTCAAGAACGTGCAGGAGGTCGATCTCAAGGACCCGGCGCAGGTACAGGAGTGGGTGACGCATTCCTGGTACAAGTACGCGGACGAATCCAAGGGCCTGCATCCGTTCGATGGCGTTACCGACGCAGGCTTCGTCCTCGGGCCGAATACCAAGGGCTCGCGCACCGATATCAAGGAGATCGACGAGGGCGCGAAGTACTCGTGGGTGAAGTCTCCGCGCTGGAAGGGTCACCCGGTCGAAGTGGGGCCGCTCGCGCGCTACGTCGTCGCATACGCGCGTGGCCGCAAGGACATCCAGGAGCAGGTGGACGGTGTGCTCAAGGCTCTCGACGTGCCGATCACGGCGCTGTTTTCCACGCTGGGACGCACCGCGGCGCGCGGCCTTGAATGCCAATGGGCGGCGCATCGGATGAAGAAGTACTACGCGGACCTCATCGCCAACATCAAGGCGGGCGACCTGGCGACGGCGAACATGGACCATTGGGAGCCGTCGAGCTGGCCCGCCGAGTGCAAGGGCGCAGGGCCCTGCGAGGCGCCGCGCGGCGCGCTCGGGCACTGGATCAAGATCAAGAACACGCGCATCGACCTGTACCAGGCGGTGGTTCCGACCACCTGGAACGCGGGTCCCCGCGACGCCAAGGGCCAGATCGGCCCCTACGAAGCCGCGCTCCTCAATACGCCGATGGCGAAGCCGGAGCAGCCGGTCGAGATTCTGCGCACGATCCACAGCTTCGATCCCTGCCTGGCCTGCGCCTCGCACGTGATCTCGCCCGAGGGCGAGGAACTGGTCTCGGTGACGATCCGATAGATCCGGGGGAGAGCGCGATGCAAATCGAACAAGCGTCCGGCCGTGTGCTGAGCGGTCCGCTCGAGGCCATATACGTTTACGAAGCGCCGGTGCGCATATGGCACTGGGTGATGGCGATCTGCATGATCCTGCTGGCAGGCACGGGCTACCTGATCGGCAGCCCGCTTCCGGCGATCGGCGGCGAGCCGTGGAACACCTACTTCTTCGCCTGGATACGCATCATTCACTTCTCCACGGCGTGGGTGTTCATCGTGGCATTCCTCGTGCGGATCTATTGGGCGTTCGCCGGCAATAGCCACGCACGTTCGATCTTCGTGCCTCCTTTCTTCAGCGGTAACTGGTGGCGCGGGTTCGGAAGCCAGCTCCGCTATTACCTCTTCCTCAAGCGCGAAAGCGATCTGTGGGTAGGCCACAACCCGATCGCACAGGCGGCGATGTTCTTCATGTTCACGCTGGGCACGCTGTTCATGATCATCACCGGCCTTGCGCTCTACTCTGAACAGTGGGGCTGGGGACTGCTGCCGATGCAATGGTTCGGCTGGGTATTCGTCCTCTTCGGCGATCCGCAGACCGTGCGTACGCTGCACCATCTCGGCATGTGGTACCTGCTCCTGTTCGCGTTCATCCATGTCTACATGGCGTTCCGCGAGGACATCATGAGCGGCGAATCGATCATCAGCACGATGGTCAACGGCATCCGTCTGTTCAAGCGCGAACCGAAGGCGTGAGGTGGCGCAGGACGTTTCCGTCATGACATCGCCCGCGGGCGGCGGCACGCGCCGCAAGACTTCGATCGGCGGCCGCAGGCGGCCTTCGCAGCTTGCGACGTCCTCGCGCACGCCGTTGCACCCGGGTCATTTCCTCGAATCGCGGTTTCTGGTGCCGCTCGCGATCAGTCAGACCGAGCTTGCCGGCGCGCTCGGCATTTCGCGCCGTCGGGTCAATGAAATGATCCGTGGCCGCCGGGCAATAACGCCCGATACCGCGATGCGCCTCGCTACATACTTCGGCACCGACCCGATGTTCTGGATGCACCTGCAGCTTGCGTGGGATATGCACGCAGCCGCGAAAAACGTCCACGCCGCAAGCCGCCGCTGAAAGAGCGGCACCGTTCTGCCCTCTCTGTCCGTTCGGCCGGTCGCGGCGAGCCGCGATTCCCTCACGAGTCTGCGCATGATTTGACCTAACGCAATGCAGGGTGTGCCTGCGCGCGTAACGTGTGCGGTGTTACGCGTCTCGTAACAGAGAGTGCAATGGAAAATCGCCGCGAAGTGCTCGTGCTGGGGATCGGCAACGTCCTGTGGGCCGATGAAGGCTTCGGGGTGCGCGCCGTCGAGGCGCTGCACGCAAGATATTCGTTTCCCGACGCGGTGGCCCTGGTCGACGGCGGGACGCAAGGCTTATACCTTTTCGGCGCGATCGCGGCGGCACGTCGCGTCCTCGTGCTCGACGCGATCGACTTCGGACTGGCGCCGGGCACGCTGCGCGTCCTACGCAACGGCGAAGTCCCGGCGTGGAAGCCCCAGAAGATCAGCCCGCACCAGACCGGCTTCAGCGACGTCCTCGCGCTCGCGCAATTGCGAGGCGAGTCGCCCGAGGCGATCACGCTGATCGGCGTGCAGCCGGAGGAGCTTTCGGATCTCGGCGGCAGCCTGCGCGACAGCGTCAAGGCGCGCATTGCCGAGGCGGTGGAGCTTGCGGCATCCGAACTGGCGGCCTGGGGCTTTCCGCCTCGGCTGCGCGAATCCGGCGCCGCCGTCGATCCGCTCAATGCGCTCGCGCTGACGCTCGGCGCCTATGAAAACGGACGGCCGTCGAGCGATGAAGCGTGCCGCGTCGGTGACGCGCGGGTGCTCGCGCGCACCTGGATATAGGAAGGGTGCGCGAATGTGCATCGGCATCCCCATGAGGATCGTCAGCGTGGGTGAGCCGCGCCCCTGGTGCGAAGGTCGCGGGCGCCGAGAGCAACTCGACAACATGCTCGTCGGCGATCACCCGGTGGGGACCTGGGTGCTCGCGTTTCAAGGTTCCGCCCTGCGCCTCATGACGGCCGACGAGGCGGCAAAGACAAATGACGCGCTCGACGCGCTCGAAGCGGTGCTCGCCGGCGCGGACAATCTCGATGCCTATTTCGCCGACCTGGTCGATCGCGATCATGCGGTCGCTAGACAATCCGGAGAATCGAACTCATGAGCGCTTCAGCCATCGGCGGCAGTGCGGCGCCGTCCGTGCATCCTCTGGTCGCGCAACTCTTTAGCCGGCATGGTTGTGCCGAAATCACCACCGACAACATCGATGCGTTCGTCGGAAGTGCGGGACACGTAGCGCTCGTCTTCACCGAGGACCCTCTGCGAGTCCGCGAAACGCTCGACATTGCCGTAATCGTGCCGCAGCTCATGCACGCGTTTCCCGGTCGCTTTCGGGTCGGCGTGCTCCTTCCCGAGGCCGCGCGAGCGCTCCATGCGCGCTACGGCTTCCGGCGCTGGCCAGCACTCGTCGTGCTCCGCAACGGCAAGCACGTCGGCGCGGTGGATGGCCTGCGCAACTGGGACGAATATCTGAAGGAGCTCGGCCACCTCCTCGAAACGGCACCGACGCGGCCTCCGACGATCGGCATACCGGTCAGGGGCTCGGGCGCGGACGCCCACGGTTGCGGCTCCTGAAAGTCTCTTGACAAGGACCAGTCATGAAAACGCTGTCGATTCCCGTGCACGTCGTCGGTCCCGGATACCAGGCCGAGGAAGAGGCGCTCCAATACCTGGACATCCCGCGCGACATGAACACCTTTCAGATGCCGTTGGTGCCGGAGCGCGTCGATCCCGAGGCGCTGTCCGAGGCGCGCGACGTGCTGCAGGAATTCGTCGAGGCCCTCGAACCCTGGGACCCCGCGATGGGTGAGCCCGGCCCGCGCATCGACATCGGCGGGCTATCGCCTTCCGCGATCGAGATCACGGACCAGATGCTGGGCGAGGGCGAGGTCAGCATCAGGATCGAGGGTGCGCGAAGGGCACATATCCAGGAAAGCGTGTTCGCGGGCATCTGGCGGGTGTGCGAGCTCGATGGGGAAGGGCGCCTCATCGCCGACTGGATCGAGGCCGCTCCATTGCCCGCGATCGTGCTCGAAGAGGCGCGATTCGCGGCGGCGCCTTCGCCGGCGCTGGTCGCCATACCCGAAGGCGCGATGAATTCGCCCGCGCTGCTGAGCGAGATCGCCGACCGGATTCTGCGGCGGCAACCGGGTACCCCGGCGAACGTCATCAACCTGACGCTCTTTCCGCTCACACCGGAGGATCACCGAGTGCTCGAGCAGGCGCTTCCGGTCGGCCCGGTCGGCATCATCTCCCGCGGTTTCGGCAACTGCCGGATCAGCTCGACGCTGGCGCAAAACGTCTGGCGCGTGCAGTACTTCAACACGATGAATACGCTGATCCTCAACACACTGGAGGTCGTCGAAGCGCCGGAGGTCGCGCTTGCAGCGGTGGAGGATCTGTTCGACAGCCGCGAGCGTCTCGCGGAGCTGGTCGAATGGATGGGCGAGTCGTGCACGACCTGAGTGCGTTCGCGCGAAGGACGAGACGATGAAGACCTTCGAGGGCTCATACCTTGGCGACCGCTCGAAGATCGGTTTCGCGACGCGGCTCGAATGCAAGATCTGCTGGTACGTCTACGATCCCGCGCTAGGCGACCCCGTGTGGCAGATTCCGCCGGGCACGCCGTTCTCCGAGCTGCCCCAGCATTGGACCTGCCCGACGTGCGCATGTCTGCAGGACCAGTTCCTGGTGCTGCGCGATGAATGACGCATCGTGTTGCGCGCCCGATCCGTCCGAGCGTCTCGAGGCGGCATTTCGCGCAGTCCACGCCGAGCAAGATGCAGGGACTCGCATTCGTCAATCCGGCCGTCGGTATCGAGGCGGTCGGGTTCGCGCCCTGGAAGCACTACTGGCTCGGCGTGATGCTGACGCCGTGGTCGATGAATCTGTTGCTCGCCCCACGCGACACGGGCGCGTGGCGGCCGCTGGCCGTAGGAGAGAAGCGGCGTTACGCGTTTCCCGCCGGCAGTTTCGATTTCATCAGCGCGCACGCGGAGGCGATCGGCGACTATCTGATCTGCTCGCTGTTTTCCCCCTTGCTCGAATTCGCCGATCACGAAACGGCACGGCAGACGGCGCTGCTCGCGCGCGAAGCGTTGTTCGATCCCGCGAACGCCGAGGCGCCGGAGCCTCGAGCCGCCAATCCGACGCCATCTGCTCCGGGAGGGGCATCTTCGGGTGCGCCGGGCCCGATTGCGCAGCTGGAGGCGAGCTTGACCGCTCCGATCACGCGGCGCGACCTTTTGCACGCGCGACTCTCAGGTGGGATCGATGAGTCTCGAAGGTGATCTCGTCGTGCGCTTAGCCTGGGATGGACATCGGGTGCAGGATGCGCGGGTCGCGTCGACGCGGCCATTCGCCGCCGCACGTGTGCTCACGGGCAAGACGCCGGCCGAAGTCGTCGCGATGGTGCCTCGGTTGTTCAGCATTTGCGGCTGCGCGCAGGGCGCGGCCGCGGCCCAGGCGCTCGCAAGCGCCGGGGCAGGTGTCGACGATGCGACCACGGCAACCGACGTCATGCTCGAGACCGTGCAGGAATACTTCTGGAGGCTGCTGATTGACTGGCCTCAAACGATGCGCCAAAGCGTCGACACTGCGAGCGTCGCGGACGTGCGCAGAAGAGTCGCCGCGCGAAAGTTCGAGCGGGATCCAAAAGGCAACGACGAAAGCGCGGGTTCGCTGCGTGACATTGTCGCCTCGCTCAGCGAGACCGCCACACGTGAAATCTACGGCATGTCGCCGATAGACTGGCTCGCACTTGGCGACGCCGACGCTCTTCAGACCTGGGCAGCGTACGGCGCGACGATGCCGGCGAGATTGCTCGGCATGCTTCTCGACACCATGCCGCAACTCGGCCGCAGCGATGTGGCGCTGATGCCCTTTCCGGCACGCGAAGCGCTCATGCAGGCGATTGTTCCGGCGCTGGCGGAGCAGCCGGAGTTCTCGCGCGCGCCGACGTGGGGCGGCGCGCCGGCCGAGACGGGCGCGCTCGCGCGCATGCGATCGCAACCGCTGGTCGCCGCGGTCGCCGCCCGCGACGGCAACAGCGTCGCGACGCGCATGGTGGCGCGGCTCGCGGAGCTCGCGATGCTGTTGCAGGAACTCGCCGGGCTCTCCATCGACGTGCATGCGACACCGTGGGTGCAGGCGATGGCGCTTGCGCCCGGGGAAGGACTCTCCGCGGTGCAGACCGCGCGCGGGCTGCTGTTGCATCGAGTGCGCCTCGTGGACGGCCGCGTTGCAAATTATCAAATCGTCGCGCCGACCGAGTGGAATTTCCACCCCGAGGGCGCGCTCGTTCGCGGGTTGCGCGGCCTGGTCACGGACGATGGCGCGGCGCTCGAGCAAGGGGCGCGCCTCGCTGTGCAGGCGCTCGATCCGTGTGTCGCGTGCACGATCGAGGTTGGCCATGCATGAAATGGCGCTTGCCGAAAGCATGCTGGAAATCGTCGAACGAGCGGCGCGAGGCAATGATGCGGAGCGCGTCACCGTCGTCCGTCTCGAGATCGGTGCGCTGTCACACGTCGAAGCGGAGGCGCTGCGCTTCTGCTTCGACGTCGTGACGCGCGCGAGCGTCGCGGACGGCGCGCGGCTCGAGATTCAGACGACACCGGGTGAGGCGTGGTGCATGCCGTGCGGCATGACCGTTCCGCTCTCCGGATTGGGCGAGGCATGCCCGCGCTGCGGCAGCTATCAGCTCGGCATTTCGCAAGGTGAAGCGATGCGCGTGCGGGAAATCGAGGTTGCGTGACCGCCCTTCGGACGGGCTCGCCGCCAGGAACGATTCGAGGAGAAACATGATGTGCACAACCTGTGGCTGTGGCAATGCGCAAACACGGATCGAGGGCAAGGCGATCCCGGAGCACGTCGGCCCGCGCCCGGAAGAGGGGGGCGCTTCGAGCCCGCAATCGGTTGGCGTGAGATATCGGCACGCGCATGCATTGGAAGCAGAAGCTGTTCACGCCCACACCAACGCCCCCTGGGCGCACGGCGACGCTAATTTCCACCGGCATGCGGACGGGCCTTGGCACAGCCATGCTCACGGCCGCGAGAGCACACATGACGTATCGGCGCCGATCGCGCAGGAGCCGTCGATGGCCCGCGATGACACCGCCCCGGCGTCACGCACCATCCAGGTCGAGCGGGATCTGCTCGCGAAGAACGATGCGATCGCAGCCAGGAACCGGCGCGCACTGGCGGACCACGGTGTATTTGCGCTGAACCTGGTTTCGAGCCCGGGATCCGGGAAGACGACGCTGCTCGTGAAGACGATCAGCGCGTGGGAAGGACGAACGCCCGTCGCGGTCATCGAGGGCGACCAGCAGACATCCCGCGATGCCGATCGCGTGCGTGACGCCGGCGCGCGGGCGGTGCAGATCAACACAGGGAAAGGTTGCCATCTCGATGCGCAGATGGTCGCGTACGCCCTTTCGCAGCTCGACTTGGCCGACGACAGCCTGCTCTTGATCGAGAACGTCGGCAATCTGGTCTGCCCCGCCGCGTTCGATCTCGGCGAGGCGCACAAGGTCGTCGTGCTGTCGGTGACGGAGGGCGACGACAAGCCGCTCAAGTATCCGGACATGTTTCGCGCGGCGGACCTGGTCGTCCTGAACAAAATCGACCTCCTGCCGCACGTGGACTTCGACGTCGCGGCGGCCATCGACTATGCGCGCCGCGTTCGTCCTGGAGTCGACGTGATAACGCTCTCCGCTCGCACCGGCGAAGGCTTCGCCGACTGGCTCGCCTGGCTCGAGCGTGGCGTCGCGAAGGCGCGTACGCGTCGCGAGAACATCGTCGAGGCGCTGCGACGGCGCGTGGCCGTGCTCGAAGCCGAACTCGGGATTTCACCTGCGCAATAACCCGCGGGCGCCCGGCGTTTCGGGATCCATCATGGCCATCATCGCCTTACCCGACAAAGCGAGACGCACACGAATTGAGGTGCGTGGCGTCGTGCAGGGCGTGGGATTCCGGCCGTTCGTCTACCGGCTTGCGCACGAGCTCGCCCTTTCCGGCTGGGTCAACAACGACGGTGCGGGAGTCACGATCGAAGTCGAGGGCGACTCCGAACGCATCGACGCCATGACGCGGCGCCTGGCCCAGGACGCGCCTCCGCTCGCGCGGGTCGACAGTATCGTCGTGCGCGATTGCGCGTCCCGTGCGGAATCCGGTTTCGCGATCATGGAAAGCGTGCCTGGCCATGCCGCCACGGCGATCGGGCCCGACAGCGCGATCTGCGGCGACTGCCTGGCGGAGCTCTTCGATCCGGGCGATCGTCGCTATCGTTACGCGTTCATAAACTGCACCCAATGCGGCCCTCGCTACACGATCACGCGTGCGCTGCCATACGACCGGGCCATGACCAGCATGGCCCCGTTTCTGCAGTGTCCCGAATGCGCCGCAGAGTACCGTGCGCCCGCGCATCGTCGCTTTCATGCGGAGCCCAACGCATGTCCGCGATGCGGCCCGCGACTTACGCTTGTCGATGCCGCCGGCGCCCCAATGGCCGCTGTGGATCCGATCACCGAAACGGTCGCGCGGTTGGGCCGCGGCGAGATTGTCGCGATCAAGGGTCTCGGCGGCTTTCACTTGGCCTGCGATGCGCGCAACGGAGACGCCGTCGCCCGGCTGAGGGTGCGCAAGGCGCGCGAGGAGAAGCCGTTTGCGGTCATGGCGGCGAACGTCGCCTCGTTATCGTTCTTCGCGACCGTGACTCCCGCGGAGCATTCGCTGCTGATCTCCGCGGAACGACCGGTGGTGCTGTTGCGCAAATTGGAGCATGCCGACGAATGCCTTCCAGGCGTCGCGCCGGGCCTCGCGTGGATCGGCGCATTGCTTCCCTATACGCCGCTCCAGTATCTGTTGTTCCATCAGGCGGCAGCGCGACCGGCCGGCGACGGATGGCTCGCGGTGCCGCAGGACCTCGTGCTGGTGATGACGAGCGCCAACCCCGGCGGCGAGCCGCTGGTGATCGAAAACGGCGAGGCTGTCCGGCGCCTTTCCGGCATCGCCGACGCCCTGCTGATGCACGACCGCGCGATCGTCACGCGCTGCGATGACAGCGTCCTGCGCGCGAGCGCCGATCGCGCATCCGGCGGCTTCCAGTTCGTGCGGCGCGCCCGCGGCTACACACCGCGTGCGATCAAGCTTCCGCGGCCGGGACCCTCCGTCGTCGCGCTCGGCGGCCATTTCAAGAATACCGTCTGCTTGACCCGCGGCGACGAGGCATTCGTTTCGCAGCACATCGGCGATCTCGACAACGCGCCGACCTGCACTGCGCTCATCGAGGCCGTCGAGCATCTCACCTCGATGCTCGAAATCACACCGGAGATCGTTGCGCACGACCTGCATCCGGACTACTTCAGCACACGCCATGCGGCGCGGCTCGCGCAACTCCGGGGAATCCCGCAATACGGCGTCCAGCATCACCATGCGCACATCGCCGCGATCATCGCGGAGCACCGTGTTACCACGCCCGTACTCGGCCTGGCGCTCGACGGCGTGGGCCTTGGAACCGATGGGGAGCGTGGGGCGGTGAGTTACTGCGCGTCGGCGGCGCGCGCTGCGAGCGCCTCGGCCATCTTGCGCCATTGCGCCTGCCGGGCGGCGATGTCGCGGCACGCGAGCCCTGGCGGATGGCGGCCGCCGCACTTGCGCTCTGCGGACGCGAGAGCGAGATCGTGCGGCGCTTCGCCGACGAGGCGGCGGCGCCGACGATCGCGGCGATGCTCGCGGGTGGCGTCAATTCCCCCGGAACTTCCAGCATGGGCCGGTACTTCGACGCGGCCGCAGGGCTGCTGGGCGTGAAGCGGCGGATGGCCTTCGAAGGGCAGGCCGCCATGTTGCTCGAGGGTCTGGCCGACCGGCATGGCCGCGTCAGCGCAGACGAGACGCTGTATTCGCTTTCCGAGGCAAACGATCTCGATCTCGCGCCGTTGCTCGCGCGCCTGGCCGATGAACCCGATGCCGGCTTCGGCGCCGCGCTGTTCCACGCGACGATCGTCCACGCGTTGGCCGCATGGGTCGCGCGCAGCGCACAGGCCCAAGGGCTCGCCCACATCGCCTGCGGCGGCGGCTGCTTCCTCAACGGGATCCTCGCGCGCGATTTGCGCACCGAGCTTGCGGCGCGCGGCCTCGTCATGCTCGAAGCCATGGCCGTTCCGCCGAACGACGGCGGCCTCAGCCTGGGGCAGGCCTTCGTCGCGCTCGAGGCGACCGGAGCGGGGAACTGACATGTGCCTCGCGCTACCGGCAAGAGTCGTCGCGTTGCCGGAACCGGACACGGCGCTGATCGACGTCGACGGCGTCCGCAAGCGCATCTCGCTTGCGCTGGTCGACGGCGTCGTGGTGGGAGATTACGTCATCGTTCACGTCGGTTATGCGCTGGCGCGACTCGATCCCGACGAAGCCGCGCGCACGCTCGCGCTGTTTACGGAGGCGCGGCTCGCACCCGGCACGGCCAGGGAAGTCGCGCCATGAAATACATCGACGAATTTCGTGACGGCGACGTCGCGCGGCAACTCGCGGGAGCGATCGCGCGCGAGGTGCGGAGCGACCGGCGGTATCACCTGATGGAATTCTGCGGCGGCCACACGCACGCCATCTCGCGCTACGGGATCAAGGACCTGCTGCCGGACAACGTGCGGATGATCCACGGCCCCGGATGCCCGGTGTGCGTGCTGCCGATCGGCCGCATCGACAACGCGATCGAACTCGCGCAGCGGCCGCGGATGATCCTCGCCACGTACGCGGACACGATGCGCGTTCCCGCGTCAAAGGGGCTTTCGCTGCAAAAGGCCAAGGCGCGCGGCGCCGACATCCGCATGGTGTATTCGAGCGCGGACGCGATCCGCATCGCGCGCGAGAATCCCGACCGCGAGGTCGTGTTTTTCGCGATCGGTTTCGAAACAACGACACCGCCCACCGCCGTCGCCATCCGGCAGGCGGCAGAGTTCGCGCTTTCCAACTTCAGCGTATTTTGCAACCACGTGCTGACACCCGCCGCGATTGCCAACATCCTGGAGTCGCGGGAGGTGCGCGACCTGGAAACCATCCCGCTGGACGGCTTCATCGGCCCGGCGCACGTCTCGACGGTGATCGGCAGCCAACCGTACGAATATTTCGCCGAGGAATACGAGAAGCCGGTCGTCATCGCGGGATTCGAACCGCTCGACGTCATGCAGGCGATTCTCATGCTCGTCCGGCAGTTGAACGACGGGCGGTCCGAAGTCGAAAACGAATTCACCCGCGCGGTCACGCGGGAGGGCAACACCAAGGCGAAGGCGCTCGTGGCCGATGTCTTCGAGCTGCGGCGCTCGTTCGAGTGGCGCGGGTTGGGAGAGGTGCCGTACAGCGCGCTCAAGATCAAGGAAAAATATCGCGCGTTCGACGCCGAGACGCGCTACGGCATCGGGTATCGGTCGGTGGCCGACAACAAGGCCTGCGAATGCGGCGCGATCCTGCGCGGCGTGAAGCAGCCGGCCGACTGCAAGGTCTTCGGCACCGTCTGCACCCCCGAGAACCCGATCGGCTCGTGCATGGTGTCCTCGGAGGGCGCGTGCGCCGCGCATTACACCTATGGGCGATTCAAGGCGGTGCCCATCGTGAAAGCGGCGGCGGCATGAGCGTCGTGCGCGCCGACTACGTCCGTCCGGTCGACTTCAAGCACGGACGCGTCGACATGACGCATGGCAGCGGCGGCCGCGCAACCGCGCAGCTGGTCGACGAGCTGTTCCTGCGCGCCTTCGACAATGAGTGGCTGCGAGCACAGAACGACGGCGCACGATTCGCCGTGTCCGCAGGTCGGATGGTGATCGCGACCGACAGCCACGTCGTCTCGCCGCTGTTCTTTCCCGGCGGCGACATCGGCTGCCTCGCGGTGCACGGCACGGTCAACGACGTGGCGATGTCGGGCGCTAAGCCGCTGTATCTCGCGGCAACCTTCGTCCTCGAGGAAGGCTTCCCGCTCGCGGACCTCCAGCGGATCGTCGCGTCGATGGCATCGGCGTCGCGCGCGGCCGGCGTTCCGGTCGTGACCGGCGACACGAAAGTCGTCGAGCAGGGCAAGGGCGATGGCGTGTTCATCACCACGACCGGCATCGGCGTCGTTCCCGAGGGCGTCGACATCGCCGGCGATCGCGCCCGACCCGGGGATGCGATTCTCGTCAGCGGCAGCCTCGGCGATCATGGGGTGGCGATCATGTCGCTGCGCGAGAACCTCACGTTCGAGACGACGATCGAATCCGACACCGCCGCGTTGCATGGGCTCGTTGCTGCAATGATTGCCGAGGCTCCCGGAATCCATTGCCTCCGCGATCCGACGCGCGGCGGGCTCGCGACGACGCTCAACGAGATCGCGCGCCAGTCCGGATGCGGGATGGTGATTCGCGAGCGTGCTCTGCCGATCAAGGCGCAGGTCAAGGCGGCCTGCGAATTTCTCGGCCTCGACCCTCTCTACGTCGCGAACGAAGGGAAGCTCGTCGCGATTGTCCCGTCCGCTGACGCGAACCGAGTGCTCGCGGCGATGCGCGCGCACCCGCTCGGGCGCGACACCGCGATCATCGGCGAGGTGGTCGAGGATGCGCACGGCTTCGTGCAGATGGAGACGGCCTTTGGCGGCCGCCGCAATGTGGATTGGCTGACCGGCGAGCAGTTGCCTCGAATCTGCTGAAGGAGCACGCCGATGCGCATCCTTTTGCTCGCCCACGCCTTCAACAGCCTGACGCAGCGGCTGCACGTGGAGTTGACCGAAGCCGGCCACGCGGTCGCGGTCGAATTCGACGTCAACGATCGCGTCACCGAAGAGGCCGTTGCGCTGTTCCGGCCCGATGTGATCATCGCACCCTATCTCAAGCGCGCCATACCGGAATCGGTCTGGCGGGAACATCGCTGCATCGTGATCCATCCGGGCATTCGCGGCGACCGCGGTCCCTCCGCACTCGATTGGGCGATCCTGCGCGGCGAGGATGAATGGGGCGTGACGGCGCTGGAGGCCAATGGCGAGATGGACGCGGGCGACGTCTGGGCGTCGATATCCTTCCCGATGCGCGACGCGGCTAAATCGAGTCTGTATCGCCGGGAAGTCACTGAGGCCGCCGTGACATGCGTGCGCACGACCCTCGCGCGCATGTCCGCACGCGACTTCACCCCCGAGCCCCTCGATTATTCCCAGCCCGACGTTCGCGGGCGATCGCGGCGCCCGATGCGCCAGGCGGACCGCGCGATCGACTGGCGTCAAGACGACACGGCGACGGTGCTGCGCAAGATCCGCGCCGCCGACGGTTCACCCGGCGTGCGTGACGAAATTGCGGGACTGGCGTGTCATCTGTACGACGCGCATCGTGAAGGACGGCTGCGAGGCGCGCCCGGCGCGATCATTGCGCAGCGTGACGGCGCGATTTGCCGCGCGACCGCCGACGGCGCGATCTGGATAACCCATCTGAAGTGTGCGGACGACGCGCACGCGTTCAAGCTGCCGGCCACGAACATCCTGGGCGACAGGCTTGCGGACGTTCCCGAGTCGGCGTTGCCGCCGGAGCAGGTCGTGGACTATCCGACGTGGCGCCCGATTCGATACGAGGAATCCGGACCGGTGGGCTTTCTGCATTTTCCGTTCTACAACGGCGCAATGGGAACGGCGCAATGCGAGGCGCTGCGGCGCGCCTACGCCTACGCGCGCTCGCGGCCTACGCGCGTCATCGCGTTGATGGGCGGAGACGAGTTTTGGTCCAACGGAATTCACCTGAATCTGATCGAGGCCTCCGAGCGGCCTCCGGAAGAGTCGTGGCGGAACATCAACGCGATGGACGACCTGGTCCGCGACATCATTCTTACGGATCGCCAACTCACACTGGCGGCGCTCTGCGGCAACGCGGGCGCAGGCGGCGTCTTTCTGGCACTTGGCGCGGATCACGTATATGCCCGCGACGGCGTCATCCTGAATCCGCATTACAAAGGCATGGGCAATCTTTACGGATCGGAATATTGGACTTATCTGCTTCCGCGCCGCGTTGGACCCGAACGGGCGCGGATGATTGTCGAAAACCGGCTTCCAATTGGCGTGCGCCAGGCGGCGCAAATGGGTTTGATCGACGATTGCTTCGGCCCGGAACCACCCGCGTTCCGCGCGGAAATCGCGCGCCGCGCCGCGCGGATCGCAGACGATCCCCGATTCACGCAGCATCTCGAGGAAAAGAGCCGGCGCCGCGCCCTCGACGAGGGCCGCAAGCCACTCGAGGGTTATCGCGCCGAGGAGCTCGAGCGGATGAAGCTCAACTTCTTCGGCTTCGATTCGAGCTACCACGTGGCACGTTTCAATTTCGTCCACAAGGTGCCCAGATCGCGTACGCCGCTCCACCTTGCCACGCATCGGGGTGTCGTCGGCCGGCAAATGTCCACGAAGGTCTGGGATCGCCGAATTCGTTCTGCCGCGTCGGCGCGATGAATCAGCTGCTTATCCGCATCCGCGCGCCGCGCCGCTGCAGCCAGCCGACCGAAACCATGAGCACCAGCGAGATCGCGATCAGCATCGTCGCCGCGGCTGCGATGGTCAGGCTGATGTTGTCGTTGATGCCGGCGAACATCTGACGCGGAAGCGTGCGCTGGCCGGGTCCCGTTATGAGGAGCGCGACGACGACTTCATCGAACGACGCGGCGAACGCGAATACGGCGCCGGAGGCGACCCCCGGCAGGATCAGCGGCAGCGTCACGCGCCGAAACGTCGTGATCTGCGAGGCTCCCAGACTTTCCGCGGCACGGATCAGCGAGCGGTCGAATCCCGACAATGTCGCGAGAACGGTGATGACGACAAACGGCACACCCAACGTCGTGTGGGCCAGGATGAGGCCCAGATAGCTGTCGGTGAGCCCCAACGGCGCGAACGCGAAATAGACGCCGACCGCGACGATGATTACCGGCACGACCATCGGCGAGATCAGGATCGCCAGCACGAGCGCCTGCGCCGGAAAGCGCGCTCGCCAGATGCCGAGCGCCGCGAGCGTGCCCAGCGCGGTCGCCAGCGCCGTTGCCGACGAGCCGACGATGAGGCTGTTCTTGAGGGATGGCAACCAGAACGACGACGAGAAAAAGTCCTGGTACCAGCGCAAGCTCACGCCCGGCAACGGATAGTAGAAGAACGATCCGGACGAAAACGACAACGGCACGATGACGAGGATGGGCGCGACCAGGAACACCAGTACGGCGCCGGTCAGGAGCGCTAAGCCGATCCCGGTAATCCGTTCTCCGAGCGTTGCGATGCCGGATTTCACGGTTCAGCCCAAGCGCATCCGTTCGACGCCGACCATGCGGTTGTACACGGCATATAACGCAAGGGTGGCGGTCAGCAACATGATCGACAGGGCGGCGGCCATGCCCCAGTTGACGGTCCTGCTGGCGTAGAAGGCAATGAAGTAGCTGATCATCTGGTCGTCGGCGCCACCGACCAGCGCCGGCGTGATGTAGTACCCCAGGGCCTGGATGAACACCATCAGGCAGCCGGCACCGATCCCTGGCAGCGTCTGCGGCACATAGACGCGCCAGAACGCGGTCAACGGCCGTGCGCCCAGCGACGACGCGGCCCGCACGTACGAAGGAGGAATGCCGCGCATCACGCTGTAGAGCGGCAGCACCATGAACGGCAGCAGCACATGAACCATCGCGACATAGACTGCGAAACGATTGAATATCATCTTCAATGGTTCGTGCACGATGCCGAGCGACAGGAACAGGCTGTTCAGCACGCCCTCCTTTTGCAGGAGCACGACCCAGGCGACGGTGCGTACGAGCAGCGAAGTCCAGAAGGGGAGCAGCACCAGGAACAGCAGCACCCCGGCGCGGCCCGGCGGCTGCGTGGCGATCACATAGGCCACCGGATACCCGAGAACCAGGCATATCAGCGTCACCATTCCCGCGATCCACAGCGTGCGTCCCAGCACCGCGCGAAAGACACGCTCCTCGGGCGGCGCGCCCGCGATGTTCCCGTCGGTGTCGCGCCTCAGGTCGAGTGCGCCCAGCAGATAGAAGTCGGTGACCGGGCCGCCGGCGCGGCGAATCACAGCCCACGTCTCGCGCTCGCCCCACTTGGGGTCGATGCCGATCAGCGCCTCGCGCGCGGATCCCGCCAGTTCCGGCGGCAAGTGACGAGCTGTGCCGAACAGCAGCGTGCGGAATCCGGGAAGGTCGTAATTGAGCCGCGTCGCGGCGCTTGCCAGCGTTGCTGCCTCGCGCGCGGCGCGGATATCGGCGGTCAACGCGGCGTACGCGGATTCCGGCGGCAGGTCACGCCCGTCCCAGTTCTTCAACTCGGCCGTGACCGCAGGCAGAATGTGCGAAATATCGGAGTCGATCAATCCGCGCGACAGCATCGCGCCGATCGGCACTACGAAGCATGCCCCGAGAAAGAGAAAGAGCGGCAACACCAACGCTGCCGCGCGCAGTTGCTCGCGGCGCCGGCTGCGCCGCAGCGCGCGGCGCAGGCCGCCAGAATCGTCATCGACGCCGGCCAGCGCCGCGTGGAGTGCCGCCGCAGCACCGCGTTGCACGGCACTCCTCGCGTGGCCTTCAGCTCAACACCTGGCCGCTACTTGGCGACCCAGGCATTGAAGCGCTGGTTGAGCTTGTCCAAGTTCTCCAGCCAGAACTTGTCGTTGATGTACAGCGCCGTCGCGATGTTCTGCGGCGCGGTCGCGAGGTTCGGGAGTACGCTCTTGTCGATCAGCGGTGTCGCAGCCTTGGCGGTCGGACCGTAGGGGATCTTCGGCGGCAGGTTCTTCTCGTTCTGCGGATCGTTGACGAACACCAGGAACGTCTCTGCCTGCGCCTTGTTCGGCGTTCCCTTCATGATGACCCACGAATCGATCGTATAGAGGTTGTTGGTCCAGACGATCTTGAAGTTCTTCTTGTCCTTGTCGTTCGCAGCGGCGATGCGCCCGTTGTAGGCATCGGTCATCGCGACCTCGCCGGAGGCCAGCAGCTGCGGCGGTTGCGAGCCTTTTTCCCACCAGACGATGTTCGCCTTCAGCTGATCGAGCTTCTTGAACGCGCGCTCGACGCCTTCGGGCGTGCCGAGTATCTTGTAGACATCTTTCGGCGCGACACCGTCGGCCATCAGCGCGATCTCCAGCGTCGTCTTCGGACCTTTGCGCAGCGCTCGCTTGCCCGGCCACTTCTGCGTGTTCCAGAAATCGGCCCAGGACTTGGGCGGGTCGGTCTTGATCTTATCGCCGTCGTAAGCGAGGATGAAGCTGTAGACGATCGCACCCACGCCGCAGTCGCTGACCGCGTCGGGCAGGTATTTGTCCTTCCCGCCGAGCTTGGCCCAGTCCATCTTTTCGTAGAGTCCCTCCTCGCAGCCGAGCAGGAGCTCTTCGGACTCGACCTGAACCACATCCCAGTTGTTGTTGCCGCCCTGAATCTTGGCGCGCAGCGTGCCGACGCCGCCATCCCAGCTTTCCTCGGTCATCTTGATCTTGGTCTTCTCCATGAACGGCACGAAGTAGACCTCGCGTTGCGCGTCCTGGTAGGCACCTCCCCACGATACGACGGACAAATCGCGCGCCAATGCCGCTCCAGACAGCATGGCCGCCGCCGCGGCGATTGCCGCGACCCAGATCCCCTTGCTTTGCATGTTGGCCTCCTCGGTTGGTACTGTGCTTGGCACCCCTAGCTCTCCTGCGCGAATGCGCGGCAATGCTCGGGCGCCCAGAAAACGTCGACCGCCTCCCCGACGCTCGGCAATGTCTGGGCCTCGGAAATCGGCCGTTTCACCATGAACTCCTCGTCGCCGGCCAGTGCGATGCGCGCCCGGACGTGGTCGCCCAGGTAGATGATCTCCCGCAGCGAACCGGAAAGACGGCATCTTGGCTGCCCGTCGATTGTATGCTCCGCCGCGCGGATTTGCACACGTTCCGGCCGCAGCGATACCGTGACCGCGTCGCCGCTTTGCACCGGTCCCACCAGCGTGCCGTCGATTCGCACATCACCGGCCCCCACGCGGACCGTGCAGCGGCCGTCCGCCACGCTCTCCAGGCTGCCATCGAGCCGATTGTTCTCGCCGATGAACCGGGCAACGAAGGCGTTCTTCGGGTTTTCATACATCTGTTCCGGCGTGTCGAGCTGCTGGATCTTGCCGTGGTGAAAGACCGCGATGCGATCCGACATCGTGAGCGCTTCGGCCTGATCGTGCGTGACGTAGACCATGGTCACGCCCAAACGTTGGTGAAGTCGGCGTATCTCGAGCTGCATCTGTTCGCGCAACTGCTTGTCCAGCGCACCCAACGGTTCATCCATGAGGATCAGCTTGGGCTCGAACACCAGCGCGCGCGCAACTGCGACACGCTGCTGCTGGCCCCCCGAGAGTTGCGCCGGCCGGCGTCCTCCGAACCCGCCAAGCTGCACCATGTCCAGCGCGTGCTCCACGCGTTTGCCGATGTCGGCGGCGGCCACGCCACGCACCGATAGCGGAAAGGCGATGTTCTCGGAGACGGTCATGTGCGGAAACAACGCGTAATTCTGGAACACCATGCCGATGTTGCGCTGGTATGGTGGGACGTGCGACAGCGGTTTGCCCTCGAGCAGGATTTCGCCGGCGGTCGGCGTCTCGAACCCCGCCAGCAGCATCAGCGTCGTTGTCTTGCCGGAACCCGAAGGTCCAAGCAGCGTCAGGAATTCGCCCCGCTCGATATCGAGATTGAGGCTGTGGACGACGCGGGTGACGCCGTCGTAGGTCTTGCCAATGCCAACGAAGCGGACGATGGGCTCGGAGTCGCTCACGCGAGTCCCTTTTCCTTCACCATCGCCCAGGTGTCGTCGAGCGCCTTGCCGAACGAGCCCAGCATCTCGTCGATTTCGCCTTCCGTGATGATCAGCGGCGGGCAGAACGCAATGTTGTCGCCTGGCATGTTGCGCAGGATCGTGCCGTGATGCTGTGCGCGACGTACGAGATACGCGGCGACGCCGGCCTTGGGATCGAAGCTCTGTTTCGTTGCCTTGTCGCGGACGACCTCCACGGCGCCGATCAGGCCGATTCCGCGCGCGTCGCCGATCAGCGGATGGTCGGCGTAGCTCTTGATGCCTGCCAGCATGCGCGGGCCGACACTGCGCACTTGCGCGACCACGTCTCGTTCCTCGTAGATTTTCAGCGTCTCCAGAGCGACGGCAGCCGGCACCGGATGCGCCGAATACGTATAGCCGTGGCCGAAGATTCCGAGCTTGTCGCTTTGCGCGAGGAGGATTTCGTACAGTTCGTTCGTGAGCAGATTGGCGGAGATCGGCTGGTAGCCGGCGGACAAGGCCTTTGCCAGCGTCATGATGTCAGGGCGCAGGTTGAAGGTCTGCGAGCCGAACATGTTGCCGGTGCGCGCGAAGCCGCAGATCACTTCGTCGGCGACGAACAGGATCTCGTATTTCTTCAGGATCGGCTGGATACGATCGAAATAGGTCGCCGGCGGCACGATGACGCCACCCGCACCCATCACCGGCTCGGCGAAGAATGCGGCCACCGTGTCGGGGCCCTCGTGGAGGATCATCTGCTCCAGATTGTCGGCGAGTCGCGCTGCGTAGGCCTCTTCGCTTTCTCCCGGCTGAGCGCCCCGGTAATAGTGTGGGCAGTCGGCATGCAGGATGCGCGCGATCGGCAGGTCGAAATCGTCGTGCGCGAACGCGAGTCCGGTCAGGCTCGCGGTGGCAATCGTGACTCCGTGGTACGCCCGCTTGCGGGAAATGATCTTCTTCTTTTGCGGCCGGCCCACCGCGTTGTTCACGTACCACGCGAGCTTGATCGCGGCGTCGTTGGCCTCGGAACCCGAGTTCGCGAACAGCACCTTGCCCATGCTCGCAGGCGCGATTCCGATCAGCCGCTCGGCAAGCTCCGCGCTGATCGCCGGGACCTTCCCCGCAAAGCTGTGATAGAAGGGCAGCTGGCACATCTGCCGATACGCGGCGTCGGCCAGGCGCCGCTCGGAAAAGCCGAGCGACGCACACCACAATCCGGCCATGCCCTCAAGATAGCGCTTGCCCTCATCGTCGTAGACGTAGACGCCCTCGCCACGCGTGATGACGAGCGGACCTTCCTTCTGCACCGCACGCAGGTTGGTCGCCGGGTGAAGGTGGAAGGACTGGTCGCGGCGAGCGGCAGGGGTGTTGAGCGACATCGGGAATTTCCTCGGAGATCGCGCCGGTGGGGCGTCGCGGCGCAGTATCGATTGTTTCCGACGGAGGCGGGCGCGTCAATGGTCGAGCGGGTGCGGAGACCACTTCCGCCTTGGCCACACGGGGTCGCTGCCGTCTGCACTTGATCTACATCAACGCGGCTTTTCACGCATGCGCTAAGAAGGAGCTAAACGCAACGGAGGACGATCATGAACGACCTAAGGCCGGGTATACCCCGGGGAATGCAGCTACTCCATGACCCGCTGCTCAACAAGGGCACGGCCTTCACGGAGACCGAACGCGATGCGCTGGGACTGCGCGGCCTCCTTCCACCGCACGTGCACACGCAGGAGGAGCAGGCGGCGCGAGTGCTCGAGAACCTGCGCAAGATCGCCGACCCGCTGGAGCAGTTCGTTGCGCTGAATGCGCTCCACGACCGCAACGAGGCCCTGTTCTTCCGGGTCGTGTGCGACAACGTCGACGAAATCCAGCCGCTCATCTATACGCCGACCGTGGGCCTTGCGTGCCAACGGTTTGGACACATTTTCCAGCGGCCGCGCGGGATGTTCATCAGCATCAACGATCGAGGGCGGGTTGCCGATGTTTTGCGCAACTGGCCGCTCAAGGCCGGCATCATCGTCGTCACCGACGGCGAACGCATTCTCGGGCTGGGTGATCAAGGCGCGAACGGCATGGGTATTCCGGTTGGCAAACTGTCGCTATACACCGCTTGCGCCGGCGTGCATCCCTCCATTTGCCTGCCGATCGCACTCGACATGGGCACCAACAATGAGACGCTGCTCAACGATCCGTACTACGTCGGCGTGCGCCGCAGGCGCGTGACCGGCGCCCCCTACGACGAGCTCATCGAGGAGTTCGTCACCGCCGCGCGCGAGGTATTTCCCGACGTAATCATTCAGTTCGAAGACTTCGCCAATCACAACGCGTTCCGTCTTCTGGAAAAATATCGCGACCGCATTTGCACTTTCAATGACGATATCCAGGGCACGGCGGCCGTCGCATTGGCGGGCCTCCTGTCCGCACTGCGCATCAAGGGCGGCACGCTCGCGGACGAGAGGTTGCTGTTTCTCGGTGCCGGCGAGGCGGCGACGGGAATGGCCGACCTTGCTGTTGCGGCGATGGCGAGGCACGGAGCGGATGTCGGGCAGGCACGCAAGAAAATCTGGCTGTTCGATTCCAAGGGACTCGTGGTCAAATCACGAAAGGATCTCGCGGCGCAGAAGCTGCCCTACGCCCAGGAGGGCGAATCCGTAGGGGACTTCCTTTCTGCCGTGAAGGCCCTGAAGCCGAGCGGAATCATCGGCGTCGCGGCGGTCGGAGGCACGTTCACGCAAGAAGTGCTGGGGGCGATGGCCGAATACAATGCGCGTCCAATCGTATTCGCGCTGTCCAATCCGACATCGAAGGCGGAGTGCACCGCCGAACAGGCGTACCAGTGGACCGATGGACGCGCGCTGTTTGCGTGCGGGAGCCCATTTCCGGCGGTGTCGGCAGGGGGCAAGACCTTCGTGCCGCGGCAGGGCAACAATTCGTACATTTTCCCCGGAGTCGGACTGGGCGCGATTGCATGCGGTGCCACGCGCATTACCGAGAAGATGTTCCTTGCGGCGGCCGATGCACTCGCGTCGCAAGTCACCCAGGCGGACCTCGATCAAGGAAGCCTTTACCCGCCGCTGGCCAATATCCGTCAAGTGTCGGCACACATCGCGGCGGGTGTCGCCGAGGTCGCGTATCAAAGCGGGTTGGCGTCCAGGCCGCGACCGGCGAACCTGCTCGAGTTTGTCGAAAGTCAGATGTACGACCCTCGCTATTCCGCGTACGCGTAGAGGATTTTGCGGCCCGGCGCCTCGTCCTGAAGCCGAGTTGACCGCCCGCCCCTCGACGCGCGCTACTTCGCCTTTCCGGACGCCGACACGGCCGCGCGCAGCGCCAGCAGGTAACTGTCGACGCCAAAGCCCGAGATCTGCCCGAGGATGATCTCGGCAAAGACCGACTTGTGCCGGAACTCCTCGCGCGCGTGGATATTCGACATGTGCACTTCGACCACCGGCACCGTCAGGATGGCCAGGGCGTCCCGAATGCCGTAGCTGTAGTGCGTCCACGCACCGGCGTTGAGCATCACGCCGTCCACCTTGTCCTGGTAGGCGCGGTGGATCCGGTCGCACATCTCGCCCTCGCTGTTGGTCTGGAAGGTCACGACCTTGACGCGGAGCTCCATGCCGAGCGCCTTCAGTTGGCTATCGATCTGGGCGAGCGTAATCGTTCCGTACTGCTTTGGATCGCGTTTGCCGAACATGTTGTGGTTGATGCCGTGCAGCATCAGGAATGTCTTCATGCGCTTCCTTGCCGTTTTTGGACGATGCCGGGCAATGCTATCAGCTTGGCGTCGTGTCGACGACCGATCCGCTGCGCGCCGCTTCCGCGATGGCCTCGGTGATGCGCAGATTCTGCAGGCCGTCCCGCGCGCTGACGATGGGAGCAGCTTCTCCGCGGACCACCCGGCCGAAGTGCTCGATCTGGTGCGTCAGCGGGTCGTCGCGCGTCATCTCGGCAACGCTCTGCTGGAACGGCTTCCACCATGACCGGTCCTCGGCCTTGGCGTAGGTCTTGATGCGCATCGTCGGGATCGACAGCGAGCCGAAGGTTCCGGCGATGACATAGCAGTCCTCGTCCGGATAGGTTGCATAGGCCTTGTTCTCCCGCGACGTCTGCTCCCAGCTTCGCGCGCATGCGGCGGTGTCCGACAGCAGGAATGTGCCGAGTGCGCCGCTGGCGAAGCGCAGGTTGATGGCCACGGTGTCTTCGACCGGAAACGCGCGCACGGCGTGCGACGCGATCGCCTGCACCGCGACGATGTCGCCGCACAACATGCGCAGGTTGTGCACTTCGTGGATCATGTTGAGAAGTATCGGGCCCGCGCCGACCTGCTTGCGCCACGGCGCCTCCCGGAAATACTCGTCGGGCTTGTAGAACACGGCGCTGCCCATGACGGCAACCAATCTTCCCAGTCGGCCCTCGTCGATCAGCTGCTTGGCGAGCGCCATGATCGGGCTGTGCGCGCGGTGGTGGCCGATCAGAACTTTCGCGCCCGCACGGTCGACCTCCTTCACCAATGTTTCGGCGTCCTTGACGGTGGGCGCAATCGGCTTCTCGAGCAGGCACGGCACGCGCGCTGCGATGCACGCAAGCGCGTGCTCGACGTGGAGCAGGTTGGGCGTCGCGAGGATCACGCCATCGGGACGATCTTTCGCGAACAACTCGCCTAGCGACTTGTACAGCGGCACGCCGGCTCGGGCCGCGACTTCCACCGCCGCCGGCGCCGGATCGACGACCGCCGCCAGCGTGCAGGTCGGACTCGCGCGCGCGACATCCATGTGGGCAAGGCCGATATACCCCGCCCCGGCGACCGCGATTCGTGTCTTGGCCAAGGGGATTTGCAGTTTGTCTTTCGCCCAATCGGGTGCCGGCGTTCGATCGTACTCCTCCCTGCAAAGCCGGGCACGTGCCCGGGTTGACAAGGTAAGATGCGGACGATGGACTGAGGGAGGGCGGCATGATCAGCGGCAAGACGACATTGATCGCGCATGTTGGATATCCAACGGAGGCGTTCAAGGCACCGCTTATCTACAATCCGTGGTTCGACAAGGCCGGCATCGACGCCGTCGTCGTGCCGATGGGCGTTCAGGCCGCCGATTACCCGACTGTGCTGAAGGCGCTGTTCCGCCTGACGAACATCCGCGGCGCGCTCGTTACGATGCCCCACAAGGTCGCGACGGTCGCGCTGCTCGATGAGGCTTCCGTTGCCGTGCAGGTTGCCGGATCCTGCAACGCCATACTCAAGCGCCCCGACGGCACGCTGCTGGGTGACATGTTCGACGGCGCGGGATTCACGCGCGGGTTGAAGCGCAAGGACTTCGAATTCGCAGGCGCTTCGTGCCTTGTCGTCGGAACCGGAGGCGTAGGCAGCGCCATTGCCGCGTCGATCGCCGGCGAAGGCGTGGCGAAGCTCCTGCTTTCCGATACCAATGCCGCGTCGGCCGAAGCGCTTGCAGCCCGCATCAAACATCACTATCCGGCCATCGAGACGGGCTTGCATTCGAACGACCCGACCGGCTTCGACCTGGTCGTCAACGCGACGCCGCTGGGGATGAAGACGGGCGACCCGTATCCGATCGACGTCACGCGGCTCGCGCCCCCGACATTCGTCGGCGAAGTCGTCATGAAGCAGGAGATCACGCCGCTCCTGCAGGCCGCGAAGGACAAGGGCTGCCGCTACCAGATTGGCACTGACATGCTGTTCGAGCAGATCCCGGCGTACCTCGAGTTCTTCGGTTTCGGCACGACAACCGCCGAAGAGCTTCGCACCGTCGCCAAGGTCGCCTACTAGTCTGCCGACCCCCGAGATCTTCACCGCCCTACCGAAGACTCATGGACTCCGGTCCCTCCAGTCCACCCAGTCCACGGGAAAAGCGCCGAGATAGCTGTTGACGGCCTCACCCACGGTTGCAAAGAACGTCTCGTCGCCGAAGCGCGAGAAGATGCCGAATCGCTTGAGCTTGTCCTTGACCGGATCCTTCATTTCGGCGAAGCACAGTTCGATGCCGGATGCGTTCAAAGTTTCGTCCAATTCAGTCAGCATGTCAGCGGCGGTCACGTCGACGCTGGTGACCGGCTCAGCCGCCACGACAAGCCAGCGTACCGGCGTCGGCGACGCCGCAACGGCGTCGAGTGCTCGGTTCTGGAACAACTCGGCGTTGGCAAAGAACAGCGGCGCATCCCAGCGAAGCAGCACCAATCCGGGGATAAGGCGGGCCTCGGGGTAGCGCGTGATGTCGTGGTAGCCCTTGACGCCCTCGACACGACCCAGTACCGCGGAATGAGGACGCCAGCCATCCCAAAGGAATTCGATCACCGCGATCACGATTGCCAAGCCAATGCCAGGAATTGCGCCGAGAACGGCTACGCCGGCAAGGCAGCCGATGGAGAGCCAGAACTCCCAGCGCTGGATGCGGTAGATGCGGCGCAGGTCGGTGATCTCTATCAGGGAGATTGCAGACGCGATCACGACCGCGGCCAACGCGGCGGTGGGCAGGCTTCGCAGCAGGCTTGGCGCGATCAGCAACAGCGCAGCCACGGCGAGCGCGCCGACGACACCGGCCAATTGCGTTCTGGCGCCCGCGGCTTCGGCGACCGGTGTGCGAGACGCGCTGGCGCTCACCGGAAAGCCGCCGAAGAATCCGGCGGCCAGGTTGGCCGCCCCCAGTCCGATCATCTCCTGGTTGGGGTCGACGAAATTTCCGGCGCGCGCGGCGTAGGCGCGCGAGAGCACGCTCGTGTCAGCGAACGAAACGAGGGCGACGGCGAAACCCCCGAGCAGCACCGGAGCGACGTCGCCATAGGTGATCATGGGAAAACTGAATGCGGGCAACCCCTGCGGCAGCGTTCCCAGGACCGAAACGCCGGCACGCGTTGCAAGATGCATCGCCTCGACAATGACGGTGGCACCCACGACGGCGAACAGGACACCCGGCAGGCGGTTGCTGCGCTTCAGCAGCAGGATCACGGCGAGGGCGCCGGCGCCGAGCGATAGTGCGGTCCAGTTTGTCTTTCCGGACAGCACGCCGCGGACCAGCCCCTGGACTTCGTTCAACAGGCCGTCGGACTCGACCGAGAAACCGAACAGCGCGGGTAGCTGGCCAATGAGCACGGTAAGCGCAATGCCGTTCATGTAGCCGTAGCGGATCGGCTTGGAGAGAAGCTCCGTGACGAACCCCAGGCGTGCCGCGCCGGCCAGGATGCACAGCAAGCCCGATGCGACTGCCATCATTCCCGCGAGCGCCACCGCACGCTGAGAATCGCCGGCGGAAAGCGGCAGCACTACGGCGATGATCAGGGCAACCAGCGACGAATCCGGTCCCAGTACCAGTACGCGGCTGGGGCCGAACACGGCGTAGACCAACAGCGCAATAACGGTTGCGTACAGGCCGGAGATGGCGGGCAAGCCGGCGGCCACCGCGTAGGCGATGCCGACGGGGACCAGTACTGTTGTCAGTACCAGCCCCGCCACGACATCGTGTCGCAGCCACGCCATTTCGTAATGGCGCAACACATGCACACCAGGAATCCAGCCGATCCAGCCGGCGTGGCCAACGCGCATTTGCGGGCGCGCGACCCGGCCCGGCTGCGGTTTGGATGATGGAGGGATCAATTCGCTCATTGAATCGCGCTGAGTTCTGCGGAAGCAATTCGGCGTACCCGCGCTGCCTGCTTTGACTTAGGTCAAGCCGTGTTACTCGGCGATCGTCTAGCCTAATCGAGCCGTACAGGAATGTCGATCGCGGTCCCCAGATTGGAAGACGCAATGAAGAACACGTGGGCAGTCACGGCATTGATTACCTTCTTTGCGGTGAGTGCATCGTTCCATGTTTGGGGCGCTGACGGAGCGTATCCAGCCCTGCAGGAGGCGGCCGCTGCCGTCGCCGGCTACAAGAAAACCGACATCGAGGTCAAGTCCACCGCGCATCAGGTCACGATAACCGTTGTCAACAGCAAGCTGAACAACGGAGTGACAGCCGAGCGCACCACTGAAGCGTCGAAGATCGCATCCGCTGGCGCGAAATTCATCGCCGGGAAACCGGAATTTGCGGAAGTCGTGATCATCCACGTGGACTATGTCAAGCGGGCAGGCAATGATTCAGCGGTGGTCGAGGGAATCGATTTCAACAAGGCTCCCGACGGCTCCTTCAAGCTCCATCTCACCTGAGCAGGGCGGGCGGACGCTTCGAACGCGCCGCCGGCTATTCCAGTGCGTACAGGTTGCCGTCCGTGCTGCCGAAATAGACTGTGCCGCCGACGATCAGCGGCGTCGAGAAGATCGACCCGACGCCGAACTGCTGGATCGCCGCGACGATCGGCGTCTCGCGCCAGTTGGACCAGAACAGCATCCGCGAGTTGAACTTGCGGTCGGCCGTCAGCGCCCACCCGGCGTTGCGCCGGGAGGCGTCGGTCTGGTAGTCCCACACCAGTTCGCCGCTCTGCAAATCGCGAGCCTCCAGCGTCCCGTTCAGCACGCCGATGTAGACCACATCGCCCGCGACCGACGGCGACGAGAACACGTAGGCGTTGCCTTGCTGCTTGGCGATCTCCTTGCCCGTTTGCGCGTCGAGCACGTAATAAAGCGACGAATCCGACGTGCCGAATATCACCTTGCCCTGCGTGACGGCGGGCGAACTGATCACCCAGCTGGCACTGTTGTTGAAGCGCCACTTTTCCTTGCCGGTCGCCGCGTCGATCGCGTAGAGGTTGGAATCCCTGCAGCCGACATACACGACGCCATTGATGACCGCCGCCGACGACTGGAAGCCAACCTGGTTGTGCATCAGCGCGTCCTCGCCGCCGTGAAAACGCCATTTCTCGGTGCCGGTCCTCGCGTCCAGAGCGTAGAAGTAGCTGTCCCAGCTGCCGACGAACACGATACCGTCGGCGTACGCGGGCGAGGCGTGGACGACGTCGCCGGTCTGGAACTTCCACTTGAGATCGCCGGTTTGCGCGTCGAGCGCGTAGACGTTGCCGTCGCCGCTGCCGAAATACACGGACCCGCCGCCCAGGACGGGGCTCGACAGGAAGATGTCGAAAGGGTCGGCGATGGTCTGGTTCTTGGGCTGCATTCCGTGCAGCCCGCGGGCCTCGAATCGTCGCTCACCACCGGTGGCGAACTTCCAGCGCGGGTTTCCCGTGCGCGCATCGAGCGCATAGAACTTGCCGTCGTAGCTGCCGACGTAGAGGATGGCACCTGCGACCGCCGGCGTCGCCGACACGGGACCGCCCGTTCGGCGCTTCCAGAGTTGGCGGCCATCGGCCGCGTTCACCGCATAGACGTTGCCGTCATCGCCGCCGAAGAAGATCGTGCCGTCCGCGTAAACCGGCGAGGAAACGATCCGGTCGCCCGTCGGAAATTTCCATTTGACGCCGTGGAGCTTTCGCGGACCCGCGTCGTTCACGGCGCCCGCATGAAGCGCGTCGCCGCGAAACGTTGATTGTCCGGTGGCCATACCCGAGGCGACGACGGTTGCTGCGGCGAGCGCGATGATGGCGGTTTTCACGATGCCCTCGCGGAAACGCGCCGCAACACGAGCGGCAATTCGATCGACCCCATTTCGAAGGTGCCGGTGATTTCGCCCTTTTCCTTGGCGAAGCGGCCTTCGAATGCGACGCGATTCGCCTGCGACTCGACTCTCAGGAAATTGCCTTCCTCGACGACCAAGTCGATGGGTACGTTGGTTGTCTGCTTGCCGACGACGACGAACGTGGCCGTCGCCGCGGCATCGCCGTGGTTTTCGAGCGTGATCGTGATGTGGCGCGGATAGCCGTTGAGCTCGATGTCGCCGGTCCATTGGTCTTCGATGTCGCGCGCGACCCGCGTGCTTTGTTGCGATTGCTCGACCTGTGCGGCGCCGACCCTTCGCAATTCGAATTTCGCCTCGTTGCCGCCTTGTTTCATTTCGCCTGCCATGTCGCCGGTAGCGGTCACGCTCGCCTTGAACGCGGCCGGACCGGCCGCGGTGGCCAGCGAACTGCCGACGTCGAAGGCGACGTCGGCATCGGTCACGACGAGGTGCAAGAGCGGTTCACCCTTGATGCCCAACCCGGGGACGATGATCGATCCCGTCCACGCGCCTGCCTTGTCCCGCGTCAGGTCGACGACGAGTCGCAGGTCCCTGCCGGGAATGTCGACCGGGCCCTCCCAGCGGCCTTCCGGAGGCTTGGCGGCGCCGCAACCCACGGTCGAGACGCACAACAGCAATGCCAGGAATGTGTGTCGCATACGCTTGGCTCCCCTTGGACGGCCGGCGGTTCGGCGGATGCCATCGTAAGAACCAGCGGTCCGGACACAACACCCAGTCGACAAAGCGCCCCAAGCGGCGACGAAGCGCCCGCGGAAGGGACGCGGCGGACCGACGCATGCACATGCATACGATAAGCGCACATCATGGCGACCCGGTGGCCGGGCGTTCGCTGGCTGCGAAGTCGGCCAGGCTCACCGTTGGAAAATATGCTCCCTTCAACTCGCGTACCCACCATTGACCGGTCGCGGCGCGCACGCGTGGATCAGCGAAGCGGTAATCGTAGACTCTTGCCCGCACGAATTTCGGCGGATGATCGGGAAACGGATTGGAGGAAAGCAGCGCAAGGGTCGGCCTACTGCCCTCGAGCAAGCGCAGCATGAGGCCGGCGAACCACGGGTTCTCCTCTGCGGTGCCGAGGGCGGCGAACCACATCTGCCAGTCGAGCCGCGGCTGGTGCGGAATATTCCAGAGCGGGGCGCGGGTCAGCGGCCCCGGTTTGTAGCGAAACACGTATTCGCGCCAGGAGTACCCGTCGTCGGAACCCTCGATCACGATTTCGGGCCGCGTAGTTGTCATGACCGCGAACAGGCCATAGGGATTGACGATCAGCAGCGGGGACAGCGCGTGGGACACGGCGCCGAGCACGGGCAGATTGGTACGCGTCACTGTCTGCCAGATCCGGTTGAATCCGACCGGCACCACGATCAGCGCAAGCGCCGTCGCGATCAGCGTGGCCGCGCGTCCCGGGCTAGGTGCGCGCCTCCCGATCCACGCAGCAACGCGCAGCGGGATCAAGTGCCGCAACGCCGCGTCGTCGAACAGGAAGATGCACATCAGCATGGTGAGGAGATTGAAGAAGTTGTAGTTGCCGGTAAGCAGGATCAATGACTGGAACGACAGCACGCCGCAGGCCGCAACGGCTCGCGGGCGCCGGGGCAGGAAGATCAGGAGGACGACCCCAAGTTCGACGGCGAGCGTGGCCGCGGTCGCGCCGGCCAGGAGACCGTGCGGCAGTTGGGCCGCATACCATGCGACGGGCGTCGGTAGCGGCTGCGTCCAGAAATGATATTCAAGTGCCGTCAGGCCACGCCACGTCGCGTCGCCGGAAAGAAGCTTTACCGCGCCGGCAAGAAACAGGTAGCGGAAGACCAGCCAACGATAGAGCCAGATCACGATTCGCGACCCGCCCGTAAGGAACATGGCCAGGAAGCCTGCTTCCAGCAGCAGAAGGTCCCACTGGAAGCTCATGAAATCCTGTCCGGCGTAAACGTAAGACAGGTAGAGCGCAAACAGGCCGACGAGCGCGGGACGCGTCCACCGGTCCGCCACGACCAGCAATCCCAGCAGCACGCCGACGACGGTGCCCGCAACCAGTGCGGTGTCAGACGAATTCAGCCAGAACACCGTGGGCACGGCCCAATACGCCGCGCTGCCGAGTTCCCGGTATGCCACGTAAAGGTAATCCGCCAGCGGCAGGATTCCGGCGCGACCTGCCAAGCCCTGAATCTGAACGCCGAGCGACGCGAATGCGGCGACGTAGATCGCGCCGAAGAGCCGCAGGAAAGTCCAACTCACCAGGTCGTAGCTCTCGGGTTCGAGTGCGGGACCCCACATGAGCCTGGAGACGCGATCGAGCATGCCTCTGCGCCGCGCAGTGAACGCATAGGCCCGTTCGCTGACGCGGGCGAAGCCCGGCAGGTGGGCGTACAGCCACCACCAGGCGGCATGTCCCGGAACGTCGCGCAGCACGCGGAACGAGGCGGCCGCGCCCGCGAACACGTGCCCGTCGGGCTCGATCAGCTGAACCGCGTGCGGAAACGCTGCCGGTGGAATTGCCGGGAAATCCGCCGCGGCCTCTTGGTATGGGCGGTAGACGACGCGCCCACGCGTGAGGCCGCGCCAATAGTTGACCCAGTAGCGGCAGATGCCGCAGTCGCCGTCGTACACCAGTGTCGGACGCGTGTCGGGCATTCGTAAGCGACCACGGTCCACCTGCACGAGGAAATCGTCGGCGTCCGCGGCGGCCGCGTCGAATCCCTGTGGCGCGTCGCCGGACGCGGTAAGTTCAAATAGCGGGAGCCGGCCCGGCGGCCGCCAGCGATAGCGGCAACGACGAACTCTTGAGGCCGATCGGAATGCAACCGGCAAGCAGAAGGACGAGGACCAGGCAGACCAACTTTTTCAAGGGCGTTCCCGAGAGAATGGCGGACAGTCCCTATCGTTCGCGCAAAACCCCGCCGGGTCAAGAATTCCCGCTCCGATGAGATCGAGCGGGATGCCGAAATCGCCACAGTGGCGAGAAATCCGGCGGGCATCGCCACCGGATGCAGCGTCCAATCGGCGGGCACGTAGGGCGGCGGACCGTCGACCAGGACGGGGCCGCCGGCGGTGGCGACGTCGATCCGCCGAAGCGGCGCGGCGAGCGCATCTCCCGTCGCCTTGCTCATCGCCTCCTTGCACGTCCACAGGCGCAGGAATGCCCGCCTGCGCTCGTCCGCGGCCATTGGAGCCAGGCTTTCGCGTTCGCGCGCGGTGAGGAATTTACGCGACAGGCCATCGGCGTTGACGATCCGGTCGCCGTGCTCGACGTCGACGCCGATCCGCAATTGCGCCGGGAGCGCCGTTGCGATGCCGATCAGCGCCATGCCCCGCGTGTGCGACACGTTGAAGTCGAACGACTTCTCCAGGTCCAATTCGGGGCGGCCGCGCAGCCCGCGCCGCAGCGCAACTTCGGACGGCGCGATGCCAAGCGCACGTCCCAGGAGCCCGCGCAGCGTCGCGCGCCCGACGATCCAGCGCGTCCGCAAGAGGTCCGTGCCAAAGCGTCGCGCGCGCGCATGCTCGGCCTCCGACAGGCAATGCGCGAGATCCGCGACGTCGCCGGCGGGGCGGTCGAGCGCCGTCCACCACAGATCGATTCCTGCGTCGACCGGCGGCAGCGGCACGACATGACCGGTGGCAGCCAGCCTGGCAAGATTGCCCGGTTGCGGGAAGTCGTCTACGCTCACGCCGTTTTCCATGATTTGCCGGCGCACAAGAGGCTCTCGGCCGTGCGAAACACCGCCCCCACCCCGTGCGACTCCTGCTCAAGTTCCTCACCCGGCTGCCGCTGCCCGTTCTCTATGAACTGAGCAAGGCGCTCTTTCGCGTCGCCTTTTACGTCTTCCGCTGGCGCCGCCCGCTCGCCACGGCGAACCTGCGCAACGCCTTTCCGGAAAAGAGCGAAGCCGAGCGCGCGATCATCCTCAAGCAATCGTACCGCAATCTCGCGAACCTCATCTTCGAAACGCTGTACGGCTATGGCGCTAGCGCGGCGGAGATGCAGCGCCGCGTGCGCATCGAAAATCCCGAGCTGCTGCGGCAATTCACGGAGCGCGGCCAATCGGTCGTGCTGCTCGCCGCGCATTTCTGCAACTGGGAATGGCTGTTGCTGACCGCCGGCACGCAGCTCGGCATCCCGATCGACGCCGTCTACAAACCGCAGCGCGTCGCCGGTTTCGACCGCTTCCTGCGCGAGGGGCGGTCGCGGTTCGGCGGCAATCCGATCCCCGCCAACAACTTCCTGGTCGACGTGATGAAGCGCAAGGGCCAGGTGCGCGCCTACGCGCTCGTCGCGGACCAGACGCCGCAGAAGCGCGAGGAGAAGCACTGGTCGCGCTTCCTCAACCAGGACACGGCGTTCTTCGTCGGCGCCGACAAGATTGCGAGGATCCTGAACGCGCCAGTGCTGTTCGTCTCGATGCGGCGCGAGCGCCAGGGCTTCTATTCGGCGCGGCTCAAGCTGCTGGCGTCGCCGCCGTACGGCCGCGACCTCGACCACGGGAACGGCGCGCAGATCATCGAGAGCTACGCGCGCGCGCTCGAGGACGAGATTCGCGCCAGCCCCGCCGATTGGCTGTGGATCCACCGCAAGTGGAAATACGCGAAGCCGCTGTACGCCTGATGCCGAACGACAACCGCCCCAAGATGAAATTCCTCCTCAAGGCGCTTGACGTACTTCCCGCTGCCCCTGGTCTATCCATGGGGCCGGCTGATGGAGTTCGTCGCGTTCCACATCGTGCGCTGGCGGCGGGCGCGCGTGGAGGAGGACGTCGCCCGCGCATTCCCCGACAAGAGCGCCGGCCGAACGCTACGCGATCGTCCGGCAGATGTACCGCAACTTGGGCGACGGGCTCATCGAGGCGCTGTGGGGCTACGGCGCCAGCGCCGAGGAATTCAGGCGGCGCGTCGTGATGGAGAATCCGGAACTCGTCCGCCACTACGCCGACGCCGGCAAGACGGTGCTCCTGCTTACCGCACACGTCTGCAACTGGGAGTGGCTGTTCCTGGGCGCCGGCGCGCATTTCGGCATTCCCGATCGACGTCGTCTATCGGCGGCAGGGCTTGAAATCAGTCGATGAATACGTGCGCGATGCGCGGGCGCGCTTTGGCGGCAACGTCATTCCGCGCGAAGACTTCATCTTCGAAATCATGAAGTGGTCGGGAGAGCCGCGTGCGTATGCGCTGGTCGCCGACCAGACGCCCAAGCGCCACGAGACCCAGCACTGGACGCGATTTCTTAACCAGGACACGGCATTCTTCATCGGCGCCGGCAAGATCGCCAATTTCCTGCAGGCGCCGGTGCTGTACGTGGCGATGCGGCGGATCCGGCGCGGCTACTACTCGGTGCGCCTGTCGATTCTCGCCGAGCCGCCGTACGAAGAGGGCACCGACGTGCTCATTTCCGAGCGTTACGCGCGCATCGCTGGAAGCGGAGATCCTGGCGAGCCCGTCGGACTGGCTATGGCTGCAGAAGAAGTGGAAGTACCCGAAGGCTGCCGGACGAATACGACAGCGCAGTCACCGCGCCTCAGCGTGCCGCGTTGCCATCTTGCCGGAGAAGTAGCCGGCCATGGCGCGCACCGTCGGATATTCGAAGAAGTCCGTGACTTCGAGCCGGCCGGGATACGTCGCTTCGACCTTTTCGTAGATCTGCGCCAGCGTCAGCGAACCGGTCCCTAATTCGAACAGGTTGTCGTCGGGCGCCAAACTGGCGGCTTGGGCATCGCGGCTTGGCAGATCGCAAGCAACTTTTCCTCGACGCTACCTTCCGCCGCCTGATCGCCCAATCCGGATGCTCCTTCGACCGCCGGTCGACCTTGGCCAGTACCGTCTGCGAAACGGCCATCGGCGTCGAAGTCGCGGGCCAGCGCGAAGCGCTGAACCTTGCCGCTGGTCGTCTTGGGAAACTGGCGGACGGGAATGACCGCAGCGACGGGGACGCCCGTCCGCTCGTTCACCACTCGCCGGACGATGCGCGACTGAGCCGCGAAGGCGCGGGATCGTCCTCCTTGGTGAGCAGGAACACGAGCACGTCATCGGTCGCCGCATGCGCCGCGCGCACGCCCGCAGCCGCCGCGCGTCCGAGTTCGATGCCGGCGTGTTGCGCCAGCACCAGTTCGATATCCTGGGGGAAAGTGGTTCTGGCCGGCGACGAAGAGGATTTCCTTGATGCGGCCGGTGATCGACCAGTTCGCCGCTGTAGATTGTGCCGAGGTCGCCCGTGTCGAAATACCCTTCCGGCGTACGCGACGCGAGGTAAGCGCGTCGTCGCCATAATAGCCAGTGCTGACGTTGTCGCCGCGAATGAGAATGCGACCCACTGTTCCGGGGCGCGCAGGCGTCTCCCGCATCGCTCGCGATCCGCATCTCGCAATGCCGGACGGGCTGCCCACGCACACCAGTTCGACGGCATCGCCCGCACCGGGCGCCGTCGGGCGGACAACGTCGCCCGGACCCAGTGCGTCCGCGCTCCAGGCAAATCGCAGCAGCGGAGCGCCGACTGCAGGGAACGTTACGGCGAGACTGGCCTCAGCCAGGCCGTAGACCGGGAACATCACGTCGGGTACGAGACGCGCGGGCGCGAGCGCGTCGGCAAATTGCCGGCAGAGATCCGCGGCAATGGGCTCCGCACCGTTGAAAATCACGCGGATGCGCGACAGGTCGTAGCCGGCCGCTTTGGCGGGATCGTGCGACTTCAAGTAGTGCATGTAGCCGAAGTTGGGCGAGCAGGTGATCGTGACGCGATGTTCGCTGCCTTGGCCATCCACAGACCGGGCCGCCGCACGAAGAGCGCGGTCGGCATCAGCCAGTGCTCCGCGCGAGCGGCGATCGGTACGAGGTGGAATCCGATCAGTCCCATGTCGTGCGTCAGCGGCATCCACGACAGGCTCGAATCTTCGGGTGTCGCACCGATGCCGGCGCTGATGGCGTCGATGTTGGTCATCACGTTGCGATGGGTGAGCACCACCCCTTTGGCTCGCTGGTCGAGCCCGACGAAAACTGGACGAAGGCGATGTCGTCCGGCGTGGCGGCTGGCGCGCGCCCGGCTTGGCGAACTCGGTGATTTCGTCCATGAACAGCACACGCCGGTCGAGCCGGCCAGCGAGCCCCGAGTTCGTTGGCCTGGGCATACGCCTTCAGGCGCTCGTAGGCCTTGCGCTCGGTGGCGAGGTACGGCGCCTGCAGGCGATCCAGCACGCGAAAGAATTTTGCCTTGTGCTCGTCGGCGTTGCCCGGCGCCAGCGGAACCGCCACGATACGACCGAGTACGCAACCCCAGAATGCGTCGATGAAAGGCTCCGGCCCGTCGACCAGGATGATCGTCTTCCGTTCCGGGCAGCGCGCCGATCCGCTGCAGATGCCCCAGTACTCCGAGGGCGCGCGAGCGCAGCAGGGAATAGGGCACGCGCCGCTCGCTCGTCTCCCCGGCAATGAAGTTGACGCCGCGCGCGGTATCCGCGGCGGCATCAAGGGCGTGGGTCAGTGTGGGCAGCAACATGTCGATCATGGATTTTAGCGGCCAGGCAGGTGCGGCTGCGGCCGGTGATGCGCATGCATTCGGTTGCGTTCCACTGTGTTCATTGCGTTCATTTGCTCTGGGCGCACACGCGGAATCATACGCAAAGGCATGCGCGTGCGGAGGTTGACCTGCGCCTCGAGTTCGATGGTCTGTCCCGGCACAAGTTCCAAGTGAAGCGGCGGGCAAGCATCGCGACATGCGCATGCATTTCCACCAAGGCGAGATGTTCGCCGATACAGGCGCGCGGGCCAAGTCCGAACGGCAGATAGGCAAATCGGTTGCGCCCGGACGCGCGTCCTGCAGGAGAACGGTCGGGATCGAACCGGTCAGGATCGGTCCACAGCGCGGGATGGCGGTGCACCAGGTAGGGCGAGATGAGCACCTCCGTCTTCCCGGGCAGCGCAGAATTCGCCGACGTCTCCGCCTCGATGGACCGCCTGGTCAGCAGCCAGCCGGGCGGATACAATCGCAGCGTCTCGTCGATCGCCCTACGCATGTACGGGCAAATTGCTCGAGATCGCCATAGCCCGGCCGGTCCCGACCTGCGTCGCGTCGACTTCCGCGTGCAGTTGGCTGCGCGGCATCGTGGCGCCTGGGTCAGCAGGTACCAGAACCAATTGAGCGAACTCGCCGTGGTCTCGTGGCCCGCGACGATCAGTGTCATGATCTCGTCGATGCAGCGCGCGGTCGGCCATCGGTTCGCGCCCGACTGCCGGTCGCGCGCGTCGATGCAATTGCGACACGATGTCGTTGTGGCGCACGCCATCGCGGCGCCGGCGGTGCACCTCGTCCATGATGAGCTTCCAGAGCTGCCGGAACTTGTATGCGAAGGCAAGGTTGCGCTGGTGTCGTCGGTCAGCAGCGCGAATGGATTGGCGCCGCCCCGATACGAGGCGCGGCAGGTCTTCGCCGAAGAGGGCCCGCAACACGACGTCGAGCGACGACCTCGCTCATGTCCTGCGTGATGTTGATCGCCGCGCCCGCGGTCGCTGCGTCGCCCACTTCGAGGTCAGCGCCGCGTTCGCGGCGTGCAGGTGCGGCATCCAGGTTGCGATCACGTTGCGATGGAACGATGGCTGGATGAGCTTGCGTTGGGCGCGCCATGTGTCGCCTTCGCTCGTCATGAGGCCGCCGCCGAGCAGGATCGCCACGCGATCGATGCCGATGCCCTTCGTGAAATTGGCGTTGCGGTCGACCAGCACGTGGCGCACGTGATCCGGATGCGACAGCACCCAGATGTGGCGCTGCAGCGCGGGCGAAAACATGCGGAAGGCGTCGCCGTGGAGGGCGAAGTTGCGCGTCAGTGCGGACAGGGCGTCCGATTCGAAGCTGATGTCGAGGGGCTCGGTGGATGCGGGCGGCTCGCGGCGACAGGCTGACCGGCGCGCTCATCGTGTCTGCCGATCGCGCGTCGCCGCTGGCGGATTCGATGCACCTGCGCCTGCGCCTCGGGACATTATCCTCCAGGCCGAATCCTGCCAGAAAAGTCCAGCGTTCGCTGCCCGCCCGCAGCGACAACCCAAGAAACTGCGGGCGGGTTGCCGGTCAGTTACCCCAGGCCTCGACTTCGACCATCGCGCGAGTACTGGTACAAGGCGCCGGTGATGTTGATGCGGATGCGGCTCGGTGGTGGTGGGCGCGAAGGTCACGGTGCGCTTGACCAGGTTGTTGCCGGTGACCGTGCCCAGTGTGACCCAGGCGCTGCCGTTCCAGCCCTGCACCTGGAAGTCGGTGACGCCGTACAGGCTGAAGGTGAGAGTCGCCGGCGGATCGATCGGGTTCTGCCAGTTGTCCTGGACCGAATAGACGACCACATGGTCGAGGGTCTTGGTGCCGCTGAAGTTGATCTGCACCCAGTCCGGAAACACGCCGCAGCGTACTGTCGTTCCAGCCCCCGCCGGCGCCCCAATTGAGGCCGGCGCGCTCGCCGTTGTTGACCGCGCTGGCGGGATAGCCCGCCCCCAGGCTGCTCGACGCCGACGCGACCCCGCCGTTGGCCGCCAGCGCGACATTGATCTGCGCCACCGAATTGACGGTTTGCGCGAGTGTCGCGCTGGAACCAGTATTGCCGGCGTCGCCGCTGTAGCTGGCGCCGATGGTGTGACTGCCGGCGGTGAGCGCGGAAGTCGTGCAGGCCGCGCTGCGCGTGTTGCCGCTGCCGGCAGCGAAGGCCACCGCGGAGCAGCCGGCGATCGCCGCGCCGCCGTCGGTGAAGTTGACGCTGCCGGTCGGCGCGGTGCCGGTGACCGTGGCCGTGAAGGTGACCGGGGCCCCGACGTTGGCCGGGTTGAGCGAGCTGGCCAGTGTGGTGGCACTGGCCGTGCCGCCTCCGCTCACCGTCCACGCCTCGACTTCGACCACGCGCGAGTACTGGTACAAGGCGTTGGTGATGTTGATGCGGATGCGGTCGGTGGTGGTGGGCGCGAAGGTCACGGTGCGCTTGACCAGGTTGTTGCCGGTGACCGTGCCCAGCGTGACCCAGGCGCTGCCGTTCCAGCCCTGCACCTGGAAGTCGGTGACGCCGTACAGGCTGAAGGTGAGAGTCGCCGGCGGATCGATCGGGTTCTGCCAGTTATCCTGGACTGAATAGACGACCACATGGTCGAGGGTCTTGGTGCCGCTGAAGTTGATCTGCACCCAGTCCGGAAACACGCCCAGCGTACTGTCGTTCCAGCCCCCGCCGGCGCCCCAATTGAGGCCGGCGCGCTCGCCGTTGTTGACCGCGCTGGCGGGATAGCCCGCCCCCAGGCTGCTCGACGCCGACGCAACCCCGCCGTTGGCCGCCAGCGCGACATTGATCGACCCGCCGCCGCCGCTGGTGACGACCTGCGACAGCGCCGTACTCGTCGATGGGTTGTTTCCGGCATCGCCGCCATAGCTTGCGGTAATGCTGTGCGTGGCGACACTCAGGCTGGCCGTGGAGCATGTCGCGCTGCGCGTGTTGCCGCTGCCGGCGGCAAAGGCAACGGCGGAGCAGCCGGCGATCGACGTCGCCCCATCCTTGAAGTTGACGCTGCCCGTGGGCGCGGTACCGGTGACCGTCGCCGTGAATGTCACGTTGGCGCCGAACGTCGACGGATTCGGCGAACTGGCGAGCGTCGTGGTCGTCGGAGCCGCCGACGCTTGGACTACCTGCGACAGCGCCGTACTCGTCGACGGGTTGTTTCCGGCATCGCCGCCATAGCTTGCGGTAATGCTGTGCGTGGCGACACTCAGGCTGGCCGTGGAGCATGTCGCGCTGCGCGTGTTGCCGCTGCCGGCGGCAAAGGCAACGGCGGAACAGCCGGCGATCGACGTCGCCCCGTCCTTGAAGTTGACGCTGCCCGTCGGCGCGGTGCCTGTGACCGTCGCCGTGAATGTCACGTTGGCGCCGAACGTCGATGGGTCCAGCGAACTGGCAAGCGTCGTGGTCGTCGGAGTCGCCGACGCCTGGACCACCTGCGACAGCGTGGCGCTGGCCGACGGGACGTTTCCGGCGTCGCCGCCATAGCTTGCGGTAATGCTGTGCGTCGCGACACTCAGGCTGGCCGTGGAGCATGTCGCGCTGCGCGTATTGCCGATGCCGGCGACAAAGGCCACGGCGGAACAGCCGGCGAGGGACGTCGCCCCGTCCTTGAAGTTGACGCTGCCCGTCGGCGCGGTGCCCGTGACCGTCGCCGTGAATGTCACGTTGGCGCCGAACGTCGACGGGTTGAGCGAGCTGGCCACTGTCGTCGTGCTGGCGGCCTTCACCACTTGCGAGAGCGTGCTGCTGGTAGAAGCGGCGTTGCCCGCGTCGCCACCATAGGCCGCGACGATGCTGCGCGTGCCCGCGGCGAGCGTGGACGTGGAACATGTGGCTGTGCGCGTGTTGCCGCTGCCGGCCAGCGTCACGGCGGAGCAGCCGGTGAGCGAGAGGCCGCCATTGGTGAAGTTGACGTTGCCGGTCGGCGCGATGCCGGTCACGGATGCCGTGAACGTCACATTGGCGCCGACCGCCGACGGATTCGCGGAACTCGCGAGCGTCGTCGTCGATGCGGATTTGACCACCTGCGACAACGCGCTGCTCGTCGAGGGGGCGTTCGCGGCGTCGCCGCTATAGGTCGCGACGATGCTGTGCGTGCCTGCGGTGAGGCTCGATGTGAAGCAGGAGGCGGTGCGCACGTTGCCGATGCCGGAAACGACGGCCGACGCACACCCTGCGATCGACGCGCCGCCGTCGGTGAAGCTGACGCTGCCCGTGGGCGCCAGGCCGGTCACGGTCGCCGTGAATGTGACGCCGGAGCCCGGATTCGACGGATTGAGCGAGCTGGCCAGCGTCGTGGTGGTCGGGGTGCCTGTCGACGTCGCGACCTGCACGGTGAGCGCTCCGGCCGCGCCGGGCGTCGCCGAAATCACGTTGATCGACAAGTTGGTGGAGGCATCGACAAACGCCGGTGCGCCGGCGAGCAGCGCCGCGTCGTGGAAGTTCCCCTGCGTCGCGGGCGTCATGTCCAGGATTTCGGTGTCGTCGCTGCCGGAAGATTTCTCGAACGGATATTCGATGCGGATCTGCGCGCCTGCGTTCGGATAGCCGGGCGGCACGATGAAGGCGTCGAACACGCCCGCCGGTTGCCGATATTCGATCCAGTACGTGCGGTTTGCGTTAGTCGTGGGAATCTTGACGGCGTAGGTCGACTGGCCGCCCGTTTCAATGGGCGACAGAGTGTAGGTGACCGTGCCTCCCGCGTGCGTCTTTACCGTGGACGGGGCAATCCATCCGAGGATGCTTTTCTGCGCCGCGTCGAAGTGTCCGGTATTGCCGCTGTTGCCCATCGTGTTGAAAGGGTCGCCGTATTCGGCGACGGTGCCCGAAGCGCCGCAACCGATCGGCGCCCCCGTGCAGTTGAGGCTGCCCGCGTGCAGCAGGCCGAAGTTGTGGCCGAGCTCGTGGCCGATTACCCACAGCGCGGGAGTGTTGTTCGAATAGGCGCGGGCGTAGCCTACGTAGGCCAGGCCCGACCAACCGCATCCGGACACGCCGTTGAAGACGTAAAGGATGCCTGTGTACGTTCCGGTGGGGTTGCCGCTGGCGTCGATTGGATATCCGCGCGCCCTGGCCGCGGCCGCTGCTGCGTTTGCGATCACGTTGATGTCGCACGTGGCCGGTTTTGCGACGGTCGCCTTCAGGAAGCCGCCGCTCCCATCGTCGGCCGTGATGCCGGACAGCTGCTGCAGGCCGTAGGAGGCCTCCTTGTAGTATTCCTTGGCGCTCTTGGTGGGGAGCGCTCCAAAGACCGACGTGTTGAGCGTCGCCGGCGTGAACGGATCGGCGTTGTAGACCCACGGGTCGAGAGCGGTTCCCGAGCCGCTGGCCGGGAATTTGATCGGAAGGACGAGATAGTTGGTCGTCGCCGGTAAGGCGTTGGCTTCCGGAATGGACTGGATTTCGATGCTGCCGGCAATGACGCTCTTGCCATCGGTTGCGAGCGTGCCGTCGACGACGACGCGCATCCCGGGGCCCAGCGGGCCCGGCAGGAACGGCAGCGCGATGTCGGTGGCATTGTCGCCGGCGTCGAACACCTGGTAGATGAACCGGCTCGTTCCGGTTTCGAAATTGTCCGAGTGCGCGACCATGAATCGGCCCTCGACGCGCGCGGTGGGGGAAGGTGAACTCTTCGGACCATCGGCCTGCGCAACGATTTGCGCGACGGTGAACGACACGCCGGTTTGTGTGCCGGCCACGGTCGCCTTCGCACCTGCCGTAAGCGTCTGAATGGCGTCGCCGCGCAGCGCGACGCGGCTGCCGTCGGCCTGGCGCAGAATCGGGTAGCGATGGGTCTCGCTGTTTACCCGGTCGATGACGATCAGTTCGTCGATGACGCCTGAAAGCGTTTCCTCCGCACCCAGCGATTGGTTCGCCGCCGCGCCGGGCGCTCCGCCCTCGTCGACGTGGTGGGCCGCCACCGGAAGAGAGATGGCAACGACGGCGAGAGCAAGGAGGCGCAGATAACGAGTCAGCATGGGAAAACTCCGATCGACTATGCCGCGGGCCACGCCCGCAGCAACGCGACATTGTATGCCAATGTCATGGTTGCGGTGGCGTGCTTGTATGCCCCTGACATAGCAAGAAGCGCGCCCCGACGCTGTTATGCACAATGCCAAGGTCAATCATTTCAATGGGTTAGGAAAAACGGCCCCGAAAAGCCGCACATCGAGCCGACAAGCGGCGCTGTAGGAGGCGACTCAGCACGCGCGTCGGCCGAAATTTCGCCAACCGGAGTAACGCGGGGCGTCGGTCGGGTGACCGCCTTAGGCAGGGGCGCCCCCGGGCGCCTGCCCCGGGACGCCAGGGCGGATGTCGCTAGCCCGACTTGAAGCCGTTCCTCTTGTGGGTGCCGTCGCAGAACGGCTTCTTCGACGAGCCGCCGCAGCGGCAGAGAAATGTCTCCGTGCCGCGCGCGACCAGGCGCCCGGTTCCCGAGCAGACCTCGAGCGGCCCCTCGATCTTGAGCGGACCGTCCGTGCGCGGCGTCACTTTGACCGGGCCGTCGCGCACGGGGAGTGGCTGCGACTCCTGCGTGGCCGGCTCGCCGGTGGCTTGCCAATTCGCCTTCGCGTGGCTGCCGTCGCAAAAGGGCTTGTGCCGCGACGCGCCGCACCGGCACAGCGTGGCGCGCAGCGCGGTGCCGACGCCCTCGATCGTGACGCTCCCGTGGAACGCAAGCGGTCCGTTTTCGCGCACCCGGACGACGTTGATCTGCGGCGCCTCTTCGTTGCGACCGCCGTCCAGGCGTTCGTAGGTGATCGCGCCCGATGGACAGTTGTGCGCCAACGCGGCGACCGCTTCCGGCGACGCATTGTCCGGGCGGATCCACGGACCGTCGGCGTTGGCGACAAAGACGGCGGGGAGGCCCAGAACGCACTGGCGCGAATGGATGCATTTGTGGCCGTCGAAGCGGACGATCACCTTCGCGCCACGATATTCGTCAGGGGGATGCGCCATCCAGAATCTCAGCTGGAACGCCTGGTTGTGCGGCGATGCGCGGGTCAGCGCCGTCGACCGCCCAGCAGCGAACCCAGCACGCCGCGGACGATTTCGCGCCCGACCGACGAACCCACGGTGCGCGCGGCGCTTTTCGCCATGGCCTCGACGACGCTGTCCTTGCGGCCGCTTCCCGTCATGAGGCCGCCCAATGAGTCCTTGATCGAGTCCATGAATCCTCCGCCTTCCACCGGCGCGCCCGCGGGAGAGGGCGCCGTGGAATCCGCGGCGCGTCCCTTCAATTTTTCGTACGCCGATTCGCGGTCGATCGTCTTTTCGTAGACGCCTGCGACGGGCGACGCCGCGATGATCGCGCGGCGCTCGTCCGGCGTGATCGGACCGATGCGGCTCGCAGGCGGCAGGATGTAGACGCGCTCGACCATCGCGGGGCGGCCTTTCTCGTCCAGGAACGACACGACAGCCTCGCCCACGCCGACTTCCTGGATCGCCTTCTCGGTGTCGAACTTCGGATTGGCGCGCATCGTTTCCGCCGCCGACTTCACGGCCTTCTGGTCGCGCGGCGTGAACGCGCGCAGCGCGTGCTGGACGCGGTTGCCGAGCTGCCCCAACACCGTGTCCGGCACGTCGAGCGGATTCTGCGTGACGAAGAAGACGCCCACGCCCTTGGAGCGGATGAGGCGCACGACCTGCTCGATCTTGTCCAGCAGCGGCTTCGGTGCGTCGGCGAACAACAGGTGCGCCTCGTCGAAGAAGAAAACGAGCTTCGGCTTCTCGGGGTCGCCCACTTCCGGCAGCCGCTCGTACAGCTCCGACAAGAGCCACAGCAGCAGCGTCGAATACACCTTCGGCGACTGCATCAGCTTGTCCGCGACGAGGATGTTGACGACGCCCTTGCCGCCATCGGTTTGCAGGAGGTCGTCGACGTTGAGCATCGGCTCGCCTAGGAGCCGGTCGGCCCCCTGTTGCTCGAGCGTGAGCAGCCCGCGCTGGATCGCGCCGATCGATGCGGCCGACACGTTGCCGTAGTTCGTCTGGAACGACGCGGCGTTTTCGCCCACGTGCTGCAGCAGCGCGCGCAGGTCCTTCAAGTCGAGCAGCAGCAGGCCGCCGTCGTCCGCGATCTTGAATGCGAGCGTCAGCACGCCTTCCTGCGTGTCGTTGAGGCCGAGGATGCGCGCGAGCAGCAGCGGCCCCAAGTCGGACACGGTCGCTCGCACCGGGTGGCCTTGTTCGCCGTACATGTCCCAAAACACCGTCGGGCTTGCGGCGAACGCCGGTTCCGGAACTCCCACCAGCTGCACGCGCTCGGCGAACTTGGGCGACGTCTTGCCCGGCTGGCTCAAGCCCGCCAGGTCTCCCTTCACGTCGGCCATGAATACCGGGACGCCGATGCCGGACAGTCGCTCGGCCAGCACCTGCAACGTCACCGTCTTGCCGGTTCCGGTGGCGCCGGTGATGAGTCCATGGCGGTTGCATAGCGCCGGGAGCACGAAGCATTCGATGTCGCCGTGCTTGGCGATCAGCAGGGGGTCAGGCATGGCCGAATTCCTTGTACGGTTCGCAACTCCTCGCAAGTGTAGCCTCCGGCCGCCATCGGCTGCGCGTCCCGCCGCGCTTGACCCGGCCGGAACGTCCCCATATAGCAAGAAATCGCGGCCGGAGCGCCTCCTTTGCCCTGCCGGCACGCGCGGGAAACATGTACAAATGGGGATGAAAATGTGCTAGAATTCAAGGCTATAAAGAGCGCCGATCCGGCGGCAGCCACGCGAGCGGCAGGCCTCTTGAGCGGTACTCTGGCATCGAGAACAACAAGCGGCAGGAAAGGCAACGGATGGGCTGGGCACAGCTCATTTTTTTTTGGCTCGACGCAAAATCGCGCAAAGATGAACGGGAAACTGGGCGAATTGCTGGCGAAGACGCTGCCCCCGATGGGGTTCGAACTGGTCGACTGGGACATGTCCCGGGGCCGTAGCTTGCGCGTCTTCATCGACAAGCCTGACGGCATCAATGTCGACGATTGCGCGCGCGTGAGCCATCACCTGACGCGGCTGTTCACGGTGGAGAACATCGATTACGAGCGGCTGGAGGTGTCGTCGCCGGGACTGGACCGGCCGCTGACGAAGCTTGCGGATTACGCGCGCTTCAGCGGCGAGGAAGCGCAGGTCCACCTGCATGAGTTGACGGACGGCGTGCGTCGCGTCAGAGGAATTCTGAAGGGGATCGAGCACGGGGCGAACGGCGACAACGTCCTCGTGGAGACCGAAACCGGCGTGCGGACGATCCCGTTCGCGCTGATTGACCGGGGCCGGCTGGTGCCGAAGATCGAGTGGAGAAAAGCGAAATGAACCGCGAACTGCTGCTTCTGGTGGATGCGCTGGCGCGCGAGAAGAACGTGCCGAAGGAAATCGTCTTCGTGGCGCTCGAGTCCGCGCTCGCCTCGGCGACGAAGAAGCGCTTCCCCAAAGAGGAAATCGACGCCCGCGTCGAGATCGACCGCGAGACGGGCGACTACGACGCGTTCCGCCGCTGGACCGTCGTGCCCGACGAGGAGCACGAGGAACCCGCGCACCAGCTCGCGATCACCGATGCGCTGGCGAAGGACCCCGAATTGAAGCTGGGCGACGTCATCGAGGAGCCGCTCGAGCCGGTCGAGTTCGGCCGCATCGGCGCGCAGGCCGCCAAGCAGGTTATCCTGCAGAAGATCCGCGACGCCGAGCGCGAGCAGATCCTGAACGACTTCCTCGAGCGCGAGGACAACCTGCTCACCGGCACGGTCAAGCGCATCGAGCGCGGCAGCATCATCGTCGAGTCGGGCCGCATCGAGGGCATCATCCCGCGCGACCAGCTGATCCAGAAGGAGATGCTGCGCGTGGGTGATCGCGTGCGTGCGTACGTGATGAAGATCGACCGCACGGCGAAGGGTCCGCAGCTCATCCTGTCGCGCATCGCGCCGGAATTCCTCGTGCGCCTGTTCGAACTCGAAGTTCCCGAGATCGAAGAGGGCCTCATCGAAATCAGGGCCGCCGCGCGCGACCCCGGCATCCGCGCCAAGATCGCCGTCAAGTCCAACGATCCGCGGCTCGACCCGCAGGGCACGTGCATTGGCATGCGCGGCTCGCGCGTGACCGCTGTTACCAACGAACTCGCGGGCGAGCGCGTCGACATCATCCTGTTCTCCGAAGATCCGGCGAAGTTCGTGATCAATGCGCTGGCGCCGGCGGAAGTGCAGAGTATCCTGGTCGACGAGGAAAAACACGCGATGGACGTCGTCGTGGACGAGGAGAACCTCGCCATCGCGATCGGCCGCAGCGGGCAGAACGTGCGCCTCGCGTCCGAATTGTCGGGCTGGCAGTTGAACCTGATGAGCGTCGAGGAATCGCAGCAGAAGCAGGAGGTCGAGACCGGCCGCCTGCGCCAGCTCTTCATCGACAAGCTGGACGTCGACGAGGAAGTGGCCGACATCCTGATCGCCGAAGGCTTCACGTCGCTGGAGGAAGTCGCGTACGTGCCGATCACCGAGATGATGGAGATCGAGTCCTTCGACGAAGACACGGTGAACGAGTTGCGCAGCCGCTCGCGCAATGCGCTGCTGACGGAGGCGATCCAGCGCGAGGAATCGGTCGAGCACGTCGAGGAGGCGCTGTTGAGCCTCGAAGGCATGGACACCGACGTCGCGGCCAAGCTCGCGGCGAACGGCATCACCACCCGCGACGCGCTGGCGGACCTGGCGACCGACGAGCTGACGGAGATGACCGGCATCGCCGACGACCGCGCCGTCGACCTCATCATGAAGGCGCGCGCCCACTGGTTCGAGCCCGAGCCGGAGCTGAAAAATGAGCCGGCGAGAGCGGTCGCCGCGACGCACGGTGCACTGAAATGAGCGCGTAAGCACTCGCGTGGGAGAAGGCATGGCGCAGACAACCATCGAACAATTCGCATCCGAACTCAAGATGCCGGCCGGCGCGCTGCTCGAGCAGCTCGCCGCGGCCGGCGTGTCCGCGAAGAAGGAAGGCGACAAGCTGACCGAGGTGGACAAGACCCGGCTGCTCGACTACCTGCGCAAGCAGCACGGCGCCGCGGCGGAGCCCAAGAAGCGCATCACGCTGACGCGCAAGCAGACGACGGAAATCAAGGCGGCCGATTCGACCGGCAAGGCGCGCACGATCCAGGTCGAGGTGCGCAAGAAGCGCGTGCTGGTGCGCCGCGACGAAGAGGCCGCGCCCGCGGCCGCCGTCGAGGAGACGCCGCCGGCCGCCGCAGCGGCCGAGGCGCCGAATTTGTCAACCGAGGCCGCGGCCGCGCCGGCGGCTCCGGCCAAGCCCGCGGGACCGCAGCTCAAGCTTTCGCCCGAAGAAATTGCCGCGCGCGAGGAAGAAGCGCGCAAGGGCGCACGCGCTGCAAAAACGCCAGCAGGACGAGATCAAGGAAAAGCAGCAGCGCGAATCGGCGCGCAAGACGAAGAAGGAACGCGAGGCCGAGGAAGCCGCCGCGAAAGCAGCCGCCGACGCCGAAGCTGCCGCCGCTGCCGCAGCCAAGGCCGCGGCCGACGCGGCAGCCCCGGCGAAGCCCGCCGCGGCGAAGGCGAAAGCCGCCACTGAAGGCACGCTGCATCGTCCGGCCGCCAAGCCGGGCGAGAAGCGCGACCGGCCGACCAAGAAGGCGCCGGGCCAGGTCTTCCAGGAAGAGGCCGCACGCCGCCGCGCGCTCAAGCTGCGCGGCGATACGGCCGGCGCATCGGGCGCAGGTTGGCGCGGGCCGAAGGTCGGCGGACGCCATCGCGACGAAGAAGGCATCGATGCGGTGGGCGGCCCGACCGGGCCGATCGTCCGCGAAGTCTCGATCTCGGAGACGATCTCCGTGGCCGAACTCGCGCACAAGATGTCGGTGAAGGCCGCCGAAGTCATCAAGGCGATGATGAAGATGGGCACGATGGTCACGATCAACCAGGTCCTCGACCAGGAGACGGCGATGATCGTCGTCGAGGAAATGGGCCACAAGGCCATTCCGGCCAAGCTGGACGATCCCGATTCGCTGCTCGCGGAGGCGCAGGGCGATCATGCCGCGGAATTGCTGCCGCGGCCGCCGGTGGTCACCGTCATGGGCCACGTCGACCACGGCAAGACGTCGCTGCTCGACACGATCCGCCGCACGCGCGTCGCCAGCGGCGAGGCGGGCGGCATCACGCAGCACATCGGCGCGTACCACGTCGACGACGGCGAAGGGCGTGATCACGTTCCTCGACACGCCGGGCCACGAGGCGTTCACGGCGATGCGCGCGCGCGGCGCCAAGGTGACCGACATGGTCGTGCTGGTCGTGGCCGCCGACGACGGCGTCATGCCGCAGACGAAGGAAGCGATCGCGCACGCCAAGGCGGCCAACGTGCCGCTGGTCGTCGCGATCAACAAGATCGACAAGCCCGAGGCCAATCCCGAGCGCGTGAAGCAGGAGCTGGTGGCGGAGAGCGTGCTGCCGGAAGAATACGGCGGCGACGTGCAGTTCATCCCGGTGTCGGCCAAGACCGGCGAGGGCATCGATCGCCTGCTCGACGGCTTGCTGCTGCAGGCCGAGGTGCTGGAGCTGAAGGCGGCGAAGGATGCGCCGGCGCGCGGCATCGTGATCGAAGCGCGCCTGGACAAGGGTCGCGGCCCGGTCGCGACGATCCTCGTGCAGTCGGGCACGCTCAAGCGCGGCGACGTCGTGCTGGCCGGCGCGGTGTTCGGCCGCGTGCGCGCGATGACCGACGAGACGGGCAAGGCGGTCAACGAGGCGGGCCCGGCGATTCCGGTGGAGATCCAGGGCCTGTCGGACGTGCCGCTGGCCGGCGAAGACGTCATGGTGCTGGGCGACGAGCGCAAGGCGCGCGAGATCGCGCTGTTCCGCCAGGGCAAGTTCCGCGACGTCAAGCTCGCGAAGCAGCAGGCGGCCAAGCTCGAGAACATGTTCGGCGAAGTGGGCGAGAGCGAGGTCAAGACGCTGCAGCTGATCGTCAAGGCCGACGTGCAGGGCTCCTACGAGGGCCTGTCGCAGGCGCTGACCAAGCTGTCGACCGACGAAGTGAAGGTCAACATCGTGCATGCGGCCGTCGGCGGCATCACCGAGTCCGACATCAACCTGGCGCTCGCGTCGAAGGCGGTCGTCATCGGCTTCAACGTGCGCGCCGACGTGCAGGCGCGCAAGCTGGCCGAAGGCAGCGGCGTGCAGATCCGCTACTACAACATCATCTACGACGCGGTCGACGACGTGAAGGCGGCGCTGTCCGGCATGCTCACGCCCGAGCAGAAGGAAGAGCGGCTGGGCCTGGTCGAGGTGCGCGAGGTCTACAGGATCTCCAAGGTCGGCACCGTCGCCGGCTGCTACGTGCTGGAAGGCGTCGTCAGGCGCGGCGCCAAGATCCGCGTGCTGCGCGACAACGTCGTCGTGCACGACGGCGAGCTCGATTCGCTGAAGCGCTTCAAGGACGACGTGCGCGAAGTGAAGGCGGGATTCGAGTGCGGCCTGTCGGTGAAGAACTTCAACGACGTCGAGAAGGGCGACCAGCTCGAGGTGTACGAGATCGTCGAAGTCTCGCGGACGCTGTAACAACCATGAAAAGCACCTCTCAGCGCGCCACCCGCGTAGGCGATCAGATCCAGAAGGAGCTGGCCGACCTGCTGCGCAACGAGGTGAAGGACCCGCGCGTGGGGCCGGTGACGGTCACGCACGTCGACGTCACGTCGGACTTGTCGCACGCGACCGTGCACTTCACGCATCTGGCCGGCCGCGAGCACGCCGCCGAGACGCTGGCGGCGCTCGCGCGCACGTCGGGCTTCCTGCGCAGCGCGCTGTCGCACCGGCTGGACCTCTACTCGGTGCCGCAACTGCACTTCGCCTACGACGATTCGATCGAATCGGGCATGCGCCTCTCGCAACTGATCGACGACGCCATCGAAGCGGACAAGAAGCTCGAATCCGGCCAATGAAGGGCCGATTGGATCAATGAGGCCGCCTACCCGGCGCCCGCGCCGGCGCGTGGACGGGGTGCTGCTGCTCGACAAGCCTTCGGGCCTGTCGTCGAACGCCGCGCTGCAGCGCGCGAAGCGCGCGTTGGATGCGCGAAAAGGCCGGCCACACCGGCACGCTCGACCCGCTCGCCTCGGGGCTCCTCCCGCTGTGCTTCGGCGAGGCGACCAAGTTCGCGCAATTCCTGCTCGATGCCGCCAAGCGCTACACGGCGACCGTGCGCTTCGGCGTCACCACGACGACCGGCGATGCCGAAGGGGAGGTCATCGAGACGCACCCGGTCTCGCTGACGCGCGAGCGGATCGAGGCGGCGCTGCCGGCGTTCACCGGACGCATCTCGCAGGTCCCGCCGGCCTATTCCGCGCTCAAGTTCGAGGGGCGCAGCCACTACGAATATGCGCGCGCCGGCATCGCATGTCGAGCGCGCGCCGCGCGACGTCGACATCCTGGAACTGTCGCTCGTGTCGTGGAATTCGCCGGATGCCGTCCTCGACGTCGCCTGCAGCAAGGGAACGTACATCCGCGTCCTCGCGGAAGACCTGGGCGAGCGCTGGGCTGCGGCGCGCATCTCGCCGGCCTGCGCCGCACGGCCACCGGAGGCTTCGACATCGGTAACGCGATCGCGCTCGAGCAGCTCGAATCGCTGAGCGAAACCGCCCGCGACGCGGCGTTGCTGCCCGCCGCCGCGCTGCTGCGCGATCTGCCCGCGCTGCGACTCGCCGCCGGCGACGCGGCCCGGTTCAGGCAGGGAGCCGCGGTGCCCGCGCCCGGATTCGGCGATGGCGCTTGCGCCGTGTTCGCCGGCATCGATCTGCTGGGCGTCGCCGACGTGGGGAACGCGCTCGCGCAGCCGCGCCGGGTCGTCGCCACGTCCACGTTGCCAAGTGAGGGACATGGTTGAAATCTAAGCGTTTTTCAGGCTATAATCGACCCCTTTGCCAAAGACAAACGGGCCTCATAGGTAACTGAGAGGCAACCAAGAGGCAGCTGAAGAGAGAAGGAAGGTCTAGCGACATGTCCGTCACGGTTCACGACAAGGCGAAAGTCATCGCCGAAAATCAGCGCGGCAAGGGCGACACCGGCTCGCCGGAAGTGCAGATTGCGCTCCTCACCGCGCGCATCAACGGTCTCACCGACCACTTCAAGACCAACGTCAAGGATCACCACTCGCGCCGCGGGCTGCTGCGCATGGTTTCGCGCCGCCGCAAGCTGCTCGACTATCTCAAGTCGCGCAACAGCGACAGCTACCGCGCGCTGATCGACAAACTGGGCCTGCGCAAGTAAACCGGCCTTGACTGTGGATTACCTGCCACCGCAAGCTGCCGCCGAATAATCCCGCGATGGCCGCGCTCGCTTACGAGCCGCGGCCGTTTTTTCGCAAATGAGTCGTTTTACGGAACCCATTCCCATGTTCAAGCATGTCAAGAAATCGATCCAGTACGGCCAGAACGCGCTGACGCTGGAAACCGGCGAAATCGCGCGCCAGGCCGGCGGCGCCGTCATGGTCAGCTTAGGCGACACCGTCGTGCTCGTCACGGCGCAGGGTGCCCGCACCGCGCGCAGTCGGGCAGGACTTCTTCCCGCTTACCGTCGACTACCAGGAAAAGACCTACGCCGCCGGCAAGATCCCGGGCGGCTTCTTCAAGCGCGAAGGCCGGCCCTCGGAAAAGGAAACGCTCACGTCGCGGCTCATCGACCGGCCGATCCGTCCGCTGTTCCCCGAAGGCTTCTACAACGAAGTGCAGGTGATCGCGACGGTGATGTCGGTGGACCCGGAAGTCGATCCCGACATCGCCGCGATGATCGGCGCGTCGGCGGCGCTGGCGCTTTCCGGCCTGCCGTTCAACGGCCCGATCGGCGCCGCGCGCGTCGGCTATGTCAACGGCCAGTACGTGCTCAACCCGACCAAGACCGAGCTCGCGACGTCGCAGCTCAATCTCGTCGTTGCCGGCACCGAAGCCGCGGTGCTGATGGTGGAATCCGAGGCCAACGAGCTGCCCGAAGAAGTGATGCTCGGCGCGGTGGTGTTCGGCCACCAGCAGCAGCAGGCGGTGATCGAAACGATCCACGCGCTGGTCGAGGAAGCCGGCAAGCCGGTGTGGGACTGGCAGCCGCCGGCGAAGGACGAGGCGATGGTCGCGCAGGTCACCGCGGTTGCCGATCCGCTGTTGCGCGAGGCGTACCAGCTGCGCCAGAAGCAGGCGCGCCAGCAGCGGCTGAAGGAAGTGATGGCCAAGATCGAGGCGGACTGCATTCCGGCCGATGCCGAGCCGGGCTACGCCAACAAGGTCAAGGATTTCGTGTTCGAGCTGGAAGGCAAGATCGTGCGCAACCAGATCCTCTCCGGCGAGCCGCGCATCGACGGGCGCGACACGCGCACCGTGCGGCCGATCACCATCCGCACCGGCGTGCTGCCGCGTACCCACGGCTCGGCGCTCTTCACGCGCGGCGAAACGCAGGCGCTGGTCGTGGCCACGCTCGGCACCGCGCGCGACGAGCAGCGCATCGACGCGCTGATGGGCGAGTACACCGACCGCTTCATGCTCCACTACAACATGCCGCCGTACGCCACCGGCGAGACCGGCCGCGTGGGCACGCCCAAGCGCCGCGAAATCGGCCACGGCCGCCTGGCCAAGCGCGCGCTGCTCGCGGTGCTGCCGACGGCGGAGGAATTCTCGTACTCGATGCGCGTCGTCTCGGAAATCACCGAGTCGAACGGCTCGTCGTCGATGGCCTCGGTCTGCGGCGGCAGCCTCGCGCTGATGGACGCCGGCGTGCCGACCAAGGCGCACGTTGCCGGCATCGCGATGGGCCTCATCAAGGAAGGCAACCGCTTCGCCGTGCTGACCGACATCCTGGGCGACGAGGATCACCTGGGCGACATGGACTTCAAGGTGGCCGGCACCGACCGCGGCATCACCGCGCTGCAGATGGACATCAAGATCCAGGGCATCACCAAGGAAATCATGGCGGTCGCGCTGTCGCAGGCACGCGAAGGCCGGATGCACATCCTGCACCTCATGCAGGAAGCGCTGCCGCACGCGCGCACCGAGATTTCCCAGCATGCGCCGCGGATGATGACGTTCAAGATCAACCCGGAAAAGATCCGCGACGTGATCGGCAAGGGCGGCGCGGTCATCCGCGCGCTGACCGAGGAAACCGGCTGCACGATCGACATCAAGGACGACGGAACGGTGACGATCGCCTCGGTCAATTCCGAGGCGTGCAATGTCGCGCGCAAGCGCATCGAGGACATCACGGCGGAAGTCGAGGTGGGCCGCATCTACGAAGGCACGGTGCTGCGCCTGCTCGACTTCGGCGCGATCGTGCAGTTGCTGCCCGGCAAGGACGGCCTGCTGCACATCTCGCAGATCGCCAAGGAGCGCGTCAACCAGGTCTCCGACTACCTGAAGGAAGGCCAGGCGGTGCGGGTCAAGGTGATCGAGGCCGACGACAAGGGTCGCGTCCGCCTGTCGATGAAGGCGGCGGCCGAGGAAGATGCGGGCGGTGCTGCGCCTGCGCCGACGCCCGCCGAAACGGTACCGGCGGCACCGGCCGACTGACGGCGGGTTCCGAACAGCAAGAAGGGGCGCCCTGATCGGCGCCCCTTTTCATTCGGGCCGGATTACGTGGCAATTGCTTCGGTCAGGCGCGAGTCAGTGATAGCCAAGTTCGGCGCGCACCTTGCCGCGGAAAACGTAGTACGACCAGCCGGTGTACATGAACACGATGGGCAGGATGAACAACGTTCCCACGAGGAGGAACGCCTGCGATCCGGGGTCCGAAGCGGCGTCCCACAGCGTCACCGTCCATGGCACGACGTACGGAAACACACTGATGCCAAGGCCCAGGTAGCACATCGCGAAGAGTCCCATGGCCGCAATGAACGGCAACACCTCACCGCCGCGTGACACCGAATTCCACAGCGCGATGGCGATGCCCGCGGTGACGATGGGAACCGGCGCCAGGAAGGCCATGTTAGGCCACGTAAACCAGCGCGCGGCGATGTTCGGATGCAGGAACGGCGTCCAGATGCTCACCATCGCGATGAAGGCGAGCACGCCGAAGAGGCACTCCTTGGCCTGTTTCCGCGATTTTTCCTGCAACTCGCCTTCGGTCTTCAGCACGAGCCACGTCGCGCCCAGGAGCCCGTAACCGAACAAGAGGCCCAAGCCCGTCGCGAGCGGGAACGGCCGGACCCAGTCGAAGCTCCCGCCGGCGAAGTGGCGGCCGGACACCGCGAAGCCTTGCACGTACTGGCCGAGCACCACGCCCTGGAAGAACGTGGCGACGACCGAGCCGGCGAAGAAGGAGCGGTCCCACCAGTGGCGTCCGCTGTGGGCCTTCAGCCTGAATTCAAAGGCGACGCCGCGAAAGATGAGGCCCAGGAGCATCAGCAGGATAGGAAAGTACAACGCGGGAATGATCACCGAGAATGCCAGTGGAAACGCCGCAAGCAGCCCGGTGCCGCCGAGGATCAGCCACGTCTCGTTGCCGTCCCACACGGGTGCGACGGAGTTCATCATCAGCGTGCGCGACGTGTCGTCGCGCGCGAACGGAAACAGGATGCCCACGCCCAAGTCGAATCCGTCGAGCAGCACATACATGAACACGCCGACGCCCAGGATGACGGTCCACACCGGAACGAGGTCCAGGTGCATGGCGGGGTCCTTTACGCGTCGGCGGCCGACAGCGGCCGCGCCGGACGTTCGGAGAGCTTGGCGTCGCGCGCTTCGAGCTCAGTTGGCGGACCGGCGCGCGCGATGCGGAACAGGTAGAACAACCCGGCGCTGAAGATCACCGCGTACACCGCCATGTACATGAGCAGCGACAGCAGCACGTCGGTGCCGGTGATCGAAGGCGAGACCGCGTCGCGCGTGCGCAGAAGTCCGTACACGACCCACGGCTGCCGTCCGACCTCGGTGACTGTCCAGCCCGCGACCACAGCGACGAATCCCGCGGGCGCCATGAAGTTGCACACGAAGAGGTAGGCGGGCGACGCGAAGAGGCGACCGCGCAGCCGCAGCCACGCACCCCACGCGACGACGGCGAGCATCAGGACGCCCATCCCCACCATGACGCGGAAGGCCCAGAACACAATGCCGACCGGAGGCCGGTCGCCGGGCGGGAACGCCTTCAGTCCCTTGACCACGCCGTTGACGTCGTGCGTCAGGTAGATGCTGGCGAGACCTGGAATGGCGATCTCGTAAAGATTCGATTCGGTGCGTGGATCCGGAATCGCGAAGACGACGGCGGGCGCGCGCGCCTGCGTGTCCCACAGGCCTTCCATCGCCGCGATCTTGACCGGCTGATGTGCGAGCGTGTTGAGGCCGTGCGCATCACCCAGGAAGATCTGCAGCGGTACGAGCAGGATCAGCAGGCCCAATCCCATCGACATGGCGCGCTGCGACTCCGGAATGTGCTGGCGCTGGCGAAGGTGCCACGCGGAAACCGCGACCACCACGAAGGCGGTCGTGATATAGAACCCCGTCACCGTGTGCGCGATCCGGTAGGGGAACGATGGATTGAAGATCACCGCGATCCAGTCCTTCGCGAAGAAGCGTCCATCGACGATCTCGTAGCCGGCCGGCGTTTGCATCCAGCTGTTCGCCGACAGGATCCAGAACGACGAAAAAAGGGTGCCCGACCCGACCATCACCGCGGCGAACAGGTGGACCCACGGTGGCACCAGCTTGCGCCCGAACAGCAGGATCCCGAGAAATCCGGCCTCGAGGAAGAAGGCGATCAGCCCTTCGTACGTGAGAAGCGGCGCAAGGACGTTTCCGGTGGCGTCGGTGAGCCCGCTCCAGTTGGTGCCGAACTGGAACGGCATCACGATTCCCGATACCACGCCCATGCCGAACGATACCGCGAACATCTTGGTCCAGAAGAGCGACAGCCGCAGGTACGTCGTGTCGCGCTTCCAGACGTACAGGCCCTCGAGCACGACAATGTAGGACGCCAGGCCGACGGTGAACGCGGGCAGCAGGATGTGGAACGCGATGACGAACGCGAACTGAAGGCGAGACAGCAGGACCGGATCGAGTTCCACGTGCGGCTCCTACAGTGAAGTCTAACCCGGCAGGCGGCCCGCGGTCACGGGGGACTGCATCCCTCTAGCGGGACGGCAAGTGCGACGCATCGAGCAAGGCATCCCCCGACACCGTCACGGTGACATCCGTATTGCCCGCTTCCACTTCGACGGGGGCGACGCTCGAGGCGACCGACATCGCCCGCAGCCGAGGCTGCGGACGGATCGCGTCGCCGGTCTGGATCGCGACCCTGCCCAGCCGCCAGCCGTCGAACCCGAATCCACGCGCCGCGTCCGTCGCGCGCGCCTGCCACGCCTTGATCGCCTGCTGCGTCAGCGCTTCCTCGGCTTTCGTGCGCGCGCCGTCGCCGACGGAGAATTGGGTCCCGTCGACGACCAGGCCGTCGGCCTGCAACTGCGAAATCAATCCGGACAATGTCGCGAAGTCGCTGCCTTCGAGCTTCAAGGTCTGCGCAACCCGCCACCGCGAAGGCTGATTCTTTTCCGTGATCTGATACGACGAATAGCCCGACGTTGCGGCATCGACGCCTTTCACCGCCCTGGCGCGCGCAAGCGCCTTGCCCATGCGCGAGTTGACGACGTTGGCGGCCGCGGCGGCGTCCGCGTTGTCGGACTCGGCGCGGAGCCATGCCTGCATGCGGTCGTTGGGCACGCTCGCCGTCGCCGAAGCGGACACGGTGACGGCCGAAGCGAGCGCTGCCGCAGAGGGCGGTGGTGCGAGTTGGGCTGCGGCGCCGCACGCAACCAACAGCAGCGACGCGACGAGAATGGCAGTGCGAATGCGCGCACCGAAGATCGAATGCTGGTTCATGAGGATTTCCTTGTGGACTCGGCGTGTTGCGGAAGCGCGAGGATGGCATCGCGGTTCGACCACGAAAAGCACTTGGCGGCGGCATCGCGCCACGGCAGCCACACATGGCCGACGTGCTCGCGCGCATTGAGCGTCACCGGCACCTGGCCGCGCACCTCGAGCCCGAAGACGTGCTCGGTGTTGTGCGTCGTTCCGGGTGGGTAGCGATGCCGCCACTGGGGAAATATCTCGTAGACGTTGGCCACGTCCCAGTCGCGCAGAACGCCGCTGGCGCGCGCATCGATGCCCGTTTCTTCGTGCAGTTCGCGCGTGGCTGTTTCGAGCAAGGTTTCTCCGGGCTCCTGGCTGCCGGTCACGGACTGCCAGTGATCGGGAAAATCGGCGCGCTCGATGAGGAGCACCGTTTGTTCAGGCGTGTAAACGAGCACCAGCACCGAAACGGGTTGCTTGTACTTCATTGGAGGCAACGGCACGCGGACCGGGCAACGATTTCCCCAGCTTCAGGCGACGAACGTCCAGAACCCTAGGTGCCGCTCCTTCCAGAATTCGGCGGCTTCCGAGAGCAGGTCCTCGAGCGTCGCCCAGTCCTTCGGGTGCTCCTTCTTGTAGGCATCGGCGTGGGCCAGCGTCAGCACCCGGCCGCTCTTGCCAAGCCAGTCGCTGTCCTCGAGGACGTCGGCGAGGGCGTCGAAATTGTGGCCGAAATGTTCCGGCAACTTGAGTGCGCGGTCGAGTTCGGCGAACAGCGTGGCGCGATCCTTGGCGCGGCCCAAGTCGGCGACGGCGAACTTGAGGTGCGCCTGCGCGGCCGCAGCCTTGAGGGAATCGGTGGCGCCGGTCCACGGATGGACGCCGGCTTCGTCGACGCTGGCAAGATCGGGCGCCTTCATTCGCGGATCCTCTTGAACGTACGATAATGGTCGCTGGTGTAGTAACACTCATCGAGCGTCCTGAGCGGACCGCCGCAGATGATCCGGCGCGCGCCGCGGCCTTTGACGCCGGGCGTGTGCACCGTGTACTCGTGATAATAGCCCTTGGGTTTGGCCGGCAGCAGGTTCTCGAAGTTGCTGAACACGACACCGTCGCGATCGTAACGATACGGCCCGCCGTTGCGGATCATCACCAGAACGTCACGGGCTTCGTTGGGCAAATCGGCGGCGGCGATGTCCGGAACGGCGGGCGGCGGTGTGCGCGCGAGCGCCGGATGCGCGCAAAGAAGCGCCACCGCCAGCGCCATGCCGGCGGAGGCGATTCGCAGACGAACGCCCCCGGAAATCATGCGCCCAGTGTAGCGCAAAAGGCCGGCTAGTCCGTCGGCCGAACCTTGATGTGCAGGTCGCGCAACTGCTGCTCGGTCACGGGCGTGGGCGTGTCGATCAGAAGGTCCTGGCCGCGCTGCGTCTTCGGAAATGCGATCACGTCGCGAATCGAGTCGGCGCCGCACATCAGCGTAACGAGGCGATCGAAACCGAAGGCGATGCCGCCGTGTGGCGGGGCGCCGTACTGCAGCGATTTGAGCAGGAAGCCGAATTTCTTCTGCTGGTCGGCGGGCGAGATTCCCAGCGACGCAAAGACCTTCGCCTGGACATCGGGGCGATGGATCCGGATGGAGCCGCCGCCAATCTCCCAGCCGTTCAGCACGACGTCGTAGGCCTTGGCGAGCGCGTGGCCGGGATCCGTGGCGAACAGATCCTCGTGGCCGTCCTTGGGCGCGGTGAAGGGATGGTGGCGCGCCGCCCAGGACTTCCTTTCCTCGTCGAATTCGAACATCGGAAAGTCGACGACCCACAGCGGCTTCCATCCCGCTTCCGCGAATCCGCGATCGTGCCCGACCTTGGCGCGCAGCGCACCCAGCGCGTCGTTGACGACTTTTTCGCGGTCCGCGCCGAAGAAGATGAGATCGCCATTCACGGCGCCGGTGCGGACGAGGATCTCGCGCAGCGCCGGTTCGCCCAGGAACTTGACGATCGGCGATTGCAGGCCGTCTTCGTTGGCCTTGGTGGCGTCGTTCACCTTGATATAGGCGAGGCCGCCGGCGCCGTAGATCTTCACGAATGTCGTGTAGTCGTCGATCTCCTTGCGCGTCAGCGTGCCGCCACCGGGCACGCGCAGCGCGGCGACGCGGCCTCCGGCGAGGTCCGCCGCGGCCCGGAACACCTTGAAGTCGACCGTGCGCATGAGGTCGGTCAATTCGGTCAGCACGAGCGACACGCGGAGGTCGGGCTTGTCCGAGCCGTAATTCGCGATGGCGTCCGCGTAGGTCATCACCGGGAACGGATCCGGCAGGTCGACGTGCAGCGCTTCCTTCCACATGGCGCGGACCAGCAATTCCATCAGCGCGCAGATCTCGGCCTCGTCCATGAACGACGTCTCGATGTCGATCTGCGTGAATTCGGGCTGCCGGTCGGCGCGCAGGTCCTCGTCGCGGAAGCATTTCACGATCTGGTAATAGCGGTCGAACCCCGACATCATCAGCATTTGCTTGAACAGCTGCGGCGACTGCGGTAGCGCGTAGAAATGGCCGTGGTTGATCCGCGACGGCACGAGAAACTCGCGCGCGCCTTCCGGAGTAGACTTGTAGAGAATCGGCGTCTCGATGTCGACGAAGCCGTGGCCATCCAGAAATTTGCGCGCGGCCATCGCGGCGCGGTGGCGCAGCATCAGGTTCTTCTGCATCTGCGGGCGCCGCAGGTCCAGCATCCGATTCTCGAGTCGCACGGTCTCGGACAGGCTGTCGTCGTCCATCTGGAACGGCGGTGTGAGCGACGCGTTGAGGATCTCGATCGAATGCGCGAGCACCTCGATTTCGCCGGACCCGAGCGCCGCGTTGACGGTGCCCTCCGGCCGCGGCCGCACGACGCCCGTCACCGCGATGCAGAATTCGTGGCGCAGCGTCTCGGCAGTGGCGAAGGTCGCGGCACGATCGGGATCGCAGACGACCTGCACCAGGCCTTCGCGGTCGCGCAAATCGATGAAGATTACTCCGCCATGGTCGCGGCGGCGGTGGACCCAGCCCGCCAGCGCGACGGTCTGTCCCAGGTGGCGGCGGTCGATGCGGCCGCAGTAGTCGGTGCGTTTCACGAAAAAATCTCCGAAATTGTGGACGAGGGTTGCTTTCGATTGATGGCGGCGTGGGCAGCGGCGCGCGGCGCGCGGCGGGACGCCGGCGGCGATGCGTCGGGCTGCCCTTTCAATTTCGGGACGTGGTGGCGGGTTCGGGTGCGGCGACGGTCGCCGGAGCGGCGGGAGGCGCAATGGCTTGCGGCACGTGCGCACGCGGGGCCACGACGCCCATGGAGATGACGTATTTCAGCGCCTCGTCGACCGTCATGTCGAGGTCGCGCACGCGCGAGCGCGGCACGATGATGAAATAGCCCGACGTCGGATTGGGCGTCGTCGGCACGTAGACGCTCAAATGCTCTTCCGCAAGGTGCACGGCCACTGCAGGTGCCGGCGTCCCGGTCAGGAATGCAATGCTCCACGTGCCTTCGTGCGGAAATTCGACGAGCAGCGTCTTGCGGAACGCGTTGCCCGAGTCGGAGAGCAGCGTGTCGCTGACCTGCTTCACCGACGAATAGATCGACTTGACGACCGGAATGCGGCCGAGCACGTTTTCCCAGAACTGGATGAGCCGCGCGCCGAAGAAATTCGCCGCGATGATGCCGGTCACCAGCAGCAGCCCGAAACTCAGCAGCACGCCGAACCCCGGAACGTGGAAGCCCAGCAGCGCATCGGGGCGCGCCCCCTCCGGAATCAGCAACAGCGTTTGATCCAGCGTCGTCACGAGGAAGACCAGCACCCAGATCGTGATGCCGAGCGGCACCCAGACCAGCAGGCCCGCGATCAGGTAGCGTCTCATGATGGCAAGCTTCGCGGCGTCGAGAATTCTCAGACGCCCGCCGCGGGGGTTCCGCTGGGCGTCGAGGGTGCGACCGGCGCGACAGGTTTGGCCTCGGGGGCTTTGCCACCGTCCGCCTTTGCCCCGTCCTTGGCCGCGTCGGGCTTCCCGGCATCCGCTAAGGCGGTGTCGGTCTTGGCCGCTGGCTTTCCACCGCTCCCCTTGAAGTCCGTCTGGTACCAGCCGCTGCCTTTCAGCTGAAAGCCCGCGGCGGAAACGAGCTTGGTCAGCGCGTCCTTGCCGCACGCAGGGCACGTGACGAGCGGCGCATCGGCGAATTTCTGCAGTGCCTCCAGCTCATGGTGGCACACGGAACATTTGTATTCGTAGATAGGCATAGCGGGTGCTCCGGCGGTCGTTTGCGCTCATTTCCGTTGGACTGCGCGCAAAGCGCTTGATTCAAAAAGGATAAATGACATGAATTATACCGCGAATGGCGCGTCCGGGGAGGTTCCGATGCGACGGGCCGCGGTTCCGGATAAGTGGGTGCCACGCCGGCCCAAACAAAGTGCTTTATGCTGAAAGCTTGAGGGCGAAGCGATGCGGGTGGAGGGACCATGGCTGACTTCTGGATCTGGTGGATATTGGCGGCAGTCCTGATCGGCGCGGAGCTTCTCACCGGCACCTTCTACCTGCTGGCGGTGGGTTTGGCTTTCGTTCTCGGCGGCGTGGCCGCCTGGCTTGGCGGCTCGCCGCCGGTGCAACTGCTGATTGGCGGCATCTCCACGGTCGCAGGCACTGTCGCCGCCCATCAATGGCGCAGGTTGCATGCGGTGCCCACGCCGCAGGTCGGACTCGACGTCGGCCAGGAAGTCGACGTCGTGACCTGGCACGACAACGGCACGGCGCGCGTCCAGTATCGCGGCACGCAATGGGATGCCGAAATCGCGGCGCCCGGGGCGGCCCGGGCCAAGATCATGTACATCGTCGCCACGCGCGGCTCGACGCTGGTCATCGCGCCCACGAAGCCCTGATCGAACTTCATGAAGGAATTGGGAGACTTCACCATGCTGAGCGGTTCCTCACTCGTCACGCTGGCGCTTTTCGTGGTCGCGGTGATCGTCATCGTCAAAGCGATCCGCGTCGTTCCGCAGCAGCACGCGTGGGTCGTCGAGCGCCTCGGCCGCTTTTATGCGGTGCTGCAGCCGGGGCTCAATTTCGTGATCCCGTTCGTCGACCGCGTCGCGTTCCGCCACGACCTGCGCGAAATCCCGCTCGACGTGCCGTCGCAGATCTGCATCACCAAGGACAACACGCAGTTGCAGGTCGACGGCATCCTGTATTTCCAGGTCACCGACCCCAAGCTCGCGTCGTACGGTTCGTCGAACTACGTGCTCGCGATCACGCAACTGGCGCAGACGACGCTGCGCAGCATCATCGGCCGCATGGAACTCGACAAGACTTTCGAGGAGCGCGAGCAGATCAACGTGTCGGTGGTCAACTCACTCGACCAGGCCGCGGCGAGCTGGGGGGTCAAGCTGCTCCGCTACGAAATCAAGGACTTGACGCCGCCCGCCGAGATTCTGCGGGCGATGCAGGCGCAGATTACCGCCGAGCGCGAGAAGCGCGCGGTCATCGCGACTTCCGAGGGCAGCCGCCAGCAGCAGATCAACGTCGCCATCGGCGCGCGCGAGGCGGCCATCGCGAAGTCGGAGGGCGAAAAGCAGGCGGAGATCAACATCGCGCAGGGCGAGGCGCAGGCGACGCTGATCAACGCCGAAGCGAATGCATCGGCCATCCGCCAGATCGCGGCGGCGATCGAGTCGCAGGGCGGCCTGCAGTCGGTCAACATGCGGATTGCAGAGCACTACATCAATGCGTTTGGCCTTCTCGCAAAGACCAACAACACGCTGATCGTGCCGTCGAACGTCTCGGACATGGCGGGACTGATCGCGACCGCGATGACGGTGATCAAGGCACAGGGGAAATAAGCGAATGGATCTGAAAGGCAGCACGTTCGTCATCACGGGCGGCGCGTCCGGACTCGGCGCCGCCACGGCGCGGATGATCGTCGCGGGCGGCGGCAACGCGCTGCTGGCGGACCTCAACGCCGAAGCCGGCGGCAAGCTTGCCGCGGAACTCGGCCGCGCGGCGCGGTTCCTGAAGACCGACGTCACCGACGAAGCCAGCGGCAAGGCGGCCGTGGCTGCCGCGGTCGAGACTTTCAGCGGCCTGCAGGGGCTCGTCAACTGCGCGGGGATCGTGCACGGGGAAAAGATCGTCGGCAAGGAAGGCCCGCACACGCTCGCGGGCTTCGTGCGCGCGGTCAACATCAACCTCGTCGGATCCTTCAACCTGACGCGCCTCGCCGCCGAGGCGATGTCCAAGGGCGCGCCCAACGCCGAGGGCGAGCGCGGCGTGATCGTCTACACGGCGTCGATCGCCGCGTTCGACGGCCAGATCGGTCAGGCAGCCTACAGCGCGTCGAAGGCCGGCCTCGTGGGGATGACGCTGCCGATCGCACGCGAACTCGCGCGCTACGGCATCCGGGTGATGACGATCGCGCCGGGCGTGTTCGAGACGCCGATGGTGGGGCAAGTTCCGGCCGACATCGCGGAAGCACTGGGCAAGGCCGTACCGTTTCCACCGCGGCTCGGCCGGCCTGAGGAGTTCGCCTCGCTCGTCGGCGAGATCATCCGCAACCCGATGCTGAATGGCGAGGTGATCCGCCTGGATGGCGCGATCCGGATGGCGCCGAAGTAGCGCGGCGCGGGCGGTCAGTCGCGCCGGATCAGCGCGAACGCGGCGATCGTCATCGCGATGAAGAAGACCAGTGTCCATCCGGGAATGGCCAGCCCCAGGAATTCCCAGCCCTTTTCCGCGCATTCGCCGCTGCCGGCGAAGACCTTCTTCAGGACATCGAAGAAGGGCATCGTTTCCATCATGTACGAAAAGCCCATGCCGCACGCCGGCACCTGATCCTTCGGCAGCGACTGCAGCCAGACCTGCCGGCCCGCAAATGCCGCACCGACGCCCGCGCTGACGAGCACGAGACCGGCATAGATCGCGGCGCCGAAGTTGCGCGGACTGTGGACGAACGCGACGAGGAACGTGATGCCGATCGCGGACACGGCGATTCGCTGGAACACGCACAGCGGGCACGGCTCGAGGCCCATCCCGTATTGCAGCCACAGTGCCCAGCCCATCAGCCCGACACAGACGAGAAAGCCCAGCAGGTAGGCCGCCTTCCGCGGCGGCAGCAGGATGAGGGTGAGCGACGTGCCGCCGATCGCCATCACGCCGATCCGGTACAGGTCGGCGGAGAGCGACGGCTCGCTGCCGAACCGGCGGAACAGGATTTCCTGTCCCAGGAGGGCCAGCGTGAGTATCAGCCCGGCCCACGGCCAGGGAATCGTCGAGTAACGCGTCATCGGGTTGCCTTCGCCAGGGATTGATCCAAGTCCCAGATGATATCGTCAACGGACTCGAGGCCCACCGACAACCGGATCATTTCGGGCAGCACGCCGGCGGCGCGTTGTTCCGCGTCGTCCAGCTGCCGGTGCGTCGTGGACGCCGGATGGATCACCAGCGTCTTGGCGTCCCCGACGTTGGCAAGATGCGACAGGAACTGCACACCCTCGATGAATTGCTCGCCGGCCCTGGCGCCGCCGCGGACGCCGAACGTCAGGATCCCGCCGGCGCCGCGCGGCAGGTACTTGCGCGCGAGCGATTCGTAGCGATTGCCCGCCAGCATCGGGTAGCTGACCCACTCGACGGCCGGATGCGCGGCGAGGTGCTGCGCCACGGCCAGCGCCGACTCGCAGTGACGCGGCATGCGCAGATGCAGCGTCTCGATGCCCTGCAGCAGCAGGAACGCGGACAGCGGCGACAGCGTCGGACCCAGCGTGCGCATCGTTTCCATCCGCGCCTTCATCGTGAAGCCGAAGTCGCCGAAGGATTCGTGAAAGCGCACGCCATGGTAGCCGCGCGACGGCTCGGTCATCTGCGGAAACTTGCCGTTGTCCCACGGAAACTTGCCGGACTCGACCAGCACGCCGCCCATCGTGGTGCCGTGCCCGCCCAGATATTTGGTCACCGAGTGGATGACGATGTCGGCGCCGTGCTCGAGCGGCCGGCACAGATACGGCGACGCCAGCGTGTTGTCGACGACGAGAGGCACGCCGGCGGCGTGAGCGATCGCGGCGATGGCTGACAGGTCGGCGACGTTGAGTTGCGGGTTGCCGATCGTCTCGACGTAGATGGCCTTGGTGTTGGCCTTCACCGCAGGACGGAAGTTCTCCGGGTCGTCGCTGTCCACGAACGTCGTGTCGATGCCGAACTGCGCGAACGTGACGGCGAGCTGCGAGTACGTGCCGCCATACAGCGTGCGCGACGCCACGATGTGATCGCCGTGCTTGCATAGCGTGAGGAGTGCGAGCATCTGCGCCGCCATGCCGGTCGCCGCCGCCAGCGCCGCCCGGCCGCCCTCGAGCGCGGCAACGCGCTCCTCGAGCGCCGCGACCGTCGGATTCGAGATGCGCGAATAGACGTTGCCGAACGTCTGCAAATTGAAAAGACTCGCGGCGTGGTCGGCACTGTCGAACACGAACGACGTCGTCTGGTAGATCGGCAGCGCACGCGCGCCGGTCGCCGCGTCCGGAATCTGGCCGGCGTGCAGGCACAGCGTGTCGAAAGCGAACTTGCGGTCGGGCACGAAAAGTCCTCTACGAATTCGCCGTCGCCCGGCGGGACGAAACGACGCCGGTGTTCACGCCCGCCCAGTGGAGCCCGCCCATCAGCCGCGCGTGCTCGATCTTCACGCAGCGGTCCATGACGACGTCGAGACCCGCCGCATCCGCGATCCCTGCCGCCTCGTCGTTGCGGATTCCCAGTTGCATCCACAGCACCTTCGCGCCCTTGGCGACCGCTTGTTGCGCGAGCGGGACGATCTCACCGGGCTTGCGAAAGCAGTCGACGATGTCGACCGGTCCGGAAATTGCCGCAATCTCGGGATAGCATTTTTCGCCGAGCACTTCGGCATAGGACGGATTGACCGGAATGATCCGGTAACCATGGTCCTGCATGTACTTCGCCGCGAAATAGCTTGGCCGGTACCAGTTGGCGGAAAGGCCGACGACGGCGATGGTGCGGGTCTCACCGAGGATGCGGCGCAAGCCCGCGATGTCGTCGACGATCGGCATGTGGTGGCGTGCCAGCGGCCCTACCGCGGCTGCTGGCTGTAGGGGTAATTGTTGTCGACCTTGCGGCCCGATGAAATGCGGCTGCTCATCCCCGGGGGCAGGCTCGGGTAATCGCCGGGTCCGAACGTCCGGCATTCGCCACCGAAATTGGCATCGGTGCAGAACATCCAGTAGCCGCGCTCGACACGCAGCGACGAGGCCCTGTCATTGAAGCCGACTTCGTCGAAGCTGCGCAGCATGTCGTTGGTCAGCACGAACGATCGGCCGGCAAACCCCGGCTGCTCGTACAACACGACGCGCGTTTGTCCGCCCCAGTTGCCTCCGCCGCTCCCGTCGCCACTGCCGGCACCATCTCCCACGGGGCGCGCCGAACTCGTCTGTCCGTTGGTGCCGCCCAGACTCGTGTAGCGGCCGGGTGCGTAACTGCGGCAGTCGCCCTGGAAGTAAGCGTCGGAGCAGAGCTGCCACGTGCCCGACATCACGATCAACGAGCGCGCGCGATCGTTGAAGCCGGATTGGTCGAAGTTGGGCAATGTCTGGTCGATCACGACGCTTTGGCCGGAGAAGCCTTCGCCATCGAAGAGCTGCGCGCGCGCGCCATGACCGCCGACGCCCCCGTCGCTTCCGCCGCCGCTCCAGCCGACCTCGCGCAGCGACGACAGCCGATTCGCAAGCCCCATGGTGGCGAGCGTCGAATAATTGCCCGGCTGCAGCGTCACGCAGTCTCCGTGGTAATAAGCGTCCGAACAGAGTTGCCAGATTCCCGAACGAACCACCGCCGACGACGCACGGTCATTGAAGCCCGTCGGGTCGAGATTGGGCAGCGAGCCATTCACCGCAAAGCGACGGCCCCCGTAGTTTTCGGCTTCGAAAAGGATGATTTCCTGCGCCGCGACCGCGGCCGCGCACCCGACCAGCACGACTCCTCCGAGCATTTGCATGAGTTTCATCGGGAGCCTCTCTTATTGGTGAACGCGGAAGACATGGACGGGCCGGAAACTAGCGAGCCACGTCGGTCGACAACGGGGCGATTGCGACCGCGACTGCAACGGCCTCCACCATTGGCGCGGCGGTGGCGGCCTTGAGGGTGCTCCGGTGTTTGGGCTCCGGATGCCAGCCGAGAACGATGAGCATGAATGCATAGCCGATCACGTACGCGATGGCCACGTGCCATCCGCTGCGCACCCAGGCAACGGCGGAACGCGCCGCCGGAAACTGGCTGGCCAGCGCCACGCCGGCCGACGAGCCGAACCAGATCATCGAGCCGCCGAAGCCGACGGCATACGCCAGGAATCCCCAGTCGTAGCCGCCTTGTCGCAACGCCAGCGCCGTCAGCGGAATGTTGTCGAACACGGCCGAAACGAAGCCCAGGCCCAGCGCGACCGTCCACGAAGCGTCGGGGAGCTTTTGCACGGGCATCATCGACGCCGCAAGCACCAGCGACAGGAGGAAGATGCTGCCGCGGATGGCGCCGGGCATTTCTTCCCAGTGCGGCCGGCGCAACGGGACGCAGACCAGAAGGGCGAGCCAGACGGCGGCGCCGATGAACGGGAACCGGTCGGAGATATCGCTGTAGTGAACGTTGACCACGACGTTGACAGTGATCGCCGTGGTCAGGATGGCCGCGACGATCGCTACCCGAACCCAATCGACTCGCACGTCCGGCGGGGCATCGCGGGTGATCGGCGAAAAGCGGTGCTGCTGGAGCGCCGCGGGAATGCTGAAGACGACCATCGCCAGTCCGGCCGCCGTGTAGGCCTCGATGACCTGCATCGGGCTGACGCCGTCGATCCACATCATCGTCGTGGTCGTGTCGCCGACGACGCTGCCCGAGCCGCCGGCGTTGGACGCCGCGACGATCGCCGCCAGGTAGCCGATATGCACCTTGCCGCGAAACACGACGTTGGCGATCGTGCCGCCGATGAGCGCGGCGGCGATGTTGTCGAGGAAGCTCGACAGCACGAAGATCATGATCAGCAGGACCAACCCGCCCTTCCAGTCGTCCGGCAGGAAGCGCGGCAGGACGGCCGGCACGCGGCTTGCCTCGAAGTGCTTGGACAGCAGCGCGAAGCCCAGCAGCAGGCCCAACAGGTTGGTGAGCAGCACCCACTCGTGCGCGAGGTGCGCGACGAAACCGTTGGCGCCGGCGCCTTCGGAAAAGGGCGAGAACAGGATCTTGTAGAGCGTGATGACGGTGACCCCGACCACGGCGACGCGCAGCGTGTGGTGGTGGAACAAGGCGACGCAGAGTAGCGTTGCCGCGAACAGGATGAAATCGATCGGAATGCCGGCGATGGACGACGGCTCCGGGAGCCCAGGCCCGGCCGCCATGACGGCCGTGGCGGCCAGGCTCGCGATCAATCCGGTGGCAATCAGGGTAAATCGGGGCGTTGGCCCAGCGCGGGAGGACGGCATCGGGGTCTTTAAAGGGGTTCGGAAGGCGGGACGGCTCTAGTGCAATCCGGACTTTTGGGCCGTTTTCCGGGGTCCAGCGCCAAGGTGCCGCCGGGCGTTGTATGGTGACGGAGATTGTAACCGGGGCGATCGCCCCGGCGCCAAGCGAAAACCGGTTTGGCGGCGCGGGAGGGTACGATCCTTTTTTGCCGGGATTTTCGCCGGCCGCGGCAGGGCGGCTCTGGGAAAGGCCCGGGTAGGCCCGGTCCTTGCTTTATGTACGCTACTGAAATCGCAAACGGCCACGGACGGCTGGCTTGCGGGGAGCGACTCGTGCCGGCAGCCCCCGGTCCGGCAGCCCTCCGCGGCCAGGTTCGTGGCCGTCGACTAACGAGACAAAAGCCCGCTCCATGGCGCTGCCGCGATCGCTGAACCGACTTGAACTAGCCCTTCCGCAAACCCTCGGTGAGCCGGTGGAGCGGGAAGCGTTGGCCGCGCTGTCCCAGCACAAGCTCAATGCGCTGGCGATGCCGCTCGCCTACATCGACCGGAACCAGCGCTACCGCTTCGCCAACAAGGCGTTCCTCGACTGGCTGGGCAAGCGGGCGAACGACGTCCTCGGCCGCGAGGTCATCGAGGTCCTCGGCCGCGACGTCTACCAGCTCTATCACGCCTACATCGACGCGGCGCTGTCCGGCGAGCGGACGGTCTTCGAGCGGCAACTGGTCACGCCGGGCCGGCCGTCGCTCTGGATCCGCGTCGATTATTACCCCGACCGAAGCGCGCAGGGACATGTCCGCGGCTTCATCGTCACCTACGCCGACGTCGACAACCTGAAGCGGCTCGAGCTCGAGGCCGGCCAGCGCGAGCACCGGCTGCGGCTCGTCACCGACAGCGTCGGACTCCCCATCCTGTACTTCGACCGGCAACTGAAGCTGCGCTTCGCGAACAAGCCGTTCGGCACATGGATCGGCGTGCCGGCCGACGACGTGCTGGGCCACGTGCTGAAGGAAGTGCTGCCGGCCGACGCGCTGGCCGAAATGCAGGGATACATCGAGCGCGCGTTCTCGGGCGCCACGGTGTCGTACGAGCGGCGCGAGCGCCAGTTGTCGGGCGAATCCCGGTGGATGCGCATCACGCTCTTCCCCGACCGCGAGGTCGGCGGTCGCGTCGGCGGCGCGTTCGTCGTGATGAACGACATCGAGGACGACATCAAGATCCGCGATGCGCTGAAGTCGCAGGAGTCGCAGATGCGCCTCTTCGCCGACAACATCCCGGGTCCGATCGCCTATCTCGACCGCGGCCTCAAGTACACGTTCGTCAACCAGGCGTTCGCCAACTCGGTGTGCCGGCCGCAGGACGAGATCTACGGCAAGACGCCGTTCGAGGTGATGGCGCCCGACGTCGCGTCGTTCATCCGGCCGATCGTCAAGCGCGCGCAGGGCGGCGAGCACGTCGAATACGAGCGCATCGGCACGACGCCGCAAGGGCAGAACCGCTGGATGCACGGCCGCATTGCGCCCGACCTCGACGTCTCCGGCACCGTTCGCGGCCTGTATTGCACCGAATACGACATCCACGATTTGAAGCTCACCGAGCAGGCGCTGGCGGCGCGCGAAGAGCAGCTGCGCCTTTTCACCGACAACATCCCGGAGCCGGTGGTCTATCTCGACGAAAACCTCCGCTACGTGTTCGTCAACGAGTCGTTCCTGCGCCTGACGGGCCTGGACCGCGACAACGTCATCGGCCACACGTCGGCCGAGGTCGTCGGCACCGGCGACTACTCGGCGCTGGAGCCCTTCATCCTGCGCGCCGCGGCCGGCGAGGCAGTGACGTACGAGCAGACGATTGTCGATGCGATCGGCCGCACGCGTTCGCTGCGCGGCCGCATCGTTCCCGACGCCAAGTTCGACGGCACGTTGAAGGGCCTCTACATCGTCGGTCACGACATCACCGACTTGAAGCAGGCACAGGACGCGCTGGCCGCGCGCGAGGGCCAGCTGCGCGCGATCATGGACGGCGTTCCCGCGCCGGTGGCCTACATCGACCGCGAGGAGCGCTGCCACTACGTCAACCGCACTTTCCTGCAGTTCTTCGGCCTGACCGAGGAACAGGCCGTGGAGATGCGGCTGCGCGACGTCGTCGGCCACGGCATCTACCAGAGCGCGCAGGCGATGCTGACGCGCGCGATGGAGGGCGAGTCGACCGCGTTCGACCGGCTGGTGCCCGGCGCGAATGGCGTGCGCCGCTGGATGACGATCCGCGTCGTCCCCGATGCCGCGCCGTCCGGCGAAGTGTATGGCGCGTTCGTGCTGATGAACGACATCCACGGCTTGAAGCAGGCGCAGGAGGCGTTGCGCGCGTCCGAGGCCGAGCTGCGGCTCATCATGGACAACGTGCCGGCGCGCGTGTCGTACATCGACCGCGACTACAAGTATCTTTTCCTCAACCGCCACAACGAGGATTGGCTCGGGGAAAGCCGCAAGGAACTGATGGGCCGGCAGATCGCCGAGGTGAATGGCGAGGCGCGCGCGGCGCAGCTGTCGCCGCTCCTCGACCGCGTGCTGAAGGGCGAAACGGTGTCCACCGAAAAGCTGCTGGTGCAGCCGGAAGGCGAGCAGCGGTGGGAGGCCGTCCACTACGCGCCCAACCGCGACGCCGAAGGCAACGTGATCGGCATCTACGCCGTGCACACCGACATCCACGACCAGAAGCGCAATGAGGAAGAACTGCGGCGCGCGAACTGGATGCTGTCGTCGCACATCAACAATACGCCGCTCGCCGTGCTGGAGTGGGACCGCGATTTCCGGCTCGTCCGATGGTCGCCGCAGGCCGAGAATATTTTTGGCTGGAGCTCGGACGAAGTGCTGGGCATCCCGCTGTCCGACAGTCCGCTGGTGCACGAGGACGATCGCGAGGGTTTCGCCGGCCTGGTCGGCCGCTTGATGGGCGGCGAGGAGCCGCGCGCGACCGGCCTCACGCGCAACCACCGCAAGGACGGGGGCACGATCTGGTGCGAGTGGTACCACTCCGCGCTGCTCGACGACGAAGGCCGCATCGTGTCGATCCTGTCGTTCGTGCAGGACGTGTCGTCGCGAATCCAGGCCGAAGAGCGATTGCAATACCTGGCCACGCGCGACGCGCTCACCGGCCTGCCCAACCGCCTGCTGCTGCACGAGCGGCTGACGCAGGCAATCGCGCAGGCCAAGCGCAGCGGCCACCGCGTCGGCGTGCTGTTCATCGACCTGGACCGGTTCAAGAACGTCAACGACACGCTGGGGCATCGCATCGGCGACGAACTCCTGAAGCGCGTTAGCGCGTCATTGTCGGGCGCGCTGCGCGAGACAGACCTGCTGGCGCGGCTGGGCGGCGACGAGTTCATGGTGATCGTCGAGGACTTCGACGACCCGTCGGTGCTGGGCCGGATCGCGCAAAAGCTGCTCGACGCGATCGCGCAGCCGTTCGAGATCGAGGAGCATGACATCTACGTCACGTCATCGATCGGCATCGCTGTCTACCCCGACGACTCCGACGACCCCGAGGAATTGCTGAAGCACGCGGACGTGGCGATGTACCGTTCGAAGGAACTGGGACGCAACACGTTCCAGTTCCTCGATTCGAATCTGGCCGAGCACCGGCTGCGTCAGCACACGCTGGAAACCGCGCTGCGGACGGCGCTGGCGGACAACGCGCTGCGGCTGCATTACCAGCCCGTCGTGCGTATCCACGACCGTGCAATCGTCGGCGCCGAGGCGCTCTTGCGCTGGACGGACCCGGAGCATGGCAGCGTTCCGCCGCAGGTGTTCATCCCGCTGGCCGAGGAATCCGGCCTGATCCATGCGCTGGGCGAGTGGGTGCTGAAGACCGCCGCCGCGCAATGCGTCGCGTGGCGCAAGGCGGGGATGGAGCTGAAAGTTTCGGTGAACCTGTCGGCGCGCCAGTTCTACCGCGAAGACCTGGCGCAGCGGATCTCCGACATCGTGAAGCAGGAAAAATGCGACCCGTCGTGGATAGAGCTCGAGGTCACCGAGACGAGCCTGCTGCACGACCTCGATGCGATACGCAAGGTGCTGCACCAGCTGCGCGACGAAGGCTTCACCGTGGCGATCGACGACTTCGGCACCGGCTATTCGTCATTGACGCACTTGAAGCATTTCCCGATCGATACGCTCAAGATCGACATCTCGTTCATCGCCGACCTCGAGACCGACCCGCAGGACGCCGCCATCACCGAAGCGATCATCGGCCTGGCGCGCGGTCTGGGATTGAAGGTCGTCGCCGAAGGCGTGGGCACGCGCGAGCAGTTGGAATTCCTGGACATGCGAGGTTGCGACAGCTTCCAGGGTTTCTGGATGAGCAAGCCGCTGGCGGCGTCCGACTTCGCGGAATTCGTGACACAGCGCCGGTAGGCGTTTCGCAACGCTGCGGCAGCGTCGTTGCGGCCGCGTCTATTCGTTCTGCCTCATTTGGTCCGCGCAAGCCATTCGGCGAGCGCTTCGGCCGCCGTTCCCATTCCGGCTCCAGCATCAGCATGTGCGCCATGCCCGGCAGAATCGTCGCCACGACGTCGTGATGGTGCGCTGTGGCGCGCGCGTCTCCCGGCGTGCAGATCCGGTCGCCTGGGCGCCCAGCACGAAAACCGGCGACACCGGGCCGCTCCGGCAACGCCATGTGCAGCCGCAGCGACAGGTCGAGCAGCGCCCGCGGCGATTCCACGTTCAGGTGGCGTTCCGCCTCGATCAGGATGCCCCGCGGCACGTCGGGACTGAAGTAGAACGGCCGCAGCGTGGCGAGCAGGCTGTCGGAGAGGCGCGACGGGTCAAATTGCGCGAGGTGCGGCACGTAATCCGGGATGCCCGGCGGCCAGCCGCGCCGCGACCGAGAACAATCCGGCAGGCGGCACCGGCGCCACCAGTGCGGCGGCGCGCACCGGGCGCGTGGCCAGCATCCGCTCGATGACGGCCGCGCCCATCGAATGGCCGATGAGCATCGGCGGCGCCGACAATTGTCCCGCGACGTGCTCGACGTCCGCGACGATAATCGTCGAGACCCGCGACGAACAGCGACACGATGCCGCCGCTGGTGCCGTGGCCGCGCAGGCTCAACGCATAGGCGGGCCAGCCGCGCGCCGCGAACCACGGCAGGAAATACGGGGTCCAGCACCAGGCATCGCAGTATCCGCCGTGGACGAACAAGCAGCGGCGGCTTGCGCGTCGTCCGCCCAGGGATTGCGATACGATTTCGAGACGGGTATTCGGGAGGTAACATCTAAGCTCAGTAACGAAAATGCGGGAAGCGGTCAAGCCGTGACATTGGGAGGGTCGGGACCGGGCACTGGTATTTTGTCGATACGGCATTCAGATACCCAATCTCCCCAAGCCCGTCCAGCCGCGCCTGCCGATCCCGGACGATGTCGATTGCGCCAGATAGCGATGCCCCCGCCGCCCATTTGCCTCCGCCCGTGACAACGGCCGACTCGTGCCAGTCGCGACACGGCCGCGTACCTCGGCGGCCTTCGATCCAGCGTGCCGCCGCTGCCCGCGCCTCGCCGCGTTCCTGGACGAAGTCGAGGCCGAACATCCCATCCTATTGGTGCAGGCCGGTGCCGCCCTTCGGCGCCCCTGACGCTCGTCTTGTCGATCGTCGGGCTTGGCGCCCGGCATGCACGGCGCCAATGCGTCGGGCCGGCCCGTTCACCGGCGATTACGCCGGCCTTCTGCTGTACGAGACGCTGCACGCGTATGGTTTCGCGACACAGCCCGTCGCCACGGCGCGCGATGACGGGCTGATGCTCGTCGACTGCCGGATCACCAACGCGGTGAAATGCCTGCCGCCGGGCAACAAGCCAACGCCGGCCGAAGTGCGCACGTGCAACGGCTACCTCGCGGCCGATCTGGCGGCCGTTCCGGAAGGCGGTGCGATCCTGGCGCTCGGCCGGATCGCGCACGAGGCGGCGCTGCGTGCACTCGGGCTGCAAGTCGTCCGCGCATGCGTTCGCGCATGGCGCCGCGCATGTGCTGGGGGCGAACGGCTGCTGGTCGACAGCTACCACTGCAGCCGCTACAACACCAATACGCGTCGCCTGACGCCCGCGATGTTCCGCGCGGTGTTCGACACCGTCGCGGCACATCTTGCGCGCCGCACGGTGAAGGCCGCCATGGAGAGCGCAGCATGAGCGCCGGGGCCGCCCAAGGCGCGAATTCCGCCCGCTGGGGGCAGCGAACGAAGTGAGCGTGGGGGTCGTTCATGAGCGCCGCCGGGCCGCCCCAAGGCGCGAATTCCGCCCCGCTGGGGGCAGCGCAGCGGCCGAATTGGCCAATGAGGCCGCAAGCGTGGGGGTCCACTTCGATGCGCGCGAGCTTTTGGCCTCGCTGCCGCATCGGCCGGGTGTCTACCGCATGTTCAACGCGGCCGGCGAAACGCTGTACGTGGGCAAGGCGCGCGACCTCAAGAAGCGCGTGTCCAGCTACTTCCAGAAATCCGGGCACGAACCGCGCATCGCGGCGATGCTGGCGCACGTCGCCCGCGTCGAGACCACGGTGACGCGCTCGGAGGGCGAGGCGCTGCTGCTCGAGAACAACCTCATCAAGTCGCACGAGCCGCGCTACAACATCCTGTTCCGCGACGACAAGAGCTATCCATACGTTTGTCTCTCCGACCGACGAACCTTTCCCGCAACTGCGCTTCCATCGCGGCGCGCTCGACCGCCGCAACCGCTACTTCGGCCCCTTTCCCGGCGCCGGCGCCGTGCGCGAGGGCATCGCGCTGCTGCAGAAGGTGTTCCTGCTGCGCACCTGCGATGACACGGTGTTCGCCAATCGCTCGCGGCCGTGCATGCTGTACCAGATCCAGCGCTGCACGGCGCCGTGCGTGGGCTTCATCGCCGAAGAGGAGTACCGCGAGGACGTGCAGGGCGCGACGCTGTTCCTGCAGGGCCGGGCGGGCGAAGTGCTGACGCAGATGCAGGCGCAGATGGAAGCGGCCGCCGCGGCGCTCGAGTTCGAGCGCGCCGCGCGCTTTCGCGACCGGATCAGCCGACTGCAGCAGCTGCAGTCGCGGCAGTTCGTCGAGAGCGCGACGGCCGGCGACATCGACGTGGTCGCGGCGGCGTCCGAGGGCGGACTCATCGCCGTCAACGTCGTCATGATCCGCGGCGGCCGGCACGTCGGCGACCGCACGATCTTCCCGCGCCATGCCGATGCGCTGAACTCGCACGCTCGACAGCGACATCGTGCCGGCGTTTCTCGAGCAGCACTATGTCGAGCGGCCGGTGCCGCCGACGATCATCGTGCCGGACGTGCAGGATCATGCCGCGCTGGCCGAGGTGCTCTCCGCGCAATCGGCGCGCAAGGTGGAGATCGTCGGCAATCCCGGCGGCGAGCGCCGCGTCTGGCTGACCATGGCGCAGCAGAACGCGACGCTGGCGATCCGGCAGCGGCTCGCGCAGAAGGCCACACAGGAGGACCGGCTGGCCGCATTGCAGGAAGCGCTCGGCCTGCCGCCCGTCGGCGCAGCGGATCGAATGTTTCGACGTTTCGCACACGATGGGGGAGGCGGCGGTCGCGTCGTGCGTGATCTTCGACCGGCTCGCGATGCAGTCTTCGGAATACCGCCGGTTCAATGTGACGCCCGAGCAGGGCGGCGACGACTATGCGGCGATGCGCGAGGCGCTGACGCGGCGCTGCGCGCGCATCGTCGCGGGCGAGTACCCGGCGCCGGACCTGCTCGTGATCGACGGCGGCAAAGGTGCAGGTCGCGGTTGCCGCCAATGTGCTGGAGGAGCAGGGCATGCACGGCGTGCCGCTGATCGGCATCGCCAAAGGTCCCGACCGCAAGGCCGGCCAGGAGGAGATCGTGTTCCCGGACCGCGACGACGTGCTGAACCTGCCGTCCGACCATCCGGGACTGCACCTGCTGCAGCAGATTCGCGACGAGGCGCACCGCTTCGCGATCCAGGGCCACCGCGCGCGACGCGGCAAGGCACGAACGACGTCGACGCTGCAGGAGATCGCCGGGCATCGGCGCGGCGCGGCGGCAAGCGCGCTTGCTCGCGCATTTCGGCGGGATGCGGGGCGTGCAGGCAGCGAGCGTGGACGACCTGGCCCGCGTGCCCGGCATTTCCCGCGCTCTGGCCGAGCGCATATTCGCCGACTTCCATTACCCTGGGCAGGCCGCCAGGCGCTGGGTTAGAATCGCTTGGGGCCAAAGCCGGCGCGGCCGCCGCTCGCGCCCCCAATTGCCATGCCCATCAACACCCCCATCCTGCTGACGTGGTTGCGGATCGTCGCGATCCCGATCTTCGTCGCCGTTTATTACCTGCCCGACTCCTGGCTGTCGCCGGTCGCCAAGAACTGGACGGCCATGGGCATCTTCTCCGCGGCGGCCATCACCGACTGGCTGGACGGCTACCTCGCGCGAAAGTGGGGCGAGACCAGCGCGTTCGGCGCATTCCTCGATCCGGTCGCCGACAAGCTGATGGTCGCCGCGGCGCTGATCCTGCTGGTGCAATTGGGACGCGCCGAGGCATATCTCGCCATCATCATCATCGGCCGCGAAATCGCGATTTCGGCGCTGCGCGAATGGATGGCACAAATCGGCAAGACGAGGAATGTCGCGGTCGCCTTCATCGGTAAGGTGAAAACCGGCGCGCAGATGACCGCGATCATCGCGCTACTCTTGTGGAGCCGCTGATTCCCGGGCATCTCGACACCCGTTGTTGGCACGTTCGCGCTGTGGGTCGCGGCAGTCCTGACGCTATGGTCGATGTTTCATTACCTGAGGCTGGCTGCGCCTCACCTGCGCGCCGACGCGGGTACCGGCATGCGGACCACGACCGCCGGAGGAACGCCCGAGCGGCACGCCGAATCCGGCGACGAATAGGTTCGCAGCTACGAGCGCAGACCCTTCAGCACGAAGGCTTCGACGGGCTGCGCGATTCCCTTGAGCGACAGAGGACCGGTCGGCGCGACCTCGGCGGCTTCGTCGAGTGCCGCGCGCAGCCGCCGGTTGATCAGGATCTGGCCCCCCTTGGCCTCGTCGCACAATCGCGCGGCCAGGTTGACCACACTGCCGATCGCCGAATAGTCCCAACGGCCCTCGAACCCGAATGCGCCCAGCGTGGCGAAACCTTGCCCCATGCCGATGCCGAGATCGAGGTCGTGTCCGGATTTGAGCCACCGGGCGCGCATTGGCGCGAACGCGGCCTGCATCGCCAGCGCCATCCGCGCCGCGCGCAACGCGGCATCCGGCACGGGCAGCGGGTCGTTGAAGAAAATAAGGATGCCGTCGCCCGCGAAGCGATCGATCGTGCCCTGGAAGGTCGCGACAATGGGCCCCATCGCACCGTGGAATTCGCGGAGGACGCCCTCCACCTCTTCGGGTTCGGCGACATCGGTGAATGCCGTGAAACCACGCAGGTCGGCGAACACGTAACAGATCTCGCGGCGATGCGGGGAGAGGATCGACTGCTCGCCGGCCGAAGTGATCGCGTCGGCGACGTTTGGGGAAAAGAAATGCCTGAGTTGGTCCAGGCGGCCGATCTGCGCAACCTGTTCGTCGACGCGTTCCTTGAGCTGGGCGTTCCACGTCTGCAGTTCCAGAGCCTGCTGGCGCACTTCGTCCTGCAGCGCCTTCACGCGCAAGAGCGAACGCACGCGCGCGAACAGTTCGCCCTGGTTGATCGGCTTCGACAGGAAATCGTCGGCGCCGGCCTCGATGCCCTTGACGCGCTCGCTCTCAGGATCCAGCGCCGTGACGAGCACCACGGGCAGCAATGCCGTTTGCGCTTCCGCGCGGATGAGCTTGCATACGTCGTAGCCCGATAGACCCGGCATCATCACGTCGAGCAGCACCAGGTCCGGCGGCTCGGCCGCAATCTGGGCAAGCGCCTCGTCGCCCGACGCCGCGGTGGTCACCGTGTAGCCTTTGGCAGTCAGCACGTCGGCCAGCAGCTTGACATTGTTAGGCGTGTCGTCGACGACCAGCACCTTGGCGGGCGTGCTCATTGCGCACTCTTCTCCAGCATTCGCCGCACGGTGTCCAGGAATTCCTTCAAGTTGATGGGCTTGCCGACATAGCCGTCGAAACCGGCCTCGGTGATCAGGTTGCGGTCGTGCGTCATCACCGACGCCGTCACCGCGACGACGGGAATGGCCGCGGTGGACGGGTTGGCGCGCAGCACGCCGATTGCCTCGATGCCGTTCATTCCCGGCAATTGGATGTCCATCAGGATGAGGTCGGGCTTGCGCTCCTGAGCCAGCTTGATGCCATCCTCGGCCGTGCCGGACTCGATCGTTTCGTAGCCTTTGACCTGAAGCACGTCGCGGACGAGCTTCAGGTTCTTGTCGTTGTCTTCGACGATCAGAATGAGTTTCATCGCTTGACCGGTAGTGTGAAGGTGAAGGTTGAACCCTTGCCGGGCGTGCTCTCGACGCTGATCCGGCCGCCGTGCAGCTCGACGAAGCGGCGCGTGAGCGCGAGTCCCAGGCCGGTGCCTTCCTGCTTGCTCGTGTAGTGGCGGCCGACCTGGCGGAATTCCTCGAACACGGCTTCCTGGTCCTCGGGCGCGATGCCGATGCCCGTATCGTGGACAGAGATCACGATGTTGTCGTCGGTGCGCCGCGCGGTGACATCGATCCGGCCGCCGTCCGGAGTGAATTTCACGGCATTCGAAAGCAGGTTGAGCAGTATCTGCTTGAACTTGCGCTCGTCGGCGACGACCTCACCCAGCGCCGGCGCCACATCCTGCGCCATGGCGATTCCGTGCTTCTGCGCGCGTTCCCTGATGAGGGTCATGGCGTTGGCGACGGCCGAGGGTAAATCGAAAGTCGAAAGCTCGAGCTCCATCCGTCCGGCCTCGACTTTCGACAGGTCGAGGATGTCGTTGATCAGGTTGAGGAGGTGCCGGCCGGAGGAATGGATGTCCTTCAGGTAATCGTCCTGCTTCTCGTTGAGGTCGCCGAAGAGCCGCTCGAGCAGCACCTCGGAGAAGCCGATGATCGCGTTGAGCGGCGTGCGCAATTCGTGCGACATGTTCGCCAGGAATTCGGACTTGTGCTGGTTGGCGACTTCGAGCTGCCGGCTCTTGTCCTGGATTTCGCGGAACAGACGGGCGTTCTGGATCGCGATCACCGCCTGGTCGGCAAATGTCTTCAAAAGGGCAATGTCCTTGTCGGAAAACGGGCCGGTACTGGCGCGGCCGACACCGACCGAACCGATGCCTTTGCCCTCCCAGAGCATCGGAGCAAACACCGCAGACCTGACTCTGGCGATGCGAGCGGAACGGCGGGTTCCGGCGGGCACGTCTGCGCCTTCGGTGTCCGGAAAGTGCAATACGCGGTGAGTATTGATGCAGACTCCCGTTGCATGCTGGTCGTCTACCGGAACCGGCCCGGCCTTCATGATCTCGTCGCGGCCCGGGCCATGATGCGCGGCCATGTGGACGAGGCCATCATCGCCCACGAGATTGATGCTGATGGAAACGCCGGCGAACAGCCGCTCGCAGCTTTCGAGGATCTTGTCGAACACCGGCGTCGTGTCGGCGATGGAGCTGCTGATGGTGGCGAGGATTTCGCTCGACGCACGTTGCTGGTCGAGCGCTTCGCGCGTCTCGTTGACGAGCCGCGCATTCTGGATCGCGATGACGGCCTGGTCGGCGAATGTCTTGAGGAGGGCGATCTCCTTCTCGGAGAACGTTCCGGCATGGTCCCGGGCGACCCACATCGCGCCGATCGCCTTGCCTTCCCACAGCATCGGCGCGCCGATGGCTGCCTTGATCCCGAACGCCTCGAATGCGTTACGCGCACCGGGCGGCGCCTCTTCGAGGTTCGCAAAATGCACGACGCCACGCGTCGCGATCGCTGCCCCGGTGGCGCTCGTTGCGTCGACGGTATGCGGATAGACGCGGCGCACTTCCTCGAGGTTCGGGCCGTGATAGGCGCCAAGATGCACGAGACCATCTTCGCCGACCAGGTCGATTACGGCCATCTTGCCGGCGAACAGTCGCTCGCAACTGGACAGAATCGTCTCGAACACGGGCTGCGTGTCCGCAATCGAGCTCGAAATCGCCGCGAGCACTTCGCCGGACGCGCGCTGCTGGTCGAGCGCTTCCTTGGTTTCGTTGAAGAGGCGCACATTCTCCAACGCGATCGCCGCCTGGTCGCCGAATGTCTTGAGCAGCGCGATCTCGCGTTCGCTGAACGGCCGCACTTCCTTGCGGCGCAGGATGATCGTTCCGAACGGCTGGCCCTCCCGGTAGAGTGGCGTCACCAGGAGCGTGCGGTTGCCGATCCGCCGTGAAATCTCCGCGCCAACCGGGTATTCGGAAGCTTCGTCCAGGATATCGCGAACGTGGAGGGTCTTGCGCTCCAGCACGGCCCGGCCGGATATCGAGTCGCGGCTGATCGGGAGGACGGCGGTGGCGTCGGCCTCCTCCGGCGACTCGCCCTTTGACGCGACGTGGCGAAGCACGTTTCCATCGGTCAGGTGGATGGAAGCCGCCGAAGCGCCGCACAGCGCCACGGCCCGATCGGCGATTGCATCCAGCACCGGCTTTACATCTGTCGGCGAACTCGAGATGGCGCGCAAGATTTCGCTGATCGCGGTCTGCTGTTCCAGCCCTTCCTTTGTTTCGTTGAACAGGCGCACGTTCTCGATCGCGATCGCCGCCTGGTCAGCAAAGGTCTTGACCAACGCAATCTGTTTGTCCGTGAATGATCGCGTTTCCATCCGCCAGAGCGCAATCGCGCCGATCGCGCGATCTTCCCGCATCAAGGGCACGGCGAGGGCCGTGTGGTGTCCGACCCGCCTTTGCATCTCGCGGCCGACCGGGAATTCGTCCTCCTTGGCAGCCGCCAGGTCCTCGACGTGAATGGACTCGCCATTGACAACGGCACGACCGCTCAATGAGCCCCGATTCAGCGGAAAGATCTCGCCCGGCTCGAACGCGCGTGTGTTGCCCCTGCCGGCGGCTACTCGAAGCGCGTCTCCTTCGACGAGCAAGATCGTCGAATGCGCCGCGTCGCAGAGTTTTAGCGCGCGTTCGGCGACGGCATCCAGCATGGGCCGCACGTCCCCCGGTGAGCTGGAAATGACACGCAGAATTTCGCTGATTGCCGTTTGCTGCTCGAGCGCCTCTTTCGTCTCATTGAACAGCCGCACGTTCTCGATCGCGATCGCCGCCTGGTCGGCGAAGGTCTTGACGAGCGCAATCTGCTTGTCCGTGAAGGGCCGCGCCTCGGTGCGCCACAGCGCGATCGAACCGATCGCGCGGGCCTCGCGCATCAGCGGAATGGCGAGCAATGATCGGAAGCCGAAGCGCTCCTGCGGTCCGCGCGCCTCCGGATATTCGCTGGCGAGCAGCGGCACGATGTCGTCGATGTGCACCGTGGTGCGGTCGATGATGGCGCGGCCCACGGCGAGACCCCGCGAGAGCGCGAAGCGTTCGCCGTAGTCGGGCGACAGCATGGTGCCGAACCGGGCCGCGAAATTGAGTCCGTCGCCGTCGACCAGGAAAATCCCCGACTGCGCCGCATCGCAGAGAATGAGCGCGCGCTCGACGACCGCGTCGAGCATCGGCTGCACGTCGCCCGGGGACCCGGAGATGACGCGCAGTATCTCGCTGATCGCCGTCTGCTGCTCCAGCGCCTCTTTGGTCTCGTTGAACAGGCGTACGTTGTCGATGGCAATTGCTGCCTGTCGTGCAAAGGTCTCGACCAGCGTGACCTGGTCGGGCGCGAATATCCGCGGCTCGCGCCGGTAGAGGAAGATGGCGCCGTAGGCACCGCCCTCATGCATCAGAGGCACGGCCAGCACCGCGCGAAAGCCGAACTTGCGCTGATTGGGGGCGGAGTTCGGGAACTCAGATGCCAACAGCGGCACGACGTCGGCGAAGTGGATCGTCTTCCGGTCGAGGATTGCGCGGCCGGTGACCGAGGCGCGCGTGAGCGGCGCGGCGCCGACCAGCTCCTCCATCGTGCCCCCGTCCACGGCGTACGACGCCTTGGGCACGTACTCGTCGCCGTCGATGAGGAATACGCCCGCCACCTGCGCGCCGCACAGCAGCGCCGCACGCTCGGCGACGGCGCTCAGGACCGGTTGCACATCGGTAGGTGACGCCGAAATCGCGCGCAGGATCTCGCTGATCGCCGTCTGCTGCTCGAGCGAACTCTGCAGTTCGCGTGTGCGCTCGTCGACCTTGCGCTCGAGGCCCGCATACGATTCCCGCAATTGCGAGGACATGCGGTTGAACTGGTCGGCGAGTGCCTCCAGTTCGTCGCCGGTATGTATGTCGATCGTCTGGTCAAGGTTGCCCTCGCCGATGCGTCGTGCGCCTTCGTCCAGCACGCGTATCGGCCGCACCATTCCGCGCGCCAGCGCCAGCGCCGCGAGCGCCGAAATGACCAATCCAGCGAGCAGCAGGAGACCCGCGCGTACGATCGACGCGTTGAGCTTCTGATATACCTCCGCGACCGGCTGCTCGACGAATACATTCCAGCCAAGCGGCCCGATGGTGGAAACCGACGTGAGCACCGCGGTGCCGGCGAGATCGGTCGACGCGATCGCCTCGGCGTCGGTGCCGCGGCCGCCGATGGCGGCTTTCACGTGCGGCAGCTGCGACAAGTCCGTCTTGCGCAGCACCAGGCCGATGTCCGGGTCCGCGATCAGGAAGCCGTTGCGGTCGACGACGTACGCCTTGCCCTTGACGCCGATCTTGATGCGTGAAACTACGTCCCAGATGAACTTCAGGTTGACGTCGGCCACCGTCACGGGGCCGGTGTCGCTGCCCGACCGGATGGCGATCGTCATGTAGGGCTCGGTTTCCTTGCGGAAGTACACGGGTCCGAACCAGGGCTTTCCGCGTCGCGCATTGCGGAAGGCCGGCTCCTGCGACCGGTCGGTCAGGGAGTTGATCCTGTCCATGCCCAGGCGCGAAACGGCAATCTGCTCGCGGCCGCTGGCGTCGAGCTGTGCAATGTCCGTCACCTCGGGCGCCTGTCGCAGCAGTTTCAGGAACTCGATGCGGCGCAATTCGATGTCGGACGCATCCAGCTGGGGAAGCGCGGCGTACGCGAGTTGCTGTTCGATCGTGTGGATGTACTGCTCGATCCGCGACGCGGCCCCCACCGCCTTTTCGTGCTGCAGGTCCGACAGCGCGGCCTTGATTTCCTGGTAGGAGAAGTAGACGCTGATCGCCCCCGACGCGAGCAGCGCGCCGATGACCAGCGCGAGGATCAGTATCAGGTACTTGCGAAAGAGGCGGCCGCGATGCGCGAGGCGCGCGGCCGGCTTCGCGGCGACGGGGAGCGTGTCCTCAGGCATGCGCGCCCCTGAGCATCACGGGATCACCTCGTCCGCGCGCAGCAGCAACGACTGGGGAATGGTGATGCCCTGGGTCTTCGCGCGCAGCGCGTCCTTGAGCGCCTGCAGGAATGCGCCATTGCTGCGGACAGAACCGACGGACGGGTAGCCCACGTGCGCCGGGCGCGGCGCCGACTGTGCGCGTCCGCGCAGCGGCAGCGCTGCCATGGACGCACCCAAGGCTTGAAGCAGCTTGCGTCGCGTGGTCAACGCGTTGCCTCCCTGTTTGGTCCGATTCCCCTTGGAACATCGCACCCTGCTGCGGCGCAACAACGGTACCTTCCGGCTGCGGCAGCTTACCCGACACTTGCAGCCGCGTCATACTTGAAATCCATCATCCCTCAGTTTGCCATCCAATCGCCGATGACGCCCGGCGTGGGTCGACATGTTCAACGGTTCGCCTGGACGAACTGCGTATCCATGCCCGGGTACCAGTTGAACTGCTCTCTCCGCAGCCGTGGAACAAGCTCTTTGCGGACCTTTCGCCGTCGGACCTTGCGGAATACGGACGGCGGTCTCCGTCGTGAGACTTTTACATCGACATTGTCGAGGGCTGCGAGCGCGCAGCAATCAAGTGAAATCCGTCACGGACGCCGCAGGAGGAGGGCGGTGACGAGCGCGGAGGGGACTACGGGGGGCTGGCGTGCCTGACTGCTCGTCGCTCCCGCGCTCGCCTGTACCGAGCCGACTTCGTATTCACGATCGGCGTCTCGCTGCTTGCGACGGTACTGATTGGCTTGATCGCGATTGGCAACTCCGACTATCTCGCGCCGGGCGAGAACCCGCACACGATAGCGATCCTTCACCGCGTTGCCGCTACTAATGTTCAGCGCGAGTATGGGCGGCAACTACCAGTTCGCGTCCATCACCGCGCTGCTGCCGATATCCTTGATCGCGTTCATGCTGGTCGTCGAGCGCTTCCTCAATGCGGACGTATTGGCAATGGTCGGGCGCTAGGCGCCGCGGGTTCGGCGCCGTCCGCGTTTGACCGGAAATGGCTGTAAACGCTATAATAATCGGCTAAATTCCCCGATAGCTCAGTTGGTAGAGCGACGGACTGTTAATCCGCAGGTCCCTGGTTCGA
>CAWHCM010000001.1:0-710849 GCA_963828045.1 uncultured beta proteobacterium | reverse complement strand
GCTACGAACCAGGGGGTCGTGGGTTCGAATCCTGCCGGGCGCGCCAGTAAATCAAAGGGTTGCAGCGATGCAGCCCTTTTTCTTTATTGGCGTTGCGTGAATTTTGCGTGACAAAAACCAAGTCGTCGTCCCGACTGTGACGGGGGCGCCGGAACCAGAAGGCTCGCGCGCGTCTGTCCGATGGGTTGTCGTTGAAGGCCTTCCTTCAATGGTCGAGGCCGAGTCATGTTAGCCGGCGCCGGCCGACGCGTTAGGTAGCGGGGAGTCGCCGGCCATGCCGGCTCGCGGCTCGATGTCGATGCCCGATGCTGGAGTAATGAGTATCACGTCGCGCGCGAACCGCTGGTGTGACGTGTATCAGTTTGCGTGCAGCATCGGAACGCGGGACCATAGGCGACCGATTCTCAGCGTCTTTGCCATTCTTGCCGGAGGATCCGCAATGGCTGCCAATCGTCGTTCTCCCATCATCACGGGTGGCAAGCCGATCGTCGGTGTCGCGAACGGTCACAGTACGATGAACCCGTGCAACGCCGGCATCCAACCCCTGGTCGAGCGCGCGATGGCCGCGCTGAAGGAGGCGGGCGTGATGATAACGCCGGTTTCCGGAACCGTCGGGAAGACGCTCGAGAGCCAGCTCAACCTCCAGTGCGGCGGGGTCAAGGGCCCCACGTTCAACAAGGCCGACCCCGCGCCATTCCAGGCCGCGCTCAAGTCGAGCGGATTCTACAAGCAGGTGCAGCAGCAGTTCGGCCCCGAAGCGTGGGCAGTGCTCACGAAGTACACGGGCTCCATAGGATAGCGGCGACGTTTCCGGCACCGGGCGCGCGAGCGGCCGGTACGCGTCCATTTTCGCAAGGGGTTCGCATGAGTGCACAACAAGGCAAGACGGTGGCCGAATGGATCGCCGAGTTCATCGTGGCCCGCGGGGCGAAGCGCGTCTACGGGTTGCAGGGCGGCCATATCCAGCCGATCTGGGATTACCTGACGCAACGCAAGGTACGCATCGTCGACGTCCGCGACGAAGGCGCGGGCGTGCACATGGCGCATTGCCACGCGGTGCTCACCGGCGAAGTCGGCATTGCCTTCGCCACGGCGGGACCGGGCGTGACGAACTGCGTGACCGCCATCGCCAACGCTTCGCTCGAGCGTGTGCCGGTTGTGCTGATCGGCGGCTGCGCCCCGGTCCCGCAGGACGACCTGGGACCGCTGCAGGGTATCGACCACGTATCGATCATGCGTCCGGTGACGCGCAGTTCGCGCACGCTGCGCACCGCCGACAACATCCTGCGCGACCTCGACAAGGCCTGGTCGACGGCGATGGGCGACGGCAACGCGCCGGGGCCGGTGTACATCGAGATTCCGACCGACGTATTGCGCAAGATCGTGCCGCCCGGTGTCGTCCTGCAGGAGTACCTCACGCCCAGGCAGCCGCGGCGCATTCCGCCCGACGCCGCCGACGCGGCGCGCGCGGCGCAGATCATCGCGCAGGCGAAGCGGCCACTCGTCATTTCGGGCCGCGGCGCGATGGGGAACGGCAAAGAGCTCGTGCGCTTCCTCGACGCGAGCGGCGCGACCTATCTCGACACGCAGGAGAGCCGCGGCATCGTGCCGGGGTCGCATGCTTCCTTCGTCGGCGCGGTGCGCGCGCGAGCGATGAAAGAAGCCGATCTCGTCATCGCGATCGGGCGCAAGCTCGATTACCAGACAGGCTACGGATCGCCCGCCGTGCTGCCGAATGCGCGCTGGATCCGCATCGGCGACAACGCCGAGGAACTGCGCGAGAACCGCCGCGGCGAGGTCGAGCTGTTCGCGCACCCCGGACTCGCGCTGGCGGCGATCACCACTGCGCTGCCGAACACGAAGTCGACCGATAGGGAGTGGGCCACTGCCTTGCGCAACGAGCACGTGCGCCGCTCGACCAAGTATGCGAGCGAATTGGCGACGTCAAAGGCGGGTAACGACGGCCACATGCATCCGAATCGCATCTTCGGCGCGCTGCGCGAGGTGCTCAAGCCCGACGCGATCACCATCGCCGACGGCGGCGACATCCTGAGCTTCGCGCGTCTCGGCCTCGATGCTCCCAGCACCTACCTGGACGCCGGCACGTTCGGCTGCCTGGGCGTCGGTACGCCCTACGGCGTGGCCGCTGCGCTCGTGTATCCGGACCGGCAGGTGGTCGTTATCAGCGGTGACGGCGCGTTTGGCATCAACGCGATGGAGATCGACAGCGCCAAGCGCCACGGCGCGAAGGTCGTCTTCATCATCGCCAATAACGCGGCGTGGAACATCGAGCGACTCGACCAGCAGATGAACTACGGCGGGCGCATCGTCGGGACCACGCTCGCATGGAGCGACTACGCCGCGATGGCGCGTGCCTTCGACCTGCACGCGGAGCGCGTCACCGACCCGGCGCGCCTGAAGGGCGCCCTCGAGGAAGCGTTCGCCAAGGCGCCGGCGCTGCTCGACGTGGTGGTGACGCAGGACGCGCTTTCGTCCGACGCAGGCAAGGGATTGGGCTGGGTGCCCGACTACCAGGCGCTCACCGCGTGGGACGACGCCGAGAAAGAACGCCGGCGATGAGACCCGTCCTCAACCTCGGTGAGATCGTCGCCGCGCAGGCGCGGCTTTTTCCCGACAAGCTCGGCACGCGCGACTCGCGCCGCGCCATGACGTTCAAGCAATGGAACGCGCGCGCCTGCAAGCTCGCCAACGCGCTGCTCGATCTCGGTCTGGAGAAGGGCGACCGCGTCGCGCTGCTCGCCTACAACCGCGTCGAATGGATGGAGCTCTACATCGGCCTCGCCAAGGCCGGCCTGGTGGCCGTACCGATCAACTTCAGGTTGGTTACTCCCGAAATCCAGTACATCGCGGAGCACTGCCACGCGAAGGCCATCGTCGCGCAGGACGAGCTGGTCCCGCAGGTCGAGGCGTTGCGCGGCAAGCTCTCGATCGCCGACAAGGCATGGATCCATATCGGCGACAGGACGCCCGCGGGTTGGACGGCCTATGAAGCGCTCGTCGAGGGCGGCGCGACGCGCGAGCCCGGCATCGAGGTCAATCCCGCGGACACGTGGGCGCTCATGTACACGTCCGGCACGACCGGCAAACCCAAAGGCGCGATCCGCAACCACGAGGGCATGGCACTCATGTCGCTCGTCACCGCGCTCGACATGGGGCTCACGCGCGACGACACGGCACTGCTCGTAATGCCCATGTGCCACGCCAACTCGTTGAATTTCGGCTCGACCTTTACCTATATCGGCGCCACGGTCGTCGTCGACGACCGCAAGAGCTTCGACCCGGAAGGGCTGCTGGCCACCATGGCCACGCAGCACATCACGTTCACCTCGCTCGTCCCGACCCACTACATCATGGCGCTCGGCCTGCCAGCTGAGGTGAAGGCGAATTACGACGTGAGCCGAGTGCGCAAGCTCATGATCAGCTCGGCGCCGGCCCGCAAGGACACGAAGCTCGCCATCCTCGACTACTTCAAGAACTCGCAGCTCTACGAGTTGTACGGTTCGAGCGAGGCGGGTTGGGTGACGCTCCTGCGCCCCGACGAGCAAATCAATCACCTCGGTTCTGTCGGCCGCGAATGGACCGGGTCGGGACCCGTGAAGATTCTCGATCCGCAAGGCAACGAGGTGCCCGACGGCGAGGTGGGCGAGCTCTATTCGTGCACGCCGTATACCTTCGACGGCTACCTCAACGATCCGGTGAAGACCAGGGAGGCGATCCGCGACGACGGCTACTGCAGCGTCGGCGACATGGCGCGCCGCGACGAGCACGGCTACATCTGCCTCGTCGACCGCAAGAGCAACATGATCATCAGCGGCGGCGAGAACATCTACCCGAGCGAGATCGAGAACATGCTCGGGCGGTATCCGGGCGTGAAGGACGTCGCCGTGGTGGGTGTGCCGCACGAGAAGTGGGGCGAGGCCGTGCACGCGGTCATCGTCATGCATCCGGGGCAGACGGCTGCGCAAGAGGACATCCTCGAGTGGTGCCGGGACAAGATGGCCGGCTACAAGCGGCCGCGCGCGGTGTCCTTCATGGCGGAGGCGGACATGCCGCGCACCGCGACCGGCAAGATCCTGCACCGCGTACTGCGCGACAAGCTGGCCGGCAAAGGCTAGCAACGTCGTGTTCAACATCCTCGCGCTCCCTGCGCTGATCTTCGCGCGCGGCGCACCTTTCGCTCAAAGTCGTCATGCAGCCGTTCATCACCGCGCCGCTCGCCGTTCCATGCGTTCGGCTTGACGGGGATGGATGCGCAGCCCGTGGTCATCCTCGGCTTGCTCCCACCGGTACCGGCGCCCTTGCGTTCGCCGACAGTCTGCCGGGCGCGATCTCGAAGTGAAGTCCACCACCATCCTTGGCGCCCTGTTAGTGGAACGTTGCGGCATTGTCAGCCCGCATCGATACGGCAATAATTGAACAAGGAGGACCGGCATGAACCTCGCGCTCGACGGGCGGGTCGCACTCGTAACCGGGGCGAACGGCGGGTTGGGCGCGCACTTCGCCGAGACGCTCGCCAAGGCTGGCGCCAAGGTCGCGCTGTGCGCGCGCAGGGTCGACACGCTGGCCGACGTCGCCGCGCGCATCCGGGACCGCGGAGGCGCCGCGCATCAGGTCGCGCTCGACGTCACGCGCCGTGACAGTGTCGTGAGTGCGTTCGAGGATGCGGCGCGCCGCCTAGGCCCTGTCACCGTCGTCGTCAACAATGCCGGCATCGCCGTCACCAAGCCGCTGCTCGATCACACCGATGACGATTGGGAGCAGGTCGTCGGCGTCAATCTGACGGGGGCGTGGCGGGTAGCGCAGGAAGCGGCGCGGCAAATGGTGAAGAACGCGACCGGCGGCAGCATCGTCAACATCGCTTCGATCCTCGGCTTTCGCGTCTCGTCGCAGGTGCCGAGCTACGTCGCGTCGAAGGCGGCGCTCATCCACCTCACCAAGGCGATGGCGCTCGAGCTCGCCCGGCACAGGATCCGCGTCAACGCACTGGCGCCCGGCTACGTCGAAACGGGGATCAACCGCGAATTTTTCGCAAGCGAAGGGGGACAGGCGCTCATCAAGCGCATCCCGCAGCGGCGCGTCGGCAGCCCCGGCGAGCTCGACGGCGCGCTGCTTCTGCTTGCGTCGGACGCTGGCTCGTACGCGACGGGTTCGGTGTTCGTGGTCGACGGTGGCCAACTGGTCAATGCGCTATGAACGGGTTCGATCCGACGCAGGGCGCCCAGGCGGTGTACGATTTCTGGCTGTCGTTGATCCCGCAGTTCATGGGACAGCTCGGCGCCCCGCCCGGCGCAGGGCCGCAGGCGCCGCCCACGATACCGTGGATGAACGCGCTGTTGTTTCCGGCCGACCAGATCGCGAAGGCGGCCCAGATGACGCAGCAGTCGCTGCAAACGATGGCGCAGGCGATAGCGCCGATGATGACAGACGCCGCGATGCCCAATATGCTCGCGCAATGGGCCGCCGCGCTGCCGCCGTCCGCCGTGCCCGCCATGCAATCGATCGGGCAGTCGTGGAGCGACTTCGGCATCCACATGGACCTGCCGACGAGCGCCGAGCTCAACACCGCCTTCGATCGCACGTACGGCGCGCTGACCGACGCGCTTGGCCTCGGTCCGACGCGGCAACTGCATGCGGCGTGGCAGGACCTGCTCAAGGCCGCGGCCGCGCAACAGGAGGCGCGCGCGAGCTACGCGCTGGTGGTCAACTCCGCGTTCACGGGCGGATACGAACGTCTGGTGAAGCGGCTCGCGGACATGGTGACGGCCGGCGAGCGTATCGACAGCGTGTTCGCGCTGCTCAAGCTGTGGGGCGCGTGCACGGAGGACGCGGTGCACGAGACGCTGCAATCCGAGCGCGGCCTGGCGGCGACCGTCGCACTCACCCGCGCGTCGCTGTCCCATCGCAAGGCCGTGCAGCGAGTGGCCGGCATTATCGCCGACATGCTCGACCTCGCCACGCGCCGCGACCTGGATGAAGCGTTCCGCGAGATCCAAGCATTGAAGCGCGAGTTGCGCAACGCTCGCCGAAAAGGAGCCGCAGCATGAGCCCGCCCATCGATCCGACGCTCGCCGCCCGCGCAGCCGGCGCCCTCGCGATGACACCCGCCTCGATCGCGAAGGAACTCTCCGACGCTCGCGAGAAGCTCGCCCGGGGCATGAAGAAGCTCGCCGGGATCTCCGAAGAGGATCTCGCCATCGCGACCGTGCCGCGCGACGAGGTGTACCGCGAGGACATGGTCACGATGTACCGATGCAAGCCACAGGTCGACAAGTTGCACAAGTTTCCGATCATCATCACCTACGCGCTCGTCGGCCGCTTCCAGATGATCGACCTCGAAGCCGATCGCTCGCTCGTGCGCAAGCTCGTGGCGAGCGGCTTCGACGTCTACTTCATCGACTGGGGATTCCCCGGACGCGCGCAGCGCTTTCTCACGATCGATGATTACGTGTCGGGCTACCTTGATCATTGCGTCGAGGTCGCACGCAAACTGTCGCGCGCGCCCAAGGTGAATCTGCTCGGCGTATGCCAGGGCGGTGTGTTTTCTACGTGCTACGCGGCGATGTTCCCGGAGAAGGTGAAGAACCTCGCGCTGACCGTGACGCCGATCGACTTCCACGGCGACAAGAAGGAGCCGCAAACCGGCGCGGGCTACATGAATCAGTGGACGCGCGCCTTGAGCGCGCGAGACGTCGACGACATGGTCGAGGCGTACGGCTCGGCGCCGGGCGCGATGGTCGGTTTCGCCTTCCTCATGATGAACCCGATCAGCAACCTGACTAAGTACACGATCGACCTCGTGGACGTGCTCGACGACGACGCGAAGCTCCTGAGCTTCCTGCGCATGGAGCGATGGATCGCCGATCGGCCCGACCACCCGGGCGAGGTGTTGCGGCAGTGGTTCAAGGACCTCTACCAGGACAACAAGCTCATTCGCAACGAGCTCGTGCTCGGCGACCGCAAGGTGGACCTTCGCAACATCACGATGCCGGTACTCAACATATATGCGACAGGCGACACGATCATCCCGGTGTCGTGCTCGAAGGCCGTCGGCGCGCATTTCGGTACGAAGGACTACACCGAAGTGGCCGTGCCCGGTGGCCACATCGGCACGTTCGTGGGCGGCAAGGCCCAGAAGATCCTGGCGCCCACGCTCGCCGAGTGGTTCGAGAGGCGCAGCTAGCTTTGGACGGACGGCGGGGTCGTAGCGTGAACGGCGCGAACGAGAATGGAATTGCGAGAATCAACGGATTAGCCGCCGTGGTCGCGATCATGCTCATTTGCGACGGCTGCGCCGCCCCCCCGTCGCGCTACGCCGCGACCGTCAGGGAAGTCGATGCCAAGCAAGTGCAGGGTTGCGCGCTACTGAGCACGGTTCTCGGCAGAAGCCTGATGGTGGGCGTCGGCTCGATCGGCGTCACCAATGCCATCAACGACGCAAAGGACAACGCGGCTGGATTGGGCGCCAACCGCATCGTGGTCGACAGCGTGGACAGTGGCAATGCGTACACGCCTGCCACGGTAACGGTGAAGGCGTACAGGTGCAATTGAAGAGATAGCGGCCGCGCCGCCGAAAGGCCGCGCGCGAACGGCGATAACGGTCTCGGAAGTCACGATTGGCAACCGAGCTACGTCGATGCAGATGTCGGGAATTGACGGTCCCATCGCCCGACAAAGCACCTCGCATCTTCGAGCGTAGGCTGAAAACAACCCGGATTGCCGTCGGCAAGTTGCAGCAGTCGGTGGATCTCCTCGATGTTACACGTGCGAACCGCTCGAATCAGACCTCCCTCAATGACGAGCGCTGCTCTTTCCGATTCGTCAATCGGGGCACAGCGAAGGGCGTCGCGCCAGGACGATGCGATGGCACTGTCCATCCAACACGGCGCTTCGATTGGATCGAGCGTGTCTTGCGTGAGCTTATCGCCAGTCCCGACGCGATGATCATCAGGCGTCGGTGCGCGCGCCGCGAGCGCGGCGCAGAGCAATCCGGCGGCCCACAGCGCGTGATAGTGATGGCGCAGCCAGTAGCAGCGCGCGTCGTGCCCGCCAAGTTCGTCTTGCACGGCTGGAACATAGCCCGGACAGGGCAGGTAGCCCGCTTCATCCCATAGCGTGGTCAAAACTGTCCAGCCGAATGCGCATGCCGGCGTCCAGCGAGTTCCCGGTCCGGCGCTTGCAAGCAGCAACTCAGCGAGGAGATCCAGGTCGCAATCGGCAATCTGCGCCGCGATTGTCGACCGGATGACTTGGGCACATCTTCTCGCGTCGAGCGAGTTTGGCGGTGTGCAGAATCCCCAGTCGGTCATGTGGAAGAGGATGTGGGTAAAGTCGTAAAGATCGGCGCGCCCAACCCAGAGCGGATTCGGCGCCGAAGTCTGCAGCGAGGCGCTGAAAGAGGAACTCCAATCCGCAGAGTGCGGGAGGCCTCGAAGCTCCGCTCTGAGCCAGCGAATGCCGGACGCCTGCGCGACGGTCGTGTCGAAGCGATCGAGATCGGGGCCAAGGACGATCTCGCGCACGAGAATGCCAAGCGGACCCGAATCGTGCCCGCGCGTCTCCAGTGCCAGCACCACGCTTCCTGCGGGCAGCGCATAGAGTGCGGGCGCGCGCAGCAAGCTCTCCGTCAGGCCGAGCTTTGTCGACTCTGCGGCTAACCAGTCACCCAGTGTCTCGAGCAGCGCGAATCCGGGCGAGTTCGCCTGCACCACGCGAGACCCGACGAAGACAAGCAACGCAGTTTCCGACAGTAACTGCGGGCCTGGGGCAAGCGGTTCGCGGTTCGCTTGGTCGTAATGCGACCGATATAGCGGCGCCGGACGCTCAACCAGCGTGGAAAGGGATGGCAGACGGTCGACTGCTATCGCAAGAACCGAGAGCAGACGGCTTAGCGCTTCGGAGGGATGGGGCCGGGCGGCTTCCCCGCACAAAGCTTGGATGTGCTGATCGCGCCGGTCGCTATTCGGTCGCCGGCGCGCCCAACGCATTCACTGCCCTCAAGATTTCGCGTGCTTGTTCAGAAAAGTCACGAATTTGCGTTTGACCGCAGCATCCTTGAGCCCGGCCAATGCGTAGCGGGACGACAGCCAAAGCAGGCCACGTCTGTCGTCCCCGGCAAAGGTGCACAGCAGCGCAACCGTTGCGCCTGCGTTGCGGCCGAGGCCGTCAGGTTCGAGTTCCTCCATCATCAAGGCCTTCTCACTGCTGGTAAGCCTTAAGTCCGAGAGCTTCCCGAAATCGCCGGACGCTACCGCAAATCGCACCTTTGGATTGTCCAGCCGCATGATTGCCTGAGCCACGCTTTCCGCACTCATACATCGCCTCCGTTTCGTGTGCCGTGGGAACTACGATCCGCCCGCCTGAAGTCAATCTAATCCGACTTCGGGCAGGAATCAACGGTCAAATGCGCGTGGACTCCACGCGTCGGACGCGTCAACCCGGCAGTTTCACGATCCAGGCTTCCGTCTGGCCTTGCGGGTTCGTTCCGTAACCGGCCACCGTGTGGCCATCCGCCGAAATGGCTGTCGCTCGAATGAGCTTCCATCCGTCGATCTGCAGCAGGTAATCGGCCATCAGCGCCACGTCGAGCGGGCGCAAGCCATGGTCGGCATCCCAGATCAGCGCGACTTCGCCGGTGGCAACCGTGCCCCACCCTACGACGATGCGGCCATCGCCCGAAACCGAGGTGGCAACGCTTCCGAGAATTCCGCCGACGTCCTTCTCGAGGTTGACCATGCCCGTCTGTTCGGTCCAGCGAAACGCGCGGTAGTTTCCGGCGTTGTCGGTCGATGAGCCGACGACGACGGATCCGTCCCTCGACACGGCCGTGGCGGTGGCCGCGGCATCGCCTGGCAGTTTGCCGAGAATAGTTGCGCTGCCGTCCGCGCGCCAAATGACTGCCCCGGTCAACGACGGATGGCCCGCGCCGGCGATCACCGCTCCGTTCGAGGAAATGGCAGCGGCGGAGCTTTGCTGGTCGGATCCCCCGCCGAATCGGCTGAGGGCGACGGGCCCCGTGCTCGCCATCCAGCGAAACGCCGTGTTGTTGAACTGCAGGCATGTCCCTGCGACCACCGCGCCGTCGCCGGACACGCCTCCGCCAGCGCAGAGATAGGACCCTGGCAGCGAATCGATGCGCTTCATTCCCGCGTCGGCGACCCATCGGAATGCCGCCGAGGGCGTCGCAGGGTCGCTGTCGGTCGTGTCGCCGGTGCCGACGATCACCGCCCCGTCGCCGGAAATGCCGCTTGCACTGCTGCGCGTGCCTCCGGGCATGTATGCAAGCCCGACGATGCCCTGCTGAGCGTTCCAGCGAAATGCCTGGCGATTGCCTGCAAACGTGGCCGCCGTGCCCGCGACGACCGTTCCATCCGACGATACGGCGTCAGCCTCGCTCGACGAATAGCCTTGGAGGAAACCGAGGTTTTGAAATGTCGCAAGCGATGGCGCGTTATTGCCGCCGCCGCCGAGGCAGGCTGCAAGCGAGAACGTACCGCCGATCAACCACGCGAATCTAAAGAACGTACAAGGCAGGGTGCCGCGCCGAACATGCATAGTGGATCCGCTTCAGATCGTAGTGACAGGTTCGCTTCCGGATTGGAAAGACGTATAGCGCAGAACTCGGCGAAACTGGTTGATTGTTGTCAAACGCCCTCGATATCGCGAGGATCCGCGTCACGTATCGACTCTACAAATCAATGAGTTAGGCCCGATTACCTAGCCCATTTATCCTCCCGGGCAGTGCCGGGGTAGCATGAAGCGATGTTTGCGGGACACGGCTGCCGCTGAGGACACGGAGGAGCAATGCGCAAGTCGATAGCCACCGTTTCGATGAGTGGGACCTTGCGAGAGAAACTCGAAGCCATCGCGGCGGCGCGCTTCGACGGATACGAACTCTTCGAGAATGATCTCATTCATTTCAACGGCTCGCCGACGGCCGCCGGTGCCATGGCCGCCGACCTCGGATTGACCTGCGAGCTCTATCAACCGTTCCGGGATTTCGAAGGGGCGCCGGACGCCGCCTTCCGGCGCAGTCTCGACAGGGCCGAGCGGAAGTTCGATGTCATGCAGGCGGTGGGTGCGGAACTGATGCTGGTGTGTTCGAACACGTCGGCCGACGCCGCCGCCGACGAGAAACGTGCGGCAGCTCAGCTTTACGAACTCGCGGAGAGGGCCGCGAAGCGTGGCCTGCGCATTGGCTACGAGGCGCTTGCATGGGGCAGGGCCGTCAATCGGTACGCCCAGGCGTGGTCGATCGTAAAACGAGCGAATCACTCTCGCCTCGGGCTGATACTTGACAGCTTTCACACCCTCTCGCTGCGCGACGACCCCGCCGGCATCGCCCGGCTTCCGGGTGAGAAGATCTTTTTCGTGCAGCTTGCGGATGCGCATCTCATGGACATGAGCGTCCTGCAATGGGCTCGGCATTTTCGCAGCTTCCCGGGACAGGGTCAGTTCGATCTCGTGAACTTCGTCACCCAAGTGCTCTTCGCCGGCTACACGGGACCCCTGTCGCTCGAGATCTTCAACGATATCTTTCGAGAGACGCCGAACCAGCGCACCGCCAAAGACGCAATGCGTTCGCTGTTGTACCTCGAATCCCAAGTGCGTTTCCACCTCGGTCTGGCAGCCAAGCAGGCTGGAGAATCCGCGACGGCAAGCGCGCGGGCGCTGGAGAGGGTCGAGTTGTTCGATCCGCCTGCGGCGACGAAGCTCCTCGGCATCGCTTTTCTCGAGTTCGGCGTCGACGAAGTGTCGGGAGCGGCTCTTGGCGCGTTGCTCCAGCGGCTGGGGTTTCGCCGCGTCGGAAGACACCGCAGCAAGGACATCAACCTGTACCGCCAGGGAAACATCAACTTCATCCTCAACGCGGATCCGCACTCGTTTGCGCGGGACCATTTCAGCGATTACGGCCCGTCGGTTTGCGCAATCGGCCTCGCCACCGATGATCCGGTCCGGGCGATGAATCGTGCCACCGCTTTGCAGGCGGCCAGATTCGACGCTCCGATGGGGCCGGAAGCGGTACCGGATCCGGCGATTACCGCGCCGGATGGCAGCTTGATCTACTTCGTTGACGAGACACTCGGCGCAAACGGGTTGTTCGAGAGTGGATTCGATCATGTCCCGGACGAGTCCGCCATGAGCACGGGTGCGGGGCTGCTGACGATCGATCACATCGCGCTCGGATTGCCCACGGACGCACTCGATTCGTGGGTCCTGTTCTGCCGTGCGGTGCTTGGCATGCGGCCGGGTGACAGCCTCGAATTGTCCGATCCGAACGGTCTCATTCGAAGCGCGGGGATGGCGAGCCCGGACCGCGGCGTCCGCTTTGTCCTCAATGTATCGCTGAGCCAGCGGACCCACACGGCGCGCACCATCGATACCCTCGGCGGACGAAGCGTCCAGCACATCGGCATCGGCTGCTCGGATATCGTCGAGACGGTATCGCGGCTGGCCGCAGCCGGTGTCGAGTTCGTCGCGATCTCCGCCAATTACTATGACGATCTTCTGGCCAGCCGCGATCTCGACCCTGCATTGGTGGCGCGAATGCGAAAACTCGGCATCGTCTACGACCGCTCGGCCGAAGGCGAATATTTTCACGCCTATGGAACCAGCTTCGCGGATCGCTTCTTCTTCGAGATTGTGCAGCGCGTCGGACCTTACGACGGCTACGGCGCCTTGAACGCCCCCGCACGGATGGCGTCGCAAGCCCAGCAGAAGCGCCCGATGGCGCCGGAAGCGGCCTGAGACCGCAGCCGGGCATATCAATTCTTGGCCGTGCCCCGCAAACGCTCGATGTTGGGCACGGGCAGGGCCCGTCGCAGCACGGTCTCCTCGAGCCACTCGGCGGCGCGCTGCGCCCGGCCGACGACGGCATCCGGAGGCATCTGCAGGTAGTCGTCGTTGTAGACGTCGAAACTGTAGACGCCGCTGTAGCCCAGCGCGTCGAGCTTGCTGACGAATGCCGCGAGGTCGTTGCTGTGGGCGCCTTCGCCGGGAAAGACGCGAAATCGGGCCTTGGTCGCCGCGCTTTCCGTGATGGAGGGAACCGTCTGCCACGTGAAGTCGGACAACTGGACAACGAAGATCTGTTCCGGGTCGACCGCATCGAGATCCTCGAGCGGTATCTGCGCCGCAACGATGTCGAAGGCATCGATCGCGAGTCCTAAGTTCCGGCAATTGGCCTGAAGCACGAACTCGCCGGCCAGAGCGAAATTGCTGGCTGTCCGGCTCCGTGACACGCCTTTGAACGCAATGCACACACCCTTCGGAATCGCCAGGATCGCCAGCGTTTTTAAATCACGGATTATTTGGTCGGCAATCGTATTGGCGTGACTGGACGTCGAGGCGTCGACGACGAGCAGGCGCGCACGGAGCTCCTGGCAGAGGTCCAGCATGGACTTGGCGACGTCCATCTTGTAGTCGCGCAACGGGCCGTCTAGGCCTTCGAAATCGCGCAGCGCTTCCAGCCCCGTTACGGCGAGGCCGCTGTCGCGTACGGCGCGCACCCCGGCGGCTACGCCACCGGGATGTCCGACGATTTCGCTGGCCGAGATCATCACCTGCGAGAAGCCGGCACGCCGTATCGCTTCCAGCTTGGCGTCCAAAGGACCCGCCAGCGAAGCCGTGTCCATCCCGAAGTCGCGGATGATCATTGGCGTGCCGTGTGGATACCGGGTTCGTCATGCACAAGCTCGAACATGACGCTGCCAAGGCTGGGTTTTGTGAGCGCGCCACGGTCGCTCGGCCGGACCCTCTCGGAAGTGAGGAATTCGATGCCGCGCTTCTCGAGCATCGCTACCGTTGCCATTACATCCGGCGTGCCGAGGCCGATGCGCTGCAGATGTTCGTCCGTGGCAGCATATCGTGCGTTGTCGTCGGGTTCGATCAGCTGGAGGAAAAAGCTGCGGCAGGGACTCTGGAGGAGCAAGCCCTTGGGCATGATGCCGAAGCGGACACTATCCGGAAGGGGTGCAAAGCCGAAGAGCTGCGAATAGAACTGTACCCAGTCCGCGGTCCGGTCGGCGCCGATGTATTGAACGATTCCGAAAAAATGCAGGTCGCCGATCGCGGCAGGCTTCGTTTCGACCGACGGGATGGCGCGGAAGTCGATATCGTAGATCGAGAATTCGTCATAGCGATCGACAAAATAGATGAGGCTCTCGCCGGCGCCATGGATTCCCGGAATGTTGAGCTCCATGGCTCGCGCACGCACGGGAATTTCCCACGCACCCATGTCCCGAACCCTCTGGAACGCGGCTTCCGCGTCGCGTACGCGCAGAGCGAACGCGCTCAGGACCGGGGTTTCCGCCGGATGCACGGTGTGGGGGCGGTCGGCCGCTTGCGAGTTGACGATGATGTTCATCGACCCCTGCCGGTAGAGTTCGACTTCCCTGGATCGGTGCCGTGCGATCGGGCGGAACCCCAGCTTCTCGAGGAGGCTGCCGAGCGCCTGCGGCTTGGACGTGGCGAACTCGATGAATTCGATGCCGCTGATGCCAAGGGGGTTCTGCGCCTCGTCGGGGACGGCTTCGTGTTCCAGCGCGTTGGTCATTCCGGATCCTCGTCGTCTGTCGTCGATGGTCGATTCAAATGCGAATCATCAGCGACACTTTTCCGAATAGTCGCAAGCATGATAGCCGAATCGGCCGCCGTGTGGCCTTCGCCAGCGACGCCATTGATCAAGGCAGCAGCAGCGAACCGAGTTCCAGGGCGGCCTCGTGCAATGGCCGGTAGAAACGCTCCGCCATTTCCTTGATGTCGAACAATTGTCCCTGCAGGATGACGTTGATCCCCGCGACGTAATGTCCGCCCGCGTCGCGGACGGGAACCGCCAACGTGCACAGGCGCGGCTCCATCAACTGGCTCGCGAACGCGAATCCCGACTCGCGGACCGCGGTCAGCAGCGGGAGCAACTGCTCTGCGGAGGTAGGGGTGAAATCCGTATAGGGATGGAACCTCGCCTGCGCCAGGTAATCGTTCAGTTCGGATTGCGGCATGTGCGCAAGCATGACGTGCCCGATCGACGTGCAGTAGGCTGGAAGGCGACGCCCGACATTGAGGGCGGGTGACATGATGCGCGACGACGACGAGCGCGCAATATAGACGATCTCTTCGCCATCCAGCATCGCGAGCGAGCACGCCTCACGCAATGAATCGCTGAGGCGGTCGAGAATGGGCTGGGCGAGCACGGCGATCGGAGAGGCCGACAGGTAGCCGTGACTGAAAGACAGCACACGCGGCCGCAGGTAAAACCGGCGCGCGTCGTCCGCCGCCACGAATCCCAGTTTCTCCAGCGTGTGCAGGCTGCGCCGTGCCGCAGCACGCGGAATCCCGGTGCGATGGCTGACCTGTGCGATCGACATCCGCCGCTTCTTGTCCGAAAGCACCAGCAAGATGCCCAATCCTCGGGCCAACGCGGTGATGAAGTCGGGATCATCGCCAAACGCCGCGATCTTGGCCGCCACCAGGGCGCTCGGGTCGGGAAATGCGGGTCGAGGCGAGGTTACGTTGGCGGAATCCTCTCGAGCGATCCCGGGTTGTCGGATTATCCCGGCGCGCCTGCGCATATTCACCTTTCCTAATGGCATGCCGACTCTAGACCGATCGGCCGCCCTCGTGGCGGGCCCCTTTGTCGGCGCCGGCTCCTCTGACCTAATTGGGGCGCAGAGCGCCCATACGTTACCGGAATCGCCCAGCATTTGCCACAGGGCGAGCAAAAGCAAGGAATTGTGGGCGTCTGGCGCACACTTCGCCGCTATACGCCCTTGACCCGTCGCGGCACTCTGTCCTATCGTCGAATGGATTCGGGCCGGCCCGCAGCCGCGGAATCGGCTGTTCGCCACCAAGCTCGCTTCGTGCAGGTTCTGGCGTGCAACGCAACCCTCACCCAATTCCAACGTCAACCGGCCAGCGCAAGATGGCGCGGCCGATTTTCGGCATCTCACCAGGAGTGCAACCGATGGCCGCGACCGAGATGAAGAAGCCAATTACCGAGGAACAGCAGCAGGAACTGGACGAGGTCTTCGAGCGTGCGCGCAAAGCCCTTGCGATCATCGAAACCTACGATCAGGTGCGCGTCGACCGCCTCTGCCAGGCGGTGGCGTGGGCGGTCGCGAACAAGCAGACCTTCACGCGTCTCGTCGACATGGGCATCAAGGAGAGCGGACTCGGCGACGCCGTGAGCCGCATGGGCAAGCGGATGAAGATCCGCGGCGTGCTGCGCGACGCGCTGCGCCAGAAGAGCGTCGGCGTCATCGAGGAGCTGCCGGACAAAGGCATCGTCAAGTACGGCAAGCCCGCGGGCATCATCGCCTGCATCGTGCCGACGACGAATCCGGATCTCACGCCCGCCGGCAACGCGATCTACGCGATCAAGGCACGCGACGTCGTGATCTTCTCGCCGCACCCGCGCTCCAAGAAGACGTCGTTCGAGACGGTCCGGCTGATGCGCGAGGCGCTGGAGCGCGAAGGCGCGCCGGCCGACATCCTGCAGTGCCTGACGAAGGTCAACATCCCGATGTCGCAGGCGCTGATGGCGCGCGCCGACCTGATCGTCGCCACCGGCGGCCAGCCGATGGTTCGCGCCGCGTACAGCTCGGGCACGCCGGCGTACGGCGTAGGAGCCGGCAACTCGACGATGATCATCGACGAGACCGCGAACCTCGCCGAGGCCGCGCACAACACTCGCCTGTCCAAGACATCGGATTACGGCTCGGGCTGCTCGGCCGACGGCAACCTGATCATCGAAGCGTCGATCTTCGACAAGTTTCTGGAACAGCTCCAGAAGGAGGGGGGATACCTCGCCAACGACCAGGAAAAGGCGCAGTTGCGCCGCGTCATGTGGGACGACGAGCAGCACCGCACGGCGGACACGGTAGCCATCGCGCCGCAGCAGCTTGCCAAGGCGGCCGGCTTCACGATCCCCGCCGACCGCAAGTTCATCATCGTGTACGGGGACGGCATCGGCAAGGAGCATCCGTTCTCCGGCGAGAAGCTGACCACGCTGCTCGCCGTATACAAGTACAAGGGATTCGATCAGGCGCTCACCATGATGCGCGGCATATACGAGGTGGGCGGCAAGGGTCATTCCTGCGGGATCTACTCATTCGATCAGGACCACATCAATCGCCTCGCTCTCGCTGCGCCGGTGTCCCGGATCATGGTCCGGCAGCCGCAATCGAAGGCCAATGCCGGCGCGTTCAACAACGGGATGCCCATGACCTCCAGTCTCGGCTGCGGCACCTGGGGCGGCAACATCGTGTCCGAAAACGTGCACCTGAAACACTACATGAACACCACGTGGGTGTCGGTGCCGATCAAGGAGGACAAACCCTCGGACGAGGAACTGTTCGGCACGTTCTACGACCCGTCGATGGAAGCCGAAGTCGAATTCATCACCACCTGAGGCATCCAGACACGACACCCGACGCGGCCTTCGACGAGACTCCCATGACGACCAAAACACCGGAAGAGCTGATTGCCGAATGCGGTGCCTGGTGGGACACGGCCATCATCGACATTCATCCGGGCAAGATCGCCATTCGCGGCTACCCGATCGAGGAGCTGATTGGCCGGGTGCGTTTTCCCGACATGATCTGGCTCATGTTGCGTGGTGAGTTGCCGTCACGCGGCCAGTCCGATTTGCTCGAGGCAGCGCTGGTGCCGGGTGTGGATCATGGGCCGCACGCGCCGTCCATAGCGATCTCGCGGATGGCGGTGACCTGCGGGCTGCCGCTCAACGGCGCGATGGCCTCGGCGATCAACGTGCTGGACGACGTGCACGGCGGCGCGGGCCAGCAGTGCATGGAGCTCTACCGCGCGATCGACGCCGCGGCCGGTGCCGACGGCGATCTGGTCGCGGCGGCCGCGGGGATCATCCGGCGTCGGCGCGAAGCCGGCGAGAAGATCGTGCCGGGCTTCGGCCACCGTTTCCATCCGATCGATCCGCGCACGGCGCCGCTGTTCGCCCTCGTCGCCGAGGCGGTCAGCGCCGGCACGGTGTCGGGTCGCTGGGCGGCGATCGGCCACGCGGTCGAGGATGCGCTGAAGGCGATCGCCGGCCGCCACATCCCGATGAACATCGACGGCATCACGGCGGTGATCTTCTGCGAGCTTGGCTTCGAGCCGGAGCTCGGCCGCGGCCTGTTCGTCCTGTCGCGCTCGGTCGGCATTCTCGCCCACGCCTGGGAGCAGAAGCAGCGCGGCCGCAGGATCATGGGGCCGATGCCGAAGGAAATTCCGTATCGCTACAGCGGACCGGCGCGTCGCGCTGTGCCGACGCCGGGCAACGACTGAACGGCCATTCGCCGCGGGCCTTCGCCGCGGGCAGAAAGGGACTTGAGGAACGCTCGATGAAAGACCTGATTGCGAACCAGCTGGTGAAATACCTCGAGGCGCGCGGCATCGAGCACATCTTCGGCCTGTGCGGTCATACGAACATCGCCGTGCTGGCGGCGCTGTCGAAGAGCAAGAAGATCAAGTTCATCAACACGCGGCATGAGCAGATCGCCGCGCACGCGGCCGACGGCTACGCGCGGGCGACGAAAAGGGCCTCCGTCGTGTTGTGTCATCTCTCGCCGGGGCTCACCAACGCCGCAACTGGTGTTGCGAACGCGGCGCTCGACTCGATCCCGATGGTCGTGATCGCCGGCGACGTGCCGACACACTATTTCGGCAAGCATCCGCACCAGGAAGTGAACCTGCACGCCGACGCGTCGCAGTACGAGATCTACCGGCCGTTCGTCAAGCGCGCCTGGCGTGTCGATTCGGCGCATCTGTTTCCGGAGATCATCGAAAAGGCATTCACGCTCGCCGAGAGTGGCCGGCCCGGCCCGGTGCTGGTCGACGTGCCGATGGACATCTTCTCGAAGGAGGTCGACGTCAGCCTATTCAAGCGCGTTCTGGCGAACACAAAGTCGCTGCACAAGCCCTCGCTGGACGACGTGGCGGCGGAGGAGATCGTCCGCACGCTGCTGAAGGCCAAGACCCCGTTGCTGTATTCCGGTGGCGGCGTCCTGCTGGCCGACGCGGCCGAAGAGATGCGCAAACTGGCCGAACACCTGTCGCTGCCGGTCGCGCACACGCTGATGGGCAAGGGCGCGCTGCCGGACGACCATCCGCTGATCCTCGGGATGACCGGCTTCTGGGGCACCAAGTTCATCAATGACAAGTGCAAGGGCGCCGACTGGATTCTCGGGCTGGGCACGCGCTTCTCGGAGGCCGACTGCAGCTCCTGGGAGCCCGAGTACACGTTCAATTTTCCGCCGACGAAGCTGATCCACATCGACATCGATCCTGCCGAGATCGGCCGCAACTTTCCGGTTGCGATTGGAGCGGTGGCGGATCTCAAGACAGCGCTGAAGGTGCTGAACCGCGTCGCGCGCAAGCTGGCGCCGGAGGGCGTGCAGAGGCCGGATCTCGTGGCCGCGATGTCGGCCAACCGCAAACAATTCGTTGCCGGCAACAGAAAGGCGATGGAGAGCAATGCCTGGCCGATGCGTCCGGAACGTATCCTCGCCGACCTGCGCTCTGCGCTGCCGCGCGACTCGATCCTGTGCACCGATGTCGGCTGGAACAAGAATGGCATGGCCCAGCAGTACCCGATCTACATCCCTGGCAGCGTGTTCACGCCGGGTGGCTACGCGACGATGGGCTTCGGCGCCCCGGCGGCGCTGGGTGCCAAGGTGGCGCTGCCCGACAAGGTGGTGGTGGCGCTGGTTGGCGACGGCGGCTTCGGCCAGAACCCGGCGATGCTGGCCACCGCCTTCGAGGAAGACATCGGGGTGGTCTGGGTGATCATGAACAACCATGCGTTCGGGACCATCGCGGGCCTCGAAAAGGCGCACTACGGAACGACGTTCGGCACGGTGTTCGAGAAGAACGGCAAGACGTGGTCGCCCGATTACGCCGCGATCGCGAAGGCTTACGGCGTCGACGGCATCAAGGTCGAATCCGCCGCCGGGTTCAAGCCGGCACTGGACAAGGCGATCAAAGCCGGGCGTCCCTGCGTGATCGACGTCTACATGCAGAACGAGCCGGTGCCGACTGACGGGCACTGGAACATCATGGACATCTACTCGCCCGGAAAGAAGGTGCATCACGCGAGCACCGGCACCGTCGCGGCGGACTGATGGTTGCAGACAGGAGGAGCGCGATCATGCGACACGACTATTCGCTGGCTCACCTCACCGTGCTGTCGCTGACACCGCCCCAGGTCGTGGAGGTGGCCGCGCGCGCCGGGTACCGGTACGTGGGCCTGCGCCTGACGAGAGTCACGTCGGCCGAGCCGCTGTACGACCTGGCTCACGACCGGGCGTTGATGAAGGCCACGAAGGCTCGGCTCGCCGACACCGGGATCGAGGTGCTCGACGTTGAGCTCTTCCGGATGGACCCATCCCTCGATGCGGAGAGTTTCATTCCCGTCCTTGAAGCGACCGCCGAACTCGGTGCGAAGAACATCATCGCGCAGTTGCCCGATCCTGACCGCAATCGCGCCACCGAGCGGTTCGCCAACCTTTGCGATCTCGCGAAACCGCTGGGAATCGTCGTCAACCTCGAATTTCCGCACTGGACCGAGACCGGCAATCTTGCCGCTGCGGCAAAGGTAGTGCGGGCCGTCAAAAGGCGCAATGCCGGCATCCTGGTCGACATGCTCCACTTCGGCCGCTCCGATTCGCGCCTGGATGCGCTCGCCAAACTGCCGCGCGATTGGTTTCGTTTCGCCCATGTTTGCGACGCGGCCAAGGAGGTGCCCGCGACGCTGGACGGCATCATCCACACGGCCCGCGATGAGCGCCAGTTTCCCGGCGAAGGGGGAATCGACGTCCGCGGCATCCTTGCCTGTCTGCCGCAAGACATTCCGTATGCGCTGGAAATTCCTCGGGTGGCGCTGACCAAGGCAGTCGGACCGGAAGAGGTTGCCCTGCTGGCACTACGCGTCGCGCGGAGCCATCTCGATGGCGCGTCAGGGGAGCGACCTTCGGCTGCCGCGCACAGGCCGAGGGTTTCCCGAAGGCTGTCGGCGGGCATGGAATCACGCGCGTGATCTGCACCATTGATATATATATGGAATGGACATGAAGAAGATCCTGATGCTCCACGGCATCAACCTCAACATGTTCGGCAAGCGCGATCCGAAGCAATACGGCACGGTCACGCTGGCCGAGATCGACGCCAATTTACGTTCGCTGGGAAAGGAGCTCGGTGTCGAGGTCGAGTGCTTCCAGACCAACAGCGAGGCCGCGATGGTGGAGCGGATTCATCAGGCTTTTGCCGAGGGCAAGGATGCCGTGCTGATCAATGCCGGTGCGTGGACGCACTACAGCTACGGCATTCGCGACGCGCTCGCCATTCTGACGGTGCCCATCGTCGAGCTGCACATGTCGAACGTCCACGCGCGCGAGGCCTTCCGGCACGTGTCGGTCTTTGCCGAAGTCGTCCGGGGACAGATCTGCGGCTTCGGCGTCGACAGTTACCTGCTGGGCCTTCGCGCCGCGGTCAGTGCAATCGGCGATAGCAATGCCTGAAATCTCTGGGACCCCGGCCATGCCGGGCGAATACGGAACATCGTGGGCAGGTGGAGATCTTTTGTGGTGTAGTTCGTTGGCATTTTCAATGACTTCATAAGGAGGAATCTCATGGGTTCTCGTACAAGTCGACGTCACTTTCTCGCCGCAGGCGCTTCGATGCTGGCGCTTGGCGCACTGCACGCTCAAGCGCAGACACGGACCAAACTGCGTTTCAGCGCGGCGTTCACTGAGCAGGATTTGCGCGCCGACGCATACAAATCGTTTGCCGCAGCAATCAAGGACGGCTACGACTTCGAGCCTTATTGGGGCAATACGCTATTCAAACAAGGAACGGAACTCATTGCCCTGCAGCGGGGCAACCTCGAAATGGTCAACCTCGCGCCGGCGGACATATCGAAGCAGATCCCGGCGTGGTCGCTGATGACGTCGGCCTACCTGTTTCGCGATGCGGCCCACCTAAAGAAGACATTCAAGAGCGATGTTGGCCGGGATTTCATCAAGATGGCCAAGGACCAACTGGGCATCCAGATCATCACGCCGGTCTACTTCGGATCGCGCAACGTCAATCTGAAGCCGGATCGCGTGATCAAGACTCCCGCGGACATGGCGGGAATCAAGCTGCGGATGCCGCCGGGCGAGTTCTGGCAGTTTCTCGGTGAATCCATCGGCGCCAATCCAACGCCGGTCGCCTTCGCCGAGGTCTATACGGCGCTGCAAACAGGCGCGATCGACGGCCAGGACAATCCACTGGTTACGAGCAAGCTCATGAAGTTCTATGAGGTGACGACTCAATTCGTCATGACGGGCCATGTCATTGGATACGATGTGATGGCGATCACCAGCAAGATCTGGGACGCCATGCCTGCCGCGCAGCAAGCCGCATTCCAGGCAGCGGCCGACAAGGCGATCGACGACTACGTCGTGAAGTTCAGCGCGCAGGAAAAGGAGGTCCTGGATTTCTTCAAGGCCCAGGGCAAGAAGGTCTACACTCCCGACCTCAACGCGTTTCGAACGTACGCCCAGAAGAAATACCTCGACAAATACGGCCAGGACTGGCCCAAGGGAGCGCTCGAGCGTATTAACGCGCTGTAGTCAAGGCGCGAGTCACTCAGTGCCGTGATCGGCATCACCAACCAGCCATTGCTCGCAATGGCTGGTTGGCAGGTCGCTGTTTGTCTGCAAGAATGCGCGTCCGCGGAGTCGATGGCCCCATGGAACCTACGAAGCCGAGCAATCCACCGAGCGCCGCATCCTGGCTGAGGAAGCGGGCCGAGAACGTGATCGTTGCGCTGATAGCGGTCATGTTCATCTCCTTCCTTCTGCAAATTGCCTTTCGCTATCTGCTGAACCGGCCGCTGGGCTGGACCGAGGAAGTTACGGTTCTCTGCTGGGTTTGGCTGGTGCTTTGGGGGGCGGCCTTCATCCTGTCGGACCATGACGAAATTCGGTTCGACATCCTTTACGTAAAGGTTTCCCCGCGAACCCAGCGCGTGTTCACGGTAATTTCCAGCCTGGTACTGATCGTCCTGTTTGCCGTCTCGCTGCCCGCCACCTGGAACTACGTGCTCTTCATGAAGCGCGAGAAGTCCGCTTACCTGGGAATGCGCTTCGACTACCTGTACTCGATCTACGTCATCTTCTCCCTCGCATGCATTGTCAGGCATGGATGGATTGCCTGGAACGCATTCCGCGGCCGACCCTCGACAGAGGTAGACGTGATTGAAAATGGGGAACGTACCTGATGCCCAGCCATTTCACGCTGTGCATCTTTGTCCTGATCGCGCTGGCCCTGTTCGGACTGCCGATCGGTCTGTCAATGATATGCGCGTCCGTGTTCTATCTGCTGGTGGCAGGTCTCGACCTCGGCACTGCGGGCGAGCAAATTCTCAACGGCCTGTTCAACAGCTATGTTCTGTTGGCAGTACCGCTGTTCATCCTTGCCGCGGATTTGATGAACAGCGGGAGTTTGACGGATCGACTTTTGAAATTCTGTCTTGTGCTCGTAGGTCGATTTCGCGGCGGTCTCGGTCATGTCAACGTTGTGGCGAACATCATCTTTGCGGGCATGTCGGGATCCGCTATTGCAGACGCCGTCGGCATAGGACGCATCATCATCGGAATGATGACGCGCAATGGAAAGTATCCCATCGAGTACGCGGCCGCGATCACCGCTTCGGCAGCCATCATCGGCCCGATAATTCCACCGTCAATCCCGATGGTCGTCTATTCACTCGTTTCCGACACTTCGATTGGATATCTCTTTCTCGGAGGCGTCATGCCCGGGCTGCTGCTCGGCGTTGCGTTCATGATCATGAACACCATTATCGCCCGGCGCAGAAACTATCCCGTTGAGACGCCGGTTCCGATGCGCGAGATTCCGCGCATCACACTTGACGCTTTCCCTGCATTGATGCTTCCGGTCGTGCTGCTGTTTGGCATCTACGGCGGCGTGATGACGCCCACGGAGGGCGCGGCGGCGGCAGCAGCCTACGCGTTACTGGCATCGTCGCTCATATACCGCTCGATCTCGTTCAAACAGCTGTACACGATCCTGCTCTCGAGCGCGAAATCGACTACCTCGGTGGGTATGCTGATTGCGGGCGCATTGGTCTTCAACTACGTTGTCACGATTGAAAACGTTCCTGTTTCGGTTCAGCACTTTATTGCCGCGTTTCAGCTGACCCCCGTCATGTATCTGCTGCTCGTCAACGCGATACTCATTGTCCTTGGGTGTCTGCTCGAGGGAACCACGATTCTCCTCGTCATTGTTCCGATTCTTATTCCAACGGCAAAGGCGCTCGGCATCGATCTCGTGCATTTCGGGGTCGTGGTGGTCGTCAACATCATGATCGGACTTGTCACACCCCCGTTCGGGCTGTTGCTCTTCGTCGTCGCCAACATGACGAAGAAGCCTTTGATGTTGATTGTCCGCGAAGCAACCCCATTCATCATTGTTGCGCTGGTTGTTCTTGCGATTATCACTCTTATCCCGCAAACCGTGCTGTGGCTGCCCAGGGTCATGGGCTACAAGGGGTAACCTACCCCGCATATCGGCCAAGACAGTCTTCGCAAGGAGAGCCAATGGCTCTGCTCGGTAGCGCAGCGATGCTGCTCTGGTACGACATCGTCGCGGAGCAGCTTGCGGAACACGACGACTGGCACACACGCGAGCATTTCCCGGAAAGAGTCGGCATCCCCGGCTTCATTCGGGCTCAGCGATGGGTCGCGAGCTCGCCCGGCGAGAGATATTTCGTCGTGTATGAAGTCGCGGACATCGACGTGCTCTCGTCGCCACCGTACCTGGAGCGGCTCAACCACCCAACGCCCTGGACGAGCCGGATGATGCCGAGCTTCAGAGGCATGGTCCGAGGCTTTTGCAGAAGGGAAAGCAGTCACGGTTCCGTACTTGGGACGAGTTGCGTGACATTGCGATACTCTGCCGCGCCAAGAATGGAGGAACGCTTGCGCAGGTGGGTTGGTGGCGATCTGATTCCGGACGTGATGCAGACGAAGGGGTTCACAAGCGCCTTCCTGTTCCGATCTGACCGTGCGCCGGAGATGACGGCTGAACAGCGAATTCGTGGTCGCGACGGGAGCGTCGATCTGGTGTTGCTTGCAACCGGCTATTCAACTGAATTAATGGAAGGCTTGGCGCAAAATGCCTTGTGTGCAGACAATCTCGAAGCCCACGGAGCGTTGCCGGGCACGACCTCGGGAGTCTTCCGGCTTGCTTGCTTATCCGGCGTGCCCCAGCCGGGTTGCTGATTCGCCGGGCAAACGCACTATGGCAGCATCACTCCGTCGTAGGCGAGCTTGATGCCAATCGCAAGCAACGCCCAGTAGCTAAGCTGATAGAACACCCGCTCGTCGAGTTTGCCTTGAATGAGCACGCCCAGCTTGACGCCCGCCGGCACCAGAGGCAGGAGCACCAGCGCCGTGGCGAAATTGGTCGTGTCCAGCTGGCCCAGCAGCGCGTAGGGGATGATCTTCGCGTAATTTGACGCAAAGAAGAACCACACGGTCGTTCCGACATAAGTGCGCTTGTCGAGACGCAAAGGCAGCAGATACGCCATTAGCGGGGCCGAGCCGGCGTGCGCGAGGAAGCTGGTGAGTCCGGAGACCGCCGACCAGGCCACGCCGCGCGGCCATGAGGCTGTCGCCTGCGGACGGTTTTTCGCCCAGCCGAAGAGATTGTTGAGCGCGAACGCGATCGCAATCGCGCCGATCGCCAGGCGCAGCACATCCTGACGCACGAGACCGAATATCAGGCTGCCCACAATGACGCCGATCGCGAGGCCGGTGAGAAGGATCGGCATGTTGCGCCGGTCGTATACGCCCCGGAATGCGCCGAGGCCGAAGAGGTCGATGCAACACAGGATCGGCAGCATGATTGCCGCGGCCTGCAGCGGTGAGATGACGAGTGCAAGCAGCGGCACAGCCATGCCACCGAAAAGACCGGGGATTCCCGTCTTGGAAATGCCGGCCATCAGGACAACCGGAATCGCAATGAAGTAGAAGTTTGGATCGGTGATGAGCATCATCGCACCGCGTCAGATACCGTATCGCACCTGCGCGACACTTCGCGGAGGCTCCATGCCATGGCGGCGCTTGGCCGCGTCGGCGTCCGGGGATGCCAGGAAGGCCAGCAAAGCATGGCCGGCTGCGTGGCGCTTGGACGCCATGCAAACCGCCGCGGAAAATACCGTGACCACCTGAATCTCCGGCGGAAGCGGGCCAATGACGTCGATGCCGGGCAAGTGCATCAGTTCGCTCAGCTGCTGGAAGCCCAACTCGACGTCGCCACGCGCCACGAGCGTTCCTACGGGGACGCCGGGTGGCGCCTGGACGATGCGCGATGCAATCAACGCGGTGATGCGCCAGCGCTCGAACAGGCGAACAATATGCGCACCGCTCGGACCGGTCGAATAGCCGATGCTGCGCGCTCGCACGACGGCGTCGCGGACGGCCGACTCGGTGGAGACGTCGGGATGCGGCGCACCGGCAGGCACCGCTATCGCTACGGCGGACCGGGCCAGATCTGCCCGGCTTCGCGGATCGACATAGCCGCCGGCTGCCAACCGCTCGATTGCCTCGGCCGATAGCACGACGAAGTCGAACGCTTCACCGTCGGCGACGCGCCGCGCCGCATCGACGCCACCCACGGCAACGACTGTGACCGGCTGTCCCGATTGCCGTTCGTAAGCATCGCAGAGCTCGGCCAACAAGCCACGCGTCGCCATCGACGAGATGCCCGTCATGACGCCAACGGTGCCTGACTCGACGGTCATGTCTCGTCCGGCCCGATCAATCGATGTATTTCAGGCCTGCCTTCTGCAGCGGCTCGCGCATGTTGTACATGTCGAGTCCCAGCACGCCGGCCGCCAGCTTCGCGCGCTTTTCGCCTTCGTTCGCTTCGCGCGCGGATGCAGCGTCAAGAGTTTGCTGCGCGATGGCTGCCGGCACGACCACTACGCCGTCGTCGTCGGCCACGACGACGTCGCCCGGGGCGACCAACGCGCCGGCACACACGATAGGGACGTTCACCGAGCCCAGCGTGGCCTTCACCGTGCCTTTGGCGGAGATCGCCTTGCTCCACACGGGAAATTTCATTTCGGTGAGCACGCGCACGTCGCGAACGCCGGCATCGATGACGAGGCCCTGTGCGCCTCGCGCCTTGAAACTCGTCGCGAGCAAATCACCGAAGTAACCGTCGGTGCAATCGGCCGTGACGGCGGCAACGACGATGTCACCCGCGCGAATCTGTTCTGCCGCGACGTGGAGCATCCAGTTGTCACCGGGGTGCAGCAGGACCGTCACGGCAGTCCCGGAGGCCTGTGCACCGGTATAGACAGGACGCATATGGGATTTCATCAAGCCCATCCGGCCCATCGCTTCATGCACGGTCGCGGTGCCCAGCGCACCCAGCTTCGCGGCAACACCGCCATCGGCGCGCCGGAAGTTGCGATAGACGACTCCGAGTTCTTGCATGGTCAACGTCCTTTCGCTTTCAGCGCGGCATCGAGCCGAGGGTAGACGCGCCGGGCGTTGGCCTCGAAGATCATGTGCCGCTGCCCGGCATCCACGTGGGCGGCCTCGACGTAGCGTTTGGTGTCGTCGAAATAGTGGCCGGTTTCGGGATCGATTCCGCGCACCGCGCCGATCATCTCGCTGGCGAACAGAATGTTCTCGACGGGGATCACGCGGGTGAGGAGGTCGATGCCGGGCTGGTGATAGACACAGGTGTCGAAGAAAATGTTGCCGAGGAGGTGCTCCTTGAGCAGAGGCTTCTTCATCTCCTGCGCCAAACCGCGGAAGCGGCCCCAGTGATAGGGCACCGCGCCACCGCCGTGCGGTATCACGAACCGCAGCGTCGGAAAGTCCTTGAACAGGTCCGACGTGAGGCACTGCATGAAGGCTGTGGTGTCGGCGTTGAGGTAATGCGCGCCGGTCGTGTGAAAGCACGCATTGCAGCTCGTACTCACGTGGATCATCGCCGGAATGTCGTACTCGACCATCTTTTCGTAGATCGGGTACCAGTGGCGATCGGACAGCGGTGGAGAGCTCCAGTGTCCTCCGGACGGGTCGGGATTGAGGTTGATCGCCACATTCCCGAATTCTTCGACGCACTTCACGAGTTCGGGAATGCACGTCGCCGGATCCACGCCCGGACTCTGCGGCAACATCGCGGCCGGCGTGAAGTTGTCCGGAAACAGGCGGCTGACCCGATGGCAGAGCTCGTTGCAGATCGCAGCCCATGTGCTGGAGACCTGAAAATCTCCTATGTGATGCGCCATGAAGCTGGCGCGCGGACTGAAGACGGTGAGGTCGAGGCCGCGCTCGCGCATCAGCCGCAACTGGTTGCTTTCGATCGATTCGCGCAGCTCGTTATCGCTGATGCGCAGTTCGGATGCCTTGGGCATCTCCGCCGGATTGGTGATGCCGGCGACCTGGCGGTTGCGCCACGCCTCCAGTGCCTTGGATGCCGTCGTGTAGTGGCCGTGGACATCGATGATCATCGCGGCTTGTCCCAGCTGAGGTTTCCGGCTCCTTTGCCTGCTACCGAATACAACGCGCCGGGGGCGTTGCGGGTCTTCTGGAAGGCTTCGAGTGTCTCGCCACGCATCGCCGCGTAGATGTGGAGATTCGACACGCCGCTGACGGCACCGAGCTTCTCGAGCATGAAGAAGATGGCGCCGTAGTGCATGAGGCCGCGCCAGTCGCGCCGGCGAATGAGATCGCGCTCCTCGTCGGTCAGGCCGGCTGCCTCGAAGCTGGTCTCAGGGTCGCGAACAAACGCCTCGCGATGGCTCGGGTCGACTATCCGATGCAGGTAGTCGTTGATCCGGAACGCCTTGACGCTGCGCTCGAGCGTGAACGGGTACGTCCCCTCGAGGCGCTCGATGCCACGGAGCTCCGTTGCCACGTGGTCGCGATGGCGCGCGACGACGGCCGGGTTGGGCGCGTCGGTGCCCTCGTAGATCGCGGTTGCGATGCCGGCCATCGACGGCAGGTAATAGCTGCGGAACTTGCATTCGACGTTCGCCGAGAGCGCGCCGCGCATGGTGAGCCACATGACCACTTCGGCCCCCTCGAAGCCACCGAGCTCCGCGTATTCGGCGATCGTCATTGCGGCGAGTTGCTCCGGATCGCGTTCGAAGAGATCGAGGAAGCGCTGGTCCCAGCCGGGATTGTTGAAGCCGGCGCGCTCGCCGTGCACCTGATGCGACAGTCCTCCGGTGGCAGCGACGACGACGCGCAGGTCCTCAGGATAGCTTTCGATGGCGCGCCGCAACGCCTGTCCCAGCTTGTAGAAGCGGCGTGCGGAAGGGATCGGGAACTGCAGGACACCCATCTGCAGCGGAACGAGGCTGACCGGCCATTCCGGATCGTGCGGGCAGAGCACAGAGAGCGGCGAGAAGCAGCCATGGTCCAGCGCCCGGTGTTGAAAGAACGACATGTCGAACTCGTCGGCCATCAGCGAGTGCCCGATGTGCGAGGCGAGTTGCGGATGTCCCTTGATCGGAGGCAGATCGCGCGCGCCGGCGCCTTCGTCCGCCACCGGCCATTCGGGTCCCACGCCCAGCGCGAATGCGGAGTAATGATCGAAGAAAAACGAGGTGACATGGTCGTTGTAGATCATCACCAGGACGTCGGGGCGCTTCTCGGCGAGCCAGTCGGCCAGCGGCGCAAAGTTCTCGAAGATCGGCGCCCACACGGGGTCGTCGCGCTTGTTTCGGTCGTACGCGAAGCCGATGGTCGGAGTATGCGAGGCGGCGATGCCGCCGATGATGCGTGCCATGCATATTCCTCGATGTCGTGAATCGGAAGGACGGGCTGCGGGTTGCAGCGCCACGCCTGCTATAGTTTGAAGCAGACTGCCGCAGGTGTCACGAAACACGGAGCCGAGGTGATTCAGTGAAAGCACAACTCGACGCACTGCTCCTGGCGCTCCCGGGTGTCAGTGCGAGAACGATCAACGGCCTCGACGCATACTTCATCGCCGACAAGATGTTCGCGTGCATCAGCGGCAAGGGGGTCGGGCTGCGCCTCCCGATCTCCATGGCGACGGAGCTGCAGTTTTCGAGGGAAGACGTCGTTTCCTTCCAGCCCGGTGGCTTGGCGAGCACGCGGGAGTGGATTCAGATCAACCGCGCCGACCCCGCCGATTATGCAAAGGATCTGCCCCTCTTCGAGGCATCGGCGGACTTCGTGAGGACGGGCCGGGCCCGCTAGCGTCGCCGCCCTTAGGACGGGGCCTACGTCGCATTCGGCATCCTTCTGACGTACAGGGCGGACACGGGCGAGATAATCGTGGTGTAGTGCAAAGGAGCCTCGCCATGAACCACGGAGCCCCGCAGTGGAAAGTCCGGCCGCACGGAAGTTTGAGGCAGGTCGACAACAATATCCTGACGGTGACCGGCACGATCCGCATGCCTTTCGCCTTTCCGCGAAGAATGACGGTGGTGCGGCTGAGGGATGGAAGGCTGGTCGTGTTCAGCGCGATCGCGCTCGACGAGGACGAAATGGCCACACTCGAGAACTACGGCATCCCCGCGTTCCTCATCGTACCCAATGACCACCATCGGCTCGACGCGCGAATGTGGAAGGAGCGGTATCCTTCGATGCAGGTTATCGCGCCCAAGCGCGCTCGCCACAAGGTTGCCGAGATAGTTCCCGTCGATACAACGGAACCGAACTTCGGTGATCCGAACGTGCAGTTCGTCGAGGTGCCGGGAACCGACGGACACGAGGCGGCGCTCGTCGTCGGCACGCCGTATGGCACAACGCTGGTGCTGAATGATCTCGTCGGCAACATGCGTCCGCAATCGGGCCTTCTCGGCTGGTGGCTTCGTCTGCTCGGATTCGCCGGCAAGAAGGCCCGCATTCCCGCGGTGGTCAGGATGATGATGATCAAGGATGCGCAGGCACTGAGGGAGCAACTGCTGCGGTGGGCCGACATCGCCTCGCTGAAGCGGGTGCTGGTGTCGCATGGCGCACCCATCATTGAAAGCCCCCGGCAAACGCTTCTGGAGCTTGCAAATTCGCTGTCGTAGATCCGGATGCTACCGTGGCCAGGCGCCGGCCGTCGGATTCCGCAGCGAAGACGGGAGCGCTGGAATTTCGTCGCGCTCAATTTCACGTGGAAGGACGCTTAAGCAATGGAAAGGCGAAAGGCCGGCGATTTTCCACCGGAGGTTCTCAAACTCTTCGACGGCTACGTGCATGGGATGATCAGCCGTCGCGATTTCCTGGATCGCGCGGGAAAGTATGCGATCGGCGGCTTCACGGCGGCAGCGATGCTGGAAAGCCTGCGGCCCAATTATGCGTTCGCGCAGCAGGTCGCCAAGGACGATCCTCGCATCAAGGACCGAATACTTGGCCTACCCGTCGCCGCAAGGTTCGGGCACCATGCGCGGATATTTCGCCCGGCCTGCCGACCTCGTCGGCAAATTGCCCGGCGTTGTCGTTATTCACGAGAACCGCGGCATCAATCCGTATATCGAAGACGTCGCGCGGCGGCTGGCGGTGGCAAACTTCCTGGCCTTTGCGCCCGACGCGCTGACGCCGCTCGGCGGATATCCCAGAGACGACGAAAAGGCGGCGCAGCTTTTCGGCCAGCTCGATGCGGCCAAGCGCAACGAGGATCTGCTGGCGGCCTATGGGGTCCTGAAGGCGCGACCCGAATGCACGGGAAAAGTAGGCGCCATAGGTTTCTGCTTTGGCGGGACCATCGTCAACATGTTCGCCGTGCGGCTGCCGGACCTCGCAGCGGCAGTGGCGTTCTATGGCGGCCAGCCCAACGCGGCGGATGTGGCCAAGATCAAGGCGCCAATGATGCTCCACTACGCCGGCCTCGACGAGCGGATCAATGTGGGTTGGCCGGCCTACGAGGCGGCGCTCAAGGCAAACGGCGTCAAATACGAGATGTTCATGTACGCCAACACGAATCATGGCTTCCACAACGACACGACGCCGCGTTACGATGAGGCCGCGGCCAAGCTGGCATGGTCGCGCACGATCGAATTCCTCAACAAGAATCTGCGAACCTGAAGTCGACGGAAGACCTGCAACGGAGAAATAATGAGCCACACGTACAAAGGAAGTTGCTTCTGCGGTGCCGTGGAACTCACGGTAACCGGTGAGTCGGTCGGCGCGGGTTACTGCCATTGCGGCTCGTGCCGGAGCTGGTCCGCATCCCCGATCAATGCCTTCAGCCTGTGGAAGCCCGAAGCCGTGAAAATTACCAAGGGCGCGGACAAGATCGGCACGTACCACAAGACGGGAAAGAGCTATCGCAAGTTCTGCACGACATGTGGCGGACACCTGATGACGGAGCACCCGATGTGGTCACTGGTCGACGTCTACGCGGCGACGATCCCGACGTACCGACACGAGCCGAAAGTTCACGTGAACTACCAGGAATCCGTACTGCCGATCAAGGATGGCCTGCCCAAGATGAGGGACTTGCCCAAGGAAATGGGCGGTTCGGGCGAGGTCGTTCCCGAGTAGGGCGATTCTTGCAGCGGGCACGGGGTCTGCAGCACTGCGGGCCCGTCCGCAGCACTCGGGCCCCTTTGTTTGGGTTGGACCTCTGCGACGGAATTCCAACGATAATAGGACAACGGGAGACCGGAGAGCCCCATGATCACGGCAATTGCCCTCATCATCGTCATCGTCGTCGTTGTGGTCCTGGTCGTTGCCGCGTCCCGGCCCGACACGTTCCGTATCGAGCGCTCGGCGAGCATCAAGGCGCCGCCGGAAAGGATATTTCCGCTGATCAACGATTTCCACCGGTGGGAAGCCTGGTCGCCGTGGGAGAAGATCGATCCGGCGGTCAAGCGCACCTATAGCGGCGGCGACAGCGGCAAAGGCGCCGTCTACGAGTGGCAGGGCAATCGCAACGTCGGTCAGGGTCGCATGGAAATCGTCGAGTCGACGCCGTCGTCCCGCGTGCTGATCAAGATCGATTTTCTGGTGCCGTTCGAAGCGCACAACACCGTCGAATTCACGATCGACCCGCAAGGCGACTCGACGAAAGTGACACAGGCGATGTACGGCTCCTGCAATTACACATCCAAGGTGATGGGACTCTTCATGAGCATGGAAAAGATGGTCGGCTCCAAATACGATGAAGGCCTGGCCAGCCTCAAGGCCATTGCAGAGACGTAGACCCTCTACGCCCAGTCATGGAAGAAAAGCCCAAGCCCGATCTTCGCGCCGGGATCGCGTTTCGCGATCTGCCCGATGGGAGCATCGTTGCCGGACGCATCGATGATGAAGAGGCGATCCTGGTTCGTTGCGGCGCGCTGCTGTATGCAGTGGGAGCATCCTGCACCCATTATCATGGTCCGCTCGCCGAAGGTCTCGTCGTCGGCGACACGGTACGGTGCCCGTGGCATCACGCGTGCTTCAGCCTGCGCACGGGCGAGGCACTGCGCGCACCCGCACTGGATCCGATTCCGTGCTGGCGAGTCGAGAAGGTCGGCGACAACGTCTTTGTCCGCGAGAAACTGTCCGAGCCGCGTCCACGCAGCGATCCCCAACCGGCAAGTCTTCCAGCCTCCGTGGTAATCGTCGGCGGTGGTGCGGCCGGACTGGCCGCCGCGGACGTTCTCCGCCGGGAAGGTTATGCGGGTCCCGTCACGATGATCAGTGCCGACGCGTCGCCACCGTGCGATCGGCCGAACCTGTCGAAGGATTTCCTCGCGGGAACCGCGCAGGAGGATTGGATACCGCTGCGGCCGCCCGAGTATTACGCCGAGCGCCAGATCGAGCTCGTGCTCGATTCCCGTGCATCATCGATCGACGTCGAACAAAGTCTGTTGCATCTGGAGAACGGCGAGCAATATGAGTTCGGCGCACTGCTGATCGCGACCGGCGCCGATCCGGTGCACATCGAAATCCCGGGGGCGGCGGATTCGCAGATTCACTACCTGCGCACGTTCGCCGATAGCCGCGCCATCGTTGCCAGGGCGGCTTCGGCTAAGCGGGCGCTGGTCGTCGGCGCGAGCTTCATCGGCCTCGAAGTCGCGGCGTCGCTGCGCGCTCGCGGGCTCGACGTGCAGGTCGTCGGGCCGGAGCGTGTCCCGCTTGAACGCGTATTGGGGCCGGAAGTCGGGCGCTTCATTCGCGAGCTTCACGAATCGCGCGGCGTCATGTTCCATCTGGAGAAGTCGGTCAGCCGCGTCGACGGCGACCGGATAACGTTGAGCGACGGTGCGACGCTCGAAGCGGACCTGATCGTGCTGGGTGTGGGCGTGCGACCGTCGATCGCGCTGGCGGAGGCGGCGGGACTGGCCATCGACCGCGGCATTGCAGTCGATGAATATCTGGAAACCAGCGCCCACAGGATTTTCGCGGCCGGTGATGTCGCACGCTGGCCCGATCCGCATTCCGGCGAGCGAATCCGTGTCGAGCACTGGGTGGTCGCGCAGCGCCAGGGTCAGGCGGCCGCGCGCAACATCCTCGGCCGGCGTGAACCGTTCGACGCGGTTCCGTTCTTCTGGAGCCAGCACTACGATGTCGCGATCAACTACGTCGGACACGCGGAGCGCTGGGACGCCATCGCGGTCGAGGGCGCGCTGGCCGCGCGTGATTGCGTCGTGACGTACAAGCGGGGCGGCCGCACGCTCGCCACGGCGACGATCGGCCGGGATGTTGAGAATCTACGTGCCGAACATGCGATGGAGCAGGTGGCGAGCTAGGATGGGCGGCTCGCACACTGCCGTGATACAGGAGTGACGATGCAAGAAGCCGTTGCGCGCAACCTGGCATGGCCCGCGCTGCCTCTCGACGCGTGGCGCGATACGTACGCGACGCTGCATATGTGGACGCAAGTCGTCGGCAAGGTCTGCCTGGCGATGACGCCGCGCGTCAATCACTTCTGGAACACTGCCTTCCAGGTCACGTCGCGCGGCCTGGCCACGCCGACGTTGGTGGCAGGCGATCGTGCCGTTACCATCACGTTCGATTTCGTCGGTCACCAGTTAGTGCTCCAATGCTCGGATGGCGCCGCCCAAACCGTCGCGCTCGAGCCCCGGTCGGTCGCCGACTTCTACAAGATGGTGATGGGCGCGTTGCATCGATTGGGCATCGACGTGCACATCTGGACCATGCCTGTCGAAGTTCCGGAGCCGATCCGCTTCGAAGCAGACACTGTGCACGGCGCCTATGATCCAGCGTACGCAAATGCCTTTTGGCGTTCGCTCGTTTCGATGAAGCCGATCCTCGAGAAGTTCCGGTGCCAGTTCGTCGGCAAGTGCAGCCCGGTCCATTTCTTCTGGGGAAGCTTCGACCTGGCGGTGACGCGCTTCTCGGGGCGCCGCGCGCTCGAGAGACCGGGGGCCGATTCGATTACGCGCGAGGCGTATTCGCACGAGGTCATCAGCCATGGCTTCTGGCCGGGTGGCGGCGCTATGCCTGAGCCGGCCTTCTACGCGTACGCTGCGCCGGAGCCACGAGGATTCCGGAATGTGCCGGTGTTGCCGTCTGCCGCGTTCTACAGCGCCGACCTGTCAGAATTCATCTTGCCGTACGAAGCCGTGCGAACCGCGGCCTCGCCGGAGGATGCACTGACCGCTTTCCTCGAGAGCACCTACCGTGGCGCCGCGGACCTCGCGGCGTGGGACCGGGCGCAACTCGAGCGAACGTGAGGCCACGCGACGACAAGAAATGGCGATCAGGCAGCCAGACGGATGAGCGGAGGTGATGTGAGCGCAGGCTTTGCAGGGCAGGTGGTGCTGGTGGCCGGCGGCACCGGCGGACTTGGGCGCGCGGTGAGTCTCGCATTCCTGGGCGAGGGCGCCACCGTGATCGTCACCTATCGCACGCAGGCCGAATTTGACGCACTGGTGCCGGCTGCGGGAGCCGGCGCGCGCCTCGAAGGTGCCCTGATCGACGTGACAGACGAGGAGGCGTCGCGCCGGTTGATCGAAGGAATCGCCACTAAGCATGCGCGCCTCGATGCCCTGGTGAACACGGTGGGTGGCTACACGGGAGGCACCAAACTGTGGGACCTCGACACGAAGGACTTCGACCGCATGTTGTCGGTGAACCTGCGGTCCGGCTACGCGCTGGCGCGGGCCGCCGTGCCGGTCATGCGGAAGCAGGGACGAGGTTCAATCGTGAACATCGCCTCCAAGGCCGGCATCGATCACCCCGCGGGCGCCGCTGCCTACGCCGCCTCCAAGGCCGCCGCGCTGGCGATGATGGATTCGCTGGCCGCCGAGCTGGCCGGAAGCGGCGTGCGCGTGAACTCCGTGCTTCCCAGCATCATCGACACGGAGGCCAACCGCAAGGCGATGCCCAAGGCCGATTTTGCCAAGTGGCCCAAGCCCGAAGACATCGCGCGCGTGATCCTGTTCCTGAGCAGCGCCGACGCCAAGGTGATCCACGGCGCGTCGATCCCGGTCTACGGCGATGCCTGACGGTCGGCCTATCGCCGCGTCTGCGCGCAATCGTGCCGCGAATCACGGGACGTTAGGCTTCGTGGCACGCTGCTCGCTCACCCTATCGAAATGCCAAGACACACAGGAGCACGCTGAATGACACCACCTTCTCCAAAGCGGTTGCGCATCGGCATCCTGGGCGCCGCGAAGATCGCACGCCTGTTCATCGAGGGCGTACGCCCATCGCAGAAAGTCGTGGTAACGGCCGTCGCAAGCCGCGACTTGGAGAGGGCCAAGGTCTTTGCTCGTGAAACTGGCGTCGATAAAGTTCATCCTACGTACGAGGCGCTGCTTGCCGACCCGGATATCGATGCGATCTATAATCCGCTGCCCAATAACTTGCATGCCGCGTGGTCGATCCGCGCGGTGGACGCCGGCAAGCACGTGCTGTGCGAGAAGCCCTTGGCCACGTCTGCCGCCGACGCGCGCGCCATGTTCGACGCGGCGAGCCGGAAGAATGTGTACCTGGTCGAAGGGTATCCGTACCGGGCACAGCCGCAGACGCTGAAAATGCGCGAGCTGCTCGCGGCAAAGGCGATCGGCCGGCTGCAGAGTGTCCAGGCGTCGTTTGGCTTCCTGCTGGAGGACGCGTCGAATATCCGCATGAATCCCGCGCTGGCGGGCGGCGCATTGATGGACGCCGGCTGCTATCCGATCAGCCTGGTCCGCACCATCGCCGGCGAGCGGCCCGTGCGCGTCTGCGCGCTGGCGCGCTGGTCGGAGAGCGGCGTTGACGTCTCGATGGTCGCGTCCCTGGAATTCGCGAGCGGCCTGCTGGCCCAAATCTCCTGCAGTTTTGCGACGGCGAGGCATCGGCACGCATTCATTGCCGGCGACGCGGGATCGATCCGGACAACGTACCTCAATGACACGTCCGCCGCGTTTCCACCGGTGCTGGAAATCAAGCGCGGAACCGGTTGGGACGCCCAACCGGAATTGGTGGACAGCCCGGCGATCGGCGGATTCCTTGCCGAAGCCGATGCCTTCCACGACCTTGTGAGGCACGGCTGGCGGCAGTGGTCGGGGGCGTCGCCCGAAGAGTCGATCGACATCGCACTGACGCTGGAGGCCCTCGCGGCCAGCGCGCGTCAGCACAGGGTGGTCGAGATCGCACCGTAGCACCATCCGGCCTCGACACGGGTTCAGGACGGACGACCGCTGGGTAGCAGCAGACGCTACGTGCGTTAAACTTGCGGCTTTCGCCGCCGGTTCGCCTTCCCGCTGCGCGCCACTCGCCTTGCCGCCGTCATGCCATCGATCATTTCCGTCTCCAACCTCTCCAAGACATACGCCACCGGTTTCCAAGCGCTCAGGAACATCAACCTGGAAATTCACCGGGGTGAGATCTTTGCGTTGCTTGGCCCGAACGGCGCCGGAAAGACGACGCTGATCGGCACCATCTGCGGCATCGTCAATCCGACGCAAGGGACCGTTACCGTCGACGGCCACGACATCGTCACCGACTACCGGGCCGCGCGCTCCATGATCGGCCTCGTTCCGCAGGAGCTGACGACGGACGCGTTCGAATCGGTGTGGGGTACGGTGTCGTTCAGCCGTGGATTGTTCGGCAAGCGCCCCAACCCTGCCCACATCGAGAAGGTGCTTAAGGACCTGTCGCTGTGGGACAAGAAAGACAACAAGATCATCACGCTCTCCGGCGGCATGAAGCGCCGGCTGCTGATCGCGAAGGCGCTGTCGCACGAGCCGCAGATCCTGTTCCTCGACGAGCCCACCGCCGGCGTCGACGTGAACCTGCGCCAGGACATGTGGCAACTGGTCCGCGGCCTGCAGTCGAACGGCGTGACGATCATCCTCACAACCCACTACATCGACGAGGCGGAACAGATGGCCGATCGCGTGGGGGTGATCAGCAAGGGCGAAATCATCCTGGTCGAGGACAAGGCCGAACTCATGCACAAGCTCGGCAAGAAGCAGCTGACGCTGCATCTGCAGGAGATCCTGGCGGGCGTTCCATCTGTTCTCGACGCGTATCAACTCGAGTTGTCCGGCGATGGCAGGGAATTGATCTACACCTACGATACGGAGGGAGAGCGGCCGAGCATCGCGGCCTTGCTGGACGACCTGGACCGCGCCGGTGTCCGGTTCAAGGATCTGCAGACGACGCAGAGCTCGCTCGAAGACATCTTCGTCAGCCTGGTGAGGGAAGAAGAGTGAACGTCTGGGCGATGCGTGCGATCTACAAGTTCGAGATGGCGCGCACCCGGCGCACGCTGATGCAGAGCATCATTTCGCCCGTCATATCGACGTCGCTGTATTTCGTCGTCTTCGGCGCCGCGATCGGCTCGCGCATCCAGGAGGTCGGCGGGATCAGCTACGGCGCGTTCATCGTACCCGGACTCATCATGCTGTCACTGCTGACGCAGAGCATTGCCAACGCGTCGTTTGGCATCTATTTTCCCAAATTCACCGGGACGATCTACGAATTGCTGTCGGCGCCGGTGTCGTATCTCGAGATCGTGGTGAGTTATGTGGGCGCGGCGGCGACCAAGTCGATCATCCTCGGCCTCATCATTCTGGCGACCGCGGGCCTGTTCGTGCCCCTCAAGGTCGTCCATCCGCTGTGGATGGTCGTGTTCCTACTGCTGACTGCCGTGACGTTCAGCCTCGTGGGCTTCATCATCGGCATCTGGGCGGATGGCTTCGAGAAGCTGCAACTGGTGCCGCTGCTGTTCATCACGCCGCTCACTTTCCTGGGCGGCAGTTTCTACTCGATCGACATGCTGCCGCCATTCTGGCAAACGGTCAGCCTGTTCAATCCGGTGGTCTACCTGGTCAGCGGATTCCGCTGGAGTTTCTACGGCATTGCCGATGTCGGCGTGGGCGTCAGCCTCGCGATGACCGCGGCGTTCATGGCGATATCGCTCGCGATCGTCGCGTGGATTTTCAGGACGGGGTACCGTCTGAAAACATAGGGATGGTCGGTTTCGTTGCCTACGGCTTGACGAAGCGCAGCGCGAACTTGTCGGTGGGGACCTTGGCGTCCCCGGAGGAATCCTCGCGCTTGTCGGCGGGGTCGCGCAGGAAGTTGCCTTCGGCCTCGAGGACGAAGCCCGCCTTGCGCACCTCGTCGAGGACGATGGCCTCGTCGATCCGGTGCAGCGACTTGCCGACCGAAATGTCGGCGCCGGACTTGGCCGAGTGATCGATGACGACAAAGTGACCGCCGGGCTTCAATGCGGCGAAGAGGCTACGGTTCATCTTGGCGCGGTCGACCGGCAGGTACGTGATGTCGTGGTAGTTGAGAACGAGCGTGATCAGGTCGAGCTTCGGCGTGTCGGGGGGCACCGGATCCTCGAACGGGCGGATCACGACGACCAAGTTGGCCTGCGGATGCTCGGCGAGCCGCTTGGCCAGGGCCTCTCCCGGCTGCTGCCGCTGCGCCCACACGGTGCCGCCCGGACTCACGGCCAGCGCCAGCAGCTGGGACGTGTAGCCGGCACCCGCGGAGACGTCGAGCACCTGCATGCCCGGTCTCACCTGCGCGAACGCGAGGAATTCGACGGGGTGGCGGGCCGCGTCCATCCGCCGGTCCTGGTCCGTGCGGATCGGACTGTCGACGACGCTCTGGTTGTGTGCCTTGTCTGCGCCCATGGTGCCGCAACCGGCGAAAAGGGACAGGGATCCGAGCGCAACGATAGCGAGGCTTCGGGCGGCCGTGAAATGACGCAGTAGGCGAGGCATGGTCACCTTTCAGTGAGAAAATGCAAGCGGGGCTGGATAGTACCCCGGCGCGGGTGGCGCCGCGTTTTACGAATGAACGGAGAGCAGGACATGAAGGAGGGCGTTCGCGGCAAGCTCAAGGCGGTCAGCGTGGCGACGTTGACCACGGCGCTGTACAAGCGCGGCCTGCGCAACCAGTTCATCCAGGACGTCCACCCGCTCAATCGGGCTGCCGGCAACATGGTCGGCGAGGCGTACACGCTGCGCTACATGCCCGCGCGCGAGGACTTGAACCCCATCACGGTGTTCAAGGACCGCGCGCACCCGCAACGCAAGGCCGTGGAAGAGTGCCCTGCCGGTGCGGTGCTGGTGATCGACAGCCGCAAGGATGCGCGTGCCGCGTCCGCGGGATCGATCCTGGTCGCGCGCCTCATGCAGCGCGGCGTGGCCGGAGTCGTGACCGACGGCGGATTTCGCGACTCACAGGAGATCGCAAAGCTCGCGATTCCCGCCTACCATCACAGGCCCGCGTCGCCCACCAACCTCACCGTCCATCAGGCGATCGACATCAATGTTCCGATCGGTTGCGGGGATGCGCCCGTTTTCCCCGGCGACGTGATCGTCGGCGATGCGGAAGGGGTGGTCGTGCTGCCGGCGCATCTCGCGGGGGAACTTGCCGACGAGGCGGTGGAAATGACCGCCTTCGAGGATTTCGTCACCGAGGAGGTGATGAAGGGCCGCTCGATACTGGGCCTCTATCCGGCCACCGACGAACGCACTGTCAGCGATTTCGCCGCATGGCGGGCGGCGAAGGGGCGGTGATGACCGACGCTGGCCGCCCCGTCATGAACCGCGAAGCGGGTTTGCGCGACGGGCTGCAGAGCGTCACCGCGATCCTCCCGCCATGAGCCCGCTGGACACATCGGGACCGTCGTTGCCGCTGACAGGCCTGCGCGTCGTCGAATTCACGCACATGGTGATGGGCCCCACGTGCGGGATGATCCTGGCCGACATGGGCGCCGAAGTCATCAAGGTCGAGCCGATCGACGGCGATCGCACGCGCAGCCTGCTGGGCGTCGGCGCGGGCTTCTTCCCGATGTTCAACCGGAACAAGAAGAGCATCGCCATCGACCTGCGCAAGCCGGATGGCGCGAGCATCTCGCGCAGGCTTGCCTCAACAGCCGACGTCGTCGCCGAGAACTTCAAGCCCGGCACCATGGACAAGTACGGGCTCGACTACGCCGCGTTGTCGCAAGGGAATCCGCGGCTCGTCTACGTGAGCCACAAGGGCTTTCTGCCCGGACCCTACGAGCATCGCACGGCGCTGGACGAGGTCGTGCAGATGATGGGAGGCCTGGCGTACATGACCGGGCGTCCCGGCGACCCGTTGCGGGCCGGCACGAGCGTGAACGACATCATGGGCGGCATGTTCGGCGCGATCGGCGTGCTTGGCGCGCTGATCCAGCGCGGCGTCACGGGCCGCGGCATGGAGGTGCAGTCGGCGCTCTTCGAGAACAACGTGTTCCTGATGGGCCAGCACATGCTGCAATTCGCGGTGACCGGCAAGCACCCGGCGCCCATGCCGGCGCGCGAAAGCCCCTGGGCGATCTACGACGTGTTCACCGTCCGCGGCGGCGAGCAGATCTTCCTGGCCGCGGTCAGCGACGCGCAGTGGCTCACGTTCTGCGATGCGCTGGGCTTTCCGGACCTCAAGGCAGACGCCACGCTCGCGACGAACAACCAGCGCGTCGCGAAGCGACCGGCGTTGCTTGCCGATATCCGCGCCCGCCTCGCGGAACGCTCGGCCGGCGAGCTCGCCGAGTTGTTCGAGAAGGTCGGATTGCCGTTTGCGCCGATCAGGCGGCCCGAGGACCTGTACGACGACCCGCACCTCAATGTAACGGGCGGCTTGGCCGACATTCGACTGCCGGATGGTCCGAAGGCGGGACAGACCGTAAAGACAACGCTCTTCCCCATCACGATGGCAGGGCGGCGCTTAGGCGTGCGCAGCGATCCACCGCGAATGGGTGAACACACACGCGAACTTCTGGGCGGCCTGGGGCTGGCACCCGCCGACATCGACGCGCTGGTCGCACAGGCCGTCGTCGCCTGACGCCGAACGCGCGCACGCCTCACGCCGGCGGCGGCCGGAAATTCGTCACTCAGCTCCTTCGGCGCGCGGCGGCGTAGCCCGCGGAACCGAAGATCAGCAGCGCGAGGAGCGCCAGCATCCATTCGTTCAACGTCGGAATCGGCTGCGTCGAGCCTGCCCCCGCCAGTGCGACGACCGAACCAGCGCTCGAGATTCCGGTCGTCCCCGGGGCCGGGTCGGCCAACGCCAGCGTCGCGGTGTTGCTTATCACCGACCCGGCGACGGCGGAGCCGCTCACCTGCGCGATGATCGTGAAGGCTGCCGTGCTGCCGGCGGCCATGGACGCTATCGAGCAGGTCACTGTGCCGTTGGCGCCGACTGGCGGGTTGACGCAGCCGAACACCGGACCCGTGTTCTGGGTCTCGGAGACGAACGTCGTGCCCGGCGGGAGCGCATCGCTCATGATCAGGCCTTGAGCATCGCTCGGACCGGCGTTCGTTACCGTGATGTTGTAGGCCGCGTTGCTTCCCGGCGCCACGTTAGGCGGTCCCAGCTTCGTAACCGACATTTGCGCCAACGCGTTGATCGTGGTCGCCGCCGTCGCCAAGTTGTTGCCGGCGTTCGGGTCCGTCGATGTCGTGGCCGCCGACGCCGTGTTGCTGATCACCGTGCCGTTGGCGATCGATGCGGCCACCTTGACGACCAGCGTGAAGTTCGCCGTCGCGCCGGCCGTAAGCAGCGGGTTCGTGCTGGTGACCGTTCCAGCGCCGCCCACTGGCGGCGTCACGTTCGCCCAGCCTCCCGGCGACGCGAACGACACGAACGTCGTGCCCGGGGGGAGCACATCGGTCAGCGTGACGTTCGCCGCGTTGGCCGCGCCAACGTTCTGGACGCTGATGTTGTACGTGAGGTTGTTGCCCGCCGAGGCCGTGGCCGGACCCACATTGGTCACCGCGAGGTCCGCCGCGGCTATCGTGCTGGTGACGCTCGACGTGTTGTTCGCCAGGCTAGGATCGGGCGTTGTCGACGAGACGGTGGCCGAATTCGTGATCGTCCCGCCCACGGGCGCGCCCGGATTGACGTGGACGACGAGCGTAAACGTCGCCGTCCCGCCCGCGGGCAACGTGCCCGGCAGCGCCGGCCCGGTGTTCTGCACCAGCGACACGAACGATGTGTTCGCCGGCGTCGGATCGGACAGTGTCGTGGCTGCTGCGTCGCTCGGACCGTTGTTGGTGATCGTGATGGCGTATGTAACGTCCGTCCCGGCAACGACGCCTGCAGGCCCAGTCTTCACGATCGACACGTCCGCCGACGTGCTCACGGTGGTCACGGCGGTCGCTGAATTGTTCGCCAGGTCCGAATCTGCGCCACTCGTCGCGGCGGTTGCCGTGTTGGAGATGACCGTGCCGCCGGGAACCGACGCGTTGACGCCGACCACCAGGGTGAAGTTCGCCGTGGCGCCCGCCGCGAGGAGTGCGTTCGTGCTCGTTACGGTTCCGGTGCCGCCGACCGGCGGCGTCACGTTCGCCCAGCCTCCCGGCGACGTGAGCGAAACGAACGTCGTTCCCGCAGGAAGCGTGTCGCTGACCGAGACATTGGCCGCATCGCCGCCGTTGTTGGTGACGCTCAGGTTGTACGTCATGTTGGTTCCGGCCACGACGGTGGCAGGCGCCGTCTTCGTCATCGCGAGATCCGGCGCAGATGCAACACCGCACAGACCGCCAATCGTCAGCGTGTACGGGTCGGAACCAACGTTGGCGCCAACCTCGTTGACGACGAGCGTCACCAGCGTGTTCGCCGGCGCGGTGAACGAATAGCTGGCTGTCGAGAAGCTCGGGCCGCTGTCGTCAACGTAATTCGTGGCGATGTTGGCCGGGTTATAGGCACCAAAGTACGCCCCCGATTGCGTCTGGAACGTCGCACCGAATCCGGGGTGGTCGAGCGTAACGTTGATGCAATAGCTTGGGCTGACGCTGCCGGTCGTGAAGGTGTACGTATGGTAGCGGCGCACGGTCGCGTCCGGGCCGATGGCTCCGGGGAACGCCTTCGGTGCGGCACACGTCCCCGCGAAATTGCGCGACAGGCGCTCGTTCTGCGTGCCACTGGCGAACGCGTAGCCTGGGGGTACTAACGGTGTCGAATTGAAATCAGCGTTGATGACAACGGGCGGCGGCCCGGTAACGTACGAGAAATTGATGACCGACGTGCCGCCGGCGAAGGTGACCGTCAGCGTGAAGTTGATCGTCACCGGGCAAATGCAAGCCGGGGAAAGGGAGAACGCGAATGGCGTCGTGTTCGTATTGCTGGCGCCTACAGCCGTATCCGGATACGCCGACGTGTTGCCGGTGATCGTGATGCACGGTGTGGATGTCGTCAGAACCGCGCTTACGCCGGTGCCCGTCGACGCGCCGTCGTTCGTGATCTGGACCAGCATCGTGGCGCTGTCGCCCGGGAAGAGCGGACCCGGAGTAGGCACACGCGTGACGGTGATCGTGCCCGGATCGAAGACCGGCAGGCCGACGCCGCCCTTCGCCGCGCTGACCGCCTGGAACGCCTGCAAAATGCCCACACCCGATCCGGCGTCGGATCCCGGGGCCATGATGTCGAGCGCCGTCGACGTGAGGAACGTCGCGATCTGCGCATTGGTCGCCAAGGGTGCCGCCTGCTTGACCAGCGCCGCGATGGCGCCGGCGTGGGGTGCCGCGGCGGATGTGCCATAGAACGGATTCAGCCCGCTACCCGGGTCGAGCGTCGTGCCGACGCCATCCGCCGCCGTGAAATCGGGTTTTTGGCGGGTGGTGCCGCCCGTGTGCAGGAAGTTGCCCGGCGTGTAGGGGTTGCCGGCGGCGTCGAAGAACGATTGCCGCGGGCCGTCGGAGCTGAATGCTTCAATCTGGTTTGTGGAAACGAACGGACCGGGAAAAGGACCATCCGGCGTCGGCGGCTCGAACGCTGCTGCGGCTGGCGTGGCGGCGACACCGAAGCCCGTCGCCGGGGCGTTATGGCCGCGCGTGGCGCCGGCTGTGTTGAACAGCGTCTGGCCGCGCTGCGTGCTCATGCTCAGGAACCGCGGGGAACCGCTAGACAATACAACGACAATATTGGAGCCGGCAGGAAAACTTCCGTCGGCCTCTTCGTATGGGTCCTGACCACACGCCTGCGGATTGCTCGAGGCGCCGATGACCGTAGTCGCGGCGGCATCCAGCACGAACAGATCGTAGTCGTTGCACGCGCCGCCGACTGGATCCGACCATTGCATCGTGACCGCGCCGGTGCCCGCCGTCAGCGGATTCAGGACGGCGGCGCCGCTCCAGATGTGGACGTTTCCGGTCTCGCCCAGACCCGCGACCGGAGGCGGAAGCGTGTTGCCGCCATCGACGAAGTCGCCTTCCCACGTGCCGGAGGTGCCATCGACCTTGTTGCCGGAGTTGGCCGAGGACGAGAAGTACAGGATGCCCGCCGCTGCGACGTCGTTGACCGCCTGGACGATCCCCGCGATGTTGGAATCCGACGGCGCAGGCTGGCCGTCGTGCAGGCCGCTTTCGTTGCTGTACGAGACGTCGTCGATGATGATATTTACGCCGCCCGGCACGATGCCGTTGGGCGGTGCGGCGACAGACAGGCCGCCGAGGGCGCGAATGTTGTTGGCGAAGTCCGCGTCGCTGTTGAACGCCGTCGCGTAATAGAGGAGGGCGCCGGGCGCCAGATCGTGGACGATCTGCAGCATCGCGCGACCTTCGTCGGCGCAGAAGGATTGCAGGCAGTCGCCCGAACCGACCAGCGTTACCGGCGTCAGGAAACCGTCGGGATTGCCGGGGCCAGGGAGGTCGCCCGCCGCGACGTCGGCGGCCGCGCCACCCAGGTTGTTGAAGCTGTCGGACAGCACGCCAATCTTGATGCCGGCGCCGTTGACGCCGAACGCCGCGCGAGCGTTGTTGGCGCGATGGGCGACGTCGCCCTGCGAATTTACCGAGCCGCTGTTCAGGATGATGCCGGCGCCACAGCAATTTTGTGTGTCGAGCGCAGCCAGCGCATGCTTCACCGTTGCCTGGAACCGCTGCAGACGCGGCGATAGCGGCTGCTGCATGGCGGAGGGCGCGGACGGGTCGGCAACGACCTTGGCCGCGCGGTTGGTAGTCGCATGGCTTGGCGATTTGATGAACCGGACTCGCGCGTCGGCGGCGATTGTCTCGACCTTGTCGGCAGGAACCAGGGCCTGGATGGAGTCGGACTTGGGATAGCTGCCGAGCACCGTGCCGCCGTTGTCGGTGACCAGCGCGAGGGTCGCCGCACCGACGGTAACGCGAATATCCACAGGGATGCGCCCATCGGTGTCCGGAAGGACCGTCGCCGCCAACGGCAAGCCGCCATACATCGCGGTGTTTCCAGCCGCAATACGCAACGACATCAGCAATTGCGAATCGATCTTCCGCTGGGCTGGCGTCCGAGATGCTTTTTCGGTCGTGAGGGTCTGAATTTGCGTCAGCACCGTCGGAGGCAACGGCGCGTCGGCCGCATACGCCGACGCCATGGCGACGAGCGCGAGAACCGAAATGGAGAGTGCGACTGGAAGGGAGACTGCGCGGTCAGTGGAAACGCATGCGGCGGCCCAACGGATGAATCGACTCATTCCAGTCCCCTAGCCAGCAATTGACGGACAACATCCCGGATGCGCACGGCCTGCACGCGCGACTCGCGAAGTCAGGAATTGCCGCACCGCGCTCCCTCAGCATCGGAATGCCGCGTGGTACGTGAAGAGAAGTCATCGCAAGTTAATCGCTAATCGACCGAATGGCAATAGCCCAATGTCATATTCCGTGCTGCACCAAATTGCGTCTAAATGTATACAACAGACGCGAATTGCCGGAATGAGGGGCTAAACGGTCAATTTGCACCGAATTCGTCCTGCATCGCCGTTCGTCGGCCGGTGCGGCTAAGATGTCGCCACCTCTCGTTTCCACCGTTCCTCCGCCGTGCCCGACCATCTCCACGATCTCGAACAGCATTCGATTCACCTGATCCGCGAGGCCTTCGCACGTTTGAAGCCGCTCGCGATGCTCTGGTCGCTGGGCAAGGATTCGAACACGCTGCTGTGGATGGTGCGCAAGGCGTTTCTGGGGCGAGTTCCGTTTCCGGTGATCCTGCTCGATACCGGCAACGAATTCGCCGAGGTGTATGCCTTCCGGGACCGCTACGTACGCGAGTGGAATCTCGACTACATCAACGCCCCATGCCCGCCCATCGAGGCGACAGACCCGGCGCTGCCGCCCAAGGCGCGCGCCGCCGCGCGCAAGACGCTGGGCCTGAAAGCGTTGATTGCCGCGCGCGGCTTTGCCGGCGTGCTGCTCGGCATCCGCCGCGACGAGCAGCCGATTCGCGCCAAGGAACGCTCAATGAGCCCGCGCGACGCGCAAGGCGGCTGGCATGTACGTGAACAGCCGACCGAACTGTGGGGCCACTACGCGAGCGTGGTGCCGCCAGGCGGACACGTTCGCGTGCATCCGCTGCTCGAGTGGACCGAACTCGACGTGTGGCGTTACGTCGAGCGCGAAGGCATTCCGGTCTGCGAGCTCTACTTCGCGCGTAGCGGCAAGCGCTACCGCTCGCTGGGCGAGTCCGACATCACGTTTCCGGTGGCATCGCATGCGTCGTCGCTCGCCGAAATCATCCGCGAGCTCGAGACGACGCGCGAGGAGGAGCGCGCGGGCCGCGCGATGGACCATGAGCGCGAGGACGCGTTCGAACGGCTGCGCGCCGCGGGCTACATGTGACCGCGCCTCCGCTCGCCGTTTGCTTGGCCGGCCACGTCGATCACGGCAAGTCGTCGCTGCTGGCGCGCCTGCTGCACGAGCTCGACCTGCTGCCCGAAGGCAAGGTCGTCAAGATGGAGGCGGCAAGCACCAGCCGCGGCGTGCCGCTGGAATGGTCATTCGCGCTCGACGCGCTGCAGCTCGAGCACGACCAGGCGGTGACGCTCGATACGACGCGCGTGCACGTCCGGCTGCCTGATCGGCACTTGATCCTCATTGATTGCCCGGGCCATCGCGAACTCGTCCGCAATCTGGTCACCGGCGCCGCCGGAACGACCTCGGCACTGCTCGTCGTCGATGCGCAGGCAGGAGCGGAAGCGCAGACCCGCGCACACGCCGCGCTGCTGCGCCTGCTCGGGATCGGCGATTTCATCGTCGCCGTGAACAAGATGGATGCGCTGGGCTGGAACGAAGAGAAATTCAATGCGCGGCGCGACGAGATCGCGGCCACGCTGGCGCAACTGCGCGTCGCCGTTCACGCGATCGTGCCGACATCGGCGCGCGACGGCGGCAACATCGTCGTCCCACCGTCGTGTGCATGGTGGCGCGGCCCGACACTCGTCGGCGCGCTGCGGCTCCTGCCCGAAGCGCGTGCAGCCGCGACGGACCGCCCGCTGCGCCTGCCGGTCCAGGACGTCTATCGCAACGGGACGCAGCGCATCGTGGCTGGCCGGCTCGCGCAGGGAACGCTGCATCCCGGCGACGAAGTGATGGTGCTGCCGTCGGGCGAGCGAGCGCACGTCGCGACACTCGAAGGCTGGCCGCGGTCGCCGGCGCTGCTCGCCGCCTGCGACAACGCGGCGCTGACGTTTGCCGAGCCGGTGATTGTCGAGCGCGGCGACCTGTTGTGCTCTCCCGAGTCGCCTTCGCGCTTGACTCCGGTGTTCGACGCCGACCTGTTCTGGCTCGGGCGCGAACCGCTCGCAGCGGGGCGCCGGCTGGAATTGCGCGTCGGCACGCGCGTCGTTGCCGTGCGTGTCGTGGCCATCGTGCACGCGCTCGACGTCGAACGGCTGGAGCCCAAGGCGGCCGAGGCGATTTCCAGCAACGGCCTGGGGCGCGCCACGCTGCGCTGCGACGTACCGGTCGCGCTCGACAACGCGACCGAGTGCATCGAGACCGGACGTTTCGTCCTGGCGGATGCGGGAGCGATCGTCGGTGGCGGCCTGGCCGATGCCAGCCGCTATCCGGACCAGCGCCGCTCGCTGCGCGAGACCAGCCGCAACCTGGTCCGCGTCGATCACCAAATCTCCGCGGCCGAGCGCGGCGCGCGTGCCGGCCACGTCGGCGCCATCCTGTGGCTGACCGGCTTGTCGGGCGCCGGCAAGTCCACGCTGGCGATGGCGCTCGAGCGTGCGCTGTTCGATCGCGGCTGGGCCGCTTATACGATCGACGGCGACAACGTCCGCCGCGGGCTCAATGCGGACCTCGGGTTCTCGCCGGAGGACCGGCAGGAGAACATCCGGCGCGTCGGAGAAGTGGCGGCGCTGTTCGCCGACGCGGGTCTCGTCTGCATCACCGCTTTCATCTCGCCGTTCCACGACGATCGCGCGCGGGCGCGGGCCGTGGCCGGCTCGCGCCGCTTCTTCGAGGTGTACGTCAAATCGGAGCTCGCCACCTGTGAGGCGCGCGACCCCAAGGGGCTCTACGGCAGGGCGCGCCGCGGCGAGATCAAGGGCTTCACGGGCATCGACAGCCCGTACGAGGAGCCGGGAGCGCCGGATCTGGTGATCGACACGCAGAACGTCGACGAGGTCACTTGCATCGCACAGCTAGTAGAATTTGCCGTCACGCATTGCCGCGCCTGAAGAAGCGGCCTTAATATGGACGGTGCGCGGGGCTCCCGGCAACACAGGCCGCGACACTGATTCCGCCGCCCGACGCACGGCGGACCCAAGAGGAGAGCGAGGATGGCAGGGTCCGCACCCGATTCACCGCGCCGGAAGGGCACGACGGCCGTGCACTCGCTGCACCGGTTCGTCTTCTCCGTCCCCGACCTCAAGGCAGCGGCCGATTTCTACGGCGCGTTCGGGCTGGACGTGCGCGAGTCGGAGGACCGCGTCGATCTCTACACGGTCGGACACCCGCATCGCTGGGCGTCGATCTACCAGCGGCCGGGTCCGAAGCAACTTGAGTATGTGAGCTTCGGCGCGTATGCCGACGACGTCGACGCTCTGGCAAAACGGATCGCGAAGCTGGGCGCTCCGACAACGCCGGCGCACACGCTGGCGGACGAGCCGGGCATCTGGACGTGCGACCCCGACGGCACGCCGGTGCAGATCGTCGTCGCGCCCAAGGTGTCGCCGGCGGCCAAGGTGGCGACGAGCGCGCCGCCCGTCACGCCGGGCCGTGGCGCCGCGCCCGTTCGCTCGGCAGCCGGCGTCGTCCATCCGCGGCGGCTGTCGCACATCCTGCTTTTCAGCACCGACGTGGCGCGCTCGGTTCGCTTTTACACAGAGGCGCTCGGCCTGCGCCTGTCCGACCATTCCGGGGATCTGATCGCGTTCCTTCACGGCGCGCACGCGAGCGACCACCACATGCTGGCCTTCGCGAAGTCCGATGGTCCGGGTCTCCACCATTCGAGCTGGGATGTCGCGACCATCGACGACGTCGGGCTCGGCATGCAGCAGATGGCCGATCGCGGCCATGCGCACGGTTGGGGGGTGGGCCGGCACGTGATCGGCTCGAATTATTTCCGCTACGTGCGCGATCCGTGGGGCAGCTTCGCCGAGTACTCGTACGACATCGACTTCATTCCCGCGGACGTCGAATGGCCCGCCGGCGATTACGCGCCGGAAGACTCGTTCTACGTCTGGGGGCCGCCGGTGCCCGACGATTTCAGAATCAACCACGAAAGTGCAGCGCGCCGGAAGAGCGCGTGACGCCGGAAGTCAGGCAGCGCGGGCCAGGCGCGGGACCGCCGCGAGCAGCGCGCGCGTGTACTCGTGCTGTGGATGCGCAAGCAGCATCTCCGCGGGCCCTGCTTCAACGAGCTTGCCGTTCTTCATGACGGCGATTTCGTGCGCCAGATATTCGACGACGCCGAAGTTGTGCGTGATGAAAAGGTACGAGACCCCCAGCTCCTGCTGCAACTGCTTCAGAAGGTTGAGGATCTGCGCCTGCACCGAGACGTCCAGCGCCGACGTGGGCTCGTCGGCGACGATCAGCCGGGGCTCGACGGCCAGCGCGCGCGCGATGGCCAGCCGCTGCCGCTGTCCTCCGGAGAATTCGTGCGGATAGCGGAGCATGGCGTCGCGCCGCAATCCGACCTTTTCCAACAGCGCAGCGACGCGTTCCGTGCGGTCCGCAGGCGTGACATCCGGACGCAGCGAGGCGACACCTTCCTCGAGGATCTCGCTGACGCGCATGCGCGGATTGAGCGACGCGAACGGATCCTGGAACACGATCTGTGCGGCGCGCCGCGCCGTGCGCAGCGCCTCGCCGTGCAACTGCTCGAGCGGCTGGCCCTGCAGCAGTGCGGAGCCGCTGATCACGGCGCTGTTGCGGAGCAGCTGGAGAATGGCCTTGCCGACCGTGGTCTTGCCGCTGCCCGATTCGCCGACCAGCGCGAGCGTACGGCCGGCGGGGATGCGAAACGACACGCCGTCGACGGCCTTCACGTAGCCGACCGTGCGCTTGAGCAGTCCCTTGCGGATGGGGAACCAGACCTTGTAGTCGCGCACTTCCAGTACCGTGTCGCCCGCCGGCGGATCCGCGGGAAGCATCGGGTCCTTGCCCCAGACGCGGGTCGCGACGTCGGACGTGTTGGTGCCGTCGTAGAGAAAGCAGCGAACCTGATGGCCGGGCCGGAATTCGATCAATTGCGGCGGTGTCAAGCGGCACCGGTCCATGACGTCGGCGCAGCGGTCGGCAAAGCGGCAGCCGGCGAACTCCTGGTTGAGCGGCGGCACGGAGCCCGTGATCGACGCCAGCCTGCGGCCGCGCTTTGCCGTATCGGGCAGCGCTTCGAACAGGTTGACCGCATAAGGGTGCAGCGGGCGGTCGAAGAATTCCTTCGCCTCGGCCACTTCGACGATCTGTCCCGCGTACATGAGCGCGACGCGATGCGCCATCTGCGCCACGATGGCGAGGTCGTGCGTGATCAGCAGCATGGCCATCTTCTGCGAGCGCTGCAGCTCGCGCAGGAGGTCGAGGATCTGCGCCTGGATCGTGACGTCGAGCGCCGTGGTCGGCTCGTCGGCGATGACGACGTCGGGCTCCGCCGCCAGCGCGATGGCGATCATCACGCGCTGCTTCTGGCCGCCGGACATCTGGAACGGGTAGTCGTCGATGCGCCGCTCAGGCTCAGGAATGCCGACGCGCTTCAGCCAGTCCACGGCCTTGGCCGTCGCGGCGTCGCCGCGAATCGCGGTATGGCGCTCGATGACTTCGGTGATCTGCCGTCCGACCGTCATCACCGGATTGAGGCTCGTCGACGGCTCCTGGAAGATGATGCTGATCCGGCGGCCGCGGATGTCGCGCATCCTGGCCTCAGGCAATTGCGTGATGTCGGTGCCGTCGACGCCGACACTGCCGGTGCTGACGCGGCCGCTGTCGGGCAGCAGGCGCAGGATCGACAGCGCGGTCATCGACTTGCCGCAGCCGGATTCGCCGACCAGCGCGAATGTCTCTCCGCGCTCGATCGTGAGCGTGAGGGCGTCGACCGCGCGGACAAGGCCGCTGTCGGAGTCGATCTCCGTCGTCAGGTTCTCGATGTCGAGCATGGCTTCCTAGGTGCCCGCAGCCGGAACAATCACGGCCGGTGCGGCGTCTTGCCTAGGCACGGGCTTGCTGCGCTTGACGCGGAAGGCGCGAGCGCGCGGATCGAAGGCTTCGCGCACGGCGCTGGCGAAGAGCGTCATCGACAGCACGAGCGTCACCATGAAGCTGAAAGCCGCCAGCAGCGTCCACCACACGATGGGATCGCGCGACATCTCGTTGCGGGCGCTGTTGATCATCGTGCCGAAGCTGTTCGTGGACGGATCGACGCCGACGCCGACATAGGAGAGCACGGCCTCGTAGAGCACCAGGCCGGAGAAATCGAGCACGGCGACGATCACGACGATGTGCGTGACGTTGGGCAGGATGTGGCGGCGCATGATGCCGGCGTCCGAGACGCCGAACGCGCGCGCCGCCTGCACGTAGTCCAGCTCTCCCAGCTTCAGCGTCTCGGCGCGGAGCAAACGCGCGAGTCCGGCCCAGCCCGTGATGCCCAGTATGACTGACAGCAGGAACAAGCGGATGTCGGCGCGCTCGAGGCCCGTGTCGAACAATTGAGGATTCTTGTCGATGAAGACCTGGATCATCAGCACGAAGGCCGCGATCAGCAGCACCGACGGAATGGACGACAGTACCGTGTACAGATACTGGATCGCGTCGTCGACGCGTCCTTTGTAATAGCCGGCCAGGATGCCGAAGGTGATCGCGAAGGGCAGCGTGGCGATCGTCGCCAGCGAGCCGATGACGACCGCCGTGCGTATCGACTTGATCGCCTGGAAGAGCACGTCGTTGCCGGTCTGGTCCGTGCCGAACACGTGGTAGTACGGCCACAGCGCCGTGACCCATCCGGCGAACAGCGCGACGAACGACGCGGTGATGAGCATCGCGCGCCACGGCAGCTCGGTGGTCCGCCTCCAGATGGCGCGCAGCGAATCGCCAATGCTGCCGCCCGCGGACCGCGCCCGGAGCCACGCGACGGCCAGCCATAGCGCAGCGGCGCCCAGCGCGCCGCCGACGACGCCCGCGACCGAGCGACCGACGACATCGCCGAGCCATTCGGTGTCCGTGTTGCCAAGGTGGCTGCCGCCGAATTGCAGCCGCGGGTAGTCGCGCACGGATTTGCCGGCGACCAGCATCGACTCCTTCGAGTACTGATGCGTTCCCAGCGGCACCGAGTACGTCTTCTCGACCGACTCGCGGGGCGTGGAAAGCAGGGCGTCGAGTACCGAGAGCGTCCGCGTCGAATAGGCCGGCGCCGCGTCCGCCGCGGCGCCCGGCACCGGAGGCAGCAGCGGGCGGAAATGGACGGAGTCGAGTATCGCGATCACCAGGAAGATCGCCAGCACGACACCCGCCGACATCGCGGCCGGATCGTGCAGCACGCTGCGCCACGTCTGCCGCAGCGTGGGCGTGCGCAGCGCATTCCAGACGTACAGGGAGATCATGACGAGCAGCCCGTACAAGGCGATGTCGGTGGCAAGAAAGACGAGTTTGGGCATGGCTTTCGCGCCTAACTCAGCCGGATTCGCGGGTCGGCCACGGTGTACGAGATGTCGGTCAGGATGAGGCCGACGATGTAGAGCGTGGAGCCGACGAACACCATCGAGCGCACGACGGCGAAGTCCTGGGCGTTGATGGCGTCGATCGTGTAGCTGCCAAGGCCCGGAATTCCGAAGAAGGATTCCATGATCAGCGCGCCCAGGAACAGCAGCGGCAGCACGGCCACGGTGCTGGTCAGGATCGGCAGCATCGCGTTGCGCAGCACATGGCGAAACAGGACGACGGTCTCGGACAGCCCCTTCGAGCGCGCGGTGCGCACGTAATCCTTGCCGACCTCTTCCAGGAACATGGTCCGGTAGAAAAGCGCCTCGCCACCCAAACGCGCGAAGATGCCGATGATGATGGGAAGCGCGAGAAAGAGGAACACGTCCCAGCCGCCGTCGAAGCCCGAAATTGGCACGAGCCTCAAGACCTTGCTGAAGAAGAACTGGCCGACGATGATGTAGAAGAGACCGGAGATCGACAGCAGGAACACGGCGAGCGTCACGCCCCAGAATTCCAGATAGGTATTTCGAAAGAAGACCATCAGCAGCGAGAAGACGATCACGACGAAGATGCCGAGGACGAACGTCGGGATGGCCAACGCGAGCGATGGCCCCACACGCTTGCGTAGTTCGTAGCCGATATCGCGGCCGCTGTCGGACGCGCCGAACCGGAAGGCGAAGAGTTGCACCGAACGCTCGTAGAAGATCGTGTCGGTCACCTTTTCGACGCCTGGTTTCTCGGCGTTCCAGAGGAGCGGCTTGTTGTAGCCGCGCTCGACCTTCCACTTCTCGATGGCGTCCTGCGTTACCCGCTTGCCGCCAATGTTCATCCGCGCCATGTCGTCGGGCGTGTTCACGGCGAAGAACAGCATGAACGTGAAGAGGTTCACGCCGATCAGGATCAGGACGCCGTAGCCGACGCGCCGGACGATGTAGTTGATCATTCGTGGGCCATCAGGCCGTGGCGCTGGCCGTCGCCAGCGTGCGAGCGGCGGTCTCGCGCTCGCGCCGGCGCCAGGCAAACCACGCCGGAACAATGGCCGCGATCAGTGCGATGAGGATGAGCGGCACCGGCCACCAGACCGGTTTGTTCCACTCGGCGATCTTCTGCGCGCGCAGATCCGGGTCGAGCCGGAGGTAGCCGATGTGGTTGCGGATGATCTGCGTCGGCTTGCCGTTGTAGATCCATTGCTGGTAGGCCGCTGCCGATGTCGGGAAGTAGCCGAAGCTCCACACGGCGTCTTTCTGGACGATTTCGATCATCTGGTCGATGAGCTTCTGCTTCTGCGGGCCGTCGTCCAGGAATTTCATCTGCTCGTAGAGCCGGTCGAACTCCGGGTTGCTGTAGTTCGCAGAGTTTTCACCGTTGCCGTTGGTGAGCGCCTTGGAATTCGGACCGTAGAGCATGAACAGGAAGTTCTCCGCGTCCGGGTAGTCGGCGAGCCACCCGGCAAAGAAGATCTGCGCTGAACCCTTGTTCATCTTGTCCTGGAAGCGGTTGAAGTCGGTGGCCCGTATTTCCAGCTGGACGCCGATCTTCGCGAACTCCTTCGTGTACCAGTCGAGCACGCCTTTTGTTCCGGGCGAAGCTGCCGACAGGTAATCGAAGTTGAGCACCAGCGGCTTGCCGGTCTTGGCGTCGCGACCTTCGGGATAGCCCGCCTCGGCCAGCAGCTTCTTTGCCTCGTCCAGCGAGCGCCGCACCGGTTTGCCATCCGGTCCCTTTCGGTAGACAACGGGATCGAATGCCGACGGTCCGTCGTTCCGGTAGCCGAACAGCGACGGCGGCAGCGGTCCTTGCGCGGCCACACCTTGGCCTCGCTCGAAGATGGCGATGTGCTCTTCCCAGTCGATTGCGATCGACAGCGCCTGGCGCAGCTTGCGGTTGCGCTCCGCCTGCTCGGCGGTTGCGCCTTTGCCGACGACCGGATCCAGCCAGTTGAAGCCCAGGTACCAGTTGTTGGCCTCGACCGTCGTCGGCAGCTTGATTCCTTTGTCCTTGAATTCCTTCGCCTTCTTGGCGTCGTCGCCCATCTCGACCAAATAGCTGGTGCCGTAGTCGAGCCGCTCGATCGCCGGCGAGTCGTAGTAACCCTGCAGGAACTTCGCCTTCAGCGGCACCGCCTCCTTCTCGATGTCGAAGACGATCTTGTCGATGAAGGGAATGGGCTTGCCGCAATCGGCGAAGTAACCCTTTTCCCGGTCGCCGGGCTCGCCCTCGCACGGATAGGTGTCGCCGTGGAAGTTCGGATTGCGCTCGAGAACGTGACGCCGGTTCTCGACGTAGTCGGTGAGCATGTACGGACCCGTGCCGACCGGCCAGTAGTTGAGCGTCAGGTTCTTCTCGGCCATGCCCGGCTGCGAGTAGAACTTCTCGGCCTCCCAAGGGATCGGCGAGAAGAACGTCATCGACAGCCAATACTTGAACTGCGGGTACTTGCCCTTGACGCGAATGCGCAGCGTGTACTTGTCGAGCGCCTCGGCGCCGGCAAACGAATACTTGCGAAAGTCCAGAAAGGGGAGGTCGCGATCGGTCGGAGCGAGCCCGGCGCGAATGGCCTTGTCCGTCTCGACGATCTTGTCGCCGTATTCCTTCAGGCCGACGATGTAATCGGCCATCGTGGAAAACGACGGCGATTTGACCCGTGGCGTGGCAAGGCGGCGGATGGCATAGACGTAGTCGTCGGCGGTCAGTTCGCGCGTGCCCGTCTGCTTGAAGTCGGTGATCTTGTACTTGTCGGCGACGTCCTCGCGCTTCATGTCGTGATAGATGTATTCGCCCTTCGCGTCCTTGGCGAACGCCGGGTGCGGCGCGAACATGATGCCCGGCTTGATCTTGATGTCGTACACCGACTCGGCGATCTGGTCGCCCGGGCGCATCGTCGGGCAGGGCCTTGCCGTCCTTGTCGAAATAGCGCGGCCGGGCGATCTCCTCCGCCGTGCGTCCCTGGAGTTCGTAGGGGCGCTTGAGGTAGTGGTACCCGTAGGGCGGCTCGTAGACCTGGTACGTGTACGGCGTTTCGTCGTTCGAATACGAGCTGGTCGGGTCGAGATATTTGGGCGAGCGCTGGGTGAACGGCACGAACATCGTGTTCGTCTTCTCGGACCCCGGCGGGTGCGGATTGTTGGTCACCTCGCCGCATCCGGTGAGGCCGGCGTACAGCGCGAGCGCCACAGGGCAGCAAAGCGCGATGAGTGCCGCGCGAAACACACGGACAGCGAAAGTGGAACGGTTCATGGAATCTGCTCCCGTCGGCCGGGCGGTTTCCGCAATGATACGTCGCGCGTGCGCCCTCAATCGTGTCGGGAGGCCGCCTTCGACGCTCTTTGGGCCGCGAAGGCCGCGATTGTATAGGCAAACAGATGAACTCCGCCTTATGGTCGAAAGATAGGGATTCCGGCCGGACCGGCGGCCGGCACCGGGTGGCGAACCGCACGGGAAAGCCAGCGGACGGTTTTCGCGAAGGGCCGCCCACTGCCTGCGCTCACCCGAGCGGTCGGCCGCTTGCCGGGTGCCGCGAAGGGGCCCAAGAACTCCGCCGGGGCGTGCGCCGTGACTGCCGCGGTTGCCGCGCGCGATTCCTTGTAGAATTCGTGCCGGCGACGTCCGGATGTCCTGACCGGCATTCGCCGCCCCCCTCCTGCGCGAGTCTCGCGCCCGAACCGGTGCCCCGATGAGAGACGACGACCTGGCGTCGCTTTCCCGCCACGACAAGCTGCGAATGGTCGCGCTGGTCGTCGTGCTGATCAGCGTGTCGCTGTGGTTTTCGTCGCAGTTCCTGCAGCCCGCGCCACCTCGCCGTATCGTCATGGCGTCGGGTGCGGAGTTCGGCATCTACCATCAGTTCGCGCAGCGCTACAAGCAGATCCTGTCGACGAACGGGATCGTCGTCGAGGAACGCATGACCAATGGCGCCGCCGACAACCTGCGCCTGCTGAAGGACCCCAAGTCCGGCGTGGACGTCGCCTTCATGCAGGGGGGCATCGCGACAGAATTCGATGCCGACAGCGTCGAGATGCTGGCGAGCCTCTACTACGAGCCATTCTGGGTCTTCTATCGCGATCCGAAGCCCCTTAAACAACTGACCCAGCTGCAGGGAAAGCGCATCGCCGTCGGCGCCACCGGCAGCGGCACGCGGGCCTTCGTGGAGCCGCTGCTCGCGTTCAACGCGGTGCTGCGCAGCAACTCAACGCTGGTGCCCATCGGCGGCGAGGCCGCCGTTCGCGCGCTGCGGGCGGGCGAAGTGGACGCCGTGCTCCTCGTGGGCGGCGTGCAGACGCCCATCATCATGGATTTGCTGCGCGACCCCGCGATCAAGCTGATGAATTTTTCCCGTGCCGACGCCTATGTGCGGCGCTTTCCCCATATCAACAAGCTGGTGCTGCCGCCCGGCACCCTCGACCTGGCCCAGGACATCCCGGAACAGGAGGTCGTGCTGATCGGAACCAAGGCGATGCTGGCGGCGCGGCCGGGCCTTCACCCGGCGCTGGTGAATCTTCTCGTCGACGCGGCTGCAGAGATCCACTCGCAGCAGGGCTATTTCGAGGCCGCAGGGGAGTTTCCGTCGATCACGCCGGTCGACATTCCCGTCTCGGAAGATGCCATACGCCACGAGCGATTCGGGCCGAGCGCCATCCACCGGTTGCTTCCCTTCTGGGTGGCGACGTACGTCGAGCGTTTCGTGATCGTGGTCCTGCCACTCCTCCTCCTCCTCGTTCCCGTGATCAGCTACTTTCCCGCCTTTCTTCGCTGGCGGGTGCGCTCGCGGGTCTACCGATGGTACGGCCAGCTCGCGCTGCTCGAGCGCGACGTCGCCACGCGCAAGGGCCCCGTTCCCGCCGAGAAATGGCTGAAGGATCTCGATCGCATCGAGCACGCCGTCGAAGGCATCCGGACGCCGACCAGCTTCGCGAGCGAGGCGTATACGCTGCGCGAGCACATCGCGTTGGTGCGCCGGGCAGTGCTCGCCAAAGTGTCCGCGCAGAGTGTGCCGACGCCCGATGTGGCGAGTGTCTGACCTGCGCGCGCATCGGGTAGACTGTTTCATTCGCAGTTTGTGCTGCGCGCTTCTTCCGGAGCTCACGTTGCCATGAAAAAAGTCTACGCCGACGCCACCGCGGCGCTGCACGGCCTGTTGAAGGACGGGATGACCATCGCCGCCGGAGGGTTCGGCTTGTGCGGCATTCCGGAGAATCTCATCCAGGCGCTCGTCGACAGCGGCGCCAGGGACCTGACCATCGTCGGCAACAACGCCGGCGTCGACGACTTCGGCATGGGGCTCCTGCTCAAGACGCGGCAGGTGAAGAAGGTCATCGCCAGCTATGTCGGCGAGAACAAGGAGTTCGAGCGCCAGGTGCTGGCCGGCGAACTGGAATTGCAGCTGACGCCGCAAGGGACGCTCGCCGAGAAGCTGCGCGCTGGCGGCGCGGGCATCCCCGGCTTCTATACGCGCACGGCGTTCGGCACGATGCTGGCCGAGAACAAAGATACGCGGACGTTCGACGGCAAGTCGTACGTGCTGGAGGAGGCCATCCATGCCGACCTCTCGATCGTCAAGGCGTGGAAGGGCGACAAGGCGGGCAACCTCGTCTACCGGATGACGTCGCGCAACTTCAACCCTATGATCGCGACCTGCGGCAAAGTCACCGTGGCCGAAGTGGAGCACCTGGTGGAAGTAGGAGAGCTCGATCCGGACCAGATCCACACGCCGGGGATTTACGTAGATCGCATCATCCAGGGCAAGAGCTACCAGAAGCGCATCGAATTCCGCACGGTGTCGGGCGCCGCCGCGTCCAAGAAGGATTCGCCCATCCGCGAGCTGATGGCAAGGCGCGCGGCGAAGGAATTGCGCGACGGCTACTACGTCAACTTGGGCATTGGCATTCCCACGCTGGTCGCCAATTTCATCCCGGCGGGCATCAACGTCACGCTGCAGTCGGAAAATGGCCTGCTGGGCATCGGGCCGTTCCCCACCGAGGACAAGATCGACGCGGACCTGATCAACGCCGGCAAGCAGACGATCACGACGGCGGCGGGGTCGAGCTTTTTCTCCAGCGCGGATTCGTTCGCGATGATCCGCGGCGGTCACGTCGACCTGTCCATCCTGGGCGCGCTCGAGGTGGCGGAAAACGGCGACATCGCCAACTGGATGGTCCCGGGCAAGATGGTCAAGGGTCCGGGCGGCGCGATGGACCTGGTGTCGGGCGTGCGGCGCGTTATCGTGCTGATGGAGCACACCGCCAAAGACGGCGCGCCGAAGATTCTCAAGTCGTGCACGCTGCCGGTCACGGGCAGGAGCGTCGTCAACATGATCGTCACGGACCTGTGCGTGTTCGACGTCGAGCCGACGGGGCTCGTGCTCAAGGAGCTGCACCCCGGCGTAACGGTCGACGAAGTGCGCGCCAAGACGGCGTGCGATTTCTACGTTGCGCTGGCGCCGTAGTCACTTCTCTGCCTGCGCCAGCGCGTCGGCATTCCAGCCTCCGCCCAGCGCCTTGATCAAACCGACGCTCGCAGCGAGCCGGCGGCCCTGGATGCCGAGCGCCGTGCGCTCGTTGTTGAGTGCCGCCGCCTGCAGGACGACGACCGCGAGATAGCTGGCCGTTCCCGCCTTGTACTGGTTGAGGGCGATGGCCGCGGCCTGCTGCGCGGACTTCACCGCGTCTTCCTGGAACGCCGCTTCCTGCGCCAGAAGGTCCAGCGACGAGAGATTGTCCTCGACATCCTGGAAGCCGCTCAGCACCGTCGAGCGGTAATTGGCGACCGTTTCGTCATAGGTGGCGACCGCCTCGGCCTTTTGCGCGCTGCGCAAGCCGGCGTCGAAGACCGCCTGCGCAACCTGCGCACCCAGCGACCAGTATCGGTTGGGCAGCGACAGCAGGCTGCCGATGACCGAACTCTGCAATCCGCCGGTAGCGGACAGCGTCACCGCAGGGAAGAATGCTGCCTGCGCGACGCCGATCTGCGCATTGGCGCTCGCCGTGCGCCGCTCGGCCGCGGCGATGTCGGGCCGCCGCTCGAGCAGCGCCGAGGGCACCGCGACGGGAATCGCGGGAAACACGGCGGCCAGCGTGGCCGGCGCGATGGTGAGTTCGGAGGGCGGCTTGCCGACGAGAACGGCAATCGCATGCTCGAGCTGCGCGCGCGTGATGCCGGCATCGACGACCTGCGCCTGCGTCGCCTTGAGCTGCGTCTCGGCCTGCGCTACGTCGCCGCGCGCGACGACCCCCGCCGCATACTGATTGCGCGTGAGCTGCAGTGATCGTTCGTAGTTGGCGACGGTTTCGCGCAACAGTGCGATCTGCGCATCTTCGACGCGCAGCAGCAGGTAGTCCTGCGCGAGCAACGCCTGCGCGGACAGTTTCGCGGCGGCCAGGTCCGCCGCGCTGGCCTGCGCACTGGTGCTGCTGGCCTCGACGCTGCGGCGAATTCCGCCCCACAGGTCGAGTTCCCAGCTGGCGTCGAGCGCGATGTTGTAGCTGTTGCTGACCCCGGACGAGAAGTTGGAATTCGAATTCGAGCTGGTTCCCGTGGACCGGCTGCTGCGCACGGCCGCGCCATTGGCGCTGACGAACGGGAACAGCGCCGCGCGCGCCGCCTGCGTCGCCGCGCGCGCCTCGCGCACGCGCGCTTCGGCGGCCAGCACCGTCTGGTTGGAGATGTCGATCTGCGCCTCGAGCGCGTTGAGGTCCGCATCGCCAAAGGTCTCCCACCAGTTGCCACGCGGGGCATCGTCGCTCGGTGTGGCCACCTTCCAGTTCACCGCTTCCCTGTAGGCGGCCGGCGCGGGCGCCGCCGGACGCACGTAATCGGGCCCGACCATGCAGCTGCCCAAGGCAGCGGCGAGCGTCGCGATCAGGATCGTGCGAAGGGTTGCTCGCATCATCGCCATTCGATCTCCGGCATCGGCAGGGGTTCCTCGGGGCAGCCCTAGTCGGCGGCCTGCGCGGCCGCATTGCCGGGACCACGCGCAGCCCAGCGTTGCCGTGCCCACAGGCCGAATCGGTCGAGATACAGATAGACCACGGGCGTCGTGTACAGCGTGAGGACCTGGCTCACGAGCAGGCCGCCGACGATGGCAATGCCCAGCGGACGCCGCATCTCCGCGCCATCGCCCGCGCCGAGCGCCAGCGGCAGCGCACCCAGCATCGCCGCCATCGTCGTCATCATGATCGGCCGAAAACGCAGCATGCAGGCCTCGAAGATCGCGTCGCGCGTGTCGAGGCCCCGCGTGCGCTCCGCATCGAGCGCGAAATCGATCATCATGATGGCGTTCTTCTTCACGATGCCGATCAGCAGGATGACGCCGATGAACGCGATGATCGAGAACTCGGTGTTGAAGAGCTTCAGCGCGAGCAGCGCGCCCACGCCCGCGGAAGGCAGCGTGGACAGGATGGTGATCGGATGCACATAACTCTCGTAGAGCACGCCCAGAACGATGTACACGGTCAGGATGCGCCGCGAGGATCAGCCAGGGCTGGCTGTCGAGTGAAGCCTGGAATGCGCGGGCGCTTCCCTGGAAGGTGCCATGCACGGTATTGGGCACGCCCAACCGCAGCATCGCGTCGTCGACGGCGCGCGTCGCCTGCGATAGCGATACGTTGGCCGGCAGGTTGAAGGAGATCGTCGACGCGACGAACTGGCCCTGGTGGTTGACGCCCAGCGGCGTGTTGGTCGGTCCGTACGTCGCAAAGGCGGACAACGGAACCTGCGCGCCCGCCGGCGTGCTCACATAGACGTTGTTCAGCGTATCCGGGCGACTGCCAGTACTCGGGCGCCGCTTCCATGACCACGTGATACTGGTTGAGTTGCGCATAGATCGTCGACACCTGCCGCTGACCGAAGAGATCGTTCAGCGTCGCGTCGATCATGCTCGGCGTCACGCCCAGGCGCGCCGCGGCGTCGCGGTCGATCGTAAGCGACGTCTGCAGGCCCTTGTCCTGCGCGTCGGTGTTGACGTCGGTCAGTTCGGGAAGCTGGCCCAGCGCCGCGCGTATCCTGGGTTCCCACGCGCGCAATTCGGCGAGGTCGTCGCCCTGCAGCGTGTACTGGTATTGCGCATTGGCCTGCCGGCCGCCGATACGGATGTCCTGCACCGGCTGCAGGAACAGGTTCGCGCCGGGCTCCTTCCCGAGCTTGACGCGCAGCCGCGCGATCACCTGATCGACAGTCGCCTTGCGCTCGGTCAGCGGCTTCAGCGCAACGAACATGAATCCGGAGTTGCGCTGCGCGCCGCCGGTAAAGCCGACGACGTTCTGCACGGCCGGGTCGTCCCCCACGATCTTCATGAAATCCGCGAGCTTCGCCCGCATCGCCTGGAACGAGATGCTCTGGTCGGCCTGGATGCCACCGACCATGCGTCCCGTGTCCTGCTGCGGGAAGAAGCCCTTGGGTATGCTTATGTAAAGGTACACATTGAGGCAGACGGTGGCCAGCAGCACGCACATGATGAAAGCGCCATGCCGCAGGTTCCATGCGAGGCTTCGCTTGTAGCCGTCGACCAGCGCGGCAAACACCCGCTCGCTCCACGCACCGATCCTCCCTGTCCTGCGTTCCGCCTTGGGCCGCAGCAGCCGCGCGCACATCATCGGCGTCGTCGTCAGAGACACCGCGAGCGAAACCAGTATCGCGACCGAAAGCGTGATGGCGAACTCGCGGAACAGGCGCCCTACGATCCCGCCCATCAGCAGGATGGGAATGAACACGGCGATCAGCGACAGGCTCATCGACAGCACGGTGAAGCCGACCTCGCGCGCTCCCTGCAGCGCGGCGGGGAACGGCTCCATGCCGGCCTCGATGTGGCGCGACGTGTTCTCGAGCACGACGATCGCGTCGTCGACGACGAAGCCCGTCGCGATGGTCAACGCCATCAGCGTGAAATTGTTGACGGAGAACCCGAACAGGTACATCGCGCCGAAAGTTCCGACGAGGGACACCGGAACCGCGACGCTTGGTATCAGCGTCGCCCTTCCGTTGCGCAGGAACAGGAACACGACGAGGATCACCAGCACGACGGCCATGGACAACGATCGCTCGGTGTCGCGCAGGCTTGCGCGGATCGTCGTCGTCCGTTCCATCGCGAGCGTCAGGTCGATCGTGTTGGGAATCGACGCGCGCAGCGACGGGAGAAGTGCGGTGACACGATCGACGGTCTCGATTATGTTGGCATTGGGCTGTCGGTAGATGATCACGAGCACCGACGGCTTGCCGTTGGCCATGCCGGCGTTGCGCAGGTCCTGCACCGAATCGACGACCTGGGCGACGTCGGAGAGCTGGATCGCGGCGCCGTTCCGGTAGGAGACGATCAACGGCAGGTACTCGGCAGCGGTCTTCGCCTGGTCGTTGGCGTAGATCTGCCAATGGCGGTCGCCTTCCTCGACCGCGCCCTTGGGCCGGTTCGCGTTCGCCGCCGCGAGTGTCGCGCGCACCTGTTCCAGGCCGACGCCATACTTGTTGAGCGCCGCGGGGTTCAATTCGACGCGGACGGCGGGCAGCGAACTGCCGCCGACGCTGACCTGGCCCACGCCGCTCACCTGCGACAGCTTCTGCGCGATGATCGTCGACGCGGCGTCGTACATCTGGCCCTGCGTCATCGTGGCCGACGTGAGCGCCAGGATCATGATCGGCGCATCGGCCGGATTGACCTTGCGGTAGGTGGGATTGCTCGGCAAGCCCGTTGGCAGCAGGTTGCGCGCCGCGTTGATCGCCGCCTGCACATCGCGCGCGGCGCCGTCGATGTCGCGGTTCAGATCGAACTGCAGCACGACCCGCGTCGAGCCCAGCGAACTCGACGACGTCATCTCGGTGATGTCGGCGATCCGGCCCAGCGAGCGCTCGAGCGGCGTGGCGACGGTGGCGGCCATGGTTTCCGGGCTGGCGCCGGGCAGCGACGCCTGGACCGAGATCGTCGGATAGTCGACCTGCGGCAGCGGCGACACCGGAAGCAGCCGGAACGCGATCCCGCCCGCCAACGCGATGCCGAAGGTCAGCAGCGTCGTGGCGACCGGGCGATCGATGAAGGGCGCGGACAGATTCATCACGGGCTCATTCCCCAGGCGCGCCGCGATTCGCGCGGCATCGGCGCGCGGCCGGCGCCCGGCCTCGACGCGGCGGGCGAGAGCGTCGAACGCGAGGTAGATCACGGGCGTGGTGAACAGCGTCAGCGCCTGCGAAAAGATGAGGCCGCCGACCATCGTGATGCCCAGCGGGTGGCGCAGCTCCGACCCTTCGCCCCAGCCGATCATGAGCGGCAATGCGCCGAGGATCGCCGCCATCGTCGTCATCATGATCGGACGGAAGCGCAGGAGACACGCCTGGAAGATCGCGGCGCGCGGCGCCATGCCGTCGTTGCGCTCCGCGTCGAGCGCGAAGTCGATCATCATGATCGCGTTCTTCTTGACGATGCCGATCAGCAGGATGATCCCGATGATCGCGATGACGGAGAGGTCATTTCCGGACAACATCAGCGCGAGCAGGGCGCCCACGCCCGCCGAAGGCAGCGTGGACAGGATCGTGATCGGGTGGATGAAGCTCTCGTAGAGGACGCCCAGAACGATGTACATCGTCACGATCGCGGCCAGTATCAGCCAGAGTTCGTTGTTGAGCGACGCCCTGAATGCGAGCGCCGCTCCCTGAAAGTTGATCTGGACGCTGTCGGGAAGACCCAGTTCGCGCCGGACCGTCTCGATCGTCTGCACGGCGTCGCCGAGCGAAGCGCCGGACGCCAGGTTGAACGAGATCGTCGCCGCCGGAAACTGGCCGATGTGGTTGATCGACAGCGGCGTGAGTCTTTCGACTGACCTTGGCGATCGTCGACAGCCTGACCTGCTGCGTCGGCTGTCCGGCGACCGTCGACGGCACGTAGACGCTGTCGAGCGCCGCCAGTCCGCGCTGGAATTCCGGCTGCACCTCGAGCACGACGCGGTATTGATTCGACTGCGTGAAGATCGTCGACACCAGGCGCTGGCCGAACGCGTTGTACAGCGCGTTGTCGATCGCGGCGGGTGTGATGCCCAATCGGCTGGCCGTCGCCCGGTCGAACTCGATGTAAGCCTGCAGCCCGCCATCCTGGTAATCGCTGGCCACGTCGGCCAGTTGCGGCACTTGCTTCAGCCGCTCGAGGATCTTGGGAACCCATTGGGCCAGGTCCGCCGCATCCACGGCCTCGAGGGTGAACTGGTATTGCGTGCGGCTGACGCGGTCCTCGATCGTCAGGTCCTGCACCGGCTGCATGTAGAGCGCAATGCCCTCCACCCGGGCAAGCTTCGGTTGCAGGCGCCGGATGATGTCGCTTGCGCTGGCGCCGCGCACGCTCCGGGGTTTCAGGTTGATGAGCATCCGTCCGCTGTTGAGCGTGGCATTCGTCCCGTCGACGCCGATGAACGACGTCAGGCTCGAGACGGCCGGATCCTCGAGAACGACGGCCGCAAGCGCCTGTTGCCGCTCGGCCATCGACGCGAAGGAGATCGTCTGCGGCGCTTCGGAGATGCCCTGGATGGCACCCGTGTCCTGGACGGGGAAGAAACCCTTGGGGATCACGACGTACAGGACGACCGTCAGCACGAGGGTAATGATTGCGACGATCAGCGTGGCGCCCTGCCGGTCCAGCACCCAGTTCAGCATTTGCTCCGTAGCGCGCGATGACGCGCTCGAAAAGATCGCCGCTCCAGCGATAGAACCGGCCCTGTTTCTCGGGCGGCGTGTGACGCAGCAGTTTCGCGCACATCATCGGCGTCAGCGTCAGCGACACGACCGCGGAAATGAGGATCGACACGGCCAGCGTGATCGCGAACTCGCGGAACAGGCGCCCGACCACGTCGCCCATGAACAGCAGCGGAATCAACACGGCGATCAGCGAGAACGTCAGCGAGATGATCGTGAACGCGATCTGTTGCGTGCCCTTGAGCGCCGCCTCCAGCGGCGACTCGCCATCCTCGACGTAGCGTGCGATGTTCTCGATGACGACGATCGCGTCGTCGACGACGAAGCCGGTCGCGATCGTGAGCGCCATCAGTGTCAGGTTGTTGATCGAGAAGCCGGCCAGGTACATGACGCCGAACGTGCCGACCAAGGACAGCGGCACCGCGACGCTCGGAATGAGCGTTGCCGGAACGTTGCGCAGGAAGAGGTAGATGACCATGACGACCAGCGCCACGGCCAGCAGCAGTTCGAACTGCACATCGCGAACCGATGCGCGGATGGTGACGGTGCGGTCGGTCAGCAGCGTGACGTCAACGGCGGAAGGCAGCGAAGCCTGCAGCTGCGGCAGCAGGCTCTTGATCCGGTCGACGACTTCGATCACGTTGGTCCCGGGCTGCCGCTGGACGTTGAGGATGACCGCCGGCGTCGCTGTTGGCCCAGGCGGCGAGCCGCGAGTTCTCGGCAGCATCCACCGCTGAGGCGACGTCCTGCACGCGCACCGGCGCACCGTTCCGGTAGGCAATGATCAGTTGCCGGTACTCGTCCGCCGATTTGAGTTGATCGTTGGCGTCGATCGTCGATGCGCGCGTGGGACCGTCGAAGCTCCCTTTGGCCTGGTTCGTGTTGGCCGCGGCGATCGACGTCCGCACGTCATCCAGCGAAAGTCCGTAAGCAGCCAGCGCTTGCGGATTGACCTGGATGCGCACGGCAGGTCGCTGGCCGCCGCTGATGCTCACCAGTCCGACGCCGGGCAATTGCGAGATCTTCTGCGCGATGCGCGTGTCGGCCAGGTCCTCGAGCTTGGGGCCAGGCAGCGTCTGCGACGTCAACGCGACCGTGATGATCGGCGTGTCGGCCGGATTGACCTTGTTGTAGATCGGCGGGTTCGGCAAGTCGGCCGGCAGGAAGCTGCCCGACGCGTTGATCGCCGCCTGTACTTCCTGTTCGGCCACGTCCAGCGACAGCTGGAGGCTGAACTGCAGCGTGATCACCGATGCGCCGCCGGAACTCGTCGACGACATCTGGTTCAACCCCGGCATCTGCCCGAACTGGCGCTCGAGCGGCGCGGTGACCGACGACGTCATCACGTCCGGACTCGCGCCGGGATAGAGCGTCACCACCTGGATCGTCGGATAGTCGACCTCGGGGAGTGCGGACAGCGGCAGTACGCGATACGCGACGATGCCGGCGAGCAGGATCGCGACCATCAGCAGCGTGGTCGCCACCGGGCGCAGGATGAACAGGCGCGAAGGGTTCATGGCAGCGCGGCGCGCTTAAGCCAGCGGGCTCGCTATCCGCCCGGCGGGGCAGCGGCCGGCGCGCCGGACTTCCCGGCGCCGCCCGGTGGCCGCTCGCCACGACCCTCGCGGCGTCCGCCGCCGGTCGCGGGAGCCGCCTGGGCCTCGCGCGTGATCAATTCGACCTTCGCGCCCTCGCGGAGCTTGTCCGCGCCATCGACGACGACCAGGTCTCCCGGCACGAGCCCCGACGCAATCGCCGTGACTTCGCCCTGCACGGGACCCAGCTTGACCGGCGCCACGCTGACGCTTTTGTCTTCCTTGACCACGTACACGAACGTGCCCGGCGCGCCGCGCTGGATCGCAGCCGACGGGACGAGCGTCGCGTCGTCCAGCGTGTTGAGCAGCATGCGCACGTTGACGAACTGGTTCGGGAAGAGCGCCAGATTGTCGTTGCCGAATTCCGCCTTGAGCTTGACCGTGCCGGTCGCCGTGTCGATCTGGTTGTCGACCGTCAACAGCTTGCCCGTCGCGAGTTTGATCTTGCCGTCGCGATCCCACGCCTCGACGGGAATCGCTTCGCCTTTCTGCAGCCTCTTCAGCACGCGGGGCACGTTGTCCTCGGGGACGGGAAATATCACGGTGATCGGCTGCAACTGCGTGATCACGACGAGACCGGCGGTGTCGGAGGCGTGAACGACATTGCCTGGATCGATCTGGCGCAGTCCGACGCGGCCGCTGATCGGGGCCGTCACGCGCGCATAAGTGAGTTGCAGCTTGGCGCTGTCGACCGCGCCCTGGTCCGACTGCACCGTGCCTTCGTACTGACGCACCAGTGCTGCCTGCGTGTCGACCTGCTGCTTGGAAATCGAATCCTCCGCGAGCAGCGTCTGATAGCGCTCGAGGTCGAGTTGCGCATTTTTGAGCAGCGCCTGATCCTTGGCCATCTGCCCGACCGCCTGCGTCAGCTGCACGGTGAACGGCCGCGGATCGATTTCGGCCAGCACATCGCCGGCCTTGACCACCTGTCCTTCACGGAAGGCGACGCTCATCAACTGCCCATCCACGCGCGGCTTCACCGTGACGACATTGCGCGGCGTCACCGTGCCGAGCGCATTGAGGTAGACGTCGATGCTGCCTTTCCTTGCGGCGGCAGCGACGACCGGCAGCGGGTGAGAGGAATCGGGGCGTCTGCCCCCCGCCGCACTGGCGGGCGGGGCCGGCGTCCGGCTCCAATACCAGGCGCCGGCTGCGAGCGCGGCCACCACCAATGCGGCCACCCACCATCCCCAATGGCGCCGGACCGAAACGGCGCCGGGAAGATCGGGCGGCGGACCGGCGGCCGTGTCCGTCGCCGATGGCGTGCTCGTTGTCATCATGTCTTTCTGTTGGGCAGCCGGGACCGGAGATTGTCAGGGATTATCAATGATTCGTTACATGTCGCTTGTAACCATCTGTTAAGCCGGAGCGCGACGGGGGTCTCCCGTTACACATTGACATGCCGAGCGCACGCGAGCGCACGCGCGGGGGATCCGGCCCTAGGCACGCATGGCATAATACGTGGCTGTTCCAGGACCTTCCGATGCCCACATTGCTCAAGTACCTTGCCGTCGTCCTCGCGCTGCCGCTCGTCCTCGCCGGTTGCAAGATCAACAGCATCAACTACTTTCCGCCCAAGCCCGCGCATATCCGCATCGTCAACGTCCTGGGGACGACAACGCCGATCAACGTCACCGCCAATGGCATTGCCGCCTGGTCGGGCGTGAACTTCGAGGGCATGACGGCATACCAGGATTTCGTCAACAGCACGACCGAATTCGCGGTAAGTCTCGCCGGCTCCAACTCGACGTTGATCAGCCAGACCTACAATCCGGCCGGCGAACAAAGTTACACGCTGGTCGTCTACGGGACGCTCGCGTCGCCGCAACTGGGGATCATGGCCGACGTCACGCAGCCACCGCCCAGCGGCAAGATCCAGCTGAACGTCTTCGACGCGGCCCCGGTCGGCAACGCCGTCGTCCTCGGCAGCACGAGCCTAGATATCTATCTGGTCACACCTGGCCAGGCCATCGACACTCAGTCGCCGATCTTCACGTTCGTGCCGTACGGGACGGGAAACATCTTCGGCCAGTTCACGGCGGGCCAGATGGAGCTGATCATGACCATCGCCGGCACCAAGAGCATCATCTACGATTCGGGCCCGCTTACCTTCCAGGATCAGACCGCCACCGATCTCATCATCTATTCGAAGGGCAGCGCCATCCTTGCCAACGTGTTGCTGGACGACAGCGATGGCGCGGGACAACAGATCGTCGCCAACAGCAAGCTCGCGCGCATCAAGGCTGTCAACGGAGCCTTCCAGTCCGGGGCGGTGAACCAGTTCCTCGATGGCATTGCCATCGTCAGCAATGTGGACTACGCGACGGCGTCGGTCTACAACACCATCGCCTCGGGGCAGGGCACCGTGACCTTCGAAGCCGCGGCCACGCCGGGCGCCACCATTGGCTCGGTTTCGAATCCCTTTCCATCGGCCACCGACCAATCGATCTTCGTCACGGGCTTCGCCGGCGCCACCACTGCCGTGGCGCTCGCCGACAACAATCTGCCGCCGCCGGGCGGGATTGCCTACGTCCGCTTCGTCAATACGTCACCCAACTCGGCGCCGCTCGACGTGCTCGCGAACAACGTCAAGGTCGTGTCGGCGCTGGGTACCTATGCCGCGTCACCCTACGTCCAGCTGTCCTCAGGGACGACTGCCTACGCGTTCGTTGATTCGACCACTGGCGTCACGGTGCTGTCGATGCCGGACATCACATTGAACGCCCAGCAGACGACGACTGTCTACGTGGTTGGGGCGGCGGGCGCCTTGAGCGGGTTCATCTCAAACGATACGCCCTAGCGAAAAGGCGACCCACAGGCGTCATTGTGCAGCACAGCAAACAGGGCTATAATTTGGGGCCGTTGGCTATGCCCGGATCAACGCGAAGTCCCACAAATTCAGGAGAAGCGCAATGTTGAAGAATTTTGCATCGAAATGGCTGGTTGCGGTGGGGGTCCTTGCAGTTTTCACGCTGGCGATGGCGGCTGAACCGCCGCCCTCCGGCACCGTCAAGCTGACCAGCAAGGCTGTTGCGATTGGCATTGGCGTGAGCTGGGGCGACGGCACGCTGTCGTATGGCGGCAAGAACCACACGTTCTCGGTCGATGGCCTGAGCGTCGCCGACCTCGGCATCTCGAGCGTCACCACGTCGGGCGAGGTCTTCAACCTGACGAAGCTCTCCGACTTCAGCGGCAACTACGTCGCGGGCGAAGCGGGCATTGCCATCGCCGGTGGCCCGTCGGACCAGATCCTCAAGAACCAGAATGGCGTGGTGCTGCGCCTGCACGGCACGCAGCAAGGTGCCCGTCTGACGCTGGCGGCGCAAGGCGTCAAGATCGCGCTCAAGAATTAGAGTCGGATGGCGGGTGGCGCTTGCCACCCGCTTTTCGATCGGAGGTGGTCGCTGCGCCTCCCTACGGCCTCAGGCAACCCATGCTGAGGCCGTTCTCGTTTTGTCTCCCTGCCTTCGCGGCCTGAGGGGAGGACCTGTCCGGATGCGAAACGAGCGATGACCCGCAAGAAGAAGAAACACGCGAAGACCGCGCCCGATTCCGCTGCGGCAATACCTGCGCCCGGTTCCGCCGCCGCAACGCCCGCACCTGCACCGGAACCCGCGGCTGCTGACCCCGCCACATCCGGCGACCAGCGTGCAAAACCGACCGGGCGCAAGTATGCGGTCCTGGCTGGCATTTCGGTGATCGCCATCGTCGTGGCGGTGGCGATATACCAACGGGGGGCGAGCGTTCAAACACCGACGGCGCAGCCGCAAAGGACGCGCCGCCCGTGATCGCCCGGCATGTCGGCGGCAAGGTATGCGCGGAGTGCCACGCCAGCGAGCAGGCGGCATGGCACGGGTCCGATCACGACCTCGCAATGCAGGTTGCCGACGAAGAATCCGTCCTCGGCGCCTTCACCAATGCGAAGTTCAAGTACGCCGGGACCACGACGACGTTTTCTCGACGTGACGGCAAGTACATGGTCAACACCGATGGGCCCGACGGCAAGCTCCACGACTACGAGATCAAGTACACGTTCGGCGTGCATCCGCTGCAGCAGTACCTGGTGGAGTTTCCTGGCGGACGCATGCAGGCGCTTTCGATTGCGTGGGATTCACGCCCGAAGGACCAGGGAGGCCAGCGCTGGTTCCACTTGTATCCCGGGCAGAACATCAAGGCCGGGGACTGGCTGCACTGGACGTCCGGCGGACAGAACTGGAATTTCACCTGTGCCGAGTGTCACTCGACCAACGTGCGCAAGAATTTCGACGCCAAGACGCAGACGTACAAGACCACGTGGTCGGAGCTCAACGTGTCGTGCGAGGCGTGCCACGGTCCCGGCGGCAACCACGTGGCGTGGGCGAAAAAGCAGGGCGATTGGCAGGCTTTCGCCGCGGACAAGGGCCTCGCACTGGCGCTCGATGAGCGCCGCGGCGTGACGTGGGCGCCGGTTGCGGGGACCGGCAATGCAACGCGCAGTGCGCCGCGCTCGACGGCCCGCGAAATCGAGATGTGCGCGCGCTGCCACGGGCGCGCCGGACGCCTGACGGATGATTACGTGCACGGCAAGCCGCCGCTCGACACGCACCGGCTTGCCCTGCTCGACGACAATCTTTACTGGAACGACGGCCAGATGCGCGGCGAGGTCTACAACTGGGGTTCGTTCGTGCAGAGCCGGATGTATGCGCAGGGCGTGACGTGCTCGGATTGCCACGAACCGCACTCGCTCAAGCTGCGCGCCCCCGGCAACAGCGTGTGCGCGCAATGCCACCAACCCGCGAAGTTCGATACCGTGCGGCACACGCATCACGCCGCAGGGACGCCCGGTGCGGCGTGCGCGGCTTGCCATATGCCGACGACGACGTACATGATCGTCGACCCGCGCCACGATCACTCGATGCGCATTCCGCGACCGGACCTTTCGGCGAAGCTCCGCACGCCGAATGCGTGCAACAACTGCCACATCAAACAGAACGCGCAGTGGGCGGCCGCCGCAATCGAGAAATGGACGGGCAAGCCGCCGACCGGGTTCCAGCAGTTCGCGCAGGCGCTGCACGCAGGATCGGCCGGCGCACCGGGCGCGCGCGGCATGCTGCTGACGGTCATCGACGACAAGGCACAACCAGCGATCGCACGCGCCAGCGCGATCGAGCGGCTGGGGCACCTGCTGACGCCGACGACCGCCGACGCCGTCGCACGCGCGCTCAACGACCCCGAAGCCATCGTGCGGCTGGCTGCGGTCGAGGCGCTCGCGAGCACCGAGGTCGCGACACGCCAACGCTATCTTGCGCGCATGCTCGACGATCCAGTTCGTGTCGTGCGCATCGAGGCGGCCCGCGCGCTGGCCGGAGCGCCCGAGCAGGGATTGACGCCTGCCCAGCGCTCGGCGTTCGACAGGGCGCTGGCCGAGTACATCGCGGTCCAGACGTACAACGCCGACCGGCCGGAAGGGCGCATGAGCCTTGGCAACCTCTATGTGCAGCGGCACGACGTCGGCGCTGCGATCGCCGAGTACCGGAAGGCGCTGGAGATCGACCCGACGTTTGCTGCGGCCTATGTGAATCTCGCCGATCTCTATCGTGCCGGAAACATGGATTCCGAAGCCGAGAAAACGCTGCGTGAAGGTATCGCGCGCAACCCGCGCGAGGCCGTGCTGCATCACACGCTGGGCCTCACGTTGACGCGCCAGAAGCGCGGTGCCGAGGCGCTGCAGGAATTCCGTCTCGCCGCGGCGCTGGCGCCGACGAGTGGTCGCTTCGCTTACGTGTACGCGGTGGCGCTCAACTCCCAGGGCAAGAGCGCCGAGGCGATCAAGATCCTGAATGCGGCGCGGGCGCGCGATCCGTACGACCGTGACGTGCTTTCGGGTCTCGCGTATTTCAACGCGCAGGCGGGAAAGCGCGACGCTGCGATGGGCTATGTCAAGGAGCTGCGCGAACTCGACCCGGACAGCGCCGAGTACGCGCAGATGGCGAAGCAGATCGGAGGCGCGCCGAAGCGCTAGCCTTCGACAAGCGTCGCGCCGACACTAGCGCCGTCCGCCTCCGCGAAATCCGCCGCCGCCGAAACCGCCAAACCCGCCGCCGCCAAAGCGATCGCCGCCGAATCCGCCGCCACCGAACCCGCCGAAGGAGCGGTCACCGCCACCGAATCCGCCGAAGCCACCGCCGCCAAAGGAATGGTCGGCGCCCGAAAAGCTGCCCCAGCGGTCATCGCCTGTGCTGCGCGCCTGCGATTCCTTGTCGGCCCACGACGTGTCGCCGGACGCGCTGCCCCAGCCGCTCGACGAGTGCTGCTGCCAGCCGTCGCCGGTGTTCTTGTAGACGTTGCCGTTGACGTCGGCGTAGTGATTGCCGTTGACGCTGGCCGTGCCCCAGGTGTTGGTCTTGCCGGTGTTGGCGTTGTACGTCGAACCGCCGCCGACGTGCGCATCGCCCTCCGGTCCTGCAGTCGTCGTACCCGCGCGGTTGTACGTGCTGCCCCCCGCGCCGGTACCCGACACCGCATTGGCCGTCGTGCGTTGTCCGGTGTACTCGTTGGTGTTCACGGCTCGCGCGGCCTGGCCGGATCCGCCGTAGGCGCCATTGGCGGTCCTGTCGTAGCCTCGCGTGTAGTTCCCGGTCCACGCGTTGTACTGCCTGCCGGCGTTGTAGTTTCCGGACGTGCCGGTGCGGCTGTTGTAATAGCTTCCGCTTGCCGTCGTGCCGGCGACGCCTCCGCCCGCATACCAGGACCGGGTACCCGAATACGTCGTATTTCCCCAGTGGCCGTACACGTTGGCGCTGGCGGTCGCGCAACAGCCGTAGCCGCCCCAGTATCCCGCGGTGTAATACGCGCCACCCCAGTACGGCTCCATCCACGCCGCCGTTGCCAGGCCCAGCGCGAAGCCGTAGGTGAACCCGACGTAGGGGTTGTAGACAGGCGTCGCGGCGACGCCGTAGGTGTATGGCGGTGCGTACCACACGCTGCCCACCCACGGCGTGTAGGCATAGCCGGTTCCGTAGACGACGGTGCCGTACGGCGCGACGACGGTACCGAGGTACCCCGGCGTGTAGCCTTCGTACACCACCTCCGGCGTGGCCTCGTAGATGCGCACGTACGTCACGTAATAGATCGGCGACGACGGCGGGATCGTGTAGATCACCGACGGCACGACCGTGGCGACCGACCACGGACCGGTCAACTGCGACGCCGTGAACCAGACGCCGGCCGTTACCGCATACAGCGAGTTCGGGCGCCACGGCAATGATGGGCACGGACGAATTGCTGATGTAGGACAGCGACGTCCCCGGGACAGGCGAATATTGCGGCGGACCATCGAGATTGGGCGTGAATTTCGGCCCGTTCTTGAGCGGCACCGTGGCCGTCTGCGGAATCGAGTTCTCGATGACGGCGACCTGCGCCTCGGGCGTTCCCGCCACGGTCGGCAGCACGGCGCCGGCAAGCGACGACGGCGGAATCCTGGCGAAACCCGCAGGCAGCATGTTGCCGGGGACGAACGTCCAGGGGCCCGTCATGGCGGTCGAGCTGAACCAGCGGCCCGCCAGCAGCACGAAGTAATGGTTGTCGGTCGTGTCGATGAGCACGTCGCTCGTCGTGTTCGACGCCCACAGGAGCTGCGTGCCGACAATGGGGACGAAATCGGGCTGCCCCTTGAACGTGATCAGCTCGGTCGGGACCTGGCTCGTGTAGATCGTCGGCACGCCGTTGGCGAGCGATGGCTTCGGATTCGCCTTGGGGCCGCCGTCGAGCAGGTCGACGGTGCCGGCCTTCGACAGCGTCTGCGCGATGTCGTTGACCACGCTCTTGACGAACGGCCCGAGGGTCGCCTGCGTCCACGGCCCGCCGATGGAACTCGACGTAAGCCAGCCGTCGAAGACGTGGATGTAGAAATTGTCGCCGAAGCCGCCCTTCAGGATGAGCGCGCGCGTGTTGATGCACGCGCTGCACCTGCGAATGGTTCGGGCACCGGTCTTCAGCACGGGCGCGCCGTCGATGGGGACCAGGATGGCCGGCGAGTAGCTGACGATGACCTGCGGAGGCGCGTTGTTGACGGCGACCGTCGGCGGCTTGACTCCGACCAGCGCAAGCGACGATTCGAGGCGGTCCAGCGAAATGGTCTTCACGCCCGCCGCGAATTTCTGCTGCAGCTCGGTCGCGTATCCCGCACCATGGTTTGGCAGCGTCGGGAATTCGCTTTTCGTGATCTTCAGGTTTTCGAACACGACCGTCCGCATGACCTTGTCGACCTGCGTCCGAGCCGTAGCGAAGACCACGCCGAACGTCTCGTCCTTGGTGCCAGTGGGCTTGATGGCCAGCGCGCACCGGAAGTCGATCTGGTTGTCGACCCACTTGTTGACCTGCGGCTGGTACACGAGCACCGCGGCGTTCGAGAGGCTGATATCGCGCGGCCAGGGGTCGGCCGGAAGCTGCGTTGCGGCGGAAGGTTTGGCGGCGGCCGGCGCCTGGCCCGATGCGACAAAGGACGCGCAAGCCAGCGCGAACAGGACGAGGGCCAGGGGGAGCGTTTGCGTCACTTTCATGGTGTCACCCGTTCATTTCGGAAACATCAGTTGCACTTGGGCGCGAATCTGCCAATTGGCGCCGAAATCGGGCCGGACGACATTGTAGTAGGCGGAAAGCTGCGTGTTCACCGGCAGTTTGCCCAGGTGAAATATCTTGCCGACGCCACCGCCGATCGGCACGGTCCATTGCTGCCCGCTGTCGGCCTTCCAGTCGACCGTGAGAATCGGCGCCGACGTCAGGTAGGACCGGGGCGGCGGCGAAAAGCGCGATCGGGCGACAACAGGAACTCATTGCGGGCTTGTCCAGTGGGGCCTGCGGGCGATGGGCGGCGCTGGAAATTTTACCTCCGGATTCATATTTTTGCAGCCGAGGCTGCACGCGGACCCGCCGCTTCGGCACAATGTGTGGAAAACCCGCCAAGGACGGAGGACCTTTCGATGCTCGGCCTGATGCAGGATCGCCCGCTGCTCATTTCGACTCTGATCGAGCACGCGAACGCCTTTCATCCGCGTGCGGAGATCGTGTCGCGGACGATCGAGGGCCCGATCCACCGGTGCACGTACGGCGACATCCATCGCCGGTCGAAGCAGGTGGCGCGCGCGCTGCAGGCGCTTGGCGTCGTGGCCGGCGACCGCGTGGCCACGCTGGCGTGGAATGGGTACCGGCACATGGAACTCTATTACGGCGTGTCGGGCATGGGTGCCGTGCTGCACACGATCAATCCGCGGCTCTTCCCCGAGCAGATCACCTACATCGCCAATCACGCCGAGGACGGCTATCTCTTCTTCGACCTGACGTTCGCGCCGCTCATCGAAAAGCTGGGCCCGCTGATGACGACCGTCAAGGGATTCGTCGCGATGACGGACCGTTCGCACATGCCCGCGCTGAACGTCCGGAATCTGCTGTGCTACGAGGACCTGGTCGCCGCGCAGAGCGACGATTACGAATGGCCGGTCTTCGACGAGAACACGGCATCGTCGCTGTGCTACACGTCGGGCACGACCGGCAACCCCAAGGGCGTGCTCTTTTCGCACCGTTCGACGATCCTGCATTCCTACGGCGCCTGTGTCGCCGACAGCCTGGGCATTTCCGCGGCGGAAACGCTGCTGCTCGTCGTGCCGATGTTTCACGTCAATGCGTGGGGCATGCCGTACGCCGGTGCCTTGTCCGGCGCCAAGCTGGTGCTGCCGGGCGCCGGGCTCGACGGCAAGAGCGTCTACGAGTTGCTGCGCGACGAGAAGGTGACGATGGCGCTGGGCGTGCCCACCGTGTGGCTCATGCTGCTGCAGCACGTCGAGGCGGCTCGCCTCCACCCAAAGCAGGAGCTCGCGCTGCGGCGCGTGGTGATCGGCGGATCCGCCGCACCGCGCGCGATGAGCGAAAAATTCGAGGCGCAATTCGGCGCGTTCGTGGTCCACGCGTGGGGCATGACGGAGATGTCACCGCTGGGCACCGTCTGCAACCTCATGGCAAAGCACCGCGACTGCACGCTCGAGGAACGGCTGGACTTGCAGACGAGGCAAGGGCGCCCCATTTTCGGCGTGGAGATGAAAATCACGAGCGACGACGGGCGGTCGCTGCCGCACGACGGCAAGGCCTACGGCCATCTGATGGTCCGCGGGCCATGGATCACCAAGGGGTACTACCGCGGCGAGGGCGGCGAGATCCTGGACGCCGACGGTTTCTTCGACACCGGCGACGTGGCGACGATCGATCCCGATGGCTACATGCAGATCACCGACCGCTCCAAGGACGTGATCAAGTCCGGCGGCGAGTGGATCTCTTCGATCGACTTGGAAAACGCGGCGATGGGGCATCCCAGCGTAGCGGAAGCCGCGGTGATCGGAATCGCGCATCTCAAGTGGCAGGAGCGCCCGCTGCTCGTCGTCGTCAGGAAGGCCGGGCACGACGTGACTCGCGAGGACATGCTCAGGTTTCTGCAGGATAAAGTCGCCAAATGGTGGCTGCCCGACGACGTGGCGTTCGTCGCCGAACTGCCGCACACGGCAACCGGAAAGCTGCTGAAGATGAAGCTCCGCGAGACCTTCAAGGACTATCGATTGCCGGAGAATCCGGCAACCGGCTCGTTGGGCGATAATCCGTCGCCACCGGCAGGCGATACCGAAGCGGCTCCAGCGCCGACAACCCGAACGGAGGACTGAAATCATGGTGAATGCGACCGGGCCGGACCTGCGCCGTGCGGGCGCTTGGGTGATCGTATGGGGCGTCTTGCTTATCGTGGCCGGGATGGTCGCCATCGTGGCGCCGGGCACCGCGGCCATCGCGACCGCACTGCTGCTCGCGTGGCTGTTCGTGTTCGCGGGAATAGTCCAGTTCGTCTACGCATTCCAGCAGCGCGCGCACGACGGTTTCGTGTGGAAGCTCGTCTCGGCGCTGGCAACGCTGGCGCTCGGCATCGTCATGCTGATGTTTCCCATTGCGTCGATCGCGTCGCTGGCGCTTCTGATCGGCGCATTCCTGTTCGCCAGCGGCGTCAGCAGCCTGTTGCTCGCGTTCAAGCTGCGACCGCGAGGCGCCTGGGGATGGGTGCTGTTCGACGGCGTTCTGTCTATCGTCATCGCCGCATTGATCGCCTCCGGCTGGCCGCAGAACTCGATCGACTTCGTCGGCATTCTGGTCGGCTTTTGCTTCATTTCCGGGGGAGTGTGGCGGATCATCCTGGGCCGCGCATTGCGCTCGGCCCCCGACCCGAAGGTCCGCGCCGGTGCGTGAGCTAAAATATGCATCGCTACCGGTGCGGCGGCAGGTTGCCGCGCACTTTCGGGCGATCAAAGGAGAAACACAATGATTCGCAATGCACTGATGCTGTTCGCCGCGCTGGCGCTCTCGCCCGCGCTGGCGCAGGAAGCCGTCAAGGGCAGCGCCGAGGCTGTCAAGATCACGGGCAAGATCACGGCCGTCGATGCGGCAACGCGCACCGTGACCGTCGTCGGGCCCAAAGGGAGAGCCGTCACGTTGGTCGCCGGCGACAACGTCAAGAATTTCTCGCAGATCAAGGTCGGCGACGAACTCGTGCTTCGCTATGCCGAGTCGGTGTCGGTCGCGCTGGAAAAGAGCACGGCCGACCGCAGCATGACGCAATCGTCCAGTGGCCCGATGACCGCGCCGCAGGGAGCCATGCCGGCCGTCGGGGGCACCAGGACGACGACGATCGTCGCCAACGTCCAGAGCGTCGACGCGGCCACCCAGTCGGTTGTGCTGGAGGGCCCGGGCGGCAAGTATGTCGAGGTCAAGGTCAAGGACCCCGCGGTGTTCAAGCAGGTCAAGGCCAACGACAAGGTGAAGGTCACCTACACCGAAGCGATGTTGCTGAACGTCGAGACGCCGAAGAAGTAGCGGGTCGGAAGCGCGGCCCGATTGATCCGGGCCGCGCCTTCAGCGTGGCGCCCGCGCGCTCGCCTCGCCTTGCGCGCGCAGGCCGTCCAGCGAAGCTGTCATCGTCAGCGCCTGCGGGTCGACCTTGACATGGATGAGCGAAGGTCCGGACGCCGCGCGGGCCCGTTCGAACGCGGTCGCAAACTCCTCGGTGCGAACGACGGTTTCTCCGGCGGCGCCAAAGGCTCGCGCGAACGCCGCGAAATCGGGATTGCGCAGGTCGGTGCCGGAGACGCGCCCCGGGTAGGTTTTTTCCTGGTGCATCCGGATGGTCCCGTACATGCCGTTGTCGACGACGACGAAGATCACGGCCAGGTTGTATTGGACCGCGGTGGCGAGTTCCTGCCCGTTCATGAGAAAGCAGCCGTCGCCATTCCATGACACGACGACGCGGTCGGGATGGACGGCCTTCGCGGCAACGCCGGCGGGAACGCCGTAGCCCATGGCGCCGGAGTAGGGTGCCAGTTGCGTGCGCAAACCCCGGTAACGGAAGAGGCGGTGCATCCACGTCGAATAGTTTCCCGCGCCATTCGTGACGATCGCGTCGTCCGGAAGTTGCGCGTCCAGCCATTGCACGATGCGCCACAAGTCCACGTCGCCGGGAACCGGGCGGGGCGCCTGCCAGGCCACGTAATCGGCGCGCGCGCCCAGGACGAGGTCGCATCGCTGCGCCGCGCCTGGCATCGCTTCGGCGGCCAGCGTCGACAGGAAGGCGCCGGGCGTCGCACAAATGGCCACTGCCGGCTGGTACACGCGGCCCAGTTCGTCGGCGCCCGGATGCACGTGGATCAGCGTCTGCAAAGGCGTCGGCACGGCGAGCAGCGTGTATCCGGACGTCGTCATCTCGCCCAGGCGCTCGCCGATCACGAGCAGCACATCGGCGTCGCGCACGCGCGCCGCGAGTTTCGGATTGACGCCGATGCCGACGTCACCCGCATAGTTGGGATGGCGATTATCGAAGAGATCCTGGTGGCGGAATGCGCAAGCCACGGGCAGTTGCGCGCGCTCGGCGAATAGCCGCAACGCGGCGCATGACGACAAGTCCCATCGGCTTCCACCCACGATCACGAGTGGCCGCGTGGCGCGCGCGAGCAACGCGCACGCGGCGGACACCTGGCCCGAATCCGGCGCGGCAGCGATTGCCTCGACGCGCGGCACGTCCCGACATTCGGCACGCGCGGTCAGCATATCCTCGGGAAGGGCCAGCACGACCGGACCGGGCCGGCCGGACAGTGCTGTCCGGTAGGCATGGGCCAGGTACTCGGGAATGCGCTCGGCGCGGTCGATCTGCGCAGCCCACTTGGCCACGCTGCCGTACATGCGGCGGTAGTCGATTTCCTGGAATGCCTCGCGGTCGACCATGTCGCCGCCGACCTGGCCCACGAAGACGATCATGGGCGTCGAATCCTGCGCGGCCGTGTGAATGCCGATGGCCGCGTTGGCCGCGCCCGGCCCGCGCGTCACGAAGGCGAGCCCCGGACGGCCGGTGAGCTTGCCGCAGGCCTCGGCCATGTAGGCGGCGCCACCCTCCTGGCGGCACACGATGAAGCGCAGCCGCTCGCGCGCGCCGTACACGGCATCGAGGACCGCGAGATAGCTCTCGCCGGGGACGCCGAATGCGAGGTCGGCGCCTTGTGCGAGAAGGCCGGCAACGAGAATCTCGCCGCCCGTGCGAACGGTCATGGCAGGTGTGGGAAAAAACGTGGCAGTACACTAGATTCTACGCGACGGGCCGCGGGTGCTCTCCTATAATCGCCGGCAAGCCGACCCTCGATCCCCCGAAATGCCTACCTACGACACCATCCACGACGCATCGCTGTTCGCCGCAGTGGGATTGCTGCTGGCCATCGTGGCGATGCGGCGTGCGCGGCCGTTCCGCAAGGGCATGGTCACGATGGTGATCCTGATGGCACTCGGGGTCGGCGCGCTGACGCTGCTTTCGCGGTACGGCGATTCGATCGACAGCAGGATGCTGGTCGTCGTGCTGCGCGAGCTCGCCTTGCTGATCATCGCGTTCGCGCTGGTCCGCATCTGCGTCATCTTCCTGTTCGAGGTCGTCCTGTTCCAGGCGGCGGTGCCGCGAATGATGGCGGACGTGCTTCTCGTCGTCACGCTCATCATCTATGCGATCTACCGGATGAACGAGGTCGGCGTGAATCTCGCCAGCCTCATCACCACCTCCGCGGTGCTCACCGGCGCCATCGCGTTCTCGATGCAGGCAATGCTGGGCAACCTCTGGGGCGGGATCGCGCTGCAGGCCGACAATACGTGCCGGATCGGCGACTGGATACGCGTCGACGGCGTGGTGGGGCAGATCATCGGCATCCGCTGGCGCTGCCTGGCCGTGGCGACCAATGACGGCGAGACGGTGATGATGCCAAACGCGCAGCTGGTCAACAGCCGCGTGACGGTGCTGGCCCGCCGCGGCGACGTGAAGATTCCCTGGCGGCGTCCGGTGGAGTTCTTCGTCAGCTACGAGCCGGCGCCGTCCCGGGTCATCGCAGCGGTGGAAGCGGCGCTCGAGCGCGCCGAAATCCCGAACGTCGCCACCAACCCGCGTGCGATCTGCACGTGCCGGTCGTTTGACGACAATTCAATTCGCTATGCGGTCCTGTACTGGCTCACCGACCCGTTTCTCGACCAGGCCACGGACTCGCAGGTCCGCGCGCACATTTACGCGACGCTGTCGCGCCACCACATGGAAATGCCGCTGGTGCGCCGCGTGCTGCTGACGCCGGACGCCGTGGCTGCGCAGCACGAAATGGTGAGCGCCCATCGTCTCGCCGATCGCCTCGACTTGATCTCGCGCCTCAGCCTGTTCGCGGAATTGACCGATGGCGAACGCCGCGCGCTTGCGGCGGAATTGAGCGACGCGCCCTACGTGGCGGGCGACGTGATCTCGCGCGAAGGCGATGTCTCGGATTCGCTGTTCATCCTCGCATCGGGCCGCGTGGAGATCCTGCGCGACGGCTTGGGCGAGCGCAAGCGGCTGGCCGAGCAGATCGCGCCCAATCATTTCGGCGAGATGGGCCTGCTGACCGGCCAGGCCCGTTCAGCGACCGTGATCGCGCGTGACGACGTCCTTTGCTATCGGCTGGAGAAGCGCGGGTTCGATGCGATCCTGAAGGCGCGGCCACAGATCGCCGAGGCCCTGTCGCTGGTGCTCGCGGAGCGCCAGGCCGCCAACGATGCGACGCTGCAGGCGCTGGACGATGTCGCGCGGGGCAAGCGCGCCTCCGGCGCGGCGAGCGAACTCCTCCGGAAGATCCGCGTCTTCTTCGACCTCGCGCAATAAAGCGCCGGCCCGGCGCCTGCGCGGGTCAGCGGCCGCTGACGATGTCCTCGCGCTTGACAAGGAACACGCAGTCCTCGCAGCCTTCGGTCGCCAGCCATACGAACGGCAGCCGTGGAAACGCGAGTTCCGCCGCCAAGCGATTGCGGCCGATCTCGACGACGAGCGTGCCGCCCGGATTGAGGAAGCGCGGCGCCTCCTTGACGATCGTGCGGACGGCGTCGAGCCCGTCGTCTCCCCCCGCCAGCGCCAACTTCGGCTCATGCCGGTATTCGTCCGGCAATTCCTCCATCGCCATCGCGGTCACGTACGGTGGATTGCTTATGATGAGATCGTAGGTCTTCTCGGGCAGGTTGGCGAAGAGGTCGGAGCGGATGAGGTTGATGCGGTCGGCGAGCGCGTAATCGCTGACGTTGCGCTGCGCGACCGCCAGCGCCGCCGACGAGACGTCCACTGCGTCGACGTCGGCGTCCGGATACGCGTGCGCGAGAAGGATGGCGAGGCAGCCCGACCCGGTGCACATGTCGAGCGCTGCCTGCACGCTGGGCGCCGCGCCGACGTGCGCCTCGAGTCCACCCGGCATCAACTCCGCGATGAACGAGCGTGGAATCAGTACGCTCTCGTCGACGTAGAACCGGAAATCGCCCAGCCATGCTTCGTGCGTGAGGTAGGCGGCAGGAACGCGCTCGTCGATCCGCCGCGCGAACAACTGGCCGAGCGTCGCGCGTTCGTTCTGCGTCAACTTGGCGTCGAGAAACGGCTCGAGACGATTGAGCGGCAGGTGCAGCGCGTGCAGCAGCAGGTATGCCGCCTCGTCGTATGCGTCGTCGCTGCCATGGCCGAAATGGAGTTTGGCTTCGCCGAAGCGCGACACCGACCACCGCAGCCAGTCGCGCAGCGTCTCCAGCTCGCCGACGGGAACCGTGCTCATTTCAGGATTCCGCCAGCAGCCGGGTCAGGATGCCGCGGTAGATGGCCGCGAGCGGCTCCAAGTCCGCGACGCGGATGCACTCGTCCAGCTTGTGGATCGTCGCGTTCACCGGCCCCAATTCGATGACTTCAGGGCAGATGTCGGCGATGAAGCGGCCGTCCGACGTGCCGCCGGTGCAGGAGAGCTCCGTCGTGCGCCCGGTGATTTCGTGGATGGCCGCCGTCGCGGCGTCGGCCAGCCGGCCCCGAGGCGTAAGGAACGGCTTGCCGAAGCCGGTCCACGCGAGCTCGTAGTCCAGCCGGTGCTTGCCGAGGATCGCTTCCAGGCGCTGCTGCAGCGATTCGCGCGTCGACGCCGTCGAAAAGCGGAAATTGAACTGGACGTCGAGCGTGCCGGGAATGACGTTGGTCGCGCCGGTGCCGGCATGGATGTTCGAACATTGCCACGTCGTCGGCGGAAAGTATTCGGTGCCGGCATCCCACTGCGTGGCCGCCAGTTCCGCGATGACCGGTGCCGCGAGATGAATCGGATTGCGCGCCAGATGCGGGTACGCGACGTGTCCCTGCACGCCCTTGACCGTCAGCGTGCCCGACAGCGTGCCGCGGCGGCCGTTCTTGATCATGTCGCCCAGGTTGTCGACCGACGACGGCTCGCCGACGATGCAGTAGTCGATCGCCTCGCCGGACGCCGCCAGCCGTTCGACGACCTTGGCCGTGCCGTCGATGGACGGTCCTTCCTCGTCGGACGTGACGATCAGCGCGATCGAACCCGGCGCATTCGGATGCACCGCGAGAAATCCCTCGATCGCCGTGACGAATGCCGCGAGCGAACTCTTCATGTCGGCCGCGCCGCGGCCGAAGAGGCAATCGTCGCGCAGCGTCGGCACAAAGGGCTCGGAGTGCCACGCAGCGACGGGTCCGGCAGGCACGACATCGGTGTGGCCGGCAAAGCAGACGAGCGGCCGCGCCGTGCCGCGGCGCGCCCACAGGTTGGTGACGCCGTTGGAAACGAGCGTGTCGCAGGCGAATCCGAGCGGGACCAGGCGTTCGGCGAGCAACGCCTGGCACCCGGCGTCGTCCGGCGTCAAAGATCGTCGCGCGATCAACTCGCGGGCGAGGGAGAGCGTCGGCTGTGCGGCAGTGTCCATGCCGCGAATGTTAACAAAATGCGCCGCTGACCGGCGCCGCCATCGCGAGCCGGCCTAGTGCGTTTGGTCAAGCAACTCGGTGTTGATCGTCATCGTCGCGAAGTCCGCGCCCATGCGCCGCTGTTCGGTCTTCGGGTCGGCCTCCATCGCGTCCACGCGCGACGACGGGCTGTTCTGGTTGATCTGCCAGGCGAGATTGGTAGGAGAATCGGAACCGCTCATGGCCTCGTCGTACGTAATGACACCGTCGAGATAGAGGCGGCACAGCGCCTGCTCGAACGTCTGCGAGCCGGGGTAGAGTGACTGCTCCATCGCCTCCTTGATCTGCGAGAAATCCCCGTTCTTGATGAGGTCCGAGATGAGGGCCGTGTTGAGCAGAATTTCAACGGCAGGCTGCTGCTCGCCGTCACGGTTGCGCACCAGCCGCTGCGAAATGATCGCGCGCAGCCCGATCGAAAGGTCGGAAAGAACGGCGGCGCGGGCGTCGTGCGGGAACAGGTTGATGATCCGCGACAGCGCGTGGTAGCTGTTGTTGGCGTGGATCGTGGACAGGCACAGGTGGCCGGTCAACGTGTGCAGGAGCGCCGATTGCATGGTCTCCTTGTCGCGGATTTCTCCGATCATGATGAGGTCGGGCGCCTCGCGCAGCGCGTTCTGCAGCGCATAGGTGTAGTTGACCGTGTCGACGCCGATTTCGCGCTGGTTGATCACGCTTTGCTTGTGCTCGAACAGGTATTCGATCGGGTCCTCGATCGTGAGGATGTGCCCGGACTTGTTGGCGTTGCGGTAGTCGATCATCGCGGCGAGCGTGGTGGACTTGCCCGAGCCCGTCGACCCCGCCACCAGCACCATGCCGCGCTTCTCCATGATCAGGTTGAGCAGCACCGGCGGCAGCTTCAGATCCTCATACGGCGGAACGTTGCTGCGCACGTAGCGGATGACGAGCGAGATCGTGCCGCGCTGGCGGAAGATGTTGACGCGGAAGTTGCCGACGCTGCGGTCGAGGTGGGAGAGGTTCATCTCCATCTCGTTCTCGAACTCGCGCGCCTGTTCCTTGGTCATGAGCTCGTAGGCGATGCGACGGACGGTCTCGATGTCCATCGGCTGGGTCGACACGGGCGCGACGATGCCGTTGACCTTCATGTTGATCGGCGCGCCGCATGAGATGAACAGGTCCGACGCCTGCTTTTCGGCCATCAGCTTGAACAGTCTGTCGAGATACATGGATGCGCCTCGAAAGCTACAATGGGGTGTTAGCGCGCACCGGCGATGCGCACCGTGTTTCCTATGATAATGTCATGAAGTGACAATGGTTTCCAGCATTTGCCCCGCAATGGCCTGTCGTAGCACCCCTCGTTGCAACATCGGGTTTCCGCGTCCGCCCGGCGGCATTTGGCGGGTGCATTCAAAGGGTTAAGCAAGTTCCATGCTCGCAATTATCGGTGGCACGGGTCTGACGCGCCTGTCGACGCTGCAGGTCGCGCATCGCGAGGTCGTCCGGACCCCCTATGGCGACCCGTCGTCCGCGCTGCTCTTCGGGCAGATTTCCGGCCGCGATGCCGTTTTCCTGGCCCGCCATGGGCACGGGCACACCATACCACCGCACCGGGTGAACTATCGCGCAAACCTGTCCGCGCTTAAGCAGCGTGGGGCAACGGCCGTCATCGCCGTGGCGTCGGTCGGCGGCATCACGGCCGGCCGCCCCGGGGACCTCGTGCTTCCGCATTCGCTCATCGACTACACCTCCGGGCGCGCGTCGACTTACTTCGACGGCGGCGACCGGCAGGTGGTGCACGTCGACTTCACGCACCCTTATGCTCCCGAATTGCGCGCCTGCTGCCTCGCAGCGGCAGTCGCGGCCGGCATCGCCTTGAACGACGGCGGCGTCTACGGTGCCGTCAACGGTCCACGGCTGGAGACGGCCGCGGAGATCGACCGTCTGGAGCGCGACGGCGCGACCCTGGTCGGCATGACCGGCATGCCCGAGGCGGCCCTGGCGCGCGAACTTGGGCTGCCTTATGCGGCCATCTGCGTCGTCGTCAACCACGCTGCTGGGCGGGGCGACAGTACGGCGGGAGTCTCGATGGACGGCATCAACACAGTGCTCGAGGCGGCGATGGACAAGGTTCGCACGCTGCTCGACCACGTCGCGCCACGGGTGTCCGGGGTGGCAGAGGCGCAACGATGATCCGCGATGTCCTGCGCATGGGAGATCCGCGGCTGTGGCAGCGCTCGGCGGAGGTCACGGCTTTCGGCACGCGGGAGCTCGCGGCGCTACTCGCCGACATGCGGGATACGATGGCCGCGCAGAACGGAGCGGGTCTTGCCGCGCCGCAGATCGGAGTCGCGCTGCGCGTCGTGATTTTCGGCATGGAGCGCAATCCCCGCTATCCGGATGCGGAGCCCGTCCCTTACACCGAGCTCGTCAATCCCGTGCTGACGCCCCTGTCCGACGAAACCGAGGAGGGCTGGGAGGGCTGCCTCTCCGTCCCCGGTCTTCGCGGCGTGGTTCCGCGCCGGACACACGTTCGCTATCGCGGCTTCGACCCGCAGGGGCGCGAGCTCGTGCGCGAATGCGCGGACTTCCACGCCCGCGTCGTCCAGCACGAGTGCGACCACTTGGACGGCATCCTGTATCCGATGCGCATGAACGACATGCGCAAGTTCGGCTTCACCGACATCCTGTTTCCGGACATGGCCGGCGTCGACGCCGACGAGTGATCGCGGTCTAAAGGCGCAGGTCCTCGAAGAGCGCGGTTTCCAGACGCAAGAGCGCCTGCTCGTCGTGCAGGCGCGCGCCGTCGATCAGGAATACGTCCTCGGCGCGCTCGCCCAGCGTGTTGATCTTCGCGCTGACGACATTGACGTTGGCGCGGGCCAGCGTATACGCGATCTTCGCAAGCAGGCCCGGCCGGTCGCCGGCCACGACTTCGAGGATGTAGTGCGTGCCCTTGTCGTCCGGAAAGATCTGCACCTCGGGCGTCAGCGGAAAGTGCTTCAACTGGCGCGAAATGCGGCCGTCGACGGGGGGCGCGAGAGGCGCCTGCTCGCTTAAGGACCGCGACAGTTCGAATTCGACGAGCTGGATGGTGTCGCGATACGACGCGTTCGGATTCGTCGGATCGAGCACGGCAAAGGTATCGAGCGCGTAGCCCGCCTTCGTCGTGTGGACGCGCGCCTCGAGAATGGTCAGCCCGGACCGGCCGAAAAACCCGCAGATCCGCGCGAAGAGATCCTTCTGGTCGGGAAGGTAGACGAGAACCTGCAAGCCCGTGCCGTCGCGCGCAAGGCGCGCCTTGACTACCGGAGCACTACCGGCGACGCGCCAGTAGAGGTGGCGCGCGTGCCACGCGATTTCCTCCGACGTGTGGCGCTGGAAGTACGGCGTATCGAGGTGGCGCCACAGCGGGCCTTCCGCGCCGTCGGGCACCGCATAGAGTCGCAGCAGGCGCCTTGCATCCTCGCGCCGCGCCTCGATGCTGTCCATGATCGTGCGCGTAGGCGCCTCGCCGGCAAGCGCGGCGCGCGCGCCGTGATACAGGTCCTCCAGCAGCTTCGCCTTCCACGCGTTCCACACCTTGGGGCTGGTGCCGCGGATGTCGGCGACGGTCAGCAGATACAGCGCGGCCAGCCGACGCTGCGTACCCACTTTGCGAGCGAATTCGGTGACCACGGCGGGATCGGTCAAGTCCTGCTTCTGTGCGGTCGACGACATCGTCAGGTGCTCCCGCACGAGCCACGCGACCAGCTCGCAGTCCTCCGGCGACAGGCCGTGTTCCCGGCAGAAGCGCTTCGCGTCGCGCGAGCCCAGTTGCGAATGGTTGCCGCCGCGGCCCTTGGCAATGTCGTGGAAGAGGCCGGCCAGATAGAGGACGTAGCGGCGCTCGAAATCGGCCATCAGCCGCGAGCACGTCGGGTACTCGTGCGCGTGCTGCGCCTCGGTGAACCGCCGCAGGTTGCGGATCACCATCAGGATGTGCTCGTCGACCGTATAGACATGGAAGAGATCGTGCTGCATCTGGCCGACGATGCGCGCGAACACAGGCACGTATTGGCCGAGAATCCCGAACAGGTTCATCCGGCGCAATTCGTGAAGAAGCCCCTTCTCGCGGTGGAACATCTCGATGAATCGGGCACGGTTCGCGGGATCGCGGCGGAACTTGGCGTCGATCAGCCGTCGGTTGCGCCACAGCGCGCGCAGCGTGCGCGCCGTCATGCCTTTCAGCGCGCGGTGCTTCTGCATCATCAGGAACGCATCGAGCATCGCGGCCGGACGCCGCGCGAAGAGCTCCTCGTCCCGCACGTCGAGGAGTTCGTCCACCGTCTGGAACTCGGCGTCAAAGGGCGCCGGCGGCGACTGCGCCGGGTAGAGACGCGCATGCAGGTTCTGCAGCAGGATCGTGTTCACCTGGCGCACGAGCTTGGCCGCGCGGTAATAGCGCTGCATCAGCTGCTCGCTCGCCCGCCGCGCCGGCGTATCCACGAGGCGCAACTGTTTCGCGAGCGCCGCCTGCTGGTCGAAGACGAGACGGTCCTCGCGCCGGTCGGACAGGTAATGCAGGCGCACGCGCATCGCGCCGATGAACCGCTCCTGCCGCGACACCGCGCGGGCCTCGGCGATCGTCATCAGCCCGTGCCGCGCGAGTTCGGCCCATGTCCGCCCGAGACCGGCGGCGCGGCTGATCCACAGCACCGTCTGCAGGTCGCGCAGTCCGCCCGGACTTTCCTTGACGTTGGGCTCCAGGTTGTAGATTGCGTCGTTGACCTTGAGGTGCCGCTGTTGCTGCTCGAGCGCCTTGGCCGCGTAGAAGGCGCGGACGTCGAGACTGTCCGCGAACATGGCCCGGAACTGCCGGCTCAAGCGCCGTGAGCCGTCGAGAAAGCGATTCTCGAGCAGGCTCGTCCGGATGGTGACGTCGCCGGCCATTTCCGACATGCATTGGGCGACGGTGCGGACGGCATGGCCCAGTTCGATGCCGGTGTCCCACAGCGTCGCGAAGAACCGTTCGATGGCCGCGGCGGGCGCGGCGCCGCTGTCGGGCAGAAGGATCAGCACGTCGACGTCGGAATGAGGGAAGAGCTGACCTCGGCCGTAGCCGCCGACGGCCAGCAGCGCGAGTTCGGCCGGCATGTCCGCCTCCCGCCACACGCCGCGCACGATGCGATCGACAAGGCGCGCATGTTCGCGCAACAGCTTCGGCGTATCGGGGCGCGCGAAGAACGCCATGCGCAGCACCTCGCGGCCGCGCTTCAACTCGTCGCGCCAGAATGCGATGCGCGAAGTCGCCTGCGGAAACTTGGCGCCGGTGTTCGCGACGTCGGGGGCGAGCGGCGGCGCGGACGCCATCGATGCTAGGCCGCGGGCGGCGGCGGAGGCGCGCCGGCGGAGGTGGTCAGCACCTCGACGCCGGATTCGGTCACCAGGACCGTGTGCTCCCATTGCGCGGAGAGCGAGTGGTCCGCCGTGACGATCGTCCAGCCGTCGGCAAGGCAGCGGATCCCCGGCCTGCCGGCGTTGATCATCGGCTCGACGGTGAAAATCATTCCCGGCTGCAATTTGAGGCCTGTACCCGCGCGGCCGTAATGGAGCACTTGCGGGTCCTCGTGGAACTGCGTGCCGATGCCATGGCCGCAGAATTCGCGCACCACCGAGAAGCCGTGGCCTTCGGCGAATTTCTGGATCGTCGCGCCGATGTCGCCCAAGTGCCCGCCGGGGCGCACGGCGCGGATGCCGCGCCACATCGCCTCGTACGTGACCTCCGCCAGGCGCTTCGCCTGGATGGAAGGCTTCCCCACGAAGAACATCCGGCTGGTGTCGCCGTGGTAGCCGTCCTTGATCACGGTGACGTCGATGTTGACGATGTCGCCGTCCTTCAGTTTCTTGTCGCCGGGGATGCCGTGGCACACGACGTGGTTCACCGAGGTGCACAGGGAGGCGGGGTAGGGCGTATGGCCCGGCGGCGCGTAGTTGAGCGTGGCCGGGACCGTTCCCTGATCGTTGACCATGTACTCATGCGCGAGGTCGTTGATCGCGCCCGTCGTCACGCCGGGCGCGACGTGCGGCGTCAGATAATCCAGCAGTTCGGAGGCCAGGCGCCCGGCCGTGCGCATGCCTTCGATGTCGGCGGCGGATTTGAGGCTGACGGACATGGTTTCCTGGATCTCTTCAGACACGGAGCAGTTCGTTGATGCTGGTCTTCGAGCGCGTCTTCGCATCGACTTGCTTGACGATGACGGCGCAGTAGAGCTGGCATTCGCCCTCGGCGGACGGGAGGCTGCCCGCGACGACGACCGAGCCCGCCGGCACGCGGCCGTAGCTCACCTCGCGCGTCGCGCGATTGTAGATCTTCGTACTCTGGCTGATGAACACCCCCATGCCCAGCACGGAATTCTCCTCGACGACGACGCCTTCGACCACTTCCGAGCGCGCGCCGATGAAGCAGTTGTCTTCGATGATGGTGGGGTTCGCCTGCAGCGGTTCCAAGACCCCGCCGATGCCCACGCCACCGGACAAGTGCACGTTCTTCCCGATCTGTGCGCAGGAGCCCACCGTCACCCACGTGTCGACCATCGTGCCTTCGTCGACGTAGGCGCCGATGTTCACGAACGAGGGCATCAGCACGACGTTCCTGCCGATGAATGCGCCCCGCCGCGCCACCGCCGGTGGCACCACGCGGAATCCGCCGGCGGCGAAATCGGCCTCGGCGTAGTCCTCGAACTTGGTGGGCACCTTGTCGTAGAACTGAGGGAAGTGCCCGCCCGTCGAAGACGAGCCGATCATCCGGTTGTCCAGCAAGCGAAACGACAGCAGGACCGCCTTCTTGAGCCACTGCTGCGTGACCCATTGCCCGCCGATCTTTGCGGCCACGCGCAGACGGCCCGCATCGAGTTCCGCGATGGCGTGCGCCACCGCGTCACGGACGTCGGGAGGCGCGTTCCGGGGCGAGAGTTCTGCGCGCCGTTCCCATGCGGCGTCAATCGTCTGGGGGAGCTGACCCATGCGAAATCCGGAGAAAAACTGCTATTTTACAGCGTGCTGGCTGGATTTCCGGTTTCGCGGCCTCTAGTTGCGTGAGGTCACATGGTCTTGAAGCGGTGCGCGAAGGTCCGCGAGACGATCAGTTTCTCGCCACGGTCGCGCAGGCTGATGACCGGCTGATCGCGCCAGTCGCGCTCGATCTTGGCGATGGCGCGCAGGTTGACGATCGTCGCGCGATGGATCTGCCAGAAGGCCTCGGGGTCCAGTTCCTCGAACAATTCCTTGATGGGCTTCTTGATGTGCGCATCGCCGGCATTGGTGACGACCTTCGTGTACTTGTCCTCGGCCTGGAAATAGAGGACATCGTCGGTCGCGATCAGCTTCATCGCTGTCCCCAGCGACGCGCGAATCCATTTGAGATAGCCGTTGCCTTCGCGCGCCGCGAGCTTCGCGAGCACTGCAGACAGGTCGAGCGGCGCGCTTTCCAGCCGCGACTTCAGGCGCTCGACAACCTTCGCGATGCGCTCGGGGGAGACGGGTTTCAGCACGTAGTCGACCGCGCCTTCGTCGAACGCCGTCACCGCATATTCGTCGTAGGCGGTCACGAACACCGCGTGGCAACGGCCTTCCAGCGCATGCGCGACCTCGATGCCGGTCTGGACCGGCATGCGGATGTCGAGGAACACGATGTCGGGCCGATTGACCTCGTACATCGCCAGCGCTTCGGCGCCGTTGCCGGCCTCGGCGATCACGGCCAACTCGGGCCAGGCTTCGGCAAGCCGCGCCTTCAATTGCGCGCGCAGCATCGGCTCGTCGTCGGCGATCAGCGCAGTGGGCATCGGGCTTAAGCCTGGCCTTCGAAGGGTATCGACAGCGTGGCCCGCGTGCCGTTTGGGGGCTCGCTGGAAAGGGCAAACCGACCATGCGTTCCATACAAGGCCGCCAGCCGTTCGCGCACGTTGGCGAGGCCGACGCCATTGCCCGGGATGTCCGTGGCCGCCGTTGCGCTGCCTCGGCCGGTGTCGGTCACGTTGACGACCAGCGCAGCGCCGTGGCGCTCGGCGCTGACAAGGATCGTGCCGCCGTCGGCGGCAGGTTCGACTCCGTGCTTGATCGCGTTCTCGACGAGCGAGATCAGCAGGTTCGGCGGAAACGGATGCTGCGCCAGTTCGGGCGGAACGTGGATGTCGAACACGAGGCGCGGGCCCATCCGCATCTTGAGGATGTTGAGGTACGCGGCGGCGAGTCCGACTTCCTTCCCCAGCGTCGTGGAACTCGCCCGCAGTTGCGGAAGCGCCGCCCGCAGGTAGTCGATGAGATGCGAAAGCAGCCGGCCGGCCTCGCGCGGATCCGTTTCCGTGAGGTACTGGACCGAGGCCAGCGTGTTGAACAGGAAGTGCGGCTCGACCTGCGCCTGCATGAGTTTCAATTCGGCCTCGACCGCGTGCTTCGACATCAGGTGGCGCTCGGCCTCGGCCATGTGCAGCGCGGCGGCGGCGTGCGCTTCCCGGAACTTGAACAGGAAGATGAAGCTCACGCACAGCCCCATGATGATGCTCGAGAACGCAGTGCCGAAATAAAGGGCAAGGTGCGAGCGCGCCTCGGCTAAGCGGTAACTCGGCTCGCCGATGAGGTAGCCCTTGATGAACACGACCAGCGCGACGCCAACGAAAGACGCGATGGCGACGGCGCCGGCTAAGCGCCACACCGGGTGGCTCTTGGTCCACGGCTGCGTCGCGTTGACGGCGTAGGCGATCAGCAAGCCGATGGTTTGCGCTGTCACGAATGGGTGCCAGAAAGGCCGTGCGTCCTCGATGGACAGCATGGCCGCGACGCCGGTGTTGATCGCCAGCACGAGGAGCAGCGTGGTCCAGGACGCGCGAAAGCCGCGGGCCAGCACAGCGAGCGGGCCCGGAGAGGAGGGTGGGGTTTCGGCGAGAGTAGCCATGGCCGCAATTTTAGGGTCGCATTGGCGACGGGTACCCCCTTTGCGACAGGACGTTACCGACCCGGATGAAGCGCGCCGAGGCTGTCCGGGAGCGTCGCAAGCCGCTGCGAGAACGCCACGATTCGGTCGATGGCCTCGGCGCATTCGGCCGCCGGCGCGACCAGCGCCAGCCGAACCCGGTTCGTGCCCGGGTTGGTCCCGCGCGCATCGCGGCCGATGAAGCTTCCCGGGACGACGGAGACGTTCTCCTCGGCCAGCAGCCGCTGCGCGAAGAGCGCGTCGTCGATCGGTGTCCGCGCCCAAAGGTAAAACGCGGCGTCGGGCATTGCGCAGGGCAGCCATGGGGCGAGCCGGGGCTGCAATGCCGCGAACTTGGCCGCGTATTCGGCGCGATTGGCGCGCACGTGCACTTCGTCACTCCACGCCGCGATGCTGGCGGCGGCAACGGCCGGCGACATGGCCGCCCCATGATAGGTGCGATAGAGCAGGAACGCCTTCATCAGTGCCGCATCGCCCGCCACATAGCCGGAGCGAAGGCCGGGTGCGTTGGAGCGCTTGGACAAGCTGCCGAACACGGCGAGCCGCGGATAGCCGCCCCGCCCGAGCGCGTGCGCGGCCGCGAGCGCGCCGAGCGGCGGGCGCGCCTCGTCGAAATAGATTTCCGAATAGCATTCGTCGGACGCGATGACGAAGCCGTGCTTGTCCGACAGCGCGAACAACTCGCGCCACTCGGGGAGGCCGAACACGCGGCCGGTCGGATTGTCCGGCGAGCAGACGTAGAGGAGCTGCGTGCGCGACCACACGGCGTCGGGAACGCCGCGCCAGTCGTGCGCAAAGGATTTCGCGGGATCCGCGTTCACGCACCACACGGCGGCCCCGGCGAGCAGCGCGGCGCCCTCGTAGATCTGGTAGAACGGGTTGGGAACGACCACGGTGGCGTGATCGCGGGTGTCGTCGATGATCGCCTGCGCAAAGGCGAACAGCGCCTCGCGGCTGCCCAGTACCGGCAACACCTGGGTCGCGGGGTCGAGCGTGGGCACGCCGTGGCGGCGGGCGAGCCACGCGGCGATGGCTTCGCGCAGCGCAGGGGGGCCGATGGTCATGGGATAATTTGCGAGGCCGGCGCTGCCGGCGGCGAGCGCGTCCAGAACCAGGCGAGGCGTCGGATGTTTGGGCTCGCCGATCGAGAGGCTTATCGCGCGCTTCGCAGGATCGGCCACGACACCGGAAAACAGCGCACGCAGCCGTTCGAACGGGTAGGGTTGCAACAGCGCAAGACGGGGATTCACGCGGAGGATCGGTGCGGGAGACGGACGATTATAGCGGCGCCAAGCCATCGCACAGGTGCGCATGATGCAAGTTGGCACCGCTTCGACGTCGGGTTCCCGCGCGCTCGCTGTCGGCGCTGGCTTGGCGCTGCTGATGGCGGTGGCCTTGCTGGCGGCCGTCGTCGCCTGGTGGGGCTGGCGCTGGTTTGGTCCGGCGCCCATCGGTTTCGTGCCGGCGGGACCCCAGCACCCCGCATTGGCGTTGCAGGCGTCGGGATTGTTCGCCGCCCCCGTAGGCGCCGTCGCCACCACCGAGTCCCCAGCCGCTGCCGTCTCCGGCGAAATCCGGTTGCTCGGCGTCCTCGCTGAAGAAGGCGGCAACGGTTATGCGTTGCTTCGCCTGGGGAGCGGTCCCAAGTTCGTCGCCGCGGGCCGCGACATCGCGAACGGTGTCACGCTCGTATCGGTGCAACGCGACGGCATCACGTTGCGCGATGCCGGCGGCGAGCGTCGGCTCGTCCTGCGCGGATTTGCGCCGCCTTCTGCGGCGAAAGCCGCCGCCAAGACGGCCGGCAATGCGGCGTGCGCACCGCCTCCCGGCTTCAGGGGCGACGTGCTGCGCCTGAACGCCGAACTGGTCGGCGGCATCGTCGCGCAGCCCGACTCGTGGGCGACGCTGGCGACAGCGGATCGCGGCGCGCTGGCCGTTCGTGACGACAGCGGCTTTTCGGCGATGCTGGCCATGAAAAAAGGCGACCGCATCGAGCAGGCGAACGGCATCGCACTGCGCGCGCCCGACGATATCGTCAACGCCGTTCTGCGGCCGCTCGCCGCGGGACAATCGGTGCGGCTGGTGGGGTCGCGTGGCGGCGCGCCGCGCGAATGGCTGCTGCAGAACGCCGGAACCTGTCCGTAGCGGCTTCAGCGCGCGGGCGGCAGCCAGGGCAGCAGCGCGAGGGGATCGGCGATCCACCCGGTGGCGGGCCACGTATCGCTGGTTTCGCCGGTACCGATGTAGCCATACTCGGCGACGATCGTCGCCATCCCGGCCGCGTTGCCGGCCACGACGTCGCGCAGATCGTCGCCGACATAGACGCACCGGGATGGTGGCACGGCCAGGCTTCCCGCCGCGTGCAGCAGCGGGGCGGGATGCGGCTTCGTATGGGGCGTCGTGTCACCGGAAACCACCGTCGATGCGCGGTCCGCGAGCGAAAGCGATGCCACGACCGGTTCGGTGAAGCGCGAGAACTTGTTCGTCACGATGCCCCAGCGCAGCCCGCGCCGCTCGATCGCGTCGAGCAGGTGCGCGACACCCGCGAACAGCACGGTGGTTTCCGCGAGGCACGCCGCGTAATGGTTGAGGAACGCCTCACGCAATTCCTCGTAGTCCGGCGCTGCAGGCGTGATGTTCATGCCGGCGCCTAACAGGCCGCGCGCCCCCGACGACGCGTGCGCGCGCAGCTGCGCCAATGGCACCGGAGGCAGGCCGCGGTCGGCGCGCACGCGATTCAGCGCGCCCGACAGGTCGCCGGCGGTGTCGGCGAGCGTGCCGTCCAGATCGAACAGCACGGCATCGACCGGCAACGGGCGCGGGGCCCGGCGCGCGGCGTCAGCCGGCATGGTCGGCGCGTTCCCCGGGTTTGCGATAGGCAGCCAGGTAGTTGACGGACGTGTCCGCCTCCAGCCGGTACACCTTGGTGAGCGGGTTGTACGTCATGCCGGTCAGTTTGGCGAGGTCGAGTCCCGATCGGCGCGCAAACGTGGACAGTTCCGCCGGCCGCAGGAACTTGGCCCAGTCGTGCGTCCCCCTTGGCAACAGCCGCAGCAGATATTCGGCGCCGACGATCGCGAACAGATACGACTTGGGATTGCGGTTGAGCGTAGAAAAGACGACGGTGCCGCCGGGCGCCGCGAGCGTCGCGCATGCCGCGACGATCGACGCGGGTTCGGGAACATGCTCGAGCAGTTCCATGCATGTCACCACGTCGAACGCGGCGGGGGTTTCGGCGGCGAGCGCTTCTGCGGCAACCAACCGGTAGTTGACGGCCACGCCGGTCTCGAGGCCGTGCAATTTCGCGACGCCGAGCGCCTTTTCGCCGAGGTCGATGCCGGTCACCTGCCCGCCGCGCGACGCCAGCGCCTCCGCGAGGATGCCGCCACCGCATCCGACATCGAGCACGCGCTTGCCCTCGATGCCGCCCGCGACCGATTCGATCCAGGCGAGCCTCAACGGATTGATCTCATGCAGCGGACGGAACTCGCTTTCGGGGTCCCACCACCGATGGGCGAGCGCCGAAAACTTCGCGAGTTCGGCAGGATCGACGTTTCCGGCGTCGGAAGGTGCGCTGTGAGGTGTCATCGTGCGGGCTGCACCAGTTGTCGTTGCCACGCGCCAGTGCGCGCGAGGAGTGCGCTCTCGTCTATCGTGGTAAGGCGGCCGCCCGCCACCCGTTGCTCCGCACCCACCCACACGTCCGTGACGCACTCGCGCCCGGCCGCGTGCGTGAGGTGGGAAACCGGATCGTACATCGGCGATGTGCCTATGCCCGACAAATCGATCGCGACGATGTCGGCGTGCTTGCCGGGTTCGAGCGATCCGGCCTGCGCATCCAGGCCCAGCGCCGCAGCACCGTTGAGGGTCGCCATCCGCAACGCCGCGGCGGCCGGGATGGCGGACGGGTCCTCGCTCGCAACTTTGGCCAGCAGGCTGGCAAGCCGCATTTCCCCGAGGAGGTCGAGGCGGTTGTTGGACGCCGCGCCGTCCGTGCCCAGCGCCACGTTGATGCCGCGCCGGATCAATTCGGTGACGGGCGCGATGCCGCTGCCGAGCTTCATGTTCGACCCGGGGCAGTGGACGACATGACAGCGCTGTGCAGCGAGGAGCTCCATGTCCGCGGCCTCGACGTGCACCGCATGGACGGCGATGAAGGCCGGGCCCGTGGCGCCCAGCCGATCGAGGCGAGCGAGCGGTGTCATTCCCGTTGCGGCCCGGGCGTTGTCCACTTCCCGGCGCGTTTCGGCCAGATGCGTCTGGATGGGCAGATCGAGTTCCTGCGCATACATGACTATCTTTCCCCACGTGGTATCGCCGACCGTATACGGCGCGTGCGGCGCCAACGAAAACGTCACCAGCGACGAGTGCTTGAACGCGTCCCGCGCCGCCAGCCCGTTCTGCAGGTACGCGTCGGCGTCGGCGGCATAGGGCGTCGGAAAGTCGAGCACCGGAACGCCCAGCATCGCGCGCAATCCCGCTGCCTCGTAGGCGCGCGCGGCGGCGTCGGGAAAGAAATACATGTCGTTGCAGCAGGTCACTCCGCCGCGCAACATTTCCGCGGCGCCCAGCAGCGTGCCGTCGTAGACGAAATCCGGCGCCACGAAGCGCGCCTCCAGCGGCCATATGTGGTCCTCGAGCCAGGTCTTGAGCGGCAGGTCGTCGGCTACGCCGCGCATCAGCGTCATCGCCGCGTGCGTATGGGCGTTCACCAGTCCGGGGATCAGCGCATGCGTCGGCCGGCGATGCGTGGTGCGCGGCGCGAAGGCCGCGTCCGCCGCATCGGTGGGCAGCAGCGCGATGATCCGCCCTTTGTCGGCGATCAGCGCGTGTCCGGTGAGGACGCCGGCGGGCTCGACCGGAATTATCCAGCCGGCATCGATGCGCAGATCAACAATGCGTGGAGCGCTCACCGAAGGCATGACGCTAGTGTCGCATTTTCAATTGTGAATCGCCTGACTCTGCCAGCGATTCACAACATTATCTTGGTGTTGGAAAACGGGCGAAAATAGATTTCCACTTTCGCCCTTCTAAAAAAAAGCCCCGCACCAGGCGGGGCTTTTCTCCATCGGGAGCGAATTACTTCCTGACCATGATCTCGCCCTTGACCTCGACTTCCACGCGACGGTCAGGCGCGTAGCACTCGACCTTTTCCTTGAAGTTCTTCTGGTTGCAGGTAAGGCCCGGGATCGGCTGCGTCTTGCCCATGCCCAGCGTCTCGATCTTGTCCTTCGCCACGCCCTTGCTCACCAGGTAGTCGCGGACGGCGTCAGCGCGACGTTCCGACAACTTCTGGTTGTACTGCTGCGTGCCGATCGGATCGGTGTGGCCGGTGACCAGGACCAGTTCGAGCTTCTGCACCTGAGCCAGCTTGGACAGGATTTGGCTGTCGATCGCTGCCTTGCCTTCAGGCTTCAAAACCGACTTGTCGAAGTCGAACAGCGCCTTCGACGCCAGCGTGATCTTCTGCACTCCCGGAGGCGCAGGCGGCGGCGCGGGTGGCGGCGGGGGTGGCGGGACGGCAGCCGGCGGCGGCAGCGGCGGCTTCGGCACGAGGTCCGGATCGCATTCGATGGTGGCCATCGAAGGCGCCCAATAGCCGGTACGCCAGCACAGGTTGCCGGCCAAGCCCATCGTGCCGTTGTAGACGCCGCTCTTGACGGTGCCATCGGTCGGCGTCGGAGCGTAATCGCACCAGTAACCCGGAGAGCAGGGCGCGGTGCCCGGAACGTAACCCTTCGGATCCGAATGCATCGATGGGTTCATCTGCGCGCCGGCGCTGCCGGCCAACGCCACAGCCATCGCGCCAGCAAGTGCAGCGTACACGAAGCGTCGAGTCATTGTTTCACCCCTTTGGCTTTGGTTTTGAACAAGTTTTGTACGAACTTGCGATTTTGCGCATCACGGGAAAGGCCGACGCGTCAAATACTTTGTCTCCTCGAGAAATATAGCACACGGGTTTTCGCGCCGCAAAGAAAAGGGAACCCGTGGCGCATGGGGCCCAACAACTGTCGCGGCAATACAACGCCGTGATAAAATTGCGTGATTTCAAGGGCCTCCGGAGAGGTCCCGCCCTGAGTGTGCGCCGCAAAACGGTGCCGCCACCGGGCCCCCGACCGGAAAAGCCCGCTTCTGCGGCCGATTTAGCGCTTCGCCCGCTTTCCAACCCTGCTTATTACCGAATCCCTACAGACGCCCATGGAGCAGTTCGCCAAAGAAACCCTTCCCGTCAGCCTCGAGGCCGAAATGCGGCATTCCTACCTCGATTACGCGATGAGCGTGATCGTGGGACGGGCCCTTCCGGACGTCCGCGACGGCTTGAAACCCGTGCATCGCCGGGTGCTGTTCGCGATGCACGAGGCCAACATCGCCTGGAACCGCCCGTATGTGAAATGCGCGCGCGTCGTCGGCGACGTGCTCGGCAAATATCACCCCCACGGGGACAGCGCGACGTATGAAGCGCTGGTGCGGATGGTGCAGGAATTCTCGCTGCGCTATCCGCTGATCGATGGCCAGGGCAATTTCGGGTCGGTGGACGGCGATTCCGCCGCTGCCTATCGCTACACCGAATGCCGGCTGCAGAAGATCGCGTCGGAACTCTTGGCCGACATCGACAAGGAAACCGTCGATTTTGTCCCGAATTACGACGGCAAGGAGCTGGAACCGGCGGTGTTGCCGTCGCGCCTGCCCAACCTGCTCATCAACGGGTCGTCCGGCATCGCGGTGGGAATGGCCACCAACATCCCGCCGCACAACCTGACGGAAACGATCTCCGGGTGCCTGGCCCTGCTCGCCAATCCGGACATCGCCATCGATGAACTCATGGAGATCATTCCCGCGCCCGATTTCCCGACCGCCGGAATCATCTACGGCCAGGAAGGTGTGCGCGAAGGCTACCGCACGGGCCGCGGCCGCGTCGTCATCCGCGCACGCACGCACATCGAGGACATCGAGAAGGGCGGGCGCCAGGCGATCATCGTCGACGAGATCCCTTATCAGGTAAACAAGGCGAATCTGCTGATGCGCATCGGCGAGCTCGTCCGCGAGAAAAAGCTCGAAGGCATCTCCGACCTGCGCGACGAGTCCGACAAGTCGGGCATGCGCGTCGTGATCGAGTTGAAGCGCGGCGAGGTCACCGAGATCATCCTCAACAACCTGTTCAAGCTGACGCAGCTGCAGGACAGCTTCGGCATGAACATGGTGGCGCTGGTCGACGGTCAGCCGCGCATCCTCAACCTCAAGCAGTTCCTCGAGTTCTTCCTCATCCACCGGCGCGAAGTCGTCGTGCGCCGCACGCGCTTCGAACTGCGCCGCGCGCGCGAACGCGGCCACATCCTGGAGGGTCTCGCGGTCGCGCTGTCCAACGTCGACGAGATCATCGCCTTGATCAAGGCTTCGCCCACGCCGCCGGACGCCAAGGCGGCGCTGATGGCCAAGCGCTGGCGTTCGTCGATCGTCGAGGACATGCTGAAGCGTGCGAGCGCCGACGCCGCCCGTCCGGATGGCCTGCCTCTCGATTTCGGCTGGAGCGAGCAGGGCTATCGGCTCTCGGACGCGCAGGCGCAGGCGATCCTGGAACTGCGACTGCAGAGGTTGACGGGCCTCGAGCAGGAGAAGATCACCGGCGAGTACCGCGAGGTGATGGAGTTGATCGTCGACCTTCTCGACATCCTCGCCAAGCCCGCGCGCGTCACCAGGATCATCGGCGACGAACTTGCCGCGATCCGCGACCAGTTCGGCGACAAGCGCCGTTCGGAAATCGTCGCGCAGGGCGTGGACCTTTCGCTCGAGGACCTGATCGCGCCGGCCGACATGGTGGTCACGCTTTCCCATGGCGGCTACATGAAGTCCCAGCCGGTGGCCGAATACCGCGCCCAGCGCCGCGGCGGACGCGGCAAGCAGGCGACGGCGACGAAGGAAGACGACTTCATCGACCGGATGTTCATCGCGAACACGCACGACTACATCCTGTGTTTCTCCAACCGCGGGCGCGTGTACTGGCTCAAGGTCTACAACGTGCCGCAGGGCTCGCGCGCGTCGCGCGGCAAGCCCATCGTCAACCTGGTTCCTCTCGTCGACAACGAGAAGATCACGGCCATCCTTCCGGTCAGGGAGTTCACCGAAGACCAGTTCGTGTTCATGGCCACGGCGATGGGCACGGTGAAGAAGACGCCGCTGTCGGAGTTCTCGCGCCCGCGCCCTTCCGGCATCATCGCAGTCGACTTGACCGACGGCGATTCGCTGATCGGAGTCGCGCTGACCGACGGCACGCACGACGTGATGCTCTTCAGTTCCGGCGGCAAGGCGGTGCGGTTCGACGAGAACGACGTCCGACCGATGGGCCGCAATGCGCATGGCGTTCGCGGCATGATGCTCGATCGCGGCCAGCGTGTGATTTCGATGCTGGTGGCCGAAGACGAAACGCAGTCGGTCCTCACGGCGACCGAAAAGGGCTACGGCAAGCGCACGCCGATCGTCGAGTACACGCGGCACGGCCGCGGCACGAAGGGCATGATCGCGATCCAGCAGAGCGAGCGCAACGGCCAGGTGATCGGCGCGGCGCTGGTACGGGGGGACGACGAGGTCATGCTCATTTCCACCGGGGGCGTGCTCATTCGCACCAGCGTGAAGTCGATCCGGGAAATGAGCCGGTCCACGCAGGGCGTGACGCTCATCAACCTGGACGACGGCGAAAAACTCGCGGGCTTGGAACGGGTCGCCGAAACGGACGACGACGGCGACGAAGCCTGATTTTAGCGCCCTCCGCACGCGAAACCCGACATGCCCGCCGCCGACGCCAACGGCCAGGATTCCGAACTCGCCGCCCGTCGTGCGGCGATCGACGCGCTCGACCGCGAGATCCTGGAGCGCCTCAACGCGCGGGCGCAACACGCGCAGGCGATCGGCAAGCTGAAGGAGGGCGGCGCCGCGTACCGCCCCGAGCGCGAGGCGCAGGTGCTGGCGGCGCTGGCGGCCGGCAACGCCGGGCCGCTTTCCGATGCCGCCGTGACCGGCGTCTTCCGCGAGGTCATGTCCGCGTGCCTGGCGCTCGAGCAGAAGCTGCGGATCGCGTACTTAGGTCCCGCCGGCACGTTCAGCCATGCCGCGGTTGCGAAGCACTTCGGCTCGTTCGTCGACACGGCGCCGCTCGCGACGATCGACGAGATCTTCCGTGCGGTGGAGAGCGGCCAGACCGACTTTGCCGTCGTGCCGGTCGAGAATTCCACCGAGGGCGCGGTGGGTCGCACGCTGGACCTCATGTGCACGACCGACCTGTCGGTATGCGGCGAGGTCAAGCTGCGCATCCAGCAGAACCTCCTGTCCAATGAGGACTCGCTCTCGGACGTGGCGCGCGTCTATTCGCATGCGCAGTCGCTCGCGCAATGCGTGCACTGGCTTGCGACGCACCTGCCCGCCGTGCCGCGCGTCGCCGTCTCGAGCAACGCCGAGGCCGCGCGCCTCGCCGCGTCCGAGCCTGGCGCCGCCGCCATCGCCGGCGAAAATGCCGCGGCGATCTACGGCCTCGCGACGCTGGCGCCGCACATCGAGGACGAGCCCAACAACACGACGCGCTTCTGGGTGCTGGGCCGGCAGAAAGTGGGCGCGTCCGGCCGCGACGAGACGTCGCTCGTCATGTCCTGTCCCAACCGGCCGGGAGCCGTGTACGAACTGCTCGAGCCCCTCGCGCGCCATGGCGTATCGATGTCACGTTTCGAATCGCGCCCGGCGCGCACGGGCCTCTGGGAGTACCTGTTCTTCGTCGACCTCGTGGGCCATCGCGACGACGCCAGACTCTCGGCGGCGCTGTCCGAACTCGCGCAGAAGGCGCCATTCCTCAAGCTGCTGGGCTCGTATCCGGCGGCGCTCGATTGACTGTCCGCGGCAAGGCCTAAGATGACCGTGAACGCACCCGCCGCGCCCGCCTATGTGCGCGAACTTGCGCGCTACATCCCCGGCAAGGCAATCGAGGATGTCGCGCGCGAGTTGAACCTCGATCCTGAAGTCGATCGTGAAACTCGCGTCCAACGAGAATCCACGCGGCCCCAGTCCGCGCGTGCTCGCGGCCATCGCGGCGGCCGCAGCCGACGTCACGCGCTACCCGGACGGCAACGGCTTTGCGCTCAAGGCGGCATTGTCCGGGAAACTTGGCGTGGATCCCGCGCAAATCGTGCTCGGCAACGGCTCCAACGACATCCTCGAACTGGTCGCCCAGGCCTATCTGCGCGCTGGCGATGAAACCATTTATGCGCAGCACGCGTTCGCCGTCTATCCGCTCGCAACCAAGGCGCGCGGCGCCATCGGCATCGAAGTGCCGGCGAAGGATTTCGGCCACGACCTGTCGCGGATGCGCGCGGCCGTCACGCCGCGCACGCGCATCGTGTTCGTCGCCAATCCGAACAATCCGACCGGAACGTTGCTCGCCGCCGCGGAACTCGAGGCGTTCATCGTGTCGATGCCTTCGCGACGTGCTGGTCGTGCTCGACGAGGCGTACAACGAGTACCTCGATCCGGCCGAGCGTGCCGACAGCGTGAGCTGGATCGCACGCTATCCCAATCTCATCGTGTCGCGCACGTTCTCGAAGGCGCACGGACTGGCCGCGCTGCGCATCGGCTACGGGATCATGGACGAAGGCGTCGCCGACATGCTGAATCGCGTGCGGCAACCGTTCAACGTCAACGCGCTGGCGCAGGCGGCGGCGCTCGCGGCACTGGCGGACCCGGATTACGTCGACGCCAGCCGCGCGCTCAACACGGCGGGCTTGGCGCAACTGGCTGCCGGCTTGGCGACGTTGGGCGTGACATCGCTGCCGTCGCGCGGCAATTTCGTGCTGGCGAAGGTGGGCGACGCCGACAAGGTCAACCGTTCGCTGCTCGGGCAAGGCGTGATCGTGCGCCCGGTCGCCAATTACGGCTTGCCCGAGTGGCTGCGCATCTCGGTCGGTCTGCCGGGCGAGAACGAGCGTTTCCTGGCCGCGCTCGCGGCGGCGCTGCGCGGCTGATCGCGATCGGCGGGCGCCCCTTTCCCTTGCGCATCGAAAAGCTCGCCGTCGTCGGCGTCGGACTCATCGGCGGCTCGTGCGCGCTGGCCTTGAAGCGCGCGGGCGCCGTCGGGACGGTCATCGGCATCGGCAGGACTGCGGCCAACCTCGACGCCGCATTGCGTCTGCGCGTCATCGATCGCGCACTGCGCGTCGGCGACGACTGGACTGGCGAACTGCGCGACGCCGACGTCGTGCTGGTCGCGGCCCCCGTCGCCCAATTTCCTGCGCTGTTTGCGCGGATCGCGGAAGCCGCCGGACCGGATGCTGTCGTCACCGATGCCGGCAGCACCAAGCAGGACGTCATCCACGCGGCGCGCGCGGCATTCGGCGAGCGCATCCGCCGCTTCGTTCCGGCCCACCCCATGGCGGGCGCCGACAGCTCGGGCGCAGCCGCCGCGACGGCCACGCTGTACGAAGGTCGAACTGTCATCACGACGCCGCTTGCGGAAACGGACTCCGGAGCGCTGCAACGCGTGAAGGCGCTTTGGCAAACATGCGGAGCCCGCGTCGTGGCGTTTGGCGCGGACGAGCACGACCGTATATTCGCGGCGATTTCGCACCTGCCGCACCTGCTCGCCTTCGCGTTCGTCGACGCCCTGGCCGCGCGGCCCGAATCCGCGCAGATGTTCGCGCACGCGGGCACCGGATTTCGCGACTTCACGCGCATCGCCGCGGCTTCGCCGGAAATGTGGCGCGACATTGCGCTTGCCAACCGCGCGGCGCTGCAGGATGAACTCGGTAGATACCGGAGCGCGCTCGCGCAGCTTGCCCGCGCACTCGACGCGCAGGACGGTGCGGAACTCGAGCGGATCTTTGCGCGATCGCGGGCGGCGCGGCGCGGCTGGGAAGCGGCGTTCGGCGACGGGCATGTGAGCGAAGAGTAGGCGCGATGCCTGCCGACGCCGCCCTTCTCCTGCCACCCGTTGCGCATGCCGAGGGCACGGTGGCGCTTCCAGGCTCGAAGAGCATCTCCAACCGCACGCTGCTGCTCGCGGCGCTCGCGCGCGGAACCACGACGCTCGTCGACGTTCTCGCCGCCGACGATACCGATCGGATGCTCGAGGCGCTCAAGGTCCTGGGCGTTACCGTGGAGCGGGGTCCGTGACGGCAAGACGTGCATCGTCAGCGGTGCCGGGGGTTCATTTCCAGTGCGAAGCGCGCGACTGTCGCTCGGCAATGCGGGCACGGCGTTTCGCCCGCTGACGGCGGTGCTCGCGACGCTGGGCGGCGCCTACGAGCTGTCGGGTGTTGAACGCATGCACGAACGTCCGATCGGCGATCTGGTAGACGCATTGCGCGCGCTCGGGTGCCATGTCCGCTACACGGCGAAGGAGGGGTTCCCGCCACTGGCCATCGGCGCCACGGGCGCGCAGGCCGGCGCGACCGTGGACATTCGTGGAGACGTGTCGAGCCAGTTCCTGTCGGCGCTGCTGATGGCGCTGCCTCTCGCGCGGAACAGCGCGGTCACCGCTACGGCGGTCCACGTCATCGGTCCGCTCATCTCGCGGCCCTACGTCGACATCACGATCAACCTGATGCGCCGGTTCGGCGTGGCCGTCGCGACACCCGATCCGGCGACCTTCGTCGTGCCGGCGGGCGCGCACTACGAAAGCCCGGAAACATTGGTCGTCGAAGGCGACGCATCGTCCGCGTCGTATTTCCTCGCGGCCGGCGCCGTAGCGGGCGGTCCCGTCCGCGTGACCGGCGTCGGTCGTGATTCGATTCAGGGCGACGTCGCCTTCGCCGACCAGCTCGCCGCGCTGGGAGCCGACGTGAGGTTCGGGCCGGATTGGATCGAAGCGCGGGCTGGCGCATGCCTGCGCGGCGGAACCATCGATTGCGTCGCGATACCCGACGCGGCGATGACGCTGGTCATGACGGCGCTCTTCGCCGATGCGCCAACGACGCTCACGAACATCGGCAGCTGGCGCGTCAAGGAGACTGACCGCATCGCGGCGATGGCGACGGAATTGGGCAAGCTGGGCGTGGCCGTCGCCAGCGGCGCCGACTGGCTCCGCGTGACGCCGCCCACGGCCGCGATGCCGCTCAAACCTGCCACCATCGACACCTACGACGATCACCGGATGGCGATGTGCTTTTCGCTGGCGACGCTCGCCGGCGTGCCGGTGACGATCAACGACCCCGGCTGCGTGCGCAAGACGTTTCCCGGCTACTTCGCCGCGCTCGCCCGCATCGTCCGATGAGTTCCGCGCTGTCCACGGTCATCGCCATCGACGGCCCGGCCGCCTCGGGCAAGGGCACCGTCGCGGCAGGCGTGGCCCGGGCGCTCGGATTCCATTACCTCGACAGCGGCTCACTGTACCGGCTGGTGGCGCTGCGGGCGCTGCGGGCCGGGACTCCGTTGGACGACGAGACTTCTCTTGCCCGGCTTGCCGCCCGCCTTGACGTGACCTTCCGGGACGGGACGATCACGCTGGACGGCCAGGACGCCACCGACGCCATACGCGCCGAGGACATCTCGACGGCCGCGTCGCAGGTGGCGGTGCACCGGGCCGTCCGGGCCGCGCTCTTCGATCGGCAGCGCGACTTCCGGCGCCCGCCAGGGCTGGTCGCCGAAGGACGGGATATGGGGACGGTGGTGTTTCCGGACGCCCTCCTCAAGGTGTTCGTGACGGCCAGCGCCGAGGAGCGGGCGGCCCGGAGGCATAAGCAGTTGATCGCAAAAGGAATCTCCGTTACAATGGAAAGTCTTTTGCGCGATATCCGGGAGCGCGACGCGCGGGATGCGGGGAGGGCGGCGGCGCCGCTCAAGCCCGCGGCCGACGCGATTGTCCTCGATACCACGCAACTGACGATCGACGCCGCCGTCCTGCGCGTCCTGGAGCTCTACCGGGCCGTGACAAAGGCATGAGGCGCCGGAGGAAGGCAACTGAGCCACGCAACTGAGCAACGCAACTTAAGGGCCGCGGACGGCGCACTTTAGCCGGTGCACCGAACGCGGATTGATCCACCCGCCCGCCCCTCCGAGAAAAAGGGTTCTCGCGACCGGCGGCTTACACATTGAAGGAACCAACCCCGATGGCTACCGCCACTGAAATGACCCCCAGCGCAGTCGCCAATCCCCCGATGGAGGATTTCGCAGCGCTGTTCGAGGAATCCCTGTCGCGCCAGGAAATGCGCCAGGGCGAACTGATCACCGCCGAAGTCGTACGCGTCGATTTCAACGTCGTCGTCGTCAACGCGGGATTGAAGTCGGAATCGTTCATTCCGATCGAGGAATTCAAGGATGACAAGGGCGAGATCGAGGTCAAGGCCGGCGATTTCGTCACCGTCGCCATCGAAGCGCTCGAAGACGGCTATGGCGAGACGCGCCTGTCGCGCGACAAGGCCAAGCGCCTCAAGGCGTGGCACGACCTCGAAGCGGCGATGGAGCAGGGCCTCGTCGTCTCGGGCCTCGTCACCAGCAAGGTGAAGGGCGGACTCACGGTCATGATCAACGGCATCCGCGCGTTCCTGCCGGGCTCGCTGGTCGACATCCGTCCGGTCAAGGACACGTCCCCGTTCGAGAACAAGGCGCTCGACTTCAAGGTCATCAAGCTCGACCGCAAGCGCAACAACGTCGTCGTGTCGCGCCGCGCCGTGCTCGAGGAGAGCCAGGGCGAGGTGCGCGAGAAGCTTCTCGTCCACGCTGTCCGAAGGCGCCATGGTCAAGGGCATCGTCAAGAACATCACCGATTACGGCGCGTTCGTCGACCTGGGTGGCATCGACGGCCTGCTGCACATCACCGATCTCGCGTGGCGCCGCGTCAAGCATCCGTCGGAAGTGCTCGCGGTCGGCGACGAGGTCACGGCCAAGGTGCTCAAGTTCGACCAGGAAAAGAACCGCGTCTCGCTGGGATTGAAGCAGCTGGGCGAGGACCCGTGGGTCGGCCTGTCGCGCCGCTATCCGCAGAGCACGCGCCTCTTCGGCAAGGTCACGAACATCACCGATTACGGCGCGTTCGTCGAAATCGAATCGGGCATCGAGGGCCTGGTGCACGTCTCCGAAATGGACTGGACCAACAAGAACATCCATCCGACCAAGGTCGTGCAGCTGGGCGACGAAGTCGAAGTGATGATCCTCGAGATCGACGAGGAGCGCCGCCGCATCTCGCTCGGCATGAAGCAGTGCATGCCGAACCCGTGGGACGAGTTCGCGATGAACCACAAGAAGGGCGACAAGGTGAAGGGCATGATCAAGTCGATCACCGACTTCGGCGTGTTCGTCGGCTTGCCCGGCGGCATCGACGGCCTCGTGCACCTGTCCGACCTGTCGTGGAACGCGACCGGCGAAGCCGCCGTGCGCGACTACAAGAAGGGCCAGGAAGTCGAAGCCGTGGTGCTGGCCATCGACGTCGAGCGCGAGCGCATTTCGCTCGGGCATCAAGCAGCTCGAAGGCGACCCGTTCACCAACTTCGTCGCCATGCACGACAAGGGCAGCGTCGTCTCCGGCACGGTCAAATCGCTCGACGGCAAGGGGGCGGTCATCAACCTCGGCAGCGACATCGAGGGCTACCTGCGCGCGTCCGAGTTGTCGCGTGACCGCGTCGAGGACATGCGCACGCATCTGAAGGAAGGCGACGCGGTGTCGGCGATGATCATCAACATCGACCGCAAGAACCGCAGCATCAACCTGTCGATCAAGGCCAAGGACAATGCCGAAGAGGGCGAGGCGATGCAGCGGATCTCCACGGAGAACTCGGGCGCCAACACGGGCACGACCAACCTCGGCGCGCTGCTGAAGGCCAAGCTGTCCGACACCAAGACCAACGGCTGACGGTGGGGTTCAGCGCAATGACCAAATCGGAGCTGATCGACCGCCTCGCGGCGCAGTTTCCGCAGCTGGTCGCCAAGGATGCCGAGCTCGCGGTCAAGATGATCCTCGACGCGATGGGCGAGTCCCTCGCCAAGGGCGAACGCATCGAGATCCGCGGGTTCGGCAGCTTCGGCCTCAACTACCGCCCGCCGCGCACCGGACGCAATCCCAAGTCCGGCGAGAAGGTGCAGGTGCCGCAGAAGTTCGTGCCGCATTTCAAGGCGGGCAAGGAGTTGCGCGAGCGGGTCGACTTCGTGGAAGACGGACCGGCGTGAACAACGGCATTGACAGTGCGGCGGCGGAGGCAACTCCGCCGCTTTTTTTTCGGGTTGATTCGTCCGATGGCATAATCGCGCCATGCACATCGTTCGCTGGATCGTCGGCGTCACGGTCTTCCTCGCCCTGCTGTTCCTGTCGCTGCAGAACAGCGAACCGGCCGAGCTCAAGTTCTTCAACATCGCGAGCCTCAAGGCGCCGCTGGTGGTCGTCGTGTTCATCGTTTTCGCACTGGGCGTGGCGATCGGCCTGCTGGCCGGCGCGTGGCGCGGCGCGCGGCTCAAGCGGCAGATCAAGGCACTCCGGCGCGAACAGCGCGGTCTCGCCGATCCGTCGACGGGCACGTCTGGAACGATTGCGCCCGGAACCTCTCCCGCGTCGGGCCCCGGCTTCGGCCGCAGCGACCTGCCGCGCGACGGCCGCTAACGCCCGCCGGCACTGATCCGCAGCGCATGGACTTCGAGCTGTGGTGGCTGCTGCCGATCCCGGCGATCTTCTTCGCCCTGGGCTGGATCGCCGCGCGCATCGACATCAAGCACCTGCTGCGCGAGTCGCGCGCGCTGCCGCTGTCGTATTTCCGCGGCCTCAATTTCCTGCTGAACGAGCAGCCCGACAAGGCGATCGAGTCGTTCATCGAGGTCGTCAAGGTCGATCCGCAGACGATCGACCTGCACTTCGCGCTCGGGTCTCTGTTCCGCCGCCAGGGCGAGATCGAGCGCGCCATCCGCATGCACCAGAACCTGCTCGATCGCGCCGACCTGCCTGCCGACAAGCGCACGATGGCGACGTACGAGCTGGCGCAGGACTTCCACCGCGCGGGCCTTCTCGACCGCGCCGAGGAACTGTTCACCAAGCTGGACGGCACGGCGTTCGAGCACTCGGCGCTTTCGCACCTGATCTCGATCTACGAGACCGAAAAGGACTGGACCAAGGCGATCGCCGCGATGCAGCGGATGGAGGCGCTGGCCAAGCAGCCCTACTTCAAGGAAATCGCGCAATACCACTGCGAGCTCGCGCAGGCGGCGCTGCTCAAATCCGACGACGCCAACGTGCGGTCCGAACTGGAAAAGGCATTCGCGACGTATCGCGGCTGCACGCGCGCGACACTGCTGCAGGGAGACCTCGAGGCACAGCTGGGACAAGGCGCGGCCGCGCTGGCCACCTGGCAGAAGATCGAGACGCAGAATCCGGCGTTCCTGGCGCTGGCAGCGGACCGCTTGGCCGATCTGTACCGCCGGCAGGGCGACGTCGCGCAGGGCATCCGCGTGCTGCGCAACTACCAGGCGCAGTATCCGTCGCTCGACCTTCTGAATGCGCTGTTCACGCTGGTGCTGGAGCAGGAAGGACCGGACGCCGCCGCGGCGCTGATCAAGGACGAACTCGCGCGCAATCCGACGCTGCTCGGACTCGACCGGCTGCTCGAAGCGCAGCTGCTTGCGGCGCCTGCCGATCGCCGCCACGACCTCGAGCTGGTCAAGGGCCTGGTCGGCCAGCACATCAAGCGCCTGGGCATGTACAAGTGCGACAACTGCGGCTTTCGCGCGAAGCAGTACTACTGGCGCTGCCCGGGGTGCCTGAAATGGGAAACCTACTCGCCGCGGCGGACCGAGACGCCGGACGGCTACGCCTGATCTCACATCGAATATCAGCGAGTGGAACACGCATGAGCACGCCGGATCCGCAAGTCATCGTCGCGCTCGACTTCGCCAACCCGATGCACGCATTGGCGCTGGCGGACAAGCTCGACCCGCAGGTCGTGCGCGCTGAAGGTCGGCAAGGAGATGTTCGTCGTCGCCGGCCCGGAGCCGGTGCGCTGGATGATCGAGCGGGGGTTCAACGTATTTCTCGACCTCAAGTTCCACGACATTCCCAACACGGTCGCGCAGGCATGCGCAGCCGCGACGCGATTGGGCGTCTGGATGCTGAACGTGCACGCCGCCGGCGGCCGCGCCATGCTGACGGCCGCGCGCGAGGCGGTGAACAGGACTGGCGCGGAGCGCAATGCCGCGCCGCCGCTCCTGATCGCGGTCACGGTGCTCACCAGCCTCGCCGATGCCGACCTGCGGGAACAGGGCCTCACCGACGGCGCCGCGCTGCAGGCGGTCAAGCTGGCGCGGATGGCGGCGACGTGCGGCCTCGATGGCGTCGTCTGCTCCGCGGTCGAGGCGCTGGCCATGCGCGCGGCGCTGGGCCCCGCGTTCAAGCTCGTCACGCCGGGCATTCGTCCGGCCGGGTCGGCGCCCGACGACCAGGCGCGGATCATCACGCCGGAAGCCGCGATGGCCAACGGCGCCGACTACCTCGTCGTCGGCCGGCCGGTCACGCAGGCGACCAATCCCGTCGCTGCGCTGGCCGCGATCAATGCGTCCATCGGGGTCGCGACGTGAAGATCACGATGATCGGCACGGGCTATGTCGGCCTGGTCACCGGCACCTGCCTCGCCGAGGTCGGCAACGACGTGCTGTGCCTCGACGTCGACGCGGGCAAGATCGATGTCCTCGAAGAGCGGCGGCGTGCCGATCCACGAGCCGGGCCTCGAGCCGATGGTCCGGCGCAACGCGGCGGCGGGCCGGCTGCAATTCACCACCGACGTCGATCGCGCCGTCGCGCACGGCGCGCTGCAGTTCATCGCCGTCGGCACGCCGCCCGACGAGGACGGCAGCGCCGACATGCAAGTACGTGATCGAGGCGGCGCGCAACATCGGCCGCCGGATGAACGAGCCCAAAGTGATCGTCGACAAGTCGACGGTTCCGGTGGGTACGGCCGACCGCGTTCGCGCGGCGATCGCCGAGGAACTCGCGCGCCGCGGCGCAGGACATCTCCGTTCGCGGTCGCCTCCAACCCGGAATTCCTGAAGGAGGGCGCGGCGGTCGAGGATTTCATGAAGCCCGATCGCATCGTGATCGGCGCCGACGACGAGCACGCCATCGCCGCGCTGCGCGACGGTCTACGCGCCGTTCATGCGCAATCACGAGCGCCTGCTGGTCATGGACGTGCGCTCCGCCGAGCTCACCAAGTACGCCGCCAACGCGATGCTCGCGACGCGCATCTCGTTCATGAACGAGGTCGCGAATCTCGCCGACCTGCTCGGACGCGGACATCGAGATGGTGCGGCAGGGCATCGGGTCGGACCCGCGCATCGGCTACCACTTTCTCTATCCCGGCGCGGGCTACGGCGGCAGCTGCTTCCCCAAGGACGTGAAGGCGCTGCAATTCACGGCCACCCAGCTGGGCCGGCCGCTGCGCGTCATCGCCGCGGTGGAGGCGGTCAACGACGCGCAAAAGCAGGTGCTGGTCGAAAAGATCGTCGGCCGCTTCGGCGAAGATCTGTCCGGCCGCCGCTTCGCCGTGTGGGGCCTCGCGTTCAAGCCCAACACCGACGACATGCGCGAGGCGCCGTCGCGCGTGATCATCGAGGCGCTGCTGCAGCGCGGCGCCACCGTCGTCGCGTACGATCCGGTGGCGATGGACGAAGCGCGCCGCGTGTTCGGGACCGCTCGCGGGCCTTTCGTTTGCGACGTCGCCGCTCGCCGCGTGCGACGGCGCCGACGCGCTCGTCGTCGTCACCGAATGGAAGGAGTTCCGCAGCCCGGATTTCGACGTCGCTCAAGTCGCGGATGAAGACGCCGCTGCATCTTCGACGGCCGCAACCTCTACGACCCGCCGCAGGTGAAGGCCGCGGGCTTCGAGTACTTCGGCGATCGGCCGCCGCTAGCGTCAGGACCGAATCGCACGATGAGCGACGTTCACTTCTCGACTTTTCGCGACCGCGCCGCCCGCGCGCGGCTGCTGGTCGTCGGCGACGTGATGCTCGACCGCTACTGGTTCGGCGACGTCGAGCGCATCTCGCCCGAGGCGCCGGTGCCGGTCGTGAAGATCGCGCGCACCGAGGAGCGGCCCGGCGGCGCGGCCAACGTCGCGCGCAACGTCGCCGCGCTCGGCGCCTCGGCGACGCTGCTGTCGGTGATCGGCGACGACGAGCCGGGCGCGGCGCTCGAACGCCTGCTCGCCGGCGAGCGCGTGCGCACGTCGTTCCACCGCGATGCCTCGCTGCCGACGACCGTGAAGCTGCGCGTGATCGGCCGCCAGCAGCAATTGCTGCGCATCGATTTCGAGACCGCGCCGTCGCACGAGTTCTGGCCACCAAGCTCGCCGACTACGAGCGCCTGCTGCACGAGGCCGACCTCGTGATCCTTTCCGACTACGGCAAGGGCGGCCTCGCCCACATCGCGACGATGATCGAGCGCGCGCGCGCCGCGGGCAAGCGGGTCCTGGTCGACCCCAAGGGCGACGACTACGCACGCTATCGCGGCGCGACGGTGATCACGCCCAACCGCAGCGAATTCCGGCAGGTCGTCGGCCGCTGGAGCGACGACGCGGAAATGGCGGCGAAGGCAGAAGTGCCTGCGCCGCGATCTCGACCTCGACGCGCTGCTGGTCACGCGCGCGGAAGAGGGCATGAGCCTGTACGCCGGCGCCGGTGCGCTGACGATTCCGGCGCGCAGGCGCGCGAAGTGTTCGACGTCTCCGGCGCCGGCGACACGGTCATCGCGACGCTGGGCGTGCTGCTCGCCGCCGGCGCGTCGCTGCCGGATGCGGTGCGAGTCGCCAACGAGGCCGCCGGCGTCGTCGTCGGCAAGTTCGGCACGGCGGTGGTGCACCCGAACGAGCTCGCCTGACCGCGGCGTGGCGATGGCCAAGGCCAGCAACCGTCTACACGTGCACCGAATGCGGCGGTTCCGCGCCCAAGTGGCAGGGCCAGTGTCCGCAGTGCGGCGTCTGGAACACGCTGGTCGAAACGGTGGCAACACCCGCGGCCGTGCGCTTCGCCACCGTCGCTGGAACAATGAGCGGCTCGCGCTCGAGCCATCGTGTCGCTGTCGGCGGTCGAGACGAGGAACACGCCGCGCATTCCGACCGGCCTCGAGGAATTCGACCGCGTGCTGGGCGGCGGGCTCGTGCCGGGCGGCGTCGTCCTGATCGGCGGCGACCCGGGAATCGGCAAATCGACCCTGCTTGCTGCAGGCCAGCGCAGCGTTGGGTGCCAAGCACCGGACGCTGTACGTCACCGGCGAAGAGTCGGTCGAGCAGATCGCGCTGCGCGCGCAGCGCCTGGGCCTCGTCAATGCGCCGGTCGACTTGCTGGCCGAGGTGCAGCTCGAGGCAATCGTCGGCGCCATCAACGCTGCCGTCGCCGGAGATCGTCGTCGTCGACTCGATCCAGACCGTCTACACCGAGGTCGCTGCAGTCGGCACCGGGCAGCGTCGCGCAGGTCCGCGAGTGCGCGGCGCAACTGACGCGCCTGGCCAAGCAGCGCGGCGTGATCGTCATCTTCGTCGGTCACGTGACGAAGGAGGGCGCGATCGCCGGCCCGCGCGTGCTCGAACATATCGTCGACACGGTGCTCTACTTCGAGGGCGACCCGCATTCGAGCTTCCGGCTGGTCCGCGCGATCAAGAACCGGTTCGGCGCCGCCAACGAGCTGGGCGTGTTCGGCATGACCGAGCGCGGGTTGAAGGGCGTCGCCAATCCGTCCGCGCTGTTCCTGTCGCGGCACGCAGAGTCGGTACCGGGTTCGGCGATCGTCGCCACGCTCGAAGGCTCGCGGCCGCTGCTGGTGGAAATCCAGGCGCTGGTCGACCCCGTGCAAGGCGGCATGCCGCGACGACTGGCGGTGGGACTCGAGGCGCCGCGACTTGCGTTGTTGCTCGCCGTGCTGCATCGGCACGGCGGCGTCGACGCCGGCGGCTACGACGTCTTCGTCAACGCCGTCGGGGGTGTACGAATCGAGGAGCCGGCGGTCGACCTGGCCGTCCTTCTTGCCATCAATTCATCATTTAAAAACAAGCCATTGCCGTTAAAATCTATTGTGTTTGGTGAAGTCGGATTGGCGGGCGAAATCCGCCCCGTGCAGCGCGGCCAGGAGCGCATCCGGGAGGCCGCCAAACTGGGATTCGCCACCGTTCTGATCCCGACGGCCAACAAGCCGAAGCAGCCGGTCGAAGGTTTGAAGATCCTGACGGTCGACCGCGTAGACCAGGCACTGGCTCTGCTTCGCGACTAGGAAGGGGAGGGCGCCGGTTCCTCCCTGCGCCGCGGCTGGACCAAGAACGGCGTGCGAACGCCCTTTCGGTATTGGTCCGCCATCGCCTGATAAGCGGCTTCCAGCGCACGCGTCGTCTGTTCGGTGTCGAATAGCAAGTTGTCGTGGCCGGGTCCTTCGAGATGGTGGCGAAGGCGCAAAAGCTCCGCGCGATCGCGGGCCAGCGTTATGGCGGCGGCCATGTAATGGTTCACGTCAGGCATTGCGAGGCCCGGCAGCCCGACGGCGGCAAGAAGGCTCGCGGCCACGCGGCCAGCGAACGTCGTTCCCAGGGTCGTCAGCACCGGGCATCCGGCCCAAAGCGCGTCGCTGGCCGTGGTGTGCGCGTTGTACGGCCAGGTGTCGAGGAAGAGGTCGGCGTGCCGGTAGAGCCCCAGATACTCGGCGTTTGGCCGAAACTGCGCAAAGACCAGCCGATTGGGGTCAATGCCTCGCGCCTGCGCTTCGCGGCGCAGGTTCGCAATCGCCGGGTCATTCTCGGTCCGCACGAGCAGCCACAAGACCGAATTTGGCACTGCCTTGAGAATGGATGCCCATGCATCAAAGACTTGCGGGTTTATCTTGAAGATTTGGTTGAAGTTGCAAAAGACGATTCCATCGGCGGGCAATCCCAGCTCTGCGCGCGAAGGCGGCTCCGCGATCGGGCGATTGCGGTCGTTGATCTGGTAGGCGTCCGGCAGCGAGGCGATCGCTTCAGCGTAATCCGGCGCGTGTTCGGGCGGCGTGATGTTCGGGTCGCCGATCAGGTAATCGACGAGGCCGCCGCCCAACGTGCCCGGATACCCCAGGTAGTGGACCTGAATGGGCGCGGGCCGCCGCGCCAGCACGATCGGCGACGCCCCCTCGGTATGCCCCTTCAAGTCGACGAGGATGTCGATGCCGTCCTGGCGGATCGCGTGCGCGATGGCGTCGGGATCGTGCCCGCGCAGATCCACGAAGCGATCGAAGGCGCGCTGTAGCCGTGCGCGCATCGCCGAACGATCGTCGGGGCCGGTGGAGTAGGCGACGATCTCGAAGCGGTCGCGATCGTGCTTTTCGAAGAGCCCCGCGGCCAGAAAGGCGGTCGCGTGGCTGTGAAAGTCGCCGGACAGGTAGCCGATCTTGAGGCGACCCGCGGAAAGCGGACGCCGCTCGGCGGGCGCCGGCGGACCGGCGAGGGAGGCGGCCCACGTGTCCGCGCATTTGCGCTGCTCCGCGCGCGTCGACGGCAGCGCGAGCAGGGCGAAGGGCGAGAGCGCGGGCGTGGCCGAAGCGACCTCGGCGCGGAAGCGCTGCACGAGCGCGGCGCGGTCGCGCCAGTCCGCGCGGTTGCCGCGCAGGAAGGCCAGTTGCGACAGCGCCGCGCCGTGATGCGGGTCGAGTGAGAGCACCTGCTCGTAGGCTTCGGCCGCTGCGGCGCCGTTGCCGTGACGATCGAGGATGTCCGCCAGCTGGAAGCGCAATTCGGCCGACTTGGGCGTACGCGCCAGCGCGGACTCGAGCGTGGCGCGCGCCTTTTCCGGCGCGCCGACTAGGTCCTCGATCTGCGCCTTCAACCCGGCGTAGCGCACCTCCCCGGGCACCATGCCCGCGGCGCGGCCGGCCGCATCGAGCGCCTCCAGCATCCGGCCCTGCGGCTGCAGCGCGAGGGCCAGGTGGAACCAGCCGGCGGCATGGCTGGCATCGGCTGCAATGGCGGCGCGCGCCGCCGTTTCGGCGTCCGCGATGCGCCGCAGACGCAGTTGCGCTGCGGCCAGGTTGGTAAGTATTTCCGGTGACTGCGGCGACAACTTGGTCGCCTCGATCAGCGCGTTGACGGCGGCCTCCGGCCGGCCCCACGCCTGCAGCGCGAGTCCCAGGTTGGACCACGCATCCGGCGACGTGGGGTCGACCGCGATCGACGCGCGAATTCTCTCGATGGCGGCGGTCAGGTTGCCTGCCTGGTGCAGCACGACACCGGAGTAATGGAGTGCCGGCGCGTGTCGCGGCTCGGCCTTGAGGATTGCGTCATAGCGAAGGAAGGCTTCGCGCAGTTTGCCCTGCTGGTGGAGGCGAAAGGCGCGGTCGAATTCGGCGGCGAGGATCATGGACCTGTATTGAATCGATGCGCCGGGTGGCGGTCGATTTTGTCTGGCATCGCGGCGCAAGTCAAAACAGCCGGCCGCGCACGGTCATAACTCATTGTTACAAAACGCGCGCCAAGCGGGTTTGAAGCAGGGCGCTGAACGGCTTTATCATCGGCGGCGTGGCCGCGACGCGACCGACGGGGACAACCGATGAAAACCAGGCTTCTTCCGATGCTCGTCCAGGCCGCCATTCTGACGATTCCCGCCGCCGCGCTTGCGCAGACCATGTACGGCATCAAGGAGTCGGATCCGAAGGTCGGCACGAGCGTCCGCATGGAGATCGTGCGGTCGCCGATTCCGTTCGACAAGAAGTTCGACGAGTTGACGCCGGAGCAGATGGAAGTCCTGCGTTCGAAGTACAACGAGTTGGGTGCCAACGACGAGCCGCCGTTTCCGGTCGAGGGCATGCAAGGGATCGGCAAGGAGATTGCCCGGCTGGAGGCGGCCAAGCAGTTTCACGGGCCGCTGGTCATGACCGTCCAGGTCGACGAAAAAGGCGACGGCAAGACGGTCGCCGTTTACAAGTCGCCGGACGATGATTTCGCGCACTCGGTTGCGGTGGTGTTGATGATGTCGAAATACAAGCCCGCCAAATGCAGCGGCAAACCGTGCGCGATGGACTTCCCGCTGATCATCGACCTGGGATCGCTGTAGGCGGCACGCACCGGGGCATTGTGGCGGGGGCTCAGGGCTTTCCGGCGCGACGCCGCGCCCCTCATAGGCGTGGGGACGATCTTTCCCGATGTCGCATAATTGGTATTATGTCAAATGTCGGATGGTCACGCGTTAGGCTGCCGCCAGCCAGCAGGCCGACCTGAGCGGCGGGTATCGCGGCGTTGCGCCGTTCCGGCATGTAGGGCCGGATAAGACGGTGAGGAGCCGTTGCGGGCGGTGGAACGAGCTAGAGCTTACGACCTCAAGGCGTGGTTTACATCTCAGGAAAGCGGACGCTCTACGTTGAGCAACAGCAGCGGCGCGAAGCGCCGTCCGCTGCAGGCAGTTGTTAGGCGGCGATCGCGCGGTGAGGCGCCGGTGTTGGCCGAGGCGTCGACGCAGCAGCGATTGCCCACGTCTCCTTCAGAACCCATAGTCGGGGGGCTGGACCTGATCCCGCAGTTGTCGGCCGATAAAGAAATCCACCACGAACGGCAGCCGCCGCATCAGCCGCACGACCAGGTTGCGGAACTGTATGCCGAAGGCCGTCTTCGGGGCTAGGGACGAGGCCGTCCGCGCCACCGACAGCTGCTTGCGTCTCAGGAACGGCATTAGTTGCCGCTCGTAGCGCGCGAATGCCGCGCCGTAGTCGCCGCCGCAATGGCGCAGTTCGCCCGCCAGCGTGTACGCCTCGGCCATCGCCAGGGACGAGCCTTCGCCCGCCACGAGGGAGACACAGGCCGCGGCATCGCCCACCAGCGCCGTCCGCCCCCTGGTCCAGTGATCCATCCGGATCTGGCTGGCCCGGTCGAAGTAGATGCCGTCCACGCTCGCCAGGGCCGCGAGGATCTGCGGGCACTCCCAGCCGACATCCGCGAAGACGTTCGTCAGTACCGCTTTTCGTTCGGAGTCGTTCGCGGGGCTTCCCGCGGGCAGGTACTCGTCACGGAAGACGAAGAGAAAGAGCGTCGTGTCGTCACGCATGGAGAAGCGATAGACCTGTCGTCCCGGAACCCCGTAACCGAGATAGACGAGTTCGTCGCGCGGTCGATACCCTCTCACCTCGAACGCGGCGACCTGGTACCCGAGCGACACCTCGACCCCCGCATCAGGACCGAACATCAGCTCGCGAACCCTCGAATGCAGGCCGTCCGCGCCAATCACCAGGTCGGCGTCACGCGGGGGAGCGTGATCGAATCCGACGCGCACGCCATCGCCCGACTCCTCGATGCTCGCGACGGAATCGCCGAAGATCGTCTCGACGGCCCCATCCAGCGTGCCGACGATTGCCGCCGCGAGATCCGAGCGCTGCACGGTGATGAAGCGGCCGTTGGTCAACCGGGCTAGGGCATCGACCGGGGCGCTGGCACTCGTGCGACCGTGCCGGTCCACGTAGCGCAGCTCCTTCACCTGATAGCCGAGCTGCTTGAGCCGGGGGATGAGACCCATCTTCTCGGCGATGTCGTAGCCGATCAACCCGAAGTCAATGACGTAACCGCCGGTGCGAAGCTGCGACGCCGCCTCGACGAGCAGCACTTCGTGGCCGGCCTGTCGCAGCCAGTACGCGAGCGTTGGGCCGGCGATGCCCGCCCCGTTGATGATGATCCTCATGCCCCCTCCCGATCCGCCCATACCAGACTTGGTGCCCGTGGCCCCAAGCTTACGACGACCGGGCGCATCCCCGACACGGCGTTGCGCCCGGGGTGCGACTTCGCGACGTTTGTCGCCCCGTAATGTCCGGATTGCGGAACACCTGGAGCATGGTAACGGCCGGCCGGTTGTGGCCGGGTCAAGTCCGCCGACCTTGACGTTTCAATGTCGGGTGAAGACACCGGAGCGGCCGTCTGGCTCGTTCACCGCTCGCGGCAAGGTGGGTGGATGTGGCGGAAGTGAAGTGCTTCATGGATGGCTTCTCAGGCGAACGCTCTCGGAATTCTCCCGAAGGTACCGTGTCGTGCATTCGGGTCACCACATCTTCGTGCCCCCGACCTTGGCGACAAATTAACCGCGGCATTGACGCAGATCAACCGCATTCATATCCCTATATATAACGTTCGCGCTATATTCACCAGATGAGCCCAAACGTCGATCTGATCGGTGATTCCACCCGGCGCTGCATGTTGGCGTTGCTGGCTGTGGAAGGTGAGATATGTGTCTGTGAGTTTGTCGCGGCGCTCAACGAGGTTCAGCCGAGCGTTTCTCGTCACCTCGCCCTCCTGCGTGACGGTGGCTGGCTTATGTCCCGCCGGGAGGGCACGTGGGTGCATTATCGATTGGCGCGGCTGCCCAATTGGGCAAGAACGCTGGTCGACGCGCTGGTCGCCGGCGGCGTACCGCCGGAGAACCTGCGCGAAGTCAGGAAGCGCCTCGCGACTTTCCCGGGCCGGCCACTGCGCGCCATCGGACGCGTGGCATGAACGCGGTCCTCACGCTGCCCAGCCAGCGGCCTAGGCTGTTTCTGCTGGTCGCGGGCGCCGTCTGGTTCGTCGCCTACCAGGGGTTGACACCAGCGGCAGAGACGCTTACTGCCCTGCTCCCGGTAGATCGCAATAGTCGCCTCGGTGGCGCGCTGCAGTTCTTCCTGTACGACACGCCCAAGGTACTGCTGCTGCTTACCGGCATCGTGTTCGTGATGGGGATGATCAATTCCTACTTCACGCCGGAGCGTACCCGCGCCATGCTGGCCGGACGCACCGAGGGTGCCGCCAACGTCATGGCGGCGAGTCTCGGCATCGTCACGCCGTTCTGCTCCTGCTCGGCGGTGCCGCTGTTCATCGGCTTCGTGCAGGCCGGCGTGCCGTTGGGCGTGACCTTCTCGTTCCTGATCTCGGCGCCGATGGTCAACGAAGTCGCGCTTACGTTGCTGTTCGGCCTGTTCGGCTGGAAGGTTGCCCTGCTCTACCTCGGCCTGGGGCTGTCAGTGGCCATCGTGGCCGGCTGGGTCATCGGCCGACTAAAGATGGAAGCGTATCTGGAAGACTGGGTACGCGAGATGCCGCATACCGCCGCCGCGGTGGGCGAGGCCAAGCTCACGCTGGGTGAGCGCGTCGATGCCGGCTTCGCCTCGGTACGCGAGATCGTCGGCAAGGTGTGGCCGTACATCCTCGTAGGCATCGCCATCGGTGCCGGCATCCACGGCTACGTGCCCGAAGATTTCATGGCCAGTTTCATGGGCAAGGATGTCTGGTGGGCCGTGCCGGTGGCCGTGCTGATCGGCGTGCCGATGTACACCAACGCGGCGGGAGTCATCCCAATTGTGCAGGCGTTGCTCGCCAAGGGCGCGGCGCTGGGCACGGTGCTCGCGTTCATGATGAGCGTGATCGCCCTCTCGTTTCCGGAAATGGTGATCCTGCGCAAGGTGCTGAAGATGCGTCTGATCGCCACTTTTGTCGCCGTCGTCGCCAGCGGCATTCTGCTGGTGGGCTTTGTGTTCAACGCGGTCCTCTGATCGAGCGGCCCGTCCAACCCTTTCACATTGGAGACAACGATGACCATCAACCGTGCCGTAGGTGTATTCGCCGGACTCATGATCGCGGCAAGTATTGCACTTGCCCATTTCACCGGCCAGATCGATCTGTCACACCTCTCCTGGCTATGGCTCACCGCCTTCGTCGGCCTCAATCTGTTCCAGATGGGCTTCACCGGGTTCTGTCCGGCGGCAACGATATTCAAGGCACTCGGTGTCAAAGAATCGGAGGGCGGCGCCGCATGTCGCTCGTAGGCCGCGCGCTTGGCCGGATGATCGCCGCCGCCCGGAGCGGCCATGACGCTCGTTGCCAGCGCGCACCCTTTCCCATTCGTTATCCATTTCCAGGAGAAATTGCATGGACATTAAGGTACTCGGGACCGGTTGCGCGAACTGTCGCTCCACCATCGCGCTCATCGAACAAGTGGCACAGGCCAAGGGCGTTGCCGTCAATCTGCAGAAGGTCGAAGAGTTGCGCGCAATCATGAGCTACGGCGTGATGTCGACGCCGGGCGTGGTCATCGACGGCAAGGTCGTCCATGCCGGCGGCGTGCCGGGCCGCGACAAGATTGAACAATGGCTAGTCGCGAAGCACGCTTGAACGTCATCCGCCATCCCACTGAAGGAGTCCCCGCCATGCTGAATGAAGCCAAGGAAGTCTGTCCGACCACGACCCTGCGCATGTCGCGCGAGGGCGCATTGCTGGTCGATGTTCGCGAGCGCGACGAGATCGACATTCTCGCCTTCGACGTGCCCGACCTCTTGGTCATGCCGATGAGCGAGTTCGAGCGCCGCTGCGCCGAACTGCCGCGAGATCGCGATCTGGTGATGGTTTGCCGGGTTGGCGAGCGCAGCCTGAAGGCAACCTATTTCCTCATGTACCAGGGCTACACGCGCGTGGCAAACATGGAAGGCGGGATCGCCAAATGGGCGCGCAAGGGTTTCCCGGTCAAGGGCAACGCGTCCGCGGCCATCGCATCCGCCGCAACCGGTTGCTGCGGCGGCGCCGCACCGGCCGAGAGTACCGGTGGCAAATCCACGTCCGTCGCGAGCGAAAGTTGCTGCGCTCCGCAATCCAAGCGCGCCGGGGCCTGCTGCTGAGGCAAAGACAGCAATGTCCGATCCCCCAGGCATCACCCACGGACTTTCGGCGCATCCCCGCGGCCTTGTCGCCACCGTGCTCGGCTTTGCCGTCGTTGCCGGCGCGATCAGCTATGTCCTGATCGAGCGCGCCACCGCGCCTGCGCCAGAGGTTCAATACGCCGCCGAAGCCGATGAGGTGCAACAGGCATTGCGCCTGGGGAAGCCCGCCATCGTCGAGTTCGGAGGTAGCGCCTGCGCGAGCTGCCGCGAGATGCAACCAGTATTGGAAGCACTCCAGCGCGAGCATGGGGAGCATATTTCCGTGCTCAATATCGACATCCTGAAAACCCGTGGTTATATCTCGCGCTACAAGATCCAGCTCATGCCCACGCAGGTATTCTTCGACGCGAAAGGCCGCGAGATCGGGCGCAACTTGGGCAAGGTCTCTGCCGGCGAAATTCTCGCGCGGCTTGGCGTTTCGTCGCTGGAACGCACCCCATGATGGGCCTCGAAAGCCTCGTCGCGGCGCTGGTGGGCGGCCTGGTGACATCCGCCGCGCCGTGTGTGCTGGCCGCCGTTCCGGTGGCCGTCGGATACGTTGGTGGTCAAGCGACCACGCCGCGCCGCGCGTGGGCGCTGTCCTTGGCCTTTGTCGTGGGCATGAACGTCGCCTTGCTTGCGCTGGGGCTTCTCGCCGCGCGCCTTGGCCTGCTGCTGGGGTCGCTGCCCGGTCCATGGTCCATCGCCGTCGGCGTCATGGTGGCCGTGGCCGCTGTCTGGCTGTGGCGCGCCGCCCCCGCGTCATGTGGTCTGCATCTACCGGTGGCCGTCGAGCGCCAGCTCGCGAAATCGGGCATCGGCGGCGCGGCCGTGCTGGGCGGGTTGATCGGCACCGTGATGAGTCCGTGCGCAACACCAGCGCTGGCCGCGGCCCTGGCGTTGGCCGGATCGGGCGCCCTGTTCGGCATGTCGATGCTTTGGGGCGCCGCGTTATTGTTGGCCTATGGGCTCGGCCACAGTGTGCTGTTGCTGCTGGCAGGTGCCATGCCCTCCGCCGCATCCGCCCTTGCTCGCCGATTCGCTCCCTTCCAAACATGGATTCCCGGACGGCGCGCCTTCGCGCTCGCCATGTTCACCGCCGGTCTTTGGTGGATTGTCCAAGGACTCGACCTTTACTGACTCTGAGACCTCAAATCATGAAAAAACTGCCCAAGCGTCGCTTCCACCTGGTGTTCTCCCTGCTGATGGGCGCGATGATGATCTTCCTCATGACCTTCGTCATCACGATGGTCAATGTCGGCGTGGTACCGGATTTCGTCGCGCGTTGGGCGCGTGCTTTTCTGATTGCCTACGTCGTCGGTGTACCGGTCATCTATTTCCTGGCCCCCACCGCGCGCAAGTTGACGGCACGATTCGTCGACATGCCGTGACCGCGCCGGGAAAAACATGACCATGAGCGAGCCAAGTATGGGCATGGCATTCCATTTGGATTCGCTCGGCATTGCCGCGCCCGCAAGCCCCGCGAATTGGAGGGGCGCCTTCCTATCGAATCGTTTGATGACTTGACCCATTTCAGGAGCCTTCAACATGAACCAAAGAGAAGTCGTCCTTTGTCATCCGGTACGTACGGCCATCGGTACGTACAACGGCAGCCTCAAGGATGTTCCGGCGCCCGTCTTGGGGGCCGCCGTCATCCGCGAAACCATGAAGCGCGCCCACCTCGCCGCCGACAAGGTCGAATCACTGGTGATGGGCAACGTGATTCAAGCCGGGGTCAAGATGAACCCCGCGCGGCAGGCCGGCATCGGCAGCGGATTGCCCGTTGCGGTACCCGCTCTGACGGTCAATCGTGTCTGCGGGTCGGGCGCGCAAGGCATTGCCTCCGCTGCACAGGAAATCTGGGCGGGATTCATCTCCTGCGCCATCGGTGGCGGAATGGAGAACATGGATCGTGCTCCGTACCTCATGCCGCAGGCCCGTTGGGGCGCACGCATGGGCGACATCACCGTCTACGACGCGATGCTCTTTGACGGCCTGAACGACGCGTTCTCGGACAAGCATTCGGGCTGGCATACGGAGGATCTGGTCGCGAAGAACAGTATCAGCCGGGACGACCAGGATCGCTGGGCGCTGCGGTCGCAACAACGCTTCTCTGCCGCCCAGGCAGCGGGCAAGTTCGCCGCGGAGATCGTGGCCATCGAGGTACCCGGTCGCAAGGGACCGACGATCTTCGACAAGGACGAGCACAACCGCCCGGATACCACGGCGGAGAGCCTCGCCAAACTCAAGCCTGCATTCCGCAAGGACGGAACCATCACGGCCGGTAACGCACCGGGTCTCAATACGGCCGCGGCGGCGATGATTGTCGCCGAACGCCTCTGGGCCGAGAAGAACGGCTTGCAGCCCATGGCGCGACTGGTGTCCTATGGCATCGGTGCGGTCGAACCCGGCTTCTTCGGCCTCGGCCCGGTGCCCGCCGTGCGCCAAGCGTTGGCGCGCGCCGGTTGGAAGGTCGGCGATGTCGAGCGTGTCGAGATCAACGAAGCCTTCGCGGCGATTGCGCTGGCCTGCCTACGCGAACTGGGGTTCCCCGAGGACGTGGTGAACGTGGAGGGTGGTGCCATCGCGCACGGCCATCCGATTGGCGCGAGCGGCGCAGTGCTGGCAACACGGCTGATGCACTCGATGCGGCGCGATGGCTTGAAGCGCGGCATCGTCACGCTGTGTATCGGTGGTGGGCAAGGCATCGCATTGGCGTTGGAAAGCCTATAGTGACTCGGCAGCCCCGCCGTCGCAATCAGGACGGCGGTGCGTTGCTTCGAGTTGGCGCAGTGCTCCTGCTCGAACGGTCAAAGCACCCCAATTCGAACGAGGAAACACATCATGAACGACGACCGTGAAGTGCTTCAGCGAGCCCTCGAATTCCACGGCCACCGCTGCTGGGCCAGTGTGGCCGGCGTGCGCGCCGGGCTTGCCGCGCTGCGCGAACTGGGCGTCAAGCGTTCCGGTGGGCGGCAGTTGCATGCCTTCATCGAAATCGGCGAAGACCACGGCGGCATGTGCTTCGGCGATGGGGTGCAGCACGCCACCGGCTGCACGCTGGGCAAGGGCAACATGGAGAAGACACCCTACGGGAAGCTGGCGGTCACCCTAATCGAGCGGGCCAGCAATCGCGCAATCCGGGTGAGCTACAAACCGACCCTGCAAAAGCGCATCGGCGAGTCTGCATTCATGGTCAAACGCGGTCAGGGAATCGAACCCGACCACATCCCCGAAGCGGAGCAGTTGGAACTGGTCGACCTGATGTGGAACGCACCAGAATCCGACGTGCTCACCATCGACAAGATCTATCAGTTCGAACGCGACTGGATGCCCGAGATCATGGGCTTCGTGCCCTGCGCCGCCTGCCATGAACTCACCGCCCGCGCCTATCTGCGCGTGGTAGGTGACAAGCATGTGTGCATTCCGTGTTCGGGCTACGAGCGTTGAGCCGTCCGCGCGAGTAACTGAATCATGCTGGAACAACCGTGAGCGACGACCACGAACATCATGCAGTCAGTTCCGGATGGACGCTGCTCGTCGCCATCGGGTTGACGCTCGGCTTTGCCTTTGTCGAGGCGTTAGCCGGTTGGTGGTCAGGCTCGCTCGCACTGGCGAGCGATGCGGGGCACATGTTCACCGACGGTGGCGCGTTGGCACTGGCAGGTGCTGCCGCGTGGCTTGCCAAACGCCCCCAATCGAATCGTCACACCTACGGCTTTGCCCGGGCGGAGATTATTGCCGCCTTGCTGAATGCATTTTTCATGCTCGCCGTCATCGCCGCCATCACGGTGAGTGCAATCGAACGCCTGCGTTCTCCAGGCCCCATCGCCGGCGAGACGGTTACCGTCGTGGCCGTGATCGGTCTGTTAGTGAATCTTGCAGTCGCCTGGGTGCTTTCCCGGGGCGAGCGCAACCTGAACACGCGCGGCGCCATGGTACATGTGCTTGGCGATTTGCTTGGGTCGGTGGCTGCATTGATTGCTGGGGTGGTGGTGACCTATACCGGCTGGACACCCATAGATCCCATCCTATCGATGGCAATCGCGGCGTTGATCCTCGTTTCCAGCGTGCGGCTGTTGCGCGAAGCGCTGCACGCGCTGATGGAAGGTACCCCATTGCACCTGCCCATCGAAGAGATCGGACGCGCGCTCGCCGCCTACCCGGGCGTGAAGGCCGTGCACGACCTGCACGTCTGGACGATTTCTTCGGACATGATCTCGATGAGCGCCCACGTCGTAATTGAGGACATGGCGCAGTGGGGAGAACTGCTCGCCGATCTCGGTGGTCTGCTGCAGCGTTACGGCATTAACCACTTCACGCTGCAGCCTGAGCCGACAATTCGGAAGGTGTACTGGCGGAACCAGAATAGCGCGACGCCCGCTATACCCATACGATGAAGCGACGTGCCCATCGCTGTGAGTGCAGACGCTAGGGCATCTTCGAGGAGAGACTGAAATCGACGAATTTATCCAGGGCTCCGAAAGGCAGCAATCTTCAACGCTGATCGGGCATGGCGTCACGCATCGTGGCATCCGCGCGGCACGGGATGCAGAGTTAGTTGAAGTTTGCGTATGCGAGTTCGTCGCGGCGCTCGAAGAACTTCAGCCAAGTGTCTCCCGCCACCTCGCCATGCTGCGTGACGGCGGTCGGATTACGTCGCGGCGCGCGGAGACGTGGATGAACTATCGATTAGCACGCATGCCCAAGAGGGCGCATGCACTGCTCGACGCGCTTGTTAGCGGCGGCGCCGCCCGAAATCATGCGCAGGGCGCGGAGCCGCCTCGCCGCATCTCCCGGACGGCCATCGCGCGCCGGACAGAGGTTCGCCTGAATGTGGTCCAAGCTCCTTTTTTGACCAACGGCCGAAATCCTAGAAGCGCAGCATTCACATGCCCGGATGGAGTTCCGCTCCGACCGTGATGCTCGCGATTGCCGCAGTCGTCACGTTTGCCCTGACCACGATTTTCTCGATGGCCGGCGTTGGTGCAGCCATCATCCTGATCCCGGTCTTTCTCGCACTCGGGGTCGAACTCCACACGGCCATGGCGACCGCCCTGCTCCTCAACGCCATCGGCATGACTATTGCCTCGGTGACGTTCATCCGCAAAGGCTTGGTGGAATGGCGACTGGTCATTCCCATGCTGATCATTGCCGTGCTGGCGTCGCCGCTCGGCGTATGGCTGGCACAGGGAATGGAACGTGCGCCACTGCTCTGGCTGTTCGTGGGTTTCCTGGTGTTTGCCAGTGCGATGATGATGTTCTATCAGCCCACACCGCGAACCGAACGCCGTACGGTGGCGCAGGCGCTGACACTCGGGTTGCCGGTAGGCGCCTTGGCAGGGTTCGTGGGCGGCCTGTTGGGCGTTGGTGGCGGCAATATCATCGTTCCAGCACTGGTGGCCGCCGGCGTCGAGCCCAAGCGCGCATCGGCGAGCGCGTCATTCGTGGTGATCTTCGCCTCGCTGTCCGGATTTCTGGCCCACGTCCAGACCGCCCACATTGGCCTCGACTTGCTCGGCGCCACCGCGGTGGCGACAGCCGCTGGTGCCGCACTCGGCGCATGGCTCGCCAGCGAGAAGCTGCGCAGCGATCAACTCAAACGGATCATCGCCGTCGTGCTGATAGCGGTGGCTGTAAAGACCGCTTGGAGCCTGCTGTGACCGGACCCCGTTCGATGCGGGAAGGGGACATCAGGTGGGCGGCTCATTTGTCGTCAAGGGCTCGGTCTAGTCGAGCCATCCTTCATAGGAACAGATCATGACAACACCCTACGTCCCGCCCGAATGGGCGTTCGAATTTCACGGCCACCAATGCCCGTTCATGCCGCTCGGATATCGCATGGGTCGCATGGCCATGGAGAAGTTGGGCGTCGAGCGCGAGAAGGACCACGGCTTCTTTGTATTTCCCGAAATCGGCGAAGGTCACCCACAAGCGTGCCTGATGGATGGCATCCAGGCAGCCACGGGCGCCACCTACGGCAAGCTGCTCATGGCGAAGACCTCCTACGGAAAACTTGCGGCGGTCTTTCATCATCCGACCAAGGGCTCGGTGCGCTTGTCGCTGCTGCCCGAGTTCGTCGACGCCATGGGGAAATTCGACTTCTTCATCCATCGCAAGAAGGGGCTGGAACCTTCCCAGATTCCGGCACCGGCACGAGAAGAAATCCTCAAGTGGACTTACGAACAATCGGACGATGCGGTGTTCAAGGTTGAAGCCAAGCCCAAAGTCGTGCACTCGGGCGGCGTGCCGACGCGGGAGAAGATCGCAGGCTGGCTCGGGTCCTCCGAACCGAAGTTCTGAAGATTCAGGCGGCGAGTTGCCGCACGCAGTAGGCGGCAATGGCGTCGAGGACCGCATCGTCCTCGCCCGCCGCTTCGATCAGCCGGAATTGACAGCCGGGATGGCGAGCCGCGGCGTTTTGCACGAGCACGGGGAGATCGTCCCGAACGTGGCCTCCCTGCCCCAGGAAGACTGGCACCACGAGCACCGACCGGCATCCGGCGGCGCACAGTTCAGCGGCCGCGGCCAGCAGGTCCGGTGCCATGAGTTCGAGGTAAGCGAGTGCCACGCGCGCATCGGGGGCCGCGCGTGCGACGCGTTCGCGCAGGCGCAGGAACGGGTCTGCCCAGCGCGCATCGCGCGATCCATGGGCAAAAAGGATGAGGCCAGCCTGCACCGCTCGATTATACGGTTGCGTCTGCGCACACCCGGGTCGAGCGCCCCAAGACATATAGATCAAGGCGATAACGGCATAGCCCGATATTCCTTTTGTTTATTAGACGTCCCCCGTAACCTGCCCGATCCCTCGTTGCGGGCATGTCTTGCATGTATCGCTACGACGCCTTCGACCAGCGCCTTGTCGACGAACGGGTCGCCCAGTTCCGGGATCAGACGCGCCGTTTTCTCGCGGGCGAGCTGACCGAGGACGAGTTTCGTCCGCTGCGGCTGCAGAACGGGCTCTACATCCAGAAATACGCACCGATGCTGCGCGTGGCCATCCCCTACGGCATGCTGTCGTCGCGGCAGTTGCGGATGCTCGCGCACATCGGCCGCAAGTACGACAAGGGCTACGGCCACTTCACGACGCGCCAGAACATCCAGTACAACTGGCCGAAGTTGGAAGAGGTGCCCGACATCCTGGCCGACCTTGCCAGCGTTGCAATGCACGCGATTCAGACGTCGGGAAATTGCGTGCGCAACATCACCAGCGACCATTTTGCCGGCGTTGCCGGCGACGAAATCGCCGATCCGCGTCCCTACAACGAACTGATCCGCCAATGGTCGACGTTCCATCCCGAGTTCGCGTACCTGCCGCGCAAGTTCAAGATCGCCATCACCGGCGCCTCGACCGACCGCGCGGCGATCCTGCTGCACGACATCGGCCTGCAGGCGGTGCGCGATGCCGACGGCGACGTCGGCTTCCGTGTCGTCGTCGGCGGTGGCCAGGGTCGCACGCCGATCGTCGGACATGTGATCCGCGAGTTCCTGCCGCGCGCCGAGATCCTCAATTACCTGGACGCGATCCTGCGCGTTTACAACCGCTTCGGCCGCCGCGACAACATGTACAAGGCGCGCATCAAGATCCTCGTGAAGGAGCAGACGCCCGCCGTGTTCGCGCAGAACGTCGAGGCCGAATGGGAGCAGCTGCGCGGCGGCCCTGCCACGGTGCCGGACGAGGAGATTGCGCGCCTTGCGGCGTTCTTCGTGCCGCCGCCCTACGAAAAGCTGACCGGCGACGACGCCGGTTTCCGCTCCGCCGTTGCCGACAATCGCGCGTTCTCGAACTGGGTCAAGCGCAACGTCTTCCCGCACAAGGTGCCGGGATACACGGTAGTCACGCTGTCGCTCAAGAAGACCGGCGTGCCGCCGGGAGACGCCACGTCGGACCAGATGGACACGGTCGCGGACTTGGCCGACGCCTACAGCTTCGGCGAACTGACCGTGTCGCATGAGCAAAACCTCATCTTCACCGACGTGCGCCAGTCGCAGCTGCTTGCGCTGTGGAGCGAGTTGAAGGACCTGGGCCTGGCCACGCCGAACATCGGCCTGTTGACCGACATCGTCTGCTGCCCGGGCGGGGACTTCTGCTCGCTCGCCAATGCCAAATCGATTCCGATCGCCGAAGCCATCCAGCGCCGATTCGACGACCTCGATTACCTGCATGACATCGGCGACATCGACCTCAACATCTCGGGCTGCATGAACGCGTGCGGCCACCACCACGTCGGGCACATCGGCGTGCTCGGCGTCGACAAGAACGGGTCCGAGTGGTACCAGGTGACGATCGGCGGCACGCAGGGCGAGAACGCGGCGATCGGCAAGGTGATCGGGCCGTCGTTCGCCGCGCAGGAAATGCCGGACGTCGTCGCACGTCTGCTCGACGTCTATGTCGACCACCGCCACGAGGACGAGCGGTTCGTCGACACGGTCCGGCGGCTGGGGCTCGACCCTTTCAAGGAGCGCGTCTATGCCGCAGCTCATTAAGAACGGCGCGCTGATCGAAGATCGGTGGACGCTCGTACGCGGGGCGCCGGTCGACGGCGCGTTGCCGGCGCCATACAGCATCGTGCCTCTGGCGTACTGGCTTGCCTCCCGAAGCGATCTTCGCGTGCGCGGCGATGTCGGCGTGTGGCTGGCTCCCGCCGACGACCCTGCCCTCTTGGGCCCGGATGCGACGACGCTGCCGCTCATCGCCGTCGATTTTCCAAAATTTGCCGATGGCCGCGGTTACTCGACGGGGCGGCTGCTCCGCGAGCGCTTCGCATTCACCGGCGAGTTGCGAGCCGTAGGGGACATCCAGCGCGACCAGCTGTATTACCTGTACCAGGTGGGATTCGACGCGTTCGTCGTGCGCGACGGCAACGACCTGCGATCGACGCTGGCGGCGCTGCGCGATTTTTCCGACGGTTACCAGCTCACCAACCGGCGCACGCCGTGGTTCCGCCGGTCCGACACCGACGCGCCCATCCGCGCGCGAGGTGCGATCGAATGAACGGCACGGTCTACTTAGTCGGCGCCGGACCTTACGTGACGCCGAAACGGCTGCACCAGTTTGCCGCGCCCGGCTGACGCCCTCGCGCAAAACACAGCGGTACAATCGCGGCAGGGTGCCGGCGTGAGACTGGCGCTCACGCCGGATGCCGCTGCCGCTGTTTCACCTTTCCCCCGAGGCCCAGAAGGATTGGATCGCCCGGCGACTCGCGCGACCGGCGCCGTCGGCTGCGCAAGGGATGAGCGACGGCTTCCGCTTGCCGGGCCGCAGCGGCGATGCGACGCCCGCCGCGGTGCTGGTTCCTGTCGTCAATCGTCCGGAAGGACTGACGCTGCTGCTGACACAACGCAGCGCCGACCTTCCCGACCATCCCGGCCAGATCAGCTTTCCCGGCGGCCGCGTGGAACCGGGCGACTCGACACCGGCCGACGCCGCCTTGCGCGAGACCGCGGAGGAAGTCGGCCTTGCCGCCGACCGTGTCGACGTGCTGGGCGAACTCGCGACGTATGAAACCGTCACCGGCTACCGGGTGACGCCTATCGTGGGGTGGGTCGAGCCGCCGTTCATACTGACACCCGACCCCATCGAAGTCGCCGAGGCGTTCGAAGTGCCGCTCGCGTTCGTGCTCGATCCCGCGAATCAGCAGCGGCATTTCCGGATGCTGGGGGAAATGCGGCGCGACTTCTGGGCGATACCGTATCGCGACCGCTATATCTGGGGTGCGACCGCCGCGATGTTGCTGATCCTCGACCGCACGCTGCGCGCCGACTGAAGAAGGCGAGCCGATATGCGTCGCCCCAATCACCAGACCGCGATCATCCTGTCCGGCGGCGGCGCGCGCGCCGCGTATCAGGTCGGCGCGCTGCGCGCGATAGCGCACATCGTCGGCGACACCGCGCCGATGCCGTTCCAGGTGATCTGCGGCACATCGGCGGGCGCGATCAACGCCACGCTGCTCGCGATCAACGCCGACGACTTCCGCCGCGGCGTGGCACGCCTCACACGCTGGTGGCGGCGCGTGACGGTGAAGGACATCTACCACGCGGATCTCGCGACGCTCGCGCGGCACAGCGCGCGGTTCCTGGCCAGCGTTCTCACGGGTGGCGCGGTGCCGGCAAAGGTGGCGTCGATGTTCGACAACGCGCCGCTCACCGACCTGCTGACGCGCGAACTCGACTTCGCCCGACTCGACCAGCAGATCGAGGCGGGGAACCTGCAGGCGCTGTCGATCAACGCCACCAGCTACACGTCAGGGCATGCCGTGTCCTTCTTCCAGGGCGAAAAGGAACTTAGGTCCTGGCACCGGCTGCGCCGCCGCGGCCAGCCGACACAGCTCGCAACCGAACACCTGATGGCCTCGACCGCCATCCCCTTCGTCTTTCCCGCGGGCCGGATCGACGAGGACTACTACATGGACGGTTCGGTTCGGCAGATCGCGCCGCTGTCGCCGGCGCTGCACCTGGGCGCGACGCGAATCGTCGTGCTGGCGGTGGGCCAGTTCGCGGGCCAGCGTCCGGCGAACGGGCCCGCCCAATATCCGTCGTTCGCCCAGGTCGCGGGCCACGCGCTGTCGTCGGTGTTCCTCGACAACATGGGCGCGGACATCGAGCGCCTCACCCAGTACAACCGGATGATCGACCGGCTTCCGGAATCCGCGCGCGACGCGAACGGCCTGCGGGTCAATCATGTCGACGCGTTCGTGCTGTCGCCGTCGCGCGACGTCGCCGGCCTGGCACTCACGTATGTCGACACATTGCCGGGCGCCGTGCGTGCCGTCTTGCGCGGCTTCGGCAGCACGCAGGGCTCGGGCGCCAACCTCACGTCGTACCTGCTGTTCGACCGCGGGTTCTGCCGCGCGCTGCTGGATCTGGGCTTCGACGATGCCATGGCGCGCCGCGACGAACTCGAAGCGTTCCTGGGGGGCGAAGCGGCGAACTTCCTGCCGCTACCGGGACGCGAGTTCAGTTAGGACGCCGGAATTCTCAGTTGCGCTGTGCGGGCAACTTGGCGATGACGCAGTTGATGGCGCGGTCGTACCCGGGCCCGAAGAATGCGGTCAGGCTTTCGCTGTAGCCGCCCGGGCTGATCGTCTGGTAATAGAGCTTCGACGTCTGGTCGAGGAAGTAACTGTAGTTGTTGTCGCCCGCGCCAGTTTGCAGCGCCCACGACATTTCCTGTCCGCCGAGCAAGAGCGGCGCGCACTGCACTTGGATCACCTTGAGAAAGCCGTTGAACCCTGTCGCCTGCGCGTTGGACCACGAGTCGGGCGCGCAGCCCGACAGCAGGAACGAAAGTGCGACGGCGATGCGGGCAAGGGGTCGGGCCATGGCAATCAGTTGAAGGTCCTGGAGGCCGTCCAATTATTGCAGGTTTCGCCGCGCGCGCGACGGCTACGCGCAACCGCATACAATCGCATCGCCGGCACCGCGGCCGGCGACCCCGGGACGCCACCTCCATGCTGACCCAATCGGAACCACGCACGCTCTCCTTTCGCTCGCTCTCCCCGCACGGGTTCCACCGCGTCGTCTATTACGAGTGGGGCGATGCGGCGAATCCGCGCGTCGTGATCTGCGTCCACGGCGTCGGCCGCAATGGCCGCGACTTCGACGTTCTGGGCGAAGCGCTGGCGCCAAAGCTGCGCGTGCTCGCCGTCGACATGCCCGGCCGCGGCAACTCCGACTGGCTGGCCGATCCGAACGACTATGTCTTCCCCACGTACCTCACCACGCTGACGGCCCTCATCGCGCGCAGCGGCGCGGCCGATGTCGACTGGGTCGGCACGTCAATGGGCGGGTTGCTTGGCATCGTCGCTGCCGCCCAACCCAAATCGCCGGTCCGCCGGCTGGTTGTCAACGACGTCGGGCCGCAGATCGAATCCGCGGCTCTGGCGCGTATCGGCGGGTACTTCGGCCAGGATCCCACGTTCGCGACATTCGCCGAGATCGAGGCGTACGTTCGCGACATTTCGTCGCCTTTCGGCCCGCTCACCGATGCGCAATGGGAGTTCATCACCCGAACCAACGTCCGCCAGCGCGCCGACGGGCGCTGGGGAATCGCCTACGATCCGGGCATCGCAGTGCCGTTCCGCAAGGCCCCCGCCCCGCCGGACTTATGGCCCGTATGGGACGCCATCATCTGTCCGACACTGGTACTGCGCGGGGCAAACTCCGACCTGCTGTCGCGGGAAGTGGCGGAAAAGATGGCGGTTCGAGGCCCGCAGGCCCAGGTGGTCGAGTTTGCGGGCGTGGGGCACGCCCCCATGTTGCTGACCGCGGACCAATACGGGGTGGTCGTGGAATTCCTGGAAGCCGCCGGCTGACCCTGATCAAGCGCAAAAGACCTCGTTTGTGGCACGCTTTCCGCTTCAACCCGCTGGACGTCGCGGCCCCAGCGTGGCTATCGCTTACAATCGCGGGCCGCCCTGACATTTGCTCGCACGACAACGAATCGCCGCCCATTCTCAACCATGGCCCTGTCGCTCTCCCTGCCGCCGGTCGTGTCGCACCCGGCCAATCCGCCGGAAATCCGGCCGGCGAAGGTCGGCCCGTGGCTGGACGAAGCGGTGCAACGGGACCCGGCCGACGCCGCCCACCTCATAGGCGACGCGCTCGCGGCCACCAACCGCGTGGCGATGAGCGACTCCAAGCGGCTGGAACTCGCGGAAAAGTACTGGACCACCGCCAACGCGCTCTGGCCACTGCTCGAAAAGCAGTTTGTCCGAGCGTCGCATCCGCTGTCCGGTGAGGCGCTCGAGGCCGCCAAGGCCGCACTGACGCTGGCGACCGAACTGGCGACCGCCTACAAGCACCTGCTCGTCAACGAGGCCGACAAGCGCATTTCGCTGGGCGGGCAGCGGCTGATGGTGGCGCTGGTTCACCGTTGCCTGCAATGCACCGCGCGAATCCTCGTCAACAGCTACCTGTCCTTCGCCCCGGTTCCGCCGCGCACGTGGCACGACTCGCACCTCATCTACATGTTCGCGCGCGAGCGCGGCATTCACCTGACCCCGATCGCGCCCGACCAGCCGGAAGCCACACCGGAGCGCCTCACCGTCCAGTCGCTGCTGCTGGCGCTCGCCAATCCGTACGGGTTCCTGCCGGGACAGCTTCCCATCGTCTTGCGCTACGTCCAGGAATATGCGCACTGGGCGAAACTCACCGATGTGGTGCCCGTGCACCGGATGGCCAAGGCTGTGGCCATCGTGCCTGTCGGCCATGACTTCCCGCCGTTCTCGGCCAACAAGGGCGGCTCGATCGACGGCAGCAAGCTGTTCCTGCTCACGTTCGACCTGGCCTTCCAGATCCAGGAGCAGCTGCGCGCGCTCGAAGCCGGCGGCGACACGCCCGCGGGCATCGGCCGCGATCCGACAGCGCGCCTGCAGTACATCGGGCTCCTGAAGCGCCTGCTGCGGCAGTGGGCCATCCCGCCCGCGCGCCAGTTCAACCGGCTGCCATCGCGCGCCCGCGTGGTCATGTGCTCGGGCTTAAGCGGCGTCTGGCAATACAGCCGCGGATTGCACTCGGGCATCCCCAATCCGCCGGCCGGCCTGCCGCCGATGGCCAACTGCCAGGTGATCAACCACACGCCTGCCGGCTATGCGCTGCGGCAAACCGATCCGGCGCCGGCCGCGCTGCGCATCGGCGAACTCATCGCGTTGCGCATCGAGGGTCGCGGCGGCCTGCAGGTGGCGATGGTTCGCTGGTTCCGCAACACGTTCACGGGAAGCGGTCTCGAATTCGGCTGCGAACTTCTATCCGACAGCCCGGAAGCGGCAGCAGCGGCGAAGGAGGACGGTGCGGCCAGTTCGGTTACGCCGGCCGTCGTGTTCCCGGAGGAAAAGGGCGCGAGCCAGGAGCCCGCGCCGCCGGAAATTCTCGTCCCCGCCGGCGCGTTCGCGCTGGAACAGGCGATTACGCTCAAGCGCGGCGCCGAGACCGGCTTCGCCGTGCTGACGAAGCTGGTCGAACAGGGGCCCGGGTTCGAACTGTACGAATTCGTCTCGGTCGGATGAAGGCCCGCGGGCCGCGTTCGTGGCCCTGACGATTGCGCAACGCGCGCGTGCGACCATCGCCGGGCTGGCCGCGCTGGCGCTCCTCGAACTGATGTGGGAAACCGTGCTGGCGCCCTTGCCCGCGGGCGGCGCCTGGCTGGCGCTGAAGGCCCTGCCGCTGGCCGTCCTCTTCCCGAGTGTCGCGCGCGGCGAGCCCAAGCCTCGCCAATGGCTGGCGCTGATGCTGCCGCTCTATTTCGCCGAAGCGCTGACGCGTGCGTTGAGCGAGTCCGGGCGTCACGCGATCGTTGCGGCGCTGGCCGCGGCGATCGCGGCGGCGACGTTCGTTGCGCTGCTCATGTGGTTCCGCGCGGAACGATTGCCCAGGTAACGACGCCGTTCCCGCCGGCCCCGCTATTGCGTCGGACCGGTTTCCGGCGCCTTCGCGATCGCGCTTCCGGCCAGGCCCTTGGGCAGCGGAAACGTCACGTTCTCGACGATGCCGGACAATTCGGTCACGCCCAGCGCGCCCAGCTCCTTCAAGCGCGCGACGACCTGCCGCACCAGCACTTCCGGCGCCGACGCGCCGGCCGTCACGCCGACGCGGCGCTTGCCGGCGACCCATTCGGGCCGGAGTTCGCCGGCGTGGTCGATCATGAACGTCGGCACGCCGCGGTTGGCGGCCACCTCGCGCAGACGGTTCGAATTGGAGCTGTTGGGACTGCCGACGACGATCACCGTATCGACATTGGGCACCATCGCCTTCACCGCGTCCTGGCGGTTCTGCGTCGCGTAGCAGATGTCGTCCTTCTTCGGTCCGACGATGCCCGGGAAGCGCGCCTTGAGCGCGACCACGACCGCCGCTGCGTCATCCATCGACAGCGTGGTCTGCGTGACGTAGGCGAGCATCTTCGGGTCGCGCACGTCGAGACGTTCGACGTCCTCGACCGATTCGACGAGATAAATGCCGCCGTGCGACTGTCCCATCGTGCCGTCGACCTCCGGGTGTCCCGCATGTCCGATCATGACGATTTCGCGCCCCTGACTGCGCATCTTGGCGACCTCGACGTGTACCTTGGTGACCAGCGGACAAGTGGCGTCGAACACGTTGAGGCCACGCGCCACTGCTTCCATCCGCACGGCCTGCGACACGCCATGCGCGGAGAACACGACCGTGGCGCCGTGCGGAACCTCGTCGAGTTCGTCGACGAACACGGCGCCCTTGCGCTTCAGGTCGTCGACGACGTATTTGTTGTGGACCACTTCGTGGCGCACGTAGATGGGCGCCCCGTGCTGCTCGAGCGCGCGCTCGACGATGGCGATGGCCCGGTCGACGCCCGCGCAGAAGCCGCGGGGGTTGGCGAGGACGATGTCCATCATGGGCGATCCTTTGCCGTCGCGACAGGTGCGTCTACGTTGCGCGGCGCGGAAGCTGTCAATGATAAGGAGCGCCGCGCCCACGGTGATCGCGCTGTCGGCGACATTGAATGCCGGCCACGACCAGCCGCCGTAGTGGAACAGCAGGAAATCGATGACCCTGCCCGATCGCGATGCGATCCCAGAGGTTGCCGAGCGCGCCGCCCAGGATGAACGCCAGGCCCGCGCACATGAGGCGGCGTACCGCCGCGCTTCAAGATCCAGACCAGGAACACGCTCGCGACGATGGCGATGACGGTGAAGAACCAGCGCTGCCAGCCGGCCTCGCCGGCCAGGAAGCTGAACGCCGCGCCAGAATTGTAGGCAAGCACGAAGCTCATGAATCCGGTGACGGGTATCTCCTCGCCCCGCGCCAGCGACGCGACGACGACGAGCTTGGTCAGCCGGTCGAGCGCGATCACCGCCGCCGCGAGCAGCAGCCAGCGCAATCCGCCTTCGTGTCTGCCCGATGTCGTCGCCAAGTCGTTTCGACCTTAAGCGAACTGCCGCGGTTCGCCGGCGCCGAACAGATTGGCCACGCACCGCCCGCACAGCGTCGGGTGTTCGGCATCGGCACCCACATCGGCGCGCCAATGCCAGCAGCGCTCGCACTTCGGGTGCGGGCTCGGCGTGACGCGGATCGCCAGCGCGTCGCCCAGCGCCACGGTGGCTGCCGATGTGATCGTGACAAATCGCAGGTCGTCGCCCAGCGCCGCCAGCGGTTCGTAGTCGGCCGTGGGCACGGTGATGGCGACCTCGGCCTGCAGCGACGAACCGATGGCGCCGGATTGGCGGATGGCCTCCAGTTCCTTCTGCACGGCCGCGCGCACGGCGAGGATCCGGTTCCATTTCGCGACAAGGGCCGGCCCATCCGCGTCCTCCTGCACCACGCCATCGGTCCACGTGCGCACGAAGATCGTCGGATCCTCGCCATGCACCAGTCGCCACGCTTCCTCCGCGGTGAACGACAGGATCGGCGCGATAAGCTTGCAGCAGCATGTCGCGAATCAGCGCCAGCGCGGTCTGCGCGGAGCGGCGCGGGATGCTGTCGGCGGCCGTCGTGTAGAGCCGGTCCTTCAGCACGTCCAGGTAGAAGCCGCCCAACTCCTCCGAGCAATAAGTCTGGATCCGCTGCACGACCAGGTGGAATTCGAAGCGCGCGTAGTCGGCGGCGACGGCCGTGGCCAGCGCCTGCGCCTGCGCGAGCGCGAAACGGTCCATTTCGAGCAGTTGCGCGACGGGGAGTGCGTCCTTCGCGTCGAAATCGGCGGTATTGGCCATCAGGAAGCGCAGCGTGTTGCGGATGCGCCGGTAGCCTTCGACGACGCGCTTCAGGATTTCATCGGAGATCGTCAACTCGCCTGAGTAGTCGGTGGCGGCGACCCACAAGCGCAGGATTTCCGCGCCCAGTGATTCGGCAACCTTGAGTGGCGAGACGACGTTGCCCTTCGACTTCGACATCTTCCGGCCCTCTCCGTCGACGGCGAAGCCGTGCGTGAGCAGCGCCTTGTACGGCGGGACGCCGTTGACCATGCTCGAGACGAGCAGCGACGAGTGGAACCAGCCGCGATGCTGGTCGGAGCCTTCGAGATAGAGATCCGCCGGGAACCCGTGATCGTTCGGATGCGAGCCCATGCCCGTCGCGCGGCCATCGGGGCCGCCCATCACGGTCTGGAAGGTGCAGCCCGAGTCGAACCACACGTCGAGCGTGTCGGTGAGCTTGCGGTATTTGGCCGGGTCGACGCCGAAATCCTCGTGCGTCGCGGCGAACCAGGTCTCGAGGCCGCCGTGTTCCACCTTGACCGCCGCGAGTTCGAGCAGCGCCAGCGTATCCGGATGCAGCTGGTCGGTTTCCTTGTCGACGAAAAACGGCAGCGGCACGCCCCATTGGCGCTGGCGCGACAGCGTCCAGTCGGGGCGGTTGGCGATCATCCCGTACAGGCGCGCCTTGCCCCATGCCGGATAGAACTGCGGTGGCGTCGATGCCGCGCAGCGCGGTCGCGCGCAGCGACTCCTTCGGCGTGTGCCCGTGCCAGCCCGGCACGACGTCCATGCCCGCGAACCATTGCGTCGTCGCGCGGTAGATGATCGGCGTCTTGTGCCGCCAGCAATGCATGTAGCTGTGCGCGTACTTGGTCGCATGAAACAGCGCGCCGACGTCGCGCAGCTTGTCGACGATCTGCGGATTGGCCTCCCAGATCTTCTCGCCGCCGAAGAACGGCAGGCTGCCGGCGTAACGGCCGTCGGCCTGCACGGGATTGATGATGTCGTCGTCCTTCATGCCATAGCCGCGGCACGACTGGAAATCCTCGATGCCATACGCCGGCGACGAGTGGACGATGCCCGTGCCCTGCTCCAGCGTGACGAAGTCGCCGAGATGCACGGGCGATGCGCGGTCGTAGAACGGGTGCCGGAATTTGAGCAGCTCGAAAGCGGCGCCCTTCGCGGTCGCGACGACACGGCCGCTCGAGCTGATAACGCTTCAGGCACGCGTCGGCGAGGTCCTGCGCGACGATGAGGCTGCCCTTTGGCCGTGGCCACCAGCGCATACGTGATAGTCCGGATGCATCGTCAGCGCCTGGTTGGCGGGAATCGTCCACGGCGTCGTCGTCCAGATCATCGCGAACACCGGGCCCGTCGGGCAGCTGCGCCAGGCCGAACGCCTTGGCGACTTTGGGCCGTTCCGCTGGCATCGAGCTTGAATCCGACGTCGATGGCGATGTCGACGCGGTCCTCGTACTCCACTTCGGCTTCGGCCAGCGCGCTCTGGCAGTCGAAGCACCAGTTGACGGGCTTCAGGCCACGGTAGAGATACCCCCTCTCGAGGATCCTGCCGAGCGTGCGGATTTCGTCGGCTTCGTTCTTGAACGCCATCGTCGTGTACGGATGTTCCCAGTCGCCCAGCACGCCCAGCCGCTTGAACCCTTCCTTTTGCCGGGCGATCTGTTCGGTGGCGTAGGCGCGCGCCAGGCGCTGCGTATCCGCGGTCGACAAATGCTTGCCGTGCGACTTCTCGATCTGCACCTCGATCGGCATGCCGTGGCAGTCCCATCCGGGCACGTAAGGCGCGTCGAACCCGGCAAGCTGCTTGCTCTTGACGACGATGTCCTTGAGGATCTTGTTGACCGCGTGGCCGATGTGGATGTCGCCATTGGCGTACGGCGGGCCGTCGTGCAGCACGAAGCGCGGACGGCCGTGCGACGCGGCGCGGATCGCCTCGTACACCTTGCGCTCCTGCCACTCCTTCACCCACTTCGGCTCGCGCTTGGCCAGGTCGCCGCGCATCGGGAACGGAGTGTCCGGAAGGTTCAGCGTCGTCTTGTAATCGAGTCATCAAATGCACACTTGGAACCCTGGAAAAACACTCATCATGCCACGCGCGCGAAATAGTCCCGCGCGTTCTCGACGTCGGCGCGAATCTGGCGGGTCAACGCGTCGAGCGTTTCGTACCTTTCTTCGTCGCGCAGCTTGTGCAGGAACTCGACGATCACGCGGCGGCCGTAGATCGCCTCGTCGAAGTCGAATAGGAAAACCTCCAACAGCGGCTTCCCGTCCTGCTTGACTGTCGGGCGCACGCCGATGTTCGCTACGCCGGCGCGCGGCGCCGCGCCCAGGCCATGTACGCGCACGGCGAAGATGCCGGACAACGCGGGACGGTGCCGCAACGGAATGTTCGCCGTCGGAAAGCCCAGGCTGCGGCCGAGCTTGTCGCCGTGCGCCACGCGGCCGCCGATCGCATACGGGCGACCCAGCAGCGCCGCGGCGGTCGCGAGATCGCCTGCGGCCAGCGCCTCGCGCACCGCGGTAGACGACGCGCGTTGCGTGTCCACCGCAACCGTGCGCATGCCTTCGACGCTGAACGTCCGCGCATGCGCGCGCAGCACGGACGAGATCGCCGGCGCGCCCCTTCCCGAACCGGAAGTCGTCTCCGACCAGCACCCAGCGCGCATCGAGCAGACGCACCAGCACGTCGTCGATGAACGCTTCCGGCGTCATCGCAGCCAGCCGGTGGTCGAACCGTGCGACGACGGTCTTGGCGACGCCGAATGCGCGGAACAGGTCGAGCTTCTGGCGCAGGCGCGACAGTCGCGGCGGCGCGGCGTCCTTCGCGAAGAATTCGCGCGGATGCGGATCGAAGGTCAGTACGGCCGACGGCAGGCGCAGGTCTTCGGCGGCTTCGATGAGCCGCGTCAGCATCGCCTGATGGCCGCGATGGACACCGTCGAAATTGCCGATCGTCAACGCGACCGGACCATCCGCGCGTGCCGGAAGTCCGCGATATATCCGCATGGTTGGGGCGTAGCGCAGGAAACCGCATCAGCGTCGACCGCTGATCCGCTGCGACAAGGTGCGGCAGGAGCTTGAATTATATCAGTTTTCTACGGCTGCGCGGCAAATGCCCATTCGCGCCATCCGGACTCGACCAGTGGGTAGTAGAGCGCGAGCCGAATCGGGCGCGGGTCCAGCGCGTGGACGATTCGCGCATAGCGTTCGAGCTGCGCGCGATAGCGCTCCTCTTCGCGCGCAAGAAACGCCGCCGGGTCGCCTCCTTCGTGGCGCCCGGTCTTGAAATCGACGATCCAGCGCACGCCGTCCGCAATGAACGTCCTGTCCAGCGAAACGTGAACGATGGCGCCGTCGTCCACACCTGCAAGCGCCCATTCGCTTGCCGGCTCCGCGTGTGCGGGATCGAAGAGCCAGCGGCCGCGCGGATCGGCGAGCAGGTTGCGCAGCGCGCGGTCGACGTCGGTCGCTGCCCGCGCCAATTGATCATCGTCGACGCCCTCGCTTCGCAGTTCCATCGTGACGCGCGAATGCAGCGCCGCGACGCGCCCGCCGTTCCAATGCGCGATCCCTTCGCGCGCAAGTTGCGCCAGCAGGCGATGCGTGACCGTGCCGATGGCGGCGGCCGTGGCGTGCGCCCATTCGAAAGGAATCAGCGCTTCGCCTGCATCGGCGGGCGTCCCCGCCGGGATCGGCACGGCGCTGACGAATTCGGGAAGCGCAAACCCCGCCGGAAATCGAACGAGCGGCGGCGGCGCACCGGGCGGGGCGTTCGCGGCCGCGCCCGTCGTAGCGAGTGGCGGCGAAACCTCCAGCGCCGGCCACAGCTTCGCCAGTGCAGCGTTCTTTTGCGGTGGCCTCCAGGTCGCGCTGCCCGGCTCTGACGCTTCGTCTTTCGCGGCCGTCGCGACCAAGTGCAGCCGCGTTCGCGCGCGCGTCGCACCGACGTAGAGCAGCCGGCCGAGCTCGTGATCGGATTCCGCCGCCGCCAGCAGTTCGAGATAGTGGTAGACGGGATCCTTGTCGCCACCGCGCGCCTTGATGGGCGCCAGCAACAGCCCGCCCGGGCGCGTGCGCCACCGCAGAAGCTCGCTATCGGTCCCCTTTGGGCCGCGCGCCAGGCCAGGAAGAATGACCGTGTCGAATTCCAGGCCCTTGGCGTGGTGCAAAGTCATTACCTGCACGCGCGCCGCGCTTCCAGTCGCCGGCGTTGGATACAGGACGGCAAGCGCCTCGAGCATCCGGTTCCAGTCGCGTATGTCGCCGCCCGTTTCGTGTGCAGCCAGCAACGCGAGGAACCGCGTCGCGGCATCGAGGTCGATTTCCTCGTCAACGGTCGCCGGACCTCCCAGCGCCAGCCACGCGCCGCGAACGCATTCGCTGAACGACACGCGTCCGCGCTCGGCAAAGGCCGGCAGCAGCGCCGCTGCGACGCGATCAAGGCGCGCGTGGCCGTCGCGGCTGATTCCCGCGATCTCGTGATGCCCGAGCAGGACATCGTGCAGGCCGGCCGCGACGTGTGCCGACGCGGCCAGGAGGTCGGACAGCACGAGGCCGCACCAGGGCGCGCGCAACACCGAAAGCGCCGCCAGGCGATCCGCGGGCTGCAGCAGCGCGTGGGCTAGAGACGTGAGGTCGAGCATGGACTGCCGCGTGCCCAGCGCGTCGAGCTCGACGGCCGCGAATGGAATGCGCGCCGCGCGCAGCGCGGGCAGGATCCGATCGAGCGCCGAACGCGCGCGCACGAGGATTGCGATCTCCGGCGCATTGGCGGCCAGCGCCGCCGCGACGCGCCGGACGACGGAGTCGGCCTCGTCGTCGACGGTGTCCACCAGGTCGACCGTCGGCCGCACGCCGGCAATGGGCGCATGCGTTGCCACCGCAGGCGCGAACGCAACCGCTCCGCGCCACGGATTGTTGTACGGCGCCAGGACTTCCGGAAATACGGCGTTGACCCACTGCACCACCGCTTCCTGCGATCGAAAGTTGCGGGTGAGATCGACGACGCGCACCGCGACGTTGCCGATGTGCGAATTCGCCTGCGCATCGAGAAAAAGCCGCACTTCGGCATCGCGAAAACGGTAGATCGACTGCATCGGATCGCCGACGGCGAATAATGTGCGTCCGTCGCCGTCGGTCCAGCCGGCGGTGAGACTTGCCAGCAGGTCGTATTGGACGTCGGACGTGTCCTGAAACTCGTCGACGAGCAGGTGGTCGTAGCGCGCGTCGAGGCGCAGCAGCAGGTCGGTGGGGGCGTCGGCCGTGCCGAGCGCACGCAGCGCCGCCAGTGTCAGTTGGACGAAGTCGACGACGCCCTCCTCCGCGAACACCAGCGAGAGCTCCGCGGCCGCCCGCGGTAACACGGCCAGCAGCGCGGCAACGATCGCCCAGGCCCCTTCTGCGTAGACGGGAGGCGGCAGGCTGCGCGCGATGTGCAGCGCATCGGCCAATCCATCTCGCGCGCCGAGCGTCCGCAGCAATTCCTCGACGACCTGCTTGCGCGCGACGCGGTCGGCCTGTCCAGCGCCGGTTCCTTTGCCGGGGATTCCGGCGCGTGCATCCATCGATTTGCGGAATCGCGGCCCGTCCTTCACCAGAAGCCAATTGGCCAGCGTGCGCCAATCTTCCTGCTGCTGCCAGTTCGCAGGCGGGACGCCTCCGCTTGCGACGCAACGTGTGAGCGCCGCCGCGACCTCCGCGTCGCCGCCGTCGCGGGCGAGATTGTCCGCGGCATAGGCGGCGCAGCGCGCGAGCGGGCCGAGCACTGCGGGCGTGAACATCCGCCGCACTTCGTCCAACTCGCCGGCGATCTCGCGTTGCAGCGCGGCCTCGAGATGCGCTCGCAACGCATCGGGCGGCGCGACGCCCAAATGGCGCAGCCATTGGTCGCGCTTGCCCAGCATCGACGCGAGCAGTGCCACCACGCGCTCGGCGTCGTTGTCGAGGTGCGCGAGCAGCGCGCGCCACTGCGCGTCGTCGGCTGCCGCTGCGGCAAGGGCTTCGTGCGCGGCCCGCCGGTACAGCGGCTCCGCGTGTTCTTCGAAGCGCGGCAGCGATCCCAGGCCCGCCGCCAGCGGCGCCTGGCGCACGATGGATGCGCAAAAAGCATCGATCGTGTAGACCGAGAGCCGCGCCGGGTGCGCGACCAGGTCCCACCCAAGCGTACGATCACGCGCCAGCGCGGCTGCCGCGAGCGAGCGCGTCTTTGCGTGGTGGTCCGGGGCAACCGGCGGCGACCGTGCCGGTAGGGATTCCGCCGCCTCGCGCAGCGCCGCGACGATGCGCTCGCGCATCTCGGCCGCGGCCTTGCGCGTGAACGTCATCGCCAACACCTGCTCCGGACGCTCGACGATGGAGAGCAGCGCCAGGTAACGCTGGATGAGGAGTTCGGTCTTGCCGGACCCCGCCGGCGACTGGACGAGGAACGATTGCCGGACGTCGAGCGCCAGCGCGCGATGCGCGACGTCGCGCGCCAGCAATTCGTCGGCGTCAGTCATCGTCAACGGCGAGCGTGCGCAGCCCCGCGGCTTCGATTCGGCACAACGGCTGGAGGCCGCAGGTGCGACACGGAGCGCCGTTGTCTCGCGGCGTCACCGTGGCCACGCCTTCGCGCAACTCGACTGCAAGATTCGTCAGCTGCGCGTGCCATCGCTGCTCGACGCCCGCCCACGTGTTGGGCTCGCGCAAATCGGCGATGGCGGTCAGGTCGGGCCACAGCGCTTCTTCGGCGGCGATTCCGACCGGCGCGATTTCGCCGACCTTGAGCTTTGCGTAGGCAGCGGCGCGCACGTCGACCGGCGGTGAAGCGCGTTCAAGCGCGAGCGCGTACACGCCAAGCTGCGGCGCGCGCGGACGTTCCGCGAACCATGCGTAGGGTCTCTCGACGAGACCAGTCTTGTAATCGACGATCGCGTGGCCGCCGCGATCGAGCCTGTCCACACGATCGAGCTTGAGCGTCAGCGTCAGATCCGGCGATCTCCAACGGCATCGACCATTCGACATTCGTGACGACAAAGCCGGGACGCGGCCGCTCCCAGTTTTCGATCCAGTGCGCAGCGATGCCGGCGATGCGCGCGGTCTCGGCCGCTGCCAGCGCCGGCGGCAGAAGGCGCCACCGCGCGGGCGTGAGCGCGAGTCGCGCGCTGTTCACCGCACTGTCGACGCGCGACCTCGTCGCGGCGGCATCGGTTGCCTGCAGCGTCTCGTGCGAGCCGACGTCGCGCCAGAATGCCGCCATCGTGGCATGAACGAGCTGGCCGCGCTCGCGGGCGTTCAGCCCTTCCGCCGCTTCCGGCCACGGCTCGACGCGCATCCGGTAGTGCGCCGTCGCGCGAAACGGACAATCGCTCTGCGCGGCGATGATGCCCGCGCCGCCACGCACCGGCCCTGCGGCCATTGTCGGGGCGCGCTCGTCGGCAACGGACTCGCAACGCCGCGCGCTCGCCATGACGTCGGCGCTGTCCGGATTGCCGAGGTCTTCGTCGAGAATCGGTGCCTGCGCCCCGATCAGTGCCGAGGCCGCGCACGGCTCCCCGTCCGCGGTGGCGGGATGGCTCAGCACGACGCGAGCCGCGCCCTGCGCCAGCATGTCGGTGATGGCGCGCGCGTAGGCCAACTCGCGCGCCGCGCTCGATCGCGGAACATTGCGATCGCGCTGCCATGCGATCGGCAGGAACGCGTTGGGCTGCGGTGCCGGCGGCCACCGCTGCGCCGACAATCCCGCAACCCACAGCGCATCGAATGGAAGCCCGGCGGCTTCCAGGATGCCCACGATCGAGATCTGCGCCGGCGGTGTCTTCGGCTGGAAGATGGCGCCGCGCGCCAGATTGCCCACCTGCGCCAGCGCAGCCGCGCAGGCCATCCGCGTGTCGAGTGTGCCGATGCGTGCGAATTCCTCGAGCAACTCTTCCCACGCGTTGCGCGCCGCGAATTCCGGGGCCGTCGGCGATTCGCTTCCCGGCCACCCGCAGCGGTCGAGCAATTCGCGCCAATGCCGCGTCCATTCCCGAGGCGACTGCAGCGCGGGAAGCCGCCGGCCGTCACGCGCGCTTCGCCAGCGTGCCGCCAGCGCGCCGTCGAATCGCACGAGACTGGCGAGCGCATCGTCCCAATGAACCCGCGAACGGCCTTCGTCGAGCCATTGGAATTCACAAGGCGCGCGCGCCTGCCACGGGCCCGGAAAATACGGCGAACGCAACAGCGCCGCCGCCGCTGCACGGCTGAGCGGTCCATGCGCGAGCGCCATCAGCGCGAGCGCGGCGGCTATGATCGGTGTGTCGGCCAGCGGCGTCCCGAGCGACAGGTTGTACGGTCGCGGCGCCGAAGCTCGACCCGGAAGCTGCAGCGCCGGACACAGCACGTCCTCGGCCAGCGCGCGCACCTCGTCGCGGCGCTGCGCGAGGTCCTCGATCGCGATGCCGATGCTGCTCTCGGGCGCCGTTTCGGCCTGCCGGCGCGCCCAGACGAGCGCCGCGCGCACCTCCTCGTGAGACGTCTCCGCGCTGAATCGCATCGGTACCGCCTTTCCCGCCACCGAGGGCACCGATCGGATGGACATGCCGGCCGCTGCCAACGCATCGAGCAGCCGCTGCTGCTGCGGCGCTACCTCGATGAATCCCGCCAGCACGACGTCGCGTCCCCGCCATTCCGGCACCGAGGAAGCGCACCGCGCCACGACATCCGCCACCATTGCCAGGTCCGTCGCTCCAAGTCGATCGAGTTCGCGCCGATAGTGTTCGGCCCAGCCGGCGAACAGCGCAGGATCGGAATCGGCCGCCGTGCCCTGCCATGCGCGCCAGCTTTCGCCGCCGGCGCCCCACGCATGCACGAGCGCCCAAGCATCGGCGGCGAGCAATGCCGCGCCTTGCGGATCGAGCAGCGGCGCGCGCGACTTTGCCTCGGCAGTGACCAGGCGATGCCAAAGGAATTGGGACTCGACCGGCGCCAGCAGCCGCAGCGCGGGATCGACCGCCTGCGCGTCAGCGGCTTCGCGAAACAGCGTGCCCAGCCACGCGGACCAGGGCAGCGCACGCGCCGCGTTCCACGTCCGGCAGCCGGCGCGCACCATGGCGGCGTCGTGGCGCGCGATCAGCGTTCGCGCGAGCCGGTTGTTGGGCGTAACGAGTGTAGCGCCGGCGCCAAGTGCCTTGGCGAGGTCGGAAGCGATCATGGGGGCGGACGGCGGAAATGTGCCGCGGTGGGTCTGCGGCACCAATGCGTGAAACTGTAGCAGGTTTCCCGACGAACGCAGATCGGTGTGCTGCGAGGCACGGACTGCAGCGGGCCGGGAGGGGCCAACCCGTGGCAGGCTGCGACGCCGCAGCACGCCGATCTGCGCTTATGATGGAAGTGACGCGTTGCTGGCTGGCTCCTTTTGTTGCGCTGGCATGTGCGGAATTCAGTCGCCGCGACCGGATGCCACCATGGCGACACCGGGCAAGGGCATCTTCGACTGGCTGCCGCCGATGGACGTGGGGGCGGAAATCGCGGATGGCCGGGGCGGCATCATTGGCGACGGCGCGCTGTGTCCGGGTACCAGGGGACCGGTGCTCACCTCGGTGATGCGCGTGTCCACGCGCCGCGTGGCGATCTTCCATTCGCCGCACCAGTCGTCGTCACGCACATGGGGCCACACTCCTTCGATCATGTACGACTTGGCGTTGATCGGATGCAGCATCGGCGAAGCGCGCCGGCACTGTCCCCACTGCGTCACCTTGCCATCGTTCGGCTTGACGTTTTGCCGGTCATAGAACTGGCACTGCTGACATTTCTCCACGATGCTGTCTCCGTCGGTTGAGTGCCGCAATTTGGCGGCGCCGCGATTGATCGTTGTGTGCCAGAGCTAATGCAATATCTTTGCCAGCGAAGCGCCGAGCGCAATGCAGTTGGCGGCAAGCGATGACGCTATTCCAAGGCAAATCACGGCGACCGCCCATTGGACGAATGGCCGAGCGATGAGGCGCGATGAACCGCGTCGCGACAATGAATTGGGGAACACGATCGTCCTAGTGAACGACGAGCGGAAGGTAGCCGCGCGGCACGAGGACTTCGGGCCGGACACGGCGGCGCACCGCGCGCGCCTTGCCGGAATTTGCACGCGACAACGCACGCGCATCGTCACGGGAGTCGCCGCCTGCGTCGCGACGCGCATTGCGGCGTGACTGCCCGCGCCGCGGCAGCGCGCGTTCGAACCGGGGGGTCGCCGATCGGCGCGACCGCCGGTGCTGCGTCAGGATTACGGCCGCCGACCGCATCGCTGTTTGCAGTCTGGAAGTATTACTTCCCGGCGGCCGTAACGGGTGAATTGGCTCGACATGGTCAGGCCGCCATTGCCCGGAAGGCTTCGCGCAATGGTTCGGGCACATCCTGCACGCGACGCGACGGCGCCGTCGGCAGTGCATCGAGCGTCGCTTTCAGTTCGGCGTCCGCCAACGCGGCTTCCTGTGCAAGCTTTTCGTCGTAGCTCCTGCGCGTTTCGGGGTGCGAAAGAACTTCGTAGGCGGCGTGAATCATCCGCACCAGGCCGGAGAGATCCTGGCCCGCCTCGGTCGCGCCAAATTGGAAACGCTCCAGCACCGCGGCATAAGCGGCCTCGATCCGGGCGGGACTCGCACCGGGCGCCAGGTCGAGGTAGTCATAATGTGTGTAGTTCACGGTGCTTCTCCTGTCTGGATTCGGCGGTATGGCTCCACCGGATGACCGACTAAAAGCAGCAAGCGTGCCAACCCGTGCGACGGGGTTCGGGCCATCTTTTCAAGCCCATGAAAGATAGATGTTTTTTTATTTCCTGCCGGGGAAAGCGGCACGCACCGAAGCCTCCGGACGAGCGGTAGCAACGGCCGCCGCGCAGCGGCACCGCGGGTCAGATTACGGACAGCGGCGTGTCCCTGTGCGGCGGTGGAAACGCGGCGTCGAGCGCCGCCAGGACAGCGGGCTCAAGCCGGATCGCGGACGCGCCGCGGATCTCGTCGATGTGCGCGAGGTTCGACGATTGCGGTATCGCGATCACCTGCGGCCGCGTGAGGACCCAGGCCAGCGCGAGCTGCGCCGGAGTGAGTGCAACTTCGCGGGCGATGGCGGCGAGTTTGCGATGGGTCAGCAAATTGCCCTGCGCGACGGGCGAATAAGCCATGACGGCAATCTGCCGTTTGCGGCACCAATCGAGCAATCGCCATTCGATGCCGCGTTCCGCGAGGTTGTACAGTACTTGATCGACGGCGCAATGGCGCCCCGCAGGGATCGAATGCAGTTCCTCCATGTCGGCCGTGTCGAAATTGGATACGCCCCAGCGCTTGATCTTGCCGGCAGCGCGCAGGCGCTCGAAGGCATCCACGGTCTCGGCAAGCGGAATGCGCCCGCGCCAGTGCAGCAGATACAAGTCGATGCAGTCCACCCTTAAGCGGCGCAGGCTGCGGTCGCAGGCCGCCGGCAGGCTGCGCGTCCCCGCGTTCTGCGGATAAACCTTGCTGACGACGAATGCCTTGTCGCGCTGGCCGGCGATTGCACGGGCCACGATTTCCTCCGCGCCGCCGTCGCCGTACATCTCGGCGGTGTCGATCAGCGTCATGCCGAGATCCAGCCCGCGCTTGAGTGCCGCGACTTCGCGCGCGGCGGACCCTTCGCGTTCCCCCATCTTCCACGTCCCGAGCCCGAGCGCAGGCAGGCGCGTGCCGTCGGCAAGCACCACTTCGGGGATGTCGCTGCTCGGCAAATTCATTGGCCCGGAATATTCGGCTTCGTGCCGACCCATGGAGTCCAGTAGAATGGAATGCCGTCCAATTTGATGCTCCTCAGTTCGCATTCCCTTGGTGCCGCTCGATCCACCTCTGCGAAACGAAACGCATATCGTACGCGGCGCCTGCCCGCACGATTGCCCTGACACCTGCGCGCTGCTGACCACGGTCGAGAACGGGCGCGCCGTCGAGGTCCGGGGCGCGCCGGACCATCCGGCGACGGCGGGAGTCCTCTGTACGAAGGTGGCGCGCTACGTCGATCGTACCTACTCCGACCAGCGCGTGCTGCATCCGATGAAGCGCGCGGGCCGGAAGGGCGAGGGCCGGTTCGAGCGCATTGGCTGGGACGAGGCGCTGGCGACGATCGCCGCGCGCTTCGCCGAAATCGCCGCATCCCCCGACGGCCCGCAGGCGATCGTACCTTACAGCTATGCCGGGACGATGGGGCTCTTGCAGTCGTCGTCGATGGACCGCCGCTTCTTCCATCGGCTCGGCGCCTCGCTGCTCGACCGTACGATCTGCGCGTCCGCCGGCAAGGCGGGCTGGGCGGCCGTGATCGGCGCGTCCGTCGGCATGGATGTCGAGCAGTACCAGAACAGCAAGCTGATCGTGATCTGGGGCAGCAACGCGGTCACCTCCAACCTGCATTTCTGGACGCGCGCGCAGGAAGCCAAGCGCCGTGGCGCCAAGCTCATCGCCATCGACCCGTATCGCAGCGCCACGGCCGAAAAATGCCACGAACACATCGCGCTGCTGCCCGGCACCGACGGCGCGCTGGCGCTGGGCCTGATGCACGTGTTGATCGCCGAACACCTGATCGACCGCGACTACATCGACCGCTACACCGTCGGCTACGACGCACTGGCAGCGCGTGCGGCGCAGTGGCCGCCGGCGCGCGTGGCGCAGGTCTGCGGCATCGCGGCCGAACAGGTTGTTGCGCTCGCCCAGGATTACGGGACGACTCCGCCCGCGGCCATCCGCTTGAATTATGGGATGCAGCGCGTCCACGGCGGCGGCAACGCGGTGCGCGCCATCGCCTGCCTGCCGGCATTGATCGGGGCGTGGCGTCATCCGGCGGGCGGCGCCCTGCTCTCGTCGTCGGGAACGTTTCCGGTCGACCACGACGCTCTCGAGCGGCCCGACCTGATCCGCGGCACGCCGCGCACGATCAACATGTCCGCCATCGGCGACGCATTGCTCGACGCCAACGATCCGCCCGTCCGTGCCATCTATGTCTACAACTCGAATCCGGTCGCCGTGGCGCCCGAGTCGTCGAAGGTGCGCCGCGGCTTCGCGCGCGACGATCTCTTCGTCGTCGTGCACGAGATCTTTCAGACGGATACTGCGGACTTCGCCGACATCCTGCTGCCCGCGACCACGCAGCTCGAGCAGACCGACGTGCACACGTCGTATGGCCACCTGTACGCGCTGGCCAACAATCCCGCCATCGCCCCGCTCGGCGAAGCCCTGCCCAACACCGAGGTGTTCCGGCGCCTGGCCGCACGGATGGGCTTCACCGAGCCGTGTTTTCGCGACAGCGACGACGATATCGCGCAGGCCGGCATGGCGCCGCGCCGATCCGCGCGCGGCAGGGTTCGAGTGGGAGTCGCTGAAACGTGACGGCTGGCGCCGACTAGGGCTGCCGCAGGACCATGCGCCGTTCGCCCAGGGCAATTTCCCTACGGCTTCGGGCAAGTGCGAGTTCTGGAGCGCGGCGCAAGAAGCGCTGGGTGCGGACCCGCTGCCCGATCATGTCGCGCCGCGCGAGTCGGCCGCGACCAATCCGGAACTGGCGCGTCGCTATCCGCTCGCGTTCATTTCGCCTCCGGCGCGCAATTTCCTGAACTCGTCGTTCGCCAACCTTCCGGAGTTCCTGGCCGAGGAAAAGACACCGAAGCTCGATCTCAATCCGGCCGATGCGGCGGCGCGCGGGCTGGCCGCCGGCGAAATCGTGCGCATCCGCAACGACCGCGGCAGCTTCACCGCGACGCTGCGTATCAGCGACCGCGCGCGTCCGGGCGTCGCCGTGGCGCCGTCCATCTGGTGGCAGAAACTGGCGCCGGACGAGTGCAATGCCAATGCCGTCACGTCGCAGGCGCTTACGGACATGGGCCGCGCGGCGACCTTCTATGACTGCCTGGTCGAGGTCGAGCGTGCGTGACACCGCATCCGAGGCGACGTCGGTCGACGAAATCCTGGCCAAGCTTGCATCTGCGCGCGAGCCCGCGCAGCGTCTGCCACTGCTGCTGGCAGCCGCCGAGGGCATCTCGGCCGTCGACGCGCACCGCGCGCTCAATCACGCTCTGGAGGCCGCCGACGTCGCGTCCGGCCTGGCCGACCGCGTCGCCCATGCCGAAGCGCTGTACCAGCAGGGACGCTGCTCGGAGCTCCTGCTCGACCACGGCGCCGCGCTCGACCTCTTCGCCAAGGCGCTCGCCGGCTTCGAGTTGGCCGGCGACGAACTCGGCACCGCCAAGACGCTGCGCGCCATCAGCATCATCCACGACACGCTGGGCGACTTTTCGCAGGGCGCTCGATCACCAGCTGCGCGCGCTCGAAATCGACGAGCGGATCGGCAACACCGCGAGCCGCGCGGAGACGTTGCGCACGATCGGCCTCGTGTATTCGAAATCCGGCGACCACGCGACCGGGCTCGACTTCTACCGGCAGAGCCTCGCAGCTGTGCACGCACGAGCGCGACGCTCATCGAGCGCGGCAAGACGCTCAACAACATCGGCGTCAACCTCAAGAATCTCGGCCAGTACCACGAGGCGCTGGCCGCGCTGAACGAGGCCCTGCAGTTGTTCGACACCCTCGCCCTGCCCCTGCGCCGGTCCGCGACGCTCAACAACCTGGGGCTCGTCTACGAAAAATTGGGCGACCTCGCTGGCGCCGAGCGCACGCTGCGCGATGCGCTGGGTCTTTCCGAGTCGATCGAATACCACTTGGGCGTGGCCCACGCGCACCTGTCCCTCGGCAAGCTGTGCGCGGCGCAGTCGCGCGATGACGAAGCGCGTGAACGCCTGCACGCCGCGCTCGACATCTGCGAGCGCCACAACATCAAGCTGACGTGGTACGAATGCCACGAGGCGCTGGCGACCTTCTACGAGCACATCGGCGATCCGGCCAAGGCATTGCACCACTTCCGGCGCTTCCACGAGCTCGAGCATGAAGTGCAGTCGGAGTCGGCGAGCAACAAGCTGCGGGCATTTGCGATCCAGTATCAGGTCGCGGCCGCCAAGCGCGAAGCCGAGTTGCAGCGTGAGCGCCAGGCGGTGCTTACGCGCGCCAACGCGGACTTGGACGCCCTCAACGTTTCGCTGACAGAAGCCAACCTGCAGAAGATCATGCTGCTGGATCAGCTCGAGCGGCAGACGTTCGAGGACGCGTTGACGGGTCTCGCCAACCGGCGGCGGCTCGACCAGCGCCTGGCCGACGAATTCGCGCTGGCGTTGCGGCATGGTCGGCCGCTCGCCGTGGCCATCGCCGACCTGGACCACTTCAAGACGGTGAACGACCGCTTCTCGCATGCGGTGGGCGATGCCGCGTTGCGCTCGCTGGCCAAGCTGCTCGCGTCGCAGGTGCGCCACACCGACCTGGTCGCGCGCTTCGGCGGCGAGGAGTTCGTGCTGGTGCTCGTGCAAACCGATGCCGACGCGGCGCAGGCGGTATGCGAAAAGCTGCGCCAGGCCGTGGAGTGGCACGCGTGGGACGCGATCCATCCCGGAATGGCGCTGACGCTGTCGATCGGCGTGTGCGCCGACACGACGCTACCGGGCCACGAGCGGATGCTCGCGATGGCCGATCGCAACCTCTATCTCGCGAAAGCCGGCGGCCGCAACCGCGTGGTGGGCTAGCCGCGCTAGAGCTTGCGGACGAGCCCGACCATCACGCCGAAGATTTCCAGCGAGCCCTCGGGGCGAATGACCGGATAGGCCTTGTTCTCGGCCTTGAGAACGAAGCGGCCCTGCTCCTGCTCGAGGCGCTTCAGCGTGAACTGGTTGTCGACGATGGCGACGACAATGTCGCCCTTTTGTGCGGCCGGACGCTTTTCGACCACGACCAGATCGCCGTCGAAGATGCCCGCGTCCATCATCGAGTCGCCCTTCACGCGAATCAGCACCGTCTGCGACGGTCGCTCGATGAGGTAATCGTCGATGGTGAGGGCATCGGCGTCGGAATCGTCGACCTGTTCGGGCATCCCTGCGCGAACCGGCGACTCGGCCAGCGGCCGCGCGAAAAAGCGGCGCGTCGGCGCCAGCCGGCGGTCCGGCGTCGATTCGAGGAACCCGGCCAACTTGAGGCGCGCCACCAGCGCCGCGACCGAGGATTTGGATTTGAGCCCCAGCAGGCCGCCGATCGACGCGTACGATGGCAAGCGCGCGATAGCGGGCGTAGTAGTCCTGCAACGACGTCAGGTAGGAACGATCGTTCGACATGGGGCTAGAATAGCGAACGAACGTTCTCGAAGTCAACCCCTTCGGTCAATATTTCGTCATTTCTCCGCCTTGGGCACCATGCAGCTATTTGCCCCCTCCATTGCCTTCGTCGACCTCGAGACGACCGGCATGCGCGCGGCCGCCGACCGGATCACCGAGGTCGGCATCGTGCGCGTCGACGCCGATCCCCAAGGCGGCCCCCCGCGGGTGAGCGAATGGAGCTCGCTCGTCAATCCTGGCGATCCCATTCCGGCGGTAATCCAGGCGCTGACGGGAATCACCGACGCGATGGTGAAGAACGCGCCCCGACTTCGCGGCCGTCGCCTCCGCCATCGAGGCGCGCATCGACGGCTGCGTCTTCGTCGCCCACAACGCGCGCTTCGACCACGGCTTCCTCAAGCACGAATTCGCACGCGTGGGCCGGCCGTTCTCGGCGCGCGCGCTGTGCACGGTGAAGCTGTCGCGGCGCCTGTTTCCCGGACGCGACGGGCATGGCCTCGACGCGATCGTGGCGCGCCACGGCCTGCCCGTTGCCGAACGGCATCGCGCGCTGGGCGACGCGCGCGCGATCTGGGCGTTCGTTGAGGCGCTGTATCGCGAGGTGCCCGCGAAGACCATCGAGGCCGTGGTCAAGCGCATCCTGCGCATTCCCAGCCTGCCGCCGCAATTGCCGGCGGACGCGCTGGACGCGCTGCCCGAGACGCCGGGCGTCTATCTCTTCTACGGCGACAACCCGATGCCGCTCTATGTCGGCAAGAGCATCAACCTGCGCGATCGCGTCGCCGCGCACTTCTGCGGCGATTGGCAACGCGAGACCGACCTGCGGCTGTCGCAGGAAATCCGCCGCATCGAGTTCGAGCGCACGGCCGGCGAAATCGGCGCGCTGCTGCGCGAATCGCAACTGGTGAAGACACTGCTGCCCGCGCACAACCATGCGTTGCGCAGGAAGGCCGAGTCGGGCGTGCTCGAAGTCCCGGACGCGCCAGGACCGCCGCGCTATATCGTGGCCGCCGCCATCGAACCGGGTGAATTCGCGGGACGCTATGGCCCGTTCTCGTCGCGCGCGGGCGCGCGTGAAGCGCTGCGTTCTCTCGCGGCGGAACATGCGCTGTGCTGGACGGCGCTGGGACTGGAGAAACGGCCGGGTCCGTGCTTCGCACGCCAGCTCAAACGCTGCGCGGGCGCGTGCGTCGGCGCGGAGTCGCAGGACGACCACGCGGCGCGCCTCAGGCTTGCGCTGCAGCCACGGGCAATTCCGCCGTGGCCTTGCGCCGGCATGGCGGCGCTGCGCGAGCGATCCGAAGACGGCGAGCGCGTCGACGTGCACCTGCTGCGCGACTGGTGCTGGCTCGGCACCGCACACGACGAGGGTGAACTCGCGCGCACCATCGAGGCGCCGCCGCGTCCGGTGTTCGACATCGACATCGCCAAGCTGCTCATCCGCCGGCACAAGGCCGGAACATTGCCGCTGGTTTCGATACCGGCTGCGGAATAGCCTAACGCGCGGCATGCGCGGCCAGGACATCGGCCACGCATGCGGTAACCTTCTTGGCGTACGGGATGTGAAGGAATTCGTTGGGCCCGTGCGCGTTGGACTTGGGGCCCAGCACGCCGGTGATGAGGAATTGCGCGTGTGGAAAATGCTTGCCCAGCATCGCCATGAACGGGATCGTGCCGCCCTCGCCCATCGCCGCCGCGGACTTGCCATAATGGCGAACCGACGCGTCCTCGATCGCACGCGACAGCCACGACTCGGTCGGCGGCGCATTCCATCCCGTTCCGCCGGATTCGCCGTCGAAGCGCACGGTAGCGCCGTGCGGCGGATCGGCCTCCAGCAATTGCTTGAGCGTGGTGGTCGCGGCGCGCGCGTCGATCGGCGGCGGCAGGCGCAATGACAATTGCAGCGAGGTTTTCGGCCGCAGCACGTTGCCCGCGTTGGCGATCGGCGGCAGGCCGTCCGCGCCGATCACCGACAACGCGGGCCGCCACGTCCGGTTGAGCAGCGCCTCGGCGCGCTCGGCCACCATCGGCTGCGTGCCGCCGGCGAACGGATACTTGCGGATGACGAGGTCGCCCAAGATGTCAGCCGCCTTGACGGCCTGTTCGGCGCGTTCGGCGGGAATCGGCACGTGGAACGAAGGCGGCAGCACGCGGCCGGTTGCCGAATCCTCCACCCGGTCGAGAAGCTTGCGCGCGATGCGAAACGACGACGGCACCACGCCGCTGGCGTCGCCTGAATGCACGCCTTCGGTCAGCACCTCGATCGTCAGCGTGCCGCCGGCAAGCCCACGCAGCGACGTCGTCGCCCACAGCCGTTCGTAATCGCCGCATCCGGAATCGAGACCCACGACGAAGTCGACGTCGCCCATTCGTGGCGCGAGCGCCTCCAGGTAGGCGGGAAGATCGTAGCTGCCGCTTTCCTCGCAGGTTTCGATCATCCCGACGCAGCGCGAATGCGCGACGCCCAGCGCCTGCAGCGCGCCGATCGCGGACAGCGCCGCGAACACGGCATAGCCGTCGTCGGCGCCACCGCGGCCATACAGCTTGTCGTCCTCGAGCAACGGATCCCATGGGCCGAAGCCGTCGCGCCAGCCGGTCATCTCCGGTTGCTTGTCCAGGTGCCCGTAAAGAAGCGCCGTGCGCGCGCCGGTACCGGCAACGTCGAAGTAGAGAAGCGGCGTGCGGCCCGGCAGCCGGACGATCTCGACCACGAGACCGCGCACCGGCTGTCGCTTCACCCACGCTTCCGCCAGGCGGATCACGCGTTCGATATGGCCGCTCGCGGCCCATTGCGGGTCGAAGTGCGGCGACTTGGCGGGAATGCGGATGTAGTCGACGAGCTGCGGCACGATCTCGTCGTCCCATTGCGCGGAGATGGTGGAAGTGAGCGTTGTCGCGTTCAATTGGGGGACCCGAATCGCAATGAAGCCGCGATCATCCGTTGTCGCGGCGCCGGAAGCAAGCCGGTTCGCCCATTCACGAGAGGCGCGCACTTCGGGCGCGAATTTTGACGCCCGGGTCCAACTCAAGCATATTTTGCGTCTCCACCTTGGCAGATGATCGATGGCGATGTTCCGGCGGTTACCGGTCCTCGTGGGCCTCGTGTTGCTCACGCACCACGCCCTGGCGATACCGCTGGGCTACCGGTATGTGGGCAGCCGCGTCGTATCCGAGGGCCGGCACGTGCTTTGGTACTGGAATTCCGACTACTTCGAGACCGACCCGGCGGGAACCGCGTTCGTGGCGCGCCTGTACGCGCGCAACGTCGAGCAGAACGAGGAGCGCCCCTTCGTTGCCATCATTCGTTGCGGCTCGCGCAGCTATCGGCGGATGGGTTCCAGCGACCCGTACGAAGCCATCGAAGACGGCGATCCGATTTTCGCCGTGTGGCGCGCGGGATGCGATGGCGCGCAGGCGATCTCGCTCGCCGCGCGCAACGACCGGCTAAACGGCACGACGACTGCCGCCGCGCCCGCACCGGCGCCGCCTGTTCCTTCCGACAAGAGCAGCGTGGCAGCGGCCGCGCCCGCCGATGCCCGCAAGGCCGACCCGCGCCGTGTCGACAGGTGCATCCGCTTCGTCGAGAACCGCGTATCCCAATTCGGAGATGCCGCGATCACGAATACCTGCAACTACGCCATCGAGGTCGTGTACTGCTACAAGGGCGGCCGCGGAGGCGCATTCGACTGTCCTGCGCCGCCGCGCAGAATGCGCGCGGACAGCCTGGGCCCGGGCGCCACGCACAATCTGCCGGAGTACAAACACGGCAGGAATTCGGGCATTGCGCTCGTCGCCTGCAGGGGTGCGATGGGTACGGTCATTCCGCAGCTCAACACCGACGGTGGAAAGACCGGGTGCCAATAGCGGTCGCAACGCGCCGCAGGCCGTTGTCGTTCACAACGTTGCGACGTTTGCCACAGTCGGCGCCGCGAATATTCCTGTGCGGACTTTTCGGGTGGATTTTCCTAAGACAATGGAATAATCTTGGCGAGTATGGCTCCCATTTCCAGCGCTTCCGGCTCCGAGCGGTTTCGCGGGCGACCTTGGCGTGCGCTTGCGCTGGTCGCATTGCTGCTTCCGCTGGCCGTCGCGCCCGCGGCGGCGCAGGGCAACTTCAGCTTCTCGCAGCAGGAACAAGCCGACAAGGCCGCCGCGAAGGCCGAGGACGATGCGCGCCAGGGGCGCATCCTCGACCAGCTGGCCACGCCGTGCCGTGCCGACCTCAAGGGCAGAAAGATCATGCTGGTCGTCGGCCAGGTGCAGTCGAACGGCGTCATCATTGCCCACCAGCAGAATTACGGACCGATTTTCCAGGCGATCAATTCCCGTCTGCGATCGCTGGGGCTGCGGACATTCACACCGGAGGAAATCCGGGCGCAGATCGCGCAGGCCGAAATCGACGCGTATTTCCGCAACGATCCCGACGCGGCGTTGGCCGCGTCGAAAAAGCTGGGCGCAAGCTTCGTGCTGAAGGGCCTGATCACCGAACAGGCGATGCGCAACCCGATGATGCCGGTCAACCAGGTCTCCGTGAGCATGAACTTCACGCTGACGGGCGGCAACGGCCGCATCATCTCGAACGCCGACGCGTATTCGGCCTCCTACGCCGGCGTCGATGTTTCGCGGATGGCGCAAACGCTGGTCAATGAAAACGCCGACGAAGTCGTGGCGAAGCTCTACGGGGACTATTGCCGCAACGCCGGGCTGACCGGCAAGGCGAAGTAGGCACACGCCAAGGATTGGATCACTCGCAATCGAATGTGGACAGTGGAGACCGCAATGAGCGCAATGAGCAATCGCATCCTGACCCGAATCACCCATCTGACGCTGGGCGCGGCGCTGCTCGCTGGCGCGTCGCTCGCGATCGCGCAGCCGACATTCGGCAACCCCTCGCCCACCGCCGGCAGCGAGACGTCGCAAAAGGCCAATGCCTCCGCCGACCAGGCCCTCTACAAGCCCGTCGAGTACACGAATGTGAACAAGAAGGGCCCGGCGCTCATCGTCATTCCCGGCGAGATCAAGAGCAACAACGCGACGTTCCTTCAGAAGTTCACGGCCAACAATATCGCCGACTTCGGCGAAATCGAGCTGTCGGCGGCCAACTTCCAGGTGCTCGAGCGCTCGAACCTGGGGCCTGTGCTGAACGAATTCGCGCTGGCCTACAACCTGGGCGATCCCGACGCCGCGCGCAAGTTCCTCAAGATGGGCAAGCTCAAGAGCACCAAGTACGTCGTGAAATTCGACATCCTGAAGACCGAGCAGGTCGCGGCGGCGCAGTCCGGCTTCGACGGCCGCGCGATCGGCAACATGGTCGGGCTGCTTGGCGTCTACGGCGGTTCGCGCGGCGCGGCGCAGGCCGGCACCGTAGCCGGCGTGGGCATCGGCTCGGTGCATACCGGCGAGTCGAGCGGCGTGTGGATCATCGGCATGCGCTACAAGATCATCAACGCCGAAACCACCGAACAGGTGGCAACGGGCTACACCGAAGAGAAGATGGAAGTTGGCGCCAAGTCGACGTCGGTGCTCGGCGTTTCCGAATCGCAGCAAGGCGGCGTTTCGCTCGACACGATGGTCCAGCGGCTGGTCCAGAAGTCGGTGTGGGAAATCGACAACAAGTACAAGTGATCCGCTGACGGACGAATCCAAAGCGACGCCGGCCCCGCCGCCGGCGTCGTCGCGTTCGGCTACCGTCCTTCGACGCAGCGGCGCATTCTCCGGCAGGAGCCATCGATGGCAGAGTTCACGAAGCTCGGCAAATACGAAATCCGCAGGGAGCTCGGCCGCGGCGCGATGGGCGTCGTTTACGAAGGCTACGACCCCAACATCGAGCGCGTCGTCGCCCTCAAGACGATCCGCGCCGACCAGCTGGTCGGCGACAACGCCCGCGACATCATCGCGCGCTTTCGCCGCGAGGCGCAGGCGGCCGGACGGCTGTCGCATCCCAACATCGTGTCCATCTACGACTTCGGCGAGGACGCGGGCGTCTGGTACATCGCGATGGAGTTCGTCAAGGGCCGCGAACTCAAGGAATATTTCGAGGCCAACGAGCGCTTCACGACGCCCGACGCCGTGCGCATCCTGACGCAGATCCTGTCCGCGCTGGGCTATTCGCACAAGCTGGGCGTCATCCACCGCGACATCAAGCCGGCCAACATCATCCTGCTCCCCGACGGCTCGGTGAAGGTGGCCGACTTCGGCATCGCGCACATCGAGTCGTCGGAACTGACGCAGGTCGGCGCCGTGCTGGGCACGCCCAGCTACATGTCGCCCGAACAGATCCAGGGCTTGCCCATCGACGGCCGGTCGGATCTCTTCTCCGTCGGCGTCATCCTGTATCAATTCCTCACCGGCGAGCGGCCGTTCACCGGATCGTCGACGATCACGATGCGCAAGGTGCTGGAGGAAAATCCGCTGCCCCCTTCGCGCTTCAACGTGCAGATTCCCGGTGCGATGGACGCCGTCGTGCGCAAGGCGCTGGAAAAGCGCGCCGATGATCGCTACCAGACAGCGGAGGAATTCGCCGCCGCGCTGCAGGCAGCCGCCAAGCCGGCGCCGGCCGGCTCGAGCGATCCGACGCTGATCGTGCCGCCTCGTCCGACGCACGCGCCCGGCAGCACGCTTGCCGGCATGACCGCCGCGATGGCCGACGCGCCGCCCGTTCGCGTCACCGCCGACGCCGCGCCGACTTCGCCGCGGCGCCGCCCGCGCAGAAATCGCAGACTTCCGCCATCGCCGTCGTGGTGGTCGTCGCCGTGCTCGCGGTCGGTGCGGGTGCCTGGTACATGACGCAGCGGCACGCCGGCGACAGCGGGCAAACCTCCGGCATGCCGCCCACCTCCTCCGCCGTTTCGCCACCGGCGGCGACCCCACCGACGGCTTCGCCTCCGGTCGCCGCGGCGGCGGCGCCCAAACTCGAGCCCGGCAAGATCGTGATTTCCGCCGTTGGCATGATCGACCCGAGCGATGCGCGCTATCAGAACGACAAGACGCTGCTGCAAAGCGACCTTCGCGCCGATTCGCGCAGTCAGCTAGTCGAGAAGGCGCTGGCGTTGATGGTGGACAAGGCGTCGCTCGCCAAGAATTACGAGTGGGTGAAGGACAAGCTCCTGTCGAACAGCGGCAGCTTCGTCACCGCCGTGGTCAAGGAGAGCGAGCCGCAGGTCGGCAAGGACGGCCTCATGTACATCTCGACCGAGGCCGTCGTCGACGTCAAGGCGGTGCAAAAGTCGCTCAACCAGATGTCGCGCGACGAGCGCATCGAGTTCATCCGCGCGAGCGGCGACCCTCGGGTGTCCGTGCGCGTCGCCGTCAAGGACGCGGACCAGCCGGGCGCGCCGCCGTTTCCTTCGCAGGCCGCCGAGAACATCCTCAAGGAGCGGATCAAGTCCTTCGGATTCCGCACGTGGTCGGAAGGTGGCGCGCGCGCCGATGACGGCACCAAGGGACCCGATTTCTCCGTCGAAGGCGAAGTGAACATCAAGCGGCTTTCGATGCGCCTTCCCGCGTCCGGCGTCGTGGTCACCAAATATGGGCTGAACTCGTGGACGATCAAGTGCATCGATCGCGAAACCGGCGAGGAGATCTACTACAACACCACGCTTCCCACAGGAATGGGCAGTTGGGCGAGCGAAGAAGAGGCGTTCACCGCCATCGGCACGCGCATCGCCAACGAGTTCTCCCGCGACTTCTTCCTCCAGCACGTGACCGGCAGCGGCCAGAAGGTGACGGTATCCATGGAGGGCCTGCCCGACGCAGCGACCGACGACACGCTGACGCGGCAGCTCGCCGGCTTGTCGACCGTGGTCAACCTGTCGCGGCGTTCGCCCGCCAAGCCGCCGGTGTTCGACCTGCAATTGGCCGGAAGCGGTCCCGTCGCGGACTTGGTCGCCGCGGGCATCCTCAAGCCGCTCAATGCGCAGCTTGGCCAGGCGTGCTTTTCGCTGGGCAGCGTCGCCGGCGACAAGGTTGCCGTGCAGTTCGACCCGAAGTGCGGCGACGCGACCATCCTGTCGCGGCTGCAGACCAATCCGACTGCGGGTCTCTATGTCGCGCCGGCGTCGCGCCAAAAGGACGTCGTCAAGAACCCGGAAACGCTGAAGAAGCTGATGATCTGACGCGGCCGGTGGTACAGTACCGTATATTCATGCGGTACTTCTGTGCGCTTTGCCGTTCGTCCTCTCCGTTATCGTGGACGAATCCTGCCGTGGCGGGAGGTCATCAATCGGCCCGCGCTGGTCGGCGACCTGCGCATCGAGGAATGCCGCGACGAAGAATTGAAGCGCAGCCTGCGCACCGCGCTTCTTTGGGATGAGCGCAGCGTGTTGCCGTCCGAGGATCGCCCGCGCCTCTTCGACGTCCACATCATCGGCATGAGCCCGCAGGCGTTCACGCTGAGCGGCTTCGAGCGGATCGACGGTGCGGAGTACATGCAGAGCTGGATCGTGGCGACGTGCGAGTAGATCGCCGTTCGACACGGCCGGCCGATCCGAACTATCCTTGGCTTCGGTCCGTTCGGCACAAGACGTTCTCGGGGAGACGATCCATGAACGCACGCTTGTTGGCACTGTTGCTTCTCGCTACCGTCGCGGGTCCGCTCGATGCCCTCGAGCCTGCGTGCAAGACCACGCAACTCAAGAACCCGGCGCCCACGCTCGCCGAAATGTATGCGCTCGCCGATGGCCATGCCAAGGCGTGGAAGGCCGACGCCGTGCCGGTGGAGATCAGCACGACGTCGCTTGGCCTGTTGCAACCCAACGGAAGTGCCGCCTCCTGGCACCTGCTGTTCTATTCCGACTCCGCCAAGAGCAATGTCGCGATCGACACATTCCGCGGGTCGCTGACTTGCTTTTCATCGCCGGGCAGCGCGGGCCGCATTCCCGATTTGAAGCCGGATTTCTTCCGCGACGGCGCCACGCTGTACGCCATTGCGAAGCAGCATGGCGAGGCGCTGTTGGGCCAGGGTTACGGCGTGATGATGGGAACGGCCGCGGCACCGGGCACTCGTCACGGGACGTGGAACATCAACTACTACAAGGAGGGTGCTAAGGACGGCGGCATCCTGGTGCTCGTTGACGCCAACACCGGCGCAGTGGAGAAGGTCTTGAAGTAGCGCCCGAAAGCTGCCGCTTGTTGACTGCCGACGGTTCAGGTAATAATACGCGCAGGAGATGGCATTCCTCCCATAACCGCCGCAAGGCTGATGATGCCTACGATACCCGCCGGGCTTTCGGTTGGGGCGTAGGCGTTTTTTTGTGCCTTGCTTGTGCCCAAGGACCGCCCGGATGTGTCGTCAGGTTTCGACACGGAGGTCACTTGGGATTGCTCTCGTATGTTGCAGTAAGCGGAGGCGCCGCCTTGGGCGCACTGCTTCGCTGGGCATTGGGCGTCGCGCTCAATCCCATCTTTCCCACGATTCCGCTCGGAACGCTTGCCGCCAACCTCGGCGGCGGCTTCCTCATGGGCATCGCGGTCCAGTCGTTCGCCACCCACGCCAATGCGCCACCGGAGATGCGGCTTGCGCTCTTGACCGGCTTCCTGGGTGGATTTACCACTTTCTCGACGTTTTCCGCCGAAGTCGTCGACCTCCTCGGTCGCAGACTCTACGGATGGGGTCTGTTGCTGGTTGGCATACATGTTTTCGGGTCGTTGCTTCTCACCATCGTCGGTCTCATCTTTGCGCGCTTCCTATTCGGAGGAGGTCGGACATGAACGCGGTTGCGCTTCGATTTTATGTGCATCAGCCCCGCAAGCACGGGAAGGTCCCCTTATATGACTGGCTACTTGAGCGTGCCAAAGAGCTGGGCATTCACGGCGGGTCTGCCTTCTTCGCCACCGCCGGCTATGGGCGTCACGGCGTGATTCATGAACAGCGCTTTTTCGAGCTGCCCGAGGTCCTGCCGGTGATGGTCGAATTCATCGTCACACCTGAGGAAGCCGACAAGATGCTTGACTTGGTGCGAGCCGAAAAGATTCATACATTCTGCACGCGCACGCCCACCCAGGTCATCCTTATCGATGCCTGACCGCGCGTAGGCACGGAGAAATGCAATGACGGATATCTTTGCGCTGGCCGCGCTCTGGCTGGGTCTCGCGCTCGTTGCCACCCTGCTCTCGATTTGGCTCGGCATTGCGACCGCGATGTCGGAAATCGTCGTCGGCACCGTCGCGCAGCTCATCCTGGGAGCCCTCATCGGGAGCGCCGTGCTCGGCACCGACCAATCGTGGGTACGCTTCCTGTCTACGACCGGAGCCGTGCTGCTCACCTTCCTGGCGGGTGCCGAGCTCGACCCGTCGGTGATGCGCCAAAGTTGGAAGGAGACCAGCGCGGTTGGCCTCGTTGGCTTCATAGCACCATTTCTGGGATGCACCGCAGTGGCGTACTACCTGCTCGGATGGTCGGTCCCGTCGAGCTGGTTGGCCGGTATCGCACTGTCGACGACGTCGGTGGCCGTCGTGTACGCGGTGATGCTGGAGTTCGGATTCAATCGCACGCACTACGGCAAGACGGTGCTGGCTGCCTGCTTCGTGAACGACCTGGCAACGGTATTGGCGTTGGGCTTGATGTTCTCGCCGTTTACCTTCAAGACTTTGGTCTTTGCCGGTGCGTGCGTTGTCGCTTTCACCATCCTGCCCTGGCTCACCCCACACTTCTTCAAGCGCTTCGGTGACCGCCCATCCGAACTGGAAGCCAAGTTCCTGCTGCTCTGCATGTTCGGTTTGGGAGCGCTGGCACTTTGGGCCGACAGCGAGCCGGTGCTGCCAGCCTACATCATGGGAATGGTTCTGGCCGGCACGGTGGGTAAGGACCATGCGCTCATCCGCCGGCTGCGCACTCTGACAATTGGCTTCCTCACCCCCTTCTACTTCATTCGCGCAGGCTCCTACGTATCCGTCCCCGCACTCTTCGCCGCGCCGGCGGCATTCGTGATCCTCCTTCTGGCGAAGATGGCCTCCAAGGTCGTCGGGGTCTATCCCATGACGCAGGTGTTTGGCTCGCCCCGCAAGGAAGCCATCTACACGACACTTATGATGTCCACCGGACTGACCTTCGGCAGCATCTCCGCGCTCTTCGGCCTGACGCACCACATCATCACCGACGCGCAATATTCCTACCTGATCGCCGCGGTTGTCGCGAGCGCAGTGGTTCCGACCCTGATCGCGAACGCATTCTTTTTGCCACGACACCTGCTTCCTTCCCTGTCGAGCGCTAATGAAGCGGGTTCCGAGCCAGCTCCGCTGGCCGTCAAGAGGGAGCCGAAATGACCTCCAAAATCCTGTGCGCCTATGATGGATCTGCAGCTGCTGAAAAGGCTTTCGACTACGCCGTTAGTCTCTCCGCCGCGCTCGGCGCCCAGCTGCATGTGCTTGCGGTGGCACAGCCTCCCGAGCCGCCGGAGGACGTGGAGACGGAGGCGCTGCTGGAGTCGGCGCAGGAACGTTTCGAGCGGCAATTTGCGAACCTCCGGGAAAACGCGGCGGCGAAAAGCGTAACGCCGCAGTTCGAGGTTTCGGTAGGTCATCCCGCCGAGCAAATCCTCTACCACGCCGACTCGCTTGGCGCCGACCACATCGTATTGGGCCATCGCGGCAAGAACGCCTTTCAGCGCTGGCTCATGGGATCGGTATCCAAGCGCATAATTTCCTACGCTACCTGCAGTGTAACGGTTGTTCGCTAGCAGAGGCCGGGCGAAACCAGGCGAGGGCGTTCATGAATCCAACCTACTGTGGTGAGCAGAAGCCGACGCCAATTCCCGCGCCCTCGGGAATCCAGCCCGCTGCGTAAGACAGGAAGAGCGATCGCAAAAGTCCGCGGACGCACTACGCGCCATGCTTACCGCGCTGGCAACGGCCGGCATGGGCGCGTCCTATGCTGTTCGCGAATCGCAACGCGGCGATTTGTGGAAGGGCGCGGCAGCCTTTTTCGCGCTGTCGTTAGCGTGCGTCCTGGTCAGTTGGTTTCTAGTGAAACACCGAGCAATGAAGCGCCGCGACGCAGCCGCGCTACTCCCATCAGCGTGTCCTGCTCGCTTTGATTCCGATAGGAATTACCGGCCGACTTGGCCGAACACCAATTGACGTATTCGTGCTGCGAAGCGCGGGGCAATCCGCATTGCGCGCTCGACGTAGTCATGCTTTAACGCGTCCAACGCGGCGTCGATGCGGGCCGACGACGTACCTATTGCGCGCCCCGCTTCGATGCTCATAGTCGGCGGTCCGTTGGTTTCGGAAATATTCAGAAGTACAAAGTGACGTTCGACGTCGCGCTCTTCTAAGACAATCTTGCCGGCTATCCAGTCTTTCGCCGCTCGCCGAACGCGATCCGCAGACGTTTCGCTCGTCGCCTGGTGGTCAGCCAATACGGCGTCAACGAGCATATTTGCGCGTAGGTTAATTTCGGAAGCGCAAATCTTCCGAATCATTGCCGCATGGTCGCTTGCTTCGCCGGATGCTGCGAATGCTGCGTTAACTGCATCGGCAAGCACGCCGAATTGTTCGCGGCGTTTCGCCATCGATGCTTCGATTGTTTGAGCAGCGCGGGCGAGCATAACTAGTCGCCCACGCTAGATGGGGCGAGCGGCTTTTCGACAAAGACCAGCGAGGACACGCGGGATCCCCTCCCAATTCGAGCATCATCCGCCGCCGCCCTAATCGACGCCAGCGGCAATCTTTACGATTGAATTCCTTCGACGATTCGCCCGCGCGATAGTGGGGTCGATTGTGGGGTTCCGCTGAATTGTGGGGAGTCGCAGAAACCTATAACTACTTGTTTTTGTTGGCGTCCCCAGCGGGATTCGAACCCGCGTACCTACCGTGAAAGGGTAGTGTCCTAGGCCTCTAGACGATGGGGACTAAGAAGTGCGCAGCCGGTCATTCGGGCTGTTCTGTTGTGTGTCGATGGTGGAGGTAAGCGGGATCGAACCGCTGACCTCTTGCATGCCATGCAAGCGCTCTCCCAGCTGAGCTATACCCCCACGGACAGCCTCAAATTATAGCAAATAGGGCGGAATTTGCTAATGTGTCGCCCCATGCTGCTGACCAAGGCCGAGGCCGATGCCGTCGAGGCACGCGTTCGCGCGATCGAAGCGTCCACGGGCGCGCAGGTCGTCGTCGCCATCGTCGGGCGTTCGGACGTCTACCACGGGCTGCGCTGGCGCGCATTCGCGTTCGGCGCGGCGATTGCAGCGTTCGCCCTCGTCGCGTCGGATTTGCTTCGGCCGGACTGGATCACGGCGCACGCTGCGCTCTTCGCCGCGCTGGCGATCCTGGGCGGCGGGGCGGTCCTTGCGCTGCTCGCGCACTTTTCGCCCGCCTTTGCCCGATATTTTCTGCAACGCGACCGCGCGCACACGGAGGTGCGCAAGCACGCGCAGGCCATTTTTCTCGAGCGCCAGCTTTTCGCGACGATGGAGCGCAACGCCGTGCTGATCCTCGCGAGCCTGTACGAGCGCGTCGTTGTGGTTTGGCCCGACACCGGATATCGCGACCGCATTGCCGCGACGAAGTGGCGGCGCGTTGTCGATCCGATGCTCGCGCCGATGCGCGCGCAACGCACCAGCGACGCAGTGACGGCAGGTCTTGCCGCGCTCGAAGCGCTGCTCGTCGAGACGGGCTGCCGATGGGAAGCCGGGGGCGCGAACGCGTTTGCCGACCGACCCATAGAAGCGCGAGGACCATGATTCGCAACGCCGCCAATCTTCCCGGTACTCGACATGGGCTTCGCTCGGTCATCGCGGTCGGGCTGTTCCTGGTCGCCATCGCGGGATTCGCGGTGGACGTCCCTTACCTCACGGGACGCGTCGTCGACAACGCCGAAATCCTGTCGCCTCAGGCACGCGACCGGATTGCGGCGCTGTCGAAGGCGCATGAGGACAAGACCTCCGACCAGATCGTGGTGCTCACGCTGCCCACTCTCGACGGCGAGAGCGTGGAAGGCTATTCCACTCGCGTATTCGAATCGTGGAAGCTAGGTCAGAAAGGCAAGGACAACGGTGTACTGGTCGTCGTCGTGCCCAATGACCGCAAAATGCGCATCGAGGTCGGCTATGGACTGGAAGGCACGCTTCCCGACGTCGCGGCGGCGCGCATCATCCGCAATGTGATGACGCCGGCGTTCAAGGCCGGCGACTACGACAAGGGCGTCGGCGATGGCGTCGCCGCGGTCGTCGCGCAGCTCGAGGGCCGGGGCGACGCGGCCGGCGCGCCGCTGAGTTTGGCGGCGGATTCGGGCAGCCGCAGCTCCACCGGCAAGAAAGCGTCGTTCGAGTTCCAAGGCCCCGACATTCCGTGGTACATGCGGATACTGCTTGGCTGCTTCATTTTCGGCGTCATCGGGTTGTTCACCGTCGTCGGCGTCTTGACGCCCGGCGTGGGCTGGTTCCTGTATGTATTCCTGATCCCGTTCTGGGCGATGTTTCCGATCATCGTCATCGGTCCCAAGGCCACGGTCGGCGTGCTCGCTCTGTACCTGATCGGCTACCCGATCGCCAAGCTGATCCTGTCCCGCAACCCCGCGTACCAGAAGGCCGCGCTGGAAATGAAGACCAAGGGATCGACGACGTTCGGCGGCATGGTGATCAGTTCCGGCGGCGGCTCTTCGGGCTCGTCGTCGGGCGGCGGTTTTTCGGGCGGTGGCGGGAGTTCAGGTGGCGGAGGCGCATCGGGAAGCTGGTGAGGAGTTGGTACCGGCGGGCGCTGTCCGTTGCGGCTGCTATCATCGCGGCCCATGCCGCTGCCCGCCCCTTCCCCCATCGCAGCCGGCAACACGCTCGCCGAGCGCGTGATCGTCATCACCGGCGCCACCGGCGGTCTCGGTTGGCCGCTCGCGCGTGCGTGCGCGGCGCACGGCGCCACCGTGGTGCTGCACGCGCGCGTCGAACGCAAGCTCGAAGCGCTGTACGACGAGATCGTGGCTGCCGGCCATCCGGAGCCCGTCATCCTGCCACTCGACCTGGCCCGTGCCGAGGCGTCGGATTTCGCGAACGTCGAAAGCGCGCTGCGCGCCCAACTGGGACGACTGGACGGCCTTGTTCACACGGCCGCGCTATTGGGTTCGCTGGGACCCATCGAGCATCAGTCGTTCGACGGGTGGCTGTCGCTGCTGCGCGTGAACGTCGCAGCACCCATGGGCCTGACGCGCGCGCTGATGCCACTGCTTGACGCGTCGCCCGACGCCGGCGTGGTGTTCACGCTCGACAATCGTGGCGAGCAGCCGCGCGCCTACTGGGGCGGGTATGCGGTGACCAAGGCCGGTGTGGCAACGCTGGCGCGCGAACTGGCGGATGAATGGGAGAACCGCGCCAACCTGCGGATCAATGCCGTGATTCCCGGGCCGATCCGCTCGCCGCTGCGCAACCAGTCGCATCCGGGCGAGGACCGCGCATCGCTGCCGCTGCCCGACACGCTGGTGCCGCTCTATCTGCACCTGCTGGCCGGCCAGACGAAGGCCGAGAGTGGCGCGCTGCTGGACGCTCAACTCTGGCTCGCGGGCGCATCCTGCGGGTCGCCGCTTCGCGCGTAGCGCAGCATCACGCGCAGCCGCCGGAAGTCCTCCGCCGGCAGCATGTCGGGAAGCACCAATATCGAGCGCGACCGGAGCCATCCGTCCGGGCGCCAGACGATCGTCGTGACCCAGGCGCCCACGTAGGTCGACGCGCGCACGTGACCGGCAACGAGCCGACCATCGCCCATGCAGGCGACGAGGATAAGATCGGGCGCCAGCCGGACCTCGGTGACCGCAAAGCGGCCGCGGCGCAGCGCATCGACGTGGAACGACCACGCCGCCCACACCACGATGGCCACAGTCAGCGCGATCTGCGCCAGCGGATGCAGCGGAAGCGCAATCGTCAGCACGACGGAGGCCGCAGCCAGCAGTCCGATGCCCGCGCCGGCGATGCGCGACGGCGACAGTACGACATGGACGGACGGCGGCATGCGCATGCCGTCGATTTCACGTCAAGTCGTGCCTCGGAGAAAATCGGACGGATGGACGAGGCGCTCCCGCCGCGCCCTCATTCGACTCTCAGCTGATTCTCTGCGTCATTGCGCCTTGCCGCCGGCCAGCGCCATCCATGTCTCGACGACGGTGTCCGGATTGAGCGAGATGCTCTCGATGCCCTGCTCCACCAGCCACTGCGCGAGGTCGGGATGGTCCGACGGTCCCTGCCCGCAGATGCCGCAGTAGCGTTTGTGTTTCTTGCACGCGTTGATCGCCAGCGACAGCATCGCCTTGACCGCGCCATCGCGCTCGTCGAACGTCGCGGCGATCGCGCCGCCGGAATCGCGGTCGACACCGAGCGTCAGCTGCGTCATGTCGTTGGAGCCGATCGAAAAGCCGTCGAAGTGCTCGAGAAACTGCTCGGCCAGCACCGCGTTGGACGGCAGTTCGCACATCATGATGACGCGCAGGCCGTTGTCGCCGCGCGAAAGACCATTGCGGGCGAGGAGTTCCAGCACCTTTTCCGCCTCGGTCAGCGTGCGCACGAACGGAATCATGATCTCGACGTTGGTGAGGCCCATCACGTCGCGCACGCGCTTCATCGCCGCGCATTCGAGCGCGAAGCAATCGTAGAACTCGGGTGCGATGTACCGCGACGCGCCGCGGAACCCCAGCATCGGGTTCTCCTCGTGCGGCTCGTAGCGCTTGCCGCCCAGCAGGTTCATGTACTCGTTGGACTTGAAGTCCGACAGCCGCACGATCACCTTCTTGGGAAAGAAGGCGGCGGCGATCGTCGCCACGCCCTCGACAATCTTCTGGATGTAGAACTCGGTGGGACTTTCATAGCCGCCGATCTTCGCCTCGATCTCGCGCTTCAATTCGGCCGGCTGGCGGTCGAACTCGAGCAGCGCCTTGGGATGGATGCCGACGTTGCGGGCGATGATGAATTCCAGCCGCGCCAGGCCTACGCCTTCGTTGGGCAGCCGCCGGAACTCGAACGCGAGCTCGGGATTGCCGACGTTCATCATGATCTTTGTGGGCGCGACCGGCATCTTGTCGAGATGAACGTCGATGACGTCGATCGGCAGCAAGCCTTCGTACACGTGCCCGGTGTCGCCCTCGGCGCACGAGACCGTCACCGCCGCGTCCTCCTTCAGCACGCGCGTCGCGTCGCCACAGCCGACGACGGCGGGAATGCCCAACTCGCGCGCGATGATCGCCGCATGGCACGTGCGGCCGCCGCGGTTGGTGACGATGGCCGCAGCGCGCTTCATCACCGGTTCCCAATCCGGGTCGGTCATGTCGGTGACGAGCACGTCGCCCGCCTTGACGCGGTCCATTTCCGCGGAGGACTTGATGAGCCGCACGCTGCCCTGCCCGATCTTCTGGCCAATGGCGCGGCCGCTCGCCAAGATCGTGGACTTGGACTTGAGACGATAGCGGCGCAGGCGCTCGGCCGTGTCCTCCTGCGACTTCACGGTTTCGGGCCTCGCCTGCAGGATGTAGAGCTTGCCGTCCTGGCCGTCGCGGCCCCATTCGATGTCCATCGGGCGGCCGTAGTGCTGCTCGATGACCACCGCCGAGCGCGCGAGCTCATGCGCTTCGTCGTCGGTGATCGAGAAGCGGATCCGCTCGCCTTCGGGCACGTCGACGGTGACGGTGGACTTTCCGGCGCGCTGCGCGTCGGTGAACGTCATCTTGACCGCCTTGCCGCCGACGGTCTTGCGCAGGATGGCGGGCCGCTTGGCCGCAAGGTTCGGCTTGTAGAGGTAGAACTCGTCCGGATTCACGGCGCCCTGCACCACGGTCTCGCCCAACCCGTAGGCCGACGTGATGAACACGACCTGGTCGAAGCCCGACTCCGTATCGATCGTGAACATGACGCCGGATGCGCCCAAGTCGCTGCGCACCATCCGCTGCACGCCGGCGGACAGCGCCACTTCCTCGTGCGCGAAGCCCTTGTGCACGCGGTAGGCGATGGCGCGGTCGTTGTAGAGGGAGGCGAAAACCTCTTTCACTGCATTAAATACATTATCCAAACCATTGATATTTAGAAATGTTTCCTGCTGACCGGCGAACGAAGCGTCCGGCAGGTCTTCGGCGGTCGCCGACGAGCGAACCGCGAAGGAGGCATTTGGCGATTCCTTGGCCAGCGCGCCGTAGGCAGCGCGAATCTCTGCCTCGAGCGCCGCGGGCAGCGGCGCGGCGACGAGCCATCCGCGAATCTGCGCGCCAGCCTTGGCGAGTTCGGTCACGTCGTCGGTGTCGAGTTTGGACAGCCGTTCCGCGATGCGCGCCGAGAGGCCTTCGTGCTGGAGAAACTCGCGATAGGCAAATGCGGTGGTCGCGAACCCCCCGGGGACGCGAATGCCGGCGCCTTCGAGTTGGCTGATCATTTCGCCGAGGGAAGCGTTCTTGCCGCCCACCTGCTCCACGTCCGTCATGCGCAATCGCTCGAAGGGAACGACCCGTGCCTCGCTCATCGTTGGCGCTCCAGATCAGCCGTCGCGGCGGCCGCGCGGCGACACCGATGGTGCGCCGCAGTAGGAAATGGCTAAAACATCATATTTTACCTTGCAGCTGCGATTCGACGAGACGTGGTGCATCGCGGCGGGCTCGCGCGCGTGGCAACGGCTCCAAGAATGAAATACGGCCGCGCGATGGCGGCCGTGATCCAACCGAAGCGATGCGGTACGTCAGGCCTGGCGGTGCCCGTCTGGGCCGGACGTGATCTCTTCGGGTTCCAGATCGTCGGCGCCCCCGGCTTCTCCCAATTCGGACGCGAGGTTGGCGCCGGTGTCTGGTGCCGGCTTGTGGCGGCTCTTGACCGCGCGGCGGAGCGTTCGATACAGGTCCGGGTGCGAATCCTTGAGATAGCTGATGATCTCGAAGTCCACGCGCTTGACCTGCGACAGGTCGAGTTGCTCGACGTGAACAAGCCGCAGCAATTCCTTGACCGGCCGGGGCATTTCGCGGCCGCTTTCGTACCGGGAACCGCCGCTCTGCGTGACGCCGATCTGCGTCCAGAACTGTTCCTGGTTCATGCCGAGCCGCCGCCGGATCTCGCGGGGATTGAGGACGCGGTCAAGAAGTTTCACGGTTCGTGGGCCTTTGCCTTAGGACACGCTTTCGTTCACGTCACGGCCCGCAGTGTGCCTCATAAACGGCCGCGACGCTATACCAATGGCATATTTTTGACCAAATACCGCCCATTGCGCAAGGCCACCCGGACGAACGGCGCCAAAGGGCTTCAAAGTGTAGCTTTCCCGCCCGCCCGACGCAGGGCTTTCTGGGACCAGTCTACGCCAAGCCGCGGGAGGCTAGATACTCCTCGTAATTGCCGTCGAAATGGACCGGCCGCGGCAGCCCAAGTTCCAGGATTTGGGTGGCGAGCGCCGAGACGAACTGCCGGTCGTGCGACACGAAGATCAGCGTGCCCGGATACAGCTCGAGGGCCAGCTGCAGCGATTCGATCGACTCCATGTCCATGTGGTTGGTCGGCTCGTCCAGCACCAGCACGTTGGCTCGCTGCAGCATCAGCTTGCCGAACAGCATCCGCCCGCGTTCGCCGCCGGACAGCACGCGCACCGATTTCTGCGTCTCGTCGCCGGAAAAGAGCAGTCGTCCGAGCGTGGCGCGGACGATCTGTTCATCGTCGCCCGGCTGCATCCAGCGCGCCATCCAGTCAAGCAGGTTCATGTCCTGCTCGAAGTCCGCCGTCTGGTCCTGCGGGTAATAGCCGATTGTCGCGCGCTCGGCCCATTTGACGGCTCCGGCGTCGGGCGCGAGATCGCCGATCAGCGTTCGCAGCAGCGTCGTCTTGCCCGCGCCGTTGGGTCCGATGATCGCCAGGCGTTGGCCCGCCTCGAGCGTGAACGACAAATCGACGAACAGCGGTTTCGCCATGCCCGGCCAGCCCTTGGCGATGCCATCGACCTCGACCGCGTGGCGATGCAGTTTTTGCTTCGGATCGTAGTCGAAGCGAATGTAGGGATTCTGGCGCGACGATGGCTTGACGTCGTCGGGTTTCAGCTTCTCGATCATCTTGATGCGCGACGTCGCCTGCTTGGAGCGCGCCTTGTTGGCCGAGAAGCGGCGCACGAAGTCCTGCAACTCGACGATCCGATCCTTGGCCTTGCTGTTGGCGGACAACAGTCGCTCGCGGGCCTGCGTGGACGCGATCATGTAGTCGTCGTAATTGCCCGGATACACGCGCAGCGTTCCATAATCCAGGTCCGCCATGTGCGTACACACGCTGTTGAGGAAGTGCCGGTCGTGGGAGATGATCACCATCGTCGAGTCGCGCGCGTTGATCACGCCTTCCAGCCAGCGGATCGCGTTGATGTCGAGGTGGTTGGTCGGCTCGTCGAGCAGCAGGATGTCGGGATTGGCGAAGAGCGCCTGCGCGAGCAGCACGCGGAGCTTCCAGCCGGGCGCCACCGCACTCATCGGCCCGTCGTGCTGTTCGGTGGGAATGCCGAGGCCCAGCAGCAGCTCGCCGGCGCGCGCTTCGGACGTGTATCCGCCCAGCTCGGCGTAATGCGCTTCGAGGTCCGCGGCGCGCACGTAGTCTTCTTCGCTGGCGTCGGGATCGGCGTAGATCGCGTCGCGCTCGGCGCGCGTTTCCCACAGTTCCTCGTGTCCCATCAGCACGACGTCGAGCACGCGCTGGTCCTCGAACGCGAACTGATCCTGCTTCAATTTACCCAGTCGCTCGCTGACGTCGATCGCAACATTGCCGTTCGACGCTTCGAGGTCGCCGCCCAGGATCTTCATCAGCGTCGACTTGCCGCAGCCGTTGGCGCCGATGAGGCCATAGCGGTTGCCGTCGCCGAACTTGATCGAGACGTTTTCGAAGAGAGGTTTGGCGCCGAACTGGATGGCTAAGTTTGCCGCGGTGAGCATGGAGGGGGCTTCTGGCGCCGGGGAAACCCTCTATTCTGCTAGAATCAATAACTTATCTCAAGTTTTTCATGCACGTCTGCCAGCTCTTGTGGCTACTCAGTTGCCTACTCATTTGGCTAAATACGATCTTCACTCTCATTCGACGTACTCCGACGGGTTGCTGACGCCGGAAGCGGTCGTGCGCCGCGCCGCCCTTCGTGGCGTGGGCGTCCTTGCCCTCACGGACCACGACGACACGGGCGGACTGACCGAGGCTCGCGCGGCCGCGGAGGACGTCGGAATCACGCTCATTCCCGGCGCGGAATTGTCGGTGAGTTGGGAGTCGCACACGATTCACGTCGTCGCGTTGCGCATCGACGCCGCCAATGCGACGCTCGGCGCGGGACTCGCCAGCATCCGTTCCGGCCGCGACGAGCGCGCGCATCGTATCGCCGCAGGCTTGGCGGAAGCCGGCATCGTCGGCGCGTACGAGGGCGCGCGCAAGTACGTCACCAGCGATCGACTGATATCGCGCACGCACTTCGCACGCTTCTTGGTCGAGTCCGGCCACGCCAAGGAAACGAAGGACGTGTTCAAGCGCTTCCTCACGCCGGGCAAGCCCGGTTACGTAAGGCACGCGTGGGCGACGCTGTCCGACGCCGTCGACTGGATACATGCGGCGGGCGGCGTCGCGGTCATCGCGCATCCGGGTCGCTACAAGGTTTCGCCGACCGGCATGCGGCGTTTGCTGCAGGAGTTTCGCGATGCCGGCGGCGACGGCATCGAAGTGCTGTCGTCGTCGCATACGCCCGCGCAATTCGCCGAATACGCGACCTATGCGCGCGTGTTCGGCCTGGCGGCGTCCAGCGGCTCCGACTACCACGGCCCCGGTGAGAGCTGGCTCGACTTGGGCGACCTGCCGGACCTGCCGGCGGGCGTCCCGCCCATCTGGTCGCGGTGGTGAGCCGCGCGCTGCTCAGGTTCCGGACCCTTAGGCGATGACTGAATCGACGCCGGCACCGGGGCGAGCGGCATTCGCGTTCGTCCTGGTCACCGTTCTGCTCGACATGCTTGCGTTGGGCGTCATGGTGCCGGTGCTGCCGAAGCTGGTCGTCGAATTCATGCACGGCGACATCGCCGCCGCGGCGACCATTACGGGCGTGTTCGGTTTCGCGTGGGCCACGATGCAGTTTCTGTTCGCGCCGGTGTTAGGTGCGTTGTCCGACCACTTCGGCCGCAGGCCGGTCATCGTGCTGTCGAACCTCGGCATGGGCGTCGACTACATCGCGATGGCGCTGGCGCCTTCCCTGTGGTGGCTCTTCGCCGGGCGCCTCATCTCCGGCATCACCGCCGCGACGTTCTCGACAGCCGGCGCCTACGTCGCTGATGTCACGCCTGCGGACAAGCGCGCGGCGAAATTCGGCATGCTGGGGGCAGCGTTCGGCTTTGGCTTCATCGTCGGTCCGGCCGTCGGCGGCATCCTGGGCGACATCGATTTGCGGTTGCCGTTCTGGGTCGCGGCGGGGTTGAGCCTCGCCAACGCGTTGTACGGCTACTTCGTTCTGCCCGAATCGCTTCCACGCAAACGGCGCACGCCGTTTCGGTGGCGCATGGCGAACCCTGCCGGCTCGCTGCGGCTCTTGCGCACAAAGCCGGTGCTGACCGGCTTGGGCATCGCGGCGTTCCTGCAGCGCGTCGCGCACGATTCGCTGCCAAGCGTGTTCGTGCTCTACACGAGCTATCGCTATCACTGGGACGCCGCGACCGTCGGACTGACGCTGGCCGCGGTCGGCGTCGCGCAGATGATCGTCTCCGCCGGACTGGTGGGAGCCATCGTTTCGCGCTTTGGCGAACGCCGCGCGCTGATGGCGGGTCTCACCTGCGGCGCGCTGGGATTCGCCGTTTACGGATGGGCACCCACCGGCTCCCTCTTCTTCGCGGGCCTTCCGCTGCTCGCGTTGTGGGGACTGTCCAACCCGTCCATCCAGGGCCTCATGTCACGGCAGGTCGGCGCCTCCGATCAGGGCAAGCTGCAGGGTGCGCTGGGCAGCGTGCAAGGCGTGGCCGGCATGCTGGGGCCGCTGTTGTTCACGCAGGTATTCGCCATCGCGCTGCGCGCCGAAGGGCCGTGGCATGTGCCCGGCGCGCCCTACTTGCTGGCGGCGCTGCTCATCGCGATCGCGCTGTACACGGCCATGCGCGTGACGCGTCCCGGAATGGGGGCTGCCCGCACGGAGCAATCGAATGCCTGACCGCCGCACGGTGTTCTTCCTGTCCGACCGCACCGGCATCACGGCCGAAATGCTCGGCAACAGCCTTCTCACGCAGTTTGAGGACATTGCATTTCATCGCGTGACCATTCCGTTCGTCGACTCGCTCGACAAAGTCGCGGAGGCCATCCGGAAGGTCAACGCCACGGCAGAACGCGAGGGAAAGCGTCCTATTGTCATCAGCTCGGTCGTCGACGAGACGATGAGCGCGATCATCCGGCGCGACGCGCACGCGCTGACGCTCGACATGTTCCAGATCTTCATCCAGCCGCTGGAGGCTGAATTGGGGGCCAAGAGCTCGCATGCCGCCGGACGCACGCACGGGATGGCCAACAGCCACGAGTATTTCGCGCGGATGGAGGCGATCAACTTCACGCAATCGCACGACGACGGCGCGGCGACGCGCGACTTGGCGAAGGCGCAAGTGATCCTGGTCGGCGTGTCGCGCTGCGGCAAGACGCCGACATCGCTTTACCTCGCGTTGCAGTTCGGCGTGCGTGCGGCGAACTTTCCGTTGACGCCCGACGACTTCGCCGACAAGAAGCTGCCGTCGTCCGTCGTGCCGCACCTCGACAAACTCTTCGGCCTGACGATCCATCCCGAGCGGTTGCGCGAGATCCGTGAAGAGCGCCGGCCCGGCAGCAAGTACGCGTCCCTCGCGAGCTGCCGCTACGAAGTGCGCGAGGCGGAGGCGCTGATGCAGCGCGAGAACATTCAGATGCTCGACACGTCGTCGAAGTCGATCGAGGAGATCGCGACGACGATCCTGCACAGAGCGCAGTTGGCGCGGCACATCTATTGAGGCAGGCGGACGAAGAACCTAAAGCCCGTAGAATTTCCGCGCGGTGCCGCCCATGATCGCAGTGGCGTTCCTGCGGCGTGAGCCCGGCCATCAATGCTACGGTCGCCGCATACCAGCGCTGATAGGAACCGCCCAGGTTGACCACGGGCCAGTCGCTGCCCCACATCACGCGCTGCGCGCCGAAGCACTCGAGCAGGTGGTCGAAATACGGCCGCAGCATGTCGATCGTCCAATTGGGCCCGGCCACCGTGGCCAGCCCCGACAGCTTGCACCGCACCTTCGAATTCGCCGCCGCCGCGCGCATCGAGCGTGCCCATGGCTCCCACATCTTCCGCGCGATGTCGGGCTTGGCCGCGTGATCGATGACGACGGCCAGGTCCGGGTTGCGGTCGAGCATCGGCAGCAGCGCGGGCAACTGCTCGGGCTTGACGAGCGCGTCGAACCGCAAGCCCAGCCGCGGCAGCGCGGCCAGCGCGCGGCCCACGTCGGCGCGCAGGATCCACGCCGGGTCGGGCAAGTCCTGCAGCATCGGACGGATGGACTTGAGCAGCGGATCGCGGGCGAGCCGCGTCAGCGTGGGGATGGCGTCGGCGGCGGCAAGATCAACCCAGCCGACCACGCCCATGACGAGCCCGCCGCTGTCCTTCGCGACCTTGAGCAGGAATCGCGTCTCCGCCACCGTCGGCGCGGCTTGCACGAGCACGGTCGTCGTTACGCCCGCCGCTTCGTTCAGCGGCTCCATGTCGCGCAGCGTGAAATCGCGGTAGATCTCGGCCAAGTCCGGCGTCAGCCATCCGTAGTCGCCACGCTTCAACGACCACACGTGATGATGCGCATCGACGTAGCCGGTCACGGCCGCGTTCCCCTCACCGCCTCCGGCACCGGTGCCGAAGGGTGGATCAGCGCGCGCTGCCGCAGCGCCTGCCAGTAGCTGGAAGGAATCGGGAAGGCTGCCATGGCCGCATTATCGTCGAACTCGGCGCTCGAACGCGCACCGGGCAGGACGCAGGCGATTGCCGGATGGCCGGTCGGGAACTGCAGCGCCGCAGCCTTGAGCGGCACCGCAAATTCGGCACAAACGGTCTCGATCGCCGCACCGGAAACGACGGTCGTGGACACGACAGGCGCGGGGGACGCGATGGTCGGCGCCTATGCGGCGGCGGTCGATCGCGGCGCACCGTTGCGGCGCGCGCTGGCCGAAGGCGTCGCCGCGGGATCGCTGGCTTGCACGGGCCTTGGCGCGCAGGGTGCCCTTCCCGTGCAAAGCGCAATTGCTGCGCTCGCTGCAACACTTTGATACCAAACTGGCGGACTGCAATCAACGCGGACACGCCGGCAGGTTGGTAGAATGGATGCCTCTCCATTTTTTTCCGGTAATCATGCGTCTACCTGCTAAGCTTGGTCGATCCTTATGCGCGATCACGCTCGCCGTGTTGTCGGTGCTGCTGGCTCCGATGCCCGCCAGTGCCGTCACGTCAGGCCTCGCCGTCGATTACACCGACACCTGGTATACGGTGGGGGAAGAGGGATGGGGCATTACTCTCTTCCAGTCGGACACGGTGATCTACGCCATCTTTTTCATCTATGGGCCGGACAAGAAACCGACATGGATGAACGCGGTAACCTCCTGGGATGGAACGAGCAAGTACACCGGGAATGTATTTACCTATCAGGGCACTTACTTTCCATCTCCATGGAATCCCGCCGACACCGCGGGATCGGAAATGCAGGTTGGCACCGCGACGTTCGAGCCGGACCCCAACAACGCCTCCCTCGGCACGCTGACCTATACCATCACGGGCGTTGGCACGGTCACCAAGGCGATTCAGCGCCTTACCCTGACCACGATACCGGTTTCGGGAGCCTACACAGGCGGACAGTCGGGTGCCTACACGGGATGCACCAACAGCGCCGACAACTCCCTCTACACCGATACCTTCTCGGTGCAGATATCGCAATCCGGTTCCACGACGAATCTCGCATTTTTCTACAACGGTCTGAACGAGGGATGCTCGTTTGTCGGTACGATGACCCAGAACGGCCCGCTGCACTTCATTCCATCCGCCACCTACAAGTGCGACGACGGACTGAACACGATGGCCTCGGTCAGCGATCTCAAGATCACCGCCCAGGGCATCGAGGGCCGCTATTCCGCACCGGATGTCGGCGGCGGATGCCGCGAGGACGCGCGCTTTTCAGCGGCGCACAACTGACGCGGGTCGCGCTGCAGCACGCCGCCTGCGCACCCACTCGAACAGCACGATGGCGGCGGCCGCCGCCGCATTGAGCGACTCGGCGCCGCCCGGCATGGGAATGGTGACCCGGACGTCTGCCTCGGCCAGCAGCGCCGCCGACAGTCCCACGCCTTCGTTGCCGATCACGATGGCGGCACGCGCCGGCAATTCGCTCGCATAGAGATCCTCGCCGCCCGCGACCACCGCTGCAACAACCCGTCCATCTGCGCGGAAGGCGCGAGACCAGGCGACGAGATCGACATCCTCGACGATCGTCGTCAGGAAGTGCGCTCCCTGCCCTGCGCGCAGTACCTTGGGCGACCACGCGAAGGCGCAGTGCTTCGACAGCAGCACCTGTTCCACGCCGGCAGCAGCGGCGGTGCGCAGCATGGCGCCGACATTGCCCGGATCCTGTACGTCCTCGAGCAGCAGGTGGAATTGCGAAGGCGGCGGCAGCGACGGCGAGGGTGTCGCGACCACGGCCAGTGCGCCGACGGCAGCCGGCAGCGTGGATACCTCGCCGAAGACCGCGGCCGGGACGGCGATGACGTCGCGCGCCGGCATGCGCACCGCGATCGCGCGAAAGCGCGGATCCTCGAGGCGTTCGTCGACGACGATCAGCGTCTCGGGTAGCCCCACGCGGTCGAGATATACGCCGATCAGGTGTTCGCCTTCGAGGACGCAGCGGCCGGTCTTGCGCCGGTCGCGCGACGACGCCAGCAGCCCCGCGGCCTCGACAAGGCGCGGGTTGTGACGCGACGTGACGCGCTGCATGGGACGTAACTGCGAAGTTTCGGCCGGCGAATTATCAGCGATGCGCGGCAGCAGGAGCGCCAGGAGCCGTCAGCGCCGGCGCCGGGGTCACCATCGGCGCGCCGTCGGCCGGTTGCACCTGGAAGAACACTTCGTCGGAGCGGATCATGCCGAGCTCAGAGCGCGCGCGCTCCTCGATCGCCTCGGAACCGGTCTTCAGGTCGCGCACATCGGCATCGAGCGCGTCGTTGCGCGCCTTGAGCTTCGCATTGGCTTCCTTCTGCAGCGCCAATTGGCGGTCCGTCTCGCGCACCTGCAGCCAGCCGCCCTTCCCCAGCCACATCGGATACTGCAGCGCGACGATCAGCACGGCGAAGATGATGGCGAGCCAGCGCATGGCAGCGGCGCGATCCCTCTAGCGGATATTGAAGAGGGCCTCGCGGCCCGGATAGCTCGCCGCGTCGCCTAAGTCTTCTTCGATGCGCAGCAGCTGATTGTACTTGGCGATGCGATCCGAACGCGATAGCGAGCCCGTCTTGATCTGGCCGGCGTTGGTGCCGACGGCGATGTCGGCGATCATGCTGTCCTCGGTTTCGCCGGAGCGGTGCGAGATGATGGCCGTGTAACCGGCGCGGTGGGCCATCGTGATCGCCGCGAAGGTCTCCGACAGCGTGCCGATCTGGTTGATCTTGATCAGGATCGAATTAGCGACACCCTTGGCGATGCCCTGCTTGAGAATCCGGGTGTTGGTGACGAAGATGTCGTCGCCGACCAGCTGCACGTTCTTGCCCAGCCGGTCGGTCAGGTACTTCCAGCCGTCCCAGTCGTGCTCGGACATGCCGTCCTCGATGCTGACGATCGGATACTTGTCGCACCATGCGGCCAGCACGTCGGCGAACTGCTCCGACGTCAGCGCGCGATTCTCGCTCTCGAGCTGGTAGCGCCCGTCCTTCCAGAACTCGCTGGCCGCGCAGTCGAGCGCGAGCGCGATGTCCTTGCCAGGTGTGAAGCCCGCCTTGTCGATCGCCTCGACCAGCAGCTGCAGCGCCGCCTCGTTCGACGGGAGGTCCGGCGCGAAGCCGCCCTCGTCCCCCACGGTCGTGGGCATGCCGCGCGCGTCGATCAGCTTCTTTAGCGTGTGGAAGACCTCGGCGCCATAGCGAAGCGCTTCGCTGAAACTGGGCGCGCCCAGCGGAACGATCATGAATTCCTGCAGGTCGATCTTGTTGTTCGCGTGCGCGCCGCCGTTGATGACGTTCATCAGCGGCACGGGCAGTTGCATCTGTCCTGCGCCGCCCAAGTACCGGTACAGCGGCAGCGTGGACTCGTCCGCCGCGGCCTTGGCCACCGCGCAGGAGACGGCGAGGATCGCGTTGGCGCCCAGCCGCCCCTTGTTCTCGGTGCCGTCCAAGTCGATCAGCGTGTTGTCGATGAAGCCCTGCTCCGAGGCGTCGAGCCCCAGGATCGCCTCGCAAATCTCGGTGTTGACGTTCTCGACGGCCTTGAGCACGCCCTTGCCGAGGTAGCGCGCGGCGTCGCCGTCGCGAAGCTCGATCGCCTCCTTCGAGCCGGTCGATGCGCCCGAGGGAACGGCCGCGCGGCCGGACACGCCGGATTCGAGGACGACGTCCGCTTCAATGGTGGGATTGCCGCGCGAGTCGAGGATTTCGCGGGCGATGACGTCGACGATGGCGCTCATTGTCTTTGGAGGTCGGAGTTCAAGGGGTTGAAGGGCGCCGGCTTAACCGGCCATCAGTTCGGCTTCGGGAAAGCCGCTGCGTTTGACGGCCGCATCCAGTTCCGTGAGCGTCTCCAGCAACGCGCGCATCCGTCCCAGCGGCCACGCATTGGGACCGTCGGACAGCGCCTTCTCCGGCTGCGGATGTGTTTCCATGAAAATGCCGGCCACGCCGGCGGCCACCGCTGCGCGCGCCAGGACCGGCACGAATTCGCGCTGGCCACCCGACGACGTGCCTTGGCCACCCGGCAACTGCACCGAATGCGTCGCGTCGAACACGACCGGGCATCCGGTATCGCGCATGATCGCCAGTGAGCGCATGTCCGAAACGAGGTTGTGGTAGCCGAACGACGCGCCACGTTCGCATACGAGAATGTTGTCGCCGCCGCTCGCGGCACGCGCCTTGGCGACGACCTGCTTCATGTCCTCGGGGGCCAGGAATTGACCCTTCTTGATGTTCACGGGTTTGCCCGCTCGCGCGACCGCCTGGATGAAATCGGTTTGCCGGCACAGGAACGCCGGCGTTTGCAGAACGTCCACGACAGCGGCCGCCGCCGGGATTTCCTCCACCGTGTGCACGTCGGTGAGCACCGGCACGTCGACCTGCCGGCGGACCTCGTCGAGGATGCGCAGGCCCTCTTCCATGCCCGGACCGCGAAACGATGCGTGCGAACTGCGGTTGGCCTTGTCGTACGACGACTTGAAGATGAACGGAACGCCAAGCGACGCGCAGATCGCCTTCAGCTCGCCGGCGACATCCACCTGCAGCTGCCGCGATTCGACGACGCACGGTCCCGCGATCAGAAACAGCGGCCGGTGCAGTCCGACATCGTAGCCGCACAGGTTCATCGAAGGCGCCAGTGGCGGACCGTGCAACGTCCCGGCGGCGGAAGGCCGGCGGAAACATCGCGGGCGTCCATGCGTTACGCGACCAGCTTGGCCACCGCGCGCGGTGCCGTACCCTTCGCGCGCTGCTGCTGCTCGAGCGCCGCCTTCACGAAACTGATGAAGAGCGGATGCCCGCGCCGCGGATTGGACGTGAATTCGGGGTGGAACTGACAGCCGAAGAACCACGGATGGTTGGGCAGCTCGATCATCTCGACCAAGTCACCGGCCGTCGCACTCTTGGCGCGCGCGCCGACCGACAGTCCCGCGGCCTCGATGCGCGGCAGGTAATGGTTGTTGACTTCGTACCGGTGGCGGTGCCGTTCGGACACCGTCGTCGAGCCATAGATGCGGTGCGCGAGCGAGCCCGGCACGACGTCGCAGGGCTGCGCGCCCAGGCGCATCGTGCCGCCCATGTCCGAATTCTCGGTGCGCTTTTCGATAGACCCGTCGCGGTTCTGCCATTCGGTAATGAGCGCGACCACCGGATGCGGCGTGCCGGCATCGAACTCGGTGCTGTTGGCGTCGGCCAAGCCGGCCATGTTGCGCGCGCATTCGATGACGGCCAACTGCATGCCGAGGCAGATGCCGAGGTACGGAATGCCGCTTTCGCGCGCCAGGCGAACCGCCTTCAACTTGCCCTCGACGCCGCGCTTGCCGAAGCCGCCGGGAACCAGGATGGCGTCCATGCCGCGCAGCTCGTCGATACCTTCGCTTTCCAGCACTTCCGAATCGACGTAATGAATGTGCACCTTCGAGCGCGTGTGTATGCCGGCGTGGATAAGCGCTTCCGACAGCGACTTGTAGGACTCGGTCAGGTCGACATACTTGCCGACCATGGCGATGTGCACTTCGTGCTGCGGGTGCAGCAGCGCGTCGACCAGCTTTCCCCATGTATCGAGTTCGGCCTTCGGCGGATTGATGCCGAGCTTCTTGCAAACGATGACGTCCAACCCTTCCGCGTGCAGCATGCCCGGGATCTTGTAGATCGAATCGGTGTCGAGCGCCGGGATGACGGCTTCCTCGGGGACGTTGGTGAACAGCGAAATCTTCTTGCGGTCGCTATCGGGGACCGGGCGGTCCGCACGGCACAGCACGACGTCGGGCTGGATGCCGATCTCGCGCAGTTCCTTGACGGAGTGCTGCGTGGGCTTGGTCTTCATCTCGCCGGCGGTCGGGATGTACGGCAGCAGCGTCAGGTGGACGTAGCAGACGTTGTCGCGGCCGAGCGTGATGCCGAGTTGCCGTATCGCTTCCAGGAACGGCAGCGACTCGATGTCGCCGACGGTGCCGCCGACCTCGACGATCGCCACTTCCGCGTCGTCGGCGCCCAGCAGGATCCAGCTCTTGATTTCGTCGGTGATGTGCGGGATCACCTGCACGGTGCCGCCCAGGTAGTCGCCGCGGCGCTCCTTGCGGATCACAGACTCGTAGATCTGGCCGGTGGTGAAGTTGTTGCGCTTGCCCATCCGCACGTCGGTGAAGCGCTCGTAGTGGCCCAAGTCCAGGTCGGTCTCGGCACCGTCGTCGGTCACGAACACTTCGCCGTGCTGGAACGGTGACATCGTCCCGGGATCGACGTTGATGTAAGGGTCAAGCTTGAGATTGGTGACGCGGACGCCGCGGGAGGCGAGGATCGCGGCGAGTGAGGCGGCGGCGATGCCCTTCCCGAGCGAGGAAACGACGCCACCGGTCACGAAGACGAACTTGGTCATGATGCTTCTCGCCCCGGAAATTGTCATTCTACTCCGACTTTCCGAAGGAGTCCAAATCGCCGCGGACTCCTAGAGACCGAGTCCTCCCGCGATGCGCTTCCGCGTCGAGTCGCGTCCCAGCAGCGCCAGCACCGCGTCGATGGCCGGCGTCGACGTCGTCCCCGCGACCAGTTGTCGAACAGCCATCATCACCTGCGGCGGTTTCTGGCCGTGGCGCGCGGCAGCGGCCTTGAGCGCCGCCAGGATCGTCTCCCGCGTCCAGCCGAGCGTCGCGAACTCCGCGTGCAGTTCGGCCAAGGCCGGGCGGACCGCCGCGGGCACGTGCTGCGCCACCTTCCCCCGATCCAATGCCGGCGCCGCGTAGAAGTAATGCGCCGCGTCCGCCATTGCGACCAGCGTGTCGGCGCGGTCACGAAACAGTGCTGCCACCGCGCCGGGTTCGGGTCCCGCCGCCGGATCGAGGCCGGCGCGCGCGAGGAAGGGTTCGAGCCTTCGACCGAGCTCGGCTTCCGACAACCGCTTCATGTGCTCCTGGTTCAGCCACCGCAGCTTGGCGGAATCGAAGCGCGACGGCGCCGCACTGATGCCTGGCAGGTCGAACCATTCGATGAATTGCGCGCGCGTGAAGACCTCTTCGTCGCCGTGGCCCCAGCCCATGCGCGCCAGGAAATTGATCAGCGCCTCGGGAAGGTAGCCCTGCGCTTCATAATCCATGACGCCGACGGCGCCGTGCCGCTTGGACAGCTTGGCGCCATCCTCGCCCAACACGGTCGGCACGTGCGCATACGCCGGGGGTTCGGCGCCCAGCGCGCGAAAGATGTTGATCTGCCGCGGCGTATTGTTGACATGGTCGTCGCCGCGGACGACGTTGGTGATGCGCATGTCGATGTCGTCGACGACGACGCAGAAGTTGTACGTGGGCGTCCCGTCCTGCCGCGCGATGACGAGGTCGTCCATCTCGGCGTTCGCGAATTCGATCCGACCCTTGACGCCGTCTTGCCACGCCACCACGCCCGTGTCCGGATTGCGGAAGCGCAGCACGGGCGCGACATCCGGCGGTGGCACCTTGCCGACACAGTTTTCCGGCCGCCAACGACCGTCGTAGCGGGGCTTCTCGCCGCGCGCCATCTGCTCGGCGCGCAACGCGTCCAGCTCCTGGCTCGTCATGTAGCAGCGATAGGCCTGCCCCGCCGCCTGCATCTGCGCGATGACCGCGCGGTACCGGTCCATTCGCCCCATCTGGAAGAACGGCCCCTCGTCGAAGTCGAGCTCGAGCCACGCCATCGCATCGAAGATCGCCTTGACCGCGGCCGGCGTCGAGCGCTCGATGTCGGTGTCCTCGATGCGCAGGATGAACGTCCCGCCGAAATGGCGTGCATACGCCCATGCGAAAAGCGCGGTGCGCGCGCTTCCCAGGTGCAGATAGCCCGTCGGGCTGGGGGCGAAGCGACTTCGTACGGTGGTAAATGAGTCGCTCACGCGCGGTGTCCTTTCGGCAAAGGACGTATCTTACCGGGCGCGCCGTCAGCGCTTCGGCTGCCAGCGCAGGTCCAGCGTCGCGGGCGTCGCCGGATTGGGCGCTTCGGGATGCACGATCATCGGCCCCGGCGTGTGCCCGTGCGCCCAGAAGCGCGCGACGCGGCGGGCCTCCGCCTCGTTGGCGTTGACCGGGAATGTCGCGTAGTTGCGGCCTCCCGGGTGCACGACGTGATACATGCATCCTCCGAGCGCGCGCTGCGACCACGTGTCGATGAGGTCGAACGTCAGCGGCGCCTGCACGCCGATTGTCGGATGCAGCGCCGACGGCGGACTCCACGCGCGAAACCGGACGCCGGCGACGAATTCGCCCGGGAGGCCCGTCGGCGTCAGCGGCAACGCTCGCCCATTGCACGTCACCGCATGCCGGCCGCCGGTCATGCCGACGACTTTGATTTGCATCCGCTCCACGGACGAGTCGACATAGCGCGCCGTGGCGCCCAACGTCACCTCTTCCCCGAGCACGTGCCACGGCTCGATCGCCTGGCGCAGTTCCAGCGTGACGCCGGCGTAAGTCGCTGTGCCGAAGCGCGGGAAGCGGAATTCGACGAAGGGCTCGAACCACACGGGGTCGAAGACGTAACCGGCCCGTTCGAGGTCCGCGGCGACGTCGCGGATATCGGCGGCCACGAAATGCGGCAGCAGCCACCGGTCGTGCAGCGCCGTGCCCCACGGGATCAGCTCGCCGCGATACGGATCGCGCCAGAAACGCGCAACGAGTGCGCGCAACAGCAACATCTGCACCGCGCTCATCCGCGCGTGCGGCGGCATCTCGAACGCGCGGAATTCGAGGAGGCCCAACCGCCCCGTCGGGCTGTCCGGCGAATAGAGCTTGTCGATCGAGAATTCCGATCGATGCGTGTTGCCTGTCAGGTCCGTCAGCATGTGCCGCAACAGCCGGTCCACGAGCCACGGCTGCGGCGATTCGCGGCCGGACTCGGCCTTGCGTCCCAACTGCTGGAAGGCGATCGCGAGTTCGTACAGGCGGTCGTCGCGCGCTTCGTCGACGCGGGGCGCCTGGCTGGTGGGCCCAATGAACATGCCCGAAAAAAGATAGGACAGCGACGGGTGGTTTTGCCAGTACGTGATAAGGCTCTGGAGAAGATCGGGACGGCGCAGCAGCGGACTGTCGGCGGGTGTCGCGCCGCCCAGCGTGACGTGGTTGCCGCCACCGGTCCCGGTGTGCCGACCGTCGAGCATGAACTTCTCGGTGCCCAGCCGCGCCAGCCGCGCTTCCTCGTACAGCGTCTGCGTCGTCGCGATCAGGTCGCGCCACGACGCCGCAGGATGGATGTTGACCTCGATGACACCCGGATCGGGCGTGACCATCAGCGACTTCACGCGGGGGTCGCGCGGCGGCGCATAGCCTTCGATCGCTACCGGCGTAGCGAGCTTGCGCGCGGTGTCCTCGATCACGGCCAGCAGCGCGACATAGGCCTCGAGCTTTTCGACCGGCGGCATGAATACGTAGAGATGCCCGTCGCGCACCTGCAGCGTCATCGCTGTCTTCACGACCTCGCGGGGTTTGCTGCCGCGCACTTTGGCGCGCCGCGCCGCCAGCGCCTTGCGTCCCGGCAACGCCTTGCGAGGGGCAAAGGGGTCGACCGGATGTTCCCGTTCCACCTCTTCGGCCAGGAGCTCCGGCAGCGATGCCAGCGGAAGCCGCAGGCCCAGCGGCGAATCTCCCGGCAGCGCATACAGGTGCTCGCGCTTCAACGGCCACGGACTCGACTCCCAGACGATGTCGGACGCGTCGTCGACGATGGCCTTCAGCGGCAGCACGAATCCCGCCGGGGAGCCCAAGCCCGCGGTTAGCAGGCGTGCGAGACGTGCGCGCTCGTCCGGCTTCGTCAAGTCGGCCGCAAGCGGATCGGCGTTCGCGGGCAGCGCGGCCTCGTCCTTCAGCAGTTTTGGAATGTCCTCGTGCGCGGTGATCAGCAGCGACGCCGGCAGGTCGAGCGCGGCAGCGACATGGGAGCCAAATGACTGCGCGGAAGCGAGTGTCGTCTTTCCGGGGCGTGTCGTATCGGCGATCAGCGTATCGCCCTGCCACAGCGGCACGCCATCGCTGCGCCAGAACACGCCCAGCGCCCAGCGTGGCAGCGGCTCGCCCGGGTACCACTTGCCCTGGCCGTAGTGGAGAAAGCCTTCCGGCGCGAATCGGGACTTGAGGCGCTTCAACAGGATTTCGCCCAGTTGACGCTTCTTGGGCGACAGCGCCGTATAGTTCCATTCCGGACCGTCCATGTCGTCGATAGACACGAATGTCGGCTCGCCGCCCTCGGTGAGCCGCACGTCGTGGGCGACGAGATCGGCGTCGACCTGTTCGCCCAGCATGTCGATCGCCTGCCATTGGGCGTCGGTGTAGGGCAGCGTGACGCGCGGGTCCTCGTGGATGCGCGTGACGGTCATCGTGACGCCGAAATCGACGCCGGCGACATCCGTGTAGCCGATGACGGGCGCCGCGTTTCCCGGATCGGCCGTGCAGGCAAGCGGGATGTGGCCCTCGCCGGCCAGCAGCCCCGACGTGGGGTCGAAGCCGATCCATCCTGCGCCCGGGATGAAGGCCTCGGCCCACGCATGCAGGTCGGTGAAGTCTTTAGTCGTTCCGGACGGTCCGTCGAGCGCCTTGATGTCGGCCACCAGCTGCACGAGGTAGCCGGACGCGAAGCGCGCGGCCAGCCCCAGGTGCCGCATGATCTGGACTAGGAGCCAGCCGGTGTCCCGGCACGACCCGCTCGCATTGTCCAACGTCTGTTCGGGCGTTTGCACCCCGGGCTGCATCCGCACGAGATACTTGATCTGCGATTGCAGCAGCTGGTTCAGACGCACCAGCATCAGGACCGGGCTTTCGTCGGGCAGAATCGTCTTGCGGAAATCGGCGAGCCAGGCGTTGAGGCGCGCGCCGAGCGGCGCGGTCTCCAGGAACGGAATCAGTTCCTTCGCCAGCGCGGGCGCGTACGCAAACGGAAACTTCTCCGCATACGGCTCGACGAAGAAATCGAAGGGATTGATGACGGTGAGGTCCGCGACCAGGTCGACTTCGATCTCGATCGCGTTCGCGCGCTCGGGAAAGACCAGCCGCGCGACCCAGTTGCCGTAAGGGTCCTGCTGCCAGTTGAGGAAATGCACCTCGGGCAGGACGTTCAGCGAGTAGCTGAGGATGGGCGTGCGGCAGTGCGGCGCCGGCCGCAGCCTGATCTCGTGCGGCCCGATGGCGACGTGACGGTCGAACCGGTAGGTCGTGCGGTGGGACAGCGCAACGCGGATGGCCATCGGAGCAGCCTTGCGGACCTTGCCCTACGTCCAGTCGGGGTCGGGCAGCTGCGCGAACACGCGCCGCAGGCCCTCGCCCCACTCGCGATGCATCATCTGGAAGTACGCGTCGGTCTCCTCGATGCGCTTCTGGATCTTGATGGTCAGGCTGTCCGCCTCGTAGACCAGCAGGTCGATCGGCAGCCCTACCGAAATGTTCGAGCGCATCGTGGAGTCGAACGACACGACCGTGCACTTGGTGGCGTCGAGGAGGCTCGAGTTGCGCTTGATCACGCGATCGATCACTGGCTTGCCGTACTTCGACTCTCCGATCTGGAAATAGCAGGTGTCGGGCGACGCCTCGATGAAGTTACCCTCGCCATAGACATTGAACAGCCGGTGCGGCTCGCCTTTGATCTGCCCGCCGATCAGGAAGTTGCCCGACGCGTCGATGTTGTTCTGGGTCAGGTACGGGCCGTCGCGCGCCTTGATCTCGCGCAGCGAGTCGCCGAGGAGCCTTGCGACATCGAACATCGACTCGGCATTCCAGATCGTGGGCTCGTTGCCGGCGTGCGCGGGCGCGATGGTCGAGATTGTTGAGCGCGCTCTGGGTGACCGCCAGGTTGCCGGACGACAGCGTGACGATGACGCGGTCGCCATCCTTGGCGAACACCTTCATCTTGGAGAACCGGGCGATCTGGTCCACGCCCGCGTTGGTGCGGGAATCCGAGGCGAAGATCATTCCGGCATCGAGCGACATGGCAACGCAATAGGTCATGGAGGCGGAGGGGTCTAAGGCTTAGGGTCGTTGAAGGGCAAGGCGGCGGATTCTGACCTAACCGCCTGCGCGAGCCAAGGATCGGGCGCTAATAGGTCGGCACCAGGAAGCGGCGGCTGATTTCGCCGCCCAGACGCCGACACGCGCGCCAGGAAATCCATCAGGTACTCGTGCAGGCCGAAGCGGATGATGTCCTCGGTCTTGCCGTAGTGCAGCCGCGCATGCAGCTCGCCGGCCTGTCGCCGCAGTTCGCGGCTGTTGTCGTCGCACAGGATTTCCAGCGTGTCGTCGATGAAATTGAGGCAGCTGTGCAGCGAGCGCGGCATGTCGTCGCGCAGCACCAGAAGCTCGGCCACCCGCCGCGGCGAGATCACGTCGCTGTAGATCTTGCGGTACGACTCGAAGCCGGACAGCGACTGCAGCAGCGACGCCCACTGGTAATAGTCGACCGCGCCGCCGACGTCCGCCGTCGACGGCAGCAGGATGTGGTACTTGGTGTCGAGTATGCGCGCGGTATTGTCGGCGCGCTCGATGTGCGTGCCGAGCCGGATGAAGTGATAGGCCTCGTCGCGCAGCATCGTTCCGAATGTCACGCCGCGGAAGAGGTGCGAGCGCATCTTCACCCAGTCCAGGAACTCGGAGACGCCCTGCGCATGCAGCCGGTCGTAGCCGTAGTTGCGGATGTCGATCCAGGCGCTGTTCAGGTCCTCGTACATCTCCGACGTGATCGCGCCGCGGACGCTGCGCGCGGATTCGCGGGCGGCACGCAGGCAGCTGTAGATCGACGAGCGATTGGCCTCGTCGAGGATCATGAACTTGAGCACGTTCTCCGCGTCGAGCTCCGGATAGCTTTGGTAGTACGCGGTGGCGACGCCGGTGGAAATCAGCGGGACCGCCCACGGCTCCGCCCAGGCGAGGCCAGGCTCCTGGATGTGGTAAGGCAGGAGCGACGTGCGATACGTGACGTCGAGCAGCCGCGCGGTGTTCTCGGCGCGCTCGATGTGGCGCGCCATCCAGAAGAGCTCGTTCGCGGTGCGGCAAAGCATGGCGGCCATCGTCGCTTTTCCTTCAGTCCGCGAGGACCCAGGTGTCCTTGGTCCCGCCGCCCTGCGACGAATTCACGACGAGCGACCCTTCGCGCAGCGCCACGCGCGTCAAGCCGCCGGGAACCAAGTCGACGTCGGTGCCGGAAAGCACGTAGGGGCGCAGGTCGATGTGGCGCGGCGCGAGGCCCGCCTCGACGAACGTCGGACACGTCGACAGCGCGAGCGTGGGTTGGGCGATGTACTTGTCCGGCGCGGCGATGATTCGAGCGCGAAACGCCTCGCACTCGGCGGCGCTCGACGCGGGCCCCACCAGCATCCCGTAACCGCCGGCGCCGTGCACCTCCTTGACGACGAGCTTCTCGAGGTTGGCGAGCGTGTACTCGAGGTCCTTCGGCTTGTACAGCATGTACGTCGGGACGTTGTTGAGGATCGGATCCTCGCCCAAGTAGAACTTGATCATGTCGGGAACGAACGGATAGATCGACTTGTCGTCCGCCACGCCGGTGCCGATGGCGTTGGCGAGCGTGACGCGTCCGGCGCGATAGGCCGAGAACAATCCCGGCACACCCAGCATCGAGTCCGGACGGAAGGCCAGCGGATCGAGGAAGTCGTCGTCGACGCGGCGGTAGATGACGTGTACGCGTCGGGGACCGCGCGTCGTGCGCATGTAGACGGTGTCGTTCTGGACCATGAGGTCCTGGCCCTCGACCAATTCGACGCCCATTTGCTGCGCGAGAAACGCGTGCTCGTAATAGGCCGAGTTGTAGGCGCCGGGAGTGAGCACGGCGACCGTCGGCGATTCCTCGCCCTTGGGTCCGACGCCGCGCAGGTTTTCCAGCAGCATGTCGGGGTAGTGCTGGACCGGCCGGATGGAGCGGGTCGCGAACAACTCGGGGAAGAGCCGCATCATCATCCGGCGGTTCTCGAGCATGTACGACACGCCCGACGGCACGCGCAGGTTGTCCTCGAGGACGTAGTACTCGCCCTCGCCCGCGCGCACCAGATCGACGCCGGCGATGTGCGCGTAGATGCCGCTGGGGACGTCCATGCCGGCCATTTCCCGCCGATATTGTGCGTTGCCCAGCACGCGCTCCTGGGGAATGGCGCCGGCCTTAAGGATTTTCTGGTCGTGATAGACATCCTCGAGGAACAGGTTGAGCGCGCGCACGCGCTGCTTCAATCCGGCTTCGAGGACGCGCCATTCGTCCGCGGGAATGATCCGCGGCACGATGTCGAAGGGGATGAGGCGCTCTGTTCCGGCGTCTTCGCCATATACGGCAAACGTGATTCCGACGCGATGGAATGCGCGTTCCGCCTCGTCCCGCTTTTGCGCGATGTGGGCGGCGTCGGTGCGGTGCGAGCCAATCGGCGAATGCCCGGTAATGGGACCGGATTCCGCCGTCCGGGGCGGACATTTCGTCGTGCGGCAGGGAGGACATGCGATCGATTTTCACGTCTCGGGACGGCTTAGCAAGCGGCGAGCCAAATTGCGAAATGCTACGGGTGACCAAGGGGTTAGCGACAGTCTAACGCAGTGGCCGCCGGGGTTCCTGCGGCCGGGGGCCGAAACCGCACCTACATGGTGCACAGATGTCCATGACACGCATGGACACGGGCGCGGCGACGGTTTGACCCTGCTTTCGGCGGTATGGTTAAATCCGGCTTCCTGTCTGGGTTCGCGGGGCGTTTAGCTCAGCGGTAGAGCACTCCCCTCACACGGGAGGGGTCGCTGGTTCGAACCCAGCAATGCCCACCAACTGAACCAAGGGGTTACGCGCAAGTGTAACCCCTCTTTTTTTGCCGGAGACGTGCTCTCGGGCTGCACCACAAGACATTTCGCTGTCCCCGCACGCAACCTTTGCGATGGTCGTCAGATGACTTCCCTTTCCGCCACGTCCGCGCGCAATCTCTCCGCGTTTGTCTTCGACGCCTACGGCACGCTGTTCGACGTTCACTCGGTCGCGGCCGCCGCCGAGGCAGCGTATCCGGGCCAAGGCGCCGAACTGTCGCGCGTCTGGCGCGCGAAGCAGCTGGAATACACGTGGTTGCAATCGCTGATGGCCACACACTCGCGTCCGCGCGAGGATTTTGCGGCGCTCACCGCGCACGCTCTGGACTACGCCGCCGCGGCGATCGGTGTCGGCATGGACGCGCCGCGGCGCACGCGGCTCCTCGCCGCCTACGCGACGCTGGCCCCATTTCCGGACGTGCGCGGGGCGCTGCAAGCGCTTGCGCCGCGGCCACGCTGGATCCTGTCCAACGGCACGCTCGCGATGCTCACGCCGCTGGTGGGCGCCGCGGATCTGGATGGGCTGCTCGACGGCATCCTGTCGGTGGATGCCGCCGACATCTACAAGCCGTCGCCGCGCGTCTATGCGCTCGCGGTCGAGCGGTTGCAACTGGCGCCTGAGCAGATCGCCTTCGTCTCGTCCAACTGCTGGGATGCGATCGGCGCCAAGGCGTTCGGTTTCACGACGTTCTGGATCAACCGGTTGGGCGCGCCCGTCGATCGGCACGGACCCGCGCCGGACGCCATCATCGCTTCGCTTGCCGAACTGCCGACGGTCTAGCCCACCGCGGGGCGCCGCCACGGCTACGGCATGTACTGGCCGCCGTTGACCTCGATCACCTGTCCGGTGACATAGCCGCTCATCGCGTCGGACGCCAAGTAGATGAACGTGCCTGCGCATTCCTCCGCGCTGCCCAGCCGGTTCATCGGCACCATCGCCTGCATCGCCTTCAGCTGCTCGGCCGTCGAATAGCGGTCGTGAAACGGCGTGGTGATCACGCCCGGCGACACCGCGTTGACGCGGATGCCGTCGCCGACGACCTCCTTCGCCCAGCCGTGCGTGACCGTCGAGACGAAACCCTTGGCGCCGGCATACAGGATCGCACCGCCGCCGCCGCCGTGGCGCGCCGCGATCGACGTCACGTTGATGACGTTGCCGGACTTCTGCCGGCGCATCACGGGAATGACTTCGCGCATGAACAGGGCGACTTGCGTGCAGTTAAGCGTCAGCACGCGGTTGATGTGCTCGACCGTGTATTCATCGATCTTGATGCGCCCCAGCATGCCGCCGGCGTTGTTGATCAGCACATCGATCCGTCCGTACGCGGCCATCGTCTCGGCGACGATGCGCTTGACGTTGGCTTCCTGCGTCACGTCGCCGCCCGCAAGTGTCGCCTCTGCGCCGGCCTTCCTGATCTCTGCCGCCACCGCCTCCGCCGCCGCGCGGCTCTCGTTGTAATGGACGACGAGCTTGCTGCCGAGCCTGGCGAATGCGATAGCCGCAGCCGCGCCGATGCCTGTGGACGCGCCGGTGATGAGGACTACCTTGCCTTTGAGATCCGAAGTCATTGTGTGCTCCATTTGATCGTGCGCGAGATGATGCTTGCGACGCTATCGCGAAGGGTGCGTTTCATCCGGACGCCGCCGCCTCGTGCTCGCGTCCGCTGCGCGTCATGGCCACCGCTTCGCGGATGGCGGCGATCGCCGCCGGCCGCGGAAAGCTCTTGCGGTAGGCGATCGCGATCCTTCGCGACGGCGCCGGCCTTGTGAACGGAACGGGCACGACGAGCTTGCTGTGATATTTGGGCGTCAGCGCGTCACGCGGCAGCACCGAGATCCCCAGGCCGGACGCGACCATGTTGCGCACCGTCTCCAGCGAATTGGTGCGGCTGACGTGCGTGTCGCCGCGGTTCAACTCCGGGCACGCGTCCAGGATCTGCGCGCGAAAGCAGTTGCCCACGTTGAGCAGGATCGTGCGCTCCCCGGAAAGCTCCGACGGCGCGATCGACCGGCGCTTGGCCCACTTGTGGCCCGCCGGCACGACGACCTGGAACGGCTCCTCGTAGAGGATATTGGGTGACCACGCCGGGCGGCGCGAAGGGCAGCGCGATGATTGCCGTGTCGATGCGGCCGGTCTTGAGCTCGGTCTCCAGGTTCTCGGTCAGGTTCTCCTCGATGTCGAGCGACATCTGCGGCGCAATCTCGTGGAGCGCGGGGATGAGGTCGGGCAGCAGGTAGGGCGCGATCGTGTAGATGATGCCGAGCTTGAGCGTGCCGGCCAGCTGGTTGCGACCGGCCTGCGCGATTTCCCGGATGCGCGCGGTCTCCTCCAGCACCTTCTGCGCCTGTTCGACGATGCGTTCGCCCACCGGCGTGACCGTCACTTCCGCTCTTGCCCCGCTCGAACAGCGACGCGCCCAGCTCTTCCTCGAGCTTCTGGATCGCCACCGACAAGGCGGGCTGGCTCACGAAGCATTTCTGCGCGGCGCGGCCGAAATTGCGCTCCTGCGCGACGGCCACGATGTAGCGCAGCTCGGTGAGCGTCATCGCCTGCGCTGCGGCCAGGAACCGCGCGAACCCGGCGCCGGTTTCCGGATGCTTGAGCCCGAAGTCCACGCTCGCCTCGAGATAGCCCAGCTTGGAGCCGCAGTCGTAGCGGCGCCCCTCGAACGCGTACGCAAATACCGCTTCCTCGGCGACCAGCTTCGCGATGCCGTCGGTCAACTGGATTTCGCCGCCCGCGCCCGGCTGCAGCGTGCGCAAGTGGCCGAAGATCCGCGGCGACAGCACGTAGCGGCCGATGACCGCCAGCGTCGATGTGCGTGGTCCCGGGCTTTGGCTTTTCGACGATGCGCGTGATGCGCCCGATGCGATCGCCGGCGCGGCTCGGTTTCGACGATGCCGTACTTGCCGGTTTCGTCCGCGGCGACTTCCATGACGCCGATCGTCGACGCGTTCATCGCGCGCCGCCGCGTCCACCATCTGCTTGCATCACGGGCACGCGCGCGTCGATCAGGTCGTCGGCCAGGATGACCGCGAAAGGCTCGTCGCCGACCACCGGCTCCGCGCACAGCACCGCGTGACCCAGGCCCGAGCGCCTCGGACTGCCGGATGTAGATGCAGTTGATGCCCGGCGGCGTCGCCGCCTGCACCGCCTCCAGCAATTCGGTCTTGTTGCGCAGCGCAAGCTCGGTTTCGAGTTCGTAGGCCTTGTCGAAATGGTCCTCGATCGCGCGCTTGTTGCGCCCGGTGATGAAGATCATGTCGGTGATGCCGGCGGCCGCGGCTTCCTCGACCGCGTACTGGATCAGCGGCTTGTCGACGACCGGCAGCATCTCCTTCGGGCTCGCCTTGGTGACCGGCAGGAAGCGGCTGCCCATGCCCGCGACGGGAAATATGGCTTTGGTTATCTTCTGCATGAGATCGGGGCTTTCGTCATTTGGCGAGCATCGCCCGCAATTCTGCTTCGTCGACAACCGTCACGCCAAGCTCCTCCGCGCGCGCGAGCTTGCTGCCGGCGTCGGCGCCCGCCACGACATAGTCGGTCTTCTTCGACACGCTGCCCGCAACCTTGCCGCCGCGCTCCTCGATCAACGCCTTCGCTTCGTCGCGCGGCAGCGTGGGCAGCGTCCCCGTCAGTACGAAAGTCCGTCCGCTGAGCGCCCCGGTGGCCGCGCGTTGCGGAGGCCCCTCGGGCCAGTGGACGCCGGCGGCGCGCAACTGCTCGGATGACGTCGCGGTTATGCGGCTCGCGCGAGGAAGCCCGCGATGGATTCCGCGAGCACGGGTCCCACGTCGTTCACCTGCAGCAGGTCCTCTTCGCGGCGCGTCGAGCAATGCGCTCGAGGCTGCCGAAATGCCGCGCGAGGTCCTTCGCGGTGGCCTCGCCGACGTGGCGGATGCCCAAGCCGAAGATGAACCGCGCGAGCGTCGTGTTCTTGCTCTTTTCGATGGCGGCCAGCACGTTGGCCGCGCTCTTCTCCGCCATCCGTTCCAGCGCGGAAAGGTGCGCGAGGTCGAGCCGGTAGATGTCGGCGGGTGTATGCACGAGACCCGCGTCGACCAGCTGGTCGACGAGCTTGTCGCCCAGACCCTCGATGTCCATCGCGCGCCGGCCGGCAAAGTGCAACAGCGCCTGCTTGCGCTGCGCCGGACAGACGAGGCCGCCGGTGCAGCGCGACACGACCTCGCCGGGAAGGCGCACGATCGGCGGAGCCGCATTCGGGGCAGGTCCTGGGCATCACGAATTCCTCGCGCGTTCTCCGGCCGCTTCTCCAGCACGACGCGGACGACCTGCGGAATCACGTCGCCCGCGCGCCGCACGACGACGGTGTCGCCGATACGCAGTCCGCGCCGGCGGATCTCGTCCTCGTTGTGCAGCGTGACATTGGTGACCGTGGTGCCGCCGACGAAAACCGGCTCCAGGCGCGCGACGGGCGTGATGGCACCGGTACGGCCGACCTGCACGTCGATGGCGAGGAGCCGCGTCGACACTTCCTCGGGCGGAAACTTGTGCGCGACGGCCCAGCGTGGTTCGCGGGTGCGAAAGCCGAGCGCACGCTGCAGTTGCAGGCTGTCGACCTTGTACACGACGCCATCGATCTCGAAGGGCAGATCGTCGCGTCTCGCCTTGACTTCTTCGTAGAATCGCGCGAGATCGTCCGCGCCGTGCGCGACGCGACGGTCGCCGTTGACCGGCAGGCCGAACGACGCCAGCGCGTCGAGAAGCGCACTCTGCGACGGCGGCAATGTCCAGCCTTCGGTCTCGCCGATCCCGTACGCGAAGAACGCGAGCGGACGCCGCGCCGTCATCGCCGGGTCGAGCTGCCGGACGGCGCCGGCCGCCGTGTTGCGCGGATTGACGTATAGCCTTTCGCCAGCGGCCTCCTGCCGCGCGTTGAGCCGCGCAAAATCGGCGCGCGTCATATAAATTTCTCCGCGCACTTCCAGCACAGGGGGCGCCTTGCCGCGAAGCTTGGCCGGGATCGCGGCGATCGTCCGCACGTTGGCAGTGACGTCCTCGCCCGTCTCGCCGTCGCCGCGCGTCGCCGCAACCGTCAACGCGCCGCGCTCGTACCGCAGGCTCACCGCCAGCCCATCGAACTTGAGCTCCGCCATGTAGGCAACCGGCGGCGCCGTTTCGCCAAGCTTGAGGTCGCGCCGGATGCGCGCGTCGAACTCCCTGGCGCCCCCGACCGTCGTGTCGGTCTCCGTGCGGATCGACAGCATCGGCACGCGATGCGCGACCGGCGCGAACTCGGCGGCTCGGCCCGCCGCCCACCCGCTGCGTCGGCGACTCGGGCGTGACGAGCGGCGGATACTGCGCCTCGAGCGCCTCCAGTTCGCGGAACAGCGCGTCGTATTCGGCATCGCTGACCGTCGGCGCGTCCTCTTCGTAGTAGCGGCGATTGTGTGCGGCGATCTCCGAGCGCAATGCTGCGGCGCGCCGCGTTGCGGCCGCCGGGACCGCGTCCTTCGTCCTCATTGCTACGCGCCGAAGAGCGCCTGCGCGCGCGAGCTTCCGGGGTCGATATGGCACGCCTTGAGCGCATCCGCGGCAGCCTGCACCTGCTGGCGAATGGCGGCCAGTGCGGCGTCATCAAGGGGGCGCCGGTTGTCGTCGACCAGCTCGGCATCGAGCGTATGCGCGATCCGCTTGGCGGCGAGCTTCATCTGGTCGAACGCGCGCAACGGGTCGGGCACCCGGGGCACATCGAGGACCAGCACGACGCCGTTCGTCGAAGACGCGCGGAGCGTCTCGACGGTGAACGGTTCGTTGCGGACGTTCTGCAGCGTGTAGAGCACGGCACCCGTGTCGTCCTGCTGCCATTCGAAGCGGCCGCCGGCCGCCAACTTGAATCCGGCCGCCTCGGCGACGCCGCGCAGCCGCGTTCCCGCGATGCCCACGGGCTCGGGCTTCAACACCGTCAGCCCGATCTGCACGTCGACGTCGGCACAAAGGCGATCGAGCGCCTCGGCGCGGTCGGTCTCCGCGGCGACGTCCGGGACGGATAGCGCCGCGGGCAGCGTCGGCGCCAGTTCGCTCATGACGCGGACAAAGGTTTCGAGTTGCGCATGGCTCGCGGCGCCGTTGCGATCGGCCAGCAGCAGGCAGGCCGCAAGCTCCACGAATTCGCCCGGCGTGGCCGAATGGAGCTGCGTCCACGGCGATCCCGGCGCGCTGCGGCCGAACCAGCGCAGCCGTTTGCCCATCCGCGCGTGCAATCCCGCCGCCAGCGCGCCGGCCGGAAGTGGCGTGGCCGGCTGCAGGACCACGATGCATTCGATGTCGCGATCAGGCTGCGGGTTGCCCGCATCGGCCTGTCCCGTTGCGCGCGGCGAGGCCGGCGCGGCCGGCAGCGGCGCGGTGTCACGTTGCAGCGAATCGTGCTCGACCATTTCGACCGGCGGCGACCACGTCGAATCTTCGTCGGGCAGCGACGCCAGGCGCGGCATATCGTCCGCGTCGATGCCCGCCTCAGTTCCCACGAAACGCGCGGACTCCTCGGCGTCGGCGATATCCTGCGCGGCACGCAGCGTAGGTTCGACGCGATTTCCGAGCGACGTGGCATGCTGCGAATCATCGGACGGCCGGAAGGCGGCACTGATGCGGCGCCGGATGCGCCGCTCCTGCCAGGCGTTGTAGACGATGACGCCCACGACGAGCAGAATGCCGGCGACGATGAGGCCGAGCTGGAGTGAACTCATTCGCATGGGGCGGAGCGCATCGCGGACACGGCGAAAGGCATTGCGTGCGCGCGATAGTGTACAAGTATAACGCGAAGGTTCGCGATAGCCGCGCGGGCCGGCACGACGTAGGCCGCGGTCTCGGCCAGCGTCAGCGCCTCCGCGATGTCGACGGCGACGACGCGCGATACGCCGGGCTCCGGCATCGTGATGCCGACGAGCTGGTTCGCCATCTCCATCGTGATCTTGTTGTGCGAGATGAACAGGAACTGCGTGTCCCCGGCCATTTCGCGGACCATCGTGCAGAAGCGCTCGGTGTTGGGATCGTCGAGCGGCGCGTCGACCTCGTCCAGCAGGCAGAACGGCGCGGGATTCAGCTGGAACAGCGCGAACACGAGCGAAATCGCGGTCAGCGCCTTTTCGCCGCCCGACAGCAGGTGGATGGACGTGTTGCGCTTGCCCGGAGGCTGCGCGATCACCTGCACGCCGGAGTCGAGGATCTCCTCGCCCGTCAGCACGAGCCTGCGCCTGGCCGCCGCCGAAGAGCGTCGGAAAGAGCTTGGCGAAATTCTCGTTGACCGCCGCGAACGTCTGCTGCAGCAGGTCGCGCGATTCGCGGTCGATCTGGCGGATCGCCGATTCGAGCGTGGACATCGCTTCGGTCAGGTCGGCGGCCTGCCGGTCAAGGTAGTCCTTGCGCTCGGTCGTCTGCGCCAGTTCGTCCAGCGCCGCCAGGTTCACGGCGCCCAATTCCGCGATGGCGCTGCCCAGCCGTTCGATTTCCGCCGGCAGCGTTCGGGCGCTGCCCCACGCCTTCAGCGCCTCCGGCAGCGCGGCGACGTCGGCCTGCGCTTCGGTCAACTGCTCGGTGAACTGCTGTTCGGCCAGCGCCGCAGCCTGCTCCTTCAACTGCATGTCCTGGATCTTCGCGCGCGCAGGATCGAGCTTCTGCTCGGCGGCCAGCCGCGACTCGTCGCCGGCGCGCAGTTCCGCGGCGAGGGCCTCGAGATGGTCGCGCGCCGCGGCAAGCGCCTGTTCCGCCTCGCCGCGCAGCCCCAGTTGCCGCTGCAGCGCCTCCTCGACCGGCGTCCAGTCGATGGCCGCTTGTTCCGACGTGAATTGCGCCAGCAGCGCCTTCTGTTGCGCCGACTGCGCCGTCAGCGACTCGCGGCGGCGCTCGAGTTCGGCCAATCGGTCGCGGCAACTGCGCTCGGCGAATCCCGCCTCCTGGGTCGTGCGCTCGGCGGCGCGCAGGCGCTCGCGCCCGCGGGCCAACTCGACCTCGGCTTCGCCGCGCGCGTGGCGGGCGGCTTCGCGGGCCGCAATTTCTTCATGCATCCGCGATTGCAGGTCGGCGATTTGCGCGACGATCGCTTCCCGTTGCTTGCGTTCCTCGGCCTCCTGCGCCGCCAAATCCGCGGTTTCCTGCGCGATCTGGCCGCGCCGGCGCGCCGCGGCTTCCGCAGCTTGCGTAAGCTGCACGAGCTCGAGTTCCAGGTCGTGCACGCGCCGCTGCTGCGAAGCAACGGCCAGGCTCTCCGCATGCCACGTTTGCTGCTTGACTTTCAGCTCTTCGTCGATGGCGTCGCGCGCCTCCCGCGCCGCCGTTGCGGTGGACGTCGCGGTGACGATCAGCGCCGCAAGCTCTTCCAGTTCGCGCTGGCGTGCCAGCACGCCGTGCAGCTCGCTGTCGGGCGCGAAGAAAGTGACGCCTTGCGCCGTGACGACATGTCCCTCCGGCGTGACGAAGGCTTCGCCCTGTCCCAGCGCGTCGCGGTCGGCGAGCGCCGACGCAAGATCCTGCCGGCAGCGAATGCCGTGCAGGCCGTCGGCCAGCAATCGTCCGGCCGCAGCCTTCGACAGCTTGACCTTGGCCAGAAGCGAATCGCCTTCGGATTGCGGCGCGTGACGCGCCGGTGCCGATGCATAGGCGGCGATGCGCCGCGGCGGCTGCGCGCCGTCGGCGATCCACGCCGCGGCGTCCTCGCAGCCGCGCCAGTTCGAGTGCGTTCAGGCGCTCGCGCAGAACCGATTCGAGAGCGTCTTCCCATCCGCGTTCGATCGCCAGCGATTGCCACAATCTGCGCGCGTCGTGCAAGCCGTGCGCGGCAAGCCATTCGTCGATGTCCTGGCCGTGGCCGATCTTCGCCTGCAGCGCCGACAACGCCTGCGACCGGGCTTCGAGATCGCCCAGGCGCTGGCTGTCGCGCTGCCATGCGTCGGCCGTCTCGCGCGCCTTCGCCTGCAGCGACTCGACTGCGTGCTGGAGCGCGTCCAGCGCCTTGTGCTTGCCCGCGAGGTCGCGCGTCTCCGCGGCGAGCTGCGCCTCGACCTCGCGCAGCGGATCGGTCGTCGGAGCGCGAATGCCGGCTAATTCCTGCTGCAGCCGTTCCTGACGCGCGGCCAGCTGCGAAAGCGTGCCGGCGACGCTGTCGCGGCGCGTTTCGGCGACGCGCACGTTTTGCTCGGTCATGGCGATGCGCTCGCCCTGCTCGGCCAGGATCCTCGATGTCTCGGCGACCGCTTGTTCCAGCGCCGGCAGCGTCGACTGCGCGGCAAGCTCGCCTTCGGCTGCCTTTTCGCGCGCGGTGAGCGCCGCTTCGAGCTCGCGTTCGGCGTTGCCCTGGTCGGCGGAGAGCGCGGCTTCCTGTCCGGCGATGGCGCCCAGCGCCTCGGTCAATTGCGCGACCTGCTGCGTAAGGCGCGACTCCGATTCGCGGGCGAATGAGAGCTGTTGCTCGAGCCGCGTTACCTCCGCGTTCGCCGCGTAGAAACCGCCCTGCTTCTCGTGCAGCACATCGCCTGCCGCATAGTGATCGGTGCGCAGCGCCTCGAGCTTCGCCTCCGCGGCGCGCAGTTCGGCCTGCAGCGACTCGAGCGCCACCGTCAGCGTGGCCATTTCCGTCGTGCACTTCTCGCGGACGCGAACGGCATCCTGCTGCTTCGCGAACCACAAAAGGTGCTGCGACTGCTTCAGGCGCGCTTCCAGGTCGCGATATTCGGTGGCGACCCGTGCCTGCGTCGCGAGGCGCTCGAGCTGGTTGCCCAGTTCCAGGCGGATGTCCTCGACGCGCGCCAGGTTCTCGCGCGCATCCGCCAGCCGCCCTTCGGTCTCCTTGCGCCGCTCCTTGTACTTCGACACGCCGGCGGCCTCTTCGAGGAAGACGCGCAGCTCCTCGGGCTTGGCCTCGATGACGCGGGAGATCATCCCCTGCTCGATGATCGCGTAGGCTCGAGGCCCCAGGCCCGTGCCGAGGAACAGGTCGTGGATGTCGCGGCGGCGGACGGGAATGTTGTTGATGTAGTACGTGGAGTCGCCGTCGCGCGTCAGCACGCGCTTGATGGAGATCTCCGCGTACTGGCCCCACTGGCCGCCGATGCGACCCTGGTCATTGTCGAAGTGCAGTTCGACCGACGCGCGACCCACCGGCTTGCGCTCACCGGCGCCGTTGAAAATCACGTCCTGCATCGACTCCCCGCGCAACGCCGATGCCTTCGACTCCCCCAGCACCCAGCGCACCGCGTCGATCACATTCGACTTGCCGCAGCCGTTGGGACCGACGATGCCGACCAGCTGGCCGGGTGTGGCGATGGCGGTCGGGTCGACGAACGACTTGAACCCGGAGAGCTTGATCTGCGTGAGGCGCAAGGGAGATTCGCTGGAGTGCCGCGTACGTAAAGAAATGCGCGTCGAAAGGCGCGCCCAAACATCGAATTATAGCGGAAAGGTGCGGCTGCCCTTGACGCCGTTCAGGCGAGGCGCACCGGCGCCGCGGGTTCCCGGCGTGGCGGCAGCCGGCCCTCGTCGACGGCATGGCACGCGGCCAGTCCGTCGACCGAACCCGCCGACTTGAGGACCGGAATCCCGCGCCGGCAGCGGGCGTCGTACAGCGGACACCGGGGGTGGGATGCGCAGACCGGCGGAGGATCGAGACCGGTGTGGCCGAACTACTTGGCCGCCGTCACCGTGCAGCCGGAAATATTGTCCACGTAGTCGACAAACGGCTTCCACGACGAGCCCAGCGGATTGCTGTAGACGCCGTTGATGTAATAGCGCTTGCACGGCTCGAGGTTGAGTTGCATGGTCTCGAGGTCGGTGCCTCCGGTCCAACCGGGCGACAGCGCAGGCGCCGACAGTTCTATCGCGTGCATGCCGGGGTCGACCTTGACCGAACCGTAAGTCGGCACCCTTTGCAAGGCGCTGTTGCCGTCGATCTTGTTGATCGACGTCGGGACCGTGTTGAGTTGCTTGGGCGGGACGTTCCAGCGCGCGCCGGTCACCTCGCTCCACGTCGGGCCCCACGTCTGGCAGCCCGCGAGCGCGAGTGGGAGAAGCAGCAGTCCGAATTTACGCATGGCTCTTGTTCCTTTCAGCGGTTTGCTCAGGCGGGGCACGGCACCGATGCCCTGCGGTTCGTACTGCACCTGGCCGGCGTTCAGCGCAACTTCGGGTTCAGCGCATCCCTCAGCCAGTCGCCGAGCAGGTTGATCGACAACACCATGATCACCAGCCCGGCACCAGGGAAGATGGTAAACCACCATTCTCCCGAAAACAAAAAATCGTTGCCGACGCGGATCAGCGTCCCCAGCGAGGGCTCCGTGACCGGCATTCCGACGCCCAGGAACGACAGCGCGGCCTGGTCAGGATCCCGGACGCGATGTTGATCGTGGCGATCACCAGCACGGGTCCCATTACATTTGGCAACAAATGCCGGGCGAGGATTTGCAGCGCTGATTACCGATAACACGCGCGGCCTGCACATATTCCTTGCCTTTCTCCAAGGACGCCGCGCGCGCCTTCAGGTTCTGGGCGAGGCGAGCTGCGCCAACGCCTTCACCGAGGCCTCCCGGGCCTGCGCGTAGACGACGGCTTTCCAGTCGTCGTCGTCCCCATAGAACGCGTCGCGCATCTGCTGCTTGATCGCCTCCCGCTGCGCTACGTCCGCGCCGGGATGATTGCGAAGCCAGGCGTCGGCGCGCAGCGCCTGCAGCGTTTCGGCGAACGGGATCACGCCGTATTCCAGCGCCATTCCCGCGTAGGTGACGCCCGGACATTCGTCATATGCCGCGTTGTAGTTGACGCCAGTCAGCGCGGCCGACGTCGACGAGCCGTCCAAGAACGACGTGACGTCGTCCCCCCACCAGGCCTTGGTCCGGGCCAGGTCTTCCGGAATGTCGCGACCGGAGTAGATCATTTCGCCGTGGCCGCGCGGACCAAGGCCCGTGTGGAAGTCGATCCAGCCCATCCGCTGGCGCGCCGCGCCATGCTGGCGCAGGACCGTCCGGAGCGTCGTGTTGCTCCATGCCGGCCGCACCCCGCCGTAGAAGAGCCCATCGGGAAATTCGCATTGCCCGCCGGAAACCGCCTGCTGCAGCGCCTTGGCGCCGTGCCGAGCCACGTAGGCGCCCATCTTCGCCTCGTTATCCGGTGCCGGCGGCCAGGTCGCCGGCACGATGAACCCGTGCACCTCCGCGTACGCGGCACTGGGCGCCGGTGGCGACGTGAAATCGCGGAAATTGCGATTCATGTCGACGTTGTCCTCGTTGGTGCGGTGCAGGTGCGAAAATCCGTAGGGGTTGAGCGCGTGCAGGAACACGACGGCGACACCCGACGCCCGGACCGCGGCGACGAATGCCGCGTCGTGCAGCAGCGCGACCTGGCAGCCGGAGCCGCAGAAGCCCTCGACGCCGTGCGTTCCCGAGATCAAGAGCAACATGGCCGGCGCGGACGCATCGCCCAATGCCGCGACGTCCATCGACAGCTCCTCGCCGCCGATGCCGCGCGCGGACGGGTGGATGTGGCGCGTGACCGCCATGCCGTGGGACTTCGCGGCGGCTACGAATTTCTCGCGCGCCTCAACATACGTCGAGGAGAAATGAGGAATCGCGTTCATCGTCATTGCGCCAGGGGCATGGCCGTCTCGGCCAGTGCGGCAAGGTAGCCCGCGCCGAGCGGGATGATCGCGTCGTTGAAATCGTATTTGCTGTTGTGCAGGAAGCAGCCGCCTTCCGCGCCCCCCTGCCCCAGGCGCGCGAAGGCGCCGGGCTTGGCCTGCAGCATGAAGGAAAAGTCCTCCGAGCCCATCGAAGGATCGAGGTTGCGCACGACGTTTTCGGCGCCCACCAATGCCGTTGCCACGTCGGCCGCGAACATCGCCTGCCGGTCGTGGTTGATCGTCGCCGGATAGACGCGATCGTACTTGAGTGTCGCGACGGCGCCGAACGCGGCGCCGATCGCCGCCACCAGCTCGGTCAGCCGCTTTTCGATCATGTCCTGCGTCGCCGGCCGAAACGTACGCACGGTGCCGACCAGCTTGGCGTGCGAAGGAATGACGCTCATCGCACCCGGATGACCGGCATGCATCGCGCACAGGCTCACCACGGCCGTGTCGATCGGGCTCACGTTGCGGCTGACGATCGACTGCGCCGCGGTGATGATGTGCCCGGCGACCAACACCGGGTCGATCGCGGCATGCGGATGCGCGCCGTGGCCGCCGCGGCCGTCGATGGTGATCTCGATGCGGTCGGCCGCCGCCATCGCGGGACCGGGCGTGATGCCGATGCGGCCGGGCGCCAACCCCGGCCAGTTATGCAACGCGAAGACCTGTTCCGCGGGAAAGCGCTCGAAGAGGCCGTCGTCGATCATCGCCTTGGCACCCGCATAGCCTTCCTCGCCGGGCTGGAAGATGAGGAAGGCCGTGCCGTCGAAATTCTTCGTCTCGTGCAAGTATCGCGCGGCGGCCAACAGCATCGTCGTGTGCCCGTCGTGACCGCAGCCGTGCATCCGGCCTTCGTAACGCGACTTGTGCGCGAATTCGTTCTCCTCCTGCATCGGCAACGCGTCCATGTCGGCGCGCAAGCCCACGCTGCGGCCGCTCGCATTGCGGCGTCCGGGAATGACCGCGACGACGCCGGTCTGGCCAATCCCGGTGTGATGCTCGATGCCCATCTGCGACAGGCGCTCCTGCACGATGCGCGCCGTACGGTGCTCCTCGAAACCCAGCTCAGGATGCGCGTGCAGGTCGCGACGAATGGCGGTGAACTCGTCGTGCCAGCGGCGTATGTACTCGTCGGGTCTCATTGGGCAACGGCCGTCCTTTCAATGCGCAAGCGGGGGTCGACCGCGTAATACATGAGGTCGACGACCAGGTTCAGCAAAACGTCCACGCGCGCGGTCACGGCGTCCACGTCACGCATTCAGCTCCTCCGCTCGGTGACAGGCAACGCGCGCGGAACCCAACGGCAGCAGCTGCGGGACCTCGTTCACGCATCGCGGAATGACATACGGACAGCGCTTGTGGAAAGCGCACCCGGTGGGCGGATTCAACGGCGACGGCAACTCCCCGGTCAGCGGCGCACGCACGGCGCGCTTCGCCGCGGCCAGCGACGGCGTGCTGGCGAGCAGCGCGCGCGTGTAGGGGTGCGCGGGTCGCGCGAATATCGTGGCCTTCGGCCCCTCCTCGACGGTCTTGCCGAGGTACATGACGAGCACGGCGTCGGCGATATGGCGCACTACCTGCAGGTTGTGCGACACGAACAGGTAGGCGATGCCCATCTCCTGCTGCAAGTCCATGAGGAGGTTCAATACCTGCGCCTGGATCGAGACGTCGAGCGCCGACACCGGCTCGTCGGCGACGACCAGCCGCGGGCGCAGCATCAGCGCGCGCGCGACGGCGATGCGCTGCCGCTGGCCACCCGAGAACATGTGCGGATAGCGGCCGAAGTGCTCGGGACGCAACCCGACCTTCGCCATCATCGCGCGCGATGCGTCCCGCCGCTCTTTCGCCGTCAAGGCCGTGTTGATCGCCAGCGGCTCGGAGAGCAGCGTGCCGACCTTCTTGCGCGGATTGAGCGACGCGAAGGGGTTCTGAAAAACCATCTGCACCAGCGGGCGCAGAATCTTGCGCAATGCGGCGTCGGCCGTTCCCGCATCCTGGCCGTCGAGGAGCAGGCGGCCGGACGTCGGGCGTTCGATCATCGTCACCTGCCGTGCGAGCGTGGACTTGCCACAACCGGACTCGCCGACGACGGCCAGCGTCTCGCCTTCGCGAAGGGTGAACGAGACGCCGTCCAGCGCTCGCACGAGGCCCTTCGGACGGAAGAGACCGTGCGACACGCGGTAGTGCCGCGTCAGCGCTTCCGCCTCGAGCAGCGCAGCCGTCACGACGGAATTTCCAGTTCCGTGATCTCCGCCCGCCACCCGCCCGTCGGGCGGCCGGCCGGATCGAGCGGAAAATGACAGCGCACCTGGCGATCGGCGACGCCGGCCAGCGGCGGCGTGTCGCGCCGGCAGCGCGCCAGCGCGTAGGCGCACCGCGGCGACAGCAGGCAACCGGTGGGGCGGTCGTGCTGCCCGGGGACCATGCCCGGAATCGCCTTCAGCCGGACGTTGTCCTCGTTGTGCTCGGGCAGCGCCGCCAGCAGCGCCTGCGTGTACGGATGGCGCGGCGTCTCGAACACGCCGGGCACGGGACCGGTCTCGACTTCCTGTCCGGCATACATGACGACGACGCGTTGCGCCGTCTCGGCAACCAGCGCCAGGTCGTGCGTGATGAGGATCAGCGCCATGTCGCGTTCGCGTTGCAGGCGTGTGAGCAGCGCCAGCACCTGCGCCTGCACGGTGACGTCGAGCGCCGTGGTCGGCTCGTCGGCGATCAGCAGCCGGGGATTGCACGCGATGGCCATCGCGATCATCACCCGTTGCGCCATGCCGCCGGACAGTTGGTGCGGATAGGCGTCGAGGCGCGCGGCGGCGTCCGGAATCTCGACCTGCTCGAGCAGGCTCAACGCGCGCGCGCGACGTATCGTGCGGTGGCGACGCTCGTCATCGGTGCCATGAATGCGCAATGTCTCCATCAGCTGGAACGCCACGGTGAAGCACGGATTGAGGCTCGCCAGCGGATCCTGGAAGATCATCGCGATGTCCTTGCCGACGACCGCCCTGCGCTGGCGGTCGCTCATCGCGGCGAGGTCATGGCCGTTGAACGTCATCGCCTTGGCGCGCACGCGGCCGGGAAAGTCGATGAGACCCATCAACGCGAGCGCGGTGACCGTCTTGCCGGATCCGGATTCGCCGACGACGCCGACGATCTCGCCCGCATCGATCGCGAAGTCGACATCGTCCACCGCCTTGAACGGCGCCTTCTCGGTGCCGAATTCGACGGTCAGGCCCTGGATGTCGAGGAGCGCCATCGCGGCCTATCGCTTCAGCCTGGGGTCGAGGGCATCGCGCAGCCCGTCGCCCATCAGGTTGAACGCCAATACGGTGATGAGGATCGCGAGACCCGGAAACGTGACGACCCACGGTGCGCGCTGGATGAATTCCAGCGCACTGGCCAGCATGGACCCCCATTCGGGCGTGGGCGGCTGTGCGCCCAGGCCCAGGAATCCCAGCGCCGCCGCGTCGAGGATTGCCGTGGAAAAGCCAAGCGTGGCCTGGACGATCAGCGGCGCCATGCAGTTGGGCAGGATCGTGCTGAACATGAGCCGCAACGTGCCCGCCCCCGCGATCCGCGACGACGCGACATATTCCTTGCCCGCCTCGCCGATCACCGCCGCGCGCGTCAGTCGGACGTAGTGCGGCACCAGCACGATCGCGATCGCGTACATCGCGTTGGCCAACCCGGGACCCAGAATCGCCACCACGGCGATCGCGAGCAGCAGCGACGGCAGCGCGAGCATGACGTCCATGAGCCGCATGATCACGGTCTCGGTCAGCCCGCGGAAGTAGCCGGCGACGAGCCCGAGCACGACGCCCAGGCTCAGCGAGATCGCCACGGAAATCAGGCCGATCAGCAACGAGAGCCGCGTTCCGTAGATGATGCGGGACAGGATGTCGCGTCCGACGGGATCGGTGCCGAGGATGAAGCGCATCGAGCCGCCTTCGGACCATGCGGGCGGCGTCAGGAACGATTCGCGGTACTGCTCGTTGGGCGGATGCGGCGCCACAACTTCCGCGAACATCGCCAGCAGGATGAGCGCGATGACGAGACCCAATCCGATCATCGCGCCGCGGCTGCGCGAGAACGATTGCCAGAATTCGCGCCACGGTCCCGGCGGCGCGCCAGGTTCGACCGGCGCCATTTCGAGGATTGCGTCAGCCATGGCGGATCCGGGGATTGATGACACCGTACAAGAGGTCGACCAAGAGATTGACCGAGATCACGATCGCCGCGATCAGCAGGATGCCTCCCTGCACGACCGGATAGTCGCGCGACTGCACGCCGTGGATCAGCCAGTTGCCGATGCCGGGCCAGGAAAAGATGGTCTCCGTAAGTATGGCGCCCGACAGCAGCAGGCCGACCTGCAACCCGATGACCGTGATCACCGGGATCAGTGCGTTGCGCAGTGCGTGGATAAGCACGACCTGCAGTTGGGGCAGGCCCTTGGCGCGCGCCGTGCGCACATAGTCCTCGCGCAGCACTTCGAGCATCGACGAGCGCGTCATCCGCGCGATGACCGCGAGCGGAATCGTGCCGAGCGCGATGGCCGGCAGGATGAGATGCGACACCGCGGAGCGGAAGGCGCCCGGGTCGCCGCTGCGCAGCGTGTCGATCAGCATGAAGCCGGTGGTGGCGGGCACGTCGAACTGCACCGCCAGGCGCCCCGACACGGGAGTCCATCCGAGCTGCACAGAGAAGAAGAGGATCAGCAGCAGCGCCCACCAGAAGATCGGCATCGAATAGCCGGTGAGCGACACGCCCATCACCGCGTAGTCGGCCACCGTGTTGCGCTTGATCGCAGCCAGGATCCCCGCGGGGAGCCCTACCGCCACTGCAAAGATCAGCGCGAAGAATGCCAACTCGAACGTTGCCGGGAAAAGCGTCAGGAATTCGCGCAGCACCGGCTCGTGCGTGGTCAGCGACGTGCCCAGGTCGCCGTGCAGAACGTCCCAGATGTAGCCGAAATACTGCTTGTAGAGCGGCTGGTCCAGGCCGAACTGGTGCAGGAGCCGTATGCGACGCTCGGGATCCATGCCGCGCTCGCCGGAGAGGTTCTCGACCGGGTCGCCGGGAATGAGGCGGATCAGCGCGAACGCGAGCAGCGTCACGCCGAAGAACGTCGGCACGATCAGCGCGACGCGGCGGAAAATGAAGGCGAACACGGAAGCGTTGCGGTTACGACGACTGTTGCGGCACGGGATCCGGCATCACGCGACTTAGGCGTCCGAGGCCGGCATATCGAGGTCCGATCGCGGCCCGCACTGCGGCGGGCCGCTCCCGGGGGATTGCGTCACTTGCCGACCAGGTCGGTCGTGTTGAAATAATGGTGCGACGTCGCGTCCATCTTGTACCCGATCACTTCCTTGCGGATCGGGTCGAAGCGGACCGAGTGCGCGACCGTGATCCACGGCGCCTCTTCCTTGAAGATCACCTGCGCTTGTTCATACAGCTTGGCGCGATCGGCCTGCTTGGGCGTTTGCGCGGCCTTGATGATCAGGTCCTCGAACGCCTTGTTGCACCAGCGCGCGACGTTGCCGCCGCCCTTGACGGCCTCGCAGCCCAGCAGCGGCACGAAGAAGTTGTCGGGGTCGCCGTTGTCGCCGGACCAGCCGAACATCATCACCGCCTGCTCGCCCGTCTTGCTGCGCTTCCGGTATTCAGCCCACTCATAGGTGATGAGCTTGGTCTTGACGCCGATCTTCTCCCAGTCGGCCTGAATCACCTCGGCCATCCGCTTGCCGTCCGGGTTGTACGGACGCGTCACCGGCAGGTACCAGAGTTCGACCTCGAAGCCGTTCGGATAGCCCGCCTGCGCAAGCAGTTCCTTGGCTTTGGCGGGATCGTACGGATAGTCCTTGATGTTGTTGTTGTAGCCCCACAGGATCGGCGGGATCGGATTCTTCGCGATCTGGCCCTGCCCCTGATAGACGGCCTTGAGGATCGCCTCCTTGTTGGTCGCGAGGTTCAGCGCCTGACGCACGAGCTTGTTGTCGAACGGCTTCTTTTCCACATTGAACGCGATGTAGCCGATGTTGAGACCTTCCTTCTGCAGCACCTTAAGATTGGGATCCGCCTTCATCTCGACCAAGTCGGCAGGCTTGGGGAACGCCATGACGTGGCACTCGCCGGTTTTGAGCTTGGCGTAGCGCGCCGTGGCGTCGCGCGTGATCGAGTAGACGAGGTTGTCGACCTTGGGACGTCCGGCCCAATGCTTGTCGAACGCCTTGTAGCGGATCGTCGCGTCCTTCTGGTACGACACGAACTCGAAGGGGCCGGTGCCGATCGGGAAGATGTCCGCCGCATTGGGCGTGCCCTTCTTCGCCATCGTCTCGAAATATTCGAGCGACAGGATCGATGCGAAGTCCATCGCCATGTCAGCCAGGAACGGCGCTTCCGGCCGCTTGAGCGTGAAGCGCACGGTCATCGGGTCGATCTTTTCGACCTTCTCGACGATGTTCTTCATGCCCATGTCGTCGAAGTAGGCGTAGGTCTGGCCGCCGGTGCCGCCATGGAACGGGTTCTTGTCGTTGGCCATCCGGTCCCAGCTGAAGATCACGTCGTCGGCGTTCATGTCGCGCGTCGGCGTGAAGTTGGCGTTGCTGTGGAACTTCACCCCCTTGCGCAATTTGAAGGTGAAGACCTTGCCGTCCGGCGAGACCGTGTAGGACTCGGCAAGCGCGGGCACGATGTTGGTGGTGCCGATGTCGAACTGGACCAACCGATTGAACATGGGCACGGAAACCGCATCGAACGTCGTGCCCGTCGAAAAGAATTGCGGCTGGAAGCCTTCGGGGCTGCCTTCCGAACAGTAAACCAGCGTGCCTTTGGCGTGCGCGGCCGTCGCGGTCAGCGCCAGCGCGGCGACCAGCGCGATGCGCTTCCAGGTTGCGGGCGAAACGGACGAATCGATAGCGGCTTGCGGCATGAAATCCTCTGTGATTGGGATCGCTTACCGTCCAGGCGGGCGGCGCGTGCGTCCATGCTAGTCGCACTGCAGGGCCAAGGCAACGGGAACCCTTCGGGTATGCCTTCCGGGCTACGAGTCGGCCCGCGCCCGCGCGGCGCGCGTCGCGTAAAGGCAAATGCCCGCGGCGACGGATACGTTAAGGCTCTCGACGCTGCCGGCGAGCGGAATGCCGACAATCCGGTCGCACGACTCGCGGGTGAGGCGCCGCAGGCCCGCACCCTCCGCGCCCAGTACCCACGCCAGCGGCCCGCTCAAGTCGGCGGTGACCAGGCTTTCACCTCCCGTGTCGGCGCCCAAGAGCCAGATGCCGCGCTCCTTCATCTCCCGCATCGCCCGGGACAGGTTCGTGACGGCGACGACTGGTACGGTGTCAGCGGCCCCGCACGCGGCCTTTGCCACCGTGGCGTTGACGCCGACGGCGCGGTCCTTGGGCACGATCACCGCCTGTGCGCCGAAGGCATCGGCACTGCGCAGGCAGGCGCCCAGGTTATGCGGATCGGTGACGCCGTCCAGCACCAGCAGCAGAGGCGCCGTGTCGCCCGGTTCGAGGACATCGTCCAGCGTCACGTGCGGCAGCGCATCGTCGACGATGGCCACGACGCCCTGGTGGCGCCCATGGCCGGCCAGCGCGTCAAGCCGCGCAGCTTCAACCGGATGAACTGCAACGGACGCCGCTTCGGCGCGCGCGACGAGCTCGCGGATGCGGGCATCCTGCCGGCCCGCGAGCACATAGAGATCGTGCACGGCGTCCGCCCGCTGGCGCAGACGGGCGGTGACGGCGTGGAATCCGAACAGGGGGCGGGTGGCAGGCATCGGAAGGCAGCAGGCCAAGCGGCCCCGGTGCAGCGGCCGCGAAACCATGTGTTAGTGTAACGCGCGCCGTGTGGCACCCTAACCAGCGACCATTCGCTTCCGCGACGCGCACCCATGCCTACGTTCACGCTGGTCGACGATGATCTGCGCCAGATGCTGCGTGCTGTTCTGGTAGTAGTCGGCGCAATCCTGCCCATCGTCAACCCCGTCGGCAGCGCGCCGATCTTCCTGGCGATGACCCGCGGTGCCGACAGCACGACGCGCAGCGTGCTGGCCGGGCTCGTCGCCGTCAATTCGTTCGTGCTGCTGCTGGGGTCGCTGATTTTCGGCAATTTCGTGCTTCGACTCTTCGGCCTGTCGGTGCCCGTCGTGCAGTTGGCCGGCGGCCTGGTCCTGTGCGCACTGGGCTGGCGGATGCTGACCGAGGACGCGCCGACAGCTCCGCAGGAGGCCACGCCGCAGCAGGCCGATTCCATCGCCCGCGCTTTCTATCCGCTGACGCTGCCGCTGACCGTCGATCCGGGTGCGATTTCCGTGGCGGTAACGATCGGCGCGAACCATTCAACGAGTATCTCCAAGGTGCTGATCGCGCTTCTGGGCGCGATCATCGGCGTCGCGATCATCGCGGCCAGCGTCTGGCTCACCTATCGCTACGCCGAGCGTGTCGCGATCTGGCTGGGACACACGCGGCTGATGGTCGTGTTGCGCTTGTCGGCCTTCATCGTGCTGTGCATCGGCGTGCAGATCGCCTGGAACGGCGTCAAGGCGCTGGTCGAGGAGCTGCCGTTTGCGCCGGTACAAGGAAGCGGTCCCGTGCCGGGCGGCGCGACCGGAACCAGCGCCGTCCCGCGCAGCGTGCCGGCACCGGCCACACCGCCATGACCGTCGATCCGCGGCACTTCGTCGAGGGCGTCTTCCTCGTCTACGCGGCACTGCTGCCGATCGTGAATCCGCTCGGCGCCGCCCCCGTGTTCCTGGCGATGACCCGGTATGCGAACGAGCCCACGCGCGCGATCCTCGCGCGCAAGGTCACCGTCAACTCGTTCGTGCTGCTGCTGGCGTCGGTCTTCGTCGGCACCTACGTGCTCGACTTCTTCGGCCTGTCGGTTGCGGTCGTGCAGGTCGGCGGCGGACTCGTCGTCTGCGCGGTCGCGTGGGACCTCCTGCGCGGCGCGGACGTGTCGAAGAAGACCAACGCGGAAGACCTGCACGACCCCGAAGCGGTCGCAACGGAGGCGTTCTATCCGCTGACGCTGCCGCTGACCGTCGGGCCGGGGTCGATCTCCGTCGCCATCACGATCGGCGCGAACCACCCGCAGACCGTCCGCTCGTTCGTGGCGGCAGCGCTGTCGTCGCTGCTGGGCGTCATCCTCGTCTGCATCACGGTCTATCTTTGCTACCGCTACGCGCAACGGCTGTCGAAATTCTTGGGCGGTGCCGGCACCGCCGTCGTCGTACGGCTGTCCGCATTCATCCTGCTGTGCATCGGCGTGCAGATCATGTGGAACGGCATCGACGCGCTGAGCGGGATCACCGGTTCGCCGCACGTTCCGGCGCCATAGCCGGCGCTTGGCGAGAGGCCACGCCGTCGGCTATAATAATAGGCTTTGCAGCTGCACGTGGTAGAGGCCGGCGTAGCTCAGTTGGTAGAGCAGCGCATTCGTAATGCGAAGGTCGGGAGTTCGACTCTCTTCGCCGGCACCAGACATTTCAATGGCCGAGAGCTCTCAGCCATATTTCGTGCCGCATTCGGCGCAAGGCCACGCGGCCGATCGCTTCACACACCCCTCTTCGGCAGCAACCCGCGCTGGCGCGCCAACGCCAGCGCCAATCGCCGGCGATGCTGCGGCTTCAACATCGGCGCCGCGGCATTGATCTTCATTTCCGTGTCGGCTACAGATTGTGCTGCGAGCTTTGCCCGCAGCTGAATGACGTCGCCATCCAGCCCCACGGGAATGCCCAGCGTCAATCGAACATGCCGCTCGTGCAACCTCGTGCACATGACGCTGAAGCCGATGCCCGCGGCGACAGCTGCAACTACAAACCCTACGATCCAGATAATCATTGCTCGCTCCAATAGCGCCTCGAAACCAAGGCTCGCAAGGCATTCAGCAAGTGGTGTGCCAGTTGCCGATTGATCGTGGAGGCTCGAATGATGCGCCGACGAACGGACTACGTCGTCCAGATGTGGCGCACAAATCGACAATGCGACAATGGGCGCGATTCTTTCCTTGCGCGAGCACAGGGCGATGTCGATTCCTGACCTCTTCCCAGGCGACCGGGCGGCGCTACCCGCGACCATCCGGGTGGACGATCGCGATCTGCCGGTATGGCCTTCCGCGCAGGCGATCGCGCCGATGGAGGGGAAGATGGCCGTCGCCAACTTCGACGATCACGGATCCTACGGCGCTTCCCTGGCGGCAGCGATCCTGCGCGCGGAGCAGGACGCACGCTTTCGCGACGCGACGACGCCCAAGGGCTTTGCCGCCAAGGTCCGCGGGCTGCCGCGCTGGGGCGCGCCGCCCGCCGACCTCGTGCACGCGCGCGCGTTGACGCTCGCGTATCACGTCCTCGGACGGCAGCCGGTCTACGTCGACAACGTGTGGGCCAGCGTGTATCGCGCCGGCGACTACTGCATGCCGCACAGTCACCGGCGGTCGGACGCCAGCATCATCTACATGCTCGACCCGGGAGATGTGCAGGCGCCGGGCGAAAAGACGCTGGCGGGCGCGCTGGGCTTCGCCGATGCGCGCCTCGAATACTGTTGCGCCCATGAGTCGGGCCGCGTCACGCGCCTATATTTTCCGCAGATGCTCGCTGGGACAATGCTCATCTTCTCCGGCGAATACGTTCACTTCGTCAATCCGTACCTCGGGCAACAACCGCGGATCACATTGTCATGGAACATCACGCTGACGCGCCTGCCCGGCGACCCGGCCGAAGGGTGGACCTGACGCTTGGTCATCGTCAGTCTTGCGCGGCGACCCGCCGGATCCACTGCGCCGTCAGCTTCTCCTGCACGGAATTCTGCCGCAACCGGACGTCGAGCCCGGGAAAATCCACGTAATCGAGCGGCTGGTCCTGGTTGAAGCAGGAGAAGACGTACGTCACCTTGCCGGTCACCGGATCGCGGTGCGGCTGCAGGCACTGCGCGCAGATCTCCTTCATCATGCACTGCATCGGCGAGTTGATCGAGCCGATCGCCCGATGGTCGGGCTTCAAGTACGGCGCCAGCACTGTGTGGCGCGCAGCGGCGACGGCCGCCATCATCTTGTCCGAACCGATGGCGATGATGCGGTCGCAGGCGCTGAACGCCAGCGCCTGGCCGCCGAGTTCGCCCGCCGCGTACGCCTGCATCGCCTGCACGATGTTGCCGACGAACGCGCGGTCGCCCGCGCGCCGTGGCGCGAATCCGGGCGCCTCGTCGCAGCACCAGACGACGACGTCGGCCGCCGCCTCGATGTCGTCGACCTTGTAGCGGTCCTCCATCTTCTTGTAGCCGGCGAAGTACAGCACCTTGGATCCGGCAGTGCGAAACGCGTGGCCAATCGAGAACAGCACCGCGTTGCCCAGACCGCCGCCCGCCAGCACGACCGTCTCGTCCGGCTCGATCTCGGTAGGCGATCCCGTGGGTCCCATCAGCACGACGGGCTCGCCTGGCTTGAGTTGCCTGCACAAGTCGGACGAGCCGCCCATTTCCAGCACGATCGTGGACACGAGCCCACGCTCGCGATCCACCCACGCGCCGGTCAACGCCAGCCCTTCCATCACGAGTCGCGTGCCGTCGCGCCGCGCCGCGAGCGTTTCGTAATTCTGCAGCCGGTAGAACTGGCCGGGCCGGAAGCGCTCCGCGGCCGCAGGCGCGTGCACGACGACTTCGACGATCGTCGGCGTCAGGCGCTCGACACGCTCGACGATGGCGCGCAGCGACCGGTCGAGAGCCGCGTAAAAGTCGGCATCGCTCGCCTTCGACGCCGGCGCGACCTTCGCCAGCATGCGCGATACGATGGGGTAGCCCTGCTTGGCGCTCGCCATCGCCTTCACGACGTTGCCCGAGAACGAAGGGTGCAGGTCGCCGAAGAAGCTTGTCGCGCGGCCGTCCGGAAGGATATCCGTCAGCACCGCGGGTTGCGCGGGCTTGGCCAGCCCGCGGATGACCTTCGCGGACTGGCCCGCTTCATCGAGGAGTCGGAAGTACTTGCCGTCGAGATGGAAATGCGCGGCGTCTTCGCGCGCGAGCACCGTGTTGGGCTGCGTGCCGGCGGCGATGAGAATCGTTCGCGCGGGCAGCACGGTGCGCGTCGTCTCGTGCCACACGCCGTCGCCATCGTTATGCTGAAGTGAGACCTTGAGGCCCGTGGCCGCACCGTCGGAATCGACTTCGATCGCCAGCGGCGTCAGTCCTTCGGCGAAGCGAATGCCCTCCTCCAGCGCCTTTTCGATCTCCTCGTGGTTCAGCGTATACGACGGGCTGTCGATCAGCCGCCGGCGGTAGGCGATCGTCACTCCCCCCCAACCTTGCAAGAGTGCCGCCAAGTCCGGCGCGCGGCCCGCACGTTCGGCCGCCGCGCGTTCGTCGCGAATGGCGCGCGCATGCGCAAGGAACTCCTGCGCGACCGTACACTCCGCAGGCGTCCACGCCGCCTCCACCGCGGCTGCGCTGCTTTCGGCCACGAGCGCTTCGTAACGGTTCAGGAATTTCTCGACCTGCACCGGATAATAGGCAAGCGACTCCGTGGCCGTGTCGATGGCCGTCAGGCCGCCGCCGACGACGATCACGGGCAGGCGCACCTGCATGTTGGCGATCGAGTCTTTCTTGGCCGCACCGGTCAGCTGCAGCGCCATCAGGAAATCCGATGCCGTGCGCACGCCGTGCGCAAGGCCATTCGGCAAGTCGAGCACCGTGGGCTTGCCTGCACCGGTGGCCAATGCAATGTGGTCGAAGCCCAGCGCGAATGCGCCGGCATCGTCCAGCGTGCCGCCGAAGCGCACGCCGCCGTACAGGGCGAAGCGGTCGCGCCGCTCGAGCAGCAGCCGGATCACCTTGAGGAAGTTCTTGTCCCAGCGCACGGTGATGCCATATTCGGCGACGCCGCCAAACCCGGCCATGACGCGGTCGTCGAGCGAATCCGCAAGCGTGGCGGCATCGTGGATCGGGAGGAAGGGCACGCGCTCGCCGGCGATCGTGATGCCCGACAGCTCGGGGTCGAGCGGCTCGATCTTCAGACCGTCGATGGCCACGACCGTGTGCCCGTCGTTGACCAGGTGATGCGCGAGCGTGAATCCCGCGGGACCCATGCCGACGATCAGCACGCGCTTTGCCGTGCGTGGGAGCGGCAGCGGACGGCGCAGGTTGAGCGGGTTCCAGCGCGTCAGCAGCGAATAGATCTCGAAGCCCCACGGCAGCGCCAGCACGTCCTTCAGAACGCGCGTTTCCGACTGCGGGATGTCGACCGGATCCTGCTTCTGGTAGATGCACGACTTCATGCAGTCGTTGCAGATCCGGTGCCCGGTGGCCGCGACCATCGGATTGTCGATGCACATCATCGCGAGCGCGCCCACGGGCCAGCCTTCGGCGCGCAGCTTGTGGAACTCCGAGATGCGCTCCTCGAGCGGACAGCCGGCCAGCGTCACGTTGAATGGCGACTTCTTGAAAGGAACCTCGCCTTCGGCGGGCTTCTTCTCGGGCAGGCCCCGCGCGCAGGAATCCTTGCCCTGCTCGTGGCACCAGATGCAGTAGTGCGCCTGGTCGAGCCCGCCGGTGAGATCGGTGCCCGGATCAGTGAGCGCGAACCCTTCGCGGTGACGCAGCGAATGATCGGCCGGCAGCTTCCATGCCGACACGCCGGCATACGGCACGGCTTCGAGCGGCACCAGCTTCAGGTAATCGAGCTTGCGCGGCGCGCGGAACAGCACGCCACCCTTGTGCACGGCGCGGCCCGCGGGCGTGTGGAGCGCCCACGCGGCATAGCGGGCCGCGACATCCAGCGCCGCGGCGTTGGCCGCGTCGTCCGCGAGCCAGCGAGTGACGGCGGTCGCAAACGCGAGCTCGCCGCCTTGTCCGATGACCGGCGTACCGATGCGGGCTTCGAGTTCGGCGCGCAGCGCCGGGCCGTCGAAGGTCGCCGCGACGTCGGCTTTGTAGGCGTTGGCGGCCTTGCGCTGGACAAACTGGCGTTTGATTGCGTAAAGCGGCGCCAGCTCGTGATGCCGCGCCTCGAGCGCACGGACCTCGGGTGCAATGCGGAAAAGATGCGCAAGAAAATCCTCGAGATGCGGCGCCACGTCGATCAGCAGCGCTGATTCCACCTTGGACCCGAGCGCCGCAGCGTCGGCGCGGCCGCTTTCGTATCGATCGGCCAGACCGCCGTCGGCGGCGCGCAGGTGGGCCGTGAACAGTCGGTCGATGCGGTCATTGCCTTCGACCGTGTACAGGTCGGCGAACTCGAGGCCGTGGGCGAGTGTCAACATGGGAATGCCTGAGGATCCTGGCCGCTTGATCGGACGTGAGTGGCCGTTCGGTGGCCCCTTGGGCCCGTGGGTGTCCTGCGCGCGCAAAAGCCTGCCATTTTACCTTTCCCCGAGGTATCGCCGGCACCGCGGGCAAGAATATGCTTAGGCCCTTTGGGCAACCCGCCATGGACTGCTTGCCAGCTGCCGGCGAACTGCCTATCGTGCCGTCAACCTGTGCGAAGCCCGCCGCGTTGCCGGCACCCCGTCCTTCGGAGAACCGCATGACCTTGTTCCGCCGTATCGCCGTTGCCGCCGCGGCCTTCGCGATGGCGGCGCCGTCGCTGGCGCAGCCCGTCAAGCTTGGCGAACTCAACAGCTACAAGGTGTTTCCGGCGTTCCTCGAGCCCTACAAGAAGGGCATGGAGCTGGCGCTGGCGGAGGTCAATGCCGCCGGAGGCGTGCTCGGCCGCCCGCTGGAAATCGTGTCGCGCGACGACAACGGCACGCCGGGAGACGCCGTGCGCGTGGCCGAGGAGCTGACGTCGCGCGAAAAGGTCGTGATGCTGATGGGGACATTCGCGTCGAACGTCGGCTTGGCCGTTGCCGACTTCGCCAAGCAGCGCAGGATTCCCTTTCTCGCCGCTGAGCCACTGACCGACAAGATCGTCTGGCAAAACGGCAACAAGTACACGTTCCGGTTGCGCGCGTCGACGTTCATGCAGACCGCGATGCTCGTCCCCGAGGCGGCCAAGCTCAACAAGAAGCGCTGGGCAATCGTGTATCCCAACTACGAGTATGGGGTATCGGCCGCCACGGCGTTCAAGAAACAGATGCTGTTCCTGCAAAGCGGCGGGCTCGAGTTCATCGAGGTCGCTGTGCCGCTGGGCAAGATCGACGCGGGTGCGGTGGTGCAGGCGCTGCTCGACGCGCAGCCGGACGCCATCTTTTCGTCGCTGTTCGGCCCGGACCTGGCCCGGTTCGTACGCGAGGGCCAGCTGCGCGGCCTCTTCAACAACCGTCCCGTCTTCGACCTGCTGGGCGGCGAACCCGAATACCTGGACCCGCTGAAGGACGAGGCGCCCGTCGGCTGGTACGTCACCGGATATCCGTGGTATGCGATCGACACGCCTGAACACAAGCGATTCAGGGACGCCTACCAGGCGAAGTTCAACGACTATCCGCGCTTAGGCTCGGTCGTAGGTTACAGCACCGTCATCGCGGCCGCGGCCGCTATCAAGAAGGCCGGATCGACAGACCCGGAGAAACTCGTCGCAGCCATGAAGGGCCTCAACTTCGGCACACCGTTCGGCGCGGTGACGTTCCGCAGCCTCGATCACCAGTCGACGATGGGAGCGTTCGTCGGCCGCACCGCAGTCAAGGACGGCAAAGGGGTCATGGTCGACTGGCATTATGCCGACGGCAAGAACTACCTCCCCGACGACAACGACGTGCGCCGAATGCGGCCGCCGGACTGAAGCGGCGCTCTCATAAACCGCTAGAATCTAAAGAGGCATCCGCGCATTTTGCCGCGGGTGCTGCCGAAGCTTGTCCCTCGCGTCCTTCCTTCTCCAGTCGCTCAACGGCCTGGCCTCCGCGTCGGCACTCTTTCTGGTTGCCGCCGGATTGACGCTGATCTTCGGCGTCACGCGCATCGTCAATTTCGCGCACGGTTCGCTGTACATGCTGGGTGCCTACTGCGCGTACACGTTCGGCGACTGGCTGGCGAGCGCTGTGGGCCGCGGGCCGCTATCGTTCTGGCTCGGGCTCGTTCTGGCCGCGCTCGCCGTTGCCACGATCGGCGCACTCCTCGAAGTCCTGGTCCTGAAACGGCTGTACGACGCGCCCGAACTCATGCAGCTGACCGCCACGTTCGCCATCGTGCTCATCGTCCGCGACGCCGCGCTGGCCCTCTGGGGCGCCGAGGACCTGCTCGGACCGCGTGCGCCGGGCCTCGCGGGCACCTTCGAGGTCTTCGGCCACGGCATCCCGCAATACGACATCTTCCTCATCGTCGCAGGGCCGGTCGTGCTGATCGCGCTGACCATGCTCGTCACCCGCACGCGCTTCGGCATGCTGATCCGCGCCGCGGCCGAGAACCGCGCGCTCACGGCGGCGCTGGGCATCGACCAGGCGCGGCTGTATACGGCCGTCTTCGCCCTCGGTGCGTTTCTCGCAGGGCTGGCCGGCGCGCTGCAGCTGCCGCGCGAACCTGCCAACCTCGGCATGGATTTGTCCATCATCGCGGAGGCCTTCGTCGTTACGGTGGTCGGCGGCCTGGGCTCGATTCCCGGCGCGTTTCTCGCGGCGGTGCTGATCGGCGTGACCAAGACGCTTTGCATCGCGCTGGGCGACGTCGACCTCTTCGGCATCACGGTCGCGTTTCCACGCCTGACGCTCGTGGCCGAGTTCGTCGTCATGGCGACGGTCCTCGCCGTGAAGCCACAGGGTCTGCTCGGGTCGAGGTTGCCGATGCCTGCGACCACGCCGCTTCCGGAACAGCGCGCGCTGGTTGTCGCACCCGACCGCCGCGCAGCGATGGCCGCCGCGATCGTACTCGCGGCATTGGTCGCGCTGCCTTTCGTTCGCGACGAATACACGGCGGTTCTGGCAACCGACATCGTCATCGCCGCGCTGTTCGCGGCCAGCTTGCGATTCCTGCTGGCGACCGGGGGGATGACGTCGTTCGGTCACGCCGCCTATTTTGGGGTCGGCGCGTACGCCGCCGCGTTGGCAGTTCGAGCGGGCTGGCCGATGCTCGCGGCGATCGCGATCGCGCCGGTGGCGGCGTGGCTGGCCGCCGTCGTCTTCGGCTGGTTTTGCGTGCGACTGGCCGGCGTCTACCTCGCGATGCTGACGCTGGCGGTGGCACAGATCGTCTGGTCGATCGCCTACCAGTGGGAAAGCGTCACCGGTGGCTCCGATGGACTCCTCGGCATCTGGCCCGCGCCGTGGCTCGGCACCCGCCTCACCTTCTATCTTTTTGTGCTGGCGATCGTGGCCGCTGCCGCGCTGGCGCTCACGCGGATCACGAACTCGCCGTTCGGCTTGGCGCTTCGCGGCGCCCGCGACTCGCCGCTGCGCGCCGCAGCGCTGGGCATCGACGTCGCGCGCATGCGCTGGCAGGCATTCGCGCTCGCCGGCGCGTTCGCCGGCATCGCGGGCGGCCTGTTTGCATTCTCCAAGGGCAGCATCTCGCCGGAGTCGCTGGCGATACCACGCTCCGTCGACGCCATCGTGATGGTATTGCTGGGCGGACTCAACGCGCTGTTCGGACCATTGCTCGGCGCGGCCGCGTTCGTGTGGCTCGCGGATTCGCTCGCCCGCGCCACCGAATACTGGCGCGCGCTGTTGGGAATCCTGATCCTGGCGATCGTGCTCGTGCTGCCGGCGGGCTTAGGGCAAGCCGCGCACTGGCTGCGGCGTCCGGGACGCAGCCGATGACTGCCCGCATCCTTGAGGTCACCGATCTCGCCAAATCGTTCGGTGGCGTCCGCGCCGTGGACGGCGTCACGTTCCACGTTGCCGCCGGCGAACGGGTCGCACTGATCGGCCCCAACGGCGCCGGCAAGACGACGTGCTTCAACCTGGTCAACGGCCAGCTGCGGCCGGATGCGGGCGCCGTCGTGTTGAGCAATAATCGAGTCGACGGCCTCCCGCCGCACGTCATCGCGCGGCGAGGCGTCGGCCGCACATTCCAGGTGCCGGCGACTTTTGCGTCGATGACGGTCCGCGAAAACGTCCTGCTGTCGCTGCTCGCGCATGCCGGAAGGCACGGTGCGATGTTGACCGGTTCGGCGTCCGAGCTGGCCGAACCCGCGGAGGGTTTGCTGACCCGCGTGGGTTGCCTGGAACTCGCCGGCAGGCATTGCGCAACGCTCGCCTATGGCGACGCCAAGCGCGTGGAACTGGCGTTGGCGCTCGCCGGCGCGCCCATACTGCTGCTGATGGATGAACCGACCGCCGGCATGGCGGCGGGTGCGCGCGCTTCGCTGATGCGCTTGGCGTCGGAGCTGGCCGACCGCGACGGCATCGCCGTACTCTTCACCGAGCACGACATGGACGTGGTGTTCGGATTCGCCGATCGCGTGATCGTCCTCGACCGCGGCCGGATCATCGCCAACGGCACGCCCGACGCGATTCGCGCTGATCCGGACGTGCAGGCCGTCTACTTGGGGACCGGCTAGCCGGCTAAGCGCGCCAAGCTTTCTTCGAGATCGCCGATCAGGTCCTCCGGATCCTCGAGCCCGACGTAGAGCCGCAGCATCGGCCCGCCCGCATCCCACCGCGACGCGGTGCGCGTGCGCTCCGGATAGATCGGAATCGCCAGGCTCTCGAAGCCGCCCCAACTCCAGCCCATGCTGAAGAGGCGCATGCCGTTCAGCATCGCGTCGATGCGCTCCTTCGCCACCGGATGCAGGACGATGGCGAACAGCGATGTCGCGCCCTGGAAATCGCGCTTCCACAATTCATGGCCGCGCGAGCCGGCCAACCCCGGATGGATGACCTCCTTCACTTCCGGCCGCGCGCGCAGCCATTCGGCGACCCGAATGCCGCTCGCCTGGTGGCGCGCGAGGCGGATCGCCAGCGTGCGCAATCCACGCAAGCCGAGGAAGCAATCGTCGCTCGACGCGGTGACGCCCATGTCGGTCCACAGCCGGTGCAGCGCGGGAAACGTCGCGGCACTGCCGACGATGAGTCCCAGCAGGACGTCGGAATGGCCGCCAATGTATTTGGTCGCCGCATGCACGGACACGTCGACGCCGTGGTCGAACGCGCGGAAGTTGAGCGGCGTCGCCCACGAGTTGTCCAGGATGACCAGCGCATTGCGCGCATGGGCCACGGCCGCGATCGCGGGCACGTCCTGGACATCGAACGTCAGCGATCCGGGCGATTCGACGAACACGATCTTCGTATTGGGACGGAATTCGCGCGCGATGTCGGCGCCCAGCAGCGGGTCGTAGTAGCTCACTTCCACGCCCAGCCGCTTCAGGTGCAGTTCGCAGAAGCGGCGCGTGGGGCCGTACACCGAATCGGTCACGAGCACGTGATCGCCCGGCCTGGTCAGCGCCAGCAGCGGCAGCGTCGTCGCGGTCAATCCCGAGGGGACGGCGAGCGCCCTGTGTCCGCCCTCGAGCGTCGCGATCGCGGCCTGCAGGTCCGTGACCGTCGGCAAGCCGTGCAATCCATAACCGATTCCCGAATATTCGCCACGCACCGACGCTTCGAGGTCGGCTACGGTGGGAAACAGCATCGTGCTGGCGCGAAAAACCGGGGTGTTGACGGCGCCCAAGAATTTGCGCGGCGCGCGCCCCAGATGCCCGACCTGTGTTGCCTTGTTGCGGGGTCGCTCTTCGCTCATGTCTTCTCCGGTACGTCCAGGTCGAGCGCTTGGCGGATGCGCCGCACCTGCACGGAAATCGGTTGCCGGATATCCACGATTACCGCGTCCGCCGGTTCTTCCAGCGCGGCGAACTGCGATGGCAACAAGGACGCCGGCATGAAGCGGTGGGCTCGGATGGCAAGCCTCTCGCGGATCGTCGCCGCATCTCCCTTGAGAAAGACGATGCGCACGTCACCGGCGCGTTGCAGCCGCTTCCGGTAGGCTTCCCTCAGCGCTGAACACGCGAAGACCGCGTGCTTGCCGTCGGAAAGTATGCTTCGCATCTTGTCGGCGATACGATCGAGCCACGGCCAACGGTCGGCGTCGGTCAGCGGCTCGCCAGCGGCCATCTTCGCCACGTTGGCTTCGGGATGGAAATCGTCGGCATCGAAGAACGGCCAGTGCAGCGCTTCCGACAGCGCCGCGCCTATCGTGGTCTTGCCGCAACCGCTGACGCCCATGACGAGGACGATCATGCGGCGCCTCGCCGACCCGACGCGCCCAGGCGCGCCATCAACGCCATCGCCAGCACCGGCGCGTGCACGCCCTGCTCGACCGCCTCGTTGACCACCCATCGAATTTCGCCGTTGTCGGCGGGACCCGGCGCAGCGCCGTAGGCGAGCATCGCGGCGACCCCTTCTCGCGTCCGCGATCGCGCCGCATCGACATCGCGCCACACCTGAGTGATGGCGGCCACGTCGAGATGGAGGTCGCGCTTGCCGTCAAGGAGCGCCAAACCTTCGGCAGCCGCCTGCCGCATTCCGCTCTCGATGCCGTCGTGGACCATCTTCACGAAATGCCCGGCGCCCGGCGGCCCGCAGTGCAGGAATCCGCGATCGGGCGCGGGGGCGAGCAGCTTGGCAAAGGGCAGCAGCGCATGCGCGCCTTGCGTGTCGCCCCCGAACATTGTCGCGTAACCATCGTCCAGCGCATTGTCGCCGCCCGCGATGCCGCAGTCGACGAAATGGATGCCGGCCGCCGCGAGCGCCGCGGCGCGCCGCTGCGAATCCTTGTAATGGGCGCTGCCGCCGTCGACGATGACGTCGCCGGGCGCCATCTCCGGCCACAACTCCTCGATGGTCAACTCCGTGATCGAGCCCGCGGGCACCATCAGCCAGACGACACGCGGGGCGGGAAGCGCATGTACGACCGCCATCGCCGTCGGCGCCGCGTTCAGCACGCGCTCCTGCACCAGCGCCGCGACCGCATTCTCGTCGGCATCGAATGCCGTCACCCGCACGCCGGCGCGCGCCAGGCGCCGGGCGATGTCGCCGCCTTTGCGGGCGAGGCCGACGATTCCGATTTCCATGCCGCCTTTGTCCGAACGCTAAGGAGGAAGCCGCGATGCTACCCAATCGCGCCATGCGGCGCCATCGACTTCACGAGGGCGGCGCCCGCGCCGCCCGGCGCGAGGCGGCAACCGCCGCGGCAACGAGGAGCGCGGCACCCGCGCACGTGCGCAGATTCGGGATTTCGCCCAGCAGCAATGCCGCGAGCGCGATGCCATAGACGGATTCCAGTGCCGTGACCACGCTCGCGGTGTGCGCCGACAGCCGGGGAAGGCTCGCGATGAAGAGCGTATGGGCGAGCGCCGTGCAGACCGCGCCCAGCAACACGATGAGGCCCAGCGTCTCGGCGGTCAGATGGATCGCGGGTCCGCCTGGGCGAAACGCGACCGGTGCCAGGCAAAGCGCCGCGAATGCGTTCTGCCACAATGCCAGTGCGAACGGCGAGCGTGCGGCGCCCAACGCACGGTTGCGCACGGCCAGCAGCGCGAACGTGAATCCTGACAGCGCGCCCCAGGCCAGGCCCTGCACCGTGTGGTCCTCCAGCGTGAACGCGGGAACCGGCAGCGCAAGGCCCGCGACGACCAGCAACGCCGTGACGGCTTCCGGCCCCTTCCAGCGCCGTCCGAGCATCAGCCGCTCGAGAACGATCACGAACAACGGAAAGCTCGCGAAGCCCAGCAGCCCGACGGCAACGGTGGAGATGTCGATCGCGGCAAAGAAGGCGACCCAGTGCACGGCGAGGATCACGCCGTTGGCGGCCAAAGCCCAGCTCGGGCCGTCGCGGCGGCGATCGCTCCTCGACAGTACGACGAGCGCCAGCACGGCGGCGGCGACCGCGGTCCGCCCGAATACGATGGCGACAGGGTCCCAGGCGAGCCATTTGCCGAACAACCCCGCGAAACCGAACAGGGCGACGGCGAGATGGAGGGCGACGAGGGATGCGGTGGGGGTCATGAACTGTCGCGCACCGGGCTGCTAGAATCGGCGACGATAACAGGAGCAATCCAATGCCGACGCACGTTACACCCGCCAAGGTCATCGATGCCGTCCGCAAGTCTCCCGGCAACCGCGTCAAGGTCGCCTGTTCGGACATCGACGGGATCCTGCGCGGCAAGTACATGCACAAGGACAAGTTCGTCTCGGCGGCCGAAGGCGGATTCGGGTTCTGCGACGTCGTGTTCGGCTGGGATTCGCAGGACGTGTGCTACGACAACACGAAGCTCACCGGCTGGCACAAGGGTTATCCGGACGTGCTGGCGCGCCTCGACCTGGGAACCCATCGGCAGGTGCCGTGGGACGACAACGTACCGTTTTTTCTGGGCGAGTTCGTGTGGCAGAAGGACGGCAAGGAGGCGCCGTTTCCGCTGTGTCCGCGGCAATTGCTGAAGCGGGTGCTGAAGCGCGCCGAGAAGCTGGGCTTCACGCCGATGTGCGGGTTCGAGTTCGAGTGGTTCAACTTCTCCGAGACGCCGCAATCGTGGGCGGAGAAGAAGGGCGTGGGACCGGAGCCCATCACGTCCGGCATGTTCGGATACTCGCTGCTGCGCGCGAATGCGGCACAGCCATTCTTCGAGGCGCTCTTCAACGAGATGGGCGCGTTCGGCGTGCCCATCGAGGGGCTGCACACGGAAACGGGTCCGGGCGTGTACGAGGCTGCGATCCTGTTCTCGGAGGCGCTCGAGCAGGCGGACCGCGCGATCCTGTTCAAGACGGGTGCCAAGGAAATCGCGTCGCACTTCGACATCATGCCGAGCTTCATGGCCAAGTGGAACCAGCATTATCCGGGCTGCTCGGGCCACATCCACCAGTCGCTGTCCGATGGCAAGACCAACCGCTTCTACGATCCCAAGGGCAAACACGGGATGAGCAAGCTCTTCGAGAGCTATCTCGCGGGCCAGGTTGCCGTGCTGATGGAGTTCGCGCCGATGTTCTGGCCGACGATCAACAGCTACAAGCGCCTGGTCGACGGCTTCTGGGCGCCGGTGAAGCCGACGTGGGGTGTCGACAATCGCACGGCGAGCTTTCGCGTGATCCCCGGGAGCCCCAAGTCGACGCGGCTGGAAACGCGCTGCCCCGGCGCCGACGTGAATCCGTACCTGGCCATGGCGGCGGTGATCGCGGCCGGCATTCACGGCGTGGAAAAGGGCATGAAGCTCACCGCCAAGCCGATCACCGGGACCAACCAGGGCGCCGAGCACATTCCGCGCGCGCCGCGCACGCTGATCGAGACGACGCGCATCTTCCAGAAATCGGACATCGCGCGCGACTTGTTCGGCGACGACTTCGTCGACCACTTCGCCGCGACGCGCGACTGGGAATGGCGCCAGTGGCTGGACGGCGTGACCGACTGGGAGTTGAAGCGCTATTTCGAGATCATCTGACGAGGGCTCCCGGATGACTGTCCGGCGCCTGACGGGGGCTGATGCCGCCGCGTTTCGTGCGCTGCGCCTGCGCGGATTGAAGGAGCATCCGGACGCGTTCACGTCGAGCTACGAGGAGGACGTGCTCCAGCCGCTGGAGATGACGGAACGAAGGCTCGCCGATGCCGGCGGCAACGCGTTCTGGGGGGCTTTCGACAATGGCGAGCTGCGGGGAATGATCGGCCTGACGCGCGAGGCGCGCGCCAAGAATCGGCACAAGGGCCATGTCGTCGCCATGTACGTCGCGCCGGAATCCGGCCGACGCGGATTGGGGCGCGCGCTGCTGCAGGCCGTGATCGACCATGCACGCGATGCGGTTGGCATTGCCCAATTGGTATTGACGGTGACGAGCACGAATGCGGCCGCGATCGAGCTGTACAAGTCGGCAGGCTTCCGGACCTTCGGCGTCGAGCCCCGCGCCATCGTCGTGGACGGCGAGTATTTCGACAAAGAACACATGATCCTCTTCCTTTGAGACGCCCATGAGCATCGAACGTTTCAGCTTTCCGACCACCATCCATTTCGGTCCCGGCGCGCGCAAGCTCGTGGCCGACCACCTGAAGGCCCAGGGCATCAAGCGGCCGCTGCTCGTCACCGATCGCGGCATCGCGGCACTGCCGCTCCTCCCTGCGCTGATCGCCGACCTCCCGGGTCTCGGCGTGGCGGTCTTCTCGGAGATCTTCGGCAATCCCGTACGCAGCCAGGTCACCGCCGGCGCGGCGGCCTACAAGGCGCATCGTGCGGACGCCGTCATCGGCGTGGGCGGCGGCGCGGCGCTCGACGTCGCGAAGGCCATCGCGCTGCTCGCGCACCACGACGGCGACATCCTCGAATACGCGTGGGACCATCCGCAGGTGCGCGCGATTACACAACCCATTCCGTGGTTCGTGGCGCTGCCGACGACCGCGGGCACCGGCTCGGAGGTTGGACGCTCGGCCGTCGTCTCCGACGACCGCACGCACATCAAGAAGATCATCTTTTCGCCGGCGCTGCTGGCCAGGGCGGTGTTCGCCGATCCCGGAACTCACACTCGACCTGCCGCCATCGATCACCGCCGCCACCGGCATGGATGCGCTGACGCACAACGTCGAGTCGTACCTTTCGTCGGCCTACCATCCCATGTGCGACGGCATTGCGCTCGAAGGCGTGCGCATCGCGGCGCGGGCGCTGCCGCGCGCCGTGAAGGACGGCCGTGATCTCGAGGCGCGCTCCGACATGCTGATGAGCTCGCTGATGGGCGCGGTCGCGTTCCAGAAGGACTTGGGCGCCGTCCATTCGTGCGCGCACGCGCTGTCGACGGTGGCCGACCTGCACCACGGCCTCGCCAACGGCATCATGATCGACCACGTGATGCGGTTCAACCTGCCGGCGGCGACGGCGAAATTGGCCGAGCTTGCCCATTGCGCCGGCGTGCCCGGCGCCGAGGATGGAACGACCGAAGCGCGCGCCGTCGCCTTCATCGCGTGGCTGACGACGCTGAAGGCCAGCTTGGCGATTCCCGCGAAGGTGTCGGACTGTCGCGGCGCGCGGCCGGTGACGAAGGCAGACATTCCGCGGCTCGTCGAAGTCGCCACTGCCGACATCTGCCACCAGACCAATCCGCGCAAGTGCACGGCGGCGGATTTCGAGACGCTGTTCGTCGCGGCGATCTAGCGCTCCGCTTACGCGATGCTCAAGGTCGGCATTTCCGCGTCGTTTCTGCACGGTGACCAGCCGCGGACGCTGTTCCAGGGCATGACCCTGCAGTACATCGAGCAAAACGTCGCGCACTGGCTCATGCAGCGCGACGTGCTGGCATTCATGGTGCCCTCACCCGACGGGTCGACGCGACGGACAGAGAGCGGCGTCACCGTGGACGACTACGCGCGCGAGCTCGATGCGCTGGTCCTGATGGGCGGGTCGGATGTATGCCCGGAAACGTATGGCGAAAAGACGCTCAATCCTGCGTGGAATGGCGATCGCATCCGCGATATCTACGAAATTGCGCTGATGCGTGCGTTCGTGGCCCTGGGCAAGCCCGTTCTCGGGCTGTGTCGCGGGATGCAGGTGATCAACGTCGCGATGGGCGGATCGCTGTACCAGGACATTCCCACGCAACGCCCGGACGCGCTGCGGCACCGAATGCAATCGATCTATGACAAGAATTGCCATGCGACCTCGATCGTTCCGGGCACGGGCTTGGGCCTGCTCTACCCCAAGGCGACGCTGGTGAAGACCAATTCCGTTCACCACCAGGGCGTCAAGGAATTGGGGCAGGGTCTCGTTGTCGAAGCCTGGTCCGAGCCCGATCGAATCGTCGAGGCCATTCGCTGGAGCGGCCCGTCCTACCTGTTCGGCGTGCAATGGCACCCCGAGTTTCATCCTCCCGGCGACACGACGTTCATCGACGACACGCCGCTTCTCGACGATTTTCTCGCCACGGCCTCGCAGCACAAGGCCGCCGCGTACGCACTGTAGGCAAGTCACCCATGAAGATCACCAATCCCGCCACCGGGCTCGTCATCGCCGAAGTCGCCGCCGACAACCTGAAGACGGTGCGCGCCAAGTACGAGCTCGCGCGCGACGCGCAGCGAAAATGGGCGGCGGTGCCGATCAAGAAGCGCCTCGCCATCCTCGCGCAAATTCCGCGAGCTGCTGATCGAGCGACAGGACATGCTCGCCCGGACGCTGACGGCGGAGGTGGGCAAGCCCATCCGCCAGTCGCGCAACGAGCTGAACGGCCTCACCGGGCGCATCGATTTCTTCCTGGCCGAAACGGAAAAGGCGCTGCGCGACGAAAAGGTGTTCGCGGACGGGCAAGCTCGAGGAGCGCATCGCCCATGTGCCGCTCGGCGTCATCGCCAACATCTCGGCGTGGAACTATCCGTATTTCGTCGGCGGCAACGTGTTCGTCCCGGCGCTGGCGGCCGGCAACGCGGTTCTGTACAAGCCCTCCGAATTCGCGACCCTCACCGGCCAGCACATCGCCGCCCTTCTGCATGAGGCCGGCGTGCCGCGCAACGTGTTCATCGCCGTCATCGGCGACGGCGCGACGGGGGCGGCGCTGCTGCGGCAACCGGTCGACGGCGTGTTCTTCACCGGGTCGTACGCGCACGGGCGCGAAGATCGCGGCCAGCACGGGCCGCCGGATGATCAAGACGCAGCTCGAATTGGGCGGCAAGGACCCGATCTACGTCTGCGACGACGTGGACGTCAAGGCCGCTGCCGCGGGGGTGGCCGATGGCGCGTTCTACAACACCGGCCAGTCGTGCTGCTCGGTCGAGCGCATCTACGTCCACGAGAAGATCTACGACGCGTTCGTCGCCGCGTTCGTGGCCGAGGTGAAGAACTTCAAGATCGGCGACCCGCATGGACGAAACCACCTACGTCGGCGCCATCACGCGCAAGCCGCAGCTCGCGGTGCTCAAGTCACAGGTGGCCGACGCGAAGAAGAAAGGCGCCAAGCTTCTGCTGGGCGGCCACCCGCTCAAGGGCAAGGGCAACTGGTACGCGCCGACCGTGCTTGCGGACGCCGACCATTCGATGCTCGTGATGCGCGACGAGTCCTTCGGGCCGATCATCGGGCTGCAGGCGGTCGCCGACGACGAGGCCGCCATCGACCTCATGAACGACAGCGAGTACGGCCTCACCGCGGGCGTCTACTCTGCGGACGAAAGACGCGCGAAGAAAATCCTGAACAAGGTGAACGCGGGCAGCGTCTACTGGAACTGCTGCGACCGTGTCAGTCCGCGGCTGCCATGGTCAGGCGTCAAGCACTCGGGGATAGGCCTGACGCTGTCGACCTACGGCATCCAGACGTTCACGCGGCCCAAGGCCTGGCACCTGCGGGAAGCCTAGCGGCCTGCCTGCCACTGCGCCGCGCGCAGCGTGTTGGCGAGCAGCGTCGCAATCGTCATCGGACCCACGCCGCCCGGCACCGGCGTGATCCACCCCGCGACCTCCTTCGCCGCGGCGAAGTCGACGTCGCCGCACAGCTTTCCGTCCTCCATGCGATTGATGCCGACATCGATGACGATGGCGCCCGGCTTGATCCAGCTGCCCGGGACAAACTTCGGCTTACCTACGCCCGCGACGACGATGTCGCCCTGGCGCACTAGCCCTGCCAGGTCGCGCGTCGCCGAATGGCAGATCGTCACCGTGCAGCGCGCCATGAGCAATTCCAGCGCCATCGGACGGCCGACGATGTTCGACTGGCCGATCACCACCGCATGCTTGCCGACCAAGTCCTCCCCGGTCTCCTGCAAGAGGCGCATGCAGCCGAATGGCGTGCACGGACGCAGCGTCGGGATCTTGAGCACGAGCCGCCCGATGTTGTAGGGGTGGAAGCCATCGACGTCCTTCTTGGGATCGATGCGCTCGATGACGCGCTCGGCGTTGATCTGCTTCGGCAGCGGCAATTGCACGAGGATTGCGTTGACGGCGGGATCGGCATTGAGCCTATCGACAAGCGCCAGCAGCTCGGCTTCGCCGGCCGTTGCCGGCAGGTCGTGCGCGAACGAACGCATCCCGACCGTCTCCGTCGTCCTGCGCTTGTTGCGCACGTACACCTGCGACGCGGCGCTGTCGCCGACCAGCACCACGGCCAATCCGGGCGCGGCGCCTCCTGCGGCGACATGCGCGGCTACGTTGGCGCGAACTTCATCTGTGACACGTTGCGCGACGGACTTGCCGTCGAGGATTTGGGCGGGCATCGGGGTCGCCAAGGGGCAGCAAACCCGTATTTTCGCATGCCGTCGTACGCCTGCCCGCCGGTCTTGGGACTAGGGGACCCTGCGCGAGAAGATCGGCATATCGGGTCGCGAATTTGCACTCCGCGACGCAGGGCAACGCGCGCAATGTGTGCCGGTATCAGCCGATGACGATCTGCGGCCAGCCCTTTTGCCGCGCGTGCGCGGCGAGCACCGGGTCGGCGTTGACCGCCACCGGATGCGTCACGTGCGACAGGAGCGGCAGGTCATTCTGCGAATCACTGTAGAACCAGCTTTCGCGGAAATCAGACAGCCGCATGCTGCGCTCGGCGAGCCAGGCCAGCAGCCGCTCGACCTTGCCTTCGCGAAGGTTGGGCGTGCCGGCCACGCGACCAGTGTAACGGCCCTCCTTCATTTCGGGCTCCGTCGCGATGTGGTTCTCGAAGCCCAGCTCCCTGGCGATCGGAGCGGTCAGGAAGCGGCTCGTCGCCGTCGTGAGGACCATGAAATGGCCAAGTCCGCGGTGCTTGGCGATGAGGTTGCGGGCGGCAGGCGCAATGGACGGCAGGATGCGCTCGCGCATGTAGGTCGCGTGCAGTTCGTCCAACTCGCCGGCCGTGAACGGCGTCAGCGTCGACAGGTAGAACTCGGTGAATTCGATGGCGCCCGCCTCGCCTCGACGATAGCGGTCGCCCAGGTCGCGGTTTGCCGACTCGAAACCGGCGCGGTCGAGCTTGCCTCGTTCCAGCAGGAATTCAACCCACTGCTCGTCGCTGTCGTTGGGTAGCAGCGTGTGGTCGAGGTCGAAGAGCGCCAGGATGTCGTGGGCCATCGGTCACGGTTTCAAGGAGAAAAGCAGATTAGAATCCGGCGAGTGATCGATGACGCTACCGCAGCCGCGATACTTGCTCGCCTCGAGCTCGCGCTCGCGGCACCTGCGCGCCATCTGCGGCCGTTGCGGGTGGACTCGGAGATTGCGGGTTGGCTCGACGACGACCGCGCCGCGCGCGTGGCGGATTTTTCCGACGTCTTCGCGGTGAACAGCGATGGCGTGTCCTTCCTTCCCGGTCTGGACGATGAATCGTCGCGCAGCGAAGCGATGGCGAAGGTCGCGGCCACGCTGGCCGCCGAGGGAGCGCTGACGCAATGGCGCAACGAACTCTATGCTGCGGCGCCGACGCTGGGTGCGCGGCCCTGGTTCGTGCTCGAACGCGCCGCCGCGCGCTTCTTCGGCGTGCACACGTGGGCGGCGCACGTCAATGGCGTGGTCCGAGGCCCCTCGGACGTGCGAATGTGGTTCGCGCGACGCAGCCCGGACAAGGCGATCGATCCGGGCAAGCTCGACAACCTCGTGGGCGGCGGCGTGGCGGCAGGCGCCACCATCGCGCAGACGCTCGCGAGGGAAGCCTGGGAGGAAGCCGGCATTGCCGGCGATCTTGCCGCACGCGCGCAGCGCAAGGACGCCGTGCACATCTGGCGCGAACAGCCCGATGGCCTCCAGTCCGAAACCCTGTTCGTGCACGATCTGTGGCTCTCTCCCGCATTCGTGCCGGCCAATCAGGATGGCGAGGCAGTCGAGCATCGACTGGTCGAACTGGCCGAGGCGGCGCAGCTCATCGCCCTCCCGGAGGGAACGGATGAGGTCACCGCCGACGCGAGCCTCGTCGTGCTGGACTTCCTGCTGCGCCAGCGCGCCATCGACCCCTCGGCGCCGGCGTACGACGCGCTGAACGCGCTGCGCCACCCTCAGGCGGCGGCGCGCCGCGCGTGAGCGGGCGCGACGTGCTTGATGCCCATCTCCGCCAGCACGTCGCGTACCGCGTTGACCGCGTGCCGCATCTCGTCGCGGCCGATCGCGCCGATGCACCCCACGCGGAACGTCTCGACCTGCGTGAGCTTGCCGGGATACAGGATGAATCCCTTGTCGCGCACGCGGTCGTAGAACTCCTTGAATGCGTAGCGCGAGTCCGCGGGCGCGTGGAACGTCACGATGATCGGCGCCTGGATCGACGGGTCGAGGAATGGCTTGAACCCGAGTTCGGTCATCCCGGCCACCAGCGTTTCGTAATTCGCCGTGTACCGCCCAAGGCGCGCAGGCTGTCCGCCTTCGGCGATGTACTGGTCGAGCGCGGCGTTGAGCGCGACGACGACGTGCGTGGGCGGCGTGAATCGCCATTGCGTCGTCTTCTCCATGTAGGCCCACTGGTCGGCCAGGTCCAGGACGAGCGACGTCGAGTTGCCGGCGCAGCGCTCGAGGAGCCCCTTGCGCACCAGCACGAACCCCATTCCGGGCGGCCCTTCGACGCATTTGCCCGAGGCCGCGATCAATGCGTCGAACAGTGTCTTGCGCGCGTCGATGGGCAATGCGCCGAACGAACTCATCGCATCGACAATGAGGCCCTTGCCGTGGCGCGCGACCACGTCGGCGATCAGTGCGAGCGGATTGTGGATGCCCGTGGAGGTCTCGCAATGGATGAGGCCGACATGCGTGATCGACGGGTCCTTCGCAAGCAGCCGGTCGACGTCGTCGGCCGTCGTGGGCACGTCGTCGGCGGTCTCGAACGTGGAGAGCTTGCGCCCCATCATCTCGGTCAGCTTCGCGAAGCGCTTGCCGTAGGCACCGTTGATCAGCACCAGCACGTGGCCGGTGCGCGGGACGAGCGTGTTGACCGCCGCCTCGATCGCGAACGTTCCGCTTCCCTGCAGCGGCACGCACGTGTGCGATTCGCGCGCGTGGGCGATGTCGACGAGCTTGCCTCGCACCTGCGCCGTGACGGCGTTGAACTCCGAATCCCACGAGCCCCAGTCGCGCAGCATCGCCATCTTCGTGGCGAGAGACGTGGTCAGCGGACCGGGAGTGAGCAGGATGGGATCACGATCGTGGTGGGCCATTTCGTTTCCTTTTGCCGTTGCGCACGTCAACGCGCTACCGATAGCTCGCCCGCGTCCGGACCCGCGCGACGGCCAGAACCACCGCCACGGTCACGGCGAGCAGCATGACGGTCAAGGCGGCGCCCTCGAACACTCTGCCGCGGTCGGTTAGGGCGAAAATGCCGACCGGCAGCGTCACCCAATCGGGTGGATACACCATGATTGTGGCGCCGAGCTCGCCCATGGACAGCGCGAAGCAGAGCCCGGCGGCGGCCACCAGCGACGGCGTGATGAGCGGCAGCGTCACCCGGAACAGCACGTACGCCGGCCGGCCGCCCAGGCTTGCAGCGACCTGCTCGAAATGTACTGGCAGGCGAGCCAACCCGGCGGAAACGCTTCCATAGGCGAACGCGGTCACCAGCACAACGTGCGCAATGAGCACGATGTAGGGTGTGCCGTTGAGGAGTATTGGCGGCCGGCTGAACGCGACGAGTAAGCCAAGCCCGACCGACACCGAGGGCACGGCGATGGGCAGCAGGAAGAAGACGCTGGCGGCACGCGCCACGCGGCCGCGCATTGACCGGATCGTGAGTGCCGCCCACGTGCCGAGCAGGAGCGCGACGAGGCTTGCGGCGACTCCTGTGCCGAGGCTTGTTGCCAGTTGACGGCCGGCGTCGCTGCGCACAGCGTCGGCGAGGTGGCGCAGCGTGAGCTGGCTCGGCAGCACTCCGTTCCACTGCCCGGCGATGCTCGCTGCGCCGACCATGAGCAACGGCAAGCCGAAGATCGGCACGGAGAGCACGAAGAACAGCACCCACGCCGCCAGGCGCCCGCGCCTAGACGACAGCAGCACGACCGCCTCCTCCACGCGCCAGCGCGAACCGGTACAGCGAATACAGTCCGACCGACAGCGCGATGTTCACCACGGCCGCAACGCAGCCTGCGGTGTAGTCGAACTCCTGGATCGCCTTGCCGTAGATCACCATGGGCAGCGTGATCACGCCCTTGGCGCCGATGAACAGCACGATGCCGAATTCGTTCAGCGTGAGCAGAAGGCACAGGCTGCCGCCAGTGAGCAGCGCCGGAACCGCCTCCGGAAAGATGACTTCGCGCACGATGCGCAGCGGCCGCGCGCCGAGGCTGCTCGCAACTTCGACCAGCGCCGTGTCGATCTGCGAGAAGGCGGCCAGCAACGGGCGCATGACAAACGGCGTGTAGAACGTGACCTCTGCCAGCACCACGCCCCACATCCCGTACACGAAGTCGATCGGCGGCTGCGTCGTGTGCATCACGTCCATGAGTATGAAGTTAAACATGCCCGCCGAGCCGTAGAGGAACGTGAACGCCAGCGCGATCAGGAACGACGGGAACGCGAGAATCGTGTCGATGAAGCCGCTCACGACCCGCGCGCCCGGAAACGGAACGAACGCCACGATCAACGCCAGCACGAAGCCGAGCACTAGGCAGCCGATCGTCGACAGCACCGCAATCTCGATCGTGCGCACCAGGGCGGCATGAAACAGCGCGGACGAGAGCATTGCCTTGTACGCATCGAGGCTCGCGGGCCCCGCATCGCCCATGATCGATTGGCGCACGATGAAGAACAGCGGGTAGTAGAAGATCGACGCAAGCGCGAGCAGCGGCACCATGCCCCAGGCCCACGCGGGGAACCGCCGGCGGGCCTTGCGATGCGGCGCATCGAGCGACAGAGGCAGGGACGCCATCGCCGCCTCAGGCCACGCCGGAATTGACCGGCCACACACCCGCGGCCGGGTCGACGCTCGGTCCGAGCAGCGTGGCGTCGTGCGGCGCGAAATGTAACGCGACGCGATGCCCGCGCGGGGGGGGCTCGCGCAAGGGCTTGCTGTCCGCGCACAGCTCGGCACCTTCCACGTCGACGTAGAGGCGGTGCGTGGAACCCCGCCACTGCACTTCGGTCACCATCCCTTCGATGATGTTGTCGCTGCCATTTACACGCTCGAGGGCGAGCGCATGCGGCCGGATGCAAAGCATGCGGTTGTCGCCCGGTTGCGCGACGCCGAACGCCGTGACCACCAGAAAGTGCGGGCCGAGGCGCACCCACGCCCGCTGCTCGCCTTCGTCGCAGCGCTCGACGGTCACCGGCAGCAGGTTGGCATTGCCCACGAACGATGCGGTGAAGCGCGACGGCGGCTGGCGATAGAGCGACTGTGCGGTCCCGACGTCGACGAGCCGGCTCTCGTTCATCACGGCGATGCGATCGGCGAGAGTCAGCGCCTCTATCTGATCGTGCGTCACGTAGAGGATGGTGACATCGGGCAGCTCGCGATGCAGCCGCGCGATCTCGTTCAGCATCCCGCTGCGCAACTGGGCGTCGAGTGCCGAGAGCGGCTCGTCGAGCAGGAGGACCTTGGGCCGGATCGCCAGCGCGCGGGCGATCGCCACCCGCTGCTGCTGGCCGCCGGAGAGCTCCTGCGGGTAGCGGCGCGCATAGGCCGCCATGCCGACCAGCGTCAGGCACTCCTCGACCCGCGGCGCGATCTGCGCCTTCGGCGCACCGCCTGCGCGAAGGCCGAAGGCCACATTCTGCTCGACCCGCATGTGAGGAAACAACGCATACTGCTGCACCACCATGCCGATGCCGCGAGCGTAAGGCGGCATGTCGGTCACGTCCGTCTCGCCCAGGAAGATACGGCCCGAAGTCGGCGTGACAAATCCGGCGACCGCGCGCAGCGCGGTCGTCTTGCCCGAGCCAGAAGGCCCGAGCAGCGCCATGACTTCGCCAGGCTCGACGTCGAGACTGAGGTCCGCGAGAGCCACCGTGCTGCCGTAAGCCACGGTGACGCGCTCAAAGCGGATGCCGGACCGCCGCAAGCGGCTGTCGCTCGTCTCCGCCCCGCCGCCGTCTCGCTCGCTTGGCACCCGCCGCCTCGTCAGCTGCCCGTGACCTCGTGCCACTTGGCGACGTCGGTCGACAGATCGCGAAGCACGGAACCCCAATCCGGGGTGTAGATCGTGACGCCCTCCAGGAACTTGTGCAACTCGAGGAAGTTCTTGTCACTCGGCTTGACGTCCGAGCGCACCGGGATGCCGCGTGCGATGGAACTCACGGTCTCCTGCGCCTTCTTGCTCAGAAGGAAGTCGATGAGCTTCTTGCCGTTCGCCGCGTGCGGCGCGCCCTTGACGAGACCCATGTAGTAAGGCAGCGACAAAGTCGTGCGCTGACCCTTGGCATCGGCAGGCCAGAAGATGCGCAGATTGGGATTGTCGGTCATCTGCGAGAAGTTCATCTGCATGTCGCCGTTCGCTACGTAGAGCTCACCCTTGTTCACCTTCGCGGCGAGCTTGCCGGTCGACGATGACGGGCCGACGTTGTTCACCTGCAGCTTCTTCAGGTAGTCGAATCCCGCGTCCTTGCCGCCCATGGCGTGGAACGTGAGCACCATGAGCGCCGTGCCGTCACCGGCCTGTCCGGGCGTCGAATACTGGATCTTGCCCTTGAATTTCGGATCGAGCAGATCGTTCCATGTTCTCGGCGCCTCCTGCAAGACCGAACCGTTGTAGATGAAGCAAAAGTAGTTGTTGACGAGCGGGTACCACTCGCCCTTGGGATCGCGGGTGTTGGCCGGGATGGCGCTGGCCTCGGCTGGCGTGTACGCCTCGAGCATGCCGTCCGCCGCCGCCTTCTGGATGAATGGCGGCAAGGTGGCGATGACGTCGGCCTGCGTGTTCGTCTTCTCGCGCTCGACGCGGTTAATCACCTCGCCCGAGCCGCTTTCGATGTACTGCACCTTTATGCCAGTCAGCCTCGTGAACTCGTCGAACTGCATGTCGAACCAATTGGGCTTGCCGTCCTTCAGGCCATCGGCAGCATAGATGGTTACAACGTTCTGAGACCACGCGGACGTTGCGGCAAGCGCCGCCAATGCGAAGGACAGGAAAAGCGCAGTGCGTTTCATCGTATTACCTCCCTGGTGGAAAAGGCCGCCGATGCGGCGGCCGGCGGATCCGGCGGTGTCTTCACTACGGATCGTACTGGCCTTTCGCTTTTGCGGGAACCCGGGCGCCACCACCCGTGCCGTCCTCGGACGAAAATTGCCCGATGTTGATTGCAGATTGTTGACAATCTACACATCCAGCCGTCTAATCGCAACATGTTGAAATCCCAAACCACCCAGGGAGCGGGAGTCCCGGCACCCGCGCCACGCTCTTCGCGCCGGGCCGGTGCCTCCGACGGTGCCATCGCACTGCTCCAGACCAACTCGCTGTCCATGCTGGTGCAACGGGAACTCGAGCGGAGGATTCTCGCGGGCGAGCTCCCGGCGGGCGCCAAGCTCAGCGAAGCCACCATTGCCGACATGCTCGGCGTGTCGCGCGGCCCGGTCCGCGAGGCGTTTCGCTCGCTTGAAGAGTCGGGCCTGGTCCGGCTGGAGAAAAACCGCGGCGTTTTCGTGCGCCAGGTCAGCGTGGAGGAGGCCGACGAAATCTACGAACTGCGCGCGGCACTCGACGAATTCGCCGGCCGGCGTGTTGCGCAAAAGGCCCGCACCGCCGACGTGCGCGATTTGCGCGCGCTCGTGGAGCGCATGGACCGTGCAGCGGCGCGCGACGAACTCGACGCATACTACCGCGCGAACTTGAAGTTCCACGACCGGCTGATCGAACTCGCCGGCAACGCCAAGCTGCTCGCGACCTATCGTCGGCTAATCAACGAATTGCACCTTTATCGGCGGGCGAGCCTCGCGCAGGCGGGCGCCCTGCCCGTTTCAACTCGAGAGCATCACGACATCGTGGAAAAGATCGCCGCCGGGCAGGCGGTCGCCGCCGGCCGCGCACTGTACGATCACGTGATGGGCAGCCGCGAGCGGATGCATCGCGTGCACGACGCCGCTGTCTCGGCGCCCAAGCCTTCACGGGGGACGCCGCGGAGGCGACGATGACGACCGCCGCCGGCCGCACCGTGTCCGCCAACGGCCGCACGTACCGGTGGCCGGACCGTCCCCTGGTCGTCGTCTGCGTCGACGGCTGCGAGCCCGACTACATCACGCAAGCCATTGCAGCTGGACGTGCGCCGTTCCTGGCCTCGCTAGCCGAACGCGGCACCTGCCTCACCGCCGATAGCGTCGTGCCCTCGTTCACCAATCCCAACAACCTGTCGATCGTTACGGGCGCGCCGCCGTCCGTGCACGGCATCTGCGGCAATTATTTCTGGGACCCAGACGCCAGCGCCGAGGTCATGATGAACGACCCCAAGTATCTGCGCGCCGGCACGCTGCTGGCCGCGCTCGCGGATGCCGGCGCCAAGGTGGCCGTGATCACGGCGAAGGACAAGCTCCGCTCGCTCCTCGGCCACAAGCTGTCGGGTGTCTGCTTTTCGTCGGAGAAAGCGGACCAGGTGACGCAGTCGGCGAACGGCATCGCCGATGCGCTGGCGTTGACGGGCCTGCCCGTGCCTTCGGTGTACAGCGCGGCGCTATCGGAGTTCGTGTTTGCGTCGGGCGTGGCGCTGATGAAGCGCGACCGTCCCGACATCATGTACCTGTCGACGACCGACTACGTGCAGCACAAGGCGGCGCCGGGCACGGCCGCCGCCAACGACTTCACCGCGATGCTCGATAAGTACCTGGGACAACTCGACGCGCTGGGCGCGACGGTGGTGCTGACCGCCGATCACGGAATGAACGCCAAGACCGACGCGTTCGGGCGCCCCAACATCATTTTCCTGCAGGACCGCCTCGACGAATGGTACGGCAAGGCGACGACGCGCGTGATCCTGCCCATCACCGACCCGTACGTCGTCCATCACGGCGCGCTCGGCTCCTATGCCACCGTGTATCTCGGGCAGGGACCCACGCGCGATCACGCAATACGGCACATCGCAGCGCTTCCCGGCGTCGAAGACGTCTATACGCGTGAGCAGGCCTGCGCGAAGTTCGAGCTGCCGCCCGACCGGGTCGGCGACCTGGTCATCGTTTCCGAGCGGCTGACGGTGATCGGCACGAGTCGCGACCGGCATGACCTGACGGGCCTGGACGCGCCGCTGCGCTCGCACGGCGGCACGTCCGAGCAGCGCGTGCCGCTGATCGCCAACCGCAAAGCCGGCGCCCTTCCGGAGCGCCGGTGGCGCAACTTCGATGCCTTCGACCTGGGGCTCAATTACCTGCAATGAACATGATGGCCGACATTGCGGAGGTGAGCCGGGGCGCCGTGCTCGAGGCGAAGATGCGCATCGCCGGCAGGGAGGTTGGCGGCAGCCGCGTCATCGAGGTCCGCAATCCGTACACCAACGGGCTCGTCGGGACCGTGCCTCGGGCATCGGTCGACGACATTCGCGGCGCATTTGCGCTGGCCCGCGGCTACCGGGCGAAACTCACGCGCTACCAGCGCGCCGAAGTCCTGGCCAAGGCCGCGGCGTTGATTCGCGCGCGCGCCGAGGCGATCTCCGACCTCATCACGGCCGAATGCGGCATCTGCAAGAAGGATTCGCGCTACGAAGTGGGCCGCGCGTGCGACGTGTTCACCTTCGCCGGCAATGCCGCGCTCAACGACGACGGGCAGATCTTCTCGTGCGACCTGACGCCCCATGGCAAGTCGCGCAAGGTGTACACGCTGCGCGAACCGCTGCAGGGCGTCATCTCCGCCATCACGCCGTTCAACCATCCGCTGAACCAGGTCGCGCACAAGATGGCGCCGTCGATCGCGACCAACAACCGGATGGTATTGAAGCCCACGGAGAAGACGCCGCTGACGGCCCTTGTGCTGGCCGACATCCTGTACGAAGCGGGCCTGCCGCCCGAAATGTTCTCGGTGGTCACCGGCGATCCGAGCGAAATCGCCGACGAGATGCTGACTAACCCCGACATCGATCTTGTGACCTTCACCGGCGGCGTGGCGGTGGGCAAGTACATCGCCGCGAAGGCCGTCTACAAGCGGCAGGTGCTGGAATTGGGCGGCAACGATCCGCATCATCGTGATGGAAGACGCCGACATCGAGGAGGCGGCCACGCTCGCCGCCGCGGGCTCGTACAAGAACTCGGGACAGCGCTGCACGGCGGTGAAGCGGATGCTCGTGCACGCGAGCGTCGCCGACGATTTTGTCGCACGGCTGGTCGCGAAGACCAAGGCCTGGACCTACGGCGACCCGATGGACGCATCCCTCGACATGGGCACCGTGATCGACGCGGCGGCGGCGCAGAATTTCGAGCAACGCGTCGACGACGCCGTCGCTCGGGGCGCAAGCTGCTGGCAGGCAACGTCCGCCATGGCGCACTCTATTCGCCGACCGTGCATCGACCATGTGCGGCCGGAGATGAACGTCGTGAAGACCGAGACGTTCGGCCCGGTGTCGCCGGTCATCCGCTTCCGGGATGTCGACGAAGCGATCGCGCATTGCGAACGGCACCGCCTACGGACTGTCGTCGTCGGTGTGCACGAACCGTCTCGACTACATCACCAAGTTCGTCACCGAGCTGCAGGTCGGCACCGTCAACGTGCGCGAGGTTCCGGGCTATCGGCTGGAACTGACGCCCTTCGGCGGCATCAAGGACTCGGGTCTGGGCTACAAGGAAGGCGTCCAGGAAGCGATGAAGAGCTTCACCAACACGAAGACGTACTCGCTGCCGTGGTGACTCGCTTCGCTGCCGTGGTGACCCGCGACCGATAAGTGCAGACACTGCTCAACCTGCTGGCCGGCGTGTCGCTCCTGGTGTGGGGCACGCACATCGTGCGCACCGGCATCCTGCGCCTGTACGGCGGCGACCTGCGCCGCATCCTGCGCACGAGCATCAGTCAGCGTTTTACCGCGTTCCTCGCCGGGCTTGGCGTCACTGGCCTCATCCAGAGCAGCACGGCGACGGCGCTGATCGTCGCGGCCTTCGCGGGCCAGGGCCTCATCGGCACCGCGCCGGCGCTGGCCGTGATGCTGGGCGCCGATGTCGGCACGTCGCTCGTCACGCTGATCCTGTCGTTCGACTTGTCCTGGCTCGCGCCGCTGCTGATCTTCGTCGGCGTGACCTTGTTCCTGGCGATGCAGGCGACCAACGCCGGGCGCTTCGGCCGCATCCTGATCGGGCTGGGCCTCATCATGTTCGCGCTGCAGTGGATCTCGGTCGCCGCCAAGCCGGTCGTGCAGGCCGCCGGTGTCAAGGTGATTTTCGCGTCGATGACCGGCGACGTGCTGCTCGACATGCTGGTCGCCGCGTTGTTCACGATGCTGTGCTACTCGAGCCTGGCAGTCGTCCTGCTCGTCGCTACGCTTGCGTCGCTGCACGTGATCGCGCTGCCGGTCGCGCTCGGCCTCGTGCTCGGCGCCAACCTGGGCAGCGGATTGCTGGGCATGCTGTCGACGCTGCGTTCGCCGCCCGAAGCCCGCCGCGTGACGCTTGGCAACTTCCTGTTCAAGCTGATCGGCTGCGTGGTCGCTATCCCGTTCCTGGCGCACATCGACGGCTGGATCGCCGGGCTCGAACTCGACCCGGCGCGCGAAGTCGTGCTGTTCCACCTGTTCTTCAACGTCGCGCTGTCGCTGATCTTCATCTTCTGGACCGAGAAGATCGCGACGATCGCCGAGCGGCTGCTGCCGGCCAAGCGCGCCGCCGACAATCCCGCCGACGCCGCGCCATCTCGATCCTTCCGCGCTGACCACGCCGACGCTGGCGATCGCCAATGCCGCGCGCGAAGCGCATGCGCATCGGCGACGTCATCGAAGACATGCTGAACGGCATGCTGACGGTCTGCAGACCAACGACCGCGCGCTCGCGGCGCGGCTGCGCAAGAAGGACGATATCGTCGACGAGCTGTACACGGCGGTGAAGCTCTACCTCACGCAGATCTCGCGCGAGGCGCTGGACGACCGCGAAGGCCGGCGCTGGGCGGACATCGTGTCGTTCACGATCAACCTGGAGCAGGTCGGCGACATCATCGAGCGCGTGCTGATCGACCTCGAGGAGAAGAAGATCGAGAAGCACCGCAACTTCTCCGATGCAGGCATGGCCGAAATCTGCGACCTGCATGCCCGCCTCGTCGCCAACCTGCGCCTCGGCATGAGCGTGTTCCTGAACGGCGACTTGAAGAGCGCGCAGGAGCTGCTCGCGCAAAAGGTCCTCTTCCGCGACCTCGAGCGCGCGTACGCCGATTCGCACCTCGCGCGCCTCGCCGGCAATACGCTGGAGAGCATCGAGACCTCGTCGCTGCACCTCGACCTCATCTCCGACCTTAAGCGCATCAATTCGCACATCTGCTCGATCGCCTACCCGATCCTGGAGGAGGCCGGCGTGCTGGCGCGCACGCGGCTGAAGGAGCCGGAGCCCGCGGCGCCAGCCGGACGACGACCCCGTCCCGGCCAAGGCGCGCAACGCCAAGCCCGGCTGGCAGAAGCGCAAACCGCGAACGGCCTGACCCGGATGGCCCTGTCGATCTCCGATATCTGCATCCTGTTTGCCCGCAAAGGCGGCCGCGCCTATGAAGGCGAGCCCGTCACGCAGCTCGAGCACGCGCTGCAGACGGCGGCGCGCGCGGAAAACGACGGCGCGCCTCCGGCACTGGTCGCCGCCGCGCTGCTGCACGACCTCGGCCACCTGCTGAACGACCAGGGCGAGTCTCCGACGCTGCGCGGTGTCGACGACCTGCACCAGTACGTGGCATTGCCGTTCCTCCGCACGCTGTTTCCGGATGCCGTGCTGACGCCGATCCAGCTTCACGTCGACGCCAAGCGCTACCTGTGCGCCACCCGCGACGGATACTACGACGCTCTGTCCGCCGATTCCAAGCGCAGCCTCGCGCTGCAGGGGGGCATCTTCCTGCCGGACGAGGCGGCGGCGTTCATCGCGCAGCCGTTTGCGCCGGACGCCGTGCGGGTCCGGCTGTGGGACGACTTGGCCAAGGTGGCGGGTGAGGCGACGCCGCCGCTCGCGCATTTCGTGGTGGTGTTGGAGGCCGTGGCACTCCCTTCCCCGGCATCCCCCGCCGCCGCCATTCTCTAAGCCAGCCGCCGCGCTCAAGCACGTCCGAAGACCGCCAGACCCCGTGGAACTCACTCTCGGCGTCACACTCGCGGTCTTAGGCGCCGGTTTGCTTCATGCCGGCTGGAATGCGCTGCTCAAATCGGCAGGCGGCGGCGACCCGCTTCTGGACACCGCCACCGTCGTCGCCGGGTCCACCGCGTGCTCGCTCGTCGCGCTGCCGTTCCTGCCGCTGCCGGACAGCGGCGCGTGGCCATTCATCGCGGCGTCGACGTTCATTCATTTCGGCTATTACCTGACCCTCGCGCAGGCGTACCGAACCGGCGACCTGTCGTTCGCGTATCCGCTGATGCGCGGATCCGCGCCGCTGATCGTCACCGTGCTGGGCGCCGTCTTCCTCCGCGAACTGCCGCCGGCGCACGTGATTGCCGGCATCGCGCTGATTTCGATCGGCATCATCGGCATCGCCTTCGCACGGCGCGAGCACCATCCGCCGGCGGCGGCGTACTGGGCGTTCGCCAACGCCGCGATCATCGCCGTTTACACGCTGGTCGACGGCGCCGGCGCCCGCGCTTCCGGCAATGCGCTCGGCTACGTGCGTGTGGCTCACGTTCCTCGAGGGCATCGTGTTCCTCACGTGGATCCGCAGGCGGCGCGGCGTGCCGGCGGTCGCGTATGTCCGCAAACAGTGGCGCCGCGGCCTCACCGGCGGTTTCTGCAGCGTGGCCGCCTACGGCATCGTGCTGTGGGCGATGACGCGCGCGCCCATTGCCGCGGTCTCCGCATTGCGCGAGACCTCGGTGATCTTCGCCGCGTTGATCGGCGCACTGTGGCTGAAGGAAGGCTTCGGTCTCGCGCGCCTGGCTGGCGCCGCGACGGTCGTCGTCGGCGTGGCCACCCTCAAACTCTGAAACGGACGTCCTTTTCGCATGAGCACTCTCCCCACGCAGGCGCGTGTCGTGGTTGTCGGCGGCGGCATCGCCGGTGCGTCGACCGCCTATCACCTGGCGAAGATGGGCATCACGCGATGTCGTCCTGCTCGAGCAGGGGCGGCTGACGTGCGGCACGACGTGGCACGCGGCCGGCCTCGTCGGGCAGACGCGGGCGACGCGCAACGCGACGCGGATGAGCCAATACGGGATCGAGCTCTACTCGACGCTCGAGCAGGAGACCGGCCTTGCTACCGGCTGGAAGCAGTGCGGCAGCTTGAACGTCGCCAAGACGCCGGAGCGGATGCAACTCATCAAGCGGCAGATGGCGCGCGCGAAGAGCTTCGGCATCGCGTTCGACTACGTGTCGCCTTCCGAAGCGGGAAAGATCGCGCCGATCCTGCGTACCGACGACCTTGCCGGCGCCGTGTGGATTCCCGGCGATGGCAAGGCCAATCCGACCGATCTCACCCAGTCGCTGGCCAAGGGCGCGCGCCAGCGCGGCGCCGCGATCTTCGAAGGCGTCAAGGTGACGGCCGTGCGCACAGCCCGCGGCCGCGTCACGGGCGTTCACTGGAAGCGCGGCGACGGCGAAGGCGAAATCGCCTGCGAAACCCTCGTCAACTGCGGCGGCCAGTGGGCGCGGGAACTAGGGCGTCTCGCCGGCGTGAACGTCCCGCTCTGTTCCGCCGAGCACTTTTACATCGTCACCAAGGCCATCCCTGGCGTGACGCCCGCGCTGCCCGTCATCCGCGACCCCGACGGATTCATCTACTACAAGGAAGAAGTGGGCGGGCTCGTCATGGGCGGCTTCGAACCGGTTGCCAAGCCGTGGAACCCGCCCCGCATTCCGGACAACTTCGAATTCCAGCTCTTGCCGGAAGACTGGGACCAGTTCGAAATCCTGATGGAGAACGCGATCCACCGCACACCGTGCCTGGAAACCGCCGAAATCAAGATGCTGCTCAACGGCCCGGAAAGCTTCACCGGCGACGGCAACTTCATCCTGGGCGAAGCGCCTGAAGTCGCCGGCTACTTCGTGTGCGCCGGATTCAACTCGGCAGGCATCGCCAATTCCGGCGGCGCGGGCCGGCTGATCGCCGAATGGATCTTAGGCGGCGAGGCGCCGCTTGACCTGTGGGATGTCGACATCCGGCGCTTTGCACCCTTTCATGCGAACCGCAGGCACCTGGCCGACCGCACGGTCGAATCACTCGGCCTCCACTATGCGATGCGCTGGCCGCGCGAGGAGCTCCAGACGGTGCGCCCACTTCGACGCTCGCCGCTCTATGACCGCCTGAAGGCGAAGCGCGCGGTGTTCGGCACCAAGCTCAACTGGGAGCGCGCCAACTACTTCCTGCCGCCGGGCGCGAACGAGCCCCCGTACACGTTCGGCACGCCCGGCTGGCTCCCCTTCGTGCTCGAGGAGCAGCGCGCCTGCCGCGAGGACGTCGTCGTGTTCGACCAGACGTCGTTTTCCAAATTCATCCTGAAGGGCCGCGACGCGCTCGCCGTCCTCCAGCGCCTGTGCGCCAACGACATCGACATGCCCGTCGGCAAGATGGTCTATACGGCGATGCTAAACGTTCGTGGCGGATTCGAAAGCGACCTGACGATCACGCGCCTCGCCCCCGATGCGTTCTTCATCCTGACGGGCTCGGGCCAGGCGACCCGCGATGCGTCGTGGATCGAGCGCCACGTCGATCCGGGCGAATTCGCGGTGCTGGTCGACGTCACCAGCGCCTTTTCGGTGATCTCGCTGATGGGGCCCAAGTCGCAAGCACTGCTGGCGCAGCTTTCGCCGGATGACCTGTCGAAGGCCGGGCTGCCGTTTTCGATGACAGCGGAAATCGACGTCGGCCACGCGCGCGCGCGCGCCGCGCGCATGAGTTACGTCGGCGGTCCCGGGTATGAGATGGTCGTGCCTACCGACCAATGCGTGACGCTCTACGACGCGTTGTGGAGCACAGGCGCGGCCCACGGTCTCAGGGACGCCGGTTATTACACGATCGACGCGTTGCGCATCGAAGCCGGCCGCCGCGCCTGGGGGCCGGAACTCTCTCCCGACGAAACGCCATGGGAGGCCGGTCTCGCTTACGCCGTGAAGATGGACAAGGCCGCGCCGTTCATCGGGCGCGATGCGCTCGCGAAGCAGCGCGACGGGGGCATTCGCAAGCGCCTCGTGATGTTCACATTCGACGATCCCGCGGCCTTCCCGTGGGGCGGCGAGCCCATCCTCATGGACGGACACAACGTCGGCGAGCTGACGTCGGCCGGCTACAGCCGCAAGCACGCGCGGGCGGTCGCGATGGGCTACGCCCGGGCGGAGGAGCCTCTGACGGACGCGACCCTGCTTGCGGCCCGCTACCAGGTGGACGTCGCGGGCACGGTCTTCGCCGTCACCCCGCACGTCAAACTGACCTGATCGCAGCGCCCGTCGCCGGCCCCGGGGCGGCCCGGAGTACACCGTGTATTTGTGTTGCGCGGCCAGGTTTGTCATTATCCCGCCCGACAGGGCCCAAAGCCTTCGTCCCTACGCAGGCCCTGCAAGCATCCACGCTTCCCTTCGAGGAGACTCCCCATGCGAAAACCCGCCCTCCAGATCCTCTCCGCATCGCTGCTGGTCTTTGGTGCGGCCGTGTTTGCTGCCCATGCGCATGCCGGCAAGACGCTGGATGCGATCAAGCAGCGCGACCAGGTCGTCTGCGGCGTCAATACCGGGCTGGCCGGCTTCTCGGCCGCCGACAGCCAGGGCAACTGGAACGGCCTGGACGTCGACGTCTGCAAGGCCATCGCTGCCGCCGTGCTGGGGGACGCCAAGAAGATAAAGTGGGTCCCGCTCAATGCGCAGCAGCGCTTTACCGCCCTGCAGTCGGGCGAGGTCGACGTCTTGTCGCGGAATACGACGTTCACGCTGACGCGCGACGCTTCGCTCGGCCTGTTCGACACGGTGGTCACCTACTACGACGGCCAGGGCTTCATCGTGCCGAAGAAATTGAAGATCAGCAGTGCGAAACAGCTGAAGAACGCCGAAATCTGCGTGCAGTCCGGCACCACGACCGAGAAGAACCTGACCGACTACTTCAAGTCAATCAACGTCAAGATGAAGCCCGTCGTGTTCGAAGGCTTCGAGGCGAGTGTCAAGGCGTTCTTCTCCGGCCGCTGCCAAGCCTATACGACGGATGCGTCCGGACTGGCATCGATCCGCAACAAGGAGGCGCCGAATCCCGATGACTACGTGATCCTGCCGGAACTCATATCCAAGGAGCCGCTGGGGCCGATGGTCCGGCGCGGCGACGACGAGTGGTTCACGATCGTCAAGTGGGCGATCTACGCGCTCCTCGAGGCCGAGGAATACGGGATCACGCAGGCGAACGTCGACCAGATGAAATCCAGCCAGGAGCCGCCGGTGATGCGCATCCTGGGCACTTCCGAGGACAGCGGCAAGCTATTGGGCCTGGATAAGGAATGGGCATACCGCGAGATCAAGGCCGTCGGCAACTACGGCGAGATCTTCGAGCGCAATGTCGGACCGCAATCGGCGCTGAAGCTGCCGCGCGGCCTTAACAACCTGTGGAACAAGGGCGGCATCCAGTACGCGATGCCGATCCGCTAACGCAACCGGCAGCACCTTAGATGGCTGCCAAGCGCCACGACTGGTCCTGGCGCAGCCGGGCCGTTCGCGGCCTTGTCTACCAACTGGTGGCGGTGGCGGCGATCGCCACCGTCATCTGGTTTCTCGCGCACAACACGCTGGTGAACATGCGCGTGCGCGGCATCCAGAGCGGCTTCGGATTCCTCGCGGAGCCGACCGGATTCGACATCGGCGAGAGCGTCATCGCCTTCGATTCGGGCGATCCGTACTGGAAGGCGTTCCTCGTCGGATTGTCGAATACGCTGCGTGCCGCCGTCGTGGGCATCGTGCTTACGACGATTCTCGGTACCCTGATTGGCATCGGCCGGTTGTCACGCAACTTCCTGGTGCGCAAGCTGTGCGCGGGCTACGTCGAACTGTTCCGCAACATCCCGGTGCTGCTGCAGTTGCTGATGTGGTATTTCATGCTCAACGAGTGGCTGCCGCCGGTTTCCGAGGCGTTGCATCCCTTCCCGGGCATTTTCCTGAGCAAGAGCGGTATGTCGTTCCCGGTTCCCGAATGGGATTGGGGGTACCTTGTGACCTTGGGAGGTGTGGCACTCGGGCTCGTCGGTGCGTGGCTCTATCGGCGCTGGACAAGGTCATCCTTCGAAACGACCGGAATAGCGCGGCCCGTGTTCTGGCCGGTGCTGGCGATCGTAATCGCCGGCGGCGCGCTCGGCTGGGTGGCCGGTGGCTCGCCCCTGGCGCTGGAGATGCCCGCGCGCAATGCCTTCAACATTGCCGGCGGCGGCGCCGTGACGCCGGAATTCCTGGCCGTCACCATCGGCCTCACGATCTATACCGCGTCGTTCGTTGCCGAAATCGTGCGGTCGGGCATCCAGTCCGTGGCGTGGGGACAGACCGAGGCAGCGAGCGCACTTGGTCTGTCGCGCGGACAATCGTTGAAGCTCATTCTGCTGCCGCAGGCGCTGCGCGTGATCATTCCACCGATGACCAATCAATATCTGAACCTTACCAAGAATTCCTCGCTCGCCGTCGCGGTCGGCTACCCCGACCTGGTGTCGATTTCCAACACGACGCTGAACCAGACCGGCCGCGCGGTCGAGTGCATTACCATCATCATGGCGGTATACCTCACGTTGTCGCTCATCACCGCCGCGCTGATGAACTGGTACAACGCGCGTTCGGCGATCCGGGAGCGCTAGGTTCCGCCCTCATGGAAACTGCCCTTCGCCCCCCCGTCATCGCACGCCCGCCGCCGGTGCAAACCATCGGCGTGCTCGCGTGGCTGCGCAAGAACCTGTTCGCCGACTGGAAGAATGCCTTGGCGACGATTATGGTCGTGGCGTTGCTTGTGCGCTGGCTGCCTTCGTTCTACCAGTGGGCCGTCGTCCGTGCCGTGATGCAGCCCGACAACGACGCCTGCCGCGCGCTGAACCACGCCGGCGCGTGCTGGGGCGTCATTGCCGAAAAGTACCGTCTGATCCTGTTCGGACGCTACCCCTACGAGGAACAGTGGCGGCCGCTGCTGGCGACGCTGCTGATGATCGCCATGCTGGTCGCGAGCTGCACACGGATGCTCTGGAGCCGCTGGCTGGCGGTGGCGTGGATCGCGGTTCTGGCTGTCTTCTTCGTGCTGATGCTCGGGGGCGTCTTCGGCCTGACGCCGGTACCGACCGCGCGCTGGGGTGGCGTGCCGCTGACGATGCTGCTGTCCACGCTGAGCATCGCCGCGGGATTTCCGATCGCCGTGCTCGTCGCGCTCGGCCGGCGGTCGCATCTGCCCGCGATCCGCTCCCTGTGCATCGTCTATGTCGAGCTGATCCGCGGCGTGCCGCTCATTTCCGTGCTGTTCATGGCGTCGTTCATGTTTCCGCTGTTCATGCCGCCGGGAACCACGGTCGACGTGTTGGTGCGCGTGCTGGTCGGCATCACGCTATTCTCGGCGGCCTATCTGGCCGAAGTCGTGCGCGGCGGCCTGCAGGCGATTCCGAAGGGGCAATTCGAGGCCGCGGCGGCGATGGGCCTTTCGTACTGGCAGACGCAGCGCAAGATCGTCCTTCCGCAGGCGCTGCGCATGGTGGTTCCGTCGATCATGAACAGCTTCATCAGCACCTTCAAGGACACATCGCTGGTCACCATCGTCAGCCTATATGATCTGACCGGGTCGCTGGCACTGGCGCTGGGGGGCGACGCGGACTGGCGGCAGTTCTACCTCGAAGGTTACCTGTTCATCGCCGCCATCTACTGGGTCTTCTGTTTCGCGATGTCGCGCTACAGCCAGTGGGTCGAGCGGCACTTGAGTGTCGCGAACGCGCATTGAAGAGCATCCATGAGCGAACCCATCATCAATTTTGAAAGCGTGAACAAATGGTACGGCGATTTCCACGTGCTGCGGACATCGATCTGTCGGTCGCAACGGGCGAACGAATCGTGATCTGCGGACCGTCGGGTTCGGGCAAGTCGACGCTGATCCGCTGCATCAATGCGCTGGAGGAGTATCAGGAGGGCAGGCTGACCGTCGACGGCATCGAGATTACCGACGACGTCAAGGCAATCGAGGCGGTACGGAAGGACGTCGGCATGGTGTTCCAGCAGTTCAACCTGTTTCCGCACCTGACCGTCCTCGAAAATCTGACCCTTGCGCCGATGTGGGTCGGCCGCGTTCCGAAGAAGGAGGCCGAGGAGCGGGCGATGACGCAGCTCGCGCGGGTGCGCATCGCCGAGCAGGCCGGCAAATATCCGCTGCAGCTCTCGGGCGGCCAGCAGCAGCGCGTCGCGATCGCGCGGTCGCTGTGCATGACGCCCAAGATCATGCTGTTCGACGAGCCGACGTCCGCGCTCGACCCCGAGATGATCAAGGAAGTGCTCGATGTGATGATCGAGCTTGCGGGAATGGGCATCACGATGCTCTGCGTAACGCACGAGATGGGATTCGCGCGCTCGGTCGCCGACCGCGTGATCTTCATGGACCAGGGGCAGATCGTCGAGCAGAACACGCCGGCGGAGTTCTTCGCGCACCCGAAGAGCGAGCGCACGCGCGACTTCCTGTCGAAGATCCTGAGCCACTGAAGCGGATACGCGCGTCCTGATGACCCATCGTCCTGGAACCTTGCCGCCCAGGCGCGGCCGCACGCCCGGAAAGGCCGGGCCCGTTACCGGCCAGGTGCAAAGCCTCACGCGCGGCCTGTCGATCCTCGAGTGTCTCGCCAAGGCCGAGGGCGGCCTCACGCTGACCGACGTCGGCCAGCGCGTGCAGTTGCCGCCGTCGACGGTCCATCGGCTGCTCGCCACGCTCGAGAAAATGGGCTACGTGTACCAGGCGGGCGAACTGGGCCGCTGGTATGTTGGGCTGCAGGCGTTCGCGGTCGGCTCGAGCTTCCTGTCCAGCCGTGACTTCGTCGCGCAAAGCCATCCGTACATGCGAAGGCTGATGGACCAGTCGGGAGAGACGGTCAACCTGGCGATCCTCGATGGCACCGAAGCGGTCTTCGTCGATCAGGTTCAGTGCCGCGAAATGATGCGCACGATCGTGAAGCTGGGCAGTCGGGCGCCGCTGCACGCATCCGGCGTCGGCAAGGCGATCTTCGCGTCGCTCCCCGACGACCAAATCGACGCGATCCTCAAGGTCCGCGGCCTCCCGCGCATTACCGGCAACACGATCACCACGCCGGAGACGATGTGGGCGAGCGTGCGTGTCATCCGCCAGCGTGGCTGGTCATTCGACGACGAGGAACACGCGATCGGCACGCGCTGCGTCGCCGCCCCGATTTATGACGAGCACGCGGAGACGCTCGGCGCACTGTCGCTGGCCGGACCCTCGTCACGGCTGCCGGATGAACGCATCAAGCAGTTGGGGCCTCTCGTCGCACACACCGCCGAGGAGCTGACGCATCGCCTTGGCGGCAAGTGGCCGCACGGTAGGTAGGCAAATGGCAACACCGCAATTCGAAAGCGCCGGATCAAGAGCCAACGCAACACCGAAAGGCGAAAACGCCGCTTCGCGGGCGGCGTTTTAGTTTCACGTCGCCATTGAAGCAGGCGCCGAATTGCACGTGCCGTTTGAGATTGGCGCTACCTGCCTTGCATCTTTGCGGCGCGGCGCGCGAGATCGGGCTGCGCGGCCGGCTTCCAGCGCGTCAGCAAGTCGTCGCTCGCCGCGTGATCATTGCAACTTAGCACCATGTCGCAGCCCGCCGCAAAGGCGGCTTCCGCGCGCGCGGCGATGTCGCCCGCGGAATGCGCGCCCGCCATGCCCAGGTCGTCGGAAAAGATGAGTCCGTCGAACCTCAAGCGTCCGCGCAGGATGTCCTGCAGCCAGATCCGCGAGTAGCCGGCGGCGACCTTGTCCACCGCCGGATAGATGACGTGCGCGGGCATGACGGCCTCGAGCCCTTCCTTCGCCAGCACCGCGTAGGGAATGAGGTCGTCGGCAAGCAGCGCGTCGAGCGTCCGCTCGTCCACCGGGAGGTCCACGTGCGAATCCGCGGCGACGAATCCGTGTCCAGGGAAGTGCTTTCCCACGGCGGCGCAACCACCCGCGTTGAGGCCGCGCTTGAGGCACGTCGCCAGGTGCGCGACGGCGTTGGGATTGCCGTGGAGCGCGCGGTCGCCAATCACGACGCTCGTGCCAAAATCGACGTCAAGCACGGGGGCGAAGCTGAAGTCGATCCCATGTTCGCGCAATTCGCGCGCGAGGACCTCGCCCAGCCGCAGCGCTTCGGCCGCGGCCGCGGCGACGTCGCGCTCCCACAATTCACCCAGTGTGCGCATCGCGGGAATCGCCGTGAATCCGTCGCGGAAACGCTGGACGCGCCCGCCTTCGTGGTCGACGCAGATGAGCGGTGACGGCGTGCGCAGCGCTCGGATCGACGCCGTGAGCGCGCGCAGCTGTGCGCCGGACTCGAAGTTGCGGGAAAAAAGGATCGCGCCGCCGGCCAGCGGGTGGAGCAGACGCGAACGGTCGGCATCGGTAAGGGCCGGGCCTTCGATTCCCAGGACAACCGGACCGCGCGGCGATTGGAGTTCGCTCAAGGAATGCGCCGGTGTCAAGACTGGCCGGCGGCGGCCGCTTCGCGCAGCAGCGCCTTCATTTGCCGGACCGCTTCGCGCAGGCCGACGAAGACGGCACGCGACACGATCGCGTGGCCGATGTGCAGCTCGCGCACGCCCGGAAGCGCTGCGACCGGCTGTACGTTGAAATAGTTGAGCGCATGGCCCGCGTTGAAGCGCATGCCATGACCGCGCACCGCGTCTCCGGCATCACGGATCTTCGCGAGTTCGGCGGCGACGGCGGAACCTTCGGAATCGCGGCCCTTGGCGTGAAATGCGTGTGCGTAGGGCCCGGTATGGATTTCGCAGACCTTCGCGCCGATCCGCGCCGCCGCGTCGATCTGCGCCGGCAGCGCGTCGATGAACACCGACGTCACGATGCCGGCGTCGGCGAGCCGCGCGACGGCCGCCTTGAGTTTCGCCTCCTGTCCCGCAACGTCGAGTCCGCCCTCGGTCGTGATTTCGTGTCGACCCTCGGGAACGAGCATCGCCATCTCGGGCCGCAGTTTGCACGCTAGCCTTAGCATCTCGTCCGTCGCCGCCATCTCGAGATTGAGCTTGATGTGCACGAGTTCGCGCAGCCGGCGCACATCCTCGTCCTGGATATGCCGGCGGTCTTCGCGCAGGTGGACGGTGATGCCGTCCGCGCCGCCCAGGTGCGCCTCGACGGCACCCCAAACCGGATCGGGTTCGTACGTCTGCCGCGCCTGCCGCAGCGTGGCGATGTGGTCGATGTTCACGCCGAGTTCGATCATCGGGAGGCTGTCCTAGGGTTCGCTTTCTTCGTCGATCAACTGCAGGTCCTGGACGACGCGACGGCTGAAGATGCGCCGCTCCTCGAGGTAATGGTCCAGCACTTCACGCATCAGGCGCTTGGCCTCGGCGGCGGTCGCGGCGTCGGGAAAGGCGTTCGCCGCCAGTCCCAGCAGCGTGGCGCCGCGGATTTGCGGGTATCGCCTTCCCGGTTCCCGCGCCACGTTCGCCAACACCGCGCGCGGGCCGCGACCGAATTCATAATGGTAGCGCGCGGCAGGGTCGATCGCGGCGCCGGTGTCGGCATCGCGCGTCAACGGCAGGGCGTAGCCCAATTCGGCCAAGAGCCGCAGTTCGAAGCGTCGCAACACCGCACCCTGCTCGGCCGCCGAGGTCATTTCACCCAGCGCGGCCAGCGCGTCGCGGTAGTCGTGGAACAGCGCCGGGTGCGGATCCTCGCGAGCCAGCAGCTTGAGCAGCAGTTCGTTCAGGTAGAAGCCGCACAGCAGGGCCGCACCGCGCGGAAGCGCCAGGCCACCGCCCCATTCCGCCTTGAGCAGCGTCTTGAGTTCGCCGGCGCCCGCCCACGACAGCACGAGCGGCTGGAACGCCTGCAGGAGCCCGCGCGTCTCCGAGCGCGGCCGCCGCGCGCCGCGCGCCACCATCGCCACGCGGCCGTGGTCGGCGGTGAATGCCTCGACGATGAGGCTCGTCTCTCGATACGCGTAGGTGTGCAGCACGAATGCGGCTTGGGCATCTCGCTTTTCGGTGGGCTGGCGCGCAGTCATCTTGGATCCTGCGATGCCTAGTAGCCGAACCGCGCGAGCGACGCGTCGGTGTCGGCCCAGCCACTTTTCACGCGCACCCACACTTCGAGGAACACCGGGCCGCCAAAGAGCTTCTCCATGTCCGATCGCGCATGCGTGGCGATCGCCTTCATCTGCGCACCGCCCGCGCCCAGGAGGATCGCGCGCTGGCCGGCCTTGTCCACGTAGACGGTGGCGTGGATGCGGCGCAGCGCGCCATCCTGCTCGAACTTGTCCACCGCGACGGTGGTGGCATAGGGAACCTCGTCGCCCAAGAGCCGGAAAATCTTTTCGCGAATGAATTCCGCCGCGAGGAAGCGCTCGTCGCGATCGGTCAGGTCCTCCTCCGGATGGAGGCGGTCGGACACGGGCAGTGCCTTCGCGATTTCGGACTTGAGGGCGGTGAGCTGCGTGCCCTTCTCCGCCGACACCGGCACGATCGCCGCAAAGGGATGGAGCTTGGCGATTTCGGTCAGCCGCGCCATGAAGGCGGCCTTGTCGTCGAGCGTGTCCACCTTGTTCACGGCGGCAATGACTGGGACGCCGCGCGGCAGCAGCGCGACGACGGCCAGGTCGGCGGGCGTTACACGGGTCGCATCGAAGACGATGATCACCGCGTCGACGTCGGCCAGGCTATCCTTCACCGCACGGTTCAGGCGGTCGTTGAGGCGCGACCGATGCTTGGTCTGGAAGCCCGGGGTGTCGACAAAGACGAACTGAGCATTCTCGTCGGTAGCGATGCCGGTGATCCGGTAGCGGGTCGTCTGCGGCTTTTTCGACGTGATGCTTATCTTCTGGCCGATCAGCGCGTTGAGCAGCGTAGACTTGCCCACGCTCGGCCGGCCGACAATGGCCACGTGGCCGCAGCGAAATCCCGGCGTCGGCTCATTGGCCACGAGGAGTTCCCTTGCGCTCCGCGGCGATCGCCAGCACGCTCGCCGCTTCGGCCGCCGCCTGTTCGGCGGCGCGGCGGCTGCTGCCTTCGCCCGACGCCGCGATCGCCAATGCGGGAATCCGGCATTCGACGGTGAATTTCTGCTCGTGCGGGTCCCCGCGGGTCTCGGTCACCACGTATTCGGGCACCGGCCAGCGCCGCGCCTGCAGCCATTCCTGCAGTCGCGTCTTCGGATCCTTGCCCAGCGACTCGGGGTTGGCGTCGCGCAGAACCTCCGCGTAACAGCGGACGACCGCTTCGCGCGCGGCCTCGAATCCGCCGTCGACGAACACGGCGCCAAAAACCGCCTCGAGCGTGTCGGCGAGAATGGACGACCGCTCGTTTCCGCCGCTCTTCGCCTCGCCGTCACCCAGGCGGATTTCGCGGCCGAGTTCGAGGCCCCGCGCCACGCGCGCGAGCGTGTCCTTGTTGACGAGTCCGGCACGGGCCCGCGAAAGATCGCCCTCGGGCAGCGCCGGAAAGCGCTCGTATAGAGTCGCACCGACCACGCAGTTGAGCACCGCGTCGCCGATGAACTCGAGCCGTTCGTTGTTCGGCACCCCGAAACTGCGGTGCGTCAGCGCCTGGCGCAGCAGGTCCGGCCGGCGGAAGGTGTAGCCCAGCAGCGTTTCGGCCATCCGGTCCGCGAAGAGCCGCCTATTTCGATGCGGTGGCGTCGAACTCCAGCAGGATGCTGGCGTTGCCTACCATGTGCAGCTTGGTCTGCCAGCTCACCGACAGCCGTGGTCACGTTGCCGCTCTTCGAGACGTCGATGTCGCCGGCATTTACGGAATCGATGTAGTCGGCGTCGATGCGTTTCCCGACCAGCTTCTTGATGTCGGCCTTGGTGAGATCCTTGGAATCGGCGAGCGCGCCTTCCAGCGCCTTTTGCACGGAAAAGTACTCCATGTACGCCGGAAACACCCGGAAACACACGAGAGCCGTGACAACGACGACGACGGCCACGAAAAGGAAGCCGATCATCGTCAGGCCGCGCTGCCGCGTCGATGTCGTCATGTGCTTGTCCAATTCGTCACTCCCCGTCAGCGAATCCTGCTGCCTACGCGCTTGAACGCGAGGCTCGAAATGTCATCCCAGTTCCACCAGACAAAGAACGCCTTGCCGCGTATGTGGTCGTCGGGAACGAATCCCCAGTAGCGGCTGTCGTCGCTGTTGTCCCGGTTGTCGCCCATCATCAGATACTGCCCCGCGGGCACCTTGCATGTGAAGCCGCGCTCATTGTAGTCGCAATTCTCGCGTCCCGGAAACGGCCTGACGGCCTGTGGATTGACCGGCGGCGCGCGCGGATTGATGCCGATCGTGTACGTATGGGGTCCCTCCCCGGTACGGGCGGTCACCAGCATCCGGTCCAGCGTCTCGAAGCGCATGTTCTCGAGATAACTGTACGTGCCGTCGGGCACCTGCGGCAACGCGACACCGTTCACCGTCAGCTGCTTGTCCTGATAGGCGACCGTGTCGCCGCCGACGCCGATGACGCGCTTGATGAAGTCCTGCGACGGGTTGAGTGGGTACCGGAAGACGACGACGTCGCCGCGCTTGGGGTCCGACACCGGAACGATCTTGGCTTCGATGATCGGCAGGCGGAGGCCGTAGATGAATTTGTTGACCAGGATGAAGTCGCCGACTTCGAGCGTGGGACGCATCGACGACGACGGAATCTTGAACGGTTCCGCGACGAACGAGCGCAGCATGAACACGACCAGCAGGACCGGGAAGAAGCTCGCCGCATACTCGACCCATGCGGGCTGGCGCATCAATCGCTCTTCGAGCTGCGCTCGCTCGGCCACCACGGCCTCCTCGTTGACGACGAGCGACTCCCGGTTTTTCTTGTCGAATGCCGCCAGGGCCGCCGCGAGCGCCGATTGCCGGCGCTTCTTGAAGATGACGGCGTCCAGCAGCCACAGCACACCGGTCGCGAGCGTCAGCAGGAAAAGTATCAGCGCAAAATTCATTGTCGTGTCGAGAGGTTCGATTCGGGGAGCGCCCTACGACGGGCCGCCGGATTGTGGCACGGGAAGCGCGCCGGAAGGCCGCCATCTGCCCCCTCAATCCCGCTGTTCGTCACCCGCCAGTGCCCGCTGGCCATGCGAAGTCTGCCTATTTGTCGCCCACCTGGAGGATTGCGAGAAAGGCCTCTTGCGGAATCTCGACGCTGCCCACGGCCTTCATCCGCTTCTTGCCCGCCTTCTGCTTTTCGAGGAGCTTCTTCTTGCGGGTAATGTCGCCACCGTAGCACTTGGCGAGGACGTTCTTGCGCATCGCCTTGATCGTCTCGCGGGCGATGATGTTGGCCCCGATTGACGCCTGCACGGCCACGTCGAACATCTGCCGCGGGATCAGCGAGCGCATCTTGGACGCCACCTCCCGGCCGCGATACATCGACACCGACCGGTGGACCATCACCGACAGCGCATCGACGCGCTCGCCGTTGATGAGGATGTCCAGCTTGACGACGTCCGCTGCCCGGAATTCCTTGAATTCGTAGTCCAGCGACGCGTAGCCCCGCGACACCGACTTCAGCTTGTCGAAGAAATCCATCACCACCTCGGCCATCGGCAGTTCGTAGGTCAGCATCACCTGCCGGCCCAGGTACTGCATGTTCTTCTGCACGCCGCGCTTTTCCGTGCACAGCGTGATCACCGGGCCAACGTATTCCTGCGGCATCAGGATCGTCGCCGTGATGATCGGCTCGCGGATTTCCTCGACCCGCGACAGGTCGGGCAGCTTCGACGGGTTCTCGATCTCCAGCAGCGTGCCGTCGCGCATCAGGATCTGGTAGATGACGGTGGGCGCCGTCGTGATCAGGTCCATGTCGTACTCGCGCTCCAGGCGCTCCTGCACGATGTCCATGTGCAAGAGGCCCAGGAACCCGCAGCGGAAGCCGAAGCCGAGCGCCTGCGACACTTCGGGCTCGTAGTGCAGCGACGCGTCGTTCAGCTTCAGCTTGTTGAGCGCGTCGCGCAGCGCCTCGTACTGGTTCGATTCGACCGGGTAGAGGCCGGCGAACACCTGCGGTTTCACTTCCTTGAAGCCTGGCAGGGGCGCCGCGGCGGGGTGGTTCGCCAGCGTGACGGTGTCGCCGACCTTGGCGGCATCGATTTCCTTGATGCCGGCGATGATGAAGCCGACATCGCCGGCGGACAGCATGTCGCGCGCGACCGACTTCGGCGTGAACACGCCGACCTGTTCGCAGTTGTAGGTCTGCCCTTGCGCCATCAGCAGGATCTTGTCCCTGGGCTTCAATGTCCCATTCTTGACGCGGACCAGCATGACGACGCCAACGTAGTTGTCGAACCAGGAATCGATGATCAGCGCGGTCAACGGCGCAGCGGGGTCCCCTTCGGGCGGCGGAATCTTGGCGATCACCGCCTCGAGGATGTCCTCGATGCCGACGCCGTTCTTGGCGCTGGCGCGCACCGCGTCGGTGGCGTCGATGCCGATGATGTCCTCGATCTCGTCGATGACGCGCTCGGGGTCGGCCGAGGGGAGGTCGATCTTGTTCAGAACTGGCACGACGGTGACGCCCTGCTCCACTGCCGTGTAGCAGTTGGCGACCGTCTGCGCTTCCACGCCCTGCGACGCGTCGACGACCAGCAGCGCGCCTTCGCATGCCGCCAGCGACCGCGAGACCTCGTACGCGAAGTCGACGTGCCCGGGCGTGTCGATCAGGTTCAAGCTGTACGTCTCGCCGTCGCGCGCTACATAGGTCAGTGCGGCCGTCTGCGCCTTGATCGTGATGCCGCGCTCGCGCTCCAAGTCCATGGAATCCAGGACCTGCTCGCTCATCTCCCGGTCGGAAAGACCGCCGCAACGCTGGATGAAGCGGTCGGCGAGCGTCGACTTGCCGTGGTCGATGTGGGCGATGATCGAGAAGTTGCGGATTAGGCGCACGCGGGCTTTGGATAGGAACAGCAAGGGCACCCGAAGGTGCCCGGCGTCGGCAGGCCGCCAGCGGCAGCGGGATATCGGAAAGTGTTGAATTATATCGGAAAACGCTCGCTCCGTCCAAAGGATTCGCAGAGACGGACGCCGCCGTCGGTCGCTAGCCGCCCGTCAGGACCTCGACGACGCGCGCACGATCGAAGTGATAGTGGCAAAGCACCTCCCCGTCGTCCGCGCCGCCGCGCAGAAGGACGGGCACGAGGTCGCCGTACGCGGACTCGAGCGATGGGTGCGCGTCGACATCGAATTCGGCGACCGTTGCGCCGTACCTGCGGGCCAGTGGCGCCAGCGCATCGCGCATCGTGTCGCACAGATGGCAATAGGCGCGCGTGAGGAGGGTGAGTTGCACCCCTCCCCGTCCCGCAAGTGCGGTCACGTCCGCTACTCGCCGTTCGCGACGCGCAGCGCGGCGAAGAACTGCTGCTCGCCGCGCTTCAACTGCAACGTGATGGACGCGCCTTTGTCCACCTTCGCGATCACGTCGTTCAACTGTGCTGCGCTCTTCGCCTCGATCGACTGGCCACCCTTGATGATGGCCAGAATCACGTCGCCGGGCTGCACGTTGCCGCGCACGTTGGGAGCGACATCCTCGACCAGCACGCCGTACTTGACCTCGGCTTCCTTCTTCTGCTCGTCGGTCAGGTCCGACAGTACGAGGCCCATCCGGTTGGGCCTGCCCTTTTCTTTCGGCGCCTGGCTGCCGCGCCCCGGCACGACCGCGGCTTCCTCCTTCATTTCCGCGACGGTGACGGCGATGTCTTTCTGAGCGCCCTTGCGCCAGACGGTCAGCGTGATCTTCGTGCCCGGGTGAACCGCGCTGATGATCCGCGGCAGTTCGTTCGACGTCTTCACGTCGCGGCCGTCGACCTTGACGATGATGTCGCCGATCTCGATGCCGGCCTTGCTTGCCGGCGCGCCCTTCTCGACGCCGTTGACCAGCGCGCCGCGCGGCGCGCCAAGGCCGAAGGACTCGGCGTCTTCCTTGGTCACCGGCTGGATCTGCACGCCGATGCGCCCGCGGGTCACGCGGCCCTTCTCCTTCAGCTGGCTTACCGTGTTCATCGCGACGTCGATGGGAATGGCGAAGGCCAAGCCCATGTAGCCGCCGGTGCGCGAATAGATCAACGAATTGATGCCCACTACCTCGCCGCGCATGTTGAAAAGGGGACCGCCCGAATTCCCCGGATTGATGGCCACGTCGGTCTGTATGAACGGGACCAGGTTTTCCTGCGGCAGGTCGCGACCTTTGGCGCTGACGATGCCGGCCGTCATCGTATTCTCGAGGCCGAACGGCTTGCCGATCGCGACGACCCATTCGCCGACCCTCAGTTTCTCGGGATCGCCGATCGTCACCTTCGGAAGGTCCTTGGCGTCGATCCGCAACAGCGCGATGTCCGTGCGCTTGTCTGCGCCAATGACCTTGGCCTTGAACTGGCGCTTGTCGGTCAGCGTGACGGTGACTTCGTCGGCACCATCGACCACGTGCGCGTTGGTGATCACGTAGCCGTCGGCGCCGATGATGAATCCCGATCCGACCGACTGGGCCTCCGGTTCGCGCGGCTGCCCGCGCGGACCCGGCGGTATTTGGCCGAAGCGTCGGAAGAATTCGTAGAACGGGTCGTCCTCGGAAAGGTCCGGAAGCCCGCGAACGGGACGAGACTTTTGCGTGACATCGATCGCGACGACGGCGGGCCCGTTCTTCTCGTAGAGTTCCGTGAAGTCGGGCAGCATGCCCGCCTTGCCCTGCGCCGAGACGGCCGGCGCGAATGCCGTGAGCAATGCGAACGAGGCGGTCAGGAGTGCGCTTCCGGCGAGCGCACTTGCGCGGGGGAAAATACTCTTCGGCATGGAATTCCTTTTCATGGTGCAAGGACGCGCAGGTGGTAAGCGCACCAGATGTCGATTTTACGGTAAACGGCCGGCGAGTCAGCGCCGGGCCACCGACTGGGCGATCTGGCGCACCGTCAGCGGGGGCGCCTCACCTAACACGGTGACCAGGTAGTCGTCGCTCTTGGTCGTGTAGACATTGAGGCCGCCTTTCTGCGATACCCCAGTCTGCAGCGGCGCGGGAGCCAGCGGCTCCACGAAGACACTTACGGAGACCAGTCCGTCGGAATAGACGAGGTGCACGACCGGATCGTGCTTGCCGATCTGTGTGCGGTAGCCTTCCATGATCTTCTTGAATCCGGCGGGCACCTTGCCTACCGACCAGCCCGTATCACGCGGGGTTGTCTCGCCAAAGCCGGCCCGCTTCACCTGCCAGTCCGGTGGCGCCGTCGCCCACGATGGCTTGACCATGTCGAGGTCGATCTTGTCGTTGATGGCCACATCGGTGAATGCGAATTGCTCGACGACCTGGCCGTGGTCGTCGACGAGGCGCGCCTTGAGGAGCAGTCCGGTAATGGCGTCGGCCCAGAACTTGTGCCCATAGCGAAAGCCGTCCTTCGGCTCGAAGGTCATCACCTGCGTCCAGTGTCCCGCCACCCGCTCGCTGACCGCGAACTTGGTTTCGTAGTATTGCGCCAGATTGCGCTGCTGTTCGGCCGACAGCGACGGGAACACGTTGCGAAATGTCGGCGGCTCGACGCGGATGACCTTGGCGTCCGGGAAATAGCAGCGGACTTCGCTGGCGTTGCGGATCACTTCGCGTGCGGGGCCGTCCAGGCTCATCAGCTTTTCATGCTCCTGCCCGTCCTCGAACAGGTGCACGATCCGAGACGTCTCGACATGCCCGTCGTGCTGGTAGACGATCGTTCCCGAATAGTTGAGCGTCTTGGCCGCCTGCGCGGCGCGCTCGAGCCATCGCATTGCGTCCTCGGCCGACGCGTCGGCGGCAAACGTCAGCGCAACCACGAGCAGCGAGGCTGCGGCCAGCATATTCCACTGCAGCCGCGCGCCGCGCGGCAGAATCGGGACTGCCACGGTCATCTGGGGCCTTCCAGTCACGGACGCGGTTCGTTGCCGGTGACGGCCACGGCCCGCATGAAGGGCCCCATGCCCTGGACGACCACCGACGGCGAATATTCCTCATGGGCGAGCAGATAGTCCGCAGGCACGTCGAGCGGCGGCTTGATCTGCGCGGCCCGCACGGTGGCCGCCTCGCGCGCCTTGGCCACCGCCGTGGGCGGCGTGTCGACCATCGAGAACGCCGTCCAGCCGACGACGGTCACCGCCGCCACCGTGGCGGCGACCGCCCAGGCGAACGTGGCGACCTGCGCCGGGCCAACGCGCCGCGCGGCGGGCGCCAGCACCGTCGGCTCGGAGGCGAGCGCCGCGCAGAAGCGCGCGGCGAAGCGCGGCGACACGACGCGGGCGCCGCGCAACTGGTCGCCGATCACGTGGTAGCACACCCACGTGTTCATCGCCTCCGGCGCCCTCATTTCCACGCAAATGTGCTCGAATTCCTGCGGACCGACCTCACCGTCCATCAGGCGCGAAATGCTCTCGTTCATCACCATCTCCGGGTTTCATCTGTGCCGAGCTGCGGCCGCAATTCGACGGCGATCGCCTCACGCGCGCGGAAGATCCGCGAGCGCACGGTACCGATCGGACAATTCATCACGCTGGCAATTTCCTCGTAGCTCAGCCCTTCGATCTCGCGCAGCGTGATCGCCGTGCGCAGGTCCTCGGGCAGTGCATCCATCGCGCGGTTCACCGTCGCCGCAATCTGCTTGCCGATCAACTCGTCTTCCGGCGTAGCGCTGTCCCGCAACTGTTCCGCATCCTCAAAACCTTCCGCCTCCTCGTTGTCGAACGAGGTCGACGTCGGCGCCCGCCGGCCCAGCGCGACCAGGTAGTTCTTCGCCGTGTTGATCGCGATGCGATACAGCCACGTGTAGAACGCACTGTCGCCCCGGAAGGTCGGGAGGGCGCGGTAGGCCTTGATGAAGGCTTCCTGCGCCACGTCCTCGACCTCGGCCGGGTCGCGCACGAGCCGCGACAAAAGCCGCGCCAGCTTGCGCTGGTATTTCATGACCAGGAGCTCGAACGCGCGCTTGTCGCCTCGTTGCGCACGCTCCACGAGCTGCTGGTCGACTTCGCGGTCACCCACTGGCGGGACGTCCCTGGATCATTCGTTGTTATCCCGCGAGAACCGCGGGTGCGGCGGAAGCCGTGGCCCTCCGTCGCCGGTCGCCCGGGCAAAGGCGCGGTGCACGCTTGCCGTAACAGACTGCCGGCAGGGGGTTTAGTTCATTGAGCCTCATGGTTAATCCATCCGGCCCGCTAGCCGGCAATTTTGTCCAAGACAACCACTGGGCGAATCTCGCCGGTCGTGATGCCCCGGTAATTCTTGACCAGCGGATGGCCCCATTGCGCCAGCGCTGCCGCCGCCGCCTCGTCCACCAATCCCAACTGATCCAGGATGGCCACCGTCGCCGGATGCAGGCCGCGCATGTTGCCGTCGGCCACCTTGACGGCGATCCCCCAGCCGCGACTGCGGATGCCGATGGCCTGGACGCCTTCGGCGCCGACCTTGGTCACCCAGTCGCCGCGCCCTGCGCGGGACAATGCCAAGTCGTTGCGGCGCTCGCCGGAGACCATTTCGGGGTGCGCCGTCATGGCGTCGGCAAGGACCTTGGGCGCACGGCCGTAATCGGCGTCGACGTCCGCCGACGAAAGCCTTGCGAACGCCTGCGCCAGCGCGGAAAGCGGCACCGCGTAGTTGGGCGCCGAGCAGCCATCCACGCCGGCGACCAGGCGGTCCTCCGGAATGGCCGTGAAGCAGGATACGGCGCGCCGGATCGCCTGCTGCAGCGGATGGTCGAAGGCCAGATAGTCGGATTTGGAGAGTCCGCACTGGGCGCAGTAGGCGAGCATGCCGCTGTGCTTGCCCGAACAGTTGTGGGCAAGGGGCGAATACGGCGGCGGCGGCGGCACGTCGCCGCGCAGGTCAAAATATGTTGGAACATGCGTGCCGCACTGGAGTTCGTCGACCGTGTTGCCGGCGCGCGCGAGCATGTCCGCCACGGCCTCCACATGGCGCGGCTCGCCGGAGTGGCTGGCGCACAGCAGCGCGACCTGCGGCTGCGCGTAGCGGAAGCGCTCGATGCCGCCGCCTGCGACGAACGGAAGCGCCTGCAGGGGTTTGAGCGCGCTGCGCGTGAACGTCACGAATGCCGGGTCGCCGGCCGCATACAGGAGCCGGCCGTGCCGGTCGACGACGGCCACGGAGCCGTGTGCACGCTCTCGACCGCACCGCCGCGCAGGACGGTGGTCAGCGGAACGTGGGATGGGGTGGCGGAACGGGAAGGCGTGGCGGAAGCGGGCAATGGCGTCGGGAGATGAACGTCAACTGCGTATTATCGCCCATGTCGGCACGCCGCGATCACGGGATAGTGCCCATCGCTTCGCGCCAGCGCATCGCATCGTGGATCCGGAAGCGCGTGCTCGGATGATCGAAGAAGAGGATTTCCTCGATCGGCCCCGGGTCGGGCTTTCGGTACTCGGTCAGCTTCAAGTCGACCTCCGCTTCGCCGTGCGGCTCGCGGGCCAGGTTGAGGCCGAAGCGGTCGGCCTCGGTTTCCTGCACGCGTATCAGCGTGTTTGTGACCGGCGTTGCGACGAACAAGAAGACACCGAGTACCGCGGCCAGCAGCGGCAGGCTCGCCACGTCGGAAACGCCCTTCAGGCCGAAGCGCGTCCCGTAGCGCTCGAGCAGCCGGCGCATGCTCCATTGCGCGAACAGGAACATGGCAATGTACACGAGCGTCATTTCGGCGATGAACTTGTAGACGTGGTTCATGACATAGTGGCCAAGCTCGTGGCCCATCACCGCGCGGATCTCGGCCAACGATGATCGGCGAAGCAGGTTGTCGTTGAGGCGTACCGCGGCCGTGCCGAAGATCCCGGCGACGTTGGCGCTGACGCGCGTCGTCTGCCGCGACGCGTCGAATTCGTAGACATTGTCGGCGGGTACGCCATCGGCCTTGGCCATCGCCAGCACGGCGGTCCTGACTTCGCCGTTCTCGACCGGCTTGTAGGTATTGAACAGCGGATCGATCCAGACCGGCCCGACCAGGTACGTGACGATCATCAGCGCCACGGCCACGCCGGTGCCCCAAAGCCACCAGCTCTCGCCCGCCCGGCGAATGACCGCGTAAAGGACTCCCACCGCCACCGCGGCGAACAGCGCGGCGACCGCCAAGCCGATCAGCTGCTCGCCGAACCACGGTCCGAAGGTCTGCGTGGCCAGGCCGTAGTCGTGCTCGCGGACGAATCCCTGGTAAATGGTCAACGGCAGCGACAATGCGAAACTGGCCACCGCGAAGAACACGCCGTAAATCGCGTCGCGGAAGAATGCCTTGCGGCCGACGCGCTGCGCCCAGTCGCGCACGCGCGCCGAGCGCTTGCCGGCGAGCAGCACGACCGATATGCCAATGCCCACCAGGAAGTTCCACAGTTGCAGCCAGTAGCCGCCCTCGAAATAGGCGTTCGAGCGGGCAACGGCCGCGGGCGGCAGCCGGTCCATGTACGCTTGCGTCGCCGCGTTTGCGTCGCGCGGAAGGCTCGCGCGCCATTCGTCGTCCACCGGCCGGATCTGCACCTGTGCGTCGCTCGCGCCGGCAGCGAGCGCCGTGCTTGCCGCGATCGCGGATAGCGTCAGCAGGACGATCACGCCAAGGGCCTTCGCGGTCATCGCGATCTCACGTCGGGCGGCGGTGTCGCGCGTTCAGGCCCCTGAACCAAGCGCAGCCCGGATCTGCTCCAGCGCGCCCGGATCCTCGATCGTCGTCAAGTCGCCCGGATCGCGCCCTTCGGCCAGCGCCTGCAACGACCTGCGCAGCAACTTGCCCGACCGCGTCTTGGGCAGCAGGGTCACAAAATAGACTGCGGCGGGTCGCGCGATGGCGCCGAGTTCGCGATCGACGGTATCCATCACTTCGCGGCGCATCTGTGCGACGCCCGCCGCGCCGGCGATCTTGGCCGGATCCTTCACGACCGCGAAGGCCACCGGAACCTGGCCCTTCAACGAGTCGGCCATGCCGACGACCGCCACTTCGGCGATGCCCGAATGCGCCTGGATGGCCTCCTCGATTTCGCGCGTCCCGAGGCGGTGCCCGGCGACGTTGATGACGTCGTCCGTTCGACCCAGCACGAAATAATAGCCGTCATCGTCGCGCGTCGCCCAGTCGAACGTCGAATAGGCGAGCGTGTCCGGGAACGTCGAGAAATACGTCTTCACGAACCGCTCGTCGTCGCCCCACACCGTCGTCATGCATCCGGGGGGCAGCGGCGGCACGATCATCAGCACGCCCTTCTCGTTCGCGGCGACCTCCCTTCCGGTCGCTTCGTGCATCAGCCTCACGTCGTACCCGTACACCGGGAACGAAGGACTGCCGTACTTGCGCGGCGTGTCTTCCACACCCGGCTGCGCCGACAGGATCGGCCAGCCGGATTCCGTTTGCCAATAGTTGTCGACGATCGCGACCCCGCCCAGCGAATCGGACGCCCAGCGCGCCGTCGGCTCGTCGAGTGGTTCGCCGGCCAGGAAAAGGAGACGCAGCGCCGACACGTCGTGCCTCGCCATGAACGCCGGGTCCTGCTTCTTCAGCACGCGGATCGCCGTGGGCGAGCTGAACATCGTCGTGACCTTCTCCTCCGCGACGATCTTCCACCAGATCGCCGGATCGGGCCGGATCGGCAGTCCTTCGTACAGGATGGTCGTCGAGCCGTTGATGAGCGGCGCGTAGATGATGTACGAGTGGCCGACGACCCAGCCGATATCGCTGGTCGTGAACATCGTCTCGCCGGGCGCGACATTGAAGATGCGGCGCATCGACGATGCCAATGCCACCGCGTAGCCGCCGGTGTCGCGTTGCACGCCCTTGGGCTTGCCGGTCGTCCCGGACGTATAGAGGATGTACGACGGCTCGCTCGACTCCAGCCACGCGCACGGAACCCGCGCGTCCATGTGCGCCGCGCGCAGCGTCGCGTAGTCGACGTCGCGGCCAGGCACGCGCGGGAAATCTCCATCGAGCCCGCGGTCGACCAAGACCACGGAAGCCGGCGGATAGCGGCTGAGGCGGATCGCCTCGTCCACCAGATGCTTGTAGGGCACAGGCTTGCCGCCGCGCATGCCCGCGTCCGCGGTGAACATCACCTTGGGACGAGCGTCGTCGATGCGCGTCGCGAGGCTCGCTGCCGCAAAGCCGCCGAAGACCACCGAATGGACGGCGCCGATGCGCACGCACGCGAGCATCGCGAACATCGCCTCGGGAATCATCGGCATGTAGATGAGGACGCGGTCGCCGCGGCCGACACCCTGCTCCTGCAGCACGGCCGCGCACCGGTTCACTTCGGCGTGCAGGTCGCGGAACGTGTAGCGCGCGATCGCGCCAGTTTCGGTGGAAATGTATTTGACAGCCGTCTGGTCGCCGCGCGTCGCCAAGTGGCGGTCGATGGCGTTGTGGCACAGGTTCGTGCGGCCGCCGACAAACCATTTCGCGAACGGCGGGCGCGTATAGTCGAGCACCGACGCAAACGGCGTCTGCCAGTCGATGAGCGCCGCCTCGTCGCGCCAGAACGCGTCCCGGTCGGTCAGCGACCGGCGATGAAACTCCCGATACGTGGGCATTGCCGCCTCCTCCAGAATGCCCGCGCGATCCGGCATTGGATACCCGGGAACGCGAGCGACGCCCATTGTGCGTCCCCCCGCCCCGCCTTCTGTTGCGCTAAATCATCCTCCGTGCGTGTCGGGGGCGACGCGCACGACGGTGCGCCCCCGCGCGAGGCCCTTGAGATACGGGTCGAAATGCGTTGGCAGTTCGTCGAAGTCAATCGTGCGGACAAGGTCGTGGACGCGATCGGGACGCCATTCGACGGCCAGTTTGTTCCAGATGCTCTGGCGCAGTGCCATATCACAGTTGGCGCTGTCCACACCCAGCAGGCGCACGCCGCGCAGGATGAACGGCATGACGGTGGTATTGAGCTTGTAGTCGGCCGCGAGCCCGACCGCCGCCACCGTTCCGCCGATCTTCATCATCGACAGCAGAAACGCCAGGATATCGCCGCCCAGGTTGTCGACGACGCCGGCCCACGTCGCCTTGCCCAGCGGCCGGATGTTCGTCAGGTCGAGCGATTGCCGGAGCAGCACTTCCGCGGCGCCGATGTCCTTGAGATATGCCGCCTCCTCCGGCTTCCCCGTGATTGCGACGACGTGATAGCCCTGCTTGGCCAGGATCTCGATGGCAACCGAACCGACGCCGCCCGTCGCGCCCGTCACGGCGACCGGCCCCGACGCAGGAGTCAGCCCGTTGTGCTGCATCAGCGTCACGCCCAGCGCGGCGGTGAAACCTGCGGTGCCCAGCGTCATCGCGTCGAACGCCGTCATGCTCTCGGGCCGCCGCACGACCCAGTCGGCCGGCACGCGAACGTGTTCCGCGTAGCCGCCGTCGTGCGAAACACCGAGGTCATACCCGGTCACGATCACCTTGTCGCCCGGCTTGAAACGCGGATCCGCGGACGCCTCGACCGTGCCGGCGACGTCGATGCCGGCATTGGTCGGGTACTTGCGCATGATCTTGCCGGCGCCGTTGTACGACAGCGCGTCCTTGTAGTTGATCGTCGAATACTTGGTGCGGATGATCACCTCGCCATGGTCGAGCTCGTCGATCGACATGTCGACGAACCGGCTCGTGACGACCTTGTTCTCCTCGAATGTGCGGTACGCCTTGAATGTGTGCACGGGAGTCTCCTTCATGAGGGTCAGCGTTGGCGAAAGGAAATAGAGTTAGGCAATCTCACCGGCCGCTGCCTCCGCGGCGACGTGCGGCAGCGCCATGTAGTCGCGCGTGCGCATCTCGGCCAACCGGCTTGACGTGCGGGGGAATTCCTGGGCATTGGGCCCGGCGGTGTACAGCGCTTCGGCCGGTGCCTCCGCGGAGGCGAGCAGCTTGACGCGATGATCGTACAGGATGTCGACGAGCCACGTGAAGCGGCGCGCGCGGTCGCCGTCCTGCACCGTCATCACCGGAATGTCCGACAGGAACACGACGGCAAAGCGGCGCGCGATCTCGAGGTAGTCGAGCTGCGAGCGCGGGCCGTCGCACAGCGCCGCGAAGGTGAACCAGACGGCGCCACCGGCGCGGCGGCGGGCGACCAGCGTGCGCCGCTCGATCGTGAGCTTGGGGTCTTCGTCCGGTCCTGGGGACATCGCGTCGAACGCACGCTCGAGCGCGGCATCGGCGAGCGGACCGGCCGGCACGTGGAACGTCTTCACCTGTTCCAGCGTCCGCAGGCGGTAGTCGACGCCTCCGTCCACTTCGAGGACGTCGAGCCACTCGCGAATGTGCCGGACGGCCGGCAGGAACCGCTCGCGCAGCAGGCCGTTCGGCCACAGGCCCTCCGGCGGATAGTTGGACGTCATCACGAACACGACGCCAGCGTCGAACAGCGCGGCCAACAGACGGCCGAGCACCATCGCGTCGGCGATGTCCGACACATGGAACTCGTCGAAGCATACGAGCCGCCAGCGCTTGGCGATCCGCGCGGCGACCGTGGCCAGCGGATCGGCCTCGCCCTTCAGCGTGTGAAGGTCCGCGTGAACGCCACGCATGAACGCGTGGAAATGGACGCGCACCTTGCGGCGAATCGGGACCGTCGCGTAGAAGCTGTCCATGAGGAAGCTCTTGCCGCGGCCGACGCCTCCCCACAGATAGGCGCCGCGCGGCACAGGCGGAGCGTTGAACAGCCGCGTGAGCGTGGACTGCCGCGCCGCGCGAAAGTCCGTGAGCTCGTCGCATAGCCGCTGCAGCCGCTCCAGCGCCACGAGCTGTTCGGCGTCGAGCGTCGCGCCTCGCCGCACAAGCAGCGGTTCGAGATAATCGATGAGCGCGCCGTCGCGGCGCGCGATTTGACCGGGGGCGAGCCCCGACTTCATGCCCGGCGCGCGGCGGCGACACCCGCCGTCCGCCCGAAGGCCGCTATCGCGATATTGATGCCCTTCAATGCTCCCCCGATTCCGATCCCGCCGCGCGCACTGTGCAACATCCCGTCCGCGTCTATCGGGCACACCGCGATTTTGCTCTCATTGCACGAACAGCACTACTACCACTCCGTTTTGTGCATCGCGAAATGAGCGTCGCGTTCCCCAGCGACGCTCCATTTCGCTACTCGACGCTGGCATATATCGCAACCATGCTAAAGATTCAGCGTCCGCCCGTCTACCGCCAGCGCGGCTTCCTTGGTCGCCTCCGACAACGACGGGTGGGCGTGGCAAATGCGGGCCAGGTCTTCGCTCGAGGCGCCGAACTCCATGGCCACGACCCCCTCGGAAATAAGCTCGGACGCGTAGGGACCGATGATGTGCACGCCCAGGATCCGGTCCGTCTTGCGGTCGGCCAGGATCTTCACGAAGCCGGTGGTGTCGCCCATGGCGCGGGCGCGACCGTTGGCCATGAACGGAAACGACCCCGCGCGGTAGTCGACGCCGGCGGCCTTCAATTGCTGCTCGGTCTCCCCGACCCACGCGATCTCCGGCGACGTGTAGATGACCCACGGCACGGTGTTGAAGTCGACATGGCCGTGCTGGCCGGCGATGCGCTCGGCGACGGCGACGCCCTCCTCCTCGGCCTTGTGCGCGAGCATGGGTCCGCGGACCACGTCGCCGATCGCCCAGACGTTCGGCAGGTTGGTGCGGCAGTCGGCGTCGACGTCGACGAACCCGCGCTCGTCGAGCGCTAGTCCCGCCTTGTCCGCATTGAGCATACCCGTGTAGGGGATGCGGCCAATTGACACGATCAGGTAGTCATAGGTCGCGCTCCGCGTCTTGCCGGAGGCGTCGGTGTACACGACGGCGACGTCCTGCTTGCCTACTTTCACGCCGGTGATCGTAACGGAGGTTTCGATCGTCAGGCCCTGCTTGGTGAAGAGCTTGAGCGCCTCCTTGGCGATCGCGCTGTCCACCGTGCCGAGGAACGCCGGCAGCGCCTCCAGCACGGTGACCGTCGCGCCCAGACGCCGCCAGACGCTTCCCATCTCGAGGCCGATCACGCCGGCGCCCACGACACCCAGCGTCTTGGGCACGCCGGGGATGGCCAGCGCACCCTCGTTGTCCAGCACGCGGACGTTGTCGATGGCCACACCCGGCAGCGGCCGAGGCCTGGAGCCCGTGGCGATGATCACGTGTCTGGCGACGAGCGACACCGGCTTGCCGCCCGCGACGTCCACTTTCCACGCATCGCCGTCCCTGCCGGCGAACGAGCCCAAGCCATGGAAGAACGCGATCTTGTTCTTCTTGAAGAGATACAGGATGCCGTCGTTGTTCTGCGCGACGACGCGGCTTTTGCGCGCCATCATCTTCGCGACGTCGATTGTGAGCCCATTGACCTCGATGCCGTGGTCGGCGAACGAGTGCCCGGCGTGCTCGAAATTCTCCGACGACTGCAGCAATGCCTTGGAGGGGATGCAGCCGACGTTCGTGCACGTCCCTCCGGGAGCCGGCTTGCCGTCGGCGCGCGACCAGTCGTCGATGCACGCCGTGGCGAAGCCCAGCTGCGCCGCGCGGATGGCGGCCGTGTAACCGCCCGGCCCGGCGCCGATGACCACCACGTCGAACTGTTCAGCCATTGAATGCAGAATCGGGCCGGCCGCGCCGGCCCGTTTCCATCAGAAGTTTTCTCATATGTCGAGCAGCAGGCGCGCAGGATCTTCCAGCGCTTCCTTGATCGCGACCAGCGAGAGCACCGCTTCGCGGCCATCGATGATCCGGTGGTCGTACGACTGCGCGAGGTAGTTGATCGGCCGCACGACGACCTGTCCGTTCTCGACGACGGCGCGCTCCTTGGTCGCATGCACGCCCAGGATGGCCGACTGCGGCGGATTGATGATCGGCGTGGATAGCATCGACCCGAAGACACCGCCGTTGCTGATCGTGTACGTGCCGCCGGTCAATTCCTGGACAGTGAGCTTGCCTTCGTTGGCGCGCTTGCCGAATTCGGCGATTCTCTTCTCGATTTCGGGCAGCGACATCTGGTCGGCGTCGCGCAGGATCGGCACGACAAGGCCGCGCGGGCTGCCGACGGCGATGCCGATGTCGAAATAGCCGTGGTAGACGATGTCGGTGCCGTCGATCGACGCATTGACCGCCGGGTATTTCTTCAGCGCGTGCACGACCGCTTTGACGAAGAAGCCCATGAAGCCCAGCTTGACGCCGTGCTCCTTCTCGAAGCGCTCCTTGTACTTGTTGCGCAGGTCGAGGATCGGCTGCATGTTGACTTCGTTGAACGTCGTCAGGATCGCCGCCGTCGCTTGCGACTGCACGAGGCGCTCGGCGACGCGCTGCCGCAGGCGCGACATCGGAACCCGCTGTTCGGGACGCGAGCCCAATGCCGCCGGCAACGGAACCGGTGGCGCGGGCGGCGCCTTGGCCGCGGGCGCCGCAACGGCCGTGCCGTCGCTCGCGCGCGCCCCGACGGCGGCGATCACGTCGCCCTTGGTAATGCGGCCGCCCCGTCCGGTGCCTTCGACCACCGCGGGATCGACGGCCTGGTCGGCCATCATCTTGCGCGCCGCAGGCAACGCGGTGACGGTGGCGGTTGCCGGGGCTGCGGGCTGCGGCGCGCGGACCGGCGTTGCCGCGGCCGGCGCGGCCAGCTTCGCTGCGGCCGCACTCGACGCCTTCGCTTCCGAATCGATCACGGCGATGATCTCGTTCGACGTGACCGTGGAGCCATCCGGCTTGACGAGTTCGACCAGCACACCGTCGGCGGGCGCTGGCAGCTCGAGCACGACCTTGTCCGTTTCGATGTCGATAAGGTTCTCGTCGCGCTTGACGGCGTCGCCCGCCTTCTTATGCCAGCTCACCAGCGTGGCTTCGGCCACCGATTCCGGCAGCTGCGGGACTTTGACTTCGATGCGCATTCGAGTGGATCCTGAAGGGGCGGGTGGCCGCTCGTCTAGTGCGCGACGACCATTTCGCCCGAGGCCAGCTTGGCCGCGAATGCGTCCTCGAGAAGCTGCTTCTGCTCGAGGTTGTGCTTGCTGCCATAGCCCACGGCCGTCGACGCGGAGATCGGGCGTCCGGCGTAGGCGAGAACCATCCTGTCCGGGATGTCGCCGCGCAGATACGCGCGCAGCCGATACCACGCGCCCTGGTTCTGCGGCTCTTCCTGCACCCAGACGACTTCCTTGGCGCTCGGGTACTTGGCGACTTCGGCCGCGAAATCGGCGTGCGGGAACGGATACTGCTGCTCGACGCGGATGATCGCCATGTCGTCGATCTTCTTCTCGCGCCGGTACGCGAGAAGCTCGTAGTACACCTTGCCCGAGCACAGCAGCACGCGCCGCACGCTTTTCGCCGCGAGCTTGTCGACGTCGCCGATCACGTTGCGGAAGCCGCCGTTGGCCAGGTCGTCGAGCGAAGACACCGCCTCCTTGTGCCTGCAGCAGGCTCTTCGGGCTCATCACGATGAGCGGCTTGCGATATTTGCGGAGCATTTGCCGACGCAGCATGTGGAAGACCTGCGCGGGCGTGGTCGGCACGCACACCTGCATGTTGTGCTGCGCGCAAAGCTGGAGGAAGCGCTCGGGACGCGCGGACGAGTGCTCCGGTCCCTGCCCTTCGTAGCCGTGGGGCAGCAGCATGACGAGTCCGCAGATCCTGCCCCACTTCACTTCGCCGGCGCTGATGAACTGGTCGATGACGACCTGCGCGCCGTTGACGAAATCGCCGAACTGCGCCTCCCAGATCACGAGGCGCGTCGGATCCGACGTCGAATAGCCGTATTCGAAGCCCACGACCGCGTTCTCGGTGAGCACCGAGTCGATGACCTCGAACGCGGGCTGGCCGGGCTTCACGTGCTGCAGCGGGATCCACGTGCCGTCGTCCCACTTTTCGCGGTTCTGGTCGTGCAGCACGGCGTGACGGTGCGAGAACGTGCCGCGGCCGACGTCCTCGCCCGACAGGCGCACGCCATAGTCCTGGTCGATGAGCGACGCGTAGGCGAGCGTCTCGCCCATGCCCCAGTCGAGCGGCAGTTCGCCCTCGCCCATCGCGCGGCGGTCGGCAATCACCTTCTCGACGCGCGAATGCAGCTTGAAGTCCGGGCGGGACCGTGGTCGCCTTCTGCGCCAGCGACTGCAGCTTCTTCATCGGGACCGCGGTGTCCGCGGGCTCCGTCCAGTGCCGGTTCTTGTACGGCGACCAGTCGATGGTGAACGGCGGCTTGTAGTTGGCGATGATCGTCTTGTTGGTGTTCTGGCCGCGGTCCATCGCGGCGCGATAGCGCGGTCACCATGCCGTCGGCCTCGTCCGCTGTGATCACGCCAGCGGCAACCAGCCGGTCCGCGTACAGCTTGCGCGTGCCGGGGTGCTGGGCGATCTTCTTGTACATCAGCGGCTGCGTGACCATCGGCTCATCGGCCTCGTTGTGGCCCAGGCGGCGGAAGCAGACGAGATCGATGAAGATGTCCTTGTGGAACTGCTGCCGGTACTCGAGCGCGATCTCCACGGCCAGCACGCATTCCTCCGGGTCGTCGCCGTTGACGTGAAGGATCGGTGCCTCGACCATCTTGGCGACGTCGGTGCAGTAGATCGTGCCGCGCGTGTCGCGCGGATCGGACGTCGTGAAGCCGATCTGGTTGTTGACGACGATGTGGATGGTGCCGCCCGTGTAGAAGCCGCGGGTCTGCGCCATGTTCAGGCATTCCTGGTTGACGCCCTGTCCCGGCGATGGCCGCGTCGCCATGGAGCAGCACCGGCAGCACCTGGTCGCCCTTCGTGTCGCCGCGGCGGAACTGGCGCGCTCGCACGCTGCCCTCGACGACCGGATTGACGATCTCGAGGTGGGACGGATTGAACGCAAGCGTCAGGTGCACCGGTCCGCCGGGCGTGGAGACGTCCGACGAGAAGCCCTGGTGATACTTGACGTCGCCCGCCGCCAGGTCCTGCGCCGTCTTGCCTTCGAACTCCGAGAACAGATCGGCCGGAATCTTGCCCAGCGTGTTCACCAGCACGTTGAGCCGGCCGCGGTGCGCCATGCCCAGTACGATCTCCTGTATGCCGGCCGCGCCGGCCTTTTCGATCAGCCGGTCGAGCATCGGGATCATCGAGTCGCCGCCCTCGCCCGAAAAGCGCTTCTGCCCGACGTATTTGGTGTGCAGGTAGCGCTCGAGCGTCTCCGCGGCGGTCAGCCGCTCGAGGATGTGCCGCCGCTCTTCCGCGGAGTACGACGGCTTGGCGCGGATCGGCTCCAGCCGCTGCTGGAAGAAGCGCCTGGTCGGCGTGTCCGAGATGTACATGTACTCGGTGCCGAGCGTGCGCGTGTACGTTTCCTGCAGCGCCTCGATGATGTCGGACAGCCGCATGCGCGCCGGTCCGGCCTTGAACGAGCCGACGTCGAATTCGGACGCCATGTCGGCCTCGGTGAACCCGTACGTCCGCAGGTCGAGGTCGGGAATGTATTGCGGCTCGTGGCGGCCGAGCGGGTCCAGATCGGCGTAGAACATGCCGAGCGTGCGGAACTTGCTGATGAGGCGCAGCACGAGCACCTGCTTGTGCATCGTCGCCGCGTCGACCATGGCACCGGCGACCTTGCGGTTCCTCGCGAGCTCGACGAACGACTCGATCACCGGCCCGTGCGCCACGTCGGCCGCGCCGCCGCGCAGCTCGTCGAAGTAGGCGCGCCACTCCGGACTCACCGCGTTCGCGTCGGCCAGATAATGCTCGTAGAGTTCCTCGATGAACGGGACGTTCGACCCGAACAACGTGCTGGTTTCCGCGAATTCCTTCATGCTGCCCATCAGATCACCTCAAAGCGCGCCACGATCTTGCCTGCCTATCGCCTGCCGGAACGGCCCATAGATGGTGGCGGCAGCCGTCGTTTGCAACCTTTAGGAAACGGCGTCAGGCGCGCTGCGCGATCGGCGTGACCGACCGGCGCGTGGCACCGGCGTACATCTGCCGCGGACGGCCGATCTTGTACTCCGGATCGGCAACCATCTCGTTCAACTGGGCAATCCAGCCGACGGTGCGCGCCAGCGCGAACACCGCGGTGAAAAGCTGCACCGGGATGCCGATCGCCTTTTGCACGATGCCCGAGTAGAAGTCGACGTTCGGGTAGAGCTTGCGCTGCACGAAGTAGTCGTCCTCGAGCGCGATCTTCTCGAGCTTCATCGCCAGGTCGAACAGCGGATCATCGTGCAGGCCGAGCGCGGACAGCACCTCGTAGCATGTCTCGCGCATCAGCTTGGCGCGCGGGTCGTAATTCTTATAGACGCGATGGCCGAAGCCCATCAGCTTGACGTTCGAATTCTTGTCCTTCACCTTCGTGATGAACTCGCCGATCCTGGCCACCCCGCCTTGCGCCTGGATGTCGAAGAGCATGTTGAGTGCCGCCTCGTTGGCGCCGCCGTGCGCAGGTCCCCACAGGCACGCCACGCCCGCGGCGATGGCGGCGAACGGGTTGGTGCCGCTGGACGCGCACATCCGCACCGTCGACGTCGACGCGTTCTGCTCGTGGTCGGCGTGCAGGATGAAGATGCGGTCGAGCGCGCGCACCAGCACCTCGTTGACCTTGTACTGCTCGCACGGCGTGGCGAACATCATGCGCATGAAGTTCGCCGCATACGAAAGATTGTTCTGCGGGTAGATGTACGGCTGGCCCACCGAGTATTTATAGGCCATCGAGATCAGCGTCGGCAACTTGGCGATGAGGCGGATGGCCGAGATGTCGCGCTGCCGCGCGTCGTGCAGGTTCATCGAATCCGGATAGAACGCCGACAGCGCGCCGACCAAGCCGGTCAGCACGGCCATCGGGTGGGCGTCGCGGCGGAATCCGCGCATGAAGAAATGCATCTGCTCGTTGACCATCGTGTGGTGGCTCACGAGGCCGACGAAACCTTCCTTCTGCTCGACCGTAGGCAGCTCGCCATACAGCAGCAGATAGCAGGTTTCGAGGAAGTCGCAGCGCGTGGCGAGTTCCTCGATCGGGTAGCCGCGATACAGAAGCTCCCCCTTGTCGCCGTCGATGTACGTGATGGCGGAACCGCAGGAGGCGGTCGACAGGAAGCCCGGGTCGTACGTGAACTTGCCGGTCTTGCCGTACAGCGTGCGGATATCGATGACGTCCGGACCGACGGTACCCGAAAGCACTGGGAACGTGATGGCGGGCGAGCCGTCGGAGAAGTTGATGGTAGCGGTGCGGTCAGTCATTGCGTGGGACTCCCGGCCATTGAAATTCGGTCAAATTGCAATCGCGCGCGCGTTTTTTGAGCGCGCTTCATGCCGCGCGCAACACCATGAGCAGCGGCGTCACGGCGGCATCGTTCGGCTCCCGCCGGCCGGCAATCAGATCCCACAACTCGTTGTCGGGAAGGTCCAGCAGCCGGTCGAGCATCGCAACTTCGTCCTCCGAGATCGCGGCGCCTTTCCGGTCCAGGAACCGTGTCAGCACCAAGTCGTTCTCGAGCATTCCGCGCCGGCTTCGCCAGCGAATGCGGTTCAAGCGGTCCTGCGTAAGCACGGTTGGCGTACCGTCGTCGTCAGATCGCGCGCTTGACCATGATGTCCTTGATCTTGCCGATTGCCTTGGTCGGATTGAGATTCTTCGGGCACACGTCGACGCAATTCATGATGGTGTGGCAACGGAACAGGCGGTAGGGATCCTCGAGGTTGTCGAGGCGGTCGTTTGTGTCCCGGTCGCGGCTGTCGGCGATGAAGCGATAGGCGGCGAGCAGGCCGGCGGGACCGACGAACTTGTCCGGATTCCACCAGAACGACGGGCACGCGGTCGAGCAGCACGCGCACAGGATGCATTCGTAGAGTCCGTCCAGCTCCTCGCGATCCTCGGGGGACTGCAGGCGCTCCTTCTCCGGCGGCGGCTCCTCGTTGACCAGGTAGGGCTTGATCGAATGGTACTGCTTGAAGAACTGGCTCATGTCCACGATCAGGTCGCGGATCACGGGCAGTCCCGGCAGCGGACGCAATTCGACCGGCTCCTTCACGTCCTTGAGGTTGGTGATGCACGCGAGGCCGTTCTTCCCGTTGATGTTCATCGCGTCGGAACCGCAAACGCCTTCGCGGCAACTCTTGCGAAACGCCAGCGTGTCGTCCTGCTGTCGCAGTCGCATCAGCGCGTCGAGCAGCATCCGGTCCGTGGGCTCGAGCGCGACGTCGTACTCCTGGTACCGCGGTGCGGAATCCTTTTCAGGGTCGTAGCGGTAGACGCGGAATTTCATCGCGGAGGGCTTTTCATCAATAGCTTCGCGCCTTCGGCGGAAACGCGTCCACCGACAGCGGCTTCAGATTGACGGGCTTGTAGTCCAGCCGGTTCCCGTCCCGGTACCACAGCGTGTGCTTGAGCCAGTTGGCGTCGTCGCGATTGGGGTAGTCGCTGCGCGCCTGCGCGCCGCGCGATTCGCGCCGCGCCTCCGCCGAGACCATGGTGGCCTTGGCGGTTTCGATCAAGGTTGTCGAGTTCCAGCGCCTCGACGCGCGCGGTGTTGAAGACCTGGCTGCGGTCCTTGATCGCCGTGCGCGCCACCCGCTGCTCGATTTCCATGACCTGCGCGACGCCCTCGGTCAAGAGCTGCTGATTGCGATAGACGCCGCAGTGCATCGTCATCGCCTTGCGCAACTGGCTCGCGACCTCCGGCACCGACTCGCCGGACGTCGCGCTGTCCAGACCGCGCAAGGCGCGCGCGCGACGCGTCGCCGGCGTCCGCGGGCAGGTGCCTTTGCCCTTGCGCGCGCAGGTTCTGGTCGACGATGAAGTTGCCGCACGCGCGGCCGAACACCAGCAGGTCGAGCAGCGAATTGGTGCCGAGGCGATTGGCGCCGTGCACCGACACGCACGCGCACTCGCCTACGGCGTACAGTCCCTCGACGACGGCATTGGGATTGCCGCTCTTGGGCGCCACGACCTGTCCGTGCACGTTGGTGGGGATCCCGCCCATCTGGTAGTGAATGGTCGGCACCACCGGAATCGGTTCCTGGATCGGATCGACGTTGGCGAACTTGATCGCTATTTCGCGGATCGACGGCAGCCGCTTGATGATGACGTCCGGGCCGAGGTGATCGAGCTTGAGCAGCACGTAGTCCTTGTCCGGACCGCAGCCGCGCCCTTCCTTGATCTCCTGGTCCATCGCGCGCGAAACGACGTCGCGGGACGCCAAGTCCTTGGCGTTGGGCGCGTAGCGTTCCATGAAGCGCTCGCCCGTCGCTGTTGAGCAGGATGCCGCCCTCGCCGCGCACGCCTTCGGTGATGAGCACGCCCGCGCCCGCCACGCCGGTCGGATGGAATTGCCAGAACTCCATGTCTTCCAGCGGAATGCCGGCGCGAGCGGCCATGCCGAGGCCGTCGCCGGTATTGATGAACGCGTTGGTCGACGCCGCGAAGATCCGCCCGGCGCCGCCGGTGGCCAGCACCGTCGCCTTCGCCTGCAGGATCATCGTCTCGCCGGTTTCCATTTCATAGGCGACGACGCCGACGATGTCGCCGTCGGCGTCGCGTACGAGGTCGAGCGCCATCCATTCGACGAAGAACTGCGTGCGCGCGCGCACGTTGCGCTGGTAGAGCGTGTGCAGCATCGCGTGGCCGGTTCGGTCCGCCGCCGCGCACGCGCGCTGCACGGGCGTTTCACCGAAGTTGGCCATGTGTCCGCCGAACGGACGCTGGTAGATGGTGCCGTCGGGATTGCGGTCGAACGGCATGCCGAAGTGCTCGAGCTCGTAGACGACCTGCGGCGCCATCTTGCACATGTATTCGATCGCGTCCTGGTCGCCCAGCCAGTCGGACCCCTTGATCGTGTCGTACATGTGCCAGTGCCAGTTGTCGGCGGCCATGTTGCCGAGCGACGCGCCGATGCCGCCCTGCGCCGCCACCGTGTGCGAGCGCGTCGGGAACACCTTGGACAGCACGGCGACGCGCAGGCCGGCCTCGGCCAGCTGCAGCGACGCGCGCATTCCCGCGCCGCCGGCGCCGACAATGATCGCGTCGAATTTCTGGACCGGCATCATGAAAAATGAGCCGTCATGGACCGCCCCACAACACCTGGATCGTCCATCCGGTGTAGCCGATCAATGCGCCGATCACCACGACCTGCAGCGCGAGCCGCAGCATCACCGGCTTCACGTAATCCATGAGGATGTTGCGCACGCCCACCCACGAGTGCCAGAACAGCGCCACCATGAAGACGAACGACGCAACGCGGAATGCCTCGTTGCCGAACGTGGCCTTCCATGCGGCGAAATCGAGACCGCCGTACCACAGCAATAGCCCCAGGATCAGGACCGTATAGAGCCCCATCACGACGGCCGTGACGCGCTGCACGAGCCAGTCGCGCCAACCGTAGTGGGCGCCGACCACCGTGCGGCTCGACGTCACCACAGGCGCACCGCGATGGCCAGCGTGACGACGATGGCGAGCACCATCGCCACCGCCGCCGATTGACGGGCTGCGGGCAATTCGACGCCGACATGGGCATCCAGCAGCAGGTGACGGATGCCGGCAAAAAGATGGTGGACGAACGCCCACGCGAGCACGATGGCCACGACCTTCGCGAGCGGCGCATCGAGCGTGGCGCGCATTTGCGCCCACGCATCCGGCGACGCCAGCGCCCGCTGCACGACGCACAACAAGAGCGGGATGCCGATCAGGAACAACAGCGCACCGCTCGCGCGATGCAAGATCGACACGACCGAGGGCAACGGCATGCGGATCGCGAACAGGTTGAGATAAACCGGGCGCGGCTTGGTGACGGGACGGTCGAGTGCGGCCATCTCATGCCCTTAGTTTGGCGGGTGAAACGCGATCTCGCCGCCACCGATTCGACACTGCGACGGCTATCGGCGAGTTTTTGTGCACAGCAATGAATTATAGCCTCACCGGCGCAGGCGGCGCCAGAACCGGGAGCTTGTTTGACGTTCGTCAACGCCGCGAGACCGGTGCGTGAAGCCGTATCTTTAGAAGAGTTCGTTCACGTAGTGGTGCGAGCGGGTCCTGCAGAGGCCGCGCCGGACTTCTACGGGCCGATCGCCGTAGGTCAGCGTCACGCGGTCGACGGCGAGCAGCGGCGTCCCGGGCGCGACGCCCAGGATCGCGGCGCATGCGGCGTCTGCGGCGACGGCGGACAGGCGTTCCTGCGCCTTCAACATGCGGACGCCGAACTGCGTCTCGAAGAAGCCGTACGTCGGCCCGTGGTACGCCTCGTACTTGGCGCGCGTGAGCCCGCGAAACAGCACGGCGGGCAGCGTCATCTCGTCCAGGACCACCGGTTCGCCGCCCCACTCCAGCACGCGCCGCAGCACTACGACCGGATCGCCGGCCTTCAGGTCGAGGAGGCGTGCGACATCGACGCCTGCCTTGCCCCGTTTGAGATCGATGAGGCGGCTCGCCGGATATTCATCGTGGCCGTCGTTGCGGCGGATGCTCAGGAACCGGAACATCGACGCGCGCTCTTCGGTGTGCGTGGCGACGAACGTGCCCTTCCCCTGGCGCCGTACGAGGAGATTGTCGGCGGCGAGCGCTTCGATTGCCTTGCGCACGGTCCCCTGCGACACGCCAAACCGGCCGGCGAGTTCGATCTCCGACGGAATGGCCTTGCCGGGTTCCCATTCCCGCGACTCGAGACTGCGCTCCAGCAGCGCCTTGATCTGCAGGTAGAGGGGCCGGAACGACGGTGCGGTGGCGGGCCGGGACATCATGGGCATTATCGACAGCCGCGAGCCGGGCTGTCCATCTCCTATTTTATATCTTATATCTTTTATAAGAGTTGATTGACAGGCTCCGTGTCCGGCGTCTAGAATCGCGCACGGTGGGAGCGGCGGGGTAGCGGGGGTTCGAACGGCTTTGGCACCTCCTGCTTCTCGCAGTGCAGCAAAGGCCCCGCCCAACGCAACCCCTCGATTTTCTTTCGGAATATGCCTCCAGGAGCCCCACGATGAAAGCACCCGTCCGCGTCGCGGTGACCGGCGCCGCCGGCCAGATCGGCTATGCCCTCCTGTTCCGGATCGCCGCCGGCGAAATGCTCGGCCGCGACCAGCCGGTGATCCTCCAACTCCTCGAACTGCCCCTCGACAAGGCCCAGGCGGCGCTGAACGGGGTGATGATGGAAGTCGAGGACTGCGCGTTCCCGCTGCTTGCCGGCATGTCCGGCACCGCCGATCCGAAGGAGGCGTTCAAGGACGCCGACATCGCGATGCTCGTCGGCGCCAAGCCCCGGGGCCCGGGTATGGAGCGCAAGGACCTGCTGCTCGAGAACGCGAAGATCTTCATCGAGCAGGGCAAGGCGCTCGACGCCGTCGGCGTCGCGCGACGTGAAGGTGCTCGTCGTCGGCAATCCCGCCAACACCAACGCCTACATCGCGATGAAGTCGGCGCCCTCGCTGCCCAAGAAGAACTTCACGGCGATGATGCGGCTCGACCATAACCGCGCGCTGTCGCAACTCGCCAACAAATCAGGCAAGCCGGTGGGATCGATCGAGAAGCTCATCGTGTGGGGCAACCATTCGCCGACGATGTATCCCGATTACCGCTTTGCGACCGTCGACGGACAGCTCCTCGCGCCGCTGATCGACGACGAAGCGTGGAACCGCAACGAGTTCCTTCCCCGGGTGGGCAAGCGCGGCGCCGCCGTCATCGAGGCGCGCGGACTCTCCTCGGCCGCCTCGGCCGCGAATGCCGCCATCGACCACGTCCGCGACTGGATTCTCGGCAGCAACGGCAAGTGGGTCACGATGGGCATTCCGTCGGACGGCAGTTACGGCATTCCGCGCGACTACCTGTATGGCATGCCGGTGACGACGGCCAACGGCGAGTACACGCTGGTGCAGGACCTGCCGGTCGACGCGTTCTCCCGCGAGCGGATGAACCTGACGCTGAAGGAGCTCGAGGAGGAGCGCGCCGGTGTGGCGGCGCTGCTCGGTTGACCCGAAGCGGAGATCGATCTTGGCAAGCGCGATTGACAACTGAGATGGCCGACAACTCCGCCGGAGCGAAATTCCGTGCCGCCGTCGCCGCCGAGCACCCGCTGCAGGTGATCGGCGCGATCAACGCGTACACGCGCGCGGATGGCCGAGCGCACCGGCTTCCGTGCGCTTTACCTGTCGGGCGGCGGCGTCGCCGCCAATTCGCTCGGCATGCCTGACCTGGGAATCAGCACGCTGGAGGACGTCCTCACCGACGTCCGCCGCATCACCGAGGCGACGGCGCTGCCGCTGCTCGTCGACATCGACACCGGCTGGGGAAGCGCGTTCAACATCGCGCGCACGATCCGCTCGATGATCAAGGCGGGTGCCGGCGCCGTGCACATGGAAGACCAGGTCGGCGCCAAGCGCTGCGGCCACCGTCCCGGCAAGGAAGTCGTGTCGAAGGAAGAGATGGTCGACCGCGTCAAGGCCGCCGTCGACGCGCGCACGGACCCGTCGTTCGTCATCATGGCGCGCACCGACGCGCTTGCCGTGGAAGGCCTGCCCGCCGCCATCGAACGCGCTGTCGCCTATGTGGAAGCGGGCGCCGACATGATCTTTCCGGAGGCGATGACCGAACTCGCGATGTACCGGCAGTTCAAGGCCGCGGTCAAGGTGCCGATTCTCGCGAACATCACCGAGTTCGGCCACACGCCGCTTTTCACCACCGACGAACTGGCATCGGCCGACGTGGACATGGCGCTCTACTGCTGCTCGGCCTACCGTGCGATGAATGCCGCGGCGCTCAAGGTCTACCAGACGATCCGCGCCGAGGGCACGCAGAAATCGGTCGTGCCGATGATGCAGACGCGCGCGGAGCTCTACGATTACCTCGGCTATCACGCGTACGAGCAGAAACTCGACGACCTGTTCGCCAAGACCCGCTAGAAGCGGACCGCCCGATGACTATCGAAGCTCCCGTCGCTTCCGCCCCCAAGGCCAAGAAATCGGTCGCGCTCTCCGGCGTTGCCGCCGGCAACACGGCCCTGTGCACGGTCGGCCGCACCGGCAACGACCTGCATTACCGCGGCTATGACATCCTCGACATCGCGGACGTCTGCGAGTTCGAGGAGATCGCCTACCTGCTCGTGCACGGCAAGCTGCCAAGCGTGGCCGAGCTCGCCGGATACAAGGCGAAACTGAAGTCGCTGCGCGGCCTCCCGGCGCCGGTGAAGATCGCGCTGGAGGCCCTTCCCGCGGCCGCGCATCCGATGGACGTCATGCGCACCGGCGCGTCCGTGCTCGGGTGCGCGCTGCCGGAGAAGGATGACCACAACGTTCCCGGCGCACGCGACATCGCCGACCGGCTGATGGCGTCGTTCGGCTCGATGCTGCTCTACTGGTATCACTGGAGCCACAACGGCAAGCGCATCGACGTCGAGACCGACGACGATTCGATCGGCGGCCACTTCCTGCACCTGCTGCACGGCAAGAAGCCGCTCCGAGCTCTGGGTCAAGGCGATGCACACGTCGCTCAACCTCTACGCCGAGCACGAGTTCAACGCGTCGACGTTCGCCGCGCGCGTCATCGCCGGCACCGGGTCCGACCTGTATTCGGCGATCACCGGCGCCATCGGCGCGCTGCGCGGCCCGAAGCATGGCGGCGCGAACGAGTTCGCCTTCGACGTGCAGAACCGCTACGTCACGCCGGACGAAGCCGAGGCCGACGTTCGCCAGCGCGTCGAGGCGAAACAGGTGATCATCGGCTTCGGCCATCCCGTTTACACGATCGCCGATCCGCGCAACAAGGTGATCAAGGAAGTCGCGCGCCGGCTGTCGGTGGCGGCGCGCAACACCAAGATGTTCGACATCGCCGAGCGCCTGGAAGGCGTGATGTGGGACGCGAAGAAGATGTTCCCGAACCTGGACTGGTTCTCCGCCGTCAGCTACCACATGATGGGCGTGCCGACGGCGATGTTCACGCCGCTGTTCGTGATCTCGCGCACGTCGGGCTGGTCGGCGCACGTGATCGAGCAGCGCCAGGACGGCAAGATCATCCGGCCATCCGCCAACTACACGGGGCCCGAAGACCAGAAGTTCGTGCCGCTGAAGGATCGCCCGTGAGGAGTTCGGTCGCGATCCGTCGCCTGTCCGGCAACCTCACCCATTGCGACGCCTCCTGAAATCGTCCATGTCCGCCCCTATCAGCAACGTCCGCCCCAAGCCCGACCGCGTCCTGGTCGACATCGCCGACTACGTCGCCAAATACAAGATCACCGGCAAGGAGGCGTATTCGACGGCGCAGTACTGCCTGCTCGACACGCTGGGCTGCGGCTTCGAGGCCCTGACCTATCCCGCGTGCACGAAGCTCATGGGCCCGATCGTGCCCGGCACCATCGTGCCGCACGGCGCGCGCGTGCCTGGCACATCGTTCGTGCTGGATCCGGTGCAGGCCGCGTTCAACATTGGCACCATGATCCGCTGGCTCGACTTCAACGATACGTGGCTGGCCGCCGAATGGGGCCATCCTTCCGACAACTTGGGCGGCATCCTCGCTGTCGCCGACTGGCTGTCGCGCAACAACGTCGCCGCCGGCCGAGGCCCGCTGACTGTCAGGGATGTGCTCACGGCGATGATCAAGGCGCACGAGATCCAGGGCGTCATCGCGCTCGAAAACAGCTTCAACCGCGTCGGTCTCGACCACGTCGTCCTGGTGAAGGTCGCCTCCACGGCCGTCGTCGCGCAAATGCTCGGGCTCTCGCGCGACGAGATCATCAACGCCGTCTCGCTCGCGTGGGTCGACGGCCAGTCGCTGCGCACGTACCGCCACTCGCCCAATACCGGTTCGCGCAAGAGCTGGGCTGCCGGCGATGCGACATCGCGCGCCGTGCGCCTGGCGCTCATCGCCAAGACCGGCGAAATGGGCTATCCATCGGTGCTGACCGCCAAGACATGGGGCTTCTACGACGTCCTGTTCAAGGGCAACGCGTTCAAATTCCAGCGTCCCTACGGCAGCTATGTCATGGAAAACGTGCTGTTCAAGATCAGCTTCCCCGCGGAATTCCACGCACAGACCGCGGTCGAATGTGCAATGCAGCTCCATCCGCTGGTGAAGGACCGCCTGGCCGACATCGAGAGGATCACGATCCGCACGCACGAGTCCGCCATCCGCATCATCGACAAGAAGGGTCCGCTCGACAATCCGGCAGACCGCGACCACTGCATCCAGTACATGGTCGCCGTGCCGCTGATCCACGGCCGGCTGACGGCCGCCGACTACGAGGACAACGTCGCGCGCGATTCCAGGATCGACGCGCTGCGCGACAAGATGGTCTGCGTCGAGGACAAGCAGTTTTCCAAGGACTACCACGACCCCGACAAGCGTTCGATCGCCAACGCCATCTCGATCAAATTCAAGGACGGCGGCAAGACGAAGGAGGTCGTCGTCGAATACCCGATCGGCCACCGGCGCCGGCGCAAGGAAGGCATCCCGGTGCTGATCGAGAAGTTCAAGACCAACCTCGCGCGCCGGTTTCCGGAAAAACAGCGTGCGGCGATCCTCGACGTCGCCTTGGACTCCGCCCGCCTGTCGGCGCTGCCGGTGCACGAATTCGTCGACATGATGGTGATATGAGGCGCGCCCGTCGTCGTCAAACAACGGAGATTTCCATGCGCATTCCCGCAGCCCTCTTCGTACTCGCAATCGCCCTCGCCGCGCCGACGGCCGCGCAGGACTTCCCGAAGCTCAAATCCGGCCAATGGGAAGTGACCACGTCGACGCCGAAGACGCCCAATGCACCGACGCACAAGATCACGATGTGCACGGACGACGCCGTCCAGAAACAGATGATGGACATGAGCAAAGGCATGCAGCGCGAAATGTGCTCGAAGTCCGACTTTCGCCGCGACGGCGCGAGCTGGGTCGGCGACTCGGTGTGCCAAATGGGTGACAGCAAGATGATCTCGCACTCCGTGATGACCCTCCAGGGCGACGCAGCCTACAAGACGGTCGTCAGCACGAAGTACGAGCCGGCGTTCATGGGGATGAAGGACTCGTCGACGACGGTCGAGGGCAAGTACGTCGGCGCCTGCCGCGACGGACTCACACCCGGCGACGTCCTGATGCCCGATGGACGGAAGATGAACATGAAGTCCATCGGCCAACCGCCCGCCATGCCACCTGCGAAAGCCAAGGCCCCGCAATGAGCCACAACCTCCACTCGTCCCTCCGGGAATTCAAGCTGGCGAAGGGCATCGGCAAATTCTATTCGCTGCGCGCACTCGAGGAAGCCGGCATCGGAAAAGTGTCGCGCCTTCCCGTCTCCATCCGCATCGTGCTGGAGTCGATCCTGCGCAACTGCGACGGCAAGAAGGTCACCGAAGAGCACGTGCGCCAGCTCGCCAACTGGGCGCCCCAAGGCGCTCGCACCGATGAAATCCCCTTCGTCGTCGCGCGCGTGGTGCTGCAGGACTTCACCGGCGTGCCGCTGTTGGCAGACTTAGCGGCGATGCGCAACGTGGCCAGCGACATGGGCAGGAATCCGAAAGTGATCGAGCCGCTGGTGCCGGTGGACCTGGTCGTCGACCATTCGGTGATGATCGACCACTACGGCACGAAGGACGCCCTCGACCTCAACATGAAGCTCGAGTTCCAGCGCAACAACGAGCGCTACGAATTCATGAAGTGGGGCATGCAGGCTTTCGACACGTTCGGCGTCGTGCCGCCGGGCATCGGCATCGTGCACCAGGTCAACCTCGAATACCTGGCGCGCGGCGTGCACGTGAAGGATGGTGTCTATTACCCGGACACCCTGGTCGGCACCGACAGCCACACGACGATGATCAACGGCATCGGCGTCGTCGGCTGGGGTGTGGGCGGCATCGAGGCCGAGGCCGGCATGCTGGGCCAGCCCGTCTATTTCCTCACGCCCGATGTCGTCGGCGTCGAACTGTCGGGCAAATTGAACGAAGGCATCACGGCCACCGACCTCGTCTTGACGGTCACCGAACTCCTGCGCCGCGAGAAGGTCGTCGGCAAATTCGTCGAGTTCTTCGGCGAAGGCACCGCCACGCTCGCGGTGCCCGACCGCGCGACGATCGCCAACATGGCGCCCGAATATGGCGCGACGATGGGCTTTTTTCCCGTCGACGAAGCCACCGTCGATTACCTGGTGGCCACCGGCCGCACGGACACCGAGGTCGACGCGTTCACCCAGTACTTCAAGGCGCAGGGGCTCTTCGGCGTGCCGCGGGCCGGTGAAATCGACTACACGAATGTGGTGAAGCTCGACCTGACGACGATCAAGCCGTCGGTCGCGGGACCGAAGCGCCCGCAGGATCGGATCGAGCTCGGCAACCTCAAGGCCAAGTTCACGGAGCTCTTCAGCAAGCCCGTCGGCGAGAATGGTTTCGCGAAGAGCGCAGCGGATCTCCCCAAGCGCATCGTGACCGCGCGGGTCAGCGATGGCGTCGGCGCGATCAGCGATGCGTCGATGCAGGTGCCCGGCGACGGGCAGCCGCGCGACCTCGTGGAAATGGTCGACAATCGTCCGACGCCCGATCGCGTCAGCGAGCCCGACGCCGTGCACGTGTCGATCGGCAGCGGCGACGTGCTAATCGCGGCGATCACGTCATGCACGAACACGTCCAATCCTGGCGTTCTGCTCGCCGCCGGGCTGCTCGCCAAGAAGGCAGTCGAACACGGGCTCACGGTCAAGCGCCACATCAAGACGTCGCTTGCGCCCGGCTCGCGCGTCGTCACCGACTACCTGACCAAGGCGGGCCTGCTGCCCTATCTCGAGCAGCTGGGCTTCGGCGTGGCCGCGTACGGCTGCACGACGTGCATCGGCAACGCCGGCGATCTCGCGCCTGAATTCAACGACGCGATCGTGACCAACGACCTGATCTGTGCGGCCGTGCTGTCCGGCAACCGCAATTTCGAGGCGCGCATCCACCCCAACCTCAAGGCGAACTTCCTGGCGTCGCCGCCGCTCGTCGTCGCGTACGCGATCGCCGGCACGGTGCTGCGCGACCTGACGACCGAGCCGCTTGGGATGGGCCGCGACGGCAAGCCGGTGTTTCTCAAGGACCTGTGGCCCACGTCCCACGAAATCGCCGCGGTGCTGCCGTTCGCGCGCGATGCGGCGACGTTCCGCAAGCTCTACGGCAGCCTGGCCACCGCCAATCCGCTGTGGGGCACGATCGAGGGCGCCACGGGCCAGGTCTATGGATGGCCAACGTCCACGTATATCGCCAAGCCACCGTTCTTCGACGGCTTCAAGATGACGGCGATCCCGACGATCGACATCAAGGGTGCGCGCATCCTGGGCCTCTTCGGTGACTCGATCACCACCGACCACATCTCGCCGGCCGGCGCGATCAAGGCCGAGTCGCCCGCCGGCAAATGGCTGCTGGCCAACGGCGTCGCGAAGGTCGACTTCAACAGCTACGGCTCGCGCCGCGGCAACCACGAAGTCATGATGCGCGGCACGTTCGCCAATGTGCGGATCAAGAACCTGATGCTGCCGCCGCGCGCGGACGGCACGCGCGAGGAAGGCGGCGTGACGCTGTTCCAGCCGTCGGGCGAAAAGATGTTCATCTACGACGCGGCGATGAAGTACATCGCGCAGGGCACGCCGACGGTGGTCTTCGGCGGCGAGGAATACGGCACCGGCAGTTCGCGCGACTGGGCGGCCAAGGGCACGCAGCTCTTGGGCATCAAGGCCGTCATCGCGAAGAGCTTCGAGCGCATCCATCGCTCCAACCTGGTGGGAATGGGCGTGCTGCCGCTGCAGTTCAAGGGCGGCGACACCGCGCAATCGCTCGGGATCAAGGGCGACGAGGTGATCGACATCGTCGTGCCCAAGGACGTGCGGCCGCAGCAGGACTTGACGCTCGTGATCACGCGCAAGGACGGGTCGAAGCAGAGCGTGACGGTGCTCTGCCGCATCGACACGCCGATCGAGGTCGACTATTACAACGGCGGCGGCATCCTGCCGTTCGTCCTGCGGGATCTCGTGGCGGCGGCGTAGCCCCTTCATCCCTACCCCAAGCGCGGGCCGGCGACCTCGTGGTTGCTGGCCCGCGGGTTTTGTGCCGCACACCCACCACCCGCTCCGCCAGGCGCTACCGCTCTTCCTCCTGGGCGGACTGTGCCTGACCGCGCTCGACACGACGGCGAAATACCTGGTCCGCGACCATTCGCTGTTCCTGGTCGTCTGGGCGCGCTACATCGGGCAGATGCTGGTCGTCACGCCTTTCGTCTGGCACCGCGCCGGCCCCGGGTTCTGGCGAACGCGCAACCCGCGGATGCAGCTTCTGCGCTCGGCGTTCCTGGTGGCCGCGACCCTCTGTTTCTTCGGCGGCCTCCGCTATCTGCCGCTGGCCGAGGGCTCCGCAATCACGTTTCTCGCGCCCATCTTGATCGTCGTCTTTTCGCAGCCGGTCCTGGGGGAGCGCCCGACGCGGGCGCGCTGGATCGCCTCGGTGACGGGATTCGCCGGCATCCTGGTGCTGTTGCGTCCCGGATCGTCGGTGCTGCATCCGGCGGTGCTGCTGCTCTTCGGAACGGCCGTGTTCAACGCGTTCTATCAGTTGCTGACACGCAAGCTCCCCGGCGACAGCGCGCACACGACGCTCTTCTACAGCGCGCTGGTCGGCGCGGCGGCGCTGTCGCTGGCGCTGCCGTGGGGATTCGACGCCGCCGTGTTGACGTGGCGCGAGGGCGCGCTCCTGTTGCTGCTGGGGCTCTTTGCGGGTCTCGCGCACTGGCTCATCATCAGCGCGTTTATGGTGGCGCCCGCATCGCTGCTCACGCCATTCACTTACCTGCAGATGATCTGGGCGACGCTGTCCGGGTACCTTGTATTCGGCCACCTGCCCGATGGCTGGTCCGCGGTCGGCATGTCGATCATCGTCGGAAGCGGCGTCATGCTGGCATTGCAGGAGCGCAGGCGCGCACGGCTGGCGAGGAGTTTTCCGTGATGATGCCTCACGCTGCCCCCGAGGGGGCGCGGTTCGCGCCCTGGGGCCACCCCGCGGCGCTCACGCTCCGCAGAGTCAGGAGCGCTTTTCCGCGTGCCGCGCGATCCAGCGAGTAAGCGGCTTCCACTGCTCCCAGTCCTGCTCGCCGCGCGAGCGCGGCAGGTCGAACACCGAATATCCATCGCGCGCGCAATAGACGTATACCTGCGTGTCCCGCAAATGGGTCACGACGGGAAAGTCGAAGCCTTCCAGGAATTCGTCGAGCTCGGCCGCGGAGCGCGTGCGCGCATCGACGCGCACGCCCACGATGCCGACCGCGAGGTCGCCTTCCTTGACGGCCTTGTGCTCGGCGATCTGCTCGAGGAAGTGCTGCGTCGCCGACGTATCGAACACTGAAGGCGTCACCGGCACCAGAAGCACATCGGCGCGGCGAATCGAATCGCGCAGCGCTTCGCCGTGCATGCCCGCGGGACTGTCGACGACGAGCCACTGCGCCGCGACATCCTTCAGCTCTTTCTTGCGCGCTTCGCCGTCGAAGCCGCCGATGGACGGAAACAGCGGTGGCCGGCGCGCCAGCCATCCGCTCGCCGATCGTTGCGGATCGGCATCGCTGAGCGCGACGCGCTGGCGCTTGCCGGCAAGCCAACCCGCGACGTTGGTCGCGAGCGTCGTCTTGCCGCTGCCGCCCTTGGGATTGGCAACCAGGATCGTCTGCAAGGCTTTCCCCCGAAGTCCCTGAATTACAAGTTTAGGATGCTAACAGGCGCCGTCCACGGCGTCGTCACAACGACGGCAGCATCGCGTACAGGGCGGTCAGCGCATCGGCCCCCAGCCGTCGCGAACGCGCGCCGCTCCAGCCGTGCAGCGGATCCGGCAGGTCCGCATTGTCCTTGAACGGCATCTCCAGCGTGAGCGAAAGGCCGCCGAACGTGTGGCCGGCCCACTTCGACGCGATGGTCAGGTTGACCTTGGTGTCCTTGTCCATCGGATAGCCATGCACCGTCTGGAAATCCGGGTTGGCGAACTGCAGCGCCGACTTGAACCCCTGCTCCAGCGCTGCCATCCGCGGCGAGTAATTCGCCAGCCGCTCGTTGCCGTCGGTGAAGACGTACGGCAGGCTCTCGTCGCCGTGCACGTCGAGGAAGGCGTCGACGCCGGCGGCCTGCATCGCCTCGCGTACGTGAAAGACCTCGGGACTGCGCTCCAATGTGGGCGCCATCCACTCGCGGTTGAGGTTGGCGCCGGCGGCATTCGTGCGCAGGTTGCCGCGAACGCTGCCGTCCGGGTTCATGTTCGGAACGACATGCAGGACCGCGCGCTCGCTTAAGATCCGCGCCACCGGATCGCTTTCGTCGAGCAGGCGCTCCAGCAAGCCTTCGACGAACCACTCGGCCATCGTTTCGCCCGGATGCTGGCGCGCGATGATCCAGAGCGACTTCCGTCCGGCGCCCGGCGTGCCGACGGTGACGACGTTCATGTCGCGGCCGTCGACGGTGGCGCCCAAGTCGCGCACACGGGCGCGCGGCGAGGCGTCGGCGCGTCCCAGGAGTGCCAGGTGCCGCTCCCACGAGTAAGGCTCGAAGTACGCGTAGTACACGCTGTCGCGCAGCGGCGCATGGTCGATGACGAGTTGCGCGCCGTCGTAGGTCGTCGGCACTCTAAACCACGTGTTGCGGTCATAGGACGCCACGGCGGCATAGCCGGGCCAGCCATCGGCGAACGTGGCTTGGCCGGCATTGACGACGCGAATCCTCGCGGCGCGCCCGGCGGCTCCCTGCAGGCGAAAGTAGAACCACTGGCGGATGTCGGCGTGCGAATCCGCCCGCAGCGCCACCTGGAGGTCCTCGACGCGCGCGGAATCGACGACGGTGACGGCGCCGCCGTCGAAATGGCTGGAAATGCGCGGATTCATCGCGGCCTGCAGCATCGGTCAGGAATTTGCGTCATTCGGAACGACACCGGCCTATCCTTTGGTCTTAGCGCGAAGGTGCGCCGGGCATGCTAACATCCGCCGCCATATCGCCCGGGCCAACGTGCATTTTTCCCAAAAAATACAATGACCTTCGACCCCGCAACACTCTGTGCCAGGACGACCGCGGGCGAGGCCGAGCTCGCCACGCCCAGCCAGGGATTGTCGTTGGGACAGCGGCGCGTGCTGACGTTGCTGCAAAACCCGTCTGCCGTCGACGAACTGGCCGAGAAGTACCGCCTCGACCCGGAAAAGCTGGCGCGCGACCTCACCCGGCTGGCCGACCTCAAGCTCGTCCAACTGCACGGACCGACGACCGTCGCGTCCGCGGCCACCCCGGCCGTCGCGCCGGCCGACGCGTCGATGGCGCCGGTGGTCATCGGCCGCAGCACTCGGCGATCGGTTGCGCTGCCGTTGTTTGCGGGAGGCGCCGTCGTCGTGGTCGCGGTCGGCATCTGGTACGGTACCCGCGCGCACGAGCCGGCCGTCGTTGCGCCGCCGGTAACGGAGGCACCAAACACGGGCGCGTCCTTGGCAGCGCCTTCGCCCGCTCCCGCGGCACTCGCATCGCACGGCACGGTCGATCCAATGCCTGCCACGGCCACCATCCTGCGTGGAAACGCGGCCGCACCCGAGTTCCGTCCGGATATCCGTCCCGGCCCGACGCCCACCGCCGTCAACCCGGGGATGACCAACGTCGCCCATGCAACAAGGCTGGCCGGAGTCAAGCCAGCGCCCGGGCCCGAACCTCCCACGCGCCCGGCGCCTGTCGTAACTCCGGCGGCGGCACCCGCGCCGCCCGCGGCTTCCGTGCCGACGGTCGCCACGCCCGTGGGCCCCGCGCCATCGTTACCGACAACCGCAGCGCCAGCGGGGTCCGCGCCGTCGTCGCCGACGATCGCTGCGCCAGCGGGGTCCGCGCCATCGTCGCCGACGATCGCTGCGCCAGCGGGGTCCGCGCCATCGTCACCGACGATCGCCAAGCCAGCGGTGCCTGCGGAGCGCCCGCCACCGGTGCAGCTCGCCGGCGCCGCGCCAACCGCCGCGCCGGCGCGTCCGGCCGTCGTTACCGAGTTGAAGCCCATATCGCGCGACGCGCCGGATTTTCCGCGCGAAGCCATCGCAGCCGGCATTACCAAGGGCGTCGTCAGCGCGCGCATCCATGTGGATGCCAGCGGAAAGGTCACGGCAGTCGACATCTTGGGCGGGCAGCCCCAGCATGTATTCGATCGCGCAGTGCGCAACGCACTCTCCCGCTGGCAGTTCGAGCCCATTGCCGCGGCCCGCACGTCCGACGTCGAAATCGATTTCCAGCGCGAGTGAAAGGCACCTCGGGTGCGTCCCGCGCTTGCCCCTTGTAAGATCGGTCTCATGAACGACCCCCGCGACAACGCCATCGCCTCTCCCGCCGTCCCATCCACGCCGCGGGAAGGTGTCCGCGCACGCGATCCGCGCAAGGCGGAGTTCGAGACCAACAAGTTGAAGCGCCGTCTGCGCCGGCAGGTCGGGCAGGCGATCGCCGACTACGGGATGATCGAGGACGGCGATCGCGTCATGGTCTGCCTGTCCGGCGGCAAGGACAGCTACGGCATGCTGGAAATACTGTGCGCGTTGCGCGAAAACGCTCCGGTCCGCTTCGAGATCGTTGCCGTCAACCTGGACCAGAAGCAGCCGGGCTTTCCGGCCGACGTCCTTCCCCGCTACCTAGCCGAGCGCGGCATCGCGTTTCGCATCGCCGAGCAGGACACCTACAGCGTCGTCAGGCGGCTGATTCCCGAGGGCGCGACGATGTGCTCGCTGTGCTCGCGGTTGCGCCGCGGCGTGTTATACCGCGTCGCCGGCGAAATCGGCGCGACCAAGATCGCGTTGGGCCACCACCGCGACGACCTGCTCGCGACGTTCTTCCTCAACCTCTTCTTCGGCGGCAAGATGAAGACGATGCCGCCCAAGCTCGTGTCCGACAACGGCAAGCACGTGGTGATCCGCCCGCTCGCCTATGTGCGCGAGCGCGACCTCGCGCGATTCGCCGAGGTGATGCAGTTCCCGCTCATTCCGTGCACGCTATGCGGCTCGCAGGAGAATCTTCAGCGCAAGCAGGTCACGCTGATGCTGCGCGAGTGGGAGCGCAAGTTCCCGGGCCGCGTCGAATCGATCTACAACGCGCTGGGCAAGGTCGAAACGTCGCACCTAATGGACCGGCGCGTACACGACTTCCTCGCGGTCCGCGCGACGCACCGGCCCGAACCGGACGGCGACATCGCCTTCGACGTCGATGCCGCGCTCGAGCGCGCGACGGAACTGGCGCTGGCGGGCACAGGCCCGACGCTCGATGACGAGCTCGCGGCCGTCGCGGAAGCCGGCGCCGCACCGCCCGCGTTCACTGCAGCCCGCCGCTGATGTGACGCCGGCCGACACGGGCAGGCCCGGCGCATGACGGGTATCGACCATTCGCAGCGCGGCCGTACCCGCCTCTTCGTCGGCATCCTCGGTGTCGCCGTGCTCATCGGGACGTGGCTGCGCCTCACGCAGATCACCGCGCAGGTTTTGATCGACGACGAGTGGCACGCGGTCCACCAGGTGCTTGCGCACACGCCGCGCGACATGCTGCTCGATTTCGGTTACGCCGATTACAGCATCCCGTTGGGCATCCTCGACTGGTGGGAGGCGCAGACGTGGGGACTTTCCGAGCTGACGCTGCGCTGGCCGATGCTGGTCTGCGGCCTGACAACGCTCATCGTGCTGCCGATGTACGTTGCGCGAAGACTCGGGCGCCCGACCGCCGCCATCTTCGCGCTGCTGCTCGCGATTTCGCCGCTCCTCGTAATCTTCACGCGGATGGCGCGACCCTACGCGATCACCGTTCTGCTGGGCTGGACCGCGCATGGCGCATACCAGCGCTATCACGCCGTGCCGCTCGGACGCTGGATCGCCGGCAGCGCCTACGCGCTTTCCGCGGCGCTCGCCACGTGGCTGCATCCGGTGGTCGGCGCGTTCGCCGTGGCGCCGCTGTTGTGGGGATTCGCGCAGTTGCGCAATGCCCGGGCCACCGAGCGCCGCGACCTCTTCTTCCGCTGGTTCAAGCTCGCGCTCGCGACGGGCGTGCTGATCGCCGCCGCCGTGCTGCCGCCGCTCGTCGCGCATCCGGGCTCGCTTGCCGCCAAGAGCGGCATCAATTTCCCCGATGCGCAAACGCTGATCGGCGTCTGGTATGCATGGTTCGGAACATCGTCGACGGTCATCGTCCTGATCTGCGCAGCGCTCGCGGCCTACGGCGCCCCCGCGGTCTGGCGCACGCTGGCCGTGGCGCGCACCGGCGCCCTCGGCGTGACGCTCACGCTCGTGCTGGTCCTCGTCGCGGGCACGATGTGGAGCCAGATTCCGGTGACGCTGGCGCGCTATCTCCTCCCGTTCGTACCGCTGCTGTTGCTGGCGGTCGCGGCGGGTGCAGTGCGACTGGCCGCACCGGCAGCTACTCCGCCGACGCCTTCGCGCCGCGCGCTCGCGTTCGCGGCGATGGCGCTGCCCGTCGTCCTGCTCGCTGTTGGATCGCCCCTCGCGTTTCTTTTCCAGCGCCCGAACGCGCAAACGCAACATCTCGTCAACTACATCGACTTTCGCCCTGACCACAATCCGTATGTGCCACAGTTCGAGGCGACGCCGCTGTCGCCGTTCTGGTCCAGCCTTCGCCACTGGCCCGCCGGCAGCCTGCGCATCGCCGCCGCGCCGTTCTACTTCGAGAGCTTCGACTGGGACGCGCCCCGCTGGGAGCGTCTGAGCGGGCAAACGGTGTTGCCGGGCTATCTCACCGGGCTGTGCGTCAAAGAACGCGCCGGCGAAGTGCCGCAGGATTCGCGTTTCCACTTCGACAACGCCGTGCACCTGGCCGATACCGCGGAGATGCGGGCCAAGCGCATCGATTACGTCGCGTGGCAGAAACCCTACGTCCGCGTCGTCGGCGGCAGTGCCGAGCAAATGGGCGCGCAAACCGCGGCCTGCGAAGGCATGCTCCGGCAAAGGTTCGGTCCGCCGGCGTTCGAGGATTCCCATATCATCGTGTTTTCCGCCTCCTCCCAATCCGCGCCCCTGGCCGATGCTCCTCGGTAAGCGCATCGTCGTCGTGATGCCCGCCTACCTGGCCGGGCGCACGCTGGAGGCGACGTGGCGCGACCTGCCGCACGACATCGTCGACGCCGTCATCGTGGTCGACGACGCGAGCGACGACGACACGGTCGCGGTGGCCCGCGCGCTGGGGCTCGACGTGATCCTGCACCCGCACAACATGGGCTACGGCGCCAACCAGAAGACGTGTTATCGCGAGGCGCTGGCGCGCGGCGCCGACATCGTCGTCATGGTGCATCCCGACTACCAATACGATCCGCGGCTCGTGACGGCGATGGCCGGCATGGTCGCGTCGGGCATCTACGACATGGTCTTAGGCTCGCGCATCCTGGGGAGCGGCGCGCTGCGCGGCGGCATGCCACTGTGGAAATATGTCGCCAACCGGCTGCTCACGCTGTTCGAGAACCTGCTGCTCGGCGCACACCTGTCCGAATACCACACCGGCTATCGCGCGTTCTCGCGGGCACTCCTCGACGGACTGCCATGGCAGCGCAATTCCGACGACTTCGTGTTCGACAACCAGATTCTCGCGCAGACGATCGTCGCGGGCTTCGGGATTGGCGAAGTCTCGGTGCCCACGCGCTACTTTGCGGAGGCGAGCTCGATCGGCTTCCGCCGTTCGGTACGCTACGGCTTCGGCGTCGTCGGCACGTCGCTCTTCGCCCTGTTGGCGCGAACGGGACTGTATCGGCATCCGCTGTTCGCCATCGCACGCCGGCGCGCGTCCTAACACTCTCCGCGCAATGCCCGTTCACAGGTTCCTCCGCCGACCGCAGGGGACCGGGATCGTCCACTGGATACACAGCTTCTCGCTGCACGTCGCCACCGGCGTGCTCGCGGTCGCCGCGCACTATGCGCTGATGTTCGGGCTCGTGCAGTCGGGCATGCCGGGCGTACCGGCCAGCGCCTTGGGCTTCACCGCCGGTGCGCTGACGCGCTTCGCGCTGTCGTACTGGAGGGTATTTTCGCCATCGCGCGGCATGACAGCCGCCGGCACGCGGTTCATCATTGCAATCGCCGCACAGCTTGCGGCCAACACGCTGCTGCTGGCAGGCTTCCTGAAGCTCGACATGCCGCTGTGGCCAGCGCAAATCACGACGACCGTGCTGATGACCTTCGTCAACTACCTTGTCTATCGGTTCTGGGTGTTCCGATGAAGATTCGCCGCCGACTCTGCCTCGCGCTGTTGATCGCCGTGCTTGCCGGCGCCGCCGCGCACGCCGGCGCGCAGACCGGCGACACCGATGCGGCAGCACCCGGCGAATTGCGGGGGGCCGCGCTCCTCGCGGCGCTCCGCGGCGGCGGCTACATCCTCTACTTCCGCCACACGTCGACCGACTTCGGCGCGGTGTTCGTCGCGGATTGTGGGGGCCCGTGCGCGTAAAGCTCTCGCTGCGGCCCGCAACCGCCGCCGACGACCCGTTGCTGCGGCGCGTCTACCGCAGCACGCGCGAGGCGGAGATGGCGCAGCTGCCCTGGACCGACGCACACAAGGACGACTTCTGCGCGATGCAGTTCTCGCACCAGGATCGCGGTTACCGCGGCGCTTACCCGGACGCCGAGTTCCTCGTCGTGCTGTGCGATGGAGAAACGGTGGGGCGGCTGTACCGCGTGGCTGCGAACGGGGTGCTGCACATCCTGGACATCGCTCTGTTGCCGGCGTGGCGGAACTTAGGCATCGGCACGCGCCTGCTGCGCGAAACGATGGCGACGGCGGCCGCGGATGGCGTGCCGGTGCAACTGCACGTGGACAAGTCCAACCGCGCGCAACACCTGTACGCGCGACTGGGGTTCCGGCAGGTGGAGGATACCGGGATATACCTGCGCCTCGAGTGGCGCGCCGGGCGCTAGGCGGCGCCGCGCTACTTCACGACCGACTGATCCTGGCCGAACAGGATCCTGCGCGCCTGTTCGTCGCTCATGCTGGGCTTGGTGTTGACGCGCGTTCCGAGCTCGTACGCGCGCCGCACGGCCGGCCGTTCCTTGATTGCCTCCCGCCAACGCTTGAGGTACGGAAACGCGTCGATGTTCTGGCTTTGGCGATCCGGCGAAATCCACGGATAGCACGCCATGTCCGCGATTCCGTATTCGCCGGTGATGAACTCGCGATCGGCAAGGCGCTTGTTCAGCACCGCGTACAAACGCCCCGATTCCTTGATGTAGCGGGTGATCGCGTACGGCAGCTTTTCCGGCGCATAGAGCGCGAAGTGGTGGTTCTGGCCGTTCATCGGCCCCAGGTTGCCCATCTGCCAGAAAAGCCACTGCATGCAGTCGCAGCGCCCGCGCAGGTCGGCGGGATAGAAGCGCCCGGTCTTGCCGGCGAGGTAGAGGAGGATGGCGCCCGACTCGAACATCGGAAGTGGCGCGCCGCCGTCGGGAGGCGCGTGATCGACGATGGCCGGAATGCGATTGTTGGGCGAGATCTTGAGGAACTCGGGATCGAACTGCTCGCCCTTCCCGATATTGACCGGCTTGATCGTGTACGGCAGCCCCGTCTCTTCCAGGAAGATCGTGATCTTGTGGCCGTTGGGCGTCGTCCAGTAATAGAGGTCGATCATGGTCTTCGCGCTCTCAGAACGTGCCGGGATAGGCGCCGCCGTCGATCAGGATGTTCTGGCCGATCAGATATCCGACGTGCACGCTGCACAGGTACGCGCACAGTTCGCCGAATTCCGAGGCGGTGCCGAAGCGCCCGGCCGGAATGCCGGCCTGCGCCTGCGCCGCCAGTTCCTCGACGGACTTGCCGGCGGTTTTGGCCCGCGTGGCCAAGTTGCCGCGCAGGCGGTCGGTGTCGAACGAACCGGGAAGCAGGTTGTTGATGACGACGTTGTCGCGCGCGACCTTGCGCGAGAGCCCCGCGATGAAGCCCGTCAGCCCGCTGCGTGCGCCGTTGGAAAGCCCGAGAATGTCGATCGGTGCCTTCACCGCGGCCGACGTGATGTTCACGATGCGGCCGAATTTTCGCTCGATCATGCCGTCGACGGTGGCCTTGATGAGCTCGATGGGCGTGAGCATGTTGGCATCGATCGCACGCAGCCACGCGTCGCGGTCCCAGTCGCGAAAATCGCCCGGGGGCGGGCCACCAGCGTTATTGACGAGGATATCTGGCCGAGGACACGCGGCAAGCGCCGCGGCGCGGCCATCGGCGGTGGTGATGTCGCAGGCAACCCACGCGACTTTGCGTCCCGCCAGCGCGCCGATCTCATCGGCCGTCTTGGCGACGGTCGCCTCCGTGCGGGCGACGATCGTCACGTCCGCGCCTTCGCGCGCGAGGGCCTCGGCGCAGCCGCGTCCCAGTCCCTTGCTCGCCGCGCAAACCAGCGCGCGGCGGCCGACAATTCCCAGGTCCATCGCCGTTCCCCTTACGTCTCGCGCACGAACGCGTTGTTGCGGCGCACGTTCAGCACCGTCGCAACGGCGACGGCGAACAGCACGCCGACGACGAAGAACATCTGGCGCGCGAGGCCATGGTCGAGCAAAAGGCCGAACCACACGGGGCCGATCATGGCGCCCAGATCGAGGCCCGAATACACGAAGCCGTACACGCGTCCGGCCGCTCCCTTGGGCGTTGCGTTGCGCACGATAAGGTCGCGCGACGGACCGGTGGAGCCGATCGCCAGGCCGACCATCACGAACACCGGGATGATCATCGACTGCGAAACGACACCGAAGGCGACCAGCGCCAGCAAGCCGGCGCCCGTGAGAAGGCCGGTCGCCGCGACGCGGTCGTGGCGCGCCGTGCGCGTCGCGAAATACCCGCCCATCGCAATCCCCGCCGTGCCGCCTAGCAGGTACGCCGTGACCGCCGACGTCGCGAGGGCCAGCGGCACGGCCAGGCCCGCGTTGAGCGCAGCCGGCAGGAACGTCTGCAATCCGACCGAGGCCATCGTCTGCGCGACAAAATAGCAGAAGCAAAGCGCGATCGCAGGCTGCATGAAGAGCTCGAGCGATCCGCGCAGCGAATGCAGGTGCGCGTCGTGCGCCTTATGCGACGTGAGCAGCCCGCGCTGGCTCACGAGCACGCCGAGCGCGATCAGGCCCAGCGTGCCCATCACGGCCAGGGCCGTGCGCCAGCCGTAGGCGGACGCCAGCGTGAAGCTCACGATCGGCGACAGCGCGTATCCCAGGTTGCCGCCGATGCCGTGCGTCGAATAGGCATAGCCTAAGCGCCGCGGCGCCACGTTGGCGTTCAGGATCGCGAAGTCGGCCGGATGGAAGACGCCGTTGCCGACGCCCATCACCGCGGCGATGGGGAACAGCCAGTACACGCCGGGGGCCAGCGAAGCCAGGATGGTGCCGCACGCCAGCAGCGCGAGGCCCGACAACAGGACCGGTCGCGCGCCGTTGCGGTCGACGACGAACCCGGCGGTGAATTGCGTGACGCCGCTGGCCGCGTAGAAGATCCCGACGAGAAGACCCAGGACGGTCCACGACACGCCGAACTCGGCGCGCAGCAGCGGGAAGAGCGGCGGCAACGCGAGCTGGAAGAAATGCGAAAACGCGTGCGCGGTGCCGACGAGGCCGATAATGCGCACATCGCGGCGGAACGACTCGGTGGGAAGGGTCTCTAACGACACGCTTGTAAGGCGATGCGGCAAAATTGACACTATAGCGTACGTGGCGCCGGTCGCCCCGCCGCGGCGCGGGATTGTCCGCGAACCGCCACGAGCCCAAACAGTGACGGGATCAATGCTCATGAGCAACAAGGTCGAAAAAACCGAGGCTGAGTGGAAGGCGCAATTGACGCCGGAACAGTTCAAGGTAACGCGCAAGAAAGGCACGGAGCGCGCGTTCACCGGCAAGTACTGGGATAACCACGCGGACGGCATGTACAAGTGCGTGTGCTGCGGCACGCCACTCTTCCCTTCCGACACCAAGTTCGAATCGGGCACGGGCTGGCCGTCGTTCTGGAAGCCGGTGTCGCCTTCGAACGTGCGCGAGGCACAGGACTCGTCGCTGTGGATGCGCCGCACGGAGGTCGTCTGCGCGGCCTGCGATGCGCATCTGGGCCACGTCTTTCCCGACGGTCCGGAGCCCACCGGCCTGCGGTACTGCCTCAACTCGGCCGCCCTCGATTTCACGCCCAAATCCCAAGACTGATTTGGGCTTGGCGTGGCTCGTTGGAGCGTCGGCGGGACAAGCACTCGCCAACGCTCAACTTTGGCGCACTGAATTTCAAACCCAGCCTGAGCCTCCTCAGGCCGGCCGACCAGCGGTCGTGACTTCCAGTATCATAATGATATCATTTTGATACCTGACGCGATGGATCAGAGGGTCTTAAGCAAGCGTCTCGACACGGAGGTCACGATGGAACGCGCAACGAGCACCCGGGGGCCGTCCCACGACGAACGCCCCATCGGCACGGCCAACGGGTTCGTCGCAATACTGCTGGCGCTGGCGCTGATCGTCGGCGGCGGGACGATGGTCTGGAAATCGCTGTCCGGCGGATATCCGGCGTGGGGCGAGCTGGCGCTGGCGATCGTGGTGATCGTACTGGGCGTGCTGACGCTGTCCAGCCTGTACACGCTGCAACCCAACGAGGCGGCAATCCTGCAGCTCTTCGGAGCCTACAAGGGCACGAGCCGGGTGCCGGGCCTGCGCGCCACCAATCCGTTCTATACGCGCCGGAAGATCTCGCTGCGCGCGCGCAACCTGAACGGCGACAAGCTCAAGGTCAATGACAAGCGCGGCAACCCGATCGAGATCGCCGCGGTCGTCGTCTGGCACGTCGAGGACTCGGCCAAGGCCGCCTTCGACGTCGACGACTACGAAATGTTCGTGAAGGTGCAAAGCGAGTCCGCCGTGCGGCACTTGGCCTCGTCGTTCGCCTACGACGCCGAGGAGAAGCTGGACGTCGCCCGCGAGCCGACGCTGCTCGAAAGCGCCGACATCGTCGCGCGGGCCCTGGTCAAGGAATTGCAGGCGCGGCTCGAGCAGGCTGGCGTCGTCGTCGAGGAAGCACGGCTGACGCACCTGGCCTACGCGCCGGAGATCGCGCAAGTGATGCTGCGCCGGCAGCAAGCCGAGGCGATCATCGCCGCGCGCCAGAAGATCGTCCACGGCGCCGTGTCGATGGTGGAAATGGCGCTGGCCGAACTGTCCGCAAAAAAGGTCGTCGAGTTAGACGACGAGCGCCGCGCGTCGATGGTGTCCAACCTGATGGTCGTGCTCTGTGCCGAATCCGAAGTGCAGCCCGTCATCAACACCGGCACGTTGTACAACTGACGCGATGCCGCCCGTGCGGGCGGTACCGCTTGTGAGGCCACGATGCTGCTCTTTGCCCGACTCCTCTTCGTCCTGCTGCTGGTCGTCGCCGCCGCCCTGATAGTCGTCACGACCGACCAGTTGCCCCTGCAGATCGCGTCGCATTTCGGCGCCAGCGGCGCGCCCAACGGCTGGATGAGCCGCCACGGCTATCTGCTGTTCATGCTTGCAATCGGCATCGGTACCCCGCTGAGCGTCGTGCTGACGATGAGCGTGCTGCCGCGCGTGATGGCCAAATCGATCAACATCCCGCATCGCGATTATTGGCTCGACCCGGCGCGGCGCGAGGACACGCTGCGCTACCTCGAGTCGCATGCGTACTGGCTGGGGTCGCTGCTCGTGGTGTTCCTCGCGGCCATCCACTTCCTGCTGATCGAGGCGAATGCGACGCAGCCGCCGCACCTGCCCGGCGCACCCTTCGCGACGATTCTCGTGGTGTTTTTCGCGGGGATGGCCATCTGGGCGCTGACGCTGGCGATGCGGTTTCGCCGAATGGCGTAGCGAGTCGCGCATCGTGCACGGGCCCCGACGCTGACGATGGCCGAAAAGAAGGCGTTCCTGCTGCGCATCGATCCGGCCCTGTGGGCGGACATCGAGCGGCTGGCGCAGATCGAATTGCGCAGCGCCAACGCGCAGGTCGAATTCCTGCTGCGCGATGCGCTGGCCCGCCGCGGCGTCATCGCCAAACGCGGCAAGCAGACGGCGGAGAATGAACCGCGCGACTGAATCAGTTGGCGTTTCAGGCGAGCGCGGTCGCCAGAAACTTGCCGCAGGCGACGATTTCCTCGAGTGCCGCCTCGTGCGCCATCGGATACGCGTGCCACTCGATGCTCCATCCGGCATCCGCCAGCGCGCGCCGCGACAGTTCGGCCCACGGGAACAAGACCACCTGATCCTGCGTGCCGTGCGCCATGAAGATCGGAATGTCGCGATTGGCGGGTGACGCCTGCGCGGCAAGGTGCGGCGCGTCGATCAGGTATGTCGACAGCGCGACGATGCCCGCGAGTCTCTCCGGATGCCGCAAAGCGGTGTAGAGCGCGATCGCCCCGCCCTGCGAGAACCCAGCGAGCACGATCCGGCGCGGCGCGATGCCACGTTGAACCTCGCGCGCGATCAGCGCCTCGACGTGCGCCTGCGACTGTCGGACGCCGGCTAAATCCGCGCGCGAATTGAGGTCGGCCTCACGAATGTCGTACCACGCACGCATCGCCATGCCGTTGTTGATCGTGACCGGCATCACGGGCGCATGCGGGAAGAGAAAGCGCACGGCGAGCGTGCGCGGCAAACCCAGCGAGCCGACGACCTGCGACCAGCCGGTGCCATCGTCGCCCAGCCCGTGAAGCCAGATGACGGCGGCGTCGGGATTCGGTCCGGTTTCGATCTCGATGGCAGACAATAGTGCGGAAGGCATCAAGGGTATTCCCGAAAACTTGAACTCGTGCGAAGGGTCAAAAAAAGTCCGGCGGCAGGCCGGACGCGTGACACTTGGAATGTGCCATTCTAGCCCCGACTTGCGTGGACGGTAAGGGCGCCTTCGCGTATCATTCGCGCCCTGACGCAGCGGGGACACAATCCCCGTCTCGCGTGCGCCGCGAGACCTACCGGTTCTTATCGCGCGTCCCAAAAACACGATTTTTGCGGAGTACCGTCGATGTCCCCTGCCTCGGCTTCCCCGATTGCCACTGTCCTCTGCGCTGCGCGAAGTCGCGATCGACGACAAGTACGAGCTCGAATCCGGCCGCGTCTACCTGACCGGGGCGCAAGCGTTCGTCCGTCTGCTGATCCTGCAGCAGCAGCGCGACAAGCTAGCCGGGCTCAACACCGGCGGCTTCGTCTCCGGCTATCGCGGATCGCCGCTCGGCGCGCTCGACCAGTCGCTGTGGAAGGCGCAGAAGTTCCTCGACCGAGCGAACATCAAGTTCCAGCCGGGCCTGAACGAAGACCTCGCGGCGACGTCGATCTGGGGCTCGCAGCAGGTCAACCTGCATCCTGGTGCCAAGGTCGATGGCGTGTTCGCGATGTGGTACGGCAAAGGCCCCGGCGTCGACCGTTGCGGCGACGTGTTCAAGCACGCCAACTTCGCGGGCACGGGCAAGCACGGCGGCGTGCTGGTGCTCGCGGGCGACGATCACGCGGCCAAGTCGTCCACGATTCCGCACCAGTCCGATCACCAGTTCTCCGCGGCGATGATGCCGGTGCTGTACCCGTCGTCGGTGCAGGAGATTCTAGATCTTGGCCTGCACGGCTGGGCCATGTCGCGCTACTCCGGCTGCTGGGTCGGCTTCAAGTGCGTCGCCGACACCGTGGAGAGCTCGTCGTCCGTCCACGTCGATCCGTCGCGCACGAAGATCATCGTTCCGGATGACTTTCCGCTGCCGCCCGATGGCGTGTCGATCCGCTGGCCCGATCCGTTCCTCGCTGCCGAAGCGCGGATGCAGGACTACAAGGTCTACGCGGCGCTGCACTACTGCCGCGTGAATCAGCTGAACAAGGTCGTCATCGATTCGCCGAAGCCGCGCCTCGGCATCGCCACCTCCGGCAAGAGCTATCCCGACGTCCGCCAGGCGCTTGTCGACCTGGGGATCACCGAAGCCGACGCTGCCGAGATGGGCCTGCGCGTCTACAAGATCGCGATGCCCTGGCCGCTCGAGCCGGAAGGCGTGCGCAATTTCGCCGAAGGCCTCGAGGAAATCCTGGTCGTCGAGGAAAAGCGGCAGATCGTCGAATACCAGTTGAAGGAGCAGCTGTACAACTGGCGCGACGACGTGCGCCCGCGCGTCGTCGGCAAGTTCGACGAAAAGGGCGAATGGGTGCGCCCGCACGGCGATTGGCTGCTGCCCGCCGCCGCGGAATTGACGCCCGCGATGATCGCGCGCGTGATCGCCAAGCGCATCGAGCGGCTTGAGTTGCATCCGCGCAAAATGGAAGAGCTGCGCGCGCGCGTCGACTGGATCAACGCCAAGGAAGCCGCGCTCGCCAAGCCCAACATCGACCTCGTCGCGCCAGCCCTACTTCTGCTCGGGCTGCCCGCACAACACGTCGACCAAGCTGCCCGAAGGCAGCCGCGCCACGGCAGGCATCGGCTGCCACGTGATGGCGATCTGGATGGACCGCAGCACGACCGAGTACACGCACATGGGCGGCGAAGGCGTGCCCGTGGATCGGGCAGGCGCCGTTCACCGAAGAGAAGCACATCTTCGCGAACCTGGGCGACGGCACGTACTACCACAGCGGCATCCTCGCGATCCGCGCCGCGGTCGCCGCCAACGTCAACATCACGTACAAGATCCTCTACAACGACGCGGTCGCCATGACCGGCGGCCAGCCTTTCGACGGGCCGCTCACGCCCGCGATGATCGCGACGCAGGTCGCCGCCGAAGGGGTCAAGCGGATCATCGTCGTCAGCGACGACCCGGACAAATATCCGGACAATTATTTCTCCGAGCGACATCCGCATCCACCACCGCGACGAGATGGATGCCGTGCAGCGCGAAATGCGCGACATTCCCGGCTGCACGGTTCTGCTGTACGACCAGACGTGCGCCGCGGAAAAACGCCGCCGCCGCAAGCGCGGCAAGCTCGTGGATCCGGCAAAGCGCGTGATCATCAACGAACTCGTATGCGAAGGCTGCGGCGACTGCGGCGTGCAGTCGAACTGCGTGTCGATCGCGCCGGTCGAGACCGAATTTGGCCGCAAGCGCACCATCGACCAGTCCTCTTGCAACAAGGACTTCTCCTGCGTCAAGGGCTTCTGCCCGTCGTTCGTCACCGTCGAAGGCGGCACAGCTGCGCAAGCCCAAAAAGGCGGCGGCGGTCGACTTCTCGAACCTGCCCGCGCCGACGCTGCCCTCGACGGCGGAGCCGTACAGCGTGCTGGTGACCGGCATCGGCGGCACGGGCGTCGTGACCATCGGCGCGCTGCTCGGCATGGCCGCGCATCTCGAAGGCAAGGGCTGCAGCGTGCTCGACATGACCGGCCTCGCGCAGAAGAACGGCGCCGTCGTCTCGCACGTGCGCATCGGCGACAAGCCCGAGCAGATGTTCGCCACGCGCATCGCCGCCGGCGAGGCCAAGCTGGTGCTCGCCTGCGACATCCTCACCGGCGTCGGCTACGAGGCGCTGGCCAAGATGCAGAAGGGCGTCACCAAGGCGCTGGTCAACACAGCGCTGGTCATGCCGGCGCAGTTCACGCGCGAGCCCGACCTTCGCTTCCCGACCGGTTCGATGGAGCAGGAAATCAAGGACGCCGTCGCGCCCGGCGACGCGGAGTTCCTCGACGCCAGCAAGCTCGCCACCGGTCTGATGGGCGACTCCATCGCGACCAACCTGTTCATGGTCGGCTATGCGTTCCAGCGCGGCCTTATTCCCCTCGGCGAAGCAGCGATCCTGCGCGCCATCGAGTTGAACGGCCAGGCGATTCGAGTCGAACAAGCAGAGCTTCAACTGGGGACGCCTGGCAGCGATCGATCCGGCCCGCGTGGCGGCGGCCGCCGTTCCCGCGGAAGCCAAGCCCGACTCGCAGCGGCTGTCGCAATCGCTCGACGAAATGATCGAGCGGCGCGTCAAGTTCCTCACCGAGTACCAGGACGCCGCGTACGCCAAGCGCTACGCCGATCTCGTGGCGCGGGTGCGGGCGGCGGAGGCCAAGGCGATGCCCGGCATCACCGAACTCACCGAGGCCGTCGCGCGCTACTACTTCAAGCTGCTCGCGATCAAGGACGAATACGAAGTCGCGCGCCTGTACGCCGACTCCGACTTCACGCGAGCGCGTCGCCGCACAGTTCGAGGGCGACTACAAGCTGACGTTCCACCTGGCGCCGCCGGTATTCAACAAACCCGACCCTACCACCGGCGTGCCGAGGAAATCGGTGTACGGGCCGTGGATGATGAAGGCGTTCGGCATGCTGGCGAAGATGCGCCGCTTCCGCGGCACCGGGCTCGATTTTTTCGGCCGGACGACGGAGCGCAAGATGGAGCGCGCGCTGATCGGCGAATACGAAACGGTCGTAGCGGAAATCCTGGCCAAGCTCACGCCGCAAAACCACGCGACGGCGATCGAGCTGGCATCCGTGCCCGAGCACATCCGCGGCTACGGCCACGTGAAGGAAGCGCATCTCAAGACGGCGAAGACGCGCGAAGGAGTACTGCTCGCGCAGTTCCGCTCGCCGCTGCCCGCGCCCGCACCGGTCGCGATCAGGATGGCCGGCTAGGCCGATGACGCGGCGGCTCGGGCTTGCGCTGTTCTTCGCGGTTTCGCTCGCCGTCTCCGCGGCGGAGACTGGCACGACTGCCGCAGTCCGCGGCGTGCTCGCGGCACAGCAGGACGCATGGAACCGCGGCGACATCGTCGGCTTCATGAAAGGCTACTGGCAAAGTGACGAGATCCGCTTCGCCGGCGGCGACGGCTTCACCTACGGCTGGCAGGCGACGCTCACGAACTACCGCAGGCGTTATCCGGACGCCGCGACGATGGGCAAGCTCGACTTCGACCTCGTGGAAGTGCGCGAAATCGCGCCGGACATGGCCTACGTGTTCGGCAAGTGGCACCTGACGCGCGCCAATGAAGCGCCGGAGAAGGCGCCGCATGGGCTGTTCACGCTGATCGTCGAGCGCAAGGACGGCGCGTGGGTGATCACGCGCGACCACTCGTCGGCGGCGGGCGGCTAGCGCGTCATCGTTGCGGCTGCGCCGCGCCGGGCAGCATTGACCGGAGCACGCCGTCGCGGCGAACGAAGTGATGGTACAACGCCCCGGCCGCATGCGCGCCGGCGATCCACATGATCGCGTCGCCCAGCCATGTGTGAACGGAGGCGACCGCGGTTCCGGCGGCGTGCGACTCCCCGAGCAGCGGACCGATCCGCACGCTCCCGAGCAGCGTCAGCGGATGTCCCTCCAGCCACGCGCCTGCAATCGCCGTCAGCGGCACCGCCAGCAGCAGCACGTAAAGCGCGGCGTGCGTCAGCGTCGACGCGAGTCGCATCCATGTCGGCATCGGCGGATGTTCGGGCCTCGCATCGAACGCGCGCCATGCCAGCCGCACCAGCACGAGGGTGAACACCGCCAGGCCCAGCGTCTCGTGCAGCTGTCGGTCGGCGTCCTTGGCCAGCGAGTAGACCCGCTGCTCCGACCCGCCGGGACCGTACACGAAGGCCGTGACGACCAGGATGGCCGTCACCCAATGGATAAGTTGCGCCAGGGCGCCGTAGTGCAGCTCCGTGCTGCGTACCGCGATCATCCGCGCCTCCCTTGCGCCGCCCATGACGGTGTGGCGCCTGTCGAAGTGGGCGAGCGCATCAGGTTTGCGGCCGCATCTGATCGTCGGCGGCGAAGTGGTGGCGGGCGAATTTCAGCAGTTGCGCGTCGGTCGGATGGTCGACCGTCTCCACGCTGACGACGCGCGCGGCAACGGCCGGCGCGTGCGCTTGCAGGTGCTTGAACAACTCGAGCTTGGCGGTGGAAGGGCCCACGATCAGGATTTCGCCGGCATCCTTGATCGCGTCGGCGACGGCCTGGTAATAGACGTGATCCTCGGGCGTCTTGCCCGAACCCACGGCGCTCTGTTTGCGATGCAGGTGCTCGTGCTTCGACTTGGGACGCACGACGCTCCTTTCCGCATCCTCGGGATTGAACTCGATGACATGCGCCTCGCGGTGATCGATCCAGACGACAAAGTGATAGTGGCTCATTGCGTCCTGCCGTTTTCCGATGCTGGGTTGCCAATTATATCGAAGCCGTATGTTCGACGCCGCACCGACAGGAACTGGCGGCCGATGCTCCAATCAACTCATGGGGCAAACGTCCTGCGGAGTGGCTTCGACGAAGCGTCGCAACGCTGGCCCTCAACCCATCGCTCAAGGGCGAACGAGGAAACGACATGAAATTCCTTCTCACGCTTTCGATCCTGGCCGCCTTGCTCGGCGGCTGCGCAATCGTTCCCGCTGGATACGGCGACCATCGCAACGGCTATTACGAGCAGCGCGATTACAACCGCGGCGACGGTTACTATCGCGACGGCAACCGCTATTACGGGAATGACCGCTATTACAGCTATCGCCGCGAGGCGAATGGCGACCCGTTCCAGGACCACGGTCGCTGAACACCGATGCCGCAGCTTTGGGCAGCTGCGGCGTAGTTGCGTCGCCCGAGCGTCCCGCCTTGACGGCGCTACGAATCCGAATCGCCGCCGCGCGAAAGAAGGATGCCGAGCGCAAGGCCTACAAGTGCGCCGATCGCCAGCGCCTGCCATGGATTGGCGCGAACGTAATCGTCGGCGGCACTTGCCGCCGCGCGGGTTTTCACGAGCGCCACGTCCTGCAGCGCAGCGGCGCGGGCCAGCGCCATCTTCAGCGACTCCTGCGCCTTGGCGCGCAACTGCGCCACGTGCTCGCCGGTCTGGCTGGCCGTCGCCTTCAGCAACTGTTCGATGTCAACCGCCAGCACCCGGAGGTCGGTCTTCAATTTTTCGGCAGTCACTGGATCCAATTCCGTACTCATCGTCCATTCTCCCGCATCCATATGCATTGACTCAAACGTTCCGGCATCGCCGGTGCACTCCGCCACCGGCAACGACCGGCACGCTATATCGTACGCCGCCCGGAGAGCAGGTTGACCAACACCATGACAACGGCGACGACCAACAGGATGTGGATAAACCCGCCCAGCGTGTAGGAAGTGACAAGGCCCAAGAGCCACAGGATAAGCAGAACAACCGCAATCGTATAGAGCATGGTGCGCACCTCTTTGTAGTCCGGTTTCCCGGATGCCGGCTGACGTAGGGTTATAGGGGCCGGCAACATTAGATTGAACGGCTTCATGCCCGGCGTCTGTTCGGCAGCGCACGCTGCGGGAAACCGCAGCCCCCATGACTGCGAAAGGCTACCGCGGAGTTCGCGCGGAGTCCTCGGCGGGCGGCCCGTCGGTCGTCCTGGCCGAGCGTTCCCGCTCGAACCGCGCCTCGGCCAGGTTAAGATGCTTGATCAATACGTCCGAGATGATGTTCACGCCGATGCCCGCGAAGAGCAGCGGCAATAGATAGAGCGCCAGCGCAACCTGCGACGCGAAGATCTTGTCGTCGAGCATCGACGCCGTCGCCTTCGCCATGTCCGCCAGAAGCTGCAGCAGATAGATCGTCACGCCCGACATGCCGACGAGCAGCGAGCCCAGCAGCACCAACGTCGTCCGCGAGATGGCGCGCTTGCGCATCATGTACACGTACGTGACGATCGGCAGCACGATCGCAAACGCGATCAGGAGGAAAAACTCCGCTTCGACGAATACGGAAGAACTCATGTGCACCATCGGGTCGCGGCCCGTTTCGTAGACGTTTCCAAGGAATCAGGCACATGACCGGCCAACACGATGTAAGCAATTGTAAAGTATCGGGCAGGATGAACCTGTCGCATCGGCGGCGGTCTCTAATAGCTGTTGCCCGCGCCCGCGCTTCGCGTCCCCCGCAAACCTTCGATGCCACGCCAACTTCTCGCCGCGATTGCCCTTTCCCTGGGCGCGAGCGCGTCCGCCGCGCAGATCCTGTCGGTGCCGCCGGCCACCGCTCCTCCGGCCGCACCCTCGGCAAAGGCCGCATCCGCCGCACTTCTGCTCCCGGATTCGCAGCCGCCGTACGCCGTTGTCCTGGCCGCCCCCAGCGCGAAGGAATCTTCCGGCGCCGCGCTGAAGTCGGCGACGCCCAACTACGGGAAGCCGCCCACCCGGCGGCGCCGCGCGGCCGTCGGCTTTGCCCGCGAACTGCCTCCGGCCGCACGCGGGGTGGCACTGTCATCGCTTCCGTGGGCTGACACGCAAGGCGGCATGCGGGCCGCGCGAATCTCGCTCACATCGCCGGGTGCAGCAGGGTTGCGGATCGCGCTGTCGCTGGGGCAAGCGCCGCCGCAGTTGTCGCTGCGTTTCCGCGGTTCGGCCCCAGGCGCAACGGTGTACGGCCCGGTCACCGCCGCGCGCATCGCCGCGAACCCGCCTTTCTGGACGCCGCTGCTCGATGGCGACACCGCCACCGTCGAACTGGCCGTGCCGCAGGGCGTTACTCTCGCCGGCGCGACGATCGACCTGCCGGCGCTGTCCCACTTGAATGTCACTACCGGCGTGCTGAAGCAGGCCGATCCGGTGGGCGCCATCGGCCAATCGGATTCGTGCGAAGTCGACGTCGCGTGCGTCGCCTCGCCGCTGCAGCAGCAGGCCGCGACGGCGATCAAGGCCACCGCGCGAATCCTGCTGGTCGACCACGGCGCGAGCTACCTGTGCACGGGCACGCTGGTCAACGACTCGACGACGTCGCTGACGCCATATTTCTACATGGCGAACCACTGCATCGACAACGGCGACGACGACCCGGCCGCCTCGCAGGGACAGCCCGCCGCGGCCGCCCGGTCGATCGAGACGTTCTGGATGTTCCAGGCCAACACATGCGGGGTCGACACCGCAAACGACGTGAATTTCACCGCACTGACCGCGGGCACGACGCTGCTCGCCCGCAGCGTGGACTATGACTGGACGCTGGTCCGGCTCAACGAGCCGCCGCCGCCGGGGGTTACATTCGCTGCCTGGAACGCAGCCGGCCCCGTGGCCACCGGAACGGCGGCGAACGGCATCCACCATCCGGAAGGCGATCTGAAGAAGTTCAGCCAGGGCAACGTGCACCCGTATCACACCTATGCCGACGGCAGCTCGTTCATCGCCATGCAGTGGTCGCGCGGCGTCACCGAAGGGGGCAGCAGCGGCAGCGGCCTGTTCACGCTCAACACGGCTCAGACATTCCTGGAACTGCGCGGCGGACTCTGGGGCGGCGAGTCGTCGTGCTCGAACACCCGGGGCCAGGACGACTACTCGCGCCTCGATGTCGCGCTCCCCCTGCTCGCGCCGTATTTGACGCCCGGGGCGACCAACACGGCGCAGACTGCGCCGGCGGTGGAGTTCTACAACGCCACGCTCGACGACTATTTCGTCACTGCCGCGCCGGTGGAAATCAGCGATCTCGACAACGGCGTGCACCCCGGATGGGTACGCACCGGGCTGCGCTTTCTCGTCTATACAAATCCGGACGTCGCGCCCGCGGGGGTAGCACCCGTGTGCCGATTCTACGTGTCAGCCGCATACGGAGATTCGCATTTCTATTCCGCCAGCCCCGCCGAATGCGCGGCCACCGCCAAGAAATTTCCGGTCCAGTGGGTCTATGAGAGCGCGTCGGTGTTCTACATCGCGCTGCCCGACACGACGACCGGCGCGTGTCCGGTTGGCACGCGCGGCATTTTCCGCTTCGTGAACGACACTAACGGCCTTCACCACCGCTACACCGCCGAGGTCGACGTGCGCGACTCGATCATCAAGGACGGCGGCTGGACGCAGGAGGGCTATGGAATGCCGCCCGACGCGCCGGTGATGTGCACGCCGACGAGTTGATCCCTAGCGCACGCAGCAAGGTGCCGAATACGGTCGCCCGAACGGGATGCCCCGGCGACAGTCGAGGGAGCGGAAGTCCGGTGCTAGTAGGAGCCCTCGTGGCGGTTGTACCCATAGTAGTCCCAGCGGGGATCGTAGCCGTACTGGCGCTCATAGCGGTGATCCCAGTACCGGTCGCCCCGGTAGTGCCGGTCATAGTCGGCCGCCGGCACCACGACACAGCCGGAAACGATTGACGCCAGCGCAGCAAGAATGAGAAGCCGTTTCATGGCGGTCCTCCGTCGTCGCGAAGCGCACTCGACTCCCGATGTGGCATGTCGGTGCAGGCGAGAACGCAATCGGTGATTCGACCGCCCGTCACTCAATTGGACCAATGCGGCGTCACCGAATCGTTCCCGCCTTGCCAAATATGGTCGGCGCTTGCAGCATCGATCTGCATCAGCCACCGTCCGATTGGGCTGTAAGACGTCAACGAAGCTGCCGTGGGCGTCCCGCCTGTCTGGGCACAACGATTTCGCGGTTCCATGGGAACTCCCGGCCCGAGAGCCAAATCGAATGCTGACGCACTGCAGAAAGGAGACACTCATGTCGCACTATGTCGATGGATTTGTCGTGCCGGTGCCCGTTGCCAAGCTCGATGCCTATCGCAAGATGGCGGAAAAGGCCGGAAGGATGTGGCTCGAACACGGCGCTCGCCAATATTGGGAATGCGTCGGCGACGACGTCAAGCCCGGCAAGGTCACGTCGTTCCCGCAAAGCGTCCAGTTGAAGGATGGGGAAACCGTCATGTTTTCGTGGATCCTCTACGATTCCCGCGAGCACCGCGACCACGTCAATGCCGAGGTGATGAACGACCCGCGGATGAAGGAGATGATGGACCCCAAGAACATGCCGTTCGATGGCATGCGCATGTTCTGGGGCGGCTTCAAGACGATGCTGGAGCTCTCCGCGGCCCCAGCCCACGCCTGATCGCCGTCACGGCACGCTTGAGCAACACTAGGGGAAGGAACGGTACCGCCGGAATGCGCTAATCTTGGGGCGGACGTCGCCGGTTATCCGCAATCGGCGAGCGCCCGCCCCTTATGTCTAACGACGGCTGTTCCGCCCTTGCTGCGAATTCCTTGGAATCGGCGCTGGTATCGGCAGCCGACGTCTATGCCGGCGCGCGCGCGTGGTTCGCAACACAAGGATGGTCGCCCTTCCCGTTTCAGGAGGAAGTCTGGTCGGCGTTCGCGCGCCGCGAAAGCGGCCTCCTGCATGCGCCCACCGGCATGGGCAAAACCTATGCGGCGTGGATTCCGCCGCTCGTGCTGGGGCCTGTCGGCGCTGCGGGCGAGCCGCCGCCGCTGAACGTACTCTGGATCACGCCGTTGCGCGCGCTGGCCAGCGACACTGGCCTGGCGCTCGCGCGCGCGGCGCGCGCGCTGCAGCCGCATTGGACCGTCGACGTGCGGACCGGCGACACGCCGTCATCGGCGCGGGCGCGACAGAGCAAGCGCCTGCCGACGGCGCTCGTCACCACGCCCGAAAGCCTCACGCTCATGCTTTCGCGCGCCGACTGGCGCGAGCGCCTCGCGCACTTGTCCGGCGTGATCGTGGATGAATGGCATGAACTCCTGTCGAGCAAGCGCGGCGTGCAGGTGGAATTGGCGCTGGCGCGCCTGCGCGACGCGCGACCCGCGTTGTGCGTCTGGGGGCTGTCAGCCACGCTCGCCAATCTGGACGAGGCGCTCGCCTGCCTCACCGGCATTCGCACCGCCGGCGGCAGCGTCGGAGGTGGACACATCGTTAAGGGCCTCGACGCCAAGACGATCGAGATCGCCACCGCGCATCCGGACACGATCGACCGCTTTCCGTGGGCGGGACACATCGGCCTCAAGCTCTTGCCGCAGGTCATTCGCGCGATCGACGGCGCGCAATCGACGCTCGTCTTCACCAACGTGCGTTCGGCCACCGAGATCTGGTACCAGGCGATCCTCGAGGCGAGGCCCGATTGGGCCGGCCGCATCGCGCTGCATCACGGTTCGCTGGAACGCGACGTGCGCGACTGGGTCGAGGAAGGCCTGCGCCGCAGCAAGCTCAAAGCCGTCGTGTGCACGTCGAGCCTCGACTTGGGCGTCGACTTCACGCCGGTGGACCAGGTGCTGCAGATCGGTTCGCCCAAGGGCGTTGCGCGCCTCTTGCAGCGCGCCGGCCGCAGCGGCCACCAGCCCGGCGCGATCTCCAAGGTCACGATCGTGCCGGCGCAGGCGCTGGAGCTGGTCGAAGCGGCGGCCGCGCGGGAAGCCGCCGCCGCACGCAAGCTGGAGCCGCGCACGCCGATGCGCGGGCCGCTGGATGCGCTCGTCCAGCATCTCGTCACATGCGCACTCGGCGGAGGCTTCGTGCCGGTCGAACTGCTGGCCGAGCTGCGCGGCACGCATGCTTACGGGGAGCTGACCGACGCGCAATGGCAGTGGGCGCTGGACTTCGTCGTCCACGGAGGCGCCAGCCTCAACGCGTATCCCGAATATCGCCGCGTCGTCATCGGCGAGGACAACGTCGCGCGCGTTCCCGATGCGGGCATCGCGCGCAGGCATCGCGCGTCGATCGGCACGATCGTGTCCGAGGCGAGCATATCCGTGCAGTTCCGCAACGGCCATAAATTGGGTCACGTCGAGGAGTCGTTCATCGCGCGGTTAGGCCAGGGCGACTGCTTCGTGTTCGCCGGCCGCGTGCTCGAATTCGTTCGCGTCAAGGAGATGACCGCGTGGGTCAAGCCGGCCGCGGCGACCAAGGCGATCGTCCCGCGCTGGGCAGGCAGCAAGATGGCGTTGTCCACACTGCTGGCCGACCGCACGCGCGGCCTCATCGCAAGTGCGCGCCACGGCGTATATGCCTCGCCCGAATTGCGCCTGGTCCGGCCGCTGCTCGAGTTGCAGCGGCGATGGTCGGCGCTGCCCGACGAGCGCGAGTGGCTGACCGAGCGCATTGCCACGCGCGACGGCCACTACCTCTTCTTCTATCCGTTCGAAGGGCGCCTGGCGCACCTGGGACTCGCCACCCTGTTCTCGTACCGGCTGTCGCGCGACGTGCCGCGCACGTTCAGCCTCATGGTCAACGACTACGGTTTCGGCCTCCTCTCGCCCACGCCGGTGGAATTGAAGCTGGGCGATCTGGGCCGCCTCTTGGCCGCACCGGATGTCGAGGCCGACATCCTCGCGGGTTTGAACGCGGCGGAAATGGGACGCCGCCAGTTTCGGGAACTCGCGCGCGTCGCTGGCCTCGTCTTCCAGGGCTACCCGGGACAGTCGCCGTCGACGCGGCAACTGCAAGCGTCGAGCGGTCTCCTGTACGACGTTTTCGCGCAGTACGATCCGGACAACCTGCTGCTGGCGCAAGCTGTGCGCGAAGTGCTCGAGCGGCACCTCGAAGCGCCGCGCCTTTCGCTGGCGCTCGCGCGGCTGCGCGGCAGTCGCGCGCTGCTGATGCAGCCGGCTCGACCCACGCCGTTCGCGTTTCCGCTGATGGTGGAGATGTTCCGCGACAAGCTGACGACCGAGGCGCTGGAGGCGCGCGTCGCGCGCATGGTCGAGGCGCTCGAGCGCGAGGCGGAGGCAACGTGAACGACGCGGCGCGACAAGACAGCCGCGCCACATTCGCCTAAACTCCCGGGCATGATACCGGCGCCGCACGCGGGTTGCGCGTCGTGCCCAACAAGACAAAGAACCCGGCCATCCGCAACAATCAGGAGGGGATCCCATGAATCTCGTCGATCGCATCAAGAACATAATCATAGGGCCGAAGGAAGAATGGCCGATCATCGCGGGCGAGGAAACGAACACGCAGGCGCTGTACACCGGCTACATAATGATCCTGGCGGCAATCGGTCCGCTGGCGCTGCTGATCCGCACGATGGCCGTCGGCGCCGTCGGCACGATCGTCGGTTACATCATTTCGCTGGTGATGGTCTACGTCGTCGCACTGATCGTCGATGTGCTGGCCCCGACGTTCGGCGGCGAGAAGAACTTCATCCAGTCGCTGAAGCTGGTCGCCTATTCGTCGACGGCCGCGTGGCTCGCCGGCATCTTCCAGCTCCTGGGTGTCCTGGGCGGACTCGTGGGCCTGATCGCCCTCATTTATTCGCTGTACACGTTCTATCTCGGCGTGCCGGTATTGAAGAAGTGCCCGCAGGACAAGGCCGTCGGCTATACGGTCGTCGTCGTGGTCTGCGTCCTCGTGCTGGGCGCCATTCTTGCCACGTTGATGCGCTCGCTGTTCTGGGGCGGCGCAATGATGGCCATGTGACGAAGCCGGGAGATGGCATGATTCCCAACGTGTTCGACCTGTCCGGCCGCGTGGCGCTCGTCACGGGGGCGTATCGCGGATTGGGCTTCAGCATCGCGCGCGGGCTGGCGCAGGCGGGCGCTACCGTTATTCTCAACGGGCGCAAGCCCACCGAACTCGCGCGTGCGGCAAAATCGCTGGCCGATGACGGGCAACGTTCTGACGTCGCCGCCTTCGACATCACCGACCGCGCCGCGATCACCGCCGCCGTGGAAGCGGTTGTGGCCAAGCACGGCAGCATCGACATCCTTGTCAACAACGCGGGCATCCAGCGCCGCGGCCCGCTCACCGATTTCACCGAGAAGGATTGGAACGACATAATCGCCACCAACCTCACGGCGCCTTTCGTCGTTTCGCAGGCGGTGCTGCCGGGCATGATCGCGAAGAAGCACGGCAAGATCATCCACATCGCGTCGCTGATGAGCGAACTCGCGCGCCCGACGGTCGTACCCTATACGGCGGCCAAGGGCGGCGTGCGCCAGTTGACGCGCGGCATGGCCGTCGAACTGGCGCCGCTGGGCATCCAGGTGAACGCCATCGCGCCCGGCTACTTCGCCACCGAAATGAACCGAGCGCTGATCGACAATGCCGAGTTCAACGCGTGGGTGTGCAAGCGCACGCCGGCCGGTCGCTGGGGGCAGCCGGACGAGCTGGCGGGACTGGCGGTGTTCTTGGCGTCGGACGCGTCCGACTACATGACGGGCCAGATGCTGGTGATGGATGGAGGAATGAGCGTCGCTTTGTAGCCGCTACTCCCCCGCGCTGCCCGACGGCCGCCGGTCGATGAGCTTGTACATCCACGCGAGCCCCGCCGCCGTGGTTTGTGCCGGCCGGTACTCGCAGCCGATCCAGCCGTCGTACTTGAGTTCGTCCAGCAGCTTGAAGAGCCACGCGTAATTGACTTCGCCCTGGTCGGGCTCGTGCCGGTCGGGCACGCCGGCGATCTGGAAGTGGCCGATGTGCGGCATCCAGCGCCGGATCTTCGCCGTCAAGTCGCCCTCGACGATCTGCGCGTGATAGAGGTCCATCTGCACGCGCAGGTTCGGCATGTTCACCTCCTCCCGGATCGCGTGCGCTTCCGTCTGCGTCGACAGCAGGTAGCCCGGCATGTCGCGCGGATTGATCGGCTCGATGAGGATCGTGACGTTCTGGGCCGCCGCCTCCTCGCACGCCGACTTGAGGTTGCGGACGTAGAGCCGGACGCGCCGCGCCCGCTCGACGTCGTCGGCATCGCGCGGCAGGTTGCCCGCCATCACGTGCAGCCGAGGGCATTTCAACGCCTGGGCGAAGCGCAGCGCGGAGGAAATGCTCGCCGCGAACTCGTGCTCGCGCCCGGGCAGCGACGCCAAGCCACGGTCGCCCGCGTCCAGGTTGCCGGGCGGCGTGTTGAACAGCACGACGTCCAGCTTGTTCGCCTTGACCTGCGCCGCGACCTCCTTGGCCTGATACTCGTACGGAAAGGTGAACTCGACCGCGCGAAAGCCGGCGTGCGCGGCTTCCGCGAACCGTTCAAGGAACGGCACCTCGGTAAAAAGGAAGGAGAGGTTGGCGGCGAAACGGAGCATCGACAGCGGAAGGCTGACCGCATCGCGACGCGCCGCTGTTGGGATTGGTAGGGCCGCGCGCCCGGGCGGTTAGAATCCGCTAAAGCCAAGTGTGCACGGGGACCCGAAAGCGCGCAATGGGTGGTGCTTGGAACCATGGCGGCTGATCCGCCAACGGTCCGCCGGCGGCACGCGTCACCGATCCGTCATGCCCGACTCTCGAATCGCCTCGAAAAACAACGCCTTTCCCCACGCCCAGGCGGTCGGCGTCTACCCCACGGCGCTGGCTGGCGAGCGCATCGAGCTCCTCGCCACGCGCGCGCTGCATTGGCCGCGCGAGCGCACGGCATTCGTCGCCGACGTGCACCTGGGCAAGGCGGCGGCGTTCCGCGCCGGCGGCGTGCCGCTACCGCGGGGCAGCACCGCGGCGGATCTCTTACGCCTCTCGGGCCTCCTGCGAACGACCGGGGCGCGGCGCCTGGTCGTCCTCGGCGATTTCCTGCACGCGCCAGCCGGCCGCGTGACCGCGCTCGACACCGCGTTCAAGGCGTGGCGCGCCCAGCACGCGGCCGTCGAAATCCTCTTGATCCGCGGCAACCACGATGACCGCGCCGGCGATCCGCCGCCCGCGTGGGGCGTGACGATCGTCGACGAGCCCCATCCGCTGGCGCCCTTCCTCGCGTGCCACATCCCCGTTGCACCGCGCTCCGGCTACGCGCTGTGCGGCCACGTGCATCCGGGGGTCACGCTGCACGGAACGGCCGAGCAATCGGAGCGCCTGCCCTGCTTCGTGATCGGCCGGCGGCGCGCGATCCTGCCGGCGTTCGGCGCGTTCACCGGCACGGCGCGTGCGGCGCCGCTGGCAGGCGACCGGTTCGTAGCGGTGGCCGGGTCAAAGCTCTTCGCGTTGCCGTCGCGGTAACATTCGAGTCATGCCCCTGCGCATCGAAGACTACGCGCTGATCGGCAACCGGCACACGGCCGCGCTGGTGGGGCGCGATGGTTCCATCGACTGGCTGTGCGTGCCGCGCTTCGACAATGCCGCGTGCTTTTGCGCGCTGCTGGGAACGCACGAGCATGGCCGCTGGCTGATGGCGCCCGCGCGCCCGATCCGCCGCACGTCGCGCCGCTATCGCGACCGCACGCTGATCCTCGAGACGGAATTCGAGACCGCAACAGGTGCGGTTCGCGTCGTCGACTTCATGCCGGTCCTCGGCGATCGCACCGAGGTCGTGCGCATCGTCGACGGCGTGCGCGGCCACGTGCCTATGCGGATGGAGCTGGTGATGCGCTTCGGCTACGGCAGCGTGATCCCGTGGGTCCATCGCGCCGACGGCGCGCTGCTCGCCACCAGCGGACCACTGTCGGCGCAGGTGCGCGCGGCGGTCGACACGCGCGGCGAGGATTTCCGGACGGTGGCCGAGTTCACCGTCGAACGCGGCCAGCGCCTCCCGTTCGTCATCACGTTCTTTCCCTCACACGAGACGCAGCCGTTGCCGCTCGACCCTTTCGCGATGGAGGACGCCACGCGGCGCGACTGGGAAGCGTGGTGTGCGCGATGCGCATACCGTGGGCCTTGGCATGATGCTGTCGAGCGTTCGCTGATCACGCTGAAGAGCCTCACGCACGCGCCGACCGGCGGCATCGTCGCGGCGCCTACGACATCGTTGCCCGAAACCATCGGCGGCACGCGCAACTGGGACTACCGCTATTGCTGGGTACGCGACGCGACGTTCACGTTGTATGCGCTGCTGCAGGCCGGCTACCGCGACGAGGCTTCCGCGTGGCACGCGTGGCTGCTGCGTTCAGCCGCGGGCCGCCCCGACGATTTGCAAACGCTGTACCGCGGCGACGGCGACCGCGTCCGCGTGGAATTCGCGTTGCCCTGGCTGCCGGGTTACGAGGGCTCGGCGCCGGTGCGCGTCGGCAACGCGGCGTCGGTCCAGTTCCAGCTCGATGTCTACGGCGAACTGATCGATGCGCTCGGACTCGCGCGCGACACCGGCCTCGACGGCGTCGAGGATGCGTGGAAATTCGAACGGGCGATCGTCCGGTTCGTCGAGAAGAGCTGGATGAATCCGGACCGTGGCATCTGGGAAATGCGCGGCGAGAAGCGCCACTGCACGCACTCCAAGGTCATGGCGTGGGTGGCGCTGGACCGGGCGATTCGCAGTGTCGAGAAGCACGGCATGCCCGGTCCCGTGACGCGCTGGCGAAGGCTCCGCGCGCGCATCCACGACGACGTCTGCCGCAAAGGTTTCGATCGCGGGCGCAAGTCCTTCGTCCAGTATTATGGCGCCACCGAAGTCGACGCGAGCCTGTTGCTCATTCCGCAGGTCGGCTTCCTGCCTGCCGACGATCCGCGCGTGCGGGGCACGATCGCGGCCGTCGAGCGCGACCTCATCGTCGACGGATTGGTGCTGCGTTACCGCACTGCTCCGCAGGTCGACGGACTGCCGCCGGGCGAAGGCGCGTTCCTGCCGTGCTCGTTCTGGCTCGCCGACGCGCTTGCGCTGTGCGGCCGCGTCAGCGACGCCAAGAAGCTCTTCACGCGACTCCTTGCATTGCGCAACGACGTCGGACTGCTGGCCGAGGAGTACGATCCCAAGGGCCGGCGGATGCTGGGCAACTTCCCGCAGGCGCTGACGCACGTGGCGCTCATCAACACGGCGCGCAACCTGTCGCGGCCGGGAGGGCCGTCGGAGGACCGCAGCCGCCGCGCCGCCGCGCCACCCCGGCGACGACCGACACGCGGCAAGTAGAGCAACGGCGTCCCGTCAACCCGGCCAGCGCCAGTCGCGAATCTCGGGCATGTCCTCGCCGTGCACTTCGATGTAGTCCTTGTGCACGCGACGCTTGTCGTCCATCGCGCGTCTGAGCGCGCCGGACCGCGCCGCAAGGTTGGGCACGCGATCGATCACGTCCGCCACCAGATGGAAGCGATCGAGCCCGTTTCGCACGGTCATGTCGAACGGCGTCGTGGTCGTCCCCTCCTCGATGAAACCGCGGACATGCAAGTTGGCGTGGTTGGTCCGCCGGTACGTTAGCCGGTGGATCAGCACCGGATAGCCATGGAACGCGAAGATGACCGGCCGGTCGCGCGTGAACAGCGCGTCGAACGCGGCATCCGACAAGCCATTCGGATGCACGGTGTCCGGCTGCAGCTTCATCAGGTCGACGACGTTGACGACGCGAACGCGCAGATCGGGCAGATGCTCGCGCAGGATCGACACGGCGGCGAGCGTCTCCAGCGTGGGCACGTCCCCGCAGCACGCCATCACGACGTCGGGATTCGCGGCGCCGCCGCTGCACGCCCAATCCCATGCGCCGATGCCGCGGGCGCAATGCTCGGCCGCCTGGTCGAGCGACAGCCACTGCGGCGCCGGCTGCTTGCCGGCGACGACGACGTTGACGAGATTGCGGCTGCGCAGGCACGTGTCGGTCACGCACAGCAGCGTATTCGCGTCCGGCGGCAGGTACACGCGGATGACCTCGGCCTTCTTGTTGATCACGTGATCGATGAAGCCCGGATCCTGGTGCGAAAAGCCGTTGTGGTCCTGCCGCCACACGTGCGACGAGAGCAGGATGTTGAGCGACGCGATCGGCCGGCGCCACGGTATCTCGCGACACACCTTGAGCCACTTCGCGTGCTGGTTGAACATCGAGTCGATGATGTGGATGAACGCCTCGTAACAGGAAAAGAAGCCGTGCCGGCCCGTCAGCAGGTAGCCTTCGAGCCATCCTTCGCACAGGTGCTCGGACAGCACCTCCATCGCGCGCCCGTCGAGGCCGACGTGGTCGTCGTCGGCGCGAATTTCGCCGACCGAGCAGCGATCGGTTACGGAGAAGACGGCATCCCAGCGGTTGGAGGTCGTCTCGTCGGGGCTGAAGATGCGGAAGTTCTTCGAGTTGACCTTCAGCACGTCGCGAATGAACGCGCCCTGCACGCGCGTGGCCTCGGCGTCGGCGGCGCCAGGACGTTCGACGGCGACGGCGTAGCGCTTCCAGTCCGGTAGCTTGAGCGGCCGCAGCAGCGCGCCGCCATTGGCGTGCGGATTGGCGCCCATCCGCAGCTCTCCGGCAGGCGCCAGCGCCGCGAGTTCGCCCTTGAGCTTGCCGGCCGCGTCGAAGAGCTGGCGTGGCCGGTAGCTCTTCATCCAGCGCTCGAGCATTCGCACGTGCTCCGGATGCGTGCGCATTTCACCCAGCGGCACCTGGTGCGCGCGAAAGGTGCCCTCGACCTTCTTGCCGTCGACACGCTTGGGCCCGGTCCAGCCCTTGGGCGTCGCCAGCACGATCATCGGCCAGCGCGGCCGCACTCTAAAGCCGCGCGTGCGTGCGTCATGCTGTATCGCGCGGATGTCGGCGATCACGCGGTCGAGTGTCGCGGCCATCAGCTGGTGCATCGTGGCCGGGTCGTCGCCTTCGACGAAATACGGCACGTGGCCCACGCCTTCGAGGAACGCGGTGAGTTCGTCGCGCGGAATGCGCGCCAGCACCGTCGGCCCGGCGATCTTGTAGCCGTTCAAGTGCAGGATCGGCAGCACGGCGCCGTCGCGCTCCGGATTGAGGAACTTGTTCGCGTGCCAGCTCGTCGCCAGCGGGCCGGTCTCGGCCTCGCCGTCGCCGACCACGCACGCGACCAGCAGGTCGGGATTGTCGAACGCGGCGCCGTACGCATGCGCCAGCGAGTAGCCCAGTTCGCCGCCTTCGTGAATCGAACCGGGCGTTTCGGGTGCCACGTGGCTGGGAATGCCGCCGGGAAACGAGAACTGCTTGAACAGGCGGTTCATGCCCGCCTCGTCTTGCGACACCTCCGGGTACACCTCGCTATACGTGCCCTCGAGGTACGTGTTCGCGACGAGCGCCGGCCCGCCGTGGCCCGGTCCGGTGACGAAGAGCACCGACAGGTCGTGCGCGTTTATGACGCGGTTGAGATGCGCGTAGAGGAAGTTCAAGCCCGGCGTCGTGCCCCAGTGCCCCAGAAGCCGCGGCTTGATGTGCTTGAGGGTGAGCGGTTCCTTCAGCAGCGCGTTGGCGTACAGGTAGATCTGGCCGACCGACAGGTAGTTGGCGGCGCGCCAGTACGCGTCGATGGCCTGCAGCGCGTCCGGCGTCAGCGGTCGGGCGTTGCGGCGCGTCCCGGCGGCGGCGCGCGCCGGACGCCGTCCGCGTGAGGATTCGGCCTTCATCGGATGGCTTCCCTTAGGAATCGTTAATTCGTTGATTGTAGGGGAACCGGCGGACCCCGATATCGGCGTAACGCTGATAAGACCGGGGCACTTCGCCCCAGGGCACGATTCGCTATGCGTCGGCTTTGCGCGGCTGAACGCAGGGGCGCGCGTCAGGGCTGCAGCACGTACGTGCCCGGCGCGTCGCCGAGGAACGGAAAAACGCCCCCACCCATCGCCGGCGGCTCCACCCTTGCGCCGGAGTGACGCGCAAGCCACGCCGTCCACTCGGTCCACCACGATCCCTCGCGCACCGGCGTGTCATGCATCCACACGTCGGGGTCGACGTAGGAATGATCGGCTGCCTTCGTCGTCACGCGGTAGCGCCTCCCGGCATGTCCGGGCTCGGAGACGATGCCGGCGTTGTGCCCACCGCTGGTTAGCACGAACGTCACCTCGGTATCGGTGAGCAAGTGGAATTTGTAGACCGATTGCCACGGCGCCACGTGATCGCGCTCGGTGCCCACCGCGAACAGCGGCACGCTGATGTCCTTGAGCGCGACCGGGCGACCGCCCGCCGTGAAGCGCCCCTCCGCAAGGTCGTTCTGCAGGAAGAGTCGGCGCAGGTACTCGGTGTGCATGCGGTACGGCATGCGCGTGGCGTCGGCATTCCACGCCATCAGGTCGGTCATCGGCTCGCGTTCGCCCATCATATAGTTGCGCATTGCGCGCGACCACACGAGGTCGTTCGAGCGCAGCAACTGGAAGGCGCCGGCCATCTGGCGGCTTTCGAGGAAGCCCTGCTCCCACATCACGTCTTCGAGGAACGCGAGCTGGCTCTCGTCGATGAAGAGCATCAATTCGCCCGCCTCGGTGAAATCGGTCTGCGCGGCGAAGAAGGTCGTCGTCGCGAGGCGCAGGTCGCCGTCGCGCGCCATCGTGGCCGCGGCGATCGCCAGCATCGTGCCGCCGATGCAGTAGCCGACCGCATGGACCTTCTGCTTGGGCACGATGACGGACACTGTGTCGAGCGCCGCCATCACGCCCAGTTGGCGGTAATCCTCCATCGTCAGGTCGCGATCATCGGGTCCCGGGTTCTTCCACGAGATCATGAACACCGTGTGGCCCTGCTCCGTCAGGTATTTCACCAGCGAGTTGTGCGGGCTCAGGTCCAGGATGTAGTACTTCATGATCCACGCGGGCACGATCAGCACCGGCTCCGGATGCACCGTGGCCGTCGCCGGCGCGTACTGGATCAGCTCGATCAGCCGATTGCGCAGCACGACCTTGCCCGGCGTGATCGCCACGTCGCGGCCGACCTGGAACTGCTCGACGCCGGCCGGGCGCTTGCCGCCGACCGCACGGTCCCAGTCGTCGATGAAATTGAACGCCCCGCGCACCAGGTTGGCGCCGCCCTCGCGCGCCGTGCGCTCGAGGACCTCCGGATTGGTCGCGAGGAAGTTGGCCGGTGAGACCATATCCAGGAACTGGCGCGCGCCGAAGGCGATCATCCGCTCATGCTGCTGCGTGACACCGCGCACGCCGGTGGTCGCGTTGTGCCACCACTGTTGCGTCAGCAGGAAGCCCTGGTAGATCGCGTCGAAGGGCGGCTTGCTCCACGCTTCGTCGACGAAGCGCCGGTCCTGCGGCAGCGGCTCGATGCAGGGCACGTTGCCGTCCACTTTGAGTGTTCTGCGCATTACGTAATTGCCGAGGCGAAGCGCTTTCTTGGCGCCCTTTTCGGCCAATTGCAGCCGCTTGCCCGGTGCGAATGCCAAGTGCGACGCCCAGTCCCAGTAGGCCGCGACCTGCGCCATCGGCGACAGGCCCGTGCTGTAGCGCGCGACCGCGGCATTGAGCGAGCGATCCAATGCGTCCGAAAACGCCGTCGACGCAAATGAATCGCGCAGGAACGACGGGTCCGGCGCGGGCGGCGTCGCCGCCCGCGGTTTCGGCGTTACTTCAGTCCTCGTGCGGACCGGGGCCTTGCGCGCGCGCTTAATGGCCACGGGCTGCGCCGCCCATCAACTCGAACATCCGCTGGCCTTCCGCCACATAGTCGGCAATCGCGTCGGAGCCATAGCGCGCCTGCACTTCCAGCGCTTCGGCAGCCGTTGCGCAACGGGCGCAGTCGGACAGCATCGCCATGTCTTTGCCTACGCGCTCGTTGAAGAACGCGACGGCCTCGCCCTGCATCCGCTGCGCGCCGTCGAGCCACGCGCGATACATCTTTTCTGCATCCTCGAACCCCGGGCCCGGCACGCCCCACACCATCGGGATGTCGGCGGTCTTCGAAACCTTTGCGGGTTTCATGTGAGCGTCGTGTTTCATGGAATCTCCTTCCGCTACGGCTGGCGGGTTCGCGGCTACCGCCGCGAGCCCGCCGTCCGCATGTTTAGCTGCAAGTCACACCTACTTGACTTCGAGCGCCTTGGTCAGCGCGCCCTGCTTCTTCGGCAGCATCAGTTCGAGGATGCCGTTTTCGTATTTCGCTTCGGCCTTGGACTCGTCGACGTCGGTCATCACGGTGAAGGTGCGCGCCACCTTGCCTTGATAAAGCTCGCGGCAGAGCAGCGTTTCATCTTCCTTCTTTTCCCACTTCCGCACCAATTCCGCGCTGATCGAGATCGTGTTGCCTTCGACCGCCACGTGGATGTCTTCCTTCTTCACCCCCGGGATTTCCGCCCTGACGCGATATCCGGCCGCGTCTTCGGTGACGTCCATCTTGATGTCGGGCTCAGTGCGCATCGTCGGATAGCTATAGCGCGTGCGCGGAAGGTCGAACAGGCCGGTGAAGTCGAACATCGGCGTGCCGCGAACGATGTCCGCGAACGGTTCGTACGTCTTGAGATTGTTCAGAACTGCCATGGTTCCTTCTCCCATTTCGATGCCAGGAGATCGGCGTTCTGCATTGCGGTTGAGGAACGCCGACCCTGGCGTTGCACCCGCGGTTTCCGCACCGAATCGCGACCGCAGACCGGGGCGCAATTGAATTTTAGTCCCGTGCCGCAATGCAACATTGACGAGGGTCAAACACTGCCTCGAATCGCGGCAAAGCGTCCGTTCGCGCTAGACTCAATCATGACGCCTGATCGCCCATTCGCATCGGTCGGTCCCCTTCGGTCGGCGCTCGAGCAATTGAATGCCGCAACATTGGCGGCGCAGGTGCTGGGCGTGCGCTTTTTTGGCGCGGCTGCCGTGCGCGCGACCGCGCAGGCGCGCTTCGCGACGCTGTCGCGCACGGCGCGCGAACGCTCGCCGTTCTATCGCGACGCGTGGGCGCATCTGCCCGCAGGTCCGTTGCGGCTCGCCCAACTGCCGGTCGTGACCAAGCGCACGCTGATGGCGGCTTTCGACCGCTGGTGCACCGATCCGGCGATCACACGCGCCGCCGTCGACCGGTTCATCGGTGAACGCGTGCACATCGGCGAGCGCTTCCTCGATCGCTACCTCGTCTGGATGAGCTCCGGCAGCACCGGCGAGCCGGGCATCTACGTGCAGGACGCCGGCGCGCTGGCCGTGTACGACGCGCTGGTGAGCGCGCAGCTTGCCGGGCCGATATTCGCGGGCTGCGACTGGCAGGCGGTATCCGCTGCGGGCGGGCGCTCGGCGCTGATCACCGCCGACACCGACCATTTCGCCAGCATCGCGTCGTGGCGGCGGTTGGCGCAGGGCAAGCCGTGGCTCGACATGAAGAGTTTCGCGGTCACGCAGCCGCTGCACGACATCGTCCGCGAGCTCAATGCGTATCAGCCGGCGTTCGTGTCCAGTTATCCAACTGTGCTGGCGCTGCTGGCCGACGAACAGGCGGCGGGACGGCTCACGTTGCGCCCGGCGGCGCTGTGGTCAGGCGGCGAAGGCCTTTCGCCGTCCACGCGCCGCCACATCGAGCGCGCGTTCGGCTGTCCGTTGCTCAACGAATACGGCGCGTCCGAATGCCTGACCATCGGCCACGGCTGCCGCGAAGGCTGGCTGCACGTCAACGCCGACTGGGTGATCCTGGAGCCCGTCGACGGCGACTATCGACCCACCACGGTCGGCGAGCTGTCGCATACGGTGCTGCTCACCAACCTCGCCAACTCCGTGCAGCCGATCATCCGCTACGACCTGGGCGACAGTGTGCGGGCCAAGATCGGCGCCTGCGCGTGCGGCAGCCCGCTGCCCGCCGTCCAGGTCGAGGGCCGCAGCGACGACGTGCTCATGCTGCACACGCGCGACGGCGTGCCCGTGCACCTGGTGCCGCTGGCGCTGTGCACGGTTATCGAGGACGCGGCCCAGGTGCACCGCTTCCAGGTCGTGCAGCAAACGCACGCGAACCTCGCGCTACGCCTGACGGATGCCGATCGCCCACACGCGAGCGCGGTGGCGCTTGCGGCGCTACGCAGTTATCTCGATCACAACGGGCTCACCAACATCGAGGCGGTCGTCGAGCCGGTGGAACCGCAGGCGCAGCCTCGCGGCGGCAAAGTGCGGCAGGTGGTCGCGCTGCGCGAGCGCCCTGGTACGATATAATTCGCCGTCGCGCCGAGGCTCGTCAGAAGACCGCGCAAATCCACGGAAGGTTTCCCGATTGCCTGAAGCCGGCATGCACGAGTCATTCGAGCCGCACCACGAGGCTCGCGCCGCGACGCCCCGCGCCTTCGGCCTGATGCTGGTCGCGGTCTGCGTGCTGGTGGCGTTCTGGCCGCTGCTTTCGGCACACTCGCCGCGCTGGTGGGCAGTGGCACTGGCTGCCGGTTTCGGCGTGGCCGCGTGGCACGCGCCGCAGGTCTTCGCGCTACCTAACCGCGCATGGATGAAGTTAGGCGAGTTGCTGGCGCGAATCGTCGCGCCGGTCGCGCTCGCCGTGCTCTTCTACGGACTGTTCGTGCCGATGGGCTGGCTGATGCGCGCGGTCGGACACGATCCGCTGCGGCTGCGCCGCAATGCCGCCGACGCGTCGTACTGGATCGAGCGCGACCCGCCCGGGCCGCGCAGCGACAGCCTGACGCACACGTTCTGACGCGCGGGATGTCCTTCCTGCGCGAACTCTGGGCCTACCTGCGCACGCGCCGCAAGTTCTGGCTGCTGCCGATCCTGTTCGCCATGGTGCTCTTGGGCGCGCTGATCGTGCTGACGCAAGGCTCGGTGATCGCCCCCTTCATCTACACGCTATTCTGACGCGATGTACGTGCTTGGCCTCTCCGCGTTCTATCACGACAGCGCGGCGGCATTGCTTGCGGACGGCGCGATCGTCGCCGCGGTCGAGGAGGAGCGGTTCTCACGCCGGAAGCACGACGCGCGCTTCCCGCGCAACGCGATCCGGTACTGTCTCGACCAGGCGGGGATCACCGCCGACCGCGTCCAGCACGTCGTGTTCTACGACAAGCCGTTCCTCAAGTTCGAGCGGCTGCTCGAGACCTACCTCGCGTTCGCGCCGCGCGGCTTCCGCTCGTTCCGAATGGCGATTCCCGTGTGGCTGCGCGAGAAGCTGTTCCTGAAAGACCTGCTGCGCAACGAGCTGAAGGCGATTGGCCCCGGCGTCGACTGGAACGCGCGCCTCCTCTTCAGCGAGCACCACCTGAGCCACGCCGCCAGCGCGTTCTTCGCGTCGCCGTTCGCCGAAGCCGCGGTGCTCACACTCGACGGCGTCGGCGAGTGGGCGACGTCGTCGCTCGCCGTCGGGCGCGGCAACGATCTGTCGATCCTGCGCGAAATCCATTTTCCGCACTCGCTCGGACTCCTGTATTCCGCGTTCACCTACTATTGCGGCTTCCGCGTCAACAGCGGCGAGTACAAGCTGATGGGCCTCGCCCCGTACGGCAAGCCCACGCGCGCGGCGGCGATCCGCGAGCACCTGATCGACGTCAAGCCGGACGGCTCGTTCCGCCTGAACCTCGACTATTTCGACTATTGCACCGGCCTCACGATGACCGGCGCGCGCTTCGACACGCTGTTCGGCGGCCCGTCGCGCCGGCCCGACGATCCGTTGACGCAGCGGCACATGGACCTGGCCGCGTCTATCCAGTGCGTGACGGAAGACGTGATGCTGGCGCTGACGCGCGACGTCGCCGCGCGCACCGGGATGCGCAACCTGTGTCTAGCAGGCGGCGTCGCGCTCAACTGCGTGGCCAACGGCGCCATCCTGCGCGACGGCCGCTTCGACCGCGTCTGGATCCAGCCCGCGGCCGGCGACGCCGGAGGCGCGCTGGGCGCCGCATTGACGGCGCACCATCTGCTGCTGCGCGCGCCTCGGCCGCCAAGTGACGGCCGCGACATGATGCGCGGCGCCTTCCTCGGTCCGTCCTACGCGCAGGACGACATCGAGCGCCGGCTCACCGCGGAGGGCGCGATCTTCGACGTGCTCGACAACGATGCACTGATTGCCACGTGCGCTGCCGACATCGCGGCGGGACGCGCGCTCGGCTGGTGCCAGGGCGCCGCCGAATTCGGCCCGCGCGCGCTCGGCAACCGCTCCATCGTCGCCGACGCGCGGTCGACGCAGATGCAGTCCACGCTCAATCTCAAGGTCAAATTCCGCGAATCGTTTCGCCCCTTCGCGCCGGCGGTGTTGCGCGAGGATACGGCGGAGTGGTTCGACCTGCCCGTCGACAGTCCGTACATGCTGCTGGTCGCGCAGATCGCGCAGAAGCAGCGCATCGCACCCGATCCCGCGGCCGACGCGCTGGAAGGCATCGCCAAGCTCAAGGTCGCGCGTTCCACCGTTCCCGCGATCACGCACGTCGACGGCTCGGCGCGCGTGCAGACCGTGGACCGCGAGACGAATCCGCGCTTTCATCGTTTGATCACGGAGTTCAAGGCGCTCACCGGCTGTCCCGTCGTCGTCAACACCAGTTTCAACGTCCGCGGCGAGCCGCCGGTGCTCACGCCCGAAGACGCGTTCCGCTGCTTCATGGGGACGGACATCGACGTTCTCGCCTTTGGCAACTGCTACCTGCGCAAGCAGGCGCAGGACACGCGTTTGGCGCGCGATCGCCGCGCCGAGTTCGCACCCGATTGATGGCCGTCGAGCCGACGCTGTCCACGGGCGAGGCACGCCGCGCTCCGCTGGCGGTGCGCGCGACGGCGTGGCTGCTGGGCATCGCGGTGGCGCTGGCCGTGGCCGAAATCGCCGCGCGGTTCTACTTCCCGCTGCCCGATGTGCGCAACTTCAACCGGATCGCGTACTCGCCGCTCGAGGTGTCCGGCGGCATGCGCGAGCGTCCGGACATGGGACACACTTCCTATTGGTATGCGTCCGCGCCCGACCACGCGCGCTCCGTGCACCACCTCAACCTCAACGGATTCCGCGATCGCGATTGGAACGTGGCCACGAAGCACGGCAGGCGCGTCCTGTTCGTCGGCGACAGCTTCGTCGAAGGCTTCATGGCCGCGGACGACCAGTCGATACCGCGCGTCTACGAGCGCCTGGCGCGCGGGGCCGGCGCCGACGTCGAGGTCTGGAACTTGGGTATCGGCGCCGCCGGACTGCCGGAGTATGTGAGCGTGATACAAGATGCGGTGCCGGCGCTTCATCCCGACGAGATCGTGCTCGTGTTCTACGCCAACGACTTTCTCGCGTTGGAGCCGTTCTCGGAGAAGCTCGTCAAGGCGCCGTTCGTTCCCGAGCACCCGTCACGCTGGTACCCGCGGCTGCTCGGCGTGGTCCGGCAGCTCATCGCGCACCAGCCGGTGGCGCGCGCCGGATACCGCGAGCCGTTCCCGTTCCTGGCGGCCGTTCCCGATCCATCCAACCCCTGGACCGCCAACGACGCGCAATTCTCGGCCCACGTGGAGCCGGCCATCGCGGACGCGATGCGCAAGGGTCTCTTCAATCCCTTCAACGTCGACGAGGCGAAGGTGTTCGCGCGCTTGCTGCCCGCCACCGTCGACGTGGGCGGCTACCTGCGCTTCCTCAAGCAGTTCCTGGACGCCCAGGGCGTTGCGCTGCGCCTTGCGTACATCCCCTACCCGCTGCAGGTGTCCGATTACTACCGCGCTTTTGCGGCGCAATATTCTTCGCACGACGCCCCGTCGCTGGTGGCGCCGGAATTCCAGGTCCATGCGGCGCTGGTCGCGCGCGAAGCGGCACAGCTCGGGATTCCTTTTCTGGACCTGACGCCCGTGCTGCGCGCGGAAGAAGCGCGCGGCAACCACCTGTACTGGGATTACGACGAGCACATGCGCCCGGAAGGCTACGCACGGGTCGCACGCGCGCTTCTTGCGCCGCCGCAAAACTAGCTCGATCCGTTACCCCACCCTTTTACACCTGTCGTAAAACTGCAACGTTCAAGCCGCCGTTCGTCGGCTGTCAATGTGGTGGACAAGTCGGTGGACAGCCGGTGGATTCATCCGGGATATGCCGTCGGAATGGCCGCAGAAGCCTGTTTTGGCTGTCCTTTTTGCGCGCCTTTCCTGTGCACAAAAAATCCTTGCAGCAGCCGGCTCAACCCACTATGCTTGGTGTTGAGCAGCCACTTGAACACAAGATATAGTAGATTCTGATTTACAAGCACATTCCGATGGCGCCACCCGGACAAGCCCCCAGCCACGGGGCGAGGCCGCCCACGAAAAAACGGCCACCCCTCGGAAACCCGCGCCGGCCGGGCGTTTGCGACAAACGCCAGTCCTTCGCGAAATCGTGCGTGAACGCAATACAACGACAAGAAACGTACAGGAGAAACACCTCATGCAGACCGCCAGCGCTCCCTCTGCCAACCCGGCTTCGGCACCACCGCGGGACCTGATCGTGGGAGAACCTGGCAGTCCGGTCAGTAACGGCGCGGACCCCCGCTTTTCGCAGTACAAGGTGATTCGCCGCAACGGGTCGGTGGTGGCCTTCGAGCCGTCCAAGATCACCATCGCGATGACCAAGGCGTTCCTCGCCATCAACGGCGGCCAGGGCGCAGCATCGGCGCGCGTGCGCGAAGAGGTAACGAAGCTCACCGATGGCGTCGTCGCGGCGTTGGTCAAGCGCAAGCCCGAAGGCGGCGCCATCCACATCGAGGAAATCCAGGATCAGGTCGAGCTGCAGCTGATGCGCGGCGGCGAGCACGAAGTCGCGCGCGCCTACGTTCTCTACCGCGAGCGCCGTTCGCAGGAGCGTGCGCACGCCAAGACGCAGGCCAAAGGCAAGGCGGCCGACGTCGTGCTTCACGTCACCGACAACGGCGTCAAAAAGCCGCTGGACATGGAGCGCCTGACGCTCCTCATCAAGGAATCGTGCGAGGGCCTGCCCGACGTCGAGCCGGATCGTATCCTGAAGGCGACGCTGAAGGATCTGTACGAAGGCGTGGCCGTCGAAGAAGTGCGCAAAGGCGTCGTGCTCTCCGCGCGCGCGCTGATCGAAAAGGATCCGGCGTACTCGTACGTCACCGCGCGCCTGCTGCTCGACGCATTGCGCTTCGAAGCGCTGGGCGAGGAAGCCGCGCAACACGACATGGCGGCCAAGTATCCGGAATACTTTCCGCGCTTCGTCAAGCACGGTGTGAAGATCGGCCTCTTGAACGAGGCGCTGCTGCAGTTCGACATGAAAAAGCTTGGTGCGGCATTGAAACCCGAGCGCGACACGCAGTTCGGCTATCTCGGCCTGCAGACGCTGTACGACCGCTACTTCCTGGTCGATCAGTACGTCGGTGGCCGCCGCTTCGAACTCCCGCAGTGTTTCTTCATGCGCGTCGCGATGGGCCTGGCGTTGAACGAAGTCAACCGCGAAGCCCGCGCCATCGAGTTCTACAACGTGCTCTCCACGTTCGACTTCATGTCGAGCACGCCTACGCTCTTCAACTCGGGCACGCACCGGTCGCAACTGTCGTCCTGTTATCTCACCACGGTCGCGGACGACCTGGACGGCATCTACGAAGCCATCAAGGAAAACGCGCTGCTGTCCAAGTTCGCCGGCGGCCTGGGCAACGACTGGACCAACGTGCGCGCGATGGGCTCGCATATCAAAGGGACCAACGGCAAGTCGCAGGGCGTCGTGCCGTTCCTCAAGGTGGTGAACGACACGGCGGTGGCCGTCAACCAGGGCGGCAAGCGCAAGGGCGCCGTGTGCACGTACCTGGAGTCATGGCACCTCGACATCGAAGAGTTCCTCGAGCTGCGCAAGAACACCGGCGACGACCGCCGCCGCACGCACGACATGAACACCGCGAACTGGATTCCGGACCTCTTCATGAAGCGCGTGATGGAAGGCGGTGATTGGACGCTCTTCTCGCCGTCGGACACGCCCGACCTGCACGACAAGTGGGGCCACGCGTTCGAGGAAACGTACAAGCGCTACGAGGACCGTGTCGCCCGCGGCGAACTGAAGCTCTTCAAGAAGGTGCCCGCGGTCAACCTGTGGCGGAAGATGCTGTCGATGCTGTTCGAGACAGGCCATCCGTGGATCACGTTCAAGGATGCCTGCAACGTCCGCTCGCCGCAGTCGCACGTCGGCACCGTGCACAGCTCCAACCTGTGCACCGAGATCACGCTCAACACCAGCGACACCGAGATCGCCGTGTGCAACTTGGGGTCGGTGAACATGCTCGCGCACATGGTCAAAACGGACTCAGGTGGCAAAATCGGTTGGGCGCTGGACCAGGAAAAGCTGAAGCGCACGATCACCACGGCGATGCGCATGCTGGACAACGTCATCGACATCAACTATTACGCGGTGGCCAAGGCGCGCAACTCCAACCTGAAGCACCGGCCCGTAGGACTGGGCATCATGGGATTCCAGGATTGCCTGCACCTGACGCGCACGCCGTATGCCTCGCCGGCGGCGGTTGAATTCGCCGACCGCTCGATGGAAGCGGTGTGCTACCACGCGTACTGGGCGTCCACCGAGTTGGCCGAAGAGCGCGGCCAGTATTCGTCGTACCCGGGCAGCCTGTGGGATCGCGGCATCATGCCGCAGGATTCGCTCAAGCTCCTCAAGGAAGAGCGCGGCGGGTACGTCGAGATCGACGATTCGTCCGGCATGGACTGGAACAAGCTGCGCACGCGCATCAAGGAGCACGGGATGCGCAATTCGAACTGCGTGGCCATCGCGCCCACGGCGACCATCTCCAACATCATCGGTGTGGCGGCGTCGATCGAGCCCGAGTATCAGAACATCTACGTCAAGTCGAACCTGTCCGGCGAGTTCACCGTCGTCAACGAGCAGCTCGTGCGGGATTTGAAGGAGCTCGGCCTGTGGGACGAGGTGATGGTCGCCGACCTCAAGTACTTCGACGGGTCGCTGGCCAAGATCGACCGCGTGCCGGCCGAATTCCGCGAGCTCTACGCCACGGCGTTCGAAATCGACACCAAATGGATCATCGAAGCGGGCGCGCGCCGCCAGAAGTGGATCGACCAGGCACAAAGCCTGAACATCTACATGGCCGGCGCGTCGGGCAAGAAGCTCGACGAAACGTACAAGCTCGCATGGGTGCGCGGCCTCAAGACCACGTACTACCTGCGCACGCTGGCCGCGACATCGGCCGAAAAGTCCACTGGCAAGGGCGGCGAGTTGAACGCCGTCTCGTCATCGGGAACGCATACGGGTGGGGCCGTGGGCGCATTGGGTTCCGTCGCGACAACCAGGGCCCCCGCGTCGGCCGAAGCCGAACCCAAGATGTGCCTGATCAACGATCCGACGTGCGAGGCGTGTCAGTAGTCCGAGCAAATGAGTCGACGAGAGATGAGCTCGATCAACTATCACGGGTATCACTTCAGTTCACCCGTCCCTTATCGGGGCGTGGCGCCGCCGCGCGGCGGTGGCGTGTATGCGATCCAGGTTCCCAACGCGCTGTGGGCGCCCACCACGCTGCAGCCCATCTACTTTGGGCAAACCCACGATTTTTACGAGCGGCACATCCGGACGCAACACCCCGCATTTGTGCGTTGGGTGGGACATCCGGGGTCGATGAACGGCTTGTTCATTTCCTTCTATCCGATGCCCTATGCGAATCGGTCGGAGCGGGAATTTACCGAAAGTGTCCTCGTCAGTTATTACCGGCCCACCTGCAACTGGTCGCAACGGGATTACGACCGTTGGATGGCGTTGGGTGGCTTGTTCGAAACGTCGAATGACCGGCGGGAGCCGTCGCTGGATCTCCTCGGGTTCGACGCGCGGTAGCCAACATAGGAGTAGCGAAATACGAGGAATTCGGTGACCGGTAGGCGCGACAGCAGCGGCGGCAGCAAGAACGCCCGCGGCGCCCCGGAATGGCAACACCCCGCGACCACCCAGACAGGAAGCGCCCGCGATGGCGCGAAAGGACTTGGTGTGGAAAATGAGGGAAGCGAAGCCGAAGGGGCCGACGAACGTGTCGGCCAGGGTGTGTGGATAACGACAGCGGCCACACATCCGAAGCAGGACGTTGATCTCTGGAGGCGCGCGAGCCCATCCGCGCGCCCCATTTTCCGGAGGCCGGGCTGCCGGCGGCAAGTAGCAGTAGCACCGTCCACATCGCGAAAGGAGGTCCCAGTTGGCCCGATATGAGTACGCACCCCGTCATGTAGTTGAGGCGCGGTATCTCGGTGATTACAAGGTCTGGCTGGAATTCAACGATGGACGCAAAGGCGTGGTGGATCTCGCGGACGAACTCTACGGCGACGCACATACGCCGCTGCGCGACCGCGACACGTTTTCGCGCTTTTATCTGGACTACGGGCTCGCTTCGATCGCATGGCTCGATGGCGCCGATTTCGCCCCCGAGTTCCTGTACGAGCGGCTGAAAGCGATGAACTAGCGACGACCCTTCCCTACCCTGTCGCGGTAGCAGTTCCGGTGGCGCCGGCCGCGCGCCAAAGGGTTCTGCCCCCGCAAAAAACAGGGCTGGAAGGCTGAAATTCAATGGGATCGACCCCAGATAAGAAAAGAGATTCAGGAGACGCAACATGCTCAGTTTCGACGACGATTTCGCAGCCACGCCCGGCCAACCGCCGCTGGCGCCGCGCACGCCGGAGACCATCCGCGCCCAGGTGACGGGCGGGATCCTCTCGCGCGAGCCGGTGCACGACATCGACGTGGAAAAGGAAGCCTCGCCGGAAAATTTCCACCGGGTCCGGCTCGAGGACAAGCGCGTCATCAACGGCTCGGCCGACGTCAACCAGCTGGTCCCGTTCAAGTACCGCTGGGCGTGGGACAAGTACCTGGCCGGCTGCGCCAACCACTGGATGCCGCAAGAGATCAACATGCAGCGCGACATCGAGCTGTGGAAGAACCCCAACGGCCTGACCGACGACGAGCGACTGATCGTCAAGCGCAACCTGGGCTTCTTCGTCACCGCCGACAGCCTGGCCGCCAACAACATCGTGCTCGGCACGTATCGCCACATCACGGCGCCCGAGTGCCGGCAGTACCTGCTGCGCCAGGCGTTCGAGGAGGCGATCCACACGCATGCCTACCAGTACATCACGGAGAGCTTAGGGCTAAACGAAGGCGAGATCTTCAACGCGTACCACGAGATCCAGTCGATCAAGGACAAGGACGACTTCCTGATCCCGTTCATCAACGTGCTGACCGACCCGACGTTCAAGACCGGCACGCCGGAAGCCGACCAGGCGCTGCTCAAGAGCCTGATCGTCTTCGCCTGCATCATGGAGGGCCTGTTCTTCTACGTGGGCTTCGTGCAGATCCTGGCGATGGGCCGGCAGAACAAGATGACCGGATCAAGCGAGCAGTACCAGTACATCCTGCGCGACGAGTCGATGCACTGCAATTTCGGCATCGACCTGATCAACACGATCAAGATGGAGAACCCGCACCTCTGGACCAACGAGTTCAAGGCCGAGATCGCCGCGCTGATGCAAAAGGGCGTCGAGCTCGAATACCGCTACGCCGAGGACACGATGCCACGCGGCGTGCTGGGCCTCAACGCACCCATGTTCAAGGAGTACCTGCGCTTCATCGCCAATCGCCGGTGCCAGCAGATCGGGCTAGATCCTTTGTTTGATAAGGCCGACAACCCGTTCCCGTGGATGGCGGAAATGATCGATCTCAAGAAGGAGAAGAACTTCTTCGAGACGCGAGTGATCGAGTATCAGACGGGTGGCGCGTTGAGCTGGGATTAGTTCTGACAGTTGGGCATTTCGCTTTACCCAGGAGGGTCGGCTTTCTGCCCTCTTTTCATACCTCGCCAGCCTGCAAGGGCGGGTTACGACCCACAGCGGCCATTCGCACCGCCCGAATACGTCGCGGCTAGTCAAGGTCGTCAAGGGCGGGCAAGCCACCAGATCCCGTCACGCAGTGCCACAGATAAACCGCGAGTCCGGGGTCGCCGGTCCATAGCGAGTATCGTCGGCGCCCATGCTGCTGCCGGGCTTGTTCGCTCTGGGCGATTGCGTGCATCGCAAAGGATCGCGCACGCCCAAGCCAGATGGGGTCGCCGGTGCGTCGGTGGAGCTTGAGGAAGGCATAGCCGTTGCCCGCCGTGCCGTGGCAGACGCCAGGTCCCTTGGCCAGCGGGCCGGCATTCCAAACCGCGTTCCCGGCTTTGACCAGCATGTCGTCCATGTCGGTCGATCGCTTGACCGGATAGTCCGACAGGCCAGTCACGATGCCAGGCGCGCCGTGGCACCACTGCAGGAGAATCTTAGTGCGGCCGGTACTTGGCGCTTCGGCAACTGGAGGCCAGTTGGCACCATCATCCTCGAGAACGGCGGTGGCGCGAAGAGACTCGACGCAGCGATCGTAGAGAGCTTCGCGGCGATCCATGGGCAGCAGTGCCGCGCCGCGCAGCAAGGCGTACGCATTTCCCGCAAAACCGTGTCCGGCGCCGAGTAGCTGCTCGACGCGGCCGTAAAGATCCTGCGTCCATAGGTGGCAGCGGGCTACTTTGCTGGGAAGCCAGGTCTGCCAGAGTTGCTCGACGTTCTCCAGGTAGAGGTCGCGCCAGCGTGCTTCTCCCGTCCAGCCAAACATGTGCAGAGCGGCGACCATGGTACCCGGCGCCCCCCACAGTGCCTCGTTAGTGGGATTCGGGATGTTCCTGCCGATCGCGCTGTACATTCGATTGGCCGCCTTTTGCGAGCCAGTCAGCCGCCACTGGATGAGCAGGATGCCCACCTCACCTAGGAAGTACGAAGGCACGACTGCGCCCGTATCCGGTTGCGCGAGGTAGGCCTCGTAGACGCGATCAATCAAGTCCGGCGGCTTGATCCGCAGCGACACCGCACCGGCCCGCTGCAGGTACCACATCGCCCACAGCACTCCGGATGCGCCCAGATAGACCGACTTGTGCGGTGCCTCGGGATCTTTGCCTTCATCGAGCGGGTGCCAAGGCCAGATGATGCCGGTCCCCGCCATCGCCTCAATCTCTTCGACGATGGCGACAATGGCAGCGCGGGCTTGCGTGGCGTCCCATTCGAGGTCGAGCAACGGTTCGTGTCGGGCAGGTTCGAACAGCATCGTTTCTCGCGGGCAGTTGAGAGGGCCGGACCCTGGCGTCGCGCCGATCGTACAACACGGCGAGACCGCCTGTGCCTGCATCGAATTGCCGTCGTGACATTGATGCGGACGACCGCTTCTGCGTGAGCTGTCGTTCAAAAATGAGATTGGCCTGCTGAGAGCCCGCCGTCGCGGCCATGATCTATGCCAGTGGTTGTTACGGCGCAATCAATACAACCGGATCGCCACGTCGAAGTACCAGGTTCGGCGGATCTCGATCACGTCGTAATCGCGGGCCAGGGCCGGCGGGAACGCCTGGTAGGGTTTCTGGCTCTCCACAACGCGTCGTATGGCTTCGTCGAGCGCCGGTACGCCGCTGGATTGGACGATGGTCACCGCCTCCACCGAGCCGTCGCTGCGAATGGCCACCGTCACGAGGGGATCGGCATGAGGCTGCTTTGCCAATTCGCGGACCGAGTCGAGCGTCTTGTTCATCTGAATCTTCCGGGCCCAGGCTTCCGCGTACAGGATGAGTTCCGCATTGGGGTCAGTGCGACCCCATAGTCTGTATCGACGTGCGCTGCTCAACGAGAGGGGCAGCGTAGATGACGGGCCCGAAGCCGTCGTTGCAGCGTCACGCCTGGCGGCTTCCTCGTCCAACTGTCGCCCAATTGCCCGAAGCCTTTCTTCCCGCGCGGCCTCGGCCCGTGCTCCTTCCTGCCGTGCTGCTTCCTGCCGTGCTGCTTCCTGCCGCGCCGCTTCCTGCCGCGCCGCTTCCTGCCGCGCCGCTTCCTGCCGCGCCGCTTCCTGCCGCGCCGCTTCCTGCCGCGCCGCTTCCTGCCGTGCTGCTTCCTGCCGTGCTGCTTCCTGCCGCGCCGCTTCCTGCCGCGCCGCTTCCTGCCGCGCTGCTTCCTGCTGCGCTGCTTCCTGGCGTGCTGCTTCCTGTCGCGCGGCTTCCTGTCGCGCGGCTTCCTGCCGCGCTGCTTCCTGCCGCGCTGCTTCCTGCCGCGCTGCTTCCTGTCGCACTGCTTCCTGTCGCGCGGCTTCCTGGCGTGCTGCTTCTTGTCGCGCCGCCTCTTGCAGGTCTGCGGCCTCCCGTGCGGCCCTCTGGCGTTCGGCCTCCAACCGAGCGTTCTCGTCGAGCTTGGCCCGTTCAACGGCTTGCTCCGCCGCGTCCTGGTCGATTCGCGCGCGCGCTGAATCGCCAGCATCTCGAAGCGACGGCATCGCGGTCTCCGGAATCGAGAGGCGTGGCGCCGGCGCGATGACGGGCATCGGGATCGCTGGAGGAACGGGCACGACCCATGTAGGCTCGTCGGGCTGCGTCAAGGCGATCGCGGCCGGCGCAGGGATCGGCGGGGGCGCGGTGCGCCCCGGCTGATCGCCGTGCAAAGGCGTTCGCGCAGGGGCCGCATCAGGCGCGGCGTCTGTCCTTGGATTGGCCTTTGCCCTCGGCTTGGCCTTCGCCATGATCGCTGCTGCTGTCTGCCGCGGGGTCGGCGGGCGGGACACGGATGGTGTCGGCGCCGGCTCGCTGACAGAAGGCTGCTCGACCGATGCCGGCGGCGACGGCTCCTCGACCGGCGTCGCCGCCGGCTCCGGCGCTGCGACCTCCGGCGCAACGACGACAACCCGCAGATCGGGTTCCTCGATGCGTCGATCCAGCCAGGGGAAACCGATGCCCGGGCGCCACAATCCGTGGCCACCAAAAATGAGGCTCAGCAGGAACGCATGGATGAGCAGCGAGAGCAGCAGCGCATACGTCAGTCGCGTGTGCTCAGGGCTCATGTGTTGGATGGCGGCGCGTCGCGACGCTTCCGGCCGAAACCTGACCCGTGCTCGACATCCTTACTATGCTATCGCGGAAGCCCAGACAAGGTGTCGCAAAACAGTCCGTTGGCGTAGTCTGGTCGCTTCGTTGCACGCGCGGAGAACCCTTGGGACTGCTGGATCGCGACTGGTATTGGCAGCGACGGGCCAAGAGGAATAGCCCGGACGACGACTACCTGTTTCCGAATCGCCGCTCACCCGGCCGCAAGAGCATTCTCTTCCCTACCGCTTTGGCCGTCTTGGCTGTTCTCGCGCTGCTCGTCTTCGGCCGGCATCAAGGCTGGTTTGACACGGGCCTGCGTTCGCATGCTGACCAGGTTGAGGCCGAGAACCGCGCTTTGCGCGCGTGGGATTCGGAACGGCCGCCGAGTGCCCGGCCACCGGACGTCCCACGAGTTCGCGCAGCGCCACCAGTCGAAACCTTCCATGACAAGTATCGCCTGCCGATTGAGTTCACTCTGCTGGGGTTGACGATCCTTTCTCCATTCGTGCTCTTGGGCCTGTTCATAGGCTTGTTCATACGACGACTGCGCGTACCCGCGTTGATTGGCCTGCTTCTCGGGCCTGTAGTGGCGACCGTCGTCGGGAATTTGCATGTGAATGGCACGTTCTTCCGATGGGGATTGCTGTACCCGGCGGACAGCATGGGCGGCGCGTTTCAATTCTTTGAAGTGATCTTCGCCTCGTTCGCGGCCGCTGCTATAGTCAGCGCAATTGCCGTTGGCGTTTTCCGCAGGCCAGGCCCGCCATCCGATAAAAATTGAAACGAGTCGCCTCCCATGCTCAAAATCCCTGCCGGTTCATGCGACTGCCACATGCATATCTACGACGACCGCTATCCGGTCGATTCGAGATGGACAGTCCCGCCGCCGAAGGGCCCGGCCGTCGACTACAAGCAGGTCCAGCGCGAACTCGGCCTCGAGCGCGTCGTCGTGGTCCAGCCCAATGCATATGGAACCGACAATCGCTGCACGGTGGAGGCGATCGCGGACTTGGGCCCGCAGGCGCGCGGGATCGCGATCATCGCCTCCAACATAGACGACTCCGATTTGGTGCGCCTGCACGCGGCCGGCGTTCGGGGCGCGCGCTGCTACGTGCTCCCCAATCCGTTCGTGACGTGGGACGACGTGCCGAAGATCGCCGGGCGCGTCGCCGAGCTCGGCTGGCACGTGCAGATTCAGTCGGACGGGCGCGAGCTGACGAAGTACGAAGCGCTGCTGCGCGACTTGCCCACCGAGGTCGTCATCGACCATAACGGCAAGTTCCTGGAGCCCGTGCCGCCGGAGCATCCCGGGTTCCAGGCGCTCCTGCGGCTGCTCGATACCGGCCGCGTCTGGGTGAAGCTGTCGGCGCCCTACGAAACGTCGAAGACCGGCGCGCCGCGCTACGAGGACGTCAGCGTGCTGGCGCGTGCGCTGGTCAAGCACAACCCGGAGCGCTGCGTGTGGGCGAGCAACTGGCCGCATCCGGGCCAGAAGGTGGCGCCTTCAAACGCGAACATGCTCGACCTGCTGCTCGACTGGGCGCCCGATGAGGCCACCCGCAAGCGGATCCTGGTCGACAATCCAGCGCGGCTGTACGGCTTCTGACCTACTTTGTAACGAAACGCTACGATACCGTTGCGTTATGCTTGGCGCCCTGTTACCTTAGGGTCAGCGGGCATCTTTGCCCGCGCCTTAGGAAGGAAGCGCCATGACCCCATCTCGAGTCGTATCGGTCGGCCTCATCGCGAGCGCGCTCGTGGTCGTCCCGGTGTCGTCCGCTTTCGCCGGCGGTCCGCATTGGTCGCATGGCGGTTCGTATCATGCACAGGCCTATCACGGCGGGGGCTACCACGGCTCGTATGGGCATGGCGGCGGCGGTTACTGGCGCGGTGGCATCTGGTGGCCCGCCGCGGCCGCAGCGGCGGTCGTCGGCACCGCAGCGGCGGTGATCGCGGCACCTTTCGTCGCATTCGGCAATGCGGTGGCCAGCGCGCCCTACTACGCGCCGGCGCCCTACTACGCGCCACAGCCGTACTCCGCGCCGCAACCGTATTACGCTCCACAGCCGAACTACGCACCGCAACAGTATTACGCCCCGCAGCCGAATTACGCTCCGCAGGGTTACTACGCGCCGCCGCAGAACTACGCGCCGCCGCAGAACTACGCGCCGCCGCAGAACTACGCGCCGCCGCAGAACTACGTGCCGCAGTCGCAGGGATATTACCCGCCGCCCGCGACGTACAACGGACCGACGAACTATCCGACCGCCTCCACCACCTACTATCGCCCGCGCGTCGTGGCACAGGCGACCTACCCTTCCGACTACGCCCGCTAAAGCGCGACGCCGTCTGAATAACTGATCCGAAGATGCCGCAGGTGCGCCGGGGAGGGCGCCCGTCACGCGCAGCGTCCGAGCAGTTGGGCGAGCTGATCCTCGACGCGGCGACCGACATGTTTCTTGCCCACGGCTTCGGTGCCACCAGCATCGATGCCGTGGCGCAGCACCTGCGCATGTCCAAGCGCACGTTCTATCATCGCTTCCCGGACAAGGAGGCGCTGTTCGCCGCGGTCGTCCATCGCATCATCCAGCGGCTGCGACCGGCCGCGAACATTCCGTTGATCGAAGGCGCCGACCTCGAGACGATACTCGAGCGGCTCGCGGCGCTCATCCTGCACGCCGCGCTTTCACCGCAGGCGATCGCGTTGCATCGGTTGATCGTCGCCGAGTCGGCACGCTTTCCCGAGCTTGCCCGCGTGCTCGCCAGCGAAGGCGCCGCCGAGGAAGCGACCACGCTCATCGCGGGCTTACTCGAGCGCGAAGCGGCCGCTGGGCGAATCCAGATCGACGACGTCCGGTTCGCCGCGCAGCAGTTCCTGCAGATGGTTGTCGCGCTGCCGCAGCGCCGGGCCATGGGCCTCGGCGCCCCGATGCGCGCGCGCGAGTTGCGCGACTGGCCACGCAAAGTGACGGAACTGTTTCTTCATGGCTGCAGGGGCGACGCGCCGAGGCGCTGAGCTCAGCCGGCCTATCGGCGAACTATTCGGAATGATCCATCACTGAATCACCTCGTCCGCTCTCAGCAGCAGCGATTGCGGTATCACCATCCCGAGCGCCTTCGCCGTCTTCAAGTTGATCACCAGATCGAACCTCGTGGGTTGCTCGATGGGAATGTCACTGGGCCTGGCGCCTTTCAGGATCTTGTCGACATCGATGCCGGCACGGCGGCCCATGTCCGAGGGACTGGGCCTTCTCCATTTCAGAACGGAGGCCGACTCTATCCTTTGCCGCCGTTCCGCTTGGAAGCCGAGTCGTCCCGCCACAGAGCCTTGTACTGCTGCCATGTTGAAGCCTTCTGGATAGCCTTGGGGGCCGGTTGGCGTTGCGCCTTGGCGGAGGCGTCGGACAACTCCGACGCGGCGGCCGCGGAAGGGACGGCATGGAACGGCTGCCGGCGATGGGGAATGCGCAGGTCGGTGTCGTACCTCTTGCTTTCGTAGGTCTTGATCAACCAGAACACCCCGAAGAAAACGATGCCTGCCACCTCTACCCAGAATATCGTGTGGTCCTGGCAGTCAGTAGCGGCGATGACGAACCTGCCGATGATGAACGCCGCGACTATCGAGGCAACGAACAGAAACCCCAATGTCGGGTAAACGGCAAGGTACCAGCGCCGCGTTTTGGGCGGCACGAGGTACAGCGTGCGATGGGAGCAGAAGATCATCACGTAGCCCAGGACGAGGTAGAACAACACGGCCGCCGGGAAATGCAGCATGGAGTCGATCGCAATATCGGCGGTGCGATCCAACTGCCCGGACAGCACAAGGCAGTTGCCAGTACAGGCCGGCTGAATGCAATGAAGCGCCTTGATCGGATCCATGGGGAACAGCGCGATGGAGGCAGCCAGCACGCCGCCCAGATTTAGAGCCCAGTCCTCATCGCGACCAAAGCCCTTGTACGCGACCAACCCGCACCCGATGGCGCACAGCGAACCCACCAGGATGTCGCGCGCATCGGTGTGATAGTAGGCACTGAGGGAAGGTTGCAGGTTGATGCCCTGCAGCAGCCAACCGCCGAGAAACAGGGCCAGCGGCAGCGCCAGCGCCAACACGCCCAGCGTGAGGCGCAACGTGAAGTAGGTCTGCACGAAGTTATCGGCCGGGTTCGTCAGCGACGCCCTCGAGTTCACGATGTCCTCCCCAGCCACATGGCAGAAGATGGCGACGCCGATTGATGCGCGTCACCCGTGAAACAAACGAAACAACAATCGGCGCCTGGTGAAATCCGGCTGCCGCTCCCGCCCCATAAGGTGAGTTCCGTTGCCTGCATCCGACAGCGAGCGACTCACCGCTATCTCAGTGGGGATTCATATCCGTATCGCAAGCAACACCGCAACCCTACCCCGACTCGGGGCGTTTTGCCAAGGCGATCGAAGTGTTCGAGTAGATGTTGGGGGGATGTGATGAAACCGAAATCGATGCAGCAACCCGAAGGGAGTCAGTCAACGGTCATCTGTCTGCACGCGAGCGGAAGCTCGGGCAGGCAGTGGAATGCGCTGCGTGCGCTACTCGAGCCTGACGTCCGCGTACTCACGCCCGATTTCCATGGTCACGGCGCCGGGCCGGCGTGGCATGGCTTCGACGAGGATATCGTCGCCGCCGATGCTGCTCGGATCGCCCACATTGCCGGAGCCATTCCTGGCGACGTCCATCTTGTCGGCCACTCATATGGCGGCGCGGTGGCGCTGCGTGTGGCGCTCTACCATCCCGGGCTCGTGGCGAGCGTCGCCTTCTACGAGCCCGTCGTGTTTCGGCTGTTGTTCGATTATTACGGCCGGCGGCGGCCCACGTCCGAAATCATCGGAGTCGCGAGCGACATGCGACGCCGATTGCGGTCCGGCAACACCGCTGGCGCTGCTGCCGGCTTCGTCGACTACTGGGGCGGCAGCGGTGCGTGGCGCGCACTGTCGGTCGGTCAGCAAACCAGCATCATGAAGCGCGTGGGTGTCATCGCGGCGCATTTCGCATCCCTCGCGAGCGACACTCCGCGGCTTGTCGACTACCGCTCGCTGCGTGCGCCGGTGCTCATGCTGGCCGGAAGCGAAATGCGTGTGCCGGTTCGGCGAATCGGCGAACTCCTGCGCTTTGCCTTGCCGAACGCGGCCTTCTACACGATGGCAGGAATGGCGCATATGGGGCCGATCTCCCACCCGAGCGTCGTCGCGCTTCGCGTCGCACGGTTCGTGCGGGAACACGCAGTCGTACCCGACCCCGTTGCGCGCGGACTCGCCGCCTGACGGAGATTGCCGTTGGCACACCGGACGAAAATTTCCCTCTGAGTAGCGTTCAGCGAGAAGGGCATTAAGGCAATGAGCTGGCCTCCTGCAGCAACGGCGCGATTTAAGAGACCGCGCGGCAGTCCGTTGCCTCCCACCGGCCCGCGTGATACGGTTTCCTTGGAGGGAAAGGTTTCGTTACCGTAGCGTTGAGGCCATCGGCTACTCGGGAGAAACCCGTGATGAGCATCGCCAGGCGTCCATTCGCCTTAGGTGCGGAAATCGCGGGGTACTGGCTTGCCTGGATCGGACTTTTGTTCTGCGTCGTCGCTGCGGGGCAGAGTCCGGCCCCCGGTAAGGGCGACTCCCGGCTGCAGTTCGTTTCGCCCACCGAAGGTCAGCGCTTCACCCCCGGAGGTACCGTAACCCTTGTCGTGCGGGCCACGGTGCCGCTGGCAGCCATTTACGCCGGAGTGGCCCTGCGCGGCGCAGGTGTGGTTCAACTCACGCGGGACGCTGACGGAGTCACCTACCGCGGCAAGTTCGTCATCCCTCACGATTTCGCAGGAAGGGGGGAATTGACGGTCGGTGCCCTCGATTCAAAAGGAAGCCCTTTCAACGGCCCCGTCGTGACTATCGTCGTCCAGCCCGCGATGGCACCGCAGAGCCTCCTTCCCAGTAGCGCTTACGAACCCGTTTTCTCGACCGGAGTGACCAGGCAAATCTACATTACCGGGAACTATCCAGGTGGCGACACCTACGACCTCTCGTCATCCGTAACAGGCACCGTTTACATTTCCAGCGATCCGCAAGTGATTGTCGTGGACGCGGAGGGCAAAGCCAAAGCCGTCGGTTTCGGCACGGCCTCGGTGAGGGTAACCAATGGAGGCGCAAAGACGTTTGTCAATTTCGTTGTCGAAGACCCCGCGCACCCCCTTCCGCCGGAGGACCTCACGGCGCGGGTGACCTTCGAGAGATCGACTCTCGAGCTCGATGCCAACTTGACATCACGTCAGAAGACTCCGGTATACGCGCAGACGATCACTATCACCAACACGTCTGACTGGCCCCTGATCGGGCGGCTCAACCTCACCGTGCGAGACCTGCCCAAGGATGGGTGGCTGTTTGGATTTCCGCCCGGCCGACCGGTGTATTACTTGTGGCTGTCGCCAAGGGACGGCCTCACCCTCGGCCCTGGGGAGCGCGTAACAACCACGTTGCATTTCTGGGCGGTGCGTTCACCGACGGCGCTCGAATATCGACTTGGCATCCTCCGCTACGCCGGCGATACGGGGCGGATCCAATAGGGCTCGAGACTGGCAGATCGTATGTCACACCGGCGTGTGGCCAAGAGCAGACGCGCCTGACGAGTCGCGGCAGTAGGACGGAACCCAGCTCGACGCAATCACGTCCGGCGTCATCGCGCTGTAATCGAACGCGGCGGCCTCCTCGATCATCCTGTCCACGTCGAGGAGATATTCGGACTCGGGGAGGTCCCGGTAGAACATCCGGAACATGGGCACGATCATGCGCCGGGAGACGGCGATGCCGATCGGGCCGATGAAATTGCGGCGCTGCCCCGTGTGGGCGAGTTCGTCGATCATGATCTCGCGCAGCATCGCGCGCATGTGGTCGCGCGCCTCCGGCTCGTCGGCGAGGATGTCGTCGAGCAGCCGATCGAGGTGCCGGTACAGCGTCAACCCCATGAGCTCGCTCACGAAGGCCGGCGGCGACATGACCGACTCGGGAAACTTGGGCAAGTACCGGTAGACGCGGCCCATCCACTTCCCCAGCGGAATCCACTCGATCCGGTCGAGCTGGAACGTGCGGAACATCTCGTGGAACAGCCGGATATGGCAGAACTCCTCGCACAGATGATAGCGGCTGATCCTTTCGGTCGTCGACCTCGAGCACGCCATGCTCGGGATGCCGTCCCAGACGGCGGAGATCCCGGCCCACTCGTGCCGGGCGAACTTGTAGAGGAAGGTAAGCAGCAGCGTCTTGCGGTCGAGGCTCCGCGGGTCGTCCATCAACTTGACGTAGTTCCGGTAGAAGCGCTCCGGATCGGCCAGCGGCTTGCGCGTCCGGATCGCCCGGCTCTGGAATCGCGCCAGTGCCTCCTTCTTGCGAGTTAGGTTTTTCTCGCCTTCGAGGATTTCGCCCGCATGATGCTGACTGTAGATCCAATAGTCCTCGAAGTTTTCACGCCGTTCCCGCGTCGTGGCTGGACTGAAGATCGATCTGTATGGGTTCATTCCCGAAAGATACCTGTTAGCGCGTCGGGCTGCGCGTTTTTCTTTAACGACGTTTGTATCGCGCGCCGCTACCGATATCCTGCCGCCTGCAACTCGAACAGTTCGGCGTAGCGCCCGCGCAACGCCAGCAACTCGGCGTGGGTGCCGACGGAATCCACCGCGCCGTCCTTCAACACGACGATCCGGTCGGCCATCCGCACGCTGGAGAAGCGGTGCGAGATGAGCACTGCGGTGCGGCCCGCGCTCAATTCCTTGAAGCGCTTGAACACCTCGTATTCCGCGCGCGCATCCAGCGCCGCGGTGGGCTCGTCCAGGATCAGCAGTTGCGCGTCGCGCATGTAAGCACGCGCGATGGCAACCTTCTGCCATTCGCCGCCGGAGAGGTCGATGCCGGTGCGAAAACGCTTGCCGAGCACCTGGTCGTAGCCGTTGGGCAGCTTGCGGATGACCTCGTCGGCCAGGCTGCGCTCCGCGGCCCTGATGATGCGCGCGCGATCGTCGCGCGCCTCGATGCGCCCGACCGCGATGTTGTCGGCGGCCGTGAAGAAGTAGCGGACAAAGTCCTGGAAGATGACACCGATATTGGCGCGCAGCGCGAAGAGGTCGTACTCGCGCAAGTCGAATCCGTCCAGCACGATGCGTCCCTCGTCGGGGTCGTAGAGTCGCGCCAGCAGCTTGACCAGCGTCGTCTTGCCGGCGCCGTTCTCGCCGACCAATGCCAGCGTCTCCCCCGCTCGCAGGTCGAAGCTCAGTCCACGCACTGCCCACCGCTCGGCGCCGGGATAACGGAAGCCGACGTTCTCGAACGTGAAGCCCTGCTCGATCGGAATCGGGAACGGGCGCGGGTTGGGCGGCGGCACGATCTCAGGCTTGATCTCGAAAAAGGAGAACAGGTCGTCCAGGTACAGCGCCTGGCCCGCGACTTGGCTGAACCCCAACAACAGGTTTTCCAGCAACGTACGCAGGCGCCGGAAAGAGCCCGCGAGAAACGTGAGGTCGCCGATCGAGAAATCGCCATGCAGCGTCCGCCACACGATGTAGGCGTACGCGACGTAGTAGGCCACGGTCCCGACAGCCGAGAGCAGGCTGCCCCAGCCCGCGCGGCGCATCGCGATGCGCCGATTGGCCTCGAAGAAGCTCGTGGCCAGCACGCGGTAGCGATCGATCAGGAACGCGTTGAGGCCGAAGATCTTCACTTCCTTGGCGGTTTCGGCGCTGGCGCCCGTTTGCCGGATGTAATCGAGTTCGCGCCGCTCCGGCGTGCGTACGAAGTTGAGCGAATAGCTTTGCGCGTTGAAGTGCGCCTCGCCGATGAACGCCGGAAGCAGCGCAATGGCCAGCAACACGATGAGCCACGGCGCGTAGACGAGCAGGCCCGCCGCGAAGCTGGCGACCGTCACCACGTCCTGCGCCTGGCCGAAAAGCTGCCCGATGAGGCTGGAGCGCCCGCTCGCCTGCCGTCGCGCGCGCTCCAGCTTGTCCTGCAGCTCGCTGTCCTCGAAGTCCTCGAGGTCGAGCGTCGCTGCGTGTTCCATGAGACGCAGGCTGGTCTCGTTGCTGAACTGTTCCGACAACAGCGAATCGAGCAGCGAGACTGCGCGGCCCAGCACATCCGAAAGAATGGCCAACCCGAACTCGAGCGCAAGCAACAGCCCGATGCGGTTCAGCAATCCGCTGTCGATCCACTCGCGCAGATCCGTGCCCGGATGCGGTATCTGCACGAGCCCGACCACCTCGTCGATGATCAGCTTGCCGACATAGAGCGTCGCGACGGGGAGCAGTGCGCGAACAATCCGCAGCAGCGCCTGGCTGATCGCGAGGGACGGACTCGTCCGCCAGACAAGCTCCAGGAAGGGCGGCAGATTGCGCAACGCGCCCAAGCGCTTGCGCCACGATTGACGTTCGGGAGGAGGTCCGACGCCGCCAGGAGGCACCGAGGCGGAGCGGCCACCCATCGTGTAATTCTTGGGCATCCGTCATTATGCCCAGACGTCGCATTCGGATTGCGGCGACCGCGCCGCGAGCTTCAATTTTTGCGTCGGCTATGCAAGACTGCGTTCACGACCATCCTTCCGGGGAAAAATCATGCGTCTGCGCGTCCTGCTCGCCCTCGCCGTCCTGTTGTGCGGCAACACCGCAAATGCCGGCCTCAAGGAAGGCTACGAAGCGCTGGCCAGGAAGGACTACGTCACCGCCGCCAACGAATATCGCCCGCTGGCGGAACGCGGGGACCCTGAAGCCCAATACCGGATCGGCCGGCTTTACGAGTTCGGCAATGGATACCCGAAGGACCAGGCGCAGGGCATCGCCTGGATCCGCAAGGCGGCGGCGCAAAATCACGTCGACGCGCAACAGGAGTTGGGATACATCTACGCGACCGGCGACGGCGTGAAGCAGGACGACGTGCAGGCCGCCGCGTGGTTCCGCAAGGCGGCCACGGCCGGCGATGCGCAAGCGCAATACAACCTGGGTCTGCTCTACGCCAAGGGTGCGGGCGTACCGAAGGACTATGCGCAGGCGTTCGACTGGTGGAGCAAGTCGGCGGCCCAGGGCTTTGCCGACGCGCAGTTCAAGCTGGCCGTCGTCTACCACAACGGCCAGGGCGCGGCGAAGGATGACGTCGCAGCACTCGCCAACGCCACGATCGCCGCGCGCAACGGCGACAAGGAGAACATCGCCTACCGGGACGAAATCGCGAAACCGCTCACAGTAGAGCAAAAACGCAGCGCCGCCGCGCTGGCCGCCGCCTGGAAGGTCGGCCAGCCGATGCCGGGTGGCGCAGTCGCAGCGGCCTCGGAGGCGAGCCCCAAGGCAGCCGCCTCGGCGCCGGTGAAGACGCGATGCTCGGCGACCGGCGTCATGGGTGGCGAAAGATTCGCGGCGACCAACTGCGTGGCGTCGCTATATGGCGATTCGCACAGCGTGGCGATCTGGTTCAACGAAGACCCGATCACGCCGCAGGAGGCGGAGAGCTTCCAGACGTCGTCCTACGCCGACGGCGCGAAAGGCGGGAAGCAGCGCACGCTGGCCATCATCATGTTCTGCCCGGGCGGAGGCAAGGAAACAGCCTCCGCGGCGGCGGTGAAGTCGATCGACTTGAACACCAACCACGCCAAGTCGCCGATGGCCGGCATCCAGCGCGTGGTCGAGGCGCCCAGGGACTTCAAGGTCGAGAAGATGACCGGAGAGGTGAAGCCAGGCGGCACTCTATCGGGCAAGATCGCCGGCAAGCTCGACCAGACGACGTTCACGTTCGACTTCGACGTGAACCTGCCCGCCAAGGACGCGGCGGCGGGGATGAGCTGCAAGTAGATCAGTTTCCGTCGTACTCGTCGTGCCGGCGCCACCAGAAGCCCTGTTCGTTGCGGCCGCGCGGCGCGCGGTCGAGCCACTGGTACATGCCCCAGAGGCCGTCCAGCCCGCGCGCGTACGCCGAGTAGGTGTGGTAGACGACGCCGTCGTCCTCGAGCGCGAACGCGCTCATGCCGGGCATTTCTCGCGTGAACGTCGGCCAGTCCGTCCCGGCGCTCGCCGCGATCTCCGCGGCGACCGGGCTCACCTCGCCGGCCGCTGTCGCCCGAGTGTCTCTCGCGCCGAAATTGTATTCGACGGAACCCGACCGCTGCTGCTCTTCGGTGTGCGTCGTGTGGAAGTCGTAGTTGAAGTCGCTGTCGAACGAGGACGCCCAGGGAAATCTCCAGCCCATCCGCTGCTTGTACGCCTGCAGCTTGGCGAGCGGAGCCCGCGAAACCGCCCAGAACATGACGTCGTGATTCGCGAGGTGGACGACGGAGCCATTGAAGCCGTCCGCGATCGATGAGCAGGACGGGCACCCCGCCTTGAACTTGGGGCCGAACATGAAGTGATAGACGAGGAGCTGCGAGCGTCCTCTGAAAAGTTCGGCCAGGGACGCGGTGCCCTCGTCGGTGTCGAATTTGTATTCCTTGTCGATTCGAACCCAGGGCAGCGCCTGCCGTCGGCGTGCCAGCTCGTCGCTGCGGCGCGTCAGCTCCTTCTCGGCCTTGAGCAGCTCCAGCCGGGCAGCAAGCCAGTCCTCACGCGTTCCGGTGATGTGGTCGGTCATCATTTCTCTCCTTGAGGTAGATCGCCGCCCCGTATTTCGCCTTCCATGCGCGAAGCGTCGACCGGCTGATGCAGTGGTTCCAGCACACGTCCATGACCGGCACGCCGCTTGCCGCTTCGCGCAGGATGCTTTCGATCCGCGCGTCGGAATAACGCGTTCCCATCGCGTCTAGTTCCTCTTCGCGTAAGTGATCAGCGACAACGTCGCACCCTGCGGATCCATGATCGTTGCGAAGCGGCCGACCGTCGGGATGTCCATCGGCGCAAGCAGCACGCGCCCGCCCAACCCCTCCACGCGCTTGGCGACCGCGTCGACGTCGTCGACCGTCACGTAACCGCCCCACGCGGGCGGCATGCTCGCCGCATTGGGCGGCGTGGCGGTGATCCCGCCGATGCCGCCTTCGCCGACGTTGATCACCGTATAGGTACCGGTGCCCACGTCCATGTCCTGGAATTTCCAGCCTAGCAACTTGCCGTAGAAGTTGCGCGCTTCCTTCGGGTCGCTGGTCGTCAGTTCGAACCAGCTGAACGCGCCGTGCGTTTGAAAGGGTGTGTTCATGATTGCCGCTCCCTATTTGCGTTGCAGGTAGGACTGCAGCCAGCCCAATACGCGTGCCCAGCCCTGGTTGTGCGCGTCGCGCTCGGGCGCGGTCGTGAACCCGGAGTGGGTGACCGTCACGTGCGTTCCCGACGAGGTCGGTATCAGTTCGACGAGCACGTGCGTCTCCGGCATCTCGGGACCGCCCCAGTTGTGATTCCAGGTGAACGCAAGCGCCCTGGGCGGCTCGACCCGTGTGTATTGGCCAGAGACCGTGAAATCATTCCCATCCTTGCCCTTGCCTTCGGTGAGCCACTTACCGCCGACGCGCAGGTCGCTGTCGAACTTCGTGGTGACGTAAGTCCCTTGGTCGCCCCACCACGCGAGGCGCTGCTGCGGGTCGATCCACGCCTGGAATACGCGTTCCGGCGGCGCGGCGATGTCGATTTCGACGACGATGGTGTCGTTGAATGTTGCGGCGTCATTCATGTCAGTGCTCCTTGGCTTTCTGCTCGACAAAGCGTTTGAGGTTGCGGAGTTGGTGCTGCCACATGTGGCGATAATGCGCGAGCCAGTCGTCGACGTGTTTGAGTGGGCCGGCGTTGAGCTCGTAGAGACGGTTGCGGCCCACCTTGATCTCGGTGACGAGGTCGGCCTCGCGGAGGACGCGCAGGTGCCGCGAAATGGCCGGGCGGCTGATCGGGAAATCGCTGGCGATGCCGTTGACCGGCTGGCTGCCCTGGCGCAAGAGCGTCAGGATGGCGCGGCGGGTGGGATCGGCGAGGGCCTGGAAGACGTCGCGCTCGTTCGACCTTCTGGACACTGCCTGGTTACGCATATTCGGCCGCCCTTCCTTATTCACCTGAGGAACGGCCACTTTTTGGTAACCGTTTCGTTACCTATTGTACGCGCGGATGGGACGTTGTCAAGGGGGCCGTTTCACCCCGCCAGGCTACATGCAACTGGCCACCAACTTCCCGTCGCCGTCGAACTCCATCGTCTTCCTGGGATCAGCGATTTTCGGCGGCACCTTACAATGAAATCCGCACCGCGCCCAATGGTCATGTCCTCTCCGCCATCCGAAGTCCCGAAAGCCGCTGTCGACGCCGCGACGGTCAAGGCGTATCTGCCCTGGGTCGTCGCCACCGCGCTCTTCATGGAGCAGCTCGACTCGACGATCGTCAACACCGCGGTCCCGTCGATGGCGGTGAGCCTGAACGTGGCGCCGCTGAGTCTCAAGGCGGTGGTCACGAGCTACATCCTGAGTCTGGCCGTGGGCATCCCGGTAAGCGGCTGGATCGCCGACAAGTACGGCACGCGCCGCGTCTTTGCGTTCGCCGTCGGACTGTTCACGCTGGCGTCGGTGCTGTGCGGCCTGTCGGTCAGCGTGCCGATGCTGGTCGCGGCGCGCATCCTGCAGGGCTTCGGCGCCGCGATGATGACGCCGGTGGGCCGGCTGGCGATCATCCGCACGTTCCCCAAATCCGAACTGCTGGTGGCGATGAACTTCGTTATCGTTCCCGCGCTCATCGGCCCGCTGCTCGGACCCACGGTCGGCGGCCTCATCGTGCATTGGCTGTCGTGGCGCGAGATTTTCTTCGTCAACGTGCCGATGGGCATCGCGGCGCTGTGGATCATCTTCCACCACATGCCGGACTATCGGGGCGACGCGCCGAGGCCGCTCGACGTCGTCGGACTCGTGCTGTTCGGCAGCGGCACGGCGCTCTTGTCGTGGCTGCTGGAAATCTTCGGCGAACACACGATCGACATCACGTCCACAATCGTGTTCTTCCTGCTGTCGATGAGCCTGCTCGCGGCCTACGCGGTGCATGCGCGGCGGATGCAATATCCCCTGCTGCGGCTTTCGCTCTTCAGCGTGCGCACGTTTCGTGTGTCGGTGGCCGGCGGCTTCGTGACAAGGCTGGGCATTGGCGGCCTGCCGTTCCTGCTGCCGCTGCTCTACCAGTTGGGGCTGGGGCTGCCGCCGTGGGAATCGGGGCTGCTGATGATGCCCGCCGCGGCCGCCGCAATGGGCATGAAATTCCTGAGCACCCGGATCCTTCGGCGTTACGGCTTTCGCCGGGTGCTGATCGTCAATACCGTCATGGCGGGCGTGACCATCTGCATGTTCTCGCTGGTGACGCCGGCCACGCCGCTGCCGGTGATCGTGATGTTCGGTCTGGCGCAGGGATTCTTCAATTCGCTGCAATTCTCGAGCATCAATGCGATGGCATATGCGGACGTCGCGCCGGACGCGTCGAGCATGGCCACGTCCATCGCGAGCACGTGCCAGCAGATGTCGCTGAGCTTCGGGCTGGCGTGTGCTTCACTCATCGCCGGCTGGTATTTAGGCGATGTGCCGCAAACCGAACAGTTGGCCATCACGACAGCGCTCCACTACACGCTCCTGACCGTCGGCGGCCTTACAATGCTGTCATCGCTGTCGTTCTGGACGTTGCAGCCGGGCGACGGCGACAATATCAGCCGCGGAAGAAAGCCCCTCGTCGCGCCATGACCCCCTCCCAGAAAGCCGGCATCCTCGCTGAAGCGCTGCCGTACCTGCGCGCGTTCAACGGCAAGACGCTGGTGATCCGCTTCGGCGGCCACGCGATGGCGGATCCGGCGCTGAAGGCGGGCTTCGCGCGCGACGTCGCGCTGCTGCGCCTGGTCGGCATGAAGCCCATCGTCGTGCATGGCGGCGGCTGGGGCATCGACGAGTTGATGAAGCAGATGGGCTTGCCCAACAAGCGCTATCGCGGCCACAGGATAATCGACGAGCGCACGCTCAACGTCGTCGAGATGGCGCTTTCCGAACTCAACCAGGAACTGACTTCGCTCATCAACCGGCACGGCGGACGCGCCGTCGGGCTGGACGGACAGGACGGCCGCTTCATCCGCGCGCGTCCGATGCCCGCGCCCACCGACGACCCCGATGCGCCCGACTTGGGCTTCTTGGGCGACGTCGAGAGCATCGACACCGGGCTCATCAGCCTGCTGCTGTCGCGCGATTTCGTTCCCGTCGTGATGCCGATCGGCGTGGCCACCGACGGCACGACGTATCACATCAACTCCGACCTGCTGGCCGGCCGGCTCGCGCGCGCGCTGGAGGCCGAGAAGCTCGTGCTGATGACGAACATCGCCGGCGTGAAGGGCCGCGACGGCAAGATCGTGCACATCCTGTCCGCCGGCGACGCCGAGGAGCTGTTGCGCGACCACGTCGTGCACGGCGGCATGGAGCCTCGCGTGACAGCCGCGCTGCGCGCCGTGCGCGAAGGCGTCCGTTCCGTGCACATCATCGACGGCGGCGTGCCCAGCGCGCTCCTGCTTGAAGTGCTTACGGCCGAGGGCGTGGGCACCGCGCTGCGCACGGATGCCGGTCCGCATTTCTTCGCCGACAGCCGCGCGTACCTGCTGGAGAAGTAGTTAGCGGAAGCCGCCGGAAGCGGTGATCCGCTCGCCCGTCAGCCACCGGGAACTGTCGGAGGCCAGGAACACCGCGACTTTAGCGATGTCGTCCGGCTGTCCCAAGCGCCCCAACGGCGTGGCCGCCACCATCTGCTTCTCGAAATCGCTGCCGATGATACCGGCGCTGCGCGTGCCTTCGGTTTCCACGCCGACGGGTGCGATCGTGTTGACACGGATGTTGCGCGGACCGAGTTCCTTCCCGAGCACGCGCGCGATCGTGTCCACGGCACTCTTCGTCGCCGAATAGACGACGGAGTTGGGCGGCGCCGCCGTGCTGGCAGCGGAACTTATATTGATGACGCTGCCGCCTTCGGGGCCGAAGTACTTTACCGCTTCCTGGATCGTCAGGATCGGTCCCAGCACGTTGGTGTTGAACTCGCGGTGGAACTCGTCCTCGGTGACGCCCTCGAGCGGCCTGAAATCGTAGACGCCAGCGTTGTTCACCAGGACGTCGGGCACGCCGAATGCCTTCTTGGTCTCGGCAAACAGCCGCCGCACATCGTGCGCCTTCGCGACATCGCCCTGGACGGCGATTGCCCTGCCGCCCTTGCCCGCGATCTCGGCGACGACGCGGTCGGCGCCGTCCTTGCTGGACGAATAGCTCACCACCACCGCGGCGCCCGCCGCCCCCAGGCCTTTCGCAATGGCCGCGCCGATTCCCTTGGATGCCCCGGTCACGATCGCCACCTTGCCAGTCAGTACGCTCATGTCTTGCTCCTGTCTTCAGTCGTCAATTTGACGCTTAGACAAGTATCGAACTGATCAACGCGGATTTCGAGAGCTTTTCGCAATAACCTTAGATCTTCGCGAGACGCTGCAGGTACGCACGGAGAACGCCGCGCTGCAACGTGAGGTTCATGAACTTGCCGTCGCGCTCGATCTCGACCAAGCCCGCCGTCACCAACTCCTTGATGTGATGGGACATCGTCGCGGCGCTCACGTCGTGCGCCTGTTGCAACGCAACGCACGGCAGCGGACCGTCGCGCGCGCCCAGCTGCTCGAGAATCCTGTACCGGCGCGGCTCGGCCAGCGCGCGCGCGATCCGCGCGAATTGCCGGTCCGTCAAAGGGGTTTTTTTCGGGGTCGCCATGGATGCCGCGGGTGGTGCGCGGCATCTTAGCATCGGGCGCTCGACGATACCCTGCGGCCGGCTTAGTCAACCCCCAGGCTCAAGGCGACTTCGGACAGTCGCAGACCTCGTTGCCCTTGTCGAAAACGATGCGCCACACGCCCGGCGCCTCCAGCCGCCAGATCGACGTGAACGTCGCGATCTGCTTGCCCTTGGGGTCCCACACGGGGCCCGAACTCAATGCAAGCGTTCCCGATTCCAGCACCTCGACCTGTTCCGGCGCCCACGAGAATGGCGCATCGGGTTTTTCGTAGAAGCGCTTCCATGCGTCAGCCACCTGCTGCCTGCCGTGCAGTGGCTTCGGGCCCGTGAAGAAAATGGCTTCGCTGGAGACGAAGCTCACGAAAGCCGCATGGTCGCGGTCGGCCATCGTCTTGGCGAAGGCCCTCTCGGTATCGGCCACCTGGCGCTGGAGGTCGACCGTTTTCGCCTGCGGCGGACTCATCGCACACCCCGAGACCGCCGCCAGACAAGCGGCGCCGGCCAGCACCGCGAACCTTCGTTCAATTGAAAGCGTTGCCATGGATGGCCTCGCAAGGCGCGATTGTCGTGCACGGCGGGAAGATTATCACCAACATGGAGGAATCGAGAGCGAAAGGCATTGGCCGGCGACGACATTGCGACACAGGCAATGCTCGCCGAGCAACTGTATGCGACGCTGCCGCCGCCTTGGCGGGAAGCGGGTTCTATTCCGGTTTTCGCCGATCGACGGGCGCGGCGAGCTTGAGCTTGGTCTGATGGTTGGGAATGCCCGAGCCGTCCGGCATGCGGCCGACGAAGTAGTCGCGTAGCCAGGCGTCCTTGAGTTCCTTCGGTGCGCTGTAGAGTTCGCGCATCAATTCGGCGCGCCGCTCCTTCCACTCGCGCAGTGGTGCGCTCACTTCCGGATGGTCGTTCAGCGCGACGATTTCGGGCTCGACGGTCTCCAGCAGACCGCGGGCAACCGGAAAGATCGTGCAGATCGGCTCGTGGCGTTCGAAGCGCACCTTCCCGGGCCGCGTCATCTGCCAGTTCATCGAGAACGGATACGGCAGCCAGTCGGTTTCGATCACGCCGGTCAGAGGCGCGATGCCATCCTTGGGACGATTCCACGGACCGGTGGCGACGAGATCCCATCCCGGTTCGGTGCGAAACAGGTACGAAATCTGAAACGTGATGATCCCATAGCCGAAATGCGTCTGCACGTGCTGGAGCGCCGGTACGCTGCCATCGTCGCGGCGCAGCGACAGCGCTCGCGGATGGTTATCGCCCGTCCATTCGGCGGTGAACTCGCACGGCGAGACCAGATCCCAGCCGTAGCTGTTCGCGATGCTCAGCGGCAGGCAGCGGTAAGCATGCTTGTCGACGATGCCATCCATCCACGGCCGCGTCGTGGGCGCGGGACGTGGAATGGGCGCATCGGCGTTGATCGCATAGCAGGTGAGTTTCATGATGGAGGTCTCGTCGCAAGCCGCAGGATCGATACGCCATTCTAGCGGCGATCCGCGGGTCGGACTCGCGGCCCACTGCAATCCCGTCCATCGCCACGGTTGCGATCGTCTCGCCGCGCCGTTGCAAGTCCCGTACAGGTACGCGTGCGCGCGCGCATGAAGCCGGCCTGAGCGCCGGCCGGCCAGCCGCCGCGAACGTCAGACTCGCGGCTCGCCGTGTTCGTTGACGGTTATCGTCGCTCCGGGCGCGAAGCTCAATTGCGCACGGTGCTCCAGGCCGCGGAACCGGTAGGTAACGTCCCAATAAGCAGGCTGCGCCGAGTTCGGAACATCAGCGCAGCGCTGCACATTCTGCGTCGCGGTCTGGCTGCCGCGGTTGACGTTGGCGCCGATGGCGGCGCCGCCAACCGCACCGACGGCGGTGGCCACGTCATTGCCGCGCCCGTTGCCGATCTGGTGGCCGAGAACGCCGCCCAGCACGCCGCCGATGATCGCACCCGGAACGTTCGGGCTGTTGTTCGTGTGGACCTGCTGCTGCTCGACCCAGCACTGCTGCTGCGGGGGGCCGAGCACCGCCCGGACGGCCACGACGTCGGCCTGGTAGAGCGCCTCCCCATGGCGTTGATAGTACGGATAGGGTTCGGGGACCGGCGGCGGCGGCGCATACGAATAGGCAGGGCCGCCGTGCACGCGGCGCAGCGACGAGATGCGGTGGTCCATGCCCATCGAGGCCAACGACGGATATTGGCCGGGCCGCAGTGTGATGCATTGACCCTGGAACTCCGCGTGCTCGCAAACGATCCATTCGCCGCCTTCGACAATGATCGACGACGCGCGGTCGTTGAAGCCGTAGTGATCTAGGTTGTCGATCGCGCGATCGGCGCTGAAGGTATGTCCGCGCAGGCCTTCGCGATCGTAAAGCGTGACCTGAGCCGACGCCAGAGAGGCAAGGGTCAGAGCGGTCACTCCGACAGTCAAGGCAAGTGTCTTCTTCATACGAACTCCCACGATATCGACCCCCTTGGGGGTATCGAACCATTTAACGCCCCACCCCCGCTGCCGGCATACAGCGCGTGGCTCAAATTGGCGTAGGACCCGGACTACGGGCGGGTCGGACGTCCGATCAGCGGTCCAGCGGAACCACGAGTTCGAATCCCACGCGGCGATTCGCGGCGCGTCCGGCAGCGGTCGCATTATCCGCGACCGGCATCCGGTCGCCCTCGCCCAGCGCCGTGATGTGCGTGGAATCGACGCTGCCCTGCACCAGGTAGTCCCGGACGGCGTCCGCGCGCGCCTGCGAAAGCGAGTCGTTTCTTGCGGCACGTCCGGTCGCGTCGGTATGGCCGATGACGATGATCTGCGCATGGACACGGCGCATCTCCTGCGCAAGGTCCGCGAGCGCAGAAGTCGTCTCCGGCGGGACGCTCGCCGAGTTGACGGCGAAATGCACGCTGAGCGCGGCGAGTTGGCGCTGCAATTTTAGGTCGGGGACGACGCCGATTTCGATGATTGTCGGAAAGTCTTCGAGCCCGGCGGACGCGAGGTTCTTGCGCACGGCGGCTTCGAGATCGTTGCGGCGCCCTTCGGTCAGCGTGCGGCCGGCGACGACGACGAGGTCCGGACGAACCAGCACGGCGCCGGTGCGCAGATTCGGGAGGGGCGCGCGATAGACGGCCTCGGTGACCTTCATCCACTTCTCGTCCTCGGCGTAGCCCGAATTGCAGACGAAGCCTTGCGGGTAGCCCCAGTAGGTGACCGCCACTTCCATTGCCACGATCTTGACCGGCATCGGCGCGCTGCCCGACAGGCGCGGCTGGCCGTCGGTGAACCGGAGCCACAAGCCCTCGGGCACGCCGGTGCACGCGGCCGCCGGCTTCAGGAAGAAGAATGCTCCCACCGCGAAGGCGATTCCGCTCAGGATTGTTGCCACCGCCAGGTCACGCAGGTTCAGCTTCTTCATCGCGGACCACCTTCCGGAAGCGTCGGTCGACGAATTCATCGTGGGCGGCCAAGGGGCGGCGGTGCTGGCGACATTGGGGCACGGCGCCGATCAATTGGGGCAGAGTGCGGGCGATGCTCCGCTTCGGGCGGGAATAGCCGACGCGCGAGCCGTGTTTGCCCGGCAGCGATTGGCGTAGAATCGATTTGACAGCTTCCGCACGATGGACATCGAGGACCGGCAGCCATGGTTCGCGCGCACACAACAGCAGTGATCGGTCGACCCCGCAGCCTCGCGCTCGCGGCGCTGTGGGTTCTCGCGATGGCGAGCGGCGGCGCCGTCGCCGCGTCCACCACCGTGTACAAGTGCTTCGACCGCAACCTGAACGTCCTCTATACCGACGCGCCCTGCGCGGGCGAGCAGATTGACGTCAAAACGGTCGACGCCGATCCGGTGGCGCTCGCCGAGTTGCAGCGCGAACGCGATTCGCTGGCGCGCAGCACGGCGCAGCGGATCGCCGACAGTCATCGCGCGTCATTGGAAAGGACCTATACCGAGCCCTACATCGCCTATCCCGCCAGCGAGGACATGGGCGCGTATAGCGACATCGGCGGCTACCTTCCCTACGGTTATGCCTATCCGCCGTCGGCGCGGCCCAAGCGCATCCACGGCGCGGCGACCCATTCGGTCGTGCAGGCGAAGCGGCAGCGCATCGCGTCGGCTCCGCCGCCTCCACGCATGATTTCGCCGCGGTAGACGCGCCACGCGTCCGGGCCGGTCGGCGCGGATTCCGTCGCGGCCTCGGGGCGCTCAAGCTTCGCCGCGCTTGACCTTCATTCGCTCGCGCGTCGCGCTGCCCCTCACTTTCCATTGCGCGAGCTGCCGCTGCCGTTCGAGCCACCGGCCAGGTCCAGCGCCCGGACAGCGTCGGCGTCGAGGCTAACCTGCACGGCCCCGATCAACTCCTCCAGCTGCGCAACCGACGTCGCGCTGGCGATCGGCGCGGTGACGCCGGGTCGATGCATGAGCCACGCCAGCGCCACTTGCGCCATCGTCGCGTTGCACCGATTGGCAACCTGTTCCAGTGCCCCCAGGATCGCCAGTCCGCGCGGATTGAGGAACTTCTGCATCCCTCCCCCACGCAGGCTCTTGCCGAAGTCCGCCTCGCTGCGGTACTTGCCGGTGAGAAACCCCGACGCCAGCGAAAAATACGTTATGACGCCGATGTGTTCGCGCACGCACAGGTCCTCGAGCGGACCTTCGAAACTGGCGCGCTCGTACAGGTTGTAATGTGGCTGCAGCGTTTGGTAGCGCGGAAGCCCAAGTCGCCGGCTCGCGTCGAGCGCCTGCGCCAGGCGCTCCGCGGTCAGGTTGGAGGCGCCGACGGCCTTGACCTTGCCTTGCCGGATCAGGCGCGCATAGGCCTCGAGCGTTTCGTCGAAGGGTGTCTTGTCGTCGTCCCAGTGCGACTGATAGAGGTCTATCGCATCGACCTGCAATCGCCGCAGCGACTGTTCGGCGGCCTGGATGATGTAGTCGGCGCGCAGGCATTTGTAGCCCAGGCCCATGTCGGAGCCGACCTTGGTCGCGATGACGACGTCGTCGTGGCGCCCGCGCCGTGCAATCCAGCGCCCGATGATCGTTTCCGATTCGCCGCCCTCATGTCCCGCCACCCAGCGCGAATAGGAATCCGCAGTGTCGATCAGGTTGAATCCCGCGCCCGTGAATGCGTCCAGCAAGCCGAAGGACGTCGACTCATCCGCTGTCCAGCCGAAGACATTGCCGCCGAAGGCGAGCGGCGCCACCTCGAAACCCGTGTTTCCCAGCTTGCGCCTTTTCATTGCTGTTCTCCTCTTGCGGCGGCGGGTGGGGCATCCGGCTCGGGGAGCCCGACGCGTTCGCGTTCATCCGGTTCCGCCCCTTCGGTCGCGCTTCCCGCCTTGGCGATGCCGAGCAGATCGAGCGTGGCCCGCACGGTCTCGTCGCGGATGCGCGCCTTCATTTCCGGCGATGACCCACCGCACAGCACGCGGCACAGGTTGGTCGTCGGGTCCTCGAAATCGCAGTGTGTCGCCCCCTTCATGGCCGTGGCCCGCACCAGGTGCGGCAACGCGCGGGCGATGACGCGGCCGCTGCCGAAGAGATTGCACCCGGATGCGCCGCCCAACAGGACCACCGCGGGCGCCGTGAGCTTCGCGGCGGCGTCGCTGCCGGTACCCGTACGGTCCACAGGATCCAGGCCGATCCAACCGGCAAGTCCGGGCATCTTCGCCGCCGCGAGGACGGTCGCGAGACCTCCCGCCGACGTGCCAATCAGCACCACCTGCGAGGGCTCCGCCGGCAGCGTCCCGAGGCCTCCCGCCTCCACTTTCTCGGTCAGTTCGACGAGCGCATCGCCGTTGGCCCACAGGTCCATGACGTTGGGGAGGTCCGGGATCACGGCAGTGACGCCGGCCTCCGCCAGCGCGCGTCCCAGGTCACGATGGCGTATGCGCGAGCGCGTGAAGCCGTGCGCGACGATCGCCACGCCGGATGAAGCCCCGACCAGCGGCCGATAGATGTCGACGCTTTCGGAAACACCCGCGATTGCGATGGACTCGGTCTCCTTCGTATACAGCGATGGCTCCGCCGCGGCGGCCGCCGACAGCAGCACAAGGAGGACCATCAGCAACGGCGTGGACGGATACCGCATCGATCGAAGGGGATCGTAAATTCGTGACAAGCGTAGCATTCGGCGGCCTTCGCATTGCCGCATAATGCCGTTCAACGTCCTGCGTTCCATCCGGATGACCCTTTGAACCCTCGCGCATCACGAAAATTCGGTGCCGCCTGCTGCGCGCTGGCCTTGAGCGCGACGATCGCGTTCGCCGCTGACGCGCCCTCTGCCGTCGATCCGGATATCGCGGCGCTGCTGCGCGACATTTCGCAGTCGCGGCTGGAATCCTACGTTCGGGCGCTCGCCGCATTCGGCACGCGGCACTCGCTGTCGTCGGCCGACGATCCGTCCCGTGGCATCGGCGCCGCACGGCGCTGGATCAAGGCGACGCTCGACCGTTGCGCCGCCCTGCCCGGCGCGCGGCTCAAGGTCGAGTTCGACGAATTCGTCCAGGAGGCTACACCGCGCATCCCGAAGGCGGTGACGCTGGTGAACGTGGTGGCCACGCTGGAGGGCACGGACCCCGCTGCCAAGGCGCGCACGCTGGTGGTGTCCGGGCATTACGATTCGATGTGCGGCAACGTCATGAACAGCGAGTGCGACGCGCCGGGCGCCAACGACGACGCGTCCGGCACAGCGGTGGCGATGGAATTGGCCTGCACGTTCGCGAAGCGCCGCTTTCCCGCGACGCTCGTGTTCATGGCGGTCGCCGGCGAAGAACAGGGCCTGCTGGGTGCCGCGCATTGGGCGAAGTCCGCGCACGAGCGCGACGTGAACGTCGAGGCGATGATCACCAACGACATCGTCGGCAATGCGCACGACGAAAACGGTCGGCGCGATGCGAGCACGCTGCGGCTCTTCGCCGAGGGCGTTCCCGCGGTAAAACAGTTGAGCGAAGAGTGGCAGCAGCGCCTCGCCACCGGGGGCGAGAACGACTCACCGGCGCGCGAACTGGCGCGCACGATCCGCGACGCGGCGCAGCGCTACGTGCCGGACATGAACGTCAAGGTCGTGCTCCGGCGCGACCGCTACCTGCGCGGGGGCGACCACATTCCTTTTCTCGCGCAAGGTTTCGCAGCGGTGCGCTTCACGGAAGGCCACGAGGATTTCCGCCACCAGCACCAGGACGTGCGCGTTGCCGACGGTGTTCAATACGGCGACCTGCCGCAATTCGTCGACTTCGACTATCTGGCCCAAGTCGCGCGAGTGAACGCCGCGGCGCTCGCCTCGCTGGCAAGCGCGCCGTCGCCGCCCGTGGCCGCGCGCATCGAGACTTTCCAGCTCGAGAACCGGACGACGCTGTCGTGGCGCGCCAATCCGGAGTCCGACATCGCCGGTTACGAGATCGTCTGGCGCGAGACCACATCACCGTTCTGGCAGGGCGCGGAATTCGTCGGCAACGTCACGCGTGCGAGCCTGCCGATGTCCAAGGACGACTACCTGTTTTCCGTGCGTGCGGTGGGCAGCAACGGCCAGCGCAGCCTCGCCACTTATCCGCTGACGCTGCGCAATCCGCAATTACCCGCGTCAAAATGACGGTGGCGTGCGGCCGAGATCCAACGCCATGGGGCGCGACGTCAGGGCGTGGGCGCGGTGACGAACGCCTTCAGGTCCGCCGCCATGCGCTCGCGCGATGGCCGGTGGATGTACATCATGTGCCCGGACTCGAAATAGCTGACGAGGATGTTGTTGCGCAGCGGCTCGCGCAAGCCCAGATGGTTCAGTGAGTAATCGGCTGCCGCGTGCGGCGTCCCCAGGTCGTAGTAGCCGCAGGCGACGTACACGCGCATGTGCGGGTTGGCGTGCATCGCGCGACGCAGGCTGTCGCCGACGTTGACGTACTTGTTGGCGAAGTCCTTCCACGCCCACTTGTCCCAGATCGGCGCGTGCACGACGTAGGGCGCGTCGCTGTCGAACTTGAGCACGTCCTTGAGCAATCGATTCATGCCCGCCGCATACGCGCCGATGAGGTTGGCGAGGAACGGGTCGGCCTCCGGATGTTCGCCGGCATCGTCTCGGTCCAGTCCGAGGAAGCGCGAATCGAGGCGTCCGACGGTCTGGCCGCGATTGCGCAGCAGTTCCTTGAAATACCGGAACTCGGTAGGACGCAAATCGCAGCGCAGGACGTACTCGGCGGAAAGTCCCGAGAAGCGCGCGACCTGGGCCGCGACGCGAGCGCGATCGGCCGGCGACAACCGCGCACCTTGCATGAGCGCCACGGTATAGGCCTTGTTCGCGAACGCCTCGGCGGCGGCGATGACCTCGGCGAGCGGCTTCGCCTGCAGCGCCGGTGACAGTGCGTTGTGGTACCAGGCCGTGGCAGCATACGTCGGCAGGAACAGTGGATAGGGCAATTCGTTGCCGTGGTCGAAGGACAGGGTCTGCATGTCGATCGCGAGCGAGACCAGCATCACGCCGTTCAGGAATATGTCGTGTTTGCCCTGCAGGTGCAGCGCCAGGCCGACCGCGCGCGTCGTGCCGTAGCTCTCGCCGATCAGATACTTGGGGCTGCCCCAGCGGCCGTAGCGCGCGAGGTAGAAGCGGATGAACTCGCCGACCGCGTCGAGATCGCGCTGGTATTCGTGGAATTCGTCGACCTTTTCGCCCTCGGCCACGCGCGAGTAGCCGGTGCCCACCGGGTCGATGAAGACGAGATCGCTCTCCAGGAGCAGCGTCAGGTCGTTGTCGACAAGCGCATACGGTGGCGGCGGCGCGTTGCCCTTGTCGTCGGTGCTCACGCGCTGCGGACCGAGGATGCCCAGGTGCAGCCACACGCTGCTGGATCCCGGACCGCCGTTGAAGCTGAACGTCAGCGGGCGTTGTTCGGCGCTCCCCGCTCCCTTGCGTGTGTAGGCCGTGAAGAACATCGTCGCGCGCGCCTTGTCGCCACGGCTCTTGCCATCCTTGGCGTCGTCGTTGTCGTCGTAGTCGCGCAGCACGACGGTGCCGCAGGTCGCCGTGTACTCGAGCGTCTTGCCGTCGACCACCCGGCTGTGCTCGGTCACGACGATGCGCTCCTGGGGTTCCTTCGGCGCGGGCACTGCGGAGGTCTTGTCGGCGGTGCTGGTGTCGGTCATTGCGCGCTTTCGCGATATCGATGCGACGCGCATTATCGTCGGCCGGGCCGACGCGTGGCAATCGATTCGTCCGCTTACGCGAGCATGCCCTCCTCTTTCTCGAATCGCGCGATCCGTTCGTGAGGCACCCCTGCCGCCTCGACGTCACGGCCCGCGATCGAATCGGTGAACCGGAGCGCCCGCTTGGACGCGCGCCGCCGCGAAATCGCTCCGGAGGTCAGCCGTCGCCGGGGACCCGCCCGATCCCCGGCAGCTTGAGCGCCGGATGGCGGATGTCGATTCCCGTGACCAGGCCCAGCACATTCAGCTCGAGACCCTCGTCCGGGCCGGCGATCACGCCCAGCATCCCGAGCAGCGATACCTGGACCCCGGTGCCGCTGGGCGGCGTTGTGACGATCCGGTCGATCGGCAGGTAGTCCTTGCCGATCGCCGTCGACGGCAGCGTCACGCGCAATTCCGGAATTTCCCTGCCGAGATAGGCGATGAACGTGTTGCTGTTGGGACCGGGCCACGCGCTGTACGTATTGCCGTAGGGATAGGCGTTGATCGCCTGCGGCAACTTGCGGAGGATCGCGGCGGCATCGGCGCCGCGCACGTCGCGGATGAGCCTGGGCTTCGCGCCGAACCACTCCGCATCCGGAGCGCGCTGGTCCGAAATGGAGACGACCGACCGGCCGCCGCCGCCATGCCAGCCGATCACCTCGTAGCGAATGTAATGATCGGCACCCTGCGCCTTGACGGCCAGCCACATGTGGTCGGCGAACGCGCCGCGCCAACCGAAGGCACGGCTCGCGTAAACCTGCACGACGGCTTCGCTGTGGCTGGCCGGGTCGGGCGCCAACCCGGTGGAGCGATGCGACGCGGTCCGCCAATCGCCGTGGACGGCGGCACGTCCGGACGCCAACGTCAGCAGAGGGCCCGCGAGCAGCAGCACGAGACCAAACGAGAGCCACAGGGCCATGCGCGAACCTTTCGGTCGGGAGGGGGTAGTCATGGACATGTCGTCAACGCCGGGCGGCGGCCGCGCGTTGACCGCACATGGTATCGCAACGGACATTCGCAGCGTTGTGCTTATATGGGTGCCTGGCCGCCGCGGCTCAAGGGGCGCTCGCGGCGGGCGATGCCGCCATCGCCAATCCGGCCATCGACATGCAGGGCTTTCTGCGGATATCGAACGAGGCCGCCAGCCATCGCGAAGCGCACCGGTTGACCGAGGACGAGTTCATCCGATGGAGCCGCGAGCCCGGAACAGTCGTCCTCGACGCGCGCAGCAAGGACAAATACGACGCGCTGCACATCAAGGGCGCGCTCAACCTGAGCTTCCCGGACATCGCGTTCGAGAGCCTGGAACGGGTACTTCCCGACAAGAACACGCGCATCCTGATCTACTGCAACAACAATTTCCTCAACCGCGACTGGGCGTTTCCGACGAAGGCGCCCAGCGCGTCGTTGAACCTTTCCACCTACATCACGCTCTACGGCTACGGGTACCGCAACGTCTATGAACTGGGACCGTTGATCGACGTCGACAGGGCCAAGCTCCAATTCCAGTCGGCGCGGCCTGGCGTCCCGGACGGTCCGTCCAGGAGGGCGATGTAAAATAGCCGAGGTCAGCATGGGACCGTGGCCGTTTTGATTCCTTTTCTTTCCGTGGGTCCGCATTGAGCAGCCGATGAGCACATGGAGCATCGCATCGGCCCGGCGACACGACGACATCACCGTTCCCGCAATCCGGGTCGCGTTCGTGCTGTCGCTCCTCATCCACGCCGCCGCACTGTGGACGTGGCTGCCGCGGATGCGGCTGCTGGCGCCCACCGACGCCGAGCAGCACGACTCCGGCAGCCCGCTGGCCGTGCAACTGGTTCCGCAGCAAAGTCCGCCGGCAGCCATGCCTTCGTCGCCGCCGTCGGAACCCTTGGTCGCGCTCCGGTCGCCTGCGCGCAGCGCACCGCCGCCGAAGCCCTCCGCCCACCGGCCATCTGCGCCGCCGGTGATCGCCGCGCCGCCGCGAAGCGCGCCTGACCTCCCGCCGCAGCGCGTGACGCCCTCGGATGCCGCACCGGCGCCCCTCACGCCGACCGGTGCGCCCGATCTCGCGTCGTACATCGAAGCAAGGCGCCGCGCGCGCGGCGAGTCGACATCCGCACCGTCGGGAAGCCCGTCGGACGTGCCAACGGCCGACGACGAGAACGAGCGGATGAACCGGATCATCGCGGCCAATATCGGCGCGAACACCACGCCGTCCTTCGGCACCGATCCGAGGATTGGCGGTGGCCTGTTCCAGATGAAGAGCATGGACTTGAGCGAGGCCGAGTTCTATTTCTTCGGCTGGGACAAGGACATCAACCGTAACGCCAAGCAGCTGATCGAAGTCCGCCGGGGCGACAACCCCGACATCCGCATCGCGGTCGTACGCCGGATGATCGCGATCATTCGAGAGCGAGAATCGGGAGACTTTCTCTTCGAGTCGCGGCCCTCGGGGCGCCAGGTGACGCTATCCGCCCGCCTGAAGGACAACGCCGAGCTGGAGGCGTTCCTGATGCAGGAATTCTTCTCCGACCCGCGGCACCGCTTTTGACGATCATTTGCCCTGCTTGCGGCAACTCAGCGGAAGGTAGCCCACCGGGACGTTGGTCCGGTTCTCGCCCTTCACGGTCATCTTGTCGGGCACGTTCGCGAATCCGCAAATCCATGCGACCGGCACGACGGGCGTGTCCTCCACGACGGCGGGCCGCAGCGTGAGAATCTTGCCGGCGATGCGATCGTGCGCGCTGTTGCCGAACGTGATATCGATCGCGCCGTCCTCTACGGCCACCGAGCGGACGTAGTTGTTGACGATCTTGTCCGCCGCCGGCAATCCGGCAGCGGGATTGTCCGCGGGGAATGTCTGCGTCGTCACCCATGACAGCGCGACGGGCGCCTTGGCGATATCCGCCAGCGGCAGCGCAGCGACAATTTGGTCGGCGATCAGCTTGGAGAGGAAGCTGGGAAGCGCCAATGTCGCCAGAATCGCGAGGATGGCGACTGCCGCCAACGCTTCCATCAGCGTGAATCCGTCGTGTCGCCACCGGAAGTACACCATCGCCCGTCTACCCCGTCTTCCGCGCGTAGAGCAGCGGAAACTCGGCGCGGCGCACGAAACCCAGCGCGTGATACGTGGCGATGGCCCGCTCGTTGCCGCTTTCGACATGCAGGAACGGCGTCTGGCCGGCGCGCAGCATCCGGTTGATCACCCGGCCCATCAGCGCGCGCGCGATTCCACGACCCTGCGCGTCCGGATGCGTGCAGACACCACTGACCTCCCGGTGATCACCGATCCACATCCGTTCACCCGCCATTCCGAGCAGTTGGCCATCCTGTCGCACTCCCACGAAGTCGCCCAGCTCGATCGTGCGGCTGCGAAACGGCCCCGGATGCGTGAGTTCGACCAGTGCCAGCATGTCGCCGACGTCGGCGCTGGTGAGCGCGGTGACCGGCGCGTCGCCTTCCGGCAGCGGCGTCGTCTCGCGCCGGATCATCTGCACGATGTGGATCCGGTGCAGCGTCTGCCAGTTCGCCGGCAGGTCGGGCACCTGCGGGCCGGTCACCGCGATGTCGTCGCCGACCTCGACCAATGCCTGCAGCGCCGCGACGCCGCAGCTGGCTGTGGCGGGAATTCCGCCCAGTGGCGAATAGTCGACGGGATAGCGCAACGCGTGCGGGCCGCCTTGCGCGAAGTGCGCATGCCGCGTCGCGAGGCATGACCAGACGGGATTGTCGAGTTCGTGCTCGTCCATGCGGTATAGTTTGCATGAATTCGGTGCGCCTCGCGCACGCTCGAGGATTCCACTCATGATTGCCGCCAGCCCGCCCTCGACTGCTCTGCGCCCCGCCACGCATCCCTTGCCGCATGGCCAGAACTTCGGCGACATGACGCGTAAGGTCGCGACCAGCGACCTCGTCATCAATGCCGCCGATCACGCGCCCTGGATGATCGTGCCCGCGCACGAGCATGCCAACACCTATCTGTGCATCGTCGTATCCGGCGCGTTCGAGTTGCGCGCCCGGCATTGCGACGAATGTCGGGCGGGTTCGGCGATCGCCTATCCGGCCGGACACGTTCACGAAAACCGCTTCGGCGGGCGATCCAGTCGCTGTGTGAACATCCACTTTGGCCCGACGTGGACAGACGAGCGCTGGGTGCGCGACTGGCTGCGCGACTATCACCACGTCGGCATAGGCCCGGCCGCGGCATCGCTGCGGCGGCTTGATCGCGAGCTGCGGGCGGATGACAGCGCGGCACCGCTGGCAACGGCATCGGCGGCCATCGAGCTTATGGCCGACGCGATTCGCGCCGACGCGCCGCGCGGACGTCCGCCGTGGATCTCGCGCATCGTCGACATGGTCGAGTCCGACCTGGCTTGCGCGCCTACTCTGGGGCAGCTGGCCACCGAGATCGGCCTGCATCCGGCACATGTTTCGCGGGTGTTCCGCCGGACGTGTGGCGAAACGCTCGGCGAATACGTGCGCCGCCGGCGCGTCGAAGAGGCGGACCGCGCACTGTCGGGCGCCCTGTCGCTTGCCGAAATCGCGGCGCAGGCCGGATTCTCCGACCAGGCGCATTTCACAAGGGTGTTCCGCCGCCATTTCGGCATTTCGCCAGGGGCGAGGCGCCGGGCGATGCAACTCTCGTCCTAACCGGCGCGAATCGTTCAAGACCTGGCTGCGAAGACCAGGCTACGCTGCCCTCCGTGCATTCGAGCTGAGGGCCTCATGAAGTATCCGGCCGCATTGATGGCGTTCGCCTTGCCGGCATGCTGCCTGCACGGCGCGTTGGCGAATCAGCCACGGGACGCCCGTCCGTCATCGGCCCCCTCCGGCCTCGCCGTGCTGGCCAAGGCGCGTGCCGCGGTGCCCGATTCCGCATGGAAGGAAATCGGCGGCCTGGTCGCGCGGGGACACATCCAGACGTCGGGGCTGTCGGGCTCGTGGACGCGCACGGAAGACCTGAGGAACGGACGCTACGTTGTTGCCGCGGATCTGGGCGTCATGCGCATCGCCGAGGGCGACGACGGCCGCGCGCATTGGCGGCAGGACCCCTCCGGCGGCGTCCACCTGCTGAATGCGCCGTTCTCGCGGGCCGCGTCGCGCACCGACGCCTGGCTGGCACGCCGCGAGTGGTTGCGCGCAGGCGCCGGCTCCGCGCGCATCGGTCCCGCCGAAACGCGCGCGCTCGACGGGCGCCAGTTCGTCGTGCTGGAAGCCGTCCCGGCGAACGGACAACCCGTCGAGATGTGGTTCGATGCCTCCACGTTGCTCCTCGACCGCACGGTGCGCACGATGCCGATATCGATTCAGACCGTGCGCTATGCGGACTACCGCAGCGTGTCGGGACTCGCGCTTCCGCACCTGATCGAGTCGAGCGATTCCTCGTCATCCAACACGGACACGGTACGCATAGAGCGCTGGGAAGCACGACCGCGAATGGCAAGCGACACCTTCGCTGCGCCGAAGCCGCCCGACGACACCGCGCTGGTCGGCGAGACCACGGTGCCGATCGACAACCAGGGACTGATTTCGGTGGAGGCGAAGCTCAACGGCCGCGCGTTCGAATTCATCCTCGACACCGGCGGTCACAACATCATCACGCCGGAAGTCGCGAAGATCCTGGACCTCCACCCCGTCGGGGCAGGCGAGAGCGGCGGTTCCGGCAGCGGCACGCTCCCCGAGCAATACGTCCGCATCGATCGCGTGGAAATCGGGGCGGCGACGCTGCGCGACCAGCACTTCTATGTCCTGCCGCTGCAATACAACACGGTCGAGCGCGGCGCGCGCGCCCCGCTTGCCGGACTTCTCGGCCTCGAGGTCTTCGAACGGTTCGCGGCGCGCCTCGACTATCCCAATGCGCAGTTGACGCTGCGCAAGCTGGACGGATTCCGGCACACGACGGGAGGCGTGCCGGTGCCGATCATGTTCGACGACGACGAGCCCTTGCTCGTGGGCAGGATCAACGGCATATCCGGCCTCTTCGGGCTCGACACCGGCAATGCGTCGACATTGATCGTGCAGCCTGTATGGGCGCGTCAGCATGGACTGGCCGATTCGTTGAAGCGCGGCCTCGAGCTCGTCTCGTACGGCGCCGGCGGTGCGTCGCCCAACTGGGCGAGCCGCGTCGGGTCCGTCGAAGTCGGCGGCGTGGACCTCAAGCAGCAAGTCGTCCGCTATGCCGAGGACAAGGCCGGAGCGTTCTCGTCGCGAACCGAGGCCGCGAACATCGGCACGGACACGCTCTCCAATTTCGTCCTCGACTTCGACTACATGCGGGGCGTCATCTGGTTCGAATTTCGTCCCGGCCACGTTGCGCGGCCCTTCAGTCGCGCCGGCATGAGTGCGCTCAAGGAAGATGCAGAGTCGTTTCGAGTGATCCTTGTGCTGCCGGACTCGCCGGCCGCGGCCGCAGGGCTGGCACCGGACGACAGGATCCTTGCCGTCGACGGCGTGCCGGCGGCAAGGTTGAGCGGCCGCGACCTTTCCGACAGGCTGATCCAGGCGCCCGGGACCGAGGTTGTCCTGGCTACCGCGCGAGGCGGTGTCGCGCGAACGGCGGTTGTGTCGCTGCGGGAGATGCTGCCCTAGGCTGCGGGCTTTTGCACCCAGAACGCGTACGTGCTGATGAACGTGTGGGGAAACTCGTCCTCGAACGCATTCCAGTTGTCGAGGTTGGTCCGGGGCTTGTCGAAGGGAAAGCGCTCCCTGTACTTGCCCACGACCGCGGGCTCCAGCAGAAACCCGACGAAATCGAGGCCGAGCTCGCTCAGACTTTGCTTGATCTGCGGCAGTGTGAAGCGATGCTCCTGGACGTGAAACAACAGGTCGCGGATCTCGCTGGTCACGTAAAAGTCCCGAAAGGACGTCAGCTGCGCGAACCTGGCCGCGTTCTCGGCTGACGTCAACGCCTCCCGGCACCGGCGAATCTCCGCCGCGGTCGAACCGTACCCTCCGTCGGCGATGAACTTCCGGGCCGCGACGATGTTCTGCCGCGCGCGCGCGCTGTAGAAGCCGAGGAGCATGAAGCCGCCGGGGCGCAGCATCGACAGCAGTTGCCGCCATCCCGCCATCGGGTCTTCGAGGTGGTGCAGCACGCCGACCGAGGAGATGATGTCGAACGTGCGACCGATCGACGAGAGCTTCGTGATGTCGCCCTGCGCATAGTCGACATTCGTGATTCCGCGCTCGCCGGTCTTGCGCCGGGCATAGGCCAGGCTCGACAGGCTCAAGTCGACGGCGAGCACGCGCGCGGCGGGAAACTGCTGCGCCATTTCGATCGATTCCTGGCCGGTCCCGCAACCGGCAACCAGGATGTCCAGTGGGCCGTCCTTGCCGAGCGGGACGAAGGGTGTCGTCGGAAATTGCTCGCGCAGATACGAATCGAGTGTGTGTGCTTTCGCCGCGAGCGGCAGTTTGATCCACCGCGGATAGGGATTCTCTTCGTACTGCTGCTGCACCAGGCGCGACACGGGGTCCTCGACCACCGTCAGGCGGGGCATGTCCTGCCGATAACGCTGCTCTTCCCGCGGCTCCGCGATCTGCTGCGTCAGCAGCGCGGCTACCGGCTCCGGCCACTCTCGCTGCTGCAGCGCGTCCGCGAATGGCTGCGACGACAGCGGCGCGTAGGCGGCGAGCGCCGCAACCCAGATCGCTGGAATCGTCGCACCGGATCGCAGCGCGGCGGCCAGCTTGTCTTGCAGCCGCCGCACACTCGCCTCCTCGTCGGGCGTGAACGAATAGACGAATTCATTGAGGAAACATTGGCGCGCGACCGCGCAGTAGAACGCGAGCGTCGGCGCATCCGGGTCGCGGCCATCGACTGCTTCCGCCGCGGTGTCGAGCAGCGCATGCCTGACCATCGTGAACAACCGCTCCAGCTTGAGTTCGCAGACTTGCGCGTTTTCCAGCAGCGCGCGAAGCAGCGCATTCACGGCGAGCGCGCGCAGACCATCGCCGGCATAGAGCTCCTGCCGGTTCAGGCGGTCGGGCCAGGCGCGCACCGCGCGCTCGATGCACCCGCTGATGCCCGGATCCGTCGCGATGATTCGCATCGCCGTGCCGGCAAGGTCGCTAGGCCTTGCCCACGGCTCGGCCAGCGCACGATGCACGAGGCCGCGGAATTCCCGGTCCTCCGGGGCACGGATGGCCCGAATGCAGCGGACAAAGCTCATCTTGAATTCGGGCGCCTCGCGTATTTCGAGCGCACGCCGGAAGCTGGCGACGGCGGCGTCGGGACGGCCGAGCTGGCTCAATACGTTGCCCAGATTGTTGTGTGCCTCGGCGAACGTGGGTCGCGCCGTAGCGGCCGCGAGGAAGCAGGCTCCGGCGGCGTCGAGATCCCCGCGTCGCGCTTCGACGATGCCCAGGTTGTTTTGCGCATCCACGTAGTCCGGGTGGAAGGAAAGAGCGCGGCGAAGGCATGCGGCGGCCTCATCGAGCCGGCCCTGCTCCGCCAGTGCGGTACCCAGCTCGTTGTGCGCGATCGCGTGATCCGGCCGAAAGGAGATCGCGGCGCGGAGACTGGCGATCGCTTCTTCGCCCTTCCCGAGGCTCCGCAACGCAGAGCCGAGATTGCAGTGCGCATCGGCATTGCCCGCATTGAGCGACAGCGACCTGCGATAGCTGGCGACAGCCTCGGGGAGCTTGCCCTGCCGCTGCAGCACAATACCGAGGTTGTGGTGCGCAGACACGTGATCCGGCCGGATGCCAAGCGCCTTGCGGTAGCTTTCGACCGCATCGTGCAAGTTCCCCTGATCCCTTAGCGCATTGCCGAAGTTGTAATTGCAATCCGCGGAATCGGGGTTGCGCTTGAGCGCCTCGCGATAGCTTTCGACGGCCTCGTTCACGTTGCCTTGTTGCTGGAACACGGCTCCCAGGTTGTTGTGGGCGTCGGCGAGACCAGGATCCAACGCGAGCGCCGTGCGATAGCTGGCCACCGCGTCGTCGAGTCTGCCCTGCGCGTGCAGCATCGTGCCCAGGTTGAAATGCGCGTCGACGTGGTCGGGTTTGAGCGCGACGGCCGTGCGAAAGCAGGCGAGCGCGTCGGCGGTCTTGCCTTGCGCCTGCAGCACGTTCCCGAGGTCGTGGTGGAACTCTGCGTCCGAGGGCCGGATTGCGATGGCCCTGTTGAGGAGGTCGATGGCGACGTCGCTCCTTCCTACCTGATACGCGAGCATCCCCATCAGGTGCAACGCGTCGGCGTGCGCAGGCGAGGCCTGCAGCACCTGTCGATAGAGCGCCTCGGCCTCGCGCAGCCGCCCCGCGTCGTGATGCGCCTGCGCCGATCTCATCGTGTCGACGATCGCCGCGTCTGCCGGATGGCCACCCGTCGCCTCCACGCCGTCGATCTGGATGCGGCAATGGCGAGAAGGCTTGCCGGCGCTACCCGGCCAACGTTCACTGCGGCGGATTCGGGTCATCGCACATTCCGTGAGTCATGATTGGACGGGAGATTGCCGCGAGGCGCGCCGGCAACCGGCGCGCGGGGGAGTCCTTCGCGAACCCGAATTCTATCCGGTCCGCTTGCGGCCGGCCGCTCGTCGCATCGCCGAGCGACGCCGTCCTTCGGCTATCCGGCCGGATTCGGGTAGCGAACCTGGACCGCCGCAATCTCGGCCAATGTTTCGCTGTCGAGTTCCAATTGCGCCGCGGCGATGTCCTCCGCGAGCTGCGTCATCGAGGTGGCGCCGATGATCATCGCGCCCAGGAACCAACGGCTTCTCACATAGCCCAGCGCGAGTTCGACAAGCGACAGGCCGCGCCGCTTGGCCACTGCCGCATAGGCGTCGATCGCCTCGTGCACGATGGGCTTGCGGAAGCGCATGCCCATCCCTTCGAACATCGTCATGCGCGCATTCGCCGGCCTCGCTCCGCCCATGTACTTGCCGGACAGAATTCCCGCGGCGAGCGGGCTGTAGGCGAGCAACGACATCCCTTCGCGAAACAGCACCTCGGCGAGGTCGTTGTCGACGCTGCGCGATACGAGGCTGTAGCTGTTCTGGATCGTGACCGGGCTCGCCACGTCCAATTCCTTCGCGGCACGCTGGAATTCGCAAACGCCCCAGGCCGTTTCGTTCGACAGGCCATAGTGGCGGATCTTGCCGGACTTGATCAGCGCGGCCATGCCCTCGACCTGCTCGCGTATCGACGGGCCGTCCTTCTCCTTCGCCGGGTCGAATTCCGTCGCGCCGAACATCGGCACGTTGCGCTGAGGCCAGTGGATCTGGAAGAGGTCGATATAGTCGATTTGCAGCCGCTCAAGGCTCGTATCGACCGCTTCGGCGATGACGTCACGTGTCAGGTCCGTGCGGCCGCCACGAATCCAGGCGCGCCGTCCCGGCCCCGCCACCTTGCTCGCGATGACGAGGTTGCCGCGCGGACGGCGCGCGAGCCACGTGCCGAGGATCGCCTCCGTACGGCCCTGCGTCGTCCTGTTCGGCGGCACCGGATACATCTCGGCGGTGTCGATGAAGTTGATCCCTTGCGCTACCGCGTAGTCGAGTTGGGCGTGACCCTCGGCCTCGCTGTTCTGCTCGCCCCAGGTCATGGTCCCCAGACACGTTTCGGAGACGTGGAGTTCCGTGCCGGGAAGCGTGCGGTATCTCATCGATGCCTTTCCGTGGTCGTGTCTACTTGCCCCAGCGAATTGCCAGCGGCTGCCGCTCTCGCGCCAGTTCCAGCAGGCCCTCGCGCGTCGCCGGATTCAGCGCTTCCAGCGGATGGCGCACCGCGTCGCTGCGGATGACTTGGCCTTCGACCATTACCGTCTTTGTCGCGCGGAGCCCGCACTGACGGTTCTCGTAGTTGATCAGCGGAAGGATACGCGCGTACGCCGCAGCGGCATCGCCGCGCCGGCCCGCCCGATGATGCTCCAGCACGGGTTTGATGAGATCGGGAAGCAAAGCGCTGGGCATCGTTCCCGTTGCGCCAGCGTCCAGGTCGGCCATCAGCGTGATCGACTCTTCGCCGTCGAACGGTCCGGCGATCGCATCCCCGCCCGCCTCGATCAATCCGCGCAGCTTGGCGGCCGCACCCGGCACCTCGACCTTGAAATAGCGCACCGCGGGTACTTCGCGTGCCAGCCTGACGAGAAACTGCACCGACAGATTCACGCCGCTCAGCGGGGCGTCCTGGACCATGATCGGGATGCGCGCGGCATCCGCGACCTGCGCGAAGTGCTGCAGCATGCCGTTCTCGTCGGCGCGCAGCCCGTTCCCGTGGTACGGCGGCATCAGCATCAGCAAGGCGGCGCCGGCGGCGGCGGCGCTGCGCCCGCGTTGCGCCGCGATCCGCGTGCTGAAGTGGCTGCACGTCACGATGACAGGAACGCGGCCGGCAACGTGCGCCAGGCACAGGTCGACCAGCGTGGCGCGCTCGTCGTCGGTCAGCAGGAATTGCTCCGAATAATTGGCCAGCACGCAAATGCCGTCGACACCCTGATCGATCATGCAGTCGAGCACACGGCGTTGCCCGTCGAGGTCGAGATCGCCCGAAGCGGTGAAGGGCGTCGGAGCAATGGGGTAGATGCCCTTGTAGGGCGTGGCTTGGCGAGCGGACATGGCTAGCTCTCCGGCAGGACTACGAGGACGGGCGCGCCGCCAGCGACGCCAAGAACTGGTGGACGAACGCAATGGCCATGCTGCCCTCGCCGACCCCGGACGCGACGCGCTTGATCGAACCATGCCGCACGTCGCCGGCCGCGAAAATCCCCGGCACATTGGTCTCGAGGAGGAACGGGTCGCGCTCGAGCGGCCACATGCCTTGCCCGCCGGCGACCAGGTCCATCACGTCGCGGCCCGTGCAGACGTAGCCGTTCTCGTCGCGAATCATCGGCGCGGGCAGCCAGTCGGTCTGCGCGTCCGCCCCGATGAAGACGAACACCGCGGACGCCGGTTCCGTCACCAGCGCTCCCGTGTCGCGATGTTCGATGACGATCGACTCGAGACTGTGCTCGCCTTCGACGCGGACGATCCGGCAGCGCGTGCACACCTCGATGTTGGCCTTGGTCGCAAGCTGCTGGATCAGGTAATGCGACATGCTATCCGCCAGCGACGCTCCGCGTACGAGCAGGGTGACATGGCTCGCGAAATTGGCGAAGAACATCGCGGCCTGGCCCGCCGAATTGCCGCCGCCCACCAGGAAAACGCGCTGGCCCTGACAGTTCATGGCTTCGGTGCGCGCCGCGCCGTAATAGATGCCGCGGCCGACCAGCGCGTCGGCGCCCGGAACGTCCAGTTCACGCCAGCTCACACCGGTCGCAAGAATTACGCTGCGCGCGCGGACGAGGTCGCCCCCGTCGAGGCGCACCGCATGGCCGGCATCGGGCGACGATTCGAGCGCGACCACGTCGCGCGCAACCAGCAGTTCCGTCCCGAAGCGCCGCGCCTGTTGTAGCGCCCTGGAGCCCAACTCGTCGCCCGGCACGCCGGTCGGAAACCCGAGGTAATTTTCGATGCGCGACGACGTGCCGGCCTGCCCGCCCGGCGCTTCGCGCTCGATCAGGATCGTGTCGAGTCCTTCGGATGCGCCATAGACCGCGGCGGCGAGACCCGCCGGACCCGCGCCGATGATGGCAAGGTCGTACGCTTCCCGGCTCGGCATCGTTTGCAATCCGAGTCTTTGCGCGAGTTCCCGCAGACTGGGCGTCACCAGCCTTTCGCCGTCCGCGAGAATCACAACTGGAAACCGGTCGCCGGGCTGAGGCGTTCGGATCTCGCCGTCGAAGGACGGGCGCGTCGGGTCCAGCCAACGGAACGTGATCTGGTTGCGCGCGAGAAAGTCGCGCAGGTCGTGACATGCGATGTCGTAGCGATGCCCGACGATCGAAACGCTGGCCGGCGCTGCCTGTGTGGCGAGTTCCTGAAGCCGCGTCACGCGTTCGCTCATCGTACGCATCAGTTCGGCGGCCAGCGTCGTGCACGACGCGAAGAGCTGGCGGAAGTCGCCGTGATCGAGTTGGGCGACGCGCGAAGGCTCGAGCGCGCGCAGGCTCACGATCGCCGGCGACCCCAGCAACAGGGGCAATTCGCCGAAGTACTGGCCCTGGCGAAACTCGGTGATGCGCCGCTCGGCCCCGTGGACCACTTTGCGCACTTCGAGCATGCCTTCGATCAGCAGGAAGAACGACGGCTGCTCGCCCTCGTGGATCAGCCAGTCGCCCTCGCGCAGCCGCACGTCGGCGACGCGCGCGGCGAGTGTCGCGGCCTCGTCGTCGGGCAGCGCCGCGAAGAGCGTGACGCTGCGCAGTTCCTCCGCCGTAATCATCGTGTCAGCGGCCGCCCGCGGGCAGCGCCGGCACGGTCTTCAGGTAGGCGTAAATCGCGCCGACATCGATGTCGTTGAGGTTGCCCAGCGTCGCAAACGGCATCACCTTGTTCACCTCGCTGCCGTCTGGACGCTTGCCGGTGCGGAACATCGCGGCCATCTTCTCGGCGCTGTCATAGCGCGGCATGGCGCTGCCGGCACCCGGCGTCAGATTGGCCGCCGGGGGCCATTCGGGCGGCGTTCCGGGAATCGGTCCGCCGGAGAGCTGGTCGCCGTGACATCCCTTGCACATCATCGCGACGTAGGCGCCGTGCTCAGGCGTGACGCCTTCGGCGACCGGCGCGGGCAGCGGCAGCGTGTGGTCGATCTGCTCGGCATCGTCCTTGATCAAGCCGGTCGCGTACAGGCCCTGGACGACGAGCGGCAGGCGGATCACAGCGCCCGTGCCCGTGGCCGGCGGCAGGCTGCGCACATAGGCAACCAGCGCGGCGACGTCCTTCTCGCTCAAGCGGCTGTAATCCTTGCTCGGCATTATGAAGAGTGGATGCCTGGACGGCGACACGCCGTGGCAGATGCTGCGCACCCAGTCGACTTCCGTGTAGTTCTTGACCACGCTTCCCGGGCCTGGACTGATGTTCGGGGACTTGACATACATTCCGTTGTCCGTTTTGACGACATCGCGCCCGGCGCCGTCGGCGCCATGGCATTGCATGCACCCCCGCGATTCGAAAAGATATTTGCCGCGCCGGATGGCCGCCTCGTCGGAAGCATAGGCAACCGGCTTGACCAGCACATCGATGATTCGCGCACGCTTCCGCTCGGCAAGCGGCCCGACCGCCAGGCCGAGCGCGCCGGCGACAATGACGAGGGCGGCGACGACAAACGCCGCGGCTTTCAGAACCTTGCGCATCCGGTGCTCCTTGTGGATTGGCTTGCGGGTCGACTCGCGGACGGTTACGGGCGGTCTCGCGTTCCGTCACCAAGTGTCGTCCAACGCAGACATGATACGAAGTCCGGCGCCGCAGTCAACGCGCGGATGTGCGGACAACGGCATTCCCGTTCCGCCTCCGGCATCGTCAAGCATGCGCCCTTCATATTCACGCCCGCGGCTGCGCGTGCTACCGTTGGGGCGTCGTCGTCGAATCGGCGGTGGACGAAGGGTGCGGCGGACGTGAAACGGGTCTCGCTCTACAGCAGTTCGGACCGGACGCGCAAAGGCGACGCGTTTCGCACTGGCGTGCCAGCCGATGCGTCGATCGCCGAAGGCGGTTTTGGGCCGGCGGACCAGCGCTCGACGCCGCGCACTCGCTGGCGGGAGTTCCGCGCGCGCCACGAGCGCCTCCTCCTGCTCATCGCCGCCGGACTGCTGGCCGCGGCCATCGTCGTCGGACAGGCCGCGCTCACGCGTCCGGTCCATCCGATCACGCAGGACGACATCGACGCCGCCGTCCTGCACACGCTGGAAACGGTGCCGCAGCCATCGCACGCCGCGAAAGCCTATCAAGGGGTGCGCCGCTCCGTCGTACGCGTGCACGGCACCGGATTCGCGAAGGAGCACGAAGGGCACGCGGTCGAAGGCATCGGCAGCGGGGTCGTCATCGTCGACTCCGGGATTATCCTCACCAACATGCACGTCGTCGCCGGCGCCGACCGAATCCTGGTGGAGTTCGAGGACGGCTTCGAGACCGAAGCGTCGGTGATCGGCGTGCGCCCGGAGCATGACCTCGCCGTGCTTAAGGCCGCCAAGATCCCGGACGACCTGCCCGCCGCCACGCTGCGCTCGACGGCCGATCTCGCGGTCGGCGACGAGGTCGTCGCGGTCGGCTTCCCGTTCGGGATCGGGCCGTCGGTTTCCGCGGGCGTGGTATCCGGACTGCGCCGCGAATACCACGCGAGGGGCGGAAAATCGCTGACGAACCTCATCCAGTTCGACGCCGCAGTCAATCCGGGCAACTCCGGCGGGCCGCTGGTCACCGCCGATGGCGAAGTCGTCGGCATCGTGACCGCGATTCTCAATCCCACCGACCAGCACGTGTTCATCGGCATCGGCTTCGCAGTACCGATCGAGAACGCGGCGGCGGCCTACGGGCTGTCGCCGTTCTGACGCTTACAACCTTCCTTCACATGAACGACTCATCCCCTTCACACGCCGATCTCGGTGACGTGACGCCGCTGATGGAGCGGATCCTGTACGAGGTCAAGCGCGTCGTCGTCGGCCAGGACCATTTCCTCGAGCGCGTGATGGTGGCCATCCTGGCGCAGGGCCACCTGCTGGTCGAGGGCGTCCCGGGGCTGGCCAAGACGCTGACGGTCAAGACGCTCGCGCGCACGATCCGCGGGACGTTCAAGCGCATCCAGTTCACGCCGGACCTCGTGCCTGCGGACCTCGTGGGCACGCGCATCTACAACCAGAAGACCGGAGAGTTCAACACGTCGCTGGGTCCCGTATTCACGCATCTGCTGCTGGCCGACGAAATCAACCGCGCGCCCGCGAAGGTGCAAAGCGCGCTGCTCGAAGTCATGCAGGAGTGCCAGGTCACGATCGCCGGGGAGACGCATCGCGTTCCGGAGCCCTTCCTGGTGATGGCGACGCAAAATCCGATCGAGACCGAGGGCACGTATCCGCTGCCCGAAGCGCAGGTCGACCGCTTCATGATGAAGGTGCTGGTCGGCTATCCGAGCGAGGAAGAGGAGTTCGTCATCGTCGAGCGCGTCACGGGCGCCGCGCACGACGTCGCCGCCGTGGCGACGACCGACGAATTGGCCGCGCTGCAGCGCGTCTGCCGCGAAGGTTACGTCGACCCATCGCTGATGCACTATGCGGTGCGCCTCACCGCGGCGACGCGCAATCCCGACCGGTACGGCGTCCCCGATGTGGCGCGCTACGTGACCTATGGCGCCAGTCCGCGCGCAACGATCCACCTGGTCGAGGCCGCGCGCGCGCTCGCATTCCTGCGCGGACGTGCCTATGTGCTTCCGGAGGACGTGTCGGACCTGGCTCCCGACGTTCTCCGGCACCGGCTGTCGCTGTCGTATGAAGCGCTGGCCGACGCGGTCACCGCCGATGCGCTGGTCCTGCGGATACTCAAGCACGTCGCGAGGCCCGAAAGGCCCCTCGCAACCCATGTCCGGATCGACGCCGACAGCCGCTCCGGCGCCTGACGCAGTCCTGCGGCGGCTGGAATGGACCGTGCTGCGCCGGTTGGACGGCGTGCTGCACGGCGACTATCGGACGCTCTTCCGCGGTTACGGGCTCGACCTCGCGGATCTTCGCGAGTACGTCTATCACGACGACGTCCGCCACATCGACTGGAACGTCACCGCGCGTCTGCAGACGCCCTATGTGCGCGAGTACAACGAGGAGCGCGAGGTCGCCGCGTGGTTCCTGCTGGACATGAGCGCGTCGGTGGAGTTCGGATCGCGCGAGCTGCGCAAGCGCGCTCTATCCACGGATTTCGTCGCCGTGCTGGCGCGCATCCTCACCCGGCACGGCAACCGCGTGGGCGCGATGTTTTACGGCAGCAAGGTCGACTCCGTCATTCCGGCGCGCAGCGGACGCCGCCAGGTGCTGCACATCATGCACCGGATGCAGGCGCACGCCGCGCCCACCGGAGTGAACGAGACCGACCTTGCCGAACTGTTGCGCACCGCGTACCGGATGGCGCCGCGTCGCTCGCTCATTTTCATCGTGTCGGATTTCATCAGCGTGCCGGGCTGGACGGAGCCGCTCGCGCGGCTGGCGCAGCGTCACGATGTCGTCGCCGTCCGCCTGTACGATCCGATGGAGATGGAGTTGCCGGACTTGGGGCTCATCGTCATCCAGGATGCCGAATCGGGTGAGCAGATGTTCGTCGACACGCACGACCGCGCGTTCCGCAGGCGTTTCCGGACAGCATCGCAAAAGCGCGAGGCAGAGTTGCGCGCGGCCTTTCGCGCCGCGGGTGTCGATGCCCTCGAACTCGGAACCGACGACGATCTGGTCGACGCGATCCTGCGCTTCGCCGATCTGCGCAAGCGGCGCAGCCAGTTGTCGGCCGGCGGCGCGCTGCCCGGGCATCTCGGAGCGGCTTGAGAATGACGTTTGCCTGGCCGCAGATGCTGTGGCTGCTGCTGCTCGTTCCGGCACTGGCCGGCGCGTACATCCTGCTCTTGCGGCGGAAGAAGAAGGCTGCGCTGCACTACGCGAGCTTGAGCCTCATCCGGGAGGCGCTGGGGCCCGGGCAGCGCTTTCGGCGGCACATTCCGCCGCTCCTGTTCCTGATCGCGCTGACGCTGCTGCTCGTCGCGATCGCGCGCCCCTCAGCGGTCGTCACGCTGCCCTCGCAGCACGAGACGGTCATTCTCGCGATGGACGTCTCCGGGAGCATGCGCGCCAGCGACGTCAAGCCCAACCGCCTCGTTGCCGCGCAGGAGGCGGCGCGGGCGTTCGTCGCCGACCAGCCGAAGACGACGCGCATCGGCGTTGTCGCATTCGCCGCGACGGCGTCGGTGGTGCAGTCGCCGACGCACAGCCGCGAGGACATCCTGGCTGCCATCGACCGCTTCACGCTGCAGCGCGGCACGGCCGTGGGCAGCGGCATCCTTGTTTCGCTGAAGATGATCTTTCCCGACGTCGAATTCGACCTTCGCTCGTACAACCCGCGCGGCAACACGGCGAAGAGCGCGCCGCTCGACCCGGCGCGCGCGCCCGACAAGCCCCAGCCCAGGCCCGTTCCTCCCGGCACCTATACGGGCGCCGCGATCATTCTTCTCACCGACGGACAAACGACGACCGGCCCCGATCCGATCGAGTCGGCACGGATGGCCGCCGACCGCGGCGTGCGCGTGTATACGGTCGGCGTGGGAACCGCGGGGGGCGAGATCATCGGCGTGGAAGGCTGGTCGATGCGGGTGCGGTTGGACGAGGAGTCGCTGAAGACCATCGCCAACCTGACCCGTGGTGAATATTTCTACGCGGGCAACGCCGCCGACCTGCAGAAGATCTACCAGAATCTCAACACGCGGATATTCCTCGAGCAGAAGGAGACCGAGATCACCGCATTGTTCGCGGCCGCGGCGGCGGTCTTCGCGTTCCTGTCGGCGCTCCTGTCGATGCTGTGGTTCAACCGGATCATGTAGCGCTTACGATCCCGCAGACGAAACACCACGCCGCTATTCGAGCATGTCTTCCCGTTGCGCCAGGTCGGTGCGCAACTCGTACAGATCGTCGTCGAGCGCGTCGCGCGACGACACCATGCCGAGCGGCCGGCCATCCTCGACGACCGGCAGGTGGCGGAAGCGACCCTTGTGCATCATGCGCAGCGCGTGCAGGAACGGCTTGTCCGGGTGGATCGTCTGCGGCTGCGGTGTCATGACCTGGCCCACGTTCGTGCCGCCCGGGTCGCGGGCCTCCGCGACCACGCGAAACAGCGCGTCGCGCTCGGTGAAGATGCCGCACAGCCGCGTCCCGTCCACAACGAGCACCGCGCCGATGTTGTGCTGCTTCATCGTGCGCGCCGCCTCGAGGACGGTGACGGTCTTGGGCACGGTGATCGGAGTCTGTCCTTCGACGATGGAGCGCAGCGAGCGAATGGCCATGATCTCCTCCGTGTGCTTAGTCCCAATGCGGCTATTGACGCCCGCGCGCGCGCGAAAGTCAAGGCTCGGGGCGAATCCGGCGTGCCGAGCGCTTCGCCCCTCCGGCGTCCGTTAGACCCTGACAGTTGAATTCGCGCTGCCGGGAGCCTAGGATAGGGCCATCGAACAGGAGAAAAGCCATGCGACCAGGACTGATCGGTCTGATTCTTGCGAGCTTTGCGGGCATCCTTGCGGCGAGCCCCGCGCAGGCGGTGATCTGCTACGTCGTCTACGATCACAGCTCCAACGTCATCTACCAGAACACCTATCCGCCGGTCGACATGAGCAACGCCGGCTATCCGGCGCGCGAAGCAATGCGCGCCCGCGGCGAGCACCTGACGTTCGGCGATATCAACCAGTGCCCGACGGTCGTGTTCCTGACCGGTGGCGGCGGCATGAGTGGCGTGCGCGTGGACGACGTCGTGGCCGGCATGCCGGTGCGCACCGTATCGACCAACATCAAGGCGGCGTCGGCAGTCTCCGCATCGCAAGGCGTCCGGCCCGGCCCGACGCCGACCGGCTTCCGTTCACCATCGGCCGGCAAGTCCGCGTACTGACCCGCTAGCCCAGTCGCGCGCGCAACGCGCGTAATTCGCCTTCGAGTGCTTCGACGCGCTGCGCATACCGCAGCACGACGGACAAGCTATAGGCGTCGAGTTCGAAATCCCGGCGCAGCCTGCCCGCGGTGCGCGCGACGACGACCCATGACGCGGTGAACGTCCAGGTCGCAGCCGCCGGGTCGACCGGCGCGAGGGCACCATAGTCGACGAGGGCGCGCAGGTCCTCCTCGGGCATCTCCGACAGTTCGACCAGTTGCGTCAGCGTGAGCTCGCCGCGCGCGTCGACCGCCATCGCCTCCGCGTATTCAACCTGCATGGGCCGCCTCCTGCTCGAAATGGGCGCGGGGGTTGAACGTCGAAGTTTCCGCGAGCTGCCGGAACAGCGCGCGCTGCGCGTCGTCCAGCACTCTGGGCACGGCGATCTGCACGATCGCGAAGAGGTCGCCGGCGGACCCGTCGGGACGAGCCAGGCCCCTGCCCCCCAGCCGCAACTGCTGGCCGGCGCGTGTGCCCGCCGGGATTGTAAGCTTCACCGTGCCGGCGGGCGTGGGCAGGTCGACGCTGCCGCCGAGCACCGCTTCCCATGGGGCGAGCGGCAGATCGACGAAAAGATCGCGACCGTCGGCCCGGAACAGCTTGTGCGGCGCCACGGTGATGTCGAGGTAGAGGTCCCCGTCGCGGCCACCGCGCATGCCCTTGCCGCCCTTGCCGGGCACGCGCAGTTTCTGTCCGTCGGTTACGCCGCGAGGAATGCGCACTGTCACGACGCGAGGCACGCGGTGCGCGATGCCGTTCTGGTCGTATTCCGCAACGCTCAGGTCCAGTTGCACCTCGGTGCCGTGAAAAGCCTGGTCGAGCGTCACGCGCACGGCGGCCTCGTAGTCGCGGCCAGGAACCGGCGCGTTCGGATCGGCGCGGCGGCCGAACCCGCCGCCGCCAAACGCGCCTCCCCCCAATCCGGCAAAAAGATCGGCCAGGTCGATGTCGTCGAACGTCGTCTGCCCGCGCGCGAAGTGCTGCTCCCAGTCCGGCGGCGGCCGGAATTCCTGACCGGGCGCGTGGCTCCCCAATTGATCGTAGGCGGCGCGCTTTTCGGCATCCTTGAGCGTCTCATAGGCTTCCGCCATCGCCTTGAATTTCTCCTCGGCGTCCTTTTCCTTGGACACGTCCGGATGGAACTTGCGCGCGAGCTTGCGATACGCCTTCTTGATGTCGTCCTGCGACGCCTGTCTGTCCACGCCGAGGATCGCGTAATAGTCCTTGTATTTCATCGCCGCCGTCCGTCACGTTCGGATCGCCAAATCATACCGCAGCCGAAGCGCGTCGCCGCCTTGGTCTGCTTGGGCTGCGAATCAGTAGATGACGACCGAGCGGATCGACTCGCCCGCCAGCATGAGGTCGAAGCCTTCGTTGATCCGCGCGAGCGGCAGCGTGTGCGTGATGAGGTCGTCGATGTTGATCTTGCCGTCCATGTACCAGTCGACGATTCTCGGTACGTCGGTGCGCCCGCGCGCGCCGCCGAAGGCCGTGCCCTTCCACACGCGGCCGGTGACGAGCTGGAACGGGCGCGTCCTGATCTCCTGTCCGGCACCGGCGACGCCGATGATCACGGAAACGCCCCAGCCGCGATGGCAGCACTCCAGCGCCTGGCGCATCACATCCACGTTGCCGATGCACTCGAAGCTGTAATCCGCACCGCCTCCCGTGAGTTCGACCAGCCAGGGCACCAGCTCGCCGCGGACGTCCTTCGGGTTGACGAAGTGCGTCATTCCGAACGTGCGCGCCAGCGCCTCGCGCGCCGGATTGATGTCGACGCCAACGATCATGTTGGCGCCCGCCATCCGCGCGCCCTGGATCACATTGAGGCCGATGCCGCCCAACCCGAACACCACCACATTGGCCCCCGGTTCGACCTTCGCCGTGTTGATGACGGCACCGATGCCCGTGGTGACACCGCAGCCGATGTAGCACACCTTGTCGAACGGCGCGTCCTCGCGGATTTTCGCGACGGCGATCTCCGGCAGCACGGTGAAGTTGGCGAACGTCGAGCATCCCATGTAGTGGTGCAGCGCCACGCCGCGGAGCGAGAAGCGGCTCGTACCGTCGGGCATCACACCTCTGCCCTGCGTCGCGCGGATCGCCGTGCACAGGTTGGTCTTGCGCGACAGGCACGACTTGCACTGTCGGCACTCGGGCATGTAGAGCGGGATGACGTGGTCGCCACGGCGCAATGTCGTGACGCCCGGTCCGACGTCGACGACCACGCCGGCACCTTCGTGGCCGAGGATGGCGGGAAAGAGACCTTCCGGATCGGCGCCGGACCTCGTGAATTCGTCGGTATGGCAGATGCCGCTTGCCTTGATCTCGATCAGGACCTCGCCGGCCTTGGGCCCGTCGAGCTGCACGGTCTCGACCGTCAGCGGCGCGCCCGCCGCGTGTGCCACCGCTGCCTTCACATCCATGCGATTCGCTCCACCGCCAATGGAGCCGCCATTCTGCCAACTTTGCGCTACGGATGGTAAGGGCGTCGGCTGCCCCATCCGGCGGATCGGCGATACTACGTGCTCGTCATGTCTGCCTGGAGCAATCCATGTCCCTGCTGATTGCCGGCCTCGTCCTCTTCCTCGGTGTCCATTTGGTTCCCGCGCTGCCGGCGGCCCGCGCAGGTGCGGCCGCGCGGCTGGGCGAGGGGCGCTATAAGGGCGTGTTCTCGCTCGTCTCCGCCGCGGGCCTCGTGCTGATTGTCGTCGGCTTCGCGATGGCGCCGGCGACGGAGCGCGTGTTTGCGCCAAGTCCCGCGGCGATCGCATTGGCGCCGTACGCGATGACGCTGTCGTTCATCCTGTTCGCCGCGGCCAACATGCGCGGCTACATTCGCAAGCGGCTCCAGCATCCGATGCTGCTCGGCCTCATCATCTGGGCGACCGTGCATCTGTTGGCGAACGGCGATCTGCGGGGCACGGTGCTGTTCGGAGGTTTCGTCGCGTACGCGGTGATCGACCTCGTATCGGCGGTCGGCAGGCGTGCGGTGAAGTCGTTCGTGCCCGCGATCAAGTATGACTACATGGCCGTCGCCGGCGGCATCGCGGTCGCGATCGCGGTGATGTATGTCCACCGCCTGCTGTTCGGTGTGCGCGTCGTCCCTTTCGGCGTCTGAATCAGCGCCTAGTGTTCGCTCGTCGACTGCGCGTCAAGCCACGAGCACAGCGCTTCCTTGAGCGCCACACCCGCACTGGCGAATCCCGCGTCGGCGGGGTCGAGCGTCGCCGCGTGCGTGACGATGAGACCCAACGCGCGCTTCTTCTCCGCGAGGGTCAGCGCAGGATCGGCGACGTGCTCGCGAAAATCCTGTACCTCCGACAGAAAGCCGGCCGGGGTAAGGCCGGAAAAGTCACCGCCGTCGCTCATTCTCATCGTCGCTCCTTTGCCGCCCTAGTTTTTGGCCTGTCTGACCCCCGCTACGCATACGCCGTGCCACCGCGACAGGCGGCCGTCCAGCGGCGACGAGTGGAAAGCGCGGGCGGATCCGGCACAATGGGAGCCGGGGGAATGATCGATTCAGGGATTGCCATGCCACCTCCCCCCGCGTCGGGCACAATCACCGCCCGCGGAATCGCCCCGTCGCGGCGCGCCCGCCGTGCCGGCAGCCCGTCATGCCGCGGTGCAGCAGCCCGCCTGTGCGGCCCGCTTTGCACCATCGCGTTGGCGCTTGCCGCCAGCGGCGCGGCGGCCACGCCACCGACACTCGCCGGCTGCCCGATGTTTCCCGCCGACCAGATATGGAATGTGGCCGTCGACACGCTGCCGGTCGACGCCAACTCGGGCGCCTACGTCGCGACGATCGGCGCAGGCAAGTACGTGCATCCGGACTTCGGCACCGTCTACGCCGGCGCGCCGAACGGAATTCCCTACGTCGTCGTCGACGCCTCGCAGCCGCCGGTGGTGGTCACCTTCGACTACAGCGACGAAAGCGATCCCGGCCCTTATCCGATCCCGCCCACCGCACCCATCGAAGGCGGCCCGCAATCCGGCGGCGACCGGCATGTGCTGGTCGTCGACCGCGCCACCTGCAAGCTGTATGAAATGTTCGCCGCGTATCCCAACGGCGATGGCAGTTGGCGCGCCGGCTCCGGCGCCGTCTACGACCTGCGCGGCTACGCGTTGCGCCCGTCGTCCTGGACATCCGCCGACGCCGCAGGCCTGCCGATGCTCCCGGGCCTGGTGCGCTACGACGAGGTGGCCACCGGCGAGATCGCGCACGCGTTGCGCTTCACCGCGCCGCAGACGCGCAACACTTTTGTCTGGCCCGCGCGCCACCAGGCATCGAGCCTGACGGGGAGCGCCTATCCGCCCATGGGTCAGCGCTTCCGGATGAAGGCGTCGGCCGACCTTTCGAAATTCGGCCCGAACGTGCAGGTCATACTGCGCGCGCTCAAGAAATACGGGATGTTTCTGGCCGACAACGGCAGCAGCTGGTACATAAGCGGCGCGCCCGACCCGCGCTGGAGCGACGACGAGCTGCACCAGATGCAGCAATTGCACGGCAGCGATTTCGAGGCTGTCGACGAAAGCTCGCTGATGGTCGACGCGAATTCCGCGCGCGCGGTGACAGGTCCGACGTCACCGCTCGCGATCGAGTTCTACCGCGCGGCGGCCGACCACTACTTCGTCTCGGCCGACCCCGCCGAAATCCTTAAGCTCGACACGGGTGAGCTTGCCGGGTGGACGCGCACCGGGCAAGCGTTCTCCGTCTACCCGGCGGCGGACAGCGCGCTGCCGAATCACACGCCCGTGTGCCGGTTCTACGGGCGACCCGAGGCCGGCCTCGATTCGCATTTCTATTCGGCGTCGCCGGCCGAGTGCCAGGCGGTCATCGATCGCTTCTCCAGCGCGTGGATTTACGAGTCCGGCGACGTCTTCGCGGTCGCGCTGCCCAATCCCGGCGATGGCAGTTGTGCCGCGGGGACCGTGCCCGTCTACCGTCTCTACAACAATCGCGCGGACGTCAACCACCGCTACACGACGTCGCCTGCGATCCAGGCGCAGATGGTCGCGTCCGGATGGATCGCCGAGGGCTACGGCCCGCGCAATGTGGCCATGTGCGTGCCGGCGTAGGCGTACGATTGCCGGATCTTCACTCGTTGACGAGGCGATTCAGCAATGGACCGACGGGCATTTATCGTCGCAATGGCCTTCGGCAACGTCGTTGCGCCACGCACATCGGCCGCTCAGCCGCGATCCGGGGGTGCCCAAATCGGGTTTTTCGCGGCAGGTTCCGCGTCTGCCGGCGTTCAGCAGCCCTTTCTGCAAGGCATGCGCGAACAGGGCCTCGAGGAACGCCGGGATTTCACCGTCGATTGGCGCTTCGCAGGGGGAAGATACGAGCGCCTGCCCAGCTTGGCCACGGACCTCGTGCGACTGAAAGTCGATGTCATCGTGGCGGTGACGACGCTCTGCGTCCAGGCGGCGCACCGCGCGACGACGGCGACTCCGATCGTCATGGTCGGCGTGCCCGATCCAATCGGCGAAGGATTCGCGACCAGCCTGTCCCATCCGGGGGGCAACATCACGGGCCTGTCCAACATCGTCACTGAAGTCAGCAGCAAGCACCTCGAACTGCTGCAAGTCGCCGTTCCAGGGCTTTCGCTCGTCGCCGTTCTGATCAACCCGGGCAATCCGAGTGACGCGCTGATTCTCGAACAAATCCAGGGCACGGCCTACACCCGGCACATAAAGGTGCTTCCGATCGAGGCCAGCAGCACGACGCAGATCGAATCCGGCTTTGCGGCGGTCACGCGTGCGCGCGCCCGCGCCCTCATCGTGGCCGCCGACCCCTATTTCGACGTGCAGCAGGAACTCATCGTCAAGCTCGCGACGAACAGTCGGCTTCCGATCATCTCCTCGAGTCGGGAAATGACGGAGGCCGGAGGCCTCATGAGTTACGGCCAGGACTTGGCCCTGCACTACCGGCGGGCCGCGTTGTACGTCGACAAGATTCTAAAGGGCGCGAAGCCCGGCACTCTCCCCATCGAGCAGCCTACGGTGCTGCAATTCGTCATCAATCGCAAGACTGCTGGGGTCCTCGGCCTCGCCATTCCACGCGAACTGGCGTTGCGCGCGGACAGCGTTATCGAATGACGGCGCGAGGCATCCGGCCGTCCGCACCAGTCAGGGCTTGATCTGGCCCCGGATCTCGCCGCTGCGATGGGCTTCGCTGTGAACGTTGAAATAGAGATTGCCTGCTTTGAAGGCCTCATACTGCGCGTCGGTGAGCAGAGCGCCCGGGGGCACCGACCAGACGTTGTCCGCCGTTCGAATCAGCGGAATAATAATCGGCCCCGTAGTGCCTGCGGCACCGATATGAATGTGGGCGACCGTGACCGACATCCCGGTTACCGTCACATTGCCGGTCACGGATCGGTCTGCGTTCACGCTGATCGTCGCGGTTCCTGAGGCAGCGGTCGCGACTGGCGGGATTTCCTGATTCCCGCTCAGCGCAACCGAGATTTCCTGGCTCGACGCACAGACTGCAACGCCGGCGAGCCAGATCGCCAGCACGCTCGTCGCGATGCGCCGCGCGCTTCGCGACGCCTGCGGTACTGAATTCATGGGCTTTTCCCTTTCGAATTCCCTTGTTTCATCTTCCTCGAGTCCGAAGAGCGGCTCCGATCCGACTGCGATGATTCCGAATGTTGCCACCCCAGGGGCACAAGCCCACGCGCTCTCCGCAGCCAGCGCTTCGCCACGACGAAGCCAATTTTAGCGCACGAGGGGTGCTTCCCCCATTCGAATGATAATGTCCTCCGGTGAAGGCCGTGTTCCGCACCCTCGTAGTCCTGTCGATCGTTGTCCTGCTGGCAGCGTGCTCGCCCGCACCCGTCGAGAAGACGCCGGTGCCGCTGACACCGCCGTCCGAAACGGGGAGCGCCCCCGTGGTGCGGCGCGCGGCTCCGGAAACGGCCGCTGCGCCGACGGCCGCGCCAGCGTCCGTGGTCACCGCGGTGCCGATCGTCGTTCCCGCCGGCGCGATCTACGTCTGCGTTTCGGAGGCCAACGGCGTCCGGCGGATCACCATCATCGAATTCGCGCCCAAGGTCCACGAGCTGTGCTCGAAAAGTCCGGAGATGGGTCCGTGCCAGTACGAACGCAATGTCTGCCGCGGCAGCGGCGGCCGCGTCTATGCCGCGAACGGCACCGAGATCACGATGCAGACCGAGGCGGAATACGACAAGAAAGTGATGCGCGTTCGACTCAAGTCCAACTAGCGGATCTGACCGCGCGCCGCGCCTGCCTGCGCTGATCGGACTTGATTCACGTCAACCGCAGTCCTTGTGCGACCCCCCATTTTGCACCGTTGGAGTAGCATCGACGAGCGATTTTGCACCCCACGCGAGTTGCTACCGGAGTGGTCCTGCAGCGGGGTGCCCCACGAGACGACAGGATCGCTTCGCAAGCGAAGGAGAAGTACGATGAGAACGAAAGCTGCATGGCTGGCCGGGTTCATTGTGACGGTTGCACTGGGGCTGGCTTTCGGCGGGGCCCCGTTGGCGCAGACGACGACCAGCGTGGACACGCGCGATTTCGAAGTGATCTCGGTCGACGGGAACAACCTCGTCGTTCGCGATCAGAAGGGCACGAACGAGTACACGGTGCCCGACGACTTCCGCTTCACGGTTGACGGCAAGAAGGTAGCCGTATCGGATCTGAAGCCGGGAATGAAGGGTACGGCGATCATCACGACCACGACCACGGTCAAGCCGGTCGTCGTCACCCAGGTGCGCGAGGCGGAGGTGCTGCGCGCGTCGGATCTGTCGATGACCGTGCGCGAGGGCGATGCCTATCGCCGTTACACGCAGGGCCAACTGGATACAGGGGGCGTGCAAATCTACAGGGATGGAAAACCCGTCCGGCTGGCCGATCTGCGGCGCGGCGACAAGCTGACGGCCACGATCGTCACGACGCTACCGCCGGAGGTCCTGACCGAGAAGGAAGTGCAGGCGACGCTCGCCGAGGACAAGGGGGGCGCCACCACGACGCCAATGGCGGCGAATACCGGCGCAGCGCCGGCCGCCGCTCCAGCCGCCCCTTCGAAGGCAGCCGCTGCGCCCGCGGCGCCGGCAGGCGAGGCATCTGGCCTGGGGACGATGTGGTATGTGCTCATCGCCGTGCTCATCGCACTGGCGCTGTTCTTCTTCACGCGCCGGAAAAAGGAGTCGTGAACATCGCGACAAATGGGATGGCCCGGTTGATAGGCCCGTTACCGCCGGGGGTCAGCCTGCTTCCTCGACCGGAATGGCCCGCACCGACAGCACGCCGTCGATCGCCGAGATGGCGTCGATGGCCGCGGGTGGAATCGGGCTGTCGACATCGACCAGCGTGTAGGCCATTTCTCCCCGCGACTTGTTGACCATGTTGTGAATGTTGAGTCCGGCGCGCGCCATCGCCGTCGAGATTTGCCCCAGCATGTTGGGAACGTTCGCGTTGGCGATGGCCATCCGGTAGGGCGATTCGCGGGACATCTCGACGTTCGGGAAATTGACGGCGTTGAGGATGCTGCCGTGCTCCAGGTATTCGCGCAACTGGTCGACGACCATCACCGCGCAGTTCTCCTCGGCCTCCTCCGTGGAGGCGCCCAGATGCGGCAGCGCGATGGCGCCCGGTTCGTGCAGCAACCGCACGCCCGGAAAGTCGCACAGGTAGTACTTGAGGCGCCGCGATCGCAATGCCGCGACGACGGCGGCATCGTCGACGAGCGCGTCGCGTGCGAAGTTGAGAAGCACGGCGCCCTGCTTCATCGCCGCGATCCGCTTCTCGTCGATGAGGTTGCGCGTCACCGGCAGCAGCGGCACATGCAGCGTGACGAAGTCGGACTGCTTCAGCAGTTCCTCGATGCCGTGCGCGCGGCGCACGCTCGACGGCAGCCGCCACGCCGCATCCACGGTGATTTCCGGGTCGAAGCCGATGACCTTCATCCCCAGTTTGATCGCCGTGTCCGCGACCAGGCTGCCGATCGCGCCCAGGCCCACGATCCCCAGTGTCCGGTGCGGCAGTTCCACGCCGGCGAACTGCTTCTTGCCGTCTTCCACCTGCTTTTCCAGGTCGGGGGACTTGGCATCGAGCCCCGCCACATAGGCCAGCGACGGCACGACGTTGCGCGCGGCCATCAGCAGCGCGGCGAGCACCAGCTCCCGCACGGCGTTTGCGTTGGCGCCGGGCGCGTTGAACACGGGGATGCCGCGCTCCGACATCCCCGCCACCGGAATGTTGTTGGTGCCGGCGCCGGCACGGCCGATCGCACGCACGCTCGCGGGGATGGCCATCTGGTGCATGTCGTGTGAACGCACGAGGATGGCGTCGGGATGGTCGACGGCCTTCCCAACTGCGTAGCGCGCACCGGGAAACCGGTGCAGGCCGTGGCTCGAGATCTGGTTGAGCGTGAGGATCTGGTATTTGTCAGCCATGCTGCTGCTCGAATTCGCGCATGTACGCCACCAGCGCCTGCACGCCCGCCAGCGGCATCGCGTTGTAGATCGACGCGCGCATGCCGCCCACCGCGCGGTGTCCCTTCAATTGCACCATACCGCGTTGCGCAGCGCCCTTGAGGAACGCCTCATCTTGCGCCTCGTCGCGCAACCGGAACGTCACGTTCATCCGCGACCGGTCCTCGCGGCGCACCGTGTTGCGGTAGAACGACGTCCGGTCCAGGTAATCGTAGAGCAGCGCCGCCTTGGCGATGTTCTTCTGCTCGATGGCCGCAAGGCCGCCCTGTGCCTGCAGCCATTCGAACACGAGGCCCGCGATGTAGATCGCATACGTCGCCGGCGTATTGAGCATCGAGTCCGCCGCGGCCTGCTCTTTCCAGTTGAACGCGGAGGGCGTGATCGGCAGCGCCCTGTCCAGCAAGTCGTCGCGCACGATGACCAGCGTCAAACCAGCCGGCCCCATGTTCTTCTGCGCGCCGCCGTAGATCACGCCGTACTTCGCGACGTCGACCGGGCGCGAAAGAATGTGCGACGACATGTCCGCGACCAGCGGAACATCGCCGGTGTCGGGCGTCCACTGGTATTCGACGCCCGCGATCGTCTCGTTCGTGCACACGTGGATGTACGCCGGATCCGCGCTCAGCTTCCATGCGCTTTGCGGCGGCACGTACGAGAAGTCACGGTCCTCGGATGACGCGGCGACGTTCACCGTGCAGTATTTCTTCGCTTCCTTGAGCGACTTCTTCGACCACTCGCCGGTGTTGACGTAGTCCGCCGTCGTGCGGCCGCCCAGCAGGTTGAGCGGGACGATGGCGTTCTCGCCGATCGCGCCGCCCTGCAGGAACAGCACCTTGTAGTTGGACGGGATGCCGAGCAGCGCGCGCAAGTCAGCCTCGGCCTTGTCGGCGATGCTGATGAACTCCTTGCCGCGGTGGCTCATTTCCATCACCGACATGCCGCTGCCGTGCCAATCGAGCATCTCGGCAGCGGCCTGGCGCAGCACCGGTTCGGGCATCACGGCCGGGCCGGCGCTGAAATTGAAGACTCGCATCAGATTCTTTCGGGGAAAAGGAGAGGATTTTAGCGGATTTGCGCGACCCGCCGCCCTTGCTGCCGCGCCAAGTACTCGGAGGCCCGGCCGTTGGCGGATAATCGTCGGCCGAGATTGCCCTTCGTCCCATGATCACGATCGATCCCGCCGAAATCGGATGGACCGCAATCCGCGCGCAGGGCGCGGGCGGCCAGAACGTCAACAAGGTGTCGAGCGCCGTGCATCTGCGCTTCGACATTCGCGCATCGTCGCTTCCGGACGCGGTGAAGGCGCGCCTCCTCGCCTGCCGCGACTCGCGGATCACCAGCGAGGGTGTCGTCATCGTCAAGGCGCAGCGCTACCGCAGCCAGGACAAGAATCGCGACGACGCGCTCGCGCGTCTGCAGGAGCTCGTCGACGCGGCCGCAACGGTGCAGCGGGTTCGCAAGGCGACGAAGCCCACGCGCGGTTCGCAACGCCGACGTGTGGACAGCAAGGTGAAGCGCGGGCAGGTCAAGGCCGCGCGCGGCCGAGTCGTCGAGTGAGTGCGTCGATGGCAATGCCGCCCGAACTTGCCGCGATCACCCGCCGCACGCTGGAACACTACAGCCAGCGCGCCACGGCTTTCTGGGAAGGCACGCGCGACCACGACGTGCGCCAGAACATTTCCGCGCTCCTTGGCGCCATCGAAGGAACTCCGCCGTTCGCGATCTTGGACTTCGGATGCGGACCGGGACGCGACTTGAAGGCGTTCGCGGATCTGGGTCACGCGCCCGTCGGCCTCGAGGGCGCCGCGCCGTTCGCGGACATGGCGCGCGCCTACAGCGGCTGCGACGTGTGGCACCAGGATTTCTTAGCGCTCGACCTTCCCGCCGAGCGCTTCGACGGCGTGTTCGCCAACGCGGCGCTGTTCCACGTCCCCGCGCAGGAGCTGCCGCGCGTGCTGCGCGAGCTGCGGGCGACCCTCAAGCCGCGCGGCGTGCTGTTCAGTTCGAATCCGCGCGGCAATGACGACGAAGGATGGCACCAGGGCCGCTACGGCGTCTACCACAGCCTCGAGGCGTGGCGAGGCTACGTTTCCGCGGCAGGGTTCGCGGAGGTCGCGCACTACTATCGTCCGGAAGGGCTTCCCCGCGATCAGCAGCCGTGGCTCGCGAGCGTGTGGCGCAAGTAGGCGCGCCGATCGCCAGCTGGCGAACCACTAGCCGTTACGACATTCCTTCGGCAAGTATCTCGCGGGAATGTCGATCGGGATGCACATCCACTGGATGCGCTGCGCCGAATCCACCGCCGGCGCCAGCAGGATGGAGTGGCCGAACAACTCCGGAATCGAGGACCCGAGCGCCAGGCGCAGCCGCCCGTTGGTCGGCCGAAAACTCACTTCGTCGAAAAATGCGGTTGCCGCCTGGAGGCGCAGCGAATCGACATCGAGCTTGCGCGGGATGGCGCGCAGGCGCGCCCAACTCTCCTCGACCTGCTGCTGCAGCGGGCGCACGCTCGCCAGCGCCGCGCTGACCTTCGCGCGGACTTCGTGCTCGAAGTAGGCTCCACGGACGTCCGGCTCGACAAGGCTGGCGGCCAGCAGAACCGCGCCGCCGCCCAGGAGGATCGCGGAGGAGAGCGAAACGGGTGCGCGCTTTCCCAGGTCGCTCGCCACCTGTGCCATGCTGGCGGAACTCGCCTCCGCCCGCCGTACGATCCGCCGAACGCGGCGGTAGAGCAGGGAATTGGCGAGAAGCGCGGGCAAGATGCCGGGCAGCAGCCAGATGGCCAGCGCTGCGGCCGCGAGCCACGGTATCGGCACGTTGTCGATACGGGGTGCCAGCGCCGCGAAGGCAAACGCGCCGGCTACCGGCAACAGCGCGAAGAGGAATCCCTCGATCCAGAGCTTGCGATAGAACGCCCACACGCTCGGCAGCCAGAACGACGGCCAGTGCCATCCCGGCGCCCCGCGGCCGGCCTCGTATTTGAGAAAGCGCGGCGCGTAATAGTCGGCCGACGGCCCCACGGCCACGCGAAAGAGCACGGCCAGCGCGGGACGAACGCGCGGTTGCCGCGCCTCACCCTCGGTCATGTCCGGAAACTGAATCGTGTCGAGAAAGGCCGACAGCGGCGAGGCTTCCCTCGTCGCCGCATCGGGCGCGACGCGCGTGCCGCAGCGACCGCAAATTCGCGCGCCTTCGCGCGCGACGTCGCCACAACGCGTGCACATTCGCCTTGCTTCGCTCAATATGTATGCTCCAAGGCAGCGATTCTACCAAGCGCGCGCCGATTGTGGCAGTTGTCGTCGCGGCGCCCGCGATGCTGGTCGGGGCGCGGTTGACGCATGTCCCGGGCGCGCTTAGCCTACGTGCGGCCTTAGCGCCATGTGTATCCGGGCGCGATTGCGCGTACGCTCGGTGCCAGGTCGGAAGAGAAGAACCGCGGGCGAAACGAAGGGGAGGCATACCGGCGATGTCAGAACAACACCGCGTGCTGCCGTTGCTCATCGGCCAGTGTGCCGCGATCGACGCGCTGTTCATCGAGGAGGTCGGTCCCTTCGGCCAGCTGGTCGTGGGCGAAGCGCGCGAGAAGTGGCTGGCCGGCGGGCGCCGCGTGAAGGCCAGCGACATCGACGCCTATATCGTGCTGCTCGCCCGCGAGGTGCCGGAGGAGCGGCAACGGTCCGAATTCATCGCCGGCGCGCGCAAGATCATCGGCCGCGGCTAGCGGTCCGCAACGCCACGGGAAAGCCAAGAAGGAGCCTCCATGTTCTCGCGAATGTCCATCACGACGCAGTTTGCGCTGGTCTTCTTAGTCGCCCTTGCTCTCATCGGCGGCGCGTCGTGGCTGATCCTCGACCGCATCTACCTCACCCAGTTGAAGAGCCAGGCCGAAACCGTCGCCGATAACGTCGACGCCTTCGGCAACTGGGTGGCGCAGTACGGCCGCGTCTGGGTCCGCGACGACGACCGCAGCTACCTGGGCCACCTCGGCCTTTTCCAGCCCGAGGACATGGCCGCCACGCCGCCCAAGGTCACCGAGGTCAATTTCTACTCGAAGAATCCGGCGCTGGCGCAGCGCGAATATTCGGAAGTCGTCGAGCGCTCGGCGTCGCCGTCCAAGTTCCGGCTGACGTCGCACAACGTGATGAATCCGAACAACAAGCCCGACGCGTTCGAGGACGGCGCGCTGCGCCGGATCCGTGACGGCGGACTCAAGGAATACTACGAGCTGGTGCCCGGGGGCTTTCGCTACGCGCGAACCGTCTACCACAAGGCGTCGTGCATCGTCTGCCACGGCGACCCCAACACGGCGCCCAACGACGTGAAGGTTCGCTACGGTACGAAGAACGGATTCGGCTTCAAGGAAGGCGATGTCGCCGGGATCATCAGCGTGCGCCTTCCCGCCCGCTCGTTCTGGGACGTGGCGCAGGAGGTCGTCGGCATCTGGCAGTTGCTGATGATCGTAGCGGCGTTCGTCATCGCAATGGTGTTCATCCGCTTCGCGGTCGTCGGCCCCATTCGCAGGCTCACGCTGGCCACGCAGCAGATCTCCGTCGGCAAAGCCGCGGACTTGGGCGCCGCGAAGATAGACGCGAAGAGCCGCAACGAGCTCGACAGGCTGACGATCGCGACCGAACGGCTGCGCCTGTCGATCAACATGGCCATCCAGCGGCTGACCAAGAAGGGCGGCGGCTGACGCCGAAAGGCGACGAGCCGCCTTCGCGCGGGTTACTTGCCGGTGTAGAGCGCGGGGAACTGCGTCTTCAGGTTGGCCACCTTGGGCAGGTCGTTGTAGACGATGTAGGGCTGCGTCGGATGCAGTGCCAAGTAGTTCTGGTGATAGGCCTCGGCCGGATAAAAGGCCGGCAGCGGGACGATCTCGGTCACGATCGGATGCGGGAACACCTTCGCCTTGTCCAGTTGCGCGACATACGCCTGCGCGACGCGCTTCTGTTCATCGTTCGTCGTGAAGATCACCGACCGGTATTGCGTGCCTGAGTCCGGTCCCTGCCGGTTGAGCTGCGTCGGGTCGTGGGCGACGGAGAAGAACACCGTAAGCAATTGCCCGTACGACACCTGTGCCGGGTCGTAGGTGACCTGCACGGACTCGGCGTGGCCCGTCATGCCCGTGCTCACTATCTCGTAGTCGGCGGTCTTGGCGGCGCCGCCGGCATACCCCGAGACGACGTTCGAGACGCCCTTCACGTGCTTGAACACCGCGTCTACACCCCAGAAGCAGCCGCCGGCGAAGACGGCGATTTGCGGCCCCTTGGCGGACGTCGCGGGGATATCGGTCGTCGGCGCCGGAAGCGCGACCGCACCGTCGGCGGCGCCGCATGCCTGGACGAGCGTCAGGATGGCGAGCCCCAAGAGCAGCGATGCCTGGCGCGGAACGGACTTGAACATGGTGCAACTCCTTGTCGGATAGGGCCAAACGCGGCCCGGTGTGCCAGGTTAGTCGGTCGAACCGGGCAAAGATTTCACTCGACTTGACTATTCTTGCAGAAGTTGAGCCGCGGCGCGTCGGATACCAGTAGTAGCATTCCGGCATTCTGTCCCGCCATGCGGCCCGTGGAGGATTACGTGACCTGGTCCCTGATCGCGCGCGACGCCACGGGTGCCTTGGGCGTCGTCGTCGCCAGCCGCTTCTTCGCCGTCGGCGCGCTGTGTCCGCACGCGGCGAGCGGCGTCGGCGCGCTCTCCACGCAGGCGCTCGTCAATCCGATGTACGCGCCGGACGCGCTGCGGGCCATGGCGAAGGGCCTGGCGCCTGTCGACATCGTACACGCGCTCATCCGCGCCGACGAAGGCCGCGAACATCGTCAGCTCCACATGATCGACACCCGCGGCAGGATCGCCGCGCATACGGGCAACGCGTGCATAGCCTGGTGTGGACAGCGCGCGGGTCCTGATTATTCCGTCGCCGGCAACATGCTGGCCGGGCCGCAGGTGCTGGACGACACGGCGGCGGCTTTCGAGGCCGGAAGCGCGCTGCCCTTTGCGTTGCGGCTGATCACGGCGCTCGCGGCCGGGGAAGCCGCCGGCGGCGATAGGCGCGGCAAACAGGCTGCGGCGCTGATCGTCGTCACGACCGAGGACTATCCGGCGCTCGACCTTCGCGTCGACGACCACGCCGAACCGGTCGCCGAATTGCGCCGCCTGTACGACAAGAGCCTCGAGCGCTTCCAGCCATTCGTGGCCTGCCTCCCCCGCCGCGAGTCCCCCGCGGGCGTCACGGACCGCACCGTCATCGAGGCAGAAATCGAACGCTTTCAGGCGGCACGAGGATCCCGTCCGCCCTCCGGATAAGGCGGCCTCGCGTGCTATGCTGAATTGCCGGCGTGTCCGCGCGGTTAAGGCCGCGCGAGCCTAACCGCGGGCCACCCAACCCATTCGCGGAGACTTTATGCCGAATCGCCACTCATTCGCCGGACTTGCCCTCGCGCTAGCGCTTGCCGGCAGTCTCGCCGGCGCCGTCCACGCGCAGACGCTGCGCATCGGCTTGGCTGACGACCCGGACGTGCTCGACCCCACGCTTGCGAGGACGTTCGTCGGGCGCATCGTCTTCGCATCGCTGTGCGACAAGCTCTTCGACATCGACGAGAAACTGAATATCGTGCCGCAACTCGCAACCTCGTACGAGTGGTCGGCCGACAACAAGGCGCTGACGCTGAAGCTGCGTCCCGGCGTCACGTTCCACGACGGCGAAAAAATGGACGCCGCGGCCGTCAAGTACAGCCTCGAGCGGCACAAGACGATGCCCGGATCCAGTCGCCGCGGCGAGCTCGCGCTCGTCACCACCGTCGACGTGATCGACCCCGTGACTGTCCGCCTCAACTTGTCCGCGCCCTTCTCGCCGCTCCTGGCCCAGTTGGCCGACCGCGCCGGTATGATCGTCAGCCCCAAGGCCGCGCAGGCCGCCGGCGACAAGTTCGGCGCCCATCCCGTCTGTGCGGGCCCATTCAAGTTCGTCGAGCGCGTCGCTCAGGACCGCATCGTCGTCGAGCGCTATGCCAACTACTGGAACAAGGGCGACATCCATTTCGACCGCATCGTCTACGTGCCGATTCCCGATGCCACGGTGCGCCTGTCGAACCTGCGCGCCGGGCAGCTCGACTTCATCGAGCGGCCGCTGCCGTCCGACATTCCGCAACTGAAGACCGACGCCCGCTTCAAGGTCGCGCGGATCACGGAAATCGGGTACCAGGGCATCACGATCAACGTCGGCAACGGCGAGGCGGCGCAGAAGAATCCGCTCGGGCGCGACCCGCGCGTGCGCGAGGCGTTCGAACTGTCGCTCGACCGCGACGGCATCGTGCAGGTCGTCATGGACGGTGAAGGGACGGTCGGCAACCAGTGGGTGGCGCCGTCGAACTCGTATTACGCGAAGAACATGCCTGTCCCGAAGCGCGATGTTGCCCGCGCCAAGGCGCTGCTGGCGGAAGCCGGCACACCCAGCCCGGCATTCACGCTGATGACCCCGACCGCGACGGACGCGCAGAAGATCGCGCAGGTCGTGCAGGCGATGGCGCGCGAAGCCGGCTTCGACATCAAGATCCAGTCGACCGAGTTCTCGACGTCGCTCGACTTGGCGGACAAGGGCCAGTTCGACGCGTACGTGCTGGCCTGGAGCGGCCGCGCCGATCCGGACGGCAACATCTACAGCTTCGACGCGTGCAAGGCGCCGCTCAACAACGCCGGCTATTGCAGGCCCGACGTGGACGCGATCCTCACCAAATCGCGGACGACGCGCGACGCGGCCGAACGGCGCGCCCTCTACGAGCAACTGGCGGCGATCGTGCTCAAGGACCGCCCGATCATCTACCTGTACCACCGCAACTGGCTCTGGGCGTACACCAACAAGCTGAGCGGATTGCGTACGGTGCCCGACGGTCTCGTGCGCGTGCAGGGTCTGCGATTCAACTGAAGAAGGAAGCAAGCCGGGACAGGGCCGACCCGAGAGGCGGCCGATGCTGACGTTTCTCGTCCGCCGCATCGCGCAGATCGTCCCCACGCTGATCTTCGTGTCGATGCTGATCTTCGGCCTGCAGCAACTGCTGCCGGGCGATCCCGCCGTGGTGCTGGCCGGCGAGGATCGCGATCCTTCCGTCGTCGCGTACCTGCACGAGAAGCTCCACCTCGACGAGCCATTGCCCGTGCGCTACGGGTATTGGATCAAGGGCGTGCTGCAGGGCGACCTGGGCGAGTCGATGCGGCTGCAAAAGCCGGTGCTCGAACTGATCTTCCAGAAGCTGCCGGTGACGCTCGAGCTCGCATTCCTCGCGATCCTCATCGCGCTGGCGATCGGCATTCCCGCCGGCATCATCTCCGCCGTCAAGCGCAATACCGCGTGGGACCACGCCGCCAACGCCATCGCCCTGTGGGGGCTGTCCACGCCCAATTTCTGGCTGGGCATCATGCTGATCCTGCTCTTCTCGGTGACGCTCGGCTGGCTGCCCGCATCCGGATTCGTCAGTCCCTTCGAGGACCTGCGCGCCAACCTGGCGTCGCTCATCATGCCCGCGTTCGTGCTGGGCAACGCAATCGCCGCGGTGCTGATGCGGCACACGCGCAGCGCGATGCTCCAGGTGCTCTCGTCCGACTACGTGCGCACGGCGCGCGCCAAGGGTCTGCCGGAATGGCGGGTCGTGCTGCAGCACGCGCTGCGCAACGCACTGATCCCGGTGATCACGCTTGGGGCCCTGGAGCTGGGCACGCTCCTGTCGGGCGCAGTGCTCACCGAGCAGGTGTTCACGATTCCCGGCTTCGGCAAGCTCATCGTCGATGCCGTGTTCAACCGCGACTACTCGGTCGTGCAAGGCGTCGTGCTGTTCACGGCCACGGCGTACATCGTGCTGAATCTCGTCGCAGACATCCTCTACGTCGTCGTCAATCCGCGAATGCGGGTGCATTGATGGCCGCGCTAACCATTCCGCCACCGGTTGTCGCCGTCCGCGCAGGACCTCGCGCGCATCCATGGCGAAGGCTCCTGCGCCGCCGCGCGGCGGTGCTGGGGCTCGTGGTGATTGCCATCGTCGTGCTCGTCGCGCTGTTCGCGCCGTGGGTGGCGCCCTACGACCCGCTGGCGACGAGCTGGACGGCAGTGCGCAAGGGCCCTAGCGCAGCGCATTGGTTCGGCACCGACGAAATCGGCCGCGACGTGCTGTCGCGCGTCATCTGGGGCGCCCGCGCGTCGCTGCTGGCCGGCATCGTCTCCGTGCTGATCTCGTTGTCGATCGGCGTGCCGGTCGGATTGCTGGCCGGCTACGCAGGCGGCAAGGTCGACATGCTGATCGCGCGGCTGACCGACGCCGTGCTCGCGTGCCCTTTCCTGATCCTGGCCATCGCGCTGGCGGCGTTCCTGGGCCCCAGCCTCACCAATGCAATGATCGCCATCGGCATTTCCGCGACACCGGTGTTCGTGCGCCTGACGCGCGCGCAGACGATGTCGATGAAGGCCGAAGACTTCGTCCTGGCCGCGCGCGCGATCGGCAACCCCCCGTGGCGCATCGCGCTTCGCCATGTGCTGCCCAACGTCGTTCCCGCGTTGATCGTGCAGGCCACGCTGGCGATCGCGGCGGCGGTGATCGCCGAGGCGAGCCTGTCGTTCCTGGGCCTGGGCCAGCAGCCGCCGGCGCCCAGCTGGGGAAGCATGCTCAACGTCGCGAAGAACTACATCGACAACGCGCCGTGGATGGCGGTCTGGCCCGGCCTGTCGATCTTCGCGCTGGTGCTGTCGTTCAACCTGGTCGGCGACGGCCTGCGCGACGCGCTCGATCCGCGCATGACGTGACCGCTGGTCACCAGGGACACAAGCGGCGTGCGCGCACGTTGTGGCACCATACCGGTTCCGACCGTGGAGCCGGCCCTAGACATGCAATCGCAGTATGCACGTTACGGTTTCTGGCTAGCCGTTGTTTGCGCCGTCGCCGCGCTTCTTTCCGGCATCGGTTATCGGCTGGGGTGGTGGCCGCTGGGGATCGGCTTCGAGGTGCTCCGTTACGCCGCCTATGGCGCGGTAGCCGCCACAATGATCGGCATCCTCGGCGCGATCGTCACGCGGCCCGGCACGCCGCGTCGCGGATTCGCGCAGGCGCTGGCCGCCATCGTCATCGGGATTGCAACCTTCGCCGGGCCCGCCCTGGCGCTGCATCGCGCGCGCAGCGTGCCGCCGATCCACGACATCACGACCGACACCGACAACCCGCCGCGATTCGTTGCCGTGCTGCCTCTGCGCGCCGGCGCGACCAATCCGCCGGAATACGGCGGCCCGGAAATCGCCAAGCTGCAGCACGATGCGTTTCCGCGAATCGTGCCGTTCGAGTCCGCGCTGGCGCCCGACGCCGCCTTTGCGCGGGCGCTGGCCGCGGCGCGCGATGCCGGCTGGACGATCCAGGCGGTCGCGCCGGCCGAAGGCCGCATCGAAGCCACCGCGACGACGCTGCTGTTCGGATTCAACGATGACGTCGTGATCCGCGTGACGCCGACGCCGCGAGGCAGCCGCGTCGACATCCGCTCCGAATCGCGCATCGGCCGCAGCGACATCGGTACCAATGCGAAGCGCGTCGAAGCGTTCCTGGATGCGCTGGCCCGCGACCAGGGCTAGCCGTTACGGATTTCCCGAGGGTGCGGCGCCGCCCCGCGGGGGCGCGCCGCGCGCGCCGCCTGTGGGTTCGACACCGGCCAGCGCCGTCACCGGCGCCGCCATGCGCCGGTCCGCGACAAGTTGCTGCGCCGGCGTCAGCGTCGCGTACAGACTCTTCCCCGCGTCGACAATATCCTCGACGGCGGTCAGCCTGTCACGCGCGATGTCGGCGAGCTTGTCCAGGCGCGCAGGCGCAGGCATGTCGCCCCCCAGCGCCGCACGCGCGGCACGCTGTGAATCCTCGGCCATCCTCAGCACGCGCTCGCGGTAAACCAACCATGCGGGACGCTGATCGGGGGTCAGTCGCAGGTCCTCGTCGAGCTGGTCGAGGCGATACTGGACCACGGCGAGAACGTTCGCGGCGGGATTCACGTCCTGGTCCGCGGACCGGTTGATGCCCATCCGCGACGATTCGCCTCCGCGCGCCCCCCGTCCTGTGCCGGCGCCGCCCGGCATCTGGCCGCACGCCGCGCCCGATATTGCGAGCGCCGTCGCTGCAAGTACAATCCACTGGCACGGTCGAATTCCGGTCACTTGGGTTCCTTTGCGTCGCGGGTCCTCGAGGCGGCATTTGACCACGATCGCTGCCCGCGACATCGCGCAGCCCGCCTGCGCCTTTGTAACCAGATGCTGCGGCGCCGCCGAGGCGACTGCCGCCGTGCGGCACAATGCCGACGAATGATCGCTGCATGCCACAAACGATGCATAAAGCCCCTGCAGCGCCGCTTGTCCTTCTGGGCGCCCGCGTGTCGGATGCGTTCCGGGACCGGCTCGTTGCGCGCTACGAAGTGTTGGGTCCGCTCGCGCCGCCGTTCCCGGAAACGGTTGCGGCGCTGCCGCGTCCGGACGCCGAGCGCGTTGGCGCGCTCATCACGATGGGCTCCGTTCGGACGACGCGCGCGGCCATCGCCACGCTGCCCGCACTGGGCCTCATCAGTTGCATGGGCAGCGGCTACGAGGGCGTGGATCTCGCGGCGGCGCGCGAACGCGCGATCGCCGTCACGCACAGCCCCGCCGCCAACGCGTCGGCGGTGGCCGACGTGGCGATGGGGCTGCTGATCGCGAGCGTCCGGCGCATGTTCGACGCCAATGCCTTCCTGCGGCGTGGTGACTGGAAAGGCAATGCCGCCAGGCGGGTGGCCTTCGTGAACGGACTCACCGGCCGCAGGGTCGGCATCTACGGATTGGGCGCGATCGGCGAGAAGATCGCACGGCGCGCCGTCGCGTTCGAGATGGATGTCGCTTATCACAACCGCAAGCGTCGCGACGACGTCGGCTATCCCTACTTTCCTACGCTCCTCGCGCTCGCCGGCTGGGCCGACGTGCTGGTAATCGCCGTGCGCGCCGACACCGGCAATCACCATGTGGTCGACGCCAGCGTGCTTGCCGCACTCGGCGCCAACGGCTACGTCGTGAACATCGCGCGCGGCACGGTCATCGACGAAGCCGCGCTCATCAAGGCATTGCAATCAGGCGCAATCGCAGGCGCGGGCCTCGATGTCTTCGAGCACGAGCCGGCCGTACCCGACGAACTGCTGGCGATGCCGCATGTTGCGCTGACGCCGCACATCGCCGGCGGCACGCTCGAGGCGCAGGCCGCGATGCAGGACATGGTGTTCGCCAACCTCGAGGCGTTTTTCGCCGGACGGCCGGTACTGACGCCCGTTCCCGAAATGAGCGCGCAATGAATGAGTCTCTGCAAACGCAAGTCTGCATCGCGGGTGGCGGCCCGGCCGGGATGATGCTCGGCCTCTTGCTCGCGCGCGCGGGCGTCGACGTCGTCGTCCTGGAAAAGCATGCGGACTTCCTCCGCGATTTTCGTGGCGACACGATCCATCCGTCCACGCTCGATGTCATCGGCGAATTGGGACTCCTCGAAGAATTCCTGCGGCTGCCGCACCAGGAGGTAAGCCAGATTGCCGGGCACATCGCGGGCGCCGTTGTGCCGGTCGCCGATTTCACGCACCTGTCCACGCGCTGCCGATTCATCGCGATGATGCCGCAGTGGGATTTCCTGGATTTCCTGGCGGCGCAGGCCGCGCGCTACCCGACGTTCACGCTGCGGATGCGGGCCGAGGTGAGCGATCTCATCGAAGCGGAAGGACGCATCGCGGGCGTCGTTGCGACCACGCCGGACGGCCCGCTCGAGATTCACGCCGACCTCACGATCGGCGCCGACGGCCGGCACTCCACGGTTCGCGAGCGCGCTGGATTGCGCATCGACGTGTTGGGCGCGCCCATGGACGTCCTGTGGTTCCGCCTCACGCGCCAAGCCTTCGAAACGCAGGAATCCGGAGGCTATTTCGGATCCGGCTACATGTTCGTGATGATCAACCGTGGCGACTATTGGCAGTGCGGCTACGTCATTCCCAAAGGCCGCGTCGATGCGATCCGGGCCGAAGGATTGCCGGCGTTTCGTGCAAGGCTCGTGCAGCAGGCGCCGTTCGTTGCGAATGCCGTTGAGCAGCTGCGTGACTGGAGCGAGTTGAATCTGCTGACGGTTACCGTCGACCGGCTCGCGCAATGGCACCGCCCTGGACTCTTATGCATCGGCGACGCCGCGCATGCCATGTCGCCGGTGGGCGGCGTCGGCATCAATCTCGCGATCCAGGATGCCGTGGCCGCCGCCAACATCCTGGCCGTGCCGCTGCGTGAGCGCCGAGCAAGTCCGCACGACCTCGCCCGCGTTCAGGCACGGCGGGAATGGCCGACGCACGTCACGCAATGGTTCCAGGTCACCGTCCAGAACCGCGTCATCGCCAGCGTGCTGGCCGGCACCGGCATCGGCAGCAGCAGCGCATTGCCGCTGCCGTTGCGGCTGCTGGCCCGCTATCCGGCGCTGCGCCGCATTCCCGCCCGCATGATCGGCGTAGGCGTGCGGCCGGAACACGTCCGCACTCCCGACGTCACGACGCCGGGATCATGACCAGCCGGTCGTTGCCGGATTCAGCACCCCAGGCTTCGCCGGAGCGGCCGAGCATCTGGCGCACGCCGGCATCGCTGCGATTCGATTCGAAGCGCTCGAACTTCTCGGTTACCGGATCGAAGCGGACGATCGCGTTGACGCTCCAATCCGTGAGCCACACCTTGTCGCGGTCGTCGACCCACACCGAGTAGGCGTGGGCGTTGCCCGGCAGCTTCCATTCACGCCACGCGAGCGTGGCCGGATCGTACATGCCGACCTGCCCCGTGTTCCAGTAACTCACCCAGATGCGTCCCCGCGAATCGGACCAAACGCGCCGTGCGCCTTGCCTGGGCGTCGGCGGCTCGATCACCGTGGCCTCGCCGGTTTGGGTGTCGATGCGCGCGATGTAGCTGCCCGCGAGCGACGCATAGAACACCTGCCCCGACGGCGTGGTGGTGATGCCGTACGGACCGCTGCCGCGCGGCGCCTTCCACACTTTCACTTCACCGGTCCAGGGCTCGACCTTGCCGTAGATGCCGCTCTGGCCGGTAAACCACACGCGGCCCTGTCTGTCGAACGTCAGCGTGTTGAGATTCGCGTATCCCGCATCGCCCGGGAGCGGAAACGTGCGCAGCTGCCGCGTCGCGGGATCGAAGCGCACGATGGCGTTCTGGCCGCCGTCGGTGATCCACACCGCGCCGTCCGGTCCGACGACGACGCCGTGCGGCGCCGAGCGCATCCCAAGAGGCACCTCCTCGTACTTGCCAGACTTCGGGTCGAGGATGCCTAGCTTTCCCGTCGACTGCGCCGTGTAATAGACGGGCCCGCCGGGCACGGGCGCGGCGGCGACGTCGTGCGGGTGCGATCCGCGCGCGACAGAGAAGTAGACGGGGTCGGCCGCCAGCGCAGGCGCGGCCGCAGCGAGACCGATGAGCGCCGTCGTCAGCATGCATGCAATCGTCATGTTCACCTCCGTCATGGCCATCCGATAGGCCGGACATGGCGGGTCCGGATTGCCGCGTGTCGCCCTAGAGTAATGCGGCGGCGCGGTCAGGAATCGGCTTGCGGCCCCTCCGGCACCGGCATCGGGTCGAACATCTCCTCATCGACATAGCACCAGCCCCAGGTTTCTCCCGGTTCGAACGACTTGATCAATGGGTGCTGCGTCGCAAGGAAGTGCCGTGTCGCGTGCTTGTTCTTGGAGTTGTCGCAGCAGCCGACATTGCCGCAAATGAGGCAGAGTCGCAAATGCACCCATGTGTCGCCCAGCTTCTCGCACTCGGCGCAGCCGCGCGAGCGGGGTGTCACGGTGCGCATCTGGCCGAGATGACTGCAGCGTTGCGACATGGCGTTCTCCTCTCTCGCGTCGCCGTTCAGGCGGCGCCAGGTCGTCTGGAGGCGATTAGTCTATATTGAAACTTTCGGGATTCGCGTCCATGCCAGTCAAATCATTGCGCCGCGGATTCATCGCCGCCGGGATCGTCGCCGCGCTGGCATCCATCGCCTATGCGGGTGTGCTGGCCACGCTGTACTACGGCCAGGAACGGCTCATCTTCCCCGCCAAGACATTGCCCGCGGACTACCGGTTCAAGTTCGATCGGCCGTTCGAGGAGATCGCAGTCACCGTGCCCGGCGGCTCGCTCGACGGCCTGCTGTTTCGCCAGCCCCATCCGCGCGGTCTCATCTTCTATCTGCACGGCAATGTCGGCGATGTCACCACGTGGACGACGGGCCTGGATTTCTACCAGCACGTCAACTACGACCTTTTCATCTTCGACTATCGCGGCTACGGCAAGAGCATCGGCCGCATCGAGAGCGAAGCGCAGTTGCATGCCGATGTGCGCGCGGCGTGGGACGCCATCGCGCCGCGCTATCGCAACGTCCCGATCGTCCTCTTCGGCCGGTCGCTGGGGACCGGACTCGCGACGCGGCTTGCCGCCGACGTCGATCCCGCGCTGCTCGTGCTGGTGACGCCGTTCACGAGCCTGGCTGCGGCTGGAAAGCGCCGCTATCCCTATGCGCCGGAATTCCTCGTCAAATATCCGCTGCACAACGACACGACGATCGGATCGGTCAGGAGTCCGGTGCTGCTGGTCGCGGGCACGCAGGACCGCCTGACGCCGCTCGCCGACAGCGAGGCACTGAAGGTACTGGCGCGCTCCCCCGTCGAATTGCTCGTCGTCGAAGGCGCCGGGCACAACGACATCCAGAACTTTCCAGCCTACGTCGACGGCCTCGCCGAACGGCTGGCACGAGTCGGCAGCGGATGAGCCGAGAGCTCCTTCCGCGCCGTCAGCGCTCGGGATTTGCGGTCATGCCCGGACACTGCGGAACCTTGCCCCAGTAGCCGTCGCAATACTGGATTCGCACGCGCTGGCCGCAGATGAGGCCGTCGAACACGCCTTGGCGGTCGCATTCCGACAACGCGTCGCGCATCGTTTGCCAGCGGTCGGGCGCAGGACGCGGCGGCGGAGCGGGCGGCGCCACCACCGGTTCGGGTACCGGCGGAGGAGCCAGCGTGGCAGGATCCACGCTATCCATCGTGAACGTCGGACCGGGGGCCGGCGGGCTCGCGTGCTTGGCGACCGTCACCGGCTTAACCACAGGTTGCGGCCGCGGTTCGACGAGCGGCGGCGCGGCCGGCGCCGGAACCACGGCGGCGGGTGCCGGCGGCGGAGGCGCCACGACAGGCTCCTGGCGAACCTCGACAACCGCCGGTGCGACTTCGGTATCCCCTTGCGAACGCGCGTCCAGTTCGCGCAGCCCGAAGTAACTGGCGGCGCTAAGCGCGGCGGCAACAATGGCGATCCCCACGAAAATCCGGCGGCCGAGACCCGCATCCGCCGGGGCGCTTGCACCCATCGCGACCGGCGATGGCGGCGCAACGGGAGTCCTTGGGGTCGGAGTGGCAACGGCGGGAGTTGGCGTGGCCGCGGGGCGCGCACGCCGGGACATGCGCCGCGCGTCGATGGCCGACGGGCGCCGCACGTCTTCCTGCACCGTCACATAACGGGCGCGCTTGAGTGCAGCCTTGCAGGGAGCGCATAACATCGCTCCCGGCAAAGTCGACTTGCCGCAGATCGTGCAGTCCATCGGGCCTTTCTGCGGTCGCCGGTTACAGCAGCTTGCTCATCCTTCGCCTTGCCCGGCCTCTCCCGCACGCTTCCATGCCAATGTCATAGTAGCACCCCGCCGCGGTCGCCGCAAAGATCTCCGACAGGCGGTGACGCTGGTTGACTACAAGCCGGCGCGCTTCGCCGGGAGGTCAAGCGTAGTGCCGGCCGAACCGGTTGGCAAGGAACCGGCCGAGGTCTGCCTCTTCCTGCCGCACGAAGCCCTGCTTCGGCAGCGCGCCATCGCGCATCATGTCCACCATCGCGCAAATGCCGGCCGCGGTAGTCACCTGGATCGCCGAGTACAGCTTGTTGCCGACGGTCTTGCTGTAGATCTTCTTGGCGAACGATTCCTGCGTCAGGCGGCCGTCGCGCATCCCGCTTACCGTGACGAACACGAGCACGACGTCCTGGTGCGTCATCGGCACGGATTCCTCGAGCACGTCCTTGAGTATTTCCCGACGCTGGCCGAGACGCAGGTCGCGGATCAACATCTTCACGATGTCGCGGTGGCCCGGATAGCGGACCGTCTTGTAGTTCAAGTTCTCCACCTTGCCTTGAAGCGTCTCGCACAGCGTGCCCAGGCCGCCGGACGTGTTGAACGCCTCGTACGCGACACCGTCGAGCGAAAACGCCTCGATCTCCTCCAGCGCCAGCGTCTCGTGCAGCCGGCTGTCGATGATCGCCTCGCACGGATTGCAGTACTCGTTGATGAGCCCGTCGGTGCTCCAGGTGAGGTTGTACTTCAATGCATTGGTCGGATACACGGGCAGCGCGCCGACGCGCATCTGGACGTCGCGCAGCGTGTCGAACTTGGCGGCCATCGCATGGGCGAGGATGGAGATGAAGCCGGGTGCCAGGCCGCATTGGGGAACGAGCGCGGTCTTTGCCGTCGCCGCGAGCGCCTTGACGCGGCGCGTGCTCTCGACGTCCTCGGTGAGATCGAAATAGTGCGCGCCGACATCGGCGGCCGCGCCCGCGATTGCCGGCGTCAGGTGGAACGGGCACGCGCTGATGACGAACTCGTGGCCGCGGATCAGTTCGCGCAGCGCCGCCGGGTCGCCGAGTTCGCAACGCACGGTCGCCGCGCCCAGCGCCGCCATGGGGGCCAGGCGCACCGCGTCCTGGTCGGCCACGGTCAACGCGTAGTCGCCCGACGCCTGCAGGAAGTGGGTGATCGTCTCGCCGATCTTGCCGGCGCCCAACAGGATGAGGCGCGTCATGTTTCGGCTCCAAGGGTTGGCTTGCGACCGACGGATTCTAGGCCGCGCGCCCGACGGATCACAGGCTGCAAACAGGCGAAATGCAGGTAGAATACCGCCGATATGCCGACGAATACGGCGAAACGACGGATTACCGCGGAACAGCAGCGGCTGCTGACCTTGCTCAGGCGCAACGCGCGGGAATCGACGGCGTCGCTCGCCCGCAAGCTTGGGGTCGCGCGCACCACCGTGCAGGAGCGCATCCAGCGGCTGGAACGCGACGGCGTCATCGCCGGTTACACGGTGCGCGTGACCGACGCGTTCGCGAAGGCCCGGATCACCGCGCACGTGCTGGTCAACGTCAACGCCAAGCTGTCCGAGCGGGTGGTGCGCGAACTCGAGGCGTCGCCGCATGTGCGGGCCGTCTACGCGCTGTCCGGCGTGTTCGACTATGAGGTGGCCGTCGACGCGGGCAGCACCGAGGAGATCGACGGCATCCTTGATGCGATCGGCCGCATCGAGGGCATCGAGCGGACGCAGACGTCGATCGTCCTCTCCGTGAAGTTCGAACGCTGACCCCGCGAATATTCGCGTGCCGGCGGCAACGCCCGCGGGTATGCTGGCCATCTGTCGTCCACAACTTGTGACGGAGGGCTCATGCGCACGCATTTCCGGCTCCTGGCCACCCTGCTGCTGGTGTTCGGCGTCGCCGCCTGCACGCCGAACGAGGCGTTCCGGAAGAGCGCGGCGATTGCCGTTGCCTGCACGCCCGACGCTGCCGAGCGCGTGCCGCCGCCGTGCCGCCAGGCCATCACGGAGACGACGGACCAATACGATCTCCATTTCGTCGAATTCGACGACCAGGGCTGGACCTATCCCGACGCCGCGGACGTGGGCCATGATCCGCAGGCGGACCAGTCGTCGCAGCAACTTCGCCTCGTGATGGAGCGCCTGTATGCGGCAGTGAACAAGTCGCCGGTGCGCGTGTTCGTCTATATCCACGGCTGGAAGCACAATGCCGCCTTCGACGACGATAACGTCGTCAATTTCAGGTACTTTCTCAAGGAGGCGGCCCAGTACGAGCAGGTCGCGCAGTCGGCCAACCGGGTGATCGGGATCTACGTCGGATGGCGCGGGAGGTCGCTCGACGTGAGTGAGCCGTGGATTTCGGCGACATTCTGGGACCGGAAAGGCGCCGCGCAACACGTGGCCCTGGGCTCGGTACGCGAACTGACCGCGCAACTGCGCGCCTTCCAGCACCTCGCGAACGACGCGCAACCTGAGAAGGTGAAACTGGATGCGGTACCGAAGGACCAGCGCGTGCGCATCTACATGATCGGGCACAGCTTCGGCGGCCTAGCGCTCTTCAGTGCCGTATCGCAGTCGCTGGTCAACGGCTTCGTCACCGGCGAGGACATCGACGGCAAGCATCCGCCGGTGGAACGGTTAGGCGACATGATCGTGCTGATCAATCCCGCGTTCGAGGCGACGCGTTACCAGCCCCTCGACCGCGCCGCGCGCAACCGCAAGTACGATGTGTATCAAGCGCCCGTTTTCATTTCGGTCACCTCCGATGCCGACCAGGCAACGGGGAAGCTCTTCCCCTTGGGGCGGACCCTCAACACGATCTTCGAATCGGAACTGACCGCCGAGGAGCGCACGGCAAATCGCAACACACCCGGGCACATCGACGCGTACATGACGCACCGGCTGGAAATCAAGGCCGCGGACGCCGCGCTGTGCAAGGGTTGGCAACCCGACCCCAAGACTCCCGAAGAACTGGCCGCGAACATTCAGCTGGAATTCAGCAACTCGCAGGCCTTCGTGAGCCGCCTAGAGAGCGACCGCTGGCCGCTCGGCGCCGACGGGAAGCCGGTGCCACGGGTCTTTTGCGGCGGCCTGGTGCTGACGCCGCTCGGAGGCCCGCCACCCATGCCGTATCGAAACCCCGATCCCAACATGCCGCTCTGGAACGTCACGGTGACTAGCGACATAATCCCGGATCACAATGACATCAACCGACCGATTTTCCGGGCCTACCTGCGCCAGATATTCCTCGACGAGTACTTCAATACCCGGCCTCGCGCCCCCGGACCGGCGGCGGCGCGCCAGACGCAATTGCCGAAGTGACGGCGCAGGCATCGATTGATCAGCCACGAAAGGGATGTAATGGCGCAGAACACGAAAGTCGCAATCGTGACGGGAGCCGGCAGCGGCATCGGCAAGGCGGTCGCCACGGCGTTCCTCAAGGGCGGGTATCGCGTCGCGCTCGCAGGCCGGCGGCAGGAGCCGCTCGACCAGGCCGTCAAGGAGGCCGGCGCCACCTCAGTTGGCAACTCAGCCACTGCCCTCGCCGTTTCCACCGACGTCGCGAACCCGGAATCCGTGCGCGCGCTGTTCGCGCGGACCAAGGCGGCGTTCGGACGGCTCGACGTCCTGTTCAACAACGCGGGCGTCGGCGCGCCGCCGGTCAACATGGAAGACCTCACATTCGAGCAATGGAAGAATGTCGTCGACATCAACCTCACCGGCGTGTTCCTGTGCACGCAGGAGGCGATCAAGCTCATGAAGGACCAGTCGCCGCGCGGCGGACGGATCATCAACAACGGCTCGATCTCGGCGCACGCGCCGCGCCCCAATTCGGCTCCCTATACGTCGACCAAGCACGCGATCACCGGATTGACCAAGTCGACGTCGCTGGACGGGCGCAAGTACGATATCGCCTGCGGCCAGATCGACATCGGGAACGCGCACACCGAGCTGGCCGCCCGGATGGCGACCGGCGTGCCGCAGGCCAACGGCCAAATCGCCATCGAGCCGCTGATGGACGTCGCGCATGTCGCCAGCTCGGTCGTGTACATGGCGAGCTTGCCGCTGGACGCCAACGTGCAGTTCATGACCGTGATGGCGACTAAAATGCCCTTCGTCGGGCGCGGTTGACGCCTGCTTCGTTACCAGGAAACCCGCGAGGCGCCATGCCCAGCCGCAAGATCATCATGGCCGCGTTCGACCACGGCCAGGTGCCGAAGGTCGCGTGCATCAACAAGGCGACGGTCGCCCTGGGCGTCGATTTCGACAAGCTGATTCCGGCGCTGCAAAAATTCCTGGATGAGCATTTCGTTCCGGTATGGGGAACGCCGGCCACACTCGTCAAGGCGACCAAGCCGCTGGTCGGCGCGTGGAGCATCGCGTTCCTGGACGACGCGGACGCGGCCAACGCGCTCGGCTATCACGACCTCACGAAGAACGGCCTGCCGCTCTCCAAGATCTTCGTCAAGACCACGCTTGCCGACGGGCAGAAGGTGAGCGTGACCGCGTGCCACGAACTCGCCGAAATGATGGTGGACCCGGCGATCAACCTGTGGGCCGACGGGCCCGGCGGGTCGCTGTACGCGTACGAGATGTGCGACGCCGTCGAGGAGGACGAATTCGTCATCGACGGCATCGCGATGAGCGACTTCGTCTATCCGGCATATTTCGAGTTGTTCCGCAGGCCGTCGTCGGCGCAGTTCGACTACCTCAATCTGTTGAAGCGTCCGTTCGAATTACGGAAGGGCGGCTACTCGCTTATCCGCAAGGGTGCGCAGATCACGCAGATCTTCGGCTCCAGGGCCAAACAGAAGCGCTTCGAGGAAGAAGACCGGCGCCTGCACCGCAGCGAATACCGCAAGGCGCGGCTGCGTCGCTGATACCGCTAGCCGCGAAAGCAGAAGCGCGCGGCGCGGCGTCGCTGCACCCGGTAGGCGGCGCCAAAGCGCCGGCGCAGCCAGTGCGGGCGGTGGATGCGCCGCAGCCATGCGCGCGCGTGCCGGTACGCCGGTTGCCGTTCGAGCCACGCATGCAGCAGGTGGCGGATGCGCAGGAAGCCCTGCTGAACGCGCAGCACCCAGCCGATTTGCGTGATCGACGGCGCCGTCAACTGGTACAGCGCGGCGAACACCGCCGAGAAGATCAGCTTTTCCAGGATCAGCACCGTCATCCCCAGCATGATCCGGCCGTGCACGAACGCCAGCACGATCACGCTCTTGAGCGGCAGCAGCGCCAGCACGGGCAGCACGAAAAGGGACAGCGCCTGCAATGGCCTCCGCCGGCGAATCCATTTGGCGCACGCCGCGACCGGACGCAGTCGTGCCAGGTCGCGAAGGAACTGGGCGGTGCCCTGCCACACCCATTCCTCGAACAACAGGAGCAGCGCCGCGCAGAACAGGAGCGGCCGGGTGAGCCAGCGCCGGATCAGGGGTCGGGGTTTGCGCACGGCGTCCGTTTCGATTGGGATTGAACTTGAGGTTCGGGATCTCGGTCAGTTGACGTCATTTGGATCCCGCCACGCGGGCGTGTTCCAGCAGTATGCGACGAACGGCGGCGCGGGGCACTTCGGCGACGGCGGGCCGCGCCAGCTGACGAAAGCCCTGTCCGTACCGGTAGCGAGAGTCCACGCCAGCGCCCGAGCGCGGTCATCGCGGGCCAAGCTAGCCGATGTGCTGCCGCAGGAAGGCGAGCGTGCGCTCGCGCGCGAGCTTTGCCGCGGCGGCGTCGAACGCGCCGCGCTGGTCGCAGTTGAACCCGTGATCGGCGGCATAGGTGAACACCTGCACGGCAGGATGCGCGGCCGCCAGCGCCTTCACGCCTGCGAGCGGAATCCCGGCATCGCGCTCGCCGAAGTGAGCCATCACCGGGCATTTCGGCTGCTCGCCGATGGCGTCGGTCATTCCGCCGCCGTAATATGGGACAGCGCATGCGAATCCCGTGAGGCGGGCTGCGGCGAGCCACGCGACGTACCCGCCCCAGCAATAACCGATCACGCCAACCTTGCCTGCCGACGTGACGGCGTCCCGCGCCGCAGCGATGTCGACATACGCCGCGTCATTGTTGGCAAGCGCCTTCAATTCGCGGCCGCGCGCTATATCGGCCGGTGTGTAGCCGATGTCGACGCCGCGTTCGTAGCGATCGAAGAGCGCCGGCGCGATGGCGACGTAGCCGTCGGCCGCGTAGCCGTCGCATACGCTGCGGATGTGGCTGTTGACGCCGAAGATCTCCTGCGCGACGACGAGTCCGCCGCGCGGCTTCCCCGCCGGGTCAGCGCGATACGCCGGAAGCCTGAATCCGTCTGCCGCGGTCAGATCAATCCACTTGCCCATGCGCCCCTCCTTGTGCCGCGACGGCGCGCGCCGGCGCCAGCCGTCCGAATCACGTGAAGAATATCGCGTAGACCAGCCCGATCACGACCAGCCATTTCACGACGTAGTACAGCGTCCGGTTGCGCTTCTTCAACGCCTTGCCGGGTACGCGCAGGTAGTACACGACGCTGAAGATGCGGTTGAGCCAGCCGACATGATCACCGGCCATATTCTCGGTCTGGGCCGCGCGGATGAACGTGTTCTTGTACCACTTGTTGAAGCCGGTGATCACGCGGTTGGTCAGCGGCCGCTCGACATCGCAGAACAGGATCACGCGCGGCTGGTCGGTCTTGTTCTCGGCCCAGTGGATGAAGGTCTCGTCGAACATCACGGCTTCGCCGTCGCGCCAGTGATAGGGCTGACCGTCGACGAAGATGTGGCAATCCTCGGAGTTGGGCGTCACGAGTCCCAGGTGGTAGCGCAGCGACCCGGCATAGGGATCGCGGTGCTTCCCCAGCTTGCCGCCGGGCGGCAGCATCGCGAACATGGCGCCGTTGATCGTCGGAATGGACTGGACCAGCGCGACGGTCTTCGGGCACAGCGCCTGCGCCGACGGCAGCGGCGTGTCGTACCACTTGACGTAGAAGCGCTTCCAGCCGCGGCGGAAGAACGAGTTGAAGCCCAGGTCGTTGTAGCCGGCCGCCGCGCGGATGTGGCCTTCGTCGAAGAGATGCAGCGCCTCTTCGCGCAGCATCTGCCAGTTGTCGGTAAGCGGCTTCAACTCGGGGAAGCGGTCGATCTGGATGAACGGCCGGTTCGGCACCGCGGAGAAGAAGTAGAGCAGCGCGTTGTACGGCGCCATGAAGGTCGAGTGGTCGGTGACCTGCCGGTAGAACTTGAGCCGAACGCGGCCGCGGAAATGCACGAACATCGCCGACGCGATGAACAGGTACAGGATTGCGGCTTTCCAGGACAAAAGACTTGCAAGCATCGAAGTCATGTCATTGCATTGACCGGCCGTCGCGGCCGCGCCGCCACGGCCTTCCAGCGGCGATGCACCCAGTACCACTGCTCGGGGCGGCGCAGGATGACCCTTTCCAGCACCGCATTATAGGCGCGCGTGTTGAGGCGGATGGCCTCTCCCGTATTTTCGCACTCGATGGGCGCCACGGGGTCTTCGAAACGCAACACGTGGTTTCCGTCCGCCTCGCGCCAGCTGGTCGCCGGCAATACCGGCGCGCCGGTGGCAAGCGCGATGATCGCGAGGCTCTTGAACGTCCACGCCGGATGGCCGAAGAAGTCGACCTCGATGCCGTCGGGTGGCCGGGCGTGCTGATCGAACGGAAACACGATTGCGTCGCCGGCAGCCAGCGCGTCGAGCATCGCATCGAGCGACCCGCGCTTGGGAAAGACGCCGAACCCGGCCTCGTTGAAGCGCCGCGTCACCAGCGCATCGAGCCACGCGGGCTTGATCGCGCGGCGCACGAAATGGAATCTTCCGCGCATCTGCGGATAGTGGTTGAGGCCGGCGATCGTCGCGACTTCCCAGTTGCCGAAATGCCCGGTGAGGATCAGAACGCCCTTGTTCTGGCCGAGCGCGTCGGCGAAGGCCTGCACGTTCTCGATGCGCACCATCGCCATCTTGCGTTCGTGCGACAGCCAGCGGAAGCGCAAGAATTCGCAGAAAAGCCGCCACAGGTGCCCGTAGTGCGCCTGCGCCAGCCGCACAATCTCGTCTTCGCCGACGTATCCGCCGTAGACGCGGCGGAGGTTGTCGAGAATCACCTGACGGCGGATCGGCACGAACCGATAGATAAACTTGCCGGCGCGCGGCACGGCGATCACGCCGTCCCGGGCCAGCGCAACCGCCGACGCGCTCACATGATCGTGCGTCAGCGAGAGGTCGACCGACTTGATCCGATAGCGCGCGAGCAGGGCCGCGGCCACGGGGCCGCACACGAGTTGCGGCGCGCCGTAGTTGTCGCGCGCCACCGAGAATTGCGCGGCTTCGACGAGACCCAGCGCCGTCTCGCGCGGGAAGAGCTTGAGGCACGCTTCCTTGGCGGCGAAGCGCGCCGCGAGGCTGGCCGTGCGGCCGGGGCTCGCGCCCGCGTCACTCAACTCCTGCGCCGAAAAGATCCGCGCCAGATCGGCCGCCGGCGTTTCACGCAGGAACCGCTCCATCCGGGCAATTTCGACGGTGTCGATGCCGCAGCGGCGGTTGGTGGCCGCGGCGCCCGTCATCGCGATGCCGCCTTCCGTTAGGCCGCGCGCACCAGCAGCGCCGCATCGGTCCCGCCGAATCCGCGGCACAGGATCAGCGCGACGTTGCTGCGCGGCGTCTGCGTGCGCGATGCCACCGGCAGGCCGGCGCAATCGGGATCGAGGTCGCGCAGCGTGGCCACGCCGGGCACCACGCGCTGGCCGAGCGCCGCGAGGGCGAGCGTCGCCTCCAGGATGCCTGCCGCGGCGATGAGATGGCCGAACGACCACTTGAACGCCGTCACCGGCGGCGCGCCGTTCGCGAAGACGGTGCGGATCGCGGCGGCTTCCGACGCGTCTGATGGGCGGGTGCCGTTGCCGTGCGCGACGATCATGCCGACGTCGGCGGCGCGGATGCCCGCATCGTCGAGCGCAGCCTCGATCGCGCGTGCGAGGCCATCGCCGTCGTCGCGGATCGCGAGCAGCCCCGTCGCCTCCGACGTGTAGCCGCCGCCCAGCACTTCGCCCAGCACCCTCGCGTTGCGGGCCCTGGCCGACGCTTCCAACTCCAGCACCAGTGCGCCGGCGCCCTCGCCGAAAATGCTGCCGTCGCGAGCCGCATCGAACGGGCGCAGCGCCCTTTCGGCCAGCAGTCCGAGTCCATAGTAGTAGAGGACCATCTGCGGTTCGATCGGCGCGTCGTGACCCACGGCCACGATGCGCTCCGCCTCGCCGTTGCGCAGCGCCTCCATCCCCTCGATCACCGCGAGCGAGCCGCTGCAGCTGTGGTTGGTGATGCACGCGTTGCTACCCTTGAGGCCATATTTGATGCCGATGTGCCCGAGAACGTTGTTGGGCAGCGAGCGCAACAGCCACATCGGGTTGACGGTGTTGGCCAGCTCGCGGCCGAATTCCGGCAGGCTGTCGTTCGCTGCCGTCAGCAGCGGGAAATAGTCGTACTGATTCTGGAAGTTGCCGCTTCCCGAGCCGACGTATACGCCGGTGCGATCGGAAAACGTCGCGGCTTCGGCAGCGGACAGCGTTTCACGATGCGCGACGAGTCCCGCGCCTTCGATCGCGCGACCCGCTGCGTAGAGGCCGAAGAGATCGGTGCGCCGGATGAGCTTGTGCAGCTTGCGGTCCTCGACCATTTCGCGGGGGTTGAAGTCCGCGACCTCGCCGGCGAGCTGCGTGGGCCACTGCGTGATGTCCCACTGCCGAACCGGCGCGATCGACGATCGGCCGGCCGCCACCTCCGCGAAGATATCGGCCGGCGACTTGCCGCCGGAACATACGGCACCCGCACCGGTGATCAGGATGCGCCCGGTGCTCACGCCGCCGTCCTCGTTTCGCCGCGGCCACCAGGCGAGCCGTCGACATCGTCGGGACTGCGCAGCACGATGCAGCTGTTGGAGCCGCCGAATCCGAACGAGTTGGACATCGTCATCCGAACCCGCTGTCGACGCGGCGCATCGCGCACCAGGTTCAAATCGCAGTCGGGATCGACCTCGACCAAGTTCGCGTTGATCGGCATCAGTCCGTCGCGAATCGCGAGCGCGCAGATGGCAACCTCAACGGCACCGGCGGCCGCGATCAGGTGGCCCATCGTGCTCTTGGTCGAACTGACGGACAGGTTGCCGGCGCCCGCCCCGAACACGGCCTTGACGGCGGCGCTTTCGCTGCGATCGTTCATGCCGGTCGACGTGCCGTGCGCATTCAGGTAGTCGATGTCGGCGGGTGCGGCGCCGGCGCTGGCCAGCGCCTGCTGCATCGCCTGGATCGGACCGTCGCCGTCGGGCGGTGAATCGGTGATCCGGTAGCTCGACAGCGAATTGCCGTCGCCGGCCAACTCGGCGTAGATGCGCGCTCCGCGACGCCTTGCCGCATCCCACTCCTCGAGCACCAGGAACCCCGCGCCTTCGCCGAGCAGAAAGCCGTTGCGCGTCGCGTCGAATGGGCGGCTCGCGCGCTGCGGCGTGTCGTTGTCCGGCGAGAGCGCGGACAGGAGGCAGAATCCGGCGATGCCGACCGGACTGATCATCGAATCGAAGCCACCCGCCAGCACGGAGTCGACGGTGCCGCGCCGGATCAGCTTCATCGCCGTACCCAGCGCCTGGCCGCCGGACGCGCACGCCGTGTGCACGGACGTCGCGTATCCGAGGATCCCGTAACGGCGCGTGAGCAGCGACAATCCCGCGGCGCAGTTGCTGCGGCAAAACGCCAGCGGATCGTTCGCCGGTCCGTCGGTGAGCAGCAATTCGGCGTGCAGTTCGCCGTCGGCGGCGACGTGCCGGTGTGTCGCGACGAGGTCGTCGAAGTCCACGCCCATCATGCCGGCGCCGACGGCGCAGCCCCATCGCGCAGCGTCGGCTTCCGTCGGACGAATGCCCGCGTCGCGCAGCGCCTGCTCCGCCGCCGCGAGCGCGAAGCGGTGCGAACGGTTGGCGAATTTCAGGAGCTTGCGGTCGTCGACCAGTTGCGAATGGTCGAAGTTCTTCACTTCCGCCGCGATGTGCACGGGAAAGCCGCTGGCGTCGAACAGGCTGATCGCCGCGCCCCCGCTCTTGCCGTGAAGGACCGCGTCCCAAGTCGTTGCGACATCGTTGCCGACCGGTGTCACCAATCCCAGTCCCGTGATCGCCACGCGGCGCGCAGTCATGACGCCGGCTCCGTGAATTCGACGCGCGCCGTGGCGATGATCCTGCCCTCGTCATCGCGCGCGCTCAACGCGATGCGCGTCACGCCGCTCTGGGTGCCCGCCAGTTCGGCGCGCGCGTCGAGCTGCTGCCCGGGCACGATGAACGAGCGCATCTTCACGTGTGTCATCCGGGTCGCCACCGGTGCGGATTCGACCGGCGCCGGGGTTTGCCTCGCGCGCGAGTTGCGACGCCAAGCCGATCTGCGAATTGAGCAGCAGGGTCGCGGGAAACACCGGACGTCGGGGAAAGTGGTCGGCAAAGAACGGTGCGGCGCCCGGAATCCTTAGCCTCGCGCGAATCGACTTGGCCGGATCGTGTTCGACGACTTCCATCACGGGATCGACGACGCCCTGGAAGCGATCCGGCGGCGCTCCCGTGTCACGCAGCAGAGCAAAGCGCTCGCGCAACGCATCCGGCGCATCGAAATCGGTTGTCGGCAGCATCGGGCCCAGGCAGTCGTTTAGCTCGAGCACGCGAGCGCCGTCGACGTCGGCCCAACCGCGATAGGACACCGCGTCGTCGTCGACATCTTCGATGGACACGGCGAGATGGATGAGGTCACCGGAAGCGACAGGACCGAGAAAGCGTGTTTCGCCGGCAAGCGCCGCCACCGGCCGGCCCCGGTAGTCTATGTGTTCCATCGAAACCCAGGCGGCCAGCTGGCCGACCGCCTCGGCGACGAGGCATGCCGGAAACGCAGCCACGGCCGCCGGCACGTGGAACACACCGCGGGCAGCCTTGCCCGGCACGAAGTCCGTGATGCGGTCGACAAAGGAGAACGCGGCGAAGTGGCCGGACGATTCGGTCATGGCCTCGCGCGCTAGCCTGCCGCCTTTGCATCGCGCTGGGCCTGGATCACGAGCTTGCAGAACGTCTCCGGCGTGAAGAGGCGCGGAATGTCCTTGACCTTCATCGGGTCGGCGAAGCGGTCCGCCGGGATCTCGGACAGATACGAGCGCAGCTGCGTCAGCCCAGTCGGCGTGAGAACGCCCTTCTGCTCGAACTCGGCTTCGGTCAGCGTGCCGCGCGCGTTGTCGATGATCTTGCCGCGCGGGATCTTGATCTTGAACGCGCGCTCCAGGCGGAAGACCATGTCGAGGAAGTCGATGGACTCCGCGTCGAGGCCCTCGATCAGCGAGACGTCGAGCTTGATGTCGGCGACATCGCAACCCAGTGCATCGGCCATCGTTTCCGCCACCGTCGGGAAGACCGCGTTGATTTCGTCTTTTGTTATTTCGGTTGCCATCGTTACCTCACTCCATTTTGAAGCCGCCATCGATATTGATGACCTGGCCGGTAATGTACTCGGCGAAGCGCGAGGCCAAGAACCAGACCGCGTAGGCCACTTCCTCGGGCTTGCCATACCGCTTGAGAAGGATGCGCGCCGTCACGGCGTCGCCAGCCAGCTCGCGCACGTCCTGGGACATTTCCGTCTCGATCACGCCCGGCGCGACGGCGTTGACCGTGATCTTGCGCGACGCCAGTTCGACCGCCAGCGAGCGCGTGAACGCGTTGATCGCCCCTTTGCTCGCCGCATAGTTCGTCTGGCCGCGGCCGCCTTTTTCCCCCGCGACCGAACTCAAGTTGATGATCTTGCCCGCACGCTGGACAATCATGTGCGGCGCGACCGCGCGCACGACGTTGAACACTCCGCCGACATTGGTGTCGAGAACCAGCTTCACGTCGTCGTCGTCCATCGCCGCCAGCTGGTTGTCGCGGATCATCCCGGCATTGTTCACGAGAATGTCGATCCGGCCGCAGCGTTCGGCGACGCGGTCCACCGCAGCAGTGCAGGCCGCCGAGTCGCGGATGTCGACCTGCTCCGCCGCGATCTTTCCGCCGTCCGCCTCCCCCGCCTTGATCACGTCGGCCGCAGCGGCGGCATTGTCGCGATAGAAGAATGTGACGTCCACGCCTTCCGCCGCCAGCAACAGAACGATGGCGCGGCCGATGCCGCGGCTGCCGCCGGTCACGACGGCAACTTTGCCCGAGAGTCCCGCATCCATCGTCATCGCGGACATCAGCCGGAGATCGCGAAGCCGCCGTCGACGACCAGCGTGTGGCCGTTGATCATGCCGGCCTCCGGCAGGCACAACAGAAATACGGCGCCGGCAACGTCTTGCGGCGTCAGGACGGGCCCCGCCGGCGTCCGTTGCGAAAAATTGGCCAGCAATTCCTCGCGATTGGGGAAATAGCGCAGCGCGTCGGTATCGACGACGCCCGCGCTGACCGTGTTCACGCGAATGCCGCGCGGTCCCAGCTCCTGCGCCAGCGCCCGCACGAGCGCCTCCAGCGCCGCCTTCGACGCACCGATGAACCCGTATCCCGGCATCGCTCGCTGCGCGCCGAGACTCGACAACGCGATGACCCGCGCACCGGGCGTCATCAGCGGCAAGCCGCGCTGCGTCAGAAGATTGAGCGCCAGCGCGTTGGTCTCCATGCACCAGCGCCAGTGCTTGAGCGTCATGTCGACCGTGGGCTTCAGCACGCCGCTGGCGGCATTGCTCACCAGGATGTCGAGCTTGTCGAAATGCTTGGCGAATTCGGCGAAGATCTCGTCGACGCTGTCCGGGATGCCGACGCTCCCGGGGATGGCGCAGGCACGTCGGCCGAGCGCCCGTATCTCCATGCACAGCGCTTCGGCTTCGTCGGCGCTGTTGTAGTAGTTGGCTGCGACGTCGCAGCCCTCGCGGGCGAGCTTCAGCGCGATGGCGCGCCCGATGCCGCGGGCCGCGCCGCTGACGAGCGCCACTTTGCCGGTCAATGCGCCTGCCATGAAGATTGTCCAGGGAGTCCGGTGCCCACGCCCCGCTTTCGGCACACCAAGCCGGTCGGGACAGGCAAAACCGCTATTCTACCGTGCCCACCCCTGCCGTCTTGACGGCGGCGCGCAAGGCGGCGCGAGCCTCGGCCGCGATCCTCTCGACCGTCTCCCTCTCGAACGCTCCGGTGCGATACGAGATGCCGGCCTCGAGCTCGCCTCTGGCGGTCGTCACCGCGACGATCATCGGCGACAGCGGGCCCGTCGACACGGCGCGCCGGTACGGGGGCGACGGATCGGCGGCGCCACCCTCGCGCCACAGCGCATCGACATTGAGCATCGTGACGCCGACCCAGACCGGCCAGTTTTTCAGGTGGAAGCGCTGCCGCTGGTCCAGCCCCAGGAACCGCCATACGACGCTGCTGTAGAACATCACGACCAGCGTCTGCAGGTAGAGCTTGCGCTCCTTCCACTGCGTGGTCTGGACATGGATGTCCTGCGCGAGCTCGCGCAGGCCGATGCCTGGCGGGACCAGGTGCGCGACGCGGAACGAACTCAGGAACTGGCCGAAATATGCCCGCGCATCGGCGGCGACGTCGCCGCGAATGTTGATGATCGAGGCCGCGGACAGGTAGATGCGGCGCCGCGCCGTCTGCCTTTTCTCGGCGAGTGGCGAAAGCGTCAGCAGCATGACGGCGATCATCAGGTCGTTCAGCGTCACGTTCCAGTCCTTCGCAAGACGGAGCACCGCGGCGAATTCGGCCGGCGCCAACCGGAACGACGCGAAACCGTTGGTCGGGTCCGGCCAGCGCAGATAACGCGGACGGTGCGAATGCCGGCAACTGAGCGCGAGGCGTGGCAGGCTCAGCATGCCGCGCAGCATCGCGCCGGCATGACGCCACAGGAGGTGCCGAAAGGTGCGCGGATACAGCTCCGGCACCGGTTGCGGCGGCGCCGGCGCTTCGCCGCGCGCTTCGTAGCGGGCGAGGATCGCCTGCAGCAACAGCACGATCGAATCGCCGCCCGCGATGAAGTGGTCGTACGCCAACGCGAAGTCGAACGACGTCGTTGCGTCCACAACGAAGAACCGAAAGGGATCGAGCGCGCCATCGGCCGCGAAGCGGTCGTTCAGCTGGCGCTCGATTTCCCGGTCCATCACGAGCCGCGGATCGGTCCCGCCGGCTAGCACGGGCAATTCGACATGCGCGTGGCCGCCGGCATACTCATAGCGGGCTTGGGCGGCGTCGAGCGTGAGATGCGTGAGTCCGCGCGCCTCGAGTTCGCGCGCGATGGCGCTCCTCAGGCGGGCCGCGTCCAGCGGCGACGCGACGTGGACGGCATGGACGGCGCTGTACGGATGCAGTTCGCGCCAGCGCAGCATCGTGGCCTGGAACAGATTGAGCTTGCCGCGCATCAGTGGAGCTCCCGTGCCCGCAGCAGCTGCTGCGCCGATCGACACCAGTGCATCTTCACGCTGTACCAGATGTCGGCCGCGTGCTGCAGGTTCGCGGTGTCGATGCCCGAGTCGGGAGGCGGAGGGGCGGCTCCCGGCGACCAAGCGTCGATCCACGCGCGCGTCGCATCGTTCGCGGCCAGTTCCGCGGTCTCGGGCAGGCGAATGTGGCTGGTTCCCGCGGGCAGCGTAACATTGCGAACCCGCGCCGTACCGATGGCCACATAGGGCTCGGGATCGCCCGATGTGCCGGCAATGACATCCCACGGAATCGAGAAGCCGGTGAAGTCATCGACGGTGTCGGGAATCCTGCGCAATTTAGCGACCATGTCCCACTGGCCCAGCAATATCCGCGGCAGCTTGCCGGTAGCCAGCGCCGCGGCATAGCCGACGGTGAGTCCTGTCACCGGCCGCGTGGCGCCGGTCAGCGGATCGCGGATCGTCGTCCGCGGAAGGGCCGCACCCGCGACGGGATCCCACACGGGGATGGATTCGTGGAACGTCCCGTTCAATTCGTAGAGTATGCGGATCGCCAGCATACCGCCCTGGCTATGGCCGATCAGCATCGGCATCATTCCTTCGTTCTCGTAATACCACGCCAGTGCGCCCGCCCACATGCGGCTGTCGCCGAAGCTTCCTTGGGACAGGCGGCCATCGGCGGGATCGCGTATCTGCTGCGCCGGATAGCCCATCGCGATCAGGAATTGCGCGAAAGGCTCCATCGTCACCACGGCCAAGCTCCCCTGGAACAGGATGATCCGCGGCGCGGGGCCCCGCGCCAGCAGACCGGAAACATCGGAAGGCGTCAGGCGCGCGCAGTCGAGCGCCACGATGCCGCGAGCGACGGCTGCGTCCGGGGTAGCCGCCGTCGCGCCGGAGGCGGCGGCGAGCGCACCCGCCACCGCCAGGGAGACGACAAGCCGGCGAACGCCACCGCCCCTCGTGCGGCGTCGTCGGCGCCGGGTGGCGCGGGATCCCGGGTCATTCTCGCCGCGTAGGGCGAGTCGATGTCTGACGACGGTCAAGATCGGCGTGGAAGGAACCTTCCAGTCCGCTGCATGTACCGCGCATAGTCGTCGCCCTGCGTCCGCAGCAGGTGGCGCTCCTCGTTGCGGGCTTTCAAGTTCATCCAGACGATGTGCGCGGCCGCGACCGCCAGCATGGGCACTGTCGGCACGACGATCGCCGTGCAGATCATGAGCAGGATGGAGAAAGCATAGATCGGGTGCCGGATGCGGCGGAACGGCCCGTCGGTAATGAGGTTCGTCCTTTCCCCGACGGCCACGGCCATTCGCCAGTCCTTGCCCATTCGGGCCCAGCAACGGGCCGTGGCGACCAGGCAGAACACGGCGACGATCGCGGCCACCCACCGGCAGACGCCGTAGCCCGCCGACTGCATGGCGATGTCGGGCCTCGCCCACGGTGCGCGGCCATTCGTCTGCGCAAGGTAAGGCAGGGCGACCCACAGCGCGACGATCGGCAGAAAGACCAAGCCCATGAACCGTTCGAGCGGTTGCGCCGGCGTCAGGATGGCGATCTTGCGGGAGTGCCGTTTCACGCGGACGATCATGACACCGACGCCGATCCAATAGGCCCAGATCGTCGCAGTGGTGATGAGACCGGGAAGATCGTTCATGTGGAGGTCGCAAGGCGGTGTCGTCGCGGTGCTTTAGTGGCGTGCCGTGGAGGGTACGACAGCGGGCGGCCCGAGGGCAACGTTGCGCGCGGCGCGCATCTGTGTCAGGGGACGCTTCCCGCGACGCGCTAAGCTTGGCGCCATGCACTCCCTCCTCGTCACGTGCGTTGCCGCTTTGGCCCTCCTCCTTTGCGGGTGCGACGCCGTCACGTCGGCAGCGGACAAATACAATCCCTTCGCCTCGTTCGAGGCGCGCTGCGCGCGCCTGCCGGCGGCGCAAATCGAAGTGCGAACGGCTGCCATCAACGTGGCCACCAACGACCGGCTTCCGTTGCGCGAACTGACGCAGATGGGCGAGGGCAATTCCGCAACGCACCGCACGCTCGGCCAGACCCGCACGGAATTCCGGCAGGACGCAGAGATCGAGATTGTGGGCCTGCAGGATGCGAAAGGCGCGCGCGCGTGCGCGCGGCCGCGGATCCGCGTGGAGCTCTCGATGGCACCGATGACGGTCTACGTGGCCAGCGAGCTGCGGGACATTCCGTGCGCCCGGAGCGTCGTCCTCGAGCACGAAATGAAACACGTGGTGGTCTACCGGCGGTACATGGCGGACGCCGCCCGGGAACTCGAGGCGACGCTGCCGCGGCTCTTCGGCCAGCGCATCATCGCGGCCCGCGACCCTGGCGCCGGGGAAGCGCAGGTGCGACGCGAATTGCAGGCGTTCCTTGCCGAATTCAGCGCGCGCGCCGACGTCGAACTCAAACGGCGGCAGGATGCGGTGGACACCGCGGAGGAATATGCGTTGGTGAGCAACGCCTGCGGCGGCATTCGCGTCGAGTGACCGTACGGCAGCGAGCCCGGGGCACCTGTCCGACGGAAGGCGCCTTTCCCGCGACTCCGCAGGGCGCAGGCAGTAGAATTGCCGCGCCATGCCCTCGCCTGCCCTCCCCCTTGCGGCAATGTCGGCCAACGACGCGGACGGGATGCCACCGCTGCCGCCGGGGGAAGCGCAGGCACTCCTGCGCGTCGGCTTTGAACGGTTCAAGAAGAAGCTCACGGAGCTGACCCAGGCGGCGCTCGAACTGACCGACGATCTGTTCGAGACGACCAGTCCCATCAGCGACGGCGAAGTCGCCGCGTTTCGAGCGCAACGGCCGGAGTGGCTGGCCCACTTCGATACGACGCTGACGGAGCTCTTCGAACGCAGGCTGGCCGGACAACGGCGAAAGGGCCTGCGCCCGGACGCGGAAGCCTCGCTTGCGGCGCTGCGCGTGCTCACGCCATTCGATCACGAAAAGCAGGCGGCGCTGACGCATGCGGCGCAATTTCTGTCTCGCTTCACGCAGCGGGAGTTGGCCGCGCTGGACATGCGCGTTGGCCTGTTGCTCGCCGAAGTGTCGCCGCACGAACTCGATAACCCGTTCGCGATTCCCTACGTGCTCGACGCCCTGGGTTCGACGTCGCGCGCCGTGTATCCCAACCCGCGCGTCTGGCGGCCGCTGATGGAGCGCCTGCTGGTCGACCTCACCCCGAATTTCAACGGTCTCTACATCGCGCTCAACGGCATGCTCGCCGATCATGGCGTGCTGCCGGAGATCAAGGCGACGCTGCGCGCGCGCAGCGAACATCGGCCGACGGACGATCGCGACCTGCTCGCGACGTTCACGCAAATGCTCCACGAGGCCGAGCAGCCGATCCCGACCGACGTCGTTGTGCCGGACATGTTGCCGGAGCCCTCCGCGCCGCCCGCGCTGTCGTTCGACAAGCACCCGCCGGCGGCGGCCGTCGCGCTGGCGCCCGCGTTGCCGCAAATGGTTTCGGCCGACATCCTGGCCGGTCTGGCGGCGCTGGCCTCGCTCGGGTCGCCAGTTGCTTCGCCCGGCGCGGGCACGGCAACACCAGCCGGCGCGAGCGCCTCCGCGACGCCGGGTGGCGGCCCGTCCGCTGCGGAAGGAGAATTCCCGAGCCTCGATCCGCTGATGGCGCTCGGCACGTCGACGCCGCTCTTCGCCACGCTGGCGCAGTGGCAAAGGCTCGATCTGCGCGCCGCGATCGCCAAGCTGGCGCCGCCCCCGGCGGACGGCGACGCCGGCGCCATCGTCCCGCTGAACCTCATTCCCCACATTCGCGCGGCAGTGGACGCGCAAATGTCGAATCCGGCCGACGCCATTTCGATGGACGTCATCGGGCTCCTGTTCGACTACATATTCCGCGACCCGACGATTGGAGAGTCCACACGCGCGCTGTTCGGGCGTTTGCAGGTGCCCATCGTCAAGGCCGCGCTGCTCGACCGGTCGTTCTTCTCGGACAAGAAGCACCCGGCGCGTCAGCTGCTCGATCACCTGGCCGACGCTGCGGTAGGCGCCGCGAACGATCCGGCCTATCGCGCGCATTTCGAGGCGGTCGCGCAAAAGGCGATCGACCGCGTCTGCGCGGATTTCGAGATCGACGTTTCGGTGTTCCGCGAAGCCGACCGGCAGCTGCTGGCGTTCGCGGACGAGGAGCGCCAGTTGTCCGCGGCCGCGCTGGAGGGCAAGGTCGCCCAGGCGCTGCACGCCGAGGAGGACGAAGCCGACCGCGCCGCGGTACGGGTGCTGCTTCGCGACCTCCTCGCCGGTCAGGACATTCCCTTCGAAGTGCGTTCGTTCGTCGACACCCTATGGGCCGAGTACCTGACGGCATTGCGCAAGGAACACGGGACCGACAGCGAGCCCTGGGACGCGGCGCTCATCACGCTCGACGACATGCTGTGGAGCATCGTGACCAAGGAGCGCAGCGCGCAGAAGGCGCGGCTGACGAAATTGATTCCTTCGCTGATCGGCAGGTTGCGCGCCGGCTGCAAGGCGATGCAGGTCGCGCCAGAGCGGTCGAAGACCTTCTTCGAGGCGCTCTACGCGCTGCACATGGCCGCGATCAAGCCGCCGTCGTCGCCGGCCGCCGCGGCCCGCGTACCCTCAGGCGCGGCGACCGACGCAGCGAACTTCGCGGCCGTCAACCCAGAAACCCCGGAAGTCGCTGACGCCGCCTCGCCGCCGCCCGTCAACGCCCACGACTATGTGGGAGAGATGGCCGTCGGCACATGGCTGCAGTTCGACCTGCCGGAGGGCGCGGTCGACGCTCGCTTGAACTGGGTGAGCCCGCTGCGTGCAAAATACATCTTCACCAGCCGCTCGCGATCGCACGCCATCATGCTGACGCCGGAAGAACTCGCGTACCGGTTAGGCAGCGGCGCCGCGCGACTGATCGTCGAACCGGTGCCGCTGTGGGACCGCGCCGTCAGCTCGGCGCTCAACACGCTCGCCGCGCGCAGACCGCCTTCGGGCACCGGTCCCGCCGTTCCCGCGCCGGCCATGGCATGAGCGCAACCGAACTCGACTTCACGCCGATCGGCGAATACATCGAATTGCATCAGCTGCTCAAGGTAACCGGCGTTTGCGAGAGCGGTGGCGCGGGCAAGGCGCTCGTCGCGTCCGGCGCGGTCAGCGTCGACGGCCGGCAGGAACTCCGAAAGACCGCAAAGATTCGCGCGGGACAGCGCGTGACCGTCGGCCAGGTGTCGATCCGCGTGGTACGCTGAAAGCGCCCCGCTCAAGGCTTTTCCGCTTCGATTCCCCTCGGCGCCGCAAGCGCCTTTGAGTCCTTCCGTCGCGTATAGGACAATGGCGGTTTCGGTCCGCCCCCACGATCCTTGAGGCGTACCCTTTTTTCGAAAATGCCCATGATCCGCGTCCTTGCCTGCCTTGCCATCTGCTTCTCTCTCGCCGCCGGCGCGGCGCTCGCCACCGCGCAAAACGCCGCCACGCCCCGTCCCGACCCGATCGCCATCCTCGCCGATGCGAAGGCCGCGAGCGGCGGCACCGCGTGGGACGCGCTGCGCACGCAGCACAGCAAAGTCAACATCAGCACGGCCGGCGTCAAGGGGACGGCCGAGCGCTGGTCCGACATCTATACGGGCCGCTCGCTGATCAAGTACAGCATCGGACCCGTCGCGGGCGCCGCGGGCTACGACGGCAAGAACGCCTGGTCACAGGATGCGTCGGGTCAATCGCGCAGCGAGACCGGCGACGTCGCGCGCGAACTGGCCGTGAACGCCGCCTATCGCGACAAGCTCGCGTTCTGGTTCCCCGACCGCGCGAAGGGCGAGATCTCGTTCATGGACCGCGTCACGGAAGACGGCGCCGATTTCAACGTCATCCGGATCCTGCCGGAGGGCGGTCGCCCGTTCCAGTTCTGGATCAACGCCGAAACGCACATGATCGAAAGGCTGGTCGAGCGCGAGGGCCAGGAGACGCGGACCGAATTCTTCATGGACCTGCATGACGTCGAGGGCGTCAAGATCCCGTTTCGCGTCCGCGCGACGCGCGGCGACCCGCGCAACGACGAGATCATTACCGTCGAGAAGCTCGACTACAACTGGCCGCTCGACGGCGTCGTCTTCGTGCAGCCGGCCGGCGTCCGACCGGACTACCTGTTTGCCGACGGACACGCCGCCGCCGAAGTGCCGTTCGAGGTTCGCGACGGTCACCTGTTCCTCGCCATCACGCTGAACGGCAAGGGACCGTTCCGGATGCTGTTCGACGCCGACCGCGACAACGTGCTCTCGCCGCGCGCGCTGGTCGCGCTGGGCATCAAGCCGGAAGGAAATTTCGGCACCGCAGGTGTGGGCGAGAACCAGCAGGCGATCGGCGTCGCGCGCATCGACCGGCTGGACATAGGCGGCGTCGAAGTGGACGGCATGCTGTTCGCCGCCATCGACGTCACGGCGTTCATGGCCCGCGCGGAGGGGGTCGACGATGTCGCGGGCGTCGTCGGCTACGAACTGCTCAAGCGCTTCCCGATCAAGCTCGACTACCAGCGGTTGCGCGCGACGTTCTACGACCCGTCAAAATTCACCTATTCCGGCAATGGCATGACCGTACCTGTCCATCTGCGCGAGCATACTCCGGTCGTCGACGGCAGCATCGACGGCTTCAAGGGTCTGTTCGCCATCGACACCAGCAGCCGCGGCTCGCTGGCGCTGTCCGCGCAGTTCGTGGACAAGAACGACTTGGTCAAGCGCTATGGCGCGACGCAGTCGTTCGTATCCGGCGCGGGGCCCGAGGGTTACTTGCACTCGCTGCTTGCGCGCGGCGATATGCTGAAGCTGGGTGCCGTGGAGGTCCGGAAGCCGGTCGTCGCGCTGGCGACGCAAGGCGGCACTGGCGCGACGCTCTCCGACGTCGTCGGCGGCGTCGGGTACGGCGTCCTGCGCCAGTTCAACATTACGTTCGACTATGCCAACTCGACGCTGTACTTCGAGAAGAACGCCAATTACGGCCAGCCGGACGCGTTCGACCGGTCCGGCATGTGGATCGAGCGCAGCGCCGAAGGTTTCGAGATCATCGACGTCATCAAGGATGGTCCCGCAGCCAAGGCCGGACTGAGTCCGGGCAACGTCATCGTCGCCATCGACGGCAAGCCGTGGACGGCGCTGCCGCTCGCCAGCGTAAGGCAGGACCTCAAGGCCGCGCCGGGCACCAAGGTGAAGGTGAAGCTTGGCAGCGGCAAAGAGAGCGTGGTGACGCTGCGCGATCTCATCTGACGCGATCAACAACAAAGGAGCGACGCACGATGACCAAGACCAAGGGTGGAGGCATCCACTTCCCGGCGCCCAAGGGCAAGCACGGCGCACCGCTGGTGCCAGGCCAGGATGCGCGCAAGCCGAAGTCCATGCCCGTTCCGCGTGTCGTACCGCGTACCAAGGCCAGCCCGAAAGGGCGCTAGCGCGTGGCCCGACGCGCCCTCGTGGCCGGCGCGACCGGACTGGTCGGATCACGGCTCGTGGAGGTTCTGCTCGCCGACGCCGACTATGCCGAGGTCCATCTGCTGGTTCGGCGCCCTTTCGCGCGCAAGGACCCGCGGCTGCGCGAGCATCTCACCGATTTCGCAGCGCTCGAACGCTTCGCGTGGCCCGCGGTCGACGAGTTGTACAGTTGCCTGGGCACGACAATCGGGGCCGCGGGCTCGCAGCAGGCTTTTCGCGCCGTGGATTTCGACCTGCCGCTTGCCATCGCCCGTGCCGCGCGGGCGTCGGGAGCCGGGCAGTTCCTGTTCATATCGGCCATGGGCGCCGACGCGCATTCGTCCGTCTTCTACAGTCGCGTGAAAGGCGAATTCGAAAACGCCGCGGCGGCGCTTGGGTTTGCCGCCACGATTGCCTTCCGCCCGTCGCTGCTCGCGGGAAAGCGCGCCGAGTACCGCTTCGGCGAAAGGGTCGCCCTGGCCGTGCTGCGGCCGGCGCGATGGATGCTGCCGCGCAAATACCGGCCGGTTGCCGACGTCGCGGTCGCGCGCGCGATGGCCGCGTATGCCAAGCGCGGCCTCACCGGATTTCACGTCGTCAAGTCCGACAAAATCCAGGCTTTCGCGCCCGGCTAGCGCGACTTTCGCCCTTGCCGGCCTTCTTCCACCTGCTGGCGCTGACCGCGCCCCTGTTCCTGCTCGTGTTGTTGGGCTACGCGCTGTCGCACTGGGGCCGCTGGCCGCGCACCGCGTCCGACGCGCTGACGCGCTTCGTCTTCTCGGTCGCCATTCCGGCGTTCCTGTTCCGCCTGATGAGCGATTTCTCGCGGCTTCCTCCGGTCGATGCGCGTCTGCTGATCGCGTACTTCGGCGGCTGCATCATCGTCTTCACGCTGGGACGCGTCATCGCCGCGACGCTGTTCCGCCTGGATGGCGCCGCGCAATCGGTATTCGCCATGGGCGGCATCTTCGCCAACATCGTGCTGCTCGGGATTCCGCTGACGAAGGTCACGCTGGGCGACGCGTCGATGCCCTCCGCGTCACTCGTGATCGTCTTCAATTCGCTGCTCCTGTGGACGCTCGTAACGGTTTCCGTCGAGTGGGCGCGCCATCGCGAATTGTCGATGCGCGGCTTCGCCCGGACGATGCTGGCGGTCGTCCTCAATCCCGTCGTCGCCGGCATCCTTCTTGGCACCGCGTTCGGCTTCTCCCGGCTCACGCTTCCACTGATGATCGACGAAACGGTGCGCCTCGTGAGTCAGGCCGCGATTCCCTTGTCGCTCGTCGTGCTGGGCATGGGCTTGTCGGAATATGGGGTCCGCGCCGGCTGGAGGCAAAGCGCCGCGATCGTCGTGCTGAAGCTCGCCGTCGCACCGTTCGCCGTCTACGTGATCGCGCGCGCGCTGGCGCTGCCGACCCGCGAACTGCACACGGTCGTCGTCATGGCGTCGATGCCGATCGGCGCCAACGTGTACCTGATGGCGCGCGAATTCAAGACGATGGAAGGGCCGGTGGCGTCGAGCCTCGTACTGACGACGGCGCTCGCCGCGGTGACGACGCCGCTGTTGCTGACCTTGCTCGGCGTCACGCCGCCTTGAGCCATGGCCGAGAAGGCGACGATCTTCAAGGCGGACCTGGCCGTCGCCGACATGGACCGCAATCATTTCGCGACGCACGCGTTGACGATTGCGCGGCATCCGTCGGAAACGGACGAGCGGATGATGGTGCGGCTGCTCGCGTTTGCGCTGCACGCGTCCGAAACGCTGATGTTCGGACGCGGTTTGTCCAGTGAAGACGAGGCCGACCTCACGCAACGCGACCTGACCGGGGCCATCGAACTGTGGATCGACGTCGGCCTGCCCGACGAGCGTTCACTGCGCAAGGCATCCGGCCGCGCCGGGCGCGTCATCGTTTATGCGTACGGCGGCCGCGCCGTCGACCTGTGGTGGACGAAGAACCGCGACGCGCTCGCGCGCCTGCCCAACTTCGCGGCGTTCGCGGTGCCGCAGGCCGCGAGCCAGTCGCTCGCACGGCTCGCGGAACGAACGATGCAACTGCAATGCACGGTACAGGACGGGCACATCTGGCTGTCGAACGCGACCGAGACCGTGGCCATCACGCTCGCCGCGTTGACCGATTCGGTATAATGGCGCCACGCGGCAACTGACCAGTCCCCCTGCCGCCGTCGGATCCGACGTCCCGCCAATACCCCGTTTGCCTGCGACTGGTGCCCTCACCCGGGCAACAGGCCGATACTTTTCCGAAAGCTGTCATGTCCTTCTCCAAGCTCGGCTTGTCCGACGCGCTTGTGCGCGCCGTCACCGAACACGGCTATACCCAACCTACGCCCGTGCAGGCACAGGCGATTCCCGCCGTGCTGGCGGGCGGCGATCTCCTGGCCGGCGCGCAGACCGGCACCGGCAAGACCGCCGGCTTCGTGCTGCCCATGCTGCAGCGGCTGGCAATGGCCAACGGTGCCCTGCTCTCCACGCGCAATGGAAGCAAGCCGATCCGCGCGCTGATCCTCACGCCGACGCGCGAATTGGCCGCCCAGGTCGAGGAATCGGTGCGCACGTATGGCAAGTATTCGAAGTTTTCGTCGACCGTCGTCTTCGGAGGTGTCGGCATCCACCCGCAGATCGCGCAATTCAAGCGCGGCATCGACATATTGGTCGCAACGCCCGGCCGCCTGCTCGACCACCTGGGCCAGGGCACGGTGAACTTGAGCCATGTGGAAATCCTCGTGCTCGACGAGGCGGATCGCATGCTCGACATGGGCTTCATCCGCGACATCAAGCGCATCCTCGCCGTCCTGCCGAAGCGCCGGCAGAACCTGCTGTTCTCCGCGACGTTCTCCGACGAGATCAAGACGCTCGCCGACAGCCTCCTCAATGCGCCGGCGATGATCGAGGTCGCGCGGCGAAACTCGACGGTCGAGATCATCACGCAAAAGGTCCACCCGGTGGACCGCGACCGCAAGCGCGAACTCCTCTCCCATCTCATCAAGACGCAGAACTGGCGCCAGGTGCTGGTGTTCACGCGCACCAAGCATGGTGCGAACAAACTCGCGGAACAATTGAACCACGACGGCATCACGGCGCTCGCGATCCACGGCAACAAGAGCCAGTCGGCGCGCACGCGCGCGCTGGCCGAATTCAAGGAAGGCGACCTGCAGGTGCTGGTGGCCACCGACATCGCCGCGCGCGGCATCGACATCGACCAGCTGCCGCACGTGGTGAACTACGACCTGCCGAATGTCCCCGAGGACTATGTCCATCGCATCGGCCGGACCGGACGCGCCGGCGCGACGGGCGAGGCCATCTCGCTCGTTTGCGTCGACGAGCGCGACTTCCTGCGCGACATCGAGCGGCTGATCAAGCGCGAGATTCCGTCCGTGGTCGTGGCGGGATTCACGCCCGATCCGTCCGCGCGGCCGCAACCCATCCTGCAGCGCCAGCCGCGCGGCGGATCGCCAGGACATTCACGCGGCGGCCAGTCGCAACGGCAGCCTCAGGGAAGGCACAACGCGCCGGCCACCTCCAAGGGTCGCGGCGGCCAGGCGACGGGCCATCGCGGCGCCAAACCGGCGCCTCGGGCCGCGTCCGGCGAAGGCCGCGGCGCATCGTCCGTCGGCACCGGTAACGGTGCTGCGCCGGCGGCGCGAACGCCGGGTGCCAGGCCGCCCGCGGTCCGCCGCTTCGGTGGCCGGGCCCGCTAGACGTCGAGGTGCGAGAACAGCACGGTCGACAGGTAACGCTCGCCGAACGAGGGGATCACCACCACGATCAGCTTGCCCGCGCTTTCCGGGCGCCTGGCCACTTCGAGCGCGGCGGAGACCGCCGCCCCCGAGGAAATGCCGACCAGCAAGCCCTCCTCGGTGGCCATGCGCCGCGCGATCGCAAGCGCGTCGTCGTTCTTGACGCGAATGACCTCGTCGTAGATCTTGGTGTTCAGGATCGCGGGAACGAATCCGGCGCCGATGCCCTGGATCGGATGCGGGCCCTTGACGCCTCCGGACAGCACCGGTGACGCATCGGGCTCGACGGCGATGACTTTGAGTCCCGGCCGGCGCGGCTTCAGTACCTCGCCGACGCCGGTGATGGTGCCGCCGGTGCCGATGCCGGCGACGAAGATGTCGATCTTGCCGTCGGTATCGCGCCAGATCTCCTCGGCGGTCGTCCGCCGATGTATTTCGGGATTCGCCGGATTCTCGAATTGCTGCGGAATGAAGTAGCGGGAGTCCGCCGCGGCGAGTTCCTGGGACTTCTTGATGGCACCCGTCATGCCCTCCGGCCCCGGCGTCAGGATCAACTCCGCGCCATACGCCTTGAGCAGCAGCCGGCGCTCGCGACTCATCGTCTCGGGCATCACGAACGCGCAACGGATCCCGCGTGCCGCGCAGACCATCGCCAGCCCGATTCCCGTGTTGCCCGACGTCGGCTCGAGCACGATCGTGTCCGCCTTGATCTTCCCGGCCTTCTGCGCGGCGTCGATCATCGACAGGCCGATGCGATCCTTGACGCTGTGCGCCGGATTCTGGAATTCGAGCTTTCCTACCACCTGCGCGGACAGTCCCGCGGTCAGGCGGTTGATGCGAACCAGCGGCGTGTTGCCGACGAGTTCGGTGACGTCCCTGGCGATGCGCATGGCGGCGGCTCCCAAGTCTTTGCGATGGCGGACGCCAAGTATAGCGGGGCCTCCGTCAGGGAAACGCCAGCGCGCGGGGTTACGATGGCATGGCCGCGGATATCGCCGCGGCCCGCGGCATGCGAGAATTGCGCTGTCGCAATCAAGATGCAGTTCATGGCCGCAACCGCTCCCGGGAAATCCTATTCGGTCCGCCATTCGGGCATTCACGGCCGCGGCGTGTTCGCCACGCAGACCATCCGCAAGGGCGCAGTCATCCTCGAGTACAAGGGGTGCCGCGTGTCGTGGGACGAGGCGATGCGCCGACCCGACAGCGACCCCAGCGATGCCGCGCACACGTTCCTGTTCGAACTCGACGACGGCCGCATCATCGACGCGCGCGTCCGCGGCAACGCGGCGCGCTGGATCAACCATTCCTGCGCACCAAATTGCACGACGTTCGAGGACGAGGACGGCCGCGTCTTCATCGAGGCCAAGCGGACGATCCGCGCGGGCGAGGAGCTCTGCTACGACTACCGGCTGTCGGTCGACGGCCGCCTCAGCAAGCGGGAGCGCTCGCAATATGCCTGCCATTGCGGCACGGCCAGGTGCAGGGGATCGCTGCTGGAGCGCCCCGGCCGATAAAGGCTCCGGGCGATAATGCCGGCGCGGGTGCCTCTCACCGCTGCCGTCATGCCACGTTTGCCCACTCCCGCGCCGACCCGTCTCGCCGTCCGTCCCCTTGCGGCGGAGAGGGTCGCCGCGCTGCGCGGATGCGCGAACCGGTTTGGCGGCGAGGCCGCGGCGGCCAAGGCGGCGCTGCTCGGCGAAATCGCAGCGTGCGCGGTGACCGATCCAGGCGTTCTACTCGCCTACCACGACTGCCTGCTGTTTCTTTTGGCCTACCCGGAATCGGCGGCGCTGCGGGGGCTCGCGCGGCGCGAGCTTTTGCGCGTGGCCGCCGCCGCGCGCGACATCATCGACAACGGCCCCGCCCGCGCACGCGCGCGGCTCGCGAACAGCGGCGTCGCCTGGGCGCCGATGACTATCGCCTTCGGCTACGACATCGCGCGCTGGCTCGTCCTGCGCTATCCGCGGCACGCCGAGATCGAATCCTTCGATGCTGCCGGCACGCCGTTGGCGGCCGTGCTGCGGCATGTGTTGCCGGCGATGGAATTTGAATTGCTCGCCGCGGACGATGTTGCGTCGGACGAACTTCTCGCCGAAACGTCCGCCGGCCGTCGCGGGACGCGCCTCGCGTGGCTCGTCGCACACATCGCGCGCCTGCCCTCGAGCGAAGGGTTGCGCGAGCAGCTCTTCGACTCGCTGCATGCCTACATCGTGATCAAGCCGGGGGCGACGGCGCTGTCGCGGACGTTCGTGCGCGGCCTGCCGCTGCGCACTCACTTTCATCACCGCGCGCTGCAGCGTGACGTCGATCCGCCAGCCATCCTCGCCGAACCGCTTGCGCGGCCCCGCGCCCTCGATCGCGCGGTGCGTGTACGAGTGCTCGACGCGGGGCGCGCGATGCTCACGAGCCTGGGCCGCGAGACCGATGCCATCGCTGCGGCCGATGCCGACGGCGTCGAACATCACGATCTCGGGCGCGGCGTTGCGATCGCGCTGTACGCGATGGCACCCGGACGCCGGCTGCCGCTCGACTCGCACGTGGGTTTCATGCTCTTCAAGAATACGATCCCGATCGGCTACGGTGGCGGGTGGCCCTTTCTCGGCACGGCGAAGATCGGCGTCAACATCTTCGCGCCCTATCGCGGCGGCGAATCGGCCTATCTTTTCTGCCAGGTGCTTCGCGTCTACCGGCAGCGGTTCGGCGTAGACCATTTCATCGCCGAACCGTCGCAGTTCGGCAGCGGCAACCGCGAGGGCCTCGCATCAGGCGCGTTCTGGTTCTATTACCGGCTGGGTTTCCGGCCCGTTGTCCCCTCGATCGCGGCGCTGGCCGCGGACGAATTCGACCGCATCGCCCGCAATCCAGGGTATCGAGCGCCGCTGCCCGTGCTGCGCCGTTTCACGCGATCGGACATCGAATTGCGCGTGCACGGGTCGGGCATTCCGCTGCCCGCGTGCGACCCCGCCGACCTGTCGCTCGCCGTCTCCGCCTGGATCGCCGCGCGGTTTCACGGCGATCGCGGCGCAGCGCTCGCCTTCGCGGTGCGAGCCGCCACCCGCGCGCTTGGCGTGCGGGGCGCCGGCCGTTGGCCCGAGTCCGAGCAGGCGTCGTACCGGTCGTTCTGCCTCTTGCTTGTGCAGGTTCCCGACCTCGCCGAATGGTCCGCCGCGGACAAGGCACGGACGGTGGCCCTGGCGAGGGCCAAGGGCGGCGACGAATTCCGCTATTACGACCTGTTCCGCTCGCATTCGCGTCTTGCGGCCGCATTGCGCAATCTGGTCGCGCGGCGCCGCTAGAGTCGCGCCCCGGGAGTCGCTAAGGCTGCTCGTCGGCCGACAGCGACCACAGGTCCGTCGACGGCCGCCAATCTCGGATGCGCCGTTAGAATGGCGGCATGAACCCCACTTCGAAGCGGCTCGTCGCCTCGCGTCTCGTCGCGTGCCTGCTCCTGGTGGCCGTGGCAGCCGGCGCGCAAGCGCAGACGCACAAGCCGAACGGCTCCAAGGAGTGCGGGGAGCCGCCATTCGGCGCCATGTGTCCGCCGCGGGCATGGATGGCCTTCGCGCGGATGGACGTCACGATGAAGCTCGGAAGCTACAGGTCCGACTACGTGATCCTGTTGAGCGACTCCCACGACATCTACGCCAGCTACTACGAACAGACGGCTGACGCGAAAGTCCGCGGCGAAGCGCTGCTGCTCGCCGAGCAGGTTCTGGCCACCAAGGCGGACGTCGTCGACGGCATTCGCGACCTGCGCGCCGTCGACATCCCGCTTTCCGTCGCGCAACTCGCGACCGTGCTGCTGGGCGCAGCCATTCCGGACGGACCGGCGGCGATCACGAGCCCCCGCACGATCAAGGCGGCCGATCGCGACCGCTACGTCCTGGCGCCGACGTCCACCGGCGGTTCGCTCTATGCCCCGCCGTGGCAGATGACCGGCAAGGCCCGTCGGACATCGACCACGGCCATCGCGTTCGACATCAAGTTCACGTTCCGCCAGGTCGACGCCAAGGGCGAATTGCAGAAGGGCCGGCCGATCACGCTCGAGCTTACCGGCACGGCTGACTATCCGGCGAAGCGCGCCGACATCCCGGATTCATTCAATCTCTCGGGATGGAAATTCACGACGCCCGGCGCCGAAAGCGTGACCGCCGCGAACTTAGGCGAGGCGCGCAAGGTCTTCAATCTGCGCTGACGACCGGCCGAAATTACACCGTCAGCCGCGCGAAGCAGGCAACGAGGAACGACGCGCGGTGGCGCTCCGGCAGGTCCGGCGATTCGAACACGCTACGCGCTTGCGCCCGCAGGAAGTCTTCGTCATCGGCGTCCTGCGCAAACCACCGCAACGACGGCGGAAAGGCGTGGATCATCTGGAAGTCCTCGTCCATCCGGGCGAGGAACGCGTCGCGGCTCATGCCGTAGTCGCGCGCCCTGGCCGCGTTCGCGATGAAGTCGGAGGCCTCCAGGCAATCGCCGAGGGTAGGAACGCTGGCACCCGCGGCAGCCGCCAGGACAAAAGCCAGGACGGCGGCAGCCGGCTGCGCGCGCCATCGCGCATGTCGACTCATCGAAACCTCTGCTGGTCCGCGGCCATCGACTCATGCTAGCCCCGGGCGGCACGGGTTTCAATCATGCTCCGCAGCATGACCTTCGATGGCCAGGAATTCCGGCGCGGACGCGCCGCAGCCGGTTACAATCCGCGCGTCGCCGCGCCGCTGCGTGCCCGCCCTTCGCGGATGGAACCATGGCCCGAAAGAAGATCCTCAAATCCGCCGGCAAACTGGTGATCCTCGACCACGATTCGAAGATCCTGGTCGGCAATCCGCTCGGCGACCCGACGCTGCGCAAGCTGGCCGTCTGGCTTCCACCGGGCTACGACGAAGGCGCGGTCCGGGGCAAGAGCACCCGGCGCGGCAAGCACTACCCGGTACTGTGGGACTTGGTCGGATATACCGGATCCGGCATGGCGCATGTCGGCTGGCGGCCGTTCGACGAGAACGTGCCCGAGCGCGCTGCCCGCCTCATCCACGAGCGCCGGATGGGCCCGTGCATCATCGTGTTTCCCGACTGCTTCAACTGCCTGGGCGGCAACCAGTACATCAACTCGTCAGCGATGGGCGCATATGCCGATTACCTCACGCGCGAGCTGGTCCCCTTCGTCGACCGCGAATTCCGAACGCTGGCGTCGCGCGATCACCGCGGATGCTTCGGCAAGTCGTCTGGCGGTTACGGCGCGATCATCCACGGGATGAAGTATCCGAAATGCTGGGGGGCGATCGCCAATCATTCCGGGGACGCCTATTTCGACTTCTGCTACCTCACCGACTGGCCGCGCACGCTCAACGAGCTCGACCGCTACCGGCGCCCGCGCCGGCACGCGGGAAAGATGGACGTGGGGAAGGATGCCACCGGCAGCGGCAAGGGCTACGACGACGGCCGCGTCAAGCGCTTCCTCGATGCCGTGTGGACCAAGGAGAAGCTGAACGACGCGGAAGGCCACGCGCTGATGGAAATCGCAATGGCCGCGTCCTACGATCCAGACCCGCAGGCACCCTTAGGCTTTCGCCTGCCGCTCGACCTGGAAACAGGGGAGATGCTGCCCGCGCGCTGGAGGCAGTGGCTCAAGCATGATCCGATCCATCTGGTCGGCCAATACAAGGAGAACTTGAAGACGCTGCGCGGTCTCTACATGGATTGCGGCTGGCGCGACCAGTATCACCTGCATTTCGGAGCGCGCATCCTGTCGCGCGAGCTCGCCAGGCACGGCGTCAAGCACACGTACGAGGAGTTCGACGATACGCACTCGTCGGTGGACTACCGGATGGATGTGAGCCTGCCGTTCCTGTACCGGGCGTTGAAGCCCTAGGAGATCGTCGTGGCCTTGGCGCATGCTTTCCGCTGGCCCCTGGCGCCGATCCTGCGCGCGCTCGTGTTCTGCGCGGTTGCGCTGGCGAGTGCAGCGGTGCGCGGCGATGGCACGCCGGAGGCGCCGCCGCCGGACAATCTCGATTACCAGGCGGGACTGGAGGCCATCCGCAACAGCGACTGGGATCGCGCCATTGCCAACCTGAACGTCGCGGCGGTTGCGCTGCCCACCGATGCCGATCTGCAGAACTGGCTGGGATACGCCTATCGCCACGTCGGCAAATACAGCGAGGCCCTCGACCACTACCGGGCGGCGCTGCAGCTAAACCCGTCGCATCTCGGTGCGCACGAGTACGTCGGCGAAACCTACCTCATGGTCGGCGACAAGGCGAAGGCGCGCGAGCACCTGGCCGCGCTGGAGCGCCTGTGCGGCAAGAAGTGCGTCGAATACCAGGACCTGCAGAAGGCCATCGCGGCCGCGAAATAGACAAAGGGGACCGCCATGCGCTGGGGAGACATGCGTCAGAGCGACAACGTCGAGGACGTGACCGACGGCCAACCGTCGGGCGGCGGCATGAGATTCGGCGGCATGCACCTGGGTGGCGGTGCCATCATCCTGATCGTGATCGTGAGCCTGCTGTTTGGCGTCAACCCCCTGCAGTTCCTGGGCATGATGGAAGGCGGCGCGCCTCCCGCGCCCGCGCCATCGCCGCAGGTCGCCAAGCCGGGCTACGGCCCTCAGGTCGCCAAGACCGTCGAGGACCCGGACAAGAGCTTTAGCACGCGCGTGCTCGGCGACACCGAGGACGTGTGGACAGCGCTGTTCCAGGCGATGGGTTCGCGTTACGAGCCGCCCAAGCTCGTCCTCTTCCGAAACCACGTCGTAACCAATTGCGGGCAGGCGAGCTCGGCGGCCGGACCGTTCTACTGCCCCGCCGACCGGAAGCTCTATCTCGACACGTCGTTCTTCCAGGAGCTGCACAACCGCTTCGGCGCGCCGGGCGACTTCGCGCAAGCCTACGTGATCGCGCACGAGGTCGGCCATCATGTTCAGAACCTGATGGGGACGATGCGCGACTTCGACCAGGCGTCGTCGCGGCTGGACGAGCGGCGCCGCAATGCGCTGTCGGTGCGGCTCGAATTGCAGGCCGACTGCTATGCGGGCGTCTGGGGATTCTACGCAGCGAAGCGCAACCTGCTCGAACCGGGAGATGCGGAAGAGGGACTCCGCGCAGCTTCCGCCGTCGGCGACGACACGATCCAGAAGCGCACGCAAGGGCACGTCGTGCCGGACGGCTTTACGCATGGCACCGCCCAACAGCGGTCGAAGTGGTTCGAGACCGGATTCAAGTCGGGCGATCCGCGCTCGTGCAACACATTCGCGGCCAAGAATCTTTAAGGGAAGGAGATACGGTGCGCACGATGCTTCTATTGGGCAGCGTGGCCGCGTGGGCGCTGGTCACCGGATGTGCCGACGCGCCGCTCCAGAGCAGTGCGGTCGACGGCAAGGTCGTCTGCCACCCCGACAAGGTCGCGCAGGCCGAGGCCGAAGCGAAGCGCGCCGGCAGACAACTGGCGTGGGTCAACTGCCCGCAGGCGGTCCTGCGCACCAACTAGGATTGGCGCCGCCGCGCGGAGCGCGCGACGGTGTCGTTGCTGTCCCCCGCCAATCCGGCTGCTAATCTAGCGTGATGCCGCCAAGCCTGACCTGTCCGGGATGCCGGAGCCCGATGAAGGCTGTCGAACTCGAGCGGCGGCCTTCGGGCACGCTGGTCGTCGACCTCTGCGACCGCTGCCAGGTGCTGTGGTTCGATCCGATGGAGAGCCCGCAGCTGTCGCCTGCCGCAACGCTCGAGCTCTTCCGCGAGATCAACGACGCGCGGCCGGAAGTGCGCACGACACTGGCACAATCGATGAATTGCCCGCGCTGCGATTCGCTGCTGGCGCTGACGCAGGACCTGCAGCACACGACGCGCTTCTCCTACTATCGCTGTCCGCACGGCCACGGCCGGTTGACGCCTTTCTTCCAGTTCCTCCGCGAAAAGAACTTCATCCGCCCCATTCCGCCGGAGGAGCTGGAGCGGCTCAAGTCGCTGGTCAAGGTCGTACGGTGTTCCAGCTGCGGCGCGCCGATCGACCTCACCAAGTCCACTGCTTGCGAATTCTGCCGCGCGCCAATCTCGATTCTCGACCCGGAAGCCGCGAGCCTCGCCGTGCGCGAGCTCGCCAACATCCATACCGCCGCCGTCCCGCCGCCGCAGAGCGACGCGGAGCGCGCGGCGGCTGGGGTGCTGGCCGCCATCGAGTTCGACCGCGCGCTGGCGCGCGAGCAGTCGCAGCGCCCGGAGGGGTTCGCCGTCGACTTGGTCGCCGTCGGACTGTCGGCGCTGGCGGGCTTCCTGTCGCCGTCCTGATTGTGAGGAAGGCCCAAGGCGGCAATCGCCGCGGTTCGCCCACCCGTACACCGTTTGTTGGCCACGGCATGGGCGGGAGATTAGAATTGCCCCTTTTCCGTCACAGGAGCTAAGTCCGCCATGACTCTCATCCGCCTCCTGGCCGCGTTGGCCTTCATCGTCGGTGCCGGGAGTGCCGTCGCCCAGACACCCGCGCCCGCGACCGCACCAGCGTCGGCGCCGGCCACCGCCATCCCGAAGTCGACATGCGTCAAGCCGGACCACTACCCGGGCCACCTGGCCTCGGACAACAACAAGAAGCAATGGGAGCGCGAGGTGCGCGCCTGGGGCGAATGCATGAAGAAATACGTCGCCGACCTGCAGGTGCAGGCCGACGCGACGATCAAGGCCGCGAATTCCTCGATCGAGGAATACAACGCGGGCATCAAGGATTTCCAGGAAGAAGTCCGCAAGGCCAACGACCAGTAGGACCGCGCGCATGATGCGCCGTCCATTCGGGGCCGATGGGTTACCATCGCTCATCATGGATATATTGCGCTCCCGCTCTCGCGGCGCCTGCGTACTTGCGCTGGCCTTCGCCGCCGTCACGCTCGCGGCGTGCGCGTCCGTGGGGCGGCCGCAGCTCACGCTGGAGATCACTCGCGTGGAGGCTGTGGCGGCACCGCCGCCGGAGCAGCGTCTTGCGGTATCGCTGCGGATCGTCAATCGCGCCGAACGCGACGTGGCGATCGACGGCATCACCTACGCGCTGGACATCAACGGCCGCGAATTCGCAAGCGGCGTGTTCACGCAGAAGGTCACGGTGCCGGGCTACGGCGAGACGACAGTCGCGATACCCATAGCGGGAACGCCGTCGGCCAAGGCGCCGCCCGACGCCGATGCCCCGCCGCGCACATCGGCGTCGGGCGGGGCGGCGGTGCTTTCCACGTACCGGCTCCATGGCAAGGCGAACACGAACCTCTCCGGCGCGACGTTCGACACGCAGTCGGAGTTACCGGTCCCGGCACCGGTCAGGCCCGCCGGGTGACCCCAGCCCGCGCTGCGTCACGTCTCACCGCGGTCCCGTCGACCGCCGCCGACGACACCGCGCATGCGATCGCCGCCGTGTTGCGCGAAGGCTTCGACCGCCACTACGCGCTGTTCCGCGACTGCGCGCGCGCCGCCAAGCATCATTTCGAGACCGCCAACTGGCGCGCCATCCGGCACGTCGCGCGCGACCGCATCGACTTCTACGACCGCCGCGTCCTGGAGACGGTCGCGCGCATCAACAGCGAGTTCCGCTCGGCGGGCCTCGACGGGTCCGGGGCCGACGCGCTGTGGGAACGCACGAAGCTCCACTTCATCGGCATGCTGATCGACCACAAGCAGCCCGAGTGCGCGGAGACGTTCTTCAACTCCGTTTCGTGCAAGATCCTGCACCGCGCCTATTTCCACAACCGGTTCATCTTCGTCCGGCCGGCGATCTCCACCGAGCACATCGATGCCAACCCGCCGACCTATCGCAGCTACTACCCGCTGGAAAAGGGCCTGCGCCACGCGCTGATCGACATCGTCCTCGATTTCCGGCTGGAGACCCGCTTCGCCGATTTCCGGCGCGACCTGATCAACGTGCTGGCCGCGTTTCGCAAGCGGGCGCCGCGGCCGTTCGTCCCCGAAGCCAATCACCAGATCCAGGTGCTCTCGACGCTCTTCTTCCGCGACCAGACGGCCTACATGGTCGGGCGCGTCGTCAACGGCAACCACTTCTACCCGTTCGCGGTCGCGCTGAAGCACGCGCCGCACGGCCCGCTCTACATCGACGCGCTGCTAACGGACGACGTCGAGTTGGCGCTCCTGTTTTCGGCCAACCGCTCGTACTTCCTAGTCGACATGGAAGTGCCGTCGGCGTACATCGCCTTCCTGCGCTCCCTTGTGCAGGACAAGACCGCCGCCGAGCTGTACACGATGGTCGGGCTGCAGAAGGCCGGCAAGAATCTCTTCTATCGCGACTTCCTGCACCACCTCGCGCATTCACGCGACCGCTTCATCATGGCGCCCGGCATCCGCGGCCTGGTGATGAGCGTATTCACGCTGCCATCCTATCCGTACGTGTTCAAGGTGATCAAGGACCGCATTGCCGTCTCCAAGGACACCGACCGCGACAAGGTCATGCGCAAGTACGCGTTGGTGAAGCACCACGACCGCGCGGGCCGCATGACCGACATCCTCGAGTATTCGGACGTCGCGTTTCCGCGCAGCCGCTTCTCGTCCGAACTTCTCGCGGAACTGAAGCATGTCGCGCCGTCGCAGGTCGAGGAAGACGGCGAGCAGATCATCGTCCGCCACCTGTACATCGAGCGGCGGATGACGCCGCTCAATCTCCACCTCGAGGGCGCCGACGACGCGCAGCGCATCCACGCGGTGCGCGAATATGGGGATGCGATCCGTGAGCTCGCGATGGTCAACATCTTCGCGGGTGACCTGCTGTTCAAGAATTTCGGCGTTACGCGCTATGGCCGCGTCGTTTTCTACGACTACGACGAGATCGAATACCTGGCCGACTGCCGGTTCCGGCGGATACCCGCACCCCCTCCGGGCTACGACGAAATGGCGGCCGATGTCTGGTATCCGGTGGGGCCGCTCGACGTCTTTCCCGAGGAGTTCGCCACGTTCCTGCTGACCGACGCCAACGTGCGCGAGGCCTTCTTCGCGTTCCACCGCGATCTGCTCGATGCGGCGTGGTGGCAGCGCGTGCAGCAAGGGATCACGAGCGGACAGCCCGCCGAAGTGCTCTCCTACGCCGACGCCGCGCGCTTCCCGCCGCCGCGCCCTCCCGCCGCCGGCTGAAAAGTTGGCGTACGCCCGCGCCGCTTGGCGGCTCCCGCTGACCGGCCTTCGGGTGGCGGCCGGGCGACCGGCAGTGCCCACCCATACTCACTGTTTAACAAGAGGCGCCCGGAGGGTTCCTGGCGCCTCAAGTGGTGCGTTGGGGGGATCTCGACGATGTACGTCAGTGCATTCGACTTGTTCCGGATTGGCCCCGGTCCGTCATCGTCGGCAACGGTCGGCCCGCAACGCGCGGCACTGCGCTTCGTCCATGATCTGGCCGCCGACGGGCTGATACCCGCGACTGCGCGCGTCGAGGCCGAAATCTACGGTGGCCTGGCCTTCGCCGTGCGCGAACAGTCGACGGACCGCGCGATCGTCGCGGGCCTGGCCGGCGAATCTCCCGAACGCTGCGATGCGACCGCGCTCGCCGTGGGCTCGGCGCGTGTCGAGATCGAGGGCAGCCTGCTGCTTGGAGGCCGGCATCGCGTGGTTTGCGTGCCCGAGCGCGACCTCCGGTTCATCGTCAACCATTCGGTCTCCTTCGACGGCAACGCCATCCGTTTCATCGCGCGCGACGCCGGTGGCGAACCCGTCGCGTCGCGTGTCTACTATTCCACCGGAAACGGAGCCGTCCTGGCCGAGGGCGACGTCGTCAACGCCGCCACGCCGCGCGTGCCGTATCCGTATGCCTCGGCGGAGTCGTTGCTGCACTTCTGCCGAGTGCGCAGCAAGCGCATCCCGGACATCGCGCTCGCGAACGAGTGCGCGCTGCGCAGTCCCGCCGAAGTCAAGAGCGGTCTGCTCCGCGTCGCGCACGCGATGCTCGGCGCGTTGCAGCGCGGGCTCGTCACGAACGGCGTGCTGCCGGGCGGCTCGCTGCGGCACGCGCCGGCGCGCGCCGAGGCCATGATCGCGTCGCCGACGAAGCCGGACGTTCGATGCGGCGTCTACGCCTTGGCCGTGGCCGAGGAAAACGCGGCCGGTGGCCGGGTTGCCCAAGCGCCGTCGAATGGCTCCGCAGGACCCGTAGCGGCGCTCCTGCAGGCGTGGCGCGACACGCGGCCGCTGGACGCCGAGTCCGGCACGATGGAGTTCCTGTTGACCGCCGCGGCCATCGGCCATCTGTTGCAGGCGGTAGGCGTCAAGCATGTCGGCTGCCAGAGCGAGGTCGGCGTCGCGTCGGCGATGGCGGCGGCCGCCTATGCCGCAGTCAACGACGGCAGCAACACGCAGATCCTGCATGCAGCCGAGCGCGCGCTGGAGCCGCATCTGGGACTCGCATGCGACCCGGTGGGCGGCCGGATGCAGGATCCCTGCATCGAGCGCAATGCCAAGGCGGGCTCGATCGCGTACGCGTCCGCGGCCAGCGCCATACGGATACCCGATCCGCCGCTGGGCCTCGATCGCGTCGCGTTGTCGGCCGTGGAAAGGGGTCGTGCCATGGCGGGACGCTACAAGGTCGCGTCCCTCGGCGGGGTGGCGGTCAACGTCGCGGAGTGCTGACCTCGAAGCGCCGCGCCGCGCGCCGGCGCGTGGTGCTATCCTCGCGGCCATCCTCCCCGGGAATCCGCGCATGAAGCTTTCAACCTCCAGCCCGTACTTCCTGTTTGCCGCCGCCGCCGCCTTCGCGCTGTCCGCCTGCGAAAATCCGATGAAGAAGAAGGAGGAGGAGATCGCGAAGACCACTTTCGCCTGCCAATACAACGGCGAGCGCTTCGTCGTGCGCTTTGCCGACGGCGAAGCGCGCATGCTGCTGCCGGAAATGCAGCGCGTCACCCTCTACCAGGTGCCGACGGAATCCGGCGTGCGCTACAGCAACGGTCTCATGGAACTGCGCGGCAAGGGCAGCGAACTGCAGTTGATCAACAATGGCGTAGCGACACCGCTCAAGGACTGCGAGCCCTACGCCCTCATGCCTCCCCCCAAGTAGCCGGCGCGCGGCCATGCCGGCGCACGCCAGCGGAAAGCAGCCGGCGGTCGGCGTCATCGGCACCGGCGCCATGGGCATGCGTGTGGTGGAAAGCCTGGTGCGCGCAGGGATCACGACACACGCCCGCGACATCCTCCCCGACGTGCAAGCCGCGGCCGCCGCACGCGGCGCCACCTGTCATCCCGACGCCGCGGCGCTGGCGCGAGCGTGCGACATCGGGGTCGTGCTAGTCGTCGATGCCGCTCAGGTCGACGACGTCCTGTTCGGACCTGGCGGCGCCGCGGGCGCATTTCGTGACGACGCCATCGTCATGCTCTCGTCGACGGTGGCGCCCGATTACACGCAGGCGCTTGCGCCAAGGCTCGCCCGCCATGGCGTCTCGCTCGTCGATGCCCCGGTCTCGGGAGGTCCGCGCCGCGCCGCCGACGGCACGATGACGATGATGGTCGCCGCCGACCCCGCGTCGCTGGCGCGCTGCGAGCCCGTTTTCGCCGCGATGGCCGGTCGCGTGTTTCGCGTAGGCAGCGCACCGGGCGACGCCGCCAAGTTCAAGATCGTCAACAATCTGCTGGCCGCGGTGAATCTCGCGGCCGGCGCGGAGGCGCTTTCGCTCGCCGTTCGCGCGGGCCTCGATCCGCAGCAGGTCGCCGAGGTGATCAACGCCAGCTCAGGGGGGAGCTGGATCTTCGCCGATCGCGTGCCGCGCGCGCTCGCGGGCGACTTCGCCCCGCGCGCCGCGGCCAGGATCCTCGCCAAGGACGTGACGATCGCAGCGGAGTTCGCCGCCCGCCTCGGCGCCGACGCCACGTTCGCCAATGCGGCGCGCGCCGCGTTCCAGGCGATGGTCGACGCCGGTCACGGCGAACTGGACGACGCCGCGATCCTCAATCCCGCGGCCGGCCATCGGAGCAAGTGAATTACCTGCCCTTCGCGCGTTGCGCCTCGTCGACGTCCATGAAATCCCAGCCCACGAAGCGCATCGGATGCGGCACGTAGTTGCGAGTCCACGGGTGTGCCAGCGTGTCCTCGATTTCGTTGACGCGCACACGCCAAGGCGCATAGGCAATGACCAGCTCCGTCATCCGGTCGAACAGCCGCGTGCGCTCCGGTGAATCGGGCAGACGGCGCGCTTCGTCGAACAGCTTGTTGTATTCGGGCAGGTCGAAGCGCGCGTAGTTTTCCTGTCCGACGTTGGCGCCGTAGAGAAGCTGCATGAAGTTCTCCGCATCCGGGTAGTCGGCATTCCAGCCGTCGTCGCGCATCGGGATCTTGCCCTCGCGCGCCTTCTTGCGCAGCTCCGGCAGCCGGTCGTATTTGAGCGCCACGCGGATGCCAATCGCATCCAGGTTCTTTTTCCAGAGCTCATCGCGCTCGCGCGCCACCGACGTTGGCGCCGACCACCGCTCGATGACGAGCGGCGCGCCCGCCGGCGTCTCCCGATAGCCGTCGCCATCGCGGTCCTTGTAGCCGAACTTGTCCAGCAGCGCACGCGCGCCGGCGGGATCGTACGTCTGGGCGTTGGTTTTGAGCGAGGGATCGTAACCGGCGATGTCGGGCGGTATCGGGCCGTTAGCCGGGCGCGCGCGGCCGGAATAGAGCACGCGTATCGCCTCGTCGTTGTTGAACGCCATGCCGATGGCGCGGCGCAGCGCGATGCGTTCGGGCGTGTAGCCGCCGATGATCGGGTCCTCCATGTTGAAGTAGGTGTAGCTGACGTCCGGGCGCAACAGCACCTGGTGCAGGATGCCCTTGGCCGCGAGTTCCGGCCGCAACTTGCCATCCGCCAGCGCACGACTGACGAGGTTCTGCGGCAGCAGGTCGAGATAGTCGATCTCGCCATTGAGGAAGGCGAGCCAGCGCGCTTGGCCCTCTTCCATGATGCTGATCTCGATTCGGGACAGGAAAGGCAGCCGCTTTCCCTTGAGCGCAGCGGCGACGGCTTGCGACGACGACGCCGGAACGGGGCCGGCCGGCGCGTAGGTGACTTCGCGGTAGCCCGGATTGGCGCGCAGTTCGATGTACGAGCTGCGCTTGTAGTTCCCAAGCATGAACGGTCCGGAGCCGACCGGATGCGCGCCGATGTCGTTGCCATATGCCTCGACGACTTCGCGCGCCATCGCCGCCGTGAAGGGAACGGCAAGGACGTAGAGAAAGCGCAGGTCGGGCGAGTTGAGCCTGATCCGCAGCGTGTAGCGGTCGATGACCTCCAGCCCGGCGATCGGCGCGTCGTAGTCGAACTTGCCGGTCTTGCGCGCCTTCTCCCGCATTTCGTCGGCACCGACGATCTTGCCCTCGAGCATCCACAGCCACGGCGACTTGACCTTGGGGTCGAGGATTCGCTTGAGCGCATACGCGTGATCGGCCGCCGTGAGCTCGCGTGCTTTCCCCTTGAAGGCCGGGTCAGGCGTGAAAAAGATTCCCTTTTTCACCGTCATCGTGAAGGTCCTGCCGCCCTGCTCCACGACCGGCATGGCCGTGAGCGTGCGCGGGACGAGTATGACCGGCCGCACAAGATAGTCGTAGTCGAGCATCGCCTCCATGACCTGGCCGATGACCTCTGCGGAGGCGGCGTCGGACGCGAACGCGGGGTCGAAGCTCGTTTCGGCGATCTGCATCGTCGCATGCAGCGTCTTGCCCGTGTCCGCTGCATGGGCCGCCGGGAGCGCCAGCGAGGCGGCCAGCAGCGCGATCCGCAGGGCGCTGGATCGTGTTGGCGTAAGCAAGGGGATTTCGGGCAGGAAAAGCGGCGTGGCTATAATCGTATCATCCGCATTCGCCAAAGGATGCCAGCCGGACTTTCGCCATGGAAATGAAACGACTGAGCGGCGGCAGCCTGCGCGCCGCAGGATACGACCCGCGCGACCAGAAGCTCGTCGTCGAGCTCACCGCCGGGACGTTCGAGTACACCGGCGTGACGCCCGAAGTGTGGCGGCGCTTTTCCGGCGCGTCGTCGCCGTGGAGCTACTTCCGCGACAACATCGAGGAAGACTTCCCGGCAAAGCGGATCCGCTGACGCCGATACGCGCGACGGACGTGACGACGGCGCGCACGGGGTATCCCGCGCGCGCCTTGTTACCGCGGTGTCCCGCTTACTGGATCGTCAGCTTCCGCCCCGCGAGCGCGGGCTTTTTGGCGAGCTTCAGCTCCAGCACGCCGTTGTCGTACTTCGCCTCGCTCGCCGTTTCGTCGAGTTCGGCAGGCAGCACGAAGCTGCGGTACACGGCGCCGTAGTAGCGCTCGCTGCGCAGCACGCGTTCGCCATCCTTGACGTCGTTTTCCTTCTTCACCTCGGCGGCGATCGTCACCTGGTTGCCTTCGATCGTCACCTGGATGTCGTCGCGCTTGACACCCGGGACTTCCGCGTGGACCACGTAGGCGTTGTCCTTTTCGGACACGTCCACCTTGATCGCGACGGCGGCGTCCTTCGCCACCTGGATGGGCCGGAACAGGCCGCGGAAAAGGTCGTCGAGGGCGGGTTGCCCAAATGGGTCGTACAGTTGCACGGTACGCATGGTTTCACTCCTGTGTCTGGATTCGGTTTCGGTGCGCGGCGCACGCTCCCCCTTGACGCAACGCAAGGCACTGCGCCGCTCGCAGTGTCAATCTAGGGCCGGAAACAGCCGTTTCAAGACCCGGGCTTGCGCTCCCGGCGCCGTGGCGCGACGATGTACACGGGCGGGCCGGTTCGGCATCCGCTGTGCCCGTTGCATGACACGTTCGCATCTACGGAGACCAAGAGCATGTCCCCACCCCCGGCCACGCTGACCGCCGCCCAGCGCGGTGCCCTGGAAGCCAAGCTGGTCGCGCGCCGGGCAGCGTTGCGCGCCGAGATCGAGGCCAAGCTCAACACGCAGGACGACCCGGCGCTGATGGGCTTGCGCAACCGGATGGAGGACACCGACGACTGGGCGGTCGCCGACCTGGAGACCGCAATGGACGTCGCGGAAGTCTCGCGTGACGCCGCCGAACTCCGCGCCGTCGACGCGGCGCTCGCCCGGCTGAAGGACGGCTCCTACGGCACCTGCCTCGAATGCAGCGCGCCCATTCCCTTCGGGCGCCTCGACGTCTATCCGATGGCCGCCCGCTGCATCGCCTGCCAGGAACAGCTGGAGACAGCGATGCGGCGCGCCGGCGCGGGCATGGGCTAGCGTTCGGCAGCGACCGTTATTTGGCGGAGCGAGATGCCCCGCCCTTCGCGTGCTTTTCGATCCACGCGAAAAATTCGCCGTACCAGAGCCGTGAATTCTGCGGCTTAAGGATCCAGTGATTCTCGTCGGGGAACCACACAAGGCGCGCCGGCACGTTCTTCGCCTTGAGCGTGTTGTAGTACTGCAGTGCCTGCGTTCCCGGCACGCGATAGTCCTGTTCGCCATGGATCACCAGCGTCGGCGTCTTCGCTTTTTTGACGTAGTGGTGCGGCGACTGGCGCATGACCAGCGGCGCGTCGTCCCAGTGGAACGCCCCCAGTTCCTTCGCGAAGAAGACGTACGCGTCGGTCGCCATCATGGACACCCAGTCGTAGCATCCGGCATGGCACACATAGGCCTTGTAGCGGTCCGTGTGACCGTTCATGAAGGCGACCATGTAGCCGCCGTAGCTGCCGCCGGTGGCGACCAGGCGCTGGCGGTCGATATAGCCCTGGCGGATCATGAAATCGGTCGCGGCTTCGGTGTCGGCATATTCCTTCTCACCGTAGCGCGACGTGATCGTCTCCAGGAATTTCTGTCCGAACCCGGATGAGCCGTGGTAGTTGACGCACGCGACCACGTAGCCGCGCCCGGCGAACACCTGCGTGTTCCAGCGGAAGTGCCAGCCGTCCTGGTGCGCCGCGTGCGGACCGCCGTGGATCGAATGCAGGAGCGGCCACTTCTTCCTGGCGTCGAATCCGGGCGGATAGGTCACCAGCACTTGCACCGGCTCGCCGTGCCATCCCTTGACGGTGAATTCGCGGACGTCACCCAGCGCGTGCCGCGCGAGCAGCGCGCGATTCAGCGACTCGATCGGGCGAGCGTCGCTGCCATCGCCGCGGGACGCGAAGAGCGCCGGCGGATGACGGGCCGTGGCGCGCGTGAACGACAGCACGCCGCCGTCGCGCGACCGCGCAAAGCCCGAAATGCTGCCGCCCGGAACGACCAGCGTCGGCTGCGCCGCCGCCAGCGGCAGCCGGAACAGTCCGACGCGGCCGCGATCCTCCGCGAGGAACAGGAGCGCGGCCGAGTCCGGGCTCCATTGCACGTGCATCGCGGCGCGGTCGAACCTGGCCGCCAGCGCGCGCATGTTTCCGCCGCGGCGCGCGAGCAGGGTCAGGTGGCCCTGGTCGTTGAACGCGCGGTCGATGTCATAGGAAAGAAAGGCGAGCGCCTTGCCGTCCGGCGAATAGACCGGTGTCGCATCGTCGGTGCCGGTCGCCGCGGTCAGCACCTGCTTGCGGCGCGTGGCGAGGTCGACGGTGACGATGTCGCGCTTGTGCATGTAGTCGGGCTCGTCGGCCAGATCCGCCGTGACGGCCAGCTGCCGCCCATCCGGCGAAATGTCGAAGTCCTCGGCCGACGGATCCCACGGCGGCAGCGCCAGCTTGAGTCCCCGAAGCAGGTCCTCGGTGCGTCCGGTGCGCGCGTCGCACGCGAACACGTGCGGCTCGCGGCCATCGGTGATCCAATGGTCCCAATGGCGCGTGGCGCGGCGCTCGGATACGTGCGCCTTCACCTTGGAATCGCGGCGCTCCTTCATGCGCTTGGCTTGCGCGGCATCGGTGCGCAGGTCGGGCCACGTCCACGACACGAACGCGATGCGGCGGCCGTCGGGGAACCACTTGATCGACGCGGCACCGGTCGCGACGTTCGTCACGCGTTCCGCCTCGCCGCCATCGGGCGCGATCCGATAGACCTGCGGCTCGGCGTCGTCCTTGCGCTTGGCGGTGAAGGCGATCCACTTGCCATCGGGCGACCAGCGCGGCTCGCTGTCCTTGTCGCCGGCGGTCAGTCGTCGCGGTCGCCGGGTCATTGCCTTGCCCGACGGGCCATCGTCGCCCAAGCCCGTGGGAAACAGCCACAGCTCGGTCCTGCCTTCGTTGGTGTCCATTGCGAACGATGTGACGGGTGCGCACGCGAACCGCCCATCCGGCGACAGCGCAGGGTTGCCGACGCGCTTGATTTGCCACAATGCTTCGACATCGAGGGGCGGCAGCGCGCGGGAACGGCGATTGCGATGGCCGGGCATGCGTAGAACCTTGAGATAGAATGCTCGAGGCCGGATTCTAGCGCGTCCCCCATTCCGGCTCGCCCAGAAGCCTTGGACCTCCGATGACAGACATGACCTACCGCAGGCTCGGCCGCTCCGGGCTCAAAGTGAGCGAACTTTCCTTCGGCTCGTGGGTGACGTACGGCAATCAGCTGGGCACGGACACGGCGCGCGAATGCATGGCGGCCGCCCATGACGCCGGCGTCAATTTCTTCGACAACGCCGAGGTCTACGCAAAGGGCCAGTCCGAAACGATCATGGGCGACGCGCTCAAGAAGCTGGGCTGGCGCCGCTCGTCCTACATCATTTCGACCAAGTTCTTCTGGGGCCTGCACGACGGCCCCAACGAAAAAAGCACGCTCAACCGGAAATACCTGATGCAGGCGATCGACGGTTCGCTCGCGCGCCTGAAACTCGACTACGTCGACCTTGTCTATTGCCATCGTCCCGATCTAGAAACGCCGATCGAGGAAACGGTGCAGGCGATGTCCGACATCATTGCCGCGGGCAAGGCCCATTACTGGGGGACATCGGAGTGGAGCGCGGCGGAAATCGCTGCGGCATGGCATGTCGCGGACAAGCACCACTGGCACAAGCCGGTGACGGAACAGCCGCAGTACAACCTCTTTCATCGCGACCGCGTCGAGCACGAATACGCGCGGCTCTACGACGACCTGGGGATAGGCACCACGATCTGGAGCCCGCTGGCCTCCGGCCTTCTCACCGGCAAGTACAACGACGGCATCCCGAAGGAATCGCGCGCCAGCCTCAAGGGCTACGAATGGCTAGCCGAGCGTATCGTCGATCCCGCAAAGATCGCGGCCGTAAAGAGACTCGTTCCCATCGCGGGCGAGTTAGGCTGCACGCTGGCACAGATGTCGCTTGCGTGGTGCCTCAAGAATCCGCACGTCTCCACCGTCATCACGGGCGCCAGCCGGCCCGCACAAGTGACCGAGAACATGAAGACGCTGGACGTCGTGGCCAAGCTCACGCCGGACGTCATGGCGCGCATCGAAGCGGTTCTGGCCGCGGGACGGCACGCGCCATGACACGCGAATCCTGCCCGCTCGGTATGATCGTAGCTTTGGAACCGCGATGAACCCGCTCGAGAGCTGGGGCGAGGAGCAGCGCTCCGCCTATCTCTACCGCGCCTGCGCGCAAGCCGAATCCGGCACGCCGCGTGCGGCGCTGTTCGCGCGGCTCGCCGTCGAGGCCGAAGCGCAGGCGGCGATCTGGCGCGCGCAATTGACGGCGCGCGGCCATCCCGCACCCGGGCCGTACGTGCCCGACGGCCGCGCGAAGCTGGTCGCGCGGCTCGTCCACTGGCTGGGACCGCGAAGGCTGCGCAGCGTGCTGGCCGCCATGAAGGTGCGCGGCATGGTGATCTACGGCAGCCCGGTCGGCGACGAAGGCGGCCACGCGACGCCGACGGCAGGAAGCGGCGTCGAGCATCGCCATCGCAACCTGGGCGGTGGCGGCAACCTGCGCGCGGCCGTGTTCGGCGTGAGCGACGGCCTCGTATCGAATGCGAGTCTGATCCTAGGGGTGTCCGGCGCCAGCCCCGACCCGCACGTCGTGCTGCTTTCCGGCGTGGCGGGACTCGCGGCCGGCGCCTTCGCGATGGCCGCCGGCGAATACGTATCGGTGCGCTCGCAGCGCGAACTGTACGAATACCAGATCGCGCTCGAGCGCGACGAGCTCAAGGAATATCCGGAGGCGGAAGCGCAGGAGCTGGCACTCATCTACGTCGCCAAGGGATTGCCGCAACGCGAGGCGGACAAGTTGGCGCACCGGTTGGTCAGCGATCCCGAGCATGCGCTCGACACGCTCGCCCGTGAGGAGCTGGGGTTGAATCCCGGCGAATTGGGATCCCCGCTGGGCGCGGCCGCGAGTTCGTTCGCCGCGTTTGCCGCGGGAGCGGCGGTGCCGCTCGCGCCATTCGTGTTTGCCGCAGGCACGGCGGCGCTCCCCATCGCCATCGGCATCACGGCGATCGCGTTGTTCGGCGTCGGCGCGATCCTGTCGCTCTTCACCGGCCGCAGCGCGTGGCTGTCCGGCTTGCGCACGCTGGCGCTGGGCGCGCTGGCGGGCGGCGTCACGTTCGCCATCGGCCGCCTGTTCGGCGTCAACGCCGGTTGAAGGCACACGCCACGGCGAAGCCCGATCGCCGTTCGTCCCACCGCGCACCCCGCGCCGCACGCGCCCTAAGCCGCTCAGCGGGTGCCGGTTTCGACGTCGGTTCCGCGCTAGTGCTGGCGCCCGGCCGCGAAAAGTCGTTGCGCCTTCGCCATCCGTGGATTTTCTCCGGGGCAGTCGAACGCGTCGAAGGCAACCCTGCGTCCGGTGACACCGTCGCGGTCGTCGCCGCCGACGGCGCATTCCTGGCGCATGCCGCCTACTCGCCGACATCGCAGATTCGCGCGCGCGTCTGGTCGTTCGACAAGGACGCGGCGATCGATGCCGCCTTCTTCGGGCGAAGGGTCGCCCGCGCCGCCGCCGCCCGCGCTCCGCTCTTCGATGGCGCGCACACGGCCGGGCGGATATTGCACGGCGAATCGGACGGAATGCCCGGCGTCGTGGCCGATCGCTACGGCGGCGTCGTCGTGCTGCAATGCCTTTCCGCAGGTGCGGAACGCTGGCGCGACGTCATCGCCGCGGCGCTGGTCGAGGCAACCGGCGCGCAGTGCGTGTTCGAACGTTCGGATGCCGACGTCCGCGCGCTCGAGGGCCTGCCAACGCGCACGGGCGCGCTGCTCGGCCAGTTGCCGGACGAGGCAGCTATCATCGAAGACGGCCTACACTACCGCGTCGACGTCGCGCACGGGCAGAAGACCGGCTTCTATCTCGACCAGCGCGACAATCGCGCGATAGTGAGACGGCACGCGACGGACCGGCGCGTGCTCAACGCATTTTGCTACACGGGCGGCTTTACGCTCGCAGCGCTGGCCGGCGGCGCGGCGTCCGTGGTCTCCATCGATAGTTCGGCCGACGCTCTCGCGATGGCGCGCGAAAACGTCGCGCGCAACGCGACACTCGACGCCGCGCGCGCCCATTGGTCCGACGCCGACGTGTTCGCGGAACTGCGCCGGCTGCGCGATACCGCCGCGACCTTCGACATGATCGTCCTCGACCCGCCGAAATTCGCGCCGACGGCGGCGCACGCCGAGCGCGCGGCGCGCGCGTACAAGGACATCAACCTGCTGGCAATGAAGCTCCTCGCGCCCGGCGGGCTGCTCGCAACCTTTTCGTGCTCGGGCGGGATTTCCGCAGAACTGTTTCAGAAGATCGTCGCCGGCGCGGCGCTCGATGCCCATGCCGACGCACAGATCCTTGCGCACCTCGGCGCGTCCGCCGACCATCCGGTCGCATTGAATTTCCCGGAGGGCGATTACCTGAAGGGCCTGCTGATCCGCAAGCAATGATGGATCAAGCCGGCTGCACCCCGAGCGCATCCACGCCAGAAACCCGCCCTTGCGCGCCAAGCGAACGACGTACAACTTCGATCTCCGTCGGGGACATCCGCAACGGTGCGTTGCCGCGACCCGGAATCTCCACGAGCCGCCGGATCGGCGAGCCCGGCTGCGCGCGCAGGTAGCTGCCGAGCGATGCGCCGAGTGAAGTACCGATCCAATCGACTTCGTCGACATCGAGGCGGGACAGGAGCGCGTTGAGGTCCGCGAGCATTTGCGCGGAGCCATAGTCCGTCGCCGTGCCGAGCCAGTCTCGTTGGCCGCGTGGCGCGAGGTCGGGACAGATCACGCGAAAGTCCGTAGACAGCGCACGCGCGAGGACGTCGAAGTCCCGCGCATGGCGGCTGTAGCCGTGGACGCAGACGACGACTCGTGGATTGTCCGGGCTACCCCAGTCGCAGTAATGAAGACGATGGAAGCCTCCGACGCCCAGGCCGCGGTAGGAGCCGTGCCGAGGGATGGGCAAGCGTTGGCCCTCCTGCGCGCCGGCGAGGGCCGCCATTGCGATGCGCGGAGCCATGGCTCAGCGGTGCGGCGCCGGCACCGACAAGTTCCACTTGCGCCGGGCGGCGATCCTTCGGACCGTGTTTCCGATCAATGCGCCAAGGCGCGCCAGTCGGGTCCAGAACGCAACGAGCAGTTCGGTCACCGCCTCGGCGCGCATGCGCTCCGCCTCGCGGACGTGCCGGGCCAGCGCGTCGCGGTCGTAATCGATGTCGTTCATGGCAACCTCCCTCTTTAAGGGTAAAGCGCGTCGCAGCTTCGTTTGCTGCGCTGCACCATGCCAAGATAGGTTCGGAGGCCGCTCCAGGCCAATCGTACTTTCGGATCCCCTTGATAGTTTCCTGCGATATCAACCGTAACGTACTGTTTTTATGTAATTTATGCTCATGATGTGCTGCGGCGGACGCCCAAAAACAAGGCCGCAGTCGGTCACCCGATGCGGCCTTGTCAGCCTCGGCCGGATGGACAGGAGGTCACCCGGCCGTGTTCAGCAACTTTGTTACGCTATGGGGAACCCTTCCACGAAAGCGCTGCGAAGCGTCTCGGCCGGCTCAGGTCGGACCCTTCATGCATTCGGACTGCGCCTTGGAGCGGGCTTCGCCCGACAGTCCCGCCGTCTTCTTGTTGCACATCGCAATCTTGCTCTCCGGCTTGGCAGGCGGCTTGGACGACAGGCATTCGCTCATGAATTTCTTGCGGTCGTCGCCGGTCTTGCCCTCGGCCTTGGCGTTGCAGGCCTTCATCTTTTCCTGCTGCGAGTTCGTCGCGGCCGGAGCGGCGGCGGGTGCGGCAGCCGTAGTCGCGGCGGGCTTGGCCGTATCGGCCGCAAACACCGGCGCGGCGGCCAACACGCAGGCCGCCGTCAGTATCATCAGTTTGCTCACGGAATTACCTCCAAAAGGACCGTGGTTCTGGTCAGTGACTAGTCCGGCCGTCGTTGCGTTGCGTTAGATGCGCGGCCGGGGGTTTCGGGTGAAGTCTACGGCATCCTGCAGTCCCCCTAACGCGCCACCTAGCGAATTCGCCGACCGGCCGGGGCCGAGTGTTGCGTCTGTGCCATCCTGCGCCGCAGCACCCGTCATGGCACAATGGTGTCCCGGCTAGTCTCATACTTGTAATATATTGTTTTAGCTGCAAAAAGCCCTAGGAACCCTCCCGTGCCGACCTCCACCAGCCGCCGCAATCCCGCCGCCGTCGACGGCCCCCCGGCCTCGTCGCGACCCATCGACGACACCCGCATTCGCGAGATCACCGAACTCGCGCCGCCTTCGCACCTGCTGCGTGAATTTCCGGCGTCAGAACACCCGGCCGCGACGACGTTCGAGGCGCGGCAAGCGATCCATCGCGTGCTGCACGGCGCGGACGATCGCCTATTGGTCGTCGTCGGTCCGTGCTCGATCCACGACTACGACGCCGCGATCGATTACGCGACGCGTCTGGCCGCGCTCAAATCCGAGTTGGCGGATTCGCTGATCGTCGTGATGCGCGTCTATTTCGAGAAGCCGCGCACGACAGTCGGCTGGAAGGGTCTCATCAACGATCCGCGGCTCGACGACAGCTTCCGCATCAACGAGGGATTGCGTCTCGCGCGAAGGATCCTGCTCGAGATCAACGAGCTCGACCTGCCGGCGGGAACGGAATACCTGGACATGATCACGCCCCAGTACATCGCCGATCTGATCGCGTGGGGCGCGATCGGCGCGCGCACGACCGAGAGCCAGGTGCACCGGCAACTGGCCTCGGGCCTGTCGTGCCCGGTCGGCTTCAAGAACGGCACCAACGGCGACGTCCGCATCGCCGTCGACGCCGTCAAAGCGGCGTCGGCGCCCCACCACTTCCTCTCCGTCACCAAGGGCGGCCATTCGGCCATCGTGCACACCGCCGGCAACGAGGATTGCCACATCATCCTGCGCGGCGGCAAGACGACGAACTACGACGCGGCGAGCGTGGACGCGACATGCAACGAACTCGCGCACGCCGGCCTCGCGGCGCGCGTGATGGTCGACTGCTCGCACGCGAACAGCCAGAAGCAGCACGAACGACAGGTGGACGTTGCCCGCGATGTTGCCCGCCAGATCGCGGCCGGCGACGCGCGCATCTTCGGTGTGATGATCGAAAGCCATCTCAACGCCGGTCGCCAGGATCTCGTGCCGGGGCAGCCGCTGCAATATGGCGTATCCATCACCGACGCCTGCATCGGCTGGGACACGACGGAGGGCGTGCTGCGCGAACTTGCCGAGGCGGTGCGCGCGCGGCGCGTCGTGCTGACCGACGAAGCGTGAGCGAGCGTTCGCGACATCCGGAAGCGCCCGTTCGGGTGGAGACCGAGCTCAAACTGGCGCTGGCGCCGGAAGCGGCGGCACGCCTGGCCCGACATCCGCTGCTGAAGGCGCTGCGGCGCGCGCCGTCGCGCAAGACGCATCTATCGTCGACCTATTACGACACCGACGAATTGGATCTTGCCCGCGCCGGCGTCGCATTGCGTCTGCGGCGCGACGGCCGCAAGTGGGTGCAGACGGTCAAGGGCCGGCCCGGACCGGAGAGCGCAGGCGGCTTGACGGCGCGCGCCGAATTCGAATGGCCCGTCACCGGGCCGAGGCTCGATCCGCTGCGTTTCACGACGACGCCGTTTCGCCGCGTGCTGGGCAAGGCCGAGCGGCGCGGGCTCGAAGCGCAATTCACGACGGACATCGTCCGCACGACCATTCCCGTCGCATTCGCCGACAGCACGCTCGCGCTGGTGTGCATCGACGTGGGCGACGTGCACAGCGACGACGAAGGACGGCGGCTGCGCGCGCCGATCCACGAAATCGAAATCGAGCTGGAAGCGGGCAACGCAATCAGGCTCTACGAACTCGCGTACGCGTTGGCGGCGGATGTCACGCTCTCGCTGGCCCCGTTCACCAAGGCAGAGCGAGGCTACGCGCTGCGCCATCCGCGCGACGCGAAACCGCTCAAGGCGGAGGAAGCGCCGGTCGCGCCCGACGCGAACGCGGCCGATGGCTTCGCGGCGATCATCCGCGCCTGCCTGGCCCAGGTCGAGGGCAACGCCGAGGGCATTGCGACGCAGGACGACCCGGAGTGGATCCACCAGATGCGCATCGGCGTGCGCAGGCTTCGCGCCTGCCTGGCGCTCGCCGCCAAGTCCATCGCGCCGGCGCGCATCGAACCGCTGCGCGTGGAGCTGCGTTGGCTCGCGCATGCGCTCGGGCCGGCGCGCGACAACGACGTTTTTGCGCTCGAGACGCTTCCCGCGTTCATCGCCGCAGTCGGGCGCGGCACCAACGCGGGCGCGCTCAAGCCGGCGCTGCGCGCGCTGGCCGCGAAGGCGGCGGCGCGGCGCGCGGAAACGCAGGTCGCGGCGCGCGAAGCCGTTGGTTCGGTGCGCTTCGTGCGCCTGGTGCTAACGGCCGCGGCGCTGGCGGCGTCTCCGCTGACCGGAAGCCCGGACCCGGTCGCGCTCGAGGCACGCGCCCGCGATGTGGCGCGTCCATTGCTCAAGCGCCGCCATCGTGCGCTGCTGGCGTTGGGGTCCAATCTCGCGCACGCCGCGCCGGAGACGCGGCATGCGGCACGCCTGGCGGCCAAGAAGTTGCGCTACGCGACGGAGTTCTTCGCGCCGCTCTTCGCCAGAAAGCGCACGCGGGCGTATCGTCGCGCGCTGACGGCATTGCAGGAAGAACTGGGTGCGTGGAACGACGCGGCGGTCGCCGCGCGACTTGCCGCCGAACTGGCCGGCGCCACGTCTCCGGCCGCGGCCGCCTTCAGCGGATGGGCGGCGGCGCAGGGCGCCGAGCGAAGCCCGGCGCTCGACAATGCGTGGAACGCCTTCGCGCGCGCCAAGCCGTTCTGGTCGCGCGATTAGCGTCTGCGCTGCAGGGGAAGACACGATGCTCGAATCCGCGGAAGTCGGCCACAAGATCGCCAAGGCCGCCTATGCGCGCGAGGAGACGAAACTGCGCGAGGTGCTGCTCAACGGTCAGTACGAAATGGGCGCGGCGCAACGCGGGCCGATCCTCGTGCTGATCAGCGGCCTGGAAGGCGGCGGCCGCGGCGAAACCGCCAACAAGCTCAACGAATGGATGGACCCGCGGTTCATCCGCACGCACGCGTTCGGCCCTGCCGCCCCCGAGGAGGAAGCGCGCCCCCTGGCGTGGCGCTACTGGCGCGCGCTTCCACCGCGCGGCAAGATCGGCATCTTCATGAACGCGTGGTATCGCCAGCTCGTGAACGCGCACGTACGGCGCGAGGTGACGGGCACGCAGTTCACCGCGTGGCTGCAGGAAGTGCGGCAGTACGAGCAGATGCTGACCGACGAAGGCGTCGTGCTGCTCAAATTCTGGATCCACCTGTCCCGCGCGGCGCAGAAGCAGCGGCTGCGCGACCTCGAGTCCGATCCGAAGACGCGCTGGCGCGTGACCGGGATCGACAAGCAGGCGCTCAAGCACTACAACAAGAATCACGACGTCTGGGAGGAGATGCTGCGCGAGACGTCGATCGGCGCAGCGCCCTGGTATGTCGTCGAGGGCGCGGACTCCAACTACCGCAACCTCACCGTCGGCAAGATCCTGCGCGATGCAATGGGCAAGGTCAACGCCGGCGCTACGCCCGCGCCGCGCGCGGTAGCGGCGCCGGCACCGTCGGTCATCGGCAACGTTGCGCTGATCCGCAATCTCGACCTCACGCAGAAGCTCGACGAAGAGACCTATGAGAAGGACCTCGCGAAGTGGCAGGCGAGGCTAGCGCAGCTCACCCAGCGCAAGGCGTTTCGCGACCGCTCGCTGGTCCTGGCCTTCGAGGGCTCGGACGCCGCGGGCAAGGGCGGGGCCGTCCGGCGCGTGGCGACATCGCTCGACGCGCGCCAATACGTGATCGTGCCCATTGCGGCACCCACCGAGGAGGAACTCGCGCATCCGTTCCTGTGGCGATTTTGGCAGCAGATTCCCATGCGCGGAGGCATCACGATTTTCGACCGCACGTGGTATGGCCGCGTGCTGGTCGAACGTGTCGAAGGCTATTGCGCGGTCTCGGACTGGATGCGAGCGTACGACGAAATCAATCAGTTCGAGGAACAACTGGTGCGCGCGGGCGGAATCGTCTGCAAGTTCTGGCTGCAGATCAGCAAGGACGAGCAACTCAAACGGTTCAAGATGCGCGAGAGGACCGCGTTCAAGCGCTTCAAGATCACGCGCGACGACTGGCGCAACCGGAAGAAGTGGCATGCCTACGAGCAGGCCGTCGCGGACATGGTGGACCGCACGTCGACGGAGTTGGCGCCGTGGACGCTGGTCGAGGCGGAAGACAAGTATTTCGCGCGCGTGAAAATAGTGAAGACGATCGTGAAGCAGGTCGAGCGCGCGCTGGACTGACTTAAGAATGCCGTCGCCCGAGGCCCTGGAGGTTCCCGGCACTTACGACGCGCCGGTCTGGCTGCCCGGCGGCCATGCGCAGACCATCTATCCGGTGCTGTTGCCCAGCCCCGTCGTCGAATACCGGCGCGAGCGCGTTCTCGCTCCCGACGGCGACTTCTGGCTGTTCGACTGGCTGGTTGACGCCGCGCCGCGAGCCAACGACGCGCCGCTGGTCGTGCTGTTCCACGGCCTCGAAGGCAGTTCGCGCTCCCACTACGCGCTGGCGCTGATGGCGCAGCTCAAGAGCCTGGGCTGGCGCGGCGTGGTCGCGCATTTCCGCGGCTGCGGCGGCGAGGCAAACAGGATGCCTCGCGCCTACCATTCCGGCGACCACGCGGAGATCGCGGCAATGCTGGCCGCGGTGCGAGCGCGCGTGGATCCCGCCACGCCGGTCTTCGCGTTCGGCGTGTCGCTGGGCGGCAGCGCTCTCCTCAACTGGGTGGGCCGCGCCGGCGCCGCCGCCGCGAAGACCATCTCCGCGGCGGCGGCCGCGTCCGTGCCGCTCGACCTGATGGCCTCGGGAATTTCGATCGACCGCGGGTGGAATCGCCTCATCTACGTGAAAATGTTCCTGCACACGTTGAAGCCCAAGGCGATCGCCATGGAGCGCCGCTTTCCTGGCCTCGTCGACGCGAAGCGCGTCGCCCGCGCCACGACTTTGTGGGAGTTCGATGACGCCTTCACGGCCCCCGTGCACGGCTTTGCCGGCGCCGACGATTACTGGACCCGCGCGTCATCGAAGCCGTGGCTGCGCGACATCGCCCTGCCCACGCTCGTGCTGAACGCCAGGAACGACCCGTTTGTGCCGGACGCGTCGCTGCCCGGTGCGCATGAGGCGAGCACGTCGGTGACGTTGCTGCAGCCGCCCCACGGCGGTCACGCGGGCTTTGCGACGCCGCCCGTTCCCGGCGACATCCGCTGGCTGGCGCGGCGCGTCACGGGCTTCTTTGCGAGGGGCGCGTGAGTTCCTGCCGGCCGCCCAGCCGTGCCACACTATGCGCGGTCCTAGAAACTTCGTCCCCTGCCATGACAACCATTCCCCGAGAGATCTTCAAGGCCTACGACATTCGCGGCATCGTCGGCAAGACGCTCACGCCGGCCATCGTGCGCGCGGTCGGCCAGGCCGTGGGCTCGCTGGCGCGCGAGCGCGGCAGCGACACGTTCGCCATCGGCCGCGACGGCCGATTGTCGGGACCCCTACTTTCGTCGGCCTTGTCCGACGGCATTCGCGCCGCCGGCGTCAACGTCATCGACGTGGGCATGGTGGCCACACCCATGACGTACTTCGCCGCTCATCACCTGCGCACCGGATGCAGCGTCATGGTCACCGGCAGCCACAATCCGCCCGACTACAACGGCCTCAAGATGGTCGTCGCCGGCGACACGCTGTCCGGCGACGACATCCAGGCGTTGCGCGCGCGCATCGAAGGCGGTCCGCTTCTCGCGGGCAATGGCAGTTACCGAACGGTCGACATTGCTCCGGCCTACCTCGACCGCATTGTCGGCGACGTCAAGCTCTCGCGGCCGATGAAGATCGCCGTGGACTGCGGCAACGGCGTGGCCGGCGCCTTTGCGCCCGAACTGTACAAGCGCCTGGGCTGCGCCGTCGTGCCGCTCTTCTGCGAGGTCGACGGGAATTTTCCCAACCACCATCCCGATCCTTCGCAGCCGGCGAACCTCCGTGACCTGATCGCGCGGCTGGCCGAAGGCGACTGCGAGCTCGGCCTTGCCTTCGACGGCGACGGCGACCGACTGGGCGTGGTGACGCGCCAGGGCCACGTCATCTACCCAGACCGCCAGCTGATGCTGTTTGCCGCCGACATGCTGGCGCGCAATCCCGGCGCGACGGTCATCTACGACGTCAAGTCCACGCGCAACCTGAAGCCGTGGATCACCAAGCATGGCGGCGTTCCGCTGCTGTGGAAGACCGGTCATTCGCTGATCAAGGCAAAGATGAAGGAAGTGCACGCCGCGCTGGCGGGCGAGATGAGCGGCCACACGTTCTTCGGCGAGCGCTGGTACGGCTTCGACGACGGCCTGTACGCGGGCGCGCGCCTGCTGGAGATCCTGTCGCGGCACGCCGATCCGTCGGCGGTGCTTGATGCGCTGCCCGATGCGCTGTCCACACCCGAATTGAACGTGCCGTGCGCCGAAGGCGAACCGCACGCGCTCATCGCCAGGATGGCGACCACCGAAACGTTCCCCGGCGCGAGCGAAGTCATCCGCATCGACGGCCTGCGCGTCGAATACGAAGATGGCTTCGGTCTCGCGCGCGCGTCCAACACCACACCGGTCATCGTCCTGCGCTTCGAGGCCGACAACGCGGCCGCGCTCGCGCGCATCCAGGACGAATTCCGCGCCGTGCTGGGGCGCGCCAAGCCGGGCGCTGCGCTTCCCTTCTGACGATGGCCGCGACGCTGACGCTGGCCGATGTCGAGGCCGCCCGCGAGCGCATCGCCAGCGGCATCTACGTATCGCCATGCGTGGAGTCGATTCCGCTGTCGCAGCTGACCGGCGCGCACATCTTCTGCAAGTTGGACTACCTGCAGCGCACCGGCAGCTTCAAGGAGCGCGGCGCGCGCAATGCGCTGCTGCTGCTGACCGACGAACAGCGCAAGCGCGGCGTGATCGCCGCGTCGGCCGGCAACCACGCGCAGGGTGTGGCGTACCACGGCAGCCTGCTCAAGATACCTGTCACCGTCGTGATGCCGAAATTCGCGGCGCTGATCAAGGTCACCAACTGCCGGCACCTGGGGGCCAACGTCATCCTGCATGGCGCCGACCTGGGCGAGTCGCGCGCGCGCGCGGAGGAGATCGCGCTCAGCGAAGGCCTCACGTTCATCCACCCGTTCGACAACGTCGACGTGATGGCGGGCCAGGGCACGATGGCGCTCGAAATCCTCGAGCAGACGCCGGAGGTCGAGGCCATCGTCGTGCCGGTGGGCGGCGGCGGATTGCTTGCCGGCATCGGCACGGTGATGAAGGCGCTGCGTCCGAACGTGCACGTCGTCGGCGTCGAGCCGGACCATGCGGCGTGTCTGACCGCGGCGCGCGCCGCCGGTCATCCCGTACCGGTTGCGCTGTCGCCGACGCTGGCGGACGGTCTCGCCGTTCCGCTGCTCGGCAAGCTTCCGTTCGCCGTGCTGCAAAGGGTGCGTCGACCAGGTCGTGACCGTCGACGAGGCGAACATCGCGCTCGCCATCCTGCGGCTCATCGAACTGGAGAAGAGCGTCGTCGAAGGCGGCGGCGCCACGCCGCTCGCCGCATTCCTCGCCGGCAAGCTAGGCAATCTCAAGGGAAAGCAGGTCGTGCTGACGCTGTGCGGCGGCAACATCGACCTCACGATGCTGGGTCGCATCATCGAAGTCGGCCTCGTCGCCGACGGCCGCGTGTCGCGGTTCACCGTCACGATCAGCGACCGGCCCGGCGGACTTGCGCGCCTCGCGGAATTGATCGCGTCGACCGGCGCGTCGATCAAGGAGATCGACCACGATCGGGCCTTCTCCGGCCCGGACCTGTCGGCCGTTCGCGTGATCTGCGTGGTCGAGACCACCGGCCACGCGCACGTCAAGGAATTGCACGCGGCGCTTGCGGCCGCGGGAATGCAGGTCATCGCCGAAACCTAGTAGCGAATGCCGGCGCGCCGGTAGACAAAGCCGAGCAGCCACGCCGGCCCGACCAGCAGGAACTTCACGTCTTCGAAGAACGAGGGCCTCTTGCCTTCGATGACGTGGCCCACGAATTGCCCGACCCACGCCAGCACGAACACGACCCCGGCCACGACGAGCACGCGCTGCCCCAGCAGCGGCAACGGATACACCATCACCGCAAGCACCAGCAGCATACCCAGCGCGATGGACGGCGACAGCCACGCATAGAACGCGAGCGCCAGGCCTACGCTGACATAGGCGGCCAGCGGCGACCATGCCCACAGCGCCGCCAGCACGCTCCACGTGATGAGCGGCACGCAGATCCAGTGGATCGCCTTGTTCGAACGGTTGCGATGCGATTCGCCGTAGCGCTCGAAGAGTTCGTCGACCTTGCGCATGGGAGTGCTCCGTCATCGTCCGCGACGAATGCCCGCATCAAAAGCCCAAGCCGACGCAAGGGTCTTGCCGCCGATGGCAGCGCGGAGTAACTTTGTTCCACTCGAATGATAACTCGACGAGCCCCGTCATACCTGCGGCCATCGTTCGTGGAGAGCGGCCATGTTATCTCCGTTCCAGCTCGGTAAGCCCGCGGGTCTCCCATCCCGCGGCGCGCCCGGGAGCCGTTTGGGCACGATCGACCGCCATATAGAGGAGATTCGTTCCGCAGGTCTCGCCGGCAAGCCGCTCAAACCAGTCGTGATCTCGATCATGCAAGCGCTGGGGTTCGAGCATTTTGCGTACGCAATCACCACGAATGTTCGCCCGACGCGCGACAGCCGATCCTTCATGTGGACCACGATGCCGTGGGAGTGGATGGCGAAATACGACCAGAAGGCATACGTGGAAGTCGATCCTCGAATCTCCATGACAATGGATCGCAGTACGCCATTTGTCTGGGATTCCGCGGATTTCGAGTATCGTGAGGACTTGCGCTCGTTTTTTACCGATGCCGCGGAATTTGGCACGCGCAGCGGCGTCGCGATCTCGGTAAGCGATCCGACGTTTGTAAGGATGGGTTTCGCCTTTAACTCGCCGATCAGCCCCGTGGATGCCGCGCGTCGGCGCGAGATCGATGCAATGCTCGGTGATCTCATGTTGTTCGCTGCCGGCTTCCACGACCTGTTCGTCGCCAATTATTTCGATCCGAACAATCTTGGGCCGATGAGCGGAACGCCGCTTTCTCCGCGGGAACAGGAATGTCTGGTGCTGGCGGCTCGGGGCATCGTCAGCGCCGATATCGGAGCCAAGCTGGGAATTGCCGAGAGGACCGTGCACTTTCACTTCGCGAACATCGTCAGCAAGTTGGGCGCGCTCAATCGTGCGGGGGCCATCACCATTGCGGTGACCAACGGATTGATTCGGGTCGATAGGTAGGACTATGGGCGTCCAGAGTCGGCGCCACGCGGCTATAATCGCCGCGAAGACCGCCGGCCGCCCGTCCGTGGCGCCCCAAGCGGCAACATGGCCAAAGATACTGCGGCGACCGCCGCCTCTGGAGGATGCATGAATCGTTTACTGCGCAATATCGCATGGCTCGTCGTCGGACTGGGCACCGCTCTTCCCTCGCTTGCCGCCGACCAGTTCATCAACGTGCTCACCGGCGGTACCAGCGGCGTCTACTATCCGCTCGGAGTCGCGCTGGCCAACGTCATCGGCAAGGCGATGCCCGGCGTCAAAACCTCGGTCCAGGCAACCAAGGCGTCGGTGGAGAACCTCAACCTGCTGGAGGCCGGACGCGGCGAAGTGGCGTTCACCCTGGGCGACTCGCTCTCCGACGCGTGGAAGGGCAACGAGGAAGCCGGCTTCAAGACGCCGCTCAAGAAATTGCGCGGCATCGCTGCCATCTATCCGAACTACATCCAGATCGTCGCGCGGGCCGACGCCGGCATCAAGACGCTTGCGGACCTTAAAGGGAAGAAGATTTCCGTGGGCGCGCCGAAGTCCGGCACGGAACTCAACGCGCGTGCGATCCTCGCGGCCGCCGGCATCACGTACAAGGACTTCTCCAAGGTGGAATACCTGCCCTTCGGCGAAAGCGTCGAGCTCATGAAGAACCGCCAGCTCGACGTCACGCTGCAGTCGGCGGGCCTGGGCGTGTCCTCGCTGCGCGATCTCGCAACCTCGGTCGACATCATGGTCGTGCCGATTCCAGCCGACGTGATCAAGAAGACCAACGATCCCGCCTACCTCGCCGCGGTGATTCCCGCCAACACCTATCGCGGTCAGACCACTGACGTGCCGACAGCCGCCGTCCAGAACTTCCTCGTGACCTACGACGGCGTGAGCAACGACACCGTTTATGGCATCACCAAGGCGCTGTGGACGGGGCTCGATCAGCTGGTTGCCGCGCATTCGGCGGCGAAAGCCATCGATCCGAAGCATGCTCTCGACGGAATGCCGGTCCCGCTGCATCCGGGCGCCGAGAAGTACTACAAGGAAGCCGGGCTGATGAAATGACCTCGTCGCAGGTCCCGGCTGCCGAAATTCAGGCAGCCGAGGCGGCATTCGACGAAACCGGCGTCAAGCGCGAGCTGACGGGCATCGCGTGGAAGGTCGTCGCCGGCGTGGCGCTGGCGTTCTCGACCTACCAGCTGATCATCGCCGCCTTCAGCCCGCTGTCCAGCCTGCCGACGCGCTCGATCCACGTCGGCTTCCTGCTGCTGCTGTCGTTTCTCATCTATCCGATCGGCAAGCGCGCCAATCGGCACAAGATTGCGTGGTTCGACGCGGTGCTGGCTGCGCTGGGCGCGACGCTCGCGCTGTATCACCTGGTGTTCGAGGCGGAACTGATTCAACGCTCGGGCGACCCCACCCTCATCGACCTGGCGGTGGGATCGGTCGTCGTCGTGTTGCTGTTCGAAGCCGCGCGGCGCGTGCTGGGCGTTGCGCTGCCGATCGTCTGCGGCACCTTCCTGGCTTACGGGTTGTTCGGCCAATACCTGCCCTCGGCCATCGCGCATCGTGGCTATGGCTACGACCAGATCGTCGGCCAGCTCTTCCTGGGCACCGAGGGCATCTACGGCATACCGACGCTCGTGTCGGCGACCTACATCTTCCTGTTCATCCTGTTCGGCTCGTTCCTCGAGCACGCCGGCATGATTGGCCTCTTCAATAACATCGCGCTGGGTTTCGTCGGTCATGCGCGCGGCGGCCCGGCCAAGGTCGCGGTGTTCTCGTCGGGCATGATGGGGATGATCTCCGGCTCGGGAGTGGCCAACGTCCTCACCGTCGGCCAGTTCACGATTCCGCTGATGAAGCGCTTCGGGTATACGCCCGTCTTCGCCGGCGCCGTCGAGGCAACGTCCAGCATGGGCGGCCAGATCATGCCCCCGGTCATGGGTGCCGTCGCGTTCATCATGGCCGAGACGCTCAACGTGCCGTACCTCACGATCGTCAAAGCAGCCGTCATCCCGGCCTTCCTCTACTACCTCACCGCATTCGCGATGGTGCATCTCGAGGCCGGCCGGAAGGGCCTGCACGGGATTCCCAAAGCCGAATGCCCGAACCCGTGGCAGGCGATCCGGACCAAGTGGTACCTGATGCTGCCGCTGCTCGTACTCGTGTTCATGCTCTTCGACGGCTTCACGCCGATGTTCTCCGGCATCGTCGGATTGGCGCTGACCGCCGTGCTGGTCCTCGGCGCGGGCATCGCCGGCGGATTCGGCTCGACGTCGTTTCGTGTCGTGTTCTGGGTGGCGCTGGGCGTGGCGTCGGCGAGTTTCTTCAAGTACGGCGTGTGGCCCATCATCGGCATGATCGCCCTGCTCGTCGCCGCGAACTTCGGCGTGAAGGGTGGTCGCGAGACGCTCTCCATCATGCGCGGCAGCCTGATCGATGGCGCACGGCAAGCCATCGCGGTCGGCATCGCGTGCGCGATCGTCGGCGTGATCATCGGCGTGCTGACGCTGACGGGCGCCGCGTCCAATTTCGCGGCGTTCGTGCTCGACGTCGGGTCGAAGAGCCTGTTCCTGTCGCTGCTCTTGACGATGATCGTGTGCCTGATCCTCGGCATGGGCATTCCGACGATTCCGAACTACATCATCACCAGCGCGATCGCCGCGCCGGCACTTCTGAAGCTGGGCGTGCCGCTGATCGTCTCGCACATGTTCGTGTTCTATTTCGGGATCATGGCCGACCTGACGCCGCCGGTGGCGCTGGCGGCGTTTGCGGCCGCATCCATCGCCAAGGCGTCGCCGATGCGGATCGGCTGGAAGGCAACGCATATCGCCATCGCCGGCTTCGTGATCCCGTTCATGGCGGTGTACGACCCCTCGCTGATGCTGCAGGGCGGGACATTGCTCGACACCGCGTACGTCGTGTTCAAGGCCGTCGTCGCCATTGTTCTGTGGGGCGCGGCGTCGATCGGCTACTTGCGCGGCCCGCTCATCTGGCCGGAGCGCATCCTGGCGACCGCCGCTGCGTTCCTGCTGGTCATCGCCTTGCCGTGGACGGACGAGGCAGGCTTCGCGCTCGGCGCGGCCGTCGTCGCGTTGCATTGGTATCGCACGCGCGGCATGCCGGCAACCGCGTCCGCTTGATCCGGCGAGCCCCGCATCCGCCCCGTGAACGCCGTCGGTTGACCGAACTCAGTTGACAGCCATCTGCCTCCTCGTGGCCGGCGTCGTGCGCGCGACGCTGCCCGGACCGGAATTCACGCTGGCGTGGGAGCACTCGGTCGAAAAGACCCAGTGGGACGAGCGCTACAGGCTCGACGGCGATTCGCTCACGCTGGTCGAGGCGCGCGTCGAAGGAAATGGGGCGGGCATGGAAGCGCCACCGGGGGCGCAACTTCGCGCCGGCCATTGGTCGTGGAAGCCGAATTCGCCGCACCCCGAACTCCGGCTGACGCGGTCGACGTACACCGCCGACTACATGCTCTGTTCTGCCGGGCGGTGCGCGAGCCTCGGCGCCTGGACGGGACCCACCCCGCAAGGCGGCGTCGTCACCCTCCGGCCGTGCGAGTCTTCAGCCGGCGGCCAACAGGTCGGGCGTTAGCGGCGGCCGCCTCTCGAGCGAGCTGACGCGCACGGGGAAGGCTCCCTGCTTGCGGTCGAGAAAATAATTGCGCAGCGTCCGGGTGATCGTCCTGAACGCCAGCGTTTCCCACGGAATGTCCTCTTCCGCGTAGAGCTTCACGTCGAGACTCTCATTGCCGGGGCCGAAGTCGGGCCCCTGAAGTGTTGCGCGGAACATCATGTAGACCTGGTTGATCTGCGGCAGGCTGATGATCGTGTAGAGGTCGCCCAGGTCGACGCGCGCGCGCGCCTCCTCGAGCGTCTCGCGCAGCGCCCCCGCGGCGATCGTTTCGCCGTTCTCGAGGAATCCGGCGGGCAGCGTCCAAAGGCCATAGCGCGGCTCGATAGCCCGCTTGCACAGCAGAACGCGCCCATCCCATTCGGGCAGGCAGCCGACGACAATCTTGGGATTCTGGTAATGGATCGTGCCGCAATCGGCGCACACGAAGCGCGGCAGCGTATCGCCATCGGGGACGCGCCATTCGAGGCGCGATGAGCCGCAGTGGCTGCAGAATTTCATCGGGGTCATGGCCGTGGTCCGGTTCCGTGCATAATTGTCGCACCCCGACTCACGGAGTTGTTGAGAAAATGACCTTGCGTTCACTGTTGCCGGAAGCTGTCGACGCCTATGTCCACCAAGTAGCCACGCGCGAGACGTCGTTGCAGCGCCGCCTGCGCGAAGAGACCGCGAAACTTCCGATGGCGGTGATGCAGATCGGCGTGGACCAGGGCGCGTTCCTGGCCTTGCTGGTGCGCCTGATCGGCGCCCGACGCGCGCTGGAAATCGGCACGTTCACCGGCTACAGCGCGCTGTCCGTGGCGACCGCCCTGCCCGCCGATGGGCGTCTCGTCTGCTGCGACATCAGCGACGAGTGGACGAAGATCGCGCGGCGCTACTGGCAGGAGGCCGGGGTCGCCGACCGCATCGATTTGCGCCTCGCCCCCGCCGCCGAGACGCTGCGCGGGCTGCTGCGCGACGCCGGCCCGGGCAGCTTCGACTTTGCGTTCATCGACGCCGACAAGACGGGCTACGACGGCTACTACGAGACGTGCCTGACGCTGTTGCGGCCTGGCGGCCTGATGGCGTTCGACAACACGCTGTGGAGCGGCGCGGTTGCCGATCCCTCGAAGAACGATCCGGATACCGTCGCGCTGCGCGCGCTCAACGTCAAGGTGCGCGACGATCCACGCGTCACGAGTTGCTTGGTCTCCATCGGCGACGGCGTCCTGCTCGCGCTCAAGCACTGACCGCGACGCGGTCCGCCCGTCACCGCCGTAAGGACCTCATTGCCGTAGAAAATTCTCGCGGTAGTACTTGAGTTCCTCGATCGACTCGTAGACGTCGGCAAGCGCCTCGTGCTTGCCTTCCTTCGGGATGCCCTTCATGAGGTCGGGCTTCCAGCGCCGGCAGAGTTCCTTCAGCGTCGACACGTCGAGGTTGCGGTAGTGGAACCAGCTCTCGAGCGCCGGCATCCAGCGCGCGAGGAACCGGCGGTCCTGGCAGATGGAATTGCCGCACATCGGCGAGGCCTTCGCCGGCACGCGCTCGCGCAGGAAGGCCAGCGCATATGCCTCCACTTCCGCGTCGGTCAGCGTCGACGCCTTGACCTTGTCGATCAAGCCGGACTTGCCATGCGTGCCCTTGTTCCACGAGTCCATGCCGTCCAGCACGACGGCGTCCTGGCGCACGACCCACACCGGCGCCTCGGCGACGGTATTGAGGTCGGCATCGGTCACGACCAGCGCGACCTCGATGATGCGGTCGGTGTCGGGATTGAGGCCCGTCATCTCCATGTCGATCCAGATGAGGTGATTGGCGTCCGCGGGCATGGCGTTCAGGCGTGGCTCATTAGGGTCACTCAGGATTGGCGTAAAATGCGCGGACCATTCTCGCACAAAGCGCCGGACCGCAAAGTTCCGGCCCTTCAGTCCCTTGGCCTCGTCAAACTTCACCGCGCTGTTCCTCGCCGCATTGGCGGCCTCGCTCGCCGTTCGCGTCTGGCTGTCGCGGCGGCAGATCGCGCACGTCATCGCGCATCGCGATGCCGTGCCGACGGCATTCGCGTCCTGCATCGGGCTCCCTGCGCATCAGAAGGCGGCCGATTACACGGTGGCCAAGCAGCGGCTCGGCACGCTCAACACGCTGGCCGACGCCGTTATTCTGCTCGCGATGACCGTCGGCGGCGGTCTCGCGTGGATCATCGGCTGGACCGAGACGATCGACATAACGCCGCTGTGGCGCGACGTGCTGCTCTTCGCCGTCACCGGCGTCGTCTACGGCGTCGTCAGCCTGCCATTTTCATGGTGGCAGACCTTTCGGCATCGAGGAGCGCTTTGGTTTCAACCGGATGTCGCTGCGACTCTGGATCGCCGATCTCGCGAAGGGCATCGCCGTGGCGATCGTGCTGGGCCTGCCGCTGCTGATTCTCGTGCTGTGGCTCATGCGCACGGCGGGGACGCTGTGGTGGCTGTGGGCGTGGGCAGCGTGGATGGCGTTCCAGCTGCTGATCCTGGTCCTCTATCCTACGGTGATTGCGCCGCTGTTCAACAGGTTCACGCCGTTGTCCGAGGGGCCGGCGCGCGAGCGCATCGAGGCGCTGCTCGCGCGCTGCGGCTTTGCGCGCACCGGGCTCTACGTGATGGATGGTTCCAAGCGCTCCGGCCACGGCAACGCCTACTTCACCGGGTTCGGCCGCGCGCGCAGGATCGTGTTCTTCGACACGCTGCTCGAACGGCTCGTTCCCGACCAGATCGAGGCCGTGCTGGCGCACGAACTGGGTCACTACAGGTTGAAGCACGTGGCCAAGCGGGTCGCCTGGTCGGCGGCGGTGTCGCTCGTCGTCCTGGCGCTGCTTGCGTGGTTCGCCCGCGAGCCTTGGTTCTACACGGGCCTGGGCATTCCCGAGCCGCTGCTCGCGGTCAGCATGGCACGTCCTGGCGTCGCCCTCGAATTGTTCCTGCTCGCGCTCCCAGTGTTCACGTTCGTGCTCGAGCCCCTCTCGTCACTCTATTCGCGCAAGCACGAGTTCGAGGCCGATGCCTACGCGACGCGCCACGCCGATGCTGCCGCGCTGACGCAGGCGCTGGTCAGGCTGTACGAAGACAACGCGTCGACGCTGACGCCGGACCCGCTGCATTCGGCATTCTACGATTCGCATCCCCCTGCAGCGGTGCGCATCGCGCACATCGAGATACTGGCCCGCGACGCGACCGCCGGGGCGACCGCATGACATCCTCGCGCAAAGGTCTCGACACCCGGCTGCTCGCGCTGGCGTCCATGCATTGCCGCGAAGGCGCGCCGGCGCTGGGCACGGACGAACTCGCGGCGCACGTCGCCACGCTGCCGGGCTGGGTCTTCAACGACGGCCAGATCGAGAAGGCGTTTCTCTTCGCCAACTATCACGAGACCATCGCCTTCGTGAACGCGCTCGCCTGGATCGCGCATCACGAAGACCACCACCCCGACCTGCAGGTCCACTACAACCGCTGCGTCGTCGTTTTCTCGACGCACAGTGCCGGCGGCGTAACGCTGAACGACATCGTCTGCGCGGCCAAGACGGAGCGCCTCTTCGCTTGACGCCCGGACGCGGCGGCAGCGTTTCCGGCGTCGAAATGGAAGGCCTGGTTGTCGCCACGTATCGGCGGCACTACGCGGTGACGCTCGCGGATGGCGAAATACTCGAATGCGTGCAGAAGGGACGCTCGCTGCAGATCGCGTGCGGCGATCGCGTCGGTGTCGCCCGCGTCGCGGGCGGCGGCGCCATCCTGTCCGTTGCGCCGCGCAGGAGCCTTCTCTACCGCTCCGACGCCTTTCGCGAAAAGCTGATCGCGGCCAACGTCACGCAGATCCTGGGCGTCGTCGCCCCGGGCCTCAACCTGGATGAGGAACTCATCAACCGCTGGATGATCGCAGCCGAAGCGCAGAACTGCCGCTTCGTGCTCGCCGCCAACAAGTCGGACCTGCCCGAATTCCCGTCGCTGCTCGCGCGGCTTGCGCCATGCGCCAAGCTGGGCTACGCGGTGGTCGAGCTGTCCGCGGTGTGCGATGCGGCGCCGGTCGCGGCGCTGCTCGCCGGGCATCATACGGTGCTCGTCGGCCAGTCGGGAATGGGAAAATCGACGATCGTGAACGCGCTGATACCGGATGCCGGCATCCGCGTGAGGGAGATCTCGACAGCGCTGGCCACCGGCCGCCACACGACCACCGCGACGACCCTTTATCCTCTGCCGGCGCTGGGCGCCGATACGTGGATCGTCGATTCGCCCGGCATGAAGGTCTTCGGGCTCGCGCACCTCGATCCCGGCATCATTGCCGAAGCGTTCGTCGAGTTGCGCCCGCTGCTCGGGCATTGCCGCTTTCGCGACTGTCGCCACGACGCGGAGCCCGGATGCGCCATCCGGGAAGCGGTGGAGCGCGGCCTGGTTGCGCCGCATCGTGTCGCACTTCTGCACGCGATGATCCGCGAGGCGCAGGCGGCCCGCGACCCCTCGCGATAGTCGGGCCGGCCTTCAGGGCACGAGGTTGGCGACCGTGACGAGCAGGATGACACCCAGCCACAGCACGAGCGCCCGCCACACGAGTCCGACAGCGGAAGGAAGGACGTCCGCTGTGGCAGGCTCGCCGGTGCCGATCTCGGCACGCACGTCTGGCTCCCCCACCAGCACCGGGAGCGGCCCGCCCAACTGCACGCCCAGCGCGCCGCCGCCGCTCGCCAGCAGAATGCCGATGGCGAGGCCGCCGTCCTGGATCGACCACAGGTGCGCCTGCGTGCGCCAGCAGGAGACGGCGTCTTCGAAATCGCCGACGATCGCGAACGACACCGCGGCGAGCCGGACCGGAATCCAGTCGAGAAGCGCGAGCAACTGCCGCGCCGGCCTGCCGAAGGCGTCGCGCGCCTGCGTGTGGGGCGTGGGCTCGACGCCGGGCGCGGCTGAACCCCATTCCTCCGCGAGCAGCGCGACGGCACGGTAGAGAACCGCACCCGCCGGACCGGGCAGGATCACGAACCAGAAGATCACCGCAAAGACTTGGCGATACGCGTCGACCAGGCCGCGCTCGATGGCCAATCGCGCCACGTCCTCGCTCGTCAGTTCGCTGACGCTGCCCCCTCCGCGCCATGCCGCGAGCGCGCGCCGCGCCTCGGCGAGGTCATTCAGCTTGAACGCGTTGACGATCGCGGACACCGCGTGGCTGAAGCGGCGGAATCCCATCATGAAATACAGGACGACGACCATGAAGACGAAGCCCAGCGCCGGGTGCACGAGCCATGCGGCGAGGAACAATCCCTCGACGACCAGCACCGGCGGTACGAGCGCGGCCACGAGTGCGAACCAGCCGTGCTGAGCGGTCCCGCCGTTCCACCGGCGCTCGATCCAGCGCGCGTAGCGAACAAACGCCTGCTCGGCGGTGGCGCGCCACGCGAACGCACGCCATTGCTCGAGGCCCAGCGCCGCCAGGATGGCGAGGAAGCTCATGCCCGCCGCGTCACGAGAAGAACTCCTTGCTGATCTCCTTGAACAGCGGCGTCGCCGCCTCGCCCAGCCACTCGAAGACCACCATTTCGCGCGTCACCACGCGGATGCCCTCGTCGCGCATCCGCGTCAGCGCAATGTCGCGGTCCGCTGGCCGCCGCGATGCGATGGCATCGGCAACGACGTAGACTTCCTTGCCGTCTTCCAGCAACTCGAGCGACGTCTGCAGGACGCACACGTGCGCCTCGGCGCCGACGACCACGACCTGCGCCCGGTCCTGCCCCGGCAATCCCGCGAGACAATGCGCCGCGACCGCCGAGAAATGAGTCTTGGCGGCGATCGCGCTGGAGGGAACGAGCTTGCGCACCTTCGGCACCAGCGGTCCCAAGCCTTTCGGATAATGCTCGGTCGCGGCGACGGGAACGCCGATCCTTTGCGCGACTCTCATGAGCCACGAGACATTCGCGACCAGAGTCTCGGCGTCGTTAAGCGCCGGAACCATCTTCGTCTGCAGGTCGATCACGAGCAGCATCGAACGTTCGGCATCGATCAGCATCGGTCCTCCTTCACGAGCGAGTCATTTCACGGCATCGGGCGGCAGACCGGTGCGGATCCTTGGAGGCCCTCAGCCCTTGAGGTCTTCGCGGTCGCGATACTGATCAAGCGCTTCGGGATTGGCGAGCGCCTCGGCATTGCGCACGTCGCGCCCGTGCACGACGTCGGACACGGCAAGTTCCACCAGCTTACCGCTGCGCGTCCTTGGAATGTCCGTCACCTGCACGATTTTGGCCGGCACGTGGCGCGGCGTCGTATTCACGCGGATCGTCTGCCGGATGCGCTCGGCGAGCGCGTCGTCGAGCGTCAGGCCTTCCTGAAGTCTCACGAACAGCACGACGCGCACGTCGGTGCATTCGCCCGGCGGCCATGCCTGCCCGATCACCAGGCTTTCGGCGATCTCGGGCATCGGCTCGATCTGCTGGTAGATCTCCGCCGTGCCGATGCGCACGCCGCCGGGATTGAGCGTCGCGTCGGAGCGGCCGTAAATGACGAGGCCGCCGTGCTCGGTCAATTCGGCCCAGTCGCCCTGGCGCCAGACGCCCGGATAGCGTTCGAAATACGCCGCGCGGAATTGCTCGCCGTCGGCGTCGTTCCAGAAGCCCGCGGGCAGCGAGGGAAACGGCGACTTGCACACGAGTTCACCCTTGGCTTGCACCAGCGGCTTTCCGTCGTCGTCGTAGACGTCGACATCCATGCCCAGGCCGCGACACTGCAATTCGCCGCGCCAGACGGGGAGCGTCACCGAACCGAGCGCGAAACACGACGCGATGTCGGTGCCGCCGGAAATCGACGACAGGCAGAGGTCCTCCTTCACGCACTGATAGACATAGTCGAAGCTCTCGGGCGCCAGCGGGCTGCCCGTCGAAAACATGACGCGAAGGCTGGCCAGGTCGAAGTCCTTTCGCGGCACCTGCGCGATCTTCTTCTGCGCGTCGATGAATCGCGCCGACGTCCCGAAATGGGTCATGCGCTCGAGCGCCGCGAACTTCCACAGGATCCGGCCCTGCTGGATGAACGGCGACCCGTCGTAGAGCAGCAGCGTCGCGCCCGCGGCCAAGCCCGAGACCAGCCAGTTCCACATGACCCAGCCGCAGGTCGTGAAAAAGAACAGCCGATCGCCCGGCTTCACGTCGCCGTGCAACCGCTGCTCCTTCAAATGCTGCAGCAGCACGCCGCCTGCCGTATGGACGAGGCACTTCGGCACGCCGGTGGTGCCCGACGAATAGAGGATGTACAAGGGATGTGCGAACGGCAGCGCGGCGTAGTCGATCGGGCCGGGAAGAAACGGCGCCAGCCAGACGTCCCACGCGACGGCGTTGCGCACGCTCGAGAGGTCGTCCGAGGCGCCCGGCGTCTGCCGCAGGTACGGGATGACGATGACCTTCTCCACCGAGGGCAGCCGCGCGACGATCTCGGCGACCTTGTCGAGGATCGGGATCACCTTGCCGTTGTAACAATAACCGTCAACGGTGACGAGAATGCGCGGCGCGATCTGTCCGAACCGATCCAGCACGCCTTGCACGCCGAACTCCGGCGAGCACGACGACCAGACGCCGCCGCGCGCCGTCGCGCCCAGCATCGCGATGATGGCCTCGGGCATGTTCGGCACGTAGGCGGCGATTCGGTCGCCCGGCGCGATCCCGTGCGCCGCGAAAGCGCGCGACGCGCGAGAGGCGAGCGCGTGCAATTCGAGATGCGTGAGCCGCCGCTCGATCTTGTCCTCGCCCCAGAACACCAGCGCGTCGCTTTCGTCGTCCGGGCGCTTGCGCTCGAGCAGGTTCTGCGCAAAGTTGAGCCGCGCGTCCGGGAACCAGCGGGCACCCGGCATCCTGTCGGCGTCGACGAGAACCGTTTCGCCGCGCTCGCCGATCACGCCCGCTTCGTCCCACACTTCGCACCAGAAATCCCATTTGTGATCGATCGACCACCGCCAGAGCGCGTCGTACGTCGACAGGTCGACGCCGTGCCGCGCGCCGAGCCGGGCCGCGAAGGCCGTGAGATTCGCCTTGGCGACCCGATCCGGCGTCGGGCTCCACAACCTGGTCGCGGTGGCGGTCATCGCTTCAGGCGCCGTGGGTGCGCAGCGACGCAACAATGCTCTGGGGCAGCGGCGTGGATTTGCGCGTGCGGCGATTGATCCAGACCAGGCGCGAGGCGCCGTCGGCGAATTTGCAGCCGTGCATCCAGATTTCGTAGAACGAGGCGATGCTGGTGCGTCCCGGCTTGCCCAGGAACATCCGCACTTCGATGTCGCCAGGATAGACGAGTGGCGCTAAAAATTCGCAGCTCGCGTTGGCGATCACCGGGCCTTCCTCGGCGTCGATGTCCGCATATTGGGGACCCTGCGCGTGGAGCCACTCGAGGCGCGCCTGTTCCATGTAGCGAAAGTAGATTGTATTGTTGACGTGGCGGAACAAATCCATGTCGCCCCAGCGGATCGACTGCAGCGAGGTACGAGTCGGCGGGAGTCGGACGCAGTCATGTAAAGGCAAGGAAATTCACGACGTCGGCAATTCGCGCTCTAAGGCAGATGAAACAGTTGACCGCCTTGCGATGCTGTTCCGCAAGACGGTCCAACGAGTGGTAGCCGCCCGACCATGGCCACCAACAATTATAATGGGACGCAACCTCGAAACCCCCAAATCCAGGCACGCAGAGGAAAGCTGCATGGCGCGCGAAGCGATGGAGTATGACGTGGTGATCGTCGGCGGCGGCCCCTCCGGCCTGTCCGCGGCCATCCGCCTGAAGCAACTCGCCGCCGCGGCCGGCCGCGAAACATCCGTCTGCGTGCTGGAAAAAGGGTCGGAGGCCGGCGCGCACATTCTCTCGGGTGCCGTCATAGACCCCAAGGCGCTGAACGAGCTCATTCCCGACTGGAAGGAAAAAGGCGCGCCGATCGCGACCGCGGTGACCGAGGATCGCTTCCTAGTCCTGACCGACGACAAGGCCTATCGCCTGCCGAACTGGACGTTGCCTCCACTCATGAACAACCATGGGTGCTACATCGTGAGCCTGGGTAACGTCGTCCGCTGGCTCGCGCAGCAGGCGGAAAGCATGGGTGTCGAGATCTATCCCGGTTTTCCGGCGGCGGAAGTTCTCTATGATGACCGGAGCGCCGTGCGCGGTGTCGCGACCGGCGACATGGGCGTGGCGAAGGACGGCACCCACAAGCCCGAGTACCAGCCCGGCATGGAGCTGCATGCGAAGTACACGCTGTTTGCCGAAGGCTGCCGCGGCTCGCTGTCGCAGGAGCTGATGCAGAAATTCAACTTGCGCGATGGCATCGACCCGCAAAAATACGGCATCGGCCTGAAGGAGCTGTGGCAGGTGGCTCCCGGGAAGCACCAGAAGGGACTGGTCGTGCACAGCCAGGGCTGGCCGCTCGACAGCAGCACCGGCGGCGGTTCGTTCCTGTATCACCTGGACGACGACCTGGTCGCCGTCGGCTTCGTCATTCACCTGAACTACGAGAATCCGCACCTGTCGCCGTTCGACGAATTCCAGCGTTTCAAGACGCACCCTGCGATCCGCCCGACGTTCGAAGGCGGCAAGCGCCTGGGATACGGTGCGCGCGCGATCAACGAAGGCGGATTGCAGTCGGTTCCCAAGCTCACCTTTCCGGGCGGCGCGCTCATCGGTTGCGCAGCTGGCTTCGTCAACCTGCCGCGAATCAAGGGGAGCCACAACGCGATGAAAACCGGCATGCTCGCTGCCGAATCCGCATTCGCCGCGCTTGGTGCGAACCGTGCGCACGACGAACTGGCCGACTATCCCGAAGCCTGGCGCAAGTCCTGGGTCTACGAGGACCTGTACAAGGTGCGCAACGTGAAGCCCGGGCTCAATTGGGGCATGTGGGCGGGAACGCTGCACGGCGGCGTGCACATGTGGCTGAACGATCTGGGATTGGGCGCGCTGGTCCCGTGGACGCTGCGTCACGGCAAGGCGGACCACGAGACGCTGCGGCCGGCCGCGGAGATGCCGCGCATCGACTACCCCAAGTACGACGGCGTGATCACGTTCGACAAACTCTCGTCGGTGTTCGTGTCGAACACGAATCACGAGGAGAATCAGCCTGTTCACCTGCAATTGCGCAACGCAGCCATCCCGGTCGACGTGAACCTCAAGCTCTACGACGGTCCCGAGCAGCGCTACTGCCCGGCGGCCGTCTACGAATTCGTCGAGGTCGAATCAGGCATGCAAGCCGCTTCAGACGCGGGGATGATCGCGCGAAGCCTAGGAGCTGGCGACGAGATAGTACATTCAGTACAGCGAGGAGTCGGCGACGCCGGCGACAAAGCGAGCGCCCCGCGTGTGAAGCGGCTTCAGATCAACGCGCAGAATTGCGTCCATTGCAAGACGTGCGACATCAAGGACCCACGCCAGAACATCCACTGGGTCACGCCGGAAGGCGGCGGCGGGCCCAACTATTCCGGCATGTGACGGCGCCGCGCGTTCAGGCCCACAGCCACGCCGCGCCGCGCACGCCGCTCGAATCACCGTGCGCGGGCCTGGACAGGCGCGTCTCGACGCGATCCGAGAATACCCACGCGCCCCACAGGCGCGGTACGCTGGCATAGAGTCGATCGACGTTCGACATGCCGCCGCCCAGCACGATCACATCGGGGTCGAGCACGTTGATCACGTGCGCCAGCGACCGGGCCAGCCGGTCCTCGTAACGCGCAAGCGTCGCCTCGCAGCTGGCGTCGCCGGCCGCTGCGCGCGCAGCGATGTCGATGGCGGCCAGGCTCGATGCCGCAACGCGGCGATGGTCGGCTTCGAATCCCGGACCGGACAGCCACGTTTCGATGCAACCCGCGTGTCCGCAGTAGCAGCGCGGACCGGGTCGTTCGTCGTCACGAGGCCACGGCAGCGGATTGTGTCCCCACTCCCCGGCGATCGCATTCGCCCCTTCGATCACGCGTCCGTGCACGACGACGCCGGCGCCCACGCCCGTACCGAGGATGACGCCGAAGACGACGGCCGCGCCTTCCCCCGCGCCATCGCACGCTTCGGATAGCGCAAAGCAATTCGCGTCGTTCGAAATGCGCACGTCGCGGCCCAGCAAACGGCCCAGGTCTTCACGGATTGCGCGGCCGTTCAGGTTCACCGAGTTGGAGCCGCGCAAAAGTCCGGTGGCGCGCGAGATCGATCCGGGCGTGCCGATGCCCACGGACGCCGCATCCGGCGCCAATCCCAGTTCGCGCTCGGCGTCGCGGACCAACGCCGCCACCGCCGCGAGCGTGGCTTCGTAGCTGTCCTGCGGCGTCGCGATTCGCCGGCGCAGCCGTTCGCGCCCTTTCGCGTCGAGCGCGACGATCTCGAGTTTGGTTCCGCCCAAGTCCACGCCCAGGCGAATGGCTTTCGGCATTCGATCTTCCCCCGCTTCGCCGGCGGCCAACCAGTGCGGGTGGGCACCGCTGTTGACCCTCCGCGTGCGATGAACGAATATTACCGTCCGTCGCCATAGCGCCCAATTCGAGGCGTTGGCACTCTAGACCATGGCGAATGCCCTTGCCGAACGAGTTGAATTCGCGGGCCGCCTGGCGCGGGCGGCCGGTGCGCTCGCCAACCGCTATTTCAACCGCGAGCTCGATTTCGTCGCGGAGACCAAATCGCGGCAGGACTATGTCAGCGTCGCCGACCGCGCGGTGGAGGCATTCATCCGCGCGGAATTGTCGCGCGCCTTTCCCGACGACACGATGCTGGGCGAGGAGACCGGTGGGACCGTGGCCGAGCGTACGTGGGTCGTCGACCCGATCGACGGCACGCTCAATTTCATCCACGGCGTTCACTACTGGTGCGTGTCCATCGCGTGGCTCGAAGACGGGCAGCGAAGGATCGCCGCGATCTACGATCCGGCCCCCGACGAGCTGTTCGTGGCCGCACGCGGCAGTGGCGCGTTCTGCAACGGGGCGCCGATCCACGTCTCGGACTGCGACGCGCTGGACCGCGCACTCATCGGCATCGGCTTCGTGCATCGCCATGACCTCGAAACGCAGCTCGCACTCAAGCGTGACTTGTCCAATGCGGGGGCGGCAATCAAGGACATGGGTGCGGGCGCGCTGATGCTGGCGCACGTAGCCGCCGGGCGATACGAAGCGTTTCTCGAGCCGCACATGCACGCGTGGGACGCGGTGGCCGGCCTGCTGCTGGTCGAAGAGGCGGGTGGAAGCGTGCTGCCCTACCCCGGCCCGCAGGGCCTGCTGCACGGCGGCGCGATCATCGCCTCCAACCCCGAATTGTTCGACGCGCTTAACGCCGCGGTCAGCCAAAATGCCAAACGCCGAAAACGACAGCCGCGGGCGCCGTCCGGCGCAGGGGGCTGAGGTACAAAGCGTCTGCTCGCGCGCCGACAAGAGCGCAATCAGGGAATCGCGCAGAACACGTTGCCCTCGACGATCCAGCCGCGCTGCGTCAATTCGCGCACCTCGCTGTGGCTCGTGACGTAGCGGTGACTGGCCTGGCCGTCCATGCCGTTGTTGTACAGCCGGACGACCGGAACGCGGTCGGGCGTACACGTGTCGGCCACGGGCACGTCCGAATTGAACCCGATGCCCTCGTAGGTCCACAACGGGTTCATCTTCACCTTCGCGCACTCCGCGATGTCGATCGTGTAGAAGTGCGAGTTGGGGCCGATGCCGGGCGTGCCGAAGAAGCGGCACGCGGCCAGCCCGCGCGGATCGCCCGCGGGCCGCGCCTTGAAATTGAATCCGGTGCGCTGCCAGCCCGGCACGATCACGCCCGCGTCCAGCATTGCTTCTTCGGCCGGCTCGGCCGTGATGAAATAGTGATTGAGCGAATCGTTGTAGAACTCGACGACGATTCGTTCGCCGGGCATCTCCGCCGATGGCGCGACGTAGTCGGTCTTGAGAATGTCCTCGCCGCCACCCGATACTTCGGTCATCCGCGCGCTGGTGGCGCGAGCCACCGGATCGCTCGACAACTGGCCCGCGAGAAATGCCAGCGACCACGTGAAGATATCGTCGGAAAAGGCGGGATTGAAGCCATGCTGGACACCCGTCAACGCGACGAGCTGGCGGGTGTTGGACAGGTGCTCGAAACCCGTCTCCGCAGCGGAAATGGGTGCCGTCGTGTCCGCGGTGCCGCTGATCGCGAGCACCGGGACCGTCACGCTGTCCAGCCCCCTTTGGTCGCGGCCGAATGCCGGCAGAAAGTCCTGCCCGAAATACGGTACATAGGTCGCCGCCGCCTTGAGCCGCGCATCGAAGGTGACCTGCTTCGACGACTGGCCCAACGTGGTCGTGAGCGCCGCGCCCGCCATGAGCAGCAACGATTCGCCACCCAGGCTCGCGCCGAAGCCGCCGACATTGGCGGGGTCGACATGATCAGCGAACTGCGGATTGGCAAGGACGGCGTCGAGGCCAAGCGACAGCGACAGCGGACGTATCGCCTGCATGGCGACAAAATCCTTAATGTGCAGCAGCGCGTAGACGATATCGTTGAAATTCTCGATCGTGACGTCCGCAAACCGCAGGTCGCCGTGAAACGGGGCGGCGACGACGTAGCCCCAGCTCGCGAAGACAGCGATTGCCTTGATGTAGTCGCCCGACAGCGGGCTGCCGGTGAGCCCGTGCGAGAAAAGCAGCACAGGGTAACGCGCGGTCACGTCGGCGAAGATCGGCGCTTGCGTGCCCGTTTGCATGTGCGGCACGACATCGCCGGTGGGCAACATGTAGTCCGGACGCAGATTCGTGGCCGATGTCGGATAGCACACCAGGACAACGTGTGGATACGTCTGGTTGACATAGGACCCGTAGAGTCCGCCATCATTCGGGACGACGACGTTGACCGTCAGCGAATCGACCGGTCCGGTGAGGAGATCGGTGACATAGTGCGCCATGCCGCCGGTCGGATTGCCGTCCCAATAATCCTGTGGCGTCGCGCCCGCCACCACCCGCGAGAAATCCTGCGCTACGTTGCTGCAACCGACGGCATAGGGGCCCGGAGGGAACGGTGCAACAGGTTCCGCGAAAACGTCGGGCATGCCGACGAGCAGGACCGCCACCGCCGCGACGGTTCGCCAGTTTCTACGGTTGATCATGTCGCCACTCCCGATGCTGAACCAGGGCTACTTATCTTTCGAATTGCTGGTTCGGTACACCAGCGCGCATGGGATTGTCGTGTAGGACACCGCCGACGCCCGCCTTGGGTATTGCGCGTTCACGAGACCGGCGCCTGACGCCGACGGTTGCGCCTGTGCCGGCGACGCGGCGATGACGCCGCGCCGAACTCGGATGCGTATCAAAAGGCTTCGACGGGAAGCGCCAGGACGCTGTCGCCGCCATGCGTCACCGCATGGGCGTAGCCGGATGCCTGCGGCAACAGGCATTCGGCATAGAAGCGCGCGGTAACAATCTTCGCGCGCAGGAAGTCGGCATTGCCGACGCCGCTTTCCAGTTGGCCGTGGGCAATCAGCGCCGCGCGCCCCAACTGCCAGCCGCCGGCGACGATGCCCCAGAGTTTGAGGTAGGGCACCGCGCCCGCATGCGCGGCCCGCGTGTGGGCGCCGAATGCCGGAACGAGCCAATCGATAGCGGACTGAAGGTCGGCGGTGCTCGCGGCCAGCTGCAGGCCAATGGAGTTGAGTATCGGGTCGCTGTGGGAGGCGAGCTTGGCAGCGACCTTGTCGATGTCCGCCGCTACTGCCTTGGCGACGACGCCGGCATCGCGCGCGGTCTTGCGGCCGATGAGGTCGTTGGCCTGGATGCCCGTCGTGCCTTCGTAGATCGTGATGATCCGCGCGTCGCGGTAGTGCTGAGCCGCACCGGTTTCCTCGATGAAGCCCATGCCGCCATGCACTTGCACGCCAAGCGAGGTGACTTCCTGCGCGATTTCGGTCGACCAGCCCTTGACGATCGGGATCATGAAATCGACAAAGGCCTGGTGCCGCTTGCGCGCCTGCTCGTCAGGATGCGCGTGCGCGTTGTCGATGGCCGCGGCGGTGACATAGGCCACGGCGCGGATCGCCTCCGTGTAGCCCCGCATCGTCATCAGCATGCGCCGGATGTCCGGGTGTTCGATGATCGGCCCCGCCTTGGCCGCCTTGTCGAGACCCACTGCCTTGCCCTGCACCCGATCCTTGGCATACGCGACGGCGCGCTGATAGGCGCGCTCGGAGAGCCCCACGCCTTCCATGCCCACCGAGAAGCGCGCGAGATTCATCATGATGAACATGTACTCGAGGCCGCTGTTCTCCTCGCCGACCAGGTAGCCGGTCGCGCCACCATGCTCGCCGTAGACGAGCACGGCCGTCGGGCTCGCGTGGATGCCGAGCTTGTGTTCGATCGACACGCATTGCACATCGTTGCGCGCGCCCAGCGATCCGTCGGCGTTGACCAGGAGCTTGGGCACGACGAACAGCGATATGCCCTTCACGCCCTCGGGCGCGTCCGGCGTGCGCGCCAGCACCAGGTGGATGATGTTGTCCGTGTAATCGTGCTCGCCGAACGTGATGAAGATCTTCTGTCCGAAGAGCTTGTACGTGCCGTCACCCTGCGGCACGGCGCGCGTGCGCACGGCCGCAAGGTCCGAACCCGCCTGCGGTTCGGTAAGGTTCATTGTGCCGGTCCAGGTCCCGGCCACCATGTGCGGCAAATAGGTCTCCTTGAGCGCGTCCGTGCCTCTCAACTCGATCGCCTCGACGGCGCCCTGCGTGAGCAGCGGACACAGGTCGAACGCCAGGTTGGCCGCGTGCCACATCTCCTCGACGGCGGTCTGCACGAGCTGCGGCAGGCCCTGGCCACCGTACTCCGGATTCTTCGTCAGACCGTTCCAGCCGTTGTCGCAGAACTGCTTGTACGCCTCCTTGAAGCCCGCGGGCGTCCGGACCGTGCCGTCGTCGAGGCGCGTGGCCCCTTCGCGGTCGCCGGCGACGTTGAGCGGATCGAGGACGTTGGTGGCGAACTTGGCAGCCTCCTCGAGGATCGCGGCCACGGTGTCGGGCGCCGCGTCCTCGAACCCGGGAAGCCTCGCGATCTGGGGCAGGCCGGCGAGTTCGTTCATCACGAACTCCATTTCGGCAAGGGGGGCGTGATAGGAGCTCATGGTGTTCAGCCCAGCGCCGCGGTCAGCTCCGGGACGATCTGGAACAGGTCGCCGACGAGTCCATAGTCGGCGATCTGGAAAATCGGCGCCTCGGCATCCTTGTTGATCGCGACGATGACCTTGCTGTCCTTCATGCCCGCCAGGTGCTGGATGGCGCCCGAGATGCCGATGGCGATGTACAGGTCCGGCGCCACGATCTTGCCGGTCTGCCCCACCTGATAGTCGTTGGGCACGTAGCCCGCATCGACGGCCGCGCGCGACGCACCGATGGCCGCGTTGAGCTTGTCGGCCAGCGCTTCGAGCATCCTGAAATTCTCGCCGCTGGCGAGCCCACGGCCCCCCGAGATGACGACGCGTGCGCTGGTCAGTTCGGGACGCTCGGACTTCGTCAGCTCCTGCGCGATCACTTTGGCGTGGCCGGTGTCGGCTGGTGCAGCGATCGTTTCGACGACGCCACTGCCGCCCGTCGTCGCGGCGGCATCGAATGCCGTCGACCGCACGGTGATCACCTTGACCGGATCCTTCGACTGCACGGTCGCAAATGCGTTGCCCGCGTAGATCGGGCGCACGAATGTGTCGGCGGAAACCACGGAGGTGATCTCCGAGACCTGCGCCACATCCAGTTTGGCGGCGACTCGCGGCAGCGCGTTCTTGCCGAAGCCGGTCGCGGGCGCCAGCACGTGCGTATACGCGCCGGGGAGAACGCTCAACGCTGTCGCCGCCACATTCTCGGCCGTCGGCATTGCCAGGTGCGGCGCGTCGGCGTGCAGCACCTTGGCCACGCCGGCAACATTGGCGGCGACCAGCGCGGCGGCGCCGGCATTGTGGCCGGCGACGAGGACGTGGACCTCAGTTCCCAACGCACCGCCCACCTGCAGCGCGGCCGTGATCGTGTGCAGCGTCGCGGACTTGAGCGACGCGTTGTCGTGTTCGGCGATGACGAGAATGGACATGGCGGCCTACGCGATCACTTTGGCTTCGTTGCGCAGCTTGGCGACCAGCTCCTGCACGTCGGCCACCTTGCCGCCGCCTTTGCGCTTGGGCGGTTCCGAGACTTTCAGCGTCGTGAGGCGCGGCGTAACGTCCACGCCGAGCGCGGCAGGCGTGGTCGTCTCCATGGGCTTCTTCTTCGCCTTCATGATGTTCGGCAACGTCGCGTAGCGCGGCTCGTTCAGGCGCAGGTCGGCCGTCACGATGGACGGCAATTTCATCTGCAGCGTCTCGAGGCCGCCGTCGACTTCCCGCTTGACCGTGGCGCCGCCGTCGGCGATGTCCACTTTCGACGCGAACGCCGCCTGTGGCCAGTCGAGGAGCGCGGCGAGCATCTGCCCGGTCTGGTTGGCGTCGTCGTCGATCGCCTGCTTGCCCAGGATCACCAGTTGCGGCTGTTCCTTCGCGGCGATTGCCGCCAGCAACTTGGCCACGGCCAGCGGTTGCATTTCGACATCGGTCTCCACCAGGATGGCGCGATCGGCGCCCAGCGCCAGCGCCGTGCGCAGCGTTTCCTGGCATGCGGTCACGCCGCACGTCACCGCGACGATCTCGGTCGCGATGCCCTTCTCCTTCAGGCGCACCGCTTCCTCGACCGCGATTTCGTCGAACGGATTCATCGACATCTTCACGTTGGCCATGTCCACGCCGGAGGCGTCGGCCTTGACGCGGACCTTGACGTTGAAGTCGACGACGCGCTTGATCGGGACCAGGATCTTCATGGCGGGGGACTCAGGAGGAGCGGGAAAAGCGCGATTATAACGTTGCTCGCCCTCTGGACCGCGACCATTTGCGGCGCCGAACCTCGAGGTTGCGGCCGGCGGTGCCTGGACGTAGGATGGGCGCCCGCCCGACCGAACGTCGCGCTTGCCGAGACACCCGTGACATCTCCCACGCAGCTCCCCCCGTCGGATACCGCCGAAATACTCAAGCACATTCCGCACCGCTACCCATTCATGCTGATCGACCGGATGGAGGCGTGCGTGCCGCACGAGTGGGTGCGCGTGACCAAGAATGTCAGCCACAACGATGGGTTCTTTGCCGAGGTGCCGCTGGACCGGCGCGTCATGCCGCAACTGCTGATGCTGGAGTCGCTCGCCCAGGCGGCGGGCGTGCTTTGCCACTATTCCGGCATGATGAGCAAGATCGGCAAGACGATTTTCTTCTTCGCGGCATTCGACAAGTGCTATTTCGGACGCGACGTCATTCCGGGAGACCGGCTGCTGCTCGAATGCAGGATGAAACGCGCCGCGCGGGGCGTGGCCAAGATCCATGGCCGCGCCAGCGTCGACGGCGAAATGGCGGTCGAGTCCGACCTCACGGCCGTCATCCGCGACATGGCGGACGAGGCGGCCAAGCGAACCGCTGCGGCCGCTGGCGTTTGAGCGCGTGGGGCGGCCTAAGGCCGCAACAGCGCCGTCGCGAGGTCGTCCAGGAAACGAGCGGCCGCCGCGCCGTTGATGAGGCGATGGTCGAAGGTCACCGCGATGCGCACCTTGCCCGATGAGGGTTGCGGGGCACCGAGGAAGAAAATCGAACTGGCCGGCGCCACCAGCGTCGGGACAGCGTCGACGATGCCGAATTCGCCCAGGTGCGTGAACAGGATTTGCGTATCCTCCGCGGCTTCGGCGCCATCGCGAATTGCCGCGCGCATGCCACGCGAGCAGGCGCGAACGAAGTCCGGCAGTTCCATGCGTTCCGCCTTGCGCACGACCGCGATGATCAGATCGTCGTTCGGGCGCGCGAGCGCGATGCCGACGTTCACATGATCGTATTCGCGGATGCGGTCGTCGCCTATCATCACCGAACGGAATTTCGCGTGCGATTGCGCGACGCGCGCGACCGTGTGCGCGAATACCTGGAACGGCGTGGGCCGCGCGTCGCCCTCACCGGCTTCGGTCGTCTCGAGTCCGGACCACGGAACGTCGATGGCGAGCGTGCCGGGGATCACCAGCGTTGCGCTGCGGCGCAGCCTGAAGATCAGCGCGCGATGGCCGCCGGTGACGCGGCGCTCGCGCATGCCCTCGCGTTCCGGCATATCCGCGGCGCGCGCGGCCAGGTATTTGTCGATGTCCTCCGGCAGCAGCTTGTTCGACGCCGACGGAATCGCCGCGAGCGCGTGGTCATCGAGTCCGCGTTCCTGCGCGTGCGCGCGCGTGCGCGGCGGAATGACACGCTCGGCCTTTGGTGATGCAGCCGCCTCCGGCGTGCCTGCCGCCGCGACGAGCGCGACGGTGGCGTCGATTTCCACGACGTCGCCCGCCTCCACGCGCCATTCCAGCAGCGTGCCGTCGAACGGCGCCTCTAGTTCGACCGTCGTCTTGTCGGTTTCGATGACGTAGAGGCGGTCGCCGCGGCGCAGCGGCGCGCCGGGAGCGCACAGGAGCTGGACGATGCGCGCTTCGCGCAGGCCCTCTCCCAATTGTGGAACGCGAATTTCGCGCGCGCCGCTCAATGGACCCCCACGCTTGCGGCCTCATTGACCAATTCGGCCGCTGCGCTGCCCCCAGAGGGGGAGCTATTCGCGCCTCGGGGCGGCCCTGCGGCGCTCACTGCATCACTTCCGCCAGCGCCGCGTGCACGCGCGCGGTATCGGGCAATACCGCGTATTCGAGCACGGGGTTGAACGGGATGTGCCCGTCCTCGCGCGCCACCAGCAGCGGCGGCGACAGGAAGCGGTTGAAGCGCGCCTGCGAGCCCACGACCTCGGTGATGATCGCCTGGCCGAAGCTGCCGGTGCGCGCGTCCTCGGTGACCACGACCAGCCGGCCCGTCTTGGCCACCGACGCGTCGATCGCCGCCCAATCGCACGGCACGAGGCTCACGAGGTCGATGATCTCGACCGACCACCGGTCGGCATGATGTGCCGCCGCCTTTTGCACGACCTCGAGGCAATTGCCCCAGGTCACGACGGTGATGTCCGTGCCCGATTGCACGATGCGCGCGCGGCCGAATCCGCGCGCTTGCGGCGGCACCGGATCGTGCCGCACGCGCATGATGTGCTTCGGAATGAGCAGCAGTGTCGGATCGGATTCCTGCAAGGCGCTCCACAAGAGCCCCGCGAGATCGGCCGGCGTGCTGGGAACGGCGACGCGCAGGCCGGGAATGTGAGTCCAGAAGCCCTCGTTGGATTGGCTGTGCCACGTGCTGCCCGCCGGAAGGTACGCGCCGTACGGCGCATAGAACACGGCCGGACACGTCCAGTCGCCGTTCGAGCGCCAGCGCAACGTCGCCGCCTGGTTGAGCAATTGATTGAACGCCGGTGCGATGAAATCGATGAACTGCATTTCCAGGATGGGCTTGAATCCCGAGGCCGCAAGTCCGACGCCCATGCCCGCGATCGTCGCCTCGGCAAGCGGCGAATTGACCACGCGGCCGGGATAGCGATCTGACAATCCCTTCGTGAACCCGAACACACCACCCTTCGGATCCTCGACGTCTTCGCCGAAGATCACCGTGTTCGGGATGCGCGCCAGCGCCTCGCGCAGCGTCGTGTTGAGCGCGCCGGCCATCGTGTTGGCAGTGTCTTGCAGCGCGAATGGCGGCAGGTACCCGTCGGGTTCGAACGGCCCGAAGAGCTTGGTGTTGGCCGAATGGGCAGCCGGGGCCGGCTCGTTTTCCGCGGCGGCGTAGGCCGCGTCCGCTTCCGCGGCCGCCTCATTTTGCAATTCGCGCACCTGCGCGGTGTCGAGCGCACCGCTGTCGACGAGCGACGTGGCGTACGTAGTTACGGGGTCGCGAGCTTTCATCAACGCAATCTCGGCCGCGGAGCGATAGATGCGGTGGTCGTCACTGTTCGTGTGCGACGTCATCCGGTCGAGTTCCACCCAAAGAATCGTCGGCCCGTCGCCGCGACGCGCCGATGCAATCGCGGCGCTTCCCGCCTCCGCGACCGCGTCGACCGAGCGGCCGTCGACGTGACGAAAGATCGACGAGCCGAAAATGCCCAATCGAAACGGCAGCTGATCGAGCGTCGGCGTGCTGATTCCGTAGCCGTTGTCCTCGACGACGAAGACGATCGGAAGCTGATCCTGCACCGCTTGCGCGACTGCCTCGAAGAATTCGCCTTGGCGCGTGGACGCGTCGCCGATCGTGCACAGGACGACCCGGGGTTCGCCCTTCAGCTTGATTCCCCATGCCGCGCCGACGGCGGGCAGACACTGTGAGGCCGTCGGCGTCGCGGGCGGATAGATTCCGAGACGGCGGAAGGATCCGTGCACAGGCATTTGGCGGCCGCCGGACGACGAGTTGGCGGTGGCTAGATGCTCGCGCGCCATCTCAAGCGGCGTTACGCCGCGCGCCTGCATCAACGCGCGGTCGCGGTAGTAGAGGAACAGCAGGTCGTCCGGTTCCAGCGACGCGGCCAGCGTGGCCAGCGCCTCGTGGCCTTGGCCGGGAATGTGGATCCAGCCGCGGCCCTGGCGTAGCAGGCGCTCTTCGCGCAAATCGCCGGCGCGAATCAGGAAGAGAAGGCGGAGAAGATAAGTGCTTTTGAGAGCAATTCCGCCGAAAACTGAAGTAGCCAAGGTCGGATGACGTTTATTTGGTTATGACAGCCCAGGAGTGTGCGTAGTTGACGACTCGTTTTGTACTGTGCTTCGGTGGTTTATTCGTTCGCTTTGCGCGCTCACCGCTTGATTTCCGGCGGTATCTTCTCAGGATATCAACCAACGTGCGATATGGGGGACGCCGCCCGGTACTGGAATTTGGCGCAGCGCGCCTGAAGCCTCAAAGGACAATAGCTCTGCAGGCTCCAGCACCGCGCCGAATGAGAGGACAACTACAATAATCGGACACTTTTTACTTCTCCGCAGAATAGGGGTGTCGATTTATAAATTAACGACTCAAGAGTTGCATCCCTCAAGTTGTCCACCACAACTTTGCCAGAGATCAATTTGCAGACCCCGGCCACATGCTACTAACTTAGTTGGCAAGGTGCCAAACGCATTGTGATTTACAAAGGGGCCGAGGGTGGTGTCTACTATCCATCGAAAGCACATCAGCGACCGTTTGGAAGTGGAAGCAGGCATGCTTAAACATCCTAGCATCCCGCACCAAACGCCGTGTTTCAGAGTTCGCAGATTAGGCCAGAATGTACACGACAACAATATTCCTTGTTTTTTGTTTTCCTTAGTAACCAGTCCGAATCATATGGTCCAGAGAGGGAGCCCATAGTGAACACAAATGCGCAAATCCATGTTTTTCCGAAGCCCATTCCGCTCTTCAAACAAGTGGAAACGCGGTTCGACCCCGAATATGGCGTTCTTTGGGGTTTCATGAACCCCGTACCACGCCCCTGTTTCAACCCACGCATACTCGAAGAGCTTGGCGATTTTGTCAGGAGCATCGACGAGCCGCGCGGCAAATATCGCCATGACGGATCCATGCATTCGGTCAATTATGCGGTGATCGCCTCCAAGGTCCCCGGCATATTCAATCTCGGTGGTGACCTTGAACTATTCAAGCAGGCAATACTAAATCAAGATCGCGAACTCTTGGTGCAGTACGGCCGGAAGTGCATCGACAATCAATTCCCTTGGTCCCGCAATTTCGATCTTCCTCTCACGACGATTTCGCTGGTGCAGGGCGACGCGCTTGGTGGCGGATTCGAGTGCGCTCTTTCGAGCACGGTCATCGTCGCGGAGGAGTCGGCGCGGATGGGTTTCCCGGAGATTCTATTCAATCTCTTTCCAGGCATGGGTGCATACAGCTTTCTCGTCCGCAAGGTCGGGCGTCGGAAGACCGAAGAGATGATCACGAGCGCCAATATCTATTCGGCTCGCGAACTCTACGAATTCGGCGTGGTCGACGTCGTTACGCCTGACGGCACTGGAGAGGCCGCGGTTTACAGCTACGTGCGCAAGCACGCAAAGGCTGCGAATGCGCGTCGCGCAATTGAATCTGTTCGCAATGAGTTCGAGCCTGTGACCCACTCCGAACTCACTCGAATCGTCGAGATTTGGGCCGACACCGCGCTCAAACTCGACGCCCGCGACATGAAGATGATGGATCGGCTTGTTCGCGCGCAACAACGCGGCGGAACGCCGGCCGCCGAAGTGGTGGCTCCCAACCTCGTCAGAATGGAGGCGGCAGCCGGCGACGACTGATCACGATCAATTCGCGTATCAGCTGGAGGATTTCAGCCTCAGCTGGAGGATTTCAGCCTATTCCTGCGTTCTTCGAGGTGCACATCCAACGCCTCGAGTGTTCTGGTCGAGGTTCGAAGTAGCTCTTCGGTCCACTGAGCCGCCTTCAGCCGCAACAGATCGTGCGATGCCTTCTCGAGACGGCTCGCCATTTGCGTTAGCTGGGTCGCGCCAACGCTCGCGGCGCCACCTTTCAGTGCATGAGCGGCATCCTTGACCGTTTCGTATTTCCGGTGCGCGATCGCATCGACTATTTCGCCGACGATGCGTTCGGTGTCGCCTCGGAAGCCCCGCAGAAGTCGTTCCACAAACGTGGGGTCTTGCGACAGGCGGCCTAAGTCCTCAAGCACAGAGGCGTCAACCGGCGGTGAATCAACTACTTGCAGCGGCTGACGGTCCTCGGGACGCAACTGCGGCGCCGCAAGCAGGTTCAGTACCGGGTCGATCTCCAAGTTACGCTCGACGGCATCCAACAGCACAGACGCGCGGATGGGTTTCGTGACGAACTCGGCCGCGCCAGCCTTCATGCATTCATCGATCAATTCCGTGGTGACATTCGCCGACAGTATCAAGATTGGTATCGGCTTGCGCGTCGAGAAGCGATAAAGCTTTAGCGCCTCGAGACCGCTCACTATCGGCATCGAAAGGTCGATCAGGGCGAGATCGAAGCCGCCGCGTTCAAGGGCGTCCAGCGCGGCTTCTCCATCGTCGACAATGGTCACCACGTGCCCGCCACTCTCCAAGACCATCTGCGTGACCCGCTGATTGGTTTGGTTGTCATCGGCCACCAATATGCGCGCGCCGCGAAGTTTGTGGACGCTGGCAAGATTGCTCGTCGCGAGAGCTCTGACGGTGGCAGACACCTTGATCGTCGATGACAGCTCCTCGGTAAGATCGATCCCTCGCGCCTCAGCATGCGGCAAGGGAATCTCGAACCAGAACTTCGTCCCCACCCCAAGATTGCTGGTCAGATCAATTCGCCCACCCATCAACGTCACCAAATGCCGCGCAATGGTGGTCCCCAGCCCGGTGCCACCATAGACCCTCGTGATGGAGTCGTCGGCCTGGGCAAATGGCTCAAAAATCATCGTCTGCTTATCGTGTGCGATGCCGATTCCGGTGTCCTCGATCTCGAAGCGCATCATCGACACACCGCCATTCGCACCTAGCGCGCGTGCGCGCAAGGTTATGTGTCCCTTCTCTGTGAATTTCACTGCGTTTGCCAGCAGGTTCAAAAGCACCTGGCGAAGGTGGTAGGAGTCACCGTTGAACCAGGCCGTGGCCTCCGGTGAAACCTCGGTACGCACGTCCAGCCCCTTATATCGCGCTTGCGGCAAAATGATCTTGACCGTGGACGTGAGGAGTTGACCCAAGTCGAAGGGCGCTATCTCGATCTGAACGCGACCGGCCTCGATCTTGGCCATGTCGAGGACGTCTTCGATCTGCGCAAGCAGGAGATTCGCGGAAGTCGTCATCGTCGCGACGATTTCGCTTTGCGACTCGTTCAAGCTCGTTTCGCGCAACACGTCTGCCATCGCGATGACACCATTGAGCGGCGTTCGCATTTCGTGACTGACGTTGGCCAGGAATCGACCCTTTGCCTGATTTGCCTCGTCGGCACGCTTTTTCGCCTCGGTAATCCGCTGCGTCAGGACGGCCACATAGAATGGAAGGACGATTAGTCCGGCGAGGAAACCAGCACCAATACCGAGGTGCTTGGACCAGAATTCGGAGAAGACCAAAACAAGCGTGAAACCAAGAAGGCCAAGTGCCTGCGAAACGTGGAGGTACAATCGGCCGAAGCGGAAACCATTCCCAAATGACACGAAAAGGTAAACGCCGACGATGATTGCCCCGCTCTCTCCCATTTGGAGGAGGAAGTACGTCGCCGCGGCATTGTCCGCGATCACGCCGATGATTCGACGGGGAATTGAGTCCTTGGCGCTGGCCAGAACGAAAGCTACCAACGCAATCGACAGGGCGAGGAACCCGGCCCCAACCAAGACCAGTTGCAGTTCATCCGGGCCAAGGTGCCCGTCGCCAAGTGTGTGGATCAGCAGGTAAACGTAAATTAGCCCAACCAAACCAAATCGGATCAATGACTGTTCGAGCTCGGCGCGCGGCGCCGAACCCAGCATTTGCTTCCAACGATCGCGGGTCAGCCAAGCGCGCATCGGTGTAAGGTTTTTAGGCAAGGGGTTGAAATTACTGTCAATTGTACCGCGGTCCTAAAACCCGGATTAGGGGGAAAATTCGCAATTGCCTGAACAAGCTAAGCAAGAGCCATGCCGGTGTAGCAATGGCAAAAAATGCCTTGAATCCGCCGGATTACTGACGCGGCGCGGCAGCCTACGCCATCATGGAAGAAGAAAATGAATCCCTGCTCCGCGATGGCCGGGGTCATTTTCTATGGGGCCTTTCACCAATCCTTGCGGTTCCGATGCTATGGCGATCGATCTGCGGTCGACTGACCGGCATCCGACGACGACAGCAAGAAAGGCATCAATATTGGCCACAGCGTAGGGCCATTCACGCGCCGGAAAAATCCGAAATGGCCGATTTCCCCGAGGCCCACACTCGCCGGGTCGAGGACGTCGTGACGCGCCGTGGCCGCCGGATACATTGATAGTAGACGTCGCGTTCCCTTCTCCGTCGCGAACGCATCGTCGGTGAATGACAGAGCGTAGACCGGCGCATGGATTTCCGCGTAGCGGGACAACAACAGTTCGGTTCGTTCCCTTCCGGGCCCTTTGGATTTGGACCGTAAGTCCGGAGAGCGCCGCGAAGCCCACTGGAGGGCCACGCCAGCGGGAATGTTCTCGCCCAAGCGCAGCACTCGGCCTGGAAAATATCCGAGCCCGTGCGCGAGCATCGGCATAACCGCATGCCATAGTACGGCCATCGGAGCCCGATATAGCGGCCGGTAGTCCCCAAAATATCCAGTATGAGCGCCGATGAATGCGAGTCTCGAGAGTTCCGAACTATTCGTAGCGGCACCCAGGAGCATTGCGCCGACGCTGTGGGCCAATCCAACGAGCTCCACTTGAGGGTAGCGAGTTCGCAGCCACGCAATGGCGCCGGAACAGTCCAGGTCGCCCCAATCTTCGACAGTAGCAACAAAGCCGCGCAGGCGCGCAGGCCGCGATGCGCCGATCCCTCTGTAATCGTAGGTCAGTGTCGGTATCCCTCGGCTCGCAAGGAATTGCGCAAAGCGAGTGTAGCGATCCGCTGGAATCCCCCCGCCACAGTTGATTACGACGGCACAGGGAGGGGTTGTTGAGCCCGCCGGCTCGTGGAGGACTCCGCCCAACACATACCCATCCATCGCCGGGATCGAAACGCGCGTGACAACTGATACGTTCTCGGCGCGCAAGTCGGATGCGGATTTGTCGAGCGCACGCACTTCTCTTGGGGCATTCATGTTCGACGTCGACCTTCAGTTTCCGTGATCAAGCCGCTACAGCGCCCCGCTCGCCTACCACTCGATCGGGTTCCAACTTCAGGGGATACCACCAACCAGTCCGCGCTGCATGCCTATCGCGACAGCATGCTGCCGATTCGCTGCCCCAAGTTTTGTGCGAACTGCATCCAAATGGAACTGCACCGTTCGTTCGCTGATCTCGAGCTTATGCGCAATATCATCGGTCGTGAGCCCACGCGCAACCATCCGTAAAACCTCCAGTTTCCCGGCTGGATAAGGGTGCGCCTTGAGTCGCGACGGAAATCCGCTTTCCACTACCGATTTCATGAACAACTCATGAAAATAATGTCCGAACGACAACAGATCCGGCAAGTTTCTTTGGATCATCTGCAGACGAACGGAATCCACTATGGGTGCTTGGAGTTATAGGCAATCATGATGCCGCCATGGCCCGAGATGATGGAGCGTGTACGCTAGACCGCTACACGTGCCATAGCGTGCCGCATCATCAAGAAATTCATCACTACGTGCGCCCTTTCCACGCATATCGTCTTGATCCCAGATCAGCGGCATCGTGTTGTCATAGGCGATTTGAATGCGCGGATCGACCTCGACGTAGGCCTTTTGATCGTATAGCACCATCCACTCTGCCGGCATCGTTGTGAAAATGAAAAGCTGAGCATCCTTATCGGGGCGAGGATTGGTGCTCAGCGCATACGCGAAGCTGTCAAATCCCAAGCTCTCCACGATTGCTCGCACCACTGGCACGAATTCCTTCCCTTGGGCAGCCGCTTCCACCAAGGGCAGAAAAATATGCGGTACCGCCCGGGTGGCGGGAATCGCACCGGGCTTCAGGTCAATAATCGCATCGGCATGGACTCATCCCCCCTAACCCCTGCCACACCCCGCCCAGCAGTCCCTCGATCGGCCGAAAGCTCGCCTTGTAAGCCATCTTGCGGCTCTCCGCGATGAAGTAGCCGAGATACAGGTACGGCAATCCCAAAGCCTTGCAGCGCTCGATTTGCCAGAGGACGTTGTAGGTCCCGTAGCTCATGCCGGGAACGCTGGGGTCGAAGAACGTGTACACGGACGACAGGCCGTCGACCAGCCGGTCCACGAGGCTGACCATGCGCAGACCGCCTTCGTCCCTGAATTCATAGAGATCGGTCGCGACGTTGCTGTGAAGCAGGAAGTGCTGGTACTGCTCGCGGCTGTCCTGATCCATGCCGCCACCGGGATGCCGGTACCTTTGGTAGGTCAAGTACAGCGCGTAATGTTCGTTATCGTACGCTAATTCGCGCCTAACTGCCGTTAACGTCGCGTGACTCCGTAGAATTCGCCTTTGGGTGCGGCCGGGCTGGAAATCGGCCACAGGCACCCGAACGGGAACGCATGCCCGGCAGTGGTCGCAATAGGGTCGATATGTAAAGGCGCCGCTGCGGCGAAAGCCCAGCCGGACCAGTTCGCTGTAGACGCGGGTGTCGATGAGGTGGCTGGGCGTGGCCACCTGGGAGCGCGCCGCCCGTTCGGGCAGGTAGCTGCAGGGGTACGGAGCCGTCGCGTAGAACTGCAGCGAGGTCAGGGGAAGGTCGTTCAGCTTGCTCATCGCATCTCGATCTCGGATGCCTCGAATGCCCCCGCGCGCCACCCGGCCACCGGTTCGGTCGAGTGTATCAATTCGGTCAGATGCCCCGCAAACGTCGCGCGGGGGATCGGCCGGGCGCCAAACGAGCCAAGATGGGCGGTCTCCTGCTGGCAGTCGATCAGCGGCACGTTCAAGTGTCGCAGCAGCGCGACGAGATGGACGAGCGCCACCTTGGACGCATCGGTCTCGCGCGCGAACATGGATTCGCCGAAGAACACGCGCCCCAGCGCCATTCCGTACAGGCCGCCGCACAGCTGTCCGTCACGCCAACTCTCCACCGAATGCGCGATCCCGCGGCCATGCAGCTCGCAGTAGGCGTCGACCATCTCCGGCGTGATCCAGGTGCCGCGCTGGCCGTCGCGCGGCAGCGTCGCGCAGCAGTCGATGACGTCGCGAAACGCCGTGTCGATGCGGACCTCGAACTCGCGCCGCCGCACGCGCCGGCCCAGCGACCGCGACACGCGGAACTCGTCGACGTACAGCACCATCCGTGGATCGGGACTCCACCACAAGATCGGCTGTCCCGCGGAGAACCAGGGGAAGATGCCGCGGCGGTAGGCGGCGATCAGCCGCTCGGGCGAGAGGTCGCCGCCGGCGGCGAGCAGGCCGTTGGGTTCGGCCAGCGCCGCGGTGAGCGGGGGAAACGGTGCGTCCGGACGGAGCCAGGCGAGCACGTCAGTCCGACAGGACGCGCAGCGCCGCGGAGTGGAAATCGCGCCGCCACAGCACGGCCAGGATGACCAGCGTGAACGCGATGAAGTGATACGGGGAGACGAACCACGTGCCGGCGGCGAAGCCGAAGTAGTAAGCGCGAATGCCGCGGTTGAAGTCGTCGCCGGCAAGCGTGCTGAGCTGCGAGAATCGCTCGGCCGTACGTTCGAGTTCGTTGTCCGGTGTCCCGGGGCCAGGCGCGGCACCGACCAGGATCGACACGAAATTGAATTGGCGCAGCGACCAGGTGAACTTGAAGTACGCGAAGATGAAGATGGCAACCAGCAGGATCACCTTGACCTCCATCACCTGGCGCGCCGCCGCGTGCCCGCCGGGCAGGTCAGCAGTCAGCTCGACCAGCCGGTCGACGGTGCCCGCGACCGCGATGAGGCCGGCGATGACGTACGTCGTCGTACTGGCGTAGAACGAAACGCTCTGCACGAGGTTGCCGATCAGCGACGAGTCGACGATCCGGTTTTCGCGACGGGCCATCTGTCGGCCCCAGGCGAGCCGGTGCCGGTGCGTGACACCGCGCAAGCCGCGAAGGCCCCGGGTCCGGTGGTCCGCGTAATAGCCATAGGTTCCCCAGCCGACAAAGAAGATGGCGAGCGCGATCCAGTCGATCGGAAGGAATCCCTTGAGCAGTTCGGCGTACATGGGTGTAGGAAGGCGGTTCGGCGTGAAGTTTAGGCGCTTCGGGCCATTCCGGTAAAATCGCCTGCGTCTGGCTTTAAGCTTCGCCCCGGTAGCTCAGTGGATAGAGCAGCCCCCTCCTAAGGGGCAGGTCGCACGTTCGATTCGTGTTCGGGGCGCCAACGACGACAATGGAGTGGGGAGCCTTCGATGCGTCAATTCTGGTTGTGTGTTCTGTCCCGTGCGTCCACGATGGTATACGCCCAAGCGAATGCGCCTTTCGCTCTCGTCTGTCGCTTTGGGGACTCGGAGATAGGCTAGCTGATGCTCGCATCGAGACGTTTGTCAAGAAACGAGTCACGACGGTGAACAAGAGTTTCCGTTCATCTTGTTGGTTCCTGCCTCGGCCTTCGCCTTCTTTTTTCTCGTGCAAATGATCGGTGGGCACTATACGATTGGAGCATATGTCGCATTTGCGGCATTTCTAACAATCACCGGTTGCGTATGGTTCAGCATTCGGCGCGGCGCGATAAGGCAGTTGGCTTAGGCTCGAACAACGGGAGCGTGACGCGACCGAAGAGACCTCACTTCAGCTAGGCAAAATTGCTACATAGATGGATCGGGCATCAAAGCAGCTCGCCGAAGCTCAAGCCATAGCGGACTCGTGAGTGACTGGTGACCCCCAGAAAAAGCCCGCCATTACGGCGGGCTCAATCAAACTCTTGGGCCAGAAGGGGCATCCATGCGCTGTTGCCATGATGCTCCTTGCGGGCCCACTTGATCGGGAGTTTCGAATGAAAAGAATGCGATTCTCGGGCTGCCTTTCTGCAGTACTGGCCGTGATGCTGTGCGCGCCGGGCATCGGCCTCGCGGCTTCGATCAAGGGCAAGGTGGTCTTCGTGGGGCCGGTTCCCGCGCAGAAGAAAATCGAGGTGACGATCGATCAGTATGTATGCGGCAACGAGAAGGATCCGGGCGACCTGTTGCTGTCTCCGCAGAAGGAACTGCGGAACGCCGTCGTGTGGATCGAGAATCCGCCCGCTGGAGCCACCGCGCCGGCGCTGCCGACCAAGGTCGAGATGGACCAGAACGGATGTGTCTTCGTTCCGCGGGTCGTCGTCGTCCCTGCGGGCGGTATCGTGGACTTCCTCAACAGCGACCGCCTGCTCCACAACATCCACGCCACGCCGAAGCTCAACGTGTCGTTCAATCGCACGCAGCCCAAGAGCAGGACCATCCCCGTCACCTTCGCCAAGCCCGAGGTCGTGCGGATCAACTGCGACCTCCACTCGTGGATGGTCGGCTGGGTCGTCGTGGCGGCGAATCCCTACTACGTGATCACCGGCGCCGACGGGCAATTCGCCTTCGACAATCTTCCGCCCGGCCAGTACAAGCTGCAGATCTGGCACGAGCGCCTGGGCACCTCGCAGGCGACCGTTACCATCACCGACAAGCAGGCCGGTCGGGTCACCGTCGAGATGCAGGCTCCCTGACGCAGGGGTTCAGGGCTTGACCTCGATCTTCTTCGAGGTCTCCCACGCGGCGGAATGGTTGGGCTCGGCCAGCGCCCGCAACGTTCCTCCCTCGTCGAGCGCAATCGTGAACGTCACGGTCGGCGACGAGTAGACCGGGTGGAGGTACGCCCGCGCGATCTCGACCGAATCCTTGTAGAGCGCGATGTAGCGGATCGAATGCTCCGACAGCGAGGGATGCTGCGAACCAGCACCGACGCTCACCGTGACGGTGAACCAGTCGCCACGGTTGACGGAGTCGGGGGCGACGATCTTCGGCGAATGCTTCGCGTCGAACGTCGAATGAATCTGCCGGTATTCCGGGGTGAATTGTTCGGCCTGGTCGCCGGCGGCACGAGCGTCGATCCCGGTCAGTCCGAGACCGAGAGCGATCGCGGCGTAAACGGCGTTGCGCGGAACTCGAATGGCTTCGATCATCATGCACCTCCGATTCGTCCATCAGCGTTCGGGCAGCACCTCGCGGATCATTCCCAGAAGCTCGCGTGGGCTGTATGGCTTTGCAAGATAGTTGCTAGCACCTGCTTCCGATGCCTTCTCCCGGTCACCGCTCAGTGCGAACGACGTAATCACGATGATCGGGATGTCAGCGGTGCGCGGGTCCGCCTTCAGGACCTTCGTCGCGTCGAGGCCGGACATCTTGGGCAACTGCACGTCCATGAGGATGAGATCCGGCAGCTCCTTCTGCGCCATTGCAACTCCGGATTCGCCGTCCATCGCTTCGATAAGCCGGTAGGTCGTGCGGCTCAGCAACTGTTGCACGATCTTGCGGTTGTACTCGTTGTCCTCGATATAGAGGATCGTCTGTTCACTCATGCGTCACCGCCTTTCGCGCGGAGCGGCACGGCAAAGTAGAAGACACATCCCTTGCCGATCTCGCTCTCGACCCAGATGCGGCCTCCGTGCATCTCCACGAATTTCTTGGTGATGCTGAGTCCGAGTCCCGTTCCTCCGAATTCCCGCGTGACCGTCGAATCGACCTGTTGGAATTCGGCGAACACGTTCTCCAGCTCCTCCTTCGGGATTCCGATCCCGGTGTCAGAAACATAATAGACGAACTCGTCTCCGACGCGTTGCACACCGATCTCGACCTTCCCCTCCCGCGTGAACTTGATCGCGTTACCGGCGAGATTCATCAGGCACTGCGTCATGCGCCCGCTGTCGCCGAACGCGACAGGAAGTCCGTCCGGAACGTCAATCCCGAACTCAAGGCCTTTCTCGGTGGCCAGCGAGCGCAGCGACACGTAGACGATGTCGACAACTTCCCGCGGCGAATATTCGCCGAGCGCCAGCTCCATGCGGCCCGCCTCGATCTTGGAGAGGTCGAGCACGTCATTGATGAGACGAAGCAGGTGGCGGCCGTTGACCTGGATGTCGGTGAGCGGCTCCTTCAGATCCGCTGGGACGTCGCCGTAGAGGCCGTCGATCAGCATCTCGGTGAATCCGAGAATCGCATTCATCGGCGTGCGCAGCTCGTGGCTCATGTTGGCGAGGAACTCGGACTTCGCCTTGCTCGTCAGCGCAAGCTGCTGATTGAGGCGACCGAGCTCGGCGGCCGCGCTTCGCTGATCCGTGTCGAAGCGCTGCAACTCCTGGCTCATGTGGTTGATCCGCTCCGCCAGCATGCCGAACTCGTCGCGATTGGGCACGTCGATGCGTCCGCCGAATCTGCCTCCCGCCACCTTTTCCAGAAACCCCTGCGCCTCACGGACCGGAAGTATGAACGACCACGAAATCACGAAGCCGCATCCCAGCGCAAGGATCACCGCCGTTACCGCAAAGGCCGCGGTCAGGATCAGCGAGCGGCGGTTGGCGGCGGTGACGCTGTCGCGCAAACGCGCCATTCGGTCCTGCTGCACCGCAACGAGGCGCCCCACACGCGCCGTGATTTCGCTGTCGAGCCGCTCCTGACGACGCAGGAGGGTAGCGGTGACCGAGCCGAGCTTGCCGTCGCGGATCGCATTGGCCATGTCGGCAACGACGGACATCGCCTCGTCCTGCGACGATCGGATGTCTTCGACCAGGGTAGGATCGGCGGTTCCCGCCGCCTCCACCTTGGCCAGCCTGTCGTTGAATTGATTGTTCTCGCGCAGAATCTTGGCGATCGCCACCTCGTCCTGCGAAAGCAGGGCCATGTCGGTGTAGTGCATCTGCCTCGCCAGCGCGCTCTCACCCTGCTGCGCCAGGCTGACAAGTTCGTGCGCCTCGTCAAGCTGCTCACTCTGATGCGTAGCGTTGACGATGGTCTGGAGGCTGACCAGTGCCATCGCGATGAAAAGAGCCGTTACGATCAGGAACGCCGCGAGGAGCTTGGTATGGACCGACGCGCGAATGCCCGCGACCCATCGCACCACGAACCGCAGCGGGGTTCGACCTTGGACGCGCTCGGCAAATTGCTCGAGTCCGATTTCCGGATCCCCCGCTGACGAGAGATTTTCGAGTGAAGATGGCACTTCGCTCCCGCCGCTCCGTCCCTATTGTTCCTTGTGCGTCGCCGGTCGAGGCCGTATATTATCCTCGACCGCTGGGACTATCGACGGTGAGAACACCTCCTCGCATCCTCATCGTCGACGACAACGCGACGAACGTCAAGGTCCTCCAGACCCGCCTCGCGGCCGAGGGCTACGAAATCATCACCGCTGCCGACGGCGAGGAGGGGCTCTCGTGCGCTCGGGAGCACACGCCCGACCTCATCCTGCTCGACGTCATGATGCCGAAGCTCGACGGCTTCGAGGTGTGCCGGCGGCTGCGGGCGGACGCCGCGTTTCCGTTCACGCCGATCATCATGGTGACGGCGATGGCCGATTCGAAGGACGTGGTCGCGGGGCTCGAGGCCGGCGGCGACGAATACCTCACCAAGCCCGTCGACCATGCGGCACTGGCCGCTCGGGTGCGCTCGATGCTCCGGATCAAGCGCCTGCACGACACGGTCGAGGCTCTCGCCGCCGAAGTCAAGGACTTGAACGTTTCACTGGAGCGACGCGTCGCCGAGCAGGTCGGCGAACTCGAGCGGGTCGGCCGCCTGCGGCGCTTCTTCTCGCCGTCGCTCGCTGAGCTCATCGTCAACGGCGGCACCGACGATCCGCTGAAGAGCCATCGCCGCGAAATCACGGTCGTTTTTCTCGATCTGCGCGGCTTCACCGCATTTGCCGAGGTCGCGGAGCCGGAAGAGGTGATGGGTGTCCTGCGCGAATATCACCAGGCCACCGGCGAGATCATCATCGAGTACGACGGCACCCTCGAGCATTTCACCGGCGATGGAATGACGATTCTCTTCAACGATCCGCTGCCGATACCGAATCCGGCGGAACGCGCGGTGAGGTTGGCATTGGCGATTCGCGACCGCATCGGCCAGATGGCGAAGGACTGGGTCCAGCGCGGATACGATCTCAGCCTTGGCATCGGCGTCGCGCAGGGCTTTGCGACTATTGGCGCGATCGGGTTCGAGGGACGCTGGGATTACAGCGCGATCGGGACGGTGACCAACCTCGCCGCACGGCTGTGCGGCGAGGCACCCGGCGACCAGATCCTCATCTCGCAGCGCGTGCGCGCCGGTGTCGACGTGTTGATCGACGTCGATCCGCCGGAAACACTGACGTTGAAGGGATTCCGCCGTCCCGTGCAGGCCTACCGGGTTCGCGGACTGAAGGCGCCAGCGGGCTGAACCCGTCGAAACAGCGCGGACGCATTTGGTCGCGATCAGCCGGGCGTCTTGTCCAAAACGAAAATTTGCTGCCCGCGGCGAGACAACAACGCATTGCGAGGCGGCTCGTAGTGATTTTTCGAGGTAAAGGGCTCGGCGAACAAGTTCGCCGTCAAATCGGCACGAACAAAAAACACGTTTGTGCCGATTATGTCGCATTCAACGAGCGAGTAGCCGAGCCGCCGCCCCGGCAATTCCAGTGCCTTCAGGCTGGCGCCGGAATTGCTGCTCCCGTCCCACGTGCGAGCCGGATCGTGGTAGCGACAATGGCCATAGTGAGCTTCGGCATTTCGGTCCCTTCAAAAAAGGAGCGGTAAAAGAGCGGTGCTCAAATGAGGTCAGAGCGGCGTTCTATTCCGTCAAGTCATTATTTTAAAAGGAGAACATACCGTTGTCGAAAAGCCTCGTAAAGTTTGGCGCTACCCAGTCCCTACCGACTCCTAAGGGGCAGGTCGCACGTTCGATTCGTGTTCGGGGCACCAACCTCATTTGCCCATAAGGCTGCGGATTTATCGCGTTGACGCCCTCGCCCGCCCTGGCCTGGTGTCCGGTGGCGTCAGCGTCTGGTGGCCGCGAGTGCGGAATCGCCTGTGAAAGTCCCTTCCCATTGCGCGCTATCCCGAATGGGATCGCGTACTGCATCCGGAAGAACACATGCACAAGGTTCCGGCCGAGGCAAAATGACGGTCGCCGACAACCTGTCGCTGTCCTTTGGGAGCCCATCGTGAGGCTTATCTGGAAACTCAATCTGGTGCTGCTGGGGATATTCCTGGTCGGCCTTGCGATTTCGAGCTACGTTTCGTACAACGTACTGCAGAAAAACGCTCGCGAGGAAGTCGCTGCAGCACGCGCGCCTGATGATGGAGGCGGCGCTGGCTTCCCGCACCTACACCAACACGCAGGTCAAGACGAGTACGGGGAAGTGGAGGAGATCGCGTTCATCGCGATGGAATACGTCAACGGCATGGGCGACCGCAGGGCATTCCTGCGCGAAATGGGGCGGGATGACGAGTAGCTGTCGCCGCGGCGGAACATCTTGCCGGCCGGCGTGTCTTTCCTGATCCGTCACCAAAGGACTCGGTTTGCCCACCTCCATCGCGCCCCCGACGCAGTACCACATCGTCCCGCTCGATCCGCACGCCCATCTGTACCAGGTGAGCGTGACGATCGTCGACCCGGATCCCGCGGGGCAGCGCTTCCGGCTGCCGACGTGGACGCCCGGCAGCTACCTGATCCGCGAGTTTGCGCGGCACTTCGTATCGGTGCGCGCGGAAGCGGAAAGCGGGGAAATCACGATTACCAAGGAAGCCAAGGACGTGTGGCGCGCCGCGCCCTGCTTCGGCCCGCTGATCGTCGTGGCACACGTGTACGCGTACGAACTGACGGTGCGCACCGCCTATCTCGACGCCACGCGCGGCTACTTCAACGGCGCGTCGATGTTCCTGTGCCCGGTCGGGCGCGAAAGCGCGCCGTGCATCGTCGACATCGCGCCTCCGGACCCCGGATTCGGCGAGTGGCGGGTCGCGACGACGCTGCCGTCCGCCGACGCGCTGCCGTATGGCTTCGGCCGCTATCGCGCGGAGAACTACGACGAATTGATCGACCATCCGGTCGAGACCGGCACGTTCGCGCCGTCGACGTTCACCGCGGGCGGCGCGCAACACGACATCGCGATCAGCGGACGAGCGGACGCCGACCTGCCGCGGCTCGCCGCCGACCTCGCACGCGTATGCCAATGGCACATCGATCTCTTCGGCGGCGCGCCGGACAGCCCGGCGCCGTTCAGCCGCTATCTGTTCCAGGTGATGGCCGTGGGCGACGGCTACGGCGGACTCGAGCATCGCGCGAGCACCAGCCTCTTGTGCCGGCGCGACGACCTGCCAAAGCCTGGCGTGGAGAAGATCACCGACGACTATTTGGGCTTCCTCGGTCTCGCCAGCCACGAATATTTCCACACGTGGAACGTCAAGCGCATCAAGCCCGAAGCCTTCGTGCCCTATGACCTCGCGCGCGAAAGCTACACGCGGCAGCTATGGGCATTCGAGGGGATCACGTCGTACTACGACGACCTCGCCCTGGTGCGCTGCGGGCTCATTCCGGCGCCGCGCTATCTCGAGCTCATCGGGCGCGCGATCACGACAGTGCTGCGCGGTCCCGGCCGCCTGGCGCAAAGCGTCGCCGAGTCGAGCTTCGACGCGTGGATCAAGTTCTACCGGCAGGACGAGAACGCGCCCAACGCCATCGTCAGCTATTACGCGAAGGGCTCGCTGGTGGCCCTTGCGCTGGACCTCACGCTGCGCACGTCGAGCGGCGCGTCGCTCGACGACCTGATGCGCGCGCTGTGGGTCCGCCACGGGCACCCCGGCATCGGCGTGCCCGAGGACGGCATCGAGAAATTGGCGAGCGAACTGGCCGGACACGACCTCGGCGACTTCTTCACGCGCTACGTGTTCGGCACCGACGACCCGCCGTTGGCACGCCTGCTGGCCGACTTTGGCGTCTCCTTGCAGCTTCGCGCGGCGACCGGGCCCAAGGACCGCGGCGGCAAGGCGGCGCTCGACGACACTGCGCGCAGCACGCTCGGCGCGCGTGTCGCGCCCGACTTGAAGCTGGCGCACGTGTTCCGCGGCGGCCCGGCAAGCCGCGCGGGATTGTCGGCCGGCGACACGCTCGTGGCCATCGATGGCATCAAGGCGTCTCCCGATCTCATCGACAAGCTGCTGCAACAGCCCGGCGGCGTGCCGCTCGCCGTGCATGCGTTCCGGCGTGACGAACTGCGGACGTTTCGCGTGGAACTCGGCGCGGCGCCACTCGACACGGCGTTTCTGACGCTCGACGCCGATCCTGCGGCGTCCGTGGCTTCGCGCCGGGAAGCGTGGCTCGGGACTCGCGGGTGATGCAGGGCGCGGTTCGCGCGACGCTCGTCGCGCTGGCGTTCGCGATCGGCCTTCCTTTCGCGTCGGCGCTCGACCTGACGCCGCCGGACACGCGCTCCGACGGCACCGTCGAGTCGCTCTTCGGCCGCACGCTCTACGATCCGTATCGCTGGCTGGAGGATGTCGGAACGCCCGACGTGGTCGCGTGGTTCCACGCGCAGAACGACTACACGCGAAGCATCCTCGACGCCCTGCCCGGCCGCGACGCGCTGTATCGGCGACTGAGCGAGTTGAACGGCGACACGCACGTGCGCGACATGCAGGCCGCCGGCGACATTCTCGTCTACACCAAGCGCGCGCCGGACGAAGCCACGTTCCGCCTGTATCTGCGCGACGGCATCAACGGCACGGAGCGGCTCCTCGTCGACCCCGCGCAATACGACCGCGACGGCCAGACAGCAGCCATCGAATATTTCGCCGTCTCGCCCAACGGCAAGCGGCTGGCGATCGGCGTGGCCCTGGGCGGCGCCGAGGACGCGACGCTGTACGTTCTCGACGTCGCGACGCGCACGCAGATCGGCGCGCCCATCCCGCGCGCGCGCGGCGCGAATCCGGCGTGGCGCTACGACGGCGAAATCCTCTTCTACACGCAGCAGCGGGCCCGCACCGAAGGCGAACCGGTTGCCGACCAGATGCGCGGCAGCCGCGCCTACATGCGAACGTTTGCGCCGGACGGAACCGTGGCCGACGTCGCGATCTTCGGGGGCGGCCCCGATTCGGCGATCGCCATCGACGCCGACGACACGCCGACGATCCATGTCTCGCCGGTATCGCCGTTCGCCATCGGCGTCGTCAGCCACGGCGTGCAGGACGAGGTCACGTTGTACGTCGCGCCGCTGACGCAGCTGCGCGGCGCGGCGACACCGTGGAGGAAATTCGCGACGGCAGAGCAGGGAATCACCGACTTCGACCTGCGCGGCGAGTGGATCTACCTGCTGACGCACGAGAACGCGCCACGCTACCAGATCGTCCGCTGGTCGCTGCGCGACTCGCGACCGTACACGCTGGCCGATGCCGAGGTCGTCGTGCCGCCGTCGGACCGCGTGCTGCGCAGCATCAGTGTGGCGAAGGACGCGCTGTACGTGCAGGAGACCGACGCGGGATACGGCGCGCTGCGCCGTCTCGAATACAACGTGAAACTCAAGCGTCCCGCCGCGCCCGCGGCCAGGGGCAGGGCGCGCGCGAGCAAAGCCAAGCCGCCCGCCGCGTTGCCCAAGACCGCCGGAATTGCGCGCGGCACCGAGTTGAAGCTGCCGTATCGCGGCGCCGTCGAGGAGCTCGTCACCGACCCGGAGCGCGCCGGCGCACTGGCGCGCCTCGCGGGCTGGACCGAATCGCCGGCCTATTACGTCATCGACGGCAAGACCGGCCACCTCGCGCGAACCGATCTGCTGCCGCGAGCCGTATCCGACTGGAGCGGCATCGTGTCGACGGACGTGCTGGTCAAGAGCCACGATGGCATCCTGGTGCCGTTGACGATCATGTATCCGAAGAACGTGGCGCGCGACGGCAGCGCGCCGCTGCTGCTCGACGCCTACGGCGCATACGGACTCAGCGAATCGCCCGAATTCTGGCCGTCGTTGGCGGTCTGGCTGGAGCGGGGAGGCGTTTTCGCGGTGGCGCACGTGCGTGGCGGCGGCGAACTGGGCGATGACTGGCATCGCGGCGGCTACCACGCCACCAAGCCCAACTCATGGCGCGATCTCATCGCCTGCGCGCAATGGCTGATCGGCGAACGCTGGACGGCGCCGGCGAAGCTCGCGCTTCTCGGCAGCAGCGCCGGCGGCCTCACCGTCAGCAACGCTATCGTCGAGCGCCCGGATCTTTTTGCCGCGATGGTGAGCCTGTCCGGCTTTCACGATGCGCTGCGCAGCGAGTTCGGCGCGGCCGGTCCGGCCAACATACCCGAGTTTGGCTCCGTCACCACCGAGGAAGGCTTTCGCGACCTGCTCGCGATGAGCAGCTACGCGCGGGTCGAGGATGGCGTCGCCTATCCGGCTGTGCTGCTGACCATCGGCTTTCGCGATGCGCGGGTCGACGCGTGGGATCCGGGCAAGATGGCCGCCCGCCTGCAGGCCGCAAGCCAATGGCCGGGCGGCAGTCGCAAGCCTGTCCTGCTGCGTGTGAACTTCGACGCCGGCCACGGCACGGGCGGCACGGCACAGATGGTCGACGAGACCACCGACCTCTTCTCGTTCCTGCTGTGGCAAACCGGCGCGCCCGATTTCGCGCTGCCATGACCGCAGCGCGCGATCAGGCCGGCGGCGCCTTCCAGTGCGGCGGGATGGTCTTGTCGAAATAGGGCAGCGCCTCGATTCGTGCCTTCCACGCGCGCAGTTCCGGCGTGAGCATCCCGGCGGCGTCGAGATCGGGCAACTTCATTTCCGCGCGCCACAGTGCGCCGACCAGCGGATAGAGCGTGTAGTCGGCGGCCGACAGCGGTCCGACCAGAAACTCGCCGCGCATCGATTTCGTGAACAGCGCCAACTCCTCGACGACGGCCTTGCGACCCTCGGCGATCTTGTCGGGCTCGCGTTCCTCGGGTTTCTTCCAGAACGCCTGCGTGAACAACTCGTCGGTAGCCTTGTAAAAATAATTGTCGACCTCCTCGATGAGCCTGCGCACCAGCGCGCGCGCCTTCGCGTCTCCGGGAAAGAGCGGCGCACCGCGGCCCGGATAGGCTTCGTCCACGTATTCGACGATCGCGTTCGACTCGTAGAGCACGAAGTCGCCGTCGACCAGCACGGGCACCTGGTGGCGCGGATTGAGCGCGACGAACTCCGGCTTGCGCGTGTCGCCCGCGGAGAACGACAGCACCTCGAGTTCATAGGCAAGGGCCTTGTGTTCCAGCGCGAATTGGGCGCGCCACGCGAAAGGCGACCCCGATCCATAGTAAAGCTTGAGACTCATAGGGCCCCCACGCTGGCGGCCTCATTGTCTAATTCGGCCGCTGCGCTGCCCCCCGAGGGGGCGGAATTCGCGCCCTGGGGCGGCCCGGCGGCGCTCATGATCCTTCGCATATCGTCTCCTCAGATCTATTTCTTTGCGTTCCCCATGGAGCCGCGCATTGCCTCGAGCGAGGCCTTTTGCAGTTCCATCGTCTTGATGCTCATCTGCATCATCGACACGCTCATAGTCAGCCAGTTCTCGATGACGCGAAGCTCGGCGATCTTGCGATCGATCTCCACCGGATCGAGCGCCGCGAACATCGCGGCGGGATTCGGAAACGGCGTTGCGCCCGGCATTTGCGGTGCGGCGGCGCCCGGCGCGCCGAACCCGGGCATGGGCACGCCGAACGGATTCCACATCTTCTGCATGAACTCCATGGCGTCCTGCGGCGAGAATGGAAAGGCGCCGGGTGCCGCGCCCGGATTCTTGTTGTCGCTGCTCATGGGGTTCCTCCTGTCGTGGGTCTCTCGCGGGGGCGTCGCGCCTCGTTTTGCTAATATGGTCCCCCATGGCGGAACTTGGCGCAACCGTGCACGACAGGCTCATGGCCATCGTCGGCGCCGCGAACGTGCTTTCCGCGAGCGACGACGTCGCGCCCTACCTCACCGATTGGCGCGGCCGCTACCATGGCGCGACGCTCGCCGTCGTCAAGCCGGCCACGACGAACGAGGTCGCGGCCGTGGTCGCGGCGTGTGCGCAGGCGGGCGTGGCCATCGTTCCACAAGGGGGCAATACGGGAATGTGCGGTGGCGCCACGCCGGACGCAACCGGGACGGAAGTGGTGCTGTCGCTCACGCGAATGAACCGCATTCGCGACGTCGACACGTCGAACGCGACGCTCACGGCGGAAGCCGGTGTGCCGTTGGCGGCGGTGCAGAAGGCCGCAGCCGACGCCGGCATGCTGTTCCCGCTGTCGCTGGCCTCCGAGGGCAGTTGCACCATCGGCGGCAATGTGTCGACCAACGCTGGCGGGACAGCCGTGCTGCGCTTCGGCAACGCGCGCGACCTCACGCTGGGGCTCGAGGTCGTGCTCGCCGACGGCCGCGTCTGGAACGGCCTGCGGGGCTTGCGCAAGGACAACACCGGCTACGACTTGAAGCAACTCTTCATCGGCGGCGAAGGCACGCTCGGCATCGTCACCGCCGCGACGCTGAAGCTGTTTCCGGCGCCGCGGACGCGCGTCACGGCGCTGTGCGCGCTTGCGTCCGTGGACGCGGCCGTCGCGCTGCTGGCACGGCAGAAGGCGGCGCTGGGCGATCGCCTCACCGGCTTCGAGCTGATGAGCGGATTCGCGCTGTCGCTGTGCCTCAAGCACCATCCGGCGCTGCCGAATCCGTTGCCCGGGCATCCGTGGTACGCGCTGATCCAGGCCGACGACAGCGCCGCCGACGCGCCGTTGGCGGACATGGCTGAAGCCTCGCTCGCCGCAGCGGTAGCCGACGGCGTCGCGCTCGACGTGGTGGTCGCGCAGTCGGTGGATCAAGCCGGCAAATTGTGGGCGCTCCGTGAAAACATCAGCGAATCGCAGCGCCGCGAAGGACCGAACATCAAGCACGACATCTCGCTGCCCGTGTCGGCGATCCCGGAATTCATGGTCGAATGCGGCGCCGAACTCGCCCGCGCATTTCCGGGATCGCGACTGGTGGCGTTCGGACACTTGGGCGACGGCAACCTGCACTACAACCTGTCCGCGCCCGAGGGCGTGGCCGCGGCGTCGTTCCTGGCGAACGGGGAGGCCGCGAACCGGATTGTCCACGACCGGGTCGCGCGTTGCCACGGAAGCTTCAGTGCGGAGCACGGCGTGGGACAATTGAAGCGGGCGGAGCTTCAGCGCTACAAGTCCGCCGTCGAGATCGACCTGATGCGCGCTGTCAAGGCCGCCATTGATCCCGCCAACCTCATGAATCCGGGCAAGGTGCTGTAATGGGCAAGATCGTCTTCTGGCTGGTCGTCGTCTTCGGCGTGCTGTTCGCGCTCCGGTTGTGGAACGTGGCCAAGGCGCGCGCCCTGCGCAAGGACGCACCGGGCACCGGGAATCCCCGTGGTCCCACCGCCACCGCCATGATCGAATGCGTCGACTGCGGGGTATTTCTGCCTCGGACGGATGCCACGAACGCCCCGGACGGGTATCGTTGTGGCGACCCGGCCTGCCCCAACCGAAAGCGAACCTCGGCTTGATGGTACGGGCGCCCTACTCTCATCGCGATGCAGCAGCCCGCCCCCGCCATCCCGCCGTTCGAGCCACCGCCGATTCCCGCGTCGCTCAGCGATTCGGGCCGGCGCATCCTGTGGATCGTCGGCCTCTATCGCGCCGTGTGCGCGGCGATGCTGCTCGGCACGGCGCTCCTGGTCGACCCTCGGTTTCTCAATATCGCCACGCCCAATGCGTTCATTACCGGCGTGGGACTGTACTTCGTCTTCGGCCTGGCATCGTTCTGGTGGGTGCAGCAGGAGCGCCTGCCGCTGGCGCTGCCGCATCTGCTGTTCGGCCTGCTCGTCGGCGACGTATTCTTCCTGGGCCTCATCATGTTCGCGGGCGGCGGCTTCGGCGCGCCGCTGCCAATCCTCCTGTTCCCGCAACTCGCGGCGGCCGGCTGGCTGCTGCGCCAGGAAACGGCGTTCGTGCAGGCGGGCTTCGCCTCCATTGCGCTGCTGGGACTCGACGCCTTCCGCGTCTGGACCGGCCAGGCCGGCCCGGGCCAGCTGTTCCAGACCGGGATCATCGGCTTCGGCTATTTCACGACCGTCGGCATCGCCGTCGCATTGGGACGCTACACGAAACAATCGGAGGACCTGGCGGCGCAGCGCGGCATCGACGTCGCCAACCTGGAGCAGGTGAACCGCCTCATCATCCAGGACATGCAGGACGGCGTGCTGGTCGTCGACCTGAACGGCATCGTCCGCGGCCACAACGCACAGGTGACGCGCCTGCTGGGCGGCTTCGGCCGGATGCGCGGCGGCATGCGCCTCGCCGAGTTCAGCACGACGCTGCACGACTATTGGCGGCGCTGGCAGGAGGATTTCAGCGAGACGCTGGCGCCGTTCAAGGTGGAGGCCACGCAGCGGCTGCTGCGCGTCCGTCTGGTGCGCATCGGGTCGGGCCTGAACGGCGGCACGCTGATCTATCTTGAGGACCTGGGCCGGGCGCAGACCGAGGCGCAGCAGATGAAGCTGGCCGCCATGGGCCGGCTGACCGCGTCGATCGCGCACGAGGTGCGCAATCCCTTGTCCGCGATCAACCAGGCGGCGCAATTGCTGGAAGAAGATGGCGCGGTCGCGCCCGAGGGTTCGCGGCTGCTCGGCATGATCCGCAACAACGCCAAGCGCATCGACCGCATCGTCGGCGAAGTGCTGCAATTGAACCGTCGCGACCGGCAGCAGCCGGAGGTCGTGCATTTCGCCGATTTCATGCGCTCGCTGATCGAGGAGATCGTGCCTTCGGAGAACATGCCGCCAGGCGGCGTGTCGATGCAGATCCCCGACGACCTGCTGATCATCTTCGACCGCGGGCACTTGAACCAGATCGTCTGGAATCTGGTGCGCAACGCATGGCAGCATTGCCAGAAGAAAGAGGGCAGCATCCGCATCGTCGCCCGCGCCGGCTACATGGGCGACGCCGTGATCTGCGAGCTGAACGATGACGGTCCGGGTATTCCGGCCGAGTTGCGACCGCAGATCTTCGAGCCGTTTTTCACCACGCGCCCGGGGGGCACGGGCCTCGGCCTGTACATCGCGCGGGAATTGGCCGACGCCAACGGCGCAGCGCTCGAACTGCTGCCCAAGGGTCCGGGCGCGCATTTCAGGATGACGTTGAAGCGGGCATTGACGCCGGGCCAGCCGGCCTGATGCCATCGATGTGTAAGGGAGACTGATCATGGCAAGAAAAATACGCGGCCAACCGAAGATCCTGGTCGTCGACGACGAACCGGACCTGCTTGAACTGCTGGAGCTGACGCTGTCGCGGATGGGCCTGGATACGGTCTGCGCGCAGTCCGTCGGCGAGGCGGTGCGGCTGCTCGACACGAATTCCTTCGATCTTTGCCTCACCGACATGCGGCTTCCCGACGGCGAGGGCCTGCGCGTCGTCGAGCACATCACGCAGAAGGGCCTTGACGTTCCGGTCGCGGTGATCACCGCCTTTGGCAGCGCTGAAAACGCCGTGGCTGCGCTGAAGGCCGGCGCGTTCGACTACCTGGCCAAGCCCGTCGCGCTGGAGCAGCTGCGCGCGCTGGTGAAGCAGGCGTTGAAGGTACCCGAGAAGACCCAGCCGGCGAGTTCCTACCGGCTGCTCGGCGAATCGCAGGCGATCGAGCAGGTGCGCGGATTGATCGAGCGCCTCGCGAAGAGCCAGGCGCCGGTGTTCATCAACGGCGAGTCGGGAAGCGGCAAGGAGCTCGCCGCCCGGACGATCCACCTGAACGGCCCGCGCGGCGAGCAGCCATTCGTCGCGGTGAATTGCGGCGCGATCCCGGAAAACCTGATGGAGAGCGAATTCTTCGGCTACCGCAAAGGTGCGTTTACCGGCGCGGAAGCTGATCGCGACGGCTTCTTCCAGGCCGCGAATGGCGGCACGCTTTTCTTAGACGAAGTCGCGGACCTGCCGCTCACGATGCAGGTCAAGCTGTTGCGGGCGATCCAGGAAAAGAAGGTGCGCAAGGTGGGCGCGACGCAGGAAGACCCGGTGGACGTGCGCATCATCAGCGCCACGCACAAGAAGCTCGCGCCGCTCGTGGAGTCCGGCGACTTCCGGCAGGACCTCTACTACCGGCTGCACGTGATCGAGCTGGCGATGCCTTCCTTGCGCGAAATGCGCGAGGACATACCGCTGATCGCCAACGCGATCCTCACCAAGCTCTCGCGCGGCGTCACGGCGCAGCTTGACGCCGAGGCGGTCGCCGCGCTGGAGCGCTACCCGTTCCCCGGCAACGTCCGCGAGCTGGAGAATATCCTCGAGCGCGGCCTGTCGCTCGCGGCCGATCCGCAGCGCATCACGGCCGAGGACCTGCACCTGACACCGCTGGCGGACGAAGCCGACGCAGCGTTGCCGCCCGGCGAAAAGTGGCCGTTGCAGGATTACCTCGACCGCGTCGAACGTGCCGCGATCAACGAGGCGCTGGAGAAGACGCGCTTCAACCGGACGGCGGCGGCGAAGCTTCTCGGAATCACGTTTCGCGCGATGCGCTACCGGATGGAGCGGCTCGGTATCAAGTAGCCTGTCTTCCCGTTTTCTCGCAAAGCCGGGGCGATTAACCCTTAAACTGTCGGCTTGGAGCCTTCCCGTCGATTGTCGCCGGCAACGCGGCGCGATCGTCAGTTCGGTGACCGCGGGATCTCTCTCCCGTCGCCGGACTCCGGTTCACCCCAAGCGCGAATTCGCCGCGAAAAATCGGCCGCCCCATCAGCCGCTTGGGCGCGCGCATTGACGTGGACCCGCTGCTGCAATTCCGGGAACGACAGGCCCATCGTCTCCAACCGTCCCTGTTCATACAGGTACTCCGGCACATAGCCGCTCGCCAGGATCTTCCAGCTGAGCGGCACGCGTCCCGCGTTGACGTGGTTGTTGGTCCAGATGTTGGTCGTGCAGTTGGTGGTCAGCGTGTTGTAGAACTCGGGGTGCGTGCGCAGCTCGTTCATCTCGTGCATGTACTCCAGCAACAATCGCCGCTCGACTTCGATCGAAGTCTTCACGCGATAGACGTACACGTCCTCGGGCGGATCGTGGCGATAGTTGGTGCGCAGCCGGATGAGATCCCGCTCGTCGGCCACGATGTAGACGAGCTCGTACTGCCGGAAGAAGCCCTTGAGCGTCGAGTAACCCTCTCCCTTCGGCTTGCGCACCTCGATGGAAATGGCGAGATAGTCGTCCCCCGTGAAACCGAAGCTTACGAACACGTGGGCAATCGCCGGACCCGCCCAGTACGAGGTCACGAGGTCCAGCGATCGCAGTTCCCGCACGTCGAAGGACTTGTCGTAATACGCAGGGGTGAAGTCGGTCTCGCTGCGATAGCCGAAATTGCGGATGTTGTGGACCGTGATGCGGTCGCCTTCAATCGTGGCGTACGGCAGCACGGCCACCTCCGGCTGCCAGTCGCGTTCGTTGGTCGGCTCGATGCTCGACCACAGGATCGCCAGGCCTGCGCACAGAACCCCATACGCGCCGATCGCACGCCAGCGCCAGCGGCGCACGAAGAGCGCGATCAGCGTCCCCAAGGCAGCCAGGGAGAAGCCGATCACCAGCACGCGACGGATCAGCAGGTTACCCGGCCCCGCATACTCGAGCAGCAGCGCGCCCCAGATGCCGATCCCCGCGATCAGCAGAGCCAGAGCAGCGAGGCCCGCACCTCGGGCAATTCGCATTGGCAATCGACGCATCGGCATCCGGACGCTCGCTCGAGCGGGCGCAACGCGGGCTCAGTCGGCCCCTCCGGCACCACCCTTCGCCTCGGCTTCCGTTTGGACTCGCCAGAACGGCCGCTTGACTTCCACCAGCGGCCGCCCCGGTTCGTTGGGCTTGAGCCCGTATCTCAACATGGCGATGAGATCGGCACTCGCCCTCGGGTTCGAGACGAAGTAGCCGTGCCCGAACAGGTCGGTCGTTCCGCGAACCTGTATCACGTCGAGGAACCCCAGCCGGCTGGCCAACTCGACCTGCTCCGGCGTCAGCAACGAGGTGTCGACGCGGCCGAGCCGGGCAAGGCTGCCGAACAGCCAACCCGAGGTAGCGAGGGCCTTGTCGTCGGGCGAAACGTAGATGGTCAGGTGGAATGGGCGCAACGCCCCGAACGCCGCATGCGGGTTGGGCGTCGCGCCGTACGGCACGTCGGGATCGGAAATTATCGCCAGGATCTTTTCCGGAGCCACCTCGACGTCCAGATCCGGCGCCATCAGCACGACGTTGCCAAGCTTGAAGCGCCGAGGCAGCGTGGTCTGTTGCATGTACGATTCGTAGGAAAGCTCGGACAGCGCGGTGGCGAGCACGTCGGTCCCGCGACTGTGGGCCAGGATATGAATTCTTTCGAGCCCCGGCGTGTCCGCGATGGTGCGGATCGCCTTCCGCAAGTGCTCGACCGCGAATGTGCTCGATTCGTAGTCTTCCTCATAGCCGAACAGAATGCCGTGCTTTCCGCCCGCGGGCCAGGTGAAGATCGCGCATACGAACTCGCGGCCCAGGAAGTGGCACATCTCGCCCATCGTCAAGGCCGCGTCGCTGAAGGAATTGCTGACGCCGTGGATGTACAGCACCACCTCCTTGCGCGGACTCAAGGCGAGGCGACGCGCGATCTCGGCCTGCAGTGCCCGGTTGGCCGCTTCGTGCGCATCGACGACCGCGGGAGCGCGCGTCAGCCCCGCGGGCGTCGCCGCAACGTCGTAAGGAATGCGCGGATAGCGGCCGAGCTCCTTCGTCGGACCGAGCTTGAGGTCCGTCGGCGTCGGACGCTCGACGAGCAGGCTCTGCTTGACCAGCGCGTCCCACGTCATGTCCTGGCCGAACAGGATCGTCGTCGATCCAAAGGCCATAGAGCGCGACCTCTCCGCCGTGTACGGTTCAGGCTCATCGGGGCTCGCCGCGGGCGCGCGGTCGGTAATGAACAGCAGGTCCAGCGGCGGCGTCTGGACCTCGGCTGGCCCCTTGGTGAACAGTGGCTTCGCCTGCGCCCCGATGTACAACACCGGCGTCGGCATCATCGGATACGTGGTCGCGCACCCGGCCAGGCCGAGCAGCACGGCCGTCGCAATGACAAATTGGAAGCGAACTTCAGTCATTGTGCGACTCCCTGACGGCCATCCGGCCATATGGGTTATCCCCTGTCAGAGATGTGCCGCAGATCACCCCACACCCTCGGCCAACAGGACCGAGCGAAACGGTCCACTAAAAAGCGAAGCCGAATCCACACTCATTTGACAGTGTACCCGCGGCCCTCGAGGCACGCAGCGCGCGCCTTGGCGAATGCAGTCTGTTGCTGCGTAGTGACCGTCTGTTGTTGCTGTTGTTGCAGCTGCTGCTGCTGCCGGCCGCCGCCGTGTTTTGTCGGCGGCTCTGCGAACGGGCAACAACCGCGCCCGCAGCTGCGCCGGCACCGGCATCCCCAGCGATTGCGCCCACGACAGCGCCGCCCGCGGCACCGCGAACGCCTGCACCCGGGGTCGTACCTGTAGCCGTGGTGGCAGCCTTGGACGACGCCTGCTGTTGCGGCTGCGGTTTGGCCGGATCGAAGCCGGTCTGCTGTACGGCCCACGTGTAGCACTCGGCCTCGTCCTTCTGTTGCTGCTGCGCGCTCTGGCCTTTGGCGGGATAGACATATTGCTTAGCGAACGCTGCAGGCACGACCATCGCGACCGCTAGGATGATTGCGCTCGAATAAAGATAACCACACTTCATTTGCGTCCCTCCTGTGTGCCCACGACCGAATTGCTCCGTTTGGTGCAATGATGCTAGCCCGGCGCGTTCACGTTATTCTTGAGCGAGGTCAATGAGAAGTGTCAGACATTCAAAGGCCTGGGAGGCGGAATGCAGATCGACCGCGGTGCCGGGGAACGATTCCCGTGTTGACCTAGCGCAAATGCGTTCCGTCGCACCGCACTTAAGCTTCCAATCTTCATGTTTTCGTAACTTCGCCGGTAGAGGATGCGCCTGCTCCATTTCCAGCTTTTGAGCGCCTCGCAGGGCTGCGGCTGCTGAGCGTTCCGGCGCCAGGATCGTCATCCTCAGGAGGGTTGTTCGGTGAATTCCACTTTCGTCGCCATCCTCGTATTCGTTTTCGTTTTCGGCGGAGCGCTGGCGGGCCTCGCCGTCCGTGTCCCCGCGACTCATCAGGATCCCGAAACAAGGGATCTGGTAAAACTTGTGATGGGGCTCGTTGCAACCATCACAGCCCTGGTCTTGAGTCTGCTGATTGCCTCTGCACACAGTTCCTACGACACGCAGAAGAATGAAGTGCAGCAACTCGGGGCGCAAATAGTCCAGCTCGACGGGCTGTTCGCCCATTATGGCCCAGAAGCGAACGACTGCCGCGCGCAGCTTCGTCGCATGGTCGAGGCCGAACTCGCGCGGCTCTGGCCCGATGCTGCTGCTACGGGGGGATCCGCGCACGCGTCGCAGATCTACACCCCGGCAGAAGATCTGTTCGCCACCGTCGCCGACCTGACGCCCAAATCCGAGGCGCAGCGATCTGCCCAGGGCCGTGCGCTTCAGCTCATGACGACCACGGGCACCACCATCCGCCTGCTGTACCTGCAAGCCGGAGGCTCAGTGTCTTGGCCCTTCTTCGTCATGCTGGTGTTCTGGATTGTCATGCTCTTCGTTGGCTTTGGTCTCTATGCGCGCCGCAACGCCACCGCCATTTCAGCGTTATTCGTCGGCGCGTTGACTGTTGCGGGCGCAATCTTCCTCATCCTGGAGATGAATCGGCCGTTCAGCGGAATGATGAAACTGTCCAGCGCACCGATAGAGTACGCGCTGGCGCAGATTGGCCACTGATGCGCACCGCGTCTTCAGTAGGCACCGCTGACAGACCCAACAGACGATTGTCACCAACGTGAACTTGTCCGGTACCAACACGTTGCGCCTCGATGTGGTAGCCGGCCTCACGGCTGCGGCTGTCGTTCTGCCAATGGCCATGGCCCATGCCACCGTAGCCGGCTTGCCAGTTGCCGTTGGTCTACATACCGCGTTCATCCCAATGGCGGCCTACGCGCTGCTCGGTTCCTCGCGTGTGCTCAGCGTCAGCTCCACGTCCACGCTTGCGATCCTGGCTGGCACGCAGCTCGGCCTGGTGGTGCCCGACGGCGATCCGACGAAGCTCGTCACAGCGACGGCCACGCTGGCCACACTGGTCGGCGCGATGCTGTTGCTGGCACGGCTGCTACATCTGGGGTTCGTCGCCGACTTCATTTCCAGGCCGGTGCTCACCGGCTTCAAGGCCGGCATTGGCCTCGTGATCGTCCTCAGCCAGGTGCCAAAGCTTCTTGGTATCCATATCTCCAAGCACAGCTTTTTCTTCGACCTCATAAGCGTCGTGCAGCACATTCCAGAGACCTCGCCGCTTACGCTGGCGGTGGCCTTGGCGACGTTCATCGTGCTCATCGGGATGGCACGACTGTGGCCGCATTCTCCGGCGCCGCTGGTCGCCGTAGGCGCCGGCATCGCCGCATCGTGGCTGCTTGGTCTGCACGCAGCCGGGGTGTCGACGGTCGGCCTTATCCCGGCAGGATTCCCATCGCTCACCATGCCAAACTTTGCGCTGGCCGGGCAATTGGCTCCGGGGGCGCTCGGAATTGCGCTGATGAGCTTCACCGAAACGATCGCTGCCGGCCGCGCCTTTGCCGGCCCGAGCGATCCTCCCATCGATGCCAACCGCGAACTGATCGCGACCGGCGTGGCCAACGTGGGCGGTGCGCTGCTTGGCGCGCTGCCGGCGGGCGGCGGCACCTCGCAAACCGCGGTCGTTCGCGCCGCGGGCGGGCAATCACAGAGGACCTCGCTGGTCACGGCGGCGGCGGCGCTGGGGACCATGCTGCTGCTCGCACCGGTGCTGGGTCTGATGCCGCAAGCGACGCTTGCCGCGGTCGTCATCGTCTACTCGGCAAGGCTGATCCGGCCTGGGGAGTTCCTGGCCATACGCCACGTACGCCGGATGGAGTTCCGCTGGGCGCTTGTCGCCTGCGTGGGTGTTCTGTTATTCGGCACTCTCAACGGCATCGTGGTGGCGATCATCGTGTCGATGATCGGGCTCGGGAGCCAGGCCGCCCATCCGCGCGTTTCCGTCATCGGACGCAAGCGCGGGACCGACGTGCTGCGACCATTGTCTCCTGAACATCCCGATGACGAGACCTTCGAAGGCCTGCTGATCGTGCGGCCGGAGGGGCGCCTGTTCTTCGCCAATGCGCAAGATGTGGCGGCGCGGGTCGACGCGCTGGTCTCGCAGCAGAAGCCTCATGTGCTGGCGCTGGACATGAGCGGGGTGCCCGACATCGAATACTCGGCGCTGCTAGCGCTAATGGAGGGTGAAGAGCGCGTGGCCGGGCGCGGCATCGTGGTGTGGCTGGTAGGGCTGAATTCCGGCGTGCTCGAGGTCGTGCGCAAGGCCGGCCTTGACCAGCGACTTGGTCGCGAGCGCATGCTTTTCAACGCGCACGCAGCGATCGAACGCTACCAGGCGCAGCAGGCAAAGGCACGCGAGACGACACAGCCCGCCGAGTCCTGAATCGCGAATCCGAGCGCGGCGGCGGCGGCCGCCCTCAGGACTTTTCGGGGACGACCTTGACCGACTCGGCCAGCGGTCGCGCGCGCACCTTCCGCTTCGGCAGCTTTACCTTCCCGCGCGGCAAAAGACGCCGGTGCGGTTGTATCAGCTGCGGCCCCGGATAACGACCTCACCGGCCGCCGGCAGGCGCGGCAAATAGCGTTGCCCATATATCTGCGATTTCTCGCGCTCGGTCGGTGTCGGCAGTGCGACGACGCGGAAGACCCGCGGGCTCACCCGCTCGGTAATCGCCTTGATTGTCCCGCCCTTGCCGGCGCCGTCGCGTTCGTCCGCCGCTGCCTTTGCGGTGCGAACTTCGCCTTTCTTCATCTCCTCGAAGTCAAGTTCAGTGGGCGGCAACCTTGGCCGGCGGCTCCGTCTTCCATCCTCCGCCGAGCGCCTTGTAGAGCGCGATCACACTCGACGACTCGTCACGCTTCGCCTGGACCAGATCAAGTTCCGCCTGGAAGAGTTCGCGCTCCGTATCCAGGACTTCGAGATAACTGGACACCCCACCCTCGTATCGCAGGTTGGCAACCTCGCTGGCGTCGGCGAGGGCCTTGACAAGCAGTTCCTGCTGCTGCCGGAACTCTTGCCGTTTGCGGACGCCGACCAGTGCGTCCGACACTTCGCGCAGCGCCTGCTGCAGGGTCTGCTGATAGTGCAGCCCCGCCTCCTGCGCAATGGCCTCGTTGTAGTCGACGTTGGCTTGCAGGCGGCCCATGTTGAAGATAGGCAGGGTGACGGCCGGCAGCGCGCTGAAGATTCCGAACGGCCCGAAGTTCGACCCGTTGAGCGTTGCGCCGCCTGCTCCGGCAAATCCGGAAATCGTGACCTGGGGATAGAGCAATGCCTTGGCGACACCGATCTGCGCGTTCGCGGAAACCAGTTGCTGCTCGGCTTGCCGGATGTCCGGCCGTCTGGTCAGGAGGTCGAGAGGCAGGCCCGGAGGCAGTGAAGGCGCGGTGATCTGCTGGTCGAGGGGACGCCCCCGCTTGATCGGGCCCGGATTCTGTCCGAGCAGGATGCTGATGAAATTCTCTTGTTGCTCGATCTGGCGCTGGATGTCCGGGATCGTTTTGGTCGCGCCATAGAGCAGCGTCTCAGCCTGCCGCAGATCGAGCACCCCGGCCACGCCGCCGTCCAGCCGGGCTTGCACCAGGTCGACTGACTGCACGCGGGAGTCTACGGTGCGTCGGGAGATTTCCAGCGTAAGGTCCAAGGCCCGTAGAGTCAGATAAGCATCCGCGACCTGCGTGACCAATGTCGCCATGACCACGTAACGGGCGTCGTCGGTCGCGAGCAGGTCGGCCTGCGCGGCCTCGGTGCCCCGACGCAGCTTTCCCCAGAAATCCAGTTCCCATGCGACATCGAACCCGCCCTGGGGCAGGAAGGTGTTGTCGAGATAGGTGGCGGGACGGTCCGAGCCCTTGTATCCGAGGTACGGTGCGTTGGCGTTGCCATCCACTGTCGGGAATTCCTTCGACCGGGCAATGGTGACCTGGCTCTGCGCCTGCAGGATACGCGAAACGGCAATGCGCATATCGTAGTTCTGGTCGAGTGCTGTCCTTATCAGCGCCTGCAGATCCGGATCCGGAAAGACACCTGTCCAATCGAGATCGCCATACGACGCCGCGGCGGGAGCCGGCGGTCCGCCTTCCGCGCCCCGATAGGCGTTTGGAACCGCGAGATCGGGACGCTTGTAGTCCGGGCCCACCATGCAGCCAGCGACCAGGCACCCGACCGCGCAGAGCAGTGAAATCCTTCGAGGAGTCACGTCAATCGGCTCCTTCCTCGCTAGGGACGAGCGGCGCACTTTTCTTTTCCTGGCGGCGTCGACCGATGCCTTCGACGAATGTAAAGTTGCCCGGAATGATGAAGACTCCGAAACCCGTAGCGATCAGCATGCCCCAGAACACACTTGTGCCCATGACGTTCTGGGCTCCCGCGCCTGCGCCGCTCGCCAGCATCATTGGCACGACACCCAGGATGAACGCGAAGGCCGTCATGAGGATTGGCCGAAAGCGCAGGCGCGCCGACTCGAGGGCGGATTCCTCCAGCGACGCGCCATCTTCATGCTTTGCCTTGGCGAATTCCACGATCAGGATCGCGTTCTTGGCCGCCAGCCCGATCAGCATCACGAGGCCGATCTGCACGTAGACGTTGTTATCGAAGCCCATCAGCCATACGCCGAAGAATGCGCCCAAGGCTACGAGCGGTGATCCAAGCAGGACCGCCCAGGGCAGGCGCCAACTCTCGTAGAGCGCAGCCAACAGCAGAAACACGCATACGATGGCCAGGACAAACGTCGGCGCGGACGGTGGCGCCACTTTCTCCTGGTAAGACATCGACGAGTAGGCGAAGCCCATTTCCGGGGGCATGGTGTCCGTGAACACCTGTTCGAGCGCTGCAAGCGCCTGCCCGGACGTGTAGCCACGCGCGGGCGCTCCCTGGATTTCGACCGAGCGCTGCAGGTTGAATCGGGTCGTGAGCTCGCTCCCCGCAACTTCCGAGATCGTGACCAGCGTAGACAGCGGCACCATCACGTCGTTGGTCTTCGAGCGGACGTAGATCTTGCCGATGTCCTCGGCTTTCAGCCGCGCATCCGCATCGGCCTGGACGTACACGCGATACAGGCGCCCGAAGCGGTTGAAGTCGTTGACATAGGTGCCTCCCAGCGTCGCCGACAACGCCTGGAACACGTCGTTCACCGGAACGCCGAGCGTGCGCGCCTTCTCGCGGTCCAGCTCGACTTTGACCTGAGGGTAGTTCGGGTCGAACGCGGTGAAGAGCGTGCCAAGCTCCGGCCTCTTCCTCGCTTCGGCGATGAATTTCCGCGCCTGCGCGCCGAGCTGGTCGATGGTCAGGGACCCGCTGCGGTCCTGCAGGAGGAAATTGAACCCAGACGCGGCACCGAACCCTGACAGGGTCGGGATGTTGAACGGGAAGATGATCGCCTCGGGAATCGAAGCGAACTGCCGCTGCAATCCACCCATGATGCCCTTGACGTGCAAGGCTTCGCCCTTGCGCTCCTCCCACGGTTTGAGCCGCACGAAGATGGTTCCGTAGTTCGGCTGATAGGTGCTGGTGACCGCCCCATAGCCGCCAATCGTTTGAAAGGATTCGACGCCGTCGGTCGTCGCGAGGATTTCCTCGACTTTCTTGAGCAACACGCTGGTGCGCTCCAGCGCAGTACCAGGCGGCAACTGGACGTTGACGCCCAGGATTCCCTGGTCCTCGTCGGGGATGAATCCTGCAGGGAGGACGCGGGCGAAGAGTCCGGCCCCGATGGCCACCGCAGCGACGATCGCGATCGTCAGCAGCGATCGACGCACGAGGAGGCGAGATATGCTTACATAGCCAGCAGTCGCGGCATCGAACGCCTTGTTGAAGCCACGGAAGAAGGTGCCCAGCGGCCCGCGCATTGGTCGCGGCTGCTTGAGGAGCAGGACGCAGAGTGCCGGCGTCAGCGACAGGGCGTTGAACGCCGAGAACAGAACCGAGATGGCGATGGTCAGCGCGAACTGCTTGTACATGCTTCCCACCAGCCCGCCGAGAAGGGCGACCGGGACGAACACCGCACAGAGAATGAGCGCGATTCCCATCACCGGCGCCGATACTTCTTCCATCGCCTTAAGCGTCGCCTCCCGGGGATTCAACCCATGCTCGAGATGATGGATGACCGCTTCGACCACGACGATGGCATCGTCGACCACGATGCCGATCGCCAGCACCAGGCCGAACATCGACAGCGTATTGACCGAGAATCCCAGGACCGGGAAGAAGATGAACGTGCCGATGAGGGAGACCGGAATCGTAAGCAGCGGAATAATCGTGGCGCGGATGTTCTGCAGGAAGATGAAGACGACGAGCGTCACGAGCACGAGCGCCTCGACGAAAGTCTTCATGATTTCGTGGATCGACGCCTGGACCGCCGGTGTCGTGTCGTAGACGATCTTGTAATCCACTCCGGACGGGAAGAGCTTCTTCGCGTGCTCCATGGTCGCGTAGATCGTCTCGGCAGCTTTGAGCTGGTTCGCGCCCGGTAGAAGGTAGACGGCCATCGCGCCGGCCGGCTTGCCATTGAGCCGCCCGAATGAGTTGTAGTCCTGGGAACCCAGCTCGGCGCGGCCGATGTCCTTGATCCGGACCACGGCGCCGTTCGCGAGTTGCCGCACGATGACGTTCTCGAACTCTTCGGGGGTGACCAGACGGCCGGGCGCACTGACCGTGTTGGTGAATTCCTGGTCCTTGGGCGTGGGTGCAGCGCCCACCTTGCCCGAGGGCGCCTGCAGGTTCTGGTCCTTGATGGCCGAAATAACGTCCGCCGGGGTAAGGCCAAGCTTCGCCAGCTTGTCGGGATGGAACCAGATCCGCATGCCGTAGTCGGTTCCTCCGAAGAGGTCGACCTGCGCAATCCCCGGAATGCGGAGGAGCTGGTCGCGCAAGTTGATGCCGGCGTAGTTGATCAGGAAATTGGCGTCGTACGAGTCCGTCGGCGAGTAGACCGAGATCAGCATCAGCACGCTCGGGCTTTGCTTCTTGACCGTGACTCCCTGTTGGGATACTTCCTGCGGGAGGCGCGCCTGCGCCGCCGAGACGCGATTCTGCGTGAGGACGTTCGCGATGTCCTGGTCGGTGCCGACCTCGAAGTTGACGTCGAGCTGCATCCGGCCGTCGCTGGTGTTCGACGACTTCATGTAGATCAGGCGGTCCACGCCGTTGACTTCCTGCTCGATGGGTGTCGCCACCGATTGCTCCACCGCCTCGGCAGATGCTCCCGGATAGTTTGCCGTCACGCGGATGTTGGGCGGCGCGAGAAACGGATACTGCTCGACCGAAAGCCCTTTAACGGTGATTACACCAAGCATCACGGTGAGGATCGCGATCACGATCGCGACGATCGGACGTCCGATGAAGAACTTGCCCACGGGCTATTTCCCCCCGGCCTTCGCCGCTGGCTTAGGATCACCCTGTGGGCCCTGAACCGGCTCCGCCTTCCCGTCCGATGGACTGCTCGCGGGTGCGACGGTCGGGCTGACCTTGGTCCCCGGTCTCGCCTTCTGGATCCCGTCCACGATCACACGCTCGCCGGGTTTGAGGCCGTCCTTCACCACCAGCAACGGCCCGACGCTATCACCGGGCTTGATGGTGCGCAGCGCAACCATGTTGTCGGCTCCCACCACGAGCACGGCCTTCGTCCCCTGGATTTCCTGCACCGCCCGCTTCGGGATCAGGATGGCGTTCTCGGCAATCTCGACGGCCGCCCGCACGCGTCCGAACTGCCCCGGGCGGAGCAGCGCATCCGGATTCGGAAACTCGGCGATAGCTGTGAGAGTCCCCGTCTTGACGTCGACAGCCCGATCGATGATGACGAGCTTGCCCTTGTGCGGAAAGATGGAACCGTCGGCCAGCACCAACTCGAGCGATACGCTAAACCCCATCCGCTCTGTCCTTAGGGCCCGAAGCCTGAGGTATTCCGCTTCGCTGATCGTCGCCACGACGCGAATGGGATCGACACTCGACACCGTGTCGAGCAGCGTGGCCCCGTCCTTCCCGACGAGGTTGCCCGGAGCGACCTGTCGCTGGCCGATAAGGCCGCTGATCGGAGAGCGGATCGTGCAGTAGCTGAGCGCGAGCTCAGCCTCAACGACGGCGGCCTTGGCGGCCGAGACTCCCGCGCGGGCGGTTTCCAGATTCGCGACGGCGTTGTCGTAGTCCTGCTGGGGCACGGCCTGCCGCGCGGCCAGCGGCTTCAGGCGCCGCTCGTCGGTTTCGGCCTTGCCGAATCTCGCATTGGCACCCTCGAGCTGCGCCTTGGCCTGCAGGAGCTTCGCCTCGTATTCACGCGGGTCGAGCGTGAACAGGAGCTGGTCCTTCTTGATGAGCGTGCCCTCGGTGAAGTGCTGTGCTGCAAGGTACGCCTGCACCCGGGCGCGTATCTCCACCGTTTCCTTGGCCTCGATCTGCGCGACGTACTCGCTGTAGATCGGTACGGTCTTCTGGATGACCTCGGCGACTACTACGGCCGGAGGTGGTGGCGGTGCGCCCGCTTGTTTGGCCTTGTCGGCCTCTTTGGCCCCATCGCAGGCGGCCAGCGAGACGACCAACGATAGGACACTCAGCGCCGTCACTGCCGCAGCCCGCGACCGGCTTTTCCGGGACCACAGCAGAACGGCCTTCCCTCTCTCCTTGTTGCAAAGTCCAATAACCATGCTTGATTCCCTTCAAAGCGCCGGACCATGTACGCGCTGGCCGATCGGGCCTGTCCGGGGGGGCCGCTGACTTAGTTCCCGAGGCGGGCGACTCAACACTGACGAGGAGCTATCAGTCTGGAGCGGACATTCGACGAAAATGCTCGACCGTCTGCAGACACGGCTGCTCCAGTATTTCGGTTCCTTTGGTTCATTGCCGCGGAACCCTGAAGATCGCGACCGAAGATTGTCGCATCGCGTCGCGGCAGGATACCTTGTCCTGCGTCAAATCCGGTGCGATGCCTTCGAGTTACCGGCACGCAAGCGTCCGCTACTTTCCCAGCGAGAACCACCTTGCGTAAATATCCTTCGTAGGTTCCATCCGCGTATATCGCGAGCAAGGCTTCATTGTTCCGTTTCCGGAGCGGATTGCCGTCCCTGACGGCAATGGCAATCTTGTAGGCCGGAATATCGGGCCGACCACTTGCAACGCGCGATCGCCGCCCTTCTCCGCCATGTACTGAAACCAAAAGTTCCGAATCCTCGCAATTTTCATTCGCGCCGACTATTGGTTCATCTCGGCGATCGCATTGCGCATCGGTGCGTCGGAGATCTTGAGCAGTCCGTGGAAGGGCTGATTCAGCTCCAGGATCAGGAAGATTGCTCCCGAGACCGACAGCCCGCATGCAACGATGACCGCGTAGATGATCCCATGGCGCGGCGCAAGCAGACCGAAACATGTGAAGATGACGACGAGCCACAGCACCAGCGCGACCAGAATGGGAACCTGAATGGACTTTTCGCTTCGCTCGAGAGCGAGCCAGCGCACCTGCTCCACTTCGGTTGCAATTTGCAAGGCGCGCGTCTGCAGCCACCGCTGCGCATCGTTGTTGGGCGCAAGCGTTCTCAACTTCTCCTGGATTTCCTCGATGTTCGCGCCGCCTTGTCCTAGGGCCGAACGGACGGGCGCGACGGCCCCGGTCCATAGCAAGTCGGTATTGGCCGTGACCATGCGGCGGAGGAGATCGCGCACTTCGTCTGCCTCGGGTCCAAAGTGGCGCAGGTTGCGATCGAGCTGGATGATCTTGGCGGCGATCTGCTTGACCTCGTCCGCCGTGACGTCTGCGGAACTCTTCGCCGAGCTTAACAGGAGGCCAAGTACGAGCGCGGTCAGCGTCGAGAGCAACGCGGTTCCCAGTTTGATCAGGTCCTTTGATTCGTCGCTGAGCCGGTCCTTGGGCAGGCGCCCGCGCAGGACCATGCCAAGGGCCGCGCCGCCCAGCACGCAACCAAGCACGATCAGCGTAACTGCCAAGGCGTCCATGACCGACCCGTCCCTATATTGCGCAAAAAACGAACAGCCTAATACCCAACGGGTCTCGCTCATTTGACCTGAGGCAAGGACCTATTGGCAACAACTCGCAATAATTCGGTCCGATCCGGAACGGCCGCTGACGGGAATTACCCGTGGGGACCCGGAACGGCGGGAGCTGGCCGTTAGTAGCCAATCGCACACGGCTATTTCCGCGGGCTGATCGCCGCGCCCGCATATCCCATGCCGCGATGCGGCGCCGGCCGGGTCAACGCACGACGACGACTGCAACCTTGGCGTCGTGCAGAACCTTGTACGCGACCGAGCCGAGCAGCGCCGCGCCAACGGGCCGCAGGCCGCGCGAGCCGATGATGATCTCGTCGACAGCGAGTTCTGTTGCCTGCTCGAGTATGGTTGCGGCAGGTTCACCTGTCACCGCATGTCTTTCGACATCGATTGCCTGATCGATCTGACTCGCGCCTGCGTCCAGCACTGCTCTGCTCTCGGCCTCACGCATGTCCGACACGGCTTCGATTGACGAAACCGGCCCGACCTCCCAGGCCATAACCGGTTTCTCGACATGCAGCAGGTGAATCTTGCAGGGCACGCCTTTCGCACGCCGCACCGCATAATCCACCGCCCGCCGCGAGTGCTCCGAACCGTCTATGGCGACGAGAAGTCGATACATGACGCACCGTGGCAGCCGGTCGACCTGCTACCCGCAACACGACCGATGAACTTTCGCCGATCCATTATCGAATCCTCGCATCCACAAATGAAGGCCTCACGATTCTACGCTTTCCGGGGGTTTGGCCGACGCAAGCAGATGGCCGCTTCTGACCGATTGCGGACCGTCGTGTGCTCCCGCACCCCGATTTGCGGCCTCACGTCGGGACTACCGACGTGTGGCGAGGTTGCCCGGCTTCACATGGGTGCGTGCAAGATATCTCCACCGGTACTGACGACGCGAATGGACCCGGTTGCGCTGTTTAAGCGGGCCGAGATCGGCTAGCCGGTGAATCGTTGCGCCACGAGCACGGCGCCGGCAAGGAACGCCGCTTCGGCGCCGAGCAACGCAAACGCGCGCACGCCAACCTTCTTCATTTCGAGCGGCGAGGTCTTGAGACCCACGGCCGCGATCGCGATGACGAGGCAAGCGCGGGCCACATCGTTGAGTCCCTCTCCGACAGGCTTGGGAATGAGCCCGAGGCTGCCGACGACCACCAATCCGACGAATGCGATGAGGAACGGCGGCAGCAGCGGATCGCCCTTGGGGGTTTCTCCCCCACGCTGCAGGCGATGGCGCACGACCAGCGAAATCACCGTCACCACCGGCAGCAACATCGAGACGCGCAAGAGCTTGGTCAGGACGGCGAAATCGCCGACGTCGGGCGAAATGCTGTAGCCGGCACCCACCACTTGCGCCACGTCGTGGATCGTTCCACCGAGGAACACGCCGGTCTGGTGGGCGTCGAGTCCGATCATCTTGGCCAGCACAGGGTAGACGATCATCGCCAGCGTCGACAGTACCGTCACGCCCGCAATCGTGAAGATCAATTCGCGTTCGGAGCGCTCGTCGCGAGGCAGGATGGTCGCAATCGCGATCGCCGCCGATGCGCCGCAGATGGCGGTGGCACCGCCCGTCAGCACACCAAGGCGGCGCGAAAGACCGAGAGCCATCGCTGCGCCGATCCCGAAAGCGATGGTGACGATGACGCCGGCGACCATGAGCCCGCTGTTGAACCAGCCGAGGCCGCCGATCTGATCGAAAGTAATCCGCGCGCCGAGCAGCGCCACGCCCACGCGCAGGATGCGCCGCGCGGCAAGGTCCACGCCGGGCTTGGCGCGGCCCTCGCCGGCCACCGTGTTGAGCGCCATGCCGAGCAGCAGCGCATAGAGCAGCGTCGGTCCGCCGCGATGGTCGGCGATGAACGTTGCCGCGACCGCGATCACCGCGCACATGAGCGTCCCCGGCCAGTGTCGGTCGAACGCACCGCGCCCGCGGAAGGCGACGGCCGAAATCGAGGCAAAGGAGGATCGCACTGTCGGGTTCGCTTCGTCGCCGGTCGCTTGTCGCGCGTCAGGCCGCGTCGGTAGAGCGGTCCGGCAACTGTACCAGTTCGCCGATGAATTCTTGGGCCCGGGGCCATTCGCCATAGCCGGCCGCTGGATTGAGATGACCGACCGCCCCAACGTCGACGATGCGGCTGCCCCAAGCCTCGCCAAGCGCGACAACGCGCTCGTAGCGGCCCAGTGGATCGTTGGTGCTCGCCGCAACGATGCTCGGAAACGGCAGCGGCGCGCACGGCGTCGGCAGCCAGCCGTTCTCGCGCAGCACGTCCTGCGTGGGATAGCCGTCAGGCAGAGGTGAATCGAAATCTGGCGGTGCCGCGAGCAGGGCTCCCCTGATCGCGCGGCGATGCCGTTGCGCCCAGTGGACGACCATCATGACCCCTGCGCTGTGGGCGACGAGGACCACCGGTCCCCGGATCTCGCCCAGCGACTGGTCGAGCAGCGCGACCCATGCGGCGCAGGACAACTTGTCGCGCTCCATGCGGGGGACGGACACCGCCCCCGGACACCTCTGCTCGAGGATCGTCTGCCAATGCCCCGGTACGTGATCGCGCACGCCAGGCACGATGAGAATCGTCGGAGCGAGTTGGGAGTCGTCGTTCAAACGTGCACCTCGCCACAGTTGATATCGAGCGCGCTCACCGGACTTGGCCCGCCGGACCTCAGAACTGCTCGTCGCCGAGCGCCAGCACGCTCGGCGATCCCGCCGTCACCATCTGCTGCAAACCGGGCGCGCGGGTGAGCCAATGGTCGGCGAAATGTCGTGCCGTCACGAGCTTGGCGCGCAGGAAGTCGGCATCGCCCTCGCCCGTCTCGAGCTTCGTCGCGGCGATAAGCGCCGCCCGCCCGAGCTGCGCGCCCCCGCAGACGATTCCGGCGAGTTCGAGAAACGGCACCGCCCCTGCGAGAACGGCACGCGGCTCGGAACCGAAGCGCGAGACGATCCAGCGTCCGGCGGATTCGAGCGCATCCACGGCGGTCTGCAGGCGATTGCCTATGACGGCGCACTCCTCTCCGGCGAGCTCGAGTGCGCGGTAGACGCCGCGCATCGTCGCGACGGCTGCCGCGAGCGCGTGGCCGCCATCGCGGACAATCTTGCGGCCGATGAGGTCGTTGGCCTGGATGCCGGTGGTTCCTTCGTAGATCGTCGTGATCCGCGCGTCGCGCAAGTACTGCGCCGCGCCGGTCTCCTCGACGTAGCCCATGCCACCGTGCACCTGGATGCCGACGGAGGCCGTCTGCTGCGCCAATTCGGTGCTCCAACCTTTGACGATCGGGATCATCAGCTCGGCGAACGCGAGTTCCCGGCCGCGCGTTTCGGCGTCGGGATCCCGGTGCGCGTGATCGAGCGCCGCCGCCGTGACATACGCCAGAGCGCGCGCCGCCTCGATGCCGGCGCGCATCGTCATCAGCATCCGCCGCACGTCGGGATGGCCGATGATGCCCGTCGCGGCGGCATCTTTTGGCGTGCCGGCCGCCCGGCCCTGGACGCGGTCGCGCGCGTAGGCGACTGCCCGTTGATAGGCACGCTCCGCGATGCCCACTCCCTGCATGCCGACGCCGAAGCGCGCGAGATTCATCATCACGAACATGTACTCGAGACCGCGGTTCTCCTCGCCCACGATATCGCCGACGGCGCCGCCCTGATCGCCGAACGCAAGCACCGCGGTTGGACTCGCGTGGATGCCGAGCTTGTGCTCGAGCGAAACACACCGTACGTCGTTGCGGGCGCCGAGGCTGCCGTCCGCATTGACCAGGTACTTGGGCACGACGAACAGCGAGATGCCCCGCGTTCCCGGCGGCGCGTCGGGCGTGCGCGCGAGCACCAGATGGACGATGTTGTCGGTGTAGTCGTGCTCGCCGTAGGTGATGAATATCTTGCTGCCGTAGAGCCTGTAGCTGCCATCGTCTTGCGGCACCGCCTTCGTACGGATCGCGGCGAGATCGGACCCGGCCTGCGGTTCGGTCAGATTCATCGTGCCGGTCCACTCGCCGGAAACCATCTTGTGCAGATACTTCTGCTTGATGCTGTCGGAGCCATTGCGCTCGATCGCTTCGATCGCGCCGCTGGTGAGCATCGGGCACAACTCGAACGCCATGTTCGCGGCGTTCCACATTTCGTCGACGGCCGCGGCCGCCAGTTGCGGCATGCCCTGGCCGCCGAACTCGGGATCCTTGGCGAGGCCGTTCCATCCCAGTTCGCAGAATTGGCGATAGGCGGCCTTGAATCCCGGCGGCGTACGCACGGTACCTTCGTCGGCAAGCAGAGTCCCCTCCCGATCGCCGACAGCATTCAGCGGGTCGAGGACATTGGCGGCGAATCTTCCGGCTTCCTCGAGGATCGCCGCGACGGTGTCCATGGTCGCGTCCTCGTAGCCGGGCAACTGCGCGACCTCGCTCAGTCCGGCGAGCTCGGTCATGACGAACTGCATGTCGGCCAGCGGCGCACGATATTGGCTCATGATCTTCTGCGTTCCTTCGTCATGTGCTTCAGTCGGCGGTTGCCGGGGCCGTCACAGCCGTGCCGGCGAGGTTCGCCCGGATCACCTTCTTGTCGAGCTTGCCCACGCTGGTCTTGGGAATGGCATCGACGAAGTGGACGCGGTCGGGAATTGCGAAGCGCGAGATCGCGCCGCGCTCCGCGTGCTCCGCGACATGGCGTCGGATCGCCTCCCTTGTCGGAGCGTTCTGGCCGCGCCTGACCACGACGAGCGCGACCGGGCGCTCGCCCCACTTCTCGTCCGGCACGCCGACGACGGCGACCTCGGCGACGCCGGGGGCGCGCAGGATGATGTCCTCCAGGTCGAGCGATGACACCCACTCGCCACCGGTCTTCACGACGTCCTTGATGCGGTCGACGATCTTGAGATACCCGTGGCTGTCGATGACCCCGACGTCACCGGTGTGCAGCCAGCCGCCATGCCACAACTCCTCGGAGCGTTGCGGCTCTCCCAGGTAGCCTTGCGTCAACCACGGCGCGCGTACGACGACTTCGCCCTGGCTGGCCCCGTCGTGCGCGACGTCGTTCATGCCGGCATCGACGATGCGCAGCTGCACGAACGGAATCGGCCGACCGGCCCGGCACCGGTACGGCAGGCTGCGTTCGGCATCCCATTGGCGCATTTCCGGGACGAGATGTGCGAGCGTGAGGATCGGGCAGGTTTCGGACATGCCGTAACCGGCAATGATGTCGACGCCGCGCTCGACCGCCGCGCCCGCGAGCGCCACGGGCAGCGCCGAGCCGCCGATGATGACCTTCCAGGCCGACAGGTCGACCTCTTGCGCGGCGGGGCTGCCGAGCATCATCTGCAGGATCGTCGGCACGCAGTGCGAGAACGTCACGCGCTCGCTGCCGATGAGGCGGAGCAGCGCATCCGGCACGTAGCGTCCCGGATAGACCTGCTTGACCCCCAGCATCGTCGCCACGTACGGCAGGCCCCACGCATGCACGTGGAACATCGGCGTGATCGGCATGTACACGTCGCCCGCCCCGAATGTCGCATGGGGTGCGTGCGCGAGCGCATGGCTCACGCCCATCGTGTGCAGCACGAGCTGGCGATGGCTGTAGTAGACGCCTTTGGGCAGCCCGGTCGTGCCCGTCGTGTAGAAAGTCGTCGCGCGCGTATCCTCGTGGAGTTCCGGAAACGCGTACCCGCAGGACGCGCGCCCGAGCATCGACTCGTATTCCGCCGCGAACTCGATTCCGCTCGGGGCCGGCGATGAACCCTCGTCGATCAGCACGAATTTCACGCCTGGCCGGATCCGGTCTTGGATCGCGGAGAGCAGCGGCAGGAACTCCGCGTTGACGAGGATCACGTCGTCGGCGGCATGGTTGATCGTGTAGAGCACCTGCTCCGGCGAGATGCGGACATTCACCGTGTGCAGCACCGCACCCATCATCGGCACGGCGAAGAAGCACTCGAGATAGCGATGGCTGTCCCAGTCCATGATCGCGACGGTCGAGCCGGGAGCCACACCGAGCGCGGCGAGTCCCGATGCCAGGCGGCGCACGCGCTCCGCGAGCGTCGCGTAGGTGTAGCGCGCGAGGTCGCCATAGACGATCTCCTGCGCGGGCGCTTTCGCGACGCCTTGTTCGAGAATCTGTCCGATGGACAGCGGCGAATCGTACGCCGACGGCGTCCGGCTGATGGTCCCAGGGTTCATTGATTGTTCCTTCGAAGCGAGGCTAGGTGCGCAAGGCGTTCGCCGGGATGTGGTTCCACGCGCGCCGCTTGCGGACCACGGCAGTCGGCAGCAGGAAATGCGACAGCGCGGGAATCAGCACCAGCGCGCCGACCATGTTCCACACGAACATGAACGTCAGCAGGATGCCCATGTCGGCCTGATACTTGATCGGCGAGAATGCCCAGGTGACAACTCCCGCGGCGAGCGTAATCCCGACCAGCGCCACCACCTTGCCCGTGAACTGGACGGCCTTCTTGTAGGCCTCTTTCAGCGGAACGCCGGCACGCTGCTGCGAGAGCTGCACTGAAAGTAGGTAGAGCGCGTAGTCGACGCCGATGCCCACACCGAGCGCGATCACCGGCAACGTCGCCACCTTGACGCCGATCCCGAGCGCGACCATCAGCGCTTCGCAGAGAATCGACGTCAACATCAACGGGACGACCGCCACGACGACCGCGCGCCAGCTGCGAAACGTCACGAAGCAGAGCAGGATCACCGCGCCGTAGACGTAGAAGAGCATCGTGCGGTTCGCATTCCGGACGACGAGGTTCGTCGCGGCCTCGATGCCGGCGCTGCCGGCGGCGAGCAGGAACTGCCGGTCCTTGTCGCTGTGCTTGTCGGCGAAGTCCGCGGCGACCTGCACGATGCGGTCAAGGGAATCTGCCTTGTGATCGGCCAAGTATGCGATCACCGGCATCACCGAACATTCGGTGTTGAACAGGTCCGGGTTGTTCACCGACGCCTGCTGCGCCGCGTAGTTCAACACGTCCTGGTTGCGATTGATCGTCAGCCATTTCGGATTTCCCTCGAACGATCCGGCGGTGATCTGCCGCGCCGCATCTGCGAGCGAAACCGTCGTCTGGACGCCAGGCACCTGCTTCATCGCCCATGCCAGACGGTCGGCCTCGACCAGCGTTTCGTACTTGAGGCAGCCCTCCTTGCCGGTGCGGACGATCACCGCGAACTGGTCGGAGGACAGCGCGTAATTGGCAGTGATGAACGCATTGTCGCGGTTGTAACGCGATTGGGGCCGGAGTTCCGGCGCACCCGGGTCCAGGTCGCCGATCTTCAGATGAAGACTCACGGCGAAGCCGGCGACGGCAAGCACCGCCGATACGCCGATGGCGGCGATGGCCCAGCGCCGCGTCGTGAAGCGGTCGAGCAGCAGCCACACCTGGCCGAGCCCCCTGCCGCGAGCCTCATCCTTCTCCTCGCGCAGGCTGCGCAGCGCTGCCTGCCTGCTGACTCCGCTGTACGACAGCAACACGGGAAGCAACAGCAGGTTGGTGAAGATCAGCACGGCGACACCGATGCTCGCCGCCAGCGCGAGTTCCTTGATGACCGGTATGTCGATCACCATCAGCACGGCGAAGCCGACGGCGTCCGCGAGCAGCGCTGTCAACCCCGCCAGGAACAGCCGCCGGAACGTGTAGCGCGCGGCGACGAGCTTGTGCGTGCCGCGGCCGATGTCCTGCATGATGCCGTTCATCTTCTGCGCGCCGTGCGAGACCCCGATCGCAAACACGAGGAACGGCACGAGGATCGAAAACGGATCGAGCTCGAATCCGAAGAGCGCGATCAGCCCCAATTGCCAGATGACAGCGACCAGCGAGCAGGCGACCACCAGCGCCGTGCTGCGCACGCAGCGGGTATACAGATAGATGACGACGGTGGCGATGACGGCGGCGATGCCGAAGAACGCCATGACCTTGAACAGTCCGTCGATGAGCTCGCCGATCAGCTTCGCGAAGCCGATGACGTGGATCCGGACTGTCGGCGACTGCTTAGTCTTGATCGTGTTGTCGACCGCCTTGGCCAGCTCGTACTTGGCGCGAATCTTCTCCTCCAGCACCTGCGACAAGGCCGTGGTAGTCGATCCGCTTGCCGGTGCCCGGCTCGCGATCGAGCAATGGCACGAAGATCATGCTCGACTTGAAGTTGGTGGCGACGAGACTGCCGACGATCCCCGAGCGCGCGATGTTCTGCTTCAACTGCTCTACCGCCGGCGCCGAGCCGTTGTACGAGTCCGGCATCACCGGGCCGCCCCGGAAGCCCTCCTCGGTGACCTCGGTCCAGCGCACGCCGGGCATCCACAGCGACTTCACCCACGCGCGGTCCACGCCCGGCGTCAATACCAGCTCATCGTTGACCTGCTTCAACACCTCGAGGTACGCGGGATCGAAGATGTCGCCGTCCACGTTCTCGACCACGACACGCATCGTATTGCCGAGTCCGCGCAGCTCCTTTTGGTAGGTCAGGTAGTTCTTGATGTACGGCTGACTCTGCGGAATCATCCTCTCGAAGCTCGCGTTCAGCACGAGCCGGGTCGCGGCCGCGTAGCCCAGCAGCGCGGTCAGGACGACGCACACGACAACCATGGCCCGCCGGTGATTGAACACCAGGCGTTCGAGCCAGTTTCCTGACTTCCGGTTGAATTCCGCGATGTCCCGGACGACGGGCATCGGGTCGAGAGGAGTGGAGATGGCTGCCATGATCTGGATCTTTCCGTTGCGGTCGCCGGATCAGCGCGTCGCGGACTTCACGACGGTGGCTCCGCGCGGTCCGACGAGCGCGAGTCGTCCGTCGCCGATTTCGGCAAGGCCGGTGACGGGCACGGGCTGTTCAAGTACGACCTTGCGGAAGGAGCGCCCGCCATCGGAGGTCGCCGCCAGGCGCCCTCCCACGTCGGCCAACAGCAGCGCACCGTCGGCCATGCGCGTCGCGCCGACGACCGTTGCCGACAGACCCGCGTCGGCTTTCACCCACGTCGCTCCGGCGTCGTCGCTGCGGTAGACATTGCCGCGGAGGCCGAACGCGACGACGGCGTTTCCCGCCGCCGCGATACCGAAGAAGCTGCCCTTGTACGGGACCGTGAGCACGTGGAAGCGCTGTGCCGCGGCGTCGAGCTTCATCACGAGCCCGCCTTCGCCGGCGATGTAGAGTTCACCGCCGGCAGGGCGGATCGCATAGAGATTGAAGAACTTGGGGTTGTCCGTCCGATCGAACCAGGGCTCCCAGGTCTTGCCGCCGTCGGCCGTACGGAAAATGAGGTTGTACGCACCCACGAGGTAGCCGTTTGCGGCATCGGCAAACCAGACGTCGAGAAACGGCTTGTCGGCGCCCTGCTCCTTGTAGCGCTGCGCCTCGGCCAGCAGTGCCTTCACTTCCGCGGAGGCCGGCTCCGCCTTGGCCCTGCCTTCCATGGCCGCGAGCAGCAGGTCGTTCGCCTTGTGACCATTGAGCTGCACCTGCCAACTGTCGCCGCCATTGTCGCTGTGGAGGACGACACCGTCGTGGCCGACCGCCCATCCATTTTTCGCGTCGGCGAAGAACACGGCGGTCAGGTCCGAGCTTAGCGGGACGGGGGACTGCTTCCACGTCTTGCCATCGTCGTCCGAGACGACGATGTGCCCGCGCTGCCCCACAGCGACCAGGCGATTGCCCGCTTTCGCAACTGCTTGCAACAATGTCTTGCTCGCGAACGGCGAGGATTGCGCCGGCGTGTCGAGTACGTCGACGAACGCGGCGCCTATCGCCGTCGCGGCAAGCGACAAGGCGAGTGCGGCGAGGCAAGCGGTTGCAACGGCGCGGTATGTCGTCATTGTTCGATGGTTCATTTGCGGTCTTGCCGGCAAGGCGCCAAAGGGCGCGCCCTGCCGGATGACCAATTGATTGCCGGAATGCTTGGGATCAGCGCACACCTGCTCCGGCCAACGCCTCCGGCGACCAGAAGGTGTCGCGCGGCAGCTCGGACATGTACTTGAGGCCGTGGTGCGGACCGAACAGTCCGGTGATGTTGTACGCACCGGAATTGAAGTCGTAGATCGCGAACGTGTCGCCGAACGGCGCCTGCACGTCGTAACTGTACGACTCGAACGCGAAGCTCGACCGATACAGCTTGCCGTTGGCGTCGTACTGGTCGGACGCGACCGCCATCCAACTGTCCTCGTCGAGGAAGAACACCCGCTTGGCGTAGATGTGGCGCTTCCCCGGCTTGAGCGTCGCCTCGACCACCCAGACGCGGTGCAACTCCCAGCGCACGAGGTCTGGATTGATGTGGTTGGGCTTCGTGATGTCGGCGGCGTCCTTGTGGTAGGTCAGCCGATAGCTGCTGTAAGGGACGTACATCTCCTTCTTGCCGATGAGCTTCCAATCGAAGCGGTCGATCGCGCCCTGGAATACTGACACGTCGTCCCAGGTCCCGGCGCCGGCGGCGCCTGGGTTCGGTGTATCGCAACACAGGTCGGGGGCAAGTTTCACGCGGCGCTGTCCCGGCAGGTATTGCCAGGCGTGGCGCGGCTCTTTCAGTGGGTTGACCGCGTCGACGATGAGGACGGCCTCCCCGCTCCGCCGGGCGGGGCCGACGTAGAGCAGCTTGCTGTAGAAATACGGCTCGGCGGCGCTTAGCACACCTGTCTTCTTCGGGTCGTAAATGGGCCACGCCCAGAAGGCGTCGGCCGTCACCGCGAGCGTCGCGACACCGGCCGAGTCGACGTTGAAGTTGCTGTAGCGCGGGCCGTCATAGCCTAGACCGCTGTAGCGCAGCAGGTGATTCCAGATCGCTTCGGAGCCGGTCTTGGGAATGGGAAACGGATAACCGGCCAGGACGTTCTCGAGCGCAACCCCGTCCTCGATGGTCTTCGCGCCCGTGGCGTTCTTTGCGGTGTTGTCGAGGATCCGCTGCGGAACGGCGACGGTGCGGTGCGTCGGATACACGTCGACGCGCATCGTCGGGTAGCGCTTCAAGAGCTCCTTGGTGCCTTCGGTGAGCTTGTCGGCCTGCGCCGCGATGTCCTTGCCCGTGATCGTCAGGCGCGGCTTCTCGCTGGCGAATGGGTCGATCCGTACGGTGCTCCCGGCCTGGAACCCGGCCGGCGGCTTGATGCCCCCGGTGTATTCGGGAATCGTGCCGTCCTTGTTGCCCGCCTTCTCGGCGCCTACCGGCGTCAGGGTCGTGCCCAACTTCTTGGCCTCGTCGGCCGATACCGCCGCGAGCGCCGAGCCGGCGACCAGCGACGCTATGGCGAGCGCCATGATTGACTTGCGATACATGATTGCATTCCTCCTTAGAACGTAGCCTTGAGCGTGAGCGAAACCCAGCCGCGATCGGACAGCGAACCGTACGTGCCGTTGGCAGTGGTAAGGGCGCCGGTCGCCGGGTTGGTCGAAAAGTTGCCGTAGTACCCGATGTACTGCAGCGATACCTTGTACTTCTGGTAGATGTCCGCGCCGACGCCGACCGAATACGTCCCGGCGCCCTGGTTCCCGCCCAGCAGCACGGCAGCGTTACCCGACAGCCCCTGACTCCATGCGACCGGTGCCGAGAGATCCACGCCCGGATAGACCTGGAACCAGGTGGGCGTGAAATTGATGCCCAGTCCGGCGTAGTTCTTCGTCACCTTGTCGATCGGCGTCGATCCGTCCGGGTTGACGTAATTGTCGCTGCCCTTGAACGCCGCCGCGTTCTGCGTGACCGAAAGCCAGCGCATGAACGTCAACTCGGCCGAAAGCGACGCCGTGTCGAATACCGGTGTCTTGGGGAAGACATTCAGCGCATTCACCAGGCCATGGAACGTGTTGCCGCGCGCGCCCGGCGTATCGCCGTTCGACGGCAGGGCCGTGGTCGCTATCTGGCCTGCCGCCGGGTTGACCAGCGGCGCCGGCAGAACCATGACGGTGTTGCTGATGAGCGGCATGTTCTGACGGTAGGACGCCTCCGCACCGACGGACACTCCGGCCACTTCCTTCGACAGCGAGAGACCGAAAATGTGGATGTCGTTGCCGTAAGCGAGACCGTAGGTCCCGTACTTTCCGTACTTCGTCAGGTCCTCGACGGACGTGGCGTCCTTGTTGATGATGCAGGCGCCGGGCGCCACGACGATGCCGCCGATCGCGGTGCATTTCGCCGCCGGGATGCCGGTCGCGAGGCCAGGCGTCAGGTATTGCTGCGGCAGGATGTCGGTCGCATTGCGGCCGTAGAATCCCAGCGTGCCGTCGAGCCAATCCGGGCTCCAGCGCGCGGAGAGGCCAAAATCGCCGATGCTGCCGCTGTAGCGGGAAGGCGGTATCGGGCTCGTGTTCCAGGCGCGCAAGAACGCCGGTGCGCCGGGAATGCTCGCGGCAAACGGGTTGGCAGCGACGATCGCTGAATCGCCGCCGAACTGCAGCCCGTCGTTGATCGTCAGGTAGGAACCCGATTCGGGTACGCGGACCGCCTGCCAGTTGTAGAACCATTGCCCGGCGAGCGACAGCTCCTTCATCGGCTGCGCCTGGATCGTCAGACCGCCGCGCGGCCGGAACAGCTCCTTCGCCTCGGCACCCGGCGTGGCAAAGGCCTTCCAGAGGTCGAGGGAGTTCTGCGCATACGAGATGCCATGCACTGCCCCGCCCAGGAGCAGGCTGTCGCCCCAGTAGACAGTGTGCTGGCCCGCCTTGACGCTGACCGGCACGTCGAAAATGTCGAAGTTGCCGAAGGCGAAGGCGTCGAGCCACTCGCCCGATAGGCCCTTGGCGTAGCGCTTGGTATACGGGCTCAATTGCCCCGCCACCGGCAGGCCGTTGACCAGCGTGTTGGCGGTCGCGGTGCTGGTGTCGTCCAGGCTGTTGTAAGCCGCGTCGTACCAGAGGGCGGCGCTGAAGCGCACGCCGTACTTGCGCTGCCAGACGAGGTCGAATTCCGACAGGTCGTCGAGCCGGTTGGTCACCAGCGAACCATTGGAGAAGTTGCGGTCGCCGTCGTCCAGGTTCGGGTTCTTGAGAATCGCCGAATCCTGGCCCTGCGCTCGTACCCCGATGTTGTACCGGACCGTGTTGTCCCAGCGAATCGCCAGGTCCTCGTTGCCGGTGTCGATTTCGAACGCTTGTGCAGCGCCGGCCGCCACTAGCAGCGACGCGATCGCCAGCGACGCCGTTCGGCGCCGGAAGGCGATGTTGCCGGATGGATGTTTCGATGAGCTTCTCATTCTCTTCAATCTCCTGGTAAGGTGTTGAAACTGCATTGGTTCCCGTGGCGGCATCGTCGTCGGAGGGCGCAAGCCGTCCCGTCCGCCGGTATCCCGCGGCGTCTCTGTTTCCCTGATTCGGTTGCGGCTACGAGATCACGGTCGTTGGTGCGTGATCTCCTTTAGCCACGCTCGGAGCTGCCGACCATCTGCGTCGGCGCGAGGTTGAGGATCCGCGCGAAGAGCTGTCGGAACTCCTCGTCGTTGTCCACCGAGAACCGTGGATCGCCGTTTCCGGAGAACGCGGCGCCGATTTCCGCCCAATCCTCCGCGGTGAGATGCTTGCGCGACGCCGGAATGATCACCTTCGCTTCGAGCGCCATGTGCTCGCTCTGCGCAGTCGCGAAGCGCTCGACGGCGGCCGCAAATCGCGCCAGGCCGCCGGCCGGATCCTTCTCGTACGCGTCGAGGCTTTGCTCCAGTTCGTCGACCTGCGCGTGGCCCTCGACATGCTGCCGTTCGAGTTCGTCGAGCGTCGCGTCGAACTCGCTCGTGCGGGCGCGCAGCCTGCGGAACAGGTAGGCATCCTCCTTCGGGTGGTGCAGCGCCTCGGGAAAAGCCCTGATGTAATGCACCATCGCGTGCAGCAGCGGGAACGACGGAAGGGTTCCGCCGTCGCGCGCGCTGCGCACGAGGAATTCGAGGCCATGGATGACCGCTGCAAGTGAGCGGTGCTCGTCGCGGAGGATTGTCAGCGGCGCCAGCTTCTCAGCCGAGGGCAGGTTGCTCTCGACCGCCGAAACCAGCACCGGAATCGTCGTATGCTGCAGCACCTTCTGCGTCTCGGAACCCAGCATGAGCCCCTTGATGCCGCGGTGACCGTGCGAGGAAATGAAGATGAGATCGCAGCCTCGCGCCTCGGCGACGCCAAGGATGGCCTCGTGCGGCCGGTCGCTCGTCATGACGACGGAGTCGTACGCAATGCCCGCTTGCCGGGCCGCGACCTCGGCTTTGGCCAGGATCGCCCGGGCTTCGCCCGCCACGTGCTCGTTGAAGGCCGCCGGCGCCATCACGCGCTCCAGCGCGCCGATGCTGGACGCGCCGTAGTCCGTCTGGGCGTGGAAGAACGTCACCTTCGCGCCAAGGGTGCGCGCGAACTGGACGGCCTGGTGTACGGACTCGACCGACAGCTGCGAATCGTCGAGTGGAACCATCAAGTGGCGGTACATGCCGGTTCTCCATGGCCGAGCGTCAGTTGGTGCATGCTTTGCATTTCCTGCCTCGGGCGATCAATAAGGAAGGTCGCCGATGATGCCGGCCCGCTCCATCTTGCGATGGCAGGGCGGGTAGTCCATCACGGCGTAATGTTGCGTGCTGCGGTTGTCCCACATCGCCACGCTGTTGGGCTGCCACCGGAAGCGCACCTGGTACTCCGGGATGAACGCCTGGCTGATGAGGTAATTGAGCAGTTGCGACGCCCCCGGGTTGTAGTCCTGGCCGTAGCGAACGTTCGCCGCCGTGTGATAGTTCGTGAAGTGCGTCGTGAACCCGTTGACGAACAGGATCTTCTCGCCCGTCTCCGGATGCGTACGCACGACCGGATGCTCGGCATCGGGGAACTGCGTCTTGAGCGCGAGCCGCTTATCGATCGGCATCGCGGCGCCGAACGACGCCTCGATGCTGTGGCGGGCGCGTAAGGTAGCGATCTTTGCCTTGACGTCGCCCGGCAGTTTTTCGTAGGCGAGCGCCATGTTCGCCCACATCGTGTCGCCGCCGACGGGCGGGCACTCGACGCAGCGAAGGACGCAGCCGAACGGCGGCCTTTCGCGCCACGTCGCGTCGGTGTGCCACGCATTCTCGTAACGGTCGATAGGCGCGTCGGGAGACTTGTAGATGCGTACGAGGCCCGGATTTTGGGGATCGCTGCCCGCGACGGGATGGTCCTCGAGTTCGCCAAAGTGCCGCGCGAAAGCAACGTGCTCCGCACGCGTGATGTCCTGGTCGCGGAAGAACAGCACGCGGTGCTTGAGCAGCAGCGCGCGGATCTCCGCGACGAGACCGACGTCGCGCGACGCGGCACCGAGGTCGACGTTGGACAACTCGGCACCGATCGCGCAGGTCAGCTGCTCGACTCTGATCGACCCGCGCGTCGTAATGGGTTCCGCGGCCCGTGCTCTGTTCGGTTCTGTGATCATGTGCGGTTCTTCCTGGTCGAAATTTTGCCGATCGGAGGCATCAGATGACGAAGACCGACGAGCCGGTCGTCTTGCGCGACTCGAGGTCGCGGTGAGCCTGGGAGGCATCCTGCAGCTTGTAGCGCTGGTTGATCTCGATCTTGATCCGGCCCGCGGCGACGTGGCCGAAGAGTTCCTTCGCGAGCGCGTTCTTCTCGACCGGATCGGCGATGTAGTCGGCGAGCGCCGGGCGCGTCACGTAGACGGAACCCTTGATTGCGAGCTGTGTCGCGTCGATCGGCGGGACCGGGCCTGACGCCGTGCCCACGCAGACAAGCAAGCCGCGGCGCTTGAGCGAGTCGAGGGAACCCGCGAAGGTGTCCTTGCCCACGCTGTCGTACACGACCGAGACCCCGACACCGTCGGTGATCTCGCGCACGCGCTTCGCCACGTCCTCGCGACCGTAAAGGATCACGTGGTCGCAGCCGTGCGCGCGGGCGACGGCCGCCTTGGCTTCCGTCGATACCGTGCCGATCACGTTGAGGCCCAAGAACTTCGCCCACTGCGAGACAATGAGGCCGACGCCGCCGGCAGCGGCATGGAGAAGGATCGTGTCGCCGGTGCGCAGCGGCCAGATGCGGCGAAGCAGGTAGGAGGAGGTCAACCCGCGCATGGTCATCGCCGCGGCGGTCTCGCACGAGATCTCGGCGGGAAGCTTGATGAGCGGCGCGGCCGGAATGATCCGCTCCGTGCTGTAGGCGCCCAGCGTGTTGACGAAGCCGGTGTAGGTCACGCGGTCGCCCGGGGCGACGTTGGTCACGCCCTCGCCGACCGCCTCGATGACGCCGGCGGCTTCCACGCCGATGCCGTTCGGCAGCGGAATGGGATAGAAGCCCGTGCGAAAATACGTGTCGGCGAAGTTCAGGCCGACCGCTTCGTGCCGGATGCGCGCCTGGCCGGGACCGGGATTGCCGACGGCAACCTCCTCCCAGCGCAGGACCTCCGGTCCGCCGGCTTGATCAAATCGGATCGCGTGCGCCATGGTCACCTCACGCGACCTTGCGCAGGAAGCCCTGCTGCCGGCCCTTGGCGTTCGGGGCGAAGCCGTTTGCGGCCAGCGTCTCTTCCACCGTGTCGTAGAACACGCCGATCTTGCAGATCTCGCGCGCTTCCTTGCCGCTGGCCACGCCGCGGCCGAACTCGCGGGAGATGCGCACCAGCTGCTCGATCTGCTTCACGGTCGACATCTTCTCGGTGCGCGACTGGTTCCAGAGGTTGTCCTCGATGCCGCAGCGCACGTGCAGGCCCATGGCGATGCCCATCATGTTGATCGGCAGCACGTTGCGCATGCTGCTTTCCACGGTCAGCATCGAGCCGTCGGGGATGGCGCGCAGGAAGTGGGCCAGGCTGTAGATCGTGGGCTGGTCCATGCCGCCGCCGATCGCCACCCAGTTCATCACCAGCGGGCCCTTGTAGACGCCGCGGCGGATCATGCGCTCCACCGTCTCGTAGCTGTTGATGTTGTAGAACTGGAACGCGCTCTGGATGCCGGCGGCGCTCAGGCGGCGCACGTGCTCCTCGAACCAGCCGGGGTTGGAGGGGACGATCATCTCGCGATAGGCCTGGTAGTTCTGCGGCTCCGCCAGCGACGTGCCGGCGATGTCCTCGATTTCCATCTGCTCCACGACGTTCATCTGCGTGGTGTTGACGGTGACGGTGACCTGATCCGGCTTGGGATCTAGCTCGGCCAGCATGTGGCGCGTGTCGTCGGACAGCCACTTGGCGTTGGCGCCTTCGGTCTCGGGCGCGAACGAGATCGAGCCGCCGACCTGGATGATCATGTCCGGCACGGCGCGGCGCACGCCGGCGATCAGCTCGTTGAACTTGGACAGGCGCTTGGAGCCCTTGCCGTCGAGCTCGCGCACGTGCAGGTGCAGCACCGTGGCGCCCGCGTTGTAGCAGTCCACCGCCTTCTGGACCTGCGCCTCCATGGTGACGGGAATGTCCTCAGGAAAGTCCGAAGGCACCCACTCGGGGCCGTACGGCGCGGCGGTGATGACGAGCTTTTCCTGGTTTTCGGGGAACAACGATCCGTCGAGGAAGTTCATGGATTACCTTTTCAAATTCGAGTTGAATGAAAGTCAGGCCTGGCGCGACCGCGTGCGCTTCGAGTTCCTCGAGCAGGATCGGCGCACCAAGACACATGCTGTGCAACCCTTGCTGGGTCGCGAGTTGCAATACGGCCGTGATTTCGGCCTTCGTCGCTCCCGCCTTCAGCGCACGCTGGATGTGCCGGCGAACGCCGGGCGCGTACATGTGCGTGCACGAAACGTCGATGGCGATGCCGATCAGTTCGATCGTCTTCGCGTCGAGCACGCCGGCAACGACCGGCGCGAGCGACATCGCGATCACCTTCTCCGTCCAGGCGGGATCGAGCTTGGCAAAGGGCTCCCAGTCCGGATTCCAGTTGCCGCTCGCTTTCTTGCGTGGCCGAGCCGGGCGTGCGGGGTTGCCGGATTCGTTCATTTTCATGGCGGTGTTATCCCGGTTCCGTCGTCAAGCGGGCTGGGGATCGAGGCGATTCGCGTCGAGTGCGGGTTCGACGCCCCCGACGCTGCTGCGGTCCGCTTGGTAGGTTCGCGCGGCAAGCATGAACACGGCGGCCGCAGCCAGGCAGAGTACCGGCACCACCGACATCGCGAATTGCAATCCGTAGGCATCGGAAAGCATGCCGGCCAGCAACGGTCCGCCGGCGAGCCCGAAGAGGTTCCGGGTGAGCGACAGGACCGAGGCCGCAGTTGCCCGCAGTCCCGGGTGGATGACGTCGATGACGACGGCATCCGTCGGGCCGATGCTGCCGGCCATGACGAAGCCGCCGGCGATGACTAGGAGGAATTGCGCGTTGCCCGGCGGCAGGCCGGCAAAGGCCGTGCACATGAACACCGTGGTCAGCACCGCGGCGACCGCGGGCACGATCAATCGGGCGTTCGGAATCCGGCCGCTCAGTCGATCGGCGACCCTGCTCCAGACGAGCGCGCCGACGCCGCCGACCAGCACGACGATTCCCGTCTTGAGCCCCGCCTGATCCGTTGCCAGACCGTAGTAGCGGTTGAGGTAGCTCGGCAGCCATGCCCAGATCGTCGAAACCACCAGCAGGTTGAGACCGGCGCCGACGCATGTGACCAGCGCCGTGCGTGGCCGCAACAGCTCGGTGACCACGGCGCGCGCGGTAAGTCGTTGAGCGCCGGCCGCGGAGTCGCTGCAGGGCAGCGCCACCGTCTTGTAGTCGCGCACCACCAACAGGAACACGCCGCACAGGACGAGCCCCGGAATGCCGACGGCGCCAAACCCCGCCTGCCAACCCCAATGTTGGGAGATATAGCCGCCGAGCACGACACCCATCACCGATCCCAGCATGCCGGCCGCCAGGAAGGCGCCGATCACGGTGCTGCGCATCCGTGCCGGAAACAGGGTCGCTAGCAACGCGACGCCCACCGTGCCGTACGCCGCCTCGCCCACGCCCACCAGGGCACGTGCGGCCAGCAGATGGCCGTAGCTTGCCGCGAACGCGCAGGAGATCGTCGCGAGGCTCCAGACCAGCGCCATCAGGAACACGCTCTTGACGCGGCTCCACCGGTCGGCGAGCAACGACAGCGGGACCGCACCGAGCGCGACGGTGATCGAGACGATCGAGACGAGCGCGCCCAATTGACTGTCGGTGAGGTTCCACTGCGACTTCAAGTGCGGGAACATCGACACCACGACCTGGCGGTCGATGTAGTCGACCACCATCAGCAAGAACAAAACCGCGAACACGGCCCACGCGTAGCGACGCGGCGCAGGACGATGGTCCGCGGGGTCGAAGGCAACGTGGCGCGCCGTAAAGGCCATGATCATCTCTCTCCAGGGCGGGGCCCAAAGGGCGCCGCGATTCTCGAGGCGCAATGAGGGCCTTCGATGGCGTGAATTCTGCGCGCAGGCTCCTCTTTCGGATTGACCTCGGGTGACATAGACTTATCTATCGGGGACAACCCCTCGGACCAACGATGATCGGACTCATTCGCGGCGCGAGTCTCACCCATTACGCGGAGGTGGCGCGGCACGCCGGCCTCGATCCCTTACGGATGCTGAGCGAGTTCGGCCTGCCGCCGACCTGTCTCAAAGAGCCCGAGCACTTGATCCCGATCGATGCGGTGAGGGGGCTGCTCGAGGCGTCGGCCGAGAGGAGCGGCGTCGAGGGGTTCGGCCTCCTGATGGCCGAGGCGCGCCGGTTGTCGAATCTCGGCCCGCTCGGACTCCTGATCCGCGAACAGCCAACGATGCGTCTCGCCCTCGAGGCGTTGGTCCGCTACAGCAACCGCCTCAATGAGGCGCTCTTCCTCACGCTTGAGGAAAGCCAGGAAGTCGTCGTTCTGCGCGAGGAATTGATCGTCGGCGGCTCGGGCTCGGTGCGGCAGTCGACCGAACTCGCGATCGGCGTGGCGTTTCGCATGCTGCGCACATTCCTGGGACCCGAATGGCGACCACGACGCGTGTGCTTCGCCCACGACGCGCCTGGCGACCGATCGATCCACGAGCGGATATTTGGACGCAACGTCGAGTTCGGACACGACTTCAACGGTATCGTCTGCGCCCGCGCCGATCTCGATGTGGTCAATCCCGATGCCGATCCGGTGGTTGCGCGGCTTGCGCGGCAAATGCTCGAGGCCAACCCCGCGAGCAAGCCGCCGAACATGACCGTACGGGTGCGCGAGCTGGTGGTGATGTTGATCGGCACCGGAACGTGCACGATCGATCGGGTCGCCCAACATCTTGGCATCGACCGGCGCACGATCCACCGCCGATTGGCGAATGAGGGGAAGACCTTTTCCGATTTGGTCGAGGCCGTGCGGCGGGAGTTGGCCGAGCGCTACGTCAAGGATCCTCACCGGTCGCTTTCGGAGATTTCATCGCTTCTGGGTTTCTCGGCGCCTAGCGGGTTCTCCCGCTGGTACCGTCAGCGATTCAAGACGAAGCCCTCCGCGCAGCGCGCGCGCCGCGCGAAATTGAATAGGCGGTGAGCTGCCGCCAGGGCGCCGCCGCGCCAGGGAGCGACGCGGCAATCCGCTAGAATGTGGCGGGCATTCCTTCGGATCGCTTGCGTGGCATGAGCGATCTCCTGCACATTCGTCATCCATGAGGCACCGCACGATTGCAATCGACGGCGACGGCCTGGCTTCACCGGCCACGCAGATCGCGTCCCCGAACTGCGACGCGCGACCGCCCGGCGCAACCATTTCGCTGATCGTCGTGCACGGCATCTCCTTGCCGCCGGGAAAGTTCGGCGGCGACGGTGTCGAGAGACTGTTCACGAACACGCTTGACGCCGCTGCCGATCCCTACTATCCCGGCATCGCGCGCCTCAAGGTCTCCTCGCATTTCTTCATCCGCCGCGACGGCATGCTGGTGCAGTTCGTGGCCTGCACACAACGGGCTTGGCATGCCGGCGTCTCGTCGTGGCGCGGCCGGCCGTCCTGCAACGATTTCTCGATCGGACTCGAGCTGGAGGGTACGGATGACCGGCCTTACGCGACGCCGCAGTACGCGACGCTAGCGCGCCTGGCGAAGGCACTGTGCCGGCGCTACCCGGTTCAGGACATGGTCGGTCACAGCGACGTCGCGCCGGGGCGCAAGACCGACCCCGGCCCGTCGTTCGACTGGCGGCGTTTGGGCCGGATGCTCGGCGCCGCGCCGACCGGCGGCCGGGCCACGGGTTAACGCAACTGCGGACCCGGTTCAAGGTCCGGGCAAGCCCGCCGGACAGACCCGTCCGGGGCCATCGGTTATAATAAGCGGTTGCCCTATACCAGGCTTGGCCGGTAGCCGGACGCGAAGCTAAGGCGTCCTTAAGGCTACCCGGCGCATCCTTCGACCCCATGCAGTTACTGGCGGATTACTTCCCGCTCCTGCTTTTTTTCCTGGCCTTCAAGTGGCAGGGCATTTATTTCGCGACCGCCGTGGCCATGGCCGCGTCGGTGGCGCAGATCGCCTGGTTCAAGTGGAAAGGCAAGCTGTCGGCCATCCACTGGATCTCGTTCGCGATCATCGCCCTGTTCGGCGGCGCGACGCTGGTGCTGCACGACGACGTGTTCATCAAGTGGAAGCCGACGGTGCTCTACGGACTGTTCGGGTCCATCCTCGCCGTGGGCAAACTGGCGTTCGGTCGTGACCTCATCGGCTTCCTGCTGAAGGACATCACGCTGCCGGCCGCCGTGTGGTCGCGCGTGACCTGGTCGTGGACGGGATTCCTCTTCACGATGGCGGCGCTCAATTGGTACGTCGCGTTCCACTTCCCGACCGAGACATGGGTCAATTTCAAGGTGTGGGGCGGCATCGGTCTGTTTCTCGCGTTTGCGCTGGCACAGGGACTCATGCTCGCGCGCCACATCGAGGAACCGCAGTGAGCGCCACCGGGGCAGCAAGTATTGGCGGCAGCGGCGTGGCGCGGACGATCGAGCACCGGCTGTCCGCTCTCGCGCCGGTCGTGCTGGAACTGGCCGACGACAGCGCTGAACATGCGGGCCACGCCGGTGCAGCGGCGGGCGGCGGGCACTTTTCGCTGCTGATCGTGTCACAGCAATTTAGCGGACTCACGCGGCTCGCGCGCCATCGCGCGGTGCTGGATCGCGTGGGCGACCTCATCCCCCATCCGGTGCATGCGCTCGCCATTCGCGCGTACACCCCGGACGAATTCCCTTCCTGACGAAAGGATGTACGCAATGACCAGAACTAGAATGCTCGTGGCCGCTTTTGCCACAACGATCGCCGCGACCCTCGCCGCGGGCGTTGCCCAGGCGCAAATGACCGCACCCAAGGCCGCACCCAAGGCCACAGCCGCCGCCTCGACATCCAGCGGCAAGGCGCTGTATCCGCAGGCGCAGTTCGACATCATGCTGAAGCAACGGCTGCAACAGGGCCAGCCGGACACGCCGGAAATGCGCAACGCCGTCCGCGAAGAACTCAACACGCGGGTGCTGCTTGCGAAGGAGGCAACGAAGCAGGGCCTCGACAAGAATGCCGATATCAAGACGCAGATGGACCTGGCATCGCAAACGGTCCTGGTCAGTGCCTTTGTCGCCGACTGGATCAAGAAGAACCCGATCCCCGACGCCGACTTGCACAAGGAATACGACGTGATCAAGGCGCAGATCGGCGACAAGGAATATCACGTCAAGCACATCCTGGTCGAGAAGGAAGACGAGGCCAAGGACATCATCGCGCAGCTGCAAAAGGGCGCCAAGTTCGACGAGCTCGCCAAGGCACGCTCGAAGGACCCGGGCTCCAAGGACAAGGGCGGCGATCTCGATTGGAACGCGCCCGCCGGCTTCGTCAAGCCGTTCTCGGACGCGATGGTCGCCACGCCGAAGGGCAAGTTCACCACGCAGCCGGTGCAAACGCAGTTCGGCTACCACGTGATCTTCGTCGAGGACGTGCGCGACGCCAAGGTGCCGCCGTTCGACGAAGTGAAGCCGCAGCTCCAGCAGCGGATGCAGGCGGCATTCCTCGACAAGTATTTCAAGGAACTGCGCGCCAAGAACGGCGTTTGATTCGGACGCTTCCGCAACGATTGACGGGGCGGGCCGATGGGCCCGCCCTTCTTTTGCGCGAACCCGCGGTGTAACAGTCGATCGCTGGCTGAACGGGGTGGCCGGACCCCGCCTGCCGGATGCTATCCTTGCGCCCAAACACGAAAACCATCCGGGGGATACGTGGGGCGCATTCGTGATCCGAAGGACTTCTGGGCCGGAGTTCTGTTCGTCGCCGTAGGCATTGCCGCCATCGCCCTCGGATCGCGGTACAACCTGGGCACCGCCGCGCGCATGGGGCCCGGCTATTTCCCGCGCATCCTCGGCATGCTCCTGATCCTCTTGGGGGCCATCCTCGCGTTGCGCGCGCTGCGCATGGACGGCACCCACATTGCGGCGTTCCGGTGGCGCCCGACGATCATCGTCCTGGGCAGCGTCGTGCTGTTCGGGATGATCGTCACGAGGCTCGGTATGGCGATCTCCGTCGTCATCCTGATCGTGCTCTCGAGTTCGGCAAGCCATGAATTCCGGCCGAAGGAAGCGGTGATCGCCGGGATGCTGCTGGCGGTGCTTGCCGTCGGCGTGTTCGTCATCGGCCTGAAGCTGCAGGTGCCGATCTGGCCGACGTATTTCCAGCGCTGAACGGATGGACCTGCTCAATCACCTGGCTGTCGGATTTTCGGTCGCGCTGACGCCGATCAACCTGTTCTATGCGCTGATCGGTTCGCTGCTCGGCACCTTGATCGGCGTGCTCCCGGGGATCGGACCGGTCGCCACGATCGCGATGCTCCTGCCGACGACCTACGCGCTGGAGCCGGTCTCCGCGCTCATCATGCTTGCCGGCATCTACTACGGCGCGCAGTACGGCGGCTCCACGACGTCGATCCTGATCAACATGCCCGGCGAGACGTCGTCCGCCGTCACCTGCCTGGACGGCCACCAGATGGCGCTCAAGGGCGAAGCCGGCGCCGCGCTGGCCACGGCCGCGCTCGGCTCGTTCTTCGCCGGGTGCGTGGCGACGGTCTTCATCGCCGCGGTATCCGTTCCACTGTCCGAACTGGCGCTCAAGTTCGGCCCCGCCGAATATTTCTCGCTGATGGTGCTGGGACTGATCGGCGCGGTCGTGCTCGCGCACGGTTCGCTCCTTAAGGCCATCGCGATGATCGTGCTCGGCCTGCTGCTGGGGATCGTCGGTACCGACGTCAATTCGGGCGTGGCGCGCTTCGACTTCGGCATCCCCGAGTTGACCGACGGCATCGGCGTGGTGAGCGTGGCGATGGGCCTCTTCGGTTTCGCGGAGATCATCACGAATCTCGAGACCGACGAAAAGCGCGAGCGGATCTCGAGCAAGGTCAAAGGGCTGTGGATCTCGAAGGAACAATTCAAGGCCGCGTGGCCCGCGGTGCTGCGTGGCACCGGACTGGGCTCGTTCCTGGGCCTGCTCCCGGGCGGCGGCGCGATGCTCGCGTCCTTCGCGTCCTATGCGCTCGAGAAGAAGGTGGCCAAGGACCCATCGCAATTCGGCAAGGGCGCGATCCAGGGCGTTGCCGGACCGGAGTCGGCGAACAACGCGGGCGCGCAGACGTCGTTCATTCCGCTGCTGACGCTGGGTATTCCGGAAAACGCCGTGATGGCGATGATGGTCGGCGCGATGACCATCCACAACATCCAGCCGGGTCCGCAGGTGATGACCAGCAATCCCGGATTGTTCTGGGGCCTGATCGCGTCGATGTGGATCGGCAACCTGATGCTGGTCGTCCTCAACCTGCCGATGATCGGCATCTGGATCAAGCTGCTGACCGTGCCCTATCGCATCCTCTATCCGGCGATCCTGATGTTCTGCGCGATCGGCGTGTATACGATCAACAATGCCAGCTTCGACGTGATGCAGACGGCCTTCATGGGCTTCCTGGGCATCGTATTCGTCAAGCTCGCATGCGAGCCTGCGCCGCTGCTGCTAGGCTTCGTGCTGGGGCCGATGATGGAGGAGAACCTGCGCCGCGCCCTGCTCTTGTCCCGCGGCGACCCGATGACGTTCCTGGTCCGGCCGCTGTCCGCGGGAATGCTGATCGCTGCCGTGCTGCTCGTCGTCGTCATCGCGCTGCCCAACATCCGCAGGAAGCGCGAGGAAGCGTTCCAGGAAGAGACGTAAGATGCCGCTCGACTGGTCGACCCCTTATGCATCGCGGCGCCAGCCCGTCTTTGCGCGCAACGCCGTCGCGACGTCGCAGCCGCTCGCCACGCAGGCGGGCATCGCAATGCTCGCCCGCGGCGGCAACGCCGTCGACGCGGCGCTTGCGACGGCGATGGCCCTCGCCGTCGTGGAGCCGTGCAGCAACGGCATCGGCTCCGACCTCTTCGCCATCGTCTGGACGGGCAACCAGCTGGTCGGCCTGAACGCGTCGGGCCGCGCGCCCGCGGCATGGTCACCGCAACGATTTGCGGGCCGGAAGGTGATGCCCGAGCGTGGCTGGGACTCGGTGACGATTCCGGGCGCCGTATCGGGCTGGGCCGCATTGTCGAAACGCTTCGGCAAGCTGCCGTTCGCGGATCTCTTCGTGCCTGCCATCCGCTACGCGCGCGACGGCTGGCACGTGTCGCCGGTGGTCGCGGAGAAGTGGGCTCTCGCCGCGCAGGTCGTGCCGAAGGACTTAGGCTGGCCGAATGTCTTCATGCCGAAAGGCCGCGTGCCGCAGGTCGGCGAGCGCTTTGCGTGCCGGGCGATGGCCGACACGCTCGAAAAGATCGCGGCGACGCAAGGCGAATCGTTCTATCGCGGCCCGCTCGCGGAAGCCATCGTCAAGGCATCGCAGGCCGCAGGCGGCGCGCATACGCTCGCGGATTTCGCCGCGCACCAAGCCGATTGGGTCACCCCGCTGGCGCAGGACTACCGCGGATTCACCGTGCACGAGATTCCGCCCAACGGCCAGGGCGTGTCGGCGTTGATGGCACTGGGGATGCTCGGCCAATTCGACCTCGCGGGCCGCGACTGCGATTCCGTCGCCGTCCAGCATCTTGCGATCGAGTCGATGAAGCTCGCGTTCGCCGATTCCTACCGCTACGTAAGCGACCCGCGGACGATGCCGTTTCCCGCGTCTTCGCTGCTCGACGCCGACTACCTCGCGGCGCGCGCGCGTCTCATCGATCCCAATCGCGCGCAGGACTTCGGGCCCGGCGAACCGCCGCGCGGCGGCACCGTTTACCTGTGCGCGGCCGACGAAGGCGGGATGATGGTCTCGCTGATCCAGTCGAACTACATGGGTTTCGGTTCCGGCGTCGTCGTGCCCGGCACCGGCATCAGCCTGCAGAATCGCGGCGCCGGTTTCGTGCTGCAGCCGGGCCATCCCAACGAAGTGGCCGGCGAAAAACGGCCCTACCACACGATCATTCCCGGCTTTGTCACGCGCGGCGGGAAACCGTATGCGGCATTCGGCGTCATGGGCGGCCCGATCCAGCCGCCCGGCCACGTGCAGACCTTGATGCGCCTCATCGACTTCCGGATGAACCCACAGGCCGTCCTCGACGCGCCGCGATGGAAAGTCAACGCCGACGGTTCGCTCGATCTCGAAGCCGCGGCGAGCCCGGAATTGCGCGAGGGCCTGATTGCGCTGGGACACCGGCTTGAATCGGTGCCCGACTCCTACATGGACTTCGGCGCGGGGCAGTTCATCGTCAAGGGCGACGACGGCTACGTTGCGGCGTCGGACCCGAGGCGCGACGGGCACGCGGCCGGCTTCTAGGTTTTGCCGCCTTTCAGCACCGACAGCGGCAGGAGCTCGCTCACCTCGATTCGCCTGCGCCCTGGCTCGGGCGCAGCCAACGGCGACGTCGCGGTCATCGTCGCCAGGCTGCGCCGCGTGAGCTCCTGATAGCTGCGCGTGCCTTCGACCTTCCAGGTCATTTCCTGTTCGGTCAATTCGCGGACGATCCTGGCAGGTATGCCTGCCACCAGCGTGCGCGGCGGCACGACGAAGCCCGCCTTCACGAAAGCCATGGCCGCGACGATCGCCGACTCGCCGATGACCGCATTGTCGTTGACCACCGAGTTCATGCCGACCAGCGCGTTGCGGCGGACGATGCAGCCATGCAGCACCGCGGCGTGGCCGATGTGGCCTTCCTCTTCGACGATCGTGTCCGTGCCCGGGAAGCCGTGCATGATGCACGAGTCCTGCAGATTGGCGCCGGCATGCACTTCGAGGCGCCCGAAGTCCCCGCGCAGGCTGGCGCACGGCCCAACGTAGCAGCCCGGCCCGACGATCACATCGCCGATGAGCACGGCGGATGGGTGGACATAGGCGGTTGGGTCGACGACGGGTGTCAAGCCGTCGATGGCGTATACGATCAGCGGCATGACGCTTCTCCCGTGATCATCCGAGCCGAATCACGCCACCCATCGGCGCGCATTGCGGAACATGCGCATCCATGGCGACGCGTCACCCCATTCATCGGGATGCCAGGACATCTGCGCCGTCCGGTGCACGCGCTCGGGATGCGGCATCAGGATCGTGAAACGCCCGTCCGCCGTGGTCAGCCCGGTGATGCCCTGCGGCGAACCGTTGCAATTGTACGGATAGGCTTCCGTCGGCGCGCCGCGATGGTCGACGAAGCGAAGCGACACCAACGGCTCCGCCGCCGCTGCTTGCGCGGCGTCGTGAAACTCCGCATACCCTTCGCCATGCGCGGTCGCCACCGGAATTCGGCTGCCCTCCATGCCGGCGAAGAAGAGCGACGGCGACCGTCGAACTTCGAGCATGACGAATCGCGCTTCGAACTGCTCCGACGCGTTGCGGACAAAATGCGGCCAGTGCGCGGCGCCGGGCACCATCTCGCGCAGGTTGCTCATCATCTGGCAGCCGTTGCAGACGCCAAGCGCGAAGGCATCCGGACGCGCGAAGAACGCGGCGAATTGATCGCGCAATCGGGGGTCGAACAGGATCGACTTGGCCCAGCCTTCGCCCGCGCCGAGGACGTCGCCATACGAGAATCCCCCGCCGGCGACGATGCCCTTGAATTCGCCCAGCGCACGGCGTCCCGCCGCGATGTCGCTCATGTGCACGTCGTACGCATCGAAGCCGGCGCGGTCGAACGCGGCGGCCATCTCGACGTGCCCGTTCACGCCTTGCTCGCGCAGGATGGCGACCCTGGGTCGCACACCCGTGGCGATGAACGGCGCGGCGACGTCCTGCTCCGGATCGAACGTCAGATGTGGCGTGAGGCCGGGATCCGCGACATCTTCGATGCGCGCGTATTCCTGGTCGGCCGCATCGGGATTGTCGCGAAGCTTCTGCATTGCGTGCGTCGTCGACGACCATGCGCGATTGAGGTCGATGCGCGTCTCGTCGAACAGCGTCGATCCCTGACGCCTGATCGTCACGCGTCCGGAGCTCGTCGCAACCCCGACGACGGCCGCGTCCAGGCCGGCGGCCTTCGCCGCCGCGACAACCGCTCCGGCGTGCCCGCGCCGGATCTGCACGACGGCACCCAGCTCTTCCGCGAACAGCGCGGCCAGCGGTTCGCCCGGGACCTGGTCCAGCGTCACATCGAGGCCGCAGCGCGACGCGAACGCCATTTCCGCCAGCGTCACGAAGAGACCGCCATCGCCGATGTCGTGATAGGCGAGCAGCGTACCCTCGCCATGCAGCCGCTGCACCAGCGCGAAGAACGCGGCGAGCCGCCGCGGATCATCGAGGTCGGGGCCGTCGTCACCAAGCTGCCCGTAGACCTGCGCGAGCGACGACGCGCCCAGCCGGCGCCGCCCCGCGGCAAGGTCGATCTGCATCAGCACCGTGTCGCCGCGATCGAAGCGCAGCAGCGGCGTGAGCGCAGCGCGCGCATCGGCGACGGGCGCGAACGCGGAGACGATCAGCGAAATCGGTGCCGTCACCGCCTTGGGCTTGCCGTTGTCGGTCCACGTCGTGCGCATCGACATCGAGTCCTTGCCAACCGGGATCGACAGGCCGATCGCCACGCACGTATCGATCGCCACTGCGCGCACGGTGTCGTAGAGCGCCGCGTCCTCCCCCGGATGTCCGGCCGGCGCCATCCAGTTGGCCGACAGCTTGACGTCGCCCATGGCGCGAATGCCGGCCGCCGCGATGTTCGTGATCGCCTCGCCGATCGCCATGCGCCCGGATGCGGGCGCGTCGATCAGCGCGAGCGGCGTGCGCTCGCCAATCGCCATCGCCTCGCCCGCATATCCGGCGAAATCCATCAGCGTGACGGCCACGTCCGCCACCGGCACCTGCCACGGCCCGACCATCGGGTCGCGCGCGCACAGGCCGCCAACCGTGCGATCGCCGATCGTCACGAGAAAGGTCTTGTCGGCCACGGCGGGAAATTGCAGGACGCGATACGCCGCATCCCTGACCGTGATGCCGCCGAAGTCGAGCGGCGGCAGTTCGCGGGGGACGCGCCGCGACATCGCGCGTCATCTTGGGCGGCTTGCCCAGGATCAAGTCGAGCGGCACGTCGACCGCCTTGTTGTGGAAGCGCGGGTCGGCGACGACCAGTCGTGCTTGGGCATTGGCGCGGCCGACGACGGCGAAAGGACACCGCTCGCGGGCGCAAAGCGCCTCGAACACCGGCAGAGATTCGGGGAGTATCGCGAGCACGTAGCGCTCCTGCGCTTCGTTGCACCAGATCTCGCGCGGCGACATGCCGGGCTCCTCCGATGGCACCGCACGCAGGTCGAACGTTCCACCCGCGCCGCCGCCATGCACGAGCTCGGGCAGCGCATTCGACAGGCCGCCGGCGCCTACGTCGTGCAGCGATAGGATCGGATTGCGCTCGCCCAGCTGCCAGCAGCGGTCGATGACCTCCTGCGCGCGGCGCTCGATTTCCGCGTTGCCGCGCTGGACGGAGTCGAAATCGAGGTCGGCCGTGTTGGCGCCCGTCGCCATCGACGACGCCGCGCCGCCGCCCATGCCGATCAGCAATCCGGGGCCGCCGATCTGGATCAACAGCGCACCTTCGGGCAACGCGTGCTTGTGCGTATGCTCGGCGCGGATGTTGCCCACCCCACCGGCGATCATGATCGGCTTGTGGTAGCCGCGGACCTCGCCCGCAACGCTCTGCTCGAACGTGCGGAAATAGCCGGCGAGATTGGGCCGCCCGAATTCGTTGTTGAACGCCGCCGCGCCGATCGGGCCCTCGAGCATGATGGACAGCGCCGAGGCGATGCGGTCGGGCTTGCCGTAGTCGGTTTCCCACGGCTGCGTCTGCCCGGGAATGCGCAAATGCGAAACGGTGAAGCCGACGAGCCCCGCCTTCGGCTTGGCGCCCGTGCCCGTGGCACCTTCGTCGCGAATCTCGCCGCCCGAGCCGGTGGCGGCCCCGGGAAACGGAGCGATCGCCGTCGGATGATTGTGCGTCTCGACCTTCATCAGGATATGCGTCGATTCGCGTCGCGCGCCGTAGCGGCCGTCTTCGTGCGGATAGAAGCGCGCCACCGTCGCGCCTTCCATCACCGCCGAATTGTCGGCGTACGCGACGATCGTCCCTTGCGGATGCGCCTTGTGCGTTTCGCGGATCATTCCGAACAGGCTTAGCGGCTGCGGGATGCCGTCGACGATGTATTGCGCGTTGAAGATCTTGTGCCGGCAGTGCTCGGAATTGGCCTGCGCGAACATCATGAGTTCGACATCGGTGGGATTGCGCGAGAGCGCGCGAAAGCCGGCGTCGAGGTAATCGATCTCGTCCTGGGCCAGCGCCAGCCCCATGTCGGCGTTGGCGCGCTCCAGTGCGGCACGGCCCTCTTCCAGCAGCGCGATCGTCGCCAACGGCTTCGGCGGGAAATGCGCGAAGAGCTGGCGCGCGTCGGCCATGTCGGTGAAGACGGCCTCGATCATCCGGTCGTGCAGAAGTGGCAGCAGAACCGCGCGGTCCGCGTCGGCGAGCGCCGCTCCGTCGGCCGTCGCGATGCCGTACACGACGCCACGCTCGATGCGCGAGACGGCGGAGAGGCCGCAGTTCCTTGCGATGTCGGTGGCCTTCGACGACCAAGGCGACAGCGTGCCGGGCCGGGGAACGACGAGGAGCGACGTTGTCGCGTCAACGGCCGCCTCGGGCGCCTCGGGGCCGTAGGTGAGTAGGCGGTCGAGCGTGGCGCGCGCGGCAGCGTCGAGCGGTCTCGACAATTCGACGAAATGGCGGAAGGTCGCGGAGATGCCGGCGACGCGATGTGCGGGTCGGGCGGCGGTGAGGCCTTGTTGCAGCTTGGCCAGGCGGAATTTCGACAGCGCCGGCCGGCCGGCCAACGAGAGGATTTCGGACATCGCTTTCGGCGAAGCGCGTAAAGCCGGATTATACGCTACGTCCGACTCGACTCGCGGCCGTCGTGCTATTCGACCTTGCCGATGCGCTTCACCACGTCCGCCATCTTGCGCGCGTCGGCATCGACGTAGCGCTGGAATTCGGGCGTGTCGAGATATTGGATCGGGCTTCCCGCCGTCATCATCACCTGCTTGACGCGTTCGTCGTTGGCGGCCACGCGCGCGGCGTCGCGCAGCCGCTTGACGGCAGCGTCCGGCGTGCCAGTGGGAACGAACAATCCTGACCACTGCGCGTAATCGACGTCCGTGCCGAGTTCGTGGAACGTGGGGACGTCCGGCAGCGCAACGAGTCGTGCGTTGCCCCATTGCGCAAGCGCGCGCACCTTGCCGGCGCTGATCTGCTGGACGATGGTGGCCGGACCGGTCGCGACCGCATCGATATTGCCGCCGAGCAGCCCGACGATCGCGGGACCCGCGCCCGTATACGGCACGTGCGTCATCTTGAGGCCCGACGCGGCCAGCAGCATCTCCATCGGAACATGCATCGTGCCGTAGTTGCCGGACGAGCCGTACGTGTATTTGCCGGGATTGGCGCGCGCGGCGGCGGCGAATTCGGCCCAGGTCTTCCACGGCGCATCCGCGCGCACGACGAGCACCACCGGATCGGCGGTGAAGCGCGCAATCGGCTTCAGCTGGTCGAGCTGATAGAGCGGCGCGCGCCCCAGGACCTTGTCGGCTTCGGGCAGCACCGTGTACGACGCCAGCGACATGAGCACCGTATAGCCGTCGGGCTTGGCCTTGGCCGCATACGCCATGCCGATGCCGCCACCCGCGCCCGGTTTGTTCTCGATCACCACCGGCTGCTGCAGATTGCGGCCCATCGCCTCCGCCACGGGCCGTGCAACCGTGTCAGCCACGCCACCGGGCGGGAACGGCACGACCATGGTAATGGCGTGATCGGGATATTGCGCATGCGCGGCGGACGCGATTCCGCCTGCGGCAAGCACGCCCACCACGAATGCGATGCAGAGGCGCACGCGGCGCAATCGAAGAGGATGGATGCCCATCAGTTACCCGTGTATAGAGATCGATGGAGGACCGGATCAGTGCTGAAGTATCTTGGCGAGGAACTGCTGCGCACGCTCCGAGCGCGGCTTGCCGAAGAAGTCGTCCTTGGTCGCGTCCTCGACGATCTCGCCGCGGTCCATGAAGATCACGCGATGGCTTACTTTTCGCGCGAATCCCATCTCGTGCGTGACGACCATCATCGTCATACCCTCTTTCGCTAGCAAGACCATCACGTCGAGCACCTCGCCAACCATCTCCGGGTCGAGCGCCGACGTCGGCTCGTCGAACAGCATCACGATCGGGTCCATCGACAGCGCGCGCGCGATGGCCACGCGCTGCTGCTGGCCGCCGGAGAGCTGCCCGGGGAACTTGTCCTTGTGATCGATGAGGCCCACGCGGTCGAGCATCTTGAGGCCGCGCGCGATCGCGTCGTCGCGCGACCGGCCCAGCACCTTTATTTGCGCGATCGTCAGGTTCTCGGTCACGCTCAAGTGCGGAAAGAGCTCGAAATGCTGGAACACCATGCCGACCCGCGCACGAAGCTTCGGCAGGTCCGTCTTCGGGTCGGCGATCGAGATGCCGTCGACGACGACGTCGCCCTTCTGGAACGGCTCCAGCGCATTGACGCATTTGATGAGCGTGGACTTGCCCGAGCCGGAGGGGCCGCAGACGACGACGACCTCCCCCTTCTCGATCTTGGTCGTGCAGTTGGTAAGCACCTGGAAGGTGCCGTACCACTTGGAGATGTCTTTGATGTCGATCATGGCGCGCTCTTCGAGTGTCCTTAGTATCAGCGGATGATGGCGATCTTTTTCTGCAACTGGCGCACGAGCATCGACAGGCTGAAGCAGATGACGAAATACGTGGCCGCCGCAAGGAGGTACATCTCGACCGGCCGGTTGAAGTTCTTCCCCGCCACCTCGAAGCCCTTCAGCAGGTCGTAGGCGCCGACCGCATACACCAGCGACGTGTCCTGGAACAGGATGATCGTTTGCGTCAGCAGCACCGGCAGCATGTTGCGGAACGCCTGCGGCAGCACGATGAGCTTCATGCACTGTGCGTACGTCATGCCGACGGCGTAACCGGCAGAGACCTGCCCGCGCGGCACCGACTGGATGCCTGCGCGCATGATCTCGGAGTAGTACGCCGCCTCGAACACGGTGAACGTGATGATTGCTGAGAGGCCGGCGCCAAGCGGCCGCCCGATCAACAGCGGGATCAGCAGGAAGAACCAAAGGATCACCATCACCAACGGAATCGAACGCAGCGTGTTCACGTAGACGGCCGCCGGGAGGACCAGCCATTTCTTGCCGGACAGGCGCATCAGCGCGATCGCCGTGCCCAGCGCGATGCCGCCGACCATCGCAAACAACGTCAGCTGGACCGAGAATAGGAAGCCCTTGAGGATGAAGCTCTGGACGACGTTCCAATCCAGGAAGAGGAAGCTCAGGTTCATTGCTCAGTCCCGAAGGGCCGCCCCGAGGGACTGACCGCGCCCCCTCGGGGGGCAGCGAGCAACGCCGTGTTGCGAGCGTGGGGGTTCATCTCGCGCTCCCGATCATGCCGGGCACCTGGACCCGCTTCTCGATGAACGCCGCAATCCGGTTGACCGCGAACGCCGACACGAAATAGAGTCCCGTGACGGCAAGGTAGATCTCGATGCCGCGCGACGTCTCCTCCTGCGCCTGCATCGCGAAGAACGTGAGTTCGGTGATGCTCACCGCGAACGCCACCGAGGAATTCTTGATGATGTTCATCGACTCGCTGGTGAGCGGCGGAATGACGATGCGAAACGCCATCGGCAGGATCACGTACCGGTACGTCTGCGGCAGCGTGAGGCCCATCGCCAGCCCCGCGTAGCGCTGGCCCTTGGGCAACGCCTGGATGCCGGCCTTGACCTGTTCAGCGATGCGCGCCGATGTGAAGAAGCCCAGCGCGATGACTACATCGACGAAATCCGGCACGCCCTGCAGCGGCTTCCAGATGGACGGGATGACGTGATACCAGAGGAAGATCTGCACCAGCAGGGGGATGTTGCGGAAGAGCTCGGTCCATGCGTTGCCGATCCAGACGAATGCCTTGACCGGCGTGGTGCGCAGGATGCCCATCAGCGAACCAACGGAGAGCGCCACGACGAGCGAGCAGCCGGAGACCAGCAGCGTCCAGCCCCACGCCGACATCATCCAGTGGAAATACGTCTGACCGTCGCCGGTATCCTGCAAGAAGAACTGCCAATCCCAGCTCATCGAGCCGCCCCCCGCAACTTCAGCCGCCGGTCAGGAATGGCGCGACGGCGAATCCGACATCGGCGCCGCGCCTATTGCCAGGGAGGCGGCGGTGGTGCCGACGCCTCCCGGGTCATGACTACTGTACCGCGTAGTCTTCCATCGGCTTGTCGTTCGGATGCATCCATGCGTTCTTGGTCGCCTCCGACAACGGCAGCCCGACCTTGGTGTTCGACGGCGGAATGGGCTGCATGAACCACTTGTCGTACATCTTCGCGAGCTCGCCGCTCTTGACCATCGCCTCGATGCTGTTGTCCACAGCCTTCTTGAACGCCGGGTCGTCCTTGCGCATCATGCACGCGATGGGCTCGACGCTCAGCACTTCGCCCAGGATCTTGTAGTCCGCCGGATTCTTCGACTTGGAGACGAGGCCCGCCAGAATCTGGCCGTCCATCACGAACGCGTCGGCGCGGCCGGATTCGAGCAGCAGGAAGCTGTCGGCGTGGTCCTTGCCGAAGACTTCCTTGAAGTCCATGTTCGCGGCGCGCTTGTTCTTGCGCAGCGTCTGCACGGATGTCGTTCCCGTCGTTGTGGCCACGGTCTTGCCGTTCAAGTCCGCGATGCCCTTGATCGGCGAGTTGGCCCTCACCACGATGCGGCCCTCCTCGACATAGGTCGTCATCGCGAACGCGACGTCCTTCTGCCGCGCCGCGTTGTTGGTCGTCGAGCCGCATTCCAGGTCCACCGTCCCGTTTTGCACCAGCGGGATCCGGTTCTGCGACGTCACCGGTTGGAACTTGATGTCGAGCTTCGGCATCTTGAGCTGCTTCTTGAGGTCGGCGGCGATCTTCTCGCTCATCTCGGTATGGAAGCCGACGTACTTGCCGTCGCCGAGCGTATACGCCAGCGCGCCGGAGGACTCGCGCGCGCCCAGCGTGATCGTGCCGGAGTCCTTGATCTTCTTGAGCGTGCCGGTCAGCTCCTGCGCGTTTGCGTTCAGCGCGAACAGCGCGGCCACCAGCAGTAACCCAGTTTTCGCGAGAAACTTCATTGCAACCTCCAGTTGTGCACTGCAACCGCGTGCGGGCATGACGGATGGGGAAAGGAAATGGGAAGGGCCGTGAGGCCGTGGCTGGCGCGCGCAAGGCGCGAACAGCCCGGGTCCAAGTGTAGCGGCGCGCGCGCCGGTTTGTCTATGTGCGGCACGCGAGGCGACCGCCTGTCGGGCCGCGAATCGGGCGCACCACTATAATCGGCCGATGCCGGCCGATCTGTCGCCCATTCTCGATATCACCGAGCTGCGCGCGCTCGAGGGACGGCACGCCGGGGCGCCATTGATGGAGCGCGCCGGAATGGCCGCGGCGGAGGCCGGCGCCAAGCTGGCGGGCGAGCGTGGCGGACGTATCGTCGTGCTCGCGGGACCCGGAAACAACGGCGGCGATGCGTTCGTGGCGGCCCGGGGGCTGCGTCGCGGCTATCACGACGTGCAGGTGGTCTTTCCGGGCGACCCGGAGCGCCTCCCTCCGGATGCCGCGGCAGCGTACCAGGCCTTCATCGCCGACGGCGGTTCCGTTGTGGCCTCCGCAGCGGGGCGGACGGCTCTCGTGGTCGACGGCCTCTTCGGCATCGGCTTGAAGCGCCCCGTCGAGGGCGTCTACGCCGGCCTCGTCAGCTGGGCAAACGGGGCGGGCGCGCCGATCCTTGCACTCGACATTCCGACGGGCCTCGAGGCTGATACCGGCAAGGCGCACGCGCCGACGATCCGCGCGACGGAAACGGTCACGTTCATTGCGTTGAAGCCCGGCCTGCTGACCGCGGACGGACCCGACTTCTGCGGCGACATCTTCGTCCAGTCGCTCGGCATCGATGCAGCCCTGGGCGCACGCGGCCATCGGCTGCAGTGGTCCGCGCTGGCGGCAGCGCTGCCGCAGGTGCTCGCCCGCCGCTCGCGCAACGTCAACAAGGGCACGTTCGGCACGCTGGGCATCCTGGGCGGGACGGAAGGCATGGGCGGCGCGCTCATCCTCGCCGGCCGCGCGGCGCTGCGCACAGGCGCCGGCAAGGTGTGGCTGGGCTTCCTGATGGCGGATCCGCCGAAATTCGATGCCAGCATGCCCGAGTTGATGCTGCGCCACGCAGGCCCCGTCCTCGACGCGCGACCGGATGCGCTGGTCGTCGGCCCCGGCTTGGGCACCAGCGACGCCGCGCGTTCGCTGCTCGCGCGCGCGCTCGCCCAGCCGATCCCGATCGCGCTCGATGCCGACGCGCTCAATCTCATCGCGAAAGACCCGACGCTACGTGCAGCGACGGCGGCGCGCAGCGCACCGACGCTCGCGACACCCCATCCCGGCGAAGCGGCGCGGTTGCGCGGCGTCGACGTCGCCGCGATTCAAGGCGACCGGCTGCGGGCCGCGCAACGGCTCGCGACGGACCTCGGAGCCAACGTCGTGGTGAAGGGCGCCGGCAGCGTGCTCGCGCATCCGGACGGCACGTGGGACATCAACGCCAGCGGCGGACCGGCGCTGGCCACCGCCGGAAGCGGCGACGTGCTTTGCGGCCTCCTGGGCGCGCTGCTGGCGCAGGGATTGGATGCGAAGACCGCGCTGCGCTATGCCGTATGCCTGCACGGCGCAACCGCCGATGCGCTGGTCGCGCAGGGCGCCGGGCCGCTCGGCCTCACCGCGTCGGAGTTGCCCGACGCGGCGCGCGCGCTGGTCAACGCTGCCGGGCGACGCTAGGGGATCAGGACAGTGGCGCCCGTCGTCGCCCGTGACTCGAGCGCGCGATGCGCCGCCGTCGCGTCCTTCAGCGCGAACCGCTGCCGCGCTTCGGACTTGATCTTTCCCGCCAGCACCAGCTTGAACATGTCGTCGGCCATGGCCAGCAGCGCCGGACGCTTTGCGGAATAAGTCACGAGCGTCGGACGCGTAACGTAGAACGAGCCCTTCTGCGCGAGCAGCGCGATATCGAGCGGCGGCACGGGTCCTGACGCGGCGCCGTAGCTCACGAACATTCCGCGGGGACTCAGCACATCCAGCGACTTGGGGAACGTGTCTTTGCCGATGCCGTCGTACACGACAGGCACGCCCTTGCCGCCGGTGAGCTCCTTCGTGCGCGCGACGAAATCCTCGCGCGTGTAGACGATCGTGTGCGCGCAACCGTTAGCCTTGGCCAGCGCGGCCTTGTCGTCGGAGCCCACGGTGCCGATCATCGTCACGCCGAGCGCGCGCGCCCATTGGCACGCGATGAGTCCGACACCACCGGCAGCGGCGTGGAACAGTATCGTCTCGCCGCCTTTCAGCGGAAACGTCTGGCGGAACAGGTATTGCACGGTCAGGCCCTTGAGCATCAGCGTGGCGGCCGTCACATCATCGATGCCGGCGGGAATCGGGACGAGTTTGTCCGCCGGCATCACGCGTTCGGTGCTGTACGAGCCGGGCGTTCCGCCGCAATAGGCGACGCGGTCTCCCGCCTTCACGTAATCGACATCCGCGCCGACCGCCTCCACGACACCGGCGGCTTCGAGACCGATGCCGGCAGGCAGCGGAAGCTTGTAATAGCCGCTGCGGTGATAGGTGTCGATGTAGTTGATGCCGATCGCCGTGTGGCGCACGCGCGCCTCGCCGGGACCGGGGGCGCCGACTGCGACCTCCTCGAGAACCATGGCTTCGGGACCGCCGGGCGCGTGGATGCGAATGGCTTGGGGCATTGACGTCTCCTTAAAGGCGAGCGAAGCCGGACAGTCTACCGGACGGTCGTCGGCGTGAAGTGGGCGTCGTGCATCAGCGATCCCCTTCGATGGTGCCGAACTCGGCCGGAATGCACGCGTAGAAGACGCTGACGCGTTCTCGCCGCAGCAGCGCCAACATCTTGTCGGCCTCCTCGTCGGTGACCACGAATTCCACCTCGACCGTCATGGCCGCGGCAAGCTCGAAGAAATGCTCTTCGTGCAGGATTCCGTGGCGGCCATACCCGGCGATCGCACGAAACGCGGAGCCGCCATGGATGCCCATTCCCTTCGCCTGTTCGAGCAGCCACTCGTACAAGGCGATGTGATGGTGCTTGCGATCCTCATGAACATAGAAGCGGAGCAGCTTGCCGTTCATGATGTCCCCCAGACGAAGAGCGCGCGGACCAGCAGGATGCCGAGGATGGTCATCGCGAGCGAGCCCACGACATGGCTGACGATCGCGATCGATCCCCAGAGGTATTCACGACGCATGAGAAGCGTCGCGATTTCGGCGGAGAACGTCGAGAATGTCGTGAGCCCGCCCAGGAAGCCCGTCGTGATCAGCAGCCGCACTTCGGGCGAGACAAACGTGTGGCGCGTCAGGAGCTCCATGGCAAATCCCATCAGCAGCCCGCCCACGAGGTTGGCCGTCAGCGTGCCCAACGGCAGCGTCGGGAACAGCGGATTGAGCGCGACACCCAGCCACCAGCGCAACCACGCGCCGATCGCGGCTCCGGCTCCCACCGAAAATATTCCGGCCCAAGGCATGCAAAGATTCCTCCGCGCAATTCTACGGGTACATCGGCCGCAGGCGTCGCAAGGCCGGGCCGCCTCAAGCCCGCAGCGTTGCGACGAGGCGGTTGGTTTCGAGCAACAGGTCGAGCGCATCGACGGCTTCGGCAACGATGACGTCGCAGGCCCGCAGCGTCTCCGTGGCGATGCCTTCGCGACCGCAGACGCCGATCGCCAGCGCCGACGCCTCGAGCAGCAGGCGATCGTTGCGGCCGTTGCCCACCGCCGCCACGCGCGACGGGCCGAGACTCTCCACGAAATGGCCTTTGGCCTCGGCTTGATGCTCCGCCGCGAGCACGGTAATTTCACACGGAACGCCGGCGAGTTCCGCTCGCGCGGTCCCGAAGGTGTCGCCGGTGACGACATGAACGCGCACGTGCGTCGCCAGCCGACGCAGGCGCTCGCGCACTCCCGACGCCAGCGACCCGTCGGCAGCCAGCGTTCCATTGAAATCACATACGAGCTCCGCCAGCGCGAGACGTCCGAATCCAGGGATGGTAATGTCGATCACGTCGTGGCGGCAGCGCGTTCAGCGGATGAACTGCTCGACGTACTCCGCGCCCAGACCCGTGTTCGCGTAATGGGCGCGGCACATCTCGATCTTCGTGAACACGTCCTCGTAGCCGTTCTGCCGGCCGTCGGCGTCGAGATAGATCATCGCGCCGCTGATGTTGAAGAACGTGATCATCTCCGGGCAGTCGTCGGGCACCGTGAGCGTGTGGACTTCGCCGGGCGGCTCGTAGACGAAGCTGCCCTCCTCCGCCGTCCAGTCGTGCTCCAGATATTTCCAGCGGCCCTTGATGACGTAGCCGACGACGAGCATCGGATGCCGGTGCCGCGACAGGATGCCGCTCCTGCGCACGCGCAGCAGGTTGCACCAGCCGCCGTTGACCGTGTTGAGCAGCAGCGGTCGGAACCAGACGTCCACGGCCTGCGGCACCCACACGCGCTCGTCGTCGGGGATCGCCGCGACGGCAATCTCCTGCCGGATGCCAAACGCCGTCATCGCGAGGGGCGCGTTCACTCGGCCTCGTCCTTGATGGCCCGCGCGAGCGCCGCGATCTCCGCCGCTTCGTCGAAGACCTTCGGAAAATCGCGGTGCGCCTTGCGATACCAGTAGCGCGCATTGGAAATGTCGCCCTCCTGCATGTGGACGATGCCGTGCGCCCAGCAGCCCAGCGTCGACGGGTCCTCCTGCACGATCGCATGCGCCTTTTCCCAATCGCGCTTCTTGAGATAACGTACCGCGGTTCCAATCGGCATGAAATCCTCCCTCCTACGTCGCCAGGTACCCGCCGTCGACCGGCAGAACGGCACCGGTAATGAAGCGCGCGGCGGGCGAACAGAGAAAGACGGCGGCACCGGCGATGTCGTCCGGCTGTGCCCAGCGCGCCAGCGGCGTGCGCGCCAGAATGGCGGCATTGCGCTGCGGATCTTCCTGCAGCGCCTGCGTGAGCTTGGTCGCCACCCAGCCGGGCGCGACGGCATTGACGCGGATGCCGTCGGCCGCGTAGGCGATCGCGAGCGACTTGGTCAGCTGCGCGACGCCGCCCTTGCTCGCGCTGTATCCGGGCACGAGGCCGCCGCCCTGATACGACAGCACGGAGGCGGTGTTGACGATCGCACCGCCGGCGGCCTTCAGCTTGTCGCGCGCGAGGGTGCAGCAGCGCATCGTCCCGGTGAGATTGATTGCGAGGACTTCGGCGAAGACCGTCGCGTCGTGCTCGTCGCCGCGGCGGATGATGCCGGCGCAATTGACCAGCACGTCGAGCCGCGGCAGTGCGGCAACGAGCGCGGTCACCGCCCCGGAATCGCGCAAGTCGAGCGCGACCGCATCGCGGCAGCGGAACTGCGGCGACGCGCGCGCGCTGTCGCATTCGGCGAGTGTGGCGCCGGTCACCGTGACCACGGCGCCCAATTCGGCGAAGGCATCGGCGATGGCGGCGCCGATGCCGCTCGTGCCGCCGACGACCAGCGCGACCTTGCCCGAATACAGGTCCGGATGGAACGTGGCATCGGTCATGCGGCTGCCTTGCGCAGGACAGCGCGGACATCGGCATCGCGAGGAAGCGGCGCGACCGCACCGAAGCCGGTCGTGGCGAGCGCCGCGGCGGTATTGGCGTATCCCGCGGCGGTGAAAGGATCGTCGCCGGACAGGATGCGCACGGCGAACGCGCCGTCGAAGCAGTCGCCGGCGCCGGTGGCATCGACTGGCGTCACGCGGTGCGGAGCCACGTGTTGCTGTCGCTTGCCGTCGGAGACCAGGCAGCCGTCGCGGGCCCAGCTTGACGATCACGCCGGGCGCGCCGGCGCGATGGCAGGCCGCGACGACGGCCGCCGGATCGTCGAGCTCGAACAGCACGCGCGCATCGTCCAAGCTCGGCATGCACCACGTGCAGCGGGCCATCGTCGCCACGATCGTCGCGCGCGCCCGCGTCAAGGGCCACAGTTTGAGCCGCAGGTTGGGGTCGTAGGTGACGAGCGCATTCGCGTCGCGCGCGACGTCCATCGCGGCGAACACCGTGTCGCACGCGGTGGCCGAGATGGCCTGGCTGATGCCGGACACGTGGAGCAGCCGCGCGGACCGGATCACGTCGCGCGGAAGCGTGTCGGGGCGCATGCGGCTTGCCGCGGAACCCGTGCGCAGATACGAAAATTCGTGGCCGTGTTCGCCGTGCGTGACGAAATAGACGCCGGTCGGCGCGTCGGCATCGGTAGCCACGCCTCGCGCGTCGACGCCCTCGGCGGCCCACAGGTCGCGAAACAGCCGGCCGAATGCGTCGTCGCCCAGCCGCGTTACATATCCGACGCGCGCGCCCAGTCGCGCGGCGGCGATGGCCATGTTCGACGTGTCGCCGCCGAATCCCTGCCTGTAGGCGGACGGATCCGTCGCCAGCACCTGGTTGAACTCGACCAGCGGCTCGCCGAGCGCGACGACGTCGAGGGAAGCGCCGGCAGCACTCACGGCGTCAGCTGAGGTTGAACGGCCGCAAATGCCGCAAGCGTCGCCGGCGCACGCTTCGGAAATTCCATCGTTACCCCCCTAACGGAAACCACCAGCCGCCTGCTTGTTATCTTACCGGCAACGCGCGAAATCCGGCTGCGTACGCCGCCGCCGCCGCGCGCACCTTTTTCGCGGGTGCACCCGGCGCGTAAAGATTCGATCCCGTGCCGAAGCCGGACGCCCCCGCGCTCCAATAGGCGCTCATGTTATCGGGCCGGATGCCGCCCACCGCGAATACCAGCGCGTCTCGCGGCAGCACCGCGCGCCAGGCCTTGAGCGCTCCGGGCGGCAGCGCCTCGGCCGGAAACATCTTGAGCCCGTCCGCGCCCGCGGCAAGCGCCGCGAACGCTTCGGTCGGCGTCGCCACACCGGGGACGCAGACCAGCTCCTGCTTTTTCGCCTCGCGAATCACCGCCGTGTTCGCGTGGGGCATGACGATCACTTTGCCGCCGGCGTCGCGCACGCGCACAACGTCGGCGACGTCGAGCACCGTCCCCGCGCCGACCAGGCAGCGTGCGCCGTAGATTGTCGCGAGCAGGCCTATCGACTCGAACGGCCGAGGCGAATTGAGCGGCACTTCGAGCACGCGGAAGCCTTCCGCAACCAGCGCCTCGGAGATCGCCGGGATTTCCTCGGGCGTGATGCCGCGCAGCACGGCGATCAGCGGCAGGGGATCGAGATACGGCAGCAGCGGATTCATGCGGGGGACTCTTTCAATGAACGGTGGAAACCACAGATGCATGCTGTGCGATGCGCCACAGGCCGAGCGCGGCGGCGTTGGCAGCGCCTGTCTCCACCGCCATCCCCGCCTGCGCCATCGCGGCGGCATAGCGGGCGAGGAGATCGTCGGCGCCGACCAGGCGCACGCGCGCACCATCGCAACCCTGCCGCTGCGCCCAGGCCCGCGCATTGCGCACTTCGCGGCCGATCAGCACGCCGGACAGCCAATCCGGAACCTCGTGCGGCGCCATTTCGCCCATCAGCACCAGCGTGCGCGCGCCGAAGAGGTCATGGCTCAATCCGCCTGCGCCCAAACCCCGCGCGACGCCGCGCGCGAATGCCGGGCCGGCCTCCGCCGTCGCGGGCTGCGCCAGGCGACCCAGGATGCTGTGATTCAGCAAGACGTCATACATTTCTCCGGTCATGAACGTTGCGAAATCCATGAGCCGTCCGCGCTCGAGCAGCGCCCATTTGCAGTGCGTGCCCGGCAGCACGGCGAGCACGCGTTCTTCGCCCTCGCCGACGACGCCAGCCAGCTGCGTCTCCTCGCCGCGCATGACATCGGGGATGCCGTTGCCGTCGCGCGTGCTCACACCGGGCACGATCGCCAGCGCGTCACCGTCGACTCGAACGATTCCGGCGGCCAGGTCCGCGAGTGGCGCCGGACACTTGACGTACGGCGCTTCACGCCAGCCTTGGCGGCTGCCGACCATGCCGCAGGCGAGGCGTGGCGCGGCCACGTCGTGCCAATCGCCCAGGAGCTTGGCGAGCGCATCCGGGAAGCAACCGGGATGCACTTGCGAAACGCCGAGCGGCACCGCGCGCGACGCGATGACCAGCCCGCTCGCGTCCAGGCAATACGCGCGAGCCGACGTCGTACCCCAGTCGATGGCGATGAGCGCCGTGGCGGGCATGTCAATCCTGAGGCGCCGCCGGATCCTGCCAGCGCGCCGCGGCTTCGTCGTCGCTGGCGCGCGCATCGACCCAGCGCGTTCCCTGCGGTGTGGTCTCCTTCTTCCAGAACGGCGCGCGGGTCTTGAGGTAATCCATGAGAAAGCGGCAGGCGTCGAAGGCCTCTTCGCGGTGGCCACCGGTCACCGCGACCAGCACGATCTGATCGGCGGGCGCGAGCGTCCCAACACGATGGATGACCAGCGCATCCAGGATGTCGAAGCGGCCGCGTGCTTCGGCGATGATCGCCTCCAGCGCCTTCTCCGTCATCCCCGGATAGTGTTCCAGCGTGAGCGACGACACGGCCGTCGCGTCATTGACGTCACGGACCGTGCCGATGAACGCCGCGACGGCGCCGACGCGAGGATCGGCCGCGCGCAACGCGGCAATTTCGCGGCCCGCATCGAAGTCTGCGGTCTGGACGCGGACGGTCATCGATGGCGGCGACTTAGGATCAACCGCCGGTGACCGGCGGAAACAGCGCGACCTCGTCGCCGTCGCGCACCACCGCGTCCGGTGCGGACATCGCATGGTTGACGGCGACGCGAACGGCGCGACCCGAAGCAAGTTCCGCGGCAAAGGCGCCACCGCGTTCGCGCAGCAGCGCAACGATCGTCGCCACCGAAGAGTTGTCCTTCCCCAGCGACAGCGTTTCTTCGCCGCACCCGAAGACTTCGCGCAACCGCGCCAGATAAACCAGGTGAACGGTGATGACGGAGTCGGTGCGCGAATCGTGCATGAAGAAATGGCGATGAAAGGACTGCCGGCCCCGCGCCGGAGTCCCCGATTTTACGCGCTGCGGATTGCTCTTGTGGCCTAGAAGCGGAACTGCAGGCCGAACTGCACCTGATCCGAGTCCGGCAGCACGCCGGTCATCGGTGGTTCGCCGGCCAAGCGGCCGAAGCGGGCGTACTCGAGGCGCAGGCCGAGGACCGGATTGACGTCGTAGCGCAATCCCACGCCGTAGTTGACGCCATCGCGATTGCGGCGGACGTCGCCCACGAGCGCGCTCGCGGGATAAAGAGTGACCGACTCGTTCTGGATGTAGCCTAAGCGCCCATACAGCGAAAACTGCTTGGCGAAGCCCCAGCTCGTGTAAACGTCGACGTTCCATGTCTTGGCTGCGGGCTCGTTGCCATTGGCGAGCGCCAAACCCACGCCCTGGCGGGGGCTGTTCGCATCGGGGCGAAGCGCAAAGCGGTCGGCGGACGCGACGGCAGCTTCGAGGGCCACGTCGTTGGCCCAGCGGTAACCGCCGTAAGCCAACGTGCGTGTGCTGTTGTCGTCGCCCGCGGGCAGAATGAACTTGCTCCAGGCGTTGGCGAGGTGGCCGAACTGCAGCCCCTCCGCTGCGGTGCCGCGGTCACGCATCGAAAGGCCGCCGTAGAAGCCCGAATGACCAACTGCAGGCGCGAGTTCGTCCGCCATCGCCCAGGATGCTGTAAGAACTCCCGTGATGGTTACGATTGTCGCTGCAAGTAATTGATTTTTTGCCATAAACCTTAGAATAAACCAATGTTGCAAGGACGGCGACCGTCGGCCGGATGGAGTTGCCGGCCGCCGCCTCTTGGTCAATTGGGAACACCGCAAGTTCAAGCTACTCTCGGCCCCCGGGCAAGTCAATCGGGCCCCGGCCAATCGGTGGCGTGGGTGTGGATAAATGTTGCGATTTCGTCCAGGTCCCCCAGTGCGAACGCCGGAATTCGGCCCGCAGCGAACGCCCCGGGGTCGTCCGTCGCTATGGCGGCGATGTGGGAATCCTGTGGATGAAGGAGCGGCTTGCCCACGGACGGGCGCCAGATCTCGAGCTTGGGGATCGGATAGGCCTTGAACCCCTCGACCAGCGCCAGGTCGCATGGAGACAGTCGGGCAAGCGCCTGCGGCAGCGTCATCTCGGGCTCCCCGCGCAGTTCATGCATCAGCGCCCAGCGCGTATCCGACGTGACCAGGACTTCGCTGCACCCGGCTTGCCGATGGCGGTGCGAATCCTTGCCCGGCTGGTCCAGGTCGAAGGCGTGATGCGCATGCTTGATCAGCGAGACCGTGAGGCCGCGTGCGACCAGGCGCGGGATGACGTTCTCGATCAGCGTCGTCTTGCCGCTGCCCGACCAGCCCGCAAAGCCGAAGATGCGCATCTAGACAGATTCCATGGCGAGACGCCTTGGTTGGATGAGGACTCGGATTGTAGCGTTGACGGCAAACCCGAACGGCGATGATTGGCAGACTTGGCCCCCCCGGCCTATAGTCGAATTGGCGCCGCTTCCTGCTCCGCGTTACCGTTCCGAAAACACCGGCGAAAATTCATGACCAGGACATACGCGGTGAGCGTTCCGGCAGAACTCGCCGAATCGCGCGATGTCGGCGGCACCATCGAACGCGCGATCGCGGACGTGCCATCGCCGCGGACGCACGCCGTCACGGACCCTGCGCGCGAAGCGGATGCAATCGCAAGGCGCGCCGCCAAGCAGGCCGCGATGTTGTCAGGGTCGCTCGCGCTGCCTCCCGGGCCCATCGGCATGTTGACGGTGCTGCCGGATCTCTACCTCATCTGGAAGACGCAGCGGCAGATGGTCGCCGATATCTTCGGGCTGTATGGGCGCAGCGCAGAACTCACGCGCGCGCACATGCTGTATTGCCTGTTTCGTCACGCGGCGAGCCACGTGTTGCGCGACGTCGCGGTGCGAACGGGGCAACGCGTGGTCGTGCAGCAACTGACGTCCGGCGCCATCCGCAGCATCGCCAACAAGATCGGCGTCACGGTGACCAGGCGCGTCGTGGGAAGCGTGGCGAGCCGCTGGGTGCCGCTGGCCGGCGCTGCCGCCGTCGGCGCCTACGCCTACTGGGACACGCTGCAGGTCGCGCGCACCGCGCACAAGCTGCTGGCCGGTCCCGCCAGCGCCGATCCCTTGTAGCGCGCGATCCCACATGTGCGGCCGATACGAACTGCACACGCAACCAGCGGCGCTGGCGCTGGCCTTCGGCGTGCCTTTCCCGCCGCACATGCGCCCGCGCTACAACATCGCGCCGATGCAGGACGTGCCGATCGTCCGCCGCAAGGCGTCGGGAGAGCGCGAACTCGTGGAGGTCCGCTGGGGCCTCGTGCCGCGCTGGGCCAAGGATCCGGCGATCGGCAATCGGATGATCAACGCGCGCGCGGAAACGCTCGCCGAAAAGCCATCGTTTCGCACCGCGCTCAAGCGCCATCGGTGCCTTCTTCCGGCCGACGGATTCTATGAATGGAAGCAGACGGCGTCCGGCACCAAGCAGCCGATCCACATCGGCATGCAGGACGCGGCACCCTTCGCGCTCGCCGGATTGTTCGAGCGCTGGCTGTCGCCGGCGGGCGAAGTCCTCGACACGTGCACGATCATCACGACGCGCGCCAATGCGCTGCTCGCACCGCTGCACGACCGCATGCCGGTGATCATTGCGCCGGTGGCGTTCGATCGCTGGCTGGGTGTGGCAAATGAAGTGGCGGACGAGGACCTGGGCGACCTCCTCGAGCCGTTTCCCGCCGAGGCGATGGCGTACTACCCGGTTTCGCCGCGGGTGAACAGCGTGCGCAACGACGACGCGAAGCTCATCGTGCGCGTCGACGAGGCAGGACAGGAAGAAGTCGCGGCGGAATCCGAGCCGCCGCCGCCACCTCCGGAGCAGGAGTCGCTTTTCTAGCCACGCCCGGCGGTTACCGTGCCGGGGCGCCGGCCGCGATCCACGCGCCGAGGACGGCGCGCTCGGCGTCGGTCATCTGCGTCAGGTTGCCGATCGGCATCGTCTTCGTGACGACCGCCTGCTCGTTGATCTTCGGCGCATTGGCCGCGATCTGCGCCGCCGTTTCGAGCAGCAGTCCTTTGGGCGCGGTGTTGAATCCCGGCTGCGTCGGCCGATCGGCGTGACAGACGGCGCAACGCACAGCGACGATCCGCTGAACGTCGGCGAACGTGAAGCTCCCGGCAACCTCCGGCGCGCGCGGCGCAATCGCCACGGCGAGCAGGGCCGTCGCGCATGCGGCCGTCACGGGAATCGCCCACACCGTCCTGCCCTTGTGCCGCAGGTTGAAAAAATGCCGGACCCAGGCCGCCAGCAAGAGGACTGCTATCAGGACCAGCCACGCGCGCGGCTGTCCGAACGTGATCGGATAGTGGTTGCTGATCATGATGAACAGCACCGGCAGCGTGAAATAGTTGTTGTGCACCGAGCGCTGCTTGCCGCGCAGCCCGTAGACGGGATCGGGCGCGACGCCCAGTCGCGTCGCCTCGACCAGCATGCGCTGTGACGGCATGATCACGAAGAACACGTTCCACGCCATGATCGTGCCCATCATTGCGCCGACCTGCATGAACATCGCGCGCCCGCTAAATACGTGCGACAGGCCCCAGGCGACGAGCGTGAAGAAGGCGATCATCGCGGCCGCGACGAATCTTTCGTGGTCGAGCCCGGCCCGCTTGCACAGTTGGTCGTAGAACACCCAGCCCACTGCGAGGAGCGCCGCCGACAGCGCGACGGCCTGCCAGGGTGCCAAGTCGGCCACGCTTCGGTCGATCATGTAGACGTCTGCATGCGCGTAGTACATGACGACGAAAAGTGCGAATCCGGACAACCACGTCCAGTAGGCCTCCCATTTGAACCAGTGCAGCGTCTGCGGCAGCGTTGCCGGCGCCACGCGGAACTTCTGAGCATGATAGAAGCCGCCGCCGTGGATGGCCCACAGTTCGCCGCCGATGCCCGCGTCGGCGTCTTCCTTTTTCGAAGGCGGCAGCAGGCTGTTATCGAGGAAGACGAAATAGAACGACGCGCCGATCCATGCGATGCCGGTGATCAAATGCACCCAGCGAATCAGCAGCTGCAGCCACTCGCTCGCGTAGGCTTCCATGGAGGTCGCCGAACGCTAGCTGCCGCGATACGTGGAATAGCTCCACGGCGACACCAGCAGCGGGACGTGGTATTGCGCGGACGCGTCGGCCACGCCGAAGTCGAGCACGACCTCGTCCACGAACGGCGGGTCCGGCAACGCAAAGCCCGCCTTCGCGAAATAGACGCCGACGGCGAACACCAGCCGATATCGCCCCGCCGTGAACGCCGGTCCTTCCAGCAGCGCCTCGTCGCAGCGCCCGTCGCCGTTGGTGACGGCGTCGCGGATCAGCGCATATTTCTCGCCGAGGTTGCGGTAGAGCGTGACCGTGATGCCCGCGCCGGGCCGGCCGCGCGCGGTATCGAGCACGTGCGTCGTCAGGCGTCCCATCTTCGGCCTCCAGAAGTCATTCTCCCGCAGCATCGTGTCCGAGGAGATTGCTATGATGATCAGGATTGCATACAGTTTCCGCAGCCATTGTATGCGATTGCCCATACGAGCCGCGTCGCTAGAAGCGCAACCTTAGGGCGCGCCTAAAAGCGTGCCGCGAGACTTCCATGACCATTGCCGCGCCATTCGATCCCGGCTATCCGCGGGACCTGCCCGGGTACGGTCGCAGTCCACCGCATCCGCAGTGGCCCGGCGGCGCGCGCATCGCCGTGCAATTCGTCCTCAACTACGAGGAGGGCGGCGAGAACTGCGTGCTCCACGGCGACGCCGCGTCCGAGACGTTTCTCTCCGAGATCGGCGGAGCCGCGCCCTTTGCCGCGCGGCACATGTCGATGGAGTCGCTGTACGAGTACGGGTCGCGCGCGGGCGTCTGGCGCCTGTTGCGAATCTTTCGCGAACGCGCGATGCCGTTGACGGTGTTCGGCGTCGGCATGGCGCTCGCGCGCAATCCCGCTGTCGTCGACGCGTTTTTGGAAGATGGTCACGAAATCGCGAGCCACGGCTGGCGCTGGATCTCCTACCAGAATGTCGACGAGGCCGTCGAGCGCGAGCACATGGCGCGCGCCGTCGAGACGATCACTCGCCTCGCCGGGCGGGCGCCGGAGGGCTGGTACACGGGCCGCGACAGCCCCAACACGCGGCGGCTGGTCGTCGAGCACGGCGGCTTCCTGTATTCGGCCGATGGCTATGGCGACGACCTCCCCTACTACACTGCCGTGACCACGCGCGGCGGCGTCGAACCACTGCTGATCGTGCCTTACGCGCTCGACACCAACGACATGCGCTTCGCCACGCCTCAAGGCTTCAACAGCGGCGATCAGTTCTACGCCTGTCTGAAGGACGCGTTCGACGTCCTCTATGCGGAAGGCGACCCGAAAGGCCTGAACGCGCCGAAGATGCTGTCGGTCGGGCTGCATTGCCGGCTGGGCGGCCGCCCGGCGCGCGCCGCCGCGGTCGCGCGATTCTTGGACTACGTGCGCGACCATGACGCCGTGTGGGTCGCGCGCCGCGCGGACATCGCGCGGCATTGGCGCAAGCTCTTTGCCGCCCACGCGAGCACCTGACGCTCAAAGGACCGCAGCGTGCAGCTCGCTCTACTGAACCGCATGGACCGCAGCGCGTTCATCGCGGCGCTGGGCGGAATCTTCGAGCGCTCGCCGTGGGTGGCGGAGCGCACCTTCGGCGACCGGCCGTTCGCCAGCGTCGGCGCGCTGCACGCGGCGATGGTCGCGGCGATGGAGCGCGCGCTTGCGAGCGAGCAGCTGACTCTGTTGCAGGCGCATCCGGAGCTCGCCGGAAGGGCCGCGATCCACGGCGAACTCACCGCCGATTCGACGCGCGAGCAGGCGGGCGCCGGCCTCGACTGTTGCTCGCCGTCGGAATATGCGCGCCTGAGCGATCTCAACCGGCGCTACAACGCCAAGTTTGGCTTCCCGTTCATCCTCGCCGTGACGGGCCACGACCGCCACGGCATCCTGAAGGAATTCGCACGCCGCGTGGAACAGGACCGCGCATCCGAATTTGCCGAAGCGCTGCGCCAGGTCGCGAAGATCGCGCGCTTCCGGCTGGAGGCGCTCATCGACTCGTGAAGCGCGACCGCCGGCAACTTATAATTCCGTCGTTCCTCCAACAACGGCCGATTTATGGAAAACGTTCCCGAGGATATCTATACCGAGGGCGAACCGGATGTCGACACGCTCGCCAACCTGGGGCCGCTTGCCGCGATGGCCGGCATCTGGACGAGCACGCAGGGACTCGATGTAGCGCCGAAGGCCGACGGCCCCGAGAAGAAGGCCTACATCGAGACCTACGAACTGCAGCCCATCGATGCGCAAGCCAATGGGCCGCAACTCCTCTACGGCCTGCGCTATCACACGCATATTCTGAAGCCGGACGATCCCGAAACCTTTCACGACCAGGTCGGCTACTGGCTGTGGGAACCGAAGACGGGCACGGTGTCGCTCACGCTGTCGATTCCGCGAGCGCAGGTGGCGATGGCCACCGGTCGCGCCGCTCCCGACGCGAAGAAATTCACGCTGGAGGCCGTCCGCGGGTCCCTCACGAACGGCATCGTCTCCGGCCCGTTCCTCGAATACGCGTTCAGGACCGAACGCTACACGATCACCGTCACGATCAACGCCGATGGCACGTGGTCCTACGAACAGGACACGCTGCTGATCATCCCCGGGCAGACGGAGCCGTTCCACCACACCGATCGCAACACGTTGCGAAAGATCGGCGAACCCACGCCCAATCCCACGGCGCTCGCCGCAGCGAAGGAAAAGGGCGCCTAGCGAAGGCTCGCGTTCACGCCGGCGAGCGCGGCGTTGCCCGGCACGAGGTCGGCGTCGGTCAGCGTGTTGAGCGGCACGGCGACCGTCTCCAGCGCATCGTGCAGGTCGCTGCTTTCCGGATGCAGGTACAGCAAGCCGGTGACCACTTCGCCGGCGGCGCGCCGCGCTTCGAGGAACGCCATCGCGCTGACCTTGTCGGTGGCCTCGTAATCGCCATCGAGCTTGCGCAGCCGGATCGTGCCGCCATCGTGCAGGACCACGTCGCGCGTTTCACCGGGCGCGTAATCGGTGACGATCTCCTCGCGCGACGAAATGAAGTCGAGCCGGTTCACCGCGTCGTTGTGCTCGCGCACGTAGTCGTAGCTCTTGGTCGAACCCACGTGATTGTTGAAGGCGACGCACGGGCTCACGATGTCGATCAGCGCGGCGCCGCGGTGCTGTACCGCGGCCTTGATCAGCGGGACCAGCTGGGCCTTGTCGCCCGAGAAACCACGCGCGATGAACGTTGCGCCCAGCGTGAGCGCGAGCATCGCGAGGTCGATCGACTCGTCGCGATTGATCGCGCCCTTCTTGCTCTTGCTGCCGCGATCCGCGGTGGCCGAGAACTGGCCCTTGGTCAAGCCGTAGACGCCGTTGTTCTCGACGATGTAGACCATGTTGACGCCGCGGCGAAGGCTGTGCGCGAACTGGCCCAGCCCGATCGACGCCGAATCGCCGTCGCCCGAAACGCCCAGGTAGATCAAGTCGCGGTTGGCGAGCGCGGCGCCGGTCAGCACCGACGGCATGCGTCCGTGGACGCTGTTGAAGCCGTGCGAGTTGCCAAGGAAGTACGTCGGCGTCTTCGACGAGCAGCCGATGCCCGACAGCTTGGCCACGCGGTGCGGCGCCACGTCGAGCTCGAAGAACGCCTGGATGATCGCGGCCGAGATTGAATCGTGGCCGCATCCGGCGCACAGCGTCGAGATGGCGCCCTCGTAGTCGCGGCGGGTGAAGCCCAGCGCGTTCTTGGGCAGCGACGGATGGTGGATCTTCGGTTTGGCGAGGTAGGTCACGGCGCCACCTTTCGCATCGGCAGGACGTTGAAGAGGCGCGCCTTTTCGGTGATCTCGCGCGTGATGTACCGCGCCGTGACCGGCGTGCCGTCGTAATGGAGGATCGAGATCAACTTGGCGGGATCGATCCCGCATTCGTTGACGAGCAGCGACTTCATCTGCGCGTCGCGGTTCTGCTCCACGACGAACACGTGCTCGTGCGCGTGGATAAAATCCGCGACGGCGTCGGCGAACGGGAACGCGCGCAGCCGCATGTGGTCGAGCCGGATGCCATCGGCTTCCAGCGCCGCCAGCGATTCGTGCATCGCGGCGCCGGTCGAGCCGAACCAGATGACCGCCGATCGCGCCGGCTTCGCCCCCTGCTGGATCACAGGCGCGGGAACCATGTCCTTCGCCGTCTCGAACTTGCGCTGCAGCCGCTGCATGTTGTCGACGTAGGCGGGACCTTCTTCGGTGTACCGCGCGTAACGGTCCTTGGTGGTGCCCCGCGTGAAATAGCCGCCTTTGGACGGATGCGTGCCAGGATACGTCCGGAACGGAATGCCGTCGCCGTCGACGTCGAGATAGCGGCCGAAGTCGCGTCCCGCGTTGAGTTCGGCCGCGGTCATCACCTTGCCGCGGTCCATCCGGCGGCTGTCGTCCCATTCGAACGGCTCGGTCAGCCAATCCTGCATGCCGATGTCCAGGTCCAGCATCACGAAGATCGGCGTCTGCAGCCGGTCCGCGAGATCGAACGCGGTCGCCGCGAACTCGAACGACTCCGTCGGGTCCTCGGGAAACAGCAGCACGTGCTTCGTGTCGCCATGCGACGCGTAGGCGCAGCACAGGAGGTCCGCCTGTTGCGTGCGCGTGGGCATGCCCGTCGACGGGCTGCCGCGCTGCACGTCGAAGAGCACGGCGGGAATCTCGGCGAAATAGGCGAGACCGAGGAATTCCTGCATCAGCGACACGCCCGGACCGGACGTTGCGGTGAACGCGCGCGCGCCGTTCCACGACGCGCCGATCACCATTCCGATCGACGCGAGCTCGTCCTCGGCCTGCACGATCGCGAAACGCTTCTTGCCGGTGTCCTTGTCGTTGCGGAACTTGCGGCAGTAGATCTGGAATGCCTCGGCCAGCGACGACGAAGGCGTGATCGGATACCATGCCGCGACCGTCGCGCCGCCGTAGACGCAGCCCAAGGCGGCCGCGCTGTTGCCGTCGATGAAGATCCGGTTGCCGACCTTGTCGCTGCGCTTGACGCGGACAGGCAGCGGGCACGCGAAGTTTGCAAGCGCGTAGTCGCGCCCCATGTGCAGCGCCTTGCGGTTGGAATCGAGCAGCGCTTCCTTGCCCTTGTACTGCTCGCCGAAGAGGTGCTCGATCTCGGATGGGTCGATGTCGAGCAGCGCCGACAGCGCGCCCAGATAGATGATGTTCTTGAACAACTGGCGCTGCCGCGGATCGGTGTATTCCGCGTTGCATATCGCGGTCAGCGGGACGCCGATGGGCGTGACGTCGGTGCGGAATTTCGACTGCGGCATCGCCCGCGTCGAGTCGAAGAAGACGTAGCCGCCGGCATCCACTTCGGCCAGGTCCTTGTCCCACGTCTGCGGATTCATCGCGACGGCCATGTCGACGCCACCTCGCCGGCCGCGCCAGCCCGCCTCCACGACGCGCACTTCGAACCATGTCGGCAGGCCCTGGATATTCGACGGGAAGATGTTGCGCGCCGCGACCGGCACGCCCATTCGCAGGATCGCCTTGGCGAACAGGCCGTTCGCCGATGCCGAGCCGGAGCCGTTGACGTTGGCGAACTTGACGACGAAGTCGTTGACGCGCGAAACGGCGGGAGATGGCGGTGTCATCGCGTCACTCAGCCGGGGACGCCATCAGCGGCGCGGGTCGGGCCTCGCTCTTCGCCGTCGTCGTCGATCCGTGTTGCGCGTGGCAACGGTCGTCAGCCTGCGCCATGTCGAGCAGGAACTTCTGCATGTCCCACGCGCCGGTCGGGCAGCGCTCGGCGCACAGCCCGCAATGCAGGCACATGTCCTCGTCCTTGACCATCACGCGGCCCGTCTTGAGCCCGTTGGCCACGTACAGGTCCTGCGCGAGATTCATTGCCGGCGCATTGAGCCGCGTGCGCAGGTCGGCCTCGTCGCCATCATGGGTGAACGTGATGCAGTCCATCGGGCAGATGTCAACGCATGCGTCGCATTCGATGCACAGCTTGGCCGCAAAGACCGTCTCGACGTCGCAGTTGAGGCAGCGCTGCGCTTCCGCGTAACCGACGCGGCGATCGAAGCCCAGCTCGACTTCGGCGCGGATGTCGCGGAGTGCGATGACCGTATCCTTGAGCGGTACGCGGTAGCGCTTGTCGTTGTGGATCGCGTTGTCATAGCTCCACTCGTGGATGCCCATCTTCTGGGACATGAGGTTCACGTGGGGCCCCGGTCGCTTGTCTATCGGTACGCCCTGACAGTGGTTGTCGATCGAGATCGCGGCGTCGTGGCCGTGCGCGACCGCCCAGATGATGTTCTTGGGACCGAACGCCGCATCGCCGCCGAAATACACGCCGGGGCGCGACGACGCCATCGTCACTTTGTCGACGACGGGCATGTCCCATTCGTTGAATTCGATGCCCGCGTCGCGCTCGATCCACGGGAACGCGTTTTCCTGGCCGACGGCGACCAGCACGTCGTCGCATGGAAAGTGGAAATCCGACTCGCCGGTCGGGACGAGCTGCCGCCGACCCTTGGCGTCCTTTTGCGGCGCGACTTTCTCGAACGTCACGCCGGTCAGCTTGCCGCCTTCATGCGTGAACGCCTTGGGCACGAGGTAGTTGTGGATCGGGATGCCCTCGTGCATCGCGTCTTCCTTCTCCCACGGCGACGCCTTCATTTCGTCGAAGCCGGAGCGCACGATGACCTGCACTTCCTGTCCACCCAAGCGGCGCGACGAACGGCAGCAGTCCATGGCCGTGTTGCCGCCACCGAGCACGATCACGCGCTTGCCGATGCTCGTCACGTGGCCGAACGAAACGGACGACAGCCAGTCGATGCCGATGTGGATGTTCGCGGCCGCTTCACGGCGCCCCGGAATGTTGAGGTCCCGCCCGCGCGGCGCGCCGCTGCCGACGAACACGGCGTCCCATCCCTCGGCGAGCAGCTCTTTCATGCTGTCGATGCGCTGGCCGCCGCGGAATTCGATGCCAAGGTCGAGCACGTAACCCACTTCCTCGTCGATTACGGAATCGGGAAGGCGGAACTTCGGAATTTGCGAGCGGATCATGCCGCCGGCCCGCTCGTCGCCGTCGAAGATCACGCATTCGTAGCCGAGCGGCGCCAAGTCGCGCGCCACCGTGAGCGAGGCCGGACCCGCGCCGACCAAGGCCACGCGCTTGCCGTTCTTTTTTGCGGCGGGCCGCGGCAGGCGGTCGCGGATGTCTTCCTTGAAGTCCGCCGCGACGCGCTTTAAGCGGCAGATGGCGACGGGTTCCGGCTTGGCCTTGGCGTTGGCGATTTCCGGCGAGCCCTCCTCGACGCGGCCGCGCCGGCATGCAGGTTCGCACGGGCGATCGCAGGTGCGGCCGAGGATGCCGGGGAAAACATTCGACTTCCAGTTGACGAGGTACGCGTCGCCGTAATGGCCCGCTGCGATCAGCCGGATGTATTCGGGGACGGGAGTGTGGGCCGGGCAGGCCCACTGGCAATCGACAACCTTGTGGAAATAGTCGGGGTGCGCGATATCCGTCGGCTTCAAAACCTAAATCTCCAGTGGCACGCCAGGTCGCTCATGTATGTGGTGCGAATCGACTCCCTTGGAAAGCAGGATTCGCGCCGGGACCCTTCTCGTTGCCGCGATGCTACGCCTGCTGCTGTCACAAGGAAAGCGGTATATGCGCCAAGGGCTTGTTATCCGTAGGGTTTTTGCAACGCAAACACTGATCCGGCGCGACTTTCGGCGGCATCCTGGGCGGGACGCTAGAATGCGCTTCGAATGGCGCTTCCGAAGCGTTTGCGCCTACCCGCGAAACTTTCCGCCGTGAATGCCCCCGACCCGATCCCTGCCAAGCTCACGTCGTTCTCGCACGGCGGTGGATGCGGGTGCAAGATCGCGCCCGGCGTGCTGCGGGAAATCCTGGGTAGCGCCGCGCCGGGCGTGCTGCCGGCCGCGCTGCTCGTCGGCATCGAGACGGCGGACGACGCGGCCGTCTACAAGCTGAACGAGCACCAGGCCATCGTCGCGACGACGGACTTCTTCATGCCGATCGTCGACGACCCGTTCGACTTCGGTGCCATCGCCGCCACCAACGCCATCTCCGACATCTATGCGATGGGCGCCACACCATTGTTCGCGCTCGCGCTCGTCGGCATGCCCGTCGACAAGCTGCCCGTCGACACGATCCGCAAGATCCTCGCGGGAGGCGAGTCGGTGTGCGCGAAGGCCGGCATTCCGATCGCGGGCGGCCACACGATCGATTCGGTCGAACCCATCTACGGCCTGGTTGCGATCGGCGTCGTCGATCCCGTCAACGTCAAGCGCAACGCGGGCGCGAAGCCGGGCGACGCGCTGATCCTGGGCAAGCCGTTGGGCGTGGGCATCTACAGCGCCGCGTTGAAGAAGGGATTGCTCTCCGTCGAGGGCTACGCGACGATGCTCGCCAGCACGACACAGCTCAACACGCCCGGCATCGCGCTGGGCAAGCTGCCGGGAGTCCATGCGCTGACCGATGTCACGGGCTTCGGATTGCTCGGCCACCTGCTGGAGATTTGCCGCGCCAGCGTGGCGGCGGCAACCATCGACTTCGCGCGCCTGCCGCTGCTGCCGGACGCTTTGCGGTTCGCGCGCGAGGGTGTGCTCACCGGCGCATCGGGCCGCAACTGGGCCGGCTATGGCGACGATGTCGACGTGGGCGCGGCCCTCGGCAGCGGCGAACGCGCGCTCCTTTCCGATCCGCAGACGTCCGGCGGACTTCTCGTTGCTTGCGACCCCGGCCACGTGGACCAAATCCTCGCGCTGTTTCGGGCCGAAGGCTTCGCGCAAGCCGCAGTCGTCGGCGAAATTGCCGTGGGCATGCCGCGCGTCACAGTCCGCTGAAAACCGGCAGCTTCGAAGAACGCGAGGCCGGCAGATGACGCGACGCGGTGCGGCGACGATAATCGCGATGATGTTCGCCGCAACACCTGGGCTACACCCGGCCAACGCCAGCGGCGAATTCGGTCTCTATCCGGCGCAGGACTTCCGCCTCACCACCGGCGAATGCAAGGATTGCCCGACGATCCGCCAGGCATTGTGGTACTTCCGTAACGAGACCATTGCCGTTCCCCTTACCGGCCACCCCGTCTCCGGTTTCGAGACCGGTGTGCATGCCGACGATGACGTGAGGCATTGGGCCGCCGCGCGTCCCGCTGGCTCACCGATCGATTACCCGCCGCTCGTGTGGGTCGCGGAACCCGACGAAATGACCGGCGCCACGCTTTCGGCCGACGCGTCGCAACTCGTCACGGGCGATCGCGCGACGCCGTTCCACCCGACGGCGAAGATCCCGCTCAACCGTTCGTATTACGACGCGTCGTCGGTCGCGTTCTTCCGGCAAAGGACGCTCACCGTGCGCGGAACGGCCGCGAGCGATGGGTTCATCGCGCGCACGATCTGGCCCGAGGACTTCCGCGTCGGCGGCGCAGCGCCGCCGGTGCGAGTGATGCCCGCCGGCTCGCCGGCCGAAGCCGTGCGCAGCCTGATACGCGAGGAACCTCGCGGCGGCGCGCAAAGCCCCTATGCGGTGTCGACGTTGTGGCAAAAATCCGGCGCGCCGCGGCAATGGGCAGGACGACCGGTGCTGGCGCTCATGGTCAACGGCGCACAGGGTGACGACGACGAAGCGCACGGCGGACACTTCGCGCTGGTCACCGGCCGGGTCCAGGCCGACGGCCAGATCGGCAACTGGCTCGTCAACAATTTCTATTCGCTGGACGTCGAGAGCGAAAAGGGCATCCTCGCGGCACCGGTCGCGCTGGACAACTACCTGGCCGACCTCAATTCCGGACAGGGCTGGTACCGGCCGTCGTACATGGTCGTTGCCGTATTGAAGGACGAGCGCGCGGCCGCGCTCGTGCAGTCCGCGCTCAATCGCGTGTACAACCAGTTCTGGCGGCACCAGCTCGTCTACTACCACCCGAACGAGAATTGCGCGAGCATCAGCATCGACACGCTGCGCGCGCTGGGCTGGAGCATTCCGCGGCGCGGCCCCACATCGCGGACGCTGGCGTGGATCGGCTTTCCGTTCGTCGCGCTCAAGGAGCTCTCGATCGGCAAGGCCAAGCTCGCCTTCGACTACCTGCGTACCGACCAGACGCGGCTCATGCCCGCGGCCGCACTCGAGGAAGCGTTCGGCAGCCTGCTGGCGCTGGGCACCGGCGGCGCAGCGGGCGACGACGGACTGCTCGCGCGCATGCTCGCGGAAGACCTGGACGCGCTGGCCTTCGTGCGCTTTCCGCAATTCCCGTCGAGCCGTGCATTCGGCGACGCGCCCGCCGTGACCACGTGGGAATACCGGTCGCTCATCCCCAACGACCCCGCGCTCGTGCAGATCGTGCCGGTGCCTCCGCGGCCGTTCCCCGATGCGTTGCGCGATCCCGATCTGATTCCGCCGGCATGGCGGCCTTCCGACTACGCGGTTCTGGTCTGGAGCGTGCTCACCGTTATCGGCATTCCGTTTCTGCTGTGGCGCCTTTGGCGCTGGCGCTGCACGCGCCGCGCCTAGTATCGGAGTGTTCCCGGGAAACGACCGAGCCCGCCGGGGGTTGACAGCGGGTATTTATTTCCATAGTATTGGAAATGTGAAATCACAGACAGCTCTGCGATCCGGGCCTTCGACTCCGGCCAAGGCGGCCCGTGCCGTTACCGCACTCGCCGCGCTGGCGCAGGAGACACGGCTGGCCATTTATCGGCTGCTCGTCGAATTCGCCCCGAAGGGCCTCACGCCGGGCGCCATTGCGCTGCGGCTGAAACTCCCTCCGGCCACGCTGTCGTTCCACTTGAAGGAACTGGCCAACGCCGGACTGATCGCCGATCGCCGCGAAGGCCGCTTCATCTGGTACCAGGCCGACGTCGCGGCGATCAATGCGCTGATCGGCTACCTCACCGAACACTGCTGCCAGGGAACCGGCGGCGCCGCTTGCGAGCCCGGGTGCGCACCGGCCGCGTGCGGACCCTCCTCCAGGCGCACCAGGACCCCATCATGAAGCGATTCCACGTCCACCTTGGCGTTCCCGACCTGCCGTCGAGCATCCGCTTCTACTCCGGCCTCTTCGGCATGGCGCCCACTGTCCAGAAGGCTGATTACGCCAAATGGATGCTCGACGATCCACGCGTCAATTTCGCGATCTCCCAGCGTGGCCGCAATCCCGGGCTCAATCACCTCGGCCTGCAGGCGGAATCTGCGGATGAGCTCGCGGCCATCCGCACGCAATTCGAAGCAGCCGATGCGAAGGCAACCATCGCCGAACCGAACGCGCATTGCTGCTACGTGAAATCGAACAAGCACTGGGTGACCGATCCGCAGGGCATCGCCTGGGAGGCATTCCATACGCTCGACACGATCCCGATGTACGGTACCGACGGCGAAGCCCAGCCGGCGACCGGCGGCTGCGGCTGCTCGTCGTCCGCGCCGCCGCGTGCGAAAGGCGATGTCGAAAGTGCGGCACGCAACTGCTGCTGAGTAGCCGCGAACGGTGCCGTGACCCATCGTGTCTTCAACGTGCTGTTCCTGTGCACCGGCAACTCGGCGCGCAGCATCATGGCCGAGTCGATCCTCAACAGCGTGGGCGCGGGCCGCTTCAACGCCTACAGCGCGGGCAGCCATCCGACGGGCAGCGTGAATCCGCTCGCGCTCGAGTTGTTGCGGTCGACGCGCATGCCCACCGAGGGTCTCGCCAGCAAGTCGTGGGAGCAGTTCGCGAAGGCCGGCGCGCCGCAACTCGATTTCGTCGTCACCGTGTGCGACAACGCTGCCGGAGAAATTTGCCCCGTCTGGCCGGGGCAGCCGATGACCGCGCATTGGGGCATTCCCGATCCGGCGGCGGCGACGGGAAGCGATGCGCAGAGACGCAAGGCGTTTTCCGACGCAAGCCGCATCTTGCTGAATCGCATCCGGATCTTCGCCAGCCTTCCGCTGGCCAAGCTCGATCGCCTGTCGCTGCAGAAGAAGCTGGACGACATCGGAAGCCGCGCGGAATGAGCGCCGCCGGGCCGTCCCAAGGCGCGACTGGCTCCCCCTTTGGGGGCAGCGCAGCGGCCGAAATGGCCAATGAGGCCGCAAGCGTAGGGGCCCAATGAGCGCGGTCGCAGCCGCGGCGGCGCCGTCGCCGGAACCCGCGCTGGGCGTGTTCGAGCGCTGGCTGACACTGTGGGTCGCGTTGTGCATCGTTGCGGGCATCGCGCTCGGGCAGTTCGCGCCTGCGCCGTTTCGCGCGTTGGCGCAAGCAGAATTCGCGCACGTCAACGTGCCCGTGGGCATCCTGATCTGGCTCATGATCGTCCCGATGCTGGTAAAGATCGACTTCGCGGCGCTGCATCGCGTCACTACCCATGCCCGCGGCATCGGCGTCACGCTGTTCATCAACTGGGCCGTCAAGCCATTCTCGATGGCACTATTGGCTTGGCTGTTCGTGCGACACGTCTTTGCGCCATGGCTGCCGCCGGACCAGCAGGACAGCTACGTCGCCGGACTCATCCTGCTCGCCGCGGCGCCCTGCACCGCGATGGTCTTCGTGTGGAGCCAGCTCTGCCGCGGCGATCCCTACTTCACGCTGTCGCAGGTGGCGCTCAACGACATCGTCATGGTGTTCGCGTTCGGGCCGCTGGTCGCGCTGCTGCTCGGCGTCGCCGCGATCACCGTGCCGTGGGACACGCTGCTCACGTCGGTCGTCCTGTACATCGTCGTGCCGCTCATTCTCGCGCAGGCGTGGCGATTCGCGTTGCTGCGGAAGGGCCGCGGCGCGCTCGACCGCACATTGGCGCGCCTTGCGCCGTTGTCGGTTGCGGCGCTGCTCGCGACCCTCGTGCTGCTGTTCGCGTTCCAGGGCGGGCAGATTCTCGCGCAGCCGCTCATCATCGCCATGCTCGCCGTGCCGATCGTGATCCAGGTCTATGTCAACGCGGGTGCCGCCTATCTTCTCAACCGCAGGTTCGGCGTAGCCCACTGCGCCGCCGCGCCGTCGGCGCTCATCGGCGCGTCGAACTTCTTCGAATTGGCCGTCGCCGCGGCCATCAGCCTGTTCGGACTCGAGTCGGGCGCGGCGCTGGCAACCGTCGTCGGCGTGCTCGTCGAAGTGCCGGTGATGCTGTCGGTCGTCGGGATCGTCAACCGGTCGAAAGGCTGGTACGAGCGGACGCCATCTTCAATCGGTTCGCGCGTGTGACTGTCGGCCCTTTCTCGCCGAAGCGACGGCGAGCCGGAATGCAATGAGCGCAGCGATCGCGACGGCCAGCAGCGCATAGGGCGTCACCGTGCGATCGGGGTCCACCGCGTACAGCAGCGTGAGAGCGACCGGCGCGATCGCCTTGAGGATGAATTGCGGCTGCGCGAGCCGCCCCAGCAGCGCGCCGTAGCCGCTGTGGCCGAACAGTTCCGCGGGAACGGTGCCGCGGACGATCGTCATCACGCCGTTGCTCCAGCCGTAAACAATCGCGAACGCCAGCGCCACGATCCACACGCCGTGCACCTGCGTGAACAACGCCAACGCGATGGCCATCAGCACGAACGCGAGTGTCCCGACCGCCAGCGCGCGTATTCGGCGGCCGAAGGCGAATTCCATGATCCGCCCGGCGACCTGCATGGGACCGATCAGGGACCCGACGAGAACCGCATCGCGCGCGGTAAGTCCTGTGACCGTGAGCAGGTCGATGAGGTGCGCCGCGATCGCCGACCCAAGGAACGCGGCCAGCGACAGCGCGACGGCGAGCCAGGCGAAGACGGCACCGGTACGCGTAGTCGTCGCAACAGCGGCATGGGCCACTTCCGGGGGCGGCCGCTCGAATCGCACTCGGGGGACGAGTGCGAGATGCAGAGGAAGACAGACGAGCAGGTGCAGCCCCGCGTAGACGGCGAAGGCGTTACGCCAGCCGACGGTATCCAGCAGGTATTGCGAGAGCGGCCAGAACACGGTGCTCGCGAATCCGCCGAAGAGCGTCAACGCGGTCACCGCGCGGCGATACGACCTGCCCGAGATCTGATGCAGCGTGGCGAAGGCGGGATCGTACAGGCAAGCCGCCATCGCGACGCCGGCAAGCAACCATCCGGCGAGCATCGTGAACGGCCCTTGCGCCGTGGCAAGAACGGACGACGCGAGCGCACCCAGCAGCGAGCCCGACGCGAGCACCAGGCGGCCTCCGCGCAAGTCGATCTGGCGGCCGACCAAGGGCGACACGATACCGGACAGGAACAGCCCCGCGGTGAAGCTCCCGAACAGCATGATGTCCGAAAGCCCCAATTCGCCGCGCATCGCGCTGCCGAGCACGGCGATCGTATAGAACAGCGTTCCCCACGAGATGATCTGCGCGACACCGAGCGCGCTGACGGTCCGCCACAGGCGCGGGTCGCGCGTGCTGCTGCCCGGTGCTTCCGCGCGACCTTCCGTCATTCCCGGCACGCAGCTGCCGATTGTCGGTATCGAGACACCGCGAGCACTATGCCGGGGTCATCAGTTCGGCGAGCGCCAGCGCCACCACTTCCGTCGCGCGGTGGAGATCGTCGAGGTTGAGCTTCTCGTCTGCGCGATGGCCGTTGGCCTCGACGAGCGTGCGCGGGCCGGCGCCGTACAGCACGGCAGGGATGCCGGCCGTCGTGTACAGCCGCGCGTCCGTGTAGATCGGCACGCCGTGCGTTCTCAACTCCTCTCCCATGATCGCCCTGCCATGCCGCTGCAGCGCGGCGACCAGCTTCTCCTGTCCGGGGATCGGCACGAAGGGCACGGCCATCAGGATCCGCGTGACGCTCACCTGCACGGCCGGCCATCGGGCGGCGAACTCATGGATTTGCCGCGTAAGCGTCGCTTCCACGTCGGTGGGATTCTCTTCCGGAATGATCCGGCGATCGAGCCTAAGCGTGACGCGATCCGGCACCACGTTGGTATTGATGCCACCGCGGATGAGTCCCACGACGAGCGTCGGCGATCCGATGCCGGCCACCGACGATTTGCGCTTCGCCAACGATTTGCGCAGCGCATAAAGATTGGCGAGGATCCCCGTCGCCGCCTCGAGCGCGTCGATGCCCGTTTCCGGCTCCGCCGCATGACCGGATTTGCCGACGACGTCGACCTGCAGATGCAGGCAGCCGTTGTGCGCCGTGGTGATGCCATAGGAAAAGCCCGCCGAAATGGCGTAGTCGGGCGCGCTGATCTTCTGTTGCAGCAGCCACGCCGGACCGATGGCGCCGCCAACTTCCTCGTCGTACGTGAAGTGCAATTCGACCGTCCCGGCAATCGCCGCGCCGCGCGCCGCCGCATCGCGCAGTGCAAGCAGCGCGAATGCATAGGTGGCGAAGTCCGATTTCGACACCGCCACGCCGCGGCCATACATGAAGCCGTCGCGCACTTGCGCGCCGTAGGGATCCATCGTCCAGCCCGAGCCCGGCGGCACGACGTCGCCATGCGCATTGAGCGCGATCACCGGCCTGGCGGAATCGCCGAAGCGCACCCGCACGACGAGGTTTACGCAACTGACCATGCCGTTGGCCTTGACGGCGGCCTCCGGCACGACGTGGCGCTCGACGGTGAATCCCAGCGCTTCCAGCAATCCAGCCGCACACGCCGCGTGCGGCGCGCAATCGCCGGGCGGATTGTCGGACGGCACCTTCACGAGCTCGGCCAAGAACCGCGCCTCGTCGCCCCGATGCGCCGCCAGGTACGCGTGTATGGCGTGCGCGGTTTCGCTCATGGCCGAGGATGCATTCTCAACGGCGCGGCGGCGTGAACGCGGCGATAAAGCGCAGGAACGCGCGCGCGCCGGCGGCGACGTCGTCGAGAGTCACCGCTTCCGCCGGGTTGTGGCTAATCCCGCCCTTGCAGCGGACGAAGAGCATGCCGATCGGCGCGATGTCGATCAGCGCCATGCCGTCGTGCCCCGCGCCGGAAGGCAGGTGGTGGACGCGCCCGCCCTCCTCCGCGATGGCGGCGGCGATTTGGCGCTGCAGGTCCGGATCGCACGGCGACGTCCTGGCTTCCCACAGCGGCGTGGTCGTCATGGCGATGCCGCGGCGCCGCGCGATGGTCTCGCACTCGGCCCGGATCGCTGCCACCGCCGTGCGGCGCTTTTCGTCGGTCGGCGCGCGCACGTCGAGCGAAAAGCGGACCTTGCCCGGAATGACGTTCATCGCGCCCGGCAGCGCCTCGAGGCGGCCCACGGTGCCGACGATGTCGGGCATCGATGCGGCGATGCGCTCGACCGCGAGCACGCATTCGGCCGCCGCCGCGAGCGCGTCGCGGCGCAGGCCCATGGGCACCGTCCCGGCGTGTCCGGCCATGCCGTTCAACTCGATGTTGAAGCGGTTGCCGCCATTGATCGCGGTGACTACACCCGTCGCCAAGCCTTCGGCTTCGAGAACCGGCCCCTGTTCGATGTGCAACTCGGCGTAGGCCAGCACGTTCCCCGGCTTGCGCGCGATGGCGGCGATCTGCGCCGGGTCGAGGCCGAAGCCGCGCAGCGCGTCGCGCATCGTCGTGCCGTTCGCGTCCCCCTTGTCGAGCAGCGCGAAATCGAAGGCGCCCGCCACCGCGCGGCTGCCGAGCAGCGTCGAGCCGAAGCGCACGCCTTCCTCATCGCCGAAGCCTATGACCTCGATCGCGAACGGCAGGCGCACGGACAACGCATGCAGCGCGCTCACGCATTCGATGGCGGAGATCACACCCAGCATGCCGTCGTACTTGCCCGCATCGCGCACGGTGTCGAGGTGCGAACCGAGCATGAGGCAAGGGAGTCCGGGTCGCTCGCCTTCGTAGCGGCCCGCGCAGTTGCCGATGGCGTCGAGCTGTGCCGCCATCCCCGCTTCGCGCATCCAGCGCAGGACCCGATCGCTCGCCTGCCTTTGCTCGGGCGACAAGAACACGCGCGTCAATCCGCCGTCCAATTCGGACAAGCGGCTCAACTCGTCGCAGCGATCGGAGATGCGCTGCGGCTGCAATGCGGCAATGAGCGAAGGGTCGGTGGCCATGCGGGTTGCCGGAGCGCAACGCCTCCCGGCCGCTATGATTCTAACCCGGCGCGCGATGATAAAATCGCGGCATCATTCGAAGGAGTGGCGATGGAACGCAACGCGTTGTGCGCAGGCGCGATCGCGCTGGCATCGGTGTTGGCGATGGCGGGATGTCAGGACATGCCGAGTGCGGGCTCGCCCCCCGCGAGCGCGCCGGCCTTCGTTCCCGCCAACGCGGCGCCGCCCGCGGTGACCGTCGCGTCCGATGAACTCGTCGGTCCCGTCTGGCAATGGCAGCGCACGCAACTCGGCAGCGCCCCGGTCGTCGCGGCAGCGGCGCCGGAGCGCTACACGTTGTCGTTCCAGGGCGGCGGACGCTTCAACGTGCGCGCCGACTGCAACCGCGGCAGCGGCAGTTACGAGGTCAACGGCGCGCAGATAAGGATCGGCGCCGTGGCACTCACCAAGATGGCCTGTCCCAGCGGTTCCCAGGACACCGAATTCCTGCGCTCGCTGATGCAGGCAAACGCCTACGCGATGGTCAAGGGGGAACTCGTGCTGACGCTGGCCGACGGCGCATCGATGCTCTTCCGCGGCGTTCCCTGACGCTGATTCGCGCTTGAATCGGCGTCAGCGGCCGGTGAAATGCGGCGGACGTTTTTCCAGGAACGCGGCGATGCCTTCGTTGCGGTCGTGACTCGCCGCGAGCAGTGCGAACGCCTGGCGCTCCGCGGCAAGCCCTTCCGCCAGCGGCGACTCGTAGGCGCGAAGCACCGCTTCCTTCGCGAGGCGCACGGCCAGCGCGGGCTTCGCCGCGATGATCGACGCAATCTCCACGGCGCGCGCGAGCGCGGCCGCCGGTTCCACAACTTCCACGACCAACCCGGCTGCCAGCGCGGCTTGCGCATCGATCGGTTGGCCCGTGAGCACCATCTGCATCGTCAGCGACTTGCCGACGGTGCGCGCGAGCCGCTGCGTGCCGCCCGCGCCGGGAATCATGCCGAGGTTCACTTCCGGCTGGCCGAACCTGGCATTGTTGCCCGCGACGAGGATGTCGCAGCAAAGCGCCAGCTCGCAGCCGCCGCCCAGCGCGTAACCGCACACGGCGCCGACGAGCGGCTTGGCGAATGTGGCCACCGCGCGCCAGTATTTCTGCCGCTCGTGCGTCAGTATTTCCACCGGACCGAGCGGGGCCATCTCGCGCACGTCGGCGCCCGCCGCAAAGCAGTCGACGCCGCCGGTCAGTACGACGGCGCGCGTTTCCGGATCGGCAAGAGCCGTCGCGAGCTCGGCCGCGAGCTCCGCGAGCGTCTGCGTGCGCAGCGCGTTGCGGAATTCAGGGCGGTGCAGCGTGATCTGCACGACGCCGGCGGCCGGCCGTGTGACGACGATGTCCTGCAACTGGCGGTCCATGCGGCGAAGTCTACCAAGAGGCACGCAACCGCGCGGCGCCTCGCACGCGGCTACTTGTGCTTGAACGCCGGCTTGCGCTTTTCGACGAACGCGCGCATGCCTTCCGTCTGGTCGGCGAGCGCGAACGTCGCGTGGAATTCCCTGCGCTCGAAACGCAAGCCTTCGGCGAGCGTCGTCTCGTAGGCGCGGTTGATCGCCTCCTTGACCTTGAGCACGACGGGCAGCGAAAACGACGCGATCTTGGCCGCGAAGGCCAGCGCCTCCTTCTCCAGATCCGCCGCTGGCACGATGCGTGCGACGAGACCGGCGCGCTCGGCTTCGGCGACGTCGACCATGCGGCCCGTCAGGCACCAGTCCATCGCCTTGGCCTTGCCGATGGCGCGCGGCAGCCGTTGCGTGCCGCCCATGCCCGGCATCGTGCCGATCGTGATTTCGGGCTGGCCGAATTTCGCCGTATCGGCGGCGATGATCGTGTCGCACGCCATCGCCAGTTCGCAGCCGCCGCCCAGCGCGTACCCGCTGACGGCCGCGATCACGGGCTTGCGGATGCGGATGATCTCCTCCCAGTCGCGGGTGATGTAGTCGTCGCCGTAGACCTTGGCGTAATCCCACTCCGCCATGGCGCCGATGTCCGCACCCGCCGCGAACGCCTTGTCGTTGCCCGTGAGCACGATGCAGCCGATGCCGTCGTCGTCGTCGAAGGCGTGCAGGGCGACCGAGAGTTCCTTCGCGAGCGCGTCGTTGAGCGCGTTCATCCGCGCCGGGCGGTTCAAGCGAATGAGCCCGACGCGATCGCGGGTTTCGACGATGATGTTTTCGTAGGTCATGGTGGTTCCTGGCATTGGAATGGGACGCGGAAAGTTGGCTGAAGGCGACCGGAGCTACGGCTTGGCTGGATCGAAGTGCTTGCGCAACCCCTGCCAGCAACGGAAATACTCGGGCTGGAGCTGCGCCGACTCGAGCGCCGCCCGCGTGGGCCTGATCACCTGGCGCGTCTCGAACATGAACGCCATCGTGTCCTTGATCCGTGTGGGTTGCGAAAGGTCGGCGTCGCTGGCCTTCTCGAACGTCTCCGCGTCCGGCCCGTGGCCCGACATGCAGTTGTGCAGGCTGGCGCCGCCGGGCAGGAAGCCTTCGGCCTTCGCGTCGTACACACCGTGGATCAAGCCCATGAATTCGCTGGCGACGTTGCGATGGAACCACGGCGGGCGAAACGTGTGCTCCATGGCCAGGATGCGCGGGGGGAAGATCGCGAAGTCGATCGTGTCCACGCCCGGCGTATCGCTTTGGGATTGCAGGACCAGGAAGATGGACGGGTCGGGATGGTCGTAGCTGATCGAGCCGATCGCGTTGAAGCGGCGCAGGTCGTACTTGTATGGCGCGTAGTTGCCGTGCCATGCGACGACGTCGAGCGGCGAATGCCCGATCGCCGCCGACCACAGGTTGCCCATGAACTTGGCGACCAGTTCGAAATCGCCTTCGCGATCCTCGTAGGCGGCGTGAGGCGTCAGGAAATCGCGCGAATTCGCGAGGCCGTTGGAACCGATGACGCCCAGATCGGGCAGCCGAAACGGCGCGCCGTAGTTCTCGCAGACGTAGCCGCGCGCTTCGCCATCTGGAAGCTCGACGCGGAAGCGCACGCCGCGCGGGATCACGACGATTTCCTGCGGCTCGACGTCGATCCGCCCGAATTCGGTGGCGACGCGCAGACGACCCTGCTGCGGCACGATCAGCAATTCACCGTCGGCGTCGTAGAAAAAGCGGTCCTGCATGGGCCGGTTCGCCGCGTAGAAGTGGATGCCGCACCCGCTCATCGATGCGGGGTCGCCGTTGCCCGCCATCGTGACGAGGCCATCGATGAAGTCGCTCGGCGAGGTCGGCATCGGCGGTGGATCCCACCGCAACTGGTTGGGCGGCGTGGGCACGTCGCCGAACGCGCTTGCGATCCGGCCATTGCCGATCTGGCGGAACGGCCGGTGCACGGCGGCGGGGCGGATCCGGTACGTCCATGCGCGCCTGTTGGCACTCCGTGGCGCGGTGAACGCCGTGCCGGATAGCTGCTCCGCATAAAGTCCGTACGGCGCGCGCTGCGGCGAGTTCTGCCCGACCGGCAGCGCGCCGGGCAGCGCTTCGCTCGCGAGCTCGTTGCCGAATCCCGATTGGTAAGACAGCACTGCGTCGTCCCGCGCTGCCGTTCGCGGCGTCGCAATCGGGCGCCGGGTCGTCGTCGTCATGAGGTTTGCCTCGCCTTCAGAGTCGATGGGTCGCCGCCTTTCATGCCTTGGGTACCACGTCCTCGCGCGCGGCAGCCATCGCGCTGCGCAGGATTTCGGCGTCGCCGACATGATTGGCGAGCAACAGGATGAGCTTCGCGTTGACAAGAGCGCTCTGGGCGTCGGTCAGTCCGCGGTGCAGCTCGATCAGGTCCTCGTAGAAGTCGTCGGGTGCCACGAGGTTGGGTTCCGTGTTCAATGCGGCCATTCCGGGTTCCCTTAGGCATTGCACGTCGCGCGCGCGATCGCGCGGCGCACGGCGGCAGGATCGAAAGTGCGCCAGCGCGCGCACACATGCTGGTCAGGGCGGATGAGGTAACAGGTCCCGTCCTTCGCATCGTAACGCGCGGCCATCAAAGCGCTCTTGTCCTGGATCACCGTACGGCCGTCGCCGGGCGTGCCCCCCACCTGGACCAGCGCGCACGGCATCGGTTCCTGCTCGAGTGAGCGGGCCGCCTCGGGCGCGACGGCGTCTCCAAATACGACCAGGGTGAAGCCTTGCCCTAAGTGCGGCAGCAACCAGCCGCCGTGGGGTCCTGCGACCGGCGCGTCCGCCGCGGGCGCGCCCGGCACCATCGAACCCGCGAACACGTCGCGATCCGGCGTATTGAGGCTGGAATCGGCGAGCACCTTGGGCACCGACAGGCGGCCGCTGTTCACCAGCCGCCGCGCGAACGGGTAGTGCCGCGCGAGGGCGAGCACCGCGTCGCGGAACGTGCGCGACACCGCGCTCTTCGGCGTGATGAAGTCGGTCGCGCGCGTCGAATTGAGTATGTTTTCGTCGGCTGCCGCAACGCGCTCGGCATCGTAGGTGTCGAGCAGCGATTCCGGCGCCTTGCCGCGCAGCACGAGCTCGAGCTTCCAGACGAGGTTGTCGGTGTCCTGCACGCCGCTGTTGGCGCCGCGCGCGCCGAACGGACTGACCAGGTGCGCCGAGTCTCCCGCGAACAGCACGCGCCCATGGCGGAACTTCTGCATCCTGCGGCACTGGAACGTGTAGACGCTCGCCCATTCGATTTCGAACACGGCATCGTCACCGAGCATCGCGCGGAGCCGCGGCAGGATGTTCTCCGGCTTCTTCTCCTCCTCGGGATCGGCGTCCCAGCCCAGCTGGAAATCGACACGCCAGACGTCGTCGGCCTGCCGGTGCAACAACACCGACTGATTGCGGTGGAATGGCGGATCGAACCAGAACCAGCGCTCGGACGGAAAGTCCGTCGTCATGTGGATATCGGCGATCAGGAAGCGATCGCGAAAGACCTGCCCTTCGGTGTCGAGTCCCAGCATGTGGCGGACGGGGCTGCGCGCACCGTCGCAGGCGATCAGCCAGTCGCAGGTGAGTCCGTAGTCGCCGTCCGGTGTCGCCACGCGCAGATTGACCTGCGCGTCGCCCGGCTCGACGCCGACGACGCGATGCCTCCAGCGGATTTCGGCGCTGCCCAGCGCGTCGGCGCGCCGCACCATGCACTCCTCGAAATGGTATTGCTGCAGGTTGACGAAGGCCGGCCGGTGATGACCCGGCTCCGGCAACAGGTCGAATTGGTACGTGAGTCGGTCGCCATGGAAGACCTTGCCCACGCTCCAGCCCACGCCCTTCTTCGCGATCGGTTCACCGCAGCCCAAGCGGTCGAGAATTTCCAGCGTGCGCTTCGCGTAGCAGATGGCCCGCGAGCCGACGCTCACCGTATCGTCATCGTCCAGCACGAGCACGGGAATGTCGCGCTGCGCGAGATCGATCGCCGCCGCCAGCCCGACCGGTCCCGCGCCGATGATCACGACGCCGCAATGGCGGACGGCGCCATCGAGTTCGGGTGGCCGCCGATATTCGTAGACGGGGTTGGTGTAGGTCTTCAACTGATCGAATTCAACTGAGTTCAACTTAGCGACTTCATCAGCCTTCGAGTGCCAGCCACATGTCCTTGTCGCGCTGCGCGGTCCAGATGCGCGGATCCTTGTATTGCGTCGCCTCGTCGTAGGCGCGCGTCACGTCGAACGGCAGGCAATGATCGAAGATCACCCAGTGGCCGAACTGCGGCTTGAGCGCGGCATAGGTCTGCTTGTATACGGTGCGCAAGTCGAGCCCCGCTGCGGCCCCCTTCTTCACCGACTCGAACATCGCCGTGACGAATGCGCGCGTGCCATCGAGTCCCGCCTTGACTTCGGCGGGCGACTGCAGCGACGCACCGCGCCCCGGCACGAGCTTGTCCGGCCGCAGCGCGGCGATGGCGTCGAGCGTCGCCGGCCAGTCGGTCAGGTAGGCGTCGCCGGTGTAAGGCGTAGCGTCGTATTCGACGAGGTCGCCGGAGAAGAGGATTTTTTCCTGCGGCAACCAAACGACGGTGTCGCCCTTCGTATGGCCACGTCCCAGCTGCATGATCTCCACCTGCAGCTTGCCCATCATCAGCGTCATCCGCTTTTCGAACACGATCGTCGGCCACGTCAGCCCGGGCACCGACTCGACGGCCCGAAACAGGCGCGGGAAGCGCTCGATCTCGCTCTTCATGTCCTGCTCGCCGCGCTCGACGATCAAATCGAACGTGTCGCGGCTGGCGATGATGTGTTCGGGTTCGTAGCCGGCGGCCCCCAGCACGCGCACGGCGTGGTAGTGCGACAGCGTCACGTACTTGATCGGCTTGTCGGTGACGTCGCGAATGCGCCGGATGACGTCCTGCGCCATCACGGGTGTGGCTTGCGTGTCGATGACCATCACCGCACGGTCGCCGATGACGACGCCGGTGTTCGGATCACCTTCGGCCGTATACGCATAGGCATGATCCGAAAGCCGGTCGAAGCTCACCTTCTTTTCGTCGACGTCGGCGTGCGATGCAAATTGCTTGGTGCTCATGCGGAAGTCCTCATGATCTTGCTCTATGGAGAACTGGCGACGGCGCGGCCGTGGTCCTGCCGCAGCCAGCCGGCGCCGGCGATGACCACGGCGATGCGCCATCCCTTGCGGCATGCCGGCGCTGCCTTCATGATTCCCGCTCCTTGCGCACGAACTTGGGCTCGTTGAACAGCGACGCGACAGTCACCTTGCGGACGTCGGGATTGTCCGGCACCAGATAGAGGATGGGCGTGACCATTTCCTCGAATATTCCGCGCAGGCTGCGCGCGCCGGTCCTATATTCCATCGCCAGTTCGGCGACCTGCTCGAACACCCGGGGCTCGACGACCAGCTCGACACCCTCGTTGCTGAAGATCTCGCGGAACTGCGCGTAAAGCGAATCCTTGGGCTCGGTCATGATCCGGACCAGCATGTCGCGCGAGAGGTCCTGGAAGCTGGCGATGATCGGAAGGCGCCCGGTGAACTCCGGAATCAGCCCGAACGTGAAGAGGTCGGTGGGCTTGATGTGCGCATTGAGCCTTTCCATGATCTGCTTGTTGTCGCCCACCGACGTGGAGATGTAGCCGTAGCTGTTCGAGTGCGACATGATCTCGTCCAGGCCGACGAACGCGCCGCCGCACACGAAGAGGATGTTCGTCGTGTCGATGTATTGCGTGCCTCGCAGCTTGACGGGCGCGCCCTCCATGATCTTGAGCAGCGCGTGCTGGACACTCTCGCCGGACGTGCTTCGCGGCTGGCGGTCGGTTGACTTGAGCTTGTCGATCTCGTCGATGAAGACGATGCCGCGCTCCGACTTGGCGATGTCGCCGCCCGCCTTTTCCACGAGCCGCTGGAGGACCGCTTCGATCTCCTCGTTGACGAACCGCGATTGCGCGAGCGCCGTAGCCTCGGCGGTCGCGAACGGTACATCGAGGATTCGCGACAGCGTTTCGCAAAGCAGCGTCTTGCCCGTCCCGGTAGGCCCGACCAGCAGCACATTGCTCTTTGTGATGCGCGAGTTTGCCCGCCGCGACGTCGCGATCTTGCGGTAGTGCAGGTAGACGGCGACCGCAATGATCTTCTTCGCCTCGTCCTGACCGATTACGTACTGGTCGAGCTGCTTGACGAGGAAACTGGGCGTAATGGTCTTGTCGAGCAAGGGCGTCTTCCGGTGAGCAGGAAAGCCATCATACCCAAAGACGGGCGCGCCCCGGTCCTTCGGGGGCCCCGCGTCGTCAGGCGACCGATACCAGCCGGTGCAGCGTGTCGGGATCGTCCAGCAGACTCATGCTGTCCGAGCGGTGAACGACGCGCCCGCGGTCGAGCACGATCGCCTGCCGCGTGAGCGACAGCGCGAGCTTCGCGTGCTGCTCGACGATGACGATGGCCATGTTGCCGCCCTTCACCAGGTCGCGGATGACGTTGCGCAGTTCCTGCACGATCATCGGCGCCAACCCCTCCATCGGTTCGTCCAGCAGCAGGAGCCGCGGATTGACCATGAGGGCGCGGCCGATGGCGACCATCTGCTGCTCGCCGCCGGACAGCTGGTTGCCGAAGTTGGCGCGCCGCTCCGAGAGGCGCGGGAACATAGCGTAGACGCGTTCCAAGTTCCATGCCCCGGGCCGCGCCACCGACGTCAGGTGCTCCTCGACGGTGAGCGACGGCCACATGTGGCGTTCCTGCGGAACCCAGCCCAGTCCGGCGCGGGCGCGGTGATGCGTGGGGACCCTCGCCATGTCGCGGCCCGCGAAGCGCACGCTGCCGCGATGGACGCGCGTGATGCCCATCAGCGTGACGAGCAGCGTCGACTTGCCGACGCCATTGCGGCCAAGAAGCGCCAGGCTGTCGCCTTCTTCGACGGCCAGGCTGACGTCGTCGAGGACCTTGGCATCGCCGTAGCCCGCGGTGACGCTCTCAAGCGCGGCAAGCTCAGCCACGGTCCGCCTCGCCCAGGTAGACCTCGCGCACGTGCGGGTCCGTGGCGATCTCCGCGGGCGTGCCTTCGACGAGAACCTTGCCGCCTACCATGACGGTGATCCGCTCGGCGAAGCGGAACACGAGCTCCATGTCGTGCTCGATGAACAGGATGGTCACGTCGCGCGGCAGCTCGGAAATGACCGCAAAGAGCTCGGCGCTCTCGGCCGTCGGAATGCCCGCCGCGGGCTCGTCCAGCAGCAGGATCGACGGTCGCGTCGCCAGCGCCAGCGCGATCTCGACCAGCCGTTGCTTGCCGTACGGAAGGCTGCGCGTCAGCGCGTCCGCCTCGGCGGAAAGCCGCAGCAACGCGAGGAGCTGCATTGCCTCATCTCTTTCTTCCGCCTGCTGGGCGACGGTGCGGCGCCAGACTGTGGCCTTGTCCTTGCGCTCGCAAATCGCGAGCACCGCCGATTCGAGCACCGAGAGGCCCGGGAAGAGCGTGTTGATCTGGAATGTGCGCGTCATGCCCCGCTTGACGCGCTGGTACTGGCTCAACGCGGTGATGCGCTCGTCGCCCAGGAACACTTCACCTTTCGTGGGCGCGAGCACGCCGGTCAGCAGGTTGATGAACGTCGTCTTTCCGGCGCCGTTGGGGCCGATCAACGCGTGGCGCGCGCCGGGCGCGAATGTCAGGCTCACGTCGCTGTTGGCGCTGAACTCGCCGAAGCGCTTGGACAACCCCTCGGTTCGCAGCGTCGGCGTCATGCGCGCTTCTTGAGCCGTAACCAAAGCGCCTCGAAGCGGCCGAGGATGCCGCCGTGCCCGAACAGCACGACGACGATCAGGAGGATGCCCAGCCAGAACTGCCAGTACACCGGATTGATGCCGGACAGATAGTCCTTGGCGATCATGTACACGGCGGCGCCGACGAGAGCGCCATAAAGCCTGCCGACGCCGCCCAGCACGAGCATGATCATCAACTCGGCGGAGCGCGGAAACCCGAGGCTGTCGATGCCGACGAACTGCGTCGTCTGCGCGAGCAGCGCGCCGGCAACACCGGCCATCGCGGCGCTCACCGTGAAGATCGCCACCAGGCGTCTGCCGACCGGCGAACCGATCGCGGGCATCCGCCGCGGTCCCTCGCGAATGCCGCGAAGGCTCAGGCCGAACGGAGAGTTGACGATCCGCCGCGCCAGCGCGAACAGCGCGAACACCACGGCCAGGCTGTACCAGAAGGCCGTGCGCCCCGTGATGTCGAACCCGAAAACCCCGAGCACTTTCCACACGACGACACCGCTCAGCCCGTCCACGCCGCCGGTAACGAACGCTGCCTTGTTGGCGGCCTCGAAGAGCATGAGCCCGATGCCCAGCGTCACCATCAAACGCGTCAGGTCCTGTCCGCGCACGATGAGGAAGCTCACGAGGAATCCGACGATGCCGGCGACCAGCGCGGACGCCACCAGCCCGGTGAAGGGTTCGCCCCAGCCGTGCACCGCCAGCAAGCCGGCGGTGTAGGCGCCGACGCCGAAGAACGCGGCGTGCCCGAGCGAGATGATGCCGGCGTAGCCCAGGATCAGGTCGAGCGTGACGGCGAAGAACCCGATGATCAGGATCTGGCTGACGAGCACCAGGTAATCCGGAAACAGGAAGTACGCGGCGACCGGCAGGAGCCAGAAGACGATTTCCAGCCGCGTCCACCGATCGTCGGGCAGCCGCCCCGCGGCCACGACTTCGCTGCCTGTGGTTGCAGCAGCGTCCGCGCTGCTCACGTCTTCCTTCCGAACAGGCCGGCAGGGAACAGCAGAAGCAGGGCGACCATCAGCGCGTAGATGACGAACGCACCGATCTGCGGCACATAGTATTTGCCTGCGACGTCGAACACGCCGAGGATGATCGCCGCGACCAGCGCACCTTTGATCGTCCCGGCGCCGCCGACGGCGACGACCAGAAGGAAGTACACCATGTACTTGAGCGGAAACGTCGGGTCCAGCCCCAGGACGTCGATGCCGAGGCCGCCTCCCAATCCCGCAAGGCCGGACCCCAGCGCGAACGTCACGGCAAAGACCAGGTCGACGTTGATGCCCATGCCGGCGGCGGCCGTGGCATTGTCCACCGACGCGCGCACCTGCGCGCCGAAGCGCGTTCCGATCAGCAGGAAGTGCAATGTCACGGTGATCGCGACGACCAGCGCGATCAGGAAGAGCCGGTACACGCCCAGGTCGACGCCGAGCACGTGAGCCTGTCCCTGCAGGAATGAAGGCAGCACCACCGGCTGCTGCGAAGGCCCGAAGAAATAAGTTGCGCCGGCGATCGCCACGAACACCAGGCCGATCGAGAACATCACCTGGTCCAGGTGCGGCGACCGGTACAGGCGCTGATAGAGCGTGCGTTCGAGGACGACACCCAGTGCGGCGGACGCGACGAAGGCAATCGGCAGCGTGGCCAGGAACGGGATGCCCAGCCGCGTCATGCCGACGACGCAGGCGTAGCCGCCCACCATCGCGAACGCGCCATGGGCCAGGTTGATGAAGTTCATGAGGCCCATCGTCACCGACAGGCCGATGCTGATGACGAACAGCAGGCAGCCGTACGTGATCCCGTCGAACAGGACGCCTACGAAACTGGTCACGAACGGCGCCCGCGCGCGCTACGGCTGCTTGCCCGGATCCTTCATGTTGTCGAACTTGTCGAACTCGACGTTCCAGAGCTCGTTGCCCTTGCGCTCGACCCGGCGCACGTAGATCGTCTGCACGATGTCGCGCGTCTCGGGATCGATCATGATCGGGCCGCGCGGGCTCATCGCCTTGTAACCCTTGAGCACGTCCATCGCCTTGTCGGCGTCGATGTTGCCGTTGAGCTTGCGGATGACCTCGTAGATCGCTGCCATGCCGTCGTAGGCGCCAACGGTCATGAAATTGGCGCGGCCCTCACCGGGTGCAACCTCGCTGTAAGCCTTGAGGAACGCGGCGTTCTCGGGGGACTCATGGGCCGCCGAGTAGTGGAACGTCGTGATCATTCCCAGCGCGGCGTCGCCCATCGCGTTCAGCACGTGATCGTCGGTGATGTCGCCGGTCGCGATGACCTTGATGCCCTCCTTCGCCAGTCCGCGCTCGCTGAACGACTTCATGAAGGCGATGCCCTGTTGACCTGCGGGGACAAAGACGAAAACCGCATCGGGCTTGGCGTCCTTGATGCGCTGGACGAACGGCGCGAAATCCGGATTCTGCAGCGGAGTGCGGATCGAATCGACCACCTGCCCGCCGCCCGCCGTGAAAGACTTCTTGAATGCGTTCTCGGCATCGATGCCGGGACCGTAGTCGGCCACCAGCGTGTAGACCTTCTTGATGCCGTTCTTCGCCGCCCATGTACCCATCGGCGCGCTGATCTGCGGCAGCGTCATCGAAACGCGGGCGATGTACGGGCTCTTGGTCGTGATGATCGACGTCGCCGCGTTGAAGATGATCATGGGCTTCTTCGCCTGCGTCGCGATGTCGGCCACGGCGAGCGCTTCCGGCGTCAGCCCAAACCCCGCCAGGAAGTCGACCTTGTCGCGCACGACCAGCTCCTGCGCCAGGCGCTTCGCGACTTCCGGGGACGGCCCGCCGGTGTCACGGATGATCACTTCGACCTTGCGGCCCGCCACCGTCGTGCCGTTGATCTTCTGGTACGCCTTGACGCCCGCGTCGAACTGCTTGCCGTAGTCCGCAAACGGGCCCGAAAAAGGCGCGACGATGCCGACCTTGATCGCGTCCTGCCCCCATGCCGGCAACGCCGCAAGCAGACATCCGAGTGCCGCCGCTACGAATCTTTTCACTTTCGCCTCCTCCTGTTGGTTACCGCCTTCGCGTTTGCAGTCCTCGCGCCGTTAGCGGCCATACGCGATCGAATGATAATGCGGTTGACGGGCGACCGGCAGGCGAATATCGAATATCCGTGCGATAAACGAACTGGCCGCTTCAAACGGTTGCGGTCACTTCCGCTTCGCGAGGATCGCCTCGATGTCGTCCATGATGCCGTTCATCCGCGCCACGAGCGCCTGGTACGGCGCCGGTCATTCTAACCCGCGTGCCGAACGATCGGCGTCGGATTGAATCGCGGCGAATCAGGGATACAAGCCCCGGACTTGCGCCTGCAGCCGCGCCAATCCCAGCAATGCGTCGATGTTCGGCGTCGCGATTCCTACCCGCTCCCCGATTTCACGGACCACCGTCACCAGGCTGTCGAGTTCGACCGCCTTTCCGGCCTCGACATCCTGCAGCATCGACGTCTTGAACGCGCCGAGTTTGCGTGCGACTTCGATGCGGTCTTCGCCGCTTTGCGCGATCGGACAACCGATGGCCGTGCCGATGGCGGCGGCCTCGGCCATGGCGGAGAGGCAGAAGCGATTGACCAGCGGGTCGTCGAGGATGCGATCGACGGTCGCGCCCGTAATCGCCGAGACCGGATTCATCGTCATGTTTCCCCACAGCTTGTACCAGATGTCGGACTGGATGGCCGACGATACCGTCGTCGCGAAGCCGGCCCGCGTGAACAACGCCGCCAGAGCCTGCACCCGCGATGTGATGCGTCCCGCAACACCCTCGCTCGGCTCGCCGATGATCAGTTGGTTGCCGAACACGTGCCGGACGAAGCCGGGCTCCGTTGTCGCGCACGACAGGTGAACGACGCAGCCGACGACATGGCGATCGGGAATGGCCGCGGCGATCGCGCCATCGGGGTCGATGGCCTCGAGCCGTGTTCCATCGAGCCTTCCGCCGAATCCCCGGAAGAACCACCACGGCACGCCGTTCATCGCCGTCAGCACCACCGTTTCGCCCTCGAGGAGTGGCGCGATGCGAGCAGCGACACTGGCCATGCTCGGCCCTTTGACCGCGACGATGATGAGGTCCTGCGGGCCAAGATCCGCCGGGTCCTCCGCCACCGTCACCGCTGCGCTCGAGAGCTCGCCGGCGCTGCGCACGCGCAATCCGTGCGCGCGCAATGCCGCCGCGGTCGCGCCGCGGGCCACCGCGGACACGTTGCACCCGCTTTGCGCCAGCCGCGCGCCCAGGAAGCCGCCGACCGCTCCGGCGCCATAGATGCAGACCTTCATGCGCGGTACGACGTGTCCGTGCGGTCGACCAGCCGTGTCAGCGCGTCGAACACGTCCTGGCCGGCGCCAAATCCCATGTTGAATTGCAGCGAATCGCGCGTGCACTTGCGCCGGATGTCCTCCGAAAGTTCGATAACCGGGCCCATCGCCATCGACGCGAGCTGGATCTCGCAAGCGCGGTTGAGCGTCCAAAGCGTGGCGAATGCGCGGGGAATCGTGTCGGCCCACGCGAGGAGGCCGTGGTTGCGCAGGATCACCGCCGGCCGGTCGCCGATGTTGTGCACCAGCCGCGGGCCTTCGTCGGCGTGCACGGTGATCCCCTCGAAGTCGTGGTACGCGACCTTGTCGTGCAGTTGTGCGGAATAGAAGTTCGACAGCGAAAGGCCGCCGGCGGAGCAAGCCACCGCCATGCCTGCCGTCGTATGCGTGTGCATGATGCAGTGCGCGCCGGGAATGCCGTCGTGGATTGCCGCATGAACGGTGAACCCGGCGGGGTTGACCGGCCATGCCGACGTGCCGACGACATTGCCGGCAAGGTCGACCCTGACCAGGTTCGACGCGCACACTTCGGTGTAATGCAGGCCGAACGGATTGATGAGGAAATGCTTGTCCGGACCGGGCAGCCGCACGGTGATGTGGTTGTAGATGAGCTCGGTCCAGCCCAGCATCGCGAAAATCCGGTAGCACGCGGCGAGTTCGACGCGCGCCTTCCATTCGGCGGGTGGAAATGCCGGCTGCGGATCCTGAAGCGCGCCTTCGGCCACGGCCTTCATGCCTCCTCCCCAGTCCGGACACGGCGCCCGCTTCTGTGGCGACGTGATACTAAAACGCCGCCGGCACGACGGCGTTTTCGAGTTTCGGTTTTGCGTCAGGTCTTTCCCCGTTTGTCGACGATGCGCCGGGCCTTGCCGAGCGAGCGCTCGATGCTGCCCGGCGCCGATACGCGCACTTCGGCCGTCACGCCGATCATGCTCTTGATGTGGTGCGCGAGACGCGTGCCCGCGGCGTTGCCGTCGGCGGAGCCGGCGGCCGGAACGCGCTCCACCATCACCGTGAGCTCGTCCAGGTTGCCGGGACGCGTGATCTCGAGCTGGTAGTGGGGCGCCAGCACGGCATCCTTCAGGATCAGTTCCTCGATCTGGGTCGGAAACACGTTCACGCCCCGGATGATCAGCATGTCGTCGGAGCGGCCCGTTATCTTCTCCATCCTGCGCATCGCCCGCGCGGACGGCGGCAGGAGCCGCGTGAGGTCCCGCGTGCGATAGCGGATGATCGGCAGCGCTTCCTTGGTCAGCGACGTGAACACGAGCTCGCCCTGCTCGCCATCCTGCATCACCGCGCCGGTTTCGGGATCGATGATTTCCGGATAGAAGTGATCCTCCCAGATGGTCAGGCCGTCCTTGGTCTCGATGCATTCCTGCGCCACACCCGGCCCCATCACCTCCGACAAGCCGTAGATGTCGATCGCGTCCATCGAGAGCTTGGCCTCGATGGTCTTGCGCATCGTCGGCGTCCAGGGCTCGGCGCCGAAGATGCCGACTTCGAGCGAACAGCTCGCCGGATCGATGCCCTGCCGTTCCATTTCCTCGGCAATCGCCAGCATGTATGACGGTGTGACCATGATCACCGACGGCTTGAAATCCTGGATGAGCTGCACCTGCTTCTCGGTCTGTCCGCCGGACATCGGGATCACCGTGCAGCCCAATTTTTCCGCGCCGTAGTGGGCGCCGAGGCCGCCGGTGAAAAGGCCGTAGCCGTAGGCGACATGCAGTATGTCGCCGGCGCGGCCGCCGGCAGCGCGGATCGAGCGTGCCATCACCAAAGCCCACGTGTCGATGTCCTTGCGCGTGTAGCCGACGACCGTCGGCTTGCCCGTGGTTCCCGACGACGCGTGGATCCGCGACACCTGCTCGCGCGGCACGGCGAACATGCCGAACGGATAGTTGTCGCGCAGATCGGCCTTGACCGTGAATGGAAAGTGGGCGAGGTCCTCGAGCGTCTTGAGATCGCCCGGCGCAACACCCTTGGCGTCGAACGCCTTCCGGTAATGCGCGACGTTGTCGTACGCATGCTTGACGGACCATTGGAGGCGCGCGAGCTGCAGCGCGCGGAGTTCGTCGCGGCTTGCCCGCTCGATGGGCTCCAGTTCGTCCGGTCGTGGCCGTTTGGATGGCATCGCGACTCCTCCTCGCTACTCGGTGAGGCCGGCGGGCCCGGCGATGACATGGCCCTTGATCCTCGCGCTCTTGCCGCGAAACACGGCAATCGTCGCGCCGTGCTGGTTCGTGACGTCGATGTCGTAGACGCCGCTGCGTCCAGCCAGCGCCCGCTCGCGGCCGGTTGCCGTCAATACGTCGCCTTCGCGCGCGGGCGCCAGGAACTCGATCGTGCAACCGGCCGCCACGGTCGTGAGGTTGTGGCTGTTGCAGGCGAAGGCGAACGCGCTGTCGGCGAGCGAAAAGATGAATCCGCCATGGCACGTGGCGTGGCCGTTCAGCATGTCCGCTCGCACGGTCATCGTCATCGCCGCGAATCCCGGGGCCACTTTCACGATGCGCATGCCGAGGCCCTGCGACGCCGTGTCGCGCGCGTACATCGCATCGGCGCAGCGCTCGGCCAGCGCTTGCGCCTCCTCCGCCGACAACGCGGGCTCGTGGTGCGCAGCGGCCGAGCTCATGCCGAGAGCTTTCCCGAACTCGCGAAGCGGCGCGCGATCAACGGCGACAGCCGGTACCGGTCCTCGCCATAATGCGCGGCGAGGTTGACGAGCGTGTCGCGGACGAAGGCGACGCCGAGGGCGTCCGCCCAGGCGAGCGGACCGCGCGGATAGTTGACGCCCTTTTGCATCGCGAGGTCGACGTCGCCGGCGCTGCCGATGCCTTGCGTGACGGCATCCGCCGCCTCGTTGGCCAGCATGGCGACGGTGCGCAGCACGACCAGGCCCGCGACGTCGTCGACGCGGGAAACGGCGATGCCGGCTGCCTGCAGCGTGCCGACGGCGGCCGCGCAGGCGGCGTCGCTGCACGTGTCCGCGCGCGCGACGGCCAGACGGGCGCACTTGCCGAAGTCGAGCGCCAGGTCGAACGTCACCACATCGCGCATGTTCGCGGCCGCCGCGACGGCCGTCGCCGTCCGGCCGTCGCCGGGGACGAGCCACGCCGAGTTGTCGATGTGCAGCGCACCCTGCGGAAAGCGGGCGTCGGTGATCGCCGTGTCGGCGGCAACGCCTGCAGCCGCCAGCCGCGCGACAAGTTCGCCGCCCATGCGCAATTCGCCGTGGCGCGCCACCTTGCGCGGCTTGGGACCCAGCGATTCCGTGGATGGCAACGGCTTGACCGCATTCTCCGCGTAATCGTAGAAGCCTCGCCCAGCCTTGCGGCCCAGATAGCCGGCGGCGACCATCTCGTGCTGTATCACCGACGGGGTGAAGCGCGCATCGTGGAAGAACGCGTCCCACACGCTGCGCGTCACGGCCACGTTGACGTCGAGCCCGATCAAGTCCATGAGTTCGAACGGTCCCATGCGAAACCCGCCCGCCTCGCGCATGACAGCGTCGAGCGTCGCGGGATCGGCGGCGCGCTCGGCCAGCGCCCGCAGCGCCTCGGCATAGAACGGCCGCGCGCAGCGGTTGACGATGAAGCCCGGTGTGGATCGCGCATGGACGGGCGTCTTGCCCCATGCCAGCGCCGTGGCGTAGATCGTGTCGGCGACCAGGGCGTCGGTGGCCAGGCCGCTGACGACCTCGACCAGCGGCATCAGCGGCGCCGGGTTGAAGAAGTGCATGCCGGCGACGCGTCCAGCGTGCTTCATTCCCGCGGCCAGCGCGGTGATCGACAGCGACGACGTGTTCGTGGCAAGTATCGTGTCCGGACCGACGACCACTTCCAGTTCGCGCAGCAGGTTGCGCTTGACGGCAAGGTCCTCGACGATCGCCTCGACGATGAGCTTAGCACTGACGAAGTCGCCCAGCGCATGCACGGCGACGATGCGCGCCGATGCGGCATCGGCCGCGGCGCGATCGATCTTGCCCTTCGCGGCCAGCATTGCGAGCAGCTCGCCGATTTTCGCCTTGGCCCGATCCGCCGCGCCCATGCCGTTGTCGAAGATGCACACGCGATGACCCGCCTGCGCCGCGATTTGCGCGATGCCCGCCCCCATGGCGCCGGCGCCGATGACGCCGATGTCCGCCGAAACAGGCAGCGCGCCGGCCATGCTACTTGCCCGTGAAGTGCGGTGGGCGCTTGGCGATGAACGCGGCCACGCCTTCGCGATAATCGGCGCCCTGACCCAATTCGCGCTGCAGGTCGCGCTCGAGGTCGAGTTGCGCTTCGAGCGTCGCGTTGGCCGACGCATGCAGTGCGCGCCGCGTGGCCACGAGCCCGCGCGTCGGCGACTGCGCCAACTGGGTGAGCAGCGCGTCGACGGTCGGCGCGAGTTCGGCGTCCTCGACGCAGCGCCAGATGAGCCCCCAGTCCGCCGCCTGCTGCGCCGCCAGCTTGTCGCCCAGCATCGAGAGTCCCATCGCGCGCGCCGTGCCGACCAACCGTGGCAGAAAATAAGTGCCACCCGAGTCCGGGATGAGGCCGATCTTGCAGAACGCCTGGATGAAGCTTGCCGACTTGGCGGCGATGACCAGGTCGCAGCAAAGCGCGATGTTGGCGCCCGCCCCCGCGGCGACGCCATTGACGGCGCACACCACCGGCACCGGAAACGAGCGGAGCGAGAGCACCAGCGGCCGGTAGTTGTTCTCGATCGACGCGCCGAGGTCGACCGCGGCACCACCCGGAGCCACCGCGCGGTCGGAGAGGTCCTGCCCTGCACAAAAGCCACGGCCCGCGCCGGTCAGCAGCAGCACGCGCGCCGACGCGTCGGCGCGGACCTTGGCGAGCGCATCGCGCAATTCCTCGTGCATTTGGGCGGTGAAACTGTTCAGCCGATCCGGCCGGTTGAGCGTCACCCGGGCAATGCCGTCCGCGCTGGTGAAGAGGATCGATTCGTACGTCATCTGCGCCGTCGGAGGGGCCGGAATATCACACGTGACGCCGATGCTGGACGACCCGGAAGCGGTTCGCGACGTAGGCCGAATCGGTCAGCGATGCGTTGGCGGCCGGATTGGCGCCGGTGCCGTGATAGTCGGAAAAGGCGGCTGACTGGTTGACGAACACGGCGCCCGTGAGGTTGATCGACAGCGCGACCCCGGCGTCCTCGGCCACCGCGATGGCCTCGTCGATCACGTCTTCGTTGGTCGAGTAGACGGACATCGTCAGCGCCCCATGGCCGCGCACGGCATCGCGGGCAATGGCCAGGCTTTCGTCCGTCGAATCGGTGGCGACGACGAAGGCGATCGGGCCGAACCACTCGTTGAGATAGGTCGCGCGATCGGCCGCGGTGAGCTTGACGATGAGCGGCGTGCGCACCGTCGCCCCCGGAAACGACGGATGGACGATCGTTTGCGTGTCGAGGACGACGGTGCCGAGCGATCGCGCGGCCTCGAGCCGCCTGATCACGCCGTCGTTCTGCACGGCGCCCAGCACTTCGACGGCGCGCGCCGGATCGCCCAGCAGCTTCTGCACGCCCTCGGCGATGCTCGCGGCCACCTGGTCGAAGGACATCGGCCCTTCCGCCGTGGCGATGCCGTCCTTCGGTATGTAGATGTTCTGCGGCGCCGTGCACATCTGCCCGGAATAGAGCGCCAGCGAGAACGCGATGTTGCGCGCGACGCCTTTGATGTCCGCCGTGGAGTCGATGATAATCTGGTTGACGCCCGCCTTTTCCGTGTAGACCTGCGCCTGCCGGGCGTTCTCCTCCAGCCAGCGGCCGTTGGCCGTGCTGCCGGTGAAGTCGATGATCTTCACTTCCGGACGCAGCGCGACGGTGCGCGCCGTGTCGTCGCGCGCGCCGTGCGCGAGCAGCGTGACGACGTTGGGGTCGTACCCGGCCTCGGCCAGGACCTCGCGCGCGATGCGAACGGTGATGGCCAGCGGCAGGATGGCGCCCGGATGCGGCTTGACGATGACGACGTTGCCGGTCGCCAGGCTCGCGAAGATGCCCGGGTAGCCGTTCCACGTGGGAAACGTGCAGCAGCCGATGACGAGGCTCACGCCGCGCGGCACGATCCGGTAATGCTTTTCCATCCGGATGGGCTCGTTCTTGCCCTGCGGCTTTTCCCAGGTTGCCTGCTCCGGCACGCGACGCAATTCCGACCACGCATACGCCACGGCCTCGAGCGCGCGATCCTGCGCGTGCGGGCCGCCTGCCTGGAAAGCCATCATGAACGCCTGGCCGGTCGTGTGCATGACCGCGTTGGCGATCTCGAAACTTGCGCGATTGAGGCGCGCGATGATCTCGAGACACACGCCGGCCCACGCCTCGGGGCCGGCCTTCTTCCACTGGTCCTGCGCGCGGCTCGCCGCCGCCAGCAGCGCATCGAGGTCGACTTCGGGATACGTGATGCCAAGCGCCAACCCGAACGGCGACTTCTCGGCGCCGACTTGCCCGATGGTGCCAGGTTGAGTGAGCGGAAAGCGCTTGCCGAGCAGCGCATCGAAGGCCGCCTTGCCGGCCTCGGCGGCGCCTTCGCCGTAATTCTTGGGGCTGGCGGACTCGGGAAACGCGCTCCAGTAGCCGCGCTCGCCAATGGCCTGGACCGCGCGGTCGAGCAACGCCCGGTGGCGTTCGAACAGGGGGTCTGACAAGGGCGAACTCCTCGGAATTTTCCCGCAGTTTATATCACGCAGGCGCGTGAAATTCAGCTAAGGCCTAAGCGCCGCGCATCTGGTTCAGTTATGGTCGTAGTCGACCGTGACCTTGTCGGTGACAGGGTAGCTCTGGCAGGCGAGAATGAAGCCGCGCGCGACCTCGTAGTCCTCCAGCGCGAAGTTGACGTCCATGTCGACTTCGCCGTCCACGAGTCGGCAGCGGCATGTCGAGCACACGCCGCCCTTGCACGAGTACGGTAGCTCGACGCCGTTGCGCAATCCCGCCTCCAGGATGTTCTCCTTGGCCTTTTCCAGGACGAACGATCGGGTGGTGCCGTCCAGGATCACCGTCACCTCGCACTCGGCGTGGCCCGGCTTCGGCGCCACGTGCGCCACATGCGTGTGTTTCGGAATGCTCGCCGCAAACCGCTCCACCTTGATCCGCGCGTCGGGGAAGCCCCGCGCCTTCAGCGCCGCGACGACGGCGTCCATCATGCCTTCGGGGCCGCAGACGAACGCCGCGTCGATGTCCGGGAGGTGCACCCACTGCGCGAGCAGCGCGTCGGCCTTGGCGCGATCGATGCGGCCGTGCAGGAGCTCGATGTCCTGCGCCTCGCGCGACAGGACGTGGACCAGGTTGAAGCGGCCGAGATACGTGTCCTTGAGCGCGGCCAACTCCTCCTTGAACATCACCGTGCCGGACGCGCGGTTGCCGTAGACGAGCGTGAAGCGGCTGTGGGCTTCCGCGCCGAGAGTGGTCTTGACGATCGACAACAGCGGCGTGATTCCACTGCCCGCCGCGAATCCCAGGTAATGTCGCGAGGCCGTGGCATCGAGCGGCACGTTGAAATGGCCGAGCGGCGGCATGACGTCGATCGTGTCGCCGGCCTTCAGCGCATTGTTCGCCCACGTCGAGAACACGCCACCCGGCGCCTTCTTGACCGCGATGCGCAGGCACCCGTCCTGCACCGCCGAGCAGATCGAGTACGACCGGCGCACGTCCTCGCCGCCCAAGTCGGTGCGCAGCGTCAGGTGCTGGCCCTGCTCGAAGCGAAATTGGTCGCGCAGCGCTTCGGGCACGGCGAACGTGATGGCGACCGCGTCGCGGGTCTCGCGGTCGATGCGCGCGACGGGCAGCGGATGGAATTTACTCAACTGAGTGCTCGATGCGTTTTCAATGCGGCTTGAAATAGTCGAACGGCTCGCGGCATTCGAGGCACCGGTATTGCGCCTTGCACGCGGTCGAACCGAACTGCGACAGGAGCTGCGTGTTGTCCGACTGGCACCGCGGACAGGGCACGACGACGCGGGCGCGGCGCAGCGGACTGATGCCGGACACGTCAACGCGGCTGCCCAGCACATGCGGCGGCGCGATGCCGAAGCCCTTGAGCCGAATCTTCGCCTCGGGCGCGATCCAGTCGGTGCTCCACGGCGGCGAAAGCTGGTTGACGAGTTCCACATCAGCCACGCCGATGACCATGAGCGTTTCGCGGATCAGCGCGTTGATCATTTCGGTCGCGGGGCAGCCCGAGTACGTCGGCGTGACCTTGACGACGAGCTGCGCACCTTCCCATGCCACGCTGCGCACGATGCCCAGCTCGACGATCGATATCACCGGGATCTCGGGATCGGGCACGGTGGCCAGTGCCGCCCAGACGACTTCCAGTGCCGGGCGGCCGCGGCGGAGCCCGGAATCGTCGCTCGAGCGATGGTCCACTGCCGTCATCACCACTGTGCTCCCGGATAGGCACGCTGCAGGAACTGCATTTCGGTGAGCAGGTGGCCCAGATGCTCGGTGTGCACGCCCTGCTTGCCCCCGCGCCCGTTGCTTCCCTGCATCCATTCCCCTTGCGGCAGCGCAAGCGTTGCGTCGGCGACGATCGCCGCGACAGCGGCTGCCCACGGCGCATGCAGCGTGCGCGGATCGACGCCGATGCCCGATTGCGCCAGGGCGAGCTCGGCCGCATCGGCTGTGAACATTTCTCCCGTGTACATCCACAACTCGTCGAGCGCGCGCTGCATTCGCGCATGCGATTCGTCGGTGCCGTCGCCCAGGCGCACGACCCAGTCCATGCTGCGCTCGGCGTGGTAGGCGACCTCCTTCGCGCCCTTGGCGGCGATTTCCGCGACGCGCGGATCCGTCGACCCCATCAGCGCGCGCAGCAGCAGCAGGTGATACCGGTCGAAGTAGAACTGGCGCGCCATCGTCGCCGCGAAATCGCCGTTCGGCATTTCGGCGAGCAGCAGATTGCGGTACGCGCCGCCGTCGCGCAGGAAAGCGAGTTCGTCCTCGCTGCGCCCCTTGCCGCGAATGCGCGCCTCGACCTCGCCCGCGTAACTCAACCACATCCGCCCCTGTCCCAGCAGGTCGAGCCCGACGTTGGCCAGCGCGATATCCTCTTCCAGCACGGGACCATGGCCGACCCATTCGCCGAGCCGCTGCGCCAGCACGACATCGCTGTCGCCCAGCCGCAGCAGATACTCGAGCAGGAATGCGTGATTGAGCGCCGCAGGGCCGCCCCAAGGTGCGAACAGCTCCCCCTCCGGGGGCAGCGCGGCGGCCGGATTGGCCAATGAGGCCCCAAGCTTGGGGGTCGTCATATGTGTTTGACTTCCTCAGGCATCGGGAAGAACGTCGGATGCCGGTAGACCTTGCTGTTGGCGGGCTCGAACAGCGCTTCCTTGTCGCCTGGAGCGGACGCCACGATGTCGGTCGACTTCACCGCCCAGATCGAAACGCCTTCGTTGCGCCGCGTGTAAACATCGCGCGCATTCTTGATCGCCATTTCAGCATCCGGCGCGTGCAGGCTTCCCACGTGCTTGTGCGCCAACCCGTGCTGCGAGCGGATGAAGATTTCCCACAGCGGCCATTCTTGACCCCCACGCTCACTACGCTCGCTGCCCCCAATGGGGGCGGAATTCGCGCCTCGGGAAGGGCCTTCGGTGCTCATGCTGCCTCCTTGTTGGCAGCGCGCTTCGCCGCGTGCGCCGACGCCGCGTCGCGAACCCACGCGCCGTCCTCCCACGCCTTGACGCGGTCGCCAAGCCTTTCGCGGTTGCACGGGCCATTGCCCTTGAGCACGGCGTGGAATTCGCTCCAGTCGATCGGGCCGAAGTCGTAATGGCCGCTGTCCGCGTTCCATTTCAAATCGGGATCCGGCATCGTGATCCCGAGGTAGTCGGCCTGCGGCACCGTCTGGTCGACGAAGCGCTGGCGCAGCTCGTCATTGCTCAGGAGCTTGATCTTCCACTGCGCCGACTGCGCGCTGTGCACGCTGTCGGCGTCCGGCGGCCCGAACATCATGAGCGACGGCCACCACCAGCGGTTGAGGGCGTCCTGCGCCATTGCCTTCTGTTCTGGCGTGCCACGGCACAGCGTCATCATGATGTCGTAGCCCTGGCGCTGGTGGAACGACTCCTCCTTGCACACCCGGATCATCGCGCGCGCATACGGCCCGTACGAGCAGCGGCACAGCGGAATCTGGTTCATGATCGCGGCGCCGTCGACGAGCCAGCCGATCGCGCCGATGTCGGCCCACGTCAGCGTGGGGTAGTTGAAGATAGACGAATACTTGACCTTGCCGGCGTGCAGGTCGTCGATGAGCTGGTCGCGCGACACGCCCAGCGTCTCGGCGGCCGCATACAGGTAGAGTCCGTGGCCGCCTTCGTCCTGGACCTTGGCCATCAGGATCGCCTTGCGCTTCAACGTCGGCGCTCTGGTGATCCAGTTGCCTTCGGGGAGCATGCCGACGATCTCGGAGTGTGCGTGCTGCTGGATCTGCCGCACGAGCGTCTTGCGGTAGGCGTCGGGCATCCAGTCCTTGGGCTCGACCTTGATGTCGGCGTCCACTCGCGCCTGGAACGCGCGCTCTTCGGGCGACATGTCTTCGACGCTCCGGACCTTCTTCTGTCCGGTCTCGACCATCTGTGCGTACATCGGTGCCTCCTAAGGCGCCGCAATCCGCGGCGGGGATCGGCGCACCTCTTTTGTCTTGCGCTCAAAGTTTATGATACAGTTTGACCATGCGTCAAGATAAATGTGTATCACTTCAGGCCGATTCGGGCCGCGCGCCACGGGCGGCGGGCAGGATCGCCGATCTGGCGGTGGCACGGTGGATCCAGCGCGCGCTGAAAGTCGAGCCGCCGCGCGCCAAGTCGCTGATCGTGACCGTCTGGGGCGACGCGCTGGCCCCGCATGGAGGAACGGCGTGGTTGGCCGGACTCATCCGGCTGATGGCCCCTTTCGGCATCAACGAGCGCCTGGTGCGCACGAGCGTATTCCGCTTGGCCCAGGACGGCTGGCTCGACGCGGCGACGTACGGCCGCATGAGCCGCTACCGGCTGACTCGCGAAGGCAAGCGTCGGTTCGACGACGCGCATAGGCGCATATACGCGCGCCCCCCCGACGACTGGGACGGCACTTGGGAGCTGTTGCTGGCCGACGCGGTGCCGCCCGCGCGGCGTGCGCCGCTGCGTGAGGAACTCTTGTGGTCGGGTTTCGGGGCGCTTGGCCCCACCGTATTTCTGCGCCCGGCGCAGGGCCTGCGCGCGTTACCCGGCGCGGTCGACGCGCCAGGCGCGGCCGAGCACGTGCTGCTCGCATCGGCGCGCGACATCCCTGGACGCCGGTCGCTGGCCGCCGCCGTCGCCACCGCGTGGGACCTGTCGATGCTCGCAGCCGACTATCGCCGGTTCCTGCAGCGCTTCGGCGCCGTCATCGACCGCTTCCGCGCCGCGGACGAAGGCGCGCACGATCCGCAGCAGTGCTTCGTCGTGCGCACGCTCTTGATCCACGCCTATCGCCGCGTACTGTTGCGCGACCCGCTGCTGCCCGCCGCGTTGTTGCCGCTGGACTGGCCGGGCGCCGCCGCGTACGCGCTTTGCCGCGACTTTTACCGGCTGACGCACCGATGCGCCGAGCGCCACCTTGCGGCAACGCTGGCCAACAACCACGAAGACTTTCCGCCGGCGGACGCCGCGTTCTACCAGCGCTTCGGCGGTCTCGACTAGGACAACGCCGCGCCTAGCGGCTGCGGTCGCTTTTGCGGCTGAAACTGCCGCCTTCGCGGCCGCGATATCCGCCGGACTTGCCTTCGCGCGCATAGCCCGAAGGCGGCCCATGCGGACGTCCGCGCGAAGCCGGCTTGCCGAAGGCCGGCCGGCGGGCTTCACTCGCCGCCGACGATCGCGCGCGCGGCTCGAGGCCGGGAATGGTGTGCGTCGGGATGGCCGCACCCGTGAAACGCTCGATGTCGCGCAGCGTTCCGCGTTCCGCATGGTTAGCGAACGAAACGGCAATGCCTGACGCGCCGGCGCGGCCCGTGCGGCCGATGCGGTGGACATAGTCCTCCGCCTGACGGGGCAGATCGAAGTTGATGACGTGCGAGATGCCGGGCACGTCGATGCCCCGCGCCGCCACGTCGGTGGCGACGAGCGTGCGCACGCCGCCGCGGCGCATGTTCGCCAGTGTCCGGTTGCGCTCGTACTGGTTCATGTCGCCGTGCAGCGCGGCGGCCGCATGGCCCTCGCCCTGCAGCTTGACGGCCAGCGCCTCGGCGTCGCGCTTGGTCGCAATGAAGACGATGCTCTGCCCCATGGCCGTGTCCGCGAGCAGGTGGCCCAGCAGCCGGTACTTGTGCGAGCGATCGTCGGCGAAATGGACGCGTTGCTCGATCGGAAGGGCCGACGACTTGTTGCCCTGGATATCGACGCGCACCGGATCGCGTGTCAGCTTGGCGGCAAGGCGGCCCATCGCGCCGTCGAACGTCGCGGAAAACAGAACGGTCTGGCGCGTCGCGGGCGTCAGCGCGCACACGCGCTCGACGTCGTCGATGAAGCCCATGTCGAGCATCCGGTCGGCCTCGTCGAGCACCAGCACCTGCAGCTGCGACAAGTCCACGCGGCCGCGCTCGACATGGTCCATGAGGCGCCCAGGCGTGGCGACCAGCAGGTCGACGCCGCGCTGCAGCGCGCGGTTCTGCACCGGATACGGCGCGCCGCCGTAGAGACACACGGTGCGCACGCGCAAGCCCTGGCCGTAACGGACCGCTTGCTCGGCGACCTGCTGCGCGAGTTCGCGCGTCGGCGCCAGGACCAGCACGCGCGGCACGCTCGACATCCGGTGCGTTCCCACCGGCGCGTTCGGCTGCGCGGCGATGCGATGCAGCGCGGGAAGCACGAATGCCGCCGTCTTGCCGGTGCCGGTCTGCGCCGAGCCGATGACGTCGCGCCCTTCGAGCAGCGCCGGAATCGTCTGCGCCTGGATGGGCGTGGGCTCGTTGTAGCCGCATGCTGTGAGCGCCTGCAGGATCTGCGGCGCGAGATTCAATTCGTCAAAACGCATGTTCGTTTCCATATGTGGACAACGCGGAACCCGCGCACATTCCATTCGGTTGCGCGACAAGTGCCGTTCGGGGCGGCAAGCCCCGACAAAAGTCCGGACAGGCGGAAACGGAGGATTGGTTGCCTCGAGGCCGCGACCGGGTCGACGTACTGCAAAGCCATCGTCGCTAACCGGAAGCTGCCCTGGGCGGTCCGAAAGGGGCCGCCGAGGGCAGAAACGTAGGGCGGCGTGTGTCGCGCCCGGAAGATTAGAAGCCGATGATCCGGTTGCCTTGGATGATGCGATTTGCGGCGGGCAACCTTCGGTAAATACTCGCAGATCGCCGCAAAGGTTTGATTATACCAGAGAAATGGGCCGCGTGCTGCGATGCAGAAAAGGCCAACTGTGCTCGATCAGACCTGCAGCGGATCCTCGTCGTCCTCGTCGTCGTCTTCCTCATCCTCGTCGCCGTCGCCCGGAAGTTCGTCATCGTCATCCGGATCGCCGATGGGATGAGGAATGTCGTGCCAGGACGGGCGCGACGCGCCGGCATCGGTCAGGGCAGCGCGTACGGCGGGAACAACCCGCGCAGCCCCGTCGGGAGACTCCTCGGTCACAACGGGGGAATTCGCAGCACCTGGCCCGGGTAGATCTTGTTCGGGTCGGAGAGCATCGGTTTGTTGGCCTCGAAGATCTTCATGTACTTGTTGGGATCGCCGTAGTTCGCCTTCGAGATCTTCGACAGGTTGTCGCCGGAAATGACCGTGTAATAGGTGGCTTCGGGCGCGCTCTGGTCGACGCTCATCATGTCCTTCACCGCGGCGACTCCCGCCACGTTGCCGCAACACAGGACGATCTTTTCGCGCGTGGCCTGGTCGGGCGCCACGCCGAAGACCGTGGCGGTCGACGTCGCGCCGTCGAACGTGACCGTCAGTCCCGTCGCGGACAGGTTCTGGGCCTTGATGTAGTCGAGGATGGCGTCACCCGCCGCGCCATTGGACGCGGCGATCTTGGCGTCGTTGGCCGGGTCGGCCTTCGCTTCGGCCATCGCGGCCTGTGCCTGGCCGCGGCCGAACAGCTTTTCACCCGCTTCCTTCACGAAATCGATCATTCCCATCATGCGTCCTCGAGTTGTCAGTGCCCGCGATCGGGTCGGTGATTTGGGTCCTGTGGAATAAGGACCAGTGCGGCTGCGTTTGCAGCGATTGCGAGCATACACCGGGTGCTCTGGACGAGAATGACCACGCCTGGGGAGCGCCACTCGCGCGGCAACCAAGAGTACTATGATCAGTTCCTGGGCATGGTTCCCGGGCTGTCCCGTCAAGAAAATCCAAGGAGGCTGCAATGAATCGGAGTATCAATCTTGCTTGGCGGCCGCTGGCGGCCGCAATGACGCTGGCATTGCTGATGTCGGGGGGTTACTCGGTCGCGGCACTGGGCGCCAACATCAACGTGACCTTGTCCGGCGCAAACGAAGTCCCGCCCGTCACGACCACGGCCAAAGGCACTGGCATTGTCACCATCGGCATGGACGGCGCGGTGAGCGGCAGCATCACCACAACCGGAATCGCAGCCACCGCGGCGCACATCCATGAGGCCGCCGCCGGCAAGAATGGCCCGGTGATCGTTCCCATGGCCAAGAACGGCGACAACGGCTTTGTGTTTCCGCCCGGAGCCAAATTGACCGAGGCGCAGATGGCCAGCCTCAAGGCCGGCAACCTGTATATCAACGTGCACAGCGCCGCCAACCCGGGCGGTGAAATCCGCGGGCAGCTCAACCCGTAAGCGCTTGGTCCCTCCCGAAGGCGCCGTTCGCGGGGCCTTCGGGATCGCGGGCGGTCATTTCGGCCCGACATTCGCTTCGCGCCACCCATCCCCGGATCAAGGCCTGCCGAGCGCGATCCTGCGGGCGCGAATCAAGTTCTGCGCCTCGATGCACCAGTGTTTCTTGATGCTGTACCAGACGTCGGCGGCCCACATCACGTGTTCTTGAGCTTCTTCGGGCAGCGATGACGCATCGGCGGGGACTCCCTGAACGTAGGCGTTGATCCAGTCGCGCGTCCGCGCGTCCTGCGCCAGTTCGCGAGTCGCCGGAATCGTCACGTGGTTATAGCTTGCCGGCAGCTCGATGTTGCGGACGTTGTCCTTGCCGCTGCCCTCGTACCGGCGGTCGAGCGGATTGCCGGGGAAGCTCAGCGCGAAGAAGTCGACGTTGATGAAGTAGCCGGTGAACTCGTCGACGTTGTCGGGGATCTTGCGCAGCGTGTCGAGGCTTTCCCACTGGTGCGGCAGCACAAGCGCCCATCCGCCGGCGCCCACGACCGAAACATAGGCAACCGAAATTCCGATCACCGGCCGCTCCTTGCCCGTCAGCGGATCGGTGATCGTCGTCCGATCCTCGAATGACTGGGTCACGGGATTCCATACCGGCACACGGTCCGCACGCAGGCCGGCGAGATCCTTGAGGATCTTGACCGCGTGCAGGCCGCCCTGGCTATGGCCCACGATCATCGGCCGCAGCGCGTCGTGCTCGTAGTACCACGCGACTTCGCCGGCGATGCGCTCGCTCGCGTCGTACGGGCTGTACGACCATTCGCCCGTCCCGGGATCGCGGATCTTGGCCTCCGGATAGCCCATGCCGACCAGGAACTCCCCAAACGACTCCATGGCGAGGTACACCGGATAGATGCCCCCGTGCAGCAGGATGACGCGCGGCGTGGGACCCGCCGCCAGCGTCTTCACGTCGGCGGCGCTGACATGCTCGGGATCGATCGCCAGGATCTGGTCCTCGAGCGCGTGCCCGATGACGATCGAGCGCAGGACGCTGAAGCCCTCGGGTTTCTGCACCGGTGGCGCGCGCATCGGCGCCGGACCGGTCGCGCAGCCGACGACGACAAGCGCCAGCATGGCGATCAGCAGGAGTTTCATGGTTGCGAGGGTGAGGCGCATTGTCGGCGAGTGCGGGTTGGTCAGAATGCAGGCTTCAAGGGCAAGTGTAGCGCGGCCCCTTTGCGGCCCGATTCCGGTTGAATTGGGGAATATTCCGTTTTCTTTCGGCGGGGAAGTCGCTATGCTCCGACCGCGGTGGCAGTCATAGCATACAGATGGCGCCGGATGCTCGGCAATCCGCCGTTCCAACGCTTGCCGGAGCCGTAGACATCGCCGGGATTTGCCGGCCCGATCTCAATTTGGGGAGAAAGCAAAATGCGAACGACAAGCCTGCTTTTCGCCGTGATTCTTTCCTTCGCGCTGGCGGGGTGCGGGGGCACCGGGATGACGATCATGGGCGCGGGAGGCGCCGCCACGATTCCGCCGGAATTCACCACCTGCACGCTGAGCGACGATTGCACGGTGACCGTCGTCGTCAGCGAGGTTGGTAGCACCTCCTGCAGCGTCAGCATCAAGGCCATCAACGACAACAACCTCGTGATGAAGAGCGCCGGGTTGAGCCATTTCGTGTCGCACAATATCCGCTGGGTGATCGACGACGATTCCCAGGACCTCAAGTTCCGCTTCGCGCAGGAACCCTACGGCGTGATCCTCAAGGGTGATGCGACGTCCAACCAGTTCTCCAACCAGAACCGGAAGAACGGCGGCAGGGAATATGTGTGGCGCGATGACAACACCAATAACCAATACTACGACTACAAGATCAACATCATCCAGAAGGGCAACCCGAACAGAACGTGCTACCTTGATCCCAGGATCTGGAACAACTGATCCGCGCTGTCGCAACCACGACACGGCTTCCTAGGGGAACGGGCGCGGTCAACCCGATGCTTCGAGCCAGGTTCGCACCTCGGCGGTAACTTCCTCGAAGCGCAGAGCGCGTCCGGACGTGGCGATCGTGGAGAATGCCACGCCGCCCAGCGCTTCTCGCGCAAGCGCCATCAGCGGCGCAAGAAACGCCTCGTCCGCCGGGTCGCGCTGCAGGCCGGTCTGCGCCATGAGCGCCTCCGCCGCCCCGAAGGACCTCGCCGCGCGGCTCCATTCCTTGCGCAACGCGGCAAGCCCGGCGGCGACTTCGAGCACGCTCTGCCCCGCAGGCTTGGAGCCGATGTTACCGGCGATGTTCAGCGCCTCCAGCAGCATCGGGCGCGCGCGTTCCGCCGCGCCCCGGCCGATGGCCGCCATGGCCGCATTGAGCAATCCGATCGCGATGCTTTCGCGATCGCCTATCTCGCGCGCCAGTATCAGCACCTGGGCATAGAGCGCCTCCGCCGTATCGAGGTCGCCCTCCATCCGGCTCAACTGCGCCAGTGTCGTGCTGGTCGAAAACAGCGTCCGCTTGTCGCCCTGGTCCTTGGCCAGCACCAGTGCCTGCTCGGCGTGGAGCCTCGCGGTGACGAGGTCGCCATTGCCCATCGCCACGGCCCCCAGCTCATCGAGGATCATCGCGACACGCCTGACGTCACCGATTTCGCGTGCGCTCGCAAGGGCCTCCTCCAGGTATGCGTGCGCCTCGGCAAAGCGGCCCATGAACAGGCTCGCCTTTCCTGCGGTGTGCAGTACGAGGCAGCGCCCCGCTGTCGGCACCCGCGAACGCGCCAGCGCCTCCAGCGTGACCCGGTGCAGCAGCGCGAGAAGCCCACGATAGAACATGTAGAAATTCATCGCAAAGACGAGCCGCATTCCCAGCTCGGCACCGCCGTCGGCACGGTCGCACCACGCATGCGCGGCGAGGAGGTTTTCCCCTTCGAGGTCGAGGCGGGCAAGCCAGATGCCCTGATCCGGCCCCACGAGTTCCGGATTCGCTCGTTCGGCCAAAGCCAAGTAGAACGCCAGATGCCGGTCGCGCGCAGCATCCCCTTCGCCTGCCTCGTCGCATCGTTCCTGAGCGTATTGCCGGACGGTCTCTACCAACCGGTAACGCCGGCCGTCTCCTTCCATCGTGACCAGGGACTTCTCGACCAGCCGCGCAAGGAGGTCGAGCACGTCTCCTCCGCCGATGTCGCCACCCGCGCCCACCGCTTCGGCGCCTTCGAGCGTCCAGCCGCCGGCGAACACTGCCAGCCGCCGCAGCAGAACACGTTCGCTCTCCGTCAGGAGGTCGTAGCTCCAGTCGATCAACGCGCGCAGCGTCTGCTGCCGCGGCAGCGCCGTGCGGTGCCCGCCCGCAAGCAGACGGAAGCGATCGCCCAGGCGAGCGGCGATCATGTCCACCGACAGCGTGCGCACGCGCGCGGCGGCAAGCTCGATGGCGAGCGGGATGCCGTCCAGCCGCTGGCAGATGTCGGCGACGGCGGTTGCGTTTTGGTCGGTGATTTGGAAGGATGGCTGCGCCGCCGCCGCCCGGTCGATGAAGAGGAGCACGGCCTCATACTGCGTCAGCGTCGTCGGCGTGACGGACTTTCCCGCGTCCGGAACCGCGAGCGCCGGAACCGGATAGGTTGTTTCGCCCGCGACGCGCAACGGTTCGCGGCTGGACGCCAGGAGCTTGAGATGCGGTCCGGAACGCAGCAACCGCGTGGCGAGCTCTGCGCAGGCCTGTACCAAATGTTCACAATTGTCGAGGACGATGAGGAGCCGCCTGTCCTTGACGAATTTATCGAGCGCCTCGACAACCGGGTGGCCGGCTTCTTCTTTCACACCCAGCACAAACGCGACGGACTGGGGGACCAGCCGCGGGTCCGCCAGCGCGGCCAGCTCCACGAACCAGACACCGTCGGGAAAATCATCCAGCACGTCTGCCGCCAGCTGCTGCGACAGGCGCGTCTTGCCGATTCCGCCGGCGCCGGACAGTGTCAGAAGCCGGGTGTTACGCAACAGCGCGCGGACCTCGTCCAACTCACGCTTGCGCCCCACGAAGGACGTGACCTGCTGAGCGAGGTTGTTCGGTGTCGCCTCCAGCGTGCGCAGCGCGGGAAAGGTGTCGCGCAGGCTCGCGTGCAGGACCTGGGAGATGCGCTCGGGGCTCGCCAGGTCGCGCAGCCGTACCGCGCCCAAGTCGCGCAGCGTGACGCCCGCGGGCAGGCGACCGGCCACCAGCACCGCCACGGACTGCGAGAGCAGGATCTGACCGCCGTGTGCGGCATTGGCAATGCGCGCGGCGCGATTCACCGTGCTGCCGAAGAAATCGTTGTCCCGGCGCTCGGCCGGACCCGCGTGAATCCCGCAGCGCACGCGCAGTGCGATACCGCCGGTGGCCGCGGGATGAGCGAGCACCTGCTGCAGCTTCAGCACCGCCTCGACCGCGTCGAGGGGGTCGTCGAACGCGGCATGCATGCCGTCGCCGCTCATCTTCACGACAACACCGCGATGGGACTCCACGGCCTCGCGCGCGATGGCGTCGTGGGCGGCCAGCGCCGGCCGCATGCGCAACGGCTCCTGCTCCCAGAGAAGGCTGCTGCCCTCGATGTCGGTGAAGAGAAATGTGGTGATCGCCGACAGGACTTCCACGTCCATTGCCCCGCTTCAAGCGAAGTTCGCTGGGCCTGCAGTGTACCGTCGCACGCTGGAGTTCACTAGCGACGGCCCCAGCCGCACACCAGCATTGCATTTCCGGCGGCGGCCCGTTATCGTCCTGAGAGGGGACGAGACCCCAAGGGACGCAAGATCCCGGCAACCAACCACCGGAGGAAACCGAATGAGACTGACCAATCTTGGGCGCCGCACCGCTCTGGCCGCGCTTGCCGCAGCAATGACCATGGGCGCCCTCGCCGGCGCTAGCGCGCAGAACCGCACGTTCAGCTTCGCCTACGACCAGCCGAACACCACGGCGTACGGCATCGCCGCCAACATCTTCGACGCCAAGTTGAAGGAGCTGAGCGGCGGGACGATGAGCATCAACCAGTTTCCTGGCGCGCAGCTGGGCCAGGAACCGCAGATGCTGCAGAAGATGCGCGCCGGCGACATCGACTTCGTGATCACGTCGACGGCCAACGCCTCGACGCTCGCGCCGCAGGCCGGCGTCTTCTCGATCCACTTCATCTTCCGCGATCAGGCGCATCTTGCGAAGGCGCTGGCGGACCCGGCCATCGCGGCGGAATTTCGCGCCATGGTCAAGGACCAGGTGCAAGGCGCGCAGGTGCTAGGCCTGATGACGATGGGCATGCGCAACATGTACAGCAAGAAGGAGATCAAGAACGTCGGCGACATGAAGGGCCAGAAGGTGCGGGTGCAGGCGACCAAGACGGAGGACACGCTCTTCCCGGCCTACGGCGCGCAGACGGTGCACATGCCGTTTGGCGACGTCTACACGTCGCTGCAGACTGGTGTCGTGAACGTGGCCGAGAACGGGATCAACGTCTACCTCGCCAACAAGCACTACGAAGTGGCGCCGATCCTGTCGCTGACCGAGCACGAAGCGAACAACAATTGCATTTGGGTCAGCGACAAGACGTGGAACAGTCTGACGCCGCAACAGCAAGGGTGGGTGCAGGCCGCCGCCGACGAGGTGTCCAAGCGCGAGCCGGCGATGGCGCTCAAGCTCGAGAAGGACTCAGAGGACAAGCTGAAGGCGATGGGCGTCAAGGTCGTCGAGAACGTCGACAAGTCCGGTTTCATCACGGACGCCAAGCCGGTCCAGGATCAGCTGGCCGCAGAGCTTGGCCCACATGCCGTCAAGCTCCTGAAGCTCGTGCGGGAAGTCAACTAGCGTGCCGTTTGCGGCACGAAGGGCGGCCCTGACGGTGCCGCCCTTCGGGCTTGCGTTGCCGTCGCTTGCACGCATTGCCGATCCAGGGATTGTCGAATGGCCGACTTCCGCGCGCTGATCCTGCAACGCCATCGGCACCTGAAATGGAGGGTGTTCGACCGGCTGGAAGCCGTGCTAATGGTTCTGTGCGGCGTGTGCATCTTCATGTTCACGCTGGCGGTGCTGTGCGACGTCGTCACCCGCACGCTGGGTGCGCCCTGGCTGTGGCTGCAGCAGATCACGACAGCGTTCTTTGCCTGGGGCGTGTTCCTCGGCATGGCGGCGGCGACGCGGCGCAATGATCATTTCTACTTGACCGAAATCACCAAGCGGATGACGGGCGCGCCCCGCAGCGCGATCGAGATCGCCAATCGCGTCATCGTGCTCGTCGTCGCGCTGATGCTCGTCTGGTTCGGCTGGAAGAATGCGGTGCTTGACCTCGGCAGCTATCGAATGCCGTCGCTGATTCCGCTGACGCTCTACTCCGGCATCGTTCCACTGGCCGGCGCGCTGATCGCGCTGTTCACCGTCGAACAGCTCGTCAACGGGTGGAAGCATGGGTTCGAGGGCCCCGAGGACCGGGACAATCTGCCCCAGGTCGCGCAGGAACTTCCACAGGAACTCCTCGAATGACCGGCGGCGCCATCCTCGTCCTCATGGGCGTCCTGTTCCTGACTTTCGGCTACATGGGGGTCCCGGTTTCCTTTTCGCTGATCGCCGGCGTGTTCGTGGCCACCGCGTTCACGCCGGTCAGCCTCCAGTCGATGGTCGGGCAGCTCTTCAACGGCATCGATTCGGAGACTCTGCTCGCCGTCCCGTTCTTCCTGCTGGTCGGCGAGCTGATGGCGTCGTCCGATGTGGTCCATCGGATGATCCGCCTGTCGCAGACGCTGGTCGGACATCTGCGCGGTGGCCTCGCTCAGGTGGTGACGCTGTTCAGCATGTTCTTCGCCGGCATTTCCGGCTCCTCGGTGGCCGATGTCGCCGTGCTGACGCGCACCGTGGCGCCCGAGATGGACAAGGAAGGCTACGATCGCGGCTTCACCGCGGCGTTGATCGCCTCCGCCTCGACGATGGCCAACCTTATCCCGCCCTCGATCATGGCGGTGGTCTACGGCGCCACGGGCAACGTCTCGATCGGCGGCTTGTTCATGGCAGGTGTCGTGCCGGGTGTGCTGATCGGCTTTGGCCTCATGGTGTACAGCTATTTCTGGGGACCCGTCGGCGTCATGAAGCCGCGCGCGTCCTTCACGGAGGTCGCGGTCGCCGCCCGCGGCTCCGCGCTGCCGCTGATGATACCGGTGATCATCATGGGCGGCATCCTGACCGGGTGGTTCACGCCGACCGAAGCGGGAATGATTGCGTCCGTCTACATCCTCGTCGTCCTCATCCCGGTCCTGCGCCCGAATCATCTCAAGGAATTGCCGCGCGACTTCATGTACGCCGGCCTCCTCTATTCGCTGCCGCTCGCGGCGGTTGCCGGGGCGTCGGCGTTCGGCTGGATGGTCGCGTACCTGCGCGGCCCCGACATCGTCGCCGGCTACATCACCGCCTTCGCGGGCACCAGCGGCCCGATCATCATGCTGCTCCTGGTGGTGCTGTTCGTGATCGTCGGCGACTTCATCGACGCCATTCCCGCCATCATCATCTTCATGCCGATCATCACCAAGCTGGCCCAGGTCGGCGACATCAAGCCGCTGCACATGGGCGTGGTGATCATCACGACGCTTGTATTCGGGCTGATTACGCCGCCCTACGGACTGTCGCTGCTGGTGGCATCGAAGTACGTCGGCGTCGGATTCGGCAGGGCGTTGCTGCGCTCGTTGCCGCTCTATGTCGTGTTCCTGCTGACGATTGCCTTCTGCGTGTTCCTCCCGGATGTCGTGCTGTGGCTGCCGAAATGGCTGTTGCCCGAATCGGTCGGCTGCTTCAAGAGCCCGACCGGGGCCGGATACATCTGCCCGCCTTGAGCGCAGTAGAATGGACGTCGCCATGAATTCCACCGCCGACCTGCGCTGGCCTTTTGCCGTAAGGCAGCTGAGTCCCAATCTCGGCGCCGAGATTTCCGGCGTGACGCTGGCGCATGACATTTCCGATGACGTGTTCAGCGCCATCTACCGCGCATTCCTCCGATATCAAGTGCTGCTGTTTCCCCCGCAGGAGCTTCCTCCCGGCCGCCAGGTCGAATTCGGCAGGAAGTTCGGCGAAGTGCAGATCCATGTGATGAACCAGTATCACGCGGACGGCTATCCGGAACTCTATCGACTGTCGAACCTGGACGAGAACGGCAAGCCCAACGGCAAGCACCCGGACAAGGGTACGCTCGAGTGGCACACCGACGGGTCGTGGTCGCGCGTCACCGGCCAGGCCACGATCATTTACGGCGAGGTCGTTTCCGACGTCGGCGGCGAGACGCACTTCTGCGACATGTACGGCGCGTACGAGCGTCTCGACGCCGATTGGAAAGCGCGCATTGCAAACCTACGTGCCGTTCACAACCTCGACTTTTCGCGCACGCGCCGCCACGGCGAAGACCCGATGACCGACGAGCAGCGGCGCGCCAAGCCGCCCGTCGACCATCCGATCGTGCGCACGCACCCGGAAACGGGCCGCAAGTGCATCTATCTTGGCGATCACGCGGAATACGTCGTGGGAATGCCGTACGCCGAAGGTCGCGCGCTGATCGAGGCATTGAACAGGCTCGCCGTGCATCCGGACCTCACGTACGAGCATCGCTGGAAGCCGGGTCAGCTCATCGTATGGGACAACCGCTGCCTGATGCATCGCGCGACGCCCTACGACCCTGCCACGCAGGGACGCGTCGTGCGCCGCTGCACCGTCCTGGGCGAAGTCCCGTTTTAGCGCGGCGGTGCAGTACCCGCCCCGGACCGGGAGTGCCCGAGCCATGAACGAGAAGACGGTGAAGCCCGCCAGCATCGCGGCGCAAGCGCTGGGATGGGTCGACGACAGGACTCGAGGGATTGCGCCGCCGATCCACACATCGACTACCTTCATTCGCGACCCGGACAACCAGTTCCGCTCCGGCCGCACGTACGCGCGCGACCACAATCCGACGTTCGACCAGGCCGAGGCGGTGCTGACGGCACTCGAAGGCGGCCACGCGTCGCTGTTATTCGCGTCCGGTATGGCCGCGGCCACGGCGGTGTTCCTGGCGCTGGCGCCGGGCGATCACGTGCTGGCGCCGAACGTGATGTACTGGTCGCTGCGCAACTGGCTCATGAATTTCGCGACGCAATGGGGACTGCGTGTCGAGTTGATCGACATGGCGGATGCCGACAAGCTGCGCCGAGCGATACAGCCCGGCCGAACGCGTCTCGTGTGGGTCGAAACGCCGGCCAACCCGCTGTGGACGATCACCGACATCGTCGCTGCCGGTGAGATCGCCCACGCCGCAGGCGCAGTGCTGGCCGTCGATTCGACCGCCGCGACGCCCGTTCTGACGCGCCCGCTGGAGCTGGGCGCGGACATCGTGATGCACTCGGCGACCAAATACCTGAACGGCCACTCGGACGTGATCGCCGGGGCACTTGTAACGCGCGAGGACGGGGCGCTGTGGCAGCGAATCAAGCCTCTTCGTGCGCAGCTGGGCGGCGTACTCGGGCCGTTCGAGGCGTGGCTCCTGACGCGCGGCATGCGTACACTCTTTCCGCGCGTGCGCACGGCGTGCGCCAGCGCCCAGGCCATCGCCGAACATTTTGCGCGACACCCGCGGATTCGCGACGTCCTCTATCCGGGATTGCCGTCGTCTCCCGGACATGCCACGGCAGCGAAGCAGATGCGCGGCGGCTTCGGCGGCATGATGTCGATTCGCGTTCGCGGAGTCGAAGATTCGGCCGCATCGGGCGAAGCCGCGGCCGTCGCGACGGCGGCCCATGTCGAGTTGTGGAAGCGCGCCACGTCGCTGGGGGGTGTCGAGAGTCTCGTCGAGCATCGTGCCAGCGTCGAAGGCGCCGGGACGCCCGCTCCGCCGGACCTGTTGCGCCTCTCGGTGGGCCTGGAAGACGCGGGCGACCTGATCGCCGATCTCGAACTCGCGCTGTCGCGATCGCGCTGATCGCAAATCGGCGACGACTGCGCATCGGAGGTCCGCATGAATCGGAATCGCCGTGGTTGAACGGGGGGCCGGAATGCGCTGGGTGCGCGAAAGCGGCATGGCCATCCTGCTGTGCGCTCTGGTGGCCACGGTCTTCATCGTTCCCGCCTTCATTCCCAATGGCACCACGCGGTACCTGGTTTCCGACATCCTGATGACGCTGATCCTCGTCAGCGGCGTCGCGGCGGTCGCCGACCATCGCAGGCTGGCCATCGTCCTTGCGACGCTGTCGGCCTTCGTGATCGTCGTCGGATGGATAGAGTTGCTCATGCCCGCGACGAAGATTCCCATGCTCCGAAATCTTTCGGCGCTGGGCGCGTTCGTCCTGCTGGCGTTCGCAGTGGGCATCAACGTGTTCGCATCGGGCCGCGCGATCGGCGATCGCGTGTTCGGTGCCGTCGTGCTGTATCTGCTCCTGGGGCTGCTGTGGGCGCTCGCCTATCAAGGCGTGGAGACGCTGGCGCCGGACTCGTTCACCGTGCACCCTGCGGAAGCTTCGGGACTCGCCGAATGGGTCTACTTCAGCTTCGTGACGCTGACGACCGTCGGCTATGGCGACGTCACGCCCGTAGCCCAGGGTGCGCGCTCGCTGGCCATGCTCGAGGCGCTCGTCGGCCAGCTTTACCCGGCGGTGATCATCGCTCGGCTCGTTTCGTTGCAGACCAGTTCCAGCGGCTGAGGTCCGGGACGCGACGCAGTTTTCCGAACTGCGGTCGACGCCGGGCCGGTCCTAAGGCGGACGCGGCGTGCGTTTGCGACTGCACCATGGCCGTGTGCTAAATCGCCGCGACGTGCTGCTGGTAGGCCGGACGCTCGCAGAAGCGGCCGTACCAGGCTTCGAGGTGCGGCAAGTCGGGCCGCTCGACCGGCAGCTTGTACCAGCGGTGGATCGCATTGCCGAGCGCGATGTCCCCCATCGTCAGTTGGGCGCCGCCGACAAACGCGCGATTGGAAAGGTGCCTGTCCAGGATCCTCCAGGCGTCGCCCGCTTTCTGCACGGCGGCACGCACCTGGTCCTCGGGAACGGCTTCGGCCGGCTTCCTCAGCAGTGCGCGGAATGCCACGCCCATGGGAGTCGCGATCGCCGTCTGCTGCCAGTCCATCCAGCGCTCGCAATCGGCGCGCGCGACGAGATCCGCCGGGCAAAGCAATCCCAAGCCGTGCTTCGCCGACAGATAGCGGACGATGACGTTGGACTCCCACAGAATGAATCCGTCGTCGTCGATCGTCGGGATCAGCCCGTTCGGGTTAAGCGCCATGTACGCGGCGGTTCGATCGTTGCGCGACGGGCCGCCGATGTTGTCGTCGCGCTCGAACGGCAGCCCGAGTTCGCCGCAGCACCACAGGACTTTCTGCACGTTGCTGGATGCTTTGGTGCCGTAGATCTTCAGCATGATGGTTCGCTCCTTTGTACCGGTTCTAGAGATCGTTCACGCCAAAAGGCTGGTCCATCGCGACGACGCGCGTACGCGCCACATCACCGCCGCCATTGGGATTCCAGCGCTCATCCTGCGGACTGCAAGACGCGAATCGGCTTGCCGTCGAGCCACGCCAGCGTATTCTCGATGCCGTGCTGGTAATACTCCCGGTAGACCTCGATCACGCTGTAGCCCAGATGCGGCGTCAATACCACGTTGGGTGCGCGCACCAGCGGGTGGCTGGCCGGCAGCGGCTCGCGATAGAAGACATCGAGCGCCGCGATGATGCGCCCCGACTGCACCGCGGCGACCAGAGCCTGCTCGTCCACCAGCGGCGCGCGCGCCGTGTTGACGAGGATCGCGCCCTGCTTCATCCGCGCCAGGTCTGCGGCGCCGAGGATGCCGCGCGTGCGATCCGACAGCACGAGATGCAGGCTCACGACATCGGCAGCCGCGAGAAGGTCTTCCTTCGCGACGCGCGTCGCACCCGCTGCCGCGGCCGCTTCGCCGGTCAGGTTCTGGCTCCACGCGACGACCTTCATGCCCAGCGCGCGACAGTAGGAGGCCATGCGGGCGCCGATCCTTCCCAGGCCGACCAGTCCGATCGTCTTGCCGTCGAGCACGTTGCCCGCCTCGGTGCCCACCTGGAACCGTCCTTCGCGGACCGCGACATCGCCGGCGGGAATGCGCCTCGCCGCCGCGAGCATCAGGCCCAGCGCCAGTTCGGCGGTCGAACTCCCGGATGGCCCGCCGCCCGTATGGCACACGGTGATGCCGCGCGAAATCATGCCGGCGATGTCTATGAGTGCCGCGCGCGCGCCGGTCAAGCCGAACATCTTCAGTCGCGGCAGCCGGGCGACCAGCGACGCCGGAAATGGCGTTCGCTCGCGCGTGGCGAGGATGACCTCGAACTCGGCAAGCGCGCGCGCGGCCGCGTCCTCGTCCGCGAACGGCGTCTCGAAAAATCGGACGTCGGCACGCGACATCAGCGGCCCCCAGTCCGCGCTCGTGCGCGCGACGCGCTGCCAGTCGTCAAGCACCGCTATTCTTGTCACCGGTGTGTCCTCTCACAAATTCGCGGATCCTGCGCATCGCCGCGCTCAGCCACGCCTCATCCGGCAGCCGGCCGGCCGCGGAGCCCCGCGAGCGGCGCGCGGCGCAGGAACGCGGAGTCGCGGCCAAGGATCAGGCGAACGAGGTCTTCGAGGACCGGCTCCTCGATCGCATTGCTGTGGAATTCGAGCGTCACGCGTTCGAGGCGGTCTACGTTGACCAGCGTCGTCAGCACCAATCCGGTCTGATAGTCGGCCCGGAACGCGATGGCCGCCGGAATTGCCGGCGGCACCGATATCGAGCATTTGCGCACCGCGCCGCCCGCATCCTCCACGTGCCGGCTCGTGTATTGCAACCCCGCGTCGTCGAGCGTCTTTTCCGCGAGCGCGACGCCACCGGGAGCGACGTCGAGCGCGAGCGGCTTGGCCGCGGTGATCTCGTAGTAGAGATTGATTTCGTCGAGGACCGGAAAGCCGGTGATCCTGCGCTCGTGCTGCCCGACCGAGCCGTGGGCGAATCGCGGCGACTCGAACACCAGCCCATGCCCAAGATCGAAACGGTGATCGATGGCGGGCTTGAGGCCGTCCAGGTACGTAATCGCCTTCTCCAGCCAACGAAAGGCCTTGCGCAGCCGCGCATCGATCGCCTGGAAACTTTCGACGTCCGAATGCCCGTGCGTCACCTGGCGCGCCGCTTCGTATTGCGCGCGCAACTCGTCGAGCAGCGAAGCCGGATTGCCCATGGCGTTCTCCCTGGTTACCGCCGACCGGCCGATTACTGGAGGAAAGTGACGAGCGCGTCGATCGTCCAGTCGGGGCGCTCTTCCAGGATCCAGTGGCCCGTGTCCACGAGGATCACGACCGTCACGTTCGACGCGACGAGCTTGGCTTGTTTTCCAAGTGCCTCGCCGTTTGCCTTGTCACCGCCGATCGACAGCACTGGCATGGGAAGCCTGGTCTTCGCAAGTTCCGCGAAATCCGTCGCGGTCCTCGGGAATGAAGCGAAGTACGCGAAGCCCGCGGCCATCCGGCCCGGTCGCGAATAGGCCGCCGTGTACGCACGCCGGTCGGATTCCGGAATCGAATGCGTCTTGTCCGCCGCGAAGTCATTCCAGAAATGCTCGAAATACGTACGTTCGCGGCCCTTGACCAGCGCCTCGGGCGTCGGCCCGTAGAACCGGAAGTGCCATATCGCCGGATTGTTGTAGACGGCCTCCCAGCCGCCGACGCCGGGAAGGAACGCGTCCATGAGCGCCAGCTTCTCGACCTCCTGCGGGTACATCGCGGCATACGCATACGCGACCATGAGTCCGATGTCGTGCCCGACGACGCGCACCTTCGCGTAGCCCAACGATTTCACGGCGGCGTGCACGCGCTCGGCGGAGGTCTTCATGTCGATGCCGGTCCCGGGTATCGACGAGTCGCCGATGCCCGGCAGGTCGGGCGCAATGATCGTGAATGCCGGCGCCAGCACCTTCGCCAGCGGCTTCCACATCCGCGACGTTTCGGCATAGCCATGGATCAATACAACCGGCGGTCCGCTGCCCCCGACGGTCACGCTGACCGTTCCTCCGTCGACGGCCACCGCCTTCGTCGTGAACCCGGGACCGAAATCGGCGGCGCTCGCTGACGCGGAAATCATCAGCGCCGCGAGACATCCGAACGCAACCCATGTCGAAGCGTGAAGACCGCCCTTGATCCTGTGCATGGGTTTCCTTTGGCTGCCTGACGGATGGAACGGCAATTTACATCAAGTTCGCGCGCATTGGCGATGCCGACGACGCGTCGCGCGTCGCGCGTCGCACCGAAATCACGCAATTGGCACGTTGCGCGCAGGGTCATTGGGCGCGGGAATTCAGATTGACGCCGCGAAGGCGGCGCTGCGATGATCGCTCCCTGACCGGCACAGACAAGTCCATTGAATACCGCGCCGTCCGCACCTTCCCCGCCGCCGGCCCCCGCCACCGAGCGTTCCGCGTGGAGTCCGCTGCATAACGCGCTCTTCCGCAGCCTGTGGATCGCCACGATCGTCTCGAACGTCGGCACGTGGATGCAGGATGTGGGCTCCGGCTGGCTGATGACGTCGCTTTCGTCGTCGCCGTCGATGGTCGCGCTGGTCGAGGCCGCCGACAGCTTCCCGGTGATGCTCCTCGCGTTGCCCGCGGGCGCGCTGGCCGACATCGTCGACCGCCGGCGCCTGCTGATCGGCATCCAGGTCTACCTGATGGTCGTTGCCGGCGCGCTCGCCGTCTTGACGCTGCTGGGCCTGACGACGGCCTGGGCCCTGATCGGATTTGTCTTCGTGCTCGGCATAGGCTCGGCGATGATGATGCCGGCATGGGCGGCCATCGTTCCCGATCTCGTTCCCGCCGAGGACATGCCGGCCGCGGTCGCGCTGAACAGCGTCGCCATCAATGTGTCGCGCGCGATCGGTCCTGCCATCGCGGGACTGCTGGTGGCCGCGGTCGGTGCGTGGCTGGTGTTCATGCTCAACGCGCTGTCGTATATCGGCATTCTGGCGGTGCTGCTGCGGTGGCAGCGCGAGCACCACAAGAGCACGCTGCCGGCGGAGCGTTTCTTAAGCGCCATCCGCGTCGGCATGCGCTTCGTCATGCATACGCGCGCGCTGCAGATCGTGCTCGTTCGCGGCAGCGCCTTCTTCGTGTTCGCCGCCGCGACGTGGTCGCTGTTTCCGCTGATCGTGCGCCAGGAGCTGGGGCGCGGCCCGGAAATCTACGGGCTGCTGCTCACATGCATCGGTGTCGGTGCGGTTTCCGGGGCGGTGCTGCTGCCGCGGGTGCGGGCGGTGGTCTCGCGCGATGTCCTGGTCGCGGGCGCGAGCGCCCTCTACGCCCTGGCCGCCCTCGCGCTCGCTCACGTGCAGAATATCGGCCTGCTGGCCGTCGCCATGCTCGCCACCGGCGTCGCCTGGATTTCGATTCTCTCGGCGCTGCAGGTTTCCGCGCAGATGACGCTGCCCGCATGGGTGCGCGCGCGCGGACTGGCCGCGTTCGTCGTCATATTCATGGGCGGCATGGCGCTGGGCAGCGTCCTGTGGGGGCAGGTCGCGACGCGGATCGGCATTCCGGCCGCGCTCACGACGGCGGCGTTGGGCATGCTGGCCGCCATCGCGTTGACGTGGCGATTCAAGCTGGGGCATCACGAAGTGCTCGACTTCAGGCCGTCGCTCGCCTGGGCGGCGCCGGTGCTGGCCGAGACGCCCGAACCCGACAGCGGACCCGTCATGGTGTCGATCCTGTATCGCGTGCAATCGGACAAGCGCAAGGAGTTCGTCACCGCGATGCATGCCGTGCGTGAAATGCGCAAGCGCAATGGCGCCTATTTCTGGGAACTCTTCCACGACTCGGCGGATCCCTCCCGGTTCATCGAGGCCTTCATGGACGAGTCGTGGCTCGAGCACCTGCGTCAGCACGAGCGGGTGAGCGTCGCCGATCGTGCGATCCAGCAGAACGCCAAGCAATACCTGGTCGAGGGCACGACGACGCAATCGTCACATTGGCTTGCCGACCGCGAAACGTGAACCGACAGGGGAAGCCAAGATGACCACACGCGGATTTTCCGGACGCCGGCCAACCGACGCTGCCGCGCGACGGCTGCCGCCTGGCCAATACCAGACCGACGACTTTCCGGTTCTCGCCAAAGGCCCGACGCCACGCGTGGACCGCGCAACGTGGAAATTCACGATCAGCAACGGACCAAAGCCGCTGGCGAGCTTCAGCTGGCCGGAATTCGAGGCGTTACCGCAGACGACCTGGCGCGGCGACATCCACTGCGTCACCAAGTGGTCGAAGTTCGACACGACCTGGCAAGGCGTCACCGTGGACGATCTCCTCGCGGCCGCCGGCATTGCGCCGCCCACCGGATGGCTGCTGGCGCTGTCGCACGACGACTACGACACCAACGTACCGGTCGCGGACTTGATCGGCGGCAAAGCGATGATCGCGACGCGCTTTGAAGGCACGCCGCTCGAGGCGGAACACGGCGGGCCCGCGCGGCTGCTCGTCCCGCATCTCTACTTCTGGAAGAGCGCGAAGTGGATTAAGGGCCTGCGCTTCACACCGCGCGACGAAGCCGGCTTCTGGGAGCTTCGCGGTTACCACATGTACGGCGACCCCTGGCGCGAGCAGCGCTACACGAACGATCCATGAAGGCGGTGATTCCCGCTGTCGCGCCCCCACGTTGGCAGGAGGCGGTGATCGAGCGCATCGTGCCGCAGACCCCGCGCGTCGTCAGTGTCTGCTTCGGCGTTTCGCTCGGCCCTGCCGTCGCAGGTCAGCACGTCGACGTCCGGCTTACGGCGCCCGACGGTTACCAGGCGCAGCGCAGCTACTCGATCGCCTCGGCGCCCGGCGCAGCATCCGTCGAACTCGTGATCGAGCGGCTGGACGACGGCGAGGTCTCACCGCATTTTCACGAAGTCGCCCGGCCCGGCGACACGATCGAGCTGCGCGGACCGATCGGCGGCCACTTCATCTGGCGCGCCCAGGACGGGGGCCCGATACTGCTGATCGGCGGAGGATCGGGCGTCGTGCCGCTAATGGCCATCGCGCGCGACTGGCGGGCCTCGCGGCCGAAGACCCCGGTGCTGCTCGTCTATTCGTCGCGCACGTGGAACGAGTTCATTTTCCGCGACGAACTGCTGGACATCGACATGCATGAGCCGGACTTCACGCTGATCATGACGACCACGCGCGGGCCGCGCCAGCGGCCGGACGACTTCGACCGGCGCATCGATCGGACGCTGCTGCGCGACGTGCTCACTCGCTGGGGGCTCACGGCGGAAGCGGTTTACGTCTGCGGCTCCAACGATTTCGTCGAAGCGGCAACGTCGAGCCTGGTACTGGAGGGCGTGCCCGAGGGACGCATCCGCACCGAACGCTACGGCGGGAAGAATTGAACGGAGGACACATGACCACAAACGCTCGCGATGTCTGGTTCGCCGCGGGGGTCCGCACGCCCTTCGCCAAGGCCGACGGCGCGCTCGCCGCATTCGACGCGATCAGTCTGTCCGTCCCCGTCGTACGCCACATGATCGGCGAACTGCACGGCGAGAATCCGGACTTTGCGGTGTGGGGAACGGTCGTGCCGAACCTCACATGGAGCAACATCGCGCGCGAAGTGTTGATGGACGCGGGCGTCGCGCCGACGATCCCGGCGTTCTCGACCGTGATGGCATGCTCGACCAGCATGATCGGCGCCATTGAAGCGGCCGGCATGATCGACGGGGTGAGCCGCAACCTCGCGCTGGTCGGCGGCGTGGAGAGTCTGTCGCGAATCCAGCTCGGCTTAGGGCAATCGCTTTCCGACTGGCTGCGCCGGTTCCGGCAGGCGCGCTCGATTGGCCAGAAGGTATCGCACGTCGCGAACCTGAAGGCGCGCGACATCAAGCTCTACATCCCGAGCATCAGCAACCGCACGACGGGCATGAGCATGGGCGAGCACACGGAGATCACCGCCAAGGAGTGGAACATCGGCCGCGATGCGCAGGATGCCCTCGCGCTCGACAGTCACCAGCACGCCGTCTCGGCCTGGGAGCGCGGTTTCTTCGACAACCTGGTCATACCCATCGGCGACTTTCGCCGCGACAACATTCCGCGCAGCGACACGTCGCCGGAGCGATTGGCGAAGCTGCCGCCCAGTTTCGATCGCGCCAGCGGGAAAGGCACGTTGAGCGCCGGCAATTCGTCGCCGCTGACCGACGGCGCCGCGAGTCTCTGGGTGGCGTCGGCGAAGGGCCTCGCCAAGCTGCCGCCCGACATTCCCCGAGCCAGGCTCGTCGATTGGGAAATCGCGTCCATCGATTTGCGCACGGAGGGACTGCTGATGGCGCCCGCGTTCGCGATTCCACGACTCCTCGCGCGCAACCGCCTGACTTATGCCGACATCGACCTCTGGGAGATCCACGAAGCCTTCGCCGCGCAGGTGCTGTTCCACATCAAGGCACTCGAGAGTCCCGACTTCCTGCGCAACAAGGCCGGCGTCACCGATTCCTTCGGTGCGTTTCCGCGCGAGCGCGTGAACCCGAACGGCGGTAGCGTCGCGCTCGGCCATCCGTTCGGCGCGACGGGCGCGCGCATCCTGAGCCAGACGGTCAAGGAGCTCGCGAGTCGTCCGGCGGGACAACGCGCGATCGTGAGCATCTGCGCCGACGGCGGCCAGGGCAGCGTGGTGCTGCTGGAGGCTGGCTGACACGCGTTCAATACAGGGGCGCCGGCCGAGGCAGTATCGGCCGTTCGGCGGGTAGCCCGGCGACGTGGCCCGCGACGAAGTCGACTACGGATAGACGTTTCATGTGAAAAGTAGATGGCGGCCGGCCGAGGAGCTTGGGTACGTTCCATACTCGGAAGGAATCAACCAATCTGACGGACCGAACCATCAAATTGCAAATTCATCGCCGCTACCGGAGTGGCTGACGAAGCGCACACCATCCTTGCCGCTGGATTTGACGTCATACATCAATCGATCAGCTTCCTGCAGGAGTGCGTCGACGGTGATCGTCGAGGCCACCGTTTCGCAAGTGACAACGCCAAGGCTCAACGTAACGGGCCACCGTTCCAGAGTCATTGCCGCTTGCACGGCGCCGACCAGCTTTTCCGCGACCGCCTGCGCAGCGGCGCGATCGGCAAACGGCAACATCACGACGAACTCGTCGCCTCCGTAGCGTGCGACGGAGTCGGAGGCGCGCAAGCTGCCGCGAATAGCCTTGGCCAGCGACACGAGCAGCCGGTCGCCCGCGCTGTGGCCGCCGGTGTCGTTGACGCGCTTGAAGTCATCGACGTCGATAAACGCGATGGAAACTGCGTAGCCATGGCGTTGCGCTCGTGCGATCTCGGCACCGACGATCTCCCGGCACCCGCGCGCATTGAGGAGGCCCGTCAGCGGATCGCTCCGGCTCAGGTCACGCTCCCGATCGAGAATTTGGCGCAGGCGCGCCAGCAGCAGCGCCACCAGCGACAGAAAGAGCAGTCGTGAGCAGAAGTTCCAGGAATAGACGAACATGTTCGCATCGATGCGGCTGGACGCAAATTCCGCGCATAGCCAGACAATCGCCGCAAACGCCGAAGCGGCGATGGCCACCGTGGTTCCCGACAGCCACGCTGCGAACGCAACGGGCACGAGATAGAACACCGAAAACGTGAATTCGGGGCCCGTGTAGTAATCCGCGGCGCCCACCACCACAATTGCGACGAACGCGAACGCCGTCCACTTGGGGGAAAGTGGACGGAACAATCCGCTCTCGATGGACAACCAATCCATGGCCGGGTCGCTATCGGTCCTGAGGTAGCGCAGGCCTCCCCCGGATGCTGCGAATTGTGCCACGGAAACCGATGGGGCAATCCGTTTGGGCACGCGCCCGGCGGCTATTCCGGCAGCGTTTCGCCCGACCCGCCCATCTCCTTGGGCATGTCCTTCATCTTCGGCAGGCCGTCCATCATCCGCAGCACCGTCTCCGCATAATTGACGTGAAGCTTCGGATCGTGGCGGAAGCCCGGGATCGTCGCGGCGTACACGTCGACCACGCCCCACGGCGGATGGTCGGTCAGCAGGTGACCGCCGCAGACCTTGCAGAACTTGCGAAGGCTCTTTTCCGTCTTGTGGTAGACGCCGACATTGCCTTCGCCACTGGTGAACTTCACTGCCTCGGGCTTCCAGAGGCTGAAGGCGTTGACCGGCGAGGCCGACCAGCTGCGGCAGGACGAGCAGTGGCAATACCCTGCCGCGACGGGTTCGCCGGTTACCGTGACCTCGACCGCGCCGCAAAAACATTGCCCTTGGTAAGTCTGGTTCATTGTCACTCCTTGTTGTTAACAGATGCCACCCTCGCGAGACCCTGCATCGCGCTGCGCGCGATCGCGTCGGTCACATGATCGGCGCAAGGGCTTCGCCGATGCGCGTTGCCTGGCCCTTGGTGATCATGCTGAAGAGTGTCTGGCTGAACCGCGGTTCCTGCACGCCCGAGACGATGTATTGCCAACGATAGGCAGCGAGCACGCCTGCGCGAATCCGTTCGGCTTCATCGGCGGAGCGCGAATCTTCGCATACGCCAACGAAGTAGTCGGCGTCGGCGCGAGCCTGCACCTGTAGCAGACCGTCCACCGCGCCGACGAGGTCGATCAGGTCGGCCACGGCTTGGTCCAGTTCTTCGGGCGAAAGCTTGGCATGCTCCCGGCGCCACTCCAATTCATCGATGATCGCGTGCTGCGATTCCTCCTTCCAGTGAAAGAGGAACACGTCCTTCCAGAGTTCCGACACGTCTGCCTCGGCATCGATGCTCTCGCGATAGTGCGCCAGCACGAAGAGCTCGATGTGGCAGGTCAGGGCCAGCACGGCCCAGGTGGACTTCGCGAGAACGGCTGACGCAACGGCGTTCGGCTCCGGAACGAATCTGTAACCATCGGGCATGCCCTCGGCACACATCCGTTCGATGCGCCGGAACAGTTCCTGGTGCTTGATCTCCTCGTCCACGAAACGAACGAGCGCCTCCAGCGCATACTGGTCCCCAAGCCTGTGCTCGCGGCTCACATCGAGCACCTTGGCCGCGATGAAGCGCTCCACGAGTCCGAACATGTTGGCGTAAGTGCGACCTTGTATCTGGCTCAGCAGACGACGGTCGTTCGCGCCGAGGAACTCCAGTCGATCGACCCTGGACAGCCCATCGGGCAGGAACTTCTTGGCGAAATCGAAACTCCGGCCGCGGATGACGTCGCGGTCGATATCCCATCTGACCCGCTTGGAGTTCGCGATGCTCTTCATGTAGCGGTTTGTTTCGACGACTTGTTCGGCAGCTTGGGTTTGCATTTGATCTCTCCTGTGGGTGAGTTTGGCTTTGTGTTTGCGACGATCAGATAGCCGCGCGTCGGACGGAGCCCAGCGCGATCTTTACGGCCGCCAGCACTTGCCGGTCGTCGCTCACTGATTCGAGCTTCGCCGGCAGCGCCACCAGAACGACCATCGTGATCATCAGCCATCGCGGCTGCGGTCATTCCCAACGTGGCGCGAGGTAAGGCAGGTTCGTAGCGGTTCATGTTTCGTTCCTTGAGATGAAGGACTGACACTTCCACTCCCCGGCGACTGCGCTCGAGGTCATGCGAGTCTAGGGACGCCGTGCGGCAGAAGGACTTCAACCCTGGGCCACTTTTGTTTCGTTTGTTGCGCGCGGCCGCGCCACGAGTCGCGTCCCGTGACACCGCACAATCGCGCGCCGCGCGCTCAGGCTGCCGGCGCGGTCGTTTCCTGTTCAATGCGCGTGCCTCGAGCCAGCGGTTGAGACGACTCGCCGGTTTGCGCGTCGTACGCTCTTCGGCGAGTGTCCGCGCCAGGCGCCCCCGGCGGCCGCGCAGCGCCGCCTCGAGCAGCGTCAAGTGAATGAGGTCGCATTGCGCGACGCTGCCGCCGCATCGATCGGCCGCGGTTCGGATGGCCGAAATCGACGCGACTGCGCTGTCGTAGTCGCCGCGGCAGAATGCGAGGATCGCGCTCGTCAGAGGCTCCGCAAGGGCCAGTTCCTCGTTGCCGCTGCGGGCACGCAGTGTCGCATCCGCCTTCAGCCGCCGCGCCAGGCGTTGGGCGAGCGCGTGCTGCTTCGACGCAGCGAGCGCCATGACCGCGTGCATGAGTTCGAAGGCACGATTCCCGACGGTGCGCTTGCGCATCCACAGCCCGGTAACTTCGCGCCACCGCCGTTGCGATCCGGTCCCGCAGAGCTCCAGCCGCCACAAGAGTGCCGAGGCGTCGATCAATCCGTTGTTGCTGCCATCGAGCTGCGGTGCAATCAAGTCGTCGTAGGTGGAGAGCGCGCCCGCGGTGCCGGCAGCGTCGAGCTGAAAGAGCGCAAGGTGCCACGCCAGGTGGATGCGAAACGCGGCGTTGGCGGTCCAGATCGGCTGCGTGCCGCGCAGCCACGCGATTCCCTTCTCCGGCGGCCCCCTCATCTCGAGGACATGGGCCACCACGTGGATGGCCGACGCGTTGTCGGGAACGAGTTCGAGCGCCTTGAAGGCCGCGGCCAGCGCGCGATCGTACTTGCCGGTCTCTTCCAGTCCGAACGCGTACATGCCGAGGACGTAGCCATATTCGGCGTCCCTGACGTCCCAATGCGGCAGGACCGCGGCGACGCGGTCGCGCAGCATCGTGCGCTGGCCGAGGCGAAAATCGAGGGCATGAGCCACCAGCAGCGCAAGTCGATCGCGAGGAAAGTCGCGCAGCAGCTGGCCATAGAGGCGGTGCGCGCTCCGCGCCTTTCCGTCCATCCAATGGCGCGCCGCGGCGCCGTGCCTGCGTTCACGTTCGTTGGCGCCGGGATTTCGCTCGATTGCGGCAACCGATGCAGCCAGCGCGGCCGACGACGTGTCGGCGCCGCTCAGCACTGCCGCGGCAGCACGCAGACAGTGGCCGGCGGCGAACGCCGGATCGCGCAGAAGTGCCCGCTCAATCGTAGGCACCGCGTTTCCGTCACCGCGGAAAAGACTCGCGAGCGCTTGCTCGAAATACCCGAGCGAGCGTGGATCGTGGGTGGACGTTATCAGTCCAATGGAATCGGTCAGCGCGGCCATCGCAGTGTGGGAAGTCGTCGGACCACTGCAGTCTAGCCAGCAGGCGTGGCGATGCTATTTCGCCGCACGCCGAATTCGGTTTCGATTGTTTCGAGCGAACGAATGAAGTCGATCGCGGGTGCCGCCTTTGCGTCGGGCCGTCGCGTCCCGCGCAGCAATCGTCAGTCGGCAGACGCCGCTTTGCCGATTGCCGCCAGTTCTGCAACCAGGCGGCGAACTTCGCTGGGAAGGAAGGGCTTCTCGATCACCGGGCGGCCGCTTTCTGCGACGAACTCGCGCAACGCCGAGGCAAGGGTGTCCCCCGTCACGAAGGCAACCCGTCTGGCCTTGGCGGGCCAGCGCCGCACGATCTCCTGGTACAGCGCGCGCCCATCGAGGTCGGGCATGCGGATATCGGTCAGGATTACGTCGTAATGGTCCGCTGCCATCCGTTCCAGCGCCTCGCGCCCGGAACCGGCGGTCACGACCCGATGCTGCGCACCGGTCAGGATATCGGCCAGCGCTTCGCGAATTTCCGCCTCGTCATCGACGACGAGAATGGCGCGGTGAGCATCACTGGCCTCCGCCGGCCGAGCGGCGCCGACATTCGGCACTTCCACGGCACCGACGGGCAGCGTGATCGTAAATAGGGCGCCGCCTTCGTTCGGACACTCGACGGTGAGCGTGCCGTCGTGGGCCTCGACGATGCCAAGGCTTACGGCCAGACCGACGCCCGTACCGACACCGGTGGGCTTGGTGGTGAAATACGGCTCGAATACCCGTGCGCGAAGGTGGGTCGGGATGCCTGGGCCGTTGTCGGCCACCGTCACGCGGATCGCCTTGGCGCCCTTATCGAAGGCGCTGGCTATTCGTATCTGGCGCGGTGCGGGCTGGTCCTGCAGAGATTGCTGCGCGTTGACGATCAAATTGAGCAAGACCTGGTGCAGCTGGTCGGCATCGGCCAGGATGAGCGGAATGTCCGCGGCAAGATCCTGCACCACGTCGATGCTGCTCGTGTGAATGGCGTAGCTCGTGATGTCGAGCGCGGCCGACACCACGTCGTTGATCGCGACCGGTCCGCGTTCGGGCTGCTGCTGCCGGGCCATGGCAAGGAAGGTTCGCACGATGCGGCCGCATCGCTCCGCCGCGTTGCGGATCTTCAACGCCGCGGTCCGGGTGACCGGATCCCCTTGCTCCTCGAGCATCACCGCGCGAGCGACGACGACCGAAAGGGGATTGTTGAGCTCGTGAGCGACACCGGCCAGCAGCGAACCGAGCGCGGCAAGCTTTTCGCGCTGGTACAAGGATTCGCGCTGCCGCGTCAATTGTTCCGTGGAGCGTTTCTTCTCCGTAATGTCGCGCGCGATCGTCAAGACATGGGGCTCGCCCCGATATTGCATCGGGATCCCGTGCAATTCGAGTTCCAATGCGGATCCGTCCTTGCGCGTTTCCGTCACTTCCGCGTGAATCGCTTCGCCCGCGGCAACCGCTCGCAGAAACTCGGACGAGTACGACGGGCCCATCCAGCTCCCCGGCGGCAACGCGGAGAACTCGTCTTCGCCGTAGCCGTACATCCGCAACAGCGCGGGATTGGTGTCCACGATCTCGCCGGCGGCATTCCACAGCGCCAGTCCGTCGATCGATGCATTGAACATCGAGCGATATTGCTCTTCGCTGGCGCGCAGCGCCTCCTCCGCCATCCTGCGGTCGGTGATGTCCCGTGTAAGCGCGAGAATCCGATCGCGCCCGCCGATGGTCACGCGCTTGCCGAACACTTCCTGCCAGCGCAATTCGCCGTCCTTGTTCTTGCCGTGCCATTCGACGCGCAGCTGTTCCCCCGACACGGCACGCGCGAACAGTTCCATCGCGCCCTGCTGGTTATGCGGGTAAACACCGGAACCGAGCTGGCCGAGACCGATCTGCCGGAACTCCTCGCGACTGTAGCCAAACGCGGCGCAGGCGCGCGGATTGGCGTCCACGATGGCGGCGGTTTCGATGCCGATCACGAAGATGGCATCCTCGGCAGCGTCGAAAATCGCCCGATAGCTGGCCTCCGACACCCGCAGCGCCTCGTCGGAGCGCTTGCGCTCGGCGATGTCGGTGGCGATGGCGAGCGCCATGGCGTCGAAGGCGCGGCTCAGCCGGCCAAGCTCATCCGTCCCCTTGAGGCCGCTGCGGGCGGCGAGATTTCCCGCTGCCAGCTCCTCGGCGGCGTGTACGAGCCTTGCGGTGCGCCGGGCCAGGAGGAAGTGAAAGACCAGCCACATGACCAGCGCCAGGACCGTCACCCATCCGGCCCAGTACAGCGACTGCTGCAGCACTTGCGCGCGGGCCTCGGCCTTGTACCGCTTGAGATCGTAGGCCACGAACAGTGACCCCGTTCGCGACGGCCGTAACTCCTCACGCTCGCCGCCCATCAGGAGGCCGGCGTAACCGAGCAGCTCATTGCCACTCGCGTCGACGGCCATGCCCGCGCGACGTTCGCGAATGGGACCGGCTGCCTGGCCGAAGTCGAACTCCGGCAACACCTCCGCTATCTGCCGCCCCAGCCACGCGCGCCGCGTCGCGGCGATGACGGTGTTCCGGTCGTCCGTCAGCGCGGCGACCACGACGTCGTGGCTGTGCGCGAGCACCGCGATCTCGTGCTGTGCCGCCGCCGTGTCGCCCTTGAGCAGCAGATACTCGACCGTGCTCTGCAGGCGCGTCAATTCCTGCGTCAACCGCTTGCGGCTGTCCTCCTCCGCCGCGCGCTCGGCCTGCGGCACATGATAGAGGAGGTTAACCGCGCTCAGGATGGCGGCGAAGCCCAGCAGAATGAGCGGGACCGTGACATTGAGCGTCGCCGGGAATCGGTTCGACACTATGCGGCACCGCTCATTTGGACAGGTCGGCGAGCGGGGCCGGCGCAAGCAACTCCTCGATATTGGGCTCCGCGTGCAGCAGCTTCGCGTCCACCATCAACGCCATGAGACGGCGTCCGCTCACCGCCAACTCCGGCTTCGCCCCACCGAGCATCCGCAAATTCTCTTCGCGGGACGGCACGCTCAAGCCTTGCTGGGCCTGCAGGAACTGCTCTCCCGTCGTCTGCTGGCGAATTCCCATCCGTCGCGCCGCGTCCGCGGGTTCGCTCTTCATGTAGCCGATCGCGCCGAACCATCCGGTGAGCAGCGCCTGGATGGCCTTCGGGCGTTTCTCGAGGACATCCGCGCGCACCGCCAGGAGATCGACGATCTCGCCCGGAATCTGCGTGCTGTCGAACAGGGTCTTGGCGCCGGCCTCGAGGAACTGCACGCGATAAGGATCGAACGTGACGGCGGCGTCCACTTGACCCTTTTCGAACGCCGCCGGTTGCTCGTTCGACTCCAGATGCACGACATTGACATCGCTCGCCTGCATGCCGTTGAGGGCCAGCGCGCGGCTCAGCACGAAGGCGCCGAGCGCGCTGCTTTCGACGGCGACCGATTTGCCCTTGAGGTCGTGCATCGTCTTCATGCCGCGACGGCCGACGACCACGTCCGCACCGTGGGACACGTCGACCACCAGGATGATCCGCGGCTGGAACCCGTCCGCGGCGAGTCCGAACAACTCATCCAGGCTGATGACCATGCCGTCGATGGCGTTGTTGCGAAAAGCGCGAAGGACTTCGCTCGCCGACGGATACTCGACGAGCTGCACGGTCGCGGGATCGAGGCGGCCCAGTTCTCGCGCAAGGTAGAGCGGCTCGCTCCCGATCCAGACATTGGTGCCGATACGCAGCGCGGCTTCCGGTCCGCGACTGCAACCGCAGAGTGCGACCAAAATCGCCGCGCATGCGAGAAGGCCCAGTTGCCTTGTCGTGCGAAAGATCGTGCTCATTGGGCGGTCACTCTCCATCTGGTACGAAGATGTAGCCCTCGTTGCGTACGGTCCTGATGAATCTCGGATGCGCAGGATCGGGCTCGATTTTCTTCCGCAACCGCATGATGCGCAGGTCCACGCTGCGGTCGAACGGGTCCCAGTCCTGCTGGCTGAGGCCGAGGATGCGTTCGCGCGACAGAGGTCGGTTGGGATGTTCCGCCAGCGCCTTCAGCAGGTCGAATTCGAGCGGGGTCATCAACACTTCGATGCCCCTCTCATCGATTAGACGGTGCGCGGCGATATCGAGCACGCAACGACCGATGCGCACGCGTTGCGCGCCAAGGTCCGCGCGCCTGGCGGCCGACGTGCGGCGCAGCACGCTCTTGACCCGGGCCAGCAGCTCACGAGGGTCGAACGGCTTGGGAACATAGTCGTCGGCACCCATCTCGAGGCCGACGATCCGATCAACGACCGTCGCGGCGGAGGTGAGCATGACGATCGCGATCGCCGCGTAGCGCTCGCGCAGGTGCCGCGCGAGGCTCAGGCCGTCCTCGCCGGGCATGTGGATGTCCACCAGCGCCAGGTCGATGGCGTGTCCGGCCGCGAGGTCCTTCGCGGCGCCGGCGTTTTCAGCGCCCATGACCGCGTACCCGTGCGTCGCGAAGTATTCGACCAGCACTTCGCGTACGTCCGGCTCGTCATCGACGACCAGGATCGTGGCCTTGGGACTCACGGACTCTTTTTCACTCCCTCGAGCCTTCTCTGCGGGCAAGCCTAGGAGCCCGCGGCGGGCGGAATGATCAATCGTACCGCTATCGAATCGCAATGTGGAAGTCATGGAACTCACCTTTTCGGGCGCCTGAGGCGCAAGGATAGATCGATTCGCCCTCCGATTTGGTACTGCCGGGGCCGTGTGAAACAAATGAAACAAAAGCGGGCGGCCGTTGAAGTTCCCGTGCCGCACCCGCCCCATAGACTGCAATGCATCGCCGGCCCCTTGGCGAACCTTCAGGAGATTCGGAAGATGATCACGTACCAGACTCAATACCGTTCGGCGGCGGCGCTATTTCTGGCCGCCTCCGTCATGCAGGTCGTGGCTCGGCACATGCGGGCCATGGCGAAGCGGTGGCACGCGTGGCTGGAGAGAAGGCGGGTAGCCGCAGCCGCCTACCACGATTTCCGGACGATGAGCGACCGCGAGCTCCGCGACATTGGGCTCACGCGCGTCGATGTTGACCGCGTGGCGTGGGGCGCTTCGGACCGGTTCCCCTTCTGAGGACCCCCAATGTCCGAATCGCGTGCCAATAGCAACCGTGCACTCATCGTCTGCGGCCTCTGGCTGCAGGTCGGATTCATCGGCGCGACCGCGCTGGCCGTTGGGATGGGCCACCTATTCAACGGTGGCCGGGTGCGGTCGACCACGCTGGCGGTCTGCGGCGCGGCGCTGGCGGCGGGCGGATGGCGCCGTGGCCGGGTCGTTCTCGATCGCGGCGCGACGCCCTCTCGCCTCGCCGCAATCCCATCGGAGGCTCGATCGTGAGCTTGACTATACAACGCCTGAACGAAGGCCTGCGCGCAAAGCTGGTGACGCATTTCCTCGCATTGCCCGCGAAGGACCGGCAGCTGCGCTTTGGAACGCCGTTCGGGGCCACCGCCATCGCCTCCTACGTCGATCGCATCGACTTCGAACACGACGCCGTATTCGGCGTCCATGACGATCGGCAAGTGCTCGTCGGCGCGGCGCATCTTGCCATCGTGGACGATCTTGCCGAACTCGCGCTTTCGGTGCTCCCCGAGCACCGTCGCCACGGCATCGGCAACGCGTTCTTCGGGCGCGCCGTCGCGTATGCACGCAATCGCGGCATGGAGAGGCTTTTCATGCATTTTCTGTCGGGAAACGCGCCGATCATGCGCCTCGCGCGCAAATTTGGCATGGTCATCGTCGCAGGCGCCGGGGACGTCGATGCCTATCTCAAGCTCCAGCCGGCCCCATTCGAAACACAGGAAACAAATTTGGTCATTGGCTGACATTTCGCCAACGCACGCGCTCGATAGACTCCACCGTAACTTGATTCGCCGGAGATTTAACGTGAAACAACCCGAATCGTCGACCCATGTCGACACCCACTGGACCCGCGCGCTCTACCACGACTTATTTGCTGCGCAACCTGAGGACCAGGAGACATACGTGGCAGCAGATCGCTCAAGTCGTGTCGCCGGGCCGCAGCTCGGAGGTTCCCCGGTGCACACCGCGGCGAACCGTCTCGCCATCTTCATTGCGATCTATACGGCTGTCGCGGTCGCCGTCCATTTCCTGTTCTGGCCGACAGCCGCCGCCAGTGCACACGACGGCACGCCAACCGCCGAATCGGGTGCGGCTTCGCCGAATTTCTCGTCCCCCGCGGATCCCTCGGCGCCGGGCGAGTCGATGGACCCGGCTGCGGGTCGGCGCGATTCGCCGACGCGCCCGCCAAATGCGGCTGCCCAATCCATGTCGCTGTACGACTGAAGGAGAGAACCATGCGTGATTCGACAGAGTTAGCACCCCTTGCGCCTGGAGGATTCGCGCCCCGCGCCGAACGCACGCACGGCGATGCGCCAATCGTCTTGCTGCGCACTCCCTCGGCCGACAACGATCCCTTCGGCGAGGATCAAGCGGTCCCCTCCTCCGCGCGGCCCACGAGCTACGAGCTGTATCAAGCCGCACGCGCCCAGCGCTCGCACGCTGTCGGCGAAATCGTCATCGCGATGATCCGCGCCATCGGTGCATTCGCCCGCCGCGCGTACGCGCGCCATCGCCAGCGCCGGAAGGCAAGGGCAACCTACGACGCGCTCCGGCACCTCGACGATCGCATGTTGCGCGATCTGGGTTTCGACCGCAGCGAGCTTGCATCCATCGCGGCGGAAGTGACGGGCGCGGCGGCACGCGAACGTGTGCGCGCACAGCTGCTGTCGTCCAGTTCCCCGTGAACCAAGGCGTTCGCGCCGACCGTTGAGGCCACGCAGTCCCCATCCACGAACAAGGAGAACAACCGTGTCTACAGTCATTTCCGCTTCCGCACCAGCCATCGACCTCGCCGCCATCAAGACGCGTCAGCAGGCCGCCTGGTCCACGGGCAACTATGCCGTCGTGGGCACCACGCTGCAGATCGTCGGTGAAACCTTGTGTGAGGCGCTCGACCTGCGCGCGGGCAGTCGCGTGCTTGACGTCGCCGCCGGCAATGGCAACGCGACGCTGGCCGCCGCGCGACGCTGGTGCGACGTGACCTCCACCGACTATGTGGCGTCGCTGCTCGAATCCGGGCGGGCACGCGCGCAGGCCGAAGGCCACTCGATCCGGTTCCAGGAAGCCGACGCTGAGAACCTGCCCTTCCCTGACGCGTCGTTCGACACGGTGCTGTCCACCTTCGGCGTGATGTTCACCGCGAATCAGAACAAGGCTGCAAGCGAGCTCGCGCGCGTGTGCAAACCCGGCGGCAAGATCGGCCTGGCGAACTGGACTCCCGAGAGCTTCATCGGACAACTGTTCAAGACGATCGGCAAGTACGTTCCACCGGCGCCCGGTGTCAAATCGCCGGCACTGTGGGGCACCAAGGCCGGACTCGACGAACTCTTCGGCGGCACGGCGCGCGCGATCCGGACGGCCAGCCGCGAGTTCACGTTCCGCTACCGCTCTCCGACGCACTGGCTCGAGGTGTTTCGCACCTACTACGGCCCGATGACCAAGACTTTCGGCGCGCTCGATGCCGAGAGGCAGGCGGCCTTCACGCTGGAACTGCTGGCCCTCATGGAAAGCCACAATCGGTCGGGCGATCGCACGCTGGTGCTGCCAAGCGAGTATCTCGAGGTGGTCATCGAGCGGAAGTGATGCCCACGACCCGGTTGAGGAGACCGATGATGGGAATGCGTGATGGTGCAACGGTTGCCGGCGCGTTGCTTCTGGCGCCGGCAACCGTAAGTGGATGCAGCCCCGCGACGGCGGGCGAAGAGGTTTGCAGGCCCTACGGCGCCATTTTCTATGTTGCCGGATCGTGAACAGGAGCCCACTGCGACCGGTCGCCACATCCGCGAACGCCGGGTTGCCCGAACAGGACCTGATCGCCGCAATTCCGCGGCTGCGTCGCTACGCGCGCGTGCTGACCGGCAACTCGACGCGCGCCGACGATCTCGTGCAGGACACGCTGGTGCGCGCGTGGGACAAGCAAAGGCTTTGGCAGCCCGGGACCGATTTGCGCGCCTGGCTGTTCACGGTCATGCACAACGTCCACTTGAACCAGCGCGCGCGGGCTTGGCGCGAAGCGGGAGACATCTCCCTCGATTCCGAGGGCGAATTCGGGGCAGTGTGGCAAGTCGCGGAACACGACAATCAATTCGCTCGCATCGAATTGCGCGAGTTGCTGCAACAGGTGGCGCACCTGCCGGCCGAGCAGCGCGAGGTGCTGCTGCTGGCGGCGGTTGAGGAACTGAGCTACGCGGAGATCGCCACGATGCTCGCGGTTCCCATCGGAACCGTCATGTCGCGGCTCTCTCGCGCCCGCGACAAGCTAAGACGCGCGAGGGACGACGGAACCAACCGCGCCGCTCCCGCGAGACTCACCGCTAGTTGAACTTCTGGCCGCCGACGCAATTCCAGCCAAAGGCGCGCGGCGGAGAAAAAAGTTCCAGACGCGATCTCCGGGAACGAGGGGAGTTCCGCTAGCCACAGCCTTGCATCTGGGCGCTGCGTCCCCGAGGCGTGGGCCGGACAAGGGCGATCGGCCGCCGGGTTGCGATGCTGTTGCCGATGAGGGCGCCAATCACCAGCGCCGCGCCCACGAACTCGATTGGCGCAAAGCGATGACCCTGCGCAATCCGAATCGCGAAGACGGTGATCGGGACGAAGTTGATGAACAGGACGCCATTGGCCGCGCCCAGGATCCTGTTGCCGGCATTCCACGAAAGGACGGCGAGCAACGATGCGACGCCGATGATGTACGCCAATTGCCAACCGACGGACGCAACCGCCTCAACGCTGGGCATCCCGACATAACCGAAGGCGGTCGCCACAAGCGTAAGGCCGAAGATGGTGGGTAGCGCAAGTGCACAGGTCAGTGTCGTGTAGCGCAGCGGCGACCACGACGGGAACTCCGCCGCCCCGAGCGTGTAGATAACCCAGCTCACGGCGCCGAAGAACATCAACAGGTCGCCCCAGCCGGTTCCACCACCGGACAATCCAGTGAAATGGCCCTTGGTAATCACCAGCACGACGCCGGCCAGAGCAAGCGCGAGAAAGCCAAGCGTCGAGTGCGAGGGACGCGTCCCGTTGAGCTGCCATGCGACGATCGCCGCGATCAACGGCTGTGTGGCCATGATGATGCCGCCGTGCTCGGGGCGCGAATGCTGAAGGCCGACGAAGACGAGCAAGCCGAGACCCGCGAAACCGAATGAACCCAATGCCGCGAGGCGCAACGCCTTTCCTTCGACGCGCAGCATGTCACGTCCTTCGATGCCTGCGAGCAGCACCAGCAGGACGATCGCCGTGATCCCGTAGCGAATCGACGTCATGTAGAACGGATCGAGGCGGGGCAATGTGACTAACGCAATGGGGAACAATCCTCCCCACGCCACGCCAGCCACGAGCAGCAAACCCGCGCCACGAAGCAGGACAATCAATTTCATGCATTCTCCTCTTGCATACCAGCCCCGGCGCGCACCGGCCGGCGCCGATACCCGATTCAAGAGTGGATGGTGCCGCGCGTGCGCGTGGACGGCAAACGGTCTGTTTGCATGCCAAACATGAATTCCGGGAATGCAACAGGCGAGTGGCAGCGGGTGGACCGGTCGCTCAAGTCTTCCCGCGCTGCCGTTCGCGACGTGATCCCGCGACAAGGCAGAGGAGTTCGAACAGGGCCTGAGCGGCAATTTGCGCGGTGTTGGTCGTCGCATCGTACTGCGGCGCGACCTCGACCACATCGCCGCCGACAACTTCGACGCCGCCGAAGCCCGGCAGCGCGGCGGCGTCAGGGCGGAACGCCGTCCCGAGGAAGGTAGCCGGATCGGAGAACGGCCACTTGCGCCGCTCGGCGTTGCCGAATACTTGCCTGCCGACCGCCGCGAAGTCCGGATCGAAGATCTCGCCGCCCGCCGCAGTCGCGTACTTGCGGCGAAGAGCGTCCAGCTTGTTCTTGTCCAATGGGTACGCTGCCGTCGTCGGAGAAGAGGTGCGTCTCGATCATGCGAACTCGATTGTGGTGGTGCCGCTGGCGAGGGTCAAGCGGCCCGCCGACCGTCGGTTGCACGGCGGGTCTAAATGATCATCCGCAGCAGGATCGCGACGCCGGCGACGACGAGCGCGGCGCCGGCGACCCGGGCGATCATCCAACCGCCACGCAACGTCTTCTCGGCGACCACCAGCACGGTCAGCGCCGCCGCGGCGACGAGATTCATCGTGCCGAAGACGAAGAACAGCGCCATCAGCGCCCAGCAGCAACCCACGCAGAACATGCCGTGGCGCAGTCCGGTCACGAAGGCGCCCGAAGCCCCGTGGCGGCGCTCGCCGATCAGGAACCCGAGTGGCGAGCGGCAGCGGGAGAGACATGCCTGCTTCAGCGGACTGAACTGGAACAGACCCGCTCCGACGAGAACGAGCGCCGACATCCAGGCACTTGCGCTCGCCATCGCCGGCGACATCAAGCTCGCCTGCTCGGCCATCCATTGAGCAAGCGTCGCCACGGCGCCGAATCCCACCCACACCGCGACATACGCGAGCACGAATGCGCCAGTGACGGCCCACGGGTTGCCGTCATGACCCGTCCTCGCGATGCGCTCGACCGCCATGATCATTCCCACCGCGGTCGGAATCATCATCGCAGCCATCATGACGCTCCACATGGTGAGCAGGAACGTCCATTTCGACGCGGTCCAGGGCGCCGCCTGCACGGGGGGGCCGTCGACCAGGATGCCGGCGACCGGCGCCATGTGCATCGGGTAGAGCCAGTACCAGGCAAGGGTCGTCACCGCGGCGAGCAGTACGACGATGACGCCGCGCGCCAGTCGATCCTGCCGCGACGCCCTCACATCCATTGGCGCGGCTTCACGCCGGTGCGTATGTGAACGGCGCGTAGAACCCGTTCTTGTTCGATACCTCCACGCTCATGCCGTAGTCGGCGAAGCGGTAGCGTTTGCTCCGTGCCACGATCAGCGGCTCGCCGGGCGAGAGATTGAGCGGCGGATTGCGAAGCTCGGTTTCGACTCCGCCCGGCCCCTCGATGGCCTCGATATCGGCAACGGCAAGATCGCCGACGCGAATGCTCCGCTTTCGGCCTTCGGCCTGGAACGCGATCGGCACGCTCCGCACGCCGGCAACCTCGCCGATGAAGCCCGACAGCTTCTCCATCAGCCCGCCGGCCTTGCCGGAGAAAATCTGCGCCAACGCCTCCGCCTGCACCTTGCTTGCGCGCTCATCCAGATAGAGCGCGACCTTCCACTTCGTCTGCAACATGTGCCCCGGCGAGTGGGCGACCATGGCCACGTTGAGTCCGTCGAGCTTCGTTTCGCCGAACCTGCCCTCGCCGATATGCCAGCCGACGAGCACCGTGCACTTGCCGTCGGTGGGCGGCCCCAGGAAGTTGCACGGACACGCGGCTTCGCAGTTGCAGGTCTCGAAATAGGCTCCCTTGAGCTTCCAGTCGTTCGGCATGATTCCTCCTCGCGATCGATTGATAGAAATTCGGATCGACTCCCGCCCCGGCAAGAGTCCGCAATGCACGGCTCCCGCGCCTTGAAAGACCGCTCCCGCGTGTCGGAGTTCCACTCCCACACGCCTCGTTCCGCCGCGACATGCGCGACCGCATCTTACCGCTCGGCGGTTGGGCGTGCCGCCCCCATCCTCAGTCGCCGAAGTGCTATCGGTCAATGACGAAGAGAGCACTCAGGATCTGCTGTCGCTTGCCGTGGACTCCGGCGTGCTTGGAGGCGCCGTTACGTCCTTCATGGGTGGCTCGTCCGTCCTCTCCAATGCGAGTTCTATCATTTGCTCGAGCGTCATCGCATGACCCTCCTGCCAAGCCAAATCGAAGGCGACGTCGTTGCCGAGGGCGGCACGCCCTGAGGCAATCTGACGGTCATAACGAGAGCGTTCCCACGGCGGGAGGGGAGAGCCGATTTCCTTTCGCAGTCGCGCCGCCTGGCCGCAGAGGCGGGCACCCGATACGGGGCGGCCCGCGGTGAACGCGAGACCGGCGAGTGCTTCCAGAGACTCCGCAATGTCCAACCCGTCAGCCAGGTCTCGTCGCATGGCAAGACTCTCTGTCAGAAGCGCCCTGGAAGACGGATAGTCGCCCTGCTCATAGGCGACCGTGCCCAGATTGGTCAACGAGCCCGCGATTCCCCAGCGGTCGCCGAGCTCTCGACGGATGACCAAGGCCTCTTCATGCAGCAATCGGGCGGCCGAATAATCCTTGCGGTGGTACGCCGCCACCATCCCCAGGTTGTTCAACACGATAGCGATGGCCCGCTGGTCCCCGAGCTCGCGCTCGATCGCCAAGCTCTGCTCGTACAGCGACTCAGCGGCCAGTTCGCCGCCCTGCGAGTAGACGACGTTCCCCAAGGCCATAAGCGTCCTGGCGATCCCCGGTTGGTCACCCAACTCGCGCCAGATCGCGAGACTCTCCTTATGCCGGGCCAACGCCACGGCATAGTCGCCCTGGTAGTAGGACACCATGGCGAGGTTGCCCAGCGCAGCGGCAACGCCACGCTGCACGCCCAGTTCTCGCGAGATTGACAGGGCTTCTTCGTAAAGTGTCCTTGCCTTCGAAAAGTCGGACATCGCCCTCGCCATCGTGCCGGCTGCGTTGAGTGCCTGCGCGCGGTGCGCCGGCGCCTGTCGATCGGGCGCAGCCGCGAGCATTGCGGAGAGCCATCCGAGGCCTTCGCGAGCGTACCCGCGGATCAGCCAGAACCTCCAACAAGCGCTCGCCAGTCGCATCCCGCTCACAGCGTCCCCGCCTGCGGCAGCCCAGGCCAGGGCCGAGCGCAGGTTGTCGTGCTCCCGCTCAAGGCGCTCCAGCCAGTCCCGCTGCCGCGCCCCGTTCAGCTTTGGCTCTGCCTCTTCCGCCAGTGCGAGGAAATACGCAAGGTGACGGTCGCGCCACCGTTCTCGTCCCGCGTCGCCGATCGCGGGTTCCTCGAGCCTCTCTTGGGCATACTCCCGCACGGTCTCGAGCATCCGGTAGCGGTCGCCATCCTCATCGGCGACAACGAGCGATTGCTCGATGAGCCGGATCAACACATAGACCACGTCGTCCTTGGCGATCGACTCGCCGCTGCACACTTCGCTCGCGGCTTCGAGCGTCCAGCCGCCGGCGAACACCGACAGCCGCGCGAACAGGACCTTCTCCGTCTCGTTTAGCAGCTCGTAGCTCCAATCGATCATCGCGCGCAGCGTCTGGTGCCGCGGCAGCTCGCGGCCGCCGCTCGTCAACAGCCGAAAGCGCTGGTCGAGCAAGCGCACGATCTCTTCCACCGGCAGCACCGCGACCCGCGCCGCTGCCAGTTCCAACGCGAGCGGGATTCCATCGAGTCGCACGCATATCAGGGCCACCGCCCGTGCCCGCTCGTCCTGCAGATCGAAGCGCGGGCGTTGCTGTCGCGCACGCTCCACGAACAGCTGCACTGCGTCGGAGCGGGCAATGCTCTGCGCGTCACCCTTCGGGTCTGGTAGCGGCAATGCACTTAGCGGATGGACGCGTTCCCCGGTCAGGTGCAAGGGCTCGCGACTGGTCGCGATCAGCGTCACGCGCGCGGTCTCACGTAACAGCGCTTCGGTGACCTGCGCGCACGCGTCCAGCATGTGTTCGCAGTTGTCGAGGATCAGCAGGATCTGCTTCGTCCGCAGATGATTGCACAGCGTGGTGAGCAGAGGCTGCCCCGCCGCTTCCTTCAGACGCAGCACCTGTGCCAGCGCGCTCGGCACCAGCGCCGCATCGTGCAGCGGCGCCAAGTCGACGAACCAGACGCCGTCGCGATAGGCATCGCGCACTTCGGCGGCCGCCTGGAGTGCGAGTCGCGTCTTGCCGATGCCGCCAGTCCCGGTCAGCGTTAGCAAACGCGTCGCCGGTAAGCGCTGCTTTATCTCGGCCAGTTCGCGTTCACGGCCGACGAACGAAGTCAACGACTCGGGCAGATTCGAGCGCCCCCGATCGGCGGCCACGGGCGCCCCGGACCGGCCGCCAGTCTCCACGACCGGCCCGACAAAACGGTAGCCGCGCCGGGCCAGCGTTTCGATCCACCTGCCACCCCCGGGCACCAGCGCGAGCGTGCGGCGAATCAAGGAGATCTGCACATTGAGATTGCCCTCCTCGACCACGAGGCCGGGCCAAGCCGTCTCCATGATGACGCCCTTCGGCACGTACTCGTTGGCCCGGCTCACCAGCACGGCAAGTACCGCGACGCCACGCGCCCCCAGCGCCGTGGGTACACCTCCCTGTGTCAGTACCAGGGCTTCCGCGTCGAGCTCCAGCGGACCGATCGCGTAGATTTTCGTCATCTCAAGCGCTCGCCACGACCCCTCTCGCGTGGGTTGCGATCCGCCGTTCGGCCAAGGCTCGGTCTAACCCCCCGGCCTACGCGGCGCGGACCGACACGATTAATCGATCCTTAATGGTTCGTTAAGGACTCCATCGGCGCCATTCGCCGAAGATTCCTACCGCGGGCACAGGATAGCAAAGCAGGCGTGCAGCGCAATACCGACTCACTACGCAGCAGCGGAGGTGGACATGAATGACGCAGATCTTCTTGGATTTCTCGCTTCTGGCCTGGTGCTGACGACCTTCTGGATGCGCGACATGCTTTCGCTTCGCCTAGTCGCGATCGCCAGCAACGTCGCCTTCATCAGCTATGGGCACCTCGCTCATATCGTTCCCGTCTTGCTCCTCCACACCTGCCTGCTGCCGATCAATCTGTGGCACGTCGTACCCCTGCTCTGGAGCGCTTACTCCGCGTGGCTCGATCGCAACACCAACCTCACCCGCGTGCCACGGGCGGCCCAGCGTGAGTAATGGAGTCCATCCGGGCTCGCCGCTTGACGCCAGGAAGCCGTATGCGTCCCAACGATCACACATCCATCGTGCCAGCCGCACACATTGGATCGACCAACCCACGTCACGAGGCAATGCCAAATGAAAAACCAACTTAACCTTCACCCGCCCCGCCAGATCCAAGGCCAGATGCTGCGGTTGAGTGAGCATCACGCCGTCGCGATCTACCTGCGCGACGGCATCGTATGGATTGCCGACTTCGTCGACGGTCGAGGGGTGCTCGTCGATGCGAACACCTGGTTCCGCTTTAACTGCGGCAGCCTTGCCAATTCACACTCCCGGCGCCGAATGGCGCTGGAGTCGGCCATGCCGATTTCGTCCGACCTCGGCATGCGGATCGAAGCCCTTCACGCAGCAGCCGTCCATCGACGCGGGCAGACCCTGACAGAACTAGTCGCTATCGTCACCGCCGGTGTGCAACGTCTTAGCGAAAGTTTTGGGTAGTTGCAAGACTTCTTGGCTGCTCTCATCGAAGATTGCCCGCGCCGGCGTGACAAACACGGAGGTCATTCATGAACGCTGAATCCAGAGTGCGCACCGCGCCCTCGATCAATGGTCACATGATCGCACTGGGTGCCGGGCACTCGATCGCCATATACGAAAGAAGCCGCGAGTGTTACGTAGCGGAATTCCGTGACGGCCATGGAGAACTCGCGTACGCGGCCGCATGGTTCCGCTTTCACGCGGGGGGCCTGCGATATTGCCACAACCAACGCTGCGCCACTTTCCAGTCTTGCACACCGCTGACGCCGGAGATGCTTGAGCAAATCGAGCGACTCCACCGCGAGAGCGAGGCTCGCCAAGAGAGGATGCTGGCTATGCCGGGAAACGTTGCCACGATATTTAAGCGTTGCCTACTCGGCCTGATGTCTTGGTCGCGGGGCGTCGCGTCCAAGACGAGCCGGACAGTCGGCTAAGCCGTTGCGGCGTCGGGAAGCAACGTCCACCCGGAGGGCGGGATCTCGTGAGGTCGCCGAATTTTCCAACGAGCGTTTTTCAACACTGTAATGACAGCTGTTTACGGCACGCGACGATCGACTAATGAATCACCTCGTCCGCGCGCAGAAGTATCGACTGCGGAATCGCGAGGCCGAGCGCCTTTGCTGTCGTGGTGTTTATCGACAAAACGAACTTGGTCGGCTGCTCTACAGGCAGGTCGCTTGGCTTTGCGCCTTTGAAGATCTTGTCGATGAAGCTTGCGAATCGGTAATAGATGTCGGGATAGTTCACCCCGTAGGCCATCAATCCTCCGGACTCGACGAACTCCCGGGCCGGGTAGGTAGCGGGCAGCCTACTGCGGGCCACGGAATCGACGATCGTTTGCTGATACATTTGTGTAAGGCCGTCTGCCCCGATGACCAGCGCGTCGACATGCTGTTGGACCGCAAGTTCAAATGCGCGACCCAAGTCGCCCTGGTCCCGCACATCAAGCAGCGCGGCCTGGAGATGCAACGAGCGGGCGGCCTTCTTGGTTTCCTCCCATTCGGGTGGAGCCGCCGGATTTCCCATGTTGTGAATCAGCGCCACTCGCGCGAGACTGGGAACCAGCTCTTTGAGGAGCTCGAGCCGCTTCCCCATCAATTCTGTGCTGAAGGTAGTCACGCCCGTAACATCGCCCCCCGGGTGCGCAAGGCTCGCCGCGACAACAAGTGGACGCATCGCCGCCATTACCACTGGGACCTTTCCATTAGCGTCGATAGCAGCCTTGGCGGCAGGGGTTCCCCTGGTCACGATCAGATCCACCTTGAGCCGCACCAGTTCGGATGCGAGCTCCGGGAATCGCTCGGCGCGGCCATCGGCTGAACGATATTCGATGACCAGGTTGAGCCCTTCTGCGTAGCCGAGGTCGCGCAGCCCCTTGCGCAGCGCGTCGAGATTGGTGGCATTCTGCGAAGCCGGTATTACATCCAGAATCCCGATGCGATATGTCCTCGTTGCTGGTTGGGCGCGCGCAGCTAGCGGCGCGCCGAGGATGCCTACGGCAATGCGGCCGAGGAACCTGCGTCGATCCATCATCAGAGCTCCGCGTCGACAACAGAAATCCGGCCATACTACGCCTACAGCGAATCTTGGATCGCTTCGGCGACCAGCGCAGACGCGCTGGCGCCGCCGCTACCTGCTAAATTGTTTGACGATCGTCGCGTCGAACTTGACGTTGACCCTCGCGCCACCCATCGCGGCATCGTCGATGGCGAGGGTTCCAGCGAGGCGCTCCGCGGTATCGGCGGTCAGCTTGAGAGCCTCATCGGGTTTGGCGGTGCCCGAATACTGAACCTTCTGACCGTTGCCCACGACCCAGTAGTTCAGGCGCGGGCTCACGTCGAAATCGACGGTCATGCCTTCGGTCACGTTCCCGCTAGCGCACATCATCGACGCGCAGGCCTGCAGTTTTGCGCTGACGTCGACGGAAGTGAAGATCAGTTGGCGAATCGTCTTGCCGCTAGCCGCATCTGGACCTTTGATCATATATGCGTGAGCAACGTTGACGACGATGGGGCCGGCTTTGCTCTGATAGTTGATCGTTCCGGAGGCCGGGTCCGCAGTCGCAGCGGCCGGAATGAACGCCGCAACGGCTAGCAAGGCAAGTATCGGCCCCCGGTGTTGGCTCCGTTTGCGTAGCGCGCCGCCGCTGATGAAACGACGAGCAGCGGATGAGGTGTATTGAATCACTTTCGTTAGCGGCCGTAGTCGGGAATGTCGATGTCGTCGCGCAGATCGCGGCCGATAAAGTAATCTGCAATGAACGGGATCCGCAATAGTCCGCTGACAATGTTGCGGAAAGTGATGCCGAAAGCAGTCTTCGGGGCGAACGCTGAAGCGAATTTCGCGGCCGACTGTTGCTTGCGCTTCAGAAACGGCCTCATGCGGTTCTCGTAGCGAGCAAAAGCCGTGGTGTGATCGTTACCGCAAGCGCGTAGTTCGCCGGCAAGCACATAGGCCTCTGCCATGGCGAGGCCAGTACCTTCACCAGCCATGAGAGAAACGCAGGCCGCGGCATCGCCGATTAGCGCCGTGCGGTCTTTTGTCCATCGGTCCATCCGAATCTGGCTGACACGATCGAAATAGATATCGTTGACACTCTCCATCGCCGCGAGTATACGCGGGCACTCCCAGCCCACATCGGAAAAGACGTTTGTCAGCACCGATTTACGTTGCTGCTCGCTCGAAGGATTCTCGGTAGTCAAGTAGTCGTCGTGGAAGACAAACAGAAAGAGCGTTTTGTCATGCCGCATGGAGAATCGCGAAACCTGCCTTCCCGGGACCCCGTGGCTGACATAGACCAGCTCATCGCGCGGTCGGTAGCCTTCGATCTCGAACGCGGCGACGTGGTAGCCCAGCGATACTTCGAACTCTGCTTCGGGCCCGAACGCAAGCTGCCGGACGCGCGAATGCAACCCGTCGGCGCCGATGACCAGGTCGACCTCGCGTGGGACAGCATGATCGAAGCTCACCTGAACGCGATTTTCGCGAACCGTGATCCCCGTAACGGAATCGCCAAAGATCGTCTCGACGTCTCCGTCTAGCGCACGATAGATCGTAGCCGCAAGGTCAGACCGCGGCAGGCTCGTGAAACGACCGTTGGTGGCGCGGCTGAAAACATCCACGGTGAAGCCGCCGCACCTGCGGTTGTGCCGGTCCACGAAGCGGACCTGCTCCACTTGATAGCCCAGCTCTCTAATTCGTGGGATCAGGCCCATCTTCTCCGCAATGTCGTAGCCGACGCCCCAGAAGTCGATGACATAGCCGCCGAAGCGAAGTTGTGGCGCCTCTTCGATGAGCAACACCTCATGACCGGATTCGCGCAGCCAATACGCAAGCGTCGGACCGGCGATGCCGGCCCCGTTGATGGCTATCTTCATGTACGTCCCCTCGGGGCTCGCCAGCCTGCATGATTGGGAAGTGATGCCGCCCAATAGCGCCAGTAAAGGCTATTGTATGTTCGCAATCAGGGGGACTGCCATTGGTCCGCCGCCGAAAGTAGCCGGAGTGGGAGACCTTCGTCGTCGCCGCGGTTCAATCTCTAGGCCAATAGAAGTCGTGCACCCTCGAGCCCGAAACGCAGGAGCCCACTTACCAGTAGCGCGACAGCCACCGATAGCGACACCGAGAACAGCGCTTCACGGCGGCCGATCGTCCTGAGCATCACGGCGAACGTCGAAATGCAGGGCACGTAGAACGTCAGGAACAGCAGGAACGTCATGATCTGCACCGGGTCAAGGTAATGGCCGACGTCGAAGCTCCCGAGCGCCTGGTAGATCATCAAGAGCGACAGCTCCTTGCGCAGTACCCCGAAGAGAATGGGCACGCCGAGCACGACGGGAAGCCCGAGCCACCAGTGGGTAATTGGGGCGAATAGCGTATTGATGTAACGATCCGCGCCAACGTGCGCGAGCAGCGCGAGCACGACGCTGCCGCCGACGAGCAGCGGAGTGACGATGGTCAGGACGTCGCGCGTCCGCCCCCACGTTTCGCGGAGCATCGGACGCCAGCGCGGCAGCGAATAGGGCGGAATCTCCTGGACCTGACCCGGGCCGCCGCGTGGATAGCGGCGCCGCAATACTTGTCCGAGCACTGCGATCACTACCATCGCAAGCACAAAAATCACGAACACGCCCAGCCCGCCCAGATACTTGCCGGCCAAGGCAAGAATGATCGCCGAGCGCGCCGAGCACGGCACGAATGTCACGAGCAGGGAGGCAATCACACGCTCCCGGCCCACAGTCGTATTGCCGATAGCGGAAATTGCCGGCACGTTACACCCCAGACCGAGCAGAAACGGTACTGCTACGCCACCGTGCAGACCTATGCGGTGAAACGTCCGGTCGACCGCGAAGGCAATCCGTGCCATGACGCCCGCCTCTTCCAGCGCCACCAGCAGCAGCACCAGTGGAATCATGTAGGGCACCACGATGCCGATGAGCCCGATCAAGCCGTCAACCACTGCTCGCCCGACAACCCCCATGGTGGATTGCGGCTGCCACGCCGCCGTCCACGTCACCAGCCGCGCGGAAGTTTCGGTGTCTATCCATCCGCTGACATAGAACACGACGAACAGCACGGCGGCGAAGACGGACATGCTGCCGATGAATCCCCAGCGCGGACTCAGGAACATTTCGTCGAGCCAGTAACGCCAGCCGCGGCCTTCATGCAATCCGCCGAACCGGGTCGCGGCTTCGAACAGCGTAGCGGCGCGATGGTGGCGGTCGGCGTGCAGCTCGTCCGCCACTGGACGCGGCAGTCCTATAGTGGCACTTGCGAGCAGCCGCCGGACTTCCGGGAGGTATCCGGGAAAGTGTTGCCGCATCTCGTCAAGAAAATACGGATCACCCTCAGCGATCTGCGTCACCAGCAATTGCGGCGGCACACGGAAGGCCTGCTGGATCTCGGGCGCGCTCAAAACCGAGGCGAGCGGCGCGAGCGCGGTGGTGATGTGTTCGCTTAGCGGTTGCGGACGAGGGCACGCGGCTTCGCGCACGGCCTGCACGGCCGCGCGGAACAGCTCGGCGATACCGTGCCCCATGACTGCTGTGGTGGGTACGACGGCCACACCCAGCCGCGCGCCGAGCACCGTGACATTCACATAAATACCGCGGTCGCGGGCTTCGTCCATCTTGTTCAGTGCGATGACCAGCGGACGGCCGAAATTTACAAGCTTCAGCGTCAGCTCGAGATGATGTTCGAGCGACGTCGCGTCGAGCACCTGCACGATCACGTCCGGCGGCGCAAAAGGCGCCGGCGGGCCATCCGGATCGTGACTCGACACGGGCGGGCGCTCGTCGCCCCACATGAGGTATTTCAACGCTGCGCGGTCTTCCGAATCGAGATGGTGCGGCGAGCGGATGCTAGGCAGATCGATCACGCGCGCTTCATCCAGCCCGATCTGCACGGCGCACTCGTTATAGGCGCGATGCGTGCCCGCGAGGGCGCCGCTTTGCACTGAGGTGCTCGCAACCGCGGCGAAGAAGGTGCTCTTGCCGCTATTGGGCAAACCCACGAGCGCGATGCGAAGCCGTCGCGCGCCGCGGAACAACGGTCCACGCAGCGGTACGGTTGCAATATGGGGCGTCAGTGGTTTCATCGGGGCGATGGTCGGAGCGCCGACATGGGACAAAGCATGCGCACGGCTGCGTCGCGCGGTCATTGATTTGCATCAAAGCTTCAGGCATTGCCACGCGGGATTCCGGCACGATGGATGGCTACGCCTTCACGCGGATTGCGAGACCGGGTATGCGGCGCACACCGAGCCGCCGTCCACTACTGCCCGAAAAACTCGCATCGTTGACCGGTATCAATGCGCTCCGTGCGCATCGACCTACCCCCATAATTGGGCGCGTTGGAGGACAATGGTTAGTCGGCAAGCTCGATCATGCCAACTGCGTTAGCGGCGCTTGCCCGGCAGCGACCCAACACACCGCACTCCAGACTGGAGACGCATCATGGCTGAAGAGCAACTGCGCACTGCCGCCCTTGAATACCACGAGTTCCCCACGCCCGGAAAGATTTCAATCCTGCCGACAAAGGCCCTCGCCAACCAGCGCGACCTGTCCCTTGCTTACTCGCCAGGAGTGGCCTACGCGTGCACGGCGATCCAGCAGGATCCGCGCCAGGCGACGCGATATACGTCGCGCGCCAACCTCGTTGGGGTGATCACCAACGGCAGCGCGGTGCTCGGGTTGGGAAACATCGGTGCGCTCGCCGGGAAGCCAGTCATGGAAGGCAAGGCGTGTCTGTTCAAGAAATTTGCCGGCATTGACGTATTCGACATCGAAATTGCGGAAGCCGATCCGGACAGGTTTGTTCAGATCGTCGCTGCACTAGAGCCCACTTTCGGCGGTATCAATCTGGAAGATATCAAGGCGCCTGAGTGCTTCTACATCGAAAGGAAGCTCCGCGAGCGGATGAAGATTCCGGTATTTCATGACGATCAGCACGGGACCGCCATCGTCGCTGCAGCGGCCTTGATAAACGGGCTCAAGGTCGTCGGAAAGGACATCAGCAAAGTCAAACTGGTCTGTTCTGGCGCGGGCGCTGCGGCGCTGGCCTGCCTGGACCTGCAGGTGAGTCTGGGGCTGGGCAGGGCAAATATCTTCCTTGTCGACAGCAAGGGGGTCGTGCGCACCGGTCGCAAAGAGACCATGGACCCCGATAAGCAACGCTATGCGCAGGACACCAAGGCACAAAGTCTGGACGATGTCATCGGCGGTGCCGACGTCTTTCTGGGTCTATCGACAGCTGGAGTCCTGACACCGGACATGGTCAGGAAGATGGCAGACAAGCCGATCATTCTGGCAATGGCCAATCCGGAGCCGGAGATTCGGCCCGAACTCGCAAAGCAGGCCCGGCCGGACTGTTTGATCGGCACCGGCAGGTCCGATTACCCGAACCAGGTCAATAACTCGCTTTGCTTCCCATTCATTTTCCGCGGCGCACTCGACTGCGGCGCCAGCACGATCAACGAGGCAATGAAACTCGCTGCCGTGCGCGCATTGGCGGAGCTCGCACGGGCCGAGCCTTCCGAGATCGTGGCGCTGGCCTATGGTGAGCCGACGCCTGCCTTCGGTCCGGACTACCTCATCCCCCGTGCCTTTGATCCCCGACTGATCACCAATCTTGCACCTGCCGTGGCCAGGGCAGCGATGGAGAGTGGCGTCGCCAGCCGACCGATCAAGGATTTCAACGCGTATGGCGACGAGCTTAGCCGGTTCGTCTATCAGTCCGGCACAATCATGGCGCCGGTCTTCGCTGCCGCCAAGCGTTCGCCTAAACGCGTCGTGTACGCCGAAGGCGAGGATGAACGCACTCTGCGCGCGGCGCAGGTCGCAGTCGACGAGGGACTCGCGCGTCCCGTGCTCGTGGGTCGCACGGATATCATCGCTGCGCGCATCGCCAAGCTCGGTCTCAGGCTAAAGCTCGGGGAAAACTGCGATGGCGTGAATATTCTCGACGACCCGCGTTACCGGGACTACTGGCTCGACTACTACCAGCTCATGCGCCGCAAAGGCGTTTCGCGGGGCCAGGCGATGGAAGACATGCGCAGCCGCCCGACGCTCATCGGCGCCATGCTGGTTCGACGTGGCGACGCGGACGCGATGCTGTGTGGGACCGGAGGTCACGATCCGGATCACTTGAAGTACATCCGCAATGCCATCGGCATGCGCGCGGGGGTGAAGACGTTCGCGGCCATGCAGGTCCTGATACTGCCAGATCGGCAGCTTTTCATCTGCGATACGCATGTGAATCAGGACCCCGACGCCGAACAGATCGCCGAAATGACGTTGCTTGCCGCGGAGGAGGTCCGGCGCTTCGGACTCGAGCCAAGTGTAGCGCTGCTATCGCACTCGAGCTCCGGAAGTTCAGATGCGCCGTCCGCACAGAAGATGCGCGGCGCCTTGGCGCTCATACTCGCCAAGGCGCCGGACCTCGCCGTGGAAGGTGAGATGCGCGCCGACTCCGCATTATCCAAGGCCATCCGCGACAACGACTTTCCGGATTCGCGTCTTACGACGGATGCCAATCTGCTGATCATGCCAAACGTTGATGCCGCGAATATCACCTACAACGCGCTGCGAGCAACCGCGGGCGGCGGGATTACAGTCGGAGGAATCCTGCTCGGTGCGGCCAAGGCGGTGCACATCATGACACCGTCCTCAACCGTGCGGCGCATCGTCAACATGACCGCGCTTGCCGTGGCCGACGCTGGGGCAGAGCGTGAATAGCAGGAGCTCCCCGACGGATGCCAGGCAACGCCGAAAGAGCCTTTTCATTTCCGTCGCGCGGGAACGCCGTTAGTTGGACAGCGTCACACCGTCAACGCCGTCGCGACGACCGATAAACTTTGCGCCTCGAGCGGCACTAGAGGAGCAGGCGGAACGCTAGGCGCCACGCTCCGCAACTCGGCTCGTCGGTGCGCGCCAAAACCTTCAACCGGGCCCGCTTGGCGGCGCATGCCGAGCCAAGCGCCGGCGATTTGATCGCCCTGCTTCACTTCGGTTTCGGATGTCCGCTGTTCGGACGAGTGGAACGCCCGCTGCCGACCCGTTGTTGTCGTTGGACGAAACCGGTAGCGGACTTTGAAACCGAGGGAAGCTGCCATTCGGCCTTGGGCTGCCCAGCCCCATTGTCAGCATCGCTGCTACGCGCCGAATAAGCCTCTTTGTGTCCATCATCTGCCTCGCTGTGCAATTTCTAGCGCGTCAAGTCTGACGCGTCCGGCGGTGCGCACGGCCGAAACCACGAAACGGGAGCCCAGCTAGCGCTTGCTCAACTCTGCCATTTTCCAACCGGTCAGTCTCGCCAGCGCGTGCCACAATTGCTGCCGCCTCTGCGGCGAAGGATCGGTACCGGGAAAGACATGGGTTGTGTGTGGCTCGCGGTCCAGCCAGAACTCGCCGCTCACTTTGGCCGCTTCCGGCGCAGCCGCGAGCCAGGTGACGGTGTCCGCACCCTGTTCCGCGGTCCGCAGGAGGCGCCGTGTGATCGCGTGGAACCCTGGGAGCGATCCCGCGACACCAGGCGTATCCGCCCACCCCGGATGCATCGCATGGACGACGACACCGTTGCCTTTCAGTTGTTCCGCCCAGATCTCGGTCAGGACGACCAGCGCGCGCTTGGTGCGGGCATACGCCCGGCTGCCGTCGTAGGTGCTCTTTTCATACTGCAGGTCATCGAGTGCGAGGCCCGTGGCATACATTCCGCCGGAGGAGACGTTGATGATCCTGGACGGCGCCGACTGGCGCAGGCGCGGCAGCAGCATCTGGGTCAGCAGGTAGGGCGCGAGCAGGTTGGTCGCCAGCGTGGTCTCATTGCCCTCGACGGTCGTCGTTCGTTGGTTGAGGAGAACGCCAGCATTATTTACGAGGACATGGATGCTGGGCTCCTTGAGCAACCGTTTCGCGAGCTTCCTGACATCGGCCAGGAGGCTGAGATCGGCCAGCGCGACCGCAACGTTGTCGTTGCCGGTCATCGCGACGATCTCCCGTCGGGTGGCTTCGGCCTTGTCCGGATCGCGACCCACCAGAATCACGCGTGCGCCGAGATCAGCCAGCTGCGAAGCGGCAGCTCGTCCGAGGCCCGACGTGGCGCCCGTGACCACCACCGTGCGGCCATGAAGGGAAACTGCCATCGGCTTCCAGCTCCGCTTGTGCCAGCGGTAGCCCACGTTGGTGAAGCCGACCAGTCCCGGCACGATCAGTCGGTCCTGAAGATCGGTCAGCCGGCTGCGTCCAGGTGGTGGTGGCTCGTCGGTGAGCGCCGCCTGAAGCCCCTCCACGGCATTCTTGCCGACGCGGTCGAGCGGCCCCTTCAGCCATCGCTCGGCGCAGCTGAACGCCCCCAGCATCGAGATGTCCGCCGTATAGGTAATGCGGGTGCCTCCCGCTGTTGACGCGAATCCGATGTCATCCAGCGCGTGAATGGAATCGCCCTTCCCCTCCAGCACCACTCGTTTGGGCGGCCCGTACTCGCGGACGACGTACGTCATGGGAATCGAGCGCGGTCCGAATCTGAACCGAAGCGCGAACTCGGTGCCGACCCCGACTGGGCCCTGACTGGACTTCCGGGATTCGGCGACGCCCGGATCCCATTGCGCGATATTGCCGAAATTGCTGGCGTAGGCGAAGACCTCGTCGATCGGTCGTGCGACTTCGATGGTTTCCTGGAGGCGAATCATTGCCGGATGGCGGCCGGCTGGCGAGCTGCCGACGGGGAAAGGTTGGTTTGGCCAATGATCGACGCCCGCGCCATCAATTCGTGGAGCAATGCCATCGAGGCCGCCCCCGAAACACCATAGGGGTCGAGAGTGGCAGTCTCCGAATACTTGAGCAGAAGAGACGGGTTCACCTGCTCCAGCTTGACCAGGCCCATCGACCAGTTCGCGAAATTTCTCTCGCTGATTTCTTCGTAAGAAAGAATGACTACGTCGCTGTGGCGAGGATCGGCGGCAATCAGGTTGTACAGCGCATTGACCTCCATGCGTCCGCCCTCCAGACACTGCAGAAAGATGAGCCCACTCGAGCAGAGGACGCCCGTGATGCCAATCAATGGATTGTTGGCCTTGGACTGCGACAGGATCTTCAGCAGTTCCTCCTGCGAAATTGTGTCGATCGCCCTGCTTGCATACAAAAGACGTACTAACATGTAATTCTCCGCTATTCAGATGGGATTCAACTGTTCTTCTTGCTCAGCAGCGAGAGAAACTCGCGGCGCAGGTCGGGGTCCTTGAGGAACGAGCCGCGCATCACGCTGTTGGTCATGCGGGAATCCGCATCTTTCACACCACGCCAGTGCATGCAGAAGTGGTCGGCCTCGATCACGATTGCCAGACCATCCGGCTTGACCTTGTCCTGAAGGATGTTGGCCAATTGCATCACCGCCTCTTCCTGGATCTGCGGCCGGCTCATCACCCAGTCGCAGATGCGCGCGTATTTGGACAGGCCGATCAGATTCGAGTGCTCGTTGGGCATGATGCCGATCCAGACTTTGCCGAGAATCGGGCAGAGGTGATGGGAACAGGCGCTGCGCGCGGTGATTGGGCCGACGATCAGCAGCTCATTGAGCTGTTCGATGTTTGGAAAATCGGTCACCGAGGGCATGGCGTGATAGCGGCCCTTGAACACCTCGGTCACGAACATCTTGGCCACGCGGCGCGCGGTTCCCTGCGTGTTGTGATCGCTTTCGGTATCGATGACTAGGCTTTTGAGCACCTCGGCCATCTTGGCTTCGACCTCAACCCGAAGTTCGTCCACTTCGCCGTCCATGACATAGGCGGAAATGTTGTCGTTGGCGTGATAGCGCTGGTTGGCGCATTTCAGCCGGGAGCGAATACGCTCCGACACGGGCAGGTCGCTGTCTTCTTCAATCCCGCGCAACAAGGCGGTGGGACGGATGGTCATGTGCTTCCTTGGTGGTTCATACACATTGAGGGGGTTGCGGACGCAGTCGCCGCCCCGTGTGTTACCAACCGACGCCCGAAGCGCTCGGCGATTTTCGCCGCACGGTAAGAGAAGATCCGGTCGACATGCGACTCGACTTTCCAGCCAGCTGCGATTGAGCGTGGCTCACTGCCGGCGGAACGCGAGCGTCACTTCGCCGAGGCGGAATCCGAACTTGGACATCGTCGTCCGGTTGAGCACCGTGCCCTCGTCGACGAGATGCATCCAGTCATCCATGTCCATGTACCAGACCTTGCCTTCGATGGGCAGCGCCAGCACGTAGCGCCAGTGCAGCGCGTTGCCCGCGGCGGTGCCCTGGGCGGTGCCGACGACGTCGGCGGCGGTGCCGGTATAGCGGTTGCCGTCCTTGACGATCTTCCACACGCGATTCTGCGTGGTGCCGTCGGCGTATTCGAAATGCTCGTCGAGCGTGCCCTCGTTGCCCTTCCACGTGCAGTCGATGCGCACCGTGAAGCGCTTGACGACCGTGCCGGAGCGGTCCTGGAACATGCCCCAGCCGTCCACGGTGCCGGTGAAGTACTGCGCGAGGTCGAGTTGCGGCTTCTCGTTGGCGTATTGGCCGACGTCGACGGTGGCGCAGGCGGCGAGGGAGAGTGCGGCGAGGCCGACCAGTGCTGACTTGATGATCATCGCGATTCCTGGAATCTTTGGGCAAAGAGGTAGAGCGCGCCGACCGCGCCCAGCTTCAGCACGCAAGGTGCCGCTGCATAGACTAGCGCGAGCGCGTGCACGGCAGCCGGATCGCGCGCACCGGGTGCGTAACCGAACCAGGCCAGCATCGGCAAGGCGATGCCCGCGGCCATGGCCAGGTTGAGTTTGGTTGCCAGTGTCCACATGCCGAAATACGTGCCGGTGGCGTGCACGCGTTCGCCGCGACCGATGACGTCGGCCAACAGCGACGGCGGCAGCGCCAGGTCGGCGCCGAGCGCCAGGCCGGAAAGAACGCAGACGACGGCGAACGCGGTGGCATCGCTGGCGCCCAGGAACGCAGCCCAGACGAAGGCGGCGATCGCCACGACCATCGCCACGCCCCAAGCGCGCACCTTGCCTATCCGCGACGAAAGTCTCACCCACAACGGCATCCCCGCGGCGCCGGCGATGAAGTACAGCGCGAGGAACATTCCCTGCTGCGCCTCGGCCTGCAGGACATCGGCGATGTAGAAGAGCACGAGCGTCGCCGGGATGGCCGAGGCGATGCCGTTGGCCATGAACGCGGCGAGCAGCCGGCGGAACGTCGGCTCGGTCAGCGGAGCCGCCATGTCCGCGAACCTGAACGGGCGCAGATCGGGGCGGCGCTCGATGGCGGATGCGAAACGCAGTGTGATCGCGGCGCACAGCAGCAGGAACAGCGCGTAGGCGACCGCGAAACGCGGCAGTCCGGCCGCCTCGCCGCCGTCGCCGCCCATCAACGCGGGCGCGATGCTCGCCACCACCACGCCCGCCAGTGCCAGGCCTTCCCGAACCGCGGTGATTCGCGTGCGCTCGACGGGATCGGCCGATAGCTCCGCGCCCCACGCGCTGTGGTTGATCGTCGCCAGGCTGAACGCGAGGTACACGGCCGCGAGCGCGACGGCGAGCCACACCAGCAGCGCTGCGTGGCCTTCCACCTGCGGCGCGAAAAGCGCGGCCATGCCGACGGCAAGCAGCGGCACGGCCAGCGCGATCAGCCGCTTGCGCGACCGCGCGCGATCGCTCCACGCGCCGAGCAGCGGATCGAGCAGGCCGTCGGCGAGCCGCAGCGCGAGCAGCAGCACGCCGAGCGCCGCCAGCGGCACGCCCAGATGGTCGCCATAGAATTTCGGCAAGTGGACATAGAGCGGAAGCGCGGCCATGGCCAGCGGCATGCCGAAAAGTCCGTAGGCGAACAACGCCGGGTAGCCGCGCGCGCCGTTCGCGGAAGGCCGCGCCGGAATGACGGCACTCGTCGCGCTCACCGCTTTTCGCCGAGCAGCAGCTGCCGGAAATCGAGTTGCGAAGTCTTCGGGTCGAGCCAGATGCCGAAAAAGGCGCGCGCGAACCCCGGGTCCGCGATCTCGCCGATCGGCTTGCCGTTGTGGAAGTAGCGCACGACGCCGCCGGGGAGGTTGACGCCGGTCAGGCGGTCGCCACGGAGCACGTCCGGAAACATGCGGCGCATCGCCTCGCCCCAGCGCGAGCGCTGGTCCGCGGTGCCGTAGCCCAACTTGGCGATCTCGCTGACGCTGCGTTCGGCGATCTTCGCGCCATCGAGAGCGCGGTGGTAATGCAGGTCCAGCGCATAGGGACCGTCCGGCGACCACCCGCGCGCCGGGCTCCAGTAGTAGCCGTCGTAGACCGCTATGCCGAAGAAGGTGAGCTCGCCGCCGCCTTGCACCTTGAGGTCCGGCGCCAGCTCCATGATCTGCGAGGGCAGCGGCGGCGCATTGACCGCGCGCGCGGAAGCTGCGGTCACGGCAAGCATGACCGCGAACGCCAGCGGCAGGAATGCCGTCAGCGGCCGGGTCATGGCTTTACCCGTACGAATGTGTACTGACCGACGTCGGTGGTCCCCGTGTCGAAGCCCGCGGCGCAATAGGCCAGGTAGAACCGCCAGCAGCGGACGAATTTTTCGTCGAAGCCCTGGGCGCGGATCGCCGGCGTGTTGTGGTCGAACGCCGCCAGCCAGCGCTTCAGCGTCTCGGCATAGTCGCGCCCGAACGCGTGCACGCGCGCGAGCGAGAGTCCCGCCGCCTGCGCGACGTCGACGAAGCGCGCCGGGGAGGCCAGCATCCCGCCGGGAAAGATGTACTGCTGGATGAAGTCCGACTGCGTGCGGTAGCGCTCGAAGCGGTCGTCGGCGATGGTGATGGTCTGGATGCAGGCGCGGCCGCCGGGCCGCAGCGCGTCGTGGATGGCGCGGAAGTATGCGGGCCAGTAGCGCTCGCCGACGGCCTCGAACATCTCGATCGACGCGATGCCGTCGTAGGTTCCGCTCGTCGTCGCGATAGTCCTGCAGCTTGAGCGTCGCGCGGCTATCGAGGCCGGCACCGGCGAGGCGCTGGCCGGCATAGGCCGTCTGCGCGTCGGACAGCGAGATGCCGGTGACGTGGTGACCGGCGCGCGCAGCGATCTCGGCGAAGCCGCCCCAGCCGCAGCCGATTTCCAGGATGCGTCCGGCACCGGGCAATTCAAGCTCGCCCAGCAGACGCGAGTACTTGGCCTGTTGCGCGGAGCGAAGATCGGCGTCGAAGCGACCCTCGAACAATGCCGACGAATACGTCATCGTCGGGTCGAGCCACAGCCGGTAGAAGTCGTTGCCCAGGTCGTAGTGCGCGAGGATGTTCCGGCGCGACTGGCGCTTGGTGTTCGCGTTGAGGAAGTGCTTGAACCGCAACAGCGTGCGCGACCACCAGTGACCGTAGAACGCATGCTCGAGCGCAGACTGGTTCGCCGCGAGCACCGTCAGCAGTTGCGTGAGGTCCGGCGTGTCCCAGCGGCCCTCCATGTAGCTCTCGGCAAACGCGACGTCGCCGCCTTTCAGCACCTCGGCGGCGATGTTCCAGTCGCGCAAGTGCAGCACTGCGGGTGTGGCCTTGATGCCCGCGGTGGGTGCGCCGCCCGGGCCGAAGCGCAGCAGGGCGCCTTCCGGCGTCGTCATTTCGACGCTGCCGACGTCGAGCCGGTGCAGCAGCGCGGCCAGCAGGCGGCCGGTGGCCGGGATGCGCGGCGCGCGCGCATGCAGCGAGGAATCGAGACTGGTCATGGCGTTGCAACCTCGGTTGTGTTTCGCGTCAACAGCACCGGAGGCGGCGCCGGCTTGCTGAAGAACGGCACGCGCTTGAGCCAGAGGCGCAGCGCGTGCCAGTGGATGCGCGCGACGACCGCCAGCGTGAACCAGCGGTAGCGCCACAGGAGACCGCGCGCCGCAGCGGAGTCGAGTGCCTGAACCTTCCCGGACACATGCGTCTCGAGCAGCACGGATGCGCCGTCGCCGTCGAAATAGTCGATGCGCGCAAGCCAGCGCTCCGGCCCGAAGTGGAAGCGGAACGTGTAGTGGCCCTTGACGTCGCAGAACGGCGAGACGTGGAAGACCTTGCGCGCAGTCAGCGTCTCTCCGGACGCAAGCGGCTTGCCGTGCGGATGCGCCAGCAGGTAATGGTGCGTCTCGCCGAACGTGTTGTTGACATCGGCCAGCACCGCGGCGACGCCCCCGTCCGCCTGATGGCAGACCCAGAAGCAGACCGGGTTGAACGCGTAGCCCAGCACGCGCGGGAACGCATACAGCACGATCTCGCCATCCGCCTCGACGTGCTCGCGCGCCAGCAGTTCGCGCATCCATGCGGCAAGCGGGGTGCCGTCGCGGGGACCGTGGTCGCGGTCGTGGAAGGCGACGAGCCCGCGCCGGTTCCACGCCACGCCGCGCGCCGGCAATCCCGCCAGCTGCGACAGGGGCAGCCGCAGGCAGAACGCCGGGTACGTGAAGGCATGGGCGGCCGGACGCGTGCGGCGATGCATCACTTCGCCGGCAACGATCGCCGGGGCATCGATGGGCAGCGCAGCAATCGATTGCATGGCCGCGGCGGAATGGCGAGCGTTCATTTCCTGAGTGGAGACAATGCGCAGGTGGTCATGCCGCAACAGGCAATTGCGATGGAAGTCGCATTGCCATGGATTCGCGGTGTGCGATGTCATCGGCGATGGCATGGGCAGAGGCCAACCCGTCCTCGTGAAATCCGTAGCCCAGCCAGGCGCCGGCATACCACGTGTGCCGTTGGCCCTGCAGTTGCGCGATGCCTGCCTGGGCCGCCATCGCCGGACCGTCGAGCAGAGGATGCGAATACTCGAATTCCCTCAGCATTCGCGAAGGAGCCGGTTCGCTCGGCGGATTCAGCGTGACGATGACGGGGGTCGTGCAGGGCAGCGGCTGGAGCTTGTTGATGAGATAGGACACCGCAACCGGGCGCTGCCCGCCCGCATCGTCGGCGGCCAGGTAGTTCCACGCCGACCATGCACACCGATTGCGTGGCAGCAGCGCGACGTCCGTATGCAGGACGACGCGGTTGGACTGGTACCGAACCGCCGACAGCAAGCGATGTTCGCTGTGCGAGGGGTCGGCAAGCAGCGCAAGCGCCGTATCGCTGTGGCACGCCATCACGACCGCATCGAATGCCTCGCCGGCGCGCTGTGCCGTGTCGATCGCAACGCCGCGGCGCGTGCGCTCTATCCGCTGCACCGGCGTGCCGACGCGCACGTCGCGCAAATGCGCCGCGATTCTTTCCACGTACACGCGCCCGCCGCCCTGCACCGTGCGCCATTGCGGACGGTCGGTAATCTGCAGCAGCCCGTGGTTTGCACAGAAGCGGATAAATGTCGGCAACGGAAACTCGAGGATGTCGCGTCGGGGCGCGGACCAGATTGCGGCCGCCATCGGCAGCAGATACCAGTCACGGAATGGCGCCGAGTAGTCCTCCGCGTCGAGGAACTCGCCGAGCGTGATCGACCACGCGCGGGCGCCGTCATGCATCTGCATGGCGCGGCTGTTGAAGCGCGCGATGTCGGCGAGCATTCGCCAGAACGCCGGACGCAGCGCATTGCGGGGTTGCGCGAACAGTGCTCGCAGGTTGGTGCCGGACCATTCCAGCCGATGGCGGTCGATTCGGCACGAGAACGACATTTCGCTGGCGACGCTGGTTACGTCCAGTTCGTCGAACAACGCGATCAGCTTCGGATAGGTGCGGTCGTTGAAGACGAGGAATCCGGTGTCCACCGGAAACGTCTTCCCATCGACCGTGACGTCCACCGTTGCGGTGTGGCCGCCCAGGCGGGCATCCGCCTCGAACAGCGTGACCGCATGCCCTTGCCTTTGCAGGAGCCAGGCGGCGCCCAGGCCGGAGATGCCGGCGCCCACGATCGCGATTCGCACTTCGTTTCCTCCCTCTTCGCCAATTCCGCGTACTGTGGCCAGCCTGATCGGCCAGCCCGGCAGCGCCGGTCCTGCAGCTTCACTGATGCATACGCGGCCCGGTCGTGTCTGGATTCGCGAATTCAGCCACGGCGGCGGATTGTCCAATCCGAATGAGGGGCGGTTTGCCCCCGAAACGCCTGCGGGTGCGTTGACCGGCGCGCGTGCGCCGGGCGCGATCCGCCTTAAGCGAGTCAGCCCTTGCCGGACGCGGCCTTTTCGCCGAGCAGCTTTTCGATCAGCGTCGCGTCGCAGTCGCCGCCGATGGCCGTCGCTGCGCGCGAGGGTGCGTCCTGGTCATGCTGATGGTTTGGAGACAATGTTGATCCGGGCATCGCGTGAGAGGTCATCATATATTCGATAATTTCCGTGTTTGTCTTGGACAACTAGCGTTTTCAACCCTACAATAGTCGCTAAATCGGCTAATGTCAATCTTTTGTCCAAGACAACATGAATAAATTAGTGGATTCATCAATGACTCTCAAACATCAGCGGCGTCGAGCGCGAGACCGGTCTTTCGAAGGACGTGCTGCGCATGTGGGAGCGCCGTTACGGTTTTCCCAAACCGGGTCGCGACGACAACGGCGAGCGCCAATACACGGTCGTCGACATCGGCAAGCTGCGGGCGGTCAAGCGCCTGATGGACGTGGGGATGCGGCCGGGCCGGATCGTCCGCTGCACGCAGGACGAGTTGAACTCGCTCGCCGAACAGCGGATCGGATGATGCCGCTCAATCGCGCCGTCGGCGACGCCTGGATGCGCGGCGAGCTGCAGATCTTCGAGGAGCATCTGTATACCGAGCAGCTGCAGGTCGCGCTGCGGACGGCGATCAACACGTTCCCGCGGCAGGCGGGCGCGCCCCGCGTGTTGCTGACGACGTTCCCGGGCGAGCAGCACGGGCTCGGCCTCCTGATGGTCGAGGCACTGCTTGTGCCGGAAGGCGCGCGGTGCATCTCGCTCGCGTGCAGACGCCGCTCGAGGGTCGGCGTCTCACGCTCATCGCCGAGATGAAGCTTCCGGTGCGGCAGCACTCGAACTCGAATTGCGACCCGAGTCGGAGAGGCGCACGCGGATCGTGGCGACCGCGTACTTCCATCCGGCAGGGGCGCCGGGGCTCGCCTACTGGTATGCGCTTGAACCGGTCCATGCGGTGATCTTCAATGGGCTCGCGAAGGCGATCGCCGAACGCGCCGAGCGCGGCGTTGCGGGCGAAAAGGTGGCGGCGGGCCGGCACCCGTGAGGTAACGTTGACGCATCCCGACCGCAGTTGGTCCCCACCTCCGATCGACAACTGCGATGGAGCGTAATGGGCACGACCGCAAGATTACGGTCAGCGACCGTCGAGCCCGAAAGTCGGTGAACCTCGGTAGACCCAAACCTCCATCTCTTCCATCACTTCGGCCAGTGGTGTGACCAACGTTCTGGGTGCGCGGGTCTCCAGCACGCCAATCGACCATCCGTAACAATTTGTGTTACTGCATAGCGGAAGTTCGTCCGTGGCGCGTGTATTTCAATTGGGTAAGGTCGAATCCTTGGGTTGCGGCGGCGCTTAGGGCTCGGTCCAGTTGATCACTGGGTAACTGAGGCGAACGGGACAGCACCCACAGATACTTTCGATTTGGATTACCCACTACCGCCCATTGATACTCGTCATCTAGACCGATGATCCAATAGTCAGAACGAAAGGGCCAGAAGAACGATACTTTGAGTTGCCCATTTCCTGCCCCGTTCACTGCCCAGGCCTTTCCAACTGCCTCGTCGAATCCGGTTTCGGTCCGGCAACGATTGACGACTGCGATGTCGCCATCCGGACGTGCCTGGTACTCTGCCGTAGTGTCGCCGATGCATTGGCGCTGAAAGAACATTGGAAACGCGGCGATCTCGTACCACTTACCAGAGTATCGTTTGAGATCGACATGCGGCACGCTCTGTACCGACGACGGATCAGCAGAGGCAGTGGCACCGCTGAGTGCGAAGACGCAAACGAGTAATCGAAATCGGTGAACCATCGTTGCAATCATGGGGAACCGCTGGGACAGTTGTCGGTTACAGCTGATGGTACTTCAGTTGCCAGCCCGTCATCCCTATCCATCTATTGCAGGACATCCAACGTGCATCGCAATTGGGCTCGAGTGAGGGTGAGCCACACGAAACCGGGCCACCGAATGATCGTGAATCAATCGTCGCTTCACGCATGGCACGACGCTGGATACCGCGCTCCGTCGAGGCCAGAGCGCCACCGCACCAGTCTCGCTGGTGGGATTTCGAGCAAGCGGCGTGCGTCGACGCTACTTCCAGGAACAGGTCCCAGCACGCGTCATCGCTAACGCTCAACATCGGTACCGCTGAACGACCGGATTGCAGAAAATTGGAAGGCGACGGCGACTGGCTCCTTCTGGCCGCTGTGAGACATTCGCAATTGGCGGAACTGAATCCTGAGCGATTACACGGCGGAGATGTTCGTGTTAGGTTCGCACGCCTCGCTTGCCGAAGCTTTAGCGATTGCGACGATGATGCGTATCGCCCCGCGGCATGGGCACTGGCAAGCGTCGGAATCTGCGCATGGCATCTTAATTAACGCTTCAGCCTTGGATGCGAGGTTTGCCGCGCAATGGGCTGAGATCTGGCGATTGGGCGGGCAGCATACGAACATCGGAAGGTCCGAGAAGATGTCGGACGCGAGCAAGTGCAAGACCCAACTCGGAGTCGGACCCGACGCCGATGGCATTGGCAATTGCGGAAGCTCTCGCAAGTGCCTCTCTCGCGACGTGAGGACTCCCCGCAAGGTGTTCTGTTTCGGCTCGGCTGCAGAGCAGGATGCCAAGGCTCATTCGGTCAGACACCGCGCGCAACATAGCCTCGCCGGTATTAAGGCAATAGCGTGCCTCGTCGAAAACGCCCTGGCGCGCATGCAGCAGACCGAGATAGCTAAGAAACTGACCTTCCGAGCGCCGATCCCCCAGGTCGCGTGCGACGGCCAGCGCAGCCTCAAAGTGATCGCGAGCCTCGTCGAATTGGGCCAGGCTGTCGTAAACCATTCCGAGATTGCATAGCACGATGCACTCCAGCCTGGCATGTCCCAGGTCTCGCGCCACGTCGAGCGCCGACTCGAGTTGATCAAGCGCGTCAGTGAATCTGCCCTGGACCTGGTGCAACAGGCCGAGGTTGCAGAGAGTGTTGCCTTCGAGTCGCCTGTTTCCCACCTCCCTCGCCACGGTTAGTGCCGCTTCATTATGTGACCGGGATTCGTCCGCGCGTCCCTCGTCGAAATACAGGCTGCCCAAGTTGCCGAGCAGGTCGCCCTCGCGGTGCCGATCCCCCGCGCTCCGAGCGATTGCCAAACCCGCCTCGAAATGCGCTCGAGCGTCGCCCATTCGGCCCAGAAAGTGGTCGATGTTGCCCAAGCCGTTGCAGACTTCACTCTGCAACGCCCGGTCCTTCAGTTCGCGGGCGATGAGCAGCGCTGGCTCGAGGTGGGCACGTGCGGCTTCCATGCGACCCGCGTGGCTGTCGAGACCGCCAAGGCCGATGAGCGCGAGGCACTCGCAGCGGCGGTCCCCGACCTCGCGGGCGCGCGCCAGCGACGATTCGAACTGCAGGCACGCCCCATCATCCTTCCCGCACGCCATTAACACTCGACCGGCAACCCAATCTACCCGGGCGACCTCCGCCGATCCGAGCCCGGGGGTCGCACGCACCACGGATACGAGTTCATTGCCGACCCGGAATGGCCCGCGCGATCTCAGGTCGGCCCAGGCGCGTTCCAGCGCATTCGTACGCCATATTCAGCGTCGCCTCGCGCGGCTGCCCGACGACACGCCGAGACGAAATTGTCGAGCTCAATACCTCCGTCGGCGATCGCCGCGCTCTCGTCCAGGCCGGCAAAGTAAGCGCCATGTCGAACTTCTATCGCGCGCAATGCCGATAGGCCGCTCCCGGGGAAACGACCCTCAGTGCGCAGATGCTCCGCCGCGTATTCCTGCACACTCACGAGGAGATCGAAGCGATCGTCGCGCACCTCCCTGACAAACGACTTGTGCACCAGAGACTGCAGGGCATCCATGGGCCATGGCGCGTTGTCGAACCCGGACAGGTCCAGAATTGCCTCGGCCGATTCGAGAGTGAACCCGCCCTCGAACACGGACAGCTGCGCCAACGCGGCTTTCTCTGGCAACGACAGCAGGTCCCAGGACCAATCGAACACGGCTCGAAGCGTCGCCTGCCGGTCCACACGTCCGCCCGCCGACGACAACACCTTGAAGCGTTCGGTCATCCGCGAAAGCAGTGTCCGCGGCGGCATAACCCGCACCCGCGCCGCCGCCAGTTCGATCGCCAGAGGCAGGCCCTCCAGCAGTTTTACCAGCGGGGCGATTGCCGCTTGGTCCTCGGCGTTTAGCTGGAACTCCGGTTTCGCCGCCGCGGCCCTCCGTACGAACAGGGCCGTGGCTTCCGCCGACGACAGTGGCGCCAAGCGCGAGCACCTCTTCTCCGGCCAGGCCCAGCACTTCGCGTGTGGTCACCAGGAACCGCGCGTTGCTCGCCCGGTTCAGCCAACGGCCCAGCGTTTCCTCTGCATGGCGCGCGACCTGCTCGAAGTTGTCGAGGATCACAAGACAACGTCCACGGCCCGCGATGGCCTGCCCGATCTGCGTCACCGGGTCGTCCTTGCCCAGCGGCACGTCGAGCCCCTGCGCAACAGCGTGGACGATGCCATCCAAGCTTCGCGCCTGCGACAGATCGCAGAACCAGACACCGCCCGGAAACTGTCCAAGAGAGTTCCAGCCGAAGCGTGCGACGAGCCGCGTCTTGCCGGTTCCGCCGAGGCCGAGGACCGAGACAAGTCGCGCGCCGTCGTCGAAGCGGCGCTGCAGCTTCGACAGCGACTCGCGGCGGCCAACAAAGGCGTCGCGCTCCGCCGGCAGGCTGTGCCCGTTGAATGACGCCAGCGGCGGAAAATCAGCACGCAGTCCCGGTGCGATGACCTGCAGGAGGCGTTCCGAGTTAAGGACTCCCTTCAGGCGATGCTCTCCCATCTCACGCAGGGTGGCGCCTTCCGGCAATTTCCCGCGCACCCACTCTTCCGTCGCTGCCGAGAGCAACAGTTGGTCGCCATGAGCAACCGACATGATCCGCGCCGCGAGATTCACCGACGCACCGTAGTAGTCGCCATCCCGCTGTTCCGCCGCGCCGGTGTGCATCCCAAGCCGCACCTTTAGGTTGCTCGGCAGTTCGGCAAAGGGTTCTGTGGATTCTAGATTCCGGATATTGACTGGCGCGCATTGCAGTGCGCGTTGGAGAGGCGACGCCCGCGGCGAGCGCGGCCGTAGCAACCGCAAAAACTGCATGCACACCATCGCCTGTACTCTTGACGATGCATCCAGCGTTGGACTCGATCGCTTCGCGCACCAATGCGTCGTGGCGCGCGAGTGCGATCCGCATGGCGTCAGGATACTGTTCCCACAATGTTGTGCTGCCCTCGATGTCCGTGAACAGGAAGGTGACGATACCTTGGGGCAACTGTAAGTCCGTAGAAACTGTCGGGGGCATGTGGTGGAAGCGAGTTTGCGCGCCGGAAGCCGCATCCTGCGCGCCGCCCGCCGCTTGCGCAACCGGGCGCGACCTCCGCGCAATGACGAGCCAGCAGTTCGTGGCGCGGGAGGCTTGCCGGGCGAGCCGCGGCACTGGCCGCTTGTGGCCGTTCGCGGAAGTCCGCGAATGAAGTTACCCACGTTTCGTGGACAGTTCCAGACAGGCACAATGACCATAGGAGGTCTGTGTCATGGAACGCAAGGAGCGCAGGCACCATACCCGGGAGTTCAAGCTCGAGGCCGTGCGGTTGGCTGCTGTTGGAGACAAGACCAAGGCCAAGGTGGCGCGGGAACTGGGCGTTCGGGTAAACCAGTTGCGCCAGTGGCGCCTGGACTTCGAGGAAGAGGAGCGCAACGGCGTTCCCAAGCAAGAACTCGCCACGGCTGAGCAAGACCTTGGGGCGCTGCGGCGTGAGAACGCCAGGCTGCGGGAGGAGAATGAGATTTTAAAAAAAGCGGCCATCTACTTTGCGAAGGCGTCGAGGTGAAGTACGCCTTTGTCGAAGGCCAGCGCCGGCAGCATTCGGTGCGTACGCTGTGTCGGGCCTTGCGCGTTTCACCCAGCGGGTACTACGCAGCCCGAAGCCGGCCGCCCAGCGCCCGGGATGAGCGGCAATCGTCTTTGACCACCAAGATCCGGGACATCCACCTGGCCAGCCGCCAGACGTATGGCGCGCCGCGAGTACACGCGGAACTCTCGGTGCAGGGGATTGCCTGCTGTCGCAACACAGTCGCCAAGCTGATGCGCAGAGCGCAGATTGTGCCCAGGGCGACCCGGCGCTTCCGGGTAACGACGGACTCGCGCAATACCAAGGAGGTCTTTCCCAACTTGGTCAGGCGGTGCTTCAAAGCCGAGCGGCCCAATGCGTGCTGGCTCAGCGACGTGACCTACATCCCAACGCGCGAGGGCTGGCTATACCTGGCGGCCGTTCTGGATGTGTACTCGCGGGCTATTGTGGGCTGGGCCATGAGCCACACGCTGGGAGGCCAGCTGGCGACCGACGCACTCGCTATGGCCATTTCCCAACGCGGCGTTCCCGAACTCGCGCATTCCGATCGAGGCTCAACCTACGCAACCTCGGTATACCTGGACCTCATTAGGAAACACGGGATTCGCCAGAGCATGAGCCGCAAAGGGAATTGCTGGGACAACGCGCCGATGGAAAGCTTCTTCCACTCCTTGAAGACGGAGCTTGTAATGCACTGCGACTATAAGAGTAGGGACCAAGCACGCGCCAGCCTGTTCGATTACATGGAAGTCTTCTACAACCGCCAGCGTCGCCACTCCACCATCAACTACATGGCTCCGCTGGCTTTCGAGGCATCAACCAGCGCCTGATCGGACTGTCCATACTTCGTGGGTAACATCACTACCGGACCCGTTGCAGCCGGTCGACCTTCTAAAAAGCGGACCTTGAACGATCGGGATAGCCGACGACACGGCCGGGAGCGCGAACGCCACGAACAAGGCGGAACGATCCACGACGGCCCCACGCGGAAAGCGCCGCCGCCTCAGGGGTGCCCCGGGCGTTAGCCGGACAGCGCGACCACCAGGAGCAGTACGGTGCCTACCGCCAACAGGGCGGTGCCCAAGGGCGTGAGCCTCCCGCCACGCGGAAGTTCGGCTGCGGCACGATCGAGCACACGACTGCCGCCTTCCGTACGCACCGCCTCGCGAGGCGAGAGGTAAAGACGACGAAGTCGCGCCTGCGAACGACGTGGCAATTCCGCCATCGCGGCGGCGCGGCGAGCGCGCGCAGCCTCGATGCGCCACGCTGCGATCGCCTCCAGCGCACGTTGCGCCTGGGCAGTGAACCGTACGGTCAGTTCCGACATGATAGTCTCCAGGGTGCCAGTGGGTGATTCTTCATCGTTGCGCGCATCACGCCGGTCCGCAATGCGAATATTCGCGCTCGCAGTCGACCGACGGTATGGCAGGTGGAGAAACGGCGGTACAGCCGAGTGCAGCGGCAACAACGAGCTTGCGACGACGCGTGCGCGATAGGGACGCGATCACGGTCAGCAGAAACGTCTTCCTCTGGCGTTGTCTCATGGCTATCGCCCTCGGTCGGCGCGTCAATTGAAGATACAGGCCGAAGTGATACCGTGGAGAAGATCGCATTCCCGCGGCTCGGTTACAGCGTACCCGGGATCCTGCGGGCCGGTTGCTGAGGGCATCGCCGTCGACGTCCTTGATTGCCGAGAAGCGATCGCGGACTGAACTTGAGCTGGCCTCCCAGCGAGTGCGACCGTTGTTGTGGAGTTGGAATGCAGAGAAGCATGGTTCGTCAGCGTGCCCGCGCCGCCCTTGTTCCCACTTGACGCGCCAGTGAGATCTCCGGAATTTGGGTCTGCCAACACGAGAGAAACCGCGAGCGACAACGAGGTGGCAATCATCAAAGGTAGAAGGTTCCTTGTATTGCGTTGATTCATTGCGACCCCTCCGGGTTGATGGGTTCGAGCGACGGAAGATCTAGGCAGCGCGACGGTTTGCGACGTGGCAATCCCAGTCCAATCAACCTCCGCAAAAGGTGCCTTCGTTCGCGACGAGCAATTCGCGGACGAAGGTGGAGGAAGCTCACCGCGCCGTATTGTCGTGCTTGGCTGGCATGGTGGATTTAGGTCACGAGCGGGCTGCACACCTGCACCATAGGACGGTCGATCAGTCCAGCAACGTTTCCCGGCAGCGGCAAATGGAGGAGCGCAACAACTTCGTGGCCCCCCTCAGCTCATGAGCCAAAGCAGCGCAACCTGTGCGGCGATGGCGGCGAAATGGCGAAACATGGACAGATACCGAAACCGTTTTGTGGTGGACCAATCAGCGCGCAACGTCGTGACCTGCTCCTACCGGGTCAAGCTCTTGTTGCTGGACAATGGATTCGTCGGGCAGATCGGGCGCGACCATGACGGTTCGCGCGGTTGTGTCGTCGGTTGGACGGAGTGCCTGCGTGGCCATCTCTCCTGCGGTAGCCGCAGCCATCGCCGGCGCAAGCTTGTGTTGAGGCATGTGCAGTGCGAAGTACCCAGTGATGGCGATGGCAGCGACGGCCGGGATCCAAAGCATGCGCAGCGTGACACGGCCGATCTCGGGGTGTTTCCGCGAATTTGTATGCAGTTTCATGAAGGTCTCCGTTGGGCGGTAGGCAAAGGCACCGAACAATTCGGTGTCCTTGCTCACTCGTACGGAGACCCGCCTCGAATCCGGCCAAGCCGGTCACGGGAATATTCGGCAGGTCTAGGGGGTTGACAGCCGGCGCGCGAGGGCTAGCGAGGGATGGGCCCTGTCCACGTTTTTCGACAATTGCTCCACCGCCGTCCGCGCGGCCTCGCGCGCCGCGGCGATGTCACCTTGCCTGCTGTTAACACGCGCCAACATCAGAAGTGCGAGGCCGGTCCGGAAAGACGCTGGCTTGCGGCCCTGCAATCGCCGTGCGAAGTCCAACGCCATCCGCGCGTCCGCCTCCGCAGCGTCGATTCGGTCGGACTGAAGCAAGGCGCCGGCTCGGCCGAGCAATGCATCGACCGTACCGGCGGATAAATACTCATCGCTTTCGATCGTCTTGGAATACACAGCGATCGCCGCCTCGGCATCGCCTTTCAGGAGGGCCAGTCGTGCGTCGGCCAATTGGCGCGCATAGTTTGCCGGGCCTTGGTCGGGGACATTGACAGTTCGATCTCTTTCGACAGCGCCCAGTTCGTTTTCCGCGTCCTCGACATGGCCCTGCTCGAGGAAGAGCCCGACCACGCACATGCGAATGCTGTCGACAATCAGCGCGGCGCCCTGCTGCCGCGCGACTTCCGAACCCATCCGGTAGCCGGCCTCGGCGTCGAGGTATCGTCCCATTTGCATCAGCGTATACGCGCGATTGGCGAGCAGGTATACCGACGGCGGCGCATCAGGCGAGGCGCGCGCGCTCACCGCCAGACCTCGATCAAAGAGATCGAGAGAACGTGGCAGATCACCCATCTCTTGCTGGGCAAGCGCTGCAGTGGCGATCAACTGGACGGCTGCCGGGCTGTCCGCCAGGCCCAACCTTTCATAAACGGCCATGCCCTCCGTGAGGTTGCGGTCCGCGTCGTCGGCCTGGCCGCGCATCAGTTGTGCCCAACCCAGATTCCCGAGCAGCGGTGCCTCCTGCCGCGGCTGCAAGAGACGCGACGCGCGGAACCAGCGGAGTGCTTCGCTGGCGTGCAACAGCGCATTGGCCGTGTCACCAGTCCAGGAGGCAAGCACCGAACGGTGCGTATGCGCCTCGGAGCGCAACTCGGGTGTCGCGTTGCGTTGCGCGAGGATGGCCTCGATGGCCGCGACAGCCTCGTTCATTTCGCCAAGCTGGCCACGCATCAGCGCGTGTCTGCTCGTCAGCGAATCACGCAACTCCACATCGGCAACGTTGCGCGCGGCCTCAAGGGCACGTTCCAGCAACTGCTTTGCCCGGGCAGGATTGTCGAGCTGGCTATGGCAATTCGCGAGCACGCCGAGAACATAGGCGCGATGTTCGGTGTTGCTTGCGATTTCACTGTCGATTAGGCGTTCGCTGCGATCGAGCAACTGGTCGGCCGACAGTGGTCCGACGCGCGCGGCCCGGGTCAATAGCGTGTCGAGGAAAATATTCACCGCCGCATTGCGGTCGGCGAGCGCAAGGGCCCTGTCGCGTTCGGCGATAGCGCGGCGCGCTTGCCAAAGCGCAACGCCCAGGCCAATGAGCAGTGCGGCGATGACCACGGCCGTCGCCCCGAAACCCAGTGCCAGTCCGAGTACCACCAAGGCCGCAGCGCCGGCCAACATAGGTGTGCGCCTGCGTCGGGCGAACCGCAGCATGCGATATGCGAACGTGTCCGGACGGGCATGGACACGTTGTCCCGCCAGATGGCCGCGCCAATCCTGCGCCAGGGCATCCACGGTTGGGTAGCGCTCGGCGACGGTTCTCTTCAGCGCCTTGTTGAGGATGGCATCGACATCGCCGCGAAGTGCTTTCTTCATTTCTGCGGCCTGCGCGAACGAGCTGGCCAGCGGCAGATCCTGTCCGATAATGGCTTCCTCGAGTTCCGCGGCGCTGCCACGCTTCAGACGGTACGGTCGCTCGCCGGCCAGCAGTTCGAAGGCGACCACGCCCAGTGAATAGACGTCGCTCGGCGTTCCGATCGGCTCGCCGCGAATCTGCTCCGGGCTCGCGTAGTCCAGCGTCAACGCGCGACCGCCGACACGCGTAAGCGCAGTCTCCTGCGTGGCGTCGCCCTCCATCAATTTGGCAATGCCGAAGTCGAGCAGGCGCACCTGTCCGTCATCGGTGACCAGAATGTTGCCGGGCTTCAGGTCGCGGTGGATGACCAGCCGGCTGTGCGCAAAGGCCACCGCGTCGGCGACCTGCAGCAACAAGCGCAACTTGCCTTCTACCGGCAGCGCGCGCTTTTTACAGAACTCGTCGATCGGCAGACCTTCGACGTACTCCAGCGCCATGTACGGCCGGCCATGCGGATCAAGCCCGGCATCGTAGAGCCGCGCAATATGCGGATGCTCGAGGCTCGCCAGGATCTCGCGCTCGCGGGCGAAGCGTTCGGCCAATCCCGGAGCCCAGGTGACGTGGGGAAGCTTCAACGCGACCTTGCGCTTCACCGTGCCATCGGCGCGCTCGGCCTGCCATACCTCGCCCATGCCGCCGTGCCCTAAAGCGCGCAGCAATCGATAGGGGCCAACGACGTCGCCGGGCCGGAATGCGGTGGGGTGGGTGGCGACCTCGGCGGGCAGGGTGAACTGCGGTGGCCGGTCCAGAATGTCGCCAGTCTCCTTGGACGCCTGCCGCGCCAGCAGCTTGCGCAATGTCGGACCAAGCTCCGCGGCATCGTCGGGCAATGTCGCCAGCCAGGCCTCGCGTGCGGGCTCGTCCAGGTCGAGGGCCTCGTCCAGCAGCGCCGATAGTCGATTCAAGTGATCAGGCGTCATGACAACCTACATACGCTGCGGCGCTCAGAATCCGGCCATTTCCTTCATTCGAGCGCGGCGGACAGCAGCAGCCGCGCCTTCTCCCAGTCTCGCCGCACAGTGCGTTCGGACGTACCGAGGGCCTCTGCGACCTCAGCTTCGGTCATCCCGCCGAAGTAGCGCATCTCGACCACCTGGGCCAGTCGCGCGTCGGCCTTGGCGAGGACCTCGAGCGCGTCGTGCACGTGCAGCACGTCGAGTTCCGGGGTAGAAACATTGGCGACGTCCGCCGCAATCTGGGTGTCCAGCACCAGCTTGTCGGCATCGCCGCCGCGGCGTTCGGCGAGCCGCGCGCGCGCGAAGTCGACGATCACCGAACGCATCACGCGCGCGGCATAGGCAAAAAAATGGTGCCGATCCGACACCGGCAGCGCCTGCGCGCCGACGAGCCGAAGGTAGGACTCGTGCAGCAACGACGTCGTATCTAGCAGCGTCATCGACTGATGCTGGCGCAGCTTGGAGCGGGCAAGCCTGTGTAGCTCCGCGTAGAGAAGGCTGAACGCCTCGCCCGCGGCGCGCTGGTCGCCAAGTCGGGCGGCGGAAAGGAGTTCGGTGAGTTGCGGCATGGCCCCTCGCTACCCATGGACCCTTTGCAGGATTGAAGCGGCTACCTTCCCGTGACTAACGCAAACGCAAGAAAAAGAAGTCAGAAGATCAAGTCGATGGCCCAAAGTAGGAAAGGTACCGTATTGACGCCAGTGCTGTACATGGTTTGAGTATGGCCGATGCCGTAGCGCGGGGGATTTAAGCCATTACTGAACTTGTACACGGCTGGCGGCGGCGAAATGAACACGGGCATTTCTGGTCCTTGTACTGTTCCAACCACCGGCAACCCCATTTCCGATCTCTTGCCGGATCCGGTTACCGGCGCGTGCGCTAATGTTTACTATCCCACCACACTTTCCTTTCCCGGCGGAGTCTGGGATGCAGGCACCTAAACCGTGGTGCTTTCGAGCTTCGCGAACCCTGGAATCGGCAATCTTTCCGATGGATTCTTCGCCCAGCATGTGCTCCTTCTGACTCCTCCCAGCAATTTCACGTGTGCACTCGTTCAAGGAAATCCGCCGACGATTCCCGTCGAACAACCCTTCTGCGATGAATGGGACCCGAGCATACAACGCACCGGCAATTGGGCGTTGGATATTCTGAATGTCGATAGTGCCAGTGGGCGGTCCGCCGTGCCGGAACTCGCGACCCTCGCCCTTCTCGGCGTCAGCCTCGCTGGACTCGGCTTCTCGCGGCGCAAACGGTAACGGATTTCGCGCGAGCACAGGCCCCGCTTCCGCGGGGTTTTTGCGTTGCGCGGATGAGTGCGTCAATCTTTATCGCTAACCGACTCAAGCATCCAGTGCGCGCCAAATCAAATGGCCGGTAACCGGAAATCTTGCTTCCGTCTTTGTATACCCGCTCCTGGCCGTCCAGAGACTGTCCCCCTTCAGGTCTCGCGGCCCTAAAGCTGCCGTTCGCCAACTACGGGACACGACCCTGAGCGGTCTAACGGCTTTGCGAGAAGCCGACGCGAAGGCAGTCATTCGACGGGGCGCAGTCCCGCACACATGACGTCCGCGTTGAGCGGCGGGTTAGCCCCAAAGGTTTGGATGCGCACCTTGGCAACCAAATTGCTATCCCTCGCGGCATGCGCCCGATAGCTGTCATTCGACGAGGCAATGCCCCGCATGCGGGGAGTCCCGCGCCGCATGCTCGGCACGGACGGCCGCCCACGCCACTACCGAATTACTCCGGGCCCGGCACGCACATCACGACGCCCGCGGTGCCGTCCCCCTCCGAAATCCATCCCCGCGCGAGCATCTCGCCGCGCACGCTGGATTGCGACGTGAGGCGATGGCTCGTGCCGCGCGGATTCCAGAAGCGAAAGACCGGGATCTGGTTCGCAGGGCATGCACCGGTCCCGCTGTCGGGCAGCGTTGCATAGAACGCATTCCACGCCTCTTCGACGGCCCCGGGCGCTTTGAGTGCTTCGACACAGTCGTACACCGGATTGCCGGGAAAAAGTCCGAGCGAAAAGAAGTGCGACGTGCCCAGATAGATCCGGCAAGCGCCGCCGATGCCCGGAATGAGGGAGCCGTCCGCCGGCGGACCGGTCCATGTGTCGAGGTGGTAACCCGTTCGCTGCCAGCCCGAAATCACTCCTGCATCGAGGGCAGCGATTTCGTCGGCATAGTCCGTGAGAAGGTAATCGTCGAGGCTTGCGTTGTAATACTCGATGTTCTGCGCTCTCGCAATTGGCGCCAGCGGAAGCACTTCGCCCGCGTGATTGACGGCTAGCGCCACGGCCGGCGCGTTGTCGTATGATCCGATGTCGTAGTCGATGGTGGTGTAAAGCGCGCTCAAGCCATCCGTGGGCAACGCGGTGTAATACTCGCCGCTGTTGCCCGTCTCAACGAAACCGGCCGAAACGAACAGCGTGCCAGCGGGCATGATGAAGTCGGGCTTGAACGAATGGCGGTCGGCGAACGCCTGGGTGGCCACGATGAAGCGGCCGTTCTGGGGCGCGCCGTCGGGCCCCGTCAGGTTGCCGGGGAACGAGTAGCTCTGCCGCTGCCGCATGTTGCCGGAAAGCAAGGATATTCCGCGCCCCATGAGTTGGCTCGGCGCGCCCCAGTAATCGATGACGATGAATTGCTCGGAGCCGTCGCCGTTCGAATAGATCTCATCCAAGTACAGCTGGGCTCCGGCGGTGTCAGCTATCAGCGCGGAGACGACGAGGAGCGCAATTCCAAGGATTCGCGTGAACACTCTGATCTCCTTTGGGACTCTTTCGTGCCTTGGACTAGCATGCCGGTGCCAACAACGCCTAGGCTTACTCCGAGGAGGGCGTAACTCTCGCCACCACGCTGCGGGAATACTAGTGCGCTGGCATTGCGGCCACAAGCGGAATATTCGCGCTACGGTCGCCTGCGCAAGCTAGCGTGACAACTCACCTCCATGGGCTGAACGCTGCTGCGCCGGCCGGGCGCCGAATCTCCGGCGGCCCGATGATCTCCCACTCGGTACATTCCCGAGCGCTGATGCGAGTGCCGCGGTCGTGACAGAACGCGGCGATGCGCACACAATACCGCGTCTCCGCAGCATCCTCCAACGGAGCTATCCGTGATATCGAGGCGGGCCTTTGTCATATTAATCGCGGGCGTCTGCTTGCTTGTGCGACGAGCCCTTCGGGCGCAGGAGGCAGGCAAGGTCCACCGCATCGGCTATCTCCATCCGGCGTCTCCGTCAGAGCCGGGCCAGGCGTTTCAGGCCCTGAAGCAGGCGCTGGCCGAGATGGGTTACGAGAGCGACAGGAACATCAGTTTCGTGGAGCGGTGGGGCAACGGCAAGCTCGAAACGCTGCCGTTGCTCGCTGCCGAGCTTGTGGCTCTCAAAGTCGACGTGATCGTCGCCGTCTCGCCGTCGGCAATCAGGGCGGCCCGCGACGCCACCAAGACAATCCCCATCGTCATGGCATTCAGCGGCGACGACCCGGTCAAGGCTGGCTTCGTTGCGAGTCTGGCGCGACCTGGCGGAAATATTACCGGGATGACGTCCATCACCAGCGAATTGGCTCCCAAGTGGGTCGAATTGCTTCAGGACGCGGTGCCCGGCGTCAGGCGCATTGCAGTCGTGCGCAGTCCCATGCGGCTGGATCACACGGAGCAGGTCGACGTCATGCGGGCCGCAGCGCAGCCGCGCGGCGTTCAGCTACTGGTGCTGGATGTGCGCGAGTTGCGAGATTACGATGCGGCATTTGACGCAATGTCGCAACAGCACGCCCAAGGCGTCGTCATTCTCTCGGGGCCGGAATTTGCACAGAATCTGCAGCGCTTCGCCGAACTGGCGCTGGGGCACAGGCTCCCGTCCATATGGCAATACCGGGAATTCGTTGTCGTGGGTGGATTCATGGCCTACGGTCCCTCGATTCCGCTCCTTTCCGCCCGCGCAGCCATCTTCGTCGACAAGATACTCAAGGGAGCCAACCCAGCAGAGCTGCCGGTGCAACAGCCGACGAAATTCGATCTTGCGATCAACCTGAAGACCGCCAAGGCGCTCGGCCTAATGATCCCGCAGTCGCTACGCTTGCGCGCAGATGAGGTAATTCAATGACGCGACTGTTCGCTTTGGGTTGTGGATTCAACCGAAACGATGCAACAGTTTGGTGGAATCGTTCAGCTGGTGTTTCGAAGTTTAAGGTCTTTCTAGCGCGCTCGTTCAATCTTCTGGCCACGGCGTTGAGCTTTGCTTGCGAGTAGCCTGAGAGGTCGGTTCCCTTGGGAAAGTACTGCCGCAAGAGCCCCTCGTCCTCCAAAGCGGCCGCTCACGACGCGCGCCTAACAAGCGCCGTGCGTAGCAATCGGCCAACGAACCCCGTGCGTAGCAATCGGCCAACTCGCCATTGTCCGGCACTGTCACCCCCCGGTTGCACAGCTGGTGAGCGGCTCGCAGAATGCGGTTTCTGAGTCAATCGGCCCCGACACAATGCTTGCGACACCTCGCGCTGACCGCTCGCTGCCGATCGGCATGGTTACGTTCCTATTCACCGATATCGAGGGCAGCACGCGGCTGTGGGAGACACAGCACGTCGGTTCCTGGCCGTTCTGAGACCTAGACGAGGGTCGCACGAAGGTACGACGCCGACGTCCGGCGCTGCCGATTTCGCCCCGCGGTTCGGACGCTTCGCGTGCCCGCGTAAAGGGCGTTCGTCTCAACGTTACCGCCGCGGCATAATGGGGCGGGCACTACCCGTAAGAACGTTGAGTTGGATGAGGCGCTTCCGCTTACTCGAAGACATGCTGGCGGCGAACAACGGGCGCGCCAGATTCGCGCTGCACGCATCGCTCCTCGCCATTGTGCCTTCGCTACTCATGTTCGGCGTGCTCGTCGCGCTCGGGCATCGACACATTGCGAGCTCCAACCGGCACCCTCGATCCTGCATTCATCGCCTATAGCGTGCTACTGGCACCCGTGATCGAGACCGCGGTCATGCTCGCCCTTGCGGCAGTGCTGGCACGTCTGGTTCCAAAACATCTGGCATTGCAGATCGTGCTGGTCGCTCTATTCGCCGCGCTCACTCACAGGATTGGAGGCAACTGGCGTCAGGTCGCGGACACGACATGGCCGACACTCGTGTATGCAACGAGTCTTGTTTTGTGGTTGCGGCGGTCCGCGAGCGACGCCTTCATTGTCACTACGATCGTGCACGCGCTATACAACGTGGCCTTCTTCGCCGTCGGCATCCTCGGACCGCTGGCAATGGGCGAGCTGAGACGGGTGCACTGAGTCCGGTCCTTCGAGTCAATCATTCCTGGAACACGATCGTACTGTCCGCTTTGAGGCAAGCGTGCTGATGTCGGGTTTTGGCCGAAACAAGACGGCGCGGTCGCTGCCTTCGAGGGCAAGGTCGACCGCTCGTCGCCGTCGCACGCCAGCGCCGTCGCACGCCAGCGCCGTAGCAGCAACCGCCGAACGTTGCTCTGCGAGCGGCTTCAGATATGCGGGAGGAACGGGACGTTGGGCGCAACGTTCCGCAATAGAGTCCGTCGGTCCGAGCGGACCAAACGTATTGAATTTTTGGCTCCCCGACCTGGGCT